>NZ_JAHKPV010000021.1:179844-1128448 GCF_018860765.1 Marinobacter salexigens
TCTGGCTCTGGCTCTGGCTCTAATTCTGGTTCGGGTTCAGGCATGACAACAGGCGCTTCTGCTTCAATATCTGCCATTGCCTGTTGCAACTCATCCAGACTTTCCGAGTCTTCCTGCGTTGTTTCTTCTACAGTGGCAGCATTACGACGCTTGCGTAAAAGCAAGAATACAATCAATGCAAAAAGCACTAACGCCCCTGCTCCCGCGCCGATCATCCATAAGGGTATGGGCAGGGTTCCAGACTCTTCTGGAGTCTCTTCAGGCTCTGGCGTAACCGAGGCCGCTGGCGCTTCAGGTTCGGGCTCAATCGCGGGCTCTGGCTCTTCTATTGGCTTCTGCTCTGGTGCCGACTCCGGCTCAACGGCTGGCTCCTGCTCCAGCTCCGACTCAGAACCTGACGGTGCCTGCTCAGCCGTTTCAGCCATACTTACATCTATAGGCGACTCAAGGCTCGGTTCAACCATGCCCTCAGGCACTAGAAATTCAGTTGTGGCGGTAAATTTGCGTGAAAACGTTTTACCATCGGCAACAACATCTATGCGGTACAGCCCTGCAACCGGCAATTTGCTGATGGAATCCGAGTACTCACCATCCGCAGGTGGCTGATCCCCAGATAAAGTCTTGCTGCCGCTACGACCGTCTTCAGAGGTCAGGCTTAGAGTTACACTCATTACGTTGAGAAATTCGGAATTGGTTACTTTTTCTTCTTTTTCGAAGAAAGCCACGCGAACATCCACGGGAGATTCTGCGGTAAACGTTGCAGGTATCGGAGCAGCCACCATTCTCAAATCACTAACGACCGTAACGCGACTACCTTCACCGAGTTGACCTTTAGCCCGCCACTCCCCGGCCAGAGGCTGTTTGATGGTTATAAGGTCATAGGCTGCTTCTCTTGCCCAGCGAACGTTGTCCGGCTGGTCTGATTGCTGAAGGGTTTCTCCATCAGGTCGAACCAGCTCAAGTTCTTCAGCTCCAGCGGCCGAGCCACGGAATATCAGTGCGGTAAATTCGTTGACCCCGGCATCCACAGCGAAGGCATTACCTTCAATAGGAATCTGCTCCTGCGGGGCAGCAGTATTCAGAGCATCGAGAAAAGCAAGATTAAGAGACTCTGCCGTGTCTGCAACCCGGAAGCTACCCTGTGATTTTGTAGCAAGAGTCTTCAGGAACCCGGCATCTGCCTGCTCCGATAAGGCAACCGGATGGAAAGTGGCACCTTTTGCAACCAGCGCATCAAGAACACCACCAAGAATTCGCTTTTCTTCCGCCTGATTAACATCGGCGCTGTTTGATATATCAACCTTGCCATCCGTCAGCAAAATGAAGTGGGTGTTCTCAAGGGTGCCACCGGTTACAAAATCATCACTGGCAACTTCAATGGCTTTACCAAGATTTGTGCGAAGGGCTACGGAGTTTATTTTTGGTGACCGTTCAATCGCGGTTTCGCGCCACGCGTCCGTCACTTCACCATGGGGCACCAGCATGTTCACATACTGCCCGAAGGTCCAAACGCCCGCGGTACTGCCTTCTGGGATCACCCTTGCCAGCAGCCTTACAGCAGGTTGCCGTAGGTTATTCGGGTCGGTTTCTTTCATTGACCCTGAAATGTCCACAATGATGCGTACATCCGGGCTTTCCGGCAGCGTTAGCGGTGCGGCGTCCTGAGCCCAAAGCGTTGCGGGCAGCAGTAAAGCAATGAAGAAAACCAGCGTAAAGGATCTTGGCATTGTTGTTCTCAAACGAAATGAATTGGGTTGTCTCAGCGCCGGGACAAACGGTAACGGACCATGTCAAGAATCCAGACCAAGAGCATAACAAGCCCCCCGATACTGAGATTCAGCCATGCTCTGCCAGCGTTATCTGCGTCACCCAGAATCTGCTCATAACCTCCGAAAAGCCAAGCGGGTATCCACCAGCCTGCCAGTTCAGGGGACTCTACGGGCGTCAGCAATAGGGCCACGAGCGCGGCGAGCAGAAGGGTACGCAGGCCGTACAACGGCAAAAACCTGAACAGCTTTTTCATCATGTAAAAAAACACAACGAAAGCGATAGCATAAGCGGCCCAGAAGATGCCGTAAGCAATTTGTGCATCAATATCGATCATTACAGAACCCAGTGAATGATGTGTTCTTCCCAGTTTTCTTCCGCCACTTTGTCCTCACGGATAACTTTGTGACGTATGGATACACCGGCCTCGTGAACCGTGTTCGGGTTCCCGCTACGTAATGGGTGCCAATCAGCAAGAGGCCGACCCTCCGCCAAGGTGCGGTATGCGCAGGTGTGAGGTAGCCAATGGTAATCGTTCACCGTACCTGGTGTCAGCACTGTACAGCCCGGTACTTTCTCAAGCCGATCTGAGTACACCGTACACTGGCAGGTACTTTCATCCATAAAACGGCAAACCAACTCAGTATGGTAAACCTCGCCTGTGTCTTCATCTTCGAGCTTGTTGAGGCAGCATTTTCCGCAACCGTCACACAATGACTCCCATTCCTGTTGCGTCATCTCGCTCAGGCGCTTGCGCTGCCAGAACGGGATTTGCGCAATCATGAGTTTCTCAGCCCCGGCTTGGTACGAAAATCGACAACATAAGAGTCTTGCTCTTCCGGCATCTGCAAAAAGAAATATTTTTCAGCTAGGGCGCTAAGTACCTGCTCACCGGTTGTTCTGGCAAGCTTGCGCTCCGGCGTCATAACCAAATCCATAGAATGAATCGGGTTACCAAAAATCCCTCTAAGGCTTTCAGGCAACTCCTCCCAATTCTGTCCACGACGAACAAAGATATAGGTATCGCTCTTTTTGCTGCTTCGGAAAACAGACACAAATTCCCGATCTTTCATGATTGCAGATAATCCTCGATATCGTTCATTACCGGCGCGAGAATTCTCGTGCGCCAGCCATGGAAAAATGGGCTGTCAGCCAAGCTTTTGTCTTGCACCACTTTCTCCAAACGCTTTCTTGGGGCAAGCAATTCTATTGGAATATCAGCAGCTTCTGCCGCACTTCTAAAAAACCGTTTCAAGTTTTTAAAGTACACCTGCTGGTCCCGACTCAGTGGTGGCGCAATGCGTTCTAGCCCAGAAGTATCAGCTTTACGCCCTTGCGCAACAAGCTTCAGCAAGGCGTCGCCATAACGCCGAACTACGCCCCCCGGAACACCCTGGATATTAGACAAGTCGTTGAGGGACTGCGGTAGCCGGTCTGCAATGGCAATAAGCAGAGGATCTGCCAACACCCTACCCCGCGGGCGGTCACGCTCTCTACTTTCGAGCTCGCGCCAGACCACCAAATTTTTGAGCACAAGCTGCTGCTGTAAGGTCAAAGCCCAGCCGCCACGCAAGCGAAGGTAATGATGGTGCGGGTCGTCCTGCCCTGCAAGCTCATCGGCAAAACGGGTGGACTCTTCTACAAGCGCCGCTTCTAGCCCTCGCTCTTTCAGATGTGCCGTAACCCACTGATACATGGGTTCAAGAAACCGTATGTCTTCTATCGCATAACGTTGCTGGGCCTCGCTCAAAGGGCGGGATATCCAGTCCGAACGGGTAACAGTTTTGTCCAATGCCTCACCAAACAGCGCCTCCACAAGCCGCGCATAACCTACGGAAAAGCCGGCTCCCGCTAAAGCAGCTCCAATTTGTAAATCTATAACACCTTTCGGCTTTATACCGAGCCAATCACGAAACAGCTCAAGATCTTCACTCATGGCGTACAGCAGCTTCGTTACCGCCGGATCGGCAAGAACCTCCCGGAAGCGGGATGACTGCTCCACTACGTCGGGATCCACAAGGCAAAAACTGTTTCCGAGGCCAAGCTGAACCAGCCCTGCTATAGGATAAAAGGTATTTACCCGCTCAAATTCTGTATCAAGAACAAGGGGAACACCCGGAGCGCTGTCCAGCCATTGGTTTAGCTCCTCCGGCTGGGTAATCCACTCAATGGTTTCAGGGGCCGACGGCACATTAATAGCGGTAAGAGGAAGTGTCATAGAAAAAGCCAGTTAAAAGCGCCGCCTAGGCGCCGATGCGGAATCAATCAAGCAGGGGTTTTCTGCCGCGGAACGCATGGGTGAGAGTAAAGCCGTCAACATAGCCAAGCTCGCCGCCCACCGGAATACCGTGGGCAAGCCGCGTGATGAGAATATCGGAACCGTCGAGCCGGTCAGAAATATAATGAGCTGTTGCTTCCCCTTCCACCGTAGGATTGGTCGCAAGAATAAGCTCGGTAACACCTTCTGAGCGCACACGGCGCAAGAGCCGTTCGATACCGATTTCATCGGGGCCAACACCATCAATAGGTGACAGGTGCCCCATCAAAACAAAATAGCTGCCTTTGTAATCGCCCGCCTGTTCAATGGCCAACAAATCCGACGGGCTCTCCACCACGCAAAGCGTGCCATTGCTTCGAACAGGGTTCTCACAAATTCCGCACACTTCGGTATCGGAAAAGTTCTGGCAGCTCTCACAACGACGAACCCCCTCCATGGCGTTACTCAACGCATCCGAAAGCCGGGTGCCACCAGAGCGAGCCCGCTCAAGCAGGTGAAAGGCCATGCGCTGGGCAGTCTTCTGGCCCACACCGGGCAAACACCGGAGGGATTCAACGAGTTCATCAACCAGAGGGCTGAATGCCATGGAACATCCTTAAACAGCAGGTTAAGAAAAAGACTTTAAAACGGCATCTTAAATCCGGGCGGCATACCCATACCGGACATCATGCCCGACATTGCATCTTTCTGGTTGGCCTCTACCCTGCGCACGGCATCATTAACAGCCGCAGCCAGCAAGTCTTCCAAAACATCTTTTTCTTCTGTCATCAAAGATGGATCGATCTCTACCCTGCGAACATCATGCCGCCCATTCATGGTAACTTTTACCATACCAGCGCCGGATTCACCGACAATTTCCGCTTTTGCTGCCTCTTCTTGAGCTTTTTGCATTTCTTCTTGCATCTTTTGGGCCTTTTTCATCAGCCCGCCCATATCGTTCAGCATCTGTTATCTCCTACTTCTCTGTGTTGGACGATCGCTTATCGGCTTAATACTGTCTTCGACTACCCGCGCCTCAAACCGTTCCACAATAGATTGTACAAATGGATCATTGCGAATAGAGTCCTCCGCCGCACTCTGGCGTATTTTGCGCTGGCGCTCTTCATACGCGGCTGGCGTGTTGGGGCCGGGGTCGCCCTGCTCTATCTTTAACTGAATGGCGTCGCCAAAGTGGTTTCTCAAGGCAGCCACGATTTTTTCTTCGTGCCTGTCGTTCAACAAACGAGCATGGCCTTCGTCGATTAACAGCGTGATGGTGTCTTCGGCGCGAGACATAGCACCATGGCTGGCCAGGTTGCCCGGCATGCCGATAATGCCAAGACTGCGAAAATCACGTTCCCAGACAAACTCTCCGTCTACAACTGGAGCCGGGGCATCCTCAATCTGGGCTGCTGGAGCTTCTGGTGACGCTGGCTCAGCAGCCGTCTCTAACTGTGGCGGTTCTTCTATCGTCTGTGCCACCTCGTGAGCTGAGCTGACTGCGGTATTCGCGGCAGGCTCGGGCTCGGGCTCGGGCTCGGACTCGGACTCGGACTCGGACTCGGAATAATCTGGCTGCGACCCCGCTTGGGCATCAATGCTGGCTAGCCAGGCATCATCTGCTGGCGCATCTGCGTATCCCTGCGGCTCAGATTGCACAGGTACCGGCTCGCTCTGAGTTAATTCTGGCTCTGGCTTTAGCTCTGGATTTGTTTCAGACGGTAAGGCGCTAACAGCCTGAGATGGCTCTGTTACAGTCGGCGCAGGCTCAGGTTCGTCGCGGGATTCGCCCTCAGCTCCAGAACCCTCAGTACTCACAGCCGGTGGTGCGCGGCGATCAGAGCCGGGGCGAAAAGCCAGCATTCGGAGCAGTGTCATTTCGAAACCCATGCGGGCATCGGGTGTAATCGCCAAATCTTTGCGGCCTATAAGTGCTGCCTGATAGAACAACTGAGCGTCTTCCGCACTGAGCGTACGGGCCAGCGATTGAACTTGCGCGGCATCTCCGAGTGCATTGTCTGCACTACCCGGAACCACCTGTTCCATGGTGACCCTATGGAACAGCGACAAAAGATCCGCGAGTATAATGCTGTAATCCGGCGCAAAATCCGAGATACGGCTGATTTCCGCCAGCAAGGCCGGACCATCCCGCTCTACCAGTGCATTTACAATCCGCTCAATATCTCGCTGGTCAATCGTACCCAGCATGCTGCTGACATCGCTGGCAGACAGTTTCTGGTTCCCGAACGCTATAGCCTGATCTGTGAGGCTCAGAGCGTCCCGCATACTGCCGTCGGCAGCGCGAGCCAGCAGCCAAAGCGCTGGCTCTTCAAAGGGAATACTTTCAGCAGTAAGAACGTTTGTGAGGTGCCCTGCAATATGCTCAGGCGTCATACGTTTGAGATTAAATTGCAAACAGCGTGATAGAACCGTTACGGGCAACTTCTGGGGGTCTGTAGTGGCCAGCAAAAACTTCACGTGCTCTGGCGGTTCCTCAAGGGTCTTGAGAAATGCGTTGAACGATTGATTGGTGAGCATGTGCACCTCGTCGATGAGGTACACCTTATAGCGGCCACGGCTGGGCGCGTACTGAACGTTATCCGTCAACTCCCGCATGTCGTCCACGCCAGTGCGGGATGCCGCATCAATTTCAATCAGATCGACAAACCTGCCTTCCTGAATTTCCACACAACTGGCGCAGGTACCGCAAGGCCGTGGCGTAATACCGGTTTCACAATTAAGACAGCGGGCCAGCAAACGCCCAATGGTGGTTTTACCCACGCCCCGGGTGCCGGTGAACAGATAAGCGTGATGCAGGCGCTGGTTTTCCAATGCGTGAATTAACGCCTGAAGAACGTGTTCCTGCCCCACCATATCTTCAAAGGTGCGAGGGCGCCATTTACGGGCAAGTACCTGATAGCTCATGATCCGCCAAATGCTGAGAAAAACGCATGCAACTTTAGCATGGAGAGGGAGTTATAAGAAGTTATAAGGCGTGAGGAGCAGAGCTTAAGAGAGGGAAAATCGAGAAGAAATCTGGGGGTGGCCCCACCAGCAACACTCCGGCACACAATTCCACCGCTGCGGCTGCTCCCTTCCGGGCCTGACCGGGTTCACGGTTTCATGTTGCGGAGGCACCAATGGAGCCACCATAACGGCGTTTCAGGACAAACTCCCTGAAAGCGGCGCGAATATTAACAAAAGGGTTTGCGGACTACAACGGCAAATGCAGACAGTCGCCCACAACACCGTTTTGATTTACTCTTTGGGTAAGCTGATGCACCTAAGTCTGGAAACACGTTCTATGTCTGAAAGCAGCAACAAGCCACTCTCACCACTATCTCCGGGGCAATGGTCTTTTACTCGCTGGAAAACCATCGGGCAGCTCGAAGCGTTGGAGGTTCACCACCCACTGTTCGAAGCCACCTTATTTTTGCAAGGCGCGCACCTCACTCATTTTGTTCCCAAGAATGAGTCAAATTGGCTATGGCTAAGCCCAAACGCTCGCTTCGAACCCGGCCGTGCCATACGCGGCGGCATTCCAATATGCTGGCCTTGGTTTGGCGATCCTGCACGGAACGCACCAGAAGTTCGCAAACGAGTAAAGACTAAAAACGCCCATGGATTTGCACGAACAGCACTTTGGAAGCTGGAGAACGTAAACGAAAGCGCCCATGAGGTTGAAATAGCGCTGTCTCTGGAAGCCAACAGGGATTTTATGAACGTTTGGAGTGGTCAGGCACTGGCCCTACTCACATTCAGCTTTTCTGTGCGTGGCTGCCAGCTTACCCTCACCTCCACAAACCTCGGTAGCGAACCCCTCTCCTTTAGTCAAGCGCTACATACCTACCTGCCAACCACTGACATTACCCGCTCAAGGGTTTTAGGTTTAGGCCACAGCAATTACATCGACACCCTAAAAAACTGGGAATACTGCGCTCAAGACGGCCCGGTGTATTTTGATGGCGAAACCGATAGCATCTACGAAAGCGGCGAACCGATGATTGTAGTAACACCCGAATCCTCCCGCAAAATCACCTCTGTGGGGAGCGACTCCACCGTCGTGTGGAACCCCGGCCCCGACAAAGCAAAAACCTTAAGCGACTTCCCCGATACTGCCTGGCAGACAATGCTATGTGTCGAAACTGCCAATGCCGCCAGCGATTACCGTGTGCTTAATAAGGGGCAAAGCTACACACTCGGCGTGCTTATCGGGCGCGGCTGAGACTGGCTACACACAAAGGCGAAACGTCCTCGCTGTATAATAATACTAAAAAGGGAGAGCGCATGAGCCTGGTATCGTATCTGAAGTCGCGGCTAATTCCGGATGAGCTGGACAACGATATCGACCGAATTCACAAGCCGATAGGCACACTAGAGTTCAATCCCTGAGGCTATAATAAAGCGCTGGCCTAAGCGCAGACCTGATTGATTCGGTAGAACTCGACAATCTGGCGAGCATCTATTTATGGCGCTACCCGGAGCTGAACATCAGCATTTTGCGCCTTTGCAACATTGTAGGCCCGAGTGTTCGCAGCACCATGGGCAAGTTGCTCTCCAGCCCTCTCGCACCGGTCATGACTGGATTCTCACCGATGATGCAGTTCATCCACATCGACGACATGGCAGAGCTTTAGCTGCATGCGGTAGTTGCACAGAACCGCTGGCCACCTCAAACTACACCTATCCATGGAATAGGCAGGTTGCATGCTTCCAGATCTAAGCGTGATAAGCCACGGCGCGGCGGCAGTGGTGTTCGCAATACTCGCAGTGCTTGTAGGTACTCGCTACCTAAGGCGTGATATCGACCGAGCCCTGTTTCTAGCGGCCGTTGTGAGTATGCTGTGGGCATCTACTCTGGTCACTCAGAGCATTTGGGGGCAACCCGGATTTTTTATTCGCTACTTGCTTGAGATTCTTCGCGACACATCTTGGATTCTCCTGCTTTTCGCTATGCTGCGAGACACCTTCCGGCAAGGACTCCTGAGCGGCAAAATCAAAAAGTTTCTTGGCATAGCAACAGCCGTTCTGATTGTCACCTTACTTGCGTTAGGCAGTCTTGAGTTTATTTTTGGCTTCGCTCTGGTAGACGGCAAAACCAAACTCATAGGCCAGATTGCATTATCACTTCTCGGTGTCTCTCTAGCAGAGCAAATTTGGCGTAACGCGCCGACCTTTGGCCGATCCAGTATGAAGTACCTGTGTATTGGCACCGCTACGATTTTTATTTTTGATTTTTTCATGTACGCCGACGCACTGCTGTTCGGCTCTATCGCAGATTCGTTCTGGAATGCGCGAGGATTTGTTAATGCGGCACTGATGCCTCTATTCGCAGTAAACGTTGTTAACACCCGCAAACAGCCCATCGATTTTCAGCTATCCCGCTCGGCAGTGTTCCACGTTAGCACGCTGATACTGGCAGGCGTATACCTGCTACTGCTTTCTGTGAGCGGCTATTACGTTCGCATCCTCGGCGGCAGCTGGGGCGAAGCTCTACAAGTACTATTATCGACCGTTGCTCTGGTATTTCTAACAACACTGATATTCTCTCAGCGCATCCGCGCCAAGCTAATGGTTCTGATCAGCCAAAACTTCTTCGATTATAAATACGATTATAGGGAGGAGTGGCTAAAACTAACGAAAGAGCTGGCCGACCTAACTGACCAACCCCCTCTCCCACAGCGTGCAATCCGCATTCTCGCGGATCTTGTAGAAAGCAATGCAGGCGCAATCTTTCTCAAAAGCGAGCTAGGGCCCTACACGCTAAAAGAGTCCACTAATTTCGCTACCCCGCGATACACCAGTATCGACGAGGATGCAGAGCTGGTTCGCTTTTTTGTCGAGAAAGAATGGATTGTAAACCTCGATGACTACAAAGAAGACCCGGTAAGCTACGATCTACTCGAAATACCGGACGCCATCGCCAAAGCTCCGGATGCCTGGCTGATCATTCCGCTGTACTTAAGTAACGAACTCTATGGTATTGCGGTCATCGGCCATCCCTATGCCAGAGTGGATCTAAACTGGGAAAACTTCGACCTGATCAAAGTCGTAGCGCGGCAAACATGCAACTTACTCGCACAAGCTGATGCCCAAAATAGGTTATCTCGAGCCATGCAATTCGAAGCTGTCAGCAAAGCCTCCGCTTTTATGGTGCATGATCTAAAAACGGTGATCGCACAATTGTCACTACTGGTGAACAACGCCGAGAAGCACAAGGGCAATCCAGCCTTTATTGATGACATGATCAGCACCACAGACCACGCAGTGCGCAAGATGACCAACCTTGTAGACCATATTCGCAAGCCAGCACAAGACAGCACGGATAATACCCAAAAATTGGACCTGACCAACCTCGTAAGCGGGCTCATTGAGCACTACAGCAAACGAAACCCACCACCGAAGCTCGAAGGCGCCCAGCCACGCATAATGGTAAAGGCCGACCCAGTGCAACTAAAAAGTGTTCTGGGCCACTTAATACAAAACGCCCAAGACGCCACACCACCCGATGGTGAGGTCAGCCTTTCTCTAAAAATTGCCACAGGCAATGTTGTCCTGTTTATTCAAGACTCCGGTTGTGGCATGAGTGAAGATTTTATTAGCAATCGACTGTTCAAGCCCTTCGAAAGCACCAAAGGACTCACTGGCATGGGGATTGGCGCCTATCAGGCTCGGGAGTATTTACAGAAGCTGGGTGGGACCATAGATGCAACGAGCGAACCTGACGTGGGTTCCTGTTTTTCTGTACGGATACCACTAGCGGAGACATCGGCTCACGGTAACCAGACCAATAAACACTTAATCATCGATTTGCCAAACCCACCGGAATCTGTCAATTAACCGACATTTTGAGCCCCTGAACAAATCGATCATTGCAAAGTGTCAATGTTCAGTTAAGAATTAAAGATACTTGGAACACCGAAACAAAGGACTTGTTGCTGCTGTGACTAGACGACTTTTAATAGTAGAAGACGATCCCGGCCTGCAAAGCCAGATGCGCTGGTGTTTCAGCGACGATCTGGACGTTACGGTTGCGTCAGATAGAGACGCCGCCCTCACTGCGCTGCGGCGGGAAGAGCCTCATGTGGTGACGCTGGACCTAGGCCTGCCCCCCGACCCCGGTGGAGCGACCGAAGGTTTTGCGCTATTGGAAGAGATTCTTCGGCTTGCACCATCAACCAAGGTGATTGTCGTAACTGGCCGAGAAGATAAAGAAAACGCCGTGATAGCGGTAGGCATGGGCGCTTCCGACTTTTATCAAAAACCACTGGACGCGGACATCCTCAAGTTTGTTGTCAACAGAGCCTTTCGTCTGGCTGAGCTTGAACAGGAAAACCAAAAGCTTTCTCAGCAAAGCAACGGCACCAACATCAAAGGCATAATCGCTGCCAGCCCGCAAATGATGAGCGTTTGTCGCACGTTGGAGAAAGTTGCACCTACTGACGTAACCACACTTATCACTGGCGAAACCGGCACAGGCAAAGAACTTCTCGCCCGCGCCTTACACGATCTTAGCCCCAGAGCCGGGAACGCTTTCGCTGCCATCAACTGCGCAGCAATTCCTGAAAACCTTTTAGAGAGCGAGCTATTTGGCTTCGAAAAAGGCGCATTCACCGGCGCCACACAAGCTAAAAAGGGTAAAATTGAAAGCGCCAACAGCGGCACTCTGTTCCTTGATGAAATTGGCGATATGCCAATGGCGTTGCAATCAAAACTGCTGCGTTTTCTGCAAGAGCGGGTTGTCGACAGAGTTGGAGCGGTAAAACCCATCCCCGTGGATGTGCGAGTAGTGTGCGCAACACACCAAAAACTTGCCCAACTGATTGAGAACGGCGACTTCAGAGAAGACCTGTATTACAGAATCAGCGAAATTACTCTCGACGTACCCGCCTTAAGAGAGCGCGACGGAGATGCACTGGTTATTGCTCAATCGCTACTGAAATCCCTCGGCAAGCAGATGGACCGGCAAAACCTCACATTCTCGGAAGATGCCGTTAACGCCATCAGCAGCTATTCCTGGCCCGGTAACGTGCGAGAAATGATCAACAAAGTGAAACGCGCCACCATCATGGCGGATGGCAAGCGGATAACGAGTGAGGACTTAGAGCTGCCGGAGTGCGACCAGCCCGGTGCAAGCCACCTCAACCTCCGTCAGGTTCGGGAGCAAGCCGAAAGTAGAGCCATTATTCAGGCCCTTCAAACAAGTGGCTTCAACATGACACAGGCCTCCCGGCTTCTGGGCGTTACACGCCCGACTCTCTACAACCTAACCGACAAATATAACATCGACACATCGGCGGAAACTCCAGAAGTCTAAGTTAACTTCTCAGCACACGATGGCCGCGAAAAGCTCAAGGAGCAGCTTTACATGATTACAATTCAAACAAAAATGAAGACACTTCCCGGGCTGATATTGGCAAGCAGCATGCTACTTGCGTTTCCATTGCTGTCTGGTTGCAGCAACGGCGCGGATTCATCGGAAGCGCTCTCGCACATTACCCGTGCAGAAACATACTCTGAACAAGGCCAATTCCGTTCCGCCCTACTTGAAGTGAAAAACGCCATCCAAAAAGACCCAAACAATGTTGAACACATTGTGCGCTTGGCAGACCTGTATCTGCAGGTAGGAGCAGCAAAATCCGCCTCAGAGCTCCTTGAGCCATGGATGCAGGAAAACCCCGAAGCAATAGCTCTTACTTTAGCCCGTGCTTATATGGAACAGGGCAAGCACCTCTCGGCGACTGAAGCCCTCGCTCTGCAAACCCCTGAAACACCGGAAGAACAGCTTGAAGCATCGCTTATCCGTGCTGAGGCCTTGCTCAGATCTGGCGAAGTAGCTGAGGCCCTCGCCCTTTTCAATAATCTACGCGCAAGCAATGCTTCTAACACCGAAGCAATAACAGGTGCCCTCAAAGCGCTAATCAACCTTGGCAAACACACTCAGGCCATAGAGACCGCCGATGACTGGCTCACAAAAAATGACAAAGCACCGGAGGTTCTATATTGGAAAGGTCTAGCCCAGTATCAGCTAAACCAGTTGGAGCAAGCGTCTGCCACACTTACCGATGCAGTAGGCGAAATGCCAACCTCGGATGTTTTCCTGCCCATCCGCCGAAATGTACTGACTGCACTCTCCCGGGTGCTCACAGAACAGGGCAAAATTACAGAAGCC
The DNA here is from genome assembly GCF_018860765.1 of Marinobacter salexigens. Classification (GTDB taxonomy): domain Bacteria; phylum Pseudomonadota; class Gammaproteobacteria; order Pseudomonadales; family Oleiphilaceae; genus Marinobacter; species Marinobacter salexigens_A. The sequence continues at coordinate 193,041 of NZ_JAHKPV010000021.1, forward strand.
CAGATTTATAACCACATTTTGGCAGAGAACAGCAACACCAGTGCGCGCGAACAAGGCGAAGCCGTTATGGCGGCCCTGAAAGAACGCAATTTTGAAGGAGCGAAAACAATCCTGCGAGACAGCCTCAAGCTAGATCCGGAGAACGAGCAAGCAGCCATGCTACTCGGAGCGATTTCCGCAGGCACTGGAGACCTCGACGAGGGCGCGCAGTTACTTACTGAAAATCTAGACCCAGAAACCACTCCAACCCAGTTCATCCGAGCCGCCACAATGGCCCAGATAGATACTGGAGACCGAGAGGTCGCCCTAAAAACGCTAGACCGCGCCATACAAGCTCGCCCGAACGATAACGAGCTATTGGCCATGCATGGCATATTGGCCCTTAGCCTTCCCGCCTACGAAAGTGAAGGCATTGCCAGCCTTAGTAAAGCCATCAGTAACCAGCCCGAGCGAGTTCGATTCAGGCTTGCACTCGCAAGACACTACCTACAAAAGGGCAACCCCGAACAGGCACTTGGCCAGTTGCGAATGGCGTTCACAACCAACCCTTCAGACTGGGCCACCACTGGCACGTATCTCAACGTACTCATCCAGCAGGGAGAAAAACAAGAAGCTGGCGAAATTCGCGACTCGTTGCTTAACGGGTATGGGAATGAACCCCGCGCAGTATTATTGGCGAGCCTTGTAGATACCCAGTTAGGAAACCCAGAGGCTGCAACAAAACGACTGGAAAAACTGGTCAATGAAAGCCCGCAACTACAGGCACCTAAGGTCGCACTGGCAAGCCTTTATACGCAATCCGGACAAACAGATCAGGCGGTCAGCTTGCTGATTGATGCCGCCACATTAACGCCAGATGTAATTCGCCCTCTGCAGCAAGCTGGCCGAATCTACGCCCAGAACCATACCTTAGCTGAAACCATAAGCTGGTTGGAAAATGTAGCCGAATCTCGCCCTGAATTAGAACGCAATAGCGACGTACTCTTAACATTGATCGCAATAAATCAGGACAAGTTGTCAGACGCCAGAGCAACTCTCTCTAAATGGGAAGATACCGAGTTCGGCCCCGTGAAGCTCGCCTATGGCCAACTTTTACTCGCTGAAACCAACGCTGCTATAAGCAATAAGGAATGGCCCCAAGCACGAGCAAAAGCTGCAGAAGCCATTGCTCTAGATCCGAAAAACATTGGATTTGCACTCTTGCCAGCGGGAATCGCCCAAATGGAGGGAAAACTGGATGACGCCTTCTCGGCAGTGGATGCTGTAGAGAAGACCCACGGAGAGTTCCCTGCCACTATTCTTTCGCGCGCAAGGTTGCTACAACAGCAGAAAGACTCAAAAGTCGCTTACGACTACCTCTCTGATAAATGGCAAGCCACTAAAATGATTCAGCTGATGCCGCCACTTATCGGCTTAGCCAAAAAAGAAGACTCGGGCGCGCTTGGCGACCTCACGCAACAATGGACTCAGGCAGCCCCCCAGAACCTAGCAGCCCACTTAGCAAGGGCAGACTGGCTCCTGACCAACGGACAAGAAACGGCTGCTGTAAACCACTACGAGCAAGTTCTTATCAGGCAACCCAATACCGTTGCGGCATTAAACAACCTCGCTTGGACGTTGCGCAATGAAAACATTGAACGCGCAGTGAAGCTAGCCAAACAAGCAAGCGAACTGGCACCTAACAGCCCTGCAGTACTAGATACCTATGGCTGGGTTCTTCATCTGGCAGGAGATCATACGGAGGCGAAGATAGCCATCGAGAAAGCTTTGGAGCTGGCGCCAGGCAATGCTGAGATCGAACAACACCTTGAGGCTGTTAAAAACGCTTTGTAGAAAGCGCTCAACAGCCCTGCCAGATTCCGGCAGATTAAATGCCTGAAGCACTAAAATCTCAGGCAATTTCATTCAAATAAGCGTCGATTTTTTTTACACACGCAACAAACAACTCACTTATTTATTATAAAATTCAAGATGTTAACAATGTGGTATGATTTTCGCTTAAGATCTAGATAGGTTCGGGTAGTACCGGCCATAAGCCAAACCACTTGTGAGGGTGGGACGGAAAGCCAAGGATCTCAAAAATAACGAGACAGCCTGGTTGCAAAGCAACCTATATGGAATTAGAGCTAAACAACCGGAGTACACATGAACAAACTATCGAAAGGGTTTATTGGTGCAGCGCTTCTGAGCATTTCAAGCGCCACACTCGCAGTACCCATGTTGGGGGGCATCAGCTTCTCATCATTACCAGGGAACGGGTTCACCTTTGACTCAGTAACAAATCAGTTTGATTTCGACCCTGGTCTCAATTCGAGCGTAAATAACACTTCAGGTGACTTCGCAAACTACTTTGCGAACGGGGATCTCGCACAGTTTTACGATTTCACCTACGCGCCATTCTCAGGCCCCCAAACCATTTGGGATGCCACCGCGACTGTTGGTTCGAACAACGGTACAGCGCTGTCATTCATCCTGAATAACGCCAGTGTTGATTACGAAACTAGCAGCCTCGTTGTTATTAGTGGCTCTGGCACCTTAACTGACGGCGTTGAATCAGTTTTGGGCTCTTGGAACATTACTGCCAATCAGGCAGGCGGAGCTTTCAGCTGGTCCTCGTCCACAGCCGTACCTGAGCCAGGCACTTTGGCGCTGTTGGGCCTCGGCCTTGCAGGACTTGGTGCTGCTCGCCGTCGTCAGAAATCCTGATCTCGGCAAGCTAGAAAAAAGCCAGCTTCGGCTGGCTTTTTTGTTTTGAACTTTAGTTTTACGTATAGGTCTTAGGTAGTACTTTGTGAACATCACCCAGTGAAATGACTAGAAGTCTGGCGGACAAACGATGTTAAGGAAAACACTCAACAACTTATCCCTTTCCAGACCTTACCTTGTCGTTACAGTCATTGCTGCCTTAATCTTCTACCCTACCTGGATGCGGCTAGCACAAGCTTGGCTTGAATTTGAGCAAGTTCTCGCTCATGGCCTTGCAACAGCTATTATTTATCTTGGCCTGCTGATCATTCATCCGCCTGCGGCTATCGAGCGCCACACGTTATCTAAGCCCCACCATCTTGCTGGTGCCGCTCTTCTGGTTGCCATAACCTTGGCTTGGGCACTCCTCGAATTGGTTCGCATCGATACTCTGGCTTACCTACTACTGCCAGCCGGGTTAATCGCCACAGCCTGGACACTTCTGGGGCTACCAAGAACACTAACCTTTATTCCCTACGCACTGCTTTTATCACTGTCGCTGCCAATTTGGGCAGACCTAGTTCCTGGGCTTGTAGAAATCGCCAGCGTCGTTGTAGGGACCTGGGTGGGCTGGTTTGGCATGACAGCTCTCATTGAAGGCAACAGCATTACCCTGCCCTACGGCCGCCTAATCATCGCAGACGGCTGTTCCGGTATTCGCTATTTTGCAATTTCTGTTTTGCTGGCCATGATGACCTCCATTCTCAACGACTACCGCTGGCGCGGCTGGCTGGTCACCCTACTGATCGCCGCTTCACTCGGGCTTATCGCAAATTGGGTGCGCATCACAATCTTGGTCGTCGTCGCCTATGAAACCAACATGCAAAGCGAAATGCTCGCAGATCACGAAACCATGGGATGGGTCGTTTTTGGCGCGTTTATTATTCCCGCACTGTACTTTTCCCCAGTCCGAAAGCGTATTACAAAAGGGAGCCCGCTCAACGGCGGCCTCTACAAAAAAGGCATCGTTGCGATTGCGGTAGCCATAGCTCTTGGCCCACTGGCACTCCTGCTGGCCCAAAACACCGCCAGTCCAAAGCCTGTATGGAGCATTGCACCATCGGAGTTTCGACAAACCCAAACTGGTAAACTTCCCCTGCCAATCGCCCTTCCGGATACTCTAAACGAGCAGATCTGGAAGTCTGGGGATATGTGGATATCCTTCGCACAGAGCCAAAAATCAAAGCCTGATGAGAAACTTGTACCCTACCTACCAAAACAATTCGACACGTCGGTTTGGCACGTAGAAGCGCAACTGGAACCCGGCCTGAGTGTTTATCGAAACATCTTAAGCCGAGATAGAGTTCTTGTGGCCCAGTGGTACAGAGTGGGCTCGAAAAAGAGCTGGAGTTACCGCAATGCCAAACTGCTCCAGATCCCCGCCATACTTGCTGGTGAAACGCGATTTGCCGTTGTTACCATTCAAACACCCTGCGGTCCTCGAGATTGCACCAACCTACTCCCCAAAATGCATACCGCAATGGCTTCAATTCAAGCCAAGCAAAAGTGAACCCACACCCAATTAACATTATTTAACAAAATTTACATCTTCATTTTGCCTAACTTCTCTCCAACTCTCTGTTTTATTTCCGTTCATCTATTCGGATAGCCCGCAAAGCGACGAGTAGATGAAATGTGCTGTTACCAGTATCTCAACTATAATCATTGTGTGATTACTGAACAATCTGGCAACGATCTGTAAGAAGTGCCCAGTAAATTCACCGACTAACCGTGGAAACGCCAGTGGACAGTACCTCTATAGAGTCTGCACGTGCCGAATGGACCACCATTCTGGGTGAATCGGGCGTAATCGCAGCGAGCCCAAAAGATTATGGTGCTTCTACTATGGGAGTGGTGCGTCACATTCCTGCTGTGCTTCGCCCAAAAACTAAGGAGCAAGTGTCGGCAATACTTCAGGTGGCGCAACGTTGGCAGATAGCAGTTTACCCAGTAAGTACAGGCCATAACTGGGGCTACGGTAGCGCCAACCCCGCTCAAGACGAGTGCGTTATTATTGACCTCAGCCAGCTCGACAAGATTTCAGAATTTGATCCTGAAATGGGCGTGGTAACGATTCAACCGGGGGTAACCCAAGGCGCTTTGAGGGAGTTTTTAGACCGCCACGATGGCGAATATTTAGTCCCGGTAACCGGAGCAGGGCCAACTTGCAGCCTCCTTGGAAACGCCCTTGAGCGCGGCTACGGCATCACCCCAATTACCGACCACTTTGCGGCAGTCACGAAAATTGAAGCCATCTTGCCAGACGGCACACTCTACCGAACACCTCTCAGCGAACTGGGTGGAGCGGAAGTGGACGGGCTGTTTAAGTGGGGCCTTGGCCCCTACCTAGACGGGCTTTTTAGCCAAGGAAATTTTGGCGTGGTTGTGGGCATTACCCTCGCTCTGGCCCCCACTCCTGAAACCGTAACCGCCTTTTTCTTTTCCACCAAAGACGATTCCAAACTGGAAGCGCTGGTGCCGACCGTAAGAGCTGTGCTGCGAGCCCTGAGCGGATCAGTAGTCGCCATTAACCTCCTCAATAGCCAACGCATGCTCTCAATGATGACGCCCTTCCCAGCAGACAAAGCCGTTGAGGGAGTTCTACCTGAAAACGTGGTCGAAGACTTAGCCCGTCGACATGGCGTACCTGCATGGAGCGGGGTAGGAGCAATTTATGCTTCAAAGGAAGTGGCCAAAGCGGCTCGGCGCACACTAAGGCGACTACTAGGCCCTGTTACAGACCGGCTTATATTCATCAACCAACGCAAAGTTGATATGGCCCAGAAGGTCACCCGCTTGCTACCGGGCAAGCTTGCCACAAGAGTACAAGGCATGGCGGATACGCTCTCCGGCGCGCTGCAAATCATGCACGGCACCCCGAACGATGTGGCGCTGGCACTCGCATATTGGCGCTCAGGCGACTTACCGCCACCGGGGCACCCCAAAAATCCCGCTCAGGATGGTTGCGGGCTCATCTGGTTTGCACCATTGGTTCCAATACGTGGAAAAGACGCACGCCGCTATATCGATATGATTGAACGTGTTTGTCCACAGTACGGTATCAACCCACTGATTACCCTAACAACAATAAACGATCGCTGTTTCGACTCTACTGTGCCTCTGCTCTTTGATCGCAAAGACACAGAAGCAACAACACGAGCGAATGATTGTTATCGCGCGCTGTACCACGAGGGGCAAAAGGAAGGCTTTCTACCCTACCGCCTAAACATCCACGCCATGGACATCCTCAATAACGGTAGCCTTGGGTTCTCTAAGCTTTCGAGCCAACTCAAAGCCGCCATCGACCCAAACTCCATCCTAGCACCCGGGCGTTACATTCCTAGTACAAAGCGTACCGAGGTTTAATGAGGATCTAGCTATGCCAACAGGCCAACAACATAACGAAAACGTCAGCGCCATCTTCAACTCGGTCTTTCACGTAGAGTTGGCGACCTCTCCAGAAGTAGTTAACGAAGTTTTCGAAGTGCGTTATCAGGTTTATTGTGTAGACCGGCATTTTGAAGACCCAGACTGCTTCCTTGATAAACGCGAACACGATGAGTACGACGAGCGATCTGTTCACGCCCTGATTCGTCACAAGAAAACGGGCGACAGCGTTGCCACCGTTCGTCTAGTGATGGCTGGCGACAACCCTGAGCAGGCCGACTTCCCTATGGAAGGCTGCATTAAACACATGAGCCGAGCAGCGCAGCAGGCAGTCGCCAATGCACCGCGCAACGAAATCGCCGAAATATCGAGAATGGCGGTTAGCCGGGAATTTCGACGACGCCTCAACGAAGAGCAAACCGTTTCAGGCATTAGCGAAACCGCCTACTACTGCGATTCAGAAAAGGGGAAGCGCGCAATGCCATACATAAGCCTAGGACTATTCGCCGCTATTCTACAAATGTCGGTGAAACATGGAATAACTCATTGGATGGCCGTTATGGAACCAGCACAACTACGACTGTTAAAGCGGTGCGGCGTGGAGTTTGATCATGTCGGCCCCATACTCGAGTACCATGGTCGCCGCCGCCCTGCCTTCACAAGTGCAACCAAGCTGCTTGATGGTATAAAAAAACGCCGCCCAGATGTTTGGGCGTTGATCACCGATTCAGGACGATACTTACCAGAACAACCTAGTAGCGGCCATACAATAAATGAGGTGCAGGCTGCCTAAGCACTGCAGAATGAAAAAAACCCCCGTTTTTAAGCGGGGGCTTTAGTTCTAGGTCGACAACCTAAATATTATGCCTTTGCAGTTTTCTTCCTGCGTGAGAAGCCAAGACCTGCGAGGCCCATTCCTAGTAGGGCTAAGGTGCCGGGTTCTGGAACATACTCTACTGCTGTAATTCTGAAACGGGTCTGGAAATCATTGACTGCGCCTTCTTCAGTTACAAGCCCTACACAGCCGCTTGGAGCACCTGCTGCTGCACAACTAGGATCACCCAGCGTGGTTAAGTCAGCGAGCTCCAAGAACAACGTGTAAGTGTAGCCACCCAAGTTAAATGACGAGTTGAACTCGAAATTGCCAAAGGCATTTAACGTGGCACCAGTAACACTGCCAATAGTGAATATGTCAGCACAGTCAGGGCCCGCCGGCTCAACACAGGTACCACCATTACCCGTTTCAATGAAATAGCTACCAAACGTAGTCGACGATGCGGGCAAAGAACCACCAGCAACTGGGGCGAACGGTGTCAAAGTCAACGTTGATACTAAGTCAAAGCTATCTAAGGCAAGACCTTGAGATGGGAGAACGTTGTTGGTGTGAGTGAACACCCCACCATTAACGTAACCGCCGTTGGTTACAAGGCCGCTAGCCTCATTAACGTTCGTAATCGAGACAGAAGACTGATCTCCACTGCCGACACCCCAGGACAAAGTACTAGTATTATTTCCGTCGAGTGTTCCGGTTCCAGCTGTGGGTACCGCATTAGTAAACACGCTATCTACTTGGTAACCCCAATTGGTAATTAAATCAGCGTTAGCAGACTGCGCGCCCAATGCAAATGGGACAATAAGGGATGAAAGAAGCGTTCTTTTAAGGGACTTGCTCATTGTTGTATCTCCTTGAAAGTGGACGCTGGCAGCCGTACTTCGTGATCAGCACGTCAGCGCTAGGAGCAAACGAGCATCTTCTATGCCACGAGCAGGAATTGGTTAATTTTCAGCCATGTAAAGCGACCTATAACGATAGCTCAGCAGATCTGAGGCATAAGGTGTAAGTATCTTCGACGCACAAGCAGTATAAATATCCCGCCTACGGCGGTATGTTGTTTTTTAAGGAAGATTTAGCTTTTCTTGAAAAAACAAAGAGAACTAAAAGGACCTGCCTTTAGAATGAAAAAGATTATTAAAATCCATAGAACGCAAATTCGCCTAAAAGTGCGTAAATTATGCTGACGCAATCAAAGCTAGAGCCGACAACATACCTGAGATTTTTGAGACCGACATAGAGCAGCTCCAAATATTTGCTATGCTAAATCCTTGGGATATTCCAAGAGTCAAGGAAGGGCAAAAATGTTGAAGCCAAACTCATTTCTTCTGCGTATCGAAAATCAAGATTATCAGCGCCCCGCCACTCACGCCCTCAACGCGCAGGCCTTCCTCCAACTGCAGGATCCCAATCCATTCTACATCCGCCACGAACCTCAGCAGTCCGGGGAGTTCAAGCTCTTCTTCGGCGAGAGAAAAGATAGCCAAGACATAGATTTCGACACGCCAATAAACGGGACTTCTATAACCTACTCTATTATAAGAAAAAGGTTGATCGTTACGTCCGACTTAATCGGCGCCGAACCAGTTTACTATCGACATAGCGGCTCAACGATTCAAATATCAAACCGTTTGGAAAACTTGGTTAAAGAAAATGATTGCCCCGATTGGGTAGCCATTCATTGTTACCTATCGTTTGGTTACACATTAGGGGAAAGCTCGTTCTTCAAGAATATTTTTCAAACTCTGCCAAACCAAAGAATAGAGATCGACACAGAGTCTCTAGAGCTAAAGAAACTAGTTGCCGACTCCGCACCTCACACAATGAACACGGAATCACTAGCAAGCAATAGTAAAGCCGTCTCAAACCTACTTTATAACGTTATGCAGACCTACAGCCCCATGGTACTGATGACTTCAGCCGGCTGGGATTCCAGAGCCCTACTCGCACCTCAAAAATCTCCAATCACTGCTGCCTACACCCACGGAGACCTCTCAAGCCGGGAGTGTACCATTGCAAAAAACATCACAGGCACTCTACGTATGGATCACTATTTCAAAGATGTGGAAGGGATGGTGATCGATACAAAGCTGCTCGATGAGATGCTAGAGCTTCACGGCCATTGCCTTTGGCCAATTTGGCACATATCCAGCAGATTTATCTCAGAGACATTATGCTTACCCATCGCCAGCGGAGTGATTGGTGCCAGAATGGGTGGGCACAACGGCTTTCCAAGCATGGGCTCTCGATTTCAGAAGATCATTAACTCTTTACACACTATAAATCCAAAAATAATATCTAAAGAAAAAATAATAAACGATATTAAGAAAAATTCGACAGCACCTAAAAACTTCTGGTTTACCAGTGACAAGGGAAGTAAACTTTTTGGCGATTTAGCAAATACAACAACAAGAAATATACATAATACCATTGACAGATACTTGAACGATACAAACGACTTATCTTTTGCAATCGAGAAATTCAACTATGATCACATCAGCCGACAGTATATGATGAAACAGCCAATATTGGCAGGAGCATTCAAAGGCTACTACTCCCCTCTTAGTCAGCCCAACCTTATTAGACTTGTCTACAGCATTCCGTTCAAACAGCGAATACAAAATCGTTTAACCAAAGGAGTAATTTCAGAGCTTAACCCGGGTTTATTGAATTTTCCAATGGCGGCCACATTGACTCAGGCTAAATATTCTATTTTTACTCAGGAGATTTCAAGAATATTACGAATAACACTTGAAAAAACATTTTTCAAAATAAAAAACAATCGATCTAAATTTGGGTGGTTCAACTATGATCACCTTTACTCAACAGATTTTTTTGAAACCACAATAGAATCTCTTAAGTTAGACATTTGGTCTAAAAATCGAATGCTTAATAGAATACCAAACAATATAGTTCATGGTATAGATGCAGGGTCTACCATGGACATGGTTTGCAAAATAAAAACAGTTGACTATCACTTATCCAGAGCTAATATTAGCTTATTATAAGCTTAATTTTCGGCCACCACGACCACACTTAATAATTAAAAGGAGACCAAAAGCAAAGACTCGGTGAGGTTTTTCGCGTTATCATCGAGGCCACTTCAGGCTCACCCAGAAGACGAATGGGAAATGTTGCCCGACGGTCAGAAAAAAGCCAGAAAATGAACCTAAACTGTAAACGCCTCATAGCTATTTTTTGAGCAGTGCCCCGCTACGTAATTTTTTTCGGGTGTTACTGAGTCATTGTAGCTTTATGTTACTAAACTGACAGACTATCCTATGCCCCACAAGGGAGGTCGGCCGTAAGAAGGTTTATGAAAAATATCGTATTTCTATTAGAGGAAAAAGACGGCATCGCCAGAGTCCGTGAGCCTGTAAACGTTGGTGTTCCGCTGCCAAAAAATATGGCTCATACTGTAGAGAATGTCTCGCTCACTGATGGGGATGAGCCGCTCACAGTTCAATTTCTACCTCTCGCTTATTGGCCCGACGGCAGCATTAGGTGGCTTCATGTTTGCTTTCTGATAAGTCTGGAACCAAACGGAAGGAAGGACTTGGTATTAGCCCAACGCAGCCCAACCCCGCCCCATTCAGCAGAACCCGTTGTAACGTCGGAAACTGGGGGCAAGGTCATACCAACTTCACTAGGTAGCATTGTCTTGAAAAGAGACGATCTGGCTTGGGGGATCCGCGCGCGCAACGATGACATCACACCGTCTTCCGTGATCTTAAACGATAAAAACAATATAGCATGCTTGGCGAAACCGGATACGGACTGGGAAATCACCCATACAGGCCCCGTATTTGTGGCTGCAGTCTTAAAGGGCCAATGGATAAACCAACTCAGCGAGCCACTTGCAAGGTTTGAGTGCGAGCTACGTATCTTTTTGGAAACTAGCCTAGTACAAGTAGAGCTAGTAACACATAACCCCAGCCGCGCACGACATCCGGGCGGCTTATGGGATTTAGGTGACTCAGGTTCCTTACACTTCCGTGAACTTGCCATAGAAACAACCGTATCTGGCACAAGCCCCGCCAAGGTCATACCACAGGCAACAGATGCAAGCCCATGCGCTTTTAATTTCGCTGACTTCAACCTCTATCAAGATTCAAGCGGCGGTAAAAACTGGCGAAGCCGAAATCACGTAGACGCGAACGGCGACGTCACGACCCAGTTTTGTGGCTACCGTATCACTAACGCAGGCAAGCTCGAACACGAAGGTAAGCGCGCCAATCCAATAGTGAGTATTAAACACGATTCTGGACAGCTAGAGCTTGCGGTACCCCACTTCTGGCAGAACTTTCCAGCAAGCCTGCAAAAAGAAGGTAACATAATAACCGTTGGGCTCTTTCCTAAAGATGCAAAATCTGCCTACGAGCTACAAGGCGGAGAAAGAAAGACATTGCGCTGCCTCATGAGCTACCAGAACAACACCAGCTTATCTGCGATGGCCTACACACCTCTGGTACCAATAATTGCGCAAGAGTGCTATGAGCGTGCTGAAGCCTTCCCCTGGTTCAAAGCCAAGACAAAACCCGGCCTACTGGACCAGCTTATTGCCCAAGGCCTTGAGGGAGAATCTGACTTCTTTACTAAAAGAGAAATAATTGACGAGTTCGGCTGGCGTAACTTTGGCGATATCTTTGCAGACCATGAAACCCTCTATCAGGCCAAAAATGAAGAGCCTTTCATATCTCATTACAACAACCAGTACGACGCAATATACGGCTTTGCGCGTCAATTCGCACTCACTGGAGAGAGGCGCTGGTTTGAGTTGATGGATGATTTGGCAAGCCATGTTGCAGATATAGACATTTATCACACTGAGGAAGATCGAGCAGAATACAATAATGGCTTGTTCTGGCATACCGATCATTATCTTGATGCCCATACGGCTACTCATCGAACTTTTTCGAAGCTCAATGACACAAGTTCGACGCCGGGACAAACAGGTGGCGGACCAGCGGCTGAGCACTGCTACACTACGGGGTTGCTTTATCACCATTACATGACCGGTTCGCAAGCTTCACGGGATGCAGTTCTTCAACTAGCAAATTGGATTCGAATTTCCCACGAAGGTCAAGGCGGCCTATTAGCGCAAATCCTTGCCGTAAAGAAGCACGATCTGCCTAAGTTAAAAGCGCTACTTAAAGGCCAGCAAACATCCATCCACCAATACCCGTTTACCAGAGGTACAGGCAACTATATCAACGCCCTCCTGGACGCATCGCTATTAGAGCCTGACGGAAACTGGCTCAAACATGCAGAAGATGTGATTAGCAAAACCATTCACCCATTAGACAATATAGATGAACGAAACTTGCTGAACGTGGAAACTGGCTGGTCATACCTGATACTGATGACTAGTATTGCCCGGTACCTGCACATCAAAATGGAATTCGGCGATACTGATGCCCATTTGGTACACGCGCACGAGGCATTCATGCATTACACCAACTGGATGCTGGAGAATGAGCGCCCTTTCCTGTCAGATCCTGAGCAACTTGAATTTCCCAACGATACTTGGGTAGCCCAGGATATACGCAAAGCGATGCTGATGTTTCAGGCAGCGGAGCTGAACCCAGTGAACGCCCAAAGCTTCCAGAAAAGAGGACACCAGTGGTTAAAGGAGGTTTTTGAAACGCTAGCCAAAGGAGAACAAAAGCACTATTCAAGAATTCTGATTATACTTATGCAAAATTACGGCCCTCATCACACAAGCCCTATGGACGTTGCATTCAAGTTGTCAGGCGACCCCTCAAAAGCAGTGTCGAGTAAGCCTCCAATTCTTACTTGGGGAGCGCTGACTAATAGAGTATTTACCAGATTGCTTCGAGGCGCACTCACATTCCGGCCATCAAGAGAGCGCGCCTGGATTGAAGCTCGATTGGATCGCACTTAATATGCAGACTTTAAAACGCTTCCTGAAACTAATCTTTCGGGCACTCGCATTCCCCGTGTATTTGCTCTTCTTGCTATTCGCTCAGTTTGGTAAGACCGATAGCGTGTTCATGTCATTTTCGCAGGGCCTAAGCCTTATACCTGGAAAATTTGGGACCTACTTACGTGCCGCTTTCTACCACCTTACCTGCCCAGACACCTCTGACGAAATATCAGTGGGCTTTTTGACGATACTATCCCATCGCAACACAAATATCGCAAAAGGGGTCTATATCGGGCCTCAGTGTAATATTGGCATGTGCTCAATCGGAGAAAACACTTTGCTCGGTAGTGGAGTACATGTTTTAAGCGGAAGTAGCCAACATGAATTTTCAGATATTACGAAGCCCATTCAGGAGCAAGGCGGCCACTTTGAAAAAGTCCGAATAGGGGCAGACTGCTGGTTAGGAAACACTGCACTAGTGATGGCGAGCCTCGAAGACCAGAGCATACTTGCGGCAGGCAGCGTCCTCACTAAACCTACAATCAGGGGAGATATTCTGGCGGGCAACCCGGCGAAATGTATCAGTAATCGCTTAAAACCCAACTCAGCCTATTCGCCCAAGCCATCACAGGTGGCCGAATAATGAAGAGCTTTACAGAAGCAATATACTACCGCTCACCGACCCTCTTGCAGAACTTATTAGTGTCCGCTTATGGATACAAGTTGTACCATAAGCGATACGCAGGATCGCTCTACCGCGACATTATGGAAAAGGTACGCCTCAGCCGGTCTTGGAGTTCAGAAGAGATCGAGGCATACCAAAGCGAACGCCTGCACGAAATGGTGAAGCATTGTCGATTAAATATCCCTTACTACCAGCAACAATTTTCGGAGCATGGGATCCATGAAAACGACATTACGGCGACAGAGCACATTACACGCTTACCAATTCTCCAAAAAGAGACACTCAAGGAAAATTCGCAACTATTTAGCCAACCCGGCACAAAACCCTTTATGCTTCAGCACACGAGCGGTAGCACGGGCACTCCATTGGCCCTTGAGGTTGACGAGCGCACCTACAAACTAGCAATGGCATTATTGGTTGATCACGAAGAAACGCATGGAGTTCCCTTTGGCGCTAAACGAGCAACCTTTGCCGGAAGAATGCTCAAGCCTGCCGACGATATGAAACCACCCTTCTCCCGTTTCAATCGAGCTGAAAACCAGAAACTTTTTTCAAGCTACCACCTTAATGGAAAGACGTTTCCTCACTACCAGAAAGAGCTCGACCAGTTTCAGCCTATAGAGCTGATCGGCTACCCATCAGCAATCTACGATCTTGCCAGTCAGTACCAGAATTCCGATTCGAAGCCGGGCTTTCAACCCAAAGCGATCATTACCAACTCAGAATCACTCCTTGTGTGGCAAAGGGAAACAATTGAATCGGTGTTTGGGTGCACAGTTTACGACTACTACGGAACCGCTGAATATGTAATGTTTGCCGGGCAGGATAAAGCCGGGGTCTATCAGCCGAACCCTCTTATTGGCATTGCAGAAGTTGATGTGCGTAGCGATACAATTGACACGGGTAATCTATTGGCTACATCGCTAAGCAACAGACAAATGCCATTACTTAGATACAACCTCGGTGATACGGCAACTTTAGCGAACGCGAACCATCCAACGGTCGGAACTCCTACCCTAAAATCTATAAATGGCAGAATCGATGATTATATCGAAACCCGTGACGGACGCTTTGTCGGACGTATTGACCATATATTTAAGGGTGTTAGCGGAGTTCGAGAAGCTCAGGTCGTCCAAGTGTTCCCCGGTTCTGCTACTGTTAAGCTGGTTAAAGACTCATCCTCCAGTTTCAACGAAACCTCTCTCATCTCAAACTGCAAACAAAGGCTCGGGGATGACTTTCAGATCGCCATAGAGTTTGTATCAGAAATCGAGCGAGGAAAAAATGGCAAATTTCGTTCCGTGGTTAGACAAAAATGAATGACCAGTGCACCCAAGTAAACGCGCGACCCTATTTTTCATTCGTGATACCTGTGTACAACGAGGAAGAACATATTGCTTCGTGCCTTACCTCAATCTTTAGCAGCAACTACGACAGTGACAAATACGAAGTAATCGTTGTCGATAACGGATCTGAAGACCGCAGCCTAGAAATTGCACTTACTTTCGAGCAAGCAAGAGTGTTTGAACTCACTCAAGGAAACGTAGGTGCGGTAAGAAACTATGGCGCTGCTCAAGCGCTTGGTCAGATCCTCGTTTTCATCGACGCAGATTGCCTTGTTGATAACGAATGGCTAACCCGAGCTCACGACTTGATTAACGAGCACCCGAAGTGTGCCTACGGAGGAGGCGTTAAATTACCAATAGACGCTACATGGATTGAAAGTTCATGGCTCCTAGAGAAACAAGGTAAGCCGACCCTGCCGAAACACCTGATAGGTGCCAGCACTGTACTGTCCAAAGACCTTTTTCATTCGGCTGGAGGATTCAATGAAGAGGTATCATCTGGTGAAGATACTGATTTACACAACCAGCTGATCTTTGCAAGCGCAACCGTGATTATTGATCATGCGCTCAATGTCACGCATCTCGGAAATGCTAAAACGCCAATGCAGTTTATACGTCGGCAGATTTGGCACTCAGAAAACTATATAAGCAACCTACAAAAATCATTAAAAGATCCAATTTTCTTAATAACGCTAACATTCATCACGTTATTAATTTTGGCTGCAACAACAATTTTCTTCCTACCAGAAAAATTCACGTCTTATTGTATTCTTTGTGCTTTTTTGGCCACCCCGACCCTACTTTCTTACAAGCGTATGCTCCGATCCAGATATGTTAGTTTTAACCCACTGACCCTAATAAAAATTTACTTCCTAGACTACCTATATTTATCCGGCCGAAGCATTGGAATAATAAAGAGTCTCTTCCGATAATAGAAAACCTAAAATATAAAATAACACCCTATTATTCAACATCAAGAAGTGGCGGCTTAGGTGGACTAATTTGATTCGTTTCCAAATGAGCTGGGATATCGTGCCGAATAACTAGATCATCAATTGCCCACCACTCCTGATAGCGCTCCTCATTAGGCCGGGCACTAAAAAAGTCGTTGCCGCCAATTAAAACAGAGTTCCATTTGACCATCGGGTAACCAGGCTGGATCCAAGCGACGGTCTTATTCGTAAAAATACGATTGTCATCTATCCACTGCATGAGAACACCATCGTAGACGCCCGGTGCGCTGTTCATCTTCAAGTAGAAAGCAACCTTCGTCCAATTAGTCTCATTTCCAAACACTTGATCAAGCGCGGCAGGCCCGCTAGTGATCAGCCCTCCATTTTTCTTATCTGGCAGTACAGCGTCAGCACCGTTAACCCCCATTCCTTCCAACGCTTTTTGTGTGTATGAGAGGCTCAATTGACTGCGCTGGAAAGGGTAGCCATAAGGTATTCCCACCATTTTATTCGGGTCAAGATGGTCGCCCTTTGTAAGCATGGCAAGGCCATTGCGAAACCCATAATCGACATTGCTAGAACCAGCCCCCCATATAAAATCTGGTTTGTTGGACTCATCGAAGTAAGAATACACTTCGTCTCTATTTCCGGCCCAATGCAACACTCTAAAAAGCTTGGCGGATCCCACTGCGTCCGCATAATAGGATGCTATCATTTCATTTGAAAATGTTATGTAAAACTCGACGTAAAGCTCTGTTAACCCGTCTGGAGGTACGCTGCCACTCTCTGGTAAGTAAAACATTGCGATGCCATCCGAAGACCATGCACCGCCGGTAACAGTGCTGGAATCACGCCACTTAACAAACGACTTACCTGTTCCACCACGAGATTTTTCTGCGTTGGCCGCCAAAACTTCTATAGATTCGTGACCATCAGGGTAACCATTCGAAGGAGACCATTGGGGGGTTTGCCTTATTGAGAACCACCCGTCAGGAAGCGTCGCTCCATCAAACGAATGCTGACCACGGTCAGGGCTTCCGGAAATGAAAGGGCTGTCATTTTCTAGCAACCCACTATGCCAATCTGGATGACTGTCAAAACGCTCTTCGAGCACAACATCGGCGAAACACGGCACCACCCATAACGCGAGCAAAGAGGTAGTGATTCCTATCTTAAGACGAGAACGTAAGTTAGTCATTTGTCGTGCCCACCACACAGAAGAAAAATGAAAGGTTAGCATGTAGAGTTAGTTAAAACCCTAGTGGCGAAAAAAACAACACAAAACACTACAAATAGTCAAATTTTTCTCGGGTCAGGTTTGTTCAATGCTCACACCATTGGGCATCCTAGCGGGTCAACTTACTCTTTTAGATCTGGATTTCTCTCGTTTCAACGGGCACGCAGTGATGAGGCTAGACTTATGACGGATTTAACTCTTACTTAGATTTTTCGGACGCACCCCGTTCAGTAAGAATAAGAGCAAGCTAGATTTCTTAATCTTTTGATGGGCCAGCATGGTCACTATAAACGTAAGTATGACTATAACCGGATACGCAACGTAAATATTGACTGGAAGGCTCAAAAAAACAATACCAAAAAGGATGACGAGAACATGGTGCAAAAGATATATACTATATGCCGATTCCGAAACTAATCCAAGAAATCGGCTTCTATAATCGAGAAATCGTTTGAACAGGGAAAAGCATATAGAAGATAGAAAAATAATTAATATAGAATAATTATAAGCAGCGGAAATATCATAAACAACGCTATCCTCGATAGCGGACTTTTTAATACACCAAGACACTCCGTACGCCAATAGAAATACAACAAGGTCAATGACTTTAGGGCTAGAAAATCTAAATAATAGCTCTTTACTATATCCTAAAAACAACCCAACAACAAAAAACTGAAAGTAGAAAAGAAGTATGAAAACACTACCTACATTAAATATAGTTTTGTATATCTCGACAACAGAATTTAGAGCATATATTCCGTCAATAATGAACGGGAAGGCGACAATCATTAAGAGGTACGCCCACTTACCAGAAAAGAAACTGCTAGTTTTCTTGAGAAAGATATGTGTAGGCTTGAATAGAAAAGCCACCCAAACAACTACATTGTAGACACTTAGGTTTATCAGAAACCAAAGATGTGACACCCATCGACCTTCGGTGAAAAATCGTAACAAATCTAATGATTTACTATTGTAGTATGAAAGCACTATCTCTTGAATTACGTTAAGCGTTAATGCAGTAAATACGAGAGGAACTAGCAGCCTTAAAATTCGATCGACGATATCGACTCTCTGTTTTCTCAAGTATGTATACGAAAAAAAGAATCCTGACACCATAAAAAATGCGGGCATTCTAAACAGATTTATAAAGCCACTAATACCACTAAAAAGTATATTTGATTCATCACTTGATATTAACCAAACCTGATTTGGGCTAAAAATATTTGCTGCGTGCAATAAAATACCAAGTATCATGAGAATAGCCCTCATCGAATCCATGTAGTGAATTCTTTCTTTACTTAGCATTCCTTGGGCACCTTATCGAGAAAAACACGGTATCCATTGGAGTTCAAATGTACACCGTCATTCAAGTAATATTTCGGTATAACCTTCTTAGAGAGCTTTGACCCTACAACAATTACTCGTGGGTGCTTAGCTAAGGCCTCCAGCTCGGTGTTCAAAGCCTTAAACTGCAAGTGATACTCAGAACGAGATGGTGCCAACTTAACTTTAATTATTACTATATGCGCTTGATCGAATTCAGAGCTTAGTCGTTCAGCCAGCTGATCAAATTGACTAATAACTTGATCAACATCTTCACCATAAACTATATCGTTTTCGCCAGCATAAACGATAACTAATTTGACCGACCTAGACAAAGATTGCAGGTTTAGATAAGTAAAAATCTTATCCAAAGTTCCACCTCCAAAGCCACGATTTAGGAAATTTGAACAATTCTCAAAGTGTTCCAAAGGTAGATTAATTATGGAGCTGCTACCTAACGCTATAGCTCCGATATCATTATTGTTTTTTAGGTCATCGATAAAATATTCAATATAGTCTGAATTTTTAAATCCAAACCAGACACTAAATGCTATCACTATTATTGAGCCAGTGAAGATGGAAGCCATTTTTTTGAAAGATGTACTATATCCAACCAAAATATAATTCTCTGTTGATTAATTACTAAATATTCATAAACAATAAATTTGCATCCAGTTAACTATCACGACACCAGCTCAACATATTTACGAGCGATACTGACCCAATCAAAACGACTTTCTGCGTTTCTTATACGCAAACCCATCTCGCTCTTATTCTTCGAAGAAATCCCGTAGAAATCGATTGCTTTTAACCATATATCCACATCTAAATAAGAGATCAGACTGCCCTGTTCTTCGCTTTCTATAATATCCACCGGGCCAGCCGTTCTTGTACTTATTACTGGGGTCCCGAAAGCAAGTGACTCGGCTACAACCATGCCATATATTTCATAATCGCTTGGCAGAACAAATACATCAGCTTGTTCATAAAGAGCTGGGAGCTCTTTTTGAGACAATTGGCCTACCAAATGGAGATTGTTTTTACTATTCTTGATAATGGCAGTTTCAACATCCGATTGGCAGGGTCCACGGCCCACCAAAACAAAATGTTGGTCGGCTCTGGCATTGCACGCTAAATCAGCAATGAATTGAGGATTTCGGCGTTTTTCAAGGCTCCCAACGTACAATATAAGCTGAGCATCAGCTCCAATATTTAAATGGTTTCTCCAATCACGATTCTCACGAATCCTAAATTTTGAAAAGTCCAATCCGACCGGCACTACGTGAGTTTTTTTATAACCTTTTGAGCTCAAATAATCACCCGCCAGAGAGGTTTTACAAAATGCACCTACCGAGCGTGTTCGAAGAAGAGGTCGAAAAAATCTATGGTGGATCGCCTCGTAAAGAGCCCACTTTCGGCCGGATAATGTGCGATACATGCCCTGATATATGCCAAATTTTAAATCATTTTTATTACAAACTCGAGCTATAAGATAGGACGCAAAGTTACCTTCTTCGTTGATTTGTACGTAGTCATATTTATTTTTGCTTAGAATTTTGTAGACCTTGGGATAAAACGGCTCATTAAGCAGAGGAATTATCCGAAAAGGAAGTTCGATAATTCGTATCGCGCCGTCGGTGTCATCAATCACCTTTTCACTGTAATGGCCTGTAGACGACGCCATAATTATATCCACAACATGCCCCAGTTTACGAAGACCTTTTGCTAAACCCATTTCTTGTGAATTATATGAAGCTGGATCCTGAGAAGATGAATCCGTCCTGAATATAGCAATTTTCATTAAGGCTCCCTCTTAATTATATTTAACAATTTTTTTTGTAGCATTCTTATTATAATCAAACTGTACTCGAATACTTGAGCCCAGACTAGGCTGTACTTTGAAAGTACGCCTGCGAGGATAAACATTAGTACGCCATAAACAAAAACAAATAAAACACCATTAACGATCAATGATAAAAAATCATACTGAAAGATCAAAACATTTACCATAAAAACGGTAGCGAAAGATAATGCTAAAGGCGCCGCTAGAATTAGCAGTTGACTTATGAAGTTCGCGCTTATCAATCGACAACAAACATATAAGAACAGGACTATAGCAAAGAGACCAACAAAGCTTCGTAACCAGATGAAATTGATAAGTGTAAGATTCTGTGCAGCCAACAAAATCGAAAATATTATGGCCAAGGATGTTAAATCGTACCAAAAAACGAGTTTAACCTTAGCGAGCGAAAAGCAAATGTTATTAAGGATACCTCCCAGAGCGAACGCAAACAGAAGTGGGGTCATGGCTTGCATCAAGGGAGCGGCTTCAAGCCAACTTTCACCTAAAAGATAAAAAACAATTTGCTCGTAAAACTGATATATAAACGCGACAAATGGGGCTGTAAATATTGAGATAACTAACAGCGCTAACGATACTTGTTGGCGCATTTTTTTTTGATCAGACCTAACACTTGAAAAGGTTGCTAACAGCGGCTCTACGGAAGGCTGGATGATTTCATTTGCTGGCATAATCGTGAATTCGCGGGCGATATTAAATTTACCCAACTGCGCCAATGAATAAAACTGGGAGACTAGTAGCGTATCAGCTTGTGCTCTTAGATAACCGATACTGCCTCTGGCTAGCATCCATTTTGAAAACGACCATTGCGTCCCAATATTTTGCACCGACAGTCTTGGTCGCCTCTGGCAGTATGAGTAGCTCAGAACCAAGCTAGCTAGGCTCGCAATGATGTCCCCAACGACGATTGCCCAAAAAGACTGAGTCAACAGAGCAACTGCCACAACCGCAGCAAAGCTAATTAACTTTGAGATCACTCCTATTTTGAAGACAATGCTGTAATTAAGTTCCCGACGCTGAACATAGAGTTCAGGATTAACAAGAGCCCTTATAAATATTACAGGTATAAGAATTGCGACAGCATAGATGATATTGGGATCGTCATAGAACCAACTAATACCCGGAAGCAAAATATAGAGAATCAGGCAAACGACTGTTTTCAAGCCGAGATTTAGCGTCCATGCAGTATTTACGGTCTCGTCACTGCTGTCCTCTGCCTGAACGATATATTGCTGAATACCGGTATTGGAAAGGACGTCTGAAAAATGAATAATGAGTGCAGATACTGCAACAATCCCGAAGTCTTCAGGGGTAAGCAGTCTTGCAAGTATTAGTGTGCTTATTAGCCCAAGTGAACGCTGAAAGAATCGGATTCCAACTAACAGGCCAGAGCTTTGAAATAGCTTTTTAACCGTACTCATAGTCCGGTCGAACCTTTCGTATCTCTATAAATTCGGCTGTAAGAATCAATCATTCGATCTTGAGAGAACGCCTTGTGGAAAACCCTTTTGCTTTCTTTTGAAAACCTATCCATCAAAGATCGGTCACCCGCCATCTGTCGTATTGCCTTCGCGAAGCTTCCTATATTATCAGGCTCGGTCAGCAAGCCGGTGTCTCCGTGAATAACGATTTCCGGGTTCCCTCCAACATTGGTCGCAATTGCCGGAACACCAAGACTCATGGCCTCCAGAAGCGTCATTGAGGTGCCTTCTGTGTGAGAGCTAAGAAGGAAAATATCCATGACGGCAAGATAGTTGACTGGCTCTGGCTTAAACCCAGTGAAGATAACATTCTTGTCAATTCCTAAATCTTTAGCCTTCTCCTCGAGCAGGTTTCGATCAGGTCCGTCTCCCACCATCAGCAGTTTACTGTTCGGCAATTGCTCCAAAACGACAGCGAAAGCATCTAGCATCAGAGACTGATTTTTTACGGGGTCGAGCCGTGCAACGGTTCCCAAAACCAACTCCGATTCCAATATCCCGAGATTCTTTCGGAGAGCTTGCACAGCACTAAGGTCCAACTCGAACCCCTTGATGCCGTTGTAGATAACCTCAATACACTTTTCCGGAATGAACTCGTATCTCGATAGGGCTGTTTTCGTCGCACCTGAAATCGCGATAATCTTATCCGTCATTAAAGCCAATAGCGGGTTTACAAGCATTGCTTTATATCGATACCGGTCAGGATGAAAGCGCCCGTGCTCCGTGAAAACAACTTTGGTTTTAAGGCCGACCGCTGCCAGGAGGCCATAGACCCAAGGCGTGTACTGATGACAGTGAATAATGTCGATACTGCGTTCTCGGATCTGGTTTCGAATTTGTTTTATCAATTCAACATCGAATCCTGGCTTCCGTCGTAGGCTAAATACATCAACACCCTGCCCTCTGACTTGGTCACCTATTGCACCAATACTTCCGTCGATACACGCTATTGTATTTATGAACCCCGTCTTCGGGAGGCCAGTAACAAGCTGACGAATAACCTGTTCGGTCCCACCGATGCCCATGTTGAAGGTGATGTGCAGGATGCGTAGAGGCAGGTGCTGAGTACTCACGATTGATACGTCCCGTTTCGTACTTTTCTAGTCATTAAGAAATAGAATCCAGGGCCAAGCAATAGAACAACAGGCAACAGCCACTTAAATATATAGCTTACTTCTTCAAATACGTAGCGTTTGGTCATAAAGTGAAACGTGTCATCAAAAATTACGTATTTAGTATTATAGGCTTCAAAAAGATAGTCGACTTCAGTCGAGGGGTAACCCGCTTCGATATAATAACGCCTAAAATCCTCAGGGTTCTGTGTAAGCTGTTCAAGACTTCCATGCATCTCAACGCCAAAGTCGGGGTCGACTAACAGCCAATTACCCTTATCGTCTTCAAATTCGACAACAACATGACCTTTAAATGACACGATTCTATTTTCAATTTTGTGGTTATCTAAGATGCTGGACAATACTGTAGACGCGTCGCCACAAATACCAATACCACGTCGGATATTGCGCTTGTAATTTGCATAGTGATACCGTTCAAATTGAGGGAGCCCGGAAAACGTTCCAATAGCCCACAAAAAGTAATTTTCCCATATCGGAACCAACTGCCTGTACTCTTTAGGATCCACCTCCATCCAATCAATATGAACTAAGCTTTCATTAACAACGCGATTTGCTTTTTTGGCTATATCCCTTATCGACCTTAACTCATATAGTTGATCAATAGCTTCCATACTGGTCTTATACGACCATACCTCTTCGGGTATGAATCTAAGCTTTTCATGATCAACAACACCTAAACCCGGTTTGCGTACTGTCTGAAATAATCCATAAATGTTTATTAGCAATAGGAGCATACCAACAACAAATAAAGCAAATAACACGGCATCGAGAGCTAGTACTTTTTTTGGTCGTAAGTTTTCTTGCACATTTATCATATAGTCCCGCCCCAATTTACGTGCATTTATGCCGCCCACTTAAATCTTGACCTCATATTCATGAATGGTAGCTCAACGATTCGGTAAAGCACTTCCGCAGCCGCGACTGACAGTAGAAACACTATAGATAGATAGACGAGAAAAGGTAGATCAATTGTAACTCGGTTTACCAAAGCAATTGCGTCCGGATGCAAAAGATAAATTGCATACGACCGAGTAGCAATGTAATTAGCACCAGGAAAAAAAAGATTCCACCGGATTTTATTACTCGAGTTAGCAAAAACAACCCATGCACCAAACATCATTGCCCGCGCCATAAACCCTGGGTCACCCAGCCAGCTCAGCGGAAACCATCTTTGATAGAAGTACAAAACAAAGAATACCGTCGACACTATAGCCATGCCGAATGAGTATTTTAGTAGAACACTCCAGATCTGATTGTGCTGGTACTTTATGCATGCCAACATAACTCCCATTATGCAGCAGTCTAATCTTACGTGAGTCTCCAGATTAGTGCTGTACCATCCTAAATATCTAAAGATTGCAGGCAAGATAAAAAGCGATACCAATAAGCACAGTCGTATGTTAGGTTTTACGTATACAGTGAGCGCAAGAAACGGCGCAATAAATAAATAGAACTGCTCCTCTACTGCCAGAGACCAACTGACTGAAAAAATTTCAAGAGGGTAATCGTAATTCTGAATAAAGAAAAAATATGTCCATGGAGTTGAAGGATCCTCCTTGGTAAGAATTTGCTGGCCCATAGTGTAAATAAGCACCACGTAGTACGCGGGCAGCGTCCTCATCCACCGACGCACCCAGAAACGGCGAACATTTATCCCTCCCTGTGCCATCTCCTTAAACAATAGACTGCCCAAAAGCCAACCCGACAAAACAAAAAAGAGATCGACACCCATCCCGCCCAGCTGCGCGGGTGCTAAATGCGTTGGAGCACCAAACCCAAGAACTGAATGGGCAAACAGCACCATCAGTATCGCAATACTCCTAAGCGAATCCAGAGAACGTATACGATTGTGTCCTGCGACCATCATCTGTTGTACCTTTGCCACCAAAGCGCAAATGCCAACATGCTCCATAACTCTTGTGTGAAGCTATCGTCTCCCCCTATGTGCCGATCCCAAAGGTCCCCTACTCGCTCCATATCGAAGCAGTATGACAATCCACCATCTCTATCCGTAAGCAAGCTGTGTGCAATAGGACGAAGTTCATTCCGCAACCACTGTGCCAAAGGCACTGAAAAACCCATTTTTTTCCGGTATAGAATGTCTTCCGGCAGCATGCGCTCAAACGCTTTTTTTAGAATGTATTTCTTCTCTTTGCCGTGGAGTTTTAACGCTGCCGGTATCTGCGCCGCATACTCCACCACCCGATAATCCAAAAGCGGCGCACGAGTTTCTAGCGAGTTAGCCATACTCATGCGGTCTACCTTCACCAGAATATCCCCGGGGAGATAAGTTTTAATGTCTGCATAAAGAATGCTGGAGAGGTGATCATCCGTATCCGCATTATTGTAATGAGCTCGCGTTATATCCGCGGGGTCATAATCTCGGGTTTCACGTTTCAGCTCGCCTGTAACGAGGTCATTCCAAATGTCTCTTCGGAAGAAGCTATTTGTGATAAAAAAGGCCTCGTCCGGATCCAGCGCGAGGGTACTCAGGAGCGATCTGGCTTTGCTCGTTGGGCCGGAGTTTACCATTCCTGCGAGACGTGCAAGCCCGGGGAAGAGGTTGTGGCGCACTCCCGCCGGAAAAAGGCCACGTAACCGGTTTTCAACTTGGTCGGTGTAGTATTTGCTATAGCCCGCAAAATTTTCATCACCACCATCGCCCGCCAGCGCCACGGTCACTTTCTGGCGTGCCAGTTGTGATACAAAATATGTGGGTACAAAGGAGGGGTCCGCAAAGGGTTCATCAAAGAAGCGCGCAATGCTGCTGAGGCTTTCTGCAACATTGTCTTTCACGGTAAATTCGTGATGGTCGGTCTTGAATTGCTCGGCAACTTTTTTGGCCCAGTGCACTTCATCAAATCGTTCTGAATCGAAACCAATGGCGCAGGTTGTTACGGGTGTGTCGGTGTGGCCTGTCATTAAGCCCACTACTGCACTCGAATCAATTCCGCCACTCAAGAATGCCCCTAGCGGAACGTCGCTTACCATTCGTAGTCGAACTGCGTCGTCAATTAAGTTGTAAAGCCCATCCTGTAACTCCTCAACGCTTGCGCTTGAGGGCGCGCCAAATGATACATCCCAGTACTGTTCTTGATGTGTATGGGTGCCGTCTGTTTCTAGCCAATAGCCGGGGGCCAGTTTATGGATGTTCTTATAGATGGTTTTTGGGTCTGGCACGTACTGGTAGGCAAAAAAATCTTTAATTGCGTCGAAGCGTAACTCGGTTTTAACGAAAGGTGCGGGTGTTAGAGCTTTTAATTCGGAGGCAAAGGCGAAGTGTCCGTTTGCCTCATAGAAGTAAAGAGGTTTTTTTCCAAGGCGATCCCTTGCCAGAAATAGTTTGCGAGCGGTTCGATCCCAGATGGAGAGTGCGAACATACCATTAAGTAGCTTAAGGCATTCAGGGCCATGTATTTCATAGAGCGCGAGCAGCACTTCTGTATCAGTTCGCGTGCGAAAGCTATGCCCCTGATTGATGAGATCGCTGCGAAGTTCCTGAAAATTGTAGATTTCGCCGTTATACGCAATTACGTAACGCTCGGAAGCAGAGACCATTGGCTGGGTACCCGCTTCACTCAAATCCAGAATGCTAAGCCTGCGGTGCACCAATCCTACCGCGTCATCAAGCCAGACAGCTCCGGCATCTGGTCCGCGGTGAATGATCGCTTGCCCCATGGCATTGAGCCAACCTTCGTGTGCTTCTCTGTCAGGTGTTGAGGTGGTACGTAGGAAGCCAGCCAATCCACACATTAAACCAACTCACTCTGCTTGGATGTGACAGCTTCTGTCTTACCTACGAGCTTTCTGAATAGAACCTCATACTCATCTGCCATACGAGCGGCAGAGTAGCGTTCATGAATCATTTGCCGGGCATTGTGGCTAAGGCTTTGTGCCAGCAATGGGTCGCTTAACGCCTGCTTGCAGCATGCTTCTAACGCAGTCTTGTCGCCAAAGGGGGCGAGAAGACCGGTTTTTCCATGCTCCACTAACTGATCAACACCGGGAATGTCGTAGGCGACTACGGGAATGCCTACGGCCATGGCTTCCATCATGCAACGGGGGATACCCTCCAATGAGGAAGTCATAACGAACAGACTGAATTTTGAAAGCAATTCCAAGCGGTCACTACGAAAGCCCAAAAACTCGACTGCTTTAGCGCTGCTAAGTTCTGCTGCTTGCGCCTCTAGCTCCTGCCTTTGACTGCCATCGCCTAGTAACTGCAGCTGTATATCTGGCTCTTGTTTATAGAGTTGA
This sequence comes from Marinobacter salexigens, assembly GCF_018860765.1. Classification (GTDB taxonomy): domain Bacteria; phylum Pseudomonadota; class Gammaproteobacteria; order Pseudomonadales; family Oleiphilaceae; genus Marinobacter; species Marinobacter salexigens_A. The sequence goes on from NZ_JAHKPV010000021.1 coordinate 220,168, forward strand.
TCGAATACCTCTATAAGGTCAGGTATCCCCTTTCTCGGAATCATTTGGCCGATAAACCCTATGACTCGTGAGCCTGAATCAACATTATTTTTCTGTGGCAGGCTGGCCAGAGTTGCATCGATTTCCTTAAGGTCGACACCGTTCCGGATAAATGACGTTTTGGCCTCAGGTACTTTGAATCGCTTCATGTCATCCATAAGTTCTTCAGAAAGAGGAACGACTTGGTCGAAATAACGAAGCATGTGGGTGCCAATGCGGATAAAAGTCGCAAGCTTGAAACCTACATTGCCAGAGAACCCGTGAGGCGTGCTCACACAGGCGATGCCAGTTTTCTTAGCAGCAAGGAGTCCTAGAATGTCAGACTTGTAGCCATGTGTATGGATAACATCAATGTTTCTATCTCGTATGACCTCAGCCAATCTACCTACCACTCGGAAATCAAAGCGGCCATTCATCTTCAAGCGATAAACATTACCTGCAGAGGCTGGGTAATACTCTGCAACGGACAGGTCTTGGTTCTGCCCCTCATCAGACACAGCGAGATCACATTGCGTTGTATCGAGGTTAATATTATTAGCCAACGCTAACACCCACCGCTCGGCCCCATAAAAACCCGCAGGAGTAATAAACTGTAGTATCCTAACTTTTTTCATTGATTAAGTCCTTTCAGCTCTTTCCTGCTTATGGGTACTTGCATTTCGAGTCGGCACTATCGTTGATAACGGGTGCAGGTAGTAAACCTTAATAGCAACTGCGAGGAACAGGATCGTCCAATAGAGAATTTCTGCTCTAAATTGATTAATAAAAGTGCTCGTTACGAGGTAGCCCAAAATCGAACACTCCAGCGCTAAAATATGAAAGTATTTTTCATAGTCCTTTCTACTTAAAACGAAGCGTTTTGCTTTCTGAGACATTCTATACAGGCTGCCCAGCATCACCAAAAACACGATCAGGCCATGCCAACCAATCTCCGAAAGCGCTTGAAACCAAATCGAATGGACTGTTTTGAAAGGGACTCCCTCTCTCTCTGTTTCCGTCAAATAAGATGGAGACAGAAGGTTATACCCATATACACCCATGCCTAATGGGTAGTCCTCCATCATTTCAAACGTCGTCATCCAAAATAGAACTCTGTGTGATCCCCTCTCGCCACTATCGGAGCTCTGAAGGGAGGACATCCTCTGCCAGAATAAATCGTCTGTTACATACAAGCCGCCGCCTAGCCCGATCATCACTATAAGTACAGCGAGACCCCGCTGACCTTTCTGACGATACTTGGAAAACATCATATAAAGAAGAAACATTCCGGAACTTGCAATTGTCCCAAGAAAGGCACCGCGACTGTTGAATAGAACTAGGGCATTCGCAACGAAGGCACCACAAACAAAGCATAAAAATCGTATTTTCTTGTTACCCATCCAAGCATAATAAAGCAACATAGCACCTGCTGGTACGAGAGCGGCAGACACTCCATTACTGTCACTACCGTCAGGCAAAGCTACACCCTCAAGCCTATCTCCCGAATTACGACCTATAGACGTCGCAAGTTGTCCGATATAAGCACATCCGAGCAGATATGCCCATAAAGAAACCTTGAGCGCCACCTCACTGTTGAGAAGCTTGTATGCAACAAGAACTATTACAACCAACTTAAGATATATGAATGTGAATTTATCGTGAACACTTGGCGCTAAAGCCCAAAATTTTGCGACATAGAAAAATAAAACTAAAACAATCAAATAAATAAATACTGGCTGCTGCTTCCAAGGGCTTATTTTACTGAGACTCTTGTACTTCAATAAAAGAACGAAAACCATTAAAATTGATGCGATAAATGAATATCGCAACCCAGGTATATTCGCAGACCACCAACGATCGTCTGGGTTAAGAAAGTAAACAACTTGATATAGAATGAAGGCAGCTGCGCCAGTATAAAAAAGCGCAGCAACTATACAACCGAAAAAAACAACTAAAAAAAGCAGCGCAAACTTAGACATTAGCGCTGCTCCTGCCCCGGTCGCGCACTACTCCAAGTCACTTGAGTCTGCCCCTGCAGCGCCTTAACAATGCCCCGAACCGCATAGCCGTTCACCATTACAAAATAATAGGGAGTAGCAACCCAGACCGGTAACTGGTTACGATTTTTCGACAGATGCCCAACTAGCGTCAGCACCAGCATCAACATCGCCCCTGCGCTAATCAGTTGGAACAGACCGATGCCCGCAAAAGCTAGGATCACACTGCCTGCAACACCTGTAAGTAGGAATAACGGAATAAGCCAGCGAAGCAGTTTGTGGGAGATAACCTCAAACGCAAAGACTCCCGATTTCGCGGGGTTCATTACCTGCCCTACCCGCATTAGGCCACGGATGCTGCGGTTTACGATGCGTTCTTTGCGGGCTACTTCACGGTCGAAATCGCCAGCGGTTTCTTCAAAGCACTTTGCATCGGCATCGAACACGCCTCGGTAGCCTTTAGCGATGATTTGCAAGGGGTTTACAAAGTCGTTGATGTCCTGCTGCTGCAGCGGTTCCCATAGTTCGGTGCGAATAGCGTAAATAGCGCCGTCGCCGCCCACTACGGAATGCAGGCGGGACTCCATGCCCTTGATAGCCAACTCGTAACGCCAGTAGAGGTTTTCATTCCGTGCGCTAGCGCCCTGATCGCCATCGGTATAGAGGGCAGCTCCTACGGCATAACCCACGTCCAGATCAGCAAAATTGCGCGCCAGTTTACTAATCGCATCGCGGGCATACATGGCGTTGGCGTCACTGAACACGGTGATATCGGCATCAACCTGTTCCATGGCCAAATTGATGCCCATGGTTTTACCCAACCTACCTTCCTGTCGGACCAGTACAATGCGCCCGTTTTCAAACTCTTTTACGGCTTCGTCGGTGCCATCATCCGAGCCATCCGAAACCACTATGATCCGGAGCAGTTCTGGTGGGTAATCCAGTTCCAAAGCATTTTCTAGCTTCTGCCGGATTACACCTTCTTCGTTGTAGCAGGAGATAATCAAAGCCACAGAAGGCTTTTGCTCGCCCCGGCGGTGGGTAATGTCCGGCAGGCCCCGAGTAAGCACCCACAAGATGGCCGGGTACCCAAAATACACATACACGGGTACAGCAAGGCAAAGCAGTGTGAACAGCAGTACAAACGTCATAAGGTGATGTATCGTCTCAATTTTGGGCCTAGCCAATTGGCAAACGGTAGTGGCAGTTGTCGCCAGATGCTTTCGATAAAGGGCCTTAGCCGGGATACCAAAGATATTCCCGCTCCAGCGGAATCTGCGCTGGGCGGAGTTTGTGCACCCTTGCGGTAATCTGTCCAAGCCAGCTCATAGGGCTGAGCGCCCCACTGTTTTTTGAAGCGGTAGGTACCTTCATTCAATGTGGAGCGGCCAAAGTCGAACCGGGTGAAACCCAGATCACACACGTGGCTCAATAAGGTCCAATACAGAAGCATGTTGGGCGCAAGCTTGTTGAACTCTTCCAGCGTAGACGCCCAAGGAATACAAGCTTCTTTGCCACCTAAAAGCACAATCCCCGCACCCACGGGCTTGTCGTTTTGGAATACGAGGCCAATGAGCATGTGTTCGCCGTAAGCGGCTTTCAAATCCTGAAACCACTGTAGGCTGTGCACGGGAGATCCAAGTCTGTGCATGTTCTGGGCAAACACCTCATAAAACAGGGGTACCGCGTCTGCTTCTGTGCGTAACTCCGCTCTCAGCCCGTTTTTCTCAGCTTTGCGAATCTGGCTGCGCAACTTGGGCTTGTAGCTTTTGAACAGAGCTTCGCTGTTTTCAGGTAAGTTGCAGAGCATTCGTACCTTGGTGTTGGCGGGCAGCGCTTCAAGGCTCTGCTTATTCTGTTCGGCTGTCGCGTCTTTTTCGGTACTCAGTGCTGGCCCGCCCTCCCGAATTCCCAGAGTTTTGATGTTGTGCGCTTGCGCCAGCGTTAGAGCCTCGGTAATAAGCAGTTCTCGTGTTTCTGCATTGTTCGCTAGCACACCACCGAGATCACAGAATGGTAGAGAAGCCAGACTGCTTACGCCGATGGGTGATTTCACTTCTACCAGAGGCAATACACCACACAGCGTGTCGTTTTGATGAACGCTAACCAGCCAGCCTGTATGGCCATAGGCACTTTCTGTTGCCTGCAGCCAAGCTCTATTGTGATACGGTGTTGCTTTAGGGTGCCCAGCTACATACCGGTTATATTCGTCTGCCGGAAACGTGCTTAATCGTGAGGCCCGTGTGTGAAATTCAGCGTTCATTGCTGGCACTTGCCTCTCCAAGCCAACGCTTTCGTGCTCGCCTGGCTACATCTTCAAGCTTCAGTTTAAAGCGAGGGCGCTGCAAAGCGATCTGGACCAGATTACGATGGAAGTGGCCGAGATTGGATTTATAACGCTCATCCCCACCCATGAAGTCGTAATAGTGAAAGCCATGGTGGCGATAGTCTTCAATACACAAGCTGTGGCCTAACAAGCCCGGCTTGAGGCGGTTATCCGTATCAACAGCCATACCGCCCAGATAAAAATACACTACCTGATTGTGCAGCAGATTATAAAAACAGGCGATTTCTTCGTCGCCAGCCATTACTGAAATCAAGTCAACGCCCCCTTCCGCCCACTGCTCACGTATTAGTTCTCGATGAAAGCGAACGAAATCCGGATTTGCGAAGCCACTCTGGTCAAGCCCGTTGCCCCATCGTTCTAGATGCCTTGGCCCGATGCGCTCAAACACCTCTAGCGCCTCGGCGGCAGAATCAGGACGAACCAACGTTACTTCGCCACGTTCGCTGTAAAGTCGGTGCGCGCGGTTAATTTGGTAGCGAGTATTGCGTGAAAGCGTGTCGAGATACTGTTCTCCGTTTCTGCGCAGGCTATCAAGGTCAACGCCAAAGCAGGGTGCTTCCCAACGCAGATGCTTATATAGGCCGGTAATTTTCGCATAACTATCCGCTTCCTCTGCATCGATGGCCCCTAGAATAAACTCGTCCCAGCCCTGCATATTGCGGCACAGGTGCTCTAGGCACGCTTCGGCGACGGCGTCTTCTTTGCCGCGCTCCGCCAGAAACCCGTTGTACTCTATCCAGATTTGGTCCAGCAGTTTGTGGCCGGTTTGATGTAGGCGCAGGCAACGGGATTTTAGAACGCCATGGCGGCGTTCATCGGTTTCCACCACCAAACCTAAACCTACCAAACGCTCTCCTTCCGTAACTCGAATTACCAGCGCATCTGGCTTGTACACACGCAGCCAATGCCCGAGCCATTGCCAGGATAGAAACACCGTGGGTTGTGCACGGGCTTCCAAATCCAGCCAGTCGTTCTGCAAAGTTGCACACGCTGCGGCTGGCTCTTTTGTTACGGTCAGCATGGCTGCTGTCATGGCGTTACATCCGCTACCAGTTCACTGTCCCGGGTTCGGGTGCTTTACCAAGAACGGGCCTATCGCTAGATAGTCCAGAGCGCCCTGAATGAAGGCCCTTACCGCATCCTCGGGGGAGTTAACAATGGGCTCTTCGTGCATATTGAAACTGGTGTTGATCAGGCTTGGAATGCCGCTCAGCTTTTCATACTCGCTTAATATGTCGTAGTAGCCGGGGTTGGCCTCGCGCTTTATGAGCTGTGGTCTGGCTGTACCATCCACATGCACCGCTGCAGGGCAGCTTTCTCTCATGAAGTCGGTGCAGTCAAAGGTAACCGTCATGAACTCGGCTGCGTGCTCTGCACCTTTGATGTTGTGATAGCACTTCTCCCTTGCTTCGTAGAGGGTAACCGGGGCAAATGGCATAAATTCGGTACGGCCGAGGCGTTTGTTCAGCCACTGGTTCACTTCTGGCTCGCGGGCGTGATAAAGAATGGAGCGGTTACCAAGCGCTCTGGGGCCATACTCCATGCGTCCGTCAAAGCGTGCGACAACCTCACCGCTGTGAATCAGCCCTGCAACATCGGCTGCAAGATTTTCTGGGCGACGGTATTGAAGGTTTTCAGCTTTCAGTGCCTTTTCTATTTCCGCCTCGGAATAGTCAGGCCCCATGTAGCTGTTGGTAATGGAGGGTTTAACCCCGCCTGGCCAGCTGTGATATAGCGCAGCGCCCGTTCCGCAGCCGCCATCGCCCATATTCGGGTAGACAAAGATGTTGTTAACGCCTTCGATCTCGAAAATACGTTGGTTTAGCTTTACATTTGCGGTTACGCCACCGGAAAGTACGATGGTATCGATCCCCGTTTTCTCTACCCAGTAGCGGATGTAGTTTGTTGCCACTTTTTCAAGCACATACTGATAAGCCGCAGCCACGTCGATTTTCGGGAACTTTGAGGCCAAATAACGTGAGAAAAATACGTTATTTGCTTCGTAGATGCGGAAATCGCCTGGCGATTGTTCGATGCGAGAAAGTAGAATTTCTCCCAAGATTTCAGGGTCGCCATAAGAGGCCAAACCTACGATTTTGCCTTCGTGGCGACTGGGCTTAAACCCTAGGCTGGAGGTCACATGCTCGTATAGCGTGCCGAGGGAGTTCGGATAAGGCAGCCCGTGCAGGCGGTGGATTTTGCCATCACGCCCTTCACTCACTGAACCAGCAAGCCCGGAGCCATAGCCGTCCAGAGTTACACAGAGTGCCCTTTCAAAACCGCTGCACAGAAAGCTGTTTGCAGCGTGGGATAGGTGATGATCCATGCGTTTGACGGGGCCAGTCCACCCCATCTCACTCAAGCCTTGAGTCAGGTCACCTTCCCATTGTTTAAAAGATTCTGAAGCACTCTCACCCCAATGCCGAGAGGATTTCAGAGCCGCGTTGTTAGATGCCAGCTTCTGCACCCCTGCCATGTTGTAGTAAGAATTGTGCAGAAACCCTTTTTCCATCATGGCATTCGGATGCTCAAGGCCATGAATTGGCTGATTCCGATCAGGCACCCTGCCCTGAGCTTCCTTAATCTGGGGGCCCAAATCCTTAGGCTGGAAAGCTTTGATGAAGGTTTTCTCATCTTCCAGATTTTTTGTGAACAGTTTCTGTTCGTTCTCCCATGTAAGAAATGGGTAGCACACCAGATCAATATCGCTCATGGAGAGACCGGTGTAGGCGAGTGCTTTTTCTAGCGCTAGGCGCGGAAAGCCTGATTGCTGCTTAACTCTGGAAAAGCGTTCTTCACCGGCGGCAAAGAGAATGTTGCCGTCCTCAACAATGGAAACCGTTGAGTCTTTATCTAGCGGGGATATCCCTAGCACCTTCATGCCTTACTCTCCATATACTTGCGAATGCGGATAGGCGATGACGCCTGACCGCCTAATTCATTGAAAAAGAATTCGAAAAACTGACGAAAACTGTCCAAAAATGCCTTCAGCTGAGCTTCGTTCTGTACGTAACTTGTGTTTCCCGGCACAACGCTGGGGCTATGGAAGCTCCAAGTGAAGGTGCGCACGCCCTGATTGTAGAGCGCTCGGGTGAGCTTGATGTGCTCCGCTGGTGTGAAACCTTCAGGAGACAGCATCAGCCTGTCTACCGCTCCAGCACGGGCCAAAATACCCGGTGCTTTAAACTGTTTTAGCCTCTGTGCAGCTTCATACAATGGCACTGCAATGGGCCGCGCCCAGCCGACAAACCCGCCTGTACAAGGAATCTCCAGAATGGGTTTGTCTGACCCGCCAAACCAAAATGGGTGTGCATCAAATCTTCGGTAATCTGGTCCACCGTCAGCGCGCGAATCTAAAGGTGGGCAAACCGACAAATCAATATTAAACCCCAGCTCTTGAAGAATACCGGTGGTGTTCGGGCCAAAACCATAACGCCCGGCTTTATAGGCAACTGGCGCCTGACCAAAGTTTTGCTCAATGGTGTCGCGCAATACCCGGAGCTTTTCCCGCTCCAAACCTTCCGGTAGGTTCCCAGGATACATATTTGAGCGCGAAAGGGTTTCTTCCTGAGGTGGGTTCACCCAGGGATGAAGATGCGCTCCAATTTCGCATTGGCCTTTTTCTGCAAACTGCTTCAGTAACCCATACCCTTGAGGCTGGCTAGCTACCGGATAATCAATCACATAACACGGGCAGATGCCGTATTCATTGAAGATGTTCTGAGCGCGATCAATGTGCTCCATGGCCGAAACTTGGTTTGCCTTGGCATCTGGCTCGGCACTCCAATCAAACTCTTCTTCGGTATCAATCACCACGACTAGCTGTGGCGGCGTCTCCGGAGGGAGCAGTATGTCCTTCTTTTGTTCAAACATGATTCCATTCCTAACGCTATCTACTCAGTGCAAAACCGCGACTCAGCACAAGGCGTAACTCAAATTGGTCTTGATCGTCTCTAGCCAAACGCGAGCGCAGATACGATTGATTGAATTCAACACCAAAGGTTGTATTTTCGGCTAATTGCCGGGTCCAGCTTGTGGTTAGCCGGTGAATCTCATCAACAATAATATTGGCATCTTCGTTTGCATCGCCTTGCCAGCTGTATCCAAAGGATAATCTTTGAAGCGCGTTCAGCTGAAATCCAAGGTTGACTCCTCCGCGGTACTCATGGGTAATCGCTCCAGAGAGCTGTGATTCCAAAATGGAGCCTTGTGCATAAACGCCTAGGGTGCATACATCGCATAGCCGTTGGTTGTTATGGCTAATCAGCAATGAATCGCTGACAACGAGGTCTTGCAGTCGCACGGTATCTGGCAGGAGATCAAATATCGGCGGTACTTCCCGGGAAAGGTCGATAGCGCTGTCATACATTCTGCGGTCGTACTTTACAGCCGTCCGCCAATCCGCGCTGACCCACGAGCGCTCTAAAAAACCGGTTACAGCATCGTGCTCGTCTTTAGCGCCGCCAGTGTATTCGGTATCGGCCTTGCTACCACCAGCCCCGATGCTGAAGCTGCCATGTTCCAACTGTAAGCTGTAGACCAACTGCGCGGAGTCTATGGTTGTTTCGGTTCCCTGTTGCTCGGACCAGCTTCGGTTAGTATTTAAGCTTACCGAGGAGCGCTCATTCAACCTGCGTGACAGCTCACTACCGGCAGTGAATGACTCTTGATCGCCAAGCTCGTCTTCACCGAAGCTCCTACCAGCCTGGCCAAAAAAACGCAGCATTGAAAGGTCACCGGGATAGAATTTCAACCCAGCTCCTCCAGTCACTGTGTTTTGCGTGTCGTAACTGGACGGATTTGTCACAAAGCCAGTGTTGTTGCGCACAGAGGTGACAGTGTGACCCAAATTAAAATCGAACCGACTGCCCGGGTCTGCATGGGTGTAGCGAGAAGCTCCGGTTAGAGTGCTGCTGTCTGTCTGGCCGCCATCTGCCGTTTCCCGGCGGGTTTCTATAGTGCCACCGTACCTCAGCGCCAGAGCATTGGCGCCTTTTTCGAGAGTGCCACCTATATTTCCGGATACACCGGCCACTGGCTCCGTATTGGTGTCAGTATAAGTGCCTCTGTCGGTACGGGTGTGAGTAACCCCTGTAAACACAGATCCGGAACCGGAGATTGTTGTAATATCGTCACTCAGGCTCTGAGCCATTCCTATATACGGCCAAGCGACGCAGCATAAGCCCACCAGACAACGGGTAAGAGGATATGTGCTTGCAATCCATGCCCGGCGCTTCATTTGGCTACTCCTGAAAGATCAGGCCGGAGAATTTATCAGATCCAAGTGCGTCCACTGAATCCTCAATGACTTCAGCGGTGACTTCTCCAAATGGAACACCGAAAACAATCTGGTCAGCAAAGCGTTCCAAAATCCTCGCTTCGGTGTTTTCCTGAAAAGGCGGGGCGTTAAGAACTATGCAACGATCCGGGTAGCGGGCTTTCAGTTCGGTAATCAGTTCCCGCATGCGCACGGCGGAGAACAGTTCAACCGCTGAGGAGGCTTGAGTGCCTGCAGGAATAACGGTAAGACGCTCAACGCCACTGGGGTAAAGAATAGACTGAATTTTGAGCGAACGGTCTGCAACAAAGTCTGTAACCCCTGATGTCATAGGGCTTGAAACAAGGCTGCTCAACTCGTTACCGTAAGGATCACAGTCGACAAGCAATGCAGAAGTGTGAGAATCCAAAGCAAAAGCCGCTGCCAAGTTATAGGCTGTTAACAGGCCGCCGTGACCTTTTCCCAAACTGCTGAACATTACAATAAAGTTGCCTTCGCCAGCACGGTTACGTAGCTGAATCCGCAACTCCCGGTAGGCATCCATCACTTCTTTATCGGCCATTCCCGAATAAATTATCTTGCGCTCACGTAACTGTTCGCGGCTCCACGGCTTTGGGTTGCCAATGAGAGAAAGGGATACTGATGAGTCATAAACCGTGGGCGGGCGCTCGTTGTCATTGGTTTCAACTCGAGTCCAGTTGGGTTTATCGCGATCAGAGCCTGCATAGGGCCGCTCTTTGCGAAAATTGTCTTCTGCTTTCGCTTCTCCACGATCACTTTCAACTTGGCGGCGTTCACTCTGGCTTTTAAGAAGCGCATTGTAGAGTTTGTTGTCGTCCATCAATTGCTCCCTTCACCAGTGCTTAGCCCGGTTAGCTCGCCGACCTTGTTGATCAATTGTTCCGGGGTAATGCCCATCACACTGAAAACGAGAACAGCAAGATACGCCGCCATGAAGACGGCTAGCACCACCAAAATTAATAGTACGTCTTTGCGCAGCAGGCGGTCTTTCCAAGTGCTGCGGTAATGGGGGATGCTTGTTAGAACAGGGATAGACTCCGGCAGTGCAAGCTGGAGTGCACGGGGTGAGCGAACCCGTTGATCAAACATCACCAGCATAACCAGCAGGCCCAGCACCAGAGCACTTCCCAAGAACGGGCCAGCTAGGCCTACTTGATAGAGCTGAAGGCCATCCCAACGGGTGGGATAAGACGCCGGCTCCTGAATTTTGTAACTTACCCCCTCTCCCTGCACATCTAGTGTCATAGATAGCCGGGCTTTCTCTCGGCGCTGCAGCATGTCTTCGTATACACCACGGGTAACATCGTAGTCTCGGGTAAGCTCTGAGAGTTGGGCCTGATTTTCTGCGACTCTTTGGGAACGTTCGAAAGATTCCTCAAGTAGTCGTTCAAGAGACGCTAGTCGGTTTTTCTGAACGGTTAACCGGGTAGTGCTGTCTGACAGCTGAATTTTTAGGTTTTCATAAACCGGGTTCTCCATCACCTCGGTAATACCGCCGTCTCGATCAGCATCCGATTGCTTGGAAACTCTTTGTTCCAAATCGGTGATCTGGTCTTGAACGCTCACTACATCCGGGTGGCGCTCGTGATAGCGCAGCAACAACGAGTCGAGCTCTTGGCGCATGGCTACGAGCCGGCGCTCTGCGGCAGACTTGCCGGGATCTACGGTGATACGACGCACCGGTTGCTCGTTCTCAAGCTGGCGCCTCGTAAGCAGAACTTCCGATTCGGTTTGTTGAATTTCCAGTTTTAGGTTTTCAATATCTCGGCGAAGGGCCTCGATCCTGCCTTGCACGCTGCCCTCAGTACCGTCCTGATTAGCGGATTTGAACTCTTTCAACCGCTGTTCCGCTTCTTCGAGTTGGCGTTGGTAGGTTTTAACTTGAGAGTCGATAAACTCGAACGCACCTTGGCTCTCGGAACGTTTTTTACGAACAGTGCGCTCAACAAAGCGATTTAACACGGCGCTGAGAACCTGGAACGATTCGTCAGGGCTTCTGCTGGTGTAGCTCAGCTCAAGGAAATTTCGGTTTGATACCCGAATGCCTACCTGCTTGCGCAGGCTGCTGATTTTTCCGTTTCGGACAGCATCCGTTTCGCCGCCCTCAATCAACCCTGTATCCAGAGCGATCTGCTCCAAAAAAGAGCGACTTTGCATCATCTCCCGAGCTTCGTTGATTCGATCCAGTTGAGTAACCTCAGCCTGCCCCCGAAGCAATGGCTGGAGAATATTGGACTGGTCGGCGTATAAAACCGCCTGAGAGGTGTAACTTTTTGGTGTTGCGTAGCCCAACGCCAACACCCCCGCTGTTACGGTCATAAATATGATAACCGCCGCCAATCGATGCCGATACAGCTCAAGCTTGACCGCACGAAGGGTATCGAGAATGAACTGTATGTCCATTAGAGTTCGCCTCGAAGCAGTTGTTTACGGGGCACACTGATCACATCGCCCGGCTGCAGGCCATGGTTCGTGCGCATGTCACCGTCGGTAAGGATGGCTTCCAGATCTAGCGCAAAACTCTGATACTCACCGTTAATCTGGCGGTGAAGAACGGCGCGGCTGTCTGCGGCGAAGTCAGTAACACCACCTGCCATGAGCACAACATCGAGAACGGTCATACCAGGTTGAAATGCAACTGACTGCGGAGAACCAACCTGGCCAGTAATCCTAACGCGATTACGGAATTCTTTACTGAGCGGGTTGGTAACCATAACAGTCACCTCCGGCGTGCGGATGAACTCACCCAAGGTGGCGCTGATTTCCTCAGCTAGCTGTTCCGGCTTTTTACCTTCGGCTTTTACATCACCCATGAGGGGCATGGAGATGTAACCATCAGGCCGAACCACGATGGATTGGCCCAACTCTGGATTGCGCCATACATGAACGGAGACGGTATCCCCTACGCCAATCATGTATGGCTCCGCCTGCAACTCGGATGCTGGCGGCATTTCAGCGGAGGAAGGAAGGCCAGAGCAAGCGGCAATGAACAAACTCAATATCGCAATCAATCCAGTCCGAACGTACGTGATAGTTGTCATAAACGCCTTCCAACCCCTTTTTGTTCTATCTCTGTGTTTCGGTATATTTACCGAACGCCTTTGCCTAGGAGGATCACTTCCACGGTTTGAATCATGATTAGAAAATCCATCAAAAGGCTGTGATTTTTGGAGTAATAAAGATCGTACTCCAGCTTCCCTCTGGCGTCTTCAACCGATGCACCATAGGGGTATTTAAGTTGTGCCCAACCCATAAGCCCAGGCTTTACATAATGCCGCGTATCATAAAACGGAATTTTTTCTTTTAGCTCTGTGACAAATTCTGGCCTTTCCGGGCGAGGGCCAACAATGCTCATTTCGCCTCTGATCACGTTGTAGATCTGCGGCAATTCATCTAAGCGTGTGTTGCGTATAAAGGCACCGACTCTGGTAACCCGGTTGTCATTTGCGGAGGCCCAGCGTGCTTGTCCGTCTTTCTCTGCATCCTGCCGCATGCTGCGGAATTTATAGATGCGAAACTCTTTGCCCAACATGCCCACGCGATTTTGGCTATATAAAATGGGCCGCCCAGTTTCCAAGAAGACAGCAAGCGCTGTGAGAATGATGAATGGCAACATGACTGCGAGAAGCGTAAGGCTAATCAGCAAATCCAGCGACCGCTTAGCAAACGCCCTAGATTTTGAAGCTTTGAAGCCTTCTGAAAACACAATCCACGAAGGGTGCACCATATCCAACTTGGCTTTTTTTAACTCCCGTTCGTAGAAATCGACACCGTTAGTAATGGCGATTCCACGCAACTTGCACTCCATTAACTCTGGTACGGGCAGCCACCCACCCTCGCTACGACGACGTTCTTGTTGGGCAACAACGATTTCCGAAACCCTATTCTTCCGGCAAAATTGATAAAGATCTTCGGGCGTAGGCAGCATCAGGTCTGCTTTGACGGCGCCTGTCGCATTATCCGAGATACAACCGATGATCCGCACCCCGAGAGCACGCATATTACTTTCATACTCATCCAGCAAATTCGCAGCAAAACTGCCCGCACCGAAAATCACTACCCGGCGGACAAGCTGCTCCGAGTCCACAATCCGCAGGAATATCAACCGAAGAACAATCACGACCAGAGAAGCAAACGTAACCGCCCAGAATAAATTGGTACTGCCTGGGTTTGCCGACGGCAGGATCAAATAGAGTAATTTCAGCCCGATACCGCCCACAAAACAGTAGGCAACCAAGGTTCGGAAAAACAGCGCCGACGTGCTTTCATAAACCATGGAGAGGTAGCCACCCATGGCAAGTGTTCCGCAACTCAGGATTAACGCGAACAGGCTCGCTGAGAAAATGTTTGTATCAACAGATGGATAGCCGACACCGGCGACCGCGAGTAACAGCGCCAACGAGGAAAAAATAGCATACAAAACAGTGAACTCCAGTGCAGCGAGCACCAGATAGGGGATATGAAGATAGTGTTTCCTGAAACGAATATACGACACGCTGAACTTCCTTGTCGTCTGCACAACAACCTGCGTCAGACAAACATCAAATTCTCCAACAGCCACGCTCTGCTTACGGAGAGCGCCCCTTACCGCCAATTCATTTTGTATAATGACCTATTTTGCTATGGCCAGTATCCAATCTCAACTTATTGTATCTTTTGGTAACATAGTTTTACATTGTTTTTCATCGCTACTAGGAATTAACTGAACGGAGAATTGTATTTGCACTGTCAGTAGGTGAAAATCGTGCCATCGGTTTCACTGGGAAGGAGCGCCCATGCCAAGTCAGGACAGACCCCAACCCTTGCATGCCATGAGCATAGACGTAGAAGATTACTTCCACGTTGCTGCTCTTTCCGGCGTAATCCGGCCAGATCAATGGGACTCCCTACCCTCCCGTGTGGAACAGAACACTGAGCGCCTGCTTGAGCTGTTTGACAAGCATCATGTGAAAGCGACTTTTTTTGTGCTTGGATGGGTCGCCGAGAGATTTCCAGCCTTGATCCGAAAATTAGCCGATCATGGTCACGAAATTGCGTCCCACGGGTACAGTCATCAGCTTATTTACAAGCAGACCCAAGGTGTTTTCCGGGAAGAAACCCTTCGCTCCAAAGCCCTACTTGAAGACATTACAGGTGAAGCCATTGAAGGCTATCGCGCAGCCAGCTATTCCATTACTCGTGACTCTCTCTGGGCACTGGATATTCTTAGCGAGGCTGGCTTTACGTGGGATTCGAGCATTTTCCCGATTCGGCACGATAATTACGGCATTCCCGACTCCCCATCTGCACCCTATTCCATTGAAACTGCCAGCGGCGCGATTATTCGTGAGTTTCCACTAACCACTGCCCATATCATGGGGCTTTCAATACCAGCAGCTGGTGGTGGTTATTTTCGCCAATTCCCTTACCCGGTATTTCGATACCTGTTCCGAAATGCAACAGGCTTTGGCGCCCGGCCACAAATGTTCTATTTGCACCCCTGGGAAATAGACCCGGAACAGCCACGTTACGATAACGCAAGTTGGTTTTCGCGTTTTCGACATTACACTAATCTGGACCAGTGTTACGGTCGCCTCGAACGCCTGCTCGGTGATTTCAGGTTTGGAACCGTCAGCGAAAGCTATAATGCTTATGAACCAGACAAAACCCTGCTGCGCAGCGATCAA
This sequence comes from Marinobacter salexigens, assembly GCF_018860765.1. Taxonomy (GTDB): domain Bacteria; phylum Pseudomonadota; class Gammaproteobacteria; order Pseudomonadales; family Oleiphilaceae; genus Marinobacter; species Marinobacter salexigens_A. The sequence goes on from NZ_JAHKPV010000021.1 coordinate 235,495, forward strand.
TTGATCCGCCTCGCCTGATTCAGGGCAAAGAACTGAACAGGAACTGAACAGGAACTGAATATGTATTTGGAATTTTTCGGTCTCCATAGACACCCCTTCCGCATTACACCGGAAGACGATTTTATTTACATGAGCCAGCAGCATTCCCGGGCTTTTGTGTACATGTCGTCGGCGATCTGGAGCTCCGAAGGGTTTGTGGTTATCAGCGGTGAAATCGGTTCCGGCAAAACCACCTTGCTTAAGAAGACCGTTCGTAACCTTGAGGGTAACCTCAAGTTACTTAACATCTCCTATACCAATCTAGAATCCAAAGACCTATTCGGCCTAATTCTTCGCAAAGCCGGCATGAAGGTTGAAGACGATAGCAAAGTAGCCATGCTTTTCCAGATATCCGATTATCTGGAACAAATGGCGAAGGCTGGGACACCGGTCGTGCTAACCATTGATGAAGCACAGAACCTCACCCGAGAGAATCTGGAAGACATTCGCATGCTGGCCGGTATGGAAAGCATGGGCGGACCTGCTATGCGGGTAATTCTGCTTGGCCAGCCAGAGCTGAAACAGGCAGTTTTGGACATTCCTCAGCTCGCGCAACGGGTGAAACTTTTCTTCCATTTGGAAGGGCTCACGCTAAAAGAAACTGCAGAATATATTGATTACCGACTGCTGGTTTCTGGTCACGGTGGCAATAAGCTGTTTGATAGCGACACGGTTCGCGAGATTCACAAGTTGAGCAAGGGCATTCCAAGGCTGATCAACAAACTGTGTGACGGCATGATGATGTGCGCTTATTCGGAGGACCGGCCGTTTATCGACCCCCACGACCTGAAATCCATCCGTAAGGATTTATTGGGCGAAGAGCTGCCAGAAAACACACCCCAGTCGGCCACATTGGAAAAGCGCGAGCACTCGGTTGCCGAATCAGCCGGACATTCTGCTGATTCGGCAGCTGTTTCCAGTGCCCTAGTGCGTATGGCCCAAGCGCTAGAGCGTATCGACGACCGGCTCGCCACGATCTTTCCCGACGAACACGTGCCTCGCAAAGAAAGTGTTGGCGTGCCTGACAATGTAAAGCCGTTGTCGCCGAACCGAAAATAGCATCGATTTTAATTACTTAGATCACGAGCTTATCTACAAACTCATGAACAGCGGTCTGTTCCAGACTTTTCTGGTCTGCGCAGGCTTCAAAAATGTGTTCGCACCTTTGGGCCGGAAAGCGGGTTGCCAGATTGGATCGGAACTTATCTGCAAGCAAAGGAATGCTCTCTTCCCTACGGCGGCGATGGCCAATGGGGTATTCGACTGTAATCCGGTCGGTGCTTGAGCCGTCCTTGAAGAACACCTGAATAGCGTTTGCAATTGAGCGTTTGTCTGCCTCTAGGTATTCACGGGTGTATTGCTCATCTTCAATAACTTCCATCTTGTCTCTGAGCTCATCGATGATGGGATGGGCTTCGTGGAAGCTATCTTCGTAGTGCTCAGCCACCAAATCACCAAAGATAAGCGGTACAGCTGTCATATATTGTAGGCAGTGATCCCTATCTGCTGCGTTCGCAAGTTTGCCAACTTTGGAGATTATACGAATAGCCGATTCGTGGGTTGTTATAACGATTCGATCAATCTCTCCGAGCCGGTCTTTCACTTGTGAATGGAGTATTACCGCTGCCTCTGCCGCCGTTTGAGCGTGAAACTCTGCAGGAAAGGATACCTTGAACAATATATTTTCCATCACATAGGAGCCAAACTCTTGCGGCAAAGAAAACTCCCGCTTGCCTTCCGGCTTCAAAGCCTGATCTTTGTTGGTTTTACTGAATAGAACATCGTAGAAACCCCACTGAGGGGCCGTTAATGCACTGGGAATACCCATCTCGCCTCGCATGGCAATGTCCGCAAGGCGAACAGCCCGGGATGTGGCATCACCCGCAGCCCAAGATTTACGGGAACCGGCGTTAGGGGCGTGGCGGTAGGTTCGCAGAGCCTGACCATCTATCCAAGCATGGGAAAGGGCCGAAAGCATTTGTTCGCGATTAGCACCCATAAGTTTGGCGGTAACCGCTGTTGAAGCCACCTTGACCAAAATCACGTGGTCCAGCCCTACCCGGTTGAACGAGTTTTCCAGTGCCAAGATTCCCTGAATTTCGTGGGCCATAATCATGGCTTCCAGAACGTCACGCATGGTGACCGGTGCCTTTCCCTTTGCTACACGCTTTTGGGACAGGTGATCAGCTACGGCCAGAATGCCGCCCAAGCTATCCGAAGGGTGGCCCCATTCGGCTGCCAGCCAAGTATCGTTGTAATCCAGCCAACGCACAATACAACCAATATCCCAGGCAGCCTTTACTGGATCTAGCCGAAATGACGTACCCGGGACTCGTGCGCCATGGGGAACAACTGTGCCTTCCACTATAGGGCCCAAGTGTTTCGTGCACTCGGGAAAGCGTAAAGCCAGCAGCCCGCATCCTAGCGTGTCCATTAAACAAAGGCGGGCCGTGTTCCAGGCTTCTTTGCTTTTTACTTTGTAGGTGAGAACGTAATCGGAGATTTTCTGAAGGACTTCGTCGTAATCAGGGCGTTCGTTAAGATCGAATGTGGCTGACATAACGCCATTCTCCTTTTTGAATTCCTTGTACGGCTTAGTTTACCTGCAGTCGGCTGAGAATTCATTTTGCACTATGCGGCTTGGCCGATCTTATGGACATCCAAAATGTCGGAAAAATTTACATTTATCCACGCGATTCCGACAAAGAAAATATCAACCCACTAATATTGCGGGCTTTTTTTATATTGGCCTCATCATTGCTTGATGAAACACAGGCTTGAGGCCTATATAAAGCCCACCTAAAAAAACCGGGCAAAAATATAACGCTAGGAAGGACGAGACAAATGAACAGGAAATCTAGATTCGGTGGACGCATAGCAGGCGCTTCAATGGCGCTTGTTCTGATGGGTGGTGCTGCCAATGTTATGGCCGTGCCAGTAACTTTCTTTGGGGAAGATCCCACAACAGCTGGCAATGCGCTGGGCGCAAATTCTTCACAAGCACGGAGCGATTTTCTTTCGAACCTTTCCGGTGTGGGAAATGAAGATTTCGAGTCTTTCACATCCGGCGATATTTCCCCACTAAGCCTGAGCTTTCCCGGCACCGGAGGAACTCTAGGCGCCACTCTTACGGGCACTGGCCAGGTTGATTCCGGAACCTCTAGCAACCCAGGGCGTTTCGCTACCTCGGGGGTCAACTTTTGGGAAGTCGAAACAGGCTCCTTCACTATCAACTTTGCGGACCCCATCAGCGCTTTCGGATTCAACGGCATTGATATCGGCGACTTCGTAACCGATCAGATGGTACTGAGCCTGACCAATTTCGCTGGAGAGACGTCACAACTGACCGTTCCTCACTCCCTGAACATTGGGAATAGTGATAATGCAACTCTGTTCTTCGGTTTTTACGACCTTGAGAACACCTATACCAGTATTGCGTTTAACAACGCAGGCGGAGGCGACCTATTTGCATTCGACGACATGGTCATCGGTGACGCTGGGCAGATCACCCCAGACCCAACACCGGTTCCAGAGCCCTCAACCCTAGCGTTGTTAGCGATGGGACTGCTCGGCTTCGGAGCAAAGCGTCGATTCTCTTCAAAGCGCGCATAAAAGCCGCGATGTAAGGCATTAGCGCCCTGAAAAATAAAAGCCACTTGGTCGAAAGACCAAGTGGCTTTTTTGTTAGAAGCTATCTTCGGGAACCCTTACCCAGCCTTCCATCAGTATTCGGGCGCTTCGGCTCATAATAGCCTTGGTTGCCGTCCACTGACCGTTCACTTCCTTAGCTTCTGCGCCTACCTGCAGGGTGCCTGAAGGATGACCAAACGTGACTGAAGTACGATCACCACCGCCTGCAGCCAGGTTCACCAGCGTGCCCGGAATGGCCGCTGCGGTTGCTATAGCTACAGCTGCTGTACCCATCATGGCGTGGTGCAGCTTGCCCATGGACAGCGCACGTACCAGCACATCAATATCACCGGCGGCGATATTCTTGCCACTGGATGAAGTGTAATCCTTCGGTGGAGCCACGAAAGCCACTTTTGGCGTGTGCTGGCGGGAGGCAGCTTCTTCAATGTTCTGAATCAGCCCCATTTTCAGGGCGCCATGGGCACGGATGGTTTCAAACATCGCCAGGGCTTTGGGGTCGCTGTTGATGTCATCCTGCAGCTCCCTGCCCTTATAACCAACTTCATCCGCATTGATAAACACTGTCGGAATGCCGGCATTGATCATAGTGGCTTTCAGAGCGCCAACACCTGGCACTTCCAGTTCATCAACCAGATTGCCAGTCGGGAACATGGAGCCCTCGCCGTCGGCGGGGTCCATAAACTCTACCTGAACCTCGGCGGCGGGAAAGGTGACGCCATCCAGTTCAAAATCGCCGGTTTCCTGAACCTCACCATTGGTGATCGGCACATTGGCAATGATCGTTTTACGGATATTGGCCTGCCATATGCGCACAATCGCTGTACCGTTTTCCGGGATGCGATCTTTGGCCACGAAACCGCTGTTGATGGCAAAGGCCCCGACGGCCGCGGTCAGGTTGCCGCAATTGCCGCTCCAGTCCACAAAAGGCTTATCGATGCTCACCTGACCAAACAGGTAATCCACATCGTGATCCGGCTGGGTACTTTTGCACAGAATGACAGTTTTGCTGGTGCTGGATGTAGCGCCGCCCATACCGTCGGTCTGCTTCTGGTAGGGATCCGGGCTGCCGATAACCCGCAGCAACATGTTGTCCCGAGCGGGACCCGGGGTGCGGGCCCTTTCAGGAAGATCTTCAAGGCGGAAAAATACGCCTTTGCTGGTGCCGCCACGCATGTAGGTGGCGGGGATTCTGATTTGTGGAGCGTGAGTCATTTCGTTGCTCTCATTATGATATTGAAGCCGGCGCCCTGGCTTTGCGTTTCCAGCAAGCCAGAGCGCCGTTTATTACGCTGCGCCTTCCGATTCCAGAAAGTCCTGGGCGAAACGCTGCAACACACCGCCAGCTGAGTAGATGGACAACTCTTCTGCGGTATCCAGTCGGCAGGTTACAGGCACCCGTTCGGTGCTGTCGTTCTTGCGATGGATAACCAGCGTCAGCTTGGCGCCGGGCGCCGGCGTGCCTTCCACATCAAAGGTTTCCGTACCTTCAATATCGAGGGTTTTGCGCGTAGTGCCTTCTTCGAACTGCAGGGGCATCACGCCCATACCCACAAGGTTAGTACGGTGAATGCGCTCGAACCCTTCTGCCACAATCGCTTCAACACCCGCCAGAGCGACGCCTTTGGCCGCCCAGTCACGAGAAGAGCCCTGGCCATAGTCAGCACCGGCAATAATGATCAGCGGTTGCTTGCGATCCATGTAGGTTTCAATGGCTTCCCACATGCGGGTGACCTTCCCCTCCGGCTCGATACGCGCGTAAGAGCCCTGCTTCACATTACCGTTTTCGTCCAGAACCATTTCGTTGAACAGTTTGGGATTGGCAAAGGTTGCGCGCTGCGCGGTCAGGTGGTCGCCACGGTGAGTTGCGTAGGAGTTGAAATCAACTTCTGGTACGCCCATCTTGTGCAAATATTCACCGGCAGCACTGTCCATCATGATGGCATTGGACGGCGACAGGTGATCCGTGGTGATGTTGTCTGGCAACACCGCCAGCGGGCGCATACCCTTGAGTGTCTTCTCGCCAACCATGCCACCTTCCCAGTATGGCGGGCGGCGGATGTAGGTACTCATCTTGCGCCAGTCGTAAAGCGGGTTGGAGTTGGCTTGAGCATCGCGGGTAATGTCGAACATCGGAATGTAGGTGCTGCGGAACTGTTCCGGCTTCACCGACTTTTTCACGATGGCGTCGATTTCCGCGTCATCCGGCCAGATGTCTTTCAGAGTGACCGGGTTTCCGTCTTTATCGTAACCTAGCGCATCTTTTTCGATATCGAAGCGGATGGTGCCCGCAATGGCATAAGCCACAACCAAGGGTGGAGATGCGAGGAACGCTTGTTTGGCAAATGGGTGAATCCGACCGTCGAAGTTACGGTTACCGGAAAGCACTGCCGTTGCATACAAGTCGCGGTCTACAACTTCCTTCTGAATCACCGGATCCAGCGCACCACTCATGCCGTTACAGGTGGTGCAGGCGAAGGCCACCACACCAAAGCCGAGATTTTCCAGCTCGGGCAGCAGTTCGGCGTCTTCCAGATACATTTTGACGGTCTTGGAACCCGGTGCCAGGGAAGACTTAACCCAGGGCTTGCGGGTCAGGCCCAACCTGTTGGCGTTACGGGCGATCAGGCCTGCAGCCACCATGTTGCGCGGGTTGCTGGTATTCGTACAACTGGTGATGGCTGCGATAATAACGGCCCCATCCGGCATTTTGCCTTCTTCCAGTTCCCACTCGCCTGCAATGCCACGCTCTGCTAGCTCGGAGGTCGGCAGGTGGGCGTGAGGGTTGGATGGGCCGGCCAGTGTGCGGCTGACCGAAGACAAATCAAATTTCAGAACTCGCTCGTACTCGGCGGTCTTAAGGGCGTCGGCCCAGAGACCGGTTTCTTTCGCGTATTGCTCTACCAGAGCCACTTGCTCATCTTCACGGCCCGTAAGCTTCAGGTAGTCAATAGTCTGGCCATCGATGTAAAACATGGCTGCTGTGGCGCCGTATTCCGGCGTCATGTTGGAGATGGTGGCGCGGTCACCCACGGTCAGGCTGTCTGCGCCTTCACCGTAGAACTCCAGATAGGCACCAACAACACGTTCCTTACGCAGGAACTCAGTCAGAGCAAGCACCATATCGGTACTGGTGATGCCTGGCTGCAATTTACCAGAGAGCTCGACACCCACAATATTCGGCAAGCGCATCATGGAAGCACGGCCAAGCATCACGCTCTCGGCTTCCAGGCCACCAACGCCCACGGAGATAACACCCAGGGCGTCTACCATTGGCGTGTGGCTGTCGGTACCTACACAGGTATCCGGGAAAGCGACCTTTTTGCCTTCCCCATCGGCGCGGGCCTGCACTACCGGAGACATCTTCTCCAGGTTAATCTGGTGCATGATGCCGTTACCCGGCGGGATCACGTCCACGTTCTTGAACGCAGTTTTGGTCCAGTTGATGAAGTGGAAGCGGTCGTCGTTTCGACGGTCTTCGATTTCACGGTTCTTTTCGAACGCGTCTTTCTCGAAGCCAGCGTGCTCAACCGCCAGCGAGTGATCCACAATCAATTGCGTGGGAACTACCGGGTTCACCTTGGCAGGATCACCGCCCTTCTCGGCAATGGCATCACGCAGTCCAGCCAGATCCACCAGAGCCGTCTGGCCAAGGATATCGTGGCAAACTACACGGGCCGGATACCAGGGAAAATCGAGATCGCGCTTGCGTTCGATGAGCTGTTTCAGGGAATCCGTCAACGCATCCGGATCGCAGCGGCGAACAAGCTGTTCAGCCAGAATCCTGGAGGTGTACGGAAGCTTGTCATAAGCGCCGGTCTGGATATCTTCAACAGCCTGACGGGTGTCGAAATAATCCAAATCCGTGCCCGGAAGTGGTTTGCGATAATTTGTATTCATCAGAAGACTCGTATCCCTTATTGTTTAAGCGCGCTTGTCGATCGGCAGCCATTCGGCGTGATCCGGACCTGTGTAATCGGCGCTTGGACGGATAATACGGTTGTTGGCACGCTGCTCTTTCACGTGGGCAGTCCAGCCGGATACGCGGGACATAACGAAAATTGGCGTAAACAGCTCCGTCGGGATGCCCATGAAGTGGTAAGTCGACGCATGGAAAAAGTCGGCATTACAGAACAGTTTCTTCTCACGCCACATAACTTCTTCGCAGCGCACGGACACCGGGTACAGAACTGTGTCGCCCACTTCGTTAGCCAACTTTTCAGACCACTTTTTGATGATCACATTGCGCGGATCGGATTCGCTGTAGATCGCGTGACCAAAGCCCATGATCTTTTCTTTGCGCGCCAGCATACCCATCAAGCCTTCTTCCGCTTCTTCAGCGCTCTGGAACTTCTGGATCAGCTCCATGGCTGCTTCGTTGGCGCCGCCATGCAATGGGCCGCGAAGCGTGCCGATCGCGCCGGTTACGCAGCTGTGAATATCAGACAAGGTTGATGCGCAAACGCGTGCGGTGAAAGTAGAGGCATTGAACTCGTGCTCGGCGTACAGAATCAGGGATACGTTCATCACCCGTTCATGCAGCTCGCTTGGCTTTTTGCCGTGCAACAACTCAAGGAAGTGACCACCGATAGAGTCGCAGGAACCTTCGGTATCAATGCGCACGCCGTCGTGCACAAAGCGGTACCAGTAGGTAATGATACCCGGGAAGGCGGCTAGCAGCCGGTCGATCTTGTCATCCTGTTCGCTGAAATCCAGTTCGGTTTCTAGGTTGCCCAACATGGAACAGCCGGTACGCATCACATCCATGGGGTGAGCGTCTTTGGGAATCTGCTCAAGAACGGTCTTCAAGGCATCGGGCAGCCCGCGCAATCCCTGGAGTTTTGCCTTGTAGGCATCCAGTTCCTGTTGGTTTGGAAGCTTGCCGCGCAACAGCAGGTAAGCCACTTCTTCAAACTGGGCGTTGTCCGCCAGATCGCTCACATCGTAACCGCGATAGGTCAGACCTGTGCCAGTTTTACCAACGGTGCACAATGCCGTTTCACCTGCGACCTGTCCGCGCAGGCCAGCGCCACCAAGTTTCTTTGCTTCTGCCATGGGTCACTCTCCTATAATTATTTAATTATTTGGACTGCTGGAACAATTGATCCAGCTTTTGCTCGAAGTCGTGATAGTTCAGGAAATCGTAAAGTTCCATACGGGTCTGCATAAGATCAACTACATCTTTCTGGTCGCCCTTCTCGAGAATATTCTCGTACACGGTGACCGCAGCTTTGTTCATGGCACGGAAGGCACTCAACGGGTACAGCACCATGCTGGCACCAGATTCGCCCAGTTCCTTACGGTTATAAAGCGGTGTTGCACCAAACTCGGTAATGTTGGCAAGCAGTGGAACGTCACCCAGAGCTTCAGAGAAGGCTTTGTAGTGCTCAAGCTCAGTAACGGCTTCCGCAAAAATACCATCAGCACCGGCTTCAATGCAGGCTTTGGCGCGATCAATGGCCGCTTCCAGACCTTCTTTCTGGAAGGCGTCTGTGCGGGCCATGATGAAAAAGTCTTTGTCTTCGCGAGCGTCTGCGGCCGCTTTGATACGATCAACCATTTCTTCTTTGGAAACAATTTCCTTGTTCGGACGGTGTCCACAACGCTTCTGTGCCACCTGATCTTCTATGTGAACCGCAGCAGCGCCCGCGCGCTCCATTTCTTTAATGGTGCGGGAAATGTTGAATGCCCCACCCCAGCCGGTATCAATGTCCACGAGCAGCGGCAGGTTGGTGGCAGCGGTAATGCGGCGCACATCTTCCACTACATCGTTCATGCTGGTCATGCCCAGATCTGGCAGGCCGTAGGAGGCATTCGCCACACCACCGCCTGAAAGATAGATGGCCTGGTGGCCGACTTTCTCCGCCATCATGGCGGCGTAGGCATTGATGGTTCCTACAATTTGCAGGGGCTTGTTGTCGTTCAGGGCCTTACGAAAACGTGCGCCTGGGGAGAGCTTGCTGGACATATTATTTCCCTCTCTTTAGATATATTTCGTTTGATTAGCTAATTAATTCAAATAGTTAAAAGACCTTCTTCAATCTTCTTTTCAATATTTTTGCGCGCTGCGTTGATGTGTCTTTTCATAAGAAATTCTGCGAGCTCCCCATCACGTTGGGCAATGGCTTCAACAATACGCCTGTGCTCCCCGAGAGCAAGGTGGGGGCGACCGGCGGAGGTACTTAGCCGGTAGCGGTACATGCGCACCATGTAATAGAGGTCGCCAAGAAGCATCTGGGCCAGTTTTGTGTTCCGGCTACCAGTAGCAATGCGATGGTGGAAATCGTAATCACCCTCAGCCTGATAATAGGCCTGACCGCGGGCTTCGTCGATCATGGCTTCGTGGGTATTCAGAGTGGCTTGAAGGTCGGCAATTTCCTGATCGGTCATGCGTTCGGCAGCCTGACGAGCCGCCAGACCTTCCATGACTTCCCTTATACGATAAAGCTCAACGAGCTCTGAAGCGCTGACGGAAACAACCTTTACACCGGCATGGGGGCGGCGGACTAGCAGCCCGCGGGATTCGAGGCGGCCAAGGGCCTCTCGAAGTGGGCCACGCGTTAACTCGAAGCGGGAACACAGGTCCAGCTCACCGATTTTGTCACCCGGAGCAAGGTCCCCTTTGACGATTGCTGTTTGCAGACAATCGAAGGCCTCATCGGCGCGGGTATAGGTTTGTGAAGCGAGTTCCGACATGTTTTGTCAACAATATTAGCTGAGGTGGTCGAAATCTACGCTGAACAACGTATATTGTCAACAATACCTGAGTCGCATTGTTAACAATCCCGGATCATTCGTCACTGATCAATGATTTATCAGTAGAGCTTGCGCTCAGAGGCTGGTGGCGGTGTGTACTGGTATACCCAGGTTTCAGTAAGAGGTTCCTCGCCCAGACGCAGATACATACGAACGTTGATAGGCTCCTCAGAATCGTCAGGGACCAGATCAAACATCGCCCTATAGCCGTTGATTGCAGACAATGGCCGCGCCGAGGTTATTTCTACCTCCCCGCGGCTGACCGTTATAACCGGTTCCACCTCGGTGTCATTACCAAGCATCGTTAGCATCCCCCCAGCAAAATCTACGGCGAAACGCCAGGAGAAGTACTCTCGTTTCTGACCAATCACCCCGCCCAACCCTGTGCGGGTTGCCTCTACCGTAGCTAGTTCTCGTGGTAGCACCGGCGCACGCTCACCCCAATGTAATCGGTAGGCGAACAGATATTCCTGATTTGGTTTTAGGGGCTCATCCGGATGCCAAAACGCCACAATGTTGTCGAAGGTTTCATCAACCGTAGGGATTTCCACCAAATCGATACTACCCTTACCCCACTGGCCTTTTGGCTGCACCCAAACACTGGGACGACGTTCGTAGAATACGCCATCGTCTTGATAGTGATCGAAGTTGCGGTCGCGCTGTAGCAGGCCAAACCCCTGAGGGTTGTTATCACTAAAGCTGTTAAAACGCAGATGGGCCGGGTTCTCAAGGGGTCGCCACAACCACTCACCACTTCCTGAAAGTATTGCCAATCCGTCAGAATCGTGAATTTCCGGGCGCCAGTCGTAACCCATGCGCCGGTTGTTTTCACCAACCTGATACATGCTGGTCAAAGGAGCTATGCCTGCTCTTTTCATTTCGGAACGCGGGTAAAGAGCAACATCGACATCCATTACCATGTTTTTTCCGGGGTCAAGAACAAACGCATAAGCCCCCGTTGTGCTGGGCGAATCGAGCAGGCCCCACACTCGCATTACATGGCTACCGGGTTGTGGCTTTTCCAGCCAATAAGCGCTGAACCGGGGAAACTCCTCCCCGCCATTAATGGCCGTATCAATGGCGAGCCCACGGGCAGACATGCCGTATTGCATTTCGGCTCCCACTGCACGGAAGTAACTGGCGCCGAGAAAGGCCGCAAGATCACGTGAGAAATCGGTTTTATAGTGCAAGCGAAACCCTGCGTAACCGAGATTACCCGGTAGGTCGCCTAGTGGCTGCTCGCCTTCGTAATCAAAATACTCGGGGTTGTACCGCAGCGTAGTGGCTTTTCCATCCACGACTTCGTGAAGGGTGACCGGGGATTGAAAGTACAGACCTAGATGAAATAATTGCGCTTGAAAAGCAGAATCACTATCGGCCCAAAGCGCATGGTCTTTGCGAAACCGGATGGCCTGATAATCGTCCCAGGACAGCTCTTTAAGGCTTTGAGGCAATTCACCTTCATGATTGATGTATGGGCGCTTGGCAAGTTCGCGAGCATGGCCTTTTAACCAGGCATAACTAAAGTGCTTGTCATTGCTGCTCGACTGCTCCGCCCACACCAAGGGTGCCAGCGGCAGTGCACTGGCACCAAGCCCGGCGATTAAGGTTTTCATTAGCGTTCTGCGATCCATCTCTTCCCTCCCCCTTCTAAAGCGCTCCGTCAGCTCCCATAAAGGAAGCAGGCAGTTTTAGGCTATAAAGCTAAGTTTCTTTCGTTTGCGCGCTAAGCCGAGCTATGGAGCGCCCCCAAAAGCTATCAGGCGAGGCCCGCCAAGCACCTTCATGTAGCGTTTGCAAAGATTCCCGGTCTCTGGCGACTTGGCTCATTTCGGAGCGTGAAAGCGCCTCCGGCCCGTGTTCTAGACAACGTGCCACGCAGGAGTCCAGCTCAGCCTTACGGGAACCTCTGCGATGGTTCCACGCCAACGCCTGATGCAGGCGATTGTAGTCAAGCTTCAGCACCGCTTGCTCAAGAGGTGTAAGGGTTGAGTGTGAAAACTCTCTGGAGCGGTACCGGACTGCGTCTTCAAGCAACGCCATGGGCGCGTTTTCCTCCGGTATAAGAAGCATGCGGCGTTTTCTCAGAGCCTGACCGAGCGAGTTTCGGCTTAGGTACACGGCGGTAGGTGCGGCCAGAATCAAGGGTAAGGCAACGGGCAAGGACCAGAGGAAAAACATGGTATCCAAGCTCCAAGCAAAGGCGGACCAACCGGCACCCAGAACCATGCCCGGCATCTGGGTGATCAAAGCTTCTTTCCAACTTGTTTCCTCTGTGCGGTTCTGTCCCGCCCACTGTAGAGATACATTTAATAATGCTGACACCACGTAACGGCTATGGGCCCACATGCGCACTGGCGCTAAGAGCACGGAGATGACAATCTCCAGCATAACGCTGCAAAACAACCGAAACAGACCACCAAAGTCTTTAGTGAACCGATGAATGACAGCGTCGATAATGGCCAGGAATTTGGGAAAGAACAGCAGCGCCAAGGTACTGAGGGCTAGCCCAAGCGCCCACTCTGGCCGCCACTCTGGCCACAGAGGAAACAGCCCTTGATGGCCATCGGGAAAGTACTCGATGGGCGATAAGGTCATGTTGGCGGCAGCAATGGTGGTAAGTATCAAAAAGCCGAGCCACAAAGGTGATGCTACATAAGCCATGATGCCATTGAGAAAGGCCATTCGGTGGGCAAAGCGCAAGCCCGGCTCCCGCAGCATGACCCACAAATGCTGTAGATTGCCCTTGGCCCAACGGCTATCACGAGCGAGTTCATCTGCCAGAGTAGGCGGCGATTCTTCGTAGCTGCCACCCAAACCGGGCTCCAGCCAAACTTCATAGCCCGCACGCCCCATGTAGGCAGCTTCAACAAAATCATGGCTCATGATGGGCCCACCGAAAATCCCAAACCCTGGCAGTTTGCGCAGCCCACAGTGCTTCATAAAGGGTTCGATACGAAGAATAGCGTTATGACCCCAGAATGCGGCGTCGCCCATTTGAATCGCTGCGAGCCCAGTGGCAAATAGAGTTGAGTAAAAGCGATTAGCGAACTGCTGAATCCGAGCAAACAGAGACTGACCGTTGATGATGTTGGGGTTGGTTTGCAGAATACCGACACCGGGCTCTCTCTGCATTAACCGCACCATACGAACGATGGTGCTTCCCGTCATCAGGCTGTCTGCGTCTAGCACCACCATGTACGTGCAACGCTTACCCCAGCGACGAAGAAAGTCGGCAACATTGCCGCTTTTGTAGTTGAGATTCACTGGCCGTCGACGATAGAAAATCCGGCCCTCACCTCCCAGCTCTTTCGCCAGATTGCTCCATGCCACCTGCTCTTCAAGCCACACGTCAGGGTCACGGCTATCTGAAAGTATGTAGAACTCAAAGTGTTCGATCTGGCCGGTGCGCTCAATATCTCGGTATACAGCCTTCAGCCCACTAAGCGTCCAGTGCACCGGCTCGTGATAAATGGGCAGCAGAACAGCAGTTTTCGCCAGCGGCGTGTGCTGCAAATCCGTTTCTGAGTGCCGTTTTAGTATGGAGTGTCGATCGCCCCCCATAAGCCGAACCACAAACCCGAACACGGCTGTCCAAAACCCCACTGCAATCCACGCATAGAGAATAGCGAACAACACCAGCATCCCTATTTCCAATGCCGTACCGCCGTGATAAGGCAGCACCCAAAGCAGGTAATAACTGGCAATGCCGGTTTGGCCGAACACAAACAGCATCAAAACAGCCCGCCGAAGATTCGCGACCACACGCCACCGACGCTTCACAGAAATTTGCGGTTCGGTTTTATCCACGGCGATGGTATCCGATGCTACCTCTACACAGAGAAGGCGCAGGCGTGGGGATGTTTGCTTTAGGTAGAGTGAAGTACTCCGGAAGCCTGTTCATAGCGTTATCTAACAGGTGGTGGCCAGCCACGCTGCGGGAATCCGGGAGCTTGCCGTTAGTCGAATTTTGATCAGGGCTTGCGCCTACCTCGGCGACTGCATCGTCAATCAATTGAAGCAACTGCCTGCAGCGTTCACTGGTCATTTCAACTCCAGCCTCGCAAAGGTAGCTATACACTCGGCTAAATACATGCTGGAAGGAAATATCTTGCACATTACTCTCCCTGCTCGTTCCGGTTACTGACTACCTACCGAGAATTTCCCCGGAGATCGGTTTTCGGCCCCAACACGTATGTCCAGGTTTCGGTCATCGACTTGCCATCCATAGTCAGGATGCCTCTCAATGTAAGCAGTTTCTCTGCGGGCGGCTTTGCGAGTATCGACAAGCGCCACACGTCGCTGGCTTCAATGTACTCAACAAAGTGCTCAATTACCTCGACACCCTCACCGCCGCTAACCTGACTGACAACAGCCGCATCCGGGCGAAGCCCAGAAAGGTCACCACCTTTGAAATCAACAATCAGCCGCATGACGTCACCAGAGTCATCTTTTTCTGTTTCTGAGCCAACAAAAGTGCCCACGGCGCGGGCGTTTGGCTGCGCCGTGATGTCTGGCCCGCCAAACGCTACCGAGTATTGCAGGCGACGACTTTCGCCGGTTTTCGATCTTTCCGCTGGCTTGAAAAAAGCAACAATATTGTCGTTCGACTCTGCACCCGAAGGAATCTCAACAAGCACGACCTCACCTTTCCCCCAGCCTTCACGGCTTTTGCCAGCAGGCTTTACCCACATGCTTGGGCGACGATCGTAACGGGCTTCGTTATCTTGGAAATCACTAAACTGACGGTCACGCTGCATCAGACCAAAGCCCTCAAGATCTTCTACATGGTGATAACTCAATTGCAGGTCAGCTGGGTTAATCAAAGGACGCCAGAGCCATTCGCCAGTTTTGCCGTCATTTATCAGCAAGCCGTTGGAGTCATGAACCTGTGGCCGCCACTCCCCTCGTGGGCGTAACGTATTGTCTCCATAGAAAAACATCGAAGTCAGTGGCGCCTGCCCCAGTTGCTCAATATCATCCCGGAAGAACAGTTTTGCGGTAACGTCCATTTCCGTGCTTTTACCCGGCTGGATTTCGAAGCGATATGCGCCAGTAAGACTAGGTCCATCAAGCAGGCCGTAAACCACCATCACATCGCTATTTGCCTTGGGACGTTCCATCCAAAACTCTGTGAACGCAGGAAATTCCTCTCCCGAGGGAAGCCCGGTATCAACAGCCACACCTCGCCCAGACAGCCCAAAATTCTGACCTGCTCCCACGCCACGAAAATAACTGGCACCACCAAACACCAAAAACTGGTTTTGTTCGCCCTTATCAGACAAAGGGTAGGTCAACTTGAACCCGGCATAGCCGAGATCGGCCGGAATACGCTTTGCCAATTCCGGGTTGGGGTAGTCGAACTGGGCTTTGTCGAAGCTAATAGCGTGCACACCTTCGCTATCAATCGCATTCAGCTTGATGGCATGGGAGTAGAAGCTGCCTTGCGGGATCATCATTACCTGAAAGCGTGATTTGCCAGAGCGCCAGAGGCTGTGCTCTGGTTTAAACCGAATAGATTGGTAGTCTGAGTAACCGAGATTTACAAGAAAATCGGGCGCCGTGATTGGGGGTTCGTAAGCTTCCTCGGCCAATGCTTTGGCTTTTTCCACAACATCTTTGAATTCAAAGGCCTGAGCTGGGCCAGACAGTGCCACCAATATTGCGCAGGACGATAAAAACACTATCAGCCGTGATCCAGTCATAGGAGAGTTCCTTGAAAGCCAGTTTCTAAATGTAACATCTGCTACATGACCGGCCTCAAGTGACATCTTGGTAAGGGGCGCAGTAAAAACCCTCTAAACGAGAGGTGAACGGGCGATTAAATGCCGACTGAAATGGAAAAAGAGAGGTCAGGACTGGTGGGCATTAGCAGAGCTACGTTGGAGGCGTTAAGCATTTGCCCAACGCTTAAATCCGCGCGAAAGTCTCTGGAATACAGCTGAAACGAGATTTCACCCGTGCTAGTGCTTCCGAAACGGTCAGACTGTTCCGCAGAATAAGGCGCCCAACCTTGTAACAGAGAAAGCGTTATAGACGAGTTAAGCTCAGAAGCAAACGGCCAATGAAAACCCGGGCTACGTGCATTCATTTGCAGTAAGCCACCTTCAATAACTCGCACAGACTGGCCATTGAACCCGCGCATCAAACTGGGGCCTGCTACAACTAGATACTCGGAAGAAGGCAAATCTTCCGGAGCAAACTGATAGCGCCCGCTAAGCCCCAAATTCCAACTCAAGACTTCACGGCTTAAGGACGCGGCCACAGCAAGTTTATGGAAGCCATCCGCATCACTACTGTAACCAGCGGCTCCGACCGTCTCTTCTGAATCCAACCCACCAATAGCCGTCAATGATGTGGTGGCATAAACGCCACCGATCAGCTCGCGTGAAGCGCTGCCTTGAAACCCGAAGCTAGAAAGCGTGTGAGACGAATCCTCAACCCATGCAGCGTCTTCAAAGGCGCTACGCTTGCCACTGGCATGAGAAAATATACTGCCCAACTCAATCCCTTGCCATGACCAGACCGAACGCTTGCCTGTCAGTTTAAGGTTACGTCGCTCCCCACGCGCGTCGTAACGCTGCCCTGAACCATTGACGGCGCCGGAATAGTCCCGATTTTCAAGATCAACACGGAATTCGCCACCCGCCAGTGGAAAGGAGTAACGCAGCGCCAGTGTTGTAGATTCGGCACTGCCCTCACGTGCGACTGAATCGCTAAAATCAAGGCCTAGGACATGCTGAGACCAGATCAGATTGTTGCTAGTTACATTAAGCCGACCATATGCCCTGTCACTGGTTTGGCTAGAGTTGCCGGAAAATTCAAGATGGGAAGCAACATACTGGGTGACGGATTGAAGAAGGTCGGACGGGTATAAATCCCACAAAGGAGACTCAGTCCGAGACTCCATGCTGTTCGCTGAAGCCGACCCGGCAACAAAACCCAAAATTATAGCCGTTAACAGGGTCAGTCTCACGAAAGCCTCTCTGTAGTAAAAATCAGAATGACGATTCCTTTAGGAATCGCCTCGCTACCTTAAAAAAAGAACGCTGAATACACCATAGAAAACTTCCAAAAGTTACAATTTTAATGTTCTTGAAAACAGTAGGTTATAACGACATTTAGAGAAACTGCATTAGTTAATAAATACATCTCAACAGAAAAAACCAGTTTAAAGAGTAGATTACAAAACCTAGTGAATGTCGGTTGTCCTCTCCACTGATGCGAAGAACTTGATAAACTCGGCATATTCCATGGAATCCGCTGGACTACAGAACGGTCTGGCCGGCTTAGAATCCAGACTTAAAGGACGAATGTAATGATCAAAAAATGCCTATTCCCCGTCGCAGGCTACGGCACTCGCTTTCTGCCAGCGACCAAAGCGATGCCTAAGGAAATTCTGCCGATTGTAAATAAGCCGCTGGTTCAATACGGCGTTGAAGAGGCAGCCGAAGCAGGCATTCATGAGTTCGGGTTTGTTACGGGTCGGGGTAAGCGGGCTATCGAAGATCATTTCGATATGAGCTACGAATTGGAACATCAAATTGCGGGTTCTGGCAAAGAGGGTTTACTGACCTCTATCCGTGAACTGATTGATCACAACACCTTCGCATTTACCCGTCAGGTTGAAATGAAAGGCCTTGGGCACGCCATTCTAAGCGGCCGCAACCTGATTGGTGACAACCCTTTTGCGGTGGTTCTGGCAGATGACTTTTGCATTGGGCCCGCTGAAGGCGAAGACGGGGTTCTGGCACAAATGGTGAAGCTGTATAACCAGTTCCGGTGCTCCATTGTTGCCATCGAGGAAGTGCCTGAAGACGAAACTCACAAATACGGTGTGATTGCCGGTGAGTCGATGAAGGACGGCTTATATCGCATTACGGATATGATTGAAAAGCCAGCACCGGAAGATGCTCCGAGCAATCTGGCGATCATTGGCCGCTATATTCTCACCCCGGATATTTTCGATATTCTGGAACGTACGCCAGCGGGCAAAAACGGCGAAATTCAAATTACCGATGCACTTCTGGAACAGGCTAAAAACGGCTGCGTGCTGGCTTACCAGTTCAAAGGCCAACGCTTTGACTGTGGCAGCATTGACGGTTTTGTAGAAGCCACCAACTACGTGTACGAGAACATCTACAAAAAACAAAAGTAAGTTGCACACCGGGCGGCTTAATACTCAACCGCCGAGAATTTGCAGTATCAAGCGCCGGTTCTCTGCCGTTGTTTTGCGGAACCGGCGTAATAGCTTTGCCTCTTCATCGGATAGCTGAACACGGCTTATCTCCTGATCCAACTCGTCCAATGCTGAAGAAAGATCGTCGCTGTTGCTGAAGGCCAAGCCCGGCAATTCGAATTGACCAAACGTTCCCGGCTCAGCCAAATCCAACAATTCTTCCAGTGGCGTTTCCGTTTTTATACAGAAATCCAGCAGTGCTGATATATCCGGATAGGTACGCTGCCTCCCATCCGAAGCTTCCCAGCTTATAACCTGCGCCTCTTCCACACCGCAGATTTCGGCCACGTCCTGGCAGGATAAGCGCCCCGCCTCGCGCATCTGCCGCAACCGGCGGTTGAAAGTCTGCAGGTAACGCATGATATTCGCCTCTGCAAGATTGCCAGAAAAAGTGAGTTAATCTGGAAATGTAGCGTACATATAGCTTTATGCACAATCTGCCTATACTGGCTTGAACACAATCAAGCAGGGACCCTATGATATCTCAAGCTCTGGATGCCGAAGCTGCTTGGAATCTGATTTTGCGCGCAGAGAACCAAACGGGCGTGACACTTGCACACCCCGGTTCCGAAGAGCCAGCACTTACGCTAGCGAGTAACGGCGAGTGGCAGCTACTGCGTCCTGCTACAGAACAGGCCTGTGCATTATTGAGTGTATTTTTACCTTTGTGCCAGCCGCTTTCTTCCTCCGCGCCCCGGCATGTTATTGGCCAGCTCGGCCAAAGTCTCGACGGTCGTATTGCAACAGTTACCGGGCGCTCCCGTTTTATCAACGGTGATGATGGAATAGTTCATTTGCACCGCATCAGAGCTCTGTCAGATGCGGTTGTTGTTGGCGCTGGAACCGCAACGGCAGATAACCCCAAGCTAACGGTACGCTGCACCAGTGGCACCAATCCGGTGAGGGTTGTGATAGACCGTAATCGCAGAGTGCCCGATACCCATCACCTGTTTACCGATGGAGCGGCCCCGACTCTGCGATTGGTTGCCGGCGATTACACGCCCGGGATCATTGACGGGTTTAGCCAGCAGTCTGTTATAGAGGTCCCCTGTTTGGGCAGCGGAACAGAGCCCACAGACCCCAAGCTCATTCTTGATGTGCTTACCGACCTCGGTTTGAGAAAGATATTTATAGAAGGTGGAGGCATGACAGTTTCATCTTTTCTGCAGGCGGGCTTGCTCGACCGCCTTCATGTCATGGTTGCCCCGATGATTATCGGCAGTGGCAGGCCGGCATTCTCCCTGCCCGAAATTGATTTTCTGGACGATGCCTTAAGGCCTGCATCCCGATTTGTGAATCTGGGCACTGATATGCTGTTTGATCTGGATTTTAGCGCTGCCTTACCGGCGAACTGAATAGGAACAGAAGGCCCGGTAAGCTAGAAAAAAATATGAGAGCACCGTAGCCAACACTCAACGCTACACCTTGTTCCGCAGGCAAGCCTGCCAATGGCCAAAGAATAGCAGCCGCACCTTCTCGGACGCCCCAACCCGACACAGTAATCGGCACCACCATGCTGAGCAGAAGAAGGCTGCACAAAGCTGCGACAGCCGCTACTGAGGGCAAATCGACGAGATAGCCCATGCCTGCCGCCAACACTAGGAACACTGCCAAGTAACTCGCTACCACTAGCAACGAGGTTAATATCTGTATAGGGAAAGCGGGGCAAGAGAAAAAAGCCTGAGCGAGATCTCCACGCAAAGCACCGAAGTACCCGCGTACTCGAACCCGCTTGCGCGCCAAGACCCACAACAACCCACCGGAAACACCGATACTCGCAAGAAGCCAGTATAAATGCTCCAAAGACCCAAATTCGACCGAGTTTGAACCCCGTATTCTGCCCGCAAATAATAGCGACGCAAGGCCGATTGCAACCACAAACGCAAGAACAACTTGTCCGGACAACCGCTCGATAGCAACGCCATGGGCCGCTGCCAGCCGATTATTGGAATCAGCACCATGGCGAAGCGCCCGATTCACATCACCTAGAACCCCACCCGGTAACACTTGATTGGTAAAGGTTGCCAGATAGTATTCTCTAACGGCCCGAGTGTAGGACATTGGAAGCCCTAGAAGATTGACCGTATACCGCCAGCGCCAGGCCGACAAAAACACCTGAATTACGCCCAAAGCAAGCCCGGCTGCCAATGCCAATGGCGGAATGCGGATGATTTCGACAAGCAGTTTTTCGATATCCACAACGAATAAAACCGCCGCGATGACCAGGGCGGTGAACACCCACTTCAAGGCGACTCGAAACCCTGTGCTGCGAAGTAGATTCATGGGGTTTGGTTGGGTGCTGTATCTGGGCACTGGCTTGATGGTAAGCCCAGAACATCCTGATGGAGCACAGTGATTTTCAGTTCACCTGCAAGCAACTGCTGCTTTCTGGTGGCAAGCCAGTCTTCCAATTGTTCGCTAGCCCCAGAGCTTTGCTGTTTGGCTGCTGTTATCCAACCTGTCATTAGCATCTCAGCCAGTTTTGCGTCCTTGTCTGTGAGCTGCCAAGGCGAGTCAGCCATATGCACTTCATAGCCTTTGGCCTTTAGTTTGTGCGCGAACATAGCAGCAGCATCAGGCCCAAGAGCAGCGCCAGTGCCTTTGTCGCCATGCTGATGTTGATTGACTAACGCTTGCAATCGGGAGTCGTATTCATGGGTCGGCGACAGTACAAAATTACCGGTATAGCTGAGAACTATCAGAATGGCCACCTGCTTTGATGTCACTTCCTCAACAAGCGCAGCGAGCCAGAGTTCAGACACCAGATCAATGAGCGCCGAGGCCGTCACAGCGACTGTATTTGAAGGAATAAGCCCCCGAAAATCCTCTGGTAGTATGCGACGCTGCTGGGTTTTGCAGGCTAGCTTCAGCTGATGCGCCCTAAAGGATGCTTCCCGCAGCAAGCCTTCATCTTGGTCAACCAACAACCATTCCTGCGGCATGGGTAGCGCAGGGGCAAGATAGACAACATTGGAGCCACGACCCGTGCCGATATCAAGGATTCTAACCGGGCACTCGCGGTCGCTATGCCCGCTTTTTTTCTCACTGATCCATCGCTTTAGCCGCTGTGTTAGCGCGACCGAGCGCGCGCCATGATCTGCGGCTTCGCGGGCCAGCAACCATTCGTCGGCGAAGTAGGTATCGCGGTGGCGCTGCTCAAAATAACTCAAGCCTTCCAGAAATAGACTCGCTGTATCTGCCCAACGTCTTACATTGCTAGACTCGTTTTCAGCAAGTGCACGGGCTTTCGCTAACGCCACCGGGTCGCCAAGCCATGCTTTGAGATTGGTTTGTAACGCGCTCGTATCCCCTGCCCTGTATAACCTAACTCCGGGCCTAGCACTGGTGTACTTCAGGGCACCGCCATCCGATGAAATGACCGGCAAGCCTGCGGCTATCGCTTCATCAATCACCATGCCGTAACCTTCATACAACGATGGCATAGCAAACATATCAGCTGATTGATACAAGCTGGCCAGTCGCTGAGCGCCAACCTCACCCACAAGGTCAATTCGAGCATTGAGGCCAAGCTCGTCGATCTGCTGACGAATAATATTGGCGTAAGTTGAATCCCGCTCACAGGAGCCAGCCAGAGTACAACGCCAGGGCAAATCACCTAACTCGGCAAGCGCCTGCACTAAATGATGCTGAGCTTTGCGCGGAGACAAGTGAGCAACACAAAGAATGTGCGGTACTCGGGCTTGCTGCGTATCTTCCAAATCTTCGGAGATAATTGGCAACACATAGCCTCTGGGGGGTTCTACACCAGGCTCGGCCGTTCGGACACGCTCTGGCCTAACCCCATAGTCTGCGAGCCGATGCGCCGTAAATGCGCTGGTTGTAAAAACATCTCCCACTGTTGCCAACGCCAGTTTCTCGCGTTCGAAAAACCAATTTTGTTCACTATGATTCAATCCGGTTTCATCTGCCAAAGGGTGGTGAATGAGGGCCATGAGCCGCAATCGATGCGTGTGTTTGGCAAGTACATCCGGCATTGCGCTCATAGCAAGCCCATCGAGGATAACCCGGGAACCCGCTTCCAGTTTTGCAAGTAGGCTATCCATCGCCTGTACTGCGACATCATCGGGCTTAGGAAATGCCCCCGGCAGCCCCGTGACTTCAGCTTTTGCGCCAGCCTCATTTAAGGCTTCAGCCAGTTTCCGCATATACCGATAGCCTCCGGTGTTCTGATTCGGGTCGCCCGGCACGATGAAGTACAGGGGTGAATCAAGATACAGAGTTGAATCCAAGTGAAGCGTTGAATCAGATTTCGGCATGATAACTGGCCCACGCGATGTGGGACTCAGCCAAAGTTACCTTCAATGCACATATGGCTTTTGCCGTCTCGCCCAGCTTGCCTGCATGAATGACTGCCGACATGCGGTCGAATACTTTCTTTGCCATAAACTCAGTGGTGGTGTTGTGGCCCCTGAAGTCCTCAATATCGTCAAGATTCTTCATGTTGAATTCGCTAAGTACTTGCTTAAGCACGTCCGATGCGAGGCCGATATCGATAATCAAATCGTCTTTATCAAGCTCTTTGCGTTCGAAAGTCACGTCAACTACATAGGTTGCGCCGTGGGTTTTTTGCGCTGGTCCGAAGACCTCACTGTTAAAGCTGTGTGCGATCATCATGTGGTCTCGAACTGTAAGGCTGAACATAACAGGTTCCTCAGTATTTTATGCGATGGCAAAGCGTATCACCGCCACCTGCCAGAATCCGGCTCATGACTTCAGGCATCTGTTCAAAAATTGTTTCACCGCTAATCAGGTGATCTAAAGCACTGTGTTGTAACAGCTCAAGGGCCAACTGAAGGCGTTTACGATGGGTCCATCGCGGTACGCGGGCTGGCGGAACCTGCCCGACCTGGCTCGATATAAGCCGGAGCCTGCGGGAGTGGAAACCAGCTCCGAGTGGAATGGAAACAGACTTGTCGCCATACCAGCTCATCTCAAGCAGGGTCGCATCCTGACCTGCCAACCCAAGCGCAGTAGAGAGGCCAGATTCGTTACCACTTGCGTGGACAACCAAATCATGGGTATCCACTGATGATTCAGTTTTGAAACTTAACCCAAGGGCCTCGGCAATTTTTGCTCGCGCCGGATTGCTATCAATCGCCGTAACCTGTGTGCCCGGAATGCGGCTTGCAAGCCAACTCACAAGAAGACCCACAACACCCAAACCAATCACTGCTATACGATCCCCAATGGCCGGCATGGCATCCCAGAGACCATTAATGGCCGTTTCCATATTAGCTGCAAGAATTGCTCGCTCTGGCGGAACACCATCGGGAATGGGCGTTACTGCACTGGCTGGCACTGAGTAGTGCGTCTGATGGGGATATAGACAAAACACCGTGCGGCCAACGAGTTCATCCGGGCCTTCAAGCACACGCCCAACATTCGCATAACCGTATTTTACCGGCCAAGGGAATGCACCCTCCTGAAACGGCGCTCGCATGCGATCAAACTCACTTGGCGGAACGCGACCATTGAAAACCAGTGACTCTGTACCTCTGCTCACGCCAGACCACAGCGTTTGCACAACCACCCACGGCTCGGAGCTATCCAATGGGTTGTGCTGTACAGATGTGTCTCTAATGCAGGCTTCGCCGGGCCCAGTCACCCAGAAAGCTCGGGCCGTGGATCGCTCTGATCGATGATTTGAATCGGAATTCATCCCGCACTCCTCTAAAACAGCTTTACCGACGTATGCAATAACAGGGTGTGGAAACTATAGTGACTGTTACTTCAAACAATCGCGAGGCACTAAAACCTATACGCCGGAGCTATGTTATGGATTTGGAGAGGCAATCAAAACCCTTCACGATATCGCCTTGGGTTGATCTGCTCTGGGGCGCTGCGTTCACTATATTGTGGGTTTTCGTCGCTGCACGATTGTACTCATCTCTGTTGCCAATATTGGTTCTCGCGACCCTGCTATACAGCGGTATTTGTTTTGCTGTGGTGGCACACTGGCCGAAGACCAAAGATTTTGGTTGGGCAAATCGAACCACTCTGCTTCGGGCCAGCTTGATCATTGTCTTGGTTGCCGCAGCTCCGTTTATTCCTGCGTTCCCATCAACCGACCACGCTCTCTGGGTTTATGCCGTGGGCGCTCTAATCGCCCTGATTCTCGACGGAGTAGACGGCAAGCTTGCGCGAATAACTCACTCATCCAGCAGGTTCGGCGCCCGATTTGATATGGAAATGGACGCTTTGTTAATTCTGGGGCTATGTATTGCGGTAGTTATGAGTGGAAAAGCTGGGTTTTGGGTGCTTGCACTCGGGCTAATGCGCTACCTGTTTGTTGCGGCAGCTTCTGCATTGGATTGGTTGAACCGCCCACTACCCGAGAGTTTTCGGCGCAAAACCATTTGTGTTTGGCAGATAGTGACCCTGATGGTTGCCGTCCTGCCACCGACTCCACCCATGGTCGCCAGCCTAGCGCTGGCAACAGCCCTGTTGTTACTCGCCTGGTCGTTTATGACAGACGTGTATTGGCTTTATGAAAGGAGGTTTCATCATCAAACGGTTTAGTATTTTCACTTGTTTGTTGCTGACATTGTTCGCAAGCAGTGCGCGCGTTGCGACCGCAAAGCCGGCCACTTTTGAAGTGGACGATGAGCATTTCTCAATGGTTTTCGAAGTTATGCACATTGGATATGCCCCGGTTATGGGAATGTTTCGGAAGGTCGAGGGCGAGTTCGTTTACGATGAAGAAAGCCGCCAGCTCATATCAGGCACCCTTAAATTTCAAAGTAAAAGCGTATTCACCAACCACGAAAAACGTGACAACCACCTTACCGGCAAAGACTTCCTCAACAGCAGTAAATACCCCGACATTACCTTTACGGTAACTCAGTACAAGGCGACCGGGAAATCAACAGGGGTGGTTACCGGAGATTTGAGCATGCTGGGAAAAACAAAGCCTGTGGAATTGCATGTAACTCTGAACAAGGCAGCCGAATACCCAATTGGCCATGAAGATTACACCTTAGGCATTAGCACCAAAACCTCTTTAATGCGCAGCGACTGGGGGATGACATATGGTCTTGACCCAGCGTTAGTGGGAGATGAGGTTAAACTTCGATTCGGTTTTGAAGCTGTAAAGGATTCTGGGTGGTTTTGATCTACCCGTAGACACTGCTCATAGGGTTTTCTCATACCAATTTGGCGCAATTACGAGCTCACGGACGAGCCAGCCTTCCTTTTTTAGTTCGCTAACTATACATTGTGCAGTTCCCATGTTTTTTTCACTTCAGCTGAAGCTCCTTGCCAATGTTTGATGCTCATAAATCCGACTTTCTTTTAGTCGCTGTAACCCTGCTTGCTGCGATAAGCTGGATATTCTCTAAAGAAGCTATTTTATTGATGCCGCCCCTGCTTTTTATGGCGTTGCGGTTTCTAATCGCCGGTGGATTTCTCGCTGTAATCGCTTGGCGACCGCTATCACGCCTGAGCGCAGATCAACTCAAGCGCGGTATCGGCGTTGGGTTGGTATTCGGTATCGCCATGAGCTTCTGGGTAATGGGGCTCTTTCATAGTGCCAGCATGGGCGAAGGGGCTTTTTTAACAAGCCTTGGAGTAGTAATCGTGCCCATTGTTGCGCGCCTGATTTTTAAAGAGGCGCAACCCGCGAGCACTTGGCTGGCTATTCCTGTTGCCATAGCTGGGCTGGCCCTGCTATCCCTTCAAAACGGCTTTAAGCCAGAGCCCGGCCAACTATTTTTTGTAGTTGCAGCAACTATTTTTGCTCTGTATTTCACCCTTAACACACGTGCGGCGAATCAGCGTACGGTTACCAACCGCAAAGGCGAAACCCTTGAAAAGCATCGCATCCCCGCCCTGCCCCTAACAGCCATCGCCCTGCTAACCGTTGGGCTAGTCACTATGGCTGAATCACTGGTTATGGAGCCTTGGCAGCCAACCTTTAGCAATCCGCCGCCACTTCTGATCTGGTGGATTCTCGCCAGTGCAATCGTGGGCACAGCCGGGCGTTTTCTCGTACAAACTTATGCCCAAAGCCTATCTACCCACAGCCATGGCGCGGTGATATTGGTACTCGAACCCGTTTGGGTCTCGTTGTTTGCAGCGGGATGGTTCGGAGAAACCATGGCGCCTATGCAGATGGCTGGGTGCGGGTTAATCTTCACAGCCCTCATCGTTAATCGATGGAGTGCTCTTAGCAAAGCTCTAAGAGCATGGCTGAGAAAAAGGCAAACTGGATAAAGAGGTTGACCAAAAACGCGGGAATCAGTATATTTCGTCCCCGTTGCAGATCGCAGGACCATAGCTCAGTTGGTTAGAGCGCTACCTTGACATGGTAGAGGTCCCCAGTTCGAATCTGGGTGGTCCTACCAATTCTGCAAGTAAAAGAGTCACTTAGAGCGAAGGCCAAGTGGCTTTTTTTATGCCCGCAACAAAGATCTCAAATTTACAGCCCATTATCAGCAGCAAAAGCGGTCAAGTTTACCGCGGCGTTCTCGCGCGGTCACACGGTCAGTCGCGGCACAGTAGGTAAGGTCCGCTATGGTCGCAAAGCGAACATAAGCGCAGTCAGGCAGGATAGTTGCGCCGAGAGATGATTCGTTCCGGAACCTAACTGACTCCGGGGTCGGTGAATTCGGATCGAACCCTACGGCCAAGGCCGTTCGGTTGATGTCGTCCAACAAGTTGAAGGTCCAAAACGGGCACCACGGGCTCAACCCCTGTAACCCGATAACCCATTTTGATTTATCCGCCGTGGGAGAAGCCCACAGAAACTACGGATTTATTCCACCTTCTAGCGTGATCTATCTTTTCAACTCTCCGTCGCTCAATTTCCCCTAGAGCGCCCTGCATAGAGTCTTCGGTATTCCATTCGCAGGATGAATGGTAGCTGGCAACGTCGTATCTACTCTGCATGAATCGATCATACTCGCTTGCTACAGCAGCTGACGAGCGATACACACTGCCAACGTTAACGGACCACACTCCTGTTATATAAAGAGTATTGTCTCTTGGTTCGCTAAAACAGAAGAAATACCCCGTCTCAGCGTGTGCATTTGGACTAAAGAAAAAGGCTGTAAACGGAAGGAATAGCAGTACTAAGCTTTTTTTTACCGTCATTGGAGCGACTCCCGTAGCTAGGGGGTGGATGACTGTTTAAGTGGCGATCATTTATATATCAGCAATCATAAAGAACGTTTCGTGACCTCGCTCTAGATTGGCATTGGTCGATTAACGCAACAAGAGAACTAGGCTACTAGCAATCAATACCTTATCGTCAAACGGGAATTTCTCTGTAAAATTATTTGACAGGCAAGCTTCGGGTATCCGGATGACTTCGCTGCACCCGATAAAGCAATAAGAAGTATCGCCATAAACGCTCTATTTTTATTTACAGTAACCTCCTTAAGTGTTTTCGGTAAGAAAATAATTATTTAAAAACTTAGCCCATTCAAAAGTTATTGGAGACATATAAATTAAGAAGGATATCTATCACACAACTTAAGGCTTCCAATTAGTTGCCTTCACTTGGTGACCACTAGATTCTGCGCTATTTCCTCTCGCGACTCTCTCATCATTAGCAGAATAATAGTCTGGAAATGCAGCGCACCATGGAACTCCAATTGAGTCCATACCATCCGCTGACATTCGGCTCATCACATAGCTTACGAATTCATTATCATTGCATGAGTATCTGTCATCCTCTTTCCATATTCCACTGAAATAATAATACTGTTTGCTCATGTCGAATGACCAAGCATCAATTCCGCAAGCGCAATGCACCTCCTCAGCGTATGCAAGATTAGTAGATAAAATTACAAGCAAACAAAATTCAAACTTCTCTCCCAGTGCCTTCTTCATGTCGTTTCCTTTTATAATTTAAATACAACTGGTCGTAACACCATAAAGCAGCTCAGCTTGTTACCATAAATTGGCCGAATTTTTGCGAGGTTTTTCACTCGATTATTCCTGTAATTAACCGGCCGGCATTGATTGCATTTTGAATGTGAGCAACTGAAACTGAGCCGCCGATATCCGATGGGTTTCTGTTTGCTCTATCCTCATCACTCGAATACCCGAAACTTGTTACAGAAACAACTTGGCCTTTATTGGGACCTTCCGTTGCCATTACTGGAGCGCCTGAGTCACCATTAAATCCAAGGCAGCGATCCACAATAATCTTGTCCGAGCTACTTGAGATGGAACATCCCCAGTCCATCGTAAGATAGATCCCAAAGTTCAAATGTCCTGCGTATCCAGCAATAGCTATCTTCCGACGTTGATCGACATATCGACGTAGTTGTGCCGGCTCCATCATTGTCAGATAGGACCCCTTCAGAAAATTGGGGATACTGGGGTCGGATTTATTGACTGGCTCCAGAATGGCCCAATCGTTTTGCCAATGCTTTGGTCCTTCGTTAGACCCAACGGCATAACGCTCCGGGGCAGTCGTATATTTCCATGGCCCCTCGTAACTGTGTCGTGTGTAGATCAGGTGGCCGTCCGCGACGCTGAAAAAATCGTTGGTGGCAACAAGGCTTGGCCTGATCTGAAGATCGTTATCGACGATGCAGTGCTGGGCTGTCAAAAGCCGCTGTCCAGACAAGACACCGGCCGTGCAGCCGCCCAATCTAACGACCGCATGTGTATGATCATAACTCGCGTCGACATTTAGGCTGCCGTAGGGGGAGTTGGCACCGTATCGGGGGACAAGCAAACGGACCCCGTCTTTGTCCAGATTGGTGGTCCTGAGATCTTCGATTCTGGGAATCTCGATTTCCGTTGCTTGGATGGCCTTTATCGCCGCAACAAACTGACGGTCAATTTGCTGCGTTTGCGCTTTTCTCCACTCCATAGTCGTATTGACGCCCATCTCGACAACTTCGGACGCATCCAAATCGTTGTAGAGCATCACGCCACCGATGAGGGCAGTAACCCCAAGACCCTTCCATGTGGCGCTCTCTACTTCATCATGGCCTTCTTCCCGGCGTCGGAGTGCCTCTTGTTGCGCTTGATCAAGTTTCTCCTTTTGAAGTGCTGCATATTCGTTGGCTTCACGTTCGAAGCGAACCACATTAGCCCGGATGCTGTCGTAACCCGCATAAATGATGTCACGGGCACGAACTGGATCCTGGTCCTCGTTATCTCGTGGGGCGATTAGCGACAACGCATGAAGCGTTCTCGCTTTTGCGTGGGCATAGATGTCCTCCGAGACTTCTGGAGGTTCATCGTCCGAATTTCTGAATAGGCTGATAGCTCTTATCTCACCAGCTCGATTTTCAAGGCAGTCCCTGTACGCAGCTAAAACCATGTTTCTGCCGTCGTTATTTTGCGCCGAATTTGACAGAGGCGTGACGTAAGAAGTGAAGAAAGATTGATTGATCAGCCCAACGTATTCTTTGTCCTCGATCGAGTGGCAACGCCCGGCCAGTTCTGCGTACACCCGGTGTTTGGTTGGCAGACCACGCAACTCAAGCTCTACAAGTAGATCAGGCTGATCCATTACGCCACGAAGGTCTCTGGGCTCCAGGCTCGCCAATAGGTTTCCGGACCGATCAGCCACAGCCTTGATCAACTCGGGCTTGCCGGTATCTAATGCCGCCTTGAGCACTCCCGCTTTGGTCACTTGCCTTCGGTAAACGGCGGGATCAAGGTTATAGACGAACTCGAAATTATCCGGTACTGCCGAGGCGGCCATGATTGGAAGCTGACCATTTTTGCAGCGGCGAGCCAGAACTACACTCTCTTCAACCATCTCGCGTTCGCCTGAGTCAAGGGACCTAGGGACTGCCAGTAACCGACAGGTGAATTCATGCTTCGCGCCGTCGTCAAGACTGGTGTAGAGAACCTTTTTACCTTCTGAGCTATCCAGGATTGTCTTTTGTACAGACGGATTCAGGCTCGATAGCCCGAAGTGTTTGGCAATGATGGCCATGGCCGGCACGTTTTTCTTAAACTCAGCCTTCTCGATCATGTTTTCCAGTTCGTTCGACTCGTAAAGTCCGGCGGTCAGCGTCGCATCGAAGAATGCCATTCGATCATCCCAAAGTGCCGTGTGCCAGTATGTGCCGCACGGACCACTACGTTGGGCGTGCGCCTTCAGTTGTTCGATCAGAACGTCCTGTTCGTGGCTGCCAATTTCTAGGGATTCGCATAAAATCTCGCTCCACTGTTCGGTTCCAATAAGATCCGGGTCAGCCCCATATTCAATAATTCGTTCGATCGCGGCACGATGACCTCCGATCTGGGCGGCAACCAGCGCATCCTGATTTGAGAAGCCCAACTCTTCGGGTGACTGCTCCGCCAACAGTGATAGCGCAGAAGTTGGGTCAGCTTTCAGGGCGAACAGCAACTTCTGTTGATAACCATCTCCCAGCGACCACGTAAGGGTCTCCTCAGACAGGCTTGCTGCATTGCGTCTGACCAGCGAGGCGAATGTCGTACCCTGTTTCGGGCAAGCTTCGGCGGGCCTCGCCATCTCTCGAAGTAGTGGTCGTAAGGTCGGACTAGCGTCCAGTCGGGCGAAATACTCACAGGCGGCTTCATGCTTCTCCACCCAGCTCGAACCAAGAAATACGTACTTTGGACCAGAGTGGCGAACCATAGCCTCAAGTATGCGGGGGTCATCGTGTACAAGTGCTAACTGCGGAGCGGTAGGTTTCCAGCCGCGATAATGAACGTCAGGAATGGAACCATTCTCGATTATGCGGAGGGCCGTATTGATGTCGTCATTTAAAATCGCAACTTGAAGTTCACTTTGGCCTCGAGCGTTAAGCGTAACACTCGGGGAACTTGCACAGCCGACGAGAATCGCGACCAGCCAGAACACAACGAAGCTATGTAGTGAAGTTCGTTCCATGATATTTTCCTTGCCTGCTCTGGAAAACTATTTCTCTATTTGTTCATACAAGTGAGATCAGATCCGCTTTTTATCATCCAACTGGACCAAAACCCTGATTTTCCATCCCCACACATAGTTGACATGTAAGAAGTTGATTTGCCACACGAGGGCACGAAAGCTTTACCCTCTCTTCCATTGGAACATTGGATCGTTACTGTAGCGCTCCCACCACAACTGTTTTTCCATGTAATCTTTCTGCCACTCATCGGTAATTCATCGACATTGAAGGAGACACAGTTAGGCGTTGCACTTGAGGTCACTGGAAATGACGAGATGATTGTTAGGAAAAATAGCCAGAAAGCCAGATTTCTTCCAAGGTTCATACCTTCCTCCACTGCGCCCAACTTTTACATGGCTCCTATTAGGCAAAAGCCTGTCTGACTTGAAATTGTTTTATGACGATGAGTACTTTTCAATTTTCTCTGAACTCTAACGGTCGCTTTGATGATCCCTCAAAAAGATTCAGCTCAGAATCACCCAATTGGGTGAATTTTTGTGCAAGCTCCAGCTCGATCAAAGAATCCCCACAAGTTTTCGAGTTGTTTTTCAGTTATCGCCACCCGGTTCGCATAGCCAGAGTCGGGAAGTCAACGCCAGGACTGCTAGTCCAAATGTGCGTCTTGCGGAAATTCTCCAGTGTGCAAAAATTAAGGAAGACCAAATCGCGTTGAGTAGGGATGCGATATCAGACAAGTTCTCAATATGAGTGGCTAAAATGCCAAACTACGCTGATTCAATTCTTTCTTTATCCGACTATCAAGAACTTATCGAACTAATATACGATTCGGTGGCCCATCCCAGTGGCTTCTTCCCCTTTATTCGTAGATTCATAGAAGTTTTTGATGGCCGAAGCTCTTGTGACGCTATCCAGGCTCACTGTTCAACGGACGTGCTTACAACAACACCCGCAAGCATAGATAATCGTAAACTCCTGACAATTCGAAAATCAGTAGCCTTAAGGCAGTATTCGCGGGTAAAAATATTTGCAGTGACGCTTTCTGGAACTGTATGTTTGTTATACAGGTGCTCGTTGAAGAAACTTAAGGATTAGAGCTATGGGAGTGAGTGAGAAGGAATTCAGGCTCTACGATGACACATTGAGCTGTCTTTACGAAGCAAGCACGAGCGCTGACTCTTTATTATGGAGGAAGTTCGCTCAATCGGTGCAGCGCTGGTTGAGCGTGGAACAAAGCTCTCTGGTCATGCTGGCCCCATCGGAGCCTTGTTATAGGGTCACCGAAGGGACGGCAATGTCACCCCAAGATTTTGATCATTACTTTGAAACCATACACGACGCCAATGTGTGGGTATCTGGCATCGAAGCACTACCAGCGGGGAGACCATATCGCAGTTGCGATCTTTTCCCAAATAAAGACCTTCCAAATACTCGATTCTATGAGGAGTATTTGAAAGACAAACAGTACTATTATGCTGCCGGTGGCTACTTTCATGAAGAAGGCGACAGCAAAGGACTGATAACAATCTACCAGACATTGGACCAGGGATCGATTTCTCCGGATAAAAACAGAAAACTCCATTGGCTTTTCCCTCACCTAAAAAGAGCTTTTGAAATCAATTGCGCCTTTTCTAGGGCATCCCAATTCAACAGATCTTTATCTTCGGGCCTTTCGCATCTCGGAAATGGATTTATATTCCTTGATGAAAACGGTTGTGTCTTAGAAATGAATGATGTTGCCCTCGATTTGATGGCTCGAAACAGTTTTTCAATTATCCACAACAAGGTGATTTTGCCTGATTCACTTGCTCAGCAGAAGCTTGAGATTTCTATTAAAAGTATTTTGAGCAATGGCAATAAGCTTCCCATATCAATTTCGTGGTTGAGTAAAAAGGAAGGCTTTCCTTTCAAGTTGACCTTGTTAAAACCTAACGGGGAGCATGCTTCTATTTTTGATGCTTTAAAATGCCCGAATGCTCTGATTCTACTGAATAACCCTTGGCGCAACAGTAGTCTATCGCCTGAAATGCTGCAAGCAGTTTGGAATCTCACTTATTCAGAGTCCAGGATCGCGTTGTGCCTTGCTTCAGGCTGCTCGCTGAGAGAATGCGCTGATAAGTTTTTTATTACTTATGAAACCGCCCGAAGCCATCTTAAGAATATATTTATGAAAACGGAGGCGCATAGCCAAAATGAACTTATATCGGCAGTCAATGATCTATTATAGGATTAAAAAATTATTTCAGTGCTAAATTAAAGGTAGGCCCCGATACATGCATTTATTTACCGGGGAGACTTTACACTGCTGCATTCTCTCGCCCACTTTATCGCCAAAGTCAGTTATCACCTTCACCCTTAAGTAGCGTAACCTTGCCGTCTGGTACTCGGGCGAGGGTGGCTTGTCGATTGACCTACTCCCCTCAGCCTTAACCGCTACCTGCTTAGGTAGGGTCATGATGAATTTTTACCCGTTCAGGTTGTAATCCTCCCAGAAAGTAATCGAGGTTTTGAGTAGAGACTTTTACAATGATCGCAAAAGGAGCGACAGATGAAGAAGTCTCGATTCACCGACAGCCAGATCATGGCAATCTTGAAGCAACACGAAGCCGGAGTTTCGGTTGCTGAGCTGGCCCGGGAACACAATGTCAGTTCGGCGCTGATTTATCAGTGGCGCTCGAAGTTCGGCGGCATGGACGCATCGATGATGAAGCGTCTTAAAGAGTTGGAAGCTGAGAATGCCCGCCTGAAGAAAATGTATGCCGAAGAGCGGCTTAAAGCCGAGCTGCGTCAGGAAGCTCTGGAGGGAAAGTTGTAAGGCCATCTCAGCGCCGGGAGATGGCCAGAAAGGGCGTGGTCAAGCATGGAATTAGTATTCGGTTGGCCTGCGTGGTGTACGGCATCAGCGAGACCTGCTATCGCTACCAAGCAAAGCTTTGTGGCGAGAATGCTCAGGTGGCGGATTGGCTGTTACGGCTCACACAAACGCACAAGCGCTGGGGCTTTGGCCTGTGTTTCCTGTATCTGCGCAACGTGAAGGGCTACCCCTGGAACCATAAACGCGTGTATCGCATTTACCGGGAGCTGGAGCTGAACCTTCGCATCAAGCCCCGGCGAAGGATCCAGCGAGATTATCCGGGCGAGCTGGGTGTTCCGACTATGCCAAATTTGGTCTGGTCGATGGACTTCATGAGTGATCAGCTGGCCAGTGGCAAGACGTTCCGGACGTTCAATGTGATCGATGATTACAATCGCGAGGGTCTGGGCATCGAGGTAGATCTGTCATTACCTGCTCAACGAGTAATCCGTGCTTTAGACCAGATCATTGAATGGCGCGGCAAACCAGCGGCTATTCGTTGTGACAACGGACCGGAATACATCTCACAGTCACTGGTTGACTGGGCCAACAGGAACCGAATTACACTAATCTACATCCAGCCCGGCAAGCCCACTCAGAACGCCTATATCGAACGCTTCAACCGGACGGCACGGCATGAATGGCTGGATCTGCACCAGTTCGAAAGCGTTCCCCATGCCCAGCTATTAGCTACGCAATGGCTGTGGCAATACAATAACGAACGACCCAATACGGCAATCGGAGGCATACCTCCAACCAAGCTGCGGCAAGCAGCTTAACCCTCTACTCAACAGGGCGGTTAAAAATGGGGGGATTACAAGGTAGCAGAAAAGCTATCGTTTTGGGGTCGGCGAATGTTCGCTTTTGTTTAGGAGTTCGAGGAGCCCGGTCTGGCCGCATAGCGGACATTCAGGCGGATAGGCCACACTTTCCGATGGGAAGATCCAGCCTCTTTTAAGGAATGTCCGCAGTAACGGGGCACCCCCTTGGAAGTTTAGGATTCCGAAGCGTAATGTTCGCGGATATCGGCAAGAGCGAGGAAATTGCCAATGTCCGCGATGTCTGAATCTACAGTTACAAGCTCGGAATCGTCTTTGAGTTGCACCCCGGATAGCCTCCGCTCGTTCGCACCACGAAGTAGACCTGCCAACTTATGGCTGGCTAAAGCATGACTAAGGCCTTCTGGACGAATATTTGAAATGCAGTTTCGAGAGTCATCTCTCAACCCAGACTTAGGTTCGAAGGTAAAGTAGACGCCAAGGCTATCGGGAGAACTCAACCCCGGCCTTTCTCCAATCATTAAGACAACCATACGAGCGGCTAACTGGCTTCCTATCTCGTCTCCAATTGCGACCCTCCCTTGGCGGATGATGACAACCGGCGATAGGCTCCAGCTCTCCTTTTCAGCCAACGTTATTAAGTTAGCAAGCATCGGTAGGCTGTGGTCACGCACGGCTCTAGCAGATAGTCCATCAGCTATCACAATTGAAAGATCGAACTTAGGAGCACCCTCTTCCTGATGCCAATCGCTTAAAGACTTTATAGTTGCCTCATCCAGCGTCCTCCCGAGATCAGGGCGTTGAAGGTATTCCGCACGACCAGCAGCGGCACTGTTGCCGACAAAGCAGCTCAGGCCCTTGGCACGTATCTGATCGGCCAAGCGATCAGCGTCCAGGGTAGAATGCACGGCATCCCGGGCTCCGGCATGGGCCAACTGAAATTCCAGATGAGCGGATGTTGGCAGACTTGTTCCCGCCCGGCCTAACGCCACACGCGCTGCCGTCAACCGTTTCAAATTATCCCACGGATCAGAGGTTACACCTCCAGATAGAAAACGATGATCTCTGTTCATTGACCCGCCTCCGCTGTCGCGGCCAAAACTGCTCTTGAAAAGGGAGCCGGGAGACTCTGACTAACAGTCAAAGCTCCTCTTTTTATTTGCATAATGCCCATGTCATTCAGCCAGCGCTCAAACTCAGGCGCCGGACGCAATCCAAGTACTTTCCTGGCGTAGAGTGCATCGTGAAAGGAGGTACTTTGGTAATTCAACATGATATCGTCCGCGCCGGGGATACCCATTATAAAATTAACCCCAGAGGCCCCAAGGAGCGTTAACAGGGTGTCCATATCGTCCTGGTCCGCTTCGGCATGGTTGGTGTAGCAAATATCGCAACCCATTGGCACTCCTAAGAGTTTCCCGCAGAAATGATCTTCTAGGCCGGCCCGAATAATTTGTTTACCGTTATAGAGATACTCAGGCCCTATAAATCCAACAACGGTATTAACCAAGAATGGATCATAGTGCCTGGCTACCGCGTATGCTCTCGCTTCACAGGTTTGCTGATCTAAACCATGGTGAGCTCCAGCCGAAAGAGCACTTCCCTGCCCGGTCTCGAAGTACATAACATTGTTGCCGACCGTTCCGCGCTTAAGGCCCATCGCCGCCTCACGCCCTTCCTCCAACAATGACAGCGAAACACCGAAACTACTATTGGCCGCTTCGGTCCCGGCGATAGACTGGAAGACGAGGTCTACCGGTTTGCCCCGGTTAATCAACTCAATAGTGGAAGTGATATGTGTCAGGACACACGTCTGAGTAGGAATACTGTAACTACCAACCACTGAATCCAGCATTTCCAACAGTTGGCCGATGGCCGATAGGCTATCCGTCGCCGGATTAATACCTATCATTGCATCCCCGTTACCGTACATCAGTCCATCAAGCACGCTTGCGGCGATGGCTGACACGCTGTCCGTCGGACTATTTGGTTGCAGCCTTGTCGACATCCTGCCCTTGAGTCCCATGGTATTGCGGAACGCCGTCTTGACTCGGATCTTCTGCGACACGAGGACCAAATCCTGAAGACGCATAATTTTCGACACTGCCGCAGCCATTTCGGGCATGAGTCCCGTCGATATCGTCTTTAGGTTTTCCTCAGTGCACTCGTCAC
The DNA here is from genome assembly GCF_018860765.1 of Marinobacter salexigens. GTDB lineage: Bacteria > Pseudomonadota > Gammaproteobacteria > Pseudomonadales > Oleiphilaceae > Marinobacter > Marinobacter salexigens_A. The sequence continues at coordinate 272,830 of NZ_JAHKPV010000021.1, forward strand.
TCAACAGCCAATTTCTGAAGTCACCCACTGTCATATGGCTGACCAAGGCGAAGGCCGAGGCATCGTGGTTGTCGAGAATTAACCTTGAGACCTCATCGGACTCGTAGGGTATTACAGCTTCATTCAGGAACGCCTTTAAGGGCAGATCGGCAAGCGCCATCTGCGCCGCAACCCGCTCTGTATCAGAGCATGCAGCAACACCCGCCAGTACATCTCCAGATCGGAGCGGAGTTGCCGCTGCAAGAAGGCATTTCAGGTCTCTAAAATGCCAACGCTCACCGCCAGCCAACTGTACATACCCACTCATTCTTCCTCCGAGGGATTGGCTCCCTGCTCTATTCCATGGCCTCCAGGGATTCAGGCAGAACCTGACCACCGTCAACAACAATTGTCTGCCCGGTTACATAGCCCGCTTCGCGTGAAGCGAGAAACATAGCGGCATTGGCAATATCCTCGGTACTACCCAGCTTTTTGAGTGGGATTGAAGCTGCAGTCTGTTCCAGATATTCCTGTCCCATATTTTCGAGGCCTTCAGTAATGATGTTTCCCGGCATTACTGCATTTATGGTGATCTGATATTTACCCAGTTCGATGGCCGCTGTGCGAATGAATCCTAGTTGGGCGGACTTGCTGGCGCCGTAATGCGACCAACCGGGAAATCCTGTGATAGGCCCAGTGATAGAGGATGTAACCACAACCCGCCCTGCCTGACTCTTCTTTAATTCAGGTAAACACGTCTGCACGCTGACGAATGTGCCTTTCAGATTGGTGTTCATGACCTCGTCCCACTGGTCGTCCGTCATGGACTCAAGGTCAGCAGACGGGAAAATGCCCGCGTTCGCACACAACACATCTAGTCCGCCGTACAGCTCAACACAACGGGCAACTGCGGCCTTCATGTCTGTACGATTGCTAACATCCGCACAATAATGGTTCGCTATCCCCCCGGCGGACACGATCTCTTCAACCGCGGCTGCAGCTGACGCCTCACTTCTCGCAACCACGAGAACCTTTGCACCTGCTGATGCGAAGCCCGAGGCTATACCTTTTCCAATACCTTTACTTGCGCCGGTCACCATGACCGAGAGCCCTTCAAGCGATGCAATCATATTTCTTTCCTCTTATTTAAATTGCCTGTTCATGAGAAGGCATACCGTATGTTTGTTTGTGCTCAAGTCTTTCTTTTTATGAGCGATTGAGGATCAGAAAGGTAGGCTCGGGCGAGCTCTACTGTGCCATTCGCGAATTCCACGCCCTGTTCTACTGCCATGTCTGCCGTAGGATGTGACCCGATCCATGCCAGAAGCGTCATCCGTCGCAGCATGATAAATGTCGGTATTTCCGATCTCTCCGCCTGCGAGAGATCAGTGACCTCTGAGTACCCAGAGAGCCATGAAGCGACTAATTCGGGTACATCGGGCCGTGTCTCAATAAAGCTGATCGCTGACGCCAGATCGTACAAAAACCAACCTGATCCACAGTCATCGAAGTCAATCACCCGAATGTCCGTGCCCTTCTCCAGTAGATTCGCCAAACGCAGATCAGAATGAATCAAACCGTAGCGATCGGAGCCTTTTCCGAATGCCTCAAGCCTCGCCCTGATCGTTTCAGAGGCTTCCTCCAACAAATCAAGAGACCGCTCATCCAGCCCAGGCGCCTCACGCCAATCGCCCCAGTTAGGCCTATCGCCCAGACACCCATCGAAATCCCAGATCAGACGCTCAAAATAAACGGGTCGCTGCCAGGTTTTTGCGTGCTCATGAAGTCGTGCTGTCAATCGACCGAGGTCTTGAAATGAATCCTTTAGCCGAACTTTTTCTGGCTCTGCGCCCTCGATAAATCCGAACAAATCTACAAAACGATCTTCTATCAAATGACCATCGCCCTCGACCTCCACTACGTAATCGCCACTCAAGGTCGGTATTGCCTGAGGCGTCAGAATGTCAGCCTCCTCCTGAAGTGCAGCCATCCAAGCCAACTCTGTCCTGACCGCGTCCCGTGAATGATAGCCGGGGCGATGCACTCGCATGACAACAGCTCTATCCAGACGCCCAGTGTCCACTCGGAAGGTGGCGTTCTCTGAAAGACTCAGCAGCTTCAACTCCGAGTCCTCGGGCAACCCCCACTTTCCAAGCACTTTTCTGGCGACCTGCTCTACCAAATCCAGCTGACCCTCTCTGCTGAGCTGATCGAAATGTACTATCGAATTCATAAACTCACCTTATTTACATCAGCCATCCGGATTATTTCTTTGCTTTTCGGCGCCCTAACCAATAGCCACCGAAAAGAACCAAACCAGCCAACAACGTGGTCAGCGAGCCTAATGCGGGGACTTGCGGTGAATATCCAGCAACCATTTTTGCGTATAACCACACTGGCACCGTTTGCTCTGCACCCGTTGTGAAAGTCGACAGTGGAAAATTGCCCCACGAGAGAAGGAAGGCAAACAACGCGCCTGAAAAAATGCCTGGCCAAAGGATTGGCAATGTCACCTCCGTGAATACCTGCCAGCGGGACGCTCCCAGATCGTATGCAGCTTCTTCCACAGAGGGATCGAAACCGTATACCTGGATGCTAATGACCAAGGTGACAATCGGAATGATCCACACCAAATGAGCAAATACCGCCAACTGCCAACCCGGGCTGAGATCCAGTGCGGAAGACCACAACAGAATGGCCAAGCCGAGCACTGCCTGAGGGAAGAAGATCGGTAGCAAAATCAGTTTTTGATAAAGGCTGCGACCTTTCCATTCATATCGCGCGAATGCCAATGCCCCAGCTATTGCCAGAACAACAGAAACGACCGTGACGACGCCCGCAATCAAGAGTGAGGTCCCCAGGTAGTCTCGAATCTCGATCGAATTGAACACCGACGCGTACCAGTCAAGGGACCACGCCTTTACGGGGAACATGAAAAAGCGCAATTTGGAAAACGATGCGATAAAAACTGCAACCATCGGAAGGTAGATGAATAGCAGAATGACAACCGTCCAGACCCGAATCGCCTTTTCGCTTTTACGATTTCTGTATGCAGTCTCAGTAGCTGACATGACTTAGCTCCTATTTTCGCGACAACAGGTTGTCCAGATTCAGCCGGGACAAAAGGCCAATCACGAGGACTGCAGTGAGTAGGATCAATAGCGTTGAGAGAGCCGAACCCAGCGGCCAGTTTTGTGCGTAGGTAAATGCAGTCTCGATATCGTGAGAGATCATGATGATAGATTGGCCTCCGAGTATCTTCGCTTCCGATATGGAGCCAAGCACAAGGACAAACGACAACAAACATCCAATCATGATGCCTGGCATTGCCAGTGGCAGTTCTACCTCTTTAAAAACCTGCCAACGCGTCGCTCCCATATCGAAAGCCGCTTCGCGGCAGGCATCGGGCACCATTGATATGCCTAGTGACATTGGGAATAACATGAAGGGCAAATAAACATACACCATCCCTAGTACCGTCACGGGCGCGTTGTAGAGCATGTCAGGAAGCTCCCACCCAAAGAGCGTTCTGGTTGTGCCGTCCAGAATGCCATGGTTCAGAAGTGTTAATACCCAGCCAAAAAGACGAACGTTTTCTGAGACAAATAGGGGCAGAACCAGCAATAGCGTGAGGATCATCGAACGCCTGAAGATTCGCGATAGGCCGTAGGCGACAGGCCAACAGATCACGATCAATATAAGTGTCGATACCAGAGCGAGCCAAACAGACCAGGCGTATGAAATGTAATAACCTTCCTGGAAAATAGTGACAAAGTTCTCCAAGGTCGGTAACTGATTAAAGGCAAAGGAACGCTCAGGCATAAGGCTGTAAATGACCACCAGCCCCAATGGACCTATAAACCCCGCTACAAAAATCAATAACGCTGGAAGGCTTAGAAGTGCTCCGGGCTGTCTAAACCAAAGTAGTGTGTTTCGAACCCTGATGTTCAAAGCGGAACCCCTGTTTTCCGGTAAACGCTCTGGAGAAGAGTCGGTTACAGAGTATGATTTAGATGGCATGTTCATGTTCAGGATCCTCCTATCTAGCAAGCAGAAAAGCCTGATCGGAATTCCACCCTAAGCGGACGCTTTCTCCAACATTCCATGCATCGCCAATCATCGTCTCGACTAGCAGGGAGCGTTTCGTCACTTTCACTTCGTATTGAACTCTCGAACCCAGCACGTACTGATTCTGCACCGTGCCAGCTATCTCTGTATCAGCCGCTTCCCCCTCTGCTAAAATTTGAATGCGCTCAGGTCGCACAATGAGAACGCCAGATTGAAGATCAGCGTCTGGAGGCCCGACGTAAGTGTCTTGAGTATCTGTATCCAGAAAGCGAGCGTCATCCTGGCGGGTAACATTGAACTGATTTACTTCACCCATAAACTGAGCGACAAAGCTATTCGCGGGCTTATTGTAGATTTCATCGGGAGTTCCAATCTGCACGATGCGTCCATCACGCATTATTGAAATGCGATCACTCATGACCATTGCTTCTTCAAGTGAATGGGTGATGTACACAAAAGTCTTTCCGGTTTGCCGCTGAATATCTTTGAGTTCTTTTTCCAGCGTTTTCCGCAATCGATAGTCCAGGGCCGAAAGCGGCTCGTCGAAGAAGAGGATCTCAGGGTCAAAAGCTAGTGCTCTTGCCAGCGCAACCCTCTGCTTCTCACCGCCAGAACACTCACTTACCTTTTTTGCGTAATAGGCTTCCGTGAGGTGGAGCTGTTCAAGCAATTGGATTGCTCGCGTTTTCCGGTTGTTCTTCGTTTCTCCGCGGAGCTTCAGGGGAAACTCTATGTTTTCTCCAACAGTTTTATGGGGAAACAACGCCAAAGATTGAAAAACCATGCAGGTTGGACGGCGATTGGCAGGCACATCATTGACGCGCTCTCCCGACATCAAAATATCGCCGCGAGACGGCTTATCCATACCAACCAACATCCGGATCATGGTCGTCTTACCGCTGCCGGATGGGCCTACGATCGTGAAAAACTCACCTTTTTTTACTTCGAGGTTAATGCGCTCGACCGCTACAAAATCGCCGAAGTATTTCTCTACGTTCTGCAATTCAAGAATACTTTCAGTCATACCTGCCTCCAGTGGATAACGACATGCTCGGTCCGGCAGTGCGCCGAACCGGAGCGTATCGGGATTACGCCTCGCGACGGGCACGCGTATAGATTTCGAGCATTCGGTCGTAGTCAGGATTCACGTCGTAATCCGCACAATGCTCTAACTCCCACTCAAGGCTGTCATACTGAATGGCATCCAGCTCCTGCTTCGTGAACGCATCACGTACTTCTTTCATTCCCAGCTGAGTTACGGGGTTGTGCGAACCCTCGGCGAATGCCACTTGTCTTGAAACATCAGGGCGTTGCACATACTCAAGAAAATCTTCGGCCCTCGGCGAGAGCTCGGGGTTATTAACAATGGAGGTCACTTCAACCCATACAATGCCTCCCTTCCCGTCGATCGGTCCGGATTTTGGAGTAATACCTCTGACGTTTGAGAAGCCATCCATTCGTGCGATTGAGCAAGAGTAAGTGCCGCCCGTGAAGTAGGCATCAATACCACCCGTAATCAGCGCCTGGTTCATCATCAGATGGTCGTCCGAGAGAACCTTCGCGTTTTTGAACAGGTACCTTGCGACTCGCTCGAACTCTGTAAATTCAGCTTCCGTGTGCTCTTTGAATGGCGTGAAGCCGGCCGTTATACACATGTGATAAATATTCCAGTTCGCCCAGGTGAGCATTCCGTAACGGCCCTTCATGGAAGGATCCATGAAGAGGTTGAAGCCTTGATCTTCAGCCATTGAACGTGAAATTTTATCGGTGTTTACTACGAACGACAGTGGTCCAAATCGCTGAGTCATGCCCAACAGTTCTTTCTGATCCAGACTCATCGCCCACTTATAAGGCCATTGAAATTCCTCAAGCATCTGGTCGAAGTAAGGCCGAAAACGCTCTTGATCCAACGGTTTGATCAAACCTTCTGGGTAGAGGATTTCTCTTGCCCAAGGGTTGTTGAGATTTACAAGGTCCCATACTTTATTTTCCCCGGCTCGGAGCTTATTCACTGCATCCGGATCGGAGAGAACATTCTGGGCAGAGACCCGTGCATCAAAAGATCGGCGGAAAGGGTCCAGGACGTTCGGCGAGTTATAACCCTCCCAAACCAGGATATTGAGCTCACGGGCTCTATCGTTTGACGCAGCCCAACCCATATTTGGCCAGAGCGCCCCTGGCGCTGCGGCCGCGCCCGCCGCTATCCCCATTCCCTTTAAAAAATTACGACGATTGGTCTTTAACTTCGACATGTGCGATCTCCCAACATTTTTACTTGGTATTTACCACATTTTGAACCATTAGAGCTCAAGCATATTTCAGGCCACCACTTAAATAAATTAGAATTAAATTAGCTATTAGGTTGTTTTCATTGATTTTTTTACTTCTACAGATACTAAAAAGAGTAAAAGTGAACTAGTTTTCCTCGCACCAAAACTTGGCATCTACCAACTTTTACCTCATACTGCGCACCACAAAGCATCAGACTTAACAAATCAGAGCGTTCGAATGCTGTGACGAATAGAAAGTGGACAAAAAAAGCGCGTTGGCGCGAGATTCGTGAGCAACTGGACCGGCAGCCCGTCGTCCAGATTTCAGAGATGGCTGACTATTTCGATGTTTCGGTTGAAACAGTTCGGCGAGATATTGATTCGATGGCAACAGAAGGGTTGGTTATTCGCACATATGGCGGAGCAGCCAATTTCAGAATCGCGTCCGAACCAACCCTCGAAGAGCGCACTGAGGTCCTTATTGATGAACGCAAGAAGATCAGCCTCGCAGCCCTGCCTCGCGTCAATAATGGCGATGTTTTAATGATGGATGCCAGTGCTACGTGCGTACATTTTGGAGAGCTGTTAGCAAGAGAGCGCACTGATCTGACTGTCATTACAAACAGCTTCTCTGTGGCCCAAGCACTCGCATCTAATTGCACTGTTACAGTACTGATGCTACCTGGCGTTTTTAATGCCCACGAGAATGCCAATTATGGAGGTTTAACCGTTGAATATTTGCAGCGGTATCAAGCAGACCATTGCTTTTCTAGTTGTGGAGCTCTAACACCCCGCGGACCTACCGAAGTCAACGCGGAAGTGTCCTGCCTAAAACGCGCGATGATTCAGTTGTCGAAACAAACAACTCTACTAATTGATCACTCCAAACTTGGCTCTGGGAAGCTAGAAACCGTATGCCCCCTGAGCCAGATAAGTGAAATTGTATGCGATGCCAATCCAACTGAGGAAGTTCAGTTAGCGTTGCAACGCGCTTCTGTATCGCTCTGTTTGATTTAGCAAATCGACTTTTTGTTACCTGCATTTAGGAGACTGAACGTGAAAGGTGTCCGCTCTATTCTTGACCAAAATGCTTTCCGCTTCGATACACAAAAAAGCACGCCAACTAACTTGAGCCGCATGCTTGAGAAGAGGCTGAAAACCGTGGGCCCCACATCGGTGCTCTTTTACCAAGAACCTCTGCACATTGTTAGGGGTGAAGGCGTCTGGCTCTACGACGATTCTGGGAACCGGTATCTAGACGTCTACAATAATGTGCCCTCCGTTGGGCATTGCCATCCGAAAATTGTTGAGGCCGTATGCCGGCAAATGGCGGAACTGAATATTCATACCCGATACCTTCATGGGGCCATCCATGAATACATCGAACGACTACTTGATACAATGCCGTCTAAGCTTAACCGCATGGTAATGACGTGCACTGGCAGCGAAAGCAATGATATGGCGCTTCGTCTGGCCAGACACTGGACCAAGAACCATGGAGTGATCGTTACTGAAGCCGCTTACCACGGCAACACCTCTGCTGTAACTGAGATTTCTCCCTCTTCACTCAAAACCAGCGAACCCGCCGATCACGTTTTCGTTATCCCCGTATCAGAAATGCCACAGGCTCCGGACGAAGCAAAGACGTGGTTTCTCGATAAAGTGAGAGAAGGTATTCAAACCCTGAATGATCGCCGCTATGGCTGCGCAGCCCTCATCGTCGATACCATTTTTTCAAGCGACGGAGTAATCGCAGATCCCGCTGGATTCCTCAAACCCTCTGTTGATTTTTTACAAAGCAAAGGGAGCTTGTTCATTGCAGACGAAGTTCAACCCGGCTTCGGCAGGACTGGCGATCACATGTGGGGCTTCGCAAGACATGATATTGCACCCGATATCGTCACCATGGGCAAACCGATGGGCAACGGTTTTCCAGCGGCGGGCATTGTTGCTAACGACCGTCTATTCGCCTCTTTTAATGACGAGGTGGGCTATTTCAATACATTTGGAGGCTCAACAGCCGCCGTAGCGGCGGGCTCAGCTGTCTTGGACGTCATTGAAGAGGAAAACCTGATAGCCAACTCGAAAGAAGTCGGCCTCTATCTCAAAAACCGTTTAACAGATCTGGCCCATAAATATGAAGAAGTCGGAGCGGTCCGAGGAGCCGGCCTGTTCGTGGGGCTAGACTTTATCGACCCGAGCTCATCGGGAACACCCGACCCAGCAAAAACCTCGAAAGTTATAAATGCACTTCGTCAGAATGGCGTGCTCATTGGTGCTGCAGGAAAATACGGGAACACTCTCAAAATCCGACCTCCATTATGCTTTGACAACAGCCACGCTGACTTCTTTCTGAATCAAATGGAGCGCGCAATAACGGAAACCAGGTGAACTAGCACGCCAAAACAGGAATCAAGCCTATCCGCAAGTTCTCAACATACAGGACCTAAGCTAATGATTTCGCGAAGTTATGCAGAGTTCGTCAAATACTAATTTGGCTAGGAAGGCCTACTTCTGTTTTTTACTGTAGCGGCGTGAGAAACTCAACCCAACAAGCCCCAAGCCCAACAATGCAATGCTTGCAGGCTCTGGTACGTTCACCGAATCCAGACCCACAGTGGCATACTTGATTGTACCGCCAGCGGTTAGGAACTCCCCGAGGCCGTCTCCGTAAAAGGTAACGCTTGAGAACGTATCCGTGTCGTTAATCGCGCCAATGAAAAATGCATCATTATCACTGCCAAGTCCCGCTGCTATAGCAGGGTTGTCGCTATAACTGTTGGCTGTGCCGACTTTTTGAGCACTGTCTCCGCCGAAAGCAAGAAACAAGCTTGAACCATAGCAACAGGTACCCCAGTCACCAACCTCAAAACCTAATGCGTTAATAGCGCTGTTAAAGGTGAACGTAATGCCAGAGTCTACGACAGGGTTTTTCGGGCTTATGCCGATCATCTGTCCAGTCGAGCCATCAGTTTCTGGCGAGAAAATCCCGGAGTTGGACCCATCAGTTTTGCTGATAGTGAAATCCGCGAAACTCCATGAGTTACGAGCAACATAGTCGATGCCGGATAGTGTAAAGCTGTTTACTGAAGCCCCTGCGCCGGTGACCGCGCTGTCAAACTGAGCTTGCCCAGCCGTAATCGTATCAAAAAAAGTAACGGGAACAGCTGCTACCGGGGCTGCAATGCTAAGTGAAAACGCACCGGCCAAAACTGACTTGATCAAACTATTCTTCATGGTGGGACTCATTTGAAACCTACTCTGTGTAGCCCATTTGAAACGGGCTCAACCTCTGGCATTCAGGCTAAGAATCTGAGTTTTAGAAGCAAAAATCCGAGTCGTTAGCCTGAGCATTTATTAACTATCGTCAACTTTACACAACGTTACAGACAAATTCAGTCCACGCGCACTTATATTGCAATGTTTCACATTCCTGCCCTTTCTCACCTCGCTGGATTTACTCGATATTTACAGGTTTTCGATGTAAACCCACGGCTATTTGTGAAATCATCAGCTTAGCTGTATAGCTATGGTTATTTTAATAGACGAGAGAGGAATAAGAAGCATGCGTAAATCTGGATTTTTTATGGCTTTGGCACTGAGCGCTGCCGTCGCAGCTCCCGCTATGGCACAACTGGATGTGGAAGATCAAATTGAAACCCGCCAGAGCGCATTCACGTTTGCCGCTTGGAACATGGGCAAGATCAAGGCTCAGGCAATTGATGGCAGTGTTGCTTACAACGAGCAGCAAATGCTTGCCGCCGCAAACGCCATTGCCTCAGTAGCAAACTCTGGTTTAGGCAGTCTGTTTGGCCCCGGTACTGCCAACGACAAAAATGACAACACAAAGCTATTACCCGTGTTTTTTGATAAGCCTGAAAAAGCCCGTGAAGTTGCCATCGGCTTCGCCCAAGCGGCAACCAAGCTTCAGGAAGTTGCCGCGAATGGCGGCGGCAAGAGCGCCCTCGCCGCACAATTCAGTGAAGTAGGAAAGTCTTGCAAGGCTTGCCACGATGAGTTCCGTGCCGAGTAAACCTTAGCTCCCGAAGGCTCCCGATCGCCGCCGCTTACCAACCCAAATCAGGGGGCGGTGGCGGAGGGGGCGACAGTACGCCTCCACTCGCTACCCATACCGCAAACGCGGCGACTGCCAAAGCAACAATAAAAGCTACGAGGCCACCACCGGCTCGCTCCTTATTCTCTGCTCCGCTCACCCTTTTACGCCCGCTAATCATAGGAGCAATCAGGTTGTCTTTCTTAACCAACGTGTAAAAAAGCACACTTGCGACATGTAAGGCAATCAAGCCATAGATAAACCATTCGGTTAATTTATGCCAAGAGGTAATCGTCTCATTCCAGCCAGAAGACACGGCCCGGTAGAGAGGACCATTAAATGCGATGGCGTCTGTAGCAAACAGTCCCGTGACCGCTTGAAAGCCCAGCAATCCCAGCATAGCCAGCACTGACAGCGCGCCTAAGGGATTGTGGCCTAAGCCTTTCCACTCACCTTTCAAATACGCTGAGATGGCAGAGGGGCCGGGAATAAACTGCAAAAAACGAGCGTAGGTAGAGCCAACGATCCCCCAAACCAAGCGAAAACTAATCAAACCAACAATAGTAAGACCAAAGCGTTCATGCCACTGCATCCATGTTCCACCGAGACTAACTGTTACCAAAGAACCAGTAACCGCCAGCACCAGAAGCCAATGAAAGAGTCGCGTGGGCAGGTCCCATAGGGAAATTGACTTCATTTTTACCCCTTATAAAAACTGACGTATCCAGACCGATTACCCGAACCATACCGGTTTTGCTTTATACTGCCCACCGAAGTTCGCATAGCAAATAGTCATGTACCAAATTAAAGGTTTATTCAATGCGTGTGGTAATCCGTTATTTTTTCCGGACGTTACGTCTCATTTTGACGCCCTTTGTACTCTTAAGCGAAAAGCTTGGGGGAGGAAAGCCGCTACAACGCAGCGCGGAAGAGCAAAAGCAAGTCGATGCCGCCTGCGAGCACTTAGCTCTATACCAATTCAAAACCTGCCCGTTCTGCGTCAAAGTACGGAAGCAAATTGCGCGACTTAACCTGAATATCGAGAAGCGCGATGCTCAGCATAACCCGACCCACCGAGCCGAATTAGAACAAGGTGGTGGTAATGTAAAGGTGCCTTGCTTGCGAATCATGAACGATGATGGCAGCGAACAATGGATGTACGAATCCGGTGATATCAATGCTTGGTTGGAACAACGCTTTGGGCAAGCTGGCTGAACCAGTATTTCACAGAAGCGGGGTCGCCCTGATGCACCAGCACTGGCTCGAAAAGCGGGATGGCCCCAATCTGTCTTAGGTCTGAAGCAACCTCAATACCGAAACAGCAAAAGCGTGGGTAGCTACGGTCGCCTAATGCAAGCACTGCATACGAGCAGGAGGCAAAGCCTTGCAGAGCCCGGCTAACCTCCTGCCAAGCGCCCGCTGTTCTCGGCGCATCGCCATTTCCCGTGGTGCTGGCAACAACCAGCAAAGCGCGAGCAGGCACCTGAGCTGACGCCAGCTCATTGAGCTCAATCAACGATGCGCGCATTCCTTCTTTCTGAATCAACTTGCATGTCTGCTTAGCAAACTGACGAGCAGTGCCTGTCTCGGTCGCATAAGCCACGAGGTAGTCTGACTCTCTCGCAGTATCGCGACACTGTTTTAAAGCGGTTTTTTTATGGAACCGCAGCAAAACAAGGGCATAACCAACCATCATAGCAGCGGCGACAAATTTTCGATCAGCCGCCACTCCATCGCTAAACACGACGCAAACCACACCGCCACACAGCACTGCGACAACCGGTTTTACCCATGATTTCACAATGGCAACACCTCAAGCGTTGCATTGTAGCTCATGCGTCTTTTTGCATTATCAAGCAGCTTGCCTGACTGCTCCAATTCAGCTTCGAGCCAGTACATGCCCGGCTCTTCCCATTCAACAAAGATGCGGCCCTGCGCATCAGTTTGGAGTTGTATTTCATCAACTTGATCACGGTAACGAATGCCACCGCGAATAACGACTACATTGAGATTTGCCGCAGGGTCACCGTCTACCAGAAACCGAAATTCTGATACTTCGCCAACAAACAAGTCGTTGGGGTGGGTAACGGGAACCATTTCTAAGCCAACGCCCTCTGCTTCGAAGGTGCGGGTTGTTGGAGCCCCTTTGGTTACGAAAACCTGCATGAGCCTATCGATCTCAAACAAACGCAAGTCCTCAGCTTCAGCTGGGATCTCGCCCATTTCATCGACACCGCCCCGCCACCGAACGTTTTTACCCTTATGTTTGTATGCACCAAAAAGGCCGTTGGTGCGAATTTCGAATGTATAGGTACCATCTCTGGTGAGTTGCGCATCAAATACCGAACGGTACTTTCCAGATGCCTTGTTCTGTGCCTCCAATGGCTCCCCTTGGGGATCTAGAATCTCTAAGTGTTCAAGGCCCAAGGGGTGATGTTCGAAGTAGAAAAGACTGTTTGAAATTGCGCCATCCATGGTTACCCAGGCTGTATCACCCGATAGCACCGTGGCTGAAGGTAACATCCAGGCCCGATGTGCAGAAGCCTCAGAAGCCACCCCCATACTTGCCGCTATCAATGCCAGTGTCGTTAACTTTTTAATGTTCACTAAATGTCTCCAAAATGCTCAGGGTTGGACTGTCAGTTTTACGCGGCCAAGCTCATTGCTGCCCTGCTGCGAGGTTTCAATGCTTGATTCAGCGGGCCACTGAAATGGCAGTTTAAGAAGCTCCCGCCCGCCAACTTCTCGCGCCGCTTCCACAACTAGTTGGTATTCGCCTGCAGGCAAGCCATGGATAGCTTGAGATTTGTTACTAAAGGTCAGTTCGTAGGTGCCTGCGGGCCTTGTGGCCCCGCTAAGCCCATCTACCGGCATGCTCAGCTGTCGCCCACTCCTCCGCCACCATAGCCGCAGATCTTTGAGCCACTTGCTCCCCTCGTCATCGCGCATGTCGTGGTCGTACCAAAGCGCGAGATTTCGCTGATGCTGCCCTTTGCTGTTCTCAATCCATATCGCAACGTAGGGCCTATGGTATTCAGCTACATTGAGCGCCGGAATTTCGACGTCTAGCACCAAGTCTTCCGCCCCAACGCAAGCGGAACCAAGCACTAACACTAGCGATGGAAAGCTCCTTGATAACTTCATAATTGTTCCTTAGTGCACAAACAAAACGGCCAGTAATACCGGCACAAGTACGCCCGCCCCTACAACCGGCCAAATTTCCGCCCGTTCTCGGGAATGTATCCACAAAACACAAAACCCGGTCACGCAGAAAACTATACAAATGACCGCAAATAGATCGATAAACCACACCCATGCAGCCCCTGTATTACGCCCTTTATGCAGGTCATTCATCCAGGCAATCCAGCCTCGGTCGGTTGCCTCGTATATTAGGTTGCCGGTTTCAAAATCCACGCTCAGCCAAGCATCGCCGCCTGGCCTGGGGCTGGATACATAAAGTTCGTATTCTGACCACTCCAGCGCACCTCTAGTGATTGCGATTCCGTGCTTCTCCTTGAGCCACGCGCTTAAAACCTTTGGCGTTTGTCCGCTCTCTTTACTTTCCCAACTGATGAGCTGCTGTACCAATTGCTCAGGAACACGATCTTCAATCAGGGTCACCTCCGGAATCGAGGCAATCTGGCCTGCGTGATTGAGAGTTATGCCCGTAACCGAAAACAACATCATGCCGAACACTGCCAGCGCTGAACTGATCCAGTGCCACTGTAAGCAGAGCTTCAAATAACGGCCTCTTTTCGGAGCCCGAAGGCCATTTTCATCGTTGTTAGGGGTGCTTTTGGGTAAGGCACTAGCAATCTTGCTCATGTTAAAAACGAGGCTCTCAGGCGGCACTTCATGAATATTTCAGGCGGAGATTATGTCAGTTCTCATTAGCTTTCAATTACCATTTACGTTTAATTTACATATCCATTTGAGAATAATTGCTATTGCGTTTATCGTGGATTTTACATATATTGCGCTCCCACCTAACTAGAAACTCCATAAGATCAATACTTTGCAAAGGGCTCTACTCTCGTGAAAAATTTCTCCCCAACGTCGCTGGCAATAGCAGTATCAGTACTTTCAAGTCAGGCCGCTGCTCAAAGCCCCACCGAATTGGCGCCCATAGTGGTTAGCGCCTCAGGTATCGAGCAAAAAGTAACCGATGCGCCAGCTTCAATTACTGTTATCACGAAGGGGGAGCTCGACAAAAAACCCTACGTAACTCTGCTTGATGCGGTACGAGGAGTTGAGGGCGTCGATATTGGAGAAACAACGGACAAAACCGGACAAGGCGGTATTAGTATTCGAGGTATGGGTGCGGACTACACCCTGATTCTTATCGACGGCAAACGCCAGAACAACGTGGGAGACATCTACCCAAACAACTTTGGTGGCAACCAGTTCAACCACATACCTCCCAAAGAAATGATCGAACGGATTGAAATTATTCGGGGGCCAGCATCCACTCTGTACGGAGCAGACGCGCTCGGTGGTGTTATCAACATTATCACCAAGAAAATCGGCGACAAATGGACGGGCTCTCTTTCGCACAGCCAAACTCTCGAAAGCAACAGCGATTTTGGCAATGATGATACAACTGAGTTTGCGATAGCTGGACCACTGATTAAGGATCGTCTTGGCCTTAGATTACGAGGCAGCCTGTATAACCGTGATGCATCACATCCTCAGTATACTCCCGGGGTGGATCCAAACGGAAACGAGATACCACGGGAATTGGGCTATGGCAGCGGCGGCCGCACCGTAGATAATGAGAACACGAACTTGGGCGCGCGCGCAGACATTCGCATTGCAGATGGGCAAGACCTAATCCTAGACTTCGAGACGTCCAGCCAAACCTACGATAACAATCCTGAAGATGGCAATAACCCCCTTGGCACTACCGACAGCGTGAATCGCTTGCCCCGTGCCGGATATGCCCTAGACCAAGAATTTAATCGCGAACAAGCTTCTATTCGACATCAAGGTGCTTGGGGCGATACCAATAGTGATATATCACTGCACTACATTGAGACCACAAATGACGGGCGAACTTTACCACTCACCGCCCTAGAACGGTTGGAGTACGATCAACTCATAGAGAACGGTGCAACAGATCAGGAGATTTCAGATACATTCCTGCCGCGGCCCAAACGAGTTTTGGAAACCCGTCAAACTACGCTGGATTTAAAATTCGACTCTCTGATAGGAGATCACCTGCTTGTATACGGCGGCCAATACATTGATGCCGAGATGGAAGACGGCACGTTTGGAATGACCGGCAGCGGTTTTAGTGCAGGCAAGACTCAGCCCCACCGGCAATGGGCCGTTTTTGCCGAAGATAATTGGGAAATTACCCGCACCGTTTCATTGACTGGTGGCGTTCGCCATGACCACCATAATATTTTTGGCGGCAACACGAGCCCCCGTCTTTACGGGAATTGGGATATCACACCTGAATGGACGCTGAAAGGCGGGGTAAGCACTGGTTACAAAGCACCCAAAGCGAGCGACCTGTTTGAAGGTATCACCGGTTTTGGCGGGCAAGGCACTAGACCTTTTGTGGGCACACCAAGCCTCACGCCTGAAAAAAGCGTGAACTCCGAAATTGCCATTTACTACACCCATCCAGATGGCCACAACTTCAACGCCACCGTGTTCTCCAACCAATTCAAGGACAAGATAGAAAGTGGCGGGGCTATACTGCATTGCGATGATGCTGATGCCAGTTCCGGCAACTGTGTAAATCTAGCACCAGAATGGAACCAATTACTGGGCGATGGCTATGAATTTAGCCAAAAGGTGAATATTGATAAAGCTGAGATCAACGGGCTTGAACTGGCGGGCAGATACTGGATTATCAGCTCACTCTCTATTCGAGGCAACTACACCTATACCGACGCAGAAATTAAAAGCGGCGCTAACAAAGGCAATCCACTTAGCGGAACAGCCAAGCACATGGCTAACGCGACGCTCGATTGGCAGGTGACTCCAACTTTTAGCACGTACCTAACGGCAGAGCTCCGATCCAAGCGCCATACCAGTACACCAAGAGGTTGGGATAGCTCGATTGATTACCCGGAGTTCTACAAGGACTACACCGTCTTGCATCTTGGGGCGAGTTATCAGGTTAGTTCGTATTTGACCCTAAGTGGTCGTATAAACAACCTGTTGGACGAAGATTTCACCAGTTACGAAACCGTATACACCACGGATGATGGCGGAGCTACCTATATCGCAAACTATATTGATGATTACAACATGAAGGCAAAAGCTAGAAACTTCTGGCTATCTGCAACCCTAAGTTTTTAACACGATACATTCAGGCTTGCATAAGAAAACGCCCCTCCAAGGAGGGGCGTTTCCATTATGATGCAGGATTTTCTGAGATCAGACTTGGTAAAAATCACGATACCAGTCAACAAAGTTGGCTATCCCCTCTTCCACGCCGGTGGCTGGTTTATAGCCGACATCGCTGATCAAATCATCAACGTTTGCGTAGGTGGCTGGCACATCGCCCGGCTGCATAGGAAGCAGATTTTTTTGGGCCTTTTTCCCGACTCTTTGCTCAATAATTTCTATGAACCGAGAGAGCTCCACAGGGTTGTTGCTGCCAATGTTGTAAATGCGATACGGGGCCTTGCTGGTGCTTGGGTCAGGCGCTGCGCCACTCCAGTCGCCGTTAGGCTGAGCGACTTGATCGAGAGTACGGACAACACCTTCCACAATATCGTCGATATAAGTGAAGTCCCGTTTGTGGTTGCCATGATTGAACACATCAATTGGTTCACCAGCCAGAATCTTCTTGGTAAAGATAAACAAGGCCATATCTGGTCGGCCCCAAGGGCCGTAGACGGTAAAGAATCGTAAACCAGTAGTGGGTAAACCATAGAGGTGACTGTAGGTGTGAGCCATCAACTCATTGGCTTTTTTCGAGGCTGCATACAAACTTAGAGGGTGGTCCACATTATCATGGACTGAAAACGGCATGGCCTCGTTAGCGCCGTAAACCGAGCTGCTAGAAGCATATACCAGATGTTTCACATCGTTGTGGCGACACCCTTCTAGTATGTTCATGAAGCCAACGAGGTTGGCATCCACATACGCATTGGGGTTTTCCAGCGAGTAGCGCACACCAGCCTGAGCAGCTAGGTGCACGACTCGTTCGGGACGATGCTTTGCGAAGATATCGGTCATCACAGTTCGGTCTGCAACATCTTCACGTACTTCAGTGAATCCAGCGTGGCCAGTAAGGCGTGAGAGACGGGCTTCCTTGAGATTAACATCGTAATAGTCGTTAACATTATCAACGCCTATTACCTCATCTCCCCGCTCAAGTAACCGGTGCGCTAACTGCGAACCGATAAACCCTGCGGTGCCCGTTACCAGTATCTTCAAGTCTATTACTCCTTTTTAGACAGCCGTGACAACTTTTAGAAGACAAGACCCGCGCTGATGAATGGCCCATCGATTTCCACGTCAAATTGGTCACTGCCATCTTCATAATCAACTGCAATCTGACGATAGCCTGCACGCAGTTGCAGCAATGAAATGCTGTACTGCCCGTACACGTTGAAGTCGCGCATGGAATCGCCATCAAAGCTGATAAAGTTACCTTCTGCACCCACAGCCGCTCCGGTAAGAGGCAAGTCAACACGGGCAGCTATATAGCCCATGGGCAAAACAGCGTCGGCTTCTGTGCGGCTTGACTGAGATGCGTTTTGTACCAGCAGTTCGCCTGAGAAGTCCCTTATGGTTAACCCCAAATCAAGATTGACCACGTTATCCAAAATTTCGTAGTACAGAGTGAGATCAAGCTGTTCAAGATCCAAATCTGAACGCACAGGGCCTGAGCTTACCCCGTCATAGGGGCTGGTGAGTGTGCTGCGGCCACTTTGTTCTATCAGTGTGTAAGCCAAACGCACATTCGGCAGAACCGGCACCGGGTGTTCTACATAAATGCTGGCGTTCGCGTTGCCGTCGTCCTCCAAGCGCAACTCGTCATCCACATCAACCGAATTGCCGCCCGAGGCTGCGTTGCCGGACAAGTTGGAGTCCCAGTAACCTACGCTGGCACCAAGACCAACCACATCGGCCTGAGCAAAAGATGTGGCCAAAAGAAGAGAACTGCCTACCGCGAGAGTGAACTTATGCATGGTGCACCTGTGCCGTTATTGTCTGCTTGAATTAATGGCCAATAATCAGTCGAAGTTGATTCCAATGCGGCGACCCACTTCTTCATAGGTCTCGATAACATTGCCCAGACCTTGCCGGAAGCGGTCTTTGTCCATTTTCTTTCGGGTTTCTTTATCCCATATCCGGCAACCGTCGGGACTAAACTCGTCGCCTAGTACAATCTCATCGCCGCTGCGACCGAACTCCAGTTTGTAATCCACCAGTAACATTCCGGCTTCATCAAATAGGTTTTTCAGCACGCCGTTTACCTTGTAGGTCAACTCTTTCATCCGCGTCAGTTCGGCTTCAGTGGCCCAATTAAAACTAACGGCCAAGGATTCGTTCACCATTGGGTCGTGCAGCGCGTCGTTCTTGAGGAACAGCTCATAGGTCGGCGGGTTGAGTTCTAGCCCTTCTTCCACGCCCAGACGACGACACAGGCTGCCCGCAGATACATTACGCACAACACATTCCACTGGAATCATATCGAGCTTTTTAACCAGTGACTCGGTTGCAGACAGCAAGCCTTCGTGGTGTGTCGGCACACCGGCCGCTTCCAGTTTGTCCATGATGAACGCATTAAAACGGTTGTTCACCATACCTTTTCGGTTAAGTTGCTCTTTCTTTTCACCATCAAACGCCGAGGTATCGTCGCGGAAGACAAGAACAAATCGCTCCGGGTCGTCAGTGCGAAATACGGATTTGGCCTTGCCTGCGTAGAGTTCTTCGCGTTTTTCCATCAGTAAGTCTCCGAAACGGAGGCCTGCACGGCAGGCACCCCTTTAATCAGTATAGGTAATCAAACAGCTGTGTCAGTAAATCCTCAGCACGCTTCTCACCGCTGTAATCCTCAGCCGTTTCAGCCGTAACCTGAACCTGACCCTCTCCCCTCGTCAGACTAATCGTATGGGTATGGCGAGGCTCTTCTTTATTGCTAAACCAACTGAACCAGCCTGGGTCGCGCTCATCGGCGGTGCGGAAATCTACATAGAACCAGCCTTCGCTGCGATTCAAGTCCAGTACCCTAGTATCCGACTCGCTCAAGGCACGGTTTACCTCGGCCCAGGAACGACCATAATCAAGGTCCATGCGGATGGACTGCGCCTTATCATTTTCCGATACAAGCTTTACTAATGGCTTAGCCACCATCACCGAAGCGGCACGGGAAAAGGACTTGCTCTCTTCACGGGCTTTCATGAACTCACCTAAGTCAGCGAGTAGGCGCTTCTGTAGACTCAACTGATCTGCGGACGGATCAGAAATTCCGCGCCATGAAATTAGCTCTCCCGGCCACGCAGCGTTTTCCTCTGCACTTCCTTTCGAGGTAAGCTTACGCAGTTGAATTTCAGTGGTTTTACGACGAACGCCGGGCGCTATGCGAACCTGCAAAATCGCTTTCGGCTCAGCTGCAGTTGCGTCAATTGGTGTGCTAGAAAGCTCTAGAATTTCACGCGCACGCACGCTGAAATTAGCCAGATCACTTTGCAGCAGGCCCAACTGAGGGTTGTCATAGGCCACGCCCAAGCCTTGCTCGTTCATATAAGCCGTTACGACAGGCCATATCCGCCCCGGCACATCGTTTACCAACAACCATGCGCGTCCGTCCAATTCTTCAACCACATAATTCTCTTCGAGAATTTCCGATGTCATATCGGGAGGGCGAGGAAGATCAGACGGATACATTTTGCTGGAGTCCGCGGGCTTTACTTGCCGAATAGGCATTACCTGAGTAAAACGCGAAGTGTCGGCTGTTTCCGGAAGAACCAGCTGGTCACCTTCTTCTTCACTCAGGTATCGCTCAGAGCGATCCTCCATCAGGCTGCAGCCAGACGTTGCAACGGTCAGCAACAGCCCAGACGCTACCACTACATGTCGAAATGCAAAAACATTACGGGTTCCTGAAAGAACCGGCATCGGCCTACTCTCTGTTTGGGACTGTTTCACGGTTGGTATCAACAAACTCAGAGCACACCCGAGGCTTTCATCGCTTCTTCCAGCTCACCGTGGAATTTTTCACTGAACTGAGTCAATGGCAGGCGTATGCCCTCGCCGATCATGTCCATACGCTGAAGCGCCCACTTAACCGGTATTGGATTCGCCTCAAGGAATAATTTGCGATTCAACGGCATCAAAAGCTCGTTCAGGCGTTCCGTCTCTTCCCGGTTACCTGCAATGGCTGCTGCGCATAGGTCGGCCATACCTTTAGGTGCGACGTTTGCAGTAACGGACACATTACCCTTCGCGCCTGCAAGCATGAGCTCAGCCGCTGTGGCGTCATCCCCGGAGTAGACCGCAAGACGACCATCAAGAGCTTCTATAAGCTCCGCACCACGAGGGATGTTGCCCGTGGCATCTTTGATGGCAACAATGTTGGGAATATCAGCAAGACGCAGTACGGTTTCATTGAGCATATCGCAAGCGGTACGCCCCGGTACGTTATAGAGCATCTGGCTCATGCCCGGCACCGCCTCTGCGATTGCTTTGAAGTGCTGGTAAAGCCCTTCCTGAGTCGGCTTATTGTAGTAAGGCACTACCAACAGGCAGGCATCTGCACCTAGCTTATGCGCCTCGGTTGTCAGATAAATAGCTTCGCGCGTGCTGTTACCGCCGGTGCCAGCAATAACAGGGATCCGCCCGTTCACGCGTTTGATGATATAACCAATTACCCGGCAGTGCTCTTGCTGATCGAGCGTTGCGGATTCGCCGGTGGTTCCCACAGCAACGATACCGTTAGTACCGTTATCCAAATGAAAGTCCACCAGTTTGTCCAGATGCTCCCAGTGAATGTCACCGTTTGGATGCATGGGCGTGACCAGTGCGACAAGGCTACCCGTAATCATAAAAGCTCCGTCCGAATAAAACGGATATGGTAATGTTGGGCACGAACTGACACAAGGGAATTAAAGGAGATGTCATGTCATCTGTTGAAGTGAACAAGCAAGTACCGGACTTTGAAGCCGCCGCAACAGGCGACCAAACCGTCCGTCTGGCGGATTTACGCGGCAAAAATGTGGTTATTTATTTCTATCCGAAAGACAACACACCGGGCTGTACGACTGAAGGACAGGACTTTCGGGACAACATGAAAGCCTTTACCGAGTTGGATACAGAAATTTTCGGGGTGTCTCGAGACGGGCTCAAAGCACACGAGAACTTCCGCAAAAAATTCGATTTCCCATTTCACCTTATTTCCGACAAAGACGAAGCGCTCTGCGAGCTTTTCGGCGTTATCAAGCTCAAAAAGTTATACGGGAAAGAATATATGGGCATTGATCGCAGCACCTTCCTGATTGATCAGGAAGGCGTGTTGCGTAAAGAATGGCGCAGCGTAAAAGTACCCGAGCACGTTGAGGAAGTACTCGCTGCTGTAAAGGCGCTCTGAAGCAAAACGCTGTATTTGATACCAGATTGAGAGCAAAGTAGCGCAGTTACACTTGGTCTGGCGCGGTGGGGGAAGCAGTCGCCTTCACCGGCCAGGCAAAGAATACAGCCTTAAACATAGTGGCCAGCGGAATGGCAAAGAAAACACCCCACAGGCCCCAAATACCACCGAAGAACAACACCGAAATGATGATCACAACGGGGTGCAGGTTGTTCACCTCTGAGAACAGCACAGGAACGAGCACGTTGCCGTCCAGCGCCTGAATAACACCGTATATCACCATCACCCAGATAAAGTGACTACCCCACCCGAAGGCAAACAGCGCAATTACGGCGACCGGAATCGTCACCACAGCTGCACCAATGTACGGAATGACGACGCTGAGGCCTACGAGAAGAGACAGAAGCGCGGCATAGGGCACACCCAAAAGCTTGAACGCGACATAGGTGGCTCCGCCCACTATCAGGATTTCAACCGCCTTCCCGCGAACGTAGTTCGCGCATTGTAGATTCACCTCATGCCATATTTGCAGCATCATCGGTCGTTGGGGCGGCAATAATCTGGAAATAGCACCAAGCAGGACTTCACGATCTTTCAGGAAAAAGAACACGAGAATTGGCACCAGCACCATGTAGATAAGCAAAGCGACGAGGTCTGGAATGCTCGACAAAGAAAAAGACACGAGCCACTGAGTCATGTGCCCTACTTCTGTATTTACTTGCTGATAGAGGCCACGCACAGACTCAGCCGAGATAATATGAGGGTATTCTTCTGGCAGCAGTTCAAGATAAGACTGCAACTGACCAATAATTCGGGGTGCCTCGCCTGCAAGGGTGCTGACCTGAGTCCAGATAAGCGGCAGAAGAACGAAAATAAATCCCACCAGTACGCCGAGGAACACCAGAAACACACCGACTATAGCAATGCCCTCGGGAACACCAAGGGCGTTGAGGCGGGAAACCAATCCTTGCAGAATAAAGGCGACAATAAGCGACGCGATAGCGGGCGCTAACATGGCACCGAACCATATGATGAAAAAAGTGCCCGTCACCAGAATCAAGAAAAGGATGACGGCTTCTTCATCTGAAAAGTATTTGTGTGCAAGACCGCGTAAAATTCTGAACATCAAGGACTCCGGAGAATTAACCGCCGCACTCTATCACAAACCGAAAGTGGCCATCAGTTTCTGCGGAGTTCACCAAGCGGTGGCGGGACAACTCCAGAAATGCTGGGATATCGCGAGCGGAGCCCGCATCCGTGGCAATCACCTCAAGCTTTTCACCGGGTGACATGCTGTTGAGCTCCAGTTTGGTTTTCAGTAGAGGCATTGGGCAGCGAAGCCCAGATGCGTCCAATATTCGATCAGACATAAAGTAAGGTGCACCATCACACGACATTAAATTCGCAAGGCGGCATTATGCCCCCAGCAATACTGTATTGCATCACAATAACTATTAATGAGCAGTTCAGGACTTTTTCGCAACATTTTTTGTCACAGTAGCAGTTCGAATCAGGAGCTTAGCGCACTACATGAATTACGTTCTGACCAGATTTTGCTGTTACCGAACTCTCTCTCTAGCGTTCACTTTGGCTTTTTCGCTGACATTAAGCCCAGCGCCAAGAGCTCAAGACGCCAACCTGCCAAATATTGGAGGAACCGGAGGCGGACTTATTTCCGGGCAAAAGGAAAGTGACATTGGGCAGCAGGTTATGGTTTCGATTCGCCGGTCTGCACCGCGCATTACAGACCCACTGGTTTATGATTACCTCAGCGCCATTATTTACCGACTTGTGCCTTCCGCACCTCTGGAAAATCGCGACATAACCCTTACACTTATTGACAGCCCTACTCTCAACGCTTTTGCCGTACCGGGAGGGATTGTAGGCATCAATGGAGGGCTATTTCTGAATGCGGCCACGGAGCAGCAGTTTGCATCTGTACTTGCCCACGAACTCGCCCACCTCAGCCAGCGGCATTTTGCGCGCCGCCTAGAACAACAGGAAAACAGTGCACCTCTGACTCTTGCTGGAATGATTGCAGGCATTGTACTGTCTGCGGTAACCCAATCCGACATTGGCATTGCCGCCATTGCCGGCACTCAGGCGCTGGCGATACAAAATATGCTGGCCTACAGCCGCTCCCATGAGCAAGAAGCTGACCGTGTTGGATTGGACATTCTGGCTACCGCTGGCATGGATCCGCGCGGCATGCCCGAAATGTTCGAGATTATGATGCGCCAGAACCGGCTACAGGGAAACAACTTACCCGAGTACCTATCGACCCACCCACTGACCCAAAGCCGTGTAGCCGACACCCGCAACCGCGCAGAGCAGTACCCAGAGAAAACCATTCGGGACGGTCAGGAATACCACCTAATCCGAAGCCGGTTGCAAGTGCATTACGCAGCGTCACCAGAGATTGCAGTGGATATATTCGAAGGTTATTTGAACAAGCCCGACGCCCAAAGCAATGAAGCCATTCGTTACGGATTAGCCTTCGCCTATCTGAACAATAAGCAGCTCGAACAAGCGACCGACATTATCAGCGAGCTACTAGCAAGCAACCCCGGTCGAATTACTCTTCAGGTAACGTTGGCTGAGATAAGGATTCAGCAGAACAAGCTGGATGACGCACGCTCCATACTTAAAGACGCTTTAAGCAGAAACCCGGGCAACTACCCTATAACCTCAACCCTTGCTGACGTGGAAATCGCTGCGGGTAACGGCACTCAAGCAGCCGAATACCTCAACCAACTTACACGTAGAATGCCGCAGCAGGAATATCTATGGCTGCGACTGGCGGAAGCCGAAGGCATGGCTAGAAACATAGTGGGAGTTCATCGCGCTCGGGCAGAATACGACGCACTAATGGGGGATTTAGAATCCGCCCAGAGACAGCTCAGACAGGCTCAGGAGAAACTGCCCGCAGGGTCTGCCCAGCGACAGGTGGTAAGTGAGCGGCTGGGCGAAATCACCAGCCGCCTACAAGCGCACAGAAACAACTAAAATCAGGCGTTGCCTGCTGCTTTCAGGTTCACCCCTGCGGTAAAGTCCAACATACGCCGCAGAGGCCTGAGAGCAGCCTCACGGGTTTCGGGGTCCACAAACACTTCTTGATCCCCCTGCTCAATCACACGCAAAAGGTTTTCCAGACCGTTCATTGCCATCCATGGGCATTGCGCGCAGCTGCGGCACGTAGCGCCGTTACCGGCTGTTGGCGCCTCAATAAGCGTTTTATTGGGTGCCAGTTGCTGCATTTTGTAGAAGATGCCGTTATCCGTGGCGACAATGAACTCCTGATTCGGCAATGTCTGCACTGCGTGAATCAACTGGGAGGTAGAGCCGACAACATCGGCCAGTTCTACGACAGCATTGGGGGATTCAGGATGAACCAGAATGGCGGCATTTGGATACAGCGCTTTAAGATCTTCCAGACCACGATGCTTAAATTCTTCATGCACAATGCAAGAGCCATCCCATAGCAACATGTCGGCCCCAGTGGTTTTCTGCACGTAATGGCCAAGATGCTTATCTGGGGCCCACAGGATCTTCTGCCCTCGCGCGTCTAGATCTTCCACTATAGCTTCAGCGCAACTAGACGTTACGACCCAGTCCGCACGCGCTTTTACAGCGGCAGATGTGTTGGCATACACCACCACGGTTCGATCACTGTGTTCGTCGCAGAAGGCTTTAAACTCGTCTGCAGGGCAGCCCACATCCAAAGAGCAAGTTGCCTCCAGTGTTGGCATCAGAACGCGCTTTTCTGGGTTCAGAATCTTAGCGGTTTCACCCATGAACCTAACGCCAGCCACAACAACCGTTGAGGCGGGGTGTTGGTTCCCGAAGCGCGCCATTTCGAGCGAGTCTGCCACACAGCCACCGGTTTCTTCCGCAAGGCGCTGGATATCTGGATCTGTGTAGTAATGCGCCACAAGTACAGCGTCTTTTTCCTTGAGGACAGCCTTGATACGGCTTTCGAGCCGCGCCTTCTCGTCTGCACTGAGCGGCTTGGGCTCAGCTGCGTGAGCCAGGTGTTCCTGAACAAGAATTCGGTCTTCAGCTTTAGTCATGTACGGATACTCTCAATTTCTCTCAACTGCTAGCAATAACCAGCAATTACTAGGCACCAGTTACTGTCAGCCGATTACACTCTGTGTTCGAGTATATCATTTCAAACACCAATAGCGCTTTACGGACTATACCGAGACTCGGGGAGACTGTTTTATCTGGAGCAAAACCGCAAACCAAAAAAAAAGGACTGCATCTCTGCAGCCCCTTAAGCTTTAACTCTAATTACAGACCTTCAACAACTAATAATGGTGGGTCGTGATGGATTCGAACCATCGACCAATTGGTTAAAAGCCAACTGCTCTACCAACTGAGCTAACGACCCAAAAACTTGTGACCAGTGCCGGGACCCTGATCGATTCCGGAGCGGCTCAGCAACTGCCCCGAAATATCGAATATGGTGGGTCGTGATGGATTCGAACCATCGACCAATTGGTTAAAAGCCAACTGCTCTACCAACTGAGCTAACGACCCAAGCGAGGCGCATATAGTAATGATTTTTCTCTGACGATCAACCCTTTCACGCCATGTTTTTAATATTTTTACGAATCGCCGTGTTTCCGCCCTAATTAGTGTTCAAATATTTCCGGGCAAGTCCGGCTGCAGAACTTTCAGGGTAGTCACTCACAACCTGCTCCATTTGCCGGTGCGCTTCGGCTTTCTTATCAAGGCGATCAAGCGCGATGCCCAGCTTGTAACCAGCGTCTGGCGCTTTACGGTGGTCCCCGTAACGTGTTGCAACAATGGAGAAGGCTTGGCGCGCCTGCTCAAGTTGCGGCTTCACAAGATAAACCTCACCAAGCCAGTAGTAGGCGTTCACCGTCAGATCCCCTTCGGGATACTTATCTAAAAACTCGTAGATGCGGCTGATCGCTTCGTCGTAGTTCTTTTGGCTATGGATCAGGTCTTGAATAGCCTTGTATGCCTTACGCTCTTCGGCACTGGGCTGGCGATATTCACGGATTTCTGTTGCGCGCTTACCGGCGCCAGCATCTCCTGCTGTTGGCCCGGCAGCCGGTGGTTGCGCAGACACTTTCTCTGATAGATCGAGAATGCGCTGATCCAAGTCGATATAGCGATCCCGGCCCTGATCCTGCAACCGCTTGATTAGGTGCCTCTGCTCTTCCGACTCTCCCTGTAGTCTGCGGACCTCGCCCTGCAATTGCTGGATCATATAGAAGAGCTCAGACGTAGCCTGATTCGTGTTGGCCTTACGTTGGGCTTCTGAGGCATTGCTTTGGAAAGCGGGCGTAGATGATTGCGCCAGCGCAATTCCCGCCTGCCCGAGGGCAAGCGGAAACATCACTGCCGCCATGAGCTGTTTTCTCATGGGCTTAACCTGATGTTGTATGTGCGTTTACTCGAAAACGAGCTCCACACGGCGATTCTGTGCCCATGCACTCTCTGACGAGCCCATAACCGCCGGTTTCTCTTCACCATAGCTTACGGTTTCCATTTGGCCCCGTGAAGCACCATTCACAATCAGGAAGCGCTGAACCGCATTGGCACGGCGCTCGCCAAGTGCCAGGTTATACTCCTTGGAGCCACGTTCGTCACCGTGACCCTCAAGGCGCACTTTCTGACCCGGGTTGTTGGACAAATAACGGGCGTGGGCCATGAGCACGTCACGGGCTTCCGGTTTGATTTCGGACGTATCGAAATCAAAATAGAAAATCGTCACTTCGCGCAGGGCTTGCTGTTCGGTTTGCTTCTGGATTTCCATACGCTCTTCTTCGGTCATCGAGGACGAAGAAATACCATCCTGATCGCCACCGCCATACACGGTAGAACCACCATCTTGATCAATAGGCTCAACATCGGAGCCATAACCGCCATCTTCCATGTTCTCACCAGTTGTACTACAACCGGCAACCAGGCCTACCGAAAACAACAGTGCAATTACTTTTGCTGGAGCTGACAATTTCATATTTCATTCCTTTTCGTTGGTTGACGTAAATTCTTGCCGTTTCCGACAGGTGCTCTCACACCCGCCGGCTACCGAACAATTGGCCCCCAGGCCGGGTCACGGACGTCGCCTTCCGATGCAGGAAGACTATACGCCGCACCACCGTCTGCGGAGATAACAGTCAGTATGCTTTCACCGTTCTGTTTAGTAGCGTAAATCAACATGCGCCCGTTAGGCGACACACTCGGAGACTCATCGGATTCTGTGCGTGTGAGAACTGTTTCGTCACCGCTTTCGAGGTTTGTACGAGCAATAGTGAAGGCCCTATCGCGCTGATGAACGTAATACACATATTTCCCTGCGCTATCTGGGCGCGGACGAGCATTATAGCGGCTGCCAAAAGTTAAGCGCCGCGGCTCGGCGCCCGGTTTTTCCATGTAGTAAATCTGCGGCCCGCCTGAACGATCCGATGTAAAGAAGATCCCCGCGCCCGCACTGTCCCAAGCGGCCTCAGTATCTATCGCCCAGTGGTTCGTGAGCTTCGTAACCTTGCGGGATTGCAGGTTCATCTGATAAATCTCAGCATTACCATCTTTGGACAAAGTCATTAGTAGTGATTGCCCGTCGGCAGACCAGGTAGGTGCCGAGTTCAAACCGGGGAAATCCGCAACTTTCGTGCGCTCTCCCGAGCTAAGCTGGTGGACAAAAATAGCTGGCTTACCCGTTTCAAACGACACATAGGCCAGCTTTTTGCCATTCGGTGACCAAGCGGGAGACAAAATAGGCTCTTTGCTTTCCAAACGAATTCCCGCTCGCTTGCCGTCAATGTCGCTTACCTGCAACCGGTAGAGCGCTTTTCCATTTGCTCTCTGAAGCGTTACATAAGCCAATTTGGTAGAAAACGCTCCGGGAACGCCGGTAATCGCCTCATAGACCTTATCGCTTACATGATGCGCTAAAGAGCGAATATTAGATGCAGGCGCGGCAGCGGTTTCACCAAGAATGCGTTCTTCACGATTGACATCGAATAACTCATATCGAGCCTGCACCCTGTCGCCGTTACGGGTTAACTCGCCTACCAAAACATAACGCTGACCAAGCATGCGCCAGTCTCGGAAATACACATCAGAGCGCTTCGAGGGAAGGCTTAGCATTTTCTCGGGAGGCAAGGGGCGAAACTCGCCGCTCATTGCCAAATCCGCCTGCACAATGCTGCTCAGTTTGTCTCCAGCAGGCATGCTGCCGTTTTCTGCAAAAGGCACCACAGAAACCGGAATTGCGGAGTCCGCCCCTTCTGTAATACGAATCAGCAGTTCAGCCTGAGCGCTGGTAACCGCCGTAAACATGAAGGCGACCGCTGCAAGAGTAGCCTTCATTAGGCTGAACGAAATTATCTGCTTCATGGTGTCACCCGCATCCTTATCTCAACCTTCGAGGATTGAATTCAATCGTAAACTGGCGGAAATAGGTTTCAAATGTGTCCCGCTCAGAGGGTACCGGGTACCGGTTCAGCGATCTGACTGCACTCAGTGCCGAGTTATCGAACGCGGTATTTCCGCTACTGGCAACCAGTTTTACACTGGCCAGTTCGCCCGTTGGAAGCAAGGTAATCTGCAAGCGGGCTGTCATGTCTTCCGTCGCTGAAGAAGGTGGATACCAGGCTTGGCTAAGTCTCTCACGAATCAGCCCCTGATATTTCTGGCTCTCAGACAACATCTGGGATTCGCGGGCTTTTGCCGCTGCCGCTCGCTCTCTACGTTGCGCTTCATCCGCACGGGCTTTTCTAGCCTGCTCCGCCTGAGCTTCGAGCTGCTGCTCTTGAAGCCGACGCTCGGCTTCCTTACGGGCCCGTTCTTCCTGTTTCTTACGTTCAGTTTCTTCGCGCTTACGCTGCTCTTCCTGACGACGTTTTTCCTCCTCCGCCTTACGCTTGGCTTCTTGCTGGCGCTGCTTTTCAGCTTCCGCTTCTGCCTTGCGACGTTCACGCTCTCTTGCTTCCGCTTCTGCTTTCTGCCGTGCAGCCTCTTCTGCCTCACGCGCTTTTTTTTCTTTTAGCTCTTCCGCCTTGGCTTGTTCGCGCTTGCGCTCTTGCTCTTCAGCTTTACGCTTGGCTTCTTCGCGTTTTTTCTGCTCCTCCGCCTTCCGAGCCTTTTCTTCGTTCTGACGCTTTTGCGCTTCAGCCTGCTTCTGTTTTTCCAGCTCTTTGCGCTCTTGCTCTTGATCCGGCTGATCTACCGGATCAACAACCGGGCTCGGCTCCGGTTTTTGCTGGGTAATAAGGCGCGCAGAAATACTGCTGGGGGGCGGTTCGTGGACAGGAGACGACCACGACCAGCCCGCCAGAGCGACGCCCGCAATGAGCAGGTGCAAAGCCACAGAAATCGCGAAGGGCGATTTCCAGGGCGGCACTCCGGTGCTGGTATATTCCCGCTCCTGACCTGTCACAACAATTTTTCCTGCTCTGATATCACGTTTCGTCCGGGGCCGTATCGGTAATCAGGCCAATACTGGTTGCCCCTGCACCCTGAAGAGCCGCCATCAAACGAACCACAGTGCCGTAATCAACGTTCTCATCGCCACGCACCAAAATATCGCCGGATGATCTTTGGGACAGTATTTTTGCAACCTGAGCACGAACCTCAGCCAGAGGCATGGGGTCACTGCCTTTATCCCCAACTTCCACGTAATAGGCGCCGTTGGAGTCTACCGATACGACGATGGATTCCACATTTTTATCTGCCTGAATCGGGTCAGATGCTGTTTCAGGAAGGTCCACCTTCACGCCCTGAGTAAGCATAGGCGCGGTGACCATAAAAATAATCAGCAGTACCAGCATCACGTCGATATACGGAACAACGTTGATTTCCGACATCGGCTTCTTCCGATTTTCAGGCATCATCCCCATGCCTTTCATAGCGGCGTGCTCCGTTTGTTAACCATAAATACCATCAGGCTGCGCCCTTCTCGGCGCTATGAACACGACGATGCAAAATGCTGGAAAACTCCTCCGCGAAGGTTTCGTAATTTTTCAATAATGCATCTGACTTCGCTGAGAAGCGGTTGTAAGCGATAACAGCTGGAATCGCCGCAAACAAACCCATGGCTGTAGCAATCAGCGCTTCCGAGATGCCGGGAGCCACGGTTGCGAGTGTTGCCTGCTGAACCTGCGCCAAGCCGCGGAACGAGTTCATGATGCCCCAAACGGTTCCAAACAAACCGACATAAGGGCTGGTAGAGCCCACGGTTGCAAGAAAGGGCAAATGGGTTTCCAAGCGTTCCTGCTCACGGGAGAAAGCTACCCGCATGGCCCGCTGCGTGCCCTCCATGACTGCATCCGCATCACGGCTTTGCTGACGTAATCTGGAAAATTCTTTAAACCCGGCCCGGAACAAAGCTTCCATACCGGAGAAAGGCGTGGGCTCTGCGTTTACTTCGCGATAGAGCTGCCCCAAGTCCATGCCTGACCAAAAGCGCTCCTCAAACGCCAACTGGGCCTGACGGGCTTTGCGAAAAACCTGTAGGCGCTGAAAAATAAGCGCCCAGGACATCACCGATGCAGCGGCAAGTAACAACATGACCAGCTGAACCAACACACCGGCATTTGCAATCAGACTCCAGACTGACAGTTCCGAATCCACCACTTACTCCTGGGTTATTTCGTGTTTTGTTTGGTTATCTTTTTGAAGGTGCTGGCTATGCTGCGCCAGCAGGTCTCGCATGTTTTCAGGTAAACGTCTTGGCCGCCCGCTATCTAAGGCTATACAAGCAACTCTCACATTCGCTTCACACAGTGTTTTGCCATCTCTTGCCCGCACAACCTGCTGCCTAAAATCCATCCAAACGCGCCCGAAGGCCACAGGCTCTGCAGTAACGGTAATCTCATCATCCAGCACGGCGGGCACTGCATAGTGAACGGACAACCGCTGCACTACATAACTTATGTTTTCAGCCAGCCCAGCCCGAAGACCAACTCCGCAGCTTCGAACCCACTCGGTACGAGCACGCTCCATGAAATGCAGGTAACGCGCATGGTAAACAATGCCGCCAGCGTCTGTATCTTCAATATAAACGCGAATTGGCCATTCAAATTTTGCAGGAGCTTGGCTGTCACTCAAAGACCGCCTCCTTCAGCATTCGGGGCCTCCGAAGCCTTCGGTACAATTCCGAAGTGCTGGTAAGCATGTGATGTCACCATGCGACCGCGAGGCGTGCGCACCATAAAGCCCTGCTGAATCAAGAAAGGCTCAAGAACGTCTTCAATCGTTCCGCGCTCTTCACTGATCGCTGCTGCCAGGCTTTCGACACCCACGGGCCCGCCATCAAATTTTTCAATCATTGCAAGCAGCAAGCGCCGATCCATGTGATCAAAGCCCTGACTGTCCACCTTCAACATATTCAGAGCCTGATCAGCAATGGCAGCGTTAATGTGGCCATCGGCTCTCACTTCTGCGTAGTCTCTCACCCGCCGCAAAAGGCGATTGGCTATGCGGGGCGTCCCTCTTGAGCGGTGCGCTATTTCGTATGCACCTTCCTCATCTATATCAACACCTGACAACCGCGCGGAACGAACAATAATGTGAGTCAGATCCGCCGTATTGTAAAACTCTAGACGCTGGACTATGCCGAATCGATCCCTAAGCGGAGACGTAAGCAGACCAGCACGAGTGGTTGCGCCTACCAAGGTAAAGGGCGGCAAATCCAACTTGATCGAACGAGCCGCTGGCCCCTCGCCGATCATAATATCGAGTTGGTAGTCTTCCATTGCCGGATACAGTATTTCCTCCACTACAGCACTGAGACGATGAATCTCATCAATAAAGAGGACATCACCCTCTTCCAGGTTGGTGAGCATCGCCGCAAGATCACCGGCTTTTTCAAGCACTGGCCCAGACGTCGTCTTTATCGACACACCCATTTCGTTAGCAACAATATTGGCAAGCGTGGTTTTACCCAACCCCGGAGGCCCAAAAATCAGAACATGATCCAAGGCTTCCCGGCGACCACGAGCCGCGGAGATAAAAATATCCATCTGTTCCCGCACCGCGGGCTGCCCCACATACTCCGAAAGCAACGTTGGCCGGATAGCTCGATCCTGAACCTCTTCGTTGTCACCGGCCCGGGCTGAAATCAGTCGGTCGGATTCGATCATGTACTTATCCGTTTATAGGGAATCAATAGATTGCCACGTGAAGACTGAAGTTAGCCAATTGTACAAACAGCCCTCTGCGTGTCACGTTACGCTCTCTACAGGTTCGGCGCTATACAGACGACCGAGCAAGCTAAAAAGGCTAAGTCGCGTCATCACGCCGGGATCATGTTGCGCAAAGCCAAACGAATAAGCGCCTCGCTGGTCATTCCTTCTTCTGCCACCTTGCTAATTGCCCGGGCGGCCTCCTGAGGTTTATACCCAAGCGCTATAAGCGCTGCCTCTGCTTCATCGGCGGGGTTGTGAGCGGAAATAGAAAGCTGGGGAGATGCGGTGACACCACCGTCTATGCCTGCTGTGGCAGGTATAAACTGCCCCTCCAGGTGTTTAATTCGGTCTGTCATTTCTATCAACAAGCGCTCTGCAGTCTTCTTGCCAACACCGGGAAGTTTTATCAAAGATGCTATATCCCGCCCCTCCACACAACGAATGAACTGCTGCGCATCAAGACCGGACAGAATACCGGCAGCCATCTTGGGGCCAACACCATTAACCTTGATCAACAAACGAAACAGATCCCGATCAAGCCGAGATGCAAAGCCGAACAGGCTTTGTGCATCTTCACGAACCACGAAATGTGTATGAAGGGTAACCTCCTGATCGGGGTCCGGCAGGTGATAAAACGTAGTGAAAGGGATATCAACTTCGTAACTCAAGCCGCCGCATTCAACCAATGCCTGCCCCGGTGTTTTTTCAACCAGAATACCTCGGATACGACCTATCAAGGATTGCCTCCTGCCGCTCCGCAGAGCAGTTTATTGTTGTCGCACACGCCCACTTCGCGCCTTACCCGTGCTGCCGGCCACTCGAAGAATGCTCTGATTCATGTGTGCGTGGCACAACGCGATGGCCAAGGCATCGGCTGCGTCAGCCTGAGGTTTGCGAGAAAGTGACAGCAACACCTGAACCATGTGCTGTACCTGAGATTTGTCGGCACCACCTTTGCCCACCACGGCTTGCTTTACTTGCCGTGCAGAATATTCATGCACCGTAAGCCCGCTGGTTGCAGCGCCGACAATAGCAGCACCTCTAGCCTGTCCGAGCTTGAGCGCAGAGTCCGGATTACGCGCCATAAAAACCTGCTCAATAGCAAATTCCTGTGGTCGGTATTCGCCAATCAAGCTCACGAGGCTTTGGAAAATAATTTTCAGGCGCTCCGCCATGGGCTTTTCGCCCACGCGGATACAACCACTGTCGATATATTCTATGTGCCGGCCATCGACTCGGATAATACCGTATCCGGTTATCCTTGAGCCGGGGTCGACACCCAGAATAATCGCCACATTAATGCCCTAATTACTTCTCGTCAGCTTCGGAAGCCTGCTCACCCGCCGCTTTAGCCGGTTTTTTGCGCAGACGGATATTTAGCTCACGCAATTGCTTTTCGTCTACCTCACCCGGCGCCTGAGTCATCAAACAGGTTGCACTCTGGGTTTTCGGGAAGGCGATTACATCGCGAATCGAGCTTGAGCCTGTCATCAGCATAATCAGACGGTCAAGACCGAATGCCAAACCACCATGCGGCGGACACCCGTATTTGAGCGCATCAAGCAGGAACCCGAACTTAGCGCGGGACTCCTCTTCACTGATACCAAGAATGCGGAAGACTTCCTGCTGCATCTTGTCACTATGGATACGAATAGAACCACCACCCAGCTCGGTACCATTAAGAACCATATCATAGGCACGAGACAAAGCCGTTTCCGGGTTCGCCGCCAGCTCTTCAGGGCTACAACTAGGTGCGGTGAACGGGTGATGAATCGCGGTCAGGCCGCCATCCGGCAGAACTTCAAACATGGGGAAGTCGACTACCCACATCGGTGCCCATTCGCAGGTCAGCATCTTCAAGTCGTGGCCAACACGAATACGTAGTGCACCAAGAGCTTCGTTCACAACTGTGGTCTTATCGGCACCGAAGAAGACGATATCGCCGTCTTCAGCTCCGGTCCGCTCGATGACAGACATAGCAACTTCATCGCCGAGGAACTTAACGATGGGCGACTGCAAGCCTTCTACGCCTTTGGCAAGCTCATTCACCTTAATATAAGCGAGACCTTTGGCGCCGTAGATGCCGACAAATTTAGTGTACTCATCGATTTGCTTACGGCTCAGCTCGCCACCCTTGGGAACACGCAAAGCCGCCACTCGGCCTTTAGGATCATTCGCAGGCCCAGCAAACACCTTGAAATCAACGCCAGCAACCAAGTCACCCACATCTTGAAGCTCTAGCGGAATGCGCAAATCCGGCTTATCACTACCGAAACGATCCATAGCTTCTGCGTATGGCATGCGGGGGAAGGCCGGCAGTTCAACGTTCATGACATCTTTGAACAAGGCACGAATCATGCCTTCGTTCAGGTTCATGAGATCTTCTTCACTGATGAACGAAGCCTCAATATCTACCTGAGTAAATTCTGGCTGACGGTCTGCGCGCAAATCTTCATCGCGGAAGCACTTGGCAATCTGATAGTAGCGATCTACACCAGACACCATCAACATTTGCTTAAACAGCTGCGGCGATTGTGGAAGTGCAAAGAAAGCCCCTTCGTGGGTGCGGCTTGGCACCAGATAATCACGGGCACCTTCGGGTGTTGCACGGGTTAGGATCGGTGTTTCCACGTCCATGAAGCCGTTGCTGTCGAGGTAGTTACGGATGTAGCTGGTTACACGCGAACGGAACCGCAGGCGGTTGAGCATTTCCGGGCGGCGCAGGTCCACAAAGCGATAGCGCAGGCGTACGTCTTCGCCCACGTCGACATGTTCATCCAGAGGGAACGGGGGTGTTGCAGCAGCATTCAGAATTGTTACGTCTTTACCAAGAAGCTCAACCTGACCTGTGGACATGTTGCTGTTCTCGGTGCCAGCAGGCCGACGGCGAACCAGCCCGGTGACCTTCACCACAAACTCGCTACGCACTTTTTCTGCGAGGGCAAAGCTCTCCTCGGTGTCTGGGTCTACCACGACTTGCGCAATACCGTCGCGGTCGCGCAGGTCCAGAAAGATAACCCCACCATGGTCCCGGCGGCGGTGTACCCATCCGCAAAGTGTAACTTCCTGATCAATGTGAGATTCGTTGATCCCACCGCAATAATGACTGCGCATACCGGTTCCCGTAGTGTCTGGTGTCTGAGATTAGTGTTGATGTCTAGTAAAACTTGCAAGCAAGCGAGTGTGTGGCTAGCTATGTTCTTGCTTGCAAAATATGGCAGGACCATACTGTAAAAGCCGATTATTATAAACATAATGGCCACGAAAATCAGGCTTGTTTCCCACAAGACAAGAGTCACCCGCGAGGATCCCCCAGACAACCAATGGCGGGTTCCCTCATTGATAACAGACGGCTAGACTACGGCACTCAACTATTGCTGGAGCCCCAACCTTGTCAACCAGAGCCGAGCAGAAACTCCTTACCCGGCGATCCCTTATGGATGCGGCCCTCGCCCAACTGAGTCCAGACCGTGGATTCGGAAGCCTTAGCCTGCGTGAAGTGGCTCGGGAAGCTGGGATCGCACCGACGTCTTTCTATCGCCATTTTGCAGATCTTAATGAATTGGGCTTGGTGTTGGTAGATGAAGGCGGCGTGGCTTTGCGGCAACTTATGCGACAGGCGCGCAAGCGGATTGCTCGGGATGGCAGTGCTATATCGACCTCTGTAGAAACGTTTATGGAGTACCTTGGCAATAACGCCAACCTATTCCGATTAATGCTCCGGGAGCGCACTGGCGGGTCCAAGCCTTTTCGAACCGCAATCAAAGCGGAGATTGATCATTTCGTAACAGAGCTTGCCGACGACCTTCGACGTTTTGCAGACGAACAGCACAAACCTTTGGCGGATGCGCGGTTAGTTGCAGAAGCCATGGTTACACTGGTATTCAACCAAGGATCGGAAGCTCTGGATGCAACGCATAAAGAGCGGGAGGAACTAAAAATCAAATTGAAAACCGAGCTCCGAATGATTCTGATTGGCTCGCAAATGATGGCCAAGCATGCGTCAATTCGGTAATTGGCAATAATAAGCAAAGCAATTTAGGCGCCTTAAACAATGCAAAGCTGTGACAGAACAGGTGCCATTGCCTTTTTAAACTCCGCAAGTCGAGCCTCATTGTAGGGCATAGGCGGCTGCTTACCCCAAACCGGGGCTGGCCAAGCAGGATCACCCTCAAAGCGGACGATGTGGTGAACGTGCAACTGGGGAACCATGTTGCCAAGTGCCGCTACGTTCATCTTGTCGCCGCTAAAGACATCCATCATGCCACGACTGAGCGCAGAGGACTCATTCAGCAGAAGGCGCTGCTGCTCCGGGCTTAGATCGTAGATTTCACGCATGCCTGCAAGCGCAGGTACCAGCAACACCCAGGGCCATGTTTGATCGTTCATCAGCCGGATTTCGCACAAATTGCTCCGCCCAAGGCTGAGGGTATCTTTGGCCAGACGTTCATGAAGGCTGAAATTTTGATTCCGGGTCATTGTGGCACCTTTGCTCGACCGCACCAACGACTAAGCGCACCCACTATTGGGCGCGCTTAGTTTTCATCACTACGAATGAAATTGGTTACGACCGCGTCCAATAGCATAGTAAATCAAGCCGTGACGCTCTAGCATTTCGGGTTCATAAAGGTTTCTGCCGTCAAACACAGCTGGCTCGCGCAAAGCTGATGCAATAGCGCCAAAATCCGGTGAACGGAACTCTTTCCACTCAGTACAGATCGTCAGCACATCTGCACCACGAAGCGTCTGTTCCTTGGTGCCACAAAGCGTCAAGCCTTCGTGGTCGCCATAGATACGCTGGGTCTCTTCCATCGCCTCCGGATCAAACGCCTGAACGGTTGCGCCAGCCTTCCACAGTTCTTCCATCAAGGTTCTGGCGGATGCTTCACGCATGTCGTCGGTATTTGGCTTGAACGCCAAGCCCCAAATAGCCACCACCTTACCTTTCAGATCTCCACCAAAATAATGGCTTACCTTATCGAAAAGTACATGCTTTTGAGCGTAGTTGACGGCCTCTACAGCATTAAGCAAGCGGGCATCGTAGCCAACGTGTTTCGCCGTGCGGGCCAGAGCCTGCACATCTTTCGGGAAGCAAGATCCGCCGTAACCACAGCCGGGATAAATAAAGTGGTAGCCAATACGGGGGTCTGAGCCAATTCCTCGACGCACTGCTTCAATGTCCGCATCTAGGCGTTCGGCAAGATTGGCAATCTCATTCATGAAACTGATCTTGGTGGCCAGCATGGAGTTGGCTGCATATTTGGTCAATTCCGCAGAGCGGATATCCATGAAGATCATGCGATCGTGGTTTCGGTTAAACGGGTAATAAACCTCCCGAAGTACGTCCGCCGCTTTATCGCTATCCGTACCAATAATAATTCGATCCGGCTTCATGAAATCGTTGATCGCCGCGCCCTCTTTCAGGAACTCGGGGTTCGAGACCACATCAAATTCAAGCTCCACACCACGGCTATCCAGTTGCGCACGAACCGCCGCCTTTACCTTGTCTCCTGTGCCGACCGGTACCGTGGACTTGTCCACAATCACTTTGTAGTCATCCATGTACTGACCGATGGACTTGGCTACAGCGGTGACGTACTGCAAATCTGCCGATCCATCCTCATCGGGTGGTGTGCCCACCGCAATAAACTGAAGTGTGCCGTGCCGAACGGCTTCTTCTACATCAGTGGTAAACGCCAGACGGCCAGCTTCTACCGTGTGTTTTACAATATCCCCAAGGCCGGGCTCAAAGATGGGAATTTGCCCATTTTTCAATTTGTCGATCTTTGCCTGATCAACATCCATGCAAAGTACGTGATGCCCGACATCGGCCAGACAGGCCCCAGTAACAAGCCCGACATAACCGGTACCAAAAATCGTTATTTTCATCCGTTAAATCCCGACATTTTAATTTATGAACAAGTTATTACTGGCTAGCCGTAGCTTTCTTCTTCTGCCAGATCGCTTCCCAGGCCAACGCAGTGCTAACAATCGTTTCCAGATTGTCGTAGGCAGGCCGCCAGCCCAGAGTCTCTTTAATCAGTGCATTATCTGCCATCAATGCGGCAGGGTCACCCGCTCTGCGACCCGCTTCCACTACCGGGAATTCGACACCGGATTGCTCACGCACCACATCAATCACTTCCCGAACGGTGAACCCGCGGCCATAGCCGCAGTTCATGATCTTTGATTGGCCACCCCCCGCCATATAGTCCAGCGCCATAACGTGGGCGCTGGCGAGATCTTCCACATGAATGTAATCGCGTACGCAGGTGCCATCGCTGGTTTCATAATCCGTACCAAAGATACTCATACCATCCCGCTGTTCGGTCGCGCATTCGCAGGCCACTTTGATTAGATGAGTCGCTTCCGGCGTCGCCTGCCCGAGCAAACCATCCGGATTGGCTCCCGCCACATTAAAGTAACGCAGCACAACGTAATCAAGGTCGGATGCAGCTGCGTAGTCGGTTATCATCCGCTCGCTCATCATCTTCGATGCGCCGTAGGGATTGATTGGTGCAAGAGGGAGGTCTTCCGTGAGTACCGTCTGCTCTGGCATGCCATAAACCGCAGCTGTTGAAGAAAACACCATATAGGGTACTTTGTACTTATCGACAGCTTTGAGCAAATTGAGCGTATTGCGGGTATTATTACTGTAATATTTCAGTGGGTTGGCAACCGACTCCGGAACCACAATGTTGGCGGCAAAGTGCAAAACCGCTTCAAATTTGTGATTGGAGAAAACCTGATCAATCTCTGCTTCGTTGGCGAGATCGCCGACTACTAGTTCGCCAGCCGTTACAGCCCAGCGGTAGCCCGTGGAGAGGTTATCGAAAACAACAATGTCATGCCCTGCTTCGGCTAGCTGACGAACAACATGACTACCGATATATCCGGCGCCGCCGGTTACCAATACTTTCATGCAGAATTACTCCTTCCCTGAACTTTGTTTGCGCCTCTGCCGAATCTCGGCCCGTCGACGGCTAAAAAAGTTGCTGATAATCTGACTGCATTCGTATTGCAGAATGCCACCCACAACGTCTACTTGCCAGTTCAAATGAGGTTCGTCCAATGTGCGCCGCGCCGATTCCACCGCACCGGCCTTCGGTTCGCGCGCACCGTAAACAAGCCGGCTAATGCGACTGTGCACAATGGCACCCACACACATAGTGCAGGGCTCAAGAGTGACGTAAAGGGTTGCCCCTGTCAGCCTATAGTTGCCAACCCTCGCAGCAGCATCACGCAGTGCGCATATTTCTGCATGAGCAGTAGGGTCACAGCCTGAAATTGGCAGATTAAAGCCTGTGCCCAACTCCTTACCATCGCGGACAACTACTGCGCCGACAGGCACCTCGCCCAAGGAAGCACCCTGAGCTGCCAAGGTAAGAGCCCGAGCCATCCAGTAATCGTCGTCTTTGTGTAATTCAGGCATAACACGGCTCGGCGGAGAACTTGCGGTGCGAGTGACTTATTGAATGACCTATTAGGAAGGCTCCACAGGGCCAAGAAAATACCACTATTCACATTTATTACCAAGCAGTCTGCTGACAACAACGACAAGCCTAGAAACCATGCAGTCGCACGGAAACTAAATCGACGCTACAGATACTTCTCCATCGGCAACAAGCTAAATAAGCCGGATTTAAAGCGCCGCCAGAACCCTGTGGCCGGTTCGTGGGTCCAAAACTGTTCCTCTCCGGCCGACCAGAACAGCTGCCCACCTGCTTCCCGTGTCACCCTCCAGCTGTTTTCAGGCGTCATCGCAGCTTCGATATCCTGCGCAAGCCGCTCTGCCAGTTGGGCACTATGTATCACCAACACGGTTTCAGAGTTTAGGTAGATCGAACGAAGATTGATGTTGAACGAGCCGATGTACAAAGCTCTGCGATCGAATACCG
The DNA here is from genome assembly GCF_018860765.1 of Marinobacter salexigens. Lineage (GTDB taxonomy): Bacteria > Pseudomonadota > Gammaproteobacteria > Pseudomonadales > Oleiphilaceae > Marinobacter > Marinobacter salexigens_A. Next base: position 313,824 of record NZ_JAHKPV010000021.1, read on the forward strand.
CAGATTTAGAGTGTAAACCCACCGAACCGCTACGGCAGAAGTCTGGCATGGCAATCCAATTCAAGCAGGCTTCCGCGTCGGGCCGCAGCTCATACAGCTCCAGTCCGTTTGCGAGCATTGCGCCGCGCCGACGTGCGTAGCCAGCGTGATTGGTGGTGAGATCATTGGAGGCCAACGAATTGGTCAGGGCCGAGACACGAACGCCTCGCGCCCTAACCTGCCTCAATATCTCAAGCTGGTCGTCGCCGAGAATGAGATACGCGGATTCCACTAAAATGTCCTTGTCTGCCTCCTCAACAAGTTGGTACAAAGCCTGAGCACTGCGCTGGGGGCTATCCGTAATGTCTTGGCCATATACCGCTGGGGAATCAAACACCAACTCCCCTTCAGCCCAGACAAGTGCAGGCAAGATTCGCGATATATACTCAAGCGCTGACCTAGAATCTTGTGGAGGCACCCGGGTAAGCCCAGCGCCATCGGAGGCGGCTGCACGGATCTGCTCTAACTCTGTGCTCAGCCCCAACTCTTGCGCAGCGTCAGGCTCCAACTGACTCATTGGATAGCTAGACTTGCTGTTCCAAAAAGCATCAAAATTGGCAGAAAGGTCAGCCACAATTGGACCGGCAATTAGCACATCGCGGTCGCGAAAGTTAACTTGCGGATGTAGATCAAAGTATTCATCCCCGATATTGCGGCCACCCATTATGCCTAGCGCACCGTCGACCACGAAGGTTTTGTTATGCATGCGCTGATTGAGACGCTGAAAGTCCGAGATGAAATTCAGCCACTTACCGATGCCCGAGCGGATCGCGAAGGGGTTGTAAATGGAAAGTTCAATATTGGGGTGCTGATCCAAGGCGGCAAGCAAGGTATCGCGCCCGTTTAGATTTACGTCATCCAATAACAACCGCACCCGCACACCACGGTCGGCGGCCACTAGCAGACGTCGCGCCAAATAGGTCCCCGACACATCGCTGTTCCAGATGTAGTATTGAGCGTCAATACTATGTTCTGCAGCCTCGATCAGCGCAGCACGCTGAAGAAAGGCATCTCGACCGGCATCCTGAATATAAAACCCGGAGTGCTCTAGTTGATTCGGCAGATGAAGCTGAACCTGACGACCCAAACGCGTTTCATCAGGACGATCAAACGCGTTTGACAGCGACGGTGCATTACGAGGGGGCAGCTGGGCGCAACCCTGAATAGACAAGATGATCAACAGAATATATGTACTTCTGGCTCGGAGTGCGTGCCTTGAAACTGTCGCTATTTTGTCAGGCAATGGCTTTATCCCAATCTATCTATGTGCCTGTTTTTGCGAGATTAGATTTACTCTCACTCGAAAAGAAAAATAAACACTTTAAATCAACACCTTATAGAAAACCATAAAAACACCCTACCAAAAACCTGCCACCCTACTCTTCATCAAAGCTAGCGTAGCGATCAGCCAGAAAATCAATCAATGCTCTGACTGAAGGTAATAGGCCTCGACGGGAGGGGAATACCACATGGATAATTTCTTTTGGAGCAGTCCAGCTTTCAAGAAGCTTAATTAAGCTACCATCTTTGAGCTGTTGCGTAACCATCAATGTCGGCAATTGAACAACCCCCACTCCGGCTAGTGCTGCATTGCGCAACGCAACCATATCAGTGGTCACAAAGCGTGGCTTAAAAGGCACCTCAAAGAGTTTATCGTTAGGCGCGTACCAGCTCCAGACGAAATGATGCTGAGGTTGCCCTAGCCCCAAAGACGGCCAATTACATAGGTCAGTCAGTTGGTTTGGCAACGCATAACGGCTTACCAGAGCCGGGCTGGCAACCAGACTCAGACTACGCTCAGATAACACCCGCATAACGAGCTCACTGTCTTCAATTGGGGGCGGCCGTACTCTAATAGCCACGTCCACACCTTCGGATATCAGATCCACACGACGATTAGACGCCTCAAGCTGAATATTTACTTGTGGGTACTCCGTCATAAACTCCGCCAGCATACAGCCAATGTGAGCGTGCAGCAGTGCAATGGGACAGGTCAGGCGAATAATGCCTCTGGGTTCCGATTTTAACGAGTCAATGGCCTCCTGAGCGGACTCCGCCTCCACCAACATCGCCTTACAGTGTTGAAAGTAGGTTTGCCCCACCTCGGTCAGGTGAAAGCTGCGGGTAGATCGGTATATCAACTTTATATCCAGCCGTTGTTCCAGCGCCGCAATCCTGCGACTGAGCTTGGACTTGGGAATACACAGAGCTCGACTGGCCGGAGCAAAGCCGCCGTATTCCACCGCCTTCACAAAATAATAGAGATCATTGAGATCCTGCATTCGTATCGTTCCACCAGTGCGACAGTGAGATGCATTTTAGCAGTCTACAAAATCACTGTACCAACTATATGATCATAACAAGCAAATCTCAGGAGATTACCAAAGCCAAGATTCCCGCAGTGCCATTGAACAACAACGCGGGCAGTTCGATCGCCTGTGAAAACCAGAGCCGGCATACGGCTCCTCATCGAAACGACTAACGACTATTTCCCGGAGGAAATGATGAGCTTTAAATACAATCGACTCGACAAAGATAACGCTGCAGTACTATTGGTCGACCATCAGGCTGGCTTGCTCTCTCTGGTGCGCGACATCGAACCAGACAAGTTCAAAAATAATGTACTGGCACTGGCTGACTTGGCCAAGTACTTCAGTTTACCGACCATTTTAACCACCAGCTTTGAAACTGGCCCTAATGGACCTTTGGTTCCTGAGCTAAAAGAAATTTTCCCTGACGCACCTTATATCGCCCGTCCGGGCCAGATTAATGCCTGGGATAATGAGGAGTTTGTATCGGCGGTTAGGGCTACGGGTAAAAAACAGCTGATTGTGGCCGGCGTTGTAACGGAAGTATGTGTGTCCTTCCCTGTGCTGTCTGCGCTAGAAGAAGGTTACGAAGTTTTTGTGATTACCGATGCCTCGGGGACCTTTAACCCCATGACCCGTGACGCAGCGTGGGATCGCATGTCACAAGCCGGGGCTCAACTGATGACTTGGTTTGGCACAGCCTGTGAGCTGCATCGTGACTGGCGAAACGATATAGAAGGGTTAGGAGCACTGTTCTCCAACCACATCCCCGACTATCGCAACCTGATTACCAGCTACACCGCATTAACCAGCGAAGACTGAGTTTTCGTGTAAAACTAAAGGGAGCCGAGCTCCCTTTTTTCATAGGTTTTCATAGGTTTTCATAGGTTTTCATAGGAGCTGATTATGAGTAATCTCGCCTCTGAACTGATTCAGGATTGCAGCGTTATCAGTGGCTGCAGCGCGTTAAAGTTGGTACTCAAACCCAAGGATAAAGATCTGGGTGGCTTTCGTGTGCGCCGTACCCTGCCCACCAAGGAGTGTCGCAGCGTAGGACCCTGGGTATTTTTCGATCATATGGGCCCGGCTCACTTCGAAAAAGATCAGGGGATCGACGTTCGACCTCACCCACATATTGGCCTTGCAACGGTCACTTACCTGTTTGAAGGTGAAATGCTGCATCGGGATTCTCTCGGCACTAAAGCGCGGGTATTGCCCGGTGACATAAATTTGATGGTGGCTGGTCGTGGCATTGTGCACTCTGAACGCCAGCGTGAAGAGATTAAAGCGGGCCCCCAGAATATTCACGGCTTGCAATTATGGCTTGCACTACCCACTGATCTGGAGCAAACCGAACCCGGCTTTTTCCATTATGACAAGACTGAAATTCCCGAGGTGGAACCAAACGGTGTACCAGTAAGAGTCATGATGGGCTGCGCTTATGGCGTCACCTCGCCGGTAAAAACTCTATATGAAACCCTGTACATAGAGGCGCGCCTGAAAGCCGGACAAACGCTCGTATTGCCCGAAGCGGAGGAAAAGGCCCTGTATATTGTCAAAGGAGCACTGGCCTTGCGTGAGACCAAGTTGGACGAACACAGCATGGCAATCTTTGGCGATGAATCCGGCATCACTGTAACTGCGCAGCGCGATACCGTACTGGCGGTGGTCGGTGGTGCGCCAGTGGGAAAACGCTACATGGAATGGAATTTTATCGCCAGCGACAAGTCGCTGATTGAACAAGCGAAAGCTGACTGGAAAGCGGGCCGCTTTGCCAAAGTTCCCGGGGACGAACAGGCGTTTATTCCTCTTCCGGAATAGCAAGAAATGCGACACCCGTTGCTCTGGCAAAGGCCAGAGCAACGGGTTTGCTTCCGATACAAACCGTCAGCCGGAATGTCGTGCCTTACAAATCATTCCCACTCAATCGTAGCAGGCGGCTTGGAGGAGACATCATAGGTAACCCGTGATACACCGCTGATTTCATTGATGATGCGATTGGATACGGTTTCCAGCAAGTCGTACGGTAGGTGCGCCCAGCGTGCTGTCATGAAATCTACGGTTTCAACGGCACGCAATGCGATTACCCATTCATAGCGACGCGCATCTCCCACAACACCCACAGACTTCACCGGCAGAAATACAGCAAAGGCCTGACTGGTTTTGTGGTAGAAGTCAGCGCGGTGTAGCTCTTCCAAGAAGATAGCATCGGCACGACGTAGTATGTCGGCGTACTCTTTTTTGACCTCTCCCAAAATGCGGACACCCAAGCCCGGCCCGGGGAACGGGTGGCGGTAGACCATGTCGTAAGGCAGGCCCAACTCCAAACCAATGCGGCGAACTTCATCTTTAAACAGTTCACGCAGTGGCTCTACCAGCTTCAGCTTCATGGTTTCCGGCAAACCACCCACGTTGTGATGGGATTTAATCACATGCGATTTACCGGTTTTAGAAGCTGCGGACTCGATCACGTCAGGGTAGATGGTGCCCTGGGCTAGCCAGTTCACATCTTTAATGCGCGTGGCTTCTTCATCGAATACGTCAATAAAGGTGTTACCAATTACCTTGCGCTTCTGCTCTGGATCGCTTACGCCCTTGAGGTTGGTAAGGAAACGCTCTTCAGCGTCAGCACGGATCACTTTCACGCCCATGCTGCTACCGAACATATCCATCACCTGGTCGCCTTCGTTCAGACGTAGCAAGCCGTTATCAACAAACACACACGTAAGCTGATCACCAATGGCCTTGTGCAGAAGCGCGGCCGTGACCGACGAATCCACACCACCCGACAAACCAAGCAGAACCTTATCGGAACCCACCTGATCACGAATTTTTTCCACGGCGTCGTCAACAATCTTAGCGGGAGTCCATAACGCTTCGCAGCCGCAGATGGACATTACGAAGTGCTCAAGAATCCGTTTGCCTTGCAGAGTGTGTGTCACTTCCGGATGGAACTGCAGACCATAAAGATTGCGCGACAAATCTTGCATCGCTGCGATAGGCGCGCTCTCGGTAGAAGCCAGCAGCTCAAAACCCTCGGGCATGGCCACAACCTTGTCACCGTGGCTCATCCAAACATCGAGTAGGGATTCGCCAGTCGCCGTCAGGTGATCGGTAATGTCTTGCAAAAGCAGGCCTTTGGCACGCACTTTGACCTGAGCGTATCCAAACTCGCGTTTCTCGGAACTGGCAACTCGGCCGCCCAGTTGTTCGGCCATGGTTTGCATGCCGTAACAGATACCCAAAATTGGAATACCGCGCTCAAACAGTCCTTCCGGCGCTCGCGGGCAATCCAGCTCTGTAACCGACTCAGGGCCACCGGCCAGTAGGATGCCTTTGGGGTTGAAATCTTTCAGCTCTTGATCGGTGATATCAAACGCGCGGACTTCGCAGTAAACGCCTATTTCGCGCACACGGCGCGCAATTAGCTGAGTGTACTGAGAACCAAAATCCAGAATCAGGATACGGTGGTCATGAATATTGTGGGCCATAGAATCCTCGAAAAAATAAACTGTGCGGCTCTGGTATAAGCCGCACTCAGGCTGTCTGTTCTCAGCTAACGCGGTAGTTCGGCGCTTCTTTTGTGATGGTTACATCATGCACATGGCTTTCACGCATGCCAGCACCGGTAATACGCACAAACTGAGGTTTGGTGCGCATTTCAGGCATGTTCGCGCTTCCGGTATAGCCCATGGATGCACGCAGGCCACCAATCAACTGGTGGATGATGTTGCGCATCGGGCCTTTGCAGGCAACGCGACCCTCAATGCCTTCCGGAACCAGCTTTTCAATGCCTTTACTTGCGTCTTGGAAGTAGCGGTCGCTTGAACCCTGCCCCATGGCACCGAGTGAACCCATACCACGATAGGCTTTATAGCTGCGGCCCTGATACAACTCGATCTCGCCGGGCGCTTCGTCTGTCCCCGCCAGCAAACTGCCGATCATAACGCAGTGGGCGCCGGCAACAATGGCTTTGGAAATGTCGCCGGAGAAACGAACACCGCCGTCGGCAATTAATGGTACGTCGGTATCTTTTAACGCTTCCGCTACGCTGGATACTGCAGAAATCTGTGGTACACCCACGCCAGCAACAATGCGGGTGGTGCAGATAGAACCAGGGCCTATGCCAACCTTTACAGCGTCTACCCCCGCATCAGCAAGAGCTCTAGCGGCTTCGCCGGTAGCAATATTGCCACCAATCACCTGAAGGTCTGGGTAGTGCTTTTTGATCCAGCGCACACGCTCAATTACACCGCGTGAATGACCGTGGGCCGTATCCACCACAATCACATCCACACCGGCATCCGCTAAGGCAATAATACGCGCTTCGGTGTCGCCACCGGTACCAACTGCCGCACCTACTCTTAAGCGGCCCTGACTGTCTTTGCACGCCAACGGGTAGTCTTTCGACTTTTGAATGTCTTTAGCAGTAATCAGGCCACGCAACTGGAAGTCAGCGTTTACCACCAGAACTTTTTCTATGCGATGGCGATGCAGTAGTTCTTTCACCTCATCCAAGCTTGCACCTTCTTGAACGGTTACCAGCTTGTCCTTCGGTGTCATAATCTGGTGCACCGGCGTATCCATGCTGCTTTCAAACCGGATGTCACGGCCTGTCACTATGCCAACCAGCTCGGTTCCATCAACCACTGGCAAGCCGGAAATGTTGTTGGCCATGGTGATTTCCACCAGCTCGCGCACGGTGTTTTTCGGGCTGACGGTAATCGGATCTTTCACCACGCCACTTTCAAACTTCTTCACCTTGCGAACTTCAGCAGCCTGCTGTTCCGGATTCATGTTTTTGTGCATGATACCAATGCCGCCTTCCTGAGCCATGGCAATCGCCAGCTCTGCATCGGTTACTGTGTCCATAGCAGCAGAGACAAGTGGTATATTCAGCGTAATCGTCCGGGTCAGCTTGGTGCGCAGATCCACTTGGTGTGGCAAAACCTCGGAATAACCGGGCACTAACAGAACATCATCAAATGTGAGAGCTTCTTCGGCAATTCGCAGCATTGGGATCGGCCTTTTGAACGTGCTAAATTTGAACCTTTCGAACGGTACTTTTCGACCTAAAGGTGCAGGAAGAAAAGGCTACCGCCGCAAAGTAAAATGCGTAATCGGCCTATTATAAAGAGGTGTCGCAAGTCAGTAAACTGCACAGTTACCTATCATTTACCGCATGCATTTGAAATTCCAGCAATTTACACTCATATTTTTCGGCTATTGCGTATAAGCCGGCTAGGAGATTTTGGTGAATAACCTATTTCAGGATGCCCGGCCCAGAGCGTTGTCCGTCAGCGAACTGAACCATCAGGCCAGGCATCTGCTGGAATCCAGCTTCATGCAAGTGTGGGTTGAGGGTGAATTATCAGGTTTTTCCCGGCCCTCGTCCGGGCATTGGTACTTTTCCTTGAAGGACCAAAAGTGTCAGGTTCGCTGTGCCATGTTCCGAGGCCAGAACCAACGTATTCGCCCACTACCCAAGGAGGGGGATCAGGTTCGCATTCGAGGCAAGGTGACTCTTTACGAAAATCGTGGCGACTTTCAGATTATTGTCGAACACATGGAACCGGCGGGCCTCGGCGCTTTACAGCAAGCCTTCGAGGAATTAAAGCGCAAACTGCAAGCAGAGGGTTTGTTCGAGGCGGGCCGTAAAAAGCCGATTCCCTCAATGCCCACACACATTGGTGTTATCACCTCCCCCACCGGCGCAGCCATTCATGACATCCTCACGGTTTTGGAACGGCGCTGCCCCGCCATACCGATCACACTTTACCCCACAACGGTTCAGGGCAAACCGGCTACGGCGGAAATAGTATGCGCTATCGAGGCGGCGCAGGCCCATGGCTTGGCTGACGTGCTAATTGTCGGTCGCGGTGGCGGCTCTCTGGAAGACCTCTGGTGCTTTAACGAGGAAGCCGTAGCAAGGGCCATTGGAGCCTGCACCATCCCCACGGTTAGTGCCGTCGGACACGAGACTGACGTTACCATTGCCGACTTTGTGGCAGATCTTCGGGCACCCACACCCTCTGCAGCGGCAGAAAAGGTGTCGCCGGATCAAAACGAGATGCTAAGGCAGGTGAATGATCGCGACCACCGCTTGGCCAACTCCGCCAGAAGAGTGCTTCAACGCCTGAACACAAAACTCGAGCATCTCCGTGCGCGCTTGCGCGATCCGAGACGAGAGTTGCTGGACAAGGCCCAGCGACTTGACGAATTGGAGGTCCGGCTGGGCAAAGCCATTGCTCAAAGCTTGGATCGCTCGCAGGTACGCAGCGCCCATCTGGCGCAACGGCTTGCCATGCAGTCTCCCGGAACACAGCTCACAAACAGCCGAGAAGTACTTGATCGATCTGCTCTTCAACTGGAGAAAGCAATACAACAGGCTCTAGCGAGGTTTAATGACAAGCTGGGCCATACAGCCAGCACCCTTAACCTTGTGAGCCCTCTGGCCACACTGGGGCGCGGGTACGCTATTGTTCGCGACCAACGAAACAATATCGTCCGCAATGCAACTGATGTAACTACCGGCGACCAGATTTCCGCACACTTGGCAAACGGCAGCCTTACAGCCGAAATAAAATCCGTTAATCCGAACAGCACTTGGCCCAAAAACCCCACTGACTAATCCTATGGTCTACTGGTTCACTGCCTCAAAGCGCCTAAAGTTGAAGTATCTGATAACAAAATAACAGCAGGCATTACGAGGCAGATTGTATGGACTACAACTCAGAGTTCCGGAAATCCATAGACAAACCGGAAGAGTTTTGGCGTGAAAAGGCGGGCAGCATTGACTGGATCCAGCCGCCCGAGGCCATCTGGCAAGCCACCGATAACGGCCACGGCAAGTGGTTCCCTGACGCAACACTCAATACGTCTGATGTAGCTCTGGATGCCAACGTAAGAGCAGGCCGGGGTGACCAGAAAGCCCTCATATACGATTCACCGGTTACAGGCACCAAGTGCAGCTATACCTATACGGAGCTAACCAACGAAGTCGCACGCTTTGCTGGGGCCTTGAAAGCACGAGGGATCAATAAGGGCGATGTCGTTATCATCTATATGCCCATGATTCCTGAAGCGGCTATTGCAATGCTTGGCTGCGCCCGCATTGGAGCGGTTCATTCGGTTGTCTTCGGTGGTTTTGCAGCTCACGAGCTCGCAGTACGTATCGACGACGCGCAACCCAAAGCCGTGATTACCGCATCCTGCGGGATAGAAGTAGCGAAGGTTATCGAATACAAGCCTCTAGTAGACAAAGCCATTGAGCAAGCCTCTCACAAACCTGATTTTTGTGTGGTCTACCAGCGGCCGCAAGTAAAAGCCCTAATGCAGGATGGCCGCGACTACGACTGGAGCGACCTAATGGCCAACGCAGAGCTAGCCGATCCGGTTCCCGTGAAAGCCACCGATCCGCTTTACGTGCTGTATACCTCTGGTACCACGGGCAAGCCCAAAGGCGTGGTTAGAGACAATGGCGGCCATGCGGTCGCACTTAAGTACAGTATGAAGCTGGTTTATGACGCCAACCCGGGTGACGTATTCTGGGCTGCCTCCGATGTAGGCTGGGTAGTTGGGCACAGCTATATTGTATACGCTCCCCTATTTGCTGGTTGCACAACAGTCCTTTACGAAGGGAAGCCAGTGAGAACGCCAGATGCCGGCGCTTTCTGGCGAGTGGTTCAGGAACACGGTGTAAATCTGCTGTTTACCGCGCCTACAGCATTCCGCGCAGTGCGCAAGGAAGACCCTGAGGCTGATCACCTTTCACGCTACGACATTAATTCCCTGAGGCAGATATTCCTTGCGGGCGAGCGTTTGGACCCACCAACGTATGAATGGCTCAAAGAACACACGCAACTCCCCATTCTGGATCATTGGTGGCAAACCGAAACTGGCTGGGCTATCTGCTGTAACCCTGTTGGGATTGAGACGATGGCCACCAAACCTGGCTCAGCCACTGTGCCATCGCCCGGCTATAACGTGCAGGTTGTCGACCCCCGTGGCAGCCAAGTGCCTGCCGGAGAGCAGGGCCAGATTGCGGTCAAACTGCCACTCCCTCCGGGATGCCTAGTAACCGTATGGGGAGACGACCAGAGATTTCAGGACAGCTACCTTAATCCTATACCGGGCTTCTACAGCTCAGGCGACGGTGGCTTTATTGATGACGACGGTTATGTCTTTGTTATGGGACGCACGGATGACGTGATCAACGTTGCCGGCCACCGCCTTTCTACTGGCGAGATGGAAGAGGTGGTTGCCTCTCACCCGGCCATTGCTGAGTGCTGTGTTGTTGGTGCCCACGACGATATGAAAGGCCAAGTTCCACTCGGCCTCGTGCTTATTAAAGATGGCGCTACCATTGATCACGACGAGCTAGAGGAAGAGCTGGTTGAGATGGTGCGGGACAAAATTGGTGCCATTGCTTGCTTCCGCAGAGCCTTAGTAGTGGAACGTCTACCCAAGACACGCTCAGGAAAAATACTACGACGAGTAATACGGCAGATCGCCGACGGCGAAGAATATGCCGTTCCAAGTACTATTGACGACCCTGCAATTCTTGAAGAGATCAGCGAGCAGTTTCGGCACTGAGGAAGGCTGAACCGACGAGCAAACACCCACTCCGCATGGCCGAGTGGGTGCTTTTTATCAAAATAAATATAACCGACTGTTTTAAAAGGACTTAAAAGCACCGCAAAACGTTGACGACCTCCAAAGTCGGTCTATACTAAAATTGCTGTGGAAAATCTACAGTGCCCCGTGAGGGCAAATCTCAGAAATACAGGAAAGTTCAATGTCTGATTTAAAAACAGGTAGCGTTAAGTGGTTTAACGAAGCCAAAGGGTTTGGTTTCATTGCTCAGGAAGGCGGCAGTGATGTCTTCGTCCACTACAGCGCTATTACTTCAAGCGGCTTCCGCACACTGACCGAGGGTCAGCAGGTGCAGTTCACAGTAACACAAGGCCCTAAAGGCCCACAGGCGGAAAACGTAACCCCTGTCTGAGGTTATTTGTTCGCCCTCTGCCCCTCACGGGCACGAGAGAAGCAACAAGCCAGCTTCAACGCTGGCTTGTTGCTTTCTATTCAGGCACTTATTGCACTTTCCTTATCACTAGTCTTTGCTTCAGCACCACCAACCGCTTGCGCAACCGCTGAAAACAGCGCCTGTAACGTTGCGGACGTTGTATCTTCAGCCAGTGCCGCCGCACTGCAGTGTTTACCCCCAGCAGTCAGGCGTATACAAGCAAGCGCGTTGGCACGGGTGCCTTCGCCCAATGCGAACTCATCGTAAGCTTCTACTGCAATTTTAAGCCCGAAGCGTTGTTCCAACGCTGCAGATACCGCCTCAACCGCTCCAAGGCCTCGCCCCTCAAGGCGCGCTGGCTCGGATTCGCTACCAAAGGTTACATCAGCATGCACGCCCTGCTCACCTCTATGCAGGTCATAGCCCCGCAACGCCCAATTATCGTGAACCTTTAGGTAGCGCTGTTCAAACAGGTTGTGAATGGCCATGGAATCAATTTCGCCGCCATTGGTTTCTGCAGCACCCTGAACGACCTTACTGAACTCGATCTGCAGCCAACGCGGCAGACTAATGTTGTAGTCCCGCTCAAGAACATACGCTACGCCGCCCTTACCCGACTGGCTGTTGATACGAACAACCTCTTCGTATCGGCGCCCCAAATCAAACGGATCGATTGGCAGGTAGGCGACATTCCAAACATCCCCCTCTTTCCTGAGGGCAAGGCACTTGCGTATCGCATCTTGGTGGCTGCCGGAGAATGCGGTGAACACCAGCTCGCCAGCGTAAGGATGGCGCGGATGAGTAGAAATTTCTGTACAGGCTTCAACCACCTCCGTGATCTCCGCCATGCCTGACAAATCCAACGTCGGATCAATACCCTGCGAGTAAAGGTTCATGGCCATGGTTACCAAATCCATATTGCCCGTGCGCTCGCCATTACCCATCAAAGTACCTTCCACACGATCTGCCCCCGCCATGACCGCTAATTCTGCAGCGGCCACACCACATCCCCGATCGTTGTGGGTGTGAACGCTAATGCTGATGTGCTCGCGGTGGCGAATGTTGTCGCACACCCATTCAATTTGGTCTGCGAATACGTTTGGTGTAGACATCTCTACAGTGGCAGGCAAATTAATGATCATCGGCTGACCTTGATCCGGGCGCCACACCTCGGACACCGCATCAATAACATCAACCGCAAAATCCAATTCGGTGCCCGTGAAGCTTTCGGGGGAATACTGGAACGTCCACTCCGTTGCCGGGTTCTGGGCTGCCAGATCTTTCACCACTTGCGCGCCTTTAACGGCAATATCTCGAATACCCGCACGATCCAGACCGAACACCTGCTCCCGCTGTACGGTTGAAGTAGAGTTGTACACGTGCACAATGGCCCGCTTCGCGCCTTTAAGGGCTTCGTAGGTACGCTCAATCAACTCAGGGCGAGCCTGAGTGAGCACTTGGATTTTCACATCATCCGGAATACGGTTTTCTTCAATCAGCTTGCGGCAAAAATCAAAATCGGGCTGGCTCGCGGCCGGAAAGCCAATTTCGATTTCTTTAAACCCAAGCTTTACCAACAGATCAAACATGCGCTGTTTCTGAGCGACATTCATAGGCTTTACGAGAGCCTGATTGCCATCGCGAAGATCCACCGCGCACCAAGTAGGTGCCTTTTCGATAACCTTGTCGGGCCAACGACGATCCGTTTTAGCGATCGGCCGGAAGGCAACGTATTTGCGATGATCAAAAGCCATGTTTGTCGTGCTCCATCGTAATTTTAGGATTTCTAACAAGAGTAAACAGTTTAACGCTTCCTAAGCGATAGGTGATTGCGAAATAACACCTTAAAGCGTAATTTATTAGTTGAATATGTCCCCATAAATATATTTCTGGCAATTTTATGCTTCAAAAAAATGAAATCCTCGTACAAATAGACAGAATCGACCGTCGCATTCTGGCCCAAATACAAAAAGACGCCTCCCTAACCAACCAACAGCTCGCAGAAAAAGTGGGGTTGTCCCCCTCCCCCTGCTTGAGACGGGTTCGTGCGCTTGAAGATGCGGGAATTCTTGTACGTACTGTCACCGTGCTTAATCATAAAAAGCTCGGCCTTTCGCTTACGGTTATCATTCTAATCGGGATGGATAGGCATACCCCCGAACGCTTTGCTGCGTTTGAAGAACAGGTAAGCGAATATCCGGAGATTCTGGAATGCTATTTGGTGACCGGCCATGATGCGGATTACATGCTGAAGGTAGTGGTGCCGGATATGGACCACTACCATCACTTTCTACTCAATCGCATTACCCGAATTCAGGGGGTTAGCGGGGTTCACTCAAGCTTTGTTCTCAAGCGCGTTATCGATAGCACGGCCCTACCTTTGGGGTATTTATCTTGATGCTGCGACTACTTGGCGGATAACAGCGTTCACTATCTGTACCTTGTGCGACATGCTCCGTACAATAAACGCCACTTTACGAAATACCCCTCTTCGAAACATCACTGAACGGAAACCACAATGCGAGCAAGCCGTTATCTGATTGCAACCCAGAAAGAGACGCCTTCTGACGCGGAGATCATCAGCCACCAGTTGATGCTGCGTGCAGGCATGATCCGAAAACTGGCAGCAGGCCTTTACACTTGGCTTCCCATGGGCCTTAGAACCCTGCGCAAGGTTGAGCGGATTGTTCGTGAAGAAATGGACAAAAGCGGCGCTCAGGAAGTTCTCATGCCTGCAGTTCAGCCTGCGGAGCTGTGGCAGGAGTCCGGTCGTTGGGAGCAATACGGCGGCGAACTGTTACGAATGAACGACCGTCACGGCCGTGATTTTTGCTTTGGCCCTACTCACGAAGAAGTCATTACCGATCTTATCCGTAATGAGCTGAACAGCTACAAGGAGTTGCCAGCTAACTTCTACCAAATCCAAACCAAATTCCGCGATGAGCGCCGCCCCCGTTTTGGGGTGATGCGTGCCCGGGAATTCATCATGAAAGATGCTTACTCCTTCCATGTGAATGCCGAATCGCTGGATGAAACCTATCAGATTATGCATCGCACTTACTGTGCCATCTTTGACCGTCTAGGGCTCGACTACCGCCCGGTACAGGCCGATTCAGGTGCCATAGGTGGCAGCGCATCCCACGAATTCCACGTACTCGCATCCTCCGGCGAAGACGACATTGTATTCAGCACGCAAAGCGATTACGCCGCCAATATTGAAAAAGCCGAGGCCGTTGCTCCAAGTGGCGAACGCGCCCTACCGACTGAAGAGCTGAAAGAAATTGCAACGCCGGATCAACGCACGATTGAAGCAATCTCCCAGTTCCTGAATATTGACGCCATCCGCACGGTTAAAACACTGCTGGTTAAGGCAGAAGCGAAAGAAGAAGAGGATACGAGCAATGCCGGTCTAGTCGCTTTGATCTTGCGCGGTGACCACTCTCTAAACGAAATTAAAGCGGAAAATCTGGAAGGCGTGGCAGATCCCCTGACCATGGCGACCGATGAAGAAATCGAAGCCGCCGTCGGTTGCAAAGCCGGTTCCATTGGCCCGGTGAACCTGAACGTGCCGGTTATCGTAGATCGCAGCGCAGCCCAGCTTGCTGATTTTGTCTGCGGAGCTAACAAAGAAGGCTATCACCTAACCGGAGTGAACTGGGAGCGGGATCTGCCTCTTGGGCGCGTTGAAGATATTCGTAATGTAGTTGAGGGTGACCCCAGCCCGGATGGTAAGGGAACACTGGAGATACGCAGGGGCATTGAAGTTGGCCATATCTTCAAGCTGGGCAATAAATACAGCACCGCCATGAATGCCACCGTACTTGATGAGAACGGTAAAACCGTAATCATGGACATGGGCTGTTACGGAATTGGCGTTTCCCGCATCGTTGCAGCCTCGATTGAGCAGAACCACGATGACAAAGGCATAATTTGGCCGGACGCCATCGCCCCCTTCCAAGTGGCTATAGTTACGCTGAACGCCCACAAAACGCCCGTAGTGGCTGAAGCCGGTGAGAAGCTCTATGAGCAGTTAAAGCAAGCTGGCTATGATGTACTGCTGGACGACCGTAAAGAGCGTCCCGGTGTAAAGTTTGCCGATATGGAACTGATCGGAATCCCCCACCGCTTTGTTATTTCGGATCGCGGGCTTGCTGCTGGCACTCTAGAATACAAGGGGCGCAGGGACGAAGATAAGCAAGACATTGCCATTGAGGAAGCCCTGCCGTTTCTAATCAACGCATCGCCTCGCAAAGGCTTGTAAAAAAGCGCCCTTAGAAGACTCGGATTCAAGGCCTGCAGCAAGGCCTTGAATCGCCGGGTTGGTTCTCGAAACCATATTGGCGGCATTTAGCCCCCTACAACACCCGGCTCCATTTCCAAAGTAACACCGAAACGTTCCTGTACCGACTTGCGGATTTCCGCCGCAAGTTCTAACACATCACGTCCTGTTCCACCTGAGTGGTTAATCAGCACAAGAGCCTGACGGTTGTGAACACCTACCCGGGCATTTCGGTACCCTTTCCAACCACTCTGGTCAATCAACCAAGCGGCGGCCAGTTTTACTGTGTTGCTCTGAGGGTAGCCAACAACGTTCGGGTACCTCGCCTGAAGCTCGTTAAATTGTTCGACGGGTACAACCGGGTTTTTGAAAAAACTGCCAACGTTGGGAATCATTTCTGGGTCTGGTAACTTCCGCCTGCGAACCGCCATCACAGCCTCCGCCACCGTCAGAGAATCTAAGTCTTGAGCGGTTGCATCACCCAGATAGTCTTCAAGATCCTTGTAGCCAAGCTGTAAGGGCTTTGTACGTGACAGCCTTAGACGAATTTCAGTGATGATGTAGCGGCCGGGTGAGCGCTTAAACAGGCTGTCTCGGTAGGCAAAACCACACTCTGAGTTATCAAGGCACACCAGCCGATTGGAGTCGCGATCCAAGGCTGTAACAGAAAGCAGGGTATCGCAAAGCTCAACGCCGTAAGCGCCTATATTTTGAACCGGTGCCGCACCTGCTGTACCAGGTATAAGTGCAAGGTTTTCAATACCCCGGTACCCCGCCCCAGCGGCATAGAGCACGGCATCGTGCCAGTTTTCACCGGCACCTAAAACCAGTGTGGCACCTGTGTCGTCAACCTGCTCCCAATAACGCGCTGCGATTTGCATTCGAATCACAAGGCCGTGAAAGTCGCCTGCAAAAACCAGATTGCTGCCACTACCAAGCACCAGCGTTTTTTGCCCTTTTTCCTGCGCCCATGCCAGCGCAAGGCGTAGCTCATTTAGGCTAGCAACATCCATGTAGAATTTTGCCATTGCGGACACGCAAAGAGTATTAAGCTTTTTAAGCTGAACATTCTCTTGAGGTTCCGCCTGCTGGCTCACGCCATACCCTCCTGAATTTTCCTAAGCAGGCCAACGCTGGCGTCTTCAATCAGATCGAGCACATGCTCGAAACCATCTTCACCACCGTAATAGGGGTCGGGAACTTCTGCGAGCTCAGTGCTGCCGTATTCAAGAAAAAGCGTGGGCCTAGTGCCACCATTTTGGTGCCATATATCTTTTACGTCGGCAAGATTCTGTCGATCCATAACCACCACGTAATCAAAGGTATCCAGATCTTTCTCGGTAAACTGCCTCGCCTTTAGCGTGCTTAAATCGACGTCGCGCTTGCCGGCAGCCTCAACTGACCGGGAATCCGGCCCCTTTCCTATGTGCCAGTTACTGGTTCCACAGGAATCAATGTGTATTTGGTCCTGCAACCCAGCCTGCTCCACCAGCTTGCGAAAAACACCTTCTGCGGTTGGTGAACGACAGATGTTGCCAAGACACACAAAAAGCACACTGGCGCGTTTACTCATACCCGATTTACTCCCCTTTCATTGTATTTGGCCATCCATCCTCTAACCCGCTGCAAGTCCGCTTCGGTATCAACCCCAGCCGGAGGCGTTCCGGAGGCGACCTCAACGTGAATTCGTGCGCCGTTATACAGCGCCCGCAACTGCTCCAACGACTCCGCCAGCTCTGTAGGTGCCGGGGGCCAGCTGACAAATCGACTGAGTACGCTGGCACGATATCCATAGATGCCGATGTGGCGAAAATATCCGGTGCCATCTCGCAATGCCGCACTGGCATTCGGTGCCGAAAGGTTGTCTTTACCGATGCTGTTCCAGTAATCGCGAGCCCAAGGTATGGGCGCACGGCTAAAATAATGTGCCATGCCCTGTGAGTCGAAAACGACCTTTACCACGTTGGGATTAAAGATCTGTTCCATATCGTGGAGGCGCTCGCAAAGCGTTGAAATCGCTGCATCGGGATAGCGTTCGAGGTTGTCAGCTACCTGATCTATCAGCTCGGGCGGAATCAGCGGTTCATCCCCCTGCACATTCACCACGCGGTGATCGGCATCAAGCCCCAACTTACGTACAACTTCTTCAAGGCGGTCCGTCCCACTCACATGATTGGGCGATGTCATGACCACTTCGGCACCAAAGGCCCCACAGGCATCGTGAATACGAGAGTCATCGGTGGCAACAACAACACGACTGGCTTGGCTTTCAGAGGCGCGCTCGCAAACGTGCTGAATCATCGGCTTGCCACAGATATCCAGCAATGGCTTTCCGGGCAAGCGGGTGGACGCATAACGGGCCGGTATCACAACCGTAAAAGACATTGGGCTTCGATCCTGCAGAGAGCTTGCTCAGTTTTTGTGAAGACGTTCGTCGGTGGAGAGTGTACGAGCTTCGGTCGCGAGCATAACCGGAATACCTTCACGAATGGGAAAGGCCATGGCGTCCTGATAGCAAGTCAGTTCCGTTTTCGCCTCATTCAATTTCAACTCACCCTTGCAAACAGGGCAAGCAAGCAATGCCACGAGTTTTTTGTCCATATATGCGATCTCATTAACGGTTAAGAAGCAGGCTCTTCGAAGCTAGCCCGCAGTTTTTCAAGAACAGCTTCTGAAAATGCCTCTGGCAAGGACGCTTCTACATAGAGCACCCAGGCATTATCCGGTGCAAAACTGCTGCATTTAACGCCGTCTTTGGCGGTCATAACGAGTATGTGACCGGACTCGGAACCGAGATCTTCAGGGCGAAACCGGTGATGATCTGGAAAAGGCACAGCAATTAATTTCGCGCCCAGCTCTTTGAGTGTATCGAAAAAGCGTGTCGGATTACCTATACCGGCTATCGCGCGAACTTTCTGACCTTGGAGGCTCTCGGGAGCTCGAACCTCACCGGTTTTGAGGTTGACCAAGCGCGTTGGCTTGAGGCTCATGGCGTACATTTGCCGGTGCTGGATGCCCGATAGGGCTTCCGGTGACACCCTGCCATCATCATCCGTTGCCGAGGCGCCGTTAACAATTACGAAATCGACGGAATCCAGCCTGCTGACCGGCTCTCGCAGAGGCCCCACTGGAAGTAAGGCACCATTGCCGATGCCGCGACTGCCATCAAATACAGAAAGCTCGATATCCCGGGGCAATCTGTAGTGCTGAAGTCCATCGTCGCAGACTAATACATCCCCTAACGCATTATCGAGCGCAAATGCGGCTGCCCTGCGCCTATCCGGGTCAACAATCACGGGTACGCGCGTTGCCTGTGCCAACATAACCGGCTCATCACCGGCATGGGACGGCAATGTGTCTTCGGTCACCAACAGGGGGTAATCAGACGCCTTGCCACCATAGCCGCGACTCAATATCACAGGGCGCCAGCCTTCAGCCTTCATGGCGCTCACAAGCCAAGCGGTTAGCGGGGATTTTCCGGTACCTCCTGCGGTAATGTTGCCCACAACCACGACCGGAACACCCAGTTTATTGATTTTGGCTTCTAGGGCGTTGCGTCGTCGCATTTCAGCGATCGTGCGGTACAGCCATGAAAGCGGCGTCAACAACAGCAAGGGCCGGCCCTTGCCATACCAGAGGCGATCCACCAAAGAGCTCATGAGTGCTCGCTGAACTGCATTTGATGTAGCTGGGCATATGCGCCATTGCTAGCAAGCAACTCGTTATGTGCGCCGGACTCCACGATGCGACCGTTGTCCATAACCAAAATCCTGTCGGCATTTTCAATAGTCGAAAGCCTGTGGGCAATAACCAAGGTAGTCCGGCCTTGAATAACGGTTTCCAGAGCTTGTTGAATGTGCCGCTCAGATTCGGTATCCAAAGCGGAGGTGGCCTCATCCAAAATCAGAATGGGGGCATCTTTCAACAGCGCTCTGGCAATGGCCAGTCTTTGCCTCTGACCGCCTGAGAGCATAACGCCGTTGTCACCGATCATGGTGTCCAGTCCCTCCGGCATACGGTCGATAAACTCCAGTGCATGGGCTTTCGCCGCCGCCTCTCGTATTTCTTCCCGGCTGCAATCTCTCAGTGCGCCGTAAGCAATGTTGGCTGCTATCGAGTCGTTAAACAGCACAACGTTCTGGGTAACCAGAGCAATTTGGGCTCTCAGTGCTTTCAGGGAAAAGTCTTTAAGGGAGTGTCCGTCAATACGAATATCGCCACCTGTGTATTCGTAGAATCTGGGCAGCAAGCTCACCATGGTTGATTTCCCGCTTCCCGAACGCCCTACCAATGCAACGCTCTGACCTGCTGGAATATCAACGGATATGCCCTCCAACACATTGTCGAGCTGGTCGCGGTAACGAAACGACACTTCATCAAATTCGATATTGCCTTCAACACGCTCGGGCTCAAAGGTGCCGAGATCTTGTTCCGGGGCTTCATCGATGGTTTCGAACACATCGTATGCCGCAGCCACACCCTTCTGGATTTGCGCATGAACCGAGGTGACCTGACGAATGGGCTTGGCCATGGTGGTAGCGGCGGTAATAAATGCAACCAATTGGCCGGTTGTCATTTCACCCCGTATTTCCGGGGCTAACATGGTCCAGACCAAGGCCGCGATAGCAACGGCGACCAGCGTCTGAATCACCGGTACGCTGATCGCTTGGGTAGAAGCCATTTTAAGGCTTTGCTTCAGGTTTCTGTCGTTAACTTGTTGGAAACGCTCTTTTTCATACCCTTCACCGCCAAACGTTCGCACCACCCGATAGCCGGTAATAGACTCGGAAGCCACGTGGGTTATATCACCCATAGAGCCCTGAATACGCTGGCTGATCTTGCGAAACCGCTTGCTGGCGTATCCAACAACGGCTCCAATCAAAGGCCCGACAGCGAGAAAAATCAGGGTCAGTTTCCAGTTGGTGTACAACATAAAACTGAGCAGACCAACGATTGTGAGGCCTTCCCTAAGCGTTATGGTTACGGCATTTGTGGTGGCTTCAGCGACCTGCTCTACGTTGAAGGTAAGCTTGGAAACTAACCTTCCCGCGGCGTTGTCGTCAAAGTAACGGGACGGGAGCGTCATCAGCCGGTTGAATACATCGGTACGAAGCGCATTAATGACTTGTCGACCGACATAGCTGATGAAGTACTGACTTAGAAATGTTCCGACCCCACGAAACATGAACATACCGACAATTAGCGCAGTCAGCAGAATCCGATTTTGGTCGGTGGGGTTCTCAATGGCTGCTATAACGTATTCCATAGCGGCCGCCATGCCCGTGGAAGCGGCCGCGTAAATAATATTACCGACAACCGCAAGCGAAAAGGCCAACCAAAAAGGCTTAACATACGCCAACAAGCGTTTGTACGTTTCCCAACTTTCGCCTGGCTGGACCTTTTTGGGGCCTGTTGGCGGAACTGGCTGGTTCACTGGTCTTCGGTCTCACGTTCGGTAGTAATACTCAGCCGGGCAAAGCCCAAACGACCTGCAACATCCATGGCTCTCACCACGTACTCGTGAGGCGTACGTGCATCCGCGGTAATAACGAATGGTAGGCTGTTATCACCTTCGGCCAACTCGCCTACACCCCGCTCGAGGGTTTCACGACGGTTATTAACCAGAGCCTTATCGTTCAGGATGTACTGGCCCTCAGCGTTAATGACAACATCTATCTGTTTAACTTCGGAAGGCGCGGACGGTTCACCGCTGGCCTCTGGAAGCTCCACCTGCAAGTGGCTTTCCCGCGTAAAGGTCGTCGAGACCATAAAGAAAATCAGCAGCAAAAACACCACATCAATCAGCGGCGTCAGGTCTACTCCGACCTCCTGGCTTCTCTGGCGTGTGAACTTCACGGCGCTCAAGCCTCTTCCACGTCGATTTCACGGTCACCGTGTACCACTTCAACCAGCTTGATGGCTTCCTGTTCCATGCTAACCACCAGCTCGTCTACTCGCCGGATGAAATAGCGGTGACATATCAGAGCAGGAATCGCGATGCTCAAACCGGCTGCTGTGGTAATCAGTGCTTCGGAGATGCCACCGGCTAGATTGCCTGCATTGCCAACGCCCGCTAGCTGAATCTCGGCAAACACTTTAATCATGCCAATAACCGTGCCCAGAAGGCCCAATAGCGGCGTTATTGTTGCTACGGTACCCAAGGGGTTCAGGAAGCGCTCCAGTTCATGAATGACCTGACTGGCCTCGTGTTCAATACTTTCCTTCATGATCTCACGGCCGTGCTTGGCATTCATAAGACCACCCGCGAGAATACGCCCCATGGGCGAAGAGCTTTGCAGCGCTTTGAGCTTGCGGCTATTTAGCTCTTTTTTCTTGATCCAGCGCCAAAGCTCATTAATCGTCTGAGGCGGTGCAACACGCGACGCCCGAAGAGTCCAGAAACGTTCCAGAATAATCGCAAGCGCCAGAATGGAACAGGCAATAATTGGCACCATCAAAATGCCACCAGCTTTCAACAGCTCAAACACGCTTGATCTCCCTGATTGTTAACAAGCCGCGCTACTTTAGCATAGCTGCAGGTCGAGGCCACACCCGCAATGTCACGGTATTTTACACGCATCCCTTGCCAGACCGGGACCGCTAATCCAGAAGGGCGCTTTGTGGCGGGCTTCGGTTGTTCTCAACACCCCATCCACCACCCTCATAACCAAACTGCCCGAGCAAGCCGTGTTAAGCGCCCGGGCACCAGCGCTGCGATAACGGGCCGTTACGTCTCCATGAGGGTGCCCGTACCTATGCCGGTACCCAGCGGTATAAACCACTAAACTCGGGTTAAGCTCGTTAACCCAAACTTCGGAAGATGAGGTTTTACTGCCATGGTGGGGCGCGAGAACAACTCGCTCACGAGGCGTAATATTCGGAGCTTCAGCCTCCGCGGCTTCCAAATACAGCGGCTCGACACGGGAGCTAATATCACCTGGAAACAGCCACTCCACGGCCTGACCCTGCCGGACAGAAAGAACGCAGGATGCGTCGTTGCCTTTGACATCTCCGATCGCCTGCCAGTAGAAAAGCGAAAGCTCGTTACCCACAATGGATCTGCCCGTGCACCCGTAGATGCTTACCGCTTCATCCTGCTCCAGCTTTTCCCGAACAGCCACGGGCTCACCTGTCACAATACGACCAACCTCAAACTCCTCCAGAATCCGGTTAACTCCACCAGAATGATCACTATCGGCATGGCTTATAACCAAGGTATCGATACGCTTAACACCCAAAGCCTTGAGGTTCGGTATGAGCACAGATTCTGCTGCAGAAAAGACGCCTTGCACTTCCGGCCCCGTGTCGTAGAGAAGAACTTCATCGCCCGCCCTGAGCAGGGCAGAGAGGCCTTGCCCCACATCCCAAACCCTCACTTCGGGCTCTGAAACGCGCGGATTTTCGGCATTGGTGGGCAGCCCCGCAGTTGCAGCCCAACTCAGCGCAACGATAACCCCCACCGCCTGAAACGTTCGAATAGGTACTGTTGCAACCAACAGCACCAAGACTGCAAAGCCGCCAATTTCAAGCATACTTCCGTTCAGGTCAGGCCATTTCATAGGAGCAACCCAGCCAAGAAAGTGCCACATTACGCCGAGCACTGCGTCCATCAAGGCAATAACCAAATCCAACACCGGTGGAAGCAAGGCAACCATAATCCCGCCAGCAATAAGCACTGGCATAACCACCAACGAGACCCAAGGAATAGCGAAAATATTTGCAAGCAAGCCTGCTACCGGCTGCCCCTGCCCGACTAGTTCAAGCAGCGGCCAGAGCCCGGCAAATACTGCCCCTTGAGCCAACAGCAAGCCCGCGAGCCAACCGGTACCGCCCAAACGGCCCGCAAACACACAGAGGAGAACAGAGACAGCCCCGAACGACAGCCAAAACCCCTGATCCAGTGGTGCAAATGGATCCAGTAAGAGCACAAGCCCCAGCGCAATCACTAGAGAATGCCAAGCAGGTTCATGCCGGGCTTTGAGCAGGACCCAGCTGCCAACCGCAACCATAATCAAAG
Source organism: Marinobacter salexigens (assembly GCF_018860765.1). Classification (GTDB taxonomy): domain Bacteria; phylum Pseudomonadota; class Gammaproteobacteria; order Pseudomonadales; family Oleiphilaceae; genus Marinobacter; species Marinobacter salexigens_A. The sequence goes on from NZ_JAHKPV010000021.1 coordinate 337,496, forward strand.
CCCTGCGGGTCGGTACTGTGAAACCTGCTGCCAGTGCGTAGAGCAGGCAGCAAAAAAGCACAACACCAAATGCGGTTAAACGAACGAAGCGCTCACTAAGCCGATAGGACGATATGGCCAATAGAAATCGACGAGCAATTAGCCCGGCACCTAATGCCACCAAGCCTAAATGAAGGCCGGAGATAGCAACCAAATGGATTGTGCCCGTCGCCTTTAAAACACCCCAGTGCTCCGCAGACAAATGACCCCGGTTCCCTATAAGCAGCGAGGCAACAAGAGGATGGTAGCTGGCTTTAACAAACTGCTCATCCACCCAGACTGCAAGTCGAATGTGAAGACGATGATACTGGCATTCAAATGCACAGCTAACAGACGGGTCCGAAGCGGCACTTCGGACACTACCGGTAGCGCGGTAGCCTTTGCGAAACAACCAATCTTCGTAGCGAAAGCCTTCGGGGTTTAATGCGCCATGAGGCTTTTTAAGCACCACCTCAAGACGCAACCGGTGATCTGGAAGCCGTCCTTCGGGTTGGCCATACCAAGCCAAACGCAGTGTTTTGGGTAGAAAACTGTTAGCCTGCTGAGTCAGGGAAACCCCGTACCAACGTGTTACGCAAAAGCTGAACCGGATGCTATTGAAACTACCAGCTGCTGGAAGGTCACAGACGTAACCGGACACATTGACCCTTTCACCCTCAAGCTCATCAGGAAGCCGCTGATCAAGGCGTTCGTGAGCCCAAAAGGCGGCCCAAAAGGCACCCAATGTGAAACCAATAATAAGCGGCCAACATGCCGTGGGAAGCATTCGCCGCACCGGTAAAAGTAGGAATATAACCGCCAATGTGGCCAGATACAGCCACACTTGAGCTGGCAACACCGCCAATCTATAAAGTAAGATGACGCCGCAGGAAAAAGCGAAAACGCTCAGCACTGTAGATCTTCCGGACAATCCATGTCCTCCCGATGAGTTTATCCGTCGGCGACATCCTTGACGCCGGAGTTTCATTCTACTCGAAGGTAGACTTTCTTAATGCCGAAGAAGTTCATGAAACGCTATCTGCCATCACCTGAAAGGGTACAAGCGATGCAATCGCTTGGATTCCTTGGCGATATCCTGAATGAACCCAATCTATGGCACATAAACCGTCACAGTGTTTCCAGAGCGTTTCTAATTGGCGTGTTTTTCTGTTTTATCCCCATGCCGTTCCAGATGCTTGCCGCAGGTTTTTTTGCCATCTGGTTTAACGCCAATCTGCCCCTCTCTGCAGTACTGGTGTGGATCAGCAACCCGATTACAATGCCGCCTATTTTCTATTTCAATTACAAGGTTGGCGCATGGGCACTTAATCGGCCGGTACTGAACTTCGACTTGCAACTCTCGTGGCCATGGCTTAGCGAGCGCCTTTTGGACATCGGCATACCGTTGTATTTGGGTTCACTAATGGTCGCCACAGTTTCCGCATGCATCGCGTATTTGGGAATACAGTTTATCTGGCGCCGAAAAATCCGAACAGACTGGCAACTACGGCGCAAAGCTCGCCTGGAACTCCAGCGAGCCAGCGGCGATCACAACTCCTGAACCAGCCGCCCCTGCTCCAGCCTCAGCACTCGCCCCAAGCTTCTAGCCATATTCATGTCGTGGGTTACCATGACAAACGCAATCCCTAGCTGGTCCCGCAAAGACTCGATAAGTGCCCGGACACCCTCACCTGTGTGTTCATCAAGATTACCGGTGGGCTCGTCCATCAACACGCAATCCGGCTCGTTCACCAACGCTCGGGCGATAGCCACACGCTGGCGCTCGCCACCGGACAACTCTCCGGGCTTATGCTCCAAGCGCTCGGCAAGCCCGACTCTTTGCAAAATTGACTGCGCACGGGAACGTGAATCGCTCACCGGCATGCCACCAAGGGCACAGGGCATCATGACATTCTCGAGTGCAGTGAATTCGGGCAGCAAATGATGGAACTGGTAAACAAAACCCAGATGCCGGTTTCGAAAGCGCGCGCGCCCCGCCTCAGACAATCGGTGAATATCCTTGCCACAGATAGAAATCTGCCCCGTTGAAGGTTTGTCTAGCCCACCAAGGAGGTTTAGCAGTGTTGTTTTACCCGCGCCGCTGCTGCCCACAATCGCTACTGTTTCACCCGCCGTCACTTCCAACGAGATATCAGAGAAAATGGTCAGTTTTTCAGGCCCCTGAGTGTAGGTTCGGGTCACTTTCCGACAGTCGATCACCAGAGGTACGTCCTTCATGGCACCGCTTTCCTTATTCATAACGAAGAGCCTCCGCAGGATCAACTCGTGACGCTCTCCACGCCGGGTAAATGGTTGCTAACAAACTCATGGTAAGCCCGGCGCCACTGATAATGGCTACGTCTTGCCATTGCAACTGGGAGGGTAGGTAACTGATAAAATATACATCCGCACTCAGGAACTGCTGCCCTATCGCACCCTCAAGCCAGGCAATAAATGCACTGATGTTAAGCGCACCCAAAACGCCTAGAGTAGTGCCAATCAAAATACCAAAAACCCCAATAACCGCACCTTGCACAATGAAAATCCGCATAATTCGCCCGGGGGTTGCCCCCATGGTTCGCAGAATAGCGATATCCGCTGTTTTGTCGGTGACCACCATTACCAATGTGGACACAATATTGAACGCTGCCACCGCCACAATGAACATCAGCAACAGGCCGATCATGGTTTTCTCCATGCGAATAGCCTGGAATAGATTGCCGTGAGTGCGAGTCCAGTCTGAAATGTAGTAGCGGCCGGACAAGCCGTTCGCCGCCTCTTCAGCAACCTTGGGGGCTGCAAAAAGATCATCAACCAACAGCCTTACGCCCTGGGCTTTGCCTCCGGTGCGCATAAGTTTTGCCGCATCGTCCATGTGGATGAGTGTGTAATTACCATCCAGTTCTGCGCCAACGCTGAAAACACCCTTTACAGTGAAACGCTTGAGACGCGGCAACACACCTGCGGGCGTTACAGACGCTTCGGGGAGCACCACGGTTACTTTATCCCCCAACTGTAACCGCAAACTGGACGCCATAGTGCGCCCTACAATGATGCCGAACTCTCCGGAAACCAGATCATCAAGCCTGCCTTCAATCATGTGGTTTTCGATGATGGAAACCGAGCGCTCCTCCTCTGGCAATATGCCATTTAGCATAACGCCCCGCACATCACCGCCACCGGTAACCATGCCCTGCCCTTGAATAAACGGCGCAGCTGCTAGCACTCGTGGATGTTGTTGCACTTGAGCATCTACCGATTCCCAGTCATCCAACGGCCCACTGCCTTGGATGATGGCATGGGGAACCATGCCCAAAATTCGCTGCTTGAGCTCACGATCAAAACCATTCATGACGGAGAGCACAATTATGAGCACCGCAACGCCAAGCATAAGCCCGATCATGGATGTGAGAGATATAAAAGATATAAAGTGGTTGCGCCTTTTGGCTGCGGTATAACGCAAGCCGATATACAACGATAAGGGTCTGAACATGGAGGGTTGCCTGTCGCTACCTTCAGGTCGATCGTGGTCTGGAATTCCCCCTCGCAGCCTTTCAGCACGGAGGGAAACTGCTAAACTCTAACTACTTGCTATATTTCTCATACGCGGAGCCCCGAATGCACACCCGAGACGCACCTTCCGAACCGGCAGACAATCTGCCTGAGCGCCGGGAATTTTTCCGCATCGAAGACCGCATTGGTCTGGAAGTTCGTAAGCTCTCGTCCCCTGAAGAGTTCGATGACAACCTCTTTGGTGACGACCACCTCGAGAACCTGAAAGCTGATTTCAGACGGCTGGACCAGGACATCAAATCCCAGCTTGCTAGCCTTTCAGATCAGGACCGCCTACTTACGGGACTGGTTAAGTCCCTCAACGGCAAGCTGGACACGCTAGCGCGCATTATGGCCTTTCAGCAAAATCCCTTGCAACCGGATGAATGGCAACACGTCACTCTGAGCGAAGGCGGTCTGGCCTTTTCCGGGCGTAGGCACGCATGGCACACTGGCGATCAGCTTGCGGTTCGCATGACCCTGCCACCAGAACTGTTCCAACCCCGCGCCATTGCAGAGGTGTTGGATGTACAGGCCAGCGAAACAGGCAGAGCAAGGGTTCATACCCGTTTCATTAAGATACAAGATAGCGACCGCCAGCAAATTGCCCGTCATGTGATGCGTTGGCAGATACGGCAGCGACAAAAAGAGTAGACTGGCGAAAACATGTGACTTTTGCCCATAATTCTCGGATATTACGTTTTATCCATGTCCCCGGAGCGCTTACCGGAGACCCGCGCATTAATGGAGAAGCTTCAATGACAATAAAGCGAGTGGTAACTGGAACCTTCGCAGCCGCCATGATGTTCACTCTGGCCCCAGTGTCTGGCGCCTTAGCTGAAGACCTGCGCATGCCGGTGGGCAATCAGGCAGACAGAAGTCAGCAGAGCATGCCTAGCACAGGCATGACACAAGCCTCGGTACGCGCCTCTTGGGGCCAACCGGAATCTGTGGAAGGTCCTGTCGGCCAACCCCCTATCAGCCAGTGGCACTACGGTAAATTTGTGGTTTATTTCGAAAGCGACAAGGTCATCCATTCGGTGCTGAAACCCCAGCGCTGAGACCTCTGAAGCGAACGTTTTTCGCCCGGTACGGCCGGACATGCATCCTGACGATACGCCGCCCTTTGTTTAGAATGGCGGCTTTTGCAATTTTAAGGTGACTATAACGTGACATCTCGACGCGTGTTGCCCGCTGAGTGGGCACCCCAAAGCGCCGTTGTGCTTACTTGGCCTCACCCAGGTACCGACTGGGCAGGGATTATGGATGAGGTAGAACCGGTATTTCTTGAAATCGCTCGGTCGGTTCTTCGGTTCCAACATCTGGTTATCAGCTGTGAACACGTGGTTCGATTGCAAGAGCTGGAACGCGAACTCAACAACTGGGCCAGCGAACTAAGCCTGCCGGGGCGTGTCAGTGCTGTGCCAGCCCCGGCAAACGACACCTGGACGCGCGATCACGGCCCCATTACCGTACTGATAGACGGTAAGCCCACCCTGCTGGATTTTCGCTTCAACGCATGGGGCGGCAAGTTCCCCTGGGAAAAAGACGACGCCCTCAACCGGCACCTTGCCAATTTCGGCGTATTCGGAGCCACCCCCATGCAGGCGGTCGACTTTGTGCTTGAGGGAGGCTCCATCGAGTCTGATGGCGAGGGTACGTTATTAGCCACCAGCGAATGCCTTTTAACCCCTTCTCGCAATGCCTCCATGGACCGGAGGGGCATCGAACACACACTGTCTGAAATGCTGGGTGCCAACCGAATCCTTTGGCTCAACCATGGCTATCTGGCGGGTGATGATACCGACAGCCACATAGATACACTGGCCCGCTTTTGCGCTCCAGACCATATTTGCTACATTGCCTGCCCCGATGTCGCAGATGAACATTACAGCGCCTTGGCAGCCATGGAAGAAGACCTTCAAGAGTTTCGCCAGCGGGACGGCTCTCCCTACAAACTGACCGCGCTACCCTGGCCAGAGCCCGTATTCGATGACGAAGGCGAACGCCTCCCGGCTACCTACGCCAACTTCCTAGTCATTAATAGCGCAGTGCTGTTCCCGATATACGACGTTGCGCAGGATGAAGAAGCCATTCGCATTATGGGCGGCATTTTCCCTGACCGGGAAATTATTCCTATCAACTGCCGCCCGCTTGTAAAGCAGCATGGCAGCCTGCACTGCGTCACCATGCAAATCCCCGAAGGAGTCGTCACGCTATGAGCGATCATTCCGGCAAAACTCAGGTGACTGACCAACTAGCAGTTGCCGCTATTCAACAGGCATGCAGTCAAGACAAGTCAGCCAGTTTGGCAACAACAGAAATGCTGGTTCGTGAGGCTGCCGCTGGCGGGGCTCAGCTGATCGTGTTGCAAGAACTGCACGCTACCCAATATTTTTGCCAGACTGAAGACACCAGCATATTCGACCTTGCCGAACCCATCCCCGGCCCAACAAGCGAACGGCTATCAGACCTTGCCCGGGAGCTTAACGTGGTGATCGTCGGCTCTGTGTTTGAGCGCCGCATGAACGGCGTGTATCACAATACCGCCGTCGTCATCGAAACTGACGGTTCCATTGCCGGCCTGTATCGAAAAATGCATATCCCCGACGACCCCGGGTTCTATGAGAAATTCTACTTCACACCAGGCGATGCTCAGTTCAACGACGGTCGCAACGGGTTTTCTCCCATCGAAACCTCTGTAGGAAAGCTCGGCGTTCTCGTTTGCTGGGATCAATGGTACCCGGAAGCTGCCCGATTGATGGCTCTGGCTGGCGCTGAAATACTCATTTATCCCACCGCGATCGGTTGGGACAGCACCGACGACCCAGATGAGCAAGCGCGGCAACTAGAGGCATGGGTCACGGTTCAGCGGGGCCACGCAGTAGCAAACAACCTGCCGGTAATTGCACCCAACCGAGTAGGCGCTGAACCCGACCCTACCGGACATTCCGACGGCATTCGATTTTGGGGTAACAGCTTTATATGCGGCCCTCAGGGCGAGTTTTTGGAACGCGCCGACGACAGCACTGAGTGCATACTAAGTGTCACCCTTGATCGCCATCGCAGCGAATCTATTCGGCGCATATGGCCGTACTTCAGAGACCGGCGCATCGACGCGTACGGCGACATTCTCAAAAGAGTGAGGGACTGAGCTCGGCATGAAAAATCTGATGGACACCGTTGTTACCGAATTGAATCAAATCCTGCTTGGCAAAGAGCGTCAGGTTCGCTTGGCTCTCTGCGGCCTGCTTGCCAGCGGCCACCTATTGATTGAAGACATTCCCGGCATGGGCAAAACCACACTGTCCCACGCCTTGGCGAAAGTGATGGGCTTGAGCTACCAACGCATTCAATTTACAAACGACCTATTGCCTGCCGACGTTCTGGGCTACTCCATGTATGACAAGCAAGCCGGTAGTTTGGTGTTCCATCCGGGGCCTATTTTTGCTCAAGTTGTACTGGCGGATGAAATTAACCGTGCATCTCCGCGAACACAGAGCGCCTTGCTTGAAGCTATGGAAGAACGTCAAGTCTCCATCGAAGGCGAGACCCGGCCACTACCCCAACCTTTCTTCGTGATTGCCACACAAAACCCCACGGAGCAAGGCGGCACCTACCCACTGCCAGAGTCACAGCTTGATCGCTTTTTGATGCGCATAAGACTTGGCTACCCTGACCCCAGAGCTGAGCGAGAACTACTGGAAGGAGAAGATCGGCGGGTAATGACAGACCGACTTGGCACCCTGCTTTCAAAAACTGACTTGGCGAAGCTCCAGCAAGAAGTCACCCGCGTCACCGCAAGCCCAGCGTTGCTGGATTACATCCAACGCTTGCTAGAACAAAGCCGCCGCATGCCCGGACTGCTTTACGGCTTATCACCTAGAGCAGGGCTCGGTCTGGTCAGAGCCACCAAAGCTTGGGCTCTAATGGAGGGGCGGCATCACGCCTTGCCCGACGACATTCAAGCAGTGTTTCCAGCCGTAGCCGAACACCGACTTGAACAAGGTGAGTCCGGAAAGAGCGTCGAGCGGGTGCGCCAACTGCTCGCCAGCGTATCCGTACTCGGATAACGGATAGATAGCATTGCTTTATCAGGGGAATTGACCAAAACAAATGGCAGCCGTCCACTTTCATGGTAGCCTTTTGATCTTCCTCGCAATACGAGCTCTTAAAGAGCCCGACACGCACCGAATTAACGAGAGACACCCATGAGCGAAACCAAACACTCCCGGCTGATCATCCTCGGCTCCGGTCCCGCCGGATACACCGCCGCCGTCTACGCAGCCAGAGCCAACCTAAACCCGACCCTGATCACCGGCATCGAAGTCGGCGGCCAACTCACCACCACTACAGACGTAGACAACTGGCCTGGCGACAACGACGGCGTACAAGGCCCGGAACTCATGCAGCGCATGCTCAAACACGCCGAGCGATTTGAAACCAACATCGTGTACGACACCATTAACGAAGCCGATCTAAAAAACCGTCCCTTCCGCCTCAAAGGTGACGGCGGCGAATACACATGTGACGCTCTCATTATCGCCACCGGCGCATCTGCCATGTATCTGGGCTTGGAATCTGAAGAAAAATTCAAAGGCCAAGGCGTATCTGCCTGCGCCACCTGCGATGGATTCTTCTATAAAAAGCAAAAAGTCGCCGTCATCGGCGGCGGCAACACCGCCGTTGAAGAAGCCCTGTACCTCTCCAACATCGCCGCAGAAGTCACTCTGGTACACCGCCGTGACAGCCTGCGAGCAGAGAAAATCCTTCAGGACAAACTCTTCGAAAAAGCCGAAAACGGCAACGTTAAAATTGTATGGGACCACACCTTAGACGAAGTCCTAGGCGACGGTACCGGCGTAACCGGCATGCGCATAAAAAGCATGAAAGACGGAAGCACTCAAGACTTTGACCTGTCTGGCGTCTTCATCGCCATCGGCCACAAGCCCAACACTGGTTTGTTCGAAGGCCAGCTGAACATGGAAAACGGCTACATAAAAATCCAGTCCGGCCTCGAAGGCATGGCCACACAAGCCAGCATCCCCGGCGTATTCGCTGCCGGCGACGTAGCTGACCATGTATACCGCCAAGCGGTGACCTCTGCCGGTTTTGGTTGCATGGCGGCGCTGGACGCTGAGAAGTTTTTGGATCAACAGAATTAAAACAGGCTACTCGAACGTTTGACGAAGCCGGAGGGCGGGTGGTTCTGAAACTGTGCGAAGCCATGGGTGAAGAGCGAAAGCTCTTCACGGGCTGGCCAAGGACGGCCAGCTCAGGACTTTCACTGCGACGCAGGAGCATTAAGCAGTGAAAGGCGTAGCCAAGCGTACAGGGAAGTATCCACAGCGTGTTTCAGAACCACCCGTCCTCCGGCTGACACCCCAAGCCCAAGGCCAGCCGAATCCAACTCCAAAGTTAAAGCAGATGACCTCACTACCCTGGCTAGACCCTGACCACCTGTGGTTCCCCCCAGCCGAAGAAGCCCTCGACGACCCCGATGGCCTACTCGCCGTTGGAGGTGACCTTTCAACAGAGCGTCTAATCCTCGCCTACCGTAGCGGTATCTTCCCCTGGTACAGCGACGACCAACCCATACTCTGGTGGTCCCCAGACCCCCGCTGCGTGCTCTTCCCCGAAAACATACACATATCACGAAGCCTGCGTCGAACACTCAACAAACGCCGCTTCCAAGTAACCACAGACCAAGCCTTCGGCCGCATCATCCGCCTATGCGCCTCCACCCGGAGCGAAGGCACCTGGATCACTGACGACATGATCGCCAGCTACTCCGCACTGCACCGCCAAGGCGTCGCCCACTCCATAGAAGTGTGGAACCAAAATGGCGAACTGGCAGGTGGCATGTATGGGCTCGCGATCGGGCAATGCTTCTTCGGCGAATCCATGTTCTCCCTTGAAACCAATGCCTCCAAAGTCCTCATGGTCCATCTGGCTCACCAGCTTCAGGAATGGGGCTATCGCATCATGGACTGCCAAGTGGAAAGCGATCACCTTCTTACCATGGGCGCCCACACCCTACCCAGAAGCGAATTTTTATCTATAATCACTCAATACGCAGATCGAAAACCGGATCAGCCCGACTGGACATTCCACTGGCAATGGCCCGGGCCGGAGGCCTGAATGAGTAGTCTCAAAACTCTGGTATTCTTTGCAACACCAGCCCACGACTGCAGCTATCTGCCCGATCGCGAAGCTACAACCATGTTCGTGGATCCGCGTGCCCACATCGACAAAAAGCTCTACAGCCAACTTACCGCGCTAGGATTTCGGCGTAGCGGGTCGCATTACTACCGGCCACACTGTGAAACGTGCAACGCCTGCATTCCTGTACGACTGAATGTAAACAACTTTCACCCGGATCGCAGCCAACGCCGGGTCATGAAAAAAAACAACGACCTTAAATGCACTTTAGTGCCCGCAGAATTCAACGAGAGTTATTATCAGCTATACGCCAACTACGTCGAACTTAGACACAAAGATGGCGATATGTACCCTCCGTCCCGGGAGCAGTTCATTTCATTTTTGGTCGAAGGTGCCACAGACTCTTGGTTTTTGGAGATGCGCAAAGATGGAGAACTCCTCGCTCTGGCGGCGATAGACATGCTGGATGACGGGCTCTCCGCCATATACACCGTGTTCAATCCGGCCCATGAGAGCCGCAGCCTGGGCACCTTTGCGGTGCTCTGGCAAATTGAAGAAACCAAAAAGCGTGAACAGCCTCACCTCTACCTTGGCTACTGGATAAAGCAGTGTCAGAAAATGAATTACAAAACCCGCTTCAAGCCCATGGAAGCCTTCCATGATGGTCAATGGCGTGAAATCAACGCCGAATAAGGTAGTTTGGCGTTATAAATAGCAGTATAAGGAACCAGTAAGCTTCTTTTTTGCAGTCGTTAGCGAACTCACTTTGCCAAACGCTCATAAATCAGGCAGAATTGCGCACTTTAAAATTACAGTTAGTATTCCCAATAGAGGTTTTTACTGAATGGCGAAGACAGATGCTATTGAAATGGAAGGCGTTATTCTTGACACCCTTCCAAACACTATGTTTCGGGTTGAGTTAAGCAATGGACACGTTGTTACCGCCCACATTTCCGGCAAGATGCGCAAAAACTATATCCGCATCCTGACCGGCGACAAGGTCAAGGTTGAATTAACGCCTTACGACCTGAGCAAAGGCCGGATTGTGTACCGCGCCCGTTAAAACGACGGCGATATCGAATAATAAAAAAACCGCTACATAACTGCAGCGGTTTTTTTGTTAGCACCTTCTTTGCAGCTTAAACGGCTTCTGCAGGCTCATCTTCATAGTCAAATACCAGATCATCATCTTTAAGGTGGATAAACACATCCCCACCCTTCTCAGACAAACGACCAAACAGAATCTGCTCAGCTAGAGGACGCTTAATCTTGTCCTGAATCAGACGCGACATCGGGCGGGCGCCCATCGTCACATCGTATCCCTTGTCTGCGAGCCAAGACTTAACCTCATCATCCACATGCAGAACTACATGCTTCTCGTCTAGCTGCGCTTGTAGCTCTGTGAGGAACTTGTCCACTACATGGGTGATGGTTACCTTCTGCAAGTCACCAAACTGGATAATACTATCCAGACGGTTACGGAACTCCGGTGTGAAGGTTTTGCTGATAATCTCCATACCATCACTGCTATGATCCTGCTCGCTAAAGCCCATCGAACGGCGAGCCATGCTTTCAGCTCCAGCGTTGGTGGTCATCACGAGAATCACGTGTCTGAAGTCGGCCTTGCGTCCGTTGTTGTCAGTCAAAGTGCCGTGGTCCATAACCTGCAACAACAAGTTGAAGACTTCCGGATGCGCTTTCTCGATTTCATCCAGCAAAAGCACGCAGTGTGGATGCTTGTTAACGGCTTCTGTTAACAGGCCACCCTGATCGTAGCCCACGTAACCCGGGGGCGCGCCAATGAGGCGGGAGACCGTATGGCGCTCCATATATTCGGACATGTCGAATCGAACCAACTCGACCCCGAGCGCCTTGGAAAGCTGCTTGGTCACCTCTGTTTTACCAACACCCGTAGGCCCGGCAAACAGGAAGGAACCATCCGGCTTTTCTGGTGACTTCAAACCCGCGCGCGCCAGCTTGATTGCCATTGTGAGGGATTCAATGGCCGGGTCTTGCCCGAATACCACCATCTTAAGATCCCGTTCCAAATTCCGTAGCAAATCTTTATCGCTGCTGGATACGTTTTTAGGCGGAATACGGGCAATTTTAGCGACTACTTCCTCGATTTCCGAGACATCAACCGTTTTCAGACGCTTGTCCTCAGACATCAGCCGCTGCCTTGCGCCCGCCTCATCAATCACATCAATGGCTTTATCCGGGAGATGGCGGTCTGTAATGTAACGGTCTGCCAATTCCGCGGCCACTCGTAAAGCCTGATCCGTGTATTTCAGATCGTGGTGCTTTTCAAAGTTCGGCTTCAGACCTTTGAGAATCTGGTAGGTATCCTCAACACTAGGCTCATTTACATCAATCTTTTGGAAGCGTCGGGCCAGCGCACTGTCCTTCTCGAAGATGCCTCGGAATTCCTGATAGGTGGTGGAACCGATGCAACGAATCTCACCGGAACCCAGCATTGGCTTGAGCAGGTTCGAAGCGTCCATCACACCACCAGACGCGGACCCTGCACCAATGATGGTGTGAATCTCATCGATAAACAGAATCGCGTGCTTCTGTTTCTTCAACTCCGCCAGCAAGGCCTTCAAGCGCTTCTCGAAGTCTCCACGGTATTTTGTTCCTGCCAGCAGAGCGCCGAGATCCAGTGAATACACTACGCCATCGGCGATAATTTCTGGCACTTGGCCATCAACAATGCGTTTGGCAAGCCCTTCCGCAATGGCGGTTTTGCCTACACCGGCTTCGCCCACAAGCAACGGGTTGTTCTTGCGGCGGCGCACAAGAATCTGCACCACTCGTTCTACCTCGTGCTCACGCCCAATTAAAGGATCAATGCGCCCTTGGCGGGCCTGTTCGTTTAGATTGGTTGCGTAGGCTTCCAGCGGCTTGGACTGCCCTCCTTCATCGCCCGCTTCCTCATGTGAGGCTTGCTCACTGCTATCCGGGTCTTCAGCGCCTTGAACACGGGAGATCCCATGAGACACAAAATTGACGACATCAATGCGCGCGACACTCTGCTTTTTGAGCACATACACGGCCTGACTTTCCTGTTCGCTGAAAATGGCAACCAGAACGTTAGCGCCAGTTACCTCTTTCTTACCGGAGGATTGCACATGGAACACAGCGCGCTGTAGCACTCTCTGAAACCCAAGAGTGGGCTGAGTCTCGCGCTCATCATCGCTACCCGGAATCAACGGTGTTGTGGAATCCACAAATTCGACCAGCTCATCATGGAGCTGCTTGAGGTCTGCACCGCAGGCTTTGAGAACACCCACAGCAGACTCATTCTCCAGCAGAGCCAACAATAAATGCTCTACGGTCATGAACTCATGGCGCTTATCGCGGGCACTTTTAAAGGCCGTATTCAGCGTAATTTCAAGATCTTTGCTCAGCATGGGCCACCCCAACGTCTATCAGTCTGCACATTCAATCTCGCAAAGGAGCGGATGTTCGCATTCCGAGGAATACTGGTTCACCTGTGCCGCCTTTGTTTCCGCGATGTCCCGGGTATACACCCCGCATACTGCTTTTCCCTGCGTATGGACGAGCAGCATCACCTGCGTCGCCTTTTCTTCATTCATACCGAAGAAGGTCATTAGCACATCCACAACAAAGTCCATGGGTGTGTAGTCGTCGTTAAGAAGCATCACCTTATATTGGGCCGGACGCTTCAGTGCAGGCTTTTCGGGAGCAACGCTGAGCTCATCGTGACGCCCTGGCAGTTCTTCCTCCCCCTGATTTAATACTAGTAGAGAATTTTCGATAGTCCGCATCATTCTTTACCGGTTATCGGTGCCTTTAATCAATGTGGTTGTCTGGACCCGGGTTTTCAAGTCAGATTCAAGCCCGAGCGTGAGGTATTTATCAATACGAACATAATACCGCTTCCGGACTGCGTTCAACCACACATTACCGTAATAGAAGCTATTGACTCGACCTCGGGTTTGGTCGACAGTTACCTAAGAGTGTTAAATAATGTAAATCCACGTACAACTTGTGTAACAAAACCGGTGAAGTGCAGACTTTATTTGCCGGTTTTGGGGCCTACAACAACAAGTGACAGTGAAAGAACAGGGGAGTTCATCATGCCAAGAGGCAAAGTAAAGTGGTTCAACAATGCCAAAGGGTACGGCTTCATTATTGAAGATGGCTGCAGTGACGACCTGTTTGCCCATTTTTCATCCGTCCAGATAGACGGATATAAAACACTAAAGGCAGGTCAAACAGTCAGTTTTGACAAAAAGCCAAGCGACAAGGGTGTGCACGCCGTCAACATCGTACCGGATGAGCAAGCAGCCACCTCTAACGAGGCGTCGGATCATGCGGAATACTCACCCCGCGCAGCGAACGGCTAACCAACCGACTCGACTATGTCGATGTATAGGAGCCCTCTTGCTGAACTAAAGCTGGAGGGCCGTCTATTTCCGAGCGCTGAGCACGGGACCTAACCCGAGCTTTTCAAACCCGTCCTTTCTACGTAATCTTCCCCCTGCTTTCAATTTCTTCGCCCTGGAACTGCCTCGATGGCCGATCTCATTCTGTTCAACAAGCCCTTTCAGGTACTCTGCCAATTTACGGATGAACCCGCTAAACACGGGCAAAAACGGCGCGCTACTCTAGCCGACTGGATTCGCATCCCGAACATCTACCCTGCCGGGCGGCTCGATTACGATTCCGAAGGTTTACTGCTATTGACCAGCGACGGGGCCCTACAACACCGAATCGCATCCCCCGAACAAAAGATGCCTAAAACTTACTGGGTTCAGGTAGAAGGCGAGATTTCTGCAAGCGCAATAGACCAACTCGCCGCAGGCGTTACACTTAAAGACGGGCGAACGCGGGCCGCTAAAGCCCGCAAAATGGGTGAGCCAGAGGTTTGGCCCAGAGTGCCGCCCGTACGCCAACGCAATACAATACCCACCAGTTGGCTGGAGTTAACCATTACCGAAGGTCGCAACCGGCAGGTACGACGGATGACCGCTGCGGTAGGGTTTCCAACGTTGCGACTGATCCGCTATCGTATTGGCGACTGGTCGCTGGATGGGCTTGAGCCGGGCAAATACCACAAAATACCCGTTAACCTGCCTACAACAAGACCAAAATCCGCGAAGCGCCCGATACCGACTAAATCAGGCAAAACGCCAAGGAGACGACGAAGCTCATGACCTGGACGCCACACGCCACGGTAGCCGTGGTTGTAGAAGATTCCGACGGCCGCTTCCTGATGGTGGAAGAACACAGCAGCGGAAAGGTTGTATTCAATCAACCCGCCGGTCACGTTGAAGAAGACGAGGCGATTCTCGATGCCGTCCGCCGGGAAGCGTTGGAGGAAACCGGCTGGGACGTCGAACCCAAGCACTTTCTTGGACTATACACCTACAAAGCTCCTGCAAACGGGGTAACCTACTATCGGTTCTGCTTTATCGGCAAGGCACGACAACAGGTCACAGAAGAGCTCGATACAGGGATCATCGCAGCTCACTGGCTGCCACTAGAAGACATTCGGCAGCTTGGCGACAAGCTACGCAGCCCTCTGGTTATCAAGTGCATAGAAGATTACCGAGATGGCCGTTGTTATCCACTGGATGTGATCGCAGACTCGCAGACGTAACCGGCACAAAATGTTAAACTCCCGCGTTTTGCACCGGTGCCAAGAATTGTCATGACGAATCCATCATCCGAAGCTCGCCCCCCAGAAAAAACACGCGTTATCGTCGGCATGTCCGGCGGTGTTGATTCATCGGTGGCGGCCTGGTTGCTCAAAGATCAGGGATATCAGGTCGAAGGCCTGTTTATGAAGAACTGGGACGAGGATGACGGTACCGAGTACTGCACCGCCATGACAGACCTAGCAGACGCTCAAGCAGTCGCGGATGAAATGGGCATAAAGCTTCATACCGCGAGCTTTGCTGCCGAATACTGGGATCGTGTTTTCGAACACTTCCTTTCGGAGTATCAGGCGGGCCGCACACCCAACCCGGACATTCTTTGCAACAAAGAGGTTAAATTCCGGGCTTTTCTCGATTACGCCATCACACTGGGTGCGGACTACATTGCCACCGGGCATTACACCCGCCAGCAAACGCTCGCGGATGGTTCAGGCAAAGCGTTGCTGCTGAAAGGTCTGGACGGCAACAAGGATCAGAGTTACTTCCTTCATGCAGTCTCCGGTGAGCGCATTTCCCGCACACTCTTCCCTGTGGGCGAGCTGGAAAAGCCCGACGTCCGCCGGATTGCCGAGCAGCAAGGCTTCATCACCTATGACAAGAAAGACTCCACCGGCATCTGCTTTATCGGTGAGCGTAAATTCAGCGATTTTCTGAAACAGTATTTGCCCGCTCAACCGGGTGATATTGAAACCCCGGAAGGCAAAAAGATCGGTCAGCATCAGGGGCTTATGTACCACACCATAGGCCAACGTCAGGGCCTCGGTATTGGAGGGCTCAGCAACTTTGGCGACGATCCTTGGTACGTCGCGGACAAAGACCTGAAACGTAACGTACTGACCGCCGTTCAGGGCAAACACCACCCGCTTTTGTTCTCCCGGGGTTTAGTCTCTGACCCAATCGACTGGGTCGCCGGTGAGCCTCCAGCCAAGTCCTTCCGTTGCAAAGCAAAAACCCGCTATCGCCAACCGGATCAAGACTGCGAAGTGACTGTTATTGAGGGTGGCGTAAAAGTGGTATTTGACGACGCCCAAAGAGCTGTAACACCGGGCCAATCTGTGGTTTTCTACGATAGAGACATCTGCCTTGGTGGCGGAGTGATAACAGAAACCTGGCGCGATGGCGAAGCCCTTCCCGAACGTATTTCGCTAACTCAGTTAACGCAGGAACTACACCAATGAGTCGGTCGCTCCATGACCAAACCCTTGCATTGGCAGGCGTATTCCAAGCGGCCAATCTTGTTCAGCAAATCGCTAACAACGGCACCTGCAATCAAACCAGCCTGGAAACCTGCCTGCGCTCACTGTTTGCTACCGACCCGGCTAGCACTCTAGACGTCTATGGCGGTGAGCTTGCAGACGTACGTGAAGGCCTAGTTACCCTTGCGACGGTCATGAGCGATCAAAAAAAACAGCAGGATATTGAGGTGCTGCGCTACGTTCTCAACCTCATTCATCTCGAATCCAAGCTCAACCGACACAGCGACATGCTAGAAGTAATCGGTAGCCGCATAGAGCAGGCTCGCCACACAGCCAGTCACTTTGGCTATGTGCATTCGAATTTGATCAGCAATCTGGCCTCTATCTACACCGACACCATCAGTACATTCAGCCTGCGTATTCAGGTGAGCGGCAACCCTTCACTACTCCAGCGCGACGAGAATGCTGCCAAAGTTCGAGCGCTTCTACTGGCAGGCATTCGGTCAGCCGTGCTCTGGAGGCAATCCGGTGGGCGCCGCTGGCAGTTGGTTCTGTCGCGCCGCAAGGTGATTGCGCATGCGCGAGAGCTTGCAGAGAAAACAAACCGCTCCTTCGATGGCTAATGTGTTGCCACTGATTCTGTGTCGCCACTGATTCGCGCGCCGTGCTGGTGTATTATGGACGTTCTTATTTTCCAAACCCTTTTCTATAAACCCTTTTTCTGAACCGATTATTTGTGAGGTTTTCGATGGAACTCAACGCCTTGACCGCCATTTCACCGGTCGATGGACGCTATGGCAGTAAAGTCAGCGTTTTCCGTGATATTTTCAGTGAGTATGGCCTGATCAGAAACCGCGTGACGGTGGAGATCCGGTGGCTGCAGAAGCTGGCGGCGCACTCGGAAATCGCCGAGGTTCCAGCGTTCAGTTCAGAGGCTAGCGCCTTCCTTGATAAAATGGTCACCGATTTTAGCCTTGAAGATGCTGAACGTATCAAGGAGATTGAGCGAACCACAAACCACGATGTAAAAGCGGTTGAATATTTCATTAAGGAAACCATTGCCGAAGTTCCGGAGCTACATTCGGTTACTGAATTTGTCCACTTTGCCTGCACTTCAGAGGATATTAACAACCTATCCCACGCACTGATGCTGCGCGAAGGTTTGGACAAAGGCATGCTACCCGCAATGGCCCGCGTTGCCGACAAGCTGGGCGAACTCGCGAAAGAACACGCCGAACAACCAATGCTCTCGCGCACCCACGGCCAAACAGCGTCCCCCACCACTGTTGGCAAAGAATTAGCCAACGTGGTGTATCGACTGCACAGGCAGATCAAGCAAATCCGCAACATTGAAGTTTTGGGCAAGATCAACGGTGCTGTGGGCAACTACAATGCGCACATCTCTGCTTACCCTGCGGTAGACTGGGCAGCTAACGCCAAGGCGTTTATCGAAAGCCTCGGCCTGGATTTCAACCCCTACACTACCCAGATCGAACCCCACGATTACATTGCCGAACTCTATGATGCCGTAGCGCGCTTCAATACTATTTTGATTGATCTGGACCGGGACATCTGGGGTTACATTTCACTGGGCTACTTCAAGCAAAAAACCATTGAAGGCGAAGTGGGTTCATCAACTATGCCCCACAAGGTCAATCCCATCGACTTTGAAAACTCCGAAGGTAATCTAGGCATTGCAAACGCCCTGCTTGGCCACCTGTCGGCGAAGCTACCTATCTCTCGCTGGCAGCGCGATCTAACCGACTCCACGGTACTGCGCAATCTAGGCGTCGGTTTTGCCCACAGTTTGATTGCCTATGAAGCTACGTTGAAAGGGTTGGGTAAACTGGAAATCAACCCAGAGCGCCTGAACGGAGATTTGGACAAAGCCTGGGAAGTGCTTGCAGAGCCCATCCAGACCGTCATGCGCCGTTACAACATTGAAAAGCCCTATGAAAAACTCAAAGCTTTGACGCGCGGCAAAGCCATGACGCCAGACGTAATCAGAAGCTTTGTAGAAAGCCTTGATATGCCAGAAAGCGCAAAAGCAGAGCTGATGGCACTCACACCGGGCAACTATATCGGCAACGCTATTGATCAGGCCCGCAACATCTAACTTGAGGAAGCATCCTATGGATATGCTTGGCGGACTTTCACCTTCGGAATTTTTAAGGGACTACTGGCAGAAAAAGCCACTGGTCATCCGTCAGGCATTTCCCGGCTTCCAGTGCCCTGTGGATGCCAACGAACTCGCAGGCCTTGCTTGCGAGGAAGGAGTGGAATCGCGCATCGTTATCGAAAACGACAACGGTAAGCCTTGGCAGCTGCATAACGGCCCCTTCCCGGAAAATCACTTTAGCAAACTACCGGCGCAGGACTGGACACTGCTGGTTCAGGGACTGGACCACTGGGTTCCGGAAGTCGCCGATCTGCTTGAGCATTTTCGTTTCGTGCCCAACTGGCGCCTTGACGACATTATGGCCAGCTACGCACCCAAAGGGGGCAGCGTGGGGCCTCACTACGATCAATACGATGTATTCCTGCTACAAGCACAGGGACACAGGCGCTGGACCTTCGGCGGACGCTGCGACCAAACCTCTCCTCGTGTAGAAGGCACGCCTCTACGCATACTTAGCAGTTGGGAAGGTGAAGAAACCGTGACCCTCGAGCCGGGCGATATGCTGTATCTGCCCCCGGGAATTGGTCATCACGGGGTAGCGGAAGACGATTGCATTACCCTCTCGGTAGGCTTCCGTGCGCCGACCATTGACGACCTGCTTACCGGATTCACAGACTTTCTGTGCAACCAACCGGGTGCAGACGAGCATATGAATGATCCGGATCTTCAGGTTCAGGACAACCCGGGCACCATCGCACCCGCCGTGATTGACCGCTTACAAGCCGTTCTTTCAGAAAAGCTTGAGAATAAGCGTCAACTGGCTTTGTGGTTTGGCCAATACGCCACCGCACCGAAAAACATGGATGTAGTTGTGCCTGCCGAGGAGCCAGCTTCAGATGAAGACTTCGCCGCAGCGCTTCGAGCCGGAGAACAGCTACGCTGGAACGAAGGCTCTCGTTTTGCGTACCATGAAGTAGGCGACGAAACCGCCTTGTTCGCAGATGGCGAGCAATTTTTGCTCAAGGGCGATGCTCGTCCGCTAGCGCCGTTACTTTGTGCGGGCTCACGCATAGATATGAGTGCACTGGCACAGTTTGCCGGAGACCCGGCCCTGCTCGGCCTGCTCACAAATCTTTATAATCAGGGTTCTGTGTATTTCGAGTGATGCCATGACCATACGAATTCGCAAATACAGCTGGCAGCTCGCGCCGGGACACATCAGGAGCATCCGCCAAAAGGTTTTTGTTGAAGAGCAAAAGGTACCGCCTGAGCTTGAGTGGGACGATACCGACGAAATTGCCGATCATTTTCTCGCGGTGCTGCCTGACAATACGCCCGCTGGCGTCGCCAGAATGTTCTCGACGCTGAACGAAACCGGACACATCGGTCGAATGGCTATATTGCCGGAATTCCGCGGCCGAGGTATTGGTGAGGCCTTGCTCCAGCACCTGATCATGGAATCCGCCGGGCAGTATCAGGAGCTGAAACTCTCAGCTCAACAACACGCTATTCCGTTCTACCAGCGCGCTGGTTTCCATGTGTGTTCCGGGCCTTACGACGATGCGGGCATACCCCATCTGGATATGCGCTGTTTTGCTCCAACTCTTCTTGCAGCGCAAGCGCAGCCCCATTCCGGGCGGCCAACGCCTCTTTTGCTTGGTGCAGATACAGAATCTTGGCTCTTCGATAGCGAAAGCCATCTTATTGACCTAATGGATTCTATGGTGGGGCAAGCAAGCCAACGGCTGTGGCTGTATGACCGCATACTGGATCACGACCTTTACGATCGCCATAGGTTCCGAGAGCTGGTTTCTGGCCTTGCGCGTCACCACAGGCTCAGCGAAATTCGGCTGTTAATACACGATGACCAACCGCTTGTAAAGCGGCGCCATCAATTGGTCGAATTAATGCGCAGGCTACCCAGCCGCATTGAGTTGAAGCTGGTCAACAATGACTATCCCCACGAAGACCAGCCATTTATCCTCGCAGATCGCGAAGGCATCATATATCGGCACGATTTTACCCAGCCATCAGGGTTTGCGGGCTTTGCTGACGGCGGACGGGTTAAGCTGCTTTCCGAGAATTTCCAGCGTATGTGGGACACAGCGCGCAGCTCCCTTGAGCTGCGCGAGCTACCGATTTAATGGGCGCCTGAAGCAGCATTGCTTGCATCAATGGACTCGAAGCGAGCGCCAAAGGGCGCGAATTCCTCATCCACCTCTTCCGCCACATCTGAAATTAACCGTCGCAACCACTGATGATCCGCGTTGTGCTGTAGCAGCGGGCTCCAAGCCATTTTCAGCTCAAAAGGTGGAATCTCGAAGGGTGGAATCTTCACCACAAGATTTGCATTATCTTTTTGCAACCACGCTGCTCTGGACGGCAACGTGGCGATTAGATCGTGCTGTTCAGCCAAAAGCATAGCCGACTGGTAATGCCGGGTGAATACTGAAATCTGGCGTTTGCTACCCATGCGGGACAAAGCTTCATCAACCCAACCAAGCCGCTGCACGTCTTTCGGGTTTACCCCAACACCAACACCAAAACCGGTTTTACTAACCCATATATGGCTTGCATCCAAATAGGTATCTAAGGTGAACGGCTCTCTGAGTATTGGATTGCGGGCGTTCAACAGGCAGGCAAAATACTCAATCCACAGAGTTTTTTGATGAAAGGACTGAGGGATTTTATCGAAACGGTTGATCGCCATATCCAGACGCCCCTGCTCCACATCCAAAAAGCTCACATCACTCGGAGTCAAAACGTCTAGCGTTACGTGGGGCGCCTCCTGCCGGATACGCCGTAACACCCGTGGCATTAGGCAGGATTCAGCATAATCACTGGCCATAATGCGGAACACCCGCTGGCTTTCCAATGCCGCAAACGGCGTTTTCTCCTGAACTGCTTGCTCAATATCTGAAAGAATAGCTCTCACCAACGGCTGCAATTCCTGAGCGCGTTCGGTAGCCGTCATGCCTTCGCTTGTTCTGACCAATAAAGGGTCACCGAATAAGTCCCGTAAACGGCGCAAGCTATTGCTCATGGCCGGCTGGGTGATGCCGAGGTGGTTGGCGGCTTTGGTTACGTTGCGCTCTCGCAGTAAAACATCAAGATAAACAAGCAGATTGAGATCAATACGTGAAAGGTTCATAAAAACTCCAGTGCACAACGAAAGCCAATGACTCGGCGCAAAACCCGTATACCATTCATCGATTTAATATACAGAAAACCAAAAATTCATGAAATAAATAACAAAACGAACTTTCACATTTGATTTCGGATTCAACTCTGAATATCTGCTAATCTTTCTGATAGTTGCTAGAAATATCGGCAATTCGGGTCAGAATTCTTTAGCAGGCATGACTTGCCCAAAAGCCGGAGTCATTACACAACGAATGAATACCATCACACTTGTTATTGCTTTGGCGGTCATCGTCGCGGCCTCAATTATCGTTATTATGGTCAGCCAAATGCGTGAAAAAGCCCGTATTGAGCGTGCTCGCAAAATCACAGCTCTTGGAGACAGCTATAAACGCTGCGATCGCCTGCTGTCTGAAATCCCCGGGCAATACCTGACACCCGACCTGAAGCTGTTATTGCTAAAGCGTATGGAAGACATCTGCAACGATCTTGTGGGGCTTAAATCCGGCTTGCCCGTTGAACAATGGCGCGAGGCCGCCGTACAAAGAAAAACACTAGTTCGGGAAAATCGGGACGAGGTACGCCCGGTAAAGATCGATTCGGCGGAGAAGTCGAACTACGTTAAAGAATTACTGCAAAACCTGTTCAAGATGATCGAGGCCATGCATAAGAGTGGCCGCATAGATGGTGCAACCGCAAAAAAAAACCTGAAGTATGTTTTGTTTCTGGTGCACAAAACCCACGCGGATCTACACGTCTTTCAAGCGCGGGAGCATATCCGACAAAATCAGACACGCAAAGCCATACACGCCTATCATCTGGCCAGCACAGAAATGGGGAAATCCCGGGATAACCCACTTGCCATGAAAGCCGTAAAAAGCTTCCGCATCCGCATCAAGGAACTCGAGGCCATGAGCTTGGAAGGTAAAGATACCAAGCCTGCGGATTCCGAATCGCAACTCGACAAACAATGGGACAACTTTCTTCATGATGAAGAGTGGAAGAAAAAGGCCGACTACGACTGATAGGTTAAACCGGGCAGCTTAATCACTCCCGAGTACAGGTACAGTGACACCCGTGACCCAAGGCTTCAAACACCGCCTTTCCTACCGACTCACTCGCGATACAGTCCTTATCGCTATGGTGCTGGGTCTTATCTTAAATATTGTGCAAATCACTCTGGACTACTTTGCCGCCCAAAAATCCATGAATGAGGAGGTTCAGGCGCTGATTGAGATTAGTCACAGCCCTGCCTCTCAGATTGCCTACAATATCGACGTACGTTTGGCTGAGGAACTGCTTGACGGTCTCCTAAGACACCCTGCAACTGTTGATGCCAGAATTGTTGATAGCGACGGTAGCACTATGGCGGCCGCGAGCGAAAGTAGTCCTGTATCGCCCTATCGTTGGATAAGCGACGAACTGTTTGGCGAAAGCCGAGTGTTCAGCCGTGAGCTGCAGGTTTCCCAGCTTAACAACCTACCTCTGGGCCAACTTGTAGTAACCGTCGACACCTACCACTACGGCCTGCAATTTTTGGAACGCTCCAGTTACACGTTGATTAGCGGGCTCCTGAAAAGCCTGATTCTCTCGGCATCGCTGCTTGGAATTTTCTATCTAATACTAACGCGACCTATGCTCAGCGTTATTAGCGCCCTAAGTGAGGTTAATACCCGGTCACCAGAAAAAATCCGTTTACCTGTTCCCTCAAGCCATCAGCACGATGAAATAGGCACTATGGTAGGGATTATTAACCAGCATCTGGAAACCATAGACTTCACTTTAGCCCAGCTCCGCATGGCGGAAAGTGCCATGAAAAACTATTCAAGCGAGCTGGAGCACGAAGTCGAGAGCCGAACCCGTGAAATATCCGAAAAGAATCAGGCATTGCAGCGCGGCAACCGAGCGCTGGTAAAAGCCAAAGAAGATGCCATGCGCAGAGCCAGAGCCAGGGCGAACTTTCTGGCCAGTATGAGCCATGAAATACGCACTCCACTAAATGGTGTTCTGGGCATGCTTGGGCTTGCAGTGGAAGCGGAGCAGGATGAATCCAAACGCCAACGCCTTGAAATCGCCTTGTCAGCAGGTGAAAGCCTGCTCGGCATACTCAATGATATTCTGGATATCTCCAAGGTTGAGGCCGGAAAGCTCAATCTAGAAAACATTCCCTTCGATTTACAAGGCTTGATTGAGGAGTGCTCGACTTTGCATACCCATCAAGCGCGCAAGAAAGGCATTGAACTAATCGCAGAGACCGCCCCTGAATTTCCGGAACATTTTTTAGGTGATCCAACACGCATTCGTCAGATTTTAAATAACCTACTAAGCAATGCCGTCAAGTTTACCAACTCCGGCAGTGTGCGCATCACGGCGGAGTATTCCGTGGGTGTTGTAACAATCAAAGTAAGCGATACCGGTATAGGTATGAGTAAGGAAGGCTTGCGCAAGATCTTTTCACCCTTTTCACAGGCTGACACGCAAACCACACGCCTGTATGGCGGCACCGGGCTGGGCCTGACGCTTTGTCGTCAACTGGTTGAGCGCATGCAGGGTGAAATCAAGGTCGATTCGAAGGAACATCAGGGAACCCGCTTCACCGTCACTCTGCCATTACCGGTTCACAGCCATCAGCGCTCAGACCACTCCCACAGGCTGCCCGAGCGGCCCAAGGTACCCGAAGGCTCAGAGCCAGCGCAGGACTCTCTCCGAATACTTCTGGTTGAAGACAACGAAGTGAATCAGATGGTCGCCTGTACACTACTGAAAAAGATGGGGCACCAAGTAGAGATTGCAGAGAACGGCATAGTGGCGATCAAAGCCCTTGAGCAAGAGCATTTCGATCTGGTTCTCATGGACTGCCAAATGCCGGTGATGGACGGTTACGAAACCACTCGCAGCATTCGCAAACATCCTGAGTGGAAGAATCTTCCAATCATTGCCGTTACAGCGAACGTGATGCAAGGAGACCGGGCTGACTGCTTTGCTTGCGGCATGAACGATTATATCACCAAGCCTTACAACCGAACCCAGTTATCCGAGGCGATTACCCGTTGGGCACCTTCTCCCCTTGAATCTCCATAGCCTTTAGCACCGCCTTCAGTTCATTTCTTAGGGCAAGCAAGCGCTCTGGCGCAACATCCAAACCACATAGCAATTTTTGCGGTACCTGTATAGCCAATTCCCTGAGATCGACGCCCTCTTCAGTCAGCGATATGGTCACCACACGTTCGTCAACCAGACTGCGGACCCTGCTAATCAGGCCGCGCTGAGCCAAGCGTTTCAATAGGGGCGTAAGCGTGCCTGAATCAAGCCTCAACCTCGCTCCAAGATCTGAAACCCGGGTAGGCTGATCTGACCGGGCGCGCTCCCACAACACAAGCATCACTAGGTATTGTGGATATGTCAGATCCAACTCGGCGAGCAGCGAGCGATAGCGCGAAGTAACAGCCCGGTTAACGGCATATAAGCTGAAACAGATCTGGTTATCCAATGCGAGTAGATCGTCCAAAACTGTGCCCTACAAAAGCTTTTCGATATCTGCTTTGATATCTTCAGGCTTAGTGGTGGGCGGATAGCGACGCACAACTTTACCATCACGGCTTACTAGAAATTTCGTAAAGTTCCATTTTACTTTCTCAGACCCGAGGAGCCCTTTCGCTTCGGCTTTCAAAAACCGGAAGAGAGGGTGAGCATCCGGCCCATTGACATCAACTTTCGAGAACATCGGAAAGTCCACGCCATAGTTCAAACTACAGAATTCACTGATGGCTTTATCATCGGCAGGATCCTGGTTCAGGAACTGGTTGCAGGGAAACCCAAGCACTTCCAAACCCTTGGCACCAAGTTCTTTGTGCAACGACTGCAAGCCTTCGAATTGCGGCGTTAAACCGCACTTGCTGGCTGTATTCACAATCAAGAGAACCTGCCCCTGATACTCTGCCATCGCTTTTTCGTTACCCTTAATATCTTGAACGGTAAAGTCATAAATTGAATCTGCAGCCACACGCTTCTCCTCAACAAAACTATAACCACCTGTAACTAACAGGCGGATTTTAAATTTTGCACATTTACATCGTGCACAATGTAACTAGAGATTATCGGGTTGGGATTAGCCACGCAACCGATTTTTGGATCAGGGCAGATTCAATATCACTAAGAACTCGGGTGCGTTACTCGGTCAACCAAATACACCAAGCTGTGATAATCCACGCCACTGTGACTGCTCAAACCAATTTCACAGGTTCGGCTGGTTGAGATCCCTTCTGTGCAGTGCTGAGCCGCTGGTTTTAGAGAGCGCAGTGCATGATCGTTTAGTTCTGGTAGAGTGAAACCCTTGTCGCCGGCAAAGCCACAGCAGTGAATATCCTCCGGAACCACCACGTTAGTGCTGCACTTACGTGCAATATCTATGAGCGCCTGCCCTTCGCCCAAGTGTTGAGTGCTGCAGGTAACATGCACCACGACCGATTCAGTCTGCGGTGTGAATTCAAGTCGGTCGAACAGATGGCTGCGAATAAAACGCACCGGGTCGTATATATTCAGGCCGTGATTCTGCTCTTGCAGCAATCTCAGTGCACAGGGGCTGGTATCGCAGTAGATTGGGTCCAATCCATCACGACTGGCCCGCTTCACCGCTGCCAGCATTTCAGTCCGCTTAAGGTCCGCTTGTTGTGGGTAACCTTTAGAGGCAAAAGGCTGGCCGCAGCACAGCGAGTCCATAGCGTCTGGAAACACCACCTCGTAGCCAGCTTTTTCCAACAGCTGACGGGTTTTCGCCAGCAATGGAACTTGCTCGCTGTCGGAACGTGACGGCCCCATGGTGTGGGAAGCGCAGGACGGCAGATATACCACGCGAGGGCGTGTCGTATCGGCCGGCAGTTTTGTGCTTTCCACCCACCTTACCGGTTGCGGCATAGCTGGGTTCCAAGACGGAATGCGACCACCGCTGAGTTTTTTGCTGGTTTCGGTCCAGCGTTGCAAACGCGGTGCGCCCAAGAGGCGGTTTGCGTTATCCGCTGCAGCGAGAACCAACCGAACCCCTTTTAGCGCACTGGAGAAATGCTCTGCTAGCCAGTCTGCGCGCCGATGAGCATGCGCCTGATCGGCACGCAGTTCACGTACCAAATCACCGGTATTAATGCCAACCGGGCAGCGCTGGGCACACAGACCAGTGGCGGCACAGGTGTCTATGCCCTGATACTGGTAGGCTTTTTCCAACTCCCGCGTATCTACGCCCATTCGCTTTTTAGCCTGAATGTCCCGCCAAATCACTATGCGTTGACGTGGGCTCAAGCTTAAGCCATGAGATGGGCATACTGGTTCACAAAAGCCACACTCTATGCATTTGTCGATAATCTCGTTGGCCACCGGTAGCGGTTTAAGATTCTTCAAATGAATATCGGGATCCTTCGACAGCACCACATCCGGATTAAGAATACCCTTTGGGTCCAGCAGGCGCTTTATTTTCCACATCAGTTGATAAGCATCACTGCCCCACTCCAGCTCCACAAACGGCGCCATATTCCGCCCGGTTCCGTGCTCCGCTTTTAACGAGCCACCAAACTCCACGGCCACCATTTGAGCAACTTCACCCATAAATGCTTCGTAACGGGCCACTTGAGTAGGATCTTCAAAGCTCTGGGTAAATACAAAATGCAGGTTACCTTCCAGAGCATGCCCGAACAGGATCGCTTCATGGTAATCGTGTTTTTCAAACAGCTTGGTCAGCCGTTTAACACCTTCGGCCAACCGAGGAATGGGAAAAGTAACATCTTCGATGATTACCGTGGTGCCATTAGGGCGCACCGCGCCAACAGCGGGAAACGTACCTTTGCGAATGGCCCAGAGTTTGTTCGATAGCGTTGCATCTTCGGTGAACGCCACCTGCTTTTCCACCGAGAAAGGTACCAATATCGAGCGCACCCGCTCGATCTGTTCGTGCAGTATCAACTGACTGGCGGCGCGGGTTTCAATCAGCAAGGCACAAGCACCCTGCGAAAGCGCTTTTACCCACTCCGGTAGGCCATCCTGATTTTCCACGGCGCGCATGCTTCGCCGGTCCAGAAGCTCTACCGCATCTACCGGCTGTTGCTTCAGTAGCGGCACAGCACGGCAACATTCTTCTACACTTTCGAACACCACCAAGGCGGTAGCTTTGTAGGGGTATTCTGGCACTGTGTTGTAAGTGACCGAGCTAATGAAGCCCAAAGTACCCTCGGAGCCCACCATCAGGTGGAGCAGAATATCCAGCGGGTCGTCAAAGTCTATCAGGGCGTTCAGTGACAGACCGGTAGTGTTTTTCATCCGGTATTTATGGCGAATACGCTCAGCTAACGGACTGTTGGCTCGAGTGTCACGACCCAACTGTTCCAACTGAGCCAGCAATTCACGGTGACTACTGCGGAAATCTGCCACGCTGTCGGGGTTTTCACTGTCTAGCACCTTGCCATCTGCAAGCACCAGACGCATAGCATGGAGGGTTTGGTAGCTATTTTGGGCGGTGCCACAGCACATTCCACTGGCATTGTTAGCGACAATACCGCCAATTTTACACGCATTGATCGACGCAGGGTCTGGGCCAATTTTGCGCCCCAAGGGTGCCAGCGCGGCATTGGCTTGAGCACCAATAACGCCGGGCTGAAGGCGAATGCGCGAACCATTACCCAAAACATCCCGCTGGCTCCAGCCGTCACCCAATACAATCAGTAGCGAATCGCTAATGGCTTGGCCCGAAAGACTGGTGCCTGCAGCACGAAAAGTCACGGGCACTCCATGTTCGCCAGCCAACCGCAATAGCGCGACAACCTCGTGTTCTGCGTTTACTCGCACGACCAGTTTCGGTATCAAACGGTAGAAACTAGCGTCCGTTCCGAACGCCAATGTCGATAACGGGTCATCAAAACGGCGCGCCGGAGGAATTATTTGATTTACTGCACTCACAAAATCGGCTGACAAGCTCATAACAACCCTCTGGTCACTCATCTATGACTGAACCAACAACTCAGAGCTTGCATCAGCAATAGTGCGCGCTCCAGTTAGCACCATGGCAACGCGCATTTCGTTTTCAATCAGCTTCAGCAGATTGGTAACGCCCGCTTCACCATCGGCAGCCAGCGCATAAATATAGGCGCGTCCTAGCATAGTGCAGTCAGCGCCCAAGGCGAGCATTCGCAGTACATCCAACCCCGTTCGGATACCGGAGTCGACCAATATCTTCATATCACCTTTTACTGCATCTGCTATCGCGGGCAGTGCGCGGCAAGTAGAAAGTGCGCCGTCAAGCTGGCGACCACCATGATTCGATACAATAACGCCATCTGCGCCAAAGCTGCGTGCATCGCGGGCGTCGTCAGGATCCAATATGCCTTTGATAACCATAGGCCCATCCCAGAATTCGCGAATCCATTCAAGATCTTTCCAGCAGATGGACGGATCGAAGTTATCTCCCAGCCAGCCAATGTAGTCCTCAAGGCCCGTCGGGTTGCCCCGATAGGCGGAAATGTTGCCTAGATCATGAGGCTTACCAAGCAAACCTACGTTCAGCGCCCAATGAGGATGGGTCATTGCTTGCAATATGCGCCGAGGCGCTGCATAAGGCCCACTCATGCCGGAGTGAGCATCCCGATAACGAGCGCCCGGCACCGGCATATCCACAGTAAACACCAAGGTTGTTACACCGGCAGCTTTAGCCCGCTCCAGGGCATTGCGCATAAAGCCCCGGTCTTTCAAAACATACAGCTGAAACCACATGGGCCGACTGATGGCTGGGGCTACCTCTTCAATCGGACACACCGAAACCGTCGACATGGTGAACGGCACACCCAAGTTAGCGGCAGCACGGGCAGCCAGAACCTCTCCGCGCCGAGCATACATGCCTGTCAGACCCACCGGAGACAAAGCCACCGGCATAGACAGTGTCTCGTCGAAAAGCTCAGTGGTCAGGTCTAGCTCGGTCATGTCATTCAGGACCCGTTGACGCAGAGCAATCCCCGACAAGTCCTCAACGTTGCGTTTAAGCGTGTGTTCGCTATAGGACCCGCCGTCGATGTAATGAAACAGAAAGGACGGCAGCCTGCGTTTGGCCGCGGCACGGTAATCAGTGGAAGCAGAGATAATCATCAGGCGCTCTCTTTCGTTGATGCGAACCAGCACTGCGAAAAGAAAATTGGTAATACCAATTTACAAATCAATGTTTATAGGTTAAAAAACAATCAAGCACTATGTCAAACAAAACCGACTTATCATTGGTCTATAGTGTGATGCTGGCGCATTAAAGCTACAGCCCCAAAATTAAGTCCAAAAGATTTTTGGTCTTACCAAAATCAAGGTAGGTGATAATGTCACTAATTCAACAGCGCAGACTGTCAGACACCATCGTCGAACGGTTGGAGACCATGATTCTGGAGGGAGCCCTAAAACCCGGCGAACGCCTGCCCCCGGAGCGGGTGTTGGCTGATCAGTTTGGCGTATCACGCCCTTCATTAAGGGAAGGCGTTCAAAAGCTTGTGGCAAAAGGTCTTCTGGTGAGCCGCCAAGGCGGCGGTAATTTCGTCAGCGAAAAACTCGGTTCCAGTTTCAGCGATCCATTACTGACCCTGATGGAAAACAGCCCGGAAGTGCACAAAGACTTGCTTGAGTTTCGACATACACTGGAAGCGGATTGCGCATACTACGCCGCCTTGCGTGCGACTGATCTTGATCGCCAACATCTGCAAGCAGCCTTTGACGACCTTCATGCCTGCTATAGCGCAAGCCCCCACTCCAGCGAGGCACGCGCCAAAGAAAGCGCCGCAGACGCCCGGTTTCACATGGCCATCGCGGAAGCCAGTCACAACATGGTTCTACTCCACACCATGCGCGGACTACTCGATACGCTTAAACGTAATGTGGCCACCAATATTGGCGGCATGTATCAATTACGGGATGAAGCGCGCGAACGGCTGGTGAATCAGCACTTTGAGCTGTTTACCGCGATCATGGAAAACCAACCCGACGAAGCTCGACGCATCGCCGGTGAGCACATTAGCTATGTACAGGAAGTATTGGCACACAGCCTTGAAGCAGAAACCAGAACAGCCCGAGCGGAGCGCCATCGCTTTCTGGATGAATTCGCTAAAGGGCAATCACCACTCAAGAAATAGCAAGGCGCTTCGCCAAAGAAGCGCACTCAAAATCTAACAGTTTAAAAACTCTCAATAAGCTCCCAATCGCCTTTTCGGTTTACCGATAAAACAAATAGTCGCATATTAAAATAATCCCCACCGGTCACATGATCACGCACAACCACAATAATATCGCTGATATCGTCACCATTGAAATCTCCATTCCCTAAAACATCAACCTCTTTAAATCCTTCATCATTAAAATAAGTAGCCTTTTCCTCTGACTCCTTTTCAAATCTATCAATGGGCATAACATCACCCCACGTCCTAAAATTAGAATTATCACTAATTCTTTTTGATTCCAGAGTAGATATCGTCAGAGCGATTTCCTTTGGCCAAACATTCGGCAAAAATTCATCAAGAATAATATCCGGAATAAAACTATACTTTGCGGAGTCTGCATTAATAAATAACCGTGTCGCCTCACACATAACCTTCAACTCAAGATAGGCGGTCATTTCATTATCTTTTATCGTTTGAGTCTTCGGCCCATACTCGTTAAATAAATCCTCACAAGATGACAAAAACACCTTCTCTCCTTTTTTACTCTTGACACCGACACTGGCATACCACGGAGTGCTGATCAGATCCGGAAAATTGCGAATATCAGTTATAGAATCATACGAAGGATCAACAAGTTCTGGCATGGTAAACGCCGGACTCCAACTAACTGGAGTATTCCCCTTAACTCCATTTGACTCACGAACAGCACAACCAAAAAACACCATGCATGTCATAAAAACAACTGAGATTCGAGCGCAAATTAGCAATGATAGGTTCATAGGTCCACCGGGATTTATGGTTTTAACGATAACTTTGCGTTCTTTGCAGCGCTCTCGAATAACCCTCTCACGTATTTATTCCTTTCTGCTGATATAGGGTATTTTCGATTTGATTCTTTTGCAGCTACTGCCCAATCTTTCGCCTTCACAGCTTTTGTAAATTTTGGCCAATTACTTCTTAGATCAGTCATTCCAACGTTGAATATTATATCAAACAATGCAAGCCTTACTTCACTTGGGTATTTTGAAAAATCAGAAAAAAGTCTTTTCAACTCAATTTCGAAACTATCTATATGATTATTTGTTAGTAAGTCTATATCGAATGAGGAAATTTGGAGACTTGTATATTTTTTATAAAAAGAGGCTAATCGATTCTTTGATTGTTTTTTTACTGTCTCGTAGTCAGTTCTAACCTCATCTTTAGATGCCCTAACATTACCATTTTTGAAATTCAACTTTTGCGCGCTTGCGAGATCCTTGAGCAAATGCCCAACTCCCACTGTGACAAAACCTTTTGAGTCAAGATACATATGGCTAACTTTACCTTCGTATTTTTCCATTTTTGCTCGCAGAGTAGCCTTCTCTATTGCAGACGCCATATATAAATCCTACTTGATCGTGTTGGGAGATGAACTAAAGCAGAGAGACAGAGGCTGAGCGTCACTAAATTCGACAACGAGGTAAGGTTGGGTTGCTACTGCAGTCACGACACTTTCCTTGTGTTGAAATCGAGATATGACAGTCCGATGTCACTACCAGCCGCAATCATCAGTAATAGCGGTAGTGCCTGTCAACTGTCTTAATTTTGGACACAGCGTAGCTAAATGCTCAGAGAACTTGCCATAATTCATCACAATTACCCTATTGCCGTAGCCCTCGCCTCCGCTAGAATAGTCGCTTGCCTGAATTGCAGGTGCCTGTTTTACGTTTACTGACTGAGGAAGCCCGGGTCTTATGCAGAACTACTACAAATCCGCCAAGCTGGATAACGTGTGTTACGAAATACGTGGCGTAGTGATGCGTGAAGCGCGTCGGCTGGAAGAAGAAGGCCACCGGGTACTTAAACTCAACATCGGCAACCCTGCAGCGTTTGAGCTGGACGTTCCTGAGGAAATTCAGCAGGATGTCATCTATAACATGCATCAGGCGCAGGGCTATGTGGAGTCTAAGGGCCTGTTTTCGGCCCGCAAAGCAGTGATGCATTACTGCCAGCAGAGAGGTATCGACAAGGTCGATATCGACGATATCTTTCTGGGCAACGGCGTCAGCGAACTGATCGTGATGTCGATGCAAGCCATGCTCAATACCGGCGACGAAGTACTTATACCAGCCCCGGATTACCCTCTCTGGACAGCCGCTGTAACACTCTCTAGCGGTAAGCCCGTGCACTATCGCTGCGACGAAGAGCAGAACTGGTTTCCAGACATTGATGATATCCGTAAAAAAATCACGCGTCGCACCCGCGCCATTGTACTGATCAACCCCAACAACCCTACAGGCGCGGTTTATAGCCAAGAGCTTCTTGAACAGGTTATTGAGTTAGCTCGCAAGCACAATCTGATCGTTCTATCTGACGAGATTTACGACAAAATTTTATATGACGGCACCCAGCACGTCTCCACAGCATCGCTGGCCGACGATGTGCTGTTTTTCACCTACAACGGGCTGTCAAAGAATTATCGGGCTGCAGGCTATCGTTCCGGCTGGATGATTATTAGCGGCGCAAAACACCGGGCTAAAGATCTGATTGAAGGCATAGACATGCTTTCGAACATGCGCCTGTGTGCCAACGTTCCAGCGCAACTGGCGATACAAACAGCGCTGGGCGGCTACCAATCGATTAACGATTTGGTGGCCCCTGAAGGCAGGCTTTATGAACAGCGGGAAACCGCCTGGCGAATGCTCAATGATATTCCCGGGGTTAGCTGTGTGAAGCCTCAGGGCGCTCTGTACCTGTTCCCCAGACTGGACCCGAAAAAATTCCCGGTCGCAAATGACGAAAAGCTGGTTCTAGATTTACTATTGCAGGAGAAAATCCTTCTGGTACAAGGCTCCGCCTTCAACATTGATGACAAACAACACCTTCGAGTTGTCTTCCTGCCCCGCAAAGATACCCTTGAAGACGCAATGGGAAGACTTGGCAATTTTTTGGCTAACTACCAACAGTGAAGCGCACCGACAATAAAATGCACAGGCAGGACGGATTCGCTCATGGCCGACATCCACATTGAAGAGTTTTACAAAGATGCAGCCATAGCTCTGGTTCAACTTTACGGAGCTTTTCCGCGACGGGTAAATTTGTTCGTAGAGGATATCGCTGGCCCAGACGAGCCGGATGAGTTTGGCTTACACAGCAAGCGCCATATGGCCTGCTTTGGCACACTGTTATGGCTGGCAGAAGAAGGGTTTCTCCGATACGTTGACACCATCCGGCAAGAGGCCCTTGATCAAGCAGTGCTTACTCAAGAGGCCTTCATACGCCTCAGCTCGCCTGCGCCCGACGCGCTCGTTCAAGAGCTGAGCCACCCGGATGACCTCGCTGTAGAGCCTTTGCCGCCGTCTTTAAGGGAAGATATCTCAAGTCACATTCATCTGGTGCGAACTGCACTTAAAAGTCGCCACTCCCTGCGCATTGGTCATGCTGTTCGTGCGACTCTCTTCGCCAGCAAGTAAACTTGGCAAGTCAATGCCTTATAAAAGCAAAACGGGGGCTTAAAGCCCCGTCCATTCACAGCAACCAATTATATTTTCAGCTTAAAACCGATAGCACGAAAGCTGTCCTGCAAGGATTTGCTCGTACCTTTGAGCTGCACTTTTAAGCTTGAGCACTCCCGCCGCACAGGGTAGTCGCGACGCAGACTATCAAAAGCCTTGCCACGGTCATCAACTGAGGGTTTCTTCATTGCATTGCGCAAGCGCGCATCATCCTGACGCGGGTCATAACAGGCTCTCAATGCAATTCGGACTGCCGCATGTTCGTCGGCAGCGCTCGTGAAAGACACTTTGCTTAGCGCCGGTTCGGGAAGAAACTGCCCAGCCTTTTTTCGCGTTGGTAGGCCGAGAAACTGGCATGCAGCCTGATAAATCATCTCTGTTCCTTGCACCTTGCCCTCTAAGCTATAACCGGCAATGTGGGGCGTGGCCAACCAAACTTTACTCACCAGATCCGGGTTTATCCTTGGCTCCTGCTCCCAAACATCGAGAGCGACCAAGGGTGCGTTTGCACCCGCCAGACACTTCCCAAGTGCAGCACTGTCAATCACCTCGCCACGCCCGGAATTAATAAGAAGCTGTTCCGAGTTCATCCCGGCAAGTTGCTGTTCACCGACCATATGATAGGTTTGATAAGCCGAGTCACGGGTCAGTGGGGTGTGCAGGGAAACAACATCGCAAGCCAACGCCTCATCCAAACCGACAAACTTATTTTCGCTCTCAGGTTCACGATCGGCCCTTGGAGGGTCGCAAAGTTTGACGGTAAAGCCTAGGCGGAACAGCTTTTCTGCAAGCTCACCCCCAACATTACCTACGCCGACAATGCCAACGCTGAGCTGTGACCAGTCGTCCAATGCGCGGCGCTCTGCATACAAAGACAAAACCGCAAGAACATAATCCACAACGCTATTGGCATTACATCCTGGCGCGGCAGAAAACCGAATACCCTTTTCCTCAAGCCAACCAAGATCTACATGGTCGGTTCCTATGGTCGCGGTGCCGACAAAGCGCACCCGGCTGCCTTCAAGCAGATCGCTGCCCACCCGAGTGACGGACCGAACCAGCAGCACATCAGCATCTTTAACATCATCGGAACTCATAGTACGCCCGGAGACGCGGCGGATTTCACCTATGTCACCGAAAAATGCG
Organism: Marinobacter salexigens; assembly: GCF_018860765.1. Lineage (GTDB taxonomy): Bacteria > Pseudomonadota > Gammaproteobacteria > Pseudomonadales > Oleiphilaceae > Marinobacter > Marinobacter salexigens_A. Next base: position 373,172 of record NZ_JAHKPV010000021.1, read on the forward strand.
TCTAAAAGTGGAATGTTCTCATCTGCGACAATCAACATGCGAAAGCTCCGCCCTATCAGTTCCTGCGTGGACGTGGGCCACTGCGACCGCCCGGACTCCGGCCACCCGCTCCTTGCGACGGACGACGGCCACGCTTACGGGTAATCGGCGGGTTAGGCATTTCAGCCATCAACTCTTCTTCGGGCACGGTTGTTTTCAGTTTCTGGCCGATATATTTCTCGATGGCCGGAAGGCCGAAGGAATCATCCTCACCCGCAAAACTGACTGACACGCCAGTTTTGCCAGCCCGACCGGTACGCCCGATTCGATGCACGTAATCTTCAGCGCTATCTGGTAGGTTATAATTGAATACATGGGTAACGCCATTCACATGGATTCCGCGCCCAGCAACATCCGTAGCCACCAGCACCTGAATGCTGCCCGCTTTGAACTGATCAAGCGTTTTCAGGCGCTTTGCCTGAGCAATCTCTCCAGACATAAGTGCAACTTTAACGCCTTGGTTGCGCAAATCCTCTTCAAGATCCCTGCACTGATCACGGCGATTGGCGAACACCAACGCTTTTTCAACCTCAGGACGCTTGAGATAGTTTACGAGCACTGGCAACTTTTCGTCATCACCGACCATGTAAACCGTTTGCTCGACCCGTTCAGCGGTTTTCTGTTCCGGCTCAATTTCCACAAACTCGGCATTACTGGTCCACATCGACGCAAGGTTCAGAACGTCTTGATTGAACGTAGCACTGAATAGCAGCGTCTGGCGCTCATCTTTGGGTGTGCACTTGCGGATAATGCGCTTAACGTCTGGTATAAAGCCCATATCCAGCATCCGATCCGCCTCATCCAGAATGAGGATGTCGAGCTGATCGAGAAACACATCCTGAGAGCCGAGAAAATCAATCAAACGGCCCGGGGTGGCCACCAGAATATCAACGATTCCGTTGTGCAGCTGTTCCCGCTGCTTGTCGTAGTGCATTCCGCCCACAACAGTAACGACGTTATGGCCGGTGTGCTTGCATAGTTCTTCCGCATCCTTGGCTATTTGCATGGCCAATTCACGGGTTGGCGCCAACGCAAGCACACGAGGTTCCGACGCAAACCGGTCTCCCTCCGGTATAGGAGTCTCCAACAAGCTCTGAATAGCGGTAATAAGGAAAGCGGCGGTTTTGCCGGTACCTGTCTGGGCCTGGCCAATCAAGTCTTCACATGCCAGCGTCCAGGGCAAGGTTTCAGCCTGTATTGGTGTGCAGTATTCAAAACCAATGGCAGCAATGGCGTCCAATAGGCGCTTGTCCAGATTCAGGTCAGTGAATCTTAGATCGCCGGTGTGCTTTGGGTCAGATGTCATGGAGTCTCAGTTTGCCTCATAATGTTCTTTTGCAAAGAATAACGGAACCACGCGCCTAGCGTCTTCGCGCCAAGCTTTACTGAAGCTTGCGCCAGTCCCGTAAAACGATTTAAGCGTATCAAAAAAGGCCTGCGCCCGCTCTGGAAGGCCGTCACACAGATAATCCTCCGCCTGCGCCAGCACACTGCACCGAAAGCCGTGCTCATCAGATGCGCCGCCTCCGGAGAGGTTGTCTACGCTAATATGAAAGCGTGAGCCTGCAGCCACGGAGAACAGCCATTCAATCGCTTGCGGCTTTACTTCAACCTGCTCAAAAGCCTTTTGTTGCGCAGATGTTCGGCCATCAGGACAGTACCAATAACCGTAATCGTGGAGTGTGCGCCGATGCTCACCTGCAATGCACCAATGGCTGATTTCATGAAGCGCGCTGGAATAATAGCCGTGGGCAAAAACAACCTGCGCAACGTCATCAGCACCGCCTGCCGGCAGGTATTCAGGTTCTTTGCCGCCTTTGACCAACATTGTCCGAAATGCTTCCCGGAACAGGCCATTAAACAACATGATAAGATCGTTGGGACTGTGATTCATTGGGAAGCTATTGTGCGACTTTAACGCGCCCAATGCCAGAGGGAACTTTCTAGGGGCCACTGTGTCCACTCACTCGCCAGCATCTATCGGGGGCCCGACATACTTTGTATGATCGAGCCCTTTCTCTACCAAGACATTTACCGGGAAACTGTGTACTCAATGACAGCCCTATCCATCGCATCCGGCAACGCTCGCCACAACATCTCTCTGGCAAGCCTGTTTATTCTTGTGCTGCTGATAATCACTGCAACCCCATCCTGGGCTGTTGGCAGCAGCAACTCTCTTTTTGGTGGCCAGACCAGCCAGTTTTTCCCTGTAGACAAGGCTCTTCCTTTCAGCCACACCACAGATGACGATGCGATCGTCTTATTCTGGGACATAGCACCCAAACACTATTTATACCGAGACCGCATCAGTATTAAGGCGTTAGATGAGGGCGCCAGTGCTGGCGTACCCATCTATTCCAGCCCGGGCACTGAGATCGAAGACGAGTACTTCGGTAAAACCAGTGTCTTTTTCGACCCTATTGAAGCCCGTGTTCCGGTAACTCTTCCGGACAATACACGGGAAGCCCGTTTTGAAGTCACCTACCAAGGCTGTGCCGAAGCGGGCCTTTGCTACCCGCCGCAGACCCGCGAGGTATTGTTTTACCAAAGCCAGAACTCAGGGCCCGGCGCACAGTCACCGGAAAGCGCCGATTCAGGGTTGACGGGCACCTCCCCCAAGATAGACACCAGCTCTGCCACCGGGCTTGCGGGGTTTCTGGCTGAGCAGTCAACTTTGATGATTGCTGGCCTCTTCCTGCTGTTGGGCTTAGGCCTGACTTTCACCCCCTGCGTGCTGCCAATGGTTCCGATTATTTCGTCATTGGTGTCCAACCAGAACACCAAAACCACCGGGCAAGCACTGTTGCTTGCCAGCAGCTATGTTTTGGGCATGGCACTTACCTATGCGGCGGCTGGCGTTCTTACCGGGCTTTTGGGGGCTAGCTTCAACCTGCAAGCACAGCTTCAATCTCCTTGGGTTCTGAGCGTATTTGCGCTGATGTTTGTGGTGTTTGCGCTGTCTATGTTCGATTTGTTCGAAATACAGCTTCCGCGGTTTATCCGAGAGCCCCTGAATGACGCAAGCCAACGACTAACCGGCGGCCGTGTTATCAGCGTGTTTGGCATAGGCGCCCTTTCCGCTCTGGTTGTATCTCCCTGCGTATCTGCCCCGCTTGCTGGCAGCCTTCTCTACATATCCACAACACAGGATGCGTTCATCGGAGGCATAGCACTCTTTGCCCTTGGTCTGGGCATGGGCGTCCCTCTTATTCTGGTCGCTGTAGGTGGGCGCAAGCTTCTGCCAACCACAGGGCACTGGATGACCACGGTCAAGCATTTCTACGGAGTAATGCTGATTGCCGTTGCTATATGGCTGGTTGAGCGTCTGGTGCCAGGCTGGGTTGGGCTTACACTTTGGGGTGTACTGATTGCCATCACTGGCGTACAACTGGGCGCTTTCGACGCAGCAAAAGCGGGCTGGGAGCGAACTCGCAAAGGTCTGGGACTGATCTTTTTTGCCTATGGCCTAGCATTGCTGGCAGGAGCCGTTGCCGGTGCAAATGATCCACTCGCGCCGCTGGATCCTTTCGTCGCCAAGGCAAGCTCCTCTGGCATCCAAGTGAGTCAAGCCGGGTATGGCGATGACCACGGAGGATTCAACCGGGTGGAGGCACCTTCCGATATTAAAGATATGCTCTTGAAAGCCCGTGAAGAGGGCCGCCCGGTAATGCTGGATTTCTACGCAGATTGGTGCATTTCCTGCAAAGTCATGGAGCGCAACGTGTTCAGCAAAGCCGACGTGGCCGCCTTACTCAGCCCCTTCACTCTGATACAAATTGATATGACCGACAATACACCCGCGCAGCAGGCAATGCTCGATGAACTAGGCTTGTTCGGCCCCCCCGCCATTCTATTCTACAACAGCAGTGGAGAGGAGATGACACAACAGCGAGTTTTGGGCGAAATGAATCGCAACCAGTTTATGGACCATGTAAACGGCCTTATGCCGTCCATCTGACGGCATAAACACGAGGCAGAACCGTAAAACGTGTTTACTCTCCGCGACGTATAAGATATATGAACTGATCACCCTGCTCGACGTGGCTGACCAACTCATGCCCCAAAAATTGGCAAAATCTGGGAATATCCCGCGTGGTTGAGGGGTCTGTCGCAATCACCCGCAGTATTTTCCCGGGCGCCACATCACTGATGCGGCTATGCAGCATCATTACTGGCTCCGGACAATACAGCCCACAGGCATCAAGCTCGGCGTCATAATCGGTAGTGCTCACAAAAAACTCCTATTCTGCATGACCTGATTTTTTAGAAATACGTGCTAAATTACTGTTTATACCCTTAAAACATCTGGAGGTTTGCATGATCCGGGTTCTGATTGAACGCCATATTGCCGAGTCACTTGAAACAGCTTATGAGGAACGTTCCCGCAAGGTTTTGCAGCGCGCTGTTGCTGCACCGGGGTTCATTTCTGGAGAAACACTGGTCGACAGCAACGACCCTAATCACAGGATTACTTTGGCCAACTGGCGTTCAGAAGCGGACTGGAATCGCTGGTACCAGTCTAACGATAGACGCGATCTGATGGCAGAGCTGATTCCCATGATGGATAAAGATGAAGCCATAACAGTACTTGCACAAAGCGGCGTTTGACCTTCGAAGCGAATGGCTGTGATAGTTCGCATAGTTTTAAACAGTTTAACAGTACAACTTGTGCATATTCGCTACACTTTCGAAGTCTAATGCTCTCGGAAAATGCCGATGTCACTCTTTGCGCGCCTAGCTTTTCTTATGCTTTGCACTGTTATTCCGGCGTTCGCTCTTGCCAGCGTCGCCGTGGCAGGTTCCGAGTGCCCAGCAGTCGATGCCAACGACACGCAGGCGCGCAACTCACTCATGTACTATGTTTGCTACCATCAATCTTCGCCGGGCGAACCGGCGCATACCGCGCTAAATCCGGCGGAGTTGCCAGAGCACATCAAATGGACGCCCTCTCAGGGACATGAATTGGTTTTTAGCCAGACTCGTTCGGTTTACTGGATACGGCTGAATATCCGAAACAACGGCAGCGAGCGGCGGCTCTGGTATCTCAACCTCCACTACCCCTTGCTGGACGAAGTCACTTTCTGGCGGGGCGATCAACCCGAAGACGTGCTGGTAACGGGTGATCAACATCGCTTTGGCTCAAGACTTGTAGATTACCGTTATTTCCTTTTGCCAATCACCCTTAACAGCGGCGAAACCCGCTCTATAACAATTCGGATTCACAGCAGTGGTGCTTTAAATATTCCGCTAAAGTTGGAAACCCCAGAAGAAGTTATTGCTGAGAGCAATCATCTGGCGGTAACCCACGGGCTGTTTTACGGCGCCATTCTGGTCCTCGCCATTTTCAACCTCCTCCTGTTTTTCAGCTCCGGAACAACCTACTATTTTTATAATGCCCTTTACATGGTGGCCATGGGGCTGTTCCTGTTCGCAATGGGTGGTTTTGCCAACCAGTATTTTTGGCCTGAAAACCCTAAATTCGCGAACACATCCATTCCTTTGACTCTAGCGCTCTGTGCGCTAGCTATGACCTTTTTCGGGCGTTCGTTCCTTGAAGTAGCAGCACACACGCGGGCAGATAAGACCCTGAAAGCCATTCTTTGGATTTGTGCTGGTTTCACCGGGCTGACACTGGCCATCCCATACAGCCAAGCCATCCTTATCAACACTGCTCTTGGGCTAGTGATCATATTCATTCTTTCAATCATTGCCATAAGCCGTTGGCAGCAGGGCTACCAGCCAGCGAAGTGGTATGTTCTTGCCTGGGCGATCATGGCGGTCGGGGCGCTGGTTTATGCAGCCGCAGCCTTTGGGTATTTGGCCGATTTTCTTGCGCGGGAGTCGTTAATGCAGGTCGCAATCGGTGGGCAAGTTATCCTGCTGAACTACGCCATGGTCCAGCGTTGGCGGCTACTAAATGACAAATTGCTAGAAGTGGAACAGAAAGCCAGAAATGATCTGGAATACAAGGTTCACGAACGCACTGCTCAATTGCGCTCAACCATGCGAGAGTTGGAGAACGCCAACCGCAAGCTTGCGACCCTAAGCCTGAACGACTCTCTCACAGGCCTGTACAACCGCCGACACATGGACAACATTCTGCCAGACCTATGTGCCGAGGCACGAAGAACCGGACGACCTCTAACAATCGCACTTTTAGATGCTGATCACTTTAAAGCGGTCAACGACACTTGGGGGCACGGATTTGGTGACACTTGGCTACAATTGATTGCTGACATCCTAACCAGACACGCAACGCGCCCGCGGGACACCGCGGTTCGCTTTGGCGGCGAAGAGTTTGCATTGCTGTTGCCGAGCACCGACCTTGAGGGTGCACAAAAGGTTTGCGAAGCCGTGCTAGAAGAGATACGCACCACTTCAGTTGAAGCCCCGGGCGGCGCGAAAGCCCGCCTTACGATGAGCGCAGGCATCGCAACCCTGCTGCCTAATGAGAATCAGCAGGAGTTCTTTGAGCGCGCAGACAGCGCTTTGTACGAAGCCAAAGCCCAAGGGCGCAATCAGACCGTAATAGCCGACACTTAAACCTCTTTCTCTCGCTTCAACGCTGCGTTTTTTGTTCTTAGTCAATTTTGGTAAGTTCACCTTGAACAACTCTAGAGCTATCATAGGGCTTCGGTTGGTTTAGCGCTTCCGAGAGGCGCCATGCCACTGATTCGGGTGCATTTGACGGATGTCAGGAGTTGACCCGTGTCATTGCAAACAGGCAATGGTTTCTCCATACTTGCGCTCGCTTAATTCCCCACTCTGAACCCATTGGTAAGGCTATGAGCACACAAAATCCGAACCTGACATATAACTATAAGGTGGTGAGACAGTTCGCCATCATGACAGTGGTATGGGGTATTGTAGGCATGGCGCTGGGCGTGTTGATTGCAGCACAACTGGTCTGGCCATCCCTCAACCTCGATCTGCCGTTTACCCATTTCGGTCGCCTAAGACCGTTGCATACCAACGCCGTCATATTCGGCTTTGGTGGTAGTGCCCTGTTTGCGACATCATATTATGTGGTTCAGCGCACCTGCCAGACACGCCTGATTTCTGACAAACTCGCGGCCTTTACCTTCTGGGGCTGGACAGCGATCATCGTGTCTGCGGCTATTACCCTGCCAATGGGTTTGACCACCACCAAAGAATACGCAGAACTGGAATGGCCGATTGATATTGCCATTGCCGTGGTCTGGGTTATCTATGCTCTGGTTTTCTTCGGCACCATTACCAAACGCAGCACTCCTCACATTTATGTGGCTAATTGGTTCTACGGCGCGTTCATCATTACCATTGCAGTACTGCACATTGGTAATAATCTGGCGTTGCCGGTTAGTGCTTTCAAGTCTTACTCCGCTTATGCCGGCGTAACCGACGCAATGATGCAGTGGTGGTACGGCCATAACGCCGTAGGCTTCTTCCTCACTGCAGGCTTTCTGGGCATGATGTACTACTTCGTTCCCAAGCAGGCCGGACGCCCTGTTTACTCGTACCGCTTGTCGATTGTTCACTTCTGGGCACTGATCGCCACGTACGTATGGGCCGGCGGCCACCACCTGCACTACTCTGCTCTGCCAGACTGGGCCCAAACCGCCAGCATGATCATGTCACTGATCCTTCTCGCTCCATCCTGGGGTGGCATGATCAACGGTATGATGACCCTCTCCGGCGCATGGCACAAACTGCGTACCGATCCTATCCTGCGCTTCCTCGTGGTTTCCCTGTCGTTCTACGGCATGTCCACGTTTGAGGGCCCGATGATGTCCATCAAGACAGTGAATGCGCTGTCTCACAACACTGACTGGACCATTGGCCACGTGCATTCCGGCGCTCTGGGCTGGGTTGCCATGATCAGTATCGGTGCAATTTACCACCTGATTCCCAAGCTTTGGGGCCTCAAGGAAATGTACAGCACAAGTCTGGTCAATGTGCACTTCTGGCTGGCAACTGTCGGTACCGTACTGTACATCGTTGCAATGTGGGTTAACGGCATTATGCAAGGCCTGATGTGGCGCGCAGTCAATGATGACGGCACCCTCACCTACAGCTTCGTGGAAAGCCTTGAAGCATCCTACCCGGGCTACTTCGTGCGCTTCCTTGGCGGTGTCATCTTCCTCGCCGGCATGCTGTTTATGGCTTACAACGTCTACATGACCGTGCGCCAAAAAGAAGCTGCGGCCCAGGACAACGCCGCAGTTCAGGCGGCGTAACGGAGAGAGACCAGATGAAACACGAAATTGTAGAAAAGAATCTAGGTCTGATGATTGTATTCATCATACTGACCATCAGTGGCGGCTTTCTGGCGGAAGTGGTTCCTTTGTTCTTCCTGAAGAGCGTCAACGAGCCCATCGAAGGTCTGGAGCCGTTATCGGCACTGGAACTCGAAGGTCGTGACATCTACATCCGCGAAGGCTGTCACGTGTGCCACACCCAGCAGATCCGTCCGTTCCGTGCGGAAACCGAGCGCTACGGGCACTACTCCGTTGCGGGCGAATTCGTATATGAGCGCCCATTCCTGTGGGGTTCCAAACGCACGGGGCCAGATCTCGCCCGTGTTGGTGGCCGTTATTCGGATGCTTGGCAACGTCAGCATCTTTATAACCCGCGCAGCGTGGTCCCCGAGTCCAACATGCCTGCATTCCCGTGGTTGTTCGAAGATGTAGTCGATCACAAAGGCACCGCAGCCAAGCTTTCTACACTGCAAACACTGGGTGTGCCCTACACTGACGAGCAGATCGCAGCGGCAGCAGGTGAACTGGAAGGCACGTTTGAAATCGAGGCCCTGGTCGCATACCTGCAGCAATTGGGCACCGTACTTTCAGAAAAACGGTGATTTGATGGATATTAACGAGTTACGCGGCATGCATACCCTTTTAGTGATGGCGGTTTTTATCGGCATCATCTGGTGGGCGTTCAGCGCCCACCGTAAAAAGGCCAATGAAGAAGCTGCCCACCTTCCATTCGATGATGACGAAGTGGAAAAGCGTACTCTTGAACAGGAAAAAACGGAGAAAAAACAATGAGTACCTTCTGGAGCATTTGGATCAGTGCGATCGTGCTCGGTACCGTTTTTGGTTGTGCCTGGCTACTCTTCGCAACCCGTAAGAGCCAAACAACTGATGTGGAAACCGACCGTACTATGGGTCACTCCTTCGACGGCATCGAAGAGTATGATAATCCACTGCCGAAATGGTGGTTCTATCTGTTCGTAGCTACCTGCATCTTCGCCCTTGGCTACCTGGCCCTCTACCCGGGCCTGGGTAACTACAAGGGTCTCCTGAACTGGACATCAACCAATCAGTGGGAAGCAGAAGTAGCCGACGCTGAAGAGCAGTACGGCCCGATCTTTGCCCAATACGGTCAAACCCCGGTACCAGAGCTTGCAAAGGACGAAGAGGCGCTGAAGATCGGCCAACGTCTGTTTGCGAACAATTGTGCGGTCTGCCACGGCACTGCCGCTCGTGGCCAGGTTGGCTTTCCCAACCTGACCGATGGTGACTGGCTGTGGGGCGGCACTCCCGAGGCTATTCTGGAGACCCTGCATAATGGTCGAATGGGCAATATGCCAGCTAAAGGTGTGATGCCTAATATGACCAACGAACAGGTAGACCAGGTGGTCAACTATGTTCTCAGCTTCAGTGGTCGGGAAAAAGATGCCGCTGCCGCTGCCGCCGGTGAAGCCGTATTTGCTCAGGGTTGCGTCGCCTGCCACGGCCCAGAAGGCAAGGGAATGACAGCGCTTGGCGCACCCAACCTGACTGACAACGTCTGGCTGTATGGCTCCAATTACGAGTGGATCAAAGAGACTGTCCTGCACGGTCGCCAGAATGAGATGCCTGCACAAGGTGGTCGCCTGTCCGGCGATCAGATTCAAATTCTGGCTGCTTACGTTTACAGCCTCTCCAACTGACTTTCCTGCCGGGCATCGAGCTCGGCTTGGTCTGTTCAACCCTGTGTCTGCGTGCGGGCACAGGCTTGAAAAGATCAGCATCAGCCTGCAAAGGCACCCGCGCCGGAATTAAGACTCCATCTGGAGATACCCATGAGCAATGAAATCCCAGTCAAACAGGTTGATCCCTCCTCGGAACCCTCGGGCAAAAAGAAGCCAGAAGAAACCGTAGAGCTATACGCCAGTCGAAAGAAAATCTACGTCAAAGAAGTGACAGGCCTGTTCCAGCGTATTCGGACGATCAGCCTGCTACTGCTCATGGGCATGTACTTTCTGTTCGTCTGGCTCACGCTCGACGGAAATCCGCTGATTCACTTCGACTTGCCTGCCCGGGAATTCCATCTGTACGGGGTTACTTTCTACCCCAAGGACTTTTTCCTGCTTTCTGGCATGTTGATCATCTGTGCCTTTGGCTTGTTCTTTATTACCACCCTGTTCGGCAGAGTATGGTGTGGCTATACCTGTCCTCAAACCGTGTGGACATTCATTTTCATGTGGGTTGAAGAGCGCATCGAAGGCAGCCGCAACAAGCGCATGAAACTGGACAAAGCACCTAACTCCAAAGAGAAACTGATCAAGAAATCAGCTAAACATGCAATATGGCTGGTCATTGCTCTCATGACCGGGCTGACATTTGTCGGGTACTTCTACCCGATTCGTGAGCTGATCGCTGACATTTTCACGTTCGAAGCAAACGGTTGGGCCTATTTCTGGGTTGCTTTCTTCACCCTAGCCACCTATCTGAATGCCGGATGGATGCGTGAGCAGGTTTGCCTGTACATGTGCCCCTATGCCCGCTTCCAATCCGTCATGTTCGATCCGAACACCCGCATCGTGTCCTATGATCCCAACCGCGGAGAGCCTCGCGGTGGTCGTCGCAAGGAGGTCAAGCCAGAAGAAGTTGGTCTTGGTGACTGCATTGATTGTGGACAGTGCGTGCATGTGTGCCCTACAGGTATCGATATTCGTGACGGCCTTCAGTATGAGTGCATCGGTTGCGCTCTGTGTATTGATGCCTGTGACGAAATCATGGACAAAATGAACTACCCTCGCGGGCTGATTCGTTACACCACCGAAAATGAGCTCGAAGGGAAGCCCTCGAAGCTTCTGCGACCTCGTACATTTGGTTATGGTGCAGTTCTGAGCGCCATGATCACTGCGATTATATTTGTGATCGCAACCCGTGTACCGGCGCAAATGGACGCTCTGAGAGATCGTGGCGCGCTTTTCAATTTTAATGGCGAGGGGCGTATTGAGAATTCCTACACCCTGAAAATTGCCAACATGTCAGAAGTTCCACAGACCTTTACTTTGTCTGTAGCGGGTCTGGATGGCATTCGCATTCTGACGCAGGTGCAGATAACGGTAGACAGCGGCGAAAACCGTTCGTTGCCAACCGTTGTGGACGTTCCACCGGAGTCCATTCCACAATCAAATAACGAAATAATTTTCCATGCACAGTCTGAAACGGATTCTTCACTGAAGCTGGAAACCGAAAGTCGATTTGTCGGTCCAACACAGTGACCCTATTGGTCGCTGTTGGAAACCCGTAAATAACGAGACTGAGCACTATGAAGCAAGAAGTACCTGTAGCACCCTGGTATCGGCAGCCCTGGTTCTGGTTTCTGACCATAGCGCCGCTATCGGCAATTACCTTCAGTATGTTCATGCTGGTCGTCGCATCGAACATGGACGATACGATGGTAACCGATGATTATTCAAAGGAAGGCCGGGGCATCAACCTTGAAATAGCCCGTGATCAGGCTGCCAAAGATATGGGTCTGAGCGCCGATATGGTGTTCGAGGACCGCAGCATCCTGCTCAACGTGAACACTCAGGAGGGGCCTGCGGATTTCCCCTATGTGGTGCTTAACCTGTTTCATCCAACGCTGTCACAAAAAGATCGAACCATTCAGTTCCGGAGTGACGGAAACGGCCATTATACTGGCACCATGCTGCAAGACATTGATGGCCGCTGGTATTACGACCTCCGCGGACCGGACAATCAATGGCGTCTGAAAGGTGAAGCCTGGCTGCCCGCCAAAGCCAACCTTCATATGGGTCCCGAAGGCTCCGCGCAAGGGTGACCCCCCTGGATTGCTACCATTGCGGCGAACCGGCAGGCGGTGAGCCGCCGATTACACTCCAGATTGATGGCCAGACCCGCTTTTTCTGCTGCCAGGGCTGTAAGGCCGTGTGCCAAACCATTCATAACGAAGGTTTGACTGGCTTTTATCAGCTCCGCACAGAAACCGCTGTCACCCCCCGTCAGCTGACAAATTCCGAACTGGACCGGCTCAGAGAACTGGATCATCCTCTGGTACAGCAAGCCTTCGTTGCTCCGGTTAAAGGCGGTCAGGAAGCCCAGCTTTTGATTGGGGGCATTACCTGCGCTGCCTGCATATGGTTGCTGGAAAACCATATGAAAAATCAACCGGGCGTGCTCTCCTTTTCTGTAAACCATACCACCCAACGGGCGCGACTCGTATGGGCTCAGGATCAAGCGGCGCTGAGTGATTTGCTGATCGCTATCCACGAACTCGGCTACACCGCCCGCCCCTATCAGTCAGACGCAGTTGAAGATCAGCTGAAAGCAGAACACCGATCTATGTTGATCCGGCTGGCCGTTGCCGGTATTGGCAGCTTCCAGAGCATGATGCTGGCTTTCCCTCTTTATTTTGAACTGATCAGTGGTCTGTCGCCGGAGTTTGTGTCGTTTTTCCGTTGGTTCAGCCTGCTGGTAGCCACGCCGGTTGTGTTGTACAGCGCTGCGCCTTTTTTCAAAAATGCAAAACGCGACATCAGAACCCGTCATCTGACCATGGATGTGCCTGTAGCAATCGCAATTGGGCTCGCTTACCTTGCCAGTGCCTGGGTCACCGTAATGGGCGGTGAAGAGGTCTATTTTGAATCCGTTTGTATGTTCACGTTTTTTCTGTTGCTCGGCCGCTATATTGAGGTGCAGGCCAGATATCGTGCGGGACTCACAGGCAACGCGCTGGCAGGATTCCACCCCACCGTTGCAACGCGGGTGAACGGCGAAGACACTGAAATCATACCAGCCCATCAGGTAAAGCCAGGAGACGTAGTTCGAATCAGGCCTGGCGAAACCCTCCCAGTAGATGGTGTGATTCTTCGGGGGCAGTCCACTCTCAACGAATCCGCACTGACCGGCGAGTACCTGCCGGAAACCCGCGTATCTGGTGACAGAGTCCATGCCGGAAGCATCAATGGGGAAAACCCATTGGATGTTAAGGTGGAAAAATCCGGAGCCCAGACGCGCCTTTCAGGCATCTTGCGAATACTGGATCGTGTGCAATCCGAAAAGCCCCCCGTCGCCCGTATGGCCGACCGCATTGCCGGCAAATTTGTTGGACGGGTACTTATCCTTGCACCCGTTGTCTGGCTAGGGTGGTGGCTTGCAGGAGCGAACAATGCATTTGATATTACGCTCTCCGTACTTGTAGTGACTTGTCCTTGTGCGCTTTCACTCGCAACGCCTACCGCTATAACCTCGGCCACCGTAAAATTGCGACGTTTGGGCTTCCTGCCAACCCGAGGCCATGCACTGGAGTCCATGAATTCCATCGATACAGTGGTCTTCGATAAAACCGGCACACTTACTCGGGGCGAACTAAGCCTAATCGGCACCGATATTGTAGGCAGCAGAGACAAAGACGCATGCTTGCGTCTGGCAGCGGGTTTGGAACAGCACTCCGAACACCCGATTGCACGAGTCTTCCATAACCGCCCTGCGGCCGCCATTGAGCAAGTAAAGAACCATCTTGGAGGTGGGCTTTCCGGCCATTACGATGGTCAGGCACTGTTCATCGGCCATAGAGATTTTGTTTCCCAGCATTTAAGCGCGCCAGAGCCAGAGTCAGAGCAACACTCGGGTATGGAGATCTGGCTAGCATCAGAAAACGAGTGGCTTGCCTGCTTCCGACTTGATGACCAGCCTAGAAAAGATGCAGCACAGGCAGTGAAAGCCCTGCAAAACTTGGGCATTCGAACCCTGCTACTGAGTGGTGACCGCTCGGGCCATGTGCGCGAGATTGCAGACGTGCTAGGTATCGACGAGGCCATAGGCCAAGCCTCGCCGGAACAAAAGCTTGAGGTCCTCCAAGGACTGAAATCTGAAGGTCATCAGGTTATGATGGTTGGAGACGGCCTTAACGACCTTCCTTCTATGGCGGGTGCAGGTATCTCGGTTGCCATGGGAACCGCGGCAGATCTCACGCAGTTGAAAGCGGATGCCGTGTTACTCAACGGCCAGCTGATGCAATTGGTAGCGGCGCTGGACACCAGCCGTCGCACACGAAAAATCATCCGCCAAAACATGGCTTGGGCACTCGTCTATAACGTCTGTGCCCTACCCCTTGCCGCTGCCGGTTTAGTAGCGCCCTGGCTCGCCGCGATAGGTATGTCACTCAGCTCTCTAATTGTTGTACTGAACGCGTTGCGACTGGGGACCCAACCCCGCGCAAAAGCTAGAGTCAACGCACCACAAGTTGGCGCGCAGGTTTCGCCTTGATACCGTAAACATCGAGTTCTAACTATGAGGTGTACGCCGTGGAAATCGTAATGTTTTTGGTACCGGTCATGCTGATTTTGGTGGTGATGGGTATCTTGCTGTTTTCCTGGGCCGTTAAAAATGGGCAGTACGACGATCTGGAAGGCCCCGCACATCGGATTCTGTACGACGACGACGACGACATGATCCCGGACGATGCACGCCAGAACAAAGCGGAAAGCCCAGAAGACAAACCTGACCAATCATGACGCCGGAACTTTACCTAAGCTACCCCAGTGCATTTCTCATCGGGCTGCTTGGCAGCACCCATTGCCTTGCCATGTGCGGTGGTATCAGCGCCTCTCTATCCATGGCGTTGCCCGTTGGCAAGGGCTTTCGTACGCGGCAATCATTTCTGTTGCTTGCCTATAACGTCGGGCGAATTGCAAGCTATGCACTGATTGCAGCACTGATTGCACTTTTGAGTACTACAGCTGCGAACCAATGGGCGCAGCTTGGCATGGTTTTGCGGTCGATCGCGGGTTTGCTGCTTATCGCTATGGGCTTATCGATGGGGCAATGGTGGCAGGGAATCCGTTATGTGGAACGAATTGGCGCGCCCCTTTGGGAGCGTTTGTCTCCCCTCTCCCGCCGAATTCTCCCCATCCATCACGCCGGTCAAGCTCTTGCTCTCGGCGCGCTGTGGGGATGGCTACCCTGTGGATTGGTTTATAGCACTTTGGGTTGGGCCGCACTGCAGCCAACCGTAGGCTCGGCTGCACTCACCATGGTATTTTTCGGGCTGGGCACTCTGCCCTCCATGCTTGCAGCGGGCTATGCCGCCAACTGGATCAATGGGCTAAAAAGCAATCAGAAATTCCGGAAGTTTACCGGTGCCCTGCTGATTCTGTTCGGGCTTTGGACTTTGCCTCTGATGGCTTTAACCGGCCATTGAAAAGAGGCCTTAGTACAAAACTCGGGGTTAATGAGTCTAGATATTTAAAACATCCAAACGGCCAAAGCTCTGTTCGGGCTCTTGCCCGGGCGACGCGGTCTGTACCGCCTGGCGCTTGCCACCAAGGCGCTTGCCTTCGCGAAAATCATAAAGATTGGTATCAGCAAGGTGCGATGGCTCCACATTGCACAAGGCCCGAAACATGGTTTCAAGTCGCCCAGGATGTTGTTTGTCCCAATATTGGAACATATCCTTGATCACTTGGCGTTGCAGGTTTTCCTGAGAGCCGCATAGGTTGCAGGGTATAATTGGGTACTGCCTTAGCTCTGCATATCTGGCAATATCCTTCTCACGACTGTATGCCAAAGGTCGGATGACCGTATTCCGGCCGTCATCGCTGTGCAGCACTGGCGGCATGGTTTTTAGCTTGCCCCCGTAAAACATATTCAAAAACAAGGTTTCCAACAGATCGTCGCGGTGGTGCCCCAGTGCGATTTTGGTAACACCCTGCTCTTCGGCGAAGTTGTAAAGAATACCTCGACGTAAACGTGAGCATAAACCACAGGTAGTTTTACCTTCCGGCACCTTGTCTTTGACGATGCTGTAGGTATCTCTTTCAATGATGTGATATTCGATGCCGATATCCGCGAGGTATTTCGGTAGGATATCTTCCGGGAAACCCGGCTGTTTTTGATCCAAATTGACAGCAATCAGCTCAAACGACACTGGCGCGCTCTTCTGCAAGTTAAGAAGAACATCCAGCATGGCATAGGAATCCTTGCCACCGGACAAGCAACACATTACCTTATCGCCTGCTTCGATCATTGAAAAATCTGCAATTGCCTGACCAACCTCTCGGCGCAGGCGTTTCTGCAGTTTATTCTGCTCCAATTTCTGACGGCGTTCGTATTCTGAACTATAAGTTTGTTCGGGGCTGTCACTTATCGCTTCGGGCATATCAACTGTGTTCAGTGGGGAAATGATCGTGAGATTATACGCATCCACTTCTTTTAGGGACAGGTTACTGACATGGATATGTTGAGTTCAGGGCAAGAAGCCAAAGGAAAACGCGAACGCAACCGCCTGCGCAATCGCGCGGCGATACTCAAAGCTGCTCGTCTCTGCTTTCAGGAGAAGGGGTACGAGAATACCACCATACGTGACCTCATCCAGCAAACCCATCTGGCCTCTGGTACTTTCTACAACTATTTCCGCAGCAAGCAAGACATCTTTGCCGCACTGCTGACCGACTTTCTGGGCGGCTTAAACGAAAACTTAACGCACTCACGGCGCTCGGCAGACACCGCTGAAGACTTTATTCACCAGTCCTATCTAGCCGTATACAGTGCCACTGCAAGTGACCCACTTGTTTACGAACTTGCCCACCGTAACGATCGCGCCCTGAAAGAGTTCTTTGGCTCTGGAATACTCGAACTTATTATGATGTCTCTTGAAGACGATGTTCGGGACGCGATTGACCACAATATCTTGCCGAATGTTGATCAGGAGTACCTGTGCGCTGCGTTCTTCGGTGTAGCCTATGAGACCGGTCTGATGGTTGCTCGGCGCGTGTATCAACACCCGGATCGGGCCAGCCTTGAGGTAGCTCGTGCAGCCCAGTTGTCGACAGCGCTATTTAAAGGCGGGTTACCCGGGCTAGCTGCCCTTCCCTGAACGCATTGACTGACCTAACATGGGCCTATGAAAGATACTTCTGCCTCCCCGGAGCTCTTGCACAGCCTATCTGCGACTGCGACTGCATCAGATGAAATAGTGGATCAACAGATCCAACATATGCTGATAGCGGTTGAACATGAGCTCCGTAACGCCCCTGAAGGGACTGATGAACTCAACCTCATCAAAACACTTCAGCGCCCACCGTGGCGTTTGATTGGTGACTTAGAGTTTCACGACACGCAAAAACTGTATCCTGTTCATTTTCTGCTGTTCCACGTGCTCTACCGCTTAAAAGACTCCTTGATGGAGTCCGGAGAAAATCTGACGATATCGCCCTTACGCATTATTATTGAACGGCAGGATACCGTTGGTGGAACCGGCTTGCCCGGCGCAGTGGACAGCCTCCGAAAATTCTATTTGGACCTATCCCAATACAAGCTGCCAGCGGAAGCCATTCAACAAATGATGGATCGTTTTTGGGCGGGCTATCAGGGCTTGGGGCCGAGCAAGCCAGAGACTTTACGCGCTGCAAGAGTATTGGGTTTCGATTCAGTTCCCGATTGTTTTAACACGGTAAAACAGGCATTTCGCCGGGCCGTAATGCACGCCCATCCAGACCGAGGCGGGGAGACCGAAGAAATACAGTCTCTTAATGAAGCCTTTACCGTCCTGAAGACACATTTCAGTCAAATGATGGAACGGACATGAAAGCTGGAAAATTAAGAATATCGGGCACTCTCTTTTCAATTTTTCTAGCAAGTGCCTCCGTAAAAGCCGATTTGGTGGTCCTTCAATACCATCACATCAGCAACACGACACCGCCTTCTACCAGTACATCCGAATCACTATTGAACGCCCAACTTGATCTAGTCTCTGAACTGGGGCTTGAGGTTGTAGATCTGCGCGATGCCACAGAGAACCTATTTTCTGATGATCCATCAACCAACCAACGCATCGCAATCACCTTTGACGATGCCTATGAGTCGGTTTATAGCAAAGGCGCAGAGATCCTTCAGAAACGAGGGTTGCCCTACACCATTTTTGTCGACACAGCCGCCATTGGAAGCCAAGGGTACATGACTTGGCAGCAACTCGCAGAACTGTCTAAGCGGGAGGGCGTAACCATTGCAAACCACAGTTCCGGACATGGCCACCTAGCGCGGCGCCCAGAAGAGGCAGAAGGCGACTGGAAAAAACGAATAACGCACAGTTTGGATACTGCGCAGGCTGAACTAAAGCGAAGACTCGGAGCCGATTTTCCGTTATTTGCATACCCTTATGGCGAGTTCGACGAAGCTCTTGAGGCGGAGGTATCGAAAAGGGGCTGGTACGGGTTCGGACAGCAATCGGGAGCCATAGGTCCGCTTTCCGGACAAACTCGTTTGCCCCGATTCCCCATGGCGAATACCTTCGGTCAGCTCGATGGGCTTAGAGACAAACTGACCAGCAAAGCGTTTCCCATAGATGCTGGCAAGCTGCCTGACGGCATCATGGATGAGAACCCTCCAACCCTTACTCTGCCGCTGGTAGACGAGATTCAACCAAGCAGGCTAACCTGCTTCGCATCGGGTATGGGACGGATTGATTTTGATGTATTGAATAACTCGATTTCGATAACGGCACCGGGATCTTTCAACAGCCGTCGGTTTCGCTATAACTGCACCCACCCTGCTGAAGCGGGCGGCTTTTACTGGCTATCTCAGCAGTGGCTGGATTTGAGCCAACCGGAAGATTGAACCAGTTTTACCGGGTTTCTACTAAGATCAGGCCGATTTCGCCGGTTTTTAAGTGGGGTATCTTGCGGAGGCCACGACGGGTTTCAATAACCGTCTGGCCTTCAAGATCATCGTCGCGCGTAAAGATGAGCATCCAACGCTCTTTTCTGGCGCTTGAAACCGGGATTCGCGCTTCGAGATAGCCGCGGCGGTGCCAATTCTCCGGTTCAAAATCCGAGACTATTTCTGTGACCAGCCTAACCGGTCTTAATTGGCCATCAAGAAACACCACCGATGGCACAAAAACGCCTTTGCTAGCGTATGAGCGCAAACGAAACACCCGCTCTTCGCCGGGGTCCTCTTGGGGCAGCGCAATCAGTTGGTAGGGGCTTAGCCCAGTAAGAAATTGGTGTTCCGGAGAGTTTTCAGTCAGCTGTACGCCAAACTCGCGACCTTCCTGCCAGCGTTCATGGTTCTGGGTGTCTAGCGTCTGGCAACAGGTTTCAGAGAAGCGTGTCAGGTAGGCGTCGCCGCTGTCTTTAATACCCAGAATGGCAAAAGCGTTGGGGTCGTGGCCATCCACGGGCGTTGACTCAAGGAGTGTATCCTCGGCGCGATATACCGTTGCGGAAGTTGTCTCAACAGGAGGTGCAACACGCCCTTTTTCTTCATCCGTGCGAGTGTCAGGCTGGTAATAACTGGTTCGGAGATTACCGTCAGCATCGCGCCAAGTAAAATAGGGTTTACCATCGCCCTCGCGCACGTACCCCTTGCGCCGAAGCTCTTCTGCGTCTGGATAATTGTCGGTGGTAAACTCATCTTCTGTCACAGGTTGATTGACGACGGATTTTGCCTCGGTAGGTGCTTCGACGATGGGCGAATAGCGCACGCGCCCCTGCTCATCCACCCAAGAAAAATAGCCTTCCCTGTCTGATACTGTTGAACCGCCAACCTGACAGCCGGACAACAGTGTACCCAAAACTAGGCCAGTAACTGTTGTCAGAAGTTTATGTGTTGTCACTTATATGCCCTTTTGAGCACGAAGCAGCGTGCAGTCAGAATTTCTTCCGGAAGCTAAGACCCGCCATAACAACCCGCAAGGAGGTTTTCACATCCAACCCGGCATAGGGGTTGTAGATGATATTGGTAATATTGTCGCAGTTAATGTTGCAACTGGTATTCGCCGGAATGCTTTCAACAGAATGCAGATAACTGAGGTTCATATCAATTTCCGTATTCTTGTCCCACTTATACCCCATACCAACACTGTACAGGTTAGCACCGCCAAAGGGTGCCATTACCGAGCGCTGGTCGTCTGGTATCACCGAATCTCGGATTTCAACACCTGCTCTCAAATCAAGCCGTGATGAAGCATGAAACTCTGCACCAAATGCCCAGTTCCACTGACTACTAAAGCCCAACGGCAGCTTGAGGGTGTTCGGCGTGGCGTTGTCGGGGGACAAAATACGCGCAGCGTTGAGGAATTCAAGATTTCGATCAAAGCGGAACAGAAAGGCGTCCCACTGTTTGTAGTCAGTCCAGCCTACATCAACATTGAATGTGAGCTTCGGGTGCAAATCTACACTAATGCCGGTTTGAAAATGTTGCGGGTAAACCAAGTCCATACTGACGTTACCAGCTTCCCGCGGTGCACCAGACGGCAGGCTAAGAATGGCCGAGGTAATGGCACCCAAAACCGACCCGTTAACACTCTGCCAAAATCCAGACCAGTTATCGGTATACTCAATCTCGAAGGTGCCCTTCATGTTCATTTCAGCTTCGGAGGTATAGCTTGCCCCCCAAGTGAACCAGTCCAAGGGATCCCACATTACGCCGAGCGTATAGGTGGGTGATAGAGTTTCCTGAACGTTGAGGCTCATGGCTCCAATATCATCCCAAGGCCCCACGTTACCTCCGCAGAGCGCAAGCCAAGGCTGCAACGGTTCGTCACCGCTTTCACAGTTGAAGGCGTCCTGCAGGATTTCTGCAACGCCCAGAAGCATGTTTGGCGCCCGCATATACTGGTCGGCAGCAATACCCATGTGGGACAGGTGAATCCCTGCGCCTACCGACCACTCATCGTTAATCTTATAACCCACGGTTGGAGCAAGGTAGGTTGTACGTTGCAACGCAGCAGCTTGAGGCTGATAACGAGCGGGATCATTTTTGTCCCGATAGAAGCCCGCTGCCATTGGCAGATAAAAAGCATTGCCAAAGGTCAGCTTAGATCCTGGTGGGTTGATGCTAAAGCCCGCAGATGGCGCTACCGCGGGCCCCGGGGGGGTACGGAGAATTCCGAAACCGGGGACATACAAAGCAACATTGTTCGCGTGGCTGTGCGAATTTGCAACGGGATCCCGCTGTTTGCCAGTATTGGGATCGATCTCAAGCCCGTCAATACCAAATATTTCATACCCATCTGGAGCAATAAAGTCAGCATCGACATCAAGGTATATACTTAATAAATTAACTTCAAACTGGCGGCCTTCCAGCCTTGTCAGACCCGCTGGATTATAGTGCACCGCCATGATCCCGGGTGGATCTGCAGTTACGGCGTTACCCAATGCCAGTGCTTTCGGGTGAATGGTCAAGTTCTGCGCGAGCTGAGCCTGAACCCCACATGACAAGGTTGTGGCTACCATTGCCGCGAGAAGTTGCCGCTTGTGGCTATTATGTCCCATGAAATCCTACCCTTCCCGTTAAAACGTCAGCGGCGCCAATCACTCTTTTAGGCCGGAGAAATTAATGGGTAGGGATACACCTAGAGAGAAGTCCGGTGCGTCCTCAGTCAGGCCGATACCAAGACTGGTGTTCACAATCGTGGTATCGCTAACCCGTGTCCCTAGCGACATGCTCAGGAAACCGGTCATCTGGTCCTGCGCCATTGCTTGGTCACCGTTCGTGAATGTAAGAATGGTTTCGTCGCTGTAGCTCAGCTGCGCTGAAATACTCAAGGAGATATCATAGGAGAGCGAATAAGCGAACCCGGCAGAGCCGGAAAGGCCAAATCCTGGTTCAACCTGGTCAAGCAGCCGCGCACCACGTACTTGCTGTAAATCCTCAGCAGGCAAGTTGTAGGTAACACTTATAGATCCAAACACAACAACCGGGTCAAGCACTTTTGAAAGGCTTGCACCACCGCCTACAGAGTAGTAACCGCTGCCGGTTGAGAGCTGCTCATTGATGTCTATTTCATACGGGCTGACACCAGTTTTACTGGTAAAGGTGCCGAATAGGGTGGTCGACATCTTGCCCGGCACGTAGGAAAAAGGCTGCCAACGACCCGTGAAGGAGATATCGCCAAAATCGAAAACGTTCAGTTCATCTTCAGTATCGTACTTCACAACCAAAGGTACTCTGGCACCAACAGTTAAGTTATCCAAAAGGCCGAAATCGTAGGAAAAAGAGTTCGTGAAGCTATGGGTTGCAGAAGGCACCACATCCAGATTCCGCACAGAGCCATTTGTAATCGCAAGATCCAACCGCTGGTCGGCGGTATAGGAATAGTCGAACGAATAGTTAAGGGAGTGGGTCCCTCTTTTCTGCAAGGAGTAGTTTTTCTCCGCAGCTTGAAACACTTCCTCAAGCTGGCGCGAAGAGTCTTCATCCCCCTCCTGCTTTGCGAGTGCGTCCCTCGCCTGACCTACATTGTCGTCCTGCGCCAGGGCCATGCCCGGAAGCAAACCTGCCGCGGAAACAAGGATAAGACCTCGCATAAACCAACGATTCATCCTAACTCCCTTAATTTTTATTGGTAGTAGTTCTAAACCAGACAATTTATCTGGCAAATGTTAATTGCGACGGTAATGCAATTGCTTTCGGGTATTCTCAACACTGCCATCAGAATTGTTTTTCTGACGTTCGAGTACGTTCTGGATACGTCTGGCTGTCGATTCATGAAACGCGGGTATTCGTTCCAGAGCCAGTAGAGTCATGGTTTGGTCATCTACAAAGCGCAGGTCTTCTTCTTTGAGTTCCAGATTATCCAGCGGCTTATCACTGCCAGGGAAAACGATGAACAAAACGTTGTCGTCCCACTTTTCCTCAAACTGGGCCAGCGTAAAAGACAAATTACCCACGGCCGGATCCGCCATATAAACGCGCCCGTCACGAATGGTTCTGAGCACTACAAAGTGCTTAAAGCCCGCATGGTGAATTGGAACAATAGCCGGGTGGTCGAGATCAATCAGATCGTCAATGGTCGCGCGGAAGCCACCCGACGGATAGCCAAGCGCCGTCACTAAGCGCTTCATATCGAGCATGGAAAAGGCCCGGCGCGAGACGATGCGATCGCTTTCGCCATAATGCAGCAGGCCTTCCATTACTTGGCGCTCAGACAAAGTGCGTCCCAAATAAAAATTGAGAATGGTGGTTAGGGCTGCACTACCGCAACTGTAGTCGTAGGCTTGGCGCACAATATTCCGGAATTTCTGCTCAACCAGCGGCTCAATGCGAAAATCCGAACGCAATTCCACCGGGCTGGCATCGACCTTCTGTTCGATGACAACAGAACCCTTTTCAAAGGGTTCTACCACAGTAGCTTCTTGCACTATGGCGAATGTAAGAATGGACCCAGCGAGCACCAGCAGCATGTCAGACGAAATCCCTGTTTGTTGTTATCCGTAGTATTTATCGGATTACACATTGTTACGGGAAGATACCGAAATAGCAGAGCGTTTAAAGATAACTGTGCCTCAAATCTAGCGCTGCGACAGCACTGCTTTTACATCTTGAAGACTAAATCCATAAGCGGATAACACAGCAAAGTAATAACCACAATCTCCAACAGCAGTGCCAGCCAGACCTCTTTGGCCTGAAGTCAGACGGCGGAACAAGAATGGTCATCAGGAAAAACCTTCCCCCAGAATTAAGCCTATCAACTGGCTTTTGATATAGCCGTGCACGACAACGAGATACTGTTCAGTCGTGGGAATATTCAGCTCCGCCTCTACACATATCTATAGGTCTCGTCAGAGTATAAGCAGACCCTATAGTTGATGTTCGTCATGATTATGACATGCTGGAGCGGTCACAATAAGGACGGTGCAATTATCATATACAAAGGAGCTGCTCTAATGACCAACGATATGTTTGAGAAAGCTACACGCATTAATCAGGCGCTTTTTGAGCAATTCAGCAAGGCTGCAGAAATGCAGATGAGCTCCTTCCGTCGTTACGCTGACGTAACCATGGAGCAGGCGAAGAAAGTATCGGAAGTACGCAACCTTGAAGACCTCAAGACTGTTACTGGCGACCAAGCAGAAACCCTGAAAACCATGAGTGAACAATTCACCGAAGATTGGAAGGCATGGCAAAACTACCTTAAGGAAGCCCGCGAAGAGATGCAGCAAGCCGTCTCTGGCGAATCCGAAGTAGCGCCCGATACCAAGTAATTGGAGCACACTATGCTGGGATTGGATCTGCTAGGAAAAAAAACCAACCAGCTGGTTGGTACATTTGAGAAAAAAGTGCGCGAAGGTCAAAAGCAGCTCGAGAAGCTGCTGGGGGAGTCCGGCATGATGGATGCCGCCAAACTCTCCACTCTGACAGAAATGTCAGATGCCTATCGAGCCATGGCTGAAGACCTACTCCTTCATCCGCTACGCTTTGTAGGCGCTGAAGTAGACCTCGCCCGCAAGCATGCGGCCCTTGGAGCCTATGCTCTAGCCCGGCTGACCGGACAGGAAAAGGAGCAGGTAGCCAAAGCAGATCCAGATGACCGGCGTTTTAAAGCAGAGGAATGGCACACCCGTTTGCCATTCGATGTCCTGCACCAATCTTACCTTATCAACTCCCGAGCATTTCTAAATTGGGTAGAAGAGATGGAAGGCCTGCCGCTTGCAGGCCGTGAGCAGATGCTGTTTTACGCCCGCCAGCTCACCAGTGCACTCTCCCCTGCCAACTTTCTTATAACAAACCCCGAAGCGCTGAGAATAACCTGGGAACGCAAGGGGATGAATCTGGTCGATGGCACCCGGCTGCTTATCGATGATTTCCGCCAAAACCCTTCGCTATTCAATGTCGGCATGACGGACAGGTCCGCATTCGAAGTGGGCGGTAATCTTGCGACCACGCCGGGTAAAGTGGTGTATCAAAATGACCTGATGCAGCTTATCCAATACACGGCGACAACAGAGAGCGTGAGTAAACGCCCCTTGCTTATTGTGCCGCCATGGATCAACAAATTTTACATACTCGACCTCACAGCCAAAAACTCTTTCATACAGTGGCTGGTTAATCAGGGCCAAACCGTTTTTGTTATATCCTGGCGTAACCCCGGGCCGGAGATGCGAGATAAAGCTTGGGAAAACTATATGCTTGAAGGTCCTTTGGCGGCTATGGAGGCAGTCACTGCGGCCACCGGCGAAGACCAGATGAACCTTCTCGGCTACTGTATTGGCGGAACCCTACTGGCTTCAACTCTGGCCTGGCTAAAGAAGAAAGGGAAAGAGCCAGTCGTTAGCGCCACTTACTTGACCAGTCTTTTGGACTTTTCCGATCCTGGCGGCATTGGCGTGTTCATCAATGAGCATTCAATCCGCGGCATTGAACGCATGCTGGAACACAAGGGCTATCTCGATGGCCGCGCTATGGCATTTACCTTCAATCTACTTAGGGAGAACGAGCTTTTCTGGTCCTTCTGGACAAACAGCTATCTGAAAGGGAAAAAGCCATCGGCCTTTGACCTATTGTACTGGAATACGGATGGCACCAACCTGCCCGCAGCCATGCACAGTTTTTATTTGCGTGAGATGTACCTCAACAACAAGCTAGTTGAGCCAGATGCGCTTAGCTTTGCAGGAGAGAGCATCAACCTGAAGGAAATCGATGTACCTTCGTTCTTCCTTTCGGCACGGCAGGATCATATTGCCAAGTGGAAAACCACCTATAAGGGCGCGCTTGTTCATGGTGGCGATGTGCGTTTCGTCTTGTCTGGTTCTGGCCACATTGCAGGGGTAATTAATCCGCCATATAAAGAAAAGTACGGTTACTGGACAAACGACACCATGAGCCAGAACCCCGATGATTGGTTTGAAACCGCAGAGAATCACCCGGGGTCCTGGTGGCCACATTGGCTAGAATGGATACAGCAATATGCCGGTGAGCCTGTCGCTGCAAGGGTACCCGGGGATGGTGAACTTGAAGTAATCGAAGACGCACCCGGTAGCTATGTTCGGGTGAAGGCGGCAGAGGCCGCTGGGTAACCCCCTAAAGAAGTATTTTTTGAAGCTTGGACGCTGTCCGGTGTATTTGCCTTTCCAACGAGTTGAAATCCGTCAGCCGGGCAACAACTCAATCGGGTAACGGATCGTTGTCTGGCCTATTCCGGGCCGGGACCCAAAATTCACAAGCTTTAGCCGGTTACAGATTTTATTCTCCAGCCCCGGCTCACCCAAAGTCGATTCAACCACTGAGCATTTGGACACAACGCCACTGGCTTCAATAACTAATTCAGGGGTAATGCTTCCCTGCAGTGACGGCTTACGCCTAAGTTCACGATTGTAGATGCTATAAATAGCCGACTTGTTCGCATCCATAGTTCGCCTCATATCTTCCTTGCTTCGTGTTCGGGAGGCGGCTTCCTGCTTTTCGCGCCGTACAACTTCTCTAGCTTCGGCAACACGTTCAGCTTCCGCTACCTCTGCCCTTTCACGCTCTGCCAGCGCAAGCTGACGGCTTTCCCGCTCAAGCGCAGCGTTCTGAACACCTGCACTGCGCGCATTGGTGGTAGCTCTAGCAGCCAAAGTATCTTCGGTTTTTTTGGTGATTGGCTCGGCAGTTTGTGCCAACGGTGTGTCCAGCTTGATAGAGTTAGCTAGTGAACTGATCTTTGAAAGCTCGTCACCCATCGCCAAAATACCTGTGTTTTTTGCTTTTTCACGGGCTTTGGCAACAGCTTCGGGCTTCGGTGCTTCTTTTAGCTCTGGCTCAGGCACCGGAGGCTCGGGCTGGGGTTCCGGTTTAGCAAGCTCCACCTCAACCGGCTTTTCTTCCGGTTTTATTTCAGGTTCCGGGTCCGGCTCAGGTATGGGTTCTGGCTCGGGCAAAACCGGCTTGGGGGGCTCTTTCTTCTCGATTACCAATTTGGCCAATTGCGGCGGTAAGGCTTCCGCCACTTGCCTATCTATTTCGGGCAATTCAATCAAGCTGACGTAACTGGCAAAGGCCACGAACAACGGTGCCACAACCAGCGCAATAGAAAGCAACCGCTTGCGTTCTCCACTCTCCTGATTCCAAGGCAACCGGTACCGATGCTCAGCTTGATTCCAGGTCATACCCCGGTGCTCTCTTTGGAACGTTGGTTAACCGCTAACGATATGCTCGCATACCCTGCATCCACACAGGTAGACATGATTTTTTTGAGTAGATCGTAGGGCAACTCGCGGTCTGCCAAAATGGTAATCGCCCGCCCAGCTTCCGGTGCTGGTGCACCCGACCGGCTAGCCTGATAATCCAGCTCCTGCTTAAGCCCCGGCTCTACTTGCCCTTCAAGATTTTGCAGCGCTTCGCGCTTGATAATTAAGCGCCCGTTAATGAGGATGTCCTGATCGGTCACTATCAGTGCGAGCACATCATCCGGCGGTTGCACAGCTGAAGAGTCCGGCAACTTGATGGTACTGCTCTGGTTAAGCACCTGTACATCAGACGACGAGTTAACCATCAGGAAGAACACAAGAATCGTAAAGATGTCCATTAGCGACACCAGATTCATCTTACTCTGGTTCTTGTTGCGCCTATGGTGACGCTTCAAACGGCGGGCTTTTGCGGATTCTTTCATGATTGGCCCCCGGCTTCTTGCGCTTCGTCAGTATTCGCTACCGGCGCATCACCCAGAGAAATCTCGGGAAACAGTTCTGCTTCCACCAGATTGCCTGCAACGACAGCATCGTAGGAACGAACCGTGTCCATCACGCTGACCAAAACCTGATAGGAGGTTTCCTGAGACGGCATGATAATTATATCCCTTTTCTCGGGAACACGGCTTTTCAGCTCCTTCATAACGTCTTTGAGTACGGCGAAATCGTACTTTCCATTGTTTTGCGCAATAGCTTTGATAACGCCGCCCTGATTATCCGCAACCACAAAACGATCCCCGTGGATCACCACCTGTATTTGCAACTCTTCAGCTTGCTCTGCGGCAAGACTCTCGCCGGTGGGAAAGTTAAGTTCCAGAACACTGGTGTGTGCAAACACCATGTTCAAAAGCAACACCGGTACCAGCACAATCATGAGATTCATGAATGGCGTGATGTCGAGATCCGGCTCGCTCTGTAATCGACGATGTTTCCGTCTCATAGCCTGAAATCCTTAAACTGGTTATCAGGCCGACGCTGCCGCCGGGGCAGCAGGCGATGCGGCTTGCGCTGGAGCACCCGGGCGCGATCCGGAGCCATCGCTGAGCAAGTTAAGAACCTTGATACCGGCCATTTCAAAGCTGTCTACAATCTCATTGGTCTTGGTTTGCAAAACGGAATGAACCAATAACATGGGAATTGCCGACATAAGACCAAAAGCGGTGGTGTTCATGGCCACAGAAATACTCTGGGACAGCAAACTGGCTTTTTGCGCAGGGTCTGCGGCTGCAACCGCCGTAAACGCGGCAATCAAGCCAATGATGGTTCCCAGCAGGCCAAGCAGTGTTGCGATATTGGCAAGGGTTGCAAGATATTGAGTACGTTTTTCAAGTCGCGGCATAACATCCAGCAGCCCTTCTTCCATGGCGTACTCTATGTCTTCACGGCCCTGACGACGAGCCAACCGCTGAAGACCATAGCCGATCATAGTCGACATGCCTGTGCCGGAGTTCTGCGCGTAGTTCAGCGCTCCCTTGAAATCTCGCTTTGCAATCATCTGATGCAGACGGTTGAAATCTCTGCGATTGGTTATCTTTTGAGCAGACAAGTAAACGTATCGCTCAATGGCTACAATGAGTCCGATGATCAGCACAACGGCGATCGGAAACATAAAAAAGCCACCTTCCTGGAAGAAGCGAACGGCAGTATCGATCATTTTCTGGGCACTCCATAGTCCGAATTTTGGGATAGTCTAAGCGCTGCTCTGCCTTAAAGGGGGTAAGTTAGCAGAAGTCTTTGTTGTGGTTTGTTGTAGTTTGCACTCGGGCACAGAAGCACTGTGACACACATCTCACTGAACCTCCGGTATCACTGTGCCCTGCTCATTATTGAATGCCTCATGATAACGGACAAACCGTTGAAACTCGTAGCGCTCTAACGGCGCAAATTGGTGCTCAACCATTAATTGCTCATCCGGTGCCCGAAGCTCCTCCACTTTTGCCGGCTGCCAGGGCACCAAATACATCACCGTAGGCACCTCCTGATCGCCCCGAATACGGGTGCCTTCAATGGTCACTATGGCCGATTCCTGAGCTTGGGCAAACGAATCGTAAAGCAATGCCAGACCCACACAAAGGATTTTTCTTCCCATTGATCTCACGACCTGTACCTCGCATTAAATTCTGTTTTTTGCATCGAACATCCAGTCTTTCAATCGTGGGTCGGGGTCATCTGCGAGTGCTTTGTATTGCTCATATAACGGCAGAGCTTTGGCTGGCTCTCCAAGATAAATGTCCAACAAAAATGCCAAATTGAGTATTACAGGCACGTACTCGGGATTGGTAGCAAGGGCCTTTAGGTAATATTGCTCAGCTGCCGGGAAATCACCGGTCATCCGTGCGATAACACCGAGGTGATTAAGCGCAACGGTATGGGCCGGGTTTACGCTCAGAACCTGTTCAAACCGGTTTCGGGCGAGCTCCACATCACCTGCCTGAAACGCCAGCAAACCTAAATTGGCAATAGGGCCAGGCCGGTGCGGGTACTGTGCAGCCATCTGCTCAAAGCGGGCTTCGGCCTCACCCGTATCACCGTTTTGCATCAACACAACGGCTTCGGCGAATACCGCCTGCAGGTGCACTTCCGATTCTTCCGGGGAATCCTTGAGGGCTGGTGCATCCAATCCCTCAGGCCCCAGCGCACAACCAGACAGAAGCAACAGTAGCAGAAGCGCCGCGCCTAGATTTTTATCCCAGTTCATGAACTACCTCGGCGGTAACTTCAGGCTTGTTGTAGCGGCCGGGAAGCAGGCGACGCAAGGATTCATAGCTACGTTGTATCCACTCGTCGAAAATACCCTCACGGGCACGTAGGATGTTTTGTTCGTGGATATCTATGGCGTTGTCTTCGAATGGATAAGCCTGCTCTTCCAACAAGAGCTCGTATTGCGAAAGCTCCAGTTCGCTGAGTCCTTCCGGACGTTCAGAATCCATCAAATCGGCGCCGAGGCGGCTGTATATGTGAGCAATCTGATAGCCAGCTTCTGTGGCATACGACGACAGCCCATAGCTCGCTGTTTTTTGGTAGGCACGCACAGCCGTTTCCAGTGCATTCGTTTTGGCCACCATGCTTTTATTCAGAGGTAAGGTCAGGCGGATACTGTCGTAGCGTGCCAAAGCACCCCGCGCCAGAGTTGCGGAGGCAGATGCAGCCAAGTAGCGCATGCGTTCATCTACAAGCTCGGGGCTTTGATCAACCTTCTCCATTTGCCGATTTAACCAGAAATTACGCTTCTCAATGTCCCCACGGATTTGGTAAAGCTCGGCCAGTCGGTTGGCCGCTTCCATAAAGGTGTCCGCTGGCTCGGGGTGACGATTGGCGTATTGCCGCCAGGTATCTATAGCTTTGGCTTGATTACCGGCTTGATCATATAGCTCTGCCGCTATCTGCAGGTTTTGCCTGCGCTCCTCTGGTGTGGTGGCCATCGTTACCATTAGATTCAACTCGTCTCCAGCCTTTTCCCATTGTCCAGTTTCCCGATAAGCAAGGGCCAATTTTGATGGCACCGTTTGAATCAACTCATGGTCGGGAAAACGCGAGCGAAACCCGGTTAGTACGTTAATCGCTTCGTCCCAGCGTGCGGCGCCAACCAACAGAGAGGCCGCATCATATTGTGCATTGGCATTCAGGATAGAAGCTGGCGCAACGGCTCCCACACGCAGGTACTCACTTACGGCAGCATCTAAATTTCCAGCTCTTGCCAGCTGTTCTGCTTGACGAAATACTGCAGCTGCCATGTTTTCTTCTATGCCAGAGCGCCTATCGTCCTCAGCGGCCATCATAGCCAGTGCATCACGGTAGGTTTGTTCAGCTTCAGCGTAGCGCCCAAGCTCAAACAGACTGTGGCCCGCCAGTAGTAAAGCCTCGGTAACCAACATAGGATCTGCTGCTGGCGTCCAGGTGGCCAAGCGCTCGGCCATGGGGATGACCTCTTCAAGGTTTTGCTGGTCAAATTCCCGTTGCAAAGCGATGTAATAAACACGCGGGCCCCGAGGGTCTTCCGGGTATGCATTGACAAATCGAAGGCGGTTGAGCTGTTGCATCTCTTGCAGAGCGAAAAGATCCACCGTTGTTTCAGCCATCCAACTGCGGGCGTACTCCCGATAGGCCAGCACCGAGGCATAACCCGCCTCTGCGGCACGATCAAACGCAGAGCCAGCGGCTGGAAAATCATAAGCAACACGTTCAAACGCGCTGATGGCATCTGGCCACTCTCTCAGGTCTACATAGGTTTCAGCCAACAGAAACAACCGCTCCGGCGTACGGGGGTGATCCGGAAAAGTAGCGGCAAATTCAGCATAGTAAGCCGCAGCCTGTCGGTAGTGTTCATCCGCACTTAAGCTTCGCTCACTTCTATTTGCCTCGTGGTTCCGAGGAGTTTGAGGCTTGCGCGCATTCTTTCGCTCCTCCCCTGCCAGCAAATAGTGGCGGTCTGCTAACTCCGGCAGCAGTCGTTCGAGTTGGCTTTCAATATAGGCCTGCGTTTCATGATCAGCCTCCGGCCAGAAGTCGCTGTATATTCCATAACTTTCTACAAAACCAGCTTTACGATCAGGAATAAATTTATCAAAACCGGCAAGCTCGAGGGTGTCGATTGCTCGCATAGAGTAACGTGGCGCCCAACGGCTTCGAGGGCGCTCTTCAACATAGGCATCAAAAACCGCAATAGCGTCTGTGTATCGTTCACGCTCAATGAGCAAGCTGGCGTAGCGGTCGTACACCAGTGTTTCGTAGGGTCGACTGCCCGTTTGGCGAAACAGGGATTGCAGGGTTTCAGCACCATCAAGGTAAGACAGTGAAAGTCCAAAAACCCGGAACAGATCTTCACTAAGGGTTTGATAAGGCTGATCCGGCATTTCTGCCAATCCTTCAACCGGCATGATCAAATCCAGCACAGCGATGTAGCTATACAGCGCCTGCTGATAGTCGCCCTGTTTAAATTGACTCCAGCCTTTCATGTAATGGGCGTTCATTTCGAAAGATGAGTCTGAGTTGCGTGCGCTGCTTGCTCGCGTGACTTCATCAAACGCTTGCTCCGCTTCCGAATAGCGGCCGTTTATAAACAGGATATCCCCACGGCGAAACTGGGCTTCTTCCCAGTATGCTGCCCCCGGGTAATCTGCTACCAGAGCATCCAGTGCACCCAGCTGTTCACTGGTCATGCCGCGCAACTCATAGGCTCTTGCCAGCTGGTAGTAAATCTGGTCGTTACCGTCACGCTCCGGGTAATCCGCCAATAAGCTTGTGTATGCTGCGATGGCGCCAGACAAGTCATCCTCTGCTGAATCCGTCAGTATGCGTTCGGCCCGGGCGAATTCGAGATCCGCAAGCCTATGTCGAATCGTGATTTGCTTGACTGGGTCTTCCACCAGCGGCAGTAAATCCTGATAACTGCGCATCACGGCTTCAAGAGAGACCCTATCCGCCGGCAACTGCTCCGGCGTTCCCCCACGCTCGTTAAGCTCCGTAGCAGGTTCAGTATTTAGAGAAGTAAGAGAAGCAAGGGTTCTCGGCTCGGCAACGGGGATATCTCCATCGCTATGCCCCCACCACAGAGTCTGACACCCAGTAATCAGCAGAGCCGATACTACGGGCGTTAACGCTCGGGCAGCTTTGAGAGAATAGTTGCAGGCCGATAACTCTCGGGCTAGGCGCCTCTTACTCATCAGCAGCCTCCGTGCTCTGGCCTGCCCGGAACAGTTGATCCGCCAGCCGTGCTTGAGCATGACGGGATGCCACCAGATAGCGCTGCAGCTCCCTGCCCTGCTGTTCAAGCGCCTTATCCAAGCGCCCCATGAGAATATTGCGTGCTTGCGCTATGGCCTCTTGTACCTGCGCTTTCAGCGATTGAATGTCATCGCCTTTGCGGATGAGTCGACCAGCCAACTCGTCATGCTTTTCATCACCTGCCACCAGAGCGTCTATGGCCGCTCTTTGATTCTCGAACTGTTGCATTTCCGCGTTCAATTCACGCAACTGTTTCTGGGCAGCCCAGCGATTTACGCCGTAATCGTTCGCAAGGGTCCAATCGAAGTAGGCTTTCATTCGCGCATAATTGGTGCGCTGGCGCTCAACACTCTTGCCATCGCCAAGTGAGCCTTCAGGAAGCTGTGCAAGGGTCGCGGCTACTCTGTCCAACCGAGCCTTTAAGGTTTTCTGCTTGGATGTCATGAAAAAGTCAAAGTCATCAATAGCAATGGCTGCATCAATCTCCGCACGAAACGAGTGTTGTTGCTCCACCCATTCATCCGCCTGTTGCTGTTCCAGCTCAAAGCGCGCCTCGCGGCTTCGACGTTCGCGCTGCGCCCGGCGGGTTTCCAGCATAGTTTCAAACGTGCTGAACTGGTCTTCCCGCTGTGTCAGCAAGGTTTGCATCTGGTAAAGCTCATTGAGTTCGCTCAGGGCCTGCTGGAAAGGCTCCGTTGCCAGCACATCTGAAATGCCAAAATCCGAGGGCATCACCCGCAGGCGACCGTAGGCGTCTGTTGCAATCTCGTCGTTGTTCCGAAGAAAACTCAAACGCGCCATCAAATTCTCTTCAGTTAGGCTCTGACGCGCCGCAACGAGCTCTCGACCACGAGATTCGTAGTGTTCGGAAGCCTGGACAAAGGCATTTAGCGCCTTACGGGGCTGGTTTAATTGTTCAAGCACGTATCCCCGAGCGTAGGGTACCTGCTCGCGCCAGGACAGAAACAAGGTACGTTGCGACAGTGCCTCCAACGCATCCAAAGCCCGTTGCAACTGGCCCTGCTCTGCCGCTGCAACGGCATAATCGTATAACGCTGTATCGGAAAATACTCCGTTCAGAGGCATTGCGCTCAATAGCCTTAATGCGTCAGCAAACCGGGCTTCTCTCAGATGTAGCCGAGCGAGCGATAACCGGCTTTTATCCAACAAAGCACGATACTCAGAATCTCTATCGTCTGCTGGCGTCTCGCCTTCCATACGGGAAATCAGTTCTCGCAGACTTTGCTGTGCTTTCTCGACATCCCCGTCCGTAACCTCGGCCATAGCTATGTTGTAACTCAAATAGTGAGCCCATACGCCTGAGTGTTTCAGTCGTGCACGCAGGTGCTCCACCAGCGTCTCGCCGTTCGAATTGTTGCTAAGGTTTTCACGAGGGCTTTCATCAGAGCTTGCGTAACTGCTGTTATAGCTATCGGACAACATGGCTAACCGCGCTCTCAGGTAGAGCCACTCTGCGTATAGCTCCGAATCACTTTCTTCTAATACCGGCCCATCCACCTTTTGAAAGTTCTCATGAGCTTGAGGGTAATCACCTTCTAGGTAGAAAACTTTACCAAGATAAAACCACGCTTGGCTGCGAATACCGGGCACCAGAGTTACCCCAGAGTTTGCACCTCGCTCACCCACTCCTCTTTCATTTCTACCACTTTGAGCATCAGTATCCTTGGTCTCTTTAAGTAACCGGGCGAAGAGATCGCGAGCTTCCCGCGGCATTCCGTAGGACAGCATTAGCCCGCCTTTAACTAATTCCGGATAGGCTCCATGACCACGAATTCCGCCACGTTCACGGGCAACCTCCAGCAATGTTAGCGCTTTGAGCGCCTCGCCTTGATGATAGTTATAGAGCACCCAGCCGTACGCAGGATCCTTGGCCCTTGCTGGTGCTGCATCAGCATTAACCAGAGCCGCATCGAGCATAAACAACAGGCACGCCGCTACTACTGCAACGAAACGCGAGCCTGAATCAGGCTTAGGTGCTCTTGGGAGGAAAACCACAGGCCGGTTCACTCCCACTCCACAATAGAAATCACTGGCTGGTAATTCGATGAACGATCTTGAATGCGAATTTCCAGAGCCGCCGTCTCGGTACCCTTATCAAACGCCAGAGTGGCCGCTTGCTTGTAGGCGCGATTGTCCGGCCCCATACCTTCTACAAAAGCCGTGACCTCGTGAGTTCCGGTTTTGAGGTTACCCATATACAAACGCTGCATGCCACCCCGCTCAAGAGCGATAACCTGACGCTCGGTATAGAGGTGGGAAGCCACAATCTCGCCGTTAACTTTCAACTTCACCGCATCCAGCTCTAAGAATTCACCAGCGTCGAGGCTTAGGAAAACGGCGAATTGGGTGCTAGCGGGAAACAATAGATCCTCTTCCAGAATAAAAAGATCCCGGTTAAGGCGAATAACTTTCTTTTTGAGATCCTCAACGCGCTCCGCAACGGCTCTGGTATCTTCGGCTGCACCAGGTTCGGCTGCCACAGCAGCACCCGTGAGCAGCATTAATGCAGCCAGAAGGCTGGCGGCCAAGGGTTTAAATGAATCCGTCATAATCTGGTTTCCTGCGTACTCAATATTCAAGAATCAGTGATGCTCTGGTCACCAGTGCATCAAATGAATAAAGCGGCTCCTCTCCCGGCGAGTAATTGCCCGAAGCGGTTACATCCCGGAAATTGTCATAATCGAAATTCAGCCAATCCAGCAGCAAACTGAATTGCAGGCGCTTGATGCCGGGCAAGGATGTTTGCTTCCACTCATAGACCGCACCGGTTGCCAGAGTTGTGCCCGAAAACGCACTCATTTCCTTGTCTCTCGCCAAATGGTTCTGTGAGTTTTCATAGAGAAATAGATCACTGTAGAAATCCGCCTCACTCTGGCGGTAATAACGAACCGAGCCTTCCAACGACCAGTGTTGGTTCAGGCCGTGCACGTAACCAAATTGAAGCGTGTGGGCCTGAATGCCCCAGGTGTCCGTAAAATACCGGTACTCGCCGCGAATGGAGGCTCTATACGGCAAGTGGTAAATTGCTCGCGCAGCCACCGATGTGCTGGTCCGGGTTTCCGGGTAGCGCTCGGGTTGGTAAAGAAATGCAGTGGCATCATTAGGATCCAAATATCGGTTCTGGCGATAGGGGTTCTGCAAAAAACCCTCATCTGTAACCACTTCCAAATCCAGCCCAACCAGCATGTTGCGGGTTAGCACCTGACTCAAGCCGAGCTGGAAGTTACGGCGGTCGGCGTCTTCATTAAAACTGTCGTTTCCACGCTTGCCGACTTCATCCCAACCACCTGCATAGCCAAGAGTGACGGTCGACATTCCACCAAAAAACTCTTGGCTTACAGTGAAGTAGAGGGTATTGGCTTCGTAGTCGTTCTCCGAGCTGTTGGTAAAGCCCAGACTCATAATCGCCCGGTCGTACAAATAGTCGACTCCGAGTGTGTACTCAGTGCGTTCTTCTTTATAGGCACTTGCGGTTGCCAGTACATCGACAGAGGCAGCAGACACCATATCCACGTAATACTGCCCAGACACCGATACCTGCGGCCCAACACTCTTGCGCGCCAAAATGACAGGGCCGTCAATCACCATTCCACCGCCATCATAGCGGTGGTAGAGCATGTCTACGCTATCAATGGGCAAGGTTGCAGCATGGACTAGCGGGCCAAGCGGGCATAAAGCCATGGCTGTGAGACTTACCCACAACAACCTACACAACCTGCGGATATCAATTACACCCACAACCACCTCCCGCACCACCTTCCGCTCCGCGGGCAGACTCTCTGGACTGATACACATGATTCATATAGGAATCAGCTTTGCCATGGCGGCTCAGGCTCATGATTGGGTCGGCTAAACGATCCCTTTCATAGGGTTTTACCCAAGGTTCTATAGAGCTGCACCCAGCGGTCGCCAAAACCATTAATGCCATTATTAAAGGCACGATGATGGTTGTTTTACGCATTTCGCTTGCCCACCCGGGAATCACTCTCGCACCAACTCTCTAATTTGGGCTTCATACTCGTCTTCGTAACCCGGTTTGTAGCCATAGTGAATGTAGCGGGCGTTGCCATCACGATCGATCATCACGGTCGTTGGCATGGCAGGCACCTCGTAAAGCTCGCTAACTGAGCTTTTCGGGTCGTACAGGATCGGGTAGTTCACCGGTACCTTGTCGAGAAAACGTAAGGCCTCACCCCGGTTTTCATCTACATTCACCGCTAAAATGGTGAAACCTAAATCTTGATAGCGGCTGTAGAGATCGTCCATCAACGGCATTTCCTGTCGGCAAGGGCCGCACCAGGAGGCCCAGAAGTTCAGCATAACCACTTCGCCACGATGATCTTCAAGCCGGATATTGTCTCCAGCACGGCTTTCCAATGTGAAATCCGGAGCCGGTACGTTCATCGCCTCTGCCTGTGCCAAGGTTGCAGCGCCAGACAATACCAGTACCAATGCGGCGGCTTTTACTGGGTTGTTCATTTCAAGGCTCCTCTATTTAGAAAAAGACCGACAGCCGGGTGCTGATCTCAGTGTTCATGGATGTTTTCTCCGCGCCCACCACATCAATCTGGTAATAGTGCTGGCGTACACCAAGGTGTATCGCAAGGCTGTCCGTAAGCAAAATTTGATAGCCGGCTCCAGCGTTTAGAGTAAAGCGGGTATCGCCTCCGAAGTCGGTTGCGCCGGCACCGCCGATCAGATAGAAATTGGTATTGAACCCATAGTTTTCAGTAAGAAACGCCTGCCCGGGTAGAATGTTGTAGCCAAGACTGATGTTGTAATAGCTGTAATCGCGCTCACTATCCGTTAACACCTGTACGTTGCCCGCGAGATTCTCGAAACTGGTTGCGCCCGCTTCGGCAAAGCCCACTCCTGCCTCGAAAAAAAATGATTCGCTCAGGTGGTAGGTAAGCTTGCCTCCGTATACAAACGACGATTCAAAATCCTCAATATTGAGCACACCCGCAAAGGCGCCTATCTCGAAGTTTTCGGTATCAATTAGCGCTTGGTCAACGGGCACTGGCTTTACATCCGGCTCGATTAAAGGCAGGTCGTTGCGCTCGGGCTCATCTGCAGCAAACACCGAAGGCGCAATAGCCATAAGGTGTGCAATGCACAACCCGGTCAGAAAAAGATGCTTAGTCCGATTTTCCATTCTGTCGCTTCTTCATTGGTTGATCGGCTGGTAAAGACTTTGTAGTCCTTAACCTCAGCCCGGATGAAATAACGCTCTGAGATATAGGCTCGCAACCCTACACCCGCATGGCCAACGCTGTTGTCTCGTTCCTCAGGCACCGCGAGCGTTGCTTTCGGGTCCACCCATATATGGCCTATGCCAAGGGTGAAAAACGGCGACACCCGCCAATGGGGAAATGGCTGATGCACGATGTTGGCGTTCACCATGAGCATTTCCGAAGCGCTACCCAGCATCTGTGAACCCCAGAGCTCGGCTGCTAAATTGGGAGTAAACCAGTAGCCTCCATAACCGGCGGTTACCGGCGCACCTTGGAACCTTCCCATCATTATTCCGGCTTCAACATTCCGCTCACTGAACGCGGCTAAATCCGGCACACCAAGGGCAACTCTTTCACCGGTTGCATCCCTTGTTTGGGCAATATCGGCCACCGCCACCCAACCCTCACGATCTTTGCGGTCCCGTACCTTTATCCAGCCGGTTTTGCGTTGTAGAAGTGTCAGCCATTCTCCCTGTTCACTGCTGTGAAATATTGGGTACCCCATCGCTGGACCTGTGCGCCAAGTAACAAAAGGCTCCACAACCTGAACCACCTGCGCAGGTTCATCGTCACCCCACAACCAGCCCGCCCAAACAGTCGCAGGTAAACAGAGCATGAGTAACAGAATGACAATGGGCATGAGTGTTTTGTCGGTCCCGGATCAGTTTTCTGGAGCAGCGAATGGGTTGTTGTAATATTGGGCCCCTAAATCCAGCCATTCCGCCACAAGACGCAATTCCGCAGGTGACAGGAAGCCTCTATGGGAACCCTCCGCTCCGAAGGCATCCCGGAACCCGTCGCTGGCGAGAGCACCGTTGACGGACATGCTGGACCTCACTGGCACAGGAACGAGAATAGGTTGCTGATTACCATTTTCATCCAGAATAGGAACGCCCTCTTCATTTCTAAGAACCTCGCCAGAATCGATCAGCCGATCTCGCAGAACACCCTCGCTGAGCTCTTGTTCGTTATCGGGGAAGAGCAGTTCTCGATAGGCTTTAAAATGCAGTGGCTCGGCATCGGAAGGGCCGTCTGTAAGGTCCAGTTGTGCCGCTGCAATGGATGGCACACCGGCAGCGTCGGCGTTGGTATGGCAGCTGGTGCATGTTGCATCAACGCCTAGAACATCGCGGCTCAAGCTCCAAAGCGGATGAATATGGGCTTCGTAGTTGATAACCACCCGGCAATTGGCTGTCCAATCATTGGCGCACACGGTGGAAATCGGAGGCGGTGTTTGCAAGTTTTCATAGGCCAGTGTTCGATCCTCTACACCTTCGGTAAGGTTTGTCCACTCCCCTTCGCTGTCTATCGGATCTGGTCGTGGCCGACGCAGCTGCTGCGTCCGCGCGTATACCTCTGCCATGGTTTCGCCCATATCGGCAAATAGGGTCGGGTCTGTCCCCGGAAAAGGCAGGCCGGTGGTACTCGCACCAGTCCAAACAGGTTCCGGACCCGCCTCGGGGCGGCCATGGGGAATGTTCGATTGGGAATCGTGACAACCCTGACATTCCAGAGTTTCACCGGGGCGTACCGACAGCCAATTTTGATGGCGATCGCTCATCCTGCGCCCCTGAGCGTCCAATACGCTGACCGCAAAGGCGACATTTGCAGGCACAGCTACTTTTACCGAGCCATCCGGCTCTACCGGCACATACCCGAGAATTTCCCGCATAAGCTGCCCACGACTTCGGCCAAACGCGCTGTTATCAAAGTCCCATACGTTGTCATCAGGCATGGAAACAGGCTTTTCCAAGCGCAGGAATCGGGCCGGGCGCTGAGCAGCTGGTGTGATAGAGGGATTTGCCGTTGTCGCGATACCGTTTGGCGCCATATCGACACCATCTACATCGTACACACTGCGAATGTGTAGAATACCGTAGCCTAAATCCGCTAACTGGGCGGCCTCGCCCGTATACTGTGAGTCAGGAATATAGCTTTCCAAAGGGCGATCCCGCATTAGAACGGCTTCGTCAAACTGCTCACCCTCCAACGGCACCACAACGGGCTTTTGGGTTCCGTTTGTAATATCCAGAAGCCAAATGCCGTATACCGGCGGCGCCGGAACATAGGCGTCGGACTCCAGTCGCGCCTCGGTACAGTTTACAACTCGGCCAGATGTCGCCTCTTCGAGTCGGCATGGCGTCCAGCTCACAAGATGCCTACCGGTGCCATCCATTAGCGGCGAAATGGAGCTATAGCGCCCCTCCAACGTCAACTCGCCATCAAGTCTGACACCCGAAACCAAAGAAACTTGGCCGGTTCCTTCCGTTCCGTCGATACGTATTTCGGCATCCACATAATTGTGGACATCAATTTCGACCGGCATGGAGGCATAACTGTCACTTTCGAAAGCACGCAAGGGCACCAGCACAGAATCTGAGCCAGTTTGACGGGCCTTCAGGTACTCGATGTCGGTAGCCGCCGGAACGGAATCGTGGGAGTTTCGACCATAGAGATAAGCCAATCCTGTGCCATCGGGATTTACACGATAAAGGTTAACCCCGTTGTTACGGGTTTGACCGGCATTGTCCCAACGACTGAATAAGATCGAGCCATCATTAGTTACCAACGGGTATAAGTCATGGCTCTGATTAAACGTAATTTGCTGAATATCGCTGCCGTCGTCATCCATAGTGTGAAGCACAAACGCTGGCGCATTCCGGTTCTCATCCAAGCCCGCAAACTGGCCTTTACCTTCATCCAACAAGATGGCTTTGGAGATAAGCTGTCGGGTGGAAGAAAATACAATACGCCCATCCGGTAGATAAGCTGGCGCCACATCCTGACCTGTTTCGGCGATTACGTTAGAGGTGATGATTCGGCGCAAATAATCGTTTGCGTGATTGTATTCCCAGATATTCCACGTGGGCTGATCTTCGTCATCGGCACCTTCTATTTCCGGAGCGCGCATGGCAAACAGCGCACGATTACCATCATGGGAAACGTGCAAGTCTTTCACGTCGTAACGCAAGCGGCCCGCATCATCCAGAAACTCCGGGCCCGAAAAGGCTCTAGAAGACACATCGATTGCACTGGCGTCAACGGATGCATTGGTTTTTAAATACAAGCGCGCATCCGCGCGAAAGGCGGAGGGATCGGCCAGATTATCGGGAACCAGCGCGCCACTGGCGTCGAACAGCAATGGACGCTTTATAAAAAGAACCGGGTCCTCAAGCACCACCGGGTCAGCCTGCTGGCTATCCGCACCCGACAAACAACCTGCAAGAGAAGCTGTCAGGCCAAGGCATAACAGTGCTCTAAACAGCAGTGTTCTAAAAAGCACAGTCCCAATAGGCTGTTTCGGTCTGTAAGGCACGCGCCCTAGCTCCAATAAAAAATGATGTCACTGCTCTGCAGCAAACGAAATGCATGGCCTAAACTAAATCTGTGCCGCTGTAGATCTCTACGGGCTTTGCGTAAGCAATTGTAATTCCGTGGCGCATCCCACAACTCCCGTAGTAAATTGCAAGTATAAACTATTAACAATTGTAAAATTGGCCTATTGTGCACCAGTTAAAATTATTGAGGGCAGTGACATGAAAGCCAAAGTGGCAACGCGATTTGGCGCATTCAAGGCGTGCAGTATGTCACTCCTGATTTTACTTGCCGCTACACACACAGGTGCGGCTAACGCCGGAGCGCGGGAGCAAGCCAAGCGGATTCATGACCGAATTGCAGGCGTACCCCCAGCGCCCTCTGTTCTTAACAGTATGGAGCAGGACATTTTGTCAGGTCGCAAGCTTGATGCGGCCTATACTGCATTGGCTGACCCGGCTTTTTACAATGTAACCCTGAAAAACTTTGCAGCACCCTGGACGAACGAAGCGATGACGCCTTTCGTGCCGCTAAACGATTACACCGCCACGGTGATCGGCCTAGTAAGGGACGATGCAGATTTTCGTAAAGTGCTTTATGACGACACACTATATGTCGGTTTCTGGAGTGGATTGCCTCCCTATTCCAACTCGGGCAATGCGCATTACGAGCAGATTGATCAGCTTGGCTACGACCTGTCCGACAAGCAAAATTTCAAAGGTGTAAACCAATCTGCATATAACGGCCTTCCCACGTCTGCCACCGCGGGCGTACTGACCTCCCGTGAGGCAGCCAGAGCCTTTTTCAGTGCTGGAACCAACCGCGCCATGTTCAGGTTTACGCTCATTAACCACATGTGCCGCGATCTAGAGCAAGTGGCCGATGTAAACTTGCCTCCGGACAGGATTCGTCAGGACGTTTCCCGCAGCCCTGGAGGCGACAGCCGCGTTTTTTTAAATAACTGCGTGGGCTGCCACACGGGCATGGACCCTATGACACAGGCGTTCGCTTACTACGATTATGATTACAACCCGGACAACGACCCGGATGGTGCGCTAGGCCAACTGGTGTATAACACCGTCAACGACATCGACCCGGATACTCAGTCGCGAGTTCAGGGTAAGTACCACATCAATTCGACAACCTTCGAACAAGGCTACGTAACCCCTGACGATCAGTGGGACAATTACTGGCGTCAGGGTGCTAACCGACGAATGGGCTGGGATGCCAGCCTGCCCGGCTCAGGCAGTGGTGCAAAAAGCTTGGGTAAGGAATTGGCGCATTCTGATGCGTTCGCCGAATGTCAGGTTAAAAAAGTGTTCAAAAATGTGTGTCTCAGGCCGCCCTCCACCAACGCAGACCACTCACAGGTCAGCAACATGGTGGCGAGCTTCAGGTCCCATAACTTCAATCTGAAGCAGGTGTTTGCCGAATCTGCTGTCTACTGTGCAGGGGATTAATACCTGATGAGACCACTAACCTATCCCCGTTCAGGCCAACACCAATCAATACTGTCCATTACTTTAATGGTATTCGCCGCTCTGCTGTTAAGCGCTTGCGGAGGTGAGGCCACAGAGGCTCTACCCAACACGTCATCCGGTTCCGGTGCTGCAAACTACAGTGGCCCGCCACCCGCCACAGGCGATGTACAAAGTTTCAAACTCAATGTTTGGGATAAGCTCGCACAAGATAACCGATGCGGCTCTTGTCACGGCGCTGGTGGCCAGTCGCCTACGTTTGCAAACCAGCAAGACATCAACAGCGCCTATGCCCAAGCAAATAGCATTGTGAATCTCGCCACCCCTTCCCAGTCGCAGATGGTTACCAAGGTAGCCGGTGGCCATAATTGTTGGACGACCAGCGATTCTGTCTGCGCCGATATTATAATCACCTACCTTTCCAAATGGGCTGACGGGGGAACCGGCTCCCTTAAAACCGTTGAGTTAAAGGCGCCCGATCTGAGGCCTCCGGGAGCCACCCTTGCCTTCCCAACAGACAGTAGTGGTTTTGAAAACACAGTGTACCCGGTACTGAAAACCTACTGTGCCGACTGCCACAGCGATGGCGGGCAAACGCCTTACATTGCCAGCGATAACCCGGACATTGCCTACCAACAGTCCAAGAGCCGGATGGACCTAAACACTCCGGAAAACTCCCGTTTTGTTGTTCGCTTGAAAAGGGATTTCCACAACTGCTGGGCGAATCAAGGCGAAGCAGACTGCGATTGGTCGGCAGGCATGATGGAAATGGCGATAGAAGAATTCGCTCAACCTTTATCACCCACTCCGGTGGACCCGGCTCTGGTTGCCAGCAAGGCGCTGGTGCTGGAGCAGGATGGGTTATTGGCGAATTCAGGCGGTCGTTTTGAAGACAACATCATTGCGCTATATGAGTTCAAGGCCGGGCAAGGCCAAATCGCTTACGATACCAGCGGCGTCTCCACGGCACTAGACCTTACGCTCAGCGGCAACGTGGACTGGGTGTTGGGTTGGGGTATAAATATTGGCCCCGAAGTCCAAACACAAAGCGGCCCTGTAACACCCGCAGGCAAAGCTCAGGGCTCGACCGCTAACAGCCGCAAACTACATACCTTGCTAACTGGCTCCGGTGAATATGCCATCGAAGCCTGGGTCGCACCGGGCAATACCACTCAGGAAGACGCACGAATCATCACCTACTCCGGCTCTGCCAGCACGCGCAACCTTACGTTAAGCCAAAGCCTGCAACGCTATGAAGTGCTTCATCGAAGCACCACCAGCGATGAGAATACTCCATTCGCAACTCAAGACGGCGATAAGCTCCTGCAAGCCACACTACAACATGTGGTGATTAACTATGCCCCTGGCACCGGACGGCAAATCTTTGTTAACGGCCAACACTCTGGCGATGTCGACCCGGACAATGCAGGTCTACTGTCCGAATGGGATAACAGTTTTGCGCTGGTTCTAGGCAACGAAACCGACGGCAACTCACCTTGGCAGGGTGCCATTCGCATGGTCGCCTTCCATAGTCGGTCGCTGACGCCGGAACAAATCAGAACCAATTATGATGTGGGTGTGGGACAGAAGTTCTACTTGCTGTTTGGCGTATCCCACCTGATTGACGTGCCTGAAAGCTTCGTTGTTTTCGATGTTAGCGTATTCGACAACTACAGCTATCGCTTCACGGCACCCTTCTTTATCAGCTTGGATGAGAATGCAGAGCCATCAAACATCCCGCTTGAGGGAATGCGTTTGGGTATTAACGGCAAAGAAGCAACCGTGGGGCAATCTTGGGCAAATCTGGATGTAACTCTTGATAGCGAAACATATGTGCCCGGAACCGGCCAGCCCTTATCGCGGCTAGGTACGATTATCGCCCTCGAAAATGGCCCTGCCAGCGATGAATTCTTTTTA
Source organism: Marinobacter salexigens (assembly GCF_018860765.1). Classification (GTDB taxonomy): domain Bacteria; phylum Pseudomonadota; class Gammaproteobacteria; order Pseudomonadales; family Oleiphilaceae; genus Marinobacter; species Marinobacter salexigens_A. The sequence continues at coordinate 418,072 of NZ_JAHKPV010000021.1, forward strand.
ACGTTTGATCGACTTGGAAGCAGCACTTTCTCACGCTCTGAGCCTTCCTTGCCCGGAGCCGTCGCACCGCAAATTTTGCCACCTTCATCGGACATTGGCCTAAAAACCTTCGATGAGGTTAATGAATCTATGGCCCGCATGACGGGCATTCCCCGCACCAACGAGGCAATTGCAAACACCTTCAACACCGTGAAGCAGCAGTTGCCAACCGTGGAGAATGTTGAGGGTTTTCTTTCCTCACACCAAATGGCCATTACTCAAATGGCGATTCAGTATTGTGACGCTTTGGTTGCAGACGCTTCGAAAAGACAGGCGTTCTTCCCCGGCTTCAACTTCTCGGCCTCTGCAGCCACTGCGTTTAATACCAGCGGCAAGCGCCAGATTACCGACCCTCTGTTGGCGCGATTTGTGGGCGACAATCTTGGAACTCAGCCGAGCACACAGTCAATCGAAGGGGAGCTGGACAGCCTCATAGACACCCTGTCGCAGTGTGGCGGCGCCACCTGCCCGGCGGACCGCACCGAAACCATTGTTAAAGCAAGTTGTGCTGCGGTGCTTGGCAGCGCCACCACCTTGGTTCAGTAGAGGACAACGCTCATGTTTATACGCAAATCTCGTAAACGGCCTCTGGCCAATGGTGAGCCTCTCCTCCACAGCGACCACTCGCGACCAAAGACCCGGCGGGAGTTCATTGCCCAAGGCATGATGGCCGGCACTGCTACGGTGTTAGGCGCGTCCGTATTTAGCCTGTTCGCCAACCCTAGAATGGCCGCTGCAGAACTGTCGCAGGAACTGAAAGATAGCTGTGGCATCGGCATACCGGGGGCGGGAAAAATACCTTTTATCTGTTTTGACCTTGCCGGAGGCGCCAGCATTGCAGGCTCAAACGTGCTTATGGGTGGAAGCGGTGGCCAAAAGGACTTTCTAAGCACTGCGGGGTACAACAAGCTAGGGTTGCCCGGCGACATGCTTCCAAATGACCCTGCTTTTGTGAATGAAGAGCTTGGACTTGCGTTCCACTCGGACAGTAGCTTCTTGCGGGGAATCCAACAAAGCACCAGTGCTGGAACCCGAGCGGCGGTCAATGGTGCCGTAATTGCTGCGCGTTCGGAAAACGATACCGGCAACAACCCGCACAATCCTATGTATGGCATCTATCAGGCCGGTGCCGACGGATCTCTGCTCTCGCTGATTGGCTCTCAAAGCTCTCAATCCGGCGGCAACTCCATGGCGCCAATGAGCATGATCAACCCGAAAGTACGCCCCACTAAAATAGACCGCCCGTCGGATGCAAAAGGATTGGTGGATGTGGGCGACCTTACGTCCATCCTAAACCAATCCGATGCCGTTTCTGTGATGGAAGCTGTTCAGCGCATCAGTGATGCCAAAATGAATAAGGTAAATACCAAACTCGGTTCTGGTGCCGACGCAGACATCAAAAAATTGGTGCGCTGCGGCTACGCCAAGAGTGCAAACTTGATCGAGAATTACGGCAACCCAGCCATTCTTGACCCTATGCTGGATACCGACATTGTTGGCCCCGGCGGGATATTCTCGAGTACGGAATTCTCAGGCAACCGAGAATTCCAAAAGACTGCCTCTGTGATGAAATTGGTTATGAACGGCTACGCGGGTGCGGGCACCGTGACCATGGGCGGCTATGACTACCATACGGGCGAGCGGGCAACTGGTGAGCGCCGCGATGAACTGGCTGGCCGTTGCATGGGCGCCTGCCTCGAATACGCGGCAAGGGTTGGGGTGCCTCTAATGCTGTACGTGTTCAGCGATGGCTCTGTGTCCAGCAACGGGCGCTTGGACGATTCTGAAGATGGCCGTGGCAAAGGCGAGTGGACCGGCGATAACCAGCAGACCGCAGCGTCGTTTTTCTTGGTGTATAACCCCAACGGGCGCCCTACCCCCATACGTAACCAGATTGGCTTCATGCGCCCGGACGCATCTGTGGAAACCGCATCCAGCCCGGCTGCAAACAATGTAAACCAGTTAGTTCAAACCGTTCTATTGAACTACATGGCGCTGCACGGCGAGCAAGGTGCTTTCGCATCAAAATTTCTTGGCCATGGGTTAGGTAATGCGGCTAGTCAGGACAGGCTGATTGCATTCTCTGATGTGGTTAGCGGAACCATTCCACCGAGGCGCTAACGCGTTAAAAGGTGAAAGCGCCCCGGAATCAGTGTGTTGGCTCCGGCGGCGCTAGCCCCTCAGAAAAGTGCATCACGCGCTGATCATCAATAATGATTGCATCAACACCCGGCAGTTTTTCAATCATCTCCAAGCCCTTTTCCGGCCCGAGAACAAAAACAGCCGTAGACAGTCCATCCGTTGTGAGCGCACCCGAGCCAATGATAGTCACGCTCTGGACGCCGCGCACGGACTTCCCCGTGCCGGGAGAGAGAATATGATGCACCCGTTCGCCTTGCTCATTGATGAAAAACCGCTCGTAATCGCCGGAAGTGGAAATGGCAAGGTTCGCAAGAGGTAACACCACCGCGTTGCGTTTCTCTGAACGAGGGTCGCGAACCCCCACCAACCAAGGCCGGCCACGTTTGTCTCCAAGCAGCCGGAGATCTCCGCCAGCGCTAAGCCGAGCATGCTGAACCCCAGCACGCACCAGTTGCTCAATCCCAAGGTCCACCGCATAGCCTTTTGCAATGCCTCCTAAATCAACCAACAGGCCTTTTTGCCGAAACCTAACCGTGCGTTCGGCTTCATCCAAAACAACATCCTGATAGTTGATATGGCTAAGCCTTGCCTGAATATCGTCTTCCGACGGTTGCTGATGCTCACGGTAATCATAAAGATAACCAACGGAGCCAAAGCTGATATCGAATGCCCCGCCACTGAGCTCGGCTACGTCTTCAGCTCTTTTCAGTACCCGAAAAAGACCGGCGCTTACTTGCACCGGTTGCTCTGCAGCTTGACGGTTAACAACGGAGAGTTCGGAATCCTCCCGGTAACGGCTCATATCCCTATCTACTTGATGAAAGACCGCCAGCACATCTTCAGCAATTGCATCTGCGACACCCTGATCAGAAAACCAGAATTCCAACTCCACCGGCGTTGTCATGGCGATATCTGTATATCGAAACCACTGGGCATACGATGTAACAGGCAGCAGCAAACCAAGCAGGATAAGCGCAGAGAGAAACGCGCCAGACAGTCGGCGAATCTGGAGGAGAAAAAAAGTAGTGACTGACATTATCGTTCAGACAGTCCCTGCTCATGGCTAAGCACCGCTTGTTTGCGCTTAACACCCCAGCGATAGCCAGAAAGGCTGCCATCGCCACGCAGCACACGATGACATGGCACCACCACCGCAAGTGGATTGGCAGCGCAAGCTCCGGCTACTGCTCTTGATGCGCTAGGCATTCCCATGCGCCGTGCAATTTCGCCATATGTGGATGAACTGCCGGAAGGAATCTTCTGCAACGCTTGCCATACTTTGCACTGGAAATCCGTACCACGGAGGTCAAGGTGAATATCGAGCGGTTTACGGCTATCAATCAGATAGCTCATCACTCTGGAAAACCACTCCGCGCGGGAATTATTTGCATGATCAAAACGGGCATGGGGGAAGCGTCGAGCCAGATCTGCGACTAACTCTTCTACAGAATCACCCGGAAGAACAGCACATACTCCCTGTGATGTGCAGGCAACTAGAATTTCACCGAGATAGCAGTGGCCAGTCTGCCAGATGATCGTTTCGTCCCGTGCATTCTTACCCGTCATGGAAAGCTCCTCGATCTCGGTTCCCCGGTTGCTCCATCGCTCTCAACACCGGCAAATGCAGTATGACTCATGTAAGTGAGTGTGCAAACGTACAAATATTTACTCAAATTCCCACTTTTGTCTGATTGCCGCACTCTGCCTCGAAAAAGAAACTAGCCCTCTGGCTAACAAACAAACTACAACAATTAGAGTACCGGCCCAAGTGACGATCACTTGGTCGTACCCTTCAGCTGGAGCCACTTATGCTACCCGGAAAAGCCCTTTTAACCTTCTGTTTACTTCTGCTTTCGGCAAGTACCCTTGGCGCCGAAACACTAAAAATCGGCCTGAATTATCCACAAACTGGTCGATACAAAGATCAAGGGTTACAACAGCGGCTGGGTGCATTTTTGGCGGTAGATGAAATCAACAAAGCTGGCGGTGTTATGGGGCAGCCTCTGGAATTGGTGATTCGTAACACCCGCGGAAAGCCCGCCCGAGGCGCAAGAAACACCGCTGAAATGATCGACAACGAAGGCGTTAAAATGGTGCTTGGTGGCGTATCCAGCTCCGTAGCAATTGCTTCGGGAAACGCCGCCCGCGAGCGCGACCGGCTCTATTTTGGTACCCTTACCTATTCCAATGCAACCACCGGAAGTGCTGCGCACACCCACATGTTCCGCGAACCTTACAATGCCTGGATGACGGCTAAGGTTCTCAGCCAGTACCTAAAACAAAACCATGGCGGTGAGGACTATTTCTATATTACTTCTGATTACACATGGGGCTGGTCGGTTGAGGAATCGGTGCGTAAATTTTCCGATACGGAAGACACAGAGCGCCACCCTGGTGTGAAAACTCCGTTCCCACGGGCTCTGGTAAACGACTTCCAGAATGCTCTAGAACAGGCCGACGCAAGCGATGCAAAAGTGCTTATGCTGGTACTGTTTGGGGATGACATGGTTCGCGCCCTCAACGTAGCTTACGAAATGGGCCTGACTAAAAAAATGCAGATTGTTGTCCCCAACCTTACTTTGGGCATGGCAATTCAGGTTGGCCCAACCATCATGGAAGGTGTTGTTGGTGGTAGCCCATGGGTATGGAACGTCCCCTATGAGATGAACTATCCACGTGGTAAAGAATTTGTTGAAGCCTTCTCAAAGCGCTATGAAATGCGACCATCGACCGCCGCTGCTTCCGCCTACAGCATTGTCTACCAATACAAAAGCGCGGTAGAACGCGCCGGAACAACCAATACCCGAGCATTGATTCGAGCCCTTGAAGGGCATAGGTACACGTTCCTGAAAGACGAACAGTATTGGCGTGACTTCGACCACCAAAACGTACAGTCTGTTTATGTGGTTAAAGTGAAACCCCGTACGGCCATCATGGCCGACGAGTATGGTGCGGATTACTTCAGCATCATCGGCTCTATGTCTGGCGATAACGCCGCACAAACCCGCGAAGAATGGGAGGCTCGTCGCAGGGAGGCTGGAAAGCCAGTGACGTTGTGAGCTCGCCAGCTCTTGCGGAGCAATTATTAGAACAGATAGTCCGTTGTCAGAGTGCGCGAGTGGCGACCGCGCACAATACCCGTTACGAGATCTCGGTTCCGCTCGCTAGATTTGGTCGATACCGTTGTACGAATTGAAAAGACCCTCAATGCATCAGAAACTGAAAGCGTTCCTTCGGCCGAATCTTTTCGCCCGTTGAACGGCAAAGTGTCTGGTCCTCGCTGGCACTGGCCATTCAGATTGATCCGCCCGACTTGATTCGCCAGAATATCAATGAGGCCGCCCATAGTCTCCGGATCGGTACCAAAAATGCTGAGCTGCTGGCCAAACTCGGAATCCCTTACGTGGCGGATAGCTTCCGCCTCATTCCGAAACGCTACCACAGGAATAACCGGCCCAAACTGCTCCTCACTGTATATGCGCATGCTTGTGGTTACTGGATAAAGGAGCGCAGGATGAAAATAGGTGCCGTTTGCCTGCCCTCCCCCTTCATTAACTATGGCGGCTCCATTCGTCTCCGCATCCTTCACTAACTCACGGAGATAGGCTACCTTTCCCGGTTCAGGCAAGGGAGTCAACGCTACGTTTTTATCCCAGGGCATTCCCGCCACTAGGTTGTTTACAGCTACCGAAAACCGCGACACGAACTCTTCAGCCAGAGATTCATGCACCAGCAGCAGTTTCAGTGCAGTACAGCGCTGTCCGTTAAAGGAAAGTGCTCCTGCAACGCATTCACTCACTGCAAGATCTAGATCCGCGTCCGCCAGCACAATGGCGGGATTGTTGGCATCGAGCCCCAGCACTGCTTTAAGCCGATGCGGTTTTGGATGCATCTGTTTCAGCGCAGAGGCGCCTTTATGGGTGCCAATAAATGCAAACATATCGACGTGACCGCTTTTCATCAGCGGACCTACGGTATCCCGGCCCCGACCAAAAATTACGTTGATCACCCCGGGCGGAAAAGAATTCCGAAACGCTTCCAGCAATGGGGCTATCAAAAGCACACCGTATTTGGCAGGTTTGAACACCACGGTGTTCCCCATAATCAAGGCAGGAATAAGCGTGGTGAACGTCTCATTCAGTGGATAGTTGTAGGGGCCCATGCAAAGCGCTACACCAACGGGCAATCTACGGGTCTGGGCTACAACGCCACCAACCGTTTCGAATCGCGACGATCGACGGTCTAGGACCTTGAGCTCATGGATAGTATCGCTGATATAATCGGCGGTTCTGTCGAACTCTTTACAGGCATCGTTATAGGTTTTTCCGATTTCCCACATCAACAGTTCAACGACCGCTTCTCGGTGGCTTCGCATCTCGGCCAAAAACTGTTCTACGTGTTCAATCCGCCGGGCAACCGAGAAACTGGGCCAGTCGCCTCTGCCTTGACCGTAGGCGTTGACTGCAGCGTCCAGAGCCTGCAGGGCAGCTTTTCCATTCATTAGGGGTGTCTTACCAATAACTAATGGCTGGGGGTCAGAGCCGTCTTCTGTTTTCTTGCAAATAGGGCTGAGCACCTCTGCGAATGGTCCTCGCCAATCCCGAAGTTCGCCAGCAATGAGTGCATGGTTTATTGATAACCCGCCCTCACGTATGAGCTTATCGGGAATGCCTTTCTCGTCCGGAAAAAAGTCCGGGTTGCTCCAGCCAGGCGCATGCTCATTACTGTCTGGCCCCAGTGTTTTTGTTGATTGCATTACTGTCTCCGTTAGTGGGTTTCGTAATCGTCTGCCAGCAACCCGTAGGCCTCTGCCAGTGCTCCAGCTATGGCTCCAAAACCTTTGGAATGCAGTGAGGCACCGCCTATCAGGCCACCATCGACATCAGACAGGCTAAAGAGGTCAATAGCGTTTTTGGGCTTAACGCTGCCGCCATAAATGATCCGCAAATCCTCGCTGATATCCTGCGAAGCTTCTGACGCATCACAGCCAACAAAGCTCCTGATATCCTGATGAACTATTGAAACTTGCTCAGGAGTGGCCGTTCTCCCTGTGCCAATTGCCCATACAGGCTCGTAAGCAACAACACCTTTTGTCAGCGACGACAGGCCTACCTCGTTAATCACAGCCTGTATCTGTTTTGCCACCACGTTGGATGTCTGGTCGGCTTCCCGCTCCTCCAACGATTCGCCAACACAAAGCACGGGAGTCAGCCCAACACTCATCGCCGCCCGGAATTTGGCAGCGACGTCCTGATTTGTTTCACCGTATAGCGTTCTTCGTTCAGAGTGGCCAACAAGCACATAGCGACACCCCAGTTCCTGAAGCATGGCTACGCTGACCTCTCCTGTATGGGCGCCGGATACGAAAGCAGATGCATTCTGAGCGCCTAGTGCAACGCCCGTAGAGCCAAGCAAATCTCTCACTTGAAATAGATATGGCAGTGGAGGACAAACACCCAGCTCTAAAGAATCACGGAAGGCGCGCAGTCGTGGTAACAACCTCATCACTAAAGCCTCGTTGGCCTGAAGGCTGCCGTTCATCTTCCAGTTTCCAATTAATAACGGTTTTCTCATGATTTTTCTCGTGACAAGAGCGATGTTCAGCTACCCAGTGAGCAACGAATAGCTCCAACGCCGGGGTAAAAGGCATGGGCGCCAAGATCCTGTTCGATCTGAAGCAGTCGGTTGTATTTGGCAACTCGGTCCGAACGGCAAAGTGACCCGGTTTTGATCTGCCCTGAGCGAGTCGCCACCGATAAATCTGAAATAAACGTATCCTCTGTTTCGCCACTTCGATGGGAGATAACGGTTGTGTAACCAGCGTCATGAGCCATACCAATGGCGTCCAACGTCTCCGTTAAAGTACCAATCTGGTTAAGCTTGATGAGTACAGAGTTCGCTATATCCTTGTTAATTCCTTCGCTGATCAACGAGGTATTTGTGACAAAAAGGTCATCTCCCACCAACTGCACTCGTTCACCGAGCTTTGCCGTCAAGAGCTTCCAACCTTGCCAGTCGTTTTCATCCATTCCATCCTCAATGGAGGCGATGGGGTAATGCATGGCTAGCGAAGTCAGATAGTCGGCAAACTCTTCAGAGCTAAACTTCGTCTCTGCTCTATTGAGGCAGTAATAACTATCGGAATAAAACTCCGAAGCGGCACAGTCCAGAGCCAATACGATATCGGACCCCGGGCGGAAGCCTGCTTTTTCGACGGCCTCTAGTATCAAGTCAAGGGCCTCTTCACTGGAACGTAAATTCGGTGCAAAACCTCCTTCGTCGCCTACAGAGGTAGACAGTCCCTTTTGCGTCAACAAGAACTTCAGCGAATGGAAGGTTTCAACTCCCATTCTCAGCGCCTCGTTATAGCTGGAAGCGCCAACTGGTTGAATCATAAACTCCTGAATATCTATGTTGTTGTCGGCATGAGCTCCGCCATTGATGATGTTCATCATTGGGACGGGTAAAACACTGGGCTTAGTGCAGCCATAGAGTTCGGCCAGATAACGATACAGAGGCTGCTGCCTATGACGCGCAGCCGCATTTGCCAGCCCCAGAGACACAGCTAGAATTGCGTTAGCTCCAAGCTCGGACTTATTAGAAGTGCCATCCAGATCACACATGAACCGGTCGATTGCTATCTGATCAGAGACCAATCGTCCCTCCAACGCTGGCGCAATACGCTCCTCAACACCCCTTACAGCTTCAAGTACGCCCTTACCGTTGTACCTTGAGACATCCCCATCACGTTTCTCCAATGCTTCGCGAGAGCCGGTTGATGCACCGGACGGTGCGCGGCCTTGGCCAACAACGCCGTTATGCAACACCACGTCTACTTCCACTGTTGGAAAGCCTCTGGAGTCCAGAATTTCCCGGGCATTAATTGTCTTTATATTTTCCATATTTTCGTACTCACTCATTGTTTTTGTTTGAGAAATGACTATATATTCGAAAAAACACATTCAATGTTTGTAAACGAAAACCTTTAGGCAAAAAAAGAAGGTGAGCAAATTCTTTTAGACAAAAAAGAATTTCGCTAACCTTCAGTCTAACTATCGAACGTGAAAGCGTCCTGCCAGAGCTTCAATATCGGTCACAGATAACTCTAGGCGCTCACAGGTGCTAACCAATTCGTCAACTTGCTCAAGACTGACCGTGGTAGAAGCACTGATATCATTAACCTGACGAGCAACTGACTGACTGACATCCTCTTGCTCATCCATACCATGACGGATCTGGTCGGCCCCCTGATGGATTTGAGCCATGGCACAACGAATTTTTTCAGCACCCCCGGATACGCCAGCCATGAGTGTTCTCACCGCCTCCAATTGAGAGAAGCTACTATTCATTGAACTCACAGACTCTGTTGCTTCTGCCTGAAGTCGCTCTACCAGAGTGCGTATGGTGTCTGTGCTGTCCGTGGTTTTTTGGGCAAGACTTCGCACCTCATCAGCAACCACTGCAAATCCGCGCCCAGCTTCTCCTGCCCGCGCAGACTCTATTGCTGCATTAAGTGCCAGCAAATTCGTCTGATTGGCAATATCATCAATCGTTGCGGTAATGCGTTCAATATCAAACGAGGCTTTCTCAAGTTGCTGGAGTTTCCCTGCGGTGTGCTCCGCCTGCGTTTCTAAACCAGCAACACATCGATTTCCATGCTCGGCGGCTTCAAGGTTTTCCTCAACTTGCCGGTTGATTTCACCCACCAAACCATGGGTTTCCCGCACCGAACCCGCGACTTCACGGGCAGACGCTTCCATTTGAGTCATCGCCGCGGCTATCGCACCAAGCTCATCGGATTGACCGCGAATTCGCTCATTAAAATCTCTCGCAAATATGGCGTTCCCTGAAGCAATAACCGCAATATCAGCACCCGCCTGTTGTAAGCTCCCAAGAACCGTTGCCATAGCATCGGACAATTGGTTAACAGAAGCTTTGAGAACAACAAATTCGCCCTGTGCATCAAACTCAAGGTGCTGCGAATAGTCTCCCTTTGCCATCCTAGCCAAATGCTCAAGCGTTGCTTTTAGAGGTCGGCTGATCATTTTCCCCAACCACAACGAGGTAGCTACAGCTATAAGAATAACGAGCGGTAGCAACCAATACACGAGCTGCTCTGATCGCCTAGCCATTGCATCTAGGGAGTAAACCGCTTCGATTGTTCTATCCGAAACGGCGGCGCTCATCTCGTCTAGATGAGCAGCCAGAGAGCCCAGATCGCGCTCTAGTGCACCAGAAGTTTTATCAAGCTTTGTTCGATTCTGCCTGTACATCAAATACTGATTGATAATCCCATCCTGTTGGTTTACTGCAGCCATAAAGGTGCTTATCAAAGGCGGGAGGCCTTCAAGCCTTGGAACTTCCGCAACCAGAGCGTCGATATCCGGCTCGATCATTTGCGTATTAAACTTCAAATTCTCGACAACGTCTTCAAGCTTCTGCGCGTCTTCGGTGCTAACCATTTGCATAATTAACAGCTCAATATTGCCCAAGCTTTCCATAACCGTTGTGAACAAGTCGCGAATATAAATGTCATCGCCCGCTGGCTCTGTACCTTCGCGAACCAGAAGCCGTTTCATCTCTGCGTTGTTGGCAAGGAATACCGATAAGCCCTCGTTAACAACTTCAGTTGTGGCCAGCACGGAAGATTTGTACTCGCCAAGCTGTTCCGCAGATGCCTCAAGATCTGTAATGCTGTCGATAATATCTTTGTTTCCGGCCTGAACTGCGGGAAATGCTTCTAAGCGCTCAAAGCCTGAAACCCGGCTTGCGCCCGCGTGCATCTCATCAATTGTCTCTTTTAAGAGTGATTGTCTGGAAAGAAGCGTCTCAGAGTCGTCGGCCGACAACACAGAGAGGGCCTGTTTTCCAGCCTCTGAGCGATTTGTCTGAATCTCTTGAACTAATTCCCCAAGAGGAAAATAGTCGAGTGTGAGTTCATGAGTGGTGTCGGAAAAAGCAGTCATCATGTAAATATTAAACACGCCCCAGCAAGCGATAATCACGCAAAGTAGGGCAAAACCAGCATATAAGCGGTGAATAATAGAAACCTTGTTCATCTCTGACACCTTCATCACTCGTTCACTACTGAGTGAACACCATTGAACAGGAAAACCCAACAAGGCTAAGTGACGATGCCCACCGCAACAAAGAAGATTCTTGCGATGGGCATTTCACGTTAGAGATTAGCTTTCGCGCTCATCTTCCCATGTTTTAATGAGGTCGTCATAAGACACGGTTTTGCCCTGAACTTTCTCATTAGACAGTTTCGGCTTAGGTGCGCCTGGCTGATCAAACCAGTATTGCGGGTCGCGAGGCTCGTTCAATTTTGGTGCACAAGTGGCCAAAATATTGGCTCTCTCAAGACGCTCCATAACCCGATCCTGTGCCTTTGCTAGGCCATCAAGGGCTTCCTGAGCAGTGGCTTCTCCACTAGCGGCCTGAGCAACGTACTGCCACCAAAGCTGAGCCATTTTCGGATAATCAGGGATATTGGTGCCTGTAGGCGTCCATTGGACACGCGCAGGGCTTCGGTAAAACTCAACCAAACCACCCAATTTCGGTGCCATCTCGGTCATGACATCGGAATTGATATCCGAGTTACGAATGGGTGTGAGGCCAGCAACAAGCTTCTCAAGAGAGACTGTTTTCGAAACCGTAAACTGCGCATACAACCATGCCGCCAAGCGCCGCTTTTCAGGCGTCGAGCTCAGGAAGGTCCAGGAACCAACGTCCTGATAACCCAGCTTCATGCCCTCTTCCCAGTATGGGCCACGTGGAGAAGGGGCCATACGCCACTTAGGAAGGCCTTCTTCATTTACAACGGGCAGACCCTCTTCAATCATGCTCGCAGTAAAGGCCGTGTACCAGAAAATCTGCTGGGCAACATTGCCTTGAGCAGGCACTGGGCCGGATTCTGAGAAGGTCATCCCTGTGGCCTCTGGTGGCGCGTACTTGCCCATCCAATCCACATACTTCTCTGTTGCATAAACTGCAGCTGGGCTGTTTGTAGCACCACCGCGAGAGACATCAGAACCAACAGGGTGGCAATCCTCTACCCGAACACCCCACTCATCTACAGGCAAACCGTTAGGCAAGCCTTTGTCGCCAGCTCCAGCCATGGAGAACCAGGCATCTGTGAAGCGCCACCCCAGGGAGGGGTCCTTCTTGCCGTAGTCCATGTGGCCGTATACTTTTTTGCCGTCTATCTCTTTTACGTGAACCGAGAAGAACTCTGCAATATCTTCGTAAGCGGACCAGTTAACAGGAACACCCAGCTCATAGCCGTAGATGTCTTTGAATTGCTTTTTCAGATCTTCACGTTCAAACCAGTCGGCGCGGAACCAATAAAGGTTGGCAAACTGTTGAGTTGGTAACTGGTATAGCTTGCCATCAGGCCCGGTGGTGAAATCAAGACCAATAAAATCCTCAAGATCCAGTGTAGGCAGCGTAAAGTCTTTGCCTTCACCATTCATAATATCTTCAACCGCTACGACCTTGCCGTATCGCACGTGTGTACCGATCAGGTCTGAGTCATTCACGTATCCGTCGTAGATGTTGCGTCCAGATTGCATCTGAGTCTGCAGCTTCTCAATCACGTCACCTTCCTGAATCAAGGTGTGGGTCAGCTTAATACCCGTAATTTCAGAAAAGGCCTTCGCCAGTACGCTAGACTCGTATTCGTGGGTAGCAATGGTTTCGGAAACAACATTGATTTCCATACCGCGGAAGGATTCCGCAGCTTTGGTAAACCATGCCATCTCTTTCATTTGCTGTTCTTTGGTAAGAGTCGACTTTTTGAACTCGTTATTTACCCACTTTTCCGCCGCGTCTGAATACTGATCAGCGCTAGCTTGTAAACTCAAACCCATACTGACAGCCCCAAAGGCAGCGCTTAACAGTAAAGTCTTAGGATATTTGTTGTTTTTGAACATACCCAACCTCATTTACTTTCTTATGGATGGAGCAACGTAAATCCGCACTCCGTTTAGGCTTTTTACAGCACTTAGATCGTCAAGTTATGTTGCTAATGAGAAGCAATAAATGATCGCTTTCGATCATAACTTTAAAAATAGTTCGATTTCGAATTCATTACAACCTTTAAAGCACTATTTTCAGCAACGGCCATACAAGCATAGCCATAAAGTCGCCCCTTAGCCCCAACGTAATAAAATTAACAGCCATATCACCGAAATCGTCAGTGCGGCCCATAGCGTTATATCACTCACGGCAAGGAATGTTAGGTGTATATATGCTGCCGACAGTAAGCCTATGAACAACCTATCTCCACGTGTCGTTTCAATCGGCAAAAATCCTTTACGCTCCGTGCAAGGGGCGACCAGTTCGTAAACGGTCATCACTGTAAGAATCGCGACAATAACCGCAAAAAACACCATAACCGTGGGTGTCCAATTCATCCAAGCAACCATAACAATTCTCCTTATACACGCCCAAGGGCGAAGCCTTTCGCCACATGGTTGCGAACGAACCAGATAACCAACAAGCCCGGGATAATGGTTAGCACGCCGGCTGCCGCCAACACGCCCCAGTCAATACCGCTCGCGCCGATGGTGCGAGTCATAATTGCGCCTATCGGTTGAGCATCCACAGACGTGAGTGTTCGCGCCAGAAGCAACTCCACCCAAGAGAACATGAAGGCAAAAAATGCCGTTACGCCTATGCCCGACCGAATCATCGGTAAAAATACTTTTATAAAGAATCTCGGGAAGCTATACCCATCAATGTAGGCCATTTCATCGTATTCACGAGGAACCCCTTTCATGAATCCCTCAAGAATCCAAACCGCCAGTGGCACGTTGAACAAGCAGTGCGCCAATGCAACGGCAATATGGGTATCGAACAGACCGATGGATGAATACAGCTGGAAAAATGGCAACAAGAAAACAGCAGGCGGCGCCATGCGGTTGCTGAGCAGCCAGAAAAACAGATGTTTATCACCGAGAAACTTGTATCGACTGAACGCATAGGCCGCAGGCAGGGCAACCAACAGCGTAATAACTACGTTAATAGACACATACGCCATGGAGTTAAGGTAGCCGTTATACCAGCTGGGATCCGTAAAGATCACTGTGTAGTTATCAAATGTGAAATTCTGCGGCCACAGAGTAAGCCCGCCCAGGATTTCCCGGCTGGTTTTGAAGGACATGTTCAAGAGCCAGTATACCGGCGTGAGCAATAGCAGGATGTAGATTGTAATCCCGATATTTTTGGAACGTGTTTGTCTCATCACACTCTCCTTATTTTTCTTTGTCGGCGTGAGTAATGGCGGTGAAGAACAACCAAGAAATCAGCAATACGATCAGGAAGTAGATCAGCGAGAACGCTGCTGCACGCCCGAGATCGAACTGCCCTATTGCCATGGTTGTCAGAGTTTGGCTGAGGAAGGTTGTGGAACTTCCCGGCCCGCCACCCGTGAGAACAAATGGCTCGATATAAATCATGAAGCTATCCATAAACCGCAAAAGCACAGCAATAATCAATACGCTTTTCAGTCGTGGTAGCTGGATATAGCGGAAGACGGCCCACTTCGAAGCACGGTCAATCTCAGCGGCTTGGTAAAAAGCCTCGGGAATGGCGCGCAAGCCGGAGTAGCAAAGCAAGGCTACCAGCGGCGTCCAATGCCAAACGTCCATAAGCAGAACCGTCAACCAGGCATCCAGAGTATCGCCAGTGTAGTTATAGTCCATCCCCATCTGATTGATCGCCCAACCAAATAGACCAATGTCACCACGGGCGAAAATCTGCCAGATGGTACCAACAACGTTCCAGGGAATGAGCAGCGGAATAGCTACCAGAATGAGGCACAGCGAACCTTTGACACCAGATTTAGGCATCATCAGGGCTACACCAATACCAAGCGGGATTTGAATCGCCAATACAGCCCCGGAGAATGCAAACTGCCGAATCAAAGAATCTCGCAACCGTTGATCAGTCAAAACTTCTTTGAACCATTCCGTGCCTACATAGTAAGCCTGACCCGGGCCAAAAATATCTTGAACCGAGTAGTTAACAACCGTCATTAACGGTATCAGTGCCGAAAAGGCGACCAAAAGGAAAACCGGCAGAACGAGCCACCAGGCACGATTATCGGATATCTTGTTCATGACTGTTGCCCCTGTACCAGAAACTCATCCACATACAGCATAAGCCACTGTTTGGGGAATGAGAGATGTATGTGGCTACCAATACTGGCGTCAAACTCCTCACTCTGGCGCACTTTCATCACCTGCTCGCCAAGCTTCACTGTAACGATTTTATAGGTTCCCAGATCCTCTACATCCCGAACCTCTGCTTCATAGGTATCATCAGTAGCCACGTGGGAGATTTCTATAAATTCAGGCCTTATACCGACCTTAATATTGTTGGATTTCATGCGTCCGAGAATATCGGCCTGCCATGCGTCTAGAGGCAAGTCAGTAGAATCAAATCGCACGCCTCCTGCACAACGCTCAACCTCTATAATGTTCATACCTGGGCTGCCGATAAAGTAACCGACAAAAGTATGGTTGGGCGCTTCGAAGAGCTCCGTTGGCGTGCCGAACTGCACAACTTGTCCGTCGTACATTACTGCAATCCTGTCAGCGAAAGTCGATGCCTCAAGCTGGTCGTGGGTAACGTACACCATGGTGATGTCAAACTGCTCGTGGATCTGCTTCAGCTTTCTGCGCAGTTTCCACTTGAGTTGTGGATCAATGACGGTCAAGGGTTCATCGAACAAAATGGCCGAGACATCTTCCCGAACCAGAC
Source organism: Marinobacter salexigens (assembly GCF_018860765.1). Taxonomy (GTDB): domain Bacteria; phylum Pseudomonadota; class Gammaproteobacteria; order Pseudomonadales; family Oleiphilaceae; genus Marinobacter; species Marinobacter salexigens_A. The sequence goes on from NZ_JAHKPV010000021.1 coordinate 434,020, forward strand.
CCCGTCCCATGGACACTTTCTGCTTTTCATCAGCTGTTAGGTTCTTAGCCTTTTTGTGAAGTTTGTCCTCTATCTCAAGAACTTCTGCAATTTCATGTACTCGCGTTTTGATTTTGGCGGCGGGCACTTTGTTGTTTTTGAGAGGAAAGGCAAGGTTCTCGTAAACAGTCATCGAGTCGTAGATCACAGGGAACTGGAATACCTGTGCAATATTTCTATCTCGTGGCGACAGTTCGTTTACCCGCTTCCCATCAAACAGCACATCGCCTTCAGAAGGCTGAACCAGACCCGAAATAATGTTGAGCATTGTGCTCTTTCCGCAACCAGAAGGTCCAAGCAGTGCATAGGCACCTCCTTTGTGCCAAACGTGGTCAAGCTGGCGAATGGCATAGTCGTCAGGCCCAGTTGGGTTTTCAATGTAACTGTGCGCCATAGCTTTCAGTTGAATTTCAGCCATCAGAGTGCGCCTCCTAGAATCCGCGATGGTGTATGCACCAATTGCTCATCGTTATCGAAGACGAACAGCTTATTAACGGGCAGGTAGACCTTCACCGGAGCACCTGTGTGGTATTGGTGAACACCCATCAGTTGCATAACCATCTCGAAATGGCTGTTTTCAACGTGCATAAAGGTCTCAGAACCACTGATCTCGCTAAGCGCGACCTCCATGGACATTTCCAGATCGTCGTCGTTCGCGGGAACCAACGCAATATGGCTAGGGCGAATCCCGAACCAGTAATCTCCAGGCGCCAATTTTGCCAGCTCCTGAGTCAGAGCGTGGTGAGAATATTCGTCAAAGGTCACCTCAGTATCCGTTACACGACCCCGGATCATGTTCATAGGCGGTTCGCTGAACAACTGCGCGGCCAATGTATTGACCGGAGCCCGATACACGTCCATAACAGGCCCTGTCTGAACGACACGACCCTCGTGCAATATGGTTGTTGTGCCGCCAAGAGCTAAAGCTTCGTTGGCCTCAGTTGTTGCGTACACAGCAATACACTGTCGCTCCCGAAACAAATCCCGTAGTTCCGCTCGAAGTTCTTCCCGTAGTTTATAGTCAAGGTTAACTAAGGGCTCATCGAACAATACCAGAGTGGCATCTTTCACTAACGCCCGAGCCATAGCAGTGCGCTGCTGCTGGCCACCGGAAAGCTCAAGGGGATAGCGTTTAAGCAAGGGCTCAATCTGCAACATTGACGCAGTCTCTTTTACTCGGCGATCAATCTCAGATACTGCCATTTTGGCCAAGCGCAATGGTGAAGCGATATTTTCGTAGACGGTGAGCGTGGGGTAATTAATGAACTGCTGATAGATCATCGAAATGTTCCGGCGCTGAACACTCTGCCCAGTAACATCTTCGCCCTTATATAGCACACGCCCTTGGGTCGGCTTATCAAGGCCAGCCATCAGTCGCATCATGGAGGTTTTACCGGCCAGAGTTCGGCCCAACAGAACATTGAAAGAGCCCGCTTCAAAAGTGAGGTTGGCATCTCGAACGTAATCGACGCGGTCGACGGTTCGGGAGAGGTTCTCCAGCGTTAAGGACATAAGCATTCCTTGTTGTTCTTATGGAAACACGTCCGAGTATGAAAACGAATACCCAGACATTCAATTTCGAATCTTTAAACGCAAGGTCTATACCAATTTCTTCAAACTATAGGTAAAAACCACATCACTGTTGATTATAAAGGACTTTTTATTTGTCCTGCATTTCTATACCGAAAACCAATATGTTCGTTTAACACTACTTTGTTCAAATTGAACATTGACGTGAACACCATTAACACTGATTATTGAACAGTTAGCAGACTTAAGCTGAACACATTTTTCAAATTTTCAGTAGATAACGTGAAAGCGAACACAGAGATTTAGGCTGATGCGGAAGAACAAACACCTTGATGTCCGAAGCGACATTGCAGCCTCTTGGGATCGTTGCATTGCGTGGGGGCTTGATCAGGAATATAAACCCACGCCGCCAGCACTCAGCGCCTTACGAATAGAAGAGCTAAGCCGCCAACATAATGAGCTACTCTCTAGTACGGAAGCGGAAGTAATTCCCTACTACCGGAACGTGCTGTCTAATAGCCGCTGTCTAATTCTATTGGCAAACCAGCATGCCACGGTTTTGAGAAGCTGGGGTGACGAGCGCATTACTGAATCCCAGCTAAGGCCTTGGTTTCATGAAGGCGCAAACTGGCAGGAACAACAATGCGGAACAAATGCCATCGGAACCGCTGTTACTACCGGCAAAGCGATACAGGTTCAAAGAAACGAACACTTCCTAAAACTCCATCGGAGCATTATCGGCTCCGCTGCTCCGATATTTGATGCCCGAAAACAACTTATTGGAGTGTTGAGCGTGTTTAGCGATGCTTATCTGCCACAAGCCCATACGCTTGGCATGGTGCGCCTGCTTACGCAATCTGTTGAAAACCGCCTACTAAACCGACAATTTGAAACGGACCACTTTCAAATTACACTGAACACCACAGCTGATAACTTTGACAGCCCCTGGTCAGGCATTCTTGTGTGCGATGAGTCTGGCAAAGTGATTGCCAGCAATCAGAGAGCAGACCAATTGCTTGGTACTCAAACTACGGGGCTAGAACTCGGCAACCTGTTCATGGCTCACTTCAGTGACATCCTCGGATACCCCGAGCATTCGCCGCTTCAATTAATAACGAAGGGCAAAGTCAGACTAAGCGCCCGCTTGAAGCGGCCAGCCACAACAAAACCACCACATTTAGAGTTGCCGATAGGGTCGCCACAACCATCCTCCTCGAACAAACAGCCCCACTTACCGGATCTTGAATACGGAGATGCATCAGTCCGTCGCTGCGCAGAACAAGGGCTGAAGGTTCTCGAAAGGGGTATTCCCGTGTTAATAACTGGAGAGACCGGAGTAGGTAAAGAAGTTCTGGTGACGGCTCTGCATAAGGCATCACACCGAAGAGACCAATCCTTAGTCGCAGTGAACTGTGCAGCCATCCCACCAGAGTTGGTGGAATCTGAGCTATTCGGCTATGAAGCAGGGGCATTTACGGGAGCCCGCGCCCAAGGTTCTCTCGGTCATATTCGCAAAGCCCACAAAGGCATACTGTTTCTAGATGAAATTGGCGAAATGCCGCTATCCGCTCAGTCAAGACTGCTTCGTGTGCTGCAGGAGCGCGTGGTGACACCGGTTGGCGCCACAGAGAGTGTCCCTGTCGATATTCTACTTATTACCGCAACCAACCGGTCGCCCTTATCCAGCGTTGAGTCAGGTCAGTTTCGAGCAGACCTTTACTACCGTATCAACGGACTATGCATTGAATTGCCAGCGCTGCGGCACCGCACCGACAAGCGCAACCTGATTCAGCATATTTACTGTCAACATCGTGCCCCTATCCAGAGCGAGTCGCTAAGCCCTAGAGTACTGTCAGCATTGGAAAACCACCCTTGGCCAGGCAACATTCGCCAGTTGGTAAACGCTTTGAGGGTGGCGATTGCGATCGCCGATGATGAGGATGTACAGATCTGGCATTTACCTGCGGACTTTCTAGCCGGGCTCGACACCACGGCGCCTTCAACGCAACCAACAACTGTGACCGCTCCCAGAGCTTTAAGGCAACAACAGACCAAAGTAGACCTTCGAGAAGGAAGCGAAGAGCAGAACAGCCACAGTCATACACTTCGGGTGTACCACAAGTGCAAAGGCAATGTATCGAGCGCGGCTAAAGAATTATCGATTAGCCGGAATACGCTTTATAAGCGGCTAAGGGAATTGGGGGTCCGCTAGCCCCCTCTCCCATTAGAAACGCCGCTTAAAGCTTATGGACGGCTTTAATCCAGCCCTCGTATAGAGCATCGCGTTTTTTCTTTGTCATGACCGGCTCAAAACTTCGATCACATCGCCACAAACTGGCGAGCTCATCCAGCGACTCATAAACACCCGCTTTAAGCCCTGCCAAGTACGCCACGCCCAAAGCGGTTGTTTCTACGATTGACGGTCTGTCGACACGCGCTCCTAAAACATCTGCAAGGAACTGCAAGACCCAGTTATTCGCAACCATACCGCCATCAACCCGAAGATTGATCGGCCGCATGCCGTCCTTTTCCATAGCTTTTTGCAGATCTTTGGTTTGGTAACACACAGACTGCAAGCCGGCAGTTACAATTTCTTTGATGCCCGTATCTCTGGTTAAACCAAAAATAGCTCCGCGTGCATTTGGATCCCAGTACGGCGCTCCCAAGCCGGTAAAAGCTGGCACCAAATAAACGCCATGATCCACTGGTGTGCCCTCAGCCAACGGTTCTGTATCACATGCATTCTGAATCAGTTGAAGACCATCACGCAGCCATTGAATCGTCGCCCCGGCAACAAAGATACTGCCCTCCATAGCATAAGTAGGCTTACCATTTAGCCGATAAGCTACTGTCGTCAATAGCCTATGTTCCGATTTCAGCGCCTTGCCACCCGTGTTAAGCATAAGAAAGCACCCGGTGCCGTATGTGCTTTTTGCCATACCAACGTCGAAACAGGTCTGGCCAAACAAAGCGGCCTGCTGATCGCCCGCCACCCCAAGTACAGGTACCCCGTTAAGCGCTCCACCATCCGCAATTTCCCCAAAATCATCGGCTGAGTCCATCACCTCTGGTAGCAGCGATTCCGGTATATCGAATAATTCGAGCAGCTCTGGATCCCATTGCTGTGCATGGATATTAAACAGCAAGGTTCGGCTTGCATTAGTGGCGTCAGTTTTGTGCTCGCGTCCACCGGTAAGATGCCACAGCAGAAAGCAGTCAACCGTTCCAAATGCCAACTCCCCACGTTCCGCACGTTCACGGGTTCCCGGAACATTGTCTAGAATCCACCGGATTTTAGTTGCTGAAAAGTAGGGGTCGATTAACAACCCGGTTTTACTATGAACACCCGGCTCATGGCTCGCGCTCTTGAGTGATTTGCAATATGAGGCTGTTCGTCGATCTTGCCAAACGATGGCGTTGTAAACCGGCTTACCTGTTTTCCTGTCCCAGACGATGGTGGTTTCCCGTTGGTTGGTAATGCCGACAGCAACCACCTTATCGTCCTCACCGCACTCTTCCGACATTAGATCGTTGCAGGTGTGCTTTACTGAAGACCAAATGTCATCCGGATCATGCTCCACCCAACCACTTTCTGGAAAATGCTGAGGAAATTCTTGTTGACGAGCTGCGTGTATGTTGCCTTTTAAGTCAAAAAGTATGGCCCGGGAACTCGTTGTTCCCTGATCAATGGAAAGTAGATATTGAGTCATTTTGTTTTCGTCCTCGCTTTCTTATTTGTTCGTATTTTTACTTTTTTGAATATGAAAGCCAAGAGATTTTAGAGGCAGCCCCAGCCAGCGAACAGATAACTTGCTCAAAAGGCTGTATAAAACGCTGAAAACGACTAAACTTTATTTTTAAACAGTAATAAAAAGCACTAGGTCGAACAAGAACAGCGACACGACGGAGAGCTATTAAATGGTACAGCAGCGGCGACAAGAGCTGATCATGGAGCTAATCCAGCAAAATGGATTCGTGACAACTGAGCAGTTAGTAGATCAATTCAAAGTAACGCCCCAGACCATCCGCAGGGACCTAAACGAGCTCGCGAAAGAGAAAAAGCTCCGCCGGCACCATGGCGGCGCTGGGATCGACTCCAGCACCGTAAACACAGCCTACCAAGCTAGAAAAATCATGGACTTGGAGGCCAAAGAGCGCATCGCCGAAGCAATGGTCGCACTAATACCCGACAACTCTTCCATGTTCATCAATATCGGCACTACCACTGAAACTATCGCCAAAGCCCTACTTGAAAAAAATAACTTGCAGATCGTTACCAACAATCTCCATGTCGCCTCCATCCTCTCGGCGAAAGAGGACTTCCATGTGATTATTGCAGGCGGTGAAGTGAGAAGCCGCGACGGAGGCATTGTGGGCGAAGCCACCCGAGATTTCATTAATCAATTCAAGATGGATTTTGGCATTATTGGGATCAGCGGCATTCATAACGATGGCTCATTACTTGACTTTGATTACCGTGAGGTTCGGGTGGCGCAAGCCATCATTGCGAATTCAAACCAAGTTTTACTCGCAGCCGACCACTCAAAGTTCGGTCGCAATGCAATGGTAAGGCTGGGCAACATTACTCAAGCAGATCATGTATTTACCAACCAAAAACCTCCTTCTGAAATCTCTCAGCTTCTGAACGAACACAGCGTCGAACTGCACCTCGTGTAACACGTATCAATGAAACTGAGCCAAACCTGACCAGTTTCTTTTTACCGCCAAATATTCGTTTTTTTTCCATATTTTCCTTTACGAATATAACCTTCTTTCGCATAATATAGAAACAACACTATTTGAACGTCGACGGGTTGGCACATCAAACGATATGTCTTCTCCAGCGGCATTAGGAGATGACCAACAATGACTATGGATCATGAACAGTATGACGTTGTCGTCGTTGGCGGCGGCGTCAACGGTACAGGTATAGCGATGGACGCCGCAGGGCGAGGCCTCAAGGTACTGTTGTGTGAAATGAACGATTTGGCGTCTGCAACTTCGTCAAATAGTAGCAAACTCATTCACGGTGGGCTGCGCTATCTTGAGCATTATGAGTTTCGACTCGTCCAAAAGGCTTTGGCCGAGCGTGAATCCCTACTCAGGAACTCACCTCATATTATGTGGCCAATGCGCTTTCGCTTGCCTCACCGCCCTCACCTTAGGCCAGCTTGGATGATACGCACCGGTCTATTCCTTTATGACCACTTAGCCAAGCGTGAAATTCTTCCCGGGTCTCGCTCTATCCGCTTTGATGAGTCTGGGCCGCTAAAACCAAATATCACGAAAGGTTTCGAGTATTCCGACGGCTGGGTTGATGACGCCAGACTCGTTATATTAACTGCGAAAAAGGCGCAGCAAGCGGGTGCAAAGATCCTGACGAGAACCAAGTGTGTACACGCTGTGCGTGGAGGCACGGACTGGAAGGTTACGCTGCGCAGTACTGTGAGCGAAGAAGAGAACACAATCTCTGCAAAGGCAATTGTCAATGCTTCAGGCCCATGGGTAAGCAAACTGTTTAGCGAAACCCTCTCCATGCCTGCCCCAAAGATGATTCGAATGGTCAAAGGCAGCCACATTGTTGTCCCTCGACTAAATATTGATCAAGAAGCCTACATTCTCCAAAACGAAGACGAGCGCATTGTGTTTGTGATTCCTTACGAGGATCACTTTTCTTTAATAGGCACTACAGACGTTGAGTATGAAGGCGACCCTAAAAAGGCTAAAATTTCGCCAGAAGAAACAAATTATCTGCTGGATATAGTTAACGCGCACTTTACTCGCCAACTAAAGCCCTCCGACGTCGTTTGGGCATACTCAGGAGTGAGGCCTCTGATGGATGGAGAAGAAGAGAACGCGCAGAAGGCATCTCGCGATTACTCCTTTGAAGTCGATCAAGAAGGAGATAAGGCGCCTCTAATATCTGTATTTGGGGGTAAAATTACGACCTACCGAAAACTCGCTGAAGCTGCTACAGACAAACTTTGCCAGTTTTTCCCTGAAGCCAGCGGCCACTGGACAAAAACAGCGAGCCTTCCAGGCGGAGATTTTGATAGTCATGACGGATTAAATGCGACACTTAGGCGAGAGTTTCCCTGGATGCCCAAGGAGATATTGAACCGCTACATACGTACATACGGGACGGCCTCTAGAGATATTCTTAACAAATCCAGCTCGGTAGAGGATCTTGGCAGACATTTCGTTGGCACACTGTATGAAAAGGAAGTGCAATACCTCATAGAAAATGAATGGGCCATGACTTCCGAAGACATCCTGTGGCGCCGCACCAAACAAGGCCTCTATGCATCGCAGGACAACGTAAAGGCACTTGACACTTACCTCGCGGAAAATATCTCACTTTTTGTTACAGGAGGCCATCTCCGCAACAGCGCCTGATGCTCTCTCAGGTACTTTTCTCCGGCCGGACTTGTTCCGCCCGGAGTTTTTTTGGTGCCTAGCGCTCAACCTAAATCGATGTAGCATAACCACCATCAAATTGTTTGTGTTTTGAGCTTTGCAAGAAAAACAAAAAAACCAGCGAACCCTTCAGCTCACTGATTTTATAAAGCTCAGCTGGACTGTTAAGGCGTCTCAGTTTTTAGCCTTAAAACGTAAGCTGCGAACCTACAATAAAGGCATTGTAATCACCCGCGCTGGTTTGAGTACCGTATGCTTGCGCTTCCACCATCAGAGTCAGAGCATCTGTAACGGCATAGCGGGCAAAGATCATAGTAAGATCTGTATCATTTTCACCAGTGCCTATATCATCTTCGCCTTCACCATAGCTAACGCCAAGGGTCGTGCTGCCAATGTCATACGTCGTTTCTACGTACCATTGGCTGGCGTCCGCTTCTTGTTCGTCAAAACGGGCAGCGTAAACACCGTTTCCTGTACCCGATGTCATCGCATAGTTGCCGCGCACCCCCAAACCGCCCAGAGAAACCGAACCACCGAAGTCGATACCAGACATTGTGTAGCTATCGAACACGCCGGTCCTTGAATCTACATCTTGTGTGAATGCACTCGTCCACAAAGAGAACCCGTCTGTAGAGTAGACAAGGTTACCCTCAAACCGCGGTAAATTGTATTCAGCATCACCGCTCGGATCATCAGCAGCTGACAGCTTTGTCGGCGTAAAGATACCGACCTTGAACTGTAGACCACCAAAGCTATTAGACGTGTACATCACGCGTGGGTTGAAGTTCGCATAAAAGTAGCCATTGCCAATTCGGCCAGCGGTAGCGGCAACACTATCCGGGCTGCCGATCAGGCCTACACCTAAGGCGCTACCATTATCACCGATTGCGGGAGTACCGTAGATACCAAAACCTTTACCGATATTGACGGTACCAAAATCGCCAGCGACCGCAATTTCTGCTACTCGGCTCCGAAAATTGAGGGCAGCATCTCCAACCGCAAAGTCAGCGTTCATCTGGAAATGACCAGAAACCTGAATCCCGTTCTGTCGCGGCGCGTAGAGGTTGGTCTGTAACGTTGCAGGGTTAAAACCGGTGGTAATGTTGAACGAATCTTCGTCTGCAGGTTTATCATAATCACCCACCACCGCAAAAACCGGAATATGGCCATTGAAACCTACCTTCCAGCCGTCTTCAGTTTCAAGCGCAACCTCCGCCATAACGGGAGGTGCAACTCCAAGTGCTAGTAGCGAAATAGCCGCTGCTATCGGCACTTTCCGAAACACAGTTTTGTTGTAGGCTGTTGGAATTTTGTTGTTATCGATCATATTACCTTCCTATTTTTATTGATATTTGAATCAGACTGCTGGTCTCACCCTTTGTACGCCACAGGTGTCGAGATGAGGAGCTGAACAGCAGCAAAATATTTCGCTAACGAACTATTTAATGCTCAAAGAACACAAAAGGAACACGAAACAACATCAATTTAGCCATACAATTACAAAATAGAAAGTTCTGACTTGGGTATTTTTCGCTATTTTTAATAAAACAACATACTTTAAAATGACAAAAACGTTACAAGCCATTGTTTTAATTGGACATAAAATAAACCAATAATCATTTTGAAGTTTTCGTTGACGAACCTTCAGGAGCCACCTAAGCTCAAAACGTAAACGAAAACAAACAAGAACAAGAGATCGCCATGAAATTAATGAAGCCGCTGACCAGCTTTATCCTCACTCTTTGCTACTCGTCATTGACAATGTCGGGGCCGCTTTTCGACGCTCTTTCTCAAGAAAAGCAAGCATTTATACGGACTATTATTGAAGAGCACTTTTCCTCTTCAACACTGACCGTAAGTGAACAGGCCGAGGAGTTGGCTTGGTTTGCAAACGCAGCAGCTCCTCTTAACGGGACTTCTATTGCTGTGCTGTCCGAAGAGTTAGCCACACATTCCTACGAATCAGAAGTTCTGGCACCCGTGTTTTCTCGTCTAACTGGTGTCCCAGTCCGGCACGACCTAAAACCGGAAGGAGAAGTTATTCAAGAAGTTAATTTGCAGCGAATTATGGCGGCTAAAGGCCGCTACGATGCATTCGTGAATGATTCAGACATGATAGGCACTCACTCTCGCAGTGGCTGGGCACTAGCCCTCAGCGATTACATGGAAGTGGAGGGAAAAGCATTCACCCTACCCACCCTTGACCTCGAAGACTTTATTGGTCTGGACTTTGTAACAGGACCTGACGGAAAACTATATCAACTGCCAGACCAACAGTTCGCCAACCTGTATTGGTTTCGGTATGACTGGTTTCAAAGATCAGATTTGAGGGAGCAGTTCCGCGAACGTTACGGATATGAACTCGGGGTGCCAATAAACTGGTCTGCCTATGAGGACATTGCAGAATTTTTTTCAGTCTATGTAAAGGAAATCGATGGAGAGCGGGTCTATGGGCACATGGATTATGGAAAACGCGACCCCTCACTCGGCTGGCGCTTCACTGACGCATGGTTTTCTATGGCGGGTGCAGGAGACACCGGCTCTCCAAACGGCCTACCGGTCGATGAATGGGGTGTGCGCATGGAGGACTGCCACCCGGTCGGATCATCCATGAGCCGGGGCGGCGCGACAAACAGTCCTGCTTCAGTTTACGCTCTGAGCAAGTATATTGACTGGCTGAGACGCTTCGCACCACCGGAAGCAGCTAACATGACCTTTACAGAGGCTGGGGCGGTACCAGCCCAAGGGCACATCGCACAGCAAATTTTTTGGTACACCGCTTTCACCTCAGACATGACAGAAAATGGCTTGCCTGTCGTCAACAAAGATGGAACTCCCAAATGGCGCATGGCACCTTCACCCCATGGCTCGTACTGGCAGGACGGTATGAAATTGGGGTATCAGGATGTCGGTGCCTGGACAATACCCCGGGTTATGGGCAAGAAAGAGCAAAAAGCTGCATGGCTGTACGCGCAGTTTACTGTCGCCAAAACAGTTTCTTTAGAAAAAACACTTTATGGCCTCACCCCCATCCGGCTTTCCGACCTCGAGTCCCAACCGATGCAAGCACGAGCTCCGTCTCTGGGAGGGTTGGTCGAGTTTTACAGGAGCCCTGCCCGCCAGCAATGGTCCCCGACAGGTATTAACATCCCGGACTACCCTCGCCTTGCAAAACTCTGGTGGCCGAACATCGCTGATGCGGTTGACGGTAAGGTCAGCCCGCAAGTTGCCCTGAACAATCTCGCGACGGCTCAGGATCGTGCTCTTGCAATAGTTCAGAGAAACTACCTGACCAAAAATTGCGGCCCAGTCATAGCACCTAATAGCGCACTAAGAGGTGCGCAGTGGTGGCTAGCGCAGCCAGGAGCCCCTAAACCAAAAATCGCGAATGAAAAACCCAGAGGCGAAACCATTCGTTATGAAGATCTTATCAAGAGCTGGAATGCGGCGGGAGGCTAAGGGTTCGCCTCTCGCACAGGGTACGTCAAAAATACATTTCAGGCTCCAGAAGCGACGCAACTCGCTCCTGAAGCTCTGGAATCACCTCGTGTTCAAACCAAGGATTCCGACGCAGCCAAAGGTTGTTACGCGGGCTCGGGTGAGGCATAGCCAGTACATCTGGCCAGTATTGTCGCCAGTTCTGGACATTTTCAGTAACGGACTTTTTCGCTCCTGAGAGATGCCAGGCATGAGCATACTGGCCAATCACCAGAGTCAGCCCTACATTGGGTAGTCGCTGCAGCAAAGCGTTACGCCAAGTCGGGGCACACTCCGGCCGGGGCGGCAAATCACCGGACTTTCCCGTGCCCGGGTAGCAAAAACCCATAGGCAAAATGGCCAGCTTTTGGTCATCATAAAACGCCTCTCGTGTTATACCCATCCATTGCCGAAGGCGGTCTCCACTGGGGTCATTGAATGGCAACCCGGTTTCATGAACACGCCTACCCGGTGCCTGACCCACCACCAGAATACGGGATTCCGGCGATAGCTGCACCACTGGCCTGGGTCCATACGGCAAAGCCTCCGCACAAATCGTGCAAGCTCGCACCTGTTGAACAAGTTCTTCAAAAGATAGCTTTTCAAGGGTCTGCGTCATAGGCTCCGCGTCATCCGGGCAATTGCAACAAAAATGTTTTCCCGTAACCATATAGCTCGAAATTCAATGCAGCAAGCCGGTGCCGGTCTCCGGAACATCTGCAAAATCAGGAATGAACAATGAACGCAAAAGTTGATGAACTTTCCTTGCCAGAGATTGATGTTGAAGAGTTCCGAAAGGTTGTTCGCAGCCGCAGGTCTGTTCGGCGTTTCACAGATGAGCCCATCCCGGATGCCGTACTTGAAGACTGCTTGGAGCTGGCCACGTTGGCACCGAACTCCAGCAATCTGCAGCCTTGGGAGTTCTATGTGGTAAAAACACCGGAGCTGCGGGGCAAGCTCGCAGAAGCCTGCCTTGGCCAGAATGCCGCCACTACCGCACCGGTATTAATCGCGATTGTTGCACGCCCAGATACGTGGCGCAGACATGCCCAACTGGCGTTGGACGAGTGGCCAAAAGATGAAAAACTGCCTCCTATCGTTGAGAAGTACTATAAAAAAATCGCACCCCTTCACTACAATCAGGGACCGTTCGGGCTTTTGGGCGCGGCCAAAAAGACCGCAGGGCTGGCTGTGGGCCTAGCTCGCCCAGTTCCCCGCGGGCCTTATTCAGTGAATGAAATGAAGGTGTGGGCAACCAAATCCACCGCTCTGGCCGCACAAAACCTCATGCTGGCCTTGCGTGCGCACGGTTACGACTCCTGCCCCATGGAAGGAATGGACGAATGTCGAGTAAAGAAACTGTTGAACCTGCCCTCCAAAGGGCTGGTAACCATGGTATTGGCGGCTGGCCGTCGCGCCGAAAACGGCGTTTATAATAGCCAGTACAGATTCGATCAGAAAACTCTGGTTCACTACCTGTAAGAAGTCTGTAAGCACTCGGCCCCTGATTAACAGGGGCTGCTAGCACCGAAAACACTGGCGCCCTCTTCCGGCGTGCTCACCGCGCGCCGCATCCAGCCAAACAGTTCTCTGCCGTAACCTTGATGGTACCTAGACAAATCTGGCTTAGCTGGCGCGCGCTTTGCAAACTCCGCCTCATCCATCACGATCGATAAAACGCCCTTATCGGCATCCAGACAGATCAAATCGCCATCCTGAACCCTTGCAAGTGGACCACCGTCAAGTGCTTCGGGATACACATGAATCGCCGCCGGAACCTTGCCTGAAGCGCCAGACATACGGCCATCGGTTACCAAACCAACTTTGTATCCGCGGTCCTGCAACACACCAAGATAGGGTGTCAGCTTGTGCAGCTCAGGCATGCCGTTTGATCTTGGGCCTTGAAAACGCACAATAACAACGCAGTCCATATCAAGGGCTCCAGCCTCAAACGCAGCTTTTAACTCGTTTTGATCATTGAATATGACGGCGGGTGCTTCAACTCGATGGTGCTCTGGCGCAACCGCAGATACCTTGATGACACCTCGCCCCAGATTGCCGTCCAACAACTTTAGGCCACCGTCCCTAGAAAACGGTTCTGTAGCGCTGCTGAGCACATCCGGGCGCAAGCTCTCCCTGAGCGCAGGCTTCCAAACCAGCTTGCCAGATTCAAGCTCTGGCATTTGGGTATATCGCTCAAGACCATGCCCGACAACCGTCTCGACATCGTTATGCAAAAACCCCTTTTCAAGCAGCTCACGAATCAGGAATGGTGTGCCACCTGCCTCATGGAACGCATTTATATCTTCTTCGCCGTTGGGGTAGATTCGGGTCATGGAGGGCACAACGGAGGACAGGTCGGCGTAATCAGACCAATCAATAATGATGCCTGCGGCGCGGGCGATCGCAACCCAGTGCAACGTATGGTTGGTTGATCCCCCGGTTACCAGAAGCGCAACCAGTGCGTTGACGATGCTTTTTTCATTCACCATATCACCAAGACCAAGTTCCCCACCTTGGGGCTTGGACAATCGAATAACCTGCTCTGTCGCTGCTCGGGTCAGTTGTTCTCTCAGTGGTGTGTTCGGATGGATAAACGCGGCGCCCGGCAAGTGCAAGCCCATAACTTCCACCAGAAGCTGGTTACTGTTTGCTGTGCCATAGAATGTACAAGTGCCCGGGCTGTGATAGGACCGGCTCTCAGCCTCTAGTAACTCGTCTTTGCCAATTTTTCCCTCTGCATACAATTGCCGGATACGTTGCTTTTCCTTATTGGGCAGGCCCGACGGCATAGGGCCTGCAGGTACCAGAATACTAGGTAAATAGCCAAAACTAAGCGCGCCAACCAACAACCCCGGAACAATCTTGTCACAAATGCCCAATAGCAGTGTGGCATCGAACATGTTGTGACTCAGTGCCACCGCTGTGCTCATGGCAATGGTGTCCCTCGAAAACAGACTGAGCTCCATCCCCGGCTGTCCCTGAGTCACCCCGTCACACATAGCGGGCGTGCCTCCGGCAAACTGTGCCACGGACCCCATTCCGTGGGCCGCGTCGCGGATAACGTCCGGAAACGCCGCATAAGGCTGGTGTGCCGAGAGCATGTCGTTATAGGCAGAAACCATGGCCACATTGGCCTTGTTCATCAGCTTCAGGGTGTCTTTGTCGCTCTGCCCACAGGCCGCAAAACCGTGGGCGAGATTACCGCAGGAAAGTGTGCTCCGATGGGGAGAACGAGCTTTTAGCTCACTCATACGTTCAAGGTAATCCTGCCGAGGTGCACGGCTGCGGTCGATGATTCTTTGCGTTACTGCTTGGACAGTCGGGTGCATGGTGGAGCTCCAGTCTCAAAACTTATGCAATTACGATAAATACTCCGTAATTTTACCTTCTTTTTTTCGCCAAACATCGGCTCAATGTTCATATTCGATCATTATTTTGCTATATTTACTACACAACAAACAAAACTCGAACAAAAACATCTAAATCAGGACTCAGACTATGACAATTCGTATCGCGATCAATGGTTTTGGGCGGATTGGCCGCAACATTCTTCGGGCACTTTATGAAAACAACTACCGAGACAAACTTCAGGTCATCGCCATCAATGACCTTGGAGATGCAGAAACCAACGCCCACCTACTCAAATATGACAGTGTACACGGGCGGTTTAATGCTGAAGTCAGCCACGATGCGGAATCCATCATCGTAAACGGCGACCGAATTGCCATTACTGCCACCCGCAACCCGGAAGAGCTGCCTTGGAGCGACCTGAATATTGACGTTGTCTTCGAGTGCACAGGACTCTTCACCAAGCGCGCTAAAGCAGAAGCCCACCTAAAGGCCGGAGCCCGAAAAGTCATAATCTCTGCACCAAGTCCCGATGCCGATGCCATGGTCGTCTATGGTGTTAACCACGATGTTCTTACAGCGAAGCACACTATTATTTCGAGTGCCTCCTGCACAACTAATTGCCTTGCACCGGTTGCTGAAGCCCTTCACACGGCCATTGGTATCGAAAGTGGTTTAATGACGACAATACATTCATACACCAACGATCAGAATTTGAGCGACGTCTATCACTCTGACCTTTACCGCGCACGTTCTGCAACTCAATCGATGATCCCGACTCAAACCGGCGCTGCAGCAGCAATTGGCAAAATTATCCCCGAGCTTTCGGGAAAGCTTGACGGGCTGGCAGTTCGGGTACCAACTATTAACGTATCTTTGGTTGATTTCGGCTTTATCGCAAGTAGAGAAACATCGGTAGAAGAGGTTAATGCAGCGGTAAAAGCTGCCGCAGAATCGAATCCGGTGCTGGGCTACAACCTTGAGAAATTGGTTAGTATTGATTTCAATCACAATGCACTCTCTAGTATTTTCGACGCCAACCACACTCGCGTGCTGGGCTGTCATGTAAAAGTCATGGCCTGGTACGATAATGAGTGGGGTTTCTCAAACCGAATGCTGGACAACGCTCTCGCGCTGATGAAGGCTAGCCAATAGAACCGATCAACCCGCAATCGCCCGCACACGCGGGCGACATTAACCCGAACAGCAAAGGGACACGAAATATGCTCAGGCGTACCAAGATTGTCGCCACCCTCGGCCCCGCCACAGACACACCTGAATCGCTGACTGCCATCATCCGCGCCGGAGTAGATGTTACCCGGTTAAACTTTTCCCACGGCAGTGCTGACGAACACTTAGAGCGCGCCAGGCAAGTGCGCAAGGCAGCCGCAGCACAGGGGCGGTTCGTGGCTATACTTGCCGACCTGCAGGGCCCAAAGCTACGCATTGCACGCTTTGCGGACAACAAAGTCACCCTGAAAACAGGGCAAACCTTCATTCTCGATGCCTCAATGGACAAAGAGGCGGGTACGGAAGAACGTGTAGGCATCGACTATGAACAGCTGATTAACGATGTAAAGCCGGGCGACATTCTTGTTCTGGACGACGGTCGTATCGAAATGGAAGTGCAGTCGGTTGACAGTCACAGCATCACATCTTCGGTTCTGATTGGCGGCCCCCTCTCCAATAATAAAGGCCTCAATAAGCGTGGTGGCGGGCTTTCCGCCGATGCGTTAACCGAAAAAGACAAGCAGGATATCGTAACGGCGGCACGCCTTGGGGCCGACTATGTGGCTGTTTCGTTTGTCCGCACGGCCGAAGATATGCACACCGCTCGCAGGCTGCTTAAAGAAGCCGGCTCTGATGCAGGCTTGGTTGCAAAAATCGAGCGTGCCGAACTAGCCCACGACGTGACAGCGCTGGATGCAGTTATCGAAGCATCCGACGTTGTGATGGTGGCCCGTGGCGACCTTGCCGTTGAGATCGGTGATGCGGAGCTTGTGGGTGTACAGAAGCATATTATTGCGCGAGCTCGGGTATTGGATCGCGCAGTGATTACTGCAACCCAGATGATGGAGTCTATGATCACCAGCCCAATGCCGACGCGAGCTGAAGTGTCCGATGTGGCAAACGCTGTTATGGACTACACAGATGCCGTTATGTTGTCAGCAGAAACAGCGGTTGGTGATTATCCGGTTGAAGCCGTAGAAGCAATGGTCCGTATATGTATTGGTGCAGAAAAGCACCCTACGATGCACCAATCGAACCATCGCATACACGAAAGCATGGAACACGTAGATGAGGCCATTGCTTTGTCCGCTATGTATGCAGCCAATCACTTAGACGGTGTCACGGCGATTATTTGTATGACGGAAACAGGCGCAACGCCCAGACTTATGTCCCGAATCAAATCTAGCCTACCGATCTTCGCGTACTCTCGGCACCATTCTACGCAGCATCGCGTTGTGATGTATCGCGGCGTTCAAACGGTCCCCTTTGATTCCGCAAAGATACCGAACGAGAGAACCAATGCGCTGGCTATTTCCGAACTGGTAAACAGGCAAGCCGTAAGCAAAGGCGATTTAGTGGTCATCACCAAGGGCGACTATGTAAATGCACAAGGCGGAACAAACACAATGAAGATTGTGCGGGTTGGCTCTGATATCAGCTGATATCACGCAAACTACCCAACGCAATCTCGGTAATCTTAGCCCAGTCTTTCGCTGCAACAGCATCGTCAGGGGTCAGCCAACTGCCCCCTACGGTTTGCACGTTGTTCAAATCGAGATACCCTCTGGCGGTGTCGCGGCGAATGCCACCGGTCGGGCAAAAGGCTGCATCCGGAAAAGGGCCACTAAAGGCCTTCAACGCAGGAACGCCTCCGGCTACCTCTGCTGGAAAAAACTTAAACTCGCGATAGCCCAAACCATAGCCCAGCATTAGTTCGGAAGCCGTAGACACTCCGGGTAGAAGCGCCGCTTCCGAGGTCAACGCAAAATCAAGCAGCGCTTTGGTAACGCCGGGGGTGACGATAAATTGTGCACCAGCAGCCTCCGCCTGACGATACTGGGCAATGCAAGTAACCGTGCCAGCACCAACCCAGGCTTCTGGCAGAGCTTCTCTTACACTTTCTATCGCCCTAAGGCCGTGCTCCGTTCGCAAGGTTATTTCCATTACTCGAATACCGCCCTCGAAGAGCGCCTGACAAAGCGGGACGGCATCGTCAGGATGCTTGATCGTGATCACAGGCATTATCTGTGAAGCACCCAGAACAGATCTGATGCGCTCGCGGTGAAAGCCGGATACATGATTCATGATTCTCTCCACAGGGACTTAATAGGGCTAACTATGCTTTAGGGGCTCCAGTAAACTCGAAGGCCCGATTTAAGGAATCCACGAACCGGCATCTCGAGCACATCATTCGGTCTACTGCACGCACGCTTTAGTGTTTCTAGCTTGTCGTTACCCTTGAGGTGAAGTGCGATGAAACGAGCCTCCCGCATTAAGGCATAGGTAAGTGTAATGCGCTCGTGCGTCTGAGACGGCGGGGTCATGGCCGCCAACGCATCCCGGTTTTTAACATTCATGGCATGCGAAAGCTCGGGGGCGTCCGGAAATAACGATGCAGTGTGGCCGTCATTCCCCATCCCCAAAACCAGAACATCCAGTGGGCGCATTAGGTTGGTGAGTTCGGTTTCTGCGGCGCCCAAACTTTCCTCAGGCGTACTGCCTGATTGCTTGATAGATAAGAACTGTGCCACTGCGGCGTTACTCTGCAACAGATTTTCTTTTACCAACTTGGTATTACTGTCCTCATGGGTCTCATCCACCCAGCGTTCGTCGACAAGCAAAACGTCTACCCTGCCCCAATCGAGTGTCTTGCGGGACAATGCCTGAAAAAACGGCAAGGGCGTGGAGCCACCAGACACTGCAAGGCTCGCGCGTTCTGCACTATGAAGGCGGCCTCTCAGGAACTCGGCGACCGTGTCAGCAAGCTGCTGCGCAGCCTCCTGCGGCGTTTCTGAGAAGTGGGTCTCTATACCAGACGGCAAATCCAATTCAGGCGTCTTCATACCAACTCCTTCCATCACGGGTGATCATTGCTATGGACGCCACTGGCCCCCAGGTTCCTGCCGCGTATCGCTTAGGCGGATCACCACCATCACTCCAGTTTTGAATAATCCGGTCGACCCAATGCCAGGCATGTTCGACTTCGTCACGGCGCACGAACAGGTATTGGTTCCCCTTCATAATTTCCCAGAGTAGGCGTTCATAAGCGTCCGGGATTCGCTCGGATTCAAATGCTTCGGAGAAGGTAAGCTCCAATGGCCCCTGTCGTAGGCGCATGCCTTTGTGCAAACCTTGGTCCTTGGTGAGTATTTTTAATGACATACCCTCGTCCGGCTGCAATCTGATAATCAGCTTATTGTTCGCCAAGTGCTTCTGATCCGGATCAAAGATGTAATGGGGGGCGGGCTTGAAGTGGATAATAATCTGGGACAACTTTTCTGGGAGGCGCTTGCCGGTACGGATATAAAAAGGCACGCCTGACCAGCGCCAGTTGTCTATTTCCACCTTCAAGGCTACAAAGGTTTCTGTTTCGCTTCTTTTGTTGGCACCCTCTTCTTCCAGATACCCCGGAACCGGCTTTCCTGTACTGGTTCCTGCTGTGTATTGGCCCCGAACCACATAGGTTTCCATCATATCCGGCGTAATCCTACGCAGTGCTTTTAGCACTTTCACCTTTTCATCGCGGATACTATCTGCCGACAAGTCCGAGGGAGGGTCCATGGCAATCAGACATAAGAGCTGCAGCATATGGTTCTGGATCATGTCGCGAATCTGACCCGCTTTGTCGAAATAACCCCAGCGCCCTTCAATTCCCACGCTCTCGGCTACCGTTATTTCCACGTGAGATATATGGTTTTGATCCCATTGGGATGCGAACAAGTTATTGGCAAAACGTAACGCAATCAGATTCTGAACTGTTTCCTTACCCAAATAATGGTCAATTCGGAACAGCTGGCTTTCTTTATAAACCTCGCCTAATTCATCATTGATAACACGGGACGACTCCAAATCGTGTCCAATTGGCTTTTCGACAACAACCCGGGTTTTTTCGGTGCAGCAACTGGCAGAACGAAGGTTCCGGGCAATCACGCCGTACATGGCAGGCGGGCTTGCTAAATACACAATAAGTTCGCTGTTCTCCTCGTCCCTCCAGCTGTTCAACAATCCAAATCCAGCTTCATTATTGAAATCCAGAACCTGATATTCAACCCGCTGCAAGAAGGCTTCGACAACTGAAGGGTTAAATTCTTCAGGTTTAACGTACTGCTTTAGCCTTTCCCGCAGTTCCTTGCGCACCTCATCTGAGCTGAGTTCCCTGCGGGCAAGCCCCAGTATTCTGCTGCCATCGGCCAATAAACCAGCTCGTTCAAGTTGGTATAACGCGGGAAACAGCTTACGCTGCGCCAGATCACCCAGAGCACCAAACAACATGATGTCGCAGCGGGTTGCTATTTTATTGGCCATTGCACGCTTCTCTCCAGTGAGTCAGGCCACGTCTCTGGCCCGCACTCGATATTAAATGTAGTAATTTTATCCAAATAATGGCACTTGAGCTGAATTAATCCAAGGGCAAAACCGTCACATTGATACGTTTACTACCCAAAATACGTTAAAATCCCGCTATAATCATTGGACACTTAATAAAAGTTCCATCTAGATTCCAGGGAGTAGCTTTGATGGCCCCGAAACAGGCACATCGTGACGATAATCTGCTAGAGGATATTCAGGCTCGGCTGGACACTCTGAACAAATCGGAGCGTAAAGTCGCAGAGGCTATCCTGCGAGACCCAAGCGCAGCTACGCGTTACAGTATTGCTGCTCTGGCAAGAGCCTCAAATGTCAGCGAGCCCACCGTTAACCGGTTTTGCAGGGGCTTCTCGGCAACAGGCTTTCCGGATTTCAAGATTCGCCTCGCGCAGAGCATTGCCACCGGCACGCCCTATATCGGCCAAAACATTGAACCTGACGACACGGTTGCTGAGTTTGCAGACAAAATCATGCTAAGCACCATTGCTAATCTGGACAAAGCGCGCCAAGCGTTGGACCCCAATGCCTTGGCAACTGCAATCGACTATCTAATTCAGGCCAAACAAATCAATTTTTTTGGCATGGGCGGCTCCGCTTCTGTAGCACTGGATGCGCAGCATAAGTTTTTCCGTTTTAACATTCCCGTTATGTCTTACGATGACGCACTGATGCAAAGAATGGTAGCGGCAGGCGCGAGTGTTGGCGATGTCATCGTGATGATTTCTTACACCGGGCGAACCAAGGAGACCGTTGAAATTGCGCGCATTGCACGGGATAACGGAGCGACGGTTATTGGCATCACAACCCCAAACTCGCCACTCGCAGACGTTTGCACCACCGCCTTGGAAATTACGGCACCGGAGGACATCGAGGTGTATATGCCCATGTCGTCCCGAATCATTCATCTAACGGTCATCGATATTCTGGCTACAGGCGTTACGTTAAAGCGTGGCGCAGACTTTTTAAGCCACCTCAAAAAAATCAAAGACAGCCTAATGCCTACACGTATTCCGTCCGCTCCCGGTTGATAAATTTGTTGCCGTAGGTTATTCAGTGCAATAAAAAACCCGAACAAACATGTTGTTCGGGTTTTTTATTGCGCTTGCCTTAGATTAGGGGCGCGACACCTCAGCTGTGCTCCTTAGGAACTGCTGATAGGCGGCATACTCACGCTGACCTTCAAGCGATGCCAGAAAGCTTCGCAACTGGTCTAGATCACTATCGCCAGTTTCAGCATTGGTTTCCACATCACCCTCATTAACAGCATCAAGCGCAACCACTTCAATGCCATTATTCGTTATTGCAGAACCATAGCTCGGCTTGCCTTCGGCGGGGCGATTCAGAGAAAAGGCCGTCTGAATAACCCGCGGATCTACCCCAGAGGCATTGCGTGCCTGATCTTCAAACGACTCCCAATCACCAGAACCCAGAGAGTTCAATGATTCACCTTCCTCAAGACCCACAATAATTGCATCTGCACGCTCATTTAGCAGCTCTTCAGTCCTACGTGCCTCAAGAGTCCTGCGAATATCATCGCGCACATCTTCCAACGCAAGCTGCTGAGCTTCGCGATACTCACGAACACGGGCAACAACGGAAACACTATCACCAACATCTATCAGCTCGGTGTTGTAGCCACCCTCAAGCACATCGTCGGAGAACAGTTGGCGCACCAGTCCTGCGTGATCAAACGGCGCACGGCCGCCATCTTTGGTAATACCATTGGCCTCGCGAATTTCCAAACCTAGCTCTTTTGCCGGGCCAGCAAGATCGTCTGCCTCATATGCGGAATCGGCCAACTCTGCACGTACCTCAGCAAACTCTTTCGCAGCGCGCTCACGAGCAAGCTCCTCACGGAGCTTCTGCTCCAAGTCAGCCAACGGTGGCACTTCAGAGCGACGAACCTCATCCAGACGAATCAGGTGAACACCAAAGCTGGTTGATACCGGGTCAGACACCTGCCCTTCCTCAAGCGCAAATAAGGCTTCTTCAAAGGCTTCGTCGTAAACACCACGACCAGCAAACCCGAGGTCGCCGCCTTCTTTTGCAGACACAGTATCCACGGAGAATTCTTTTGCTAAATCCTCAAAGCTCTCTCCAGCTGTCAGGCGCTCTTGAATCGAGCTAATGGCCTGTTCTGCGTCACCCGCTTCCACCAAAATATGAGAGGCACGACGCTCTTCCCGGGCCAGATCGCCAGCACGCTGATCGTAGTATGCCTCAAGCTCATCCTGAGTGATCTCGATATTCTCTGCGAGGGAGCCCAAAGACAAAGTGATGTAGGCAGCATCAACCTGCTCCTGCTGTCTGAATGCCGAGCCGTTCTCTTGGTAAAACGCCTCGATGTCAGCATCTGTGACTTCCACGTCACCGGAAACAGCACTCGCGGGAACCTGAAGAACTCGGAAGCTCCGGGTCTGGTTCTGGATTCGTAGAAGCTGAGCGGCATTTTCGTCGGCGACGAGGCCGCTTTGCATGATACCTGCTCGAATCTGGTTGACCACATACTGTTTGCGCATGGCCTCCCGGAACTCGCCCACACCCATGCCTAAATTACGCACTGATGCGACAAAGCGATCGCGGTTGAATTGCCCGTCCACCTGAAATTGCGGCATTTGCGTAATCAGAGCATCAATATCCGCATCATTGAGTGAAAGGCCTTGTGCACTGGCATCCTGAATTAAAACCTGTTCCTGAATCAGCTGATCAAGAACGTCTTTACGAATCTGGTCTTCATTAAGCAAAGCAGGATCGGGACGCTCCATTTCGCCCAACCGGCGCTGGCTTTCCATCTGCACAACCCGCAAGAAATCCCGCTCGGTAATATCTTCACCGTTAACTGTTGCCACTTCCGGCTCGCCCGAAAAGCCGCCAACAATGGCGTCCATTCCCCAAATGGAGAGGGACACGACCAGTAGACCGATGATGATCTTGGCAATCGTTCCCTGGGAGTTTTCCCGTATATCTTGAAGCATGTTTCTCCCAAACCCCTATACCGATTAACTTAACGTAAAAAGGCGCACCCTGTAGGAATGCGCCTTGAATTCTTCTTGGCGGCTCCTTTTGGCTGGAGCCGCCGGAGAAAGAACCGTTACTTAACGGCGTCTTTCAGGGCCTTACCTGCTTTAAACCCGGGCACTTTGGAAGCCGCAATCTTGATCTCGGCACCCGTTTGCGGGTTACGGCCCGTGCGCGCAGCACGGTCTTTCACGGAGAAAGTACCAAAACCGATCAGAGTAACCTGATCGCCTTTTTTGAGGGCACCGGTAATAGAGTTGGTCATTGCGTCCAGAGCACGGCCAGCGGCGGCTTTGGAAATATCTGCTGATTCTGCAATTGCATCGATAAGTTCGGACTTGTTCACACTAAACCCCTTCGCTTTCAGGTTGAAGATGTTCTAGGTCGGATTGTTTTTTTCTCGGATGCTCTCGACTATCGCATAAGCGGTCGGAGAATTCCATTCTTCGGTTTTCTTATTCCTTTCGGCGTTCAACCGGTGTTCGGAATAGGCACATATGGCGCGGGAGCCCTTGGTATTGGCTGCTTCACGGCGAAACAGTTATACCAATGGGCTCTCCGGCATGTCAACAACTCATGTTGGGTTTAATGTGTATTTATGCGTTCTGCACTGTCACTTTCGTCGTCACGGGGCTTGCTTGACCCTGCTTCAGACGATGAGCTGTCCTTGCGCAGCTCGGGCGCATAGGCAAGCGCAATATCCAGCACTTCATCAATCCACTTGACCGGAATTATCTCGAGTGATTCTTTGATATTATCCGGTATCTCTTTGAGATCCCTAACATTTTCATCAGGTATCACAATCGTTTTGATACCGCCCCTATGAGCGGCAAGTAGCTTTTCCTTGAGCCCACCAATAGGCAGTACTCGTCCCCGGAGGGTGATCTCACCGGTCATCGCGACGTCTGCTCGAACCGGAATTTTAGTCAATGCAGAAACAAGCGCTGTACACATGCCAATACCGGCACTTGGGCCATCTTTTGGCGTAGCACCCTCAGGTACGTGCACATGAAGATCGTGTTTTTCGTGGAAATCGTCGGCGATACCCAGCCCCGGCGCTCGGCTTCTAACAACGGTAAGCGCGGTCTGGATAGACTCCTGCATCACGTCACCAAGCGAGCCTGTCTTAACCACTCTGCCCTTGCCCGGTGTAAGTGCGCACTCTATGGTCAGCAGCTCGCCTCCCACCTGAGTCCAAGCAAGACCCGTTACCTGCCCAATCTGGTTGGTTTCCTCCGCCAACCCGTAATTGAACTTGCGCACTCCGGAATAGTGCTCGAGCATGTCAGGCTCGATGGTGATGACGGCTTTCTCGTTGGCCTCCACATGCTCGCGCACTACTTTGCGGCATATCTTGGCAATTTCCCGCTCCAGACCACGCACACCGGCTTCGCGAGTGTAATAACGCACAATATCCCGCAACGCGGCTTCGCTCAGGGTGAGCTCATCTTTACGCAATCCATTGGCCTTGATCTGCTTCGGCAACAGATAACGCAACGCAATATTTACTTTTTCATCTTCGGTATAACCCGGGATCCGGATAATCTCCATGCGATCCAGCAGTGCTGCCGGGATGTCCATAGAGTTGGAAGTACACACGAACATAACGTCGGAAAGATCGTAATCCACTTCCAGATAGTGATCGTTGAACGTGTGATTTTGCTCAGGATCCAGAACCTCAAGTAATGCGGAGGCGGGATCACCCCGGTGGTCCATACCCATTTTGTCGATTTCGTCGAACAAAAATAGAGGGTTTTTCACACCGACTTTCGACAGCTTTTGCAACAGTTTACCCGGCAAGGCACCAATATAGGTTTTACGATGGCCGCGAATTTCGGCTTCATCGCGCACTCCGCCAAGAGCCATTCGCGTGTACTTGCGGTTTGTCGCTCTGGCAATAGACTGCCCAAGGGATGTTTTACCGACACCAGGAGGCCCTACAAGACACAGCACGGGGCCTTTCACTTTTTTGACACGACTCTGCACTGCGAGGTATTCAAGGATACGCTTCTTGACCTCATCAAGGCCGTAGTGATCCTGATCGAGAATCTCCCGTGCCTTCTCGATATCGTGGCGCACCCGACTGCGCTTTTTCCAGGGGACTGCCAGCATCCAATCGATATAGCCACGAACAACTGTAGCCTCTGCCGACATTGGCGACATCATCTTGAGCTTGTTCAGTTCAGATTCTGTCTTTTTGCGGGCTTCTTCGGGCAGACCAGCCTCTTCGAGCTTTTGCTCCAGCTCTTCAAAATCGTTATTACCTTCGCCAAGGTTACCCATCTCTTTCTGGATAGCCTTCATTTGCTCGTTCAGGTAATACTCACGCTGACTGCGTTCCATTTGCTTTTTTACTCGCCCACGGATGCGTTTCTCAACCTCAATAAGGTCGATCTCACCATCCAGTTTCCCGAGTAGAAGTTCAACACGGACATTAATATCCAGAGCTTCCAGAAGTTCCTGCTTTTCTGGAATGCGCATCTCAAGATGGGCAGCCATGGTATCGGCAAGACGTTCGAGCTCTTCGATTCCGGTCAGCGCGTTGGAGACTTCCGAAGGAACTTTTCGAGACAGCTTCACGTACTTTTCAAATTCGTCCGTAAGGGTCTTCATAAGCACATCTTCTTCGCGCTCAGGAAGGCTCTCTTCGTCCATCAGGGTAGCCCCGCCGGACAGGTATTCCGCTTCTGTTATATTACTGATCGCAGCCCGGGCATTACCCTCAACCAACACCTTAACGGTGCCGTCCGGGAGCCGAAGCATTTGCAGTACAGTTGCCAGCGTACCCATTTCAAAAACGTCACCCGGGCCAGGCTCATCCGTAGAGGCGTCTCGCTGGGCTACTAGAAGGATTTCCTTGCTTCCTTCCATCGCGGCTTCAAGAGCCTGAATGGATTTCTCGCGGCCCACAAACAGGGGGACCACCATGTGCGGAAACACCACCACATCCCGAAGCGGGAGTAGCGGGTATTCTTGCACGATATCTTGGGGTATCCGGGTCATAAGGAATCCTCTGAGGATGTTTCTTTCAGCATACCACCCTTCATTGGGGCGACCTCTGAAATTGCAATCTTTTTACCAAACGACACAACGTAAAGCGCTGTTGATACAAACCATTAAAAAAGGGGCGTTCCCGCCCCTTTTTTAAATTTCTTTAAGTCACTAGCCACTTTTAAGTGGAGCCTGATCAATCATCCGGCACTGCTTTGGCATGATCGTTGTTGGCGTATATCTTAAACGGTTCTGAATCGCCCTTGATCACGCTTTCATCAATCACCACCTTGGAGATGTCGTGCTCCGAAGGAATTTGATACATCGTATCCAGCAGCGTGGCTTCCATGATGGAACGAAGGCCACGAGCACCAGTTTTGCGTTCCAGTGCCTTGCCAGCAACTGCGCGCAGTGCGTCGTCCCGGAAGTCAAGTTCCACACCTTCCATATCAAACAGCTTCTGGTACTGCTTAGTTAGGGAGTTTTTCGGCTCTGTCAGGATCTGCACAAGGGCATCTTCATCCAACTCCATCAGAGTAGCAACGACCGGCAAACGCCCAACAAACTCGGGGATCAAACCGTACTTAACCAGATCTTCGGTCTCGACATCCTTGATCACATCACCCGTATTTTTGCTTTCTTCCCGACTGGCAACTGCTGCCGAGAAGCCAATGCTGCTCTTTTCAGTCCGGTCACGGATAACCTTGTCAAGCCCTGCAAACGCACCGCCACAGATAAATAGCATATTGCCAGTATCAACCTGCAGAAACTCTTGCTGCGGATGCTTGCGTCCGCCCTGAGGCGGCACAGATGCAACTGTACCTTCAATGAGCTTCAGCAGCGCCTGCTGCACACCCTCACCCGAAACATCCCGGGTGATGGATGGGTTATCAGATTTGCGCGAAATCTTATCGATCTCGTCAATGTACACAATGCCGCGCTGGGCTTTGTCTACATCGTAATCACATTTCTGGAGCAGCTTCTGGATGATATTCTCAACATCCTCACCCACATAGCCGGCTTCTGTAAGCGTTGTAGCATCTGCGATGGTAAAGGGTACATTGAGCATACGCGCGAGTGTTTCAGCGAGCAGCGTTTTACCGCTACCAGTCGGCCCAATCAGCAGGATATTACTCTTGCCAAGCTCGACATCGCCCTTGCCTTCACCATAGCGGAGGCGCTTGTAGTGGTTATAAACCGCTACTGCGAGTACAACTTTGGCACGATCCTGACCAATGACATATTCATCCAGCGTGTTGCGGATTTCAGCCGGCGTCGGAAGGCGATCACTCGGCTCCTCCTGTGCATTCTCCTGAATTTCTTCGCGGATGATATCGTTGCACAGGTCGACACACTCGTCGCAGATGAACACCGAAGGCCCTGCAATGAGCTTACGGACTTCATGCTGGCTCTTTCCACAAAACGAGCAGTAGAGCAACTTGCCGTTATCGTCGCCTCTGCCGTTTCTTTCATCTGCCATTGAAATACCTCTGATCTCGTTTTGCCAGCGTTTTAGATAGTCGGGCGCTGGCCAGGGGTGATGCTATTACTACCAGTATTATTTATTCGGCACGCGCTTATCAAGTATCGAGTCAATAAGCCCGTACTCTTTAGCCTGCGTCGGATCCATAAAATTGTCGCGATCCGTATCTTTTGCAAGCGTTTCCAAATCCTGACCGGTGTGATGGGCCAGTATGGAATTCAGCGTATGCCGGATTTTAAGAATTTCACGGGTATGAATTTCAATATCAGTTGCCTGCCCCTGATAACCACCCAAAGGCTGGTGAATCATAACCCGCGAGTTAGGCAAGCAAGCACGCTTACCAGGCGCACCGCCAGCCAAAAGGAAGGCTCCCATGCTAGCCGCTTGGCCAACACACAGAGTTGAGACGTCCGGCTTGATGAACTGCATGGTGTCGTAAATGGACATACCAGCTGTTACAGACCCACCCGGGCTATTGATGTAGAGGTGGATATCTTTATCCGGATTTTCAGACTCCAAAAACAGAAGCTGAGCCACGATCAGGTTCGCCATGTGATCTTCCACCTGCCCAACCATGAAGATCACCCGCTCCTTGAGCAGACGGGAATAAATATCAAACGAACGCTCTCCACGAGCGGTCTGCTCAATAACCATCGGCACCAGAGCGGATCTGGTAAGCATTGCGGGATCATCAATCGGTTTCTGCATCATGATGCGCCTGAACTCCTTATGGACAGATGGAACGTGGTTTCACACCACGGCTACTTCAGTATTCTTGTACTGTGCCAGTCGCAAGCCAAGATGAAAACAGCCGGACATGCCGGCTGTTAGCTCTGTTCGGCCAGCCCGGGCCAAAAGTATATCTGACCCTGACACCAACGCTTCGCCTTATCAGCGCTGGGGCTGTCCTGCCTGAATGGCTTCTTCGTATTTAACTTTCTTCTCTTTGACCTTAGCCTGAGAGAGAACATAGTCAACAACCTGATCTTCCAGTACAGAAGACTCAATCTGGCTTTTTTGCTCCGGGTTACCGTTGAAATGAGCAATCACCTCGTCAGGTTGTTCATACGTTGACGCAATTTCTTGGATCTTTTCATCAACCTTGGCAGCATCAACTTTCAGATCGTTTGCCTTAACAACTTCCTGGAACAACAGGCCGGTCTTCACGCGACGGTCAGCTTGCTCCTGAAAAATTTCCTTGGGTAGCTGCTGAAAGTCTACTTGTCCGCCAAAGCGCTGAACTGCGTCCTGACGAAGGCGATCAATTTCCTGATCTGTCAGTGCAGCAGGAACCTCGAACTCAGTTGATTCAAGAAGACCGTCTACAACGTCATTTTTAACCTTGTTAGATACAGCCTGCTTGAGCTCACGCTCCATGTTCTTTTTCACTTCTTCACGGAACGCAGCTTCGTCTTCTGCCTCAATACCGAACTTGGTGAAGAACTCGGCATTTAATTCAGGCAGCTGAGGCTCTTCAACTTCGTGAATTTTGATTTCAAACTTCGCTGGCTTACCTTTGAGGTCTTCGTTGTGATAGTCCTCTGGGAAGGTCACTTCGATTTCCAGCTCTTCACCGGCCTTGCCACCAACAATCGCTTTTTCAAAACCTGGAATCATTTGATCCGAACCCAGAGTCAGCTTGTGGCCTTCTGCAGCGCCGCCTTCGAATTCTTCACCATCAATGAAGCCTTTAAAGTCGATGGTCAGCACGTCCTTGTTCTTGGACTTGCGCTTCACAGATTTCATGGTGGCCTGCTGACGACGCAGGTTATCGATCATGGTGTCGATATCCTTGTCGGTGATCTCAGAAGTCAGCTTCTCGATAGAGACTTTGCTCAGATCGCCCAATTCAATTTCAGGAAGCACTTCGAAGATGGCAACAAATTCCAGATCTTTGCCGGCTTCCATTGTTTTGGGCTCAAGCTTTGGCCAACCCGCCGGATTAATATCCTGCTCCTGCAGTGCCTTAATGTAATTGTCGCGCATAATTTCGCCGACAATTTCCTGGCGAACACTGTCACCGAAACGACGCTTGACCACGCTCATGGGCACCTTACCAGGGCGGAAACCATTCAGACGCACAGTGCGCGCAGTTTCCTGCAGGCGTTTCTGAACCGCCTGATCAATTTCCTGGGCGGGCACACCAATCGTCATGCGACGCTCGATGTTGGAGGTCGTTTCAACAGACACTTGCATGGAAGATCCTCAAATTTCGGGTTCGGTATGTGAATGAAATTAAAACCAAAAGTCCGTTTCTGGGAGGCTTTCCCGGAAAGGACCCAAAATTAAAAGCCGACAGTTTATCACGGTTTACCCCAGCGAGAGAATCACCTACCAAGGTAGTTTCAGAGTTCGTGATAACAGCGACACACTCTGTGAGCAGGAGTTTGGGGCAAAAACTGAAAAACAAAGGGGTACCGGGGCAAACTGAAAAGAAAAAAGGCTCTTAGATCGTCTCTAAGAGCCTTTTAAAAATGGTCGGGTTGGGGAGAATCGAACTCCCACTCCTCTCGGAACCAGAACCTAAATCTGGCGCGTCTACCAATTTCGCCACAACCCGGATTTTTAATAAAAGTGGGGTGGACGAAGGGGATCGAACCCTCGACCGCAGGAGTCACAATCCTGAGCTCTACCAACTGAGCTACGTCCACCACATAGAGACATACCTTTCGGTATAATCCGACAGCTTTTCAAAGCTGCTGTTCAACTTATTTAACACCAAAACGTCAGTGCTAAATCAGCTTCGATCAAGCCGACGCTTTAATGGCGCGCCCGGCAGGACTCGAACCTGCGACCCTCGGCTTAGAAGGCCGATGCTCTATCCAGCTGAGCTACGGGCGCTTGACCGTTGGCCTAGCTGAACATTCAGAAAATGGTCGGGGTAGAGAGATTCGAACTCCCGACATCCTGCTCCCAAAGCAGGCGCGCTACCAGACTGCGCTATACCCCGTTTAAACTGAACAATATCTGCATCAGCAAAGTTGGCGCGCATATTACCGTCGCCAAATCGATCCGTCAACAAAGAAAATCAAATTCTCTCTTAAATCAGTTATTTTAAACTCGACCGCCCCGCAAACCGCGGCTTTAGCCCAACGCTCCACCAATTGGAGTTAAGCGACAAGCGTGAGACAATGATGCCCCTTTTATTTACCCATGCCAACTGACAAGACGAAACATGAGCGCCAAACTGATCAATGGAAAAGAAATTGCCGCCGCAGTGCGACAGCAAGTCGCTGCCGGCGTAGAAGCACGTGCCCGCAAAGGCCTGCGCGCGCCGGGCCTAGCTGTAGTACTAGTGGGAAACGATCCAGCTTCCGAAGTCTATGTAGGTAATAAACGCAAAGCGTGTAACGCCGCAGGCATTCTTTCACTGTCCTACGACCTGCCTGCAGACACCTCGCAGCAAGCGTTAGAAGCTCTGGTCGATGAACTGAATGACAATCCTGCGGTTGATGGAATACTGGTACAGCTTCCATTACCCAACCATCTGGATGCAGACCCGATCTTACTGAAAATTCGACCAGATAAAGATGTGGATGGCTTCCATCCCTACAACATAGGGCGCCTAGTCCAGCGTAAGCCTGCACTCAGGCCATGCACACCGGCTGGCGTGATCACCCTACTCGATAGCATCGATACCCCCTACAAAGGGCAGCACGCAGTGATTGTAGGCGCATCCAATATTGTCGGCCGCCCTATGACCATGGAATTACTGCTCAAAGGTGCAACCACCACAGTGTGCCACCGCTTCACACCGGATTTAGAAAAGTTTGTCCGTGAAGCCGACATTTTGATTGCTGCGGTAGGCAAACCCGGCTTGATTAAAGGCGACTGGGTGAAGCCTGGCGCAACTGTGATTGATGTGGGTATAAATCGTATGGAAAACGGCAAACTACAAGGGGACGTGGACTTCACAGCTGCCTCGACCCGAGCAGCATACATCACACCCGTGCCGGGTGGCGTAGGCCCCATGACGATTGCCACCCTCCTACAAAACACCCTGTACGCAGCAAACGAACTGCACAACGAGTGATGATTCAGCGCCCTCAACCTTCCCCCCTTGAATAAAAACTAAAAAACCCGCCAAAGCGGGTTTTTTAGTATCAGCTAATTATTACTGGCCAAACTTCTCTTTCGCTTTGAGGCGATAAGCGTGCAGCAGCGGCTCAGTGTAGCCACTTGGTTGCTCGCGACCCTTTAAAACCAAATCCATAGCGGCCTGAAACGCAATACTGTCAGCAAAGCTGGGCGCCATAGCCCGGTAGCTTGGATCGTTGGCGTTCTGCTTATCCACAACCTTCGCCATACGCTTCATGGTTTCTTCAACCTGAGCTTCGGTGCAAATACCGTGGTGCAGCCAGTTAGCCAGATGCTGTGAGGAAATACGCAGGGTTGCGCGATCTTCCATCAGGCCAATATCGTTGATATCGGGCACCTTGGAGCAACCCACACCGCTATCAATCCAGCGCACAACGTAACCCAGAATACCCTGAGCGTTGTTATCCAGCTCCTGCTGGATGTCTGCCTCTGTCAGCTTGGAAGGATCCTCCATCACCGGCACAGTGAGAATATCGTCCAGACTCGCGCGGGCGCGGCTTTCCAGATCTTTCTGAATATCGGCCACAGACACTTGGTGATAATGCGTAGCATGCAGAGTGGCCGCCGTTGGCGAGGGCACCCACGCTGTATTGGCACCTGCTTTCGGGTGGCCAATTTTCTGCTCAAGCATCCCTGCCATCAAATCCGGCATGGCCCACATCCCTTTACCAATCTGGGCAACGCCACGGAAGCCGGTTTCCAGACCAATGTCGACGTTCCACTGCTCGTAAGCGCCAATCCAAGCCGCCTGCTTCATTTCACCTTTGCGAATGAACGGACCGAGCTCCATGGACGTGTGCATTTCATCACCGGTACGATCCAAGAAGCCGGTATTGATGAATACAGCACGATCCTTAGCTGCGTGAATACAAGCCTTTAGGTTCACCGTCGTGCGACGCTCTTCGTCCATAATGCCAACTTTTAGCGTAAAGCGCGGCAGACCAAGGGCATCTTCAACACGACCAAAGAACTCGTTGGTAAACGCCACTTCTTCCGGGCCGTGCATTTTTGGCTTAACAATATAAACGGAACCTGTAGCGCTGTTCTGGAACTTACCATCGCCCTTCAGGTCATGAATGGCAATCAGTGACGTTATAAGACCATCCATCAGGCCCTCGGGCACTTCGCTGCCATCTTTCAGCAGGATAGCGGGGTTGGTCATCAAGTGGCCCACGTTACGAACAAACATAAGGCTGCGGCCTTTCAGTTTGATCTCGCTACCCTCAGCTGCAGTGTACTCGCGATCCGGATTCATTTTACGGGTCAGGCGCTCGCCACCTTTCTCGAACGTTTCTTCAAGATTGCCTTTCATTAGGCCGAGCCAGTTGCTGTAAGCCAGAGTTTTGTCGTCAGCATCCACAGCGGCAACCGAATCTTCACAATCCATGATGGTGGTCAAAGCAGACTCCATCAGCACATCTTTCACGTGAGCGCCGTCGTCTTTGCCAATCGGGTGGCTGGCGTCAATCTGGATTTCGAAGTGCATGCCGTTTTTGACCAGCAGGATACCGGTAGGTGCATCAGCCGCCCCGGTGTAGCCCACAAAACCAGACTCATCATCGAGGCCAGTCACGTCACCGTTCTGCATCTTAACGGCCAGCTTACCGCCAACAACCTGATACAGCGCCGCATCTTTGTGACTACCTGCCGCCAGAGGTGCAGAGTTGTCCAGCAAGTTGCGGGCAAACTCAATTACCTTGGCACCACGAACCGGGTTATAACCACGACCCTTCTCAGCACCTTCTTCTTCAGAAATCGCATCAGTACCGTAAAGTGCATCGTAGAGACTACCCCAACGGGCGTTTGCCGCGTTCAATGCAAAACGGGCATTCATGATGGGCACAACCAATTGCGGCCCGGCCATGGTGGCAACTTCCGGATCAACATTCGCTGTAGAAATACGGAAATCCGCTGGCTCGTCGACCAAGTAGCCGATTTCTTTCAGGAAGGACTTATAGGCAGCCATATCCAGCTTCTGGCCCTTATGGTCACAATTCCAGCTATCCATTTTTTCCTGAATGGCATCACGCTTGGCCAGCAACTCACGATTGCGCGGCGCCAGATCGTTTACGATCTTGTCAAATTCCGCCCAGAATTTTTCAGCATCCAGCCCAGTACCCGGAATTGCTTCGTTAGTTACGAAGTCATACAAGTTCTTTGCGACCTGAATGCCGCCGAGTTGTACGCGCTCTGTCATCGTTAATTAGCCTCAGTGGGTTAGCCTTGTCCCGATGACAACTCCGCCATCGGGCTCGAAAAATCGAAGGCCGCATTATACGGGATTTTCCCTATAAGGTCATTTCCCTGACTACAACACGACCTTGGTATCAACCTTAGCTCCGCCGCCAACTTGTCCCTTCACGAGAGTCGTCCAGAATAATGCCCTGCTCGGCAAGCTCATCGCGTATGCGATCAGCGCCCGCAAAGTCTTTGGCTTTCCGGGCGTCCGCACGCGCCTGAATCTTCGCCTCAATGTCTGCCGCTGTAAGCTCGCCACCGGCATCCGCCTGAAAAAACGCATCAGGATTTTGCTGCAAAATCCCAAGAACATCGCCAAGCCTGACCATTACTCTGGCCGCTTGCCTTGCTTCATCTTCACGACCTTCGCGGCGGTGTTGATTTATGTCATTGGCAAGGCCGTGCAAAACGGAAATGGCACCCGGGCAGTTAAAGTCATCGTTCATTAACTCAACAAAGCGCTGGTCATGCACTGTTTCCGGCACATCTTCCGAACTCATCGGTTCTATGCCACGCAACGCATGGTAAAGCCGGGCCAATGAACGCCCCGCTTCTGCAAGATTGTCTTCGGAATAGTCGACCTGACTACGGTAGTGACTGGAAACCAAAAAGAAGCGGACGACCTCGGGCGGATAGGTTTCCAGTATTTCCCGTATAGTGAAAAAGTTACCAAGGGACTTGGACATCTTCTCCTTGTTCACACGGATGGCGCCCGCGTGCATCCAGGTATTCACAAACCTGTGCCCGGTGGCGCACTCAGACTGGGCAATTTCGTTTTCATGGTGGGGGAACATCAAGTCTGGCCCGCCACCATGAATATCAAAGGTATCACCGAGGCAGTGTGTCGACATGGCAGAGCACTCAATATGCCAACCAGGTCGACCATTACCCCAAGGCGAAGCCCAGCTCACTTCGCCTTCACCGGCTGCTTTCCACAATGCAAAATCCGCCGGGCTGCGTTTGGCTTCTTGAACATCAATGCGCGCGCCTGCCAGCAGGTCTTCGAGTTTTTTCTTGCTGAGTTTTCCGTAATCCTCAAAAGATTCTACGGAAAAGTACACATCGCCATTATCCGCCGCATAGGCATGGTCGGTTTCAATTAACGTATTGATCATGGCAATGATTTCGGCGATGTAATCCGTCGCGCGAGGCTGTACGCTTGGCGGCAGCACACCGAGTTTGACTTCGTCCTCACGCATAGCCGTGATCATACGGCCGGTCAGCTCAGTGAACGGTTCGCCGTTTTCCTCCGCGCGACGAAGAATCTTGTCGTCAATATCAGTGATATTACGCACGTAGGTCACATCGTAGCCGCGATTTCGCAAATAGCGTGTGATGACATCAAACGCCACCAACACCCGGGCGTGGCCCAGATGGCAATAATCGTAAACCGTCATTCCGCACACATACATTCGAACCTTGCCAGGCTCGATGGACTTGAAGGTTTCTTTTTGCTGGCTGAGCGTATTATAAATCCTGATCAAAGCTGGTCTCCCGAATGCTATCCCTTACTTACCCCAGGAATCCCGCAAAGTAACGGTGCGATTGAATACCGGCTTGCCGGCTTTAG
The DNA here is from genome assembly GCF_018860765.1 of Marinobacter salexigens. Taxonomy (GTDB): domain Bacteria; phylum Pseudomonadota; class Gammaproteobacteria; order Pseudomonadales; family Oleiphilaceae; genus Marinobacter; species Marinobacter salexigens_A. The sequence continues at coordinate 469,830 of NZ_JAHKPV010000021.1, forward strand.
CTGTTAATTCCTGATCGCAAAAGAAGTAACCTTCGCGCTCAAACTGGTAAGGTAAATCCGTTAAAGGTGCTGAGAGATTCTGCTCTACCCGCGCACCAGTCAGCACAACAAGCGACTGCGGATTAATATGATCAACAAAGTCGCCTTCTTTATCACTGTCTGGCGATTCGTGATTGAATAGGCGGTCATAGAGATTAATGTCGCAATCAACACTGTGGCTTGCAGATACCCAGTGAATAACACCGTTTGGTTTATAACCTTCCGGGTTCACGCCCAAAGTGGCTGGGTCGTATTCACAGCGTAACTCCACAATCTCACCGTTGGCGTCCCGCACCACTTCTTTACAGGTCATGACATAACCACCACGCAGGCGCACTGCTTTCTCCGGCGCCAAACGCTTCCACTTACGCGGGGCTTCTTCAACGAAGTCTTCCCGGTCGATGTACAGGGTCTGACTCCAGGTAACTTCTCGCTGCCCCATGTCCGGGTTCTGCGGGTGCATTGGCAGCACCAACGTTTCTGTTTTGTCAGCCGGATAATTAGTAAGCGTTACTTTTAACGGGCGCATGACACACATAGCGCGGGGGGCACGGATGTTCAGATCTTCACGGATAGCGAATTCCAGCATCCCCATATCCACGGTGCCGCCAGCCTTGTTAACCCCGATCATGTCACAGAAGGTACGCAGGGATTCCGGCGTGTAGCCCCGGCGGCGCATACCGGAAATGGTGGGCATGCGAGGGTCGTTCCAGCCATCAACCAAACCTTCATCCACCAGACGTTTGAGTTTGCGCTTACTCGTAATGGTGTAGTTCAGATTCAGGCGAGCAAACTCTATCTGCCGCGGCTGGCAAGGAGCGGTAATATTTTCCAACACCCAATCATAAAGGGGGCGATGATCTTCAAACTCCAGCGTGCATAGGGAGTGAGTAACTCCTTCCATGGCATCGGAAATGGGATGGGTGAAATCGTACATCGGGTAGATGCACCACTTATCGCCCGTCTGGTGATGTTCGGCATAGCGAATGCGGTAAAGAATGGGGTCGCGCATATTAATGTTGGGGGACGCCATATCAATTTTCGCCCGCAACACCAGCTCGCCGTTCTGAAATTTTCCGTCACGCATATCGCGGAAAAGTGACAGGCTTTCCTCAACAGGTCGATCGCGGTAAGGGCTGTTTTTGCCTGGCTCTGTTAGGGAGCCACGGTACTCCGCCATTTCTTCCGCAGATAGTGCACACACATAGGCCTTGCCCTTTTCAATCAATTCCTCGGCAAAGTAATAGATGGAATCAAAATAATCGGAGGCATAATGTACATCGCCGTCCCAGGTATAACCCAGCCATTCAACGTCTTGCTTGATGGCATCGATATACTCCTGACTCTCTTTCTCCGGATTGGTGTCGTCAAACCGCAGATTGCACACACCGGAAAACGTCTGTGCAATACCAAAGTTAAGGCAGATGGATTTCGCATGACCAATGTGCAGGTAACCATTGGGCTCAGGCGGGAAGCGGGTCACAACCTGACCGGTATGCTCGCCTTTGGTAACGGCGTCTTCAATCAGGCTCTGAATAAAGTTATGGGCTTTCTTCGGCTCGGCGCTCATACAATCTCTGTTAAAAGAAGTGGGTCGTAAACCGGCTATTATACTCACAAATTGGGACCGGACTCATGCATCACCGGAAACTCTTGAGTACAATACCGGCTTTAACTGATTCTAACCCTACGAACAGGAAACCCTGATGATTCTGCTGACAACCAATCACGGCGATATCAAGCTCGAACTGGATTACGAAAAAGCACCTGAAACCGCCAAGAATTTTGAGCAGTATGTCCGTGACGGATTTTATGACGGCCTAATTTTCCATCGAGTTATCAGCAACTTCATGATTCAGGGCGGTGGTTTTGAGCCCGGCATGACCGCACGCAAAACCCGTGAGCCTATCAAGAACGAAGCCGATAACGGCCTGAGCAACATGAAAGGCACCGTTGCCATGGCGCGCACCATGGACCCTCACTCCGCCTCGGCTCAGTTCTTTATTAACGTAGAGAACAATGGATTCCTAGATCACACCGCAAAAAATGCAGAAGGCTGGGGCTACTGCGTGTTCGGCAAGGTCGTGGAAGGTATGGAAACGGTTAACGCCATCCGGGCTGTACGTACCACCATGGATGCAGGCCATCAAGACGTGCCCTACGAAGCGGTGGTGATTGAAAAAGCCAGTGTTGTAGAGGACGGAGGCGCAGCGTGACCACGCTGTTTATTTCCGATCTACATCTGGAAGAGTCACGCCCCGACATCACAGAGGCGTTTCTTGGTTTTCTCGAAAGCAAGGCTCATGGCGCCGAGCAGCTATACATACTTGGCGATTTCTTTGAAGCCTGGATAGGAGATGATGAGCGCACCCCCCTGCAAGACCAAGCTGCTGTCGCACTGCGCACGCTGAGCGATAACGGCACACACGTTTTCCTGATGCATGGCAATCGGGATTTTCTGCTCGGCGAGGATTTCTGTTCCCGAGCGGGCGCCACCTTGCTGGATGACCCTACGCTCATCGATCTCTACGGCACCCCTACCCTGCTAATGCACGGTGACAGCCTTTGCACGGCCGACGTGGAATACCAGAAATTTCGCGCAAAAATGCGTAACCCGCAAATGCAAAAGATGATTTTGTCTCGTCCTCTTGAAGACCGCCAGCAAATGGCACGGCAGCTGCGGGAAATGAGCATGGTATCCAATCAGGGCAAGCAAGAAGACATTATGGACGTGACGCCTGAAGAAGTGGTTCGGGTCATGGAATCCCATAACGTGCCGCAACTGATTCACGGGCACACCCACAGACCTGCCGAACACGCTCTGGAAGTAAATCGACAACCGGCAAAACGGATTGTTCTGGGCGACTGGGACAAACATATCTGGTGGCTTGTTGCGCAGCCCGGACAACCACCTGAGCTGAAAAAGGCGCCTCTTACAAGCTCCTGAGGCGCCTGCCTATTGATATAGAGGCGTTAACCACAGCCGCCCACAAAGAGGAGCTCAGAACATGAAGCAACGCCCCACACGTTACACAGTTCTGGAAAGATGTCTGGTCGGCTTTTATCTACTCTGTCTTCTGGCACTGCCCGCCTGGGCTGAAAACAATGAGAACTCCGTGCCACCTGAAGAGTCCCGGCCAGCTGTGCAACCTGAGCTGGAAGCTGACATGGAGACACCCCCGGAAATCACACTGCCGGACGTGGTCAGCTCAGACATTCTCGACCAAGTACGCGCGCTGGAGTCTTCCCTCGCGCAGCGTCAGGTCGCCGTAGGTGAGAGCCAGAAGCGGTTAACCTACGCCGAATCCATTCTCACCCGGCTGCAAGATGAATATAAAAGCTTTGAGCTTAGATTGGAGAAAGCCGGGCTCAATTTGACTGCCAGCTATGCCAAACTGCTAAAACAGAGACTCGAGCGCCTACAACGACAAAGCATTGCCAGCGATCTAACTGAAGACATAGAGAACAAGCTTGCGTCGGCAAGAGAAGAACAACTAAAACTGGAAGAGTTTGAGGCCATTGCCGAACCGGGCGACAATACCGACGGTCGACGACAAACCCGCCGCTCAGAATTGCTGCGCGAACTGCACAAGGCTGTCACCCAACACATTGATGTACTGAACGAATACTACAGCACTGTAACGGCTCTTCAGGATCAGGTTCAGGAATATAAGAAACTTCTGCAGCAGCGCCTGTTCTGGCTGCCTAGCGCTGCGGCTGTCAGTACCGAAACACCAGGCCAGCTTTACCGATCTGCCGAATGGTTTGCCTCCGAACTGCACGTCGGTGCCCTGAGTGACACGATCGCCCGATCGTGGGAGGAGCGTTATACCAGCATAACACTTGTAGCCCTGCTTTTTCTGGTTCTGCTCATAAAGCAGAGGGCCATCGCGGATGATCTGCTCGAAAATAGTCGCTACATTGGCAATGTGGGTCATGACCGCGTAGCGTTCACCATACAGGCTCTAATTAACAGTTTCTTACTCGCATTACCCGGTGTGCTTGTATTTTCTTTGGCCGCTCTGCTACTAATGGAGGGCAACCAGTTTTTCTCTGCTCTTTCAAAAGGGCTGACAGCGGCTGGCTTCATCATGCTTTTACTAGCCTTTATCCGCAACGTGGCCCGCAAGCACGGTCTTGGTGAAAGCCACTTCCACTGGAACCCCAACTCCCTGCTGGTTATCCGCCGGGAAATCCCCCTGCTGATGGCTTTCGTGTTGCCGGTGACCATCATAACCACATCCACAAGCTCAACACCCGAAGGGACGCAATTCGACGACAATCTGGGTCGCCTGCTGTTCACTCTAGTTTCCATCGCGCTGGCGGTATTTGCGCAACGCATCATGAAAGCTGTGAGAGCCTACAAAAGCCAACACGGCTTTCTACTGTTTTTGCACATTATTGCCGTAACCACTCCCCTTGTTCTGGCTATTGCATCGCTGTTTGGCTACCACTACACCGCTCTGGAACTTGAACGGAACCTGTTCATCTCCATTTGCTGGCTGGCCTTCACATCGCTGCTCTACTATCTGGGTTTGAGGGCGCTGTCAGTTCGTGAACGCCGCCTGACCCTCGACATTCTTCGAGAACAGCGCGCAGCAGAGCAGAAAGCTGCTAAAAACCGGGAAGCCGACAACACAACCGACGAGAACATTCTGCCTTCACTGGACATGCCAGAGATGAACCTCAAGGACATCAGCCACCAGAGCACTTCACTGCTGGGCATAGTAATAGCCGCACTGGCCATCACTGGTTTAACAATGCTTTGGGCCGATGTTTTCCCGGCGCTTCAGCTATTCGACAACATCACACTGTGGACCATCGCCACCGACCTGCAGGGTGGAGACCCACTTCCTATCACCCTCGCTGACGTTCTGTTGGCTATTTTGATTGCCACAGGAACCATGCTCGCAGCCCGTGATCTCCCCGGCACCCTTGAAGTGACTATACTGAGCCGGTTAAATCTGGAGCCGGGCACCGGCTATGCAATAAAAACCCTCACAAGCTACTTGCTGGTATTTGCGGGCGTGGTTGCTTGTCTGGCAGTAGCGGGGGTTCAGTGGTCGAAACTGCAATGGCTAATTGCTGCACTGGGTGTTGGCCTTGGTTTCGGGCTTCAGGAAATTGTCGCTAACTTTGTCTCGGGCGTCATTCTTCTATTTGAACGCCCTATCCGAGTAGGTGACATGGTGACTATTGATGGCATAACCGGAACGGTCGCTCGCATACGAATTCGAGCCACAACACTGGTCGACTGGGATAGAAAAGAACAGATTATTCCCAACAAAACCTTTGTTACTCAGGATCTGACCAACTGGACTTTATCTGATCCGATTACGCGGGTTATCCTGCGTGTGGGCGTCGCCTATGGGTCGGACGTAAACAAAGCTCAGGAAGTTCTGATCGGCGTTGCCAGCGCGAATGAAAGAGTAGTGGACGACCCGGCCCCAGAGGTATTCTGTGTGGGTCTAGGGGACAGCAGCATCGATTTCGAGCTATGGGTTTACATCAAAGACCTGGAGGACATGATGCCCCTGTCCCACGAAATCCACGCATCCATAACACATGCGCTCAACGAAGCGGGCATTGAAATTCCCTTCCCGCAGCAGGACATTCATGTGCGTAACCTACCCGAGGTTCCCAAGGCGCCCCAAAGTAGCCACGCAACCTGAGAAAAGAATCCCAAAACAACCTCAGGATGACATGCCGGTTACCGACCCCATATCGACCGGCTCTTTGTAAGTGTCCAGACGCTTTAACCACCCGGCAAGCCAGCGCTCCCGCTCAACCGGGTTGTCGGCATTTGCGGCACGGCGGGTCAGCACTTGCGCCGCGGCTTTGCGGAATTGCGGAAGCACATTGCTGGCTGCCGTTGCTTCGGGCATGGCCAGTAAAACTTGAAGCAGGCCCCAGCCCTCATCGTTATAGCGCTCGTTAGGGGAAAGCCCCTCACCTTTGAAATTCACATAGTCCATCAAAGCATAAACACCGCCAGGCGTTTGGATCAGCGCCCGAAGTTTGGCTTGCACATCCCCTTGCCGGGCTTGAGGCGCCGCCTCCACCACCTTGACCAGTGACTCTTTGGCACGGCGAAAAATAAACTCCGCCTGAATGCCTTGGCTGCCCGCAAGGAACTCTCTCAGCTCGGCAACTTGCGGCGAGTCAGCAACCTGGAGAAACGTTTCCCGGTCCGGCCAGGGAGCATGAAACGGATCAAGCTCTCGCAGCCATTCAGGAATATTACGCTGGCGCTGTTCCATATATTGGTAAAGAGCAGGAAAGCTCTCGGTAAACCGCCCATTCACACCACTCGGGTACCAGATAAAGTGGCCAATACCCAGCGAGGGGAAAGCCTCCGATTCGTTCCAGTGAACAAGACACTCGTACTTGCCGGCACACTCATTCTGAAAAATCTTCTGCCCTACCCAGTCTAGCTGGGCGGGCTTTAGGGCGAGGGAGATGTCACGGAAAGGCTTCCCGGAAATCAAACCAATGTCTTCCGCCAAAGCATCCGTTACAGCTTCGGTATTTCCGGAACTGTTTTCGGAATTACAACCTGACAACACTAATGTAGCCATCAAGTACAGCAATCCAAGCGCCCTATTCAAATCGTTTCTCCTCACCAAAACATCGGCCATTAGTATGAAGAGATTATTTTTATTATAACAGCGCAAGTACCTTTTGCCTGAGCATGTCCGCCGTAAAATTGATCCGCGCTCAGACCGCATTTTCTGAGCGCCTTTAAAAAAAACCCCGGCATGGGCCGGGGAAAAGTCATCGTCAAATTAATACAAGCTCATCCTTAATCGGAAAACTGGCTTCTCAGCACGTGTTTTTGCAATTTCCCCGTCGATGTCTTCGGCAAGTCGTCCATAAATACAATTTTTCTGGGTACTTTGAAGCCCGCCAGATTTGCCCGACAATAAGTTTCGATGTCCGCTGCTGTAAGGTGATCGTTGCCGGATTTCAACGTTATAAACGCACAGGGGATTTCACCCCAGTGGTTATCGGGTGCTGCAACAACGGCAGCCTCCAGTACCGCAGGATGGTCGTAGAGTGTACTTTCCACCTCGAGGGTCGAAATATTCTCTCCACCCGAAATGATAATGTCTTTGGAGCGGTCCTTTATTTCCACGTAGCCATCGGTGTGCCATACGCCCAAATCTCCAGTATGGAACCAGCCTCCGGCGAAGGATTTGGTAGTTTCCTCCGGGTTATTCAGATACCCCTTCATAACGGAATTGCCCCGCACAAAAAGCTCACCAATCGCTTTACCATTTTGCTCCACTGGCTCGAGGGTCACAGGGTCTGCCACCATCATATCCGCCATGGACAATGACAGTATCCCCTGCCGGGCCATTTTCGCCGCTTTGTCCTTGCCATCCAGGGAATGCCACTCATCCTGGAATTCACAGATCAGGCTGGGGCCATAGGTTTCGGTCAAACCATACAGGTGTACTACTTTCACCCCCATGGATTCCATAGCTGCAATCGTTGCCGCAGGAGGTGCCGCACCACCGGTAGCTGCCGTGACAAGCTGGCTGAACGGCTTTTTATGTTCTTCAGGGGCGTTGATAAGCATATTCAGCACAACCGGTGCAGCGCAGAGATGGGTTACCCCGTGCTCGGCAATGGCATCGTATATTGGCTTCGGTTGCGGAGCACGCAGGCATACATGAGTACCGGCCACAGCGGTTACCGCCCATGGATAGCACCAACCGTTGCAATGAAACATCGGCAGTGTCCAAAGATAAACGGCACCGGACGGCAACCCAAAGCCGATGATATTGCTCAAAGCATTCAAGTGCGCGCCTCGATGGTGATAAACCACACCTTTCGGGTTTCCTGTGGTGCCCGACGTGTAGTTCAGGGCAATTGCCTGCCACTCATCGTCGGGCATATCCCACGCGAACTTATCATCGCCGGTAGCCAGCAAATCTTCATAGGTCATCTTGCCAATCAACTCGCCACCAGCGAAGTTGGGATCATCAACATCAATTACGATCGGTTTGGCATCACATCCGGTAAGTGCATCACGGGACCGATCACTGTATTCCATGTCGGTGAAAAACACCTTTGCACGCCCATGGTTGAGCATGAATGTCATGGTTTTGGAATCAAGTCGGGTGTTCTGGGCGTTCAGAACAGCCCCAATCATTGGCACCGCAAAATGCAACTCCAGCATTTCCGGAATGTTTGGTAGCAGTGCGGCCACTGTGTCCCCTTTCCGGACACCCAACTTACGCAATGCAGATGCCATCTTCAGGCATCGCTGATAGGTTTCCGCCCACGTACGACGGATGCTGCCGTGGATAACCGCGGTACGGGTTGGATGCGCCAGAGCCGTTCTCTGAATAAATGAAATCGGCGTCAGGGGCGTGTAGCTAGCATCTGTTTTATCGAGCCCGAGCTCAAACATGTTTTCCATTGTGTTAAACCTTTAGTTGTTCTTTCAAACAAGCTTTGTCGCGATCAATTAGTTTTTTCGGTTACTGAATCGTCCGCTGTCTCTTCACTGTCTTGGTGATGAGTTGCTACGTAGGCGTCCGCAAACCAGTTCTTCTCGAGGAAGAACCAGAGTACAAGGCCGACTCCCAGCCCCCAGGCCGCACCCTGCACGGCTAGCACCGAACCGACGATAACAGCAATGCCACGCTCAAGGTTGGTCTGGCGATCCAGCATTTCGATAGCCAAATATCCGCATAGATAACCCTGAATCAATAGCGTCAGCGCCATACCGATGTTCAGGCCCGGCTTGAACAAGGTCACTACAGGCACCAGCACAACAGCGATTGTCATACCCCAGTACAGACTGGTCGCACCACCCCAATAACTGTCCATCACCGAACGTGGGTTGTTCATGTAGCGGTTAATCACCAACGCTTGACCACCGGTCCACGCGGGGCCAGACAAGCTGATGAAGGGCGCAAAGATCGCGTGCACAAAGTTGCGAATCCCGACGATGATGCTGTTACGGCGCGGGCTGAATACCAGCTTTTCGTCCTTGCGAACAGCATCGGCATTTTTGAACAGGGAGTCCATTACCAGAATGTCGCCAAAGGCAATAATGTAAGCCGCCAGCGCCAAAGGGATGGCATCAATAAAGTACTGCAGTGGCGGCATACCCAACCCGAAGATGCTGTATTCGCTCAAGATAATGCCCATGGGAATGGTGGTGAACCCCCACTCAATGACCGGCGTATCTACCTCACCGATGATCATGCCCAAGACGTAAGCAAACAGGAAAGGCACAGCAATGCCGTATTGAGCTACAAAGCGGAAAAAACCGTAGCGTGCACGCAAGGGACCGGCGGTTTCCGAGAACAACATGAAGAACCCCAGAACCGCGCCGGTCAGAATGGTAATTGGCATGGTCCAGACCCGACCGTCTGAGCCAAACTCTCCCATAATGGCCGAAATACCCGCACCAATTAAAATCCCGGATTTCAATGACGCAGGCATTTTTCGCACCAGCGCGTCAGCCCCCTTGAACACCCCGAGGCCAAGAAAAACACCTGAGACGGTTAGCTGTAAGGCAATTAACGCCAGTATTCTGGCGTCCCCCTCTGGATAGCTCGATAAAAAGGCTACATACAAGGGAATCCCGGCTGTAATCCAACCGGCAACCGTGGGGTCACCGAAATGCGTGTGTACCAGATAGAGAATGTTGTTGAGGAGGACAAAAGCAACCGCAATTTCAAACGGAATCCCCAGAACAGATGTCATTAATGCAGTAATACTCAGAGGAACGACACACAAGATCGCACCTTGCAGAATATCCGGAATCTCTATTTTGTAATGTACAAAGGGCACACGAAGGTTTAGCGCGCCCAAGGCTGACGGCTGTTCACCGCCAGTTGATCTCTTTTTTAGGGACATTGTTGTTGTTCTCCATCCAACTGAATTTCGAATTGCATAGCGAAGAGATTATCTCCGCCCAAATACTAGTCACTAACACCTTCCCAATCAAGGGTTTTTACTCGAAAAATAAAGCATATATACTTAATATAGGATGCCACTCAACAGCACGAGGACATTTCTTGTCATTGACCAGATGCTACACAGGTGAAAACTGGAGGTTCAGGAGCCCGGAACAGCTTCGCTACGGATTGCGGGCGGTGAAAAGGCACCCATCGGCATAGTCGAAGCATCCCCCTCGAACAATTCAACTTCCACGAGGCATGACAAGGCACTAGGTCCTTGGGCCAGGCGGGATGTTCCTTGATCTCGAGTAAGAACATTTGGGTTACCATGCCGGCAAGATATCGCTGAATCTTCCGGCAGTGGCGGGTCAAACCAGGCTCCTGTACTCAGCTGCAATACTCTTGGGCGCACCTCGTCACTCACGACGGCAGAGCATAAACAGGCGCCCCGTCCGTTAAAGAGGCGAACCAGGCTGCCGTCTACTATATTTCTGGCCTTTGCATCAACCGGGTGAATGACTACAGGCTCTCGGCCATTTATTTTCGACTTGCGACTATAAGAACCGTGATCCAATTGAGAGTGCAGTTTGTTTTTCGGCTGGTTGGATATCAGGTGCAAAGGGTATTCAGGGGATTCCTGCCCTAACCACTCTTTGGGCTCACTCCAAAATGGAAAGCCCGGGCATTCTTCATAACCAAAGCCCGCGACAGTTTCAGAGAATATCTCTATTTTTCCACTTGGCGTTCCAAGTGGATTCGCCTCAGGATTCTCGCGGAAGGCTTTCATTAATACCTGTGGTTCTTTCGGCATCGAGTTTTCGAACCAACCTTTTGCCTTGAATGCCTCAAAGGTTGGCAGTTCAATACCACTGCCACTCGCCTTCTGCCGGGTCTCGTCATAAATAACCTGCAACCATTGCTCTTCATCGCGGCCTTCGGTGAAGGCTTCTCGCGCGCCTAACTCTTCTGCCAGCGCGCTGAATATTTCATAATCCGTCAGGCTTTGACCTACGGGCTCAGCAGCTTTTTGCATGTACACAAGGAAAGGATCCCGACTGGATGAAGCAATGTCATTACGTTCTAAAAAGGTCGCTGCCGGCAACACTATATCTGCGTGTTTAGCCTGAGCATTCCAGCACCATTCATGCACAATAATCGTTTCAGGTTTCTGCCATGCCCTTCTCATGCGCACGAGATTCTGATGGTGATGAAACGGGTTACCACCCGCCCAGTAAACCAACCGAATGTCCGGATAGGTTCCAACCATGCCGTTATACTCAAAGCGCTTACCGGGGTGAAGAAGCAGGTCCGTAATTCTAGCGACAGGAATAAAGCTCTCTATCGGGTTTTTACCTTGGGGAAGAGAGGCACCAGGAATGCCTTGGTAGTTAGCACCGATAGCATTCATGGCGCTATACCCAAAACCAATACCACCGCCAGGTAGCCCCAGCTGACCCAACATGGAAGCAACTGCGATTGCGGCCCAATAAGGCTGCTCACCGTTGTCCTGTCGGGTAAGAGACCAGCTCACAGAGATCATAGTGCGCTGGCGAGCCATATCCCGCGCCAAATCTCGAATGCGGGTAGCTGGGATTCCCGTCTTGGTCGCGGCCCAAGAGCAGTCTTTAACGACACCATCAATCTCGCCCATAAAGTACTGCTGAAAGCGTTCGTAGCCCACGGTATAGGTCAACAAAAACTCAGTATCTGCCAGATTTTCGGTGTGGAGGGTGTGAGCAATACCCAGTAGAAGAGCCACATCACTACCCGGATAAAGAGCGACCCAGTCTGCGTTCATTTCATCGAGAACATCTGAACGCAAGGGACTAACATTAACAACCTTTACCCCGTTAGAAGCCGCATCCAGCATGCACTGCTTCTGCACATGACGACCAACCCCTCCATTCGTCACCTGACCATTTCTGGCCGGTGCCCCACCAAATGCCACGAACAGGTTTGTGTGCTCCTTGATAATGTCCCAACTGGTGGCACCATTGACCATTGAATAGAAGTCTCCAAGCACATGAGGCAAAGTGACTTCAGCCGCTGCATAGCTGTATGTGTTTAGTGAGTACGTGTACCCACCAACAGAGTTGAGAAATCTCTTTAGCTGGCTCTGAGCATGATGAAAACGGCCTGCGCTGGACCAGCCGTAGGACCCACCATAGATGGCTTGATTACCATATCGGTCTCGAACGCGATCTAGCTCGCCCACCACCAGCTTGATTGCTCTAGGCCAGGACACCTCAACAAACTCATCGGCTCCCCGGGCCCCCTCTGCATTTCCCGGCCCGTTTTCCAGCCATCCACGGCGAACCATTGGCTTTTTAATACGCATGGGCCCGTCCAGCACATCGACCATACCCTGTCCGATGGGCGACGGATCTTCATCCCGCTCAAATCCTTCGAGAGCGGTAATACGACCGTCCTCTGCATGAACTCGATAGGTACCCCAATGACTACTGGTAAGCGTCCCTTTTTTCGCGTGCTCAAATGACATGGGTTGAGCCCTCTTCATTTTGTTATTAGGAAAAGACAGCATAGACCACAATCAAGTATTTGTACTCGATTTATGTTAATTTAACTGATGACAAACACTCATACCTGAAGGGTATATACTCAATCACAGCGGAGAGTGGTACGATGTATCTATGCAAAAGCTGGCGTACCATCTAGGAAGGGACGGCCAATTTGACATACTTACTGCCGTGCGCAATGCTCCGGCTCCGTTAGTCCAGACCAAAGGGGGAAGCGAAAATGACAGCTGGCGTGACTAAAGATTGGACTCTGGAACAGTTTCCGCATCGCACCTATGACAAGCTGCGCTATGCGGATACGGATCGACAGGGTCATGTGAACAATGCGGTATTTTCAACGTTTATTGAAACTGGGCGAGTTGAGCTGATCTACGATTCGGAAGCACCACTCACTTCACCTGATACCTCCTTCGTAATCGTCAATTTGAATCTGCAACTACGCGCTGAAATTCGCTGGCCAGGAACCGTCGATATTGGAACGGCCGTCACGCGTGTTGGCAACAGCTCGATACAGCTATATCAGGGCATCTTTCAAGATGGGGTGTGTTGCGCGACCGCTGAAACGGTGATTGTTTGCGTTGACGATAACACCCAAAGACCGACCAGGTTACCGGACACTGCAAGAGAAAACCTCGCTCGGCTTTAACCCGCTGTGCGCTTGGATTTACAAGCTTGTAATACCCTGTACCAGCCCCAGCGCGATGGCTACCTGTACCAGTTCCGCAAACGAATCTACTTTCATCTTTGCGGTCATATTGGCCCGGTGGCCTTCAACTGTTTTCCTGTTAATACCGAGCTCGTCTGCTGCTTCCTGATTAGACAGCCCCTTAACGATCAACTCTAGTACTTGGCGCTCTCTGCGAGTCAAACGCTCATAACAGTCTCGTATACGAGACTGTGAGCGACGATGAACAGACCGGCTCCGATCTCTTTCCAATGCATCATGCACATGATCGATCAGGGTTTGGTCATCAAATGGTTTTTCAATAAATGTGATGGCACCTTGAGTCAGAGCCGTCACCGCCATATCGACATTACCGTGGGCCGAAATCATGATTACCGGAAGCTCAACATTGTATTCCGGCAGCTTTTTCTGAGCGTTAATGCCGCTCAATCCTGGCATTCGCACATCCATCACGATACAACCACTCGCGCCGGTATCGAAAGCCTCAAAGAACGCCATCGCATTCTCGTAGGTTTGAACATTGAGACCTACAGACTCAAGTAACCACTTCAATGAATCTCTCACGTCCGTGTCGTCATCAATAACGAAAACAGTTTGTGCGTCGTTTTTAGAGGTCATGAATTATCAGTCAGTAATATTGAGAGTAAATGAAAAACGTGCGCCGCCCGTAGGGAGGTTTTCTGCCCAAAGCTCGCCACCAAGATTCTCTACCAATGAACGGCTTATGGCCAGCCCCATTCCGAGCCCCGTTTCCTTGGTTGAAAAAAAACGATCAAAAAGACGAGACATATCCACCTCGGAAATACCCCGCCCCTGATCCTCAACTTCTACTCTTAATTGCCCACTTTCATGAGGTGCGACTCTGACTCGCACAATGGCAGCGTCGTCACGACGATCAGCAGAAGCACTCGCCTCTACAGCATTCACGATCAGGTTCAACACTACCTGTTCCAACTGCACCCGATCACCTTTAACGTCTGGCAAATTCAAGTCGGGCTCAAACACTACAGACACGTTGTGCCTTTCAGCCGTACTTTCGCAAAAGTTGATCATTTCGCCAATCAGATCCGGTAAATTGAGGCGAGTAACGACTGGCTCCTGCTTTCTCGTGAAATCCATCATCCGATGGATGATCTCACCTGCTCTCAACGCCGTCCGGATGCTTCGAGTAATCGGCAGTTCTATATCGCTCCACGAGAGAGTGGGCTTGCCCGCAAAACGGCGCTCAATACCCCGGAGATAATTCACCATAGCGGAGAGTGGCTGATTCAACTCATGGGCCAGACTCGATGCCAGTTCGCCCATCGTGACCAGCCGGCTGGCGTGGTCAATTTCGGCCTGATACTGCTTTAGTTGGTCTTCGGCTGCTTTTTTCTCGGTGAGATCGTGAGCGACCAGTGAGAAATACTCAATATCCCCATGCAAGGAGCGGTGAGCCAAGAGCTCAAGCAGGACCGGTATGCGAGATGCATTCAGATTTTGCATCGCCAACTCTCCACGCCAACTCCCTGTTTCCTTTGCTGCTGGAAAGCCTTCATCCATCAAGGTGGCAAGGCCTTTTTCGGTCACAAGCCTCGATAGCGGGAAAGAGCTGTATTCCATGCACTCCATTTCAAGAGCTTTCCGGGCGGCTTCGTTCAGGTGCGAAACGGTAAAATCCAAATTGGCAAATATAACCAGATCTTGAGTGCTCTCCAGCACCCGCGCCAAACGCCGGCTTGCTTTATCTGCCATGATTCGGTGGGTGGCATCCCGAGACACCACAAGGATTTCCCGAATATCATTGGTCTCTGGGTCTCGAATGGTCCGGCTGGTACTTTCCAACCAGATATAGTGTCCATCTTTACAGCGAAAACGATAAGTATGGGTATACAAACCCCGGTCATAACTCACCGTGGGTGCCCGTAACCGGAAGTCTTCTACGTCGTCTGGATGGTAGAGATCGTAAGCCGAGATACCAACAATTTCTTCGACCGTATAACCCAGCAAATGCGTCACCGCCGGAGACGCATAGATAAACAGCCAATCCTCCGGCGTGTGCCGGGAAATCATATCAGTAGACTGTTCAGCCATTTCCGCCAGCAAACGGTTACGCTCAGCGTCGTCGGTCAGTGCGGTAAGCCCCTCTTCCGGGGTGCGATTTTTCATGGGTAACGGTTTTTTCATGGGTAACAGGTTCTCAGAACTCGGGTTGCCTGATCAGACCCTATTCTGACGGTCTCCGGGGCCCTTAGTCACAAGGCGTCAGGACCCCGAGACTTACTAGCGCAAGAACTCTTTGCTGAAGGCCTTGAATTGAGCCGCATCAGAACGTCGCATCCACTCGAACCCGACCATTTCTTTTGTGACAATTCTAGCACCGGCCTGCTCCATACGACGCAGTGCTATTTCGGTGTCGTATGAGTTACGTGCTGAGATAGCATCAGCCACCACAAATACGTCCAACCCCTTCTCCAGCAACCTGATTACTGATTGCATAACACAGGCTTGAGACTCCATTCCGCACAGGACAACTTGCTTTCGATCATGCGCTTGGAATGCTTTTGCGAAACCGGGGTCGTCAATGCAGGAAAAGTAAGTTTTGCCGTATATATTGGCCGGGCCCACCAATTCACGCAAACCCTCCTCCGTAGGACCGAGACCATCCGGGTATTGTTCTGACCCCACCACTGGCACGTCCATAAGTCCTGCCAGGCGCACCAACCAACTGCAGCCACTCACCAGCTTGTCGGCTTCATGCACCCCACCCAATAGTCGGGCCTGAACATCAATAACAGCAACGATGGACTTCTCTTTATCCATTAACATAATACTCTCCAGACTTACGCCGGACGGCGATCAACCATGTTCGTGGCGACACCTTCCGCAACAACCTTGTCACCCACCTTGCAGATGGTTTCCAACTTTACTCGGCGGCGCTCTTCGTTTATCTCGATAACCTTTGCAGACGCGACCACCGTATCGCCAATGTGAACCGGCGCTTTAAATTTAATCTGCTGATCTATATAGATCGCCCCCGGCCCAGGCAGACGCGTGCCCAATACAGCTGAAATCAGTGCGGCACTGAACATGCCATGAACAATCCGCTCTTTAAACGGCGTAGTCTTCGCGTACTCAGCATTAATATGTACCGGGTTGTCGTCACCACTGATGCCTGCGAACAAAACCACATCTGCTTCAGTAATGGTCTTGGCGTAGAACGCCTCCATTCCAACTTCCAGATCTTCAAGATAGTAACCGTGTAATTCTTGCATTGTGCTTCCTCATATTGAACCATTCACTCACTACATTACTGGTTTATATCCACCAAACCAAGTACTTTTACTTGGTTTTTTTAAAGTGCTCTGGTAGCCTTCTTTCATCAATCTAAATAACCCCGCGTTACACCAAGGGAGTCGCAGTCATGCCGAGGCAACCCGTAAGCATTTTTGAAAAGGCCTTCAAGAAGTTGATTTCAAGTGGACTGGATTCCGTAGGCCGTCGTGGTTCAGACATTCTAAGCGTTGCGGAAGACCTCCCGGAAGCTGATATCGAAATCGTCAAAGAGTGGATAGACGACTGCCTCTCTGAGAATGGCGGTCAAGTTGAAGCGCGCAAACGGGCTGCCTTGTTGGGTCGCGCCTATCTCAAGCTGTCTGCGAACGGAAGAACCCGCTTTTTGGGCATGCTCGCGGAGGATTACGGTGTTAACGAAGCTACCGTCGAGAGCGCTATTGATCAATGGCACAACGCCAAGCCCAACGAAAAAACAGAAGCCGCCCAATCCTTGCGCAAGGCGTTGATACCCAGTCGAACGGCACTACTGAAACAGTTCAACGGGGTACCTTCCGGGGTAAAGTTTTTGGTGGATATGCGAGAGGAGCTGCTTCGTTTGCGCAAAGATTATCCTCAGCTGAAACCATTGGAAACGGACCTGCGCGACCTACTCGCCACTTGGTTCGACATAGGTTTGTTGCAGCTGGAAGAGATCAGCTGGAACTCAAGCGGTGCCATGCTCGAAAAGTTGATCGCCTATGAAGCCGTGCACGCTATTAAGAGTTGGAGCGACCTCAAAAACCGACTGGACTTCGACCGCCGCTGCTTCGCCTTTATTCACCCGAATATGCCAGACGAACCACTGATTTTTGTGGAGGTAGCTTTGGTGAATGGCCTTGCCGACAATGTTCAAAGGCTTTTGGACGAGCACGCGCCAACAGAGGACATAGATAAAACCGACACCGCCATTTTCTACTCGATTTCAAACGCCCAACAAGGCTTAGCGGGCATCAGCTTCGGCAATTTCCTGATCAAGCAAGTGGTCAGCAAGCTGCAGGTGGAGTTCCCTCAGCTTAAACAGTTCGCCACCTTATCACCTATTCCGGGTTTCCGCCGCTGGCTGGACAACACGCCAGCCGACCAGCTCATGCAGCTACCTGGGGGGGAACAGTGGGTCAACACGCCGCCGCCGCGTGATCCGGTGCTCGCTAGTCAGGGGGATGCCACTGGCACCCAGCAAGAAGCCATCATGAAACTCGCTGCGACCTATCTAAGCTCGACCAAACCCGGCACATCCCGTGCAAACGATCCTGTAGCTAACTTCCACTTGAGTAATGGTGCGCAGCTCGCCCGCCTCAACTGGATGGCAGACACATCGGATAAAGGCCTAAAGCAATCAGCCGGCTTGATGGTGAACTATTTGTACGAGCTTCCGAAAATCGTGCATCGCAGTAACCAATACACCTCACAGGGAACCATTTCCCTGTCATCCAATATCAAGAAGCTTTTGAAATAAACCACCCTGAAAAGTAAGGAGAACACCATGACTAATCGTATCGCAGTTATTACCGGAGCAGCCGGTGGCCTGGGTACCGCCATGTGTAAGGCACTGGCCGCTCAGGGCCGTAAAGTGGTGGGCACTCACCTACCCGGTGAAGAGTTTACAGCACAAGCAAAAGACTGGCAGGCCAGCCTTCGTGAAGAGGGTGTTGACGTGGCTATCTATCCGCTCGACGTAACCGACTTTGAAGCCTGTAAAGCATTCACAGCCGCTGTAGAGCAGGACCTGGGCCCCATCGACATTCTGGTTAACAACGCCGGTATCACCAACGACGCACCCTTGAAGAGAATGCAGCCAGAGCAGTGGAATCAGGTCATCAATGTAAACCTGACGTCCATGTTCAACATGTGTCAGCAAGTGTTCGAAAACATGTGCGAGCGGGGCTTTGGCCGAATCGTTAATATTTCGTCGCTGAACGGTGAGAAAGGCCAGTTTGGTCAAAGCAACTATGCCGCCACCAAAGCAGGCATTTATGGATTCACTAAGTCCATTGCTCAGGAGGGCGCTCGAAAAGGCGTAACTGCAAACTCGGTTTCCCCTGGCTACATCGACACCCCCATGGTGCGCCAAGTACCTGAAAAAGTTCTGAATAACATTGTTGCAGGCATCCCTGTTGGTCACCTTGGCAAGCCTGAAGACATTGCCAGAGCCGTTGTCTATCTCACAGCGGACGAAGCAAGCTTCGTGACCGGCACTAATATGTCGGTCAACGGCGGCCAGTACATGAGCTAAGGGAGTAAACCATGACAGCGTTCAGAGCACCCACCCGTGAGATGATGTTCACCCTGCAGCACGTAGCCGGGTTTTCAGAAATGGCCAAAGCGTGCAGTTATGAAGACGCATCCGAGGACGTCGTCGCCGCCATTCTTGAAGAAGCCGCTCGCTTTGCAGGCTCCGTCATCGCACCAACCAACGTCATCGGAGACCAAACCGGTGTGCGTCTGGATTCTGACCTCAATGTGGTCACGCCTGCCGGCTTCCGAGACGCATACCAGCAGTATGCGGAAAGTGGCTGGGCCAGCCTGCAGTTTGACCCGGAGTTTGGTGGCCAAGGCCTGCCTTTCTCACTGGCCATTCCTGTTCAGGAAATGTGGCATGCCGCAAACATGGCCTGGGGGCTCTGCCCGCTGTTGTCTCAGGGAGCGGTTGAAGCGCTTTCCGAGAACGGCAGTGATCAGCTTAAACAGCTGTTACTGCCGAAAATGATTTCCGGACAGTGGACCGGAACCATGAATCTTACCGAACCGCAGTCTGGTTCGGACCTATCGGGCATTCGCACTCAAGCCCGTCCGGATGGCGATATCTACCGGATAAAAGGGCAAAAGATTTTCATCACCTGGGGTGAGCACGACATGGCGGAGAACATTGTCCACCTTGTGCTTGCTCGCCTGCCTGATGCCCCTTCAGGGGTGAAAGGCATCTCACTGTTTGCAGTACCCAAATACCTTCCGGATGCGTCCGGAGAGCCCGGCGAAAGAAACGACTGTCAGGCAGTCTCGCTGGAACACAAACTCGGCATCCACGCCAGCCCCACCTGCGTAATGAGTTTTGGCGATAATGAAGGCGCCATCGGCTATTTGGTTGGGGAGGAAAACCGTGGTTTAGCCTGCATGTTCACAATGATGAATAACGCCAGACTCACGGTTGGCTTGCAAGGCGTTTCCATTTCCGAGCGGGCCTACCAACAGGCCCGGGATTATACTCTGGAGCGCGCTCAGGGCACGGCACCGGGCGAACAAGGCGTGTCACCTATCATCAAGCACCCGGACGTACGCCGAATGCTGATGATCATGAAAACTTTGACCGAAGCAGCTCGTGGGCTAGCTTATACCGGCTGCGTGGCCGTTGACTACGCCAACACGGAAAGCCTGCCAGAGGACATCAGGGCTCGCTTCAAGCGCCGGATGGACCTGCTGACACCTTTGGTTAAGGGGTGGTGCACAGAAATCGCTCAGGAAGTTACCTCTCTGGGCATCCAGTGCTACGGCGGCATGGGGTTTATCGAAGAGACTGGCGCTGCACAACACTACCGTGACGCTCGAATTCTGCCGATCTATGAAGGCACCAATGGCATTCAAGCGCTGGACCTGATTGGCCGGAAAACCGTTCGTGATCAGGGTCAAGCAATGACTGAACTGATTGAAGACATGCGCCCATTCACCGGCTCATTCCAACGCGATTGTGTGTTAACCGCTGATCGCCAAGCAAAATTTGATCAGGCAGTCGCCTTTCTTGAGGATGCGACCCGCGTTGTTCTAGAGCGGGGTGATGACGATCAATTCACCGGCGCCATTGCATTCGACTACCTTATGTTGAGCTCCACAGTAACGGCAGGTTGGTTGATGCTCAAAGGAGCCACCGCTGCGGCAAACGATCAGGCTGACCAGAGTATATGTGCAGCCAACAAACTCGCAACAACAAGTTTTTTCATTGACCACATCTTACCGCGTTGCTCAACACATTTGAGCGCGATACGATCTGGCGACGACGCCATAATGGCGCTTCCAGAGATAGAATTTTAATACCAGTCAGAAGGTAATGCCTCATGTACATTAACGGTGAATGGTTGACCGGACGTTCTGAGCTCTCGGTCACCAACCCGGCGACGGGCGAGATCATCGGGCAAGTGCCCAACTGCACAGACCAGGACATTGAGGCCGCCATCGCGGCCGCTGATTGCGCCTTTAAAGAATGGAAGAAAACCACAGCTTACTACCGCTCCCAACTGCTATACCGGGCCTGGGAGCTAATGATTCGGCAGAAGCGTGAGCTGGCCGAATTGATGACCCTTGAACAGGGAAAACCGCTGAAAGCATCACTCAACGAAGTACAGTACGGTGCAGATTTCCTGCTGTGGTTTGCTGAAGAAGCCAAGCGTGTATACGGGCAAAGCATTCCCTCGGCCCGGGAAAACCAGCGTTTTCTTGTCCAGAAATCGCCAGTGGGTGTGGTCGGCGCAATAACGCCTTGGAACTATCCGATTTCCATGATTACACGCAAGCTGGCACCTGCATTAGCAGCCGGCTGCACCGTAATTCTGAAACCCGCTGAAAGCACGCCCTTGTGCGCTAAGGCCATGATCGAGATCTTCGCAGAAGCAGGCTTTCCCGCCGGAGTTGTCAATATGCTCACGGTGCGGGATCCAGCGCGGGTAGGCGATGCTTTTTGTACTGATCCAAGAATCCGCAAACTGACGTTCACAGGCTCCACTCCCGTCGGCAAAAAGCTGAACGCGCTGGCAGCAGCCAACATGAAGCGAGTGTCTATGGAACTTGGCGGACACGCACCCGCCATTGTGTTCCCCGATGCAGATCCGGTGCACGCAGCGAAAGGTCTGTCTCTGGTGAAGTTTCTTAACACCGGCCAGGCCTGCATTAGCCCTAACCGGATATTTGTGCACGAGGATCACCTGAAACCGTTTATTACGGAGCTAACCAGCCGGGCTGGTCGCTTGGTTGCCGGTAATGGTATGTCTGAGGGCGTTGGTATCGGCCCGTTGATCAATGAACAAGCCATTGAGAAGGTCGATTCTCAGGTTCAGGATGCAATTGCTCAAGGCGCAAAATTGGAAACCGGTGGGCAACGTTTAACAGAAAACGGACTTTCAAACGGTTACTTCTATGCACCAACCGTGCTCTCCGGCGTAACGCCTGCTATGAAAATCTACCGGGAAGAAACCTTTGGCCCGGTCGCTCCTGTGATCACCTATCGCTCAGAAGGCGATGTAATTGCCATGGCCAACGACACCGAGTTTGGGCTGGCGGCTTACATATACAGCAACAATATGACGACAGCGATGCGGGCATTTGAAGCTCTGGATTTCGGCATTATTGGCATTAACGACATTAACCCAACCAGTGCAGCAGCTCCATTTGGCGGCATGAAGAATAGCGGGCTTGGTCGGGAAGGTGCTCAGGAAGGTATTGAAGAATATCTGGAAACCAAACTAGGTGGTTTCGCGATCTAGTTAAACGATCCAAACATGTGCCCTTGCGCGCAGGCACGTTTTACTTGAAGCCAAGCAGGACGGACATTACGCTTCTGCCCTGCTTGTTCACACGTGCTGCGCGGATTTTAGCGGTGCTAACACCGTGCTTGACGAGCGCCGCTCTACTCTACTTCTCTACGAAGGCCCGCTCAATCACGTAATGACCCAAATCGCCGCCCCGAGCTTCCTTGAAACCCATTTCATCAAGGATGGAGCAGGTGTCCTTGAGCATGCTCGGGCTGCCACAGATCATAAACCGGTCGTCTTCAACATTCAGGTCAGGCAAACCAAAATCACCGGTTATCTTGCCACTCTGCATGGCGCGGGTAAGTCTACCCTCATTGCGGAAAGGCTCACGAGTAACCGTTGGGTAATATTCAAGCTTGCCCTTAACCATCTCGCCGAAAAATTCGTTTTCTGGAAGTTCTTCAATTTCTTGCTGATACGCAAGCTCCGACACATATCTCACGCCGTGGGTTAGGATGACCTTATCAAATGCCTCATAAATTTCAGGGTCTTTGATGATGCTCATGAATGGCGCCAGCCCGGTACCGGTACTGATCAACCAGAGGTTTTTCCCGGGCAGCAGGTTATCCAAAATCAGAGTTCCGGTAGGCTTGCGACTCACCAAAATTTCATCGCCGACCTGAATCTTCTGCAGGCGGGACGTTAGCGGGCCGTCTTGCACCTTGATTGAGAAAAACTCTAGCTCTTCTTCGTAATTTGCACTGGCGATACTGTAAGCGCGCATCAAAGGCTTACCCTCAGACTCCAGACCAATCATTACAAAGTGGCCGTTCTTGAATCGAAATCCAGGATCACGACTGGTCTTGAAGCTGAACAGGGTGTCGTTCCAGTGATGTACGCTGGTAACTGTTTCTCTTATCAAGTTACTCATAAAAACCTCTTGCCTGTCCGGTTCGCTATTGACGGCGAATGTTGCAAATATGAATTGCCTAAAGTCTATCCCACCTCTAACCTATCGATGAAATGGGATATTCCCATAACCTTATTCGGCTACATCGATTTAGAGCATTTTGTTATGAAATACAGCTTCCGGCAACTCGAAGTCTTTTTAGCAGCGGCGCACTTCCAGAACATTACCCGTGCGGCCGAATCGCTGGCTATGTCTCAGTCTGCGGCCAGCAGTGCGCTCAAAGAACTGGAAAACCAATTTGATATCCAGCTGTTTGATCGTGTTGGCAAGCGCCTCCAACTGAATGAGCTCGGGCGACTATACCGACCCAAAGTAGAAGCGGTGCTAGCTCAAGCGACAGAGCTGGAACAGGCTTTTAGCAAACATTCCGAAGTTGGCGCATTAAAAGTTGGAGCCACCTTAACAATAGGTAACTATCTGGCCGTTGGCGTTATGGCCCAATACATGAATACCCCTACTCAGCCCAAGGTGTCGTTGGAGGTGGCCAATACCAGCACCATCGCGCGCCGGGTCAAAGACTTCGAACTTGATATCGGCCTTATCGAAGGCGAACTACAATCATCGGAACTTGAAGTCTTGCCTTGGCGCGGAGATCAATTGGTAGTGTTCTGTTCACCTTCGCACCCATTGGCAAAAAAAGGAACATTAACAGACGAGGATCTTCGCGACGCGACTTGGATCATGAGGGAGGAAGGCTCCGGAACTCGCCAGAGCTTTGATCGCGGCATGCACGGCCTACTTCCAAACCTAAACGTACTGCTGGAACTGGAACATACAGAAGCCATCAAGCGGGCCGTGGAAGCGAATCTGGGCATAGGCTGCTTGTCGGAGGTGGTACTTGAAGATGCTTTCAAGCGCGGCAGCTTGGTGCCACTGAAAACGCCCGAAAGCCGGAACTTTGAACGCCAGTTCTATTTCATACTGCACAAACAGAAGTACCGGAGTGCAGGCATTGATGCGTGGATCGGGCTCTGCCGTGCGCTTGCCTGAACCTCATCTCACACGTCAGGTCACCGGCCCGCTATGAAAGCGGAACTCGCTATCCGGTTCCAGAATGAGCTGCTGTTCAATTGCCGTGAACTCTGCCACCCGCTCATCCACTGGGCCTTGATTGGCCTGCACGGCCAACTCAAGATAGTCGCGATAGTGGCGCGCCTCTGACTTGAGCAAGCTACTATAGAAAGCCGCCAGCTCCTCATCTAAAAATGGAACCAGTGCGGCAAACCGTTCGCATGAGCGGGCTTCGATGATAGCGCCCACAATCATCACATCCACCAGCCGCCCGGGGTCATCCGTGCGCACCTCCTTGCGCAAGCCTGCAGCATACCTCGCAGGAGTTAGGTGGCAATAGGGCACGCCGCGCTTGTCAATAATCGCCAAAACCTGCTCGAAGTGGCGCAACTCCTCCCGTGCCAACCGGGACATTTTGTTGAGTAGATTGCTATTATCAACATAACGGTACATCAAGCTGAGCGCTGTAGATGCGGCTTTTTTCTCACAATGAGCGTGGTCTATCAGCATCAAATCCTGATTAGCCAGCGCGTTATCAATCCACTGCTGCGGCGTAACACACGGCAGAAACTCATGGATTTCTTGAAGCGCTTGGGGCATGGAATCGTTTTTTTGGTTCATAGAAGCGGCAACGTCAATTCAAAGGACCGGCGATTATAGCGCACCTATCAGCTTTCTCCGACCTCTGTCCAGCTTAACTTTATAAGGGCTTTCCTATAGAATACAGCGCCAACTTACGGTCTTTCCGCCATAAAACTCCCGCCAGGCGTATTGCCAAATGTGCGGGACATACCAACTGATGAGGGTTCATATCGTGTTAGAAGCTTACCGTGAACACGTTGCAGAACGTGCCGCTCTGGGCATCCCCCCCAAGCCATTGAACGCCGAGCAGACTGCAGCTCTGGTTGAACTATTGAAAAATCCACCAGCCGGTGAAGAAGAAACACTGGTAGACCTGCTGGAAAATCGTATTCCGCCAGGCGTAGATGAAGCCGCCTATGTAAAAGCTGCCTTTCTGAGCGCGATTGTTAAAGGCGAAGCCTCTTCCCCTCTGATCGACAATAAAAAAGCGGTACAGCTGCTAGGCATGATGCAGGGTGGCTACAACATTTCTACGTTGGTTGACCTACTGGACAACGCCGAACTGGCAGAGTTGGCCGGTGAAGAACTTAAGCACACACTGCTGATGTTTGACGCATTCAACGACGTTAAAGAAAAAATGGATGCTGGCAACACCGTTGCCAAATCTGTTGTTGAGTCCTGGGCTAACGCCGAGTGGTTCACCAAGAAAGACAAGGTTCCTGAAAGCACTAAGATGGTGGTCTTCAAGGTTACCGGCGAAACCAACACCGACGACCTGTCTCCGGCTCCGGATGCCTGGTCCCGCCCGGACATCCCGCTGCACGCCCGCGCTGCCTACAAAATGGAACGCGATGGCCTGAAGCCGGAAGAGCCCGGTGTTACTGGCCCTATGAGCCAGATCGATGAAATCAAAGCCAAAGGCCTACCTGTTGCTTTCGTTGGCGACGTTGTTGGTACTGGTTCTTCCCGTAAATCCGCTACCAACTCGGTGCTGTGGTTCTTCGGCGAGGACATTCCGGGTGTGCCGAACAAGCGTGCTGGTGGTGTTTGTATTGGTAACAAGGTTGCCCCAATCTTCTTCAACACTATGGAAGATGCGGGCGCACTGGTATTCGAAGCACCTGTAGACAACATGAACATGGGCGATGTTATTGAAATCCGCCCATACGAAGGCAAGATTTTGAACGAAGCCGGTGAAACCATCTCCGAGTTCGATTTCAAATCTGACGTTATTCTGGATGAAGTTCAGGCTGGCGGCCGTATTCCTCTGATCATCGGCCGTGGCCTCACTGCCAAGGCGCGTGCTGCCCTGAATCTGGGCGCAACCGACCTCTTCCGTCTTCCGAAAGATCCGGAAGCTGGAACTAAAGGCTTCACTCTGGGCCAGAAGATGGTCGGCAAGGCTTGTGGCCTGGAAGAAGGTCAAGGCGTTCGCCCCGGCACCTACTGCGAGCCACACATGACCACCGTTGGCTCTCAGGACACAACCGGTCCGATGACTCGCGACGAACTGAAAGATCTGGCGTGTCTGGGCTTTCAGGCAGATCTGGTTATGCAGTCTTTCTGTCACACAGCGGCTTACCCGAAGCCGGTTGACGTTGAAATGCAGCACACCATGCCAGACTTCATTCAAACCCGTGGCGGTGTTGCCCTTCGCCCAGGTGACGGCATCATCCACTCCTGGTTGAACCGCATGCTACTGCCAGACACAGTCGGCACCGGTGGTGACTCCCACACCCGCTTCCCAATGGGCATTTCTTTCCCGGCCGGTTCTGGTCTGGTCGCTTTTGCAGCAGCAACCGGCGTTATGCCTCTGGACATGCCTGAGTCTGTGCTGGTTCGCTTTAAAGGCGAAATGCAGCCGGGTATCACTTTGCGTGATCTGGTACATGCCATTCCCCTCTACGGTATCAAACAAGGCATGCTGACCGTTGAGAAGAAAGGCAAGATCAACGAATTCTCAGGTCGCATTCTGGAAATCGAAGGCCTCGAGAGCCTGACTGTTGAACAAGCATTTGAGCTGTCTGACGCATCTGCCGAGCGCTCCGCTGCGGGTTGTACCATCAACCTGTCTGAAGAGTCTGTAGCAGAGTACCTGCGTTCCAACATCACTATGCTGCGCTGGATGATCACTGAAGGTTACGGTGACGCGCGCACTCTGGAGCGCCGTGCACAGCAGATGGAAGAATGGCTAGCCAATCCGAAGCTTATGCGTGCTGACAAAGACGCTGAGTATGCACACGTTGTAGAAATCGATCTGGCGGACATCAAAGAGCCGATCGTGTGCTGCCCGAACGATCCGGACGACGCACGCACGTTGTCCGAAGTAGCTGGCGACAAGGTGGACGAAGTGTTCATTGGCTCCTGCATGACTAACATCGGCCACTTCCGCGCTGCTGGCAAACTGCTTGAGGCGAACAAAGAACCGCTGAAAACTCGCCTCTGGATGTCTCCACCAACCAAGATGGACCAGGCGCAACTGATGGAAGAAGGTTACTTCAACATCTATGGTACTGCAGGTGTGCGGACTGAAATGCCAGGTTGTTCATTGTGCATGGGCAACCAGGCGCGTGTAGCGGCCAAGAGTACTGTGTTGTCAACATCCACCCGTAACTTCCCGAACCGGTTGGGGGATGGTGCAAACGTGTACCTGACCTCTGCGGAACTGGCAGCTGTAGGCGCCATCCTAGGCAAACTACCCTCAGCTGAGGAGTACATGGAGTACGCCAAGGATCTGAACAGCATGTCTTCAGAGATTTACAAGTACCTGAACTTCGACCAGATGGAGAACTACACCAAGAAGGCTGCTGAAGCGGATATCGCGTAAGCAATCACCTTTTAAGGTTTAGCTCCACAAAAAACGCCAACCTCCGGGTTGGCGTTTTTTGTGGTCGCACTCTCTGGTTAGTTAGTAGAACACCAGCCGAACCAGTATTGCGCCCGCCATAAACAAGGTAATCCACTTTACCCACTGCGCGCCCTTCTCACTCAAATTCACTTTAACGGCCACAAAAGCGCCCGTGATGTTGCCAGCGGCGAGAACCAAGCCCACACCCCACCGAACCTGATCATTAATGGCAAATACCATCAAAGCTGGAACGGTGTATAACAAAATAATAGACACTTTGAACACATTGACCTGCCGAAGATCTATACGCAGCATGCGGTACAAAACAACGATAAACAGGGCGCCCACACCCACCTGAATAAAGCCGCCGTAAACACCAATTAAAAACATGGCAGCATAAATAACCGGGCCAAGCCGCTCGGGAGTTAGCGGATTGGTATCTACCTTAGGCTGGGGTAGCAACATAAACACAGATGCACCAATCATGGCAGCGATCAGCACCACCTCAAATATAGCATCAGCGACCCAAGTCGCTATCCAAGCACCCAATAGCGACCCTAGAACAGCCGGCACAGCAAGATGCAAGCTTACCCTGAGGTTGCCATGACCGAGGCGCTTGAAGCCCGCCACCGCTGTTGTACTCTGTAGAATGATTGCAACCCTGTTGGTGCCGTTGGCAACCTGCGGCGGCAAACCCAGAAGCATTAGCAGCGGTAGAGTAAGCATAGAACCGCCTGCCGAAAGTACATTAATGAACCCTGCTATACTACCGAGCGCCAGCAGTGCCATTACATCAAGTGCTGTCATGCTGCGCTCGACTACTCCAGACCAATACTGCAAGAAAAACAATCAGCCCCGCACCATCCACCAGTATCTGTCCATGGGGCCAGAGCATAAGGGCGCCGAGGGGAAACAATAGAATCCTCACCAGCAGGTTGAGCTTGTGCTCAAGATAACCTTCAAGGCCTGCAATAATGGCGTAGATACCAAATAGCCCAAAACAAAACACCTGAATCATTTCGGTGAAATCGCCGGTGATGAGAGGCGAGAAGGCAAACAGCAAAGGCACTATATACAATCCCTTGGCAAGCTTCCAGGCGGTAAACCCGGTGCGCATCTGCGGCGTTCCCGCGATAGCGGCAGCAGCGAAGGCAGTCAAGCAAACCGGTGGCGTAACGTTAGAATCCTGCGACAACCAAAAAATAATCATGTGGGCTGCCACTAACAACATCGAAAGAGCAGCCGGAGATAACGCTTGCTCTAAAAGTTGGCTACTGAAGGTATCCGGCACCAAAGCGAGCATCTCCCGGGCGGTTGCCACATCCATAGGCGCATCTAGCAGCGGCAGCCGCTCAGGCGCGGCAAGCATAAAGATGGCTTTGGCCTGATCCGGTAAATTGCCGCTTACCATGAGCTCGACCAACTGGCTCTGAGCGATGAGATTATAAATCGCCGGTGCCGATAGTGTCGCAAGCACAATATAGGCAGCAGTTACAGGCAGCCCCATCCCCAAGATTAACGAAGCCAAAGCCACAAGAAGGATGGTAATTAACAAACTTCCACCGGCCCAGTCGGTAATCATCAGCGAAAAGGTATTGCCTATACCCGTCGTGGACACAACCATCACAATGAGGCCCACTGTGATCAACAGTATCGCAGTCGTCGTGATATTTCGGGTACCCATCGCCAGAGCATCGAAGATATCCCTAAACCCCATAGGGTTCTTTGAAAGCCAAGACGCCAAGATAACCGACACAATGGCTATCCCCGCCGCATAAGTTGGAGTGAATCCATACACAAGGGCCGCAACCAAAACGATCAACGGCAGGAGAAAATGCCAGCCACCCTTAAGAACGTCTTTGAGTGACGGCGCAGCGTCGTCTTCCAATTTGACCGCATGGCTGCGCTTGGCCTCAATACGAACAAACATGGCTACAGAAATGAAATAAAGAAGAGCAGGCAGAGCCGCAACGCCAATAATGGTTAGGTAAGACACCTGCGTATATGAGGCCATGATAAATGCTCCTGCCCCCATCACCGGGGGCATAAGCTGGCCACCTGTAGAGGCCGCCGCTTCTACACCAGCCGCAAAGCGCGCTGGAAAGCCCGCCTTACGCATCAGCGGAATGGTAATTACACCGGTTGAAACCGTATTGGCAACACTGGAGCCAGAGACCGACCCCATGAGGCCGGAAGCAAATACCGCGACAAACCCAGGGCCACCCACAAAGCGCCCTGCAGCGCAGCGCGCCAATTCTATGATGAAATCACCTGCCCCAGACTTAACCAGAAAAGCACCGAACAAAATGAACATGAACACGTAGGTCCAAGAAATTCGGGCGATAGAGCCTAACATTCCTTGGCCGCCGATATAGGAACGATACAAAACCGTCTCCCAAGACAAGCCGGGGAAATTGAAAATACCTTCAACATACTGGCCCCACCAAGCCACATACGTTAATGCCACCGCACATAGAACGGGGATAAACCAGCCCACGGTGCGGCGCGCCAGTTCCAATATAAGTGCGACTGATACGATGGAAACAAGCCAGTCGCCGGTGTCAAAATTAAACCCGCGCTGATACAAATCATCCTCAAAGAGGATCAAGTAAAAAGCACAGGCCAGCGCGGTAAACCCGAGCATAAGGTCAATGCCAAGCACGAACCACTGCCCGCTTGCAGAGCGGGCCCTAAACATCGGCGTGGTCAGAGTACAAATCAGACCAAAAAGACCGAAGTGTAGAGCAGAACTCCACAACTCCGACAAGGTAGAGAACGT
Source organism: Marinobacter salexigens (assembly GCF_018860765.1). Taxonomy (GTDB): domain Bacteria; phylum Pseudomonadota; class Gammaproteobacteria; order Pseudomonadales; family Oleiphilaceae; genus Marinobacter; species Marinobacter salexigens_A. The sequence continues at coordinate 499,975 of NZ_JAHKPV010000021.1, forward strand.
GTTGAAGTAGAGGTGAGCGAGAGCCGTTGCAATTGCAAGCCAGAAGACCACCGGCCCGATCAGCCGGTGCTCTAAGCGCTCAGTTGCCTCGCTTGCACTCTCGTCACGAACCGCAACTTCAGGCTCGTTATGTGTATTATCTGCCACCATTACTGCGCAATCAGGCGATCAGGAATCTTCAACCCCTGTTCCTTATAGAAACGCGCCGCACCTGGATGGAGTGGCATAGGTAAGCCAGCAATCGCTTTTTCAAGGGCCATCGCTTTGGTTGCCGGATGGATGTTGTTTAGGAACGGTAGGTTTTCATAGATAGTTTTGGTGATTTCGTACACATCGTTCTCTGTCACATCGTCTCGGACAGCCAGAATGTTAGGCTGTGCGATGGTGTTGATGTCTTCGGCTTGCTTCGGGTAGGTGCCGGCTGGAATGGTGTAGGCTGTCCATAACTCAAAATCACTATTGACCTGCGCAATCTGGTCCGGCGTGAAATCCAGAGTAGTAAGCTTCTCACCCATGTTGGCGTACGCTCTTGTCACTGCCGCTGCAGGTACGCCCGCCGGTATGTTCATACCATCAATATTGCCATTCTGTAGAGCATCGGCACTCGGACCGTAGCCTTGATAAGCAAGGTTGACCTTCTCCAGATCAATGCCGACTTTACCCAAAATGAAGCGGCCAGAGCCTTCGGTTCCTGAGTTTCTAGCGCCAATAGAAAAACTCTCCCCATAGAGATTCTTCATATCTTCAATGGTGCCGGTTTTCGAAACCTTATTGGTCACTACAAAATGCTCAACGTTCTGCCAAAGCATGGATACAGAACGCAGATTTTTATAGGCCTTGGGGACAGGCCCCGTACCATTCCACGCATATGCACCGTAAAGCCCTTGGAGAATGCCGAATTGGATCTGGTCTTCGTCCATAAGTTTCAGGTTTTCGCCAGAACCTGCGGAACTGATTGCGGAAACCGATATGTTCGTTGAGGGCTCAAGCTTCACCTTGATTAGTGTTGAAATAGCCACGCCTACGGGGTAGTAGGTTCCACCCGTCGTCGCTGTACCCATAACGTAGTTGCCTTCGGCCTGAACCCCGGCCGAAAGCGTAACCATTGCGGCCGCCAACAGGCCCGATGCACACTTCAACATCTTGTTCTTTCTCATAAAACTGCTCCTTTTGTCATTGTTTTTAGCGCATTCGTCTGAATCTAGCCCATTAAAGATAGTCCCTAGTGTCCCGTCTGGCTAATTCCTTAATCTATCGAACCACTGAGGGCTTTAAGAGTTGGGCGCACTAAGCAAAAAAAAGGGCCCCCGCAGGAGCCCTTTTCTTATTTCTAACGCCTTAAAATTTAGTTCAACTGCTTAGCTATGATCGACTGCCTGATACTCATTGGCATCGGAAGTGGCAAGACTCACCACCACGATAGCAATGAAGGAGGCTACGAAGCCAGGCATGATTTCATAAACGCCAGGGCCACCCATGAACTCACCGTTCCAGCCCAAAGATACCCAGATCATCGCGGTAGCTGCACCTGCGACCATACCCGCCAGTGCACCAGCACCGTTGGTACGCGGCCACATGAGCGCGAGAATAATCAGGGGACCAAACGCCGAACCGAAGCCCGCCCAGGCGTTACCAACCAAGCTCAAAACGTTTGAATTGGGGTCAGAGGCGATAACAGCAGCCACAAGACCAACCAACACCACACACACACGACCAACGTTTACACACTCGCGGTCACCCGCTTCTTTACGCAGGAACAAGCGGTAAAAGTCTTCTGTGAGTGACGAAGATGCCACCAGAAGCTGACTGGAGATAGTACTCATAACTGCGGCCAACAAGGCTGCATACAGGAAGCCTGTAATCAGCGGGTGGAACAGCAAGTCTGCAAGAATAATGAAGATGGTTTCGGGATCGTCAATTTGCATGCCATTACGCACTGCGTATGCGCGACCGAAGATACCCAGACCAATCGCGCCAATCAGCGAAATGGCCATCCAAGACATGCCGATGTTACGAGCAGTCGGTACTTCTTTAACTGAACGGATTGCCATGAAGCGAACGATGATGTGCGGCTGGCCAAAGTAGCCCAGGCCCCAGGTCACTGCTGAAAGCCATCCAATAAAGGTAAGTCCTTCTGTCCAAGAAAGCAGAGTGGGATCCACCTCATTCAACGTTGCTGTCGCCTGAGCAAAGCCGCCACCGCCTTCGCCGAATAGAACAACGGCCGGCATGAGAACCAGTGCAACCATCATGATGCAGCCCTGAACAAAGTCGGTCATGCTCACAGCCAAGAACCCGCCCACTACGGTGTAGGCAAGTACAACACCCAGCGTTATGACGATACCTACACCGTAATCACCCATACCACCGAAGGTGAAAATTCCGGCAAATGCACTTTCAAACAGCTTGCCACCTGCTACCAAGCCCGAGGCTGTGTACACCGAGAAAAACACCACAATAACCACTGCCGCTACAGTTCTAAGTGGTAGTGCCTTGGTGGGAAAGCGGTTTGCTAGGAAGGCCGGAATAGTCAGGGCGTTGCCATAATGCACTGTCTGTGCACGCAATCTAGGTGCAACGAGAACCCAGTTAATAAATGCGCCAACAAACAGACCAACACCGATCCAGGCAGAAGCCAGACCCGATACGTACATCGCGCCCGGAAGACCCAGAAGCAACCAGCCGCTCATGTCCGACGCGCCAGCAGACAAGGCTGCTACCTTGGGGCTGAGCCCCCTGCCACCAAGCATGTAATCCTCGGATGAGGAAGTTGATGTGCGCATCGCAAAAAGGCCGATGCCAATCATCACTGCAAAATAAGCAAATAGACTAATCCAAACACCAATAGCCATGGAACTCCTCCGGTTTAATGAGTCGGATTATATCCGCTCGCAAAGCACAGACCTGACGCGGGCGCCAGCTTACTGTGTCATTCTTCTTGTTTACTGGGATGTCTTTCGAACTTGAGCGAGGCAACGTGTCGCACTCTTAGCCTTAACTATAGTTAAGTATTGCCAATTTGCGACCGCCCCGACCAACAGATCGACAAGACGAGATTTGACACGACAAGCCTAGTATTACTACGTATTTGCGGCTTACAAAATCCTACGATTCTTTTATGGAATTCTACGGGAGTAGATTTATTTCAAAGCCGGTCAGGCAACAACGTCACGGGCCTGCAGTCTCGTGGGGGTAGTACCCTTGTGTTTGCGCAACGCATTCGTCAGGGCACTTTGAGACGAGAAGCCAACACGATAACTGATTTCCGACACCGAAAGAGACGTTGAAGCTAAAAGATTAATAGCCTGATTGAGACGTGCTTGTAACAAAAATTGGTGCGGCGTAGTTCCAACCACTTCGCGAAATACTTCATGGAAGCGGCTTACACTCAAGCAGGCCTCACTGGCTAATTCCTGCACGCTAATCTTCCGATGCAGATTGGCTCGTATGTAGCGCTGCATGGCGTCTGGGCTGAGACTGTGGCGAGTGGGCGCCACCACCTTAGGGTCCACGACTCTATCGGCCATGCAATAGAGGATGCTAGCGGCGAGATGAGCGTGCATTGCAAGATTACCGGGCGAACGGTCAAACTCGCTAGCCGCAAACTGAACCAACCCCTGCAAACTGCTGTCCATCTGGATCGTTCGGGGCTTTTCGAACACACGAACCATGCGCTCATAGTCGGCATGGTTCGGAGTAGCCATAGCAGGAGCCGAGGGGTCGAGATTAATGACCATCACGTGGTTTTGTTGATCACCACAGTAATCATGCTTGGCTTCTGTAGGCACAAAGCAGGCTTTCCAGGTGTCCAGATGAGAGCCGGTTCCATCAACACTCAAATCTGCCTCACCCTGAACACCGATGACTATCTGGTGATGTTCATGACGGTGCTGGTGAGATGCGATTGGGAGCTTGAGTAAACGGGCATCCAGCATAGACGCAACCGGAACCTTAGAGTGAGAATGTAACTCAATTAAAGCAGATCTGACCCGAACTTGCACATAAGTTCGCGAATATGGGTACTGACTTGCTCCAGTGACCCTGCTGCATCCACGATATTATAGCGGGACGGTTCAGCGTCAGCGCGGACCAGATAGGTATCGCGAATACGCTGAAAAAAAGAAACCGTCTCTTGTTCGAAACGATCCAGCTGCCCCCGATGCCTCGCCCGCATCATGCCGGTTTCGACTGGCGCATCCAATAACACCACGTGGTCTGGACGCATCTCCCCCTGCACTAAGGTTTCCAATAAAGCAATTCGCTCGCTTGGCACGCCACGGCCTCCGCCCTGATAAGCAAATGTGGCATCGGTAAAACGATCACAAAGTACCCACTGCCCCTTCTCCAACGCAGGAAGAATAAGTGTGTGCAAGTGCTGTGCGCGGGCAGCAAACATTAGTAGCAATTCAGTGAGATCGTTCACCGACTCGTCCCGCGGCGACAAAAGCACTTCTCGAATCGCTTCAGCCAGAGGCGTGCCACCCGGCTCTCGGGTCACTATACAGTCAATCCCTAGTTCTTTAAGGGTTTCAGCAGCGTTAGTGATCTGGGTCGACTTGCCCACACCCTCGGACCCCTCGAAGGTAATAAAGCGGCCACGGACAGTCATTTGTTCTCATCCTTGTCGGGAGCAGGTGAAGACCGGTAATCCGACCGGCGGTTGAGCTGAAACGCGCGTACGGCTTTTTGGTGCTCAGCTAACGTGTTGGAGAACTTATGGGTACCGTCACCGCGAGCAACAAAATACAAAGCCTTGCCGGAGCCCGGATGCAACGATGCATGAATGGCTTCACGGCCCGGCAAAGCAATGGGTGTTGGGGGCAACCCGCTAATGCGGTAGGTGTTATATGGCGTGTGGATGCGCAAGTCTTTGCTGCCTATGCGGCCTTTATACTTATCTCCCATGCCATAGATTACGGTGGGATCCGTCTGCAATCGCATGCCCTTTTGCAGTCGCCGGACAAATACGCCCGCTACTTGATCCCGCTCGTGGGGGGCACCGGTTTCGCGCTCTACAATGGAGGCCATAATCAAAGCCTCATATGCATTATCGTATGGCAGGCTCTTGGCGCGGCTCTCCCACTCCTCCGCAAGCACGGACTCCATGCGACGAAATGAACGTCGGAGCAAATCAAGGTCCGATTCACTGCTGGTAAACAGGTAAGTGTCGGGGAAAAACCGCCCCTCGGGATGCTCTCCCTCTGCACCAACAGCTTCCATGATTTGAGCATCCGACCATTCAGACGTAAGCTTCTCAAGGCGCTCGGTGACTGCGAGAGCTGAGCGCATGTCGCGGAAGGTCCAACCCTCAATAAACTGCACTGACCAATGTTTGGTATCGCCCGCAACCATTTTAGAAAGCATAGCTTCAGCGCTCATGCCATCGGTAAACTCATACTCCCCTGCCTTTATTCTGGCCTGATCGGGAAACAAACGACCGTAAATTCGCACCCACAGGCTATCTTCAACCAGTTTGCGGCTGCGCAACTGCCGGGCCACATCGTTAAAGGTTGTGCCATTAGGAACATCAAACAGCACCGGCTCAGTTAAAGTAACCGGCTTTGACAGTGACCCAAGCCCCTGCCAAACCCATAGCCCCGAGCCCGCACCAATAAGCACGGCAGCACAAATTACCGCGATAAGAAGTTTCTTGAACAAGCGAATTATTCCAACAGTTCGAGAGGATTAAAGATTGTCGCAACTCCATCATCTGCAGGCAAATCCTGACCAGCAAGTTGGCGCACGGGAACAATGCCCAAAACACTGTTCAGAAGGTAAAGCCCCTGACAATCCGGAGCCATAACATCCCCGATACCCATGGCACGCTCTATAACAAGCTCCCCCTTTGCGCGGAGCCATTCCAACAACCACTGCCGTAGTATGCCAGCAACGGCAAGGCTTTTGGTGGGCGGGGTTACCCAACCATTTGGCACCTTAAGAAGTAAATTGGTACGGGTACCCTCAACCAAATTCCCGTCATTGTCAGCCATGATGACTTCAAACAACTCGCCATCAATCTCTCTTGCAGCCATCACTTGTTCCAGCCGATTAAGAGACTTAATGCCGGTAAGCAAAGGGTTCACTGTAAGCGGAACCCGGGAGAAATCCACAGCAACACCTGCGGGGGTTGGCAATGTAGGCATAGGGCTAGCGGACACAATTAGATTCGGCCGTATACCGGCACCGGGCTGGTACCCACGCCCCCCTTCACCTCTGGTTAGGGTCAATTTGAGAATCCAATCGTCGCCTGCCTTACCAGTGTATCGAGATACGTAACGGCTAACGGCGGCACTGTAGGCTTTGCTTAGATCTCTGAGTGCGACCGGGATGCCTAACCTTCCCGCATCGCGAACCATGCGGTCTAGGTGGCGCGATAAAAGCACACCTCGATTACCGTGCATTCTTATGGTTTCGAAAAGGCCGTCACCGTATACCGCACCTCGGTCACCTGCGGGAAAGCCACTTTCATCAGCCCAATACAGGTTGAACATAGCGCCTTAGCCTTCGAAGCGGCGCATAATCAAAGTGCCGTTGGTGCCACCAAAGCCGAACGAGTTAGAGAGAACCACACGCACGTCGGATTTGCGACAGGTGTTAGGCACCAGATCCAGATCGCAGCCTTCATCCGGGTTATCGAGATTAATCGTTGGCGGCAGCACACCATCGCGTATAGCTAGCAGCGAAAAAATAGCTTCAACGGCACCAGCAGCACCCAGCAAATGCCCAGTCATGGATTTGGTACTACTCATAGCAAGTCGAGCCGCGTGGCTACCAAATACGCGCTTGGCCGCAGCAATTTCAGCCACATCACCGACCTGTGTTGAGGTACCATGGGCATTGATGTAATCAACATCTTCCGGCTTCAGTCCAGCATCCCGCAATGCATTCTGCATTGATTTGGCGGCGCCTTCACCGGCTTCTGGCGGCGCTGTAATGTGGTGGGCATCATCGCTCATGCCAAAGCCGACTAGCTCACCATAAATAGTGGCTCCACGCTTTTTAGCGTGCTCCAACTCCTCCATGACCACGACGCCAGCACCATCGCTGAGCACAAATCCGTCGCGATCCTTATCCCATGGGCGACTGGCTTGCTCGGGCTCGTCATTACGGGTTGAAAGTGCGCGGGCTGAGGCAAACGCAGCAATGCCGGTGCGAGTAGTTGCCATTTCAGAGCCACCAGCCAACATGACATCCGCATCACCATAGGCAATAGTGCGGGCAGCGTAACCAATGTTATGTGTACCCGTGGTGCAGGCAGTCACGATGGCAATATTGGGCCCACGATATCCGAAACGAATGGCTGCGTTGCCTGAAATCATGTTGATAACGGATGCTGGAACAAAGAAAGGCGACACCTTACGCGGGCCAGACTTGTCCATTGTCAGCACGCTTTTTTCGATGTATTCCAGCCCGCCAATACCCGAGCCGATAGCAATGCCCGCCCGGTCGAGATCCAGAGCCTCGTAATCCGCCAGACCACTATCATCAACGGCTTGTTGGGCTGCGATCAAACCATAGTGAATAAACGCATCCAGCTTTCTAGCTTCTTTGGAGGAGAGATAAGACTCCAGATCCAGATCTTTGATTGCACCACCAATGCGAGTGTTGTACTCAGACGCGTCAAAACGGTCGATCATTCCGATTCCGCTGCGCCCAGCTAAAATACCTTCCCAGGAAGACGCAACATCGTTTCCCAATGGAGACAGCATTCCCATACCAGTGATAACAACCCGCCGTTTACTCATAACTCCACTCACCTGATCGTTTCATCTATCGGCATTACTGAAGGGACCCGAAGCACGGGTGATTTTTGGCAATAAAAAAGCCGTCCTTCACTAAATGACAAGGACGGCTTTCGCCTGGCTAACTAAAATGCAGAGTATCAGGTATGCGCGACGATGTAGTCGATCGCGTCCTGAACACTGGCTAGCTTCTCGGCTTCTTCGTCTGGAATTTCAGTTTCAAATTCCTCTTCCAGTGCCATCACCAGCTCAACGGTGTCCAGTGAGTCAGCGCCAAGATCCTCAACAAAAGAAGATGAGTTCTGAACTTCGGACTCTTTAACGCCCAGTTGTTCACAAACAATCTTCTTAACGCGCTCTTCAACTGTACTCATAATGTCCTCACTTTGTGTATCTACCAAGCAACTCAAGTGCTGCCAGTTTAGTGTAAACCCTACCTGCAAACAAGCAGGGATCCGGTTAAACATGTTGTGCGACAAGGAGTTGCGCACGAGCCCCGAAACCGGAGCTTATCCCATGTACATCCCGCCATTTACATGAATGGTCTCTCCACTCACGTAACCGGCAGCATCCGATGCCAGAAAAGCAACAATAGCCGCCACTTCTTCCGGCTGCCCAAAACGACCCGCGGGTATGATTTCCAGCATAGCCTCGCGTTGCTTGTCGTCCAGTTTTTTTGTCATGTCTGTGTCGATAAATCCGGGCGCAACGCTGTTTGCTGTGATGCCCCGATTCGACATTTCTTTGGCCAGACTGCGGGTAAAGCCCTCAACACCGGCCTTCGCGGCACAATAGTTGGCCTGCCCAGCATTACCCATGCTCGCCACCACGGAGCTGACGTTAATAATGCGCCCCCAGCGTGCTTTTGCCATACCTCGAATAACAGCTTTACTCGTACGGTACACGCTTGAGAGGTTGGTTTCGAGCACCGATGCCCAATCGTCGTCCTTAAGCCGCATCAACAGATTATCACGGGTGATACCTGCGTTATTGACCAAAATCAGAGGTGCTGCTGATTTCTCTGCTATCGCTTTCAGACCCGCCTCAATGCTTTCAGGATCAGCTACGTTCATTACAATGCCATAGCCATTGGCACCCGCAGCCTTGAGCGTCTCTGTAATGGTTGCTGCGCCATCAGCGCTGGTCGCAGTACCCACAACCTCCGCACCCTGACTAGCAAGTACTAGAGCGATGGCTTTTCCGATTCCACGGGTAGCACCGGTTACCAGTGCTGTTTTGCCTTCCAGAGACATTTAGGACTCCCTTTTACCACGACTTATTTATCACGACGTTTTCAAAACATCATAAGAATGTTCTCAAGACATCCTTATGACTGTTCAAATGCAGCAAGCGCAGCCGTTAGCGACTCAGGGCTTTCCATGCCATGAACGGCGAGTCCTCGATCAATTCGCTTGGCCAAGCCGGCCAGCACTTTGCCAGTGCCACATTCAAGAGCGACCTTAACATCGCTCCCAACTAAAGTACGCATCGAATCCGCCCATAACACCGGCGAATAAAGCTGCTTTATCAGATTAGCCTTCAGTGTAGCCGAATCTGTAACAGCTGCAGCGTTAACATTCTGTATTACAGGAATGACAGCATCGTTAAAACGAACTACATCCAGAGCCTGAGCCAACTCTTCTGCGGCATCTTTCATTAGAGCGCAGTGGGACGGAACACTAACAGGCAGAGGCATGGCCTTACGGGCGCCTTTTGCCTTGCAGGCTTCAATGGCGCGCTCAACGGCTGTAGCCGAACCCGCAATCACCACCTGCCCCGGCGCATTAAAGTTCACTGCGGACACCACATCGCCGTTGGCCGCTTCATCACAGGCCGCAACAACGTCTGCATCCTCCAAACCAAGAATAGCAGCCATCTTACCTTCGCCTGCAGGAACGGCTTCTTGCATCAATTCGCCGCGCAAGCGCACAAGCTTGACAGCTTCGACAAAATCGAGGCTTTCAGCCGCCACTAGCGCACTGTATTCACCTAAACTGTGGCCCGCCAGAAAATCCGGCCGCGGCCCACCGGCCACAAACCACTCTCGCCACAATGCAACGCTGGCCGTCAGCATCGCTGGCTGGGTATTCATAGTCTGGTTGAGTTCTTCTGCCGGGCCTTTCTGGCACAGGTCCCACAGATCGTAGCCAAGCACGTTAGACGCTTCAGCGAAGGTTTTGTTGATCATGGGCCATGAATCGGCAGCACCGGATAGCATGCCAACCGATTGAGAGCCCTGTCCGGGAAATATAAAGGCTGATTTCATGAGCGGGATCTTATCGTTATTGGAAGTTTTGGGAGATTAGCCAATAGTACAACCTGGCTGATATTTGCGCGAGTAAGCCGGACCAAACGGCCAAGCATTAGGCGCTCAAAGCATTAGATCATCAAGACGCTCATTAATGCGCCTTGGCACTTCAAGCTCAACTTCACCAACCGCCTGACGAATGGCGGCCAACATAGCACGCTCATTCGCATTGCCATGGCTTTTAATGACCACGCCCTGAAGGCCAAGAAGACTCGCGCCATTATGGCGAGAAGGATCCATCAAACGAAGGAGTCGCCCAATAATGGGGCGTGCAAGTAGGCCCACAAAGCGGCCATATAGCGTACGGGTCAATGCCTGCTCCATAAGTTCGATCAGCAACCCGGCTACACCTTCTCCGGTTTTTAGCGCGATATTGCCTACAAAACCATCACACACCACTACATCCGCAACATCGCGAAATAAATCACTACCCTCTACGTAGCCGATATAGTTAATCGAATCACATTGGGCAAGCATATGGGAGGCTAGACGAACCTGTTCGTTGCCTTTTATTTCTTCCTCGCCCACATTCAGCAAAGCTACGCGGGGCTCGCCCTGGCTGCAGATTGCCGAGGCCATCAAAGAACCCATCAAGGCATACTGATAGAGGTTCTCGGCGCTGGAGTCCACGTTGGCACCCAGATCCAGAACATGGCAGCGCCCTCTTAACGAAGGTATCAACTTGGCTATTGCCGGGCGCTCAATACCCGGGTACATACGGATGATAGAACGGCCAAACGCCATCAAAGCACCGGTATTACCCGCACTGACACAGCCCTGAGCCTCGCCATCACGGACCAGACTCAAAGCAATCGCCATAGACGAGTTTTTCTTATGCCGCAGCGCATGCGAGGGACGCTCATTCATGCGCACAACATCTGCAGCTTCAACAATACGGATTCGCGGATGCCCATCATGCAAAAAAGCCTCAAGCTCACTCCGGATTCCCACCAGAATAAAACTTAAGGCTTTATTTTCGCGCACCGCTTCAAGAGCTGCAGCAACGACTACTGCGGCACCCCGATCACCACTCATGGCATCAATCGCTATGGTAACCGGTTTCACCGCTTGGCCATTCGACTGAGGATTGTGCGGTAATGCAACGAGATTACTCGTCGTTAGACTCGATTACCTGCTTACCACGGTAAAATCCGTCCGGAGACACGTGGTGACGACGATGAACTTCGCCGGTTGTTGAATCCGTGCTCAGAGCTGCAGTGCTGAGAGCATCGTGGGCACGACGCATGCCACGCTTGGAACGAGTCTTACGGTTCTTCTGTACAGCCATGGTTCTACTCCTGACCTGTTAACGTAAACTTTACTTGAATAGGGTTACGAATAACGTGTGTTCGTTGATTGCGCCGATCTTCATCAGAAGGCCCACGCCCTAATTAATGCTTTGTATTCTTGAGCCCTGCTAACACGCTGAACGGGTTGTCGGCTTGCTTCTTCTCTGGAACTTCAGCAGAACCATCTGGCTCATAAGCTTCCAACTCTGCACTCGCAGGGCAGTCACCCCGGTCGTGAAGCGGATAAGGAGCCAGCACCAGCAGCAACTCGTCTTCAGTCATTGACCACAGATCCGCACTGAAATCATCAGTCAGAAACGGCTCAAGATCTTTTGGTAACCCCTGCGCCTGCTCGTCGCTGGTCACCAGCCCCAGTGTAAACCGGGAAGCCAAAACAGACTTCATAGGCCCCATGCAGCGCTGACACTCCAGATTAACCGGAGCCTCCAATTCGCCAGTAACAATGCGGCGACGCTGGCTATCTTTGTAAAAAGACAGCTTTACGCGACAAACATCGCCATCATCGAATCCCAAAACAGCTTCACGGAAACGAGGCAATGCACTGAGAGGAATTTCTCCCTCCAGTATGCTTTCGTGTTCCGCCAACTTGTACGGATCGACTATTTTTGGCAACTCGGCACTAGACGCATTTGACATAGGCGCGCAATTCTAGGGGCGAAGCTCGCCGCTGTCAAAGACTTCGTCGGCTTTTGCTCAGGGGTTCCGGTTTCCGTAGGTGTATTCTACGATAAGCGCTTCAAAAACTGGCGCACATTTTTCAAGGATCACCCATGCCCCATAAACATTTGCTACTGGCCTCATCCTCCCCCTACCGCAAAGAGCTTCTTGCAAGGCTTGGACTATCCTTCTCATGCGCCAGCCCAAACATTGATGAATCCCCAAAAAAAGAAGAGAGCCCAAAGGAGCTAGCCATTCGTCTGGCTCGCAGTAAAGCCCAAGCCCTGGCTCCCAAGTACCCGGGGCACTGGGTTATTGGCTCGGATCAGGTAGCCACACTGCCCGACGGCACCTTGCTGAGCAAACCGGGAACCTATTCAAAAGCTATTCAGCAATTGAAGCAAAGCAGCAACAAGAGTGTGAATTTCCTTACCGGTCTAGCCCTTTTAGACGCCGATTCCGGAGAATTACAAACCTGCTGCGAAAAATTTACCGTGCACTTCCGAGACCTGACTTCTCAGGAAATCGAGGCATACCTTCGCAAAGAAGAACCCTACGATTGCGCAGGCAGCTTTAAAATGGAAGGCCTCGGCATAACGCTCTTTCGAGAGCTGCAAGGACAGGACCCAAACAGCCTTATTGGCCTCCCCTTGATCGCCCTCAACAATATGCTAACTGCCTGGGGCAGAAACCCGCTTCTGGAAAACTAGCGAGCCACCCCATTCGTTATCGCAACTCCAGACGCGACTCAACGAGCTGGCTGGCAACGCCCTGACCAAAAGACACACCAAGCTGATCAACAAGATCGCGCAACGGACCTTTGCGACGACTGTAGTCGACCAACTCTTCCTGACCAACGACCTGCCTAGCAACATGGGAGGCGCTACCCAGCCCATCCACAAGCCCAAGTTCTAGCGCCTGCTCCCCGCTCCACACCAGACCACTGAACAAGCGCTCATCGTTCGCCAGACGGTCACCGCGACCCTGTTTTACGGCCTCGATAAACTGCTTGTGGGTATTCTCAAGCACGCTTTGCCAGAACTCCACCTCGCCCTCTTGCTCGGGGGAGAAGGGATCCAGAAACGCTTTGTTCTCGCCTGCAGTGTAAAGCCTGCGCTCTACACCCAACTTATCCATGACACCGGTAAACCCGAAACCACCCGCCACAACACCGATAGACCCTACAAGGCTGGCCCGGTTCGCGTAAATTTCATCAGCTGCAGCAGCAATATAATAAGCACCGGACGCTCCGATATCCGAAATCACCGCATAAACTTTCTTTTCCGGGTACTCATCCCGCAACCGCTTGATTTCATCGTACACATAGCCGGACTGAACCGGGCTGCCGCCTGGGCTGTTTATACGCAAAATTACCGCTACAGCGTTATCCTGCTCAAACGCAGAGCGTAGAGAGCCTACAATATTGTCAGCACTGGAAAGCTCATCTGCAGAAATAGGCCCATTAATCTCAACAATTGCGGTGTGCTTGCCCGTTGTCGCCTCCAGACCGCCGCCAAACGGCGACCAGACAATAACCAGCAAAGCAAACAGATAAGCGAACGTAAGAAACTTGAAAAACACCCCCCAGCGTCGGCTACGACGCTGTTCGGACTGTAACGACATCACAAGCTTTTCGATCAACTTCCAGTCGCGGCCAGATTCAGGCGGCAGACGCGGCTGATTTCGCCCGGAACGCGGCTCTACAGGTTTATCATCCCACTCCGGAGTTTTTTCAGAATCCCAGTCACTCATGCGTTTTTCCCGTTAGACGTTATTTCACCAAAAATCACTTACAAACCAAGCACACTGCGAAGATCCGAAACTGAATCCACGATGGCGCGAGGCCCATAGCTACCAAGCACATCACGCTTATGCACGCCCCACTCAACCCCAATAGAGGGCATACCGATACGCTGCGCCATCTCAAGGTCGTAACGGGTATCACCAATCATTACGGCTTGTGCAGGCTCAATTCCGTAGAAAAGAAGAATTTCCTCAAGCATGCGCGGATCCGGCTTGGAGCGGGTTTCATCAGCACAGCGGGTAATATCAAAATGCGCACCCAATCCACTCGAGACCAGTGCAGGATCCAAGCCCTTGCGACTCTTCCCGGTTGCCACAGAACATCCGCGCCCCGAACTTTGAAGGTCCAGCACCACATCCGCCATACCATCAAACAAACTTTGCGGCGTTGTGACTTTACGAAAGAAATAATTGGCATAGCCCTCTCGAATGGCCGTCATCTCATCATGGCTGATACCAGGATAAAGCCTCCCTAAAGCCTCTACCATACCCAGACCAATAATATCCCGATAGGCCTCTCTCTCCAGAGCGGGATACCCCAACTCGGTAGCCGCTTGATGGAGACTTTCCGCGATATGGTCAACGGAATCCACCAGCGTGCCGTCCCAGTCAAAAATAACAGCTTTAACATCCATTAAATCGCCCCCGTTTCACGCACTTGAAGCCTGCTCAGCACGTGGCTAAATACGTCGTCATAAGGAGCCTCAAACCGAACTGCCTCACCCGTAACAGGCAAGGCCAACTCGAGAGCCCGGGCATGCAGCATCAGGCGCTGACCGCCGACAGCCCGAAAAGCTTTGAGACTTACATCATCCATATACTTGTCATCCCCTGCTATTGGATGACCGGCACAAAGGCTGTGCACACGAATTTGGTGGGTTCGGCCAGTAACCGGAGACGCCTCCACCAGGCTATAGCCTTCAAAGCGCGCAAGACAGCGAAACGTTGTAAGCGACGCTTTGCCTGCCTCATCGACTTTAACCCTGCGCTCACCATTCGGCATTTCATAACGCAACAAAGGCTCATCAACACGGCCAAGTTTGTCGGGCCAATTTCCTGCTACCAGAGCATGGTATTGCTTACGAATTCGCCGCTGCCGGAGTTCGTCTTGCAGGTACCGCAAAGCAGAACGCTTCTTGGCCACCATAACCAAACCGGATGTATCCCTATCCAAGCGATGCACCAACTCAAGAAAGCGCGCTTCCGGGCGAGCTGACCGCAGCACTTCAATCAGACCGAAGCTGAGACCGCTACCACCATGCACCGCTATGCCGGAAGGTTTGTTCACCACCAGCATCTGATCATTTTCGAATACCACTGCCGCTTCCACAACGCCCTGAACACGGCTCCCTGGGGCCGCTTGGGGCGCCTTTTCTTTTCGAACCACTGGCGGAATACGCACTTGATCGCCTGTTGCAAGACGCGTATCAGGCTTTACCCTACCCTTATTTACCCGCACCTCCCCCTTTCGGACGATGCGGTAAATGATACTTCTGGGCACACCACGAAGCTGGGCCAGCAGAAAATTATCCAGCCGTTGCCCGTGGTTGTCTTCGTCAACCGTCACCCACAAAACGCCCTGTTTAACCGGCTCCCGAGCGGAATCAGCTTTCCGCGCACCGGCACTGTGCACCGGGTAAGACGTCGGTTTTTTCGCCCGGCCTTTAGCTGGCTTTCCGTTAGCTGGTTTGCGGGACATAAGATTCCTTTAAAAAGGTGACGTAACTGACGGCACGGGCAGGATTGAACGAGTACCTGATTGCTGTTATATTCCAGCGTGATCTGTCGTTTGTCTACGGCCTGACCAACTCTAGTCAGAAGCCGGAGCGGCAGAAGTATACCGACACTATTCAAGAGTTTGAACGCCGAGCGCCCAATCACTATCGGGCACGGCGTAAGAAATGCTTCCGAAGTGCCGAGGAATACCCGTAAAAGAACGGCGAACTGGCACCGGAAATTACTAAAACCGCGCGGAAAACCGCCGGGCGATTATCGCGAAGAATCACTGCCACGCAAGGCCGGGCCGTCCAGCTTACGAATACGACGTGAGACCCAAGCGCTTGTGTGAACTTGAAAACGGATTATATGCGTCAACAGACAAGAACCCTACACGACACTTCGCTGCCATTAGGCAGACGGTACGTTGTCGGTGGTCTCAGACCAAGAGGATCACACCCCGACAGGGAGTGATTCGTTTGTCCGCCGCTCCTCCCCTGCCTCGCAGGGCTTGCGGCACGCACATCCTGCTTCGCAGATGCGACGCCCATCGGTTTTCTGTCAAAATCTAACGACAGGAAATCCACTTTTCCCATGAAAAGAATGCTCATTAATGCAACTCACCCAGAAGAGTTGCGCGTCGCCCTAGTTGACGGCCAACGCCTGTTTGACCTAGATATCGAATCCAGCTCACGTGAGCAGAAAAAATCCAACATCTACAAAGGACGCATCACTCGTGTAGAGCCGAGTCTGGAAGCCGCATTTGTTGATTTTGGCGCTGATCGCCACGGTTTTCTTCCTCTAAAGGAAATTTCCAGAGACTACTTCAAAAAATCACCGGGCCAAATCGAAGGCAAGGTAAACATCAAGGAAGTAGTTACGGAAGGTCAGGAAGTTATCGTCCAAGTCGATAAAGAAGAGCGTGGAAATAAAGGCGCCGCCCTCACGACATTTATCTCCCTAGCCGGACGCTATCTTGTTCTAATGCCCAACAATCCCCGCGCTGGCGGTATTTCCCGCCGCATCGAAGGCGAAGAGCGGGCGAACCTGAAAGAAGCCATGAATCAGGTACAAGTGCCCAAATCTATGGGCATTATCGTACGCACCGCTGGCATCGGGCGCACATCTGAAGAGCTGCAATGGGATCTCGACTACCTTGTACAGTTCTGGGAAGCGATTACTCAGGCCGCTGGCGAGCGCAAAGCGCCTTTTCTGATTCATCAGGAAAGCAATGTTATTATCCGCGCCGTTAGGGATTATCTACGTCAGGATATCGGAGAAGTTCTGATAGACTCGGAGGGCGTTTACGAGGACGTACTGAATTTCGTTCGCGCCGTAATGCCTACGTTCGAGAACAAAATTAAGCTATACAAAGACGAAATCCCTCTGTTTAGCCGGTACCAAATCGAAGGCCAGATTGAAACCGCCTTCCAGCGGGAAGTAAAGCTCCCATCGGGTGGGTCGATCGTTATTGACCCAACAGAGGCGCTGGTGTCCATCGACATCAACTCATCCCGCGCCACAAAAGGTCATGATATCGAAGAAACAGCCTTCCAGACTAATCTGGAAGCTGCAGAGGAAATTGCTCGCCAGCTACGCTTGCGGGACATGGGCGGCTTGATCGTCATCGACTTCATCGATATGACACCCGCCAGACACCAGCGCGAAGTCGAGCAAAAAGTACGAGAAGCCTTGGAAATCGACCGGGCGAGGGTTCAGGTTGGCAAAATCTCCCGCTTCGGCCTACTGGAAATGTCCCGTCAACGGCTGCGCCCGTCCCTCGGAGAGACCCGCAGTGAAGTCTGCCCCCGCTGTGAAGGCCAAGGCACAATCCGTGGCATCGAGTCTCTGGCGCTGAGTATCATGCGCCTGATCTACGAAGAGTCCTCCAAGGATAAAACCGGAGAAGTCCGTGCAGTGGTGCCGGTATCTGTAGCTACATTCCTGCTTAACGAAAAGCGCAAGCAGCTTGCAGATATAGAGGCCAACCAAGAAGTTAGCATTGTTGTCGTGCCAGTTCCCCACATGGAAACGCCACACTTTGAAATCCTGCGCATGCGCGACGACGAAACCACGCCCGAGCACATCTCAAGCCATCAGGTAGCGCAGGAATACAGCGAACGAGAAGAGGAAGTGTTTGAGGCGCCAGCCGCTGATAAGCCGGTTCGCGAGCAGGCCGCAGTGAGAGCTATTCGCCCGAGCGCCCCTGCCCCGGCCGCCACAGTTCCAGAAGCACAAGAAGCTGCCGAACAAGACGATGGCCTGCTCCGCAGGATCGGTCGCAAAATAGCATGCTTCTTCAGCGGCGAAGGTGAGCAGAGCGGCGAAACCCGCGAAAACTCGAAAGCCAGCAACAATCGCGAAGACCAGCGCAATCAGGCTCGCCAGGACCGCCGTAAAACGCGCGTTGCCCGCGACAACCAAAGCTCCGGTGGAAATAAGCGTAACGGCAGCGAACGCCGGCAGGGCAACAACCAACAGAACCGTGGCGATGATAACCGTTCACGCGGCCGCAACCGCAATGACGACCAGAATCGCCCTAACCAGAACCGTCAATCGGCCGACAAAGGAGCTGACAATAAGGGTTCTGATAGCAAAAATGCAGACAGCCGCGGCGGGGACAACCGCCGGGATAACCGCAAAGATGGGTCGAGCCGTGGTCAGAATCGTAACCGCCCACAGCGGGACGCAAAAAACAACAGTGATAAAAAAGACACCACTCAGCAAGACGCACCTCAAAAGGCTGTTGCTGGTAAGTCAACTTCTGACGACAGTCGCCGCAAACCACGTCGCCCCCGTAACCGGGATGGCTCGCCTTCCGAAAGCCCGGCGTCTACACCCGCTGCGCGAAAGAATACTCGTAATGAGAAGCACCAAAAGGACACTCAGCCAGAAACAAGTAGCGACAACGCTAATGTGAAAGCTACTGCCGTCTCTGAAAAGAGCGCTGATCAAGCAACGAGCAAGGCTCCGGCAACTCAGCAGAAACCATCAACCTCAGAGAAGAAAGGTCCGATAGCAAATAAGGCGGATGAAACCTTCACACAGGAAAAGAGTGAGCAAAAGTCTTTGCAGGCACCAAGCTCACAGGCCCCTGTTACCGGTGAAGCAAAAGTAAATGCCGAAGCGTCCGCTGAAGCAGCCGCACCCAAAGCTCCAACTGAAGAGACTAAAGCACCCTCTGCCCCCAAACAGAAAGAGCCTTCGGTCCAAAGCCAGCAAGAGCCCACCGCCAAGCCTGATAGCAAGCCCTCCGCAGACGCTGAACAGAAGCCATACGTCGCGGCAGAGCAAAAGCCCGGTGCAGCTAAAGAAGATCTAGAGCCAGCCGCCAAAGACGAAGGCATCAAAGAAGCAAAAGAGTCATCGGCCAAAGAAACGAAGGAGCCATCAACCCAAGAGGCTAAGGTGTCGCCAGCTAAAGAAGGCAAAGAGCCCTCAGCCAAAGAACCCTCAGTTGAGGAAAATAAAGAGCCTTCGGCCAAAGAAGATAGCAAACCCTCAGCAAACAAAGGAGAAGAAATACCTCCAGCCAAAGCCGAGGAAAAGTTAGCCGAGAGTGAAAACAAGGCAGCGCCTGCGCGCAAGCCGAGATCGGCACCTGCAAGAAGCCGAGCCAAAGCAGCGGCAAAAGAGCCTGCCCCTAAGGCAGTTGAAACGAAAACGGAAGCACAGCAAAGCAACGCAGCACCCACGCCTGCTGACAAGCCTTCCGCTGAAACGACAGTTCCGGTCACTCCGGGTCGCGCATACAATGACCCTCGCGAAGTGCGCAAGCGCCAGCGAGCAGCCGAAGCAGCTAAAAAATCAGAAGGCAACTAATCCATGCTATCCAACTCCGATATTGAAGCACTGGAGGACATACTGTTTGCCGATCCCTGGGGCGACGACGCTCTGGACTTCTTCGGCTTTCATGGGGTTGTCTGTGCCAGCGTCATCGGTCCTGCGAAACTGAGCATGGAAACGGTGTTCCGCCTTGTAACTGGTACCGACGAGACACCCGGCGGCGGAATCCCGGACACCTTCCGCCAGTGTGTTACGCAACTGGCGGGAGATATGGTCAAAGCTCTCGACATGGGTCAGGCCATTGAGCTTCCGGAACCGGAAGATGGTGATCCAATGAACGCGCTGGAAAACTGGTGCGCGGGTTTTGTGGATACCTTCATGGAATATGAAAACGAGTGGCTGGATGCCGCGAGCGAAGAAGAAACTGCCGATCTGATGGTGCCTATGCTGACGTTGTCAGGCCTGTTCGACGATGAGGATTTTCAGAACGTTCGTAATAGCGAAAAGCTGTCGAGCCAGATGGCCGATGCCATCCCTGACTCATTGACTGACTTATACTTGCTGTTCCACGCACCGGATTAAACCCGTGCGTTAGAGTCAGGCGCTTGTTTGAAATGATGCCAGACCGGCTCCAGCCCGTCTGGCATTTTTGGTATCCGCCCCAACTCACACCAAGGCGCACCGGGAAAATGGAAATCACTGCCCTGAGACGCTAGTAGCTTCTCCCGCATACACAATTCCGTCAGAAACCCGAGATCACCACTGGATTGCCCGGAGGTAATCACCTCAATGGCCTGCCCCCCAGCGCGGCGAAAATCCGCAGTCAACTCCCGTAGCTTTGTTGCAGTAAGCTGGTATTTTCTCGGGTGGGCTAGTACCGCAATACCGCCGGCTGAATTGATCCATTGCACAACTTCCTGTAGCTCCGGCCAGTATGCTTTCACATCCCCAACCTTCCCTGCCCCCAGATGACGCTTAAACGCCTGTGCAGCATTCTTGACGATACCAGACTCCACCATAACCCGCGCAAAGTGTGGTCGTCCTGGTACGTCTCCATTCGCTTGCACAGTTGCTCGCTCTAGAAGGTCCGGAATATTGAGTTTACTCAAGCGCTCGGCAATCATAGACGCGCGAGCCCAGCGATTACGGTTTTGCTGCCCCAACGCAGCGTGAAATGCACTGTTGTCGACATCAAAATCCACGCCGACGACGTGTATTGTGCGACTGCGCCATAAGCAGGAAAGCTCAACACCGGGAATCAGCACAACCCCGTTAGCGGTTGCCGCGACCTGCGCTTCGGCAAGCCCGCTAATCGTGTCGTGGTCAGTAAGGGCCAGATGCGTCACTTTTTTCTCCGCTGCACGATCTAACAGTTCCGTAGGAGAAAGAGCGCCATCCGACGCGGTGCTGTGACAGTGCAGATCAATGCACAAAACAGGGTCTTGCGGTATAGTCACAAAAATTTCCAATTGAAATGAGTGGCGGCGCGAATAGCAAGACAGGCTCAGCCAAATCAAGCCAGCCAGAGCGTACAGTGTACCAGCCCCACCACTCCATGCATTAGTTTCCAAACCAGCCAAGGAACCGGAGCCCCGCATGTATTACGCCATTATCAGTGAAGATATCGACAACAGCCTTCCGCTGCGCCAAACCGCAAGACCCGCACATATTGAACGGCTGCAGACGCTAAAAAAAGAGGGTAGGCTTCTTATAGCTGGGCCGCATCCAGCCATCGACACTTCAGACCCTGGCGATGCCGGTTTTTCAGGCAGCCTTGTGGTGGCGGAATTCGATTCCCTTGCAGCAGCCCAAAACTGGGCCGACAGCGATCCCTATATGGACGCTGGCGTTTACAGTAAAGTAACAGTTAAACCCTTTAAAATGGTTCTGCCCTGACGCTGCCGATACCGTTCGATGAGCTTATTGTAATGACAGCTCGCTTGAACAAGCCCATATCTGTGACAGAATTGCGGCTTTGACACAAACGAGCTTTTTCACCTGAATACTTTGGGAACCTTGCCAGTGACGCTTTTTCGCCTTGCCATCAGTGCGCTTTTTATTTTCTCCTCCATCGCAGCTGTTCAGGCGAAAACCGTCTGGGTGGATGACCAGCTTTATCTACCGGTCCGCTCCGGCGCGGGCTCCCAGTACCGCATTATTGAAAATGCCGTGCCCAGCGGCACGGCTCTGGAAGTTATCGAAACGTCCGATTCCGGCTATACGCGAGTGCGCACCCCGAAAGGCAACGACGGCTGGGTTTCCAGCCAGTACCTAAGCAATACACCCATTGCCGCAGACAGACTGAAAACCGTGAGCCGGCAACTAGAACAGGCACAAAGCGAGTTGTCCGCTGTTAAGGAAAAACTGCAAGACGTATCCACCGAAAGAGATACCCTGAGTAACGCGGAGTCATCACTTTCCGCCCACTCCGAAGAGTTGCAGAAAGAACTCAGGCGCATAAAGAACATAGCCTCAGACTCAATTAATCTGGTAAACCGCAACCGTGAACTACTGGAAGAAAATCAAAAACTACGCAATGATTTGGAAGTGCTGACGGCGGAGAATGAGCGGCTTGAGGCCAGCAATGACTCTGACATGATGCTTTTCGGTGGTATTTTGGTGTTTGGTGGTGTATTTCTAGCACTGGTGATCCCAATGCTCAAACCTACAAGAAAAACCGATAACTGGGCGTGAATGCTATGAAGGACTATTCGGAAAAACGCGATTTTCATCGCATGCAAGTAGAGTCAGAAATCGAAATCACGGATAGCAAAGGCAAAACATTTGCGGGTATTTGCAAAGACCTAAGTGCTACGGGCATGCAGTTGCTTGTAAAGCAACCGGTAATGGTTGGGGAAGAACTGAGTACGGTACTGCACCCGAGCAGTGATCAATTCCCCCCACTAGAAACTATCTGCGAGGTAATCCGGTGCGAACCAGAAGGTGACGGCTTTTTGCTGGGAACCAACATCAGCGAAGTCACCCGCTAGTTTCTTGCTTTAACAGAACTTAAAAAAGACTAGACCAGTGGCTTTTCTGACACCAGAATCCCATTGTTGTCAGCATATACATAGTGACCTGGGCGGAAGGTCACGCCATGGAAGGTTACCGGCACATCAAAATCGCCTAGGCCACGCTTTTCGCTTTTTCGAGGATAAGTAGCCAGCGCCTGAACTCCAAGATCTGTCTTCCCGATCTCGTCGACGTCCCTCACGCAGCCGTATATGATCAAGCCAGCCCAGCCGTTACTGGCAGCCTTCTCGGCCAGCATGTCGCCCAACAGCGCGTGGCGCATTGAACCGCCCCCGTCCACTACCATCACGCGACCCTTTCCCGGCAAACCAACTTGTTCCTTCACCACCGAGTTGTCTTCAAAGCACTTTACGGTGACGATTTCGCCACCGAAAGCCTGTATCCCGCCGTAGTTATTGAAGCCAGGCGCAGCCACCTCAACTTCTGGAAACTCGTCACACAGATCCGGGGTAATAATTGTTCCCACCTTATCGCTCTCCATATTGTGCAGAAATGAACTCAGTCGATTTTTTCATCAGCCAAAAAGAACCAGGTATCCAGAACCGAATCCGGGTTGAGCGACACGGTATCAATACCCTGATCCATCAACCATTTTGCAAGATCCGGATGATCAGACGGCCCCTGACCGCAAATGCCAATGTATTTACCAGCTTTTTTACAAGCCTGAATAGCGTTGGACAGAAGGATCTTGACAGCCTCATCGCGCTCGTCGAACAAGTGCGCAATGATTCCCGAATCGCGGTCGAGACCCAGAGTTAGCTGGGTCAGATCGTTGGAGCCGATGGAGAAGCCATCAAAGTGCTCTAGAAATTTCTCCGCCAGCAAGGCGTTGCCCGGCAACTCGCACATCATGATCACACGCAGGCCATTCTCACCACGCTTAAGACCATTCTCGGCCAGTAAATTGACCACTTGCTCTGCTTCGCCCACGGTGCGTACAAAGGGCACCATAATCTCAACGTTGGTCAGGCCCATTTCATTGCGCACTCGCTTGAGGGCACGACACTCAAGCTCGAAACAGTCACGAAAGGTTTCAGAGATATAGCGAGAGGCTCCACGGAAGCCCAGCATCGGGTTTTCTTCATCTGGCTCGTATAAGGTGCCACCAATCAGGTTGGCATACTCGTTGGATTTGAAGTCAGACAAACGCACGATAACCTTCTTCGGCGAAAATGCGGCAGCCAGAGTGGAAATCCCTTCAACCAGCTTGTCTACGTAGAAATCAACCGGTGAACTGTAGCCAGAGATGCGCTTTTCTACCGTTTGCTTGACGTCGCGGGGCAGACCTTCAAAATTCAGAAGTGCCTTCGGGTGCACGCCAATCATGCGGTTAATAATAAACTCAAGCCGTGCCAGACCAACACCTTCGTTGGGCAGTGACTGGAAATCAAAGGCGCGATCCGGGTTACCCACGTTCATCATAATCTTGAACGGAATATTAGGCATGGAGTCTACGGTATTCTCACGCAGTTCAAAGTCCAGCGCTCCCTCGTAAATCAAGCCGGTGTCACCTTCAGCACAGGACACCGTAACCTCTTGGCCGTCTTTCAATATCTCTGTCGCATCACCACAGCCCACAACCGCCGGGATTCCAAGTTCTCGGGCAATGATCGCTGCGTGACAGGTACGGCCGCCTCTATCGGTGATGATCGCGGATGCACGCTTCATAACAGGCTCCCAATCCGGATCTGTCATGTCTGTTACCAGCACATCGCCATCTTGGACGCGGTCCATTTCCTTAATGCTGGTAATGGTTTTGACCGGGCCAGCACCAATTTTATGACCGATACTACGGCCCTCGACCAGCACTGTGCCGGTTTCATTGAGCAGGTAGCGCTCCATAACATTGGCTGACGCCCGGCTTTTAACCGTTTCGGGGCGGGCTTGAACGATGTAGATTTTGCCATCGTCGCCATCCTTGGCCCACTCGATGTCCATGGGCCTTTGGTAGTGCTTTTCGATGATCATGGCTTGCTTAGCAAGCTCTTCCACTTCTGCATCGGAAATACAGAACCGGCCGCGCTCTTCCGGATCTACCTTAACGGTCTCCACTAGCTGGCCGGAGCTCGGCTCTGAGTGGTATATCATTTTAATGGCCTTACTACCCAGATTACGACGTAACACAGCGGGGCGACCCGCCGCTAGGGTCGGCTTGTGAACATAAAATTCATCCGGGTTAACGGCACCCTGAACCACTGTTTCACCAAGGCCATAGGAGCCAGTGATAAACACAACATCGCGGAAGCCTGATTCCGTATCCAGCGTGAACATTACTCCGCTTGAAGCGGTTTCACTGCGCACCATTTTCTGGATGCCCGCAGACAAAGCCACAAGCTTGTGATCGAAACCGTGGTGAACACGGTAAGAAATGGCGCGATCATTAAACAGGGAGGCGAAAACCTCTTTTACGGAGGCGCGTACTTGCTCAAGCCCAACCACATTCAGGAAGGTTTCCTGCTGACCTGCGAAGGACGCATCCGGCAGGTCTTCGGCAGTTGCGGAGGAGCGCACAGCCACGGCCATTTTATCGTTGCCGTTGAGCATTTGGCTGTAAGCTTCTTTAAGAGCGATTTCCAGCGCATCCGGGAAGGGCGTATCGATAATCCACTGACGAATTTTGGCGCCAACGCGGGCAAGCTCGTTCACGTCGTTAATATCGAGACTGTCGAGGAGGTTATCGATTTTATCCTTTAGGCCATCTTTGGCCAAAAACTCACGATAAGCATGAGCAGTGGTAGCGAAACCACCGGGAACCGTCACACCAGCGTTGGCGAGATTACTGATCATTTCACCGAGGGAGGCGTTTTTTCCGCCTACCCGGTCAACATCGGACATTCCCAGATGATCAAACCAGATTATGTAATCTTCCAAAGCGTGTCTCCCTCTAATCTGTATGGCAAAGAATAAAACCGGGCTAGTGGTATCAAGTATTAAATGCGGACAACAACCACTGCGGAGTCTCGAACTTGGCGAGTATGATACTGTAACCTTCGGAATTTACCTAGGGAGCCTCTGAGAAAGTGCACTCTACTTTCCCGTGTTGGCTTAACAAATGCGCCCTGAAATTCGCCCCATACGAAACCGGAAAACCATCATGAAACGTACAGCCTTCTTTATTTCCGACGGCACCGGCCTTACCGCCGAGGCTCTTGGGCACAGCCTTTTAGCGCAGTTCGAAAAAATCGAATTCGAGAGAGTTACCGTACCCTATATTGACGATATTGAAAAAGCCCAAAATATGGTCAAACGCATTAACAGTGCTGCTGAATCTGATGACGCCCGCCCTCTCATATTCGACACCATAGTGGACAGCACAATTCGGGAAGTCATTTCAGATGCACAAGGCTTTATGGTTGATATCTTCGGAACCTTTCTTAGCCCTCTTGAGCAGGAACTGGAGTCGTCCTCGTCATATTCTGTTGGCAAATCCCACGCTATCAATAACGAAGGCGTGTACGAACGACGCATACACGCCGTGAACTTCGCATTGGATAACGATGATGGCGCACGCACACGACACTATGATGAAGCAGACCTGATTCTGGTGGGCGCGTCCCGTAGTGGTAAAACCCCCACTTGCCTGTATCTAGCGCTTCAATATGGTGTAAAAGCAGCCAACTACCCGATTACCGAAGAAGATCTTTTGGACCAGCAGATGCCCAAAGCGCTTCGGCCCCACAAGGAAAAGATCTTCGGTCTAACAATCGAGCCCGAACGATTGGCTACCATCCGCAACGAGCGGCGGCCCAACTCACGCTATTCTTCGATCCAGCAGTGCATGCACGAGATCGAAGAAATAGAGCTGATGTACCGGAGGGAGCGCATTCCGTTTCTGAATACCACAGCGTATTCTGTTGAAGAAATTTCAACACGCATCATGGTTTCCACCGGCCTGAAGCGGAATCGCTAAAGTGTAACCGGCTAAGCATGCAGGCAGGCCCTTACTTGCCCGCCTGCACTGCAACTTACAACTCCTGAATATCCAGCCCTAGCCCTTCAACCAGAGCGCGGTTTTCCGGACCGGTTACCACAGCTGTGCTTGCCTTTTCAGGCACAAGCCAGATTGCAGCTACGCGTTTGAGGTCATCAAGCGTCACTGATAACACCCGCTCCCGGAAGCGCGCACGCTGCTCAGCACTGCGTCCAAACAGCTTGTTATGGAAAGCATGACGTGCAGCACCAGCAGGCGAACGTGGCCGATCCAGCTGGCCAATTACTCCGAGAATGGACTCTTCCAGCTCTTGATACTCATGCTCCGTTTCCTGAAGCCACGCCAGCGCCTTGTCGAAATCATCAAGGGTGTCAGCTAGGCGCGGATCACGATAAGAGAAAAAGCGGAAATTGCCATTCACGCTGTCCTGAGACGCACCGCCACCATAAGCACCGCCCTTCTCCCGTATTGCTCTATGCAAATAACCATTGCGCAAAAAACCACCAAGTACGGTAAGTGCAGCCGCATCCGGATGATCAACGGGAACCGTGCTGTAGGCCCGCGCACAAAAATTTACCTGAGTGGAGGTAAGCCAGGCTTCCCGGGTTACAAAGTTCACCGGTTCCATTGCCCAGTGGGATGATTCATCGCTTGCATCGCTTTGCCAGCATGATTTGAGGTCGTCGATTAATGCGGGAAGCTGCTCTTCTTCGCCGATAACCAAAAACTCGCGAGCCTGCTGACGAATCCTGTCGTGCAGATTCGCCAACTTTCGACAGAAGGCTTCAAGTGCGGCTGGGTCTTTCAGGGACTGATCCAGCTCTTTGGTGCCACGAATTCCGGCCAGACCGCCCAGACGGAAAGATAGCCACGCCCCCGGGCTCGAACCCTGAGCCGCAGCACCCATGGCCAGAGCATGACCGCTACCCGTTACCGCCTGCTCCCTGCGGGCGCGAATCTGGGAAATAATTTCCCGAATGCGACCGTGTTCGTCGAAACGGGCACTGGTATAAACGTCACGAAGCAACTTCGTCAGAGCCGTTCGATTGCGGGCTAGCGCCTTACCACTGAAGATCATAAAGCCAGACAAGCTCTGGACATCGTCAATACGGCCCTTGGCAGTAAAAGAGGCACCAATGCCGCCGGATTCTGCCGAGATTCGATCCTGCATCTGTAGATAATCCAAGTCACCGCAGCCAACTTCGGAGATCAGCGCGCCGTAATACGGCAAGAGCAAAAGCTCGTCTTCAGTTAAGTCTGGCAGGGGCAGCACAATTTGTTCATAAATCAGACCGTTGGTTCCACGAGCGTAAACCGTGGCTGAAATGTCGCCATCAAAGCGGGCTTCCGGCTCTGGCATCTGCAATGGGACATCCGTCAGATCCACTTTTGGCAAGATGGAATCGTCATCCTTGCGCATCTGGCGCTCTTCCAAGGCTTTCGCACGCTCGACAATGTGAGAGACTTCTTCACTTGTGAGCTCAGCTTTGCGTTTCGCAAGAGCTTCACGAATAGCTTGCTGGCGTCGCGCGTCCAACTTGTCGTCCGGGCGCAGAGTAAGCGTAACCCGGTGTGGGTTATCCAGCAATTTGCGACGAATCAGATCAGGAATATATTGTGGGTCGCGTATTTTTTCGCGCAGCGAAGCAAGAACCGGCTCTAAATCCAGCAGCTCAACCGGGTCCCCACCATGAACCATGGGAGCTATTGCACTCATGATCAGTTGTAGGCCATAAGGGAAGCTGTCCCCGGCGATCTCCCGCTGATGCAGTTCAAGCTGGTGAAGGATGGCTTCCAGACGCTCTTCACTCACACCGTCTTCAACCACTTTCTGAAGCGTACCCTCAATCAGGGCCTCAAGATCTCTCTGCTTCTCCGGTTCACTCCCTTCAATGCCGCAAACAAAAGTCATTTCCCGGTTGGAGTCTTCCAGCCCGCACATGGGCGAAGGCGCCTGACCAATATCGGTTGTCTCCAGCGCGCGCATTAAAGGTGATGCACTGTTTTCCAGCAGAACAGACGACAGCAACTGACCTTCCAGATTCTCTTGCAGGTCAAAACTATGACCCAGCAGCCAACCCATAACAATGTGGGTTTTATCGGATATATCTTCACCCTCGTTCACGCCATAGCCCTGCTCCACACGAACGGGCGCAAACATGCGCTTTTCATCGCGCACGGGCAGTTCAATGTCTAATTTTTCGAAGCGCTTGAGAGCCAGCTCCTCAAACCGTTCGTGGTGTTCGTAAGCTGAAATATTGCCGTAGGTGGCAAAGATGGCATTACTTGGATGGTAATGATGCTTATAGAAGCGAATGAGGTCGTCATAGCTCAAATCAACAATATGATCCGGCTCTCCGCCACTGTTGTAATGGTAGGTTGTCGTTGGGAACAGGTGGCTGCTCAGATTCTGCCAGAGTTGAGAGGTTGCTGAACTCATGGCGCCTTTCATCTCGTTGTAAACAACACCCTTATAAACCAGATCTGTGCTGGGATCATTCGGCTTCTCAAACTCAAGCCGATGCCCTTCCTGAGCGAAATCCAGCGGGTCAAGTTTGGAGAAAAACACCGAGTCCAGATAAACCGACAACAGGTTATCAAAATCCTTTCGATTCATACTGGCAAAAGGGTAAGCCGTCCAGTCGCTGCTCGTGAACGCATTCATAAAGGTGTTCAAAGAACGGCGGATCATCATAAAAAAAGGATCACGAACCGGGTAACGCTCACTACCACACAACGCCGTATGTTCAAGAATATGGGCAACGCCGGTAGAATCCATGGGGAAGGTTCTCAGCGCCACAAAAAACACGTTTTCATCGTTATCCGCCGCCAGATGGAGATGGCGGGCACCGGTTTTTTTATGGCGATACTCTTCTACGTTAAGATTAAGCGTATCAATCCGGTGACTGCGAAGCTTCTCAAAAGCCGGATGGGTTGCGTTATCGATCACTGCAGCCATTCAAACTATCCTATCTTTAAATAATTGGAGAATGACAGGGTAACACGTACTATCAGTTATCCTGTATCCGTCACCCCAGCGATAAAGGCAGCTAACAGGAATATGAGCACATCGTCAGGCCTAGCAAATGCCAATCAGGCTCCCGAAGTCGCCGCCTACTGGGCAGAGCGCCGCCGGTATCTTGAGCGCATCCGGAAATCCCCAGAGGTGCGGCAGCGCTTCTGGCGGGAGGTAGCCATTTATTTTGCACGCCGCCTGCTTTGGTCTTTCGGATTTTTTCCAATATTCATGGCTTTTTGGGTGCCGTTGGTATTGTCCAGTTTCAACCCTGTTGTAATGGCTTCCGATTTGATCCCCCTGCTTCAGGATTTCGTAAGTGCCAACCCAGAGGTTCAAGCCACAACACTTAGCACTGTGGCCATGGCTTGGGTGTCGGTCGGCTTTTTCTTTCTGATTTTTGATTTTGTTCTTACTCCGTTCAGATCGCCTTACGAATATGAAGCTGACGTCTACATGAGGGCGTGGGAGCAGCTTAATCATGAACAACTTCCGGACAAAGTGTGATTTGGCCAGCATTCTCGCCAACTTCAAGCACTTTCAGTTACATATCTCCGCTCTCGCTGGGTAAGATGAATCTGCTACCGAATTCGTAGATTGCAGGATTAAGAGGTTCCGTCATGGTCGATTTCAGACCACTTTTGTTTTTGAATGCTCTGGCTCTTATGCTTCTGGTAACCGCCGGTTTCGCTGCTGTTCGTAGCGACCTGCCAGTCACAGACGTTACCCAGAAAACCGCGCAGCAAGCTCAGGCCACACCAGCGCCTGAGCCTGTAGAGCAAAAAAGAACGCCGGAAGTCGTTAGCGCACAGGTTGAGGCAGGCAAGCCGGAACCCGATGTGAAAGCGCCAAAGCCAGCGCCAAACATTGAGACAATTGTTGAGGCGCCTAAACCCGCACCTGAAACTGAAATGGTCACAGAGGCTCCGGAAAAAGTTGAGGCTTCCCCCGCTCAACCGCCCGTAAACGCGGAACCTTTTAGTATTCCCGAACTCCCGCAAGAAACTCTGGTAGTTGCATCAGCAGAGCCGCCAGAGGCAATGACGGCCCAAACCACAGACGCGACCGAAGTGGAACCTAAGCCAAAACCTGAGCCACCTCCGAAAACAGGCTCTCTTATCCTACGCTCGAATGTAGCGGGAGATCAGGTTGAAATTAACGGCAAGAACTACGGCGCAACACGCTTAGATCTCGAACTGGCACCCGGCAATTACGACATAACGATCAGCAAAGAGGGCTTCAAGCCCTGGCAGCAAAGTGTTGCTCTCGATGCTGGTAATGAACTGACTCTGGTAGGCAAGCTAGAAGCCTATACCACCGTCAATTACCAGAACGGCAGCTGGAGAGGCGGCGTAAAGACCGGTGACGGAACCTACGAAGATAGCGATGGCCTGAGATATGAAGGCCAGTTCGTAGACGGCGCCTTTCACGGAACGGGCACCGCCTGGTACCCAGACGGTAGCCGTCACGAGGGTGATTGGGAGAATGGCAAACGCACCGGCGAAGGCGTGTGGCGCGATGCAGATGGCTCGCGCTATACCGGCCAATTCAAAGACGATGCTTTTTTTGGTCAAGGCACTCTCACGCGTGCCAATGGTGATATTTTAACTGGAGAGTGGGCACAAGGGCGGCTTAACGGCCACGGCTCGCTGGCAACCGCTGACGGCATGCTTTACGTGGGCAGCTTTCGCAACAGCGATTTTCATGGGCCAGGCACTCTAACCTACCCGGATGGCCGCCACTATGAAGGCGGCTTTTCCAACGGAGCTTTCCATGGCCGTGGCTCAGAAGTTTTCGCCAATGGTAAGAAATACGAAGGCGAGTATGTAGACGGCAAGTTCCACGGAAACGGCTTGTTGCGCAACCCGAATGGCAGCTCCATCGAGGCGACTTTTCGCTACGGTGAACCCTACGGCCAGGTTCGCCTGACCACCGAGGCCGGTGAAATTTTCACTGCCCGCACGACAGAGCCCGGCGTTTGTTATCGGGACAAAAGCTACCGGGCAACACAGTGCCCGAAACTCGAAGGCTGGTAGCTCTAGCAATAAAATCAGCCCGATAACTAACGCGATTGATGTAACAGCTTGAGGTAGTAAGATGGCGATCAAGAATGCTCTTCTGGTGGACGATTCCAAGGTAGCCAGGTTTGCACTGAGCAAACTGCTGGAAAACCGCGAAATGAATGTCAATATGGCGGGCTCTGCGGAAGAAGCCCTGGATTTCCTCAATAGCAACGAACATCCAGACGTCATCTTCATGGATCACCTGATGCCTGGCATGAACGGCGTAGAAGCTACCAAGGCCATCAAAAGCAATCCTGAAACTGCCAGCATTCCCATTATTATGTGCACATCCCAAAAATCGTCTTCATTCACCAAAGAAGCGAAGAATTTTGGGGTTTACAACATTCTGACTAAGCCTACCCAGCCCGATGGCCTTGGCCTGGTTCTTGATCAGTTGGCAATTGATGTAACCGAAGGCATGCTGCCGACCGCGCCTTTTGTTGGCCCCGAGCTTGAAGAGGAGAATCTGTTCACAGGCATCCCAGAGGACGCATCGCTAGACATGCCGTCAAGTCAGGCAGAAAGCGAGCCAGCTCTCAGCGACAACAACTCATCAACTAGCGTTCCACTCACCAGCGATCTGATCGAGCAAATTTCCCGATCTGCCGTGAAAACTCACGTGAACAATCGCCTCCACGAACTGCTCAGTTCTTTGTTTGATGAGCAATTCGACCATCTGAAGCGTGCACTGGAGGAATCCCGAAGCAAGCAGGAAGCTATGATTGAAGAGCGCTTGGGCGCTATGAGCGGGGTGATAGAAGAGCGCACCCGGAACCTGCGCGATGATGTAGCAGCAGAAGTAAACCTTAATCTGGGTCGCGAACTTGCGAACCTGAAAAAGGAGCTTTCCAGCAGCTCCGGCTTTACCAACGACCATTTGGCCGAGCTGAAAGATCACATTACCAGCGTACAAACGATCGACACCGAGTTTTGGCAAACCCTGCAATCGGAAGCAATACAGCAAGCCCACGAAATATCACGGGAGACTGCCGAAGATATTGCCCAACGTACGATCGACTTGTTCGTATCGCAGCAGCGTTCTGCTTCCTCCAAGCTCTACACCGTTGGCCTTGCCGTAAGCCTTGGGGTGTTCAGTTTGGGAATCGCCTGGCTTGCAGGCTTGTTTGGTTAAGCGACTCGCGAATGCTCACCCAATCCTCCGGTGTGTCTATGTCATCATGGACACCCGGAATGATAAGCCGAGTCGCATTCACCTCCATCAACAAACGACCAGCGCCCTGATCTCCCTCTAGCTCCAGCACCTGAGGCCATAACCAACGGGGCAGGTAGGCTGGCACTCCTGGGCGCCGCCCATAGTCAGCAGCAGCCGGCAACTTGGGAAAACCTCTCGCCACTTCACCAAATGCCCGAAGTGCGTCTTGGTCTAATAATGGTTGATCCGCAACCAAAACAAAGACACCTTTGACCTGAGGCCCAAGGCTGCGGATACCTGCCGCCAACGAAGCCGACACACCCTCATGCCAATCAGCCACAGGCACCCAACGAGACGGCTGCACACGGCAACGAAAACGTATCAATGGATACCAGGCGCCACAAACAACGCGCACATCTCGACTTAGCACCCTGCCCTGTCCGATGGCACAATCCAGCAGAGTTTGCTCTCCACCCACATGGCCACTCAGGCTTAACATTGCTTTAGAACGCCCGAACCGGCTGGAAGCACCGGCAGCAAGAATAAGTGCCGGAAACTCCTGATCGATGTCATGGCAAGAGGCCGCTATGATGTTTCTCCTGATATAGAGATGAACATGAAACGAGTGGCAGGAAATAGCGCGTGTTCGGTGCGTGACAAGACACTCGACCATGGATTTTTGCTAGAATCCACCCATCATTCAACCCTACCCGCCCGGAAATTTGATGAACCACCTGTTTGTAGACAACCTCACTGTTATTGATTTCGCATATCTGGATCCTACCCGTGGATTAGTCGGGGAAAGCTGGATTGCAGACGTGGTGCTAGGAGGCGAGCTTGATGATCAGGGTATGGTATTCGATTTCAGCAATGTGAAGCGCACCATAAAGCGCATCATCGACGAGCGTGTGGATCACCGGCTAGTCATACCCCGAGGCTACGAGGGCCTATCCTGGAATCAGGACACGCCTGACACTTTTATCTGGAACCTTTCCGACGGTAGTCACATCATTCATCGTTCTCCCGACGAAGCCGTTGTTTGGCTCTCTTCAGACCGGGTTACACCGTCAGCCGTGGCTGCCCTGCTTGAGCGTGAACTCCTAGCAGTGCTACCGAGCAATGTGAGCTCCGTACAGATCAACCTACGGGAAGAGGTGATTGACGGCGCCTACTATCATTACGTTCATGGCTTGAAAAAACATCTCGGCAACTGTCAGCGAATAGCGCACGGCCACCGGTCACCGATTCGCATTGACCGGAATGGAAAGCGTGATGAAGAACTGGAGCGTTCGTGGTCCAAGCTATGGCAGGATATCTATGTGGGCTCTGAGGAGGATGTAGTGCGCCGCCAAGTTGAAGACGATGGCGTTGCTTACATCACCTTCGAGTACGAAGCCAACCAAGGCGAATTCACGCTGACCTTGCCTGAGAAGCGGGTTTACATGATGAACACAGATACGACTGTGGAATTCATTGCCGCTCATATAGCCGATGAACTCAAAGCACAGCACCCATCTAACACGATTCTCGTTAAAGCCTACGAAGGTGTCGGCAAAGGGGCCATAGCCTCTCGCTAAAACAAAGGCCCAGGAAACAGGCCACCCTGCTCACTCTCTCTGGTATTCAACCAGATGTCACTATCACTCAGGCACAAAAAAACCGCCCGAAGGCGGTTTTTTTGATGGCTATCCGGTGGACTAAACCGTCAAGCCGTATTGGCGTCCCCTAGGGGGTTCGAACCCCTGTTGCCGCCGTGAAAGGGCGGAGTCCTAGGCCACTAGACGAAGGGGACTAGAAATTGGTGGAGCCAGGCGGGATCGAACCGCCGACCTCAACACTGCCAGTGTTGCGCTCTCCCAGCTGAGCTATGGCCCCTCAACGGATGCGTATATTAAGGATCCGCCCCATGGGCGTCAACCTTTCCATCTACTTTTTTCACGTTTTCTGAACCTCCGTGTCCAGCATGCTCATATCTCAGCCAAATTGATCGCTAAACAGCCAGCGCGGCGTACTCTTTTTCCACCTTTTTGGTTTCCTTCTTGGAGAAGCCTCCCAGCACCTCCAAAGCCTGACGCAAACGGGCACGGGTCATATCCGGGCCGAGCATTTCCATGGAATCCATAACCGACCACGAGTTTGGCGTACCAGCGATAGCCACAAATACAGAAAACATAAAGTCGCCCATCTTTAAATCCATGGCTTTGGCCAAAAACTTGATGTCGGCGAAAATAGCTTCCTTGCTCCAATGGCGCTGCGCTTCGAGTTTCCACAAAGTGAACTGGAGCACACGCTTAATCTGAGCCTCTTCCAGCTTATTATGCGCAAAGTCTTCCGGCTTTAAACCAAGCATGCCAGAGAACATGAACAGAGCCATGGGTGCTACGTCGGAGAATACGTCCGCCCGACCCTTGATATGAGGCACCAGCGCCTTAAGAGCGTCTTTATTGAACCACCACTGGCTCATGCGCTCGACAAACTGATCTTCTGTCAGTTCATCTCGCAGCCATTGGCCGTTGAGCCAGCGCAGCTTCTCCACATCAAAAACAGGGCCGCCAAGAGACACACGCTGAATATCAAAATTCTCGATCATTTCATCCAGAGTGAACTTTTCACGCTCATCGGGCATGGACCAACCCATACGGCCAAGATAGTTGGTTACGGCTTCCGGCAAAAAGCCCATGCGCTCGTAAAAGTTAATGCTGGTAGGATTCTTACGCTTCGACAGCTTGCTTTTATCGGGATTACGCAACAGCGGTAGATGGCATAGCACCGGCATATTCCAACCGAAGTACTCGTACAGCAGCTTATGCTTGGGTGCAGAGTTGATCCACTCCTCGCCGCGCAGCACATGGGTAATTTCCATCAAATGGTCGTCGACCACGTTGGCAAGATGGTAAGTCGGCATGCCATCGGATTTCAGCAAAATCTGGCAATCTACCTGAGCCCAGTCGATTTCAATGGTGCCCCGGAGCATATCATCGATTTCGCAAATACCTTCATCAGGCACCTTCATACGAATCACATAAGACTCACCCGCATCCAAGCGACGCTTCACTTCTTCTTGGGAAAGCTCAAGGTTGCCTTTGATGCCGGGGTTCAATCCCTGCGCTTTGCGCTCCTCGCGGATAACATCCAACTCCTCTGGAGTACGGAAGCAATAGAATGCATGGCCCGCTGTCACCAAATCTTCGGCGTACTGGCCATAGGAATGCTTACGTTCAGACTGCCGATACGGCCCATGGGGGCCACCTACATCGGGGCCTTCATCCCAATTGAGACCCAGCCAGCGCAACGCTCCGAGAATGTCCTGTTCAGATTCAGCGGTGCTACGGGCTTGGTCAGTATCCTCAATACGCAGGATAAACTGCCCGCCGTGCTGCCGCGCAAAACACAAGTTGAATAGGGCCACGTAGGCGGTACCAACGTGTGGATCACCGGTGGGTGATGGGGCAATTCGGGTACGTACAGTCATGAAACCTTCCTGTAATCTGTGGCCGTTTAATTAACCCGGTATTATACCGGCTCGAGCGTTATTTCCCATGGGCACCACGCGTATCATTATGCAAATTCTCTATACGCACTTTAGATTTTGCGATTCCCAACCCTTGATGTTACATTATAACATTACAGCCATTGATCAGGATTCAAACTAGTTATGCGCATCATCAACACAGCCTTTTCCTTAACTCTGAGCGCCAGCGCCCTTATGTATGGCAGCACCGTCTTTGCCGATACGCGCGTGTTAGCCTCCATAAAGCCGCTGGAACTTTTGGTGCGCGCCATTGCGACAGAAGGCACGCAAACCACCACATTAGTACCTCCCGGCGCTAGCCCTCACAACTACTCTATGGCGCCGTCCAAGCGCCGAGCGCTAGAAAACTCGGACGTAATCTTCTGGGTGGGCCCTGATATGGAAACGTTTTTAACCCGCCTTTTAACAGGCAGTGAGTTTGGCGAGCGCTCTGTTGCTTTCATAGACGAAAGCACCAACGCTGGCGCTAACGAAGATGTGAGCTCGATTCAGGATCACGAAGACACACATCATACTCACGAAGATCATGGACACGAGCACGAACACGAACACGAAGATCATGGGCACGAGCACGACCACGGAGATGGAGAAGACCCGCACATCTGGGTAGACCCCCACATGGCGCTTACCATGGCAGAGACCATTCGGGATGCTCTGGCGCGACTAGACGGAGCAGACAAACAGGCTTTGGATCGCAATCTTAGCGCCTTTGAATCCTCGATTGCCGCGAAAGAAGTGGAAATTCGGAAGCAATTGGAGCCGGTGCAAGATATCAGCCTATTCGCCTATCACAGTGCTTTCACTCGATTCGCCGAACACTACAATTTAAAGGTGGAAGGCGTGCTCACACTCAACCCGGAGCGCTCCCCGGGTGCCCGTCATATTGCAGAGGTTCAAGATAGCCTGCGCAGCGCGAATCACCCTTGCTTGCTGACAGAGCCACAATTTAACCGGCAATGGTGGCGCTCCATTACCGAAGGGCTTGATGTTACCTTCAGCACTTGGGACCCGTTGGCCACAGATATAGAGGCAACGGCAGACGGCTATGCGGCTTTCCAGCAAAGCATCGCCGACGCCGTGCTCAAATGCCTACCAGAGAATGCTCAGCATTAGAGGAATAGACACCATGGCCAGAAGCGTCTGGCCACTGATAATACCCGCCATCAACGGCGCGTCGCCGCCTAACTGCCTAGCCAAAATATAGGCGGAGGTGGCCGTTGGGAGGGTGGCCAGCAGTATCGCCACCTGCACCAATGTGCCGTCGAGGCCTAGAAGAACCGCAAGCCCAGTAGCCATTAGTGGAAACAATAGCAGTTTCAATACGGACGACACCACAAACGGTACAGATCCGCCTCGCAAGGCCTTTAGTTGCAGGCCAGCGCCAACCGTCATCAGCCCCATAGGTAAGGCCAGATTACTCAGTGGCTCAAGCGTTCCCGCAAGAAGTGGGTGAAAACCAATCTCAAAATAGCTCCAAATAACCCCTAGAACCGACCCTATAATTAGTGGGTTTGATGCAATGGCCCGCAGCACAGGCCCCAACCGCGCAGGGCCGTCTGTGGTCATCAAAGAAAACATGAGAATGCAGAGCAAATTTATCAGCGGCACCATAACGGCAACCGCAATTGCGGTGAGTGATAGTCCGTCATCGCCAAGCAGCATACCTCCTGCCGCAAGAGCCACGTATGAATTAAACCGGATAGCGCCCTGATAAACAGAGGAGAATACCGGCCCGCTCCAGCGCCAGAAAAACTGCGTTACAGCCAGCACTACTGTCATCGCCAGCAGCATAGAGCCAATCAACAGAGCCGTCTCACCGTAGGCGGATGCGGGCAAGCGGGCCTGCCCAAGCTTGAAAACCAACATAGCGGGAAAGAGCACGTAATAGGTAAATCGCTCGGCCTGAGGCCAAAACTCAACAGAAGGGAAAGCCCAACGCCTGAACAGGTGCCCCAACACAATCAGCGCAAAAACAGGCACCAGCGCCTGAACCATAACCGGCATACTGCATACTCCAGCATCGTTTACTTATAACGGGCAACTATCCCGAAGATTAACCGAATAGCCTTGGAGCATATCAGATGGCCAATAAAGCGTCTGCCAGTCAAAGATGGCATACAAGCTCTTGCCAGCGGTCATTGCACCTAGTGGCCATGGAAGTCCAACCCTGCCAAAATAATTGTCGCATTGCCGCCAGTCACCTTCTAAAACCACATTCAGCCGCAAGGAGAGCCCATGCAACCCGAGCCTAAGTCCAAACAAGGTAAGGCAACCCAAATCATTCATAACCGCCGCCATAGGGACAGCTTTGGCAGCCCTTATTCACCGATTTATAACACAACCACCTACCGGTTCGCAGATACGGCTTCTTTGCAGGAGGTGGTTGAAGGTCACACGTCAGGCAATCTTTACACCCGATGGGGCAGCAACCCCACGATTCAGGAGCTGGAACAAGGTTTAGCTCGCCTTGAAGGTGCTGAAGATGCGCTTGCCTTTGCTTCGGGCATGGCAGCCATTTCCGCAACGCTCTTCGCCCATGGCCGCCATGGCATTGTGTGTGTTGGAGATCTTTACGGCGGCACACAGGAATTGCTGACTAAGCATCTCGAACCCCTTGGCATTCCGGTAACCTTCCTTTTGAAACATGAGCCGGAGCAGCTTGCCGAGGCTTTGAACAAGCCCGGCATGCTGGTGTATTGCGAATCGCCTGCCAACCCTACGTTGAGCATACTGGACCTCAAGAAATTGGCGCAGCAAGCCCATGCCAAGGGCGCCCTTTTAGCCGTTGACAACACCTTTGCCTCGCCGGTCAATCAGCGACCACTGGCATTGGGTGCCGACCTGAGTCTCCACAGTGCTAGCAAGTTTCTTGGAGGCCACAGTGATATCACTGCAGGTGCAGTAATGGCGTCCGCGGACCGAATTCAGCCCATTGCCTTGTGGCGAAAAAACCTCGGCCAGATCATTGCTCCGGAAACTGCCGCCCTTCTCTCTCGAAGCTTGAGA
The DNA here is from genome assembly GCF_018860765.1 of Marinobacter salexigens. Taxonomy (GTDB): domain Bacteria; phylum Pseudomonadota; class Gammaproteobacteria; order Pseudomonadales; family Oleiphilaceae; genus Marinobacter; species Marinobacter salexigens_A. The sequence goes on from NZ_JAHKPV010000021.1 coordinate 539,031, forward strand.
ACCCTGCCCCTGCGGGTAAGGCAACACAACGAGAATGCCATGGCCGTTGCCCGAGCTATGGAGGCCCACCCAGCGATAAAACAAGTGCTTTACCCGGGGCTACCTGATTTTGCCGGCCACAGCCTAGCTGCGCAGCAAATGGACGGTTTCGGCGGAGTGTTGACGATTGAGCTCAAAGGAGGACGGGAACTGGCCGTTAAAGTCGCTGACAACCTAAGCGTTTTCCTACTAGCTACCAGTCTGGGCGGCGTAGAAAGTCTGGTTTCCCAGCCATGCGCTACCAGCCACTACGGTATCAACCAAGAGGAGCGTGAACGCCGTGGCATAACCGACAGCATGCTGCGACTGTCTGTTGGGCTGGAAGACGCGCAAGATTTGATCGCCGATCTTGAACAGGCGCTCAGCCAGTTATAAATCGCCGTTATTGAGGAAGTCGCGAAGGGCTGCAGCGTTATTGTGCTCTGTGTCCCTCGCAGCGAACACCAAGGTTATGCGCTTGTGTTCCTTCACAATCGACTGTAGCTCTTTCAGGTCGTCAGCAGCCTCGGTTTTCTTGAGTTCTTTCTGATATCTCAGGCTAAATTCCTCCCATTTCTCAGGGTCGTGCCCAAACCACTTTCGCAGGTCGGTAGAGGGTGCCAATCCTTTCAGCCAAGCTTCAATCTCTGCATCGTCCTTCGCAACACCACGCGGCCATATTCTGTCGACGAGAATGCGCGGGCCGTCAGAGCGGGCAGCGTCTTCGTAAGCTCTCTTGATTCGAATATCCATCATCAAGCCTCCGTTTATCGTTCAGATAAGATCATCCGGGCTCAACTGTTCTATCGAATTTTTACCCAAGAGTGCAAGGGTCAGCTCTACTTCATAGCGGAAGTTTTCTAGCATCCGGCAGACCGCTGCCTCGCCACCAGCGGCCAGCGCATAGGCCCATGCACGGCCCGCCAAGCAAGCGTTTGCGCCAAGGCACAGCGCCCGAATAACGTCTTGGCCAGACTGAATACCACCATCGAGAAGAATCTCGGTTTTTCCGGACACGGCATCTGCTATGGCAGGCAAAGCCGAGATGGTTGAAGGTGCGCCATCCAGTTGCCGCCCACCGTGATTGGAAACAACAATGCCATCGGCACCAACATTCACGGCTGAACGGGCGTCGTCGGGGTCCATAATCCCTTTGATAACAAGCTTGCCCGGCCAATGCTGCCGCACCCAATCGAGATCCTTCCAGATGACCGAGGCGTCAAACTGCTGGTCTACCCAAGTTTTGAAATCTTCAGGGTTGCGACCCGAAGGCACCGCATCGGAAAGGTTTCCGAACGTCAGAGGTTTACCTTGGATGGCAACATCCCAAAGCCATAATGGGTGGGCAAGCAGATCAGACAGTTTTTGAATTTTCCCCCAGGGCGATAGCCCACCATTCATGCCGTTTCGCACGTCCCGGTAGCGCACACCCAACTTAGGAAGATCTACGGTAAACACCAATGTGGAGTATCCGGCTTGATGTGCACGGTTTAGTAAAGCTTCTGAATAACCCCGGTCTTTCAGGACATAAAGCTGAAACCAATTAGCCGAGTTAGTGGCTGCAGCAACTTCTTCCAATGAGCAAATCGAGACAGTGCTGAGACAAAAGGGCACACCACCTTTCTGTGCTGCCCGGGCTACTTGAACTTCTCCTCTGCGGGCGAGCATACCCGCGAGACCCACAGGTGCAAGAGCCAATGGCAATGCAGCATCTTGGCCCAGTATTCGTGTGGCGGCAGAGCCGCTGGACACGTCTCGCAGTACCCTCTGGCGAAAATGCAGGCGCTGGAAGTCCTCTACGTTCTCTCTGAGGGTTTGCTCTGAAAAGGCGCCACCGTCAAAATAATCAAACATCATCCGGGGCAGTCTAGCTTTAGCGATTTTACGGTTATCCGTTGTGTTTGCAGGTGTGATCATTGTTTTATTGTTTCTCCGGCAGACCATTCAGGATAGGGTCGCCATTGTTTTTTCCAAGCTGCAATTTTTTCCGGTTTCATCGGTCTGGCAATGGCGTAGCCCTGCGCATCATAGCAACCAAGGCGAATCAGGAGTTTGCCATGCTCCATGGTTTCTACCCCTTCCGCTACTAGGTTTCTGTCGAAAGCATTGGCAAGGCCAATTATGCCTTTGAGAATAGCGATGTCGTCTGCATTCGAGAGTGCGCCGTTTACAAACCCTTGATCTATTTTCAAGGTGTTTACAGGCAATTGCTTGAGGTAGGAAAGCGAAGAGTACCCGGTACCAAAGTCGTCAAGAGAAAAGGTCACACCCAAGCTTTCGCAGTCCCGGATAATGTCGCTTGCTTTATCAAGCTCACCAAGGGCTGCAGTTTCCAAAATTTCCAAATCTAGCCGATGTGGCGCCACTTGAGGGTAGTAGTCCAATGCGCGGGCCAATCGCGCCACAAAATTCGGATGCTGAAGGTGCACAGCGGCAATATTCACACCCACGTCCAGCGCTAGGCCTTCGCTATCCCAAACGCTCATCTGCCGGAGCGCCTGATCAATAACCCACTCCCCAATATCAACCATCAGAGGGTGGTGTTCCAATGCCGGTAGAAAGTCTATAGGGCTCAATATACCCTTATCCGGATGATCCCATCGAATAAGCGCCTCTACACCAATTACTCTGCCAGACCGAAGGCAGACTTTGGGCTGGTAAAGTAGCAGGAACTGGTTTTCTATTAACCCCTCTCGAACATCCGCCAGAAGCTGCTGACGCACCACAGATTGGCGCTGTGCATCGGCATCCAAAAACAGCCAACTGCCTTTTTGTTCTTGCTTAGCGCGAAACAACGTGTGATCCGCCTGCCGCAGAATCGTGTCGCCATCATCCGCACCATCATGGGGAAAACGAACCACCCCTGCAGTAAACGCCATGGAAATACTGCCGCCATTAAGAACAAATGGTTGTTCTGCGGTAAGCCTTAGCGCAGTTAATTGGGATTCCACCTTGCCACTGTCCAATAGCAGTACAACAAACTCGTCCCCGCTGATCCGCGCGAGTTGGCCACCTTGGACCATGGCATCTTTCCAACGCCTTGCTAGCACCCCGAGCAAGCGGTCAGCGCATTCTTCACCAAAGCGGGCATTCACCTTGTGGAAGTTATCCAAATCAATGGAAATCAGCGCTACTGACTCACGGGGTAACTGTTCCTGCTGAATGACATGCCTGATTTCCCGAAGCATGCCATTACGGTTCATCAGGCCAGTAACTGGATCTGAATATGCCAGAAACTGGAGTTGCTCCTCGTGGTCAGTCGCTTGCTGCTCCAGAGCAGCCGACAACTTATCGTGCTGCAACCGTGCCAACTCATCTTCAGCTCGTAGCCGCGCCATTTTTTCGCGCATCAACTGTATGGTGCCCGCAGAGAGCTTGCTGTAGATCTCCAACAGGGCCGAAACCATCACCGACACAACACCGCTCAACTCGCTGTCGACATCCTTTCGCGCTTCAGGAATCGAAAGGCCACGCTCAACTGCCTTGATGGTCAGTGCCATTCGGCGGTCTGATTCCAGAATATGAAAGGCCAGCCATCGCGTCAGGTAATTGAACAGCTCCGCCATAACCTTTTCTTCTGGCTCTTTGCTAGAACGAAACATCTGAATCTGCACAAAGAAGAGTTGGTGGCCATCATGGTGGTTGCGCACCATTTCTTGATCACCGAGTGCTGCTTCCCACAGCTCCTCTTCAGCTTTGAAGTGATAGGCCGCATAAGCAAGCAGCTCGTCCAGAATATGGTCGCATTGAAGCTCTGAAGTGCTGGAGGCGAAGTGCCAGGCAAGCCGGTTCAGAATTTCAACCAGCACCCTGTGTTGCTGGTCAATCTCATCGATACCCGTTTCGAAATTCCGGTTCCACGGAAAAATTTCAAAAACCGCAGTGTCGTTATCAGACATGGTTTGGGGCCTGTAAATCGTTGATAAGCGCAGCCTTTAGCATAGCCTAATTTATAGCCCACTTTTCAACAGCTTTGTTATATCAACAGGGCGAATCGCTAGAATAATGAAGCTTTCTTTGGCAAATGGAATTGACATATTCGTAGGTAAAGTTTGCTACCGTGTATGCCGGTTATCCACAGCTTGATGGTGGAACCCGAAAAAAATAAGTTGGGCCAGCTGGCTTGCTGCAAGCCCATCGCTTTTTTCTCGATTCACATGACACGGCAGCCACAGAAAGGCGGGTAAAGCTTGAGGACCCCTTCAGCGTGTTCGGCTGCAGGGGCATAGGTAATTGGAAGGCGGGTTGCCCGAACGATCTTAATCCGGTGAAACAAATTTGCCGCATATAGGCTTTGCTGTTTCGCCAGCAAGTTTAAACTGAGTTCAGCACCGGAAGGAGAAATTTAACCCGTTTCTGTGGGCGTATCCATTTTCGAATCTTTGTCTAAGAATAGTTTTTCAAGCTTCAGAAGACCGTCCTGAATAAGATCAAAGCCTTTGTCGATTTCTGCACCGAGGGTTTCATTCATCATGTCCAGTGCCACAATTTGGTCTCTGGCTTCGGCGTAACCTTGCTCAATACCGGATCTGGCCTGAGACATCAAATCCGCCAGCTTTTCCATATCTGCACCGCCGTCCGCTTCTGCCTGCAGACGGTTTTGCACAAACCCAAGGATAACACTGGCAACATCTGAGGCAGAGGGTGGCTGGGCTTGCGCAGCGTATTTATCGGCTCCGGAAACAGCCTTATTTTGGCCGCCCATAGCTTCTTGCAGCCGTTGTTCCATGCGTGTACGCATCACATTGATGGCATCCGCAGGTGTACGAATACTCGCCTGTTTTTCAACTCTCGCCTCAGTCGTTACCCGACTTACGGGCTTCGCATCTGTGGGGCTCGTATTCACTCGACCGGTCACATCCGGCCCGCGACCAATGATTGGTGCTACCATAGCCTTTACCTCCTGCAAGGTTCTGTATGTAACGGGTAACGGCAGATGAGCACACAACATTAAGAACAATTGGTTATAACCTATCTAAAAGGCTATGAAGGCTTTACTTCTTTATCCAGTGACCATCTACCTGAATGTACTGGCCGGAAGGTGTTTTCTCGACCGCTTTCTGGCCCGCTACGGTTTCGACCTTTGTGACGGCTATACCATGTTTTTCAGCAATCTTTTTATAAGCTTCACGCCGTGCATCGTTAATTGCACTCGCAATGTCCTTTGATTTTTGATCGGAACCTACAGCTGAGAGATAGCCTGATGGGGTCTCACCTACAAGACCTTGGCTTTTTGCAGACTCAAGGGCATTTTTTGCTTCATCCAAACTCATAGCCATCGCAGGCAGGGCCATGCTGAACGCTAATAGTAGGGCGCTGAATCGGGCAACTAATGTCATGGTTAACTCCTTAAAAAAATCGTTTGAACAAAATGCCAAGGCAATCAGAACAAGCCCTTCTCGCTGAACAGGTCGTCTACATCTTTATCGACCTTCACGTAAATTTCGTGCTGAATTTTCACGTTAAGGTTTACTGTAATCGGCTCTTTCGGCGCTGCGACCTGAACGGTCGGGGTGCACCCAACTAATAAACCACCCATAGCTAGTCCCGCACAAAGAGCGGACAGGCGCCGGGGAAACCTCGAACCAAATTGCGTCATATCGATGTACTCCTTTGTTATCCTTTACTCTAACAGGTCGCCGGAATCACGTTCGCGGTTCTTCAATAATTTTTTGACTCTTTCCGCGACAGCATCACTAACCCTGCCGCTTAACTGCAAACTGGTCAGCAGCGCTGGAATGTTCTCCTCCAAATTAATATTCAGCACCACAGGTTGCCCTTTTCCAACTTCCGGGCTGCTTCCTCGAAGGTGGAGTTTCAGCGTTAGGGTGCCGTCTTCATCATAGTCAATACCACTATCGAGCACGGAGTAGCGGAAATCCTCCAGCGCTTGCGCCACCAGTTTCATAGATTCGCTCTGGCTGGCAAGCGCTTTGAGCCGCTCTGCTGTTACTTGCAGGCGCCCGCCCGGTTTGACGGCATCAATACGGCCTTGCTCTATCTTTATTCCGGTAGCCGGATCGAAGAGAACGGGCACAGTTCCACTGAGGATACCTGTACCCGCCAGACCTTCTGCTGGGTATAACTGTAAAAGCCGAGCCAGACTAAGCTGATTAAGCTCAACGGGAATTGTCACCGGCGCTTGCGCCAGATCCCAGCTTCCGGGTTGAATGGTTACATCGCCACCCAGCGCACCAATATGGGCAGCTTCCAGAGCCAGCTCTCCAGATGCCAATTGGGCAACAGGAGCCTCGTAGTCACCCACAAAACGCACCGGCCCGACAGGCAGCCCCGGGTTAACCTCTTCAATAGTCAATTCAGGCACATCCACATTAATGCGCTCACTTCCAAGGGAGAATTCCGCAGCCCCGTTCATCCTGCTCCAAGCTGTGCGATCATAAGTGCCACTCCAATCAGCAAATACCAGCTTCCCAGCCAGCTGCAGTGCGCTATTTTGCGGTTTTTTAACAGTAGCATTGGCGCTGACATTGCCGCCGGATACCAGAAGTAAGGGTGGCCATGCGGTAAATATGCGAGACAGCGCCTCAGCCTCACTTTCGCCGCTCACTCGCGTCTTGGCCTCAAGCACTAATGAGCCTCTGTAGGGAAAAGCCACGTCGAGATTCATAGATGTACCAGCTTTGGCTTTTATGACCCCTTTAATGTCTGCCCGGTCTAGGTTGGCATTTACATGCCCATTGAACTGCCAGGACTGCGGCAATAACTGAGTGTGCCGAATCTGTTTTGCCGTGACACCAACCGGCCCGGCTAACGAAAGTTGATCTAGGCTTCCTTGCTCCTGACGGTACCCTGCACTCAGAGTGGCTCCCGAGAAACTCAAGCGCAGCCCCGTAAGCGCCATGCTATCCGCCGGTTCAGTTTCGGGAACCGGCTCAAGCTTCTCAGCGTCCAGCAGTGTAGGCTCAGTGAATTTCAGCATAGCCGCATTGGTATCAATCCAGCCGGTGAATGACGCTTTCGCCGTGGGTTTGGCCATCCGCCAGCCAGCCATCTCCAGCTGGGGCAACGCCATAGTGAGCTGCGTATCCCCCAACTGTGCCCGCCAAGGAGAACTTGTGGCCAGGGCCAAATGTGAGCGAATAGCGATGTTCGCACCGCCTCGGCTGGTCAACTCCAGTTTCAACGGCAGCAGGGGCTGTTCCGGATCGATCTGGGCTTCGGGAGGCATGGAGGGGCGAGTGGCAATAGCGTTTACAGGCCGAACGGACAACTTGAGATAATCCGGGCGCATCAGTTCCGGTATCTTTTTGATCCAAGGGGCCGGATGACTCAGCTCCAGATCGGCTCGCATGGTTTCCGGCTGCCAGTCGCCCTCGTTTAACTTCATGGCAAGTTCAGCATTGCCGTTAATACTTCCAACCCCCGGTGCCGGCCAGGGTTGTGGCAACAACGCATGTACTTTCACGCTCCCTGTTGCGCCGGACAAAAAGCTGGTATCTCCGGGGCCTAACAAATCCCAGCTGGCTGCTAGTGAGCCGGTATCTGGCTGATCCGGCCACTGTTCTATAGGTATGTTTTGCCAGGTGTGCAGCCAAGCCAGCAACCAGTCGGTTTGCGGTAAGTCTGGCACTTCAACAGAGCCGCTCCAGGATGCCAAACCCTTAGTATTCCGGGCAGTGTAGTCTGAAAAAGCCGTCAGATACTCTTTCCCATCAATAGATACATCTGCGGAGAAATTAAGATTATCGTCCCCAGAGCTATCAAGAATTGCCGCCACGCCCAACTGATGACCTTTATGGTCAAGCTGCACATGAGCTTTAATCGGGAGCCGTCCGCTTGCTGCCAAGAGCGAGGGGATATCGGGGCCAGCGTCCGAAGCAGGAATCGATTGCGAACTGGAGATTGTTAGGCCGCCCTCCAATGGACACCGGCCTGTCTCGCAAGGTAGTGTCACTTCAAATTTCTGAATGCTGACTTCAGCTGGCAGCCATGCCAACAGCTCTGCTTGCCACTGGTTCGCTTGCTGCGGCTCTGTCTCTTCCACTGGTTTAGCGTCGAGATCTAGCTCCAAATAACTGGCTGCTAGTCTGGTGAACTGTGGCTGCCAGCCGTCCCCCCATTCCGGCCAGCGCCAGCCCAGTGACAGGTTCTGACCTTGTAAGACCAGATCCCTTGCCGGCACGGACTGGCTTAACTTCAGTTCGCGTACAGAGACACCACTGAAGGATAAATCCAGTCCTTGCCATTCCAGAGTTTCAATGCCGTTCTGTTCCAGCATCTGGCTCCACAAATGGCGAGCCGTCAGAATGCCAACCAGCACTGATAGTGCAACGACTACAAACAGTCCCCAGCCAAGTGGTTTCCAAGCAATGCGCATTGCGGGCTATCTCCTGACCCGAGACCGGTTTATGGGAGACCTCTACCGTACATTGGTTGCTATGGCTGGAACAGTTACAGTAAGTGCATGGATGGCGCTTTGCCCTCTCAAATCAGGTTATAGAGGAATACGACCGCGATACCTGCCGGGGTTATAAACTTCAGTACCACCATGAAGGTTTTGAATGCACCCCCTTCCAGACCGATATCTTTTGCAAGCCCCTCACGCCGGATAATCCAGCCTGCAAACAACGCAATGGCTAAACCACCTAAAGGCATCATGAGGTTAGAAACCAGAAAGTCGAGCAGATCGAATACAGTTTTGCCTTCAAAGAAGCCGATAAAGCCCAGAGGATGCACATCGCCCCATAAATTGAACGACAGCACTGTGCCTATGCCGATAAACCAGACAGCAAAGCCGCCAGCCACAGCACTTTTTACTCTGGTTACACCCTTGTGCTCTTCAAGCCATTCAACAACCGGCTCCAGCATGGAAATGGCCGAAGTAATAGCCGCCACCAACAGCAAGGCAAAAAAGATAGTACCGAATACAATGCCACCGCCCATCTGACCAAAGGCTAGTGGCAAGGTCACAAAAATAAGCCCCGGCCCAGCGCCCGCCTCAAGGCCGTTGGCAAACACCAGCGGGAAGATGGCAAGCCCCGCAAGCAAAGCCACACTGGTATCCAGAACCGCAATGGTCATGGCGGTTTTGGCAATATTGATGTTTTTGGGCAGATAAGAGCCGTATGCCATCAAAACACCGATACCAATACTTAGCGTAAAAGCTGCATGGCCAAGGGCAACCAAAACGCCCTCGGTAGTTAGACGACTGAAGTCTGGCGAGAACATGAAGCTGACAGCGCGACCGAAACTGCCGCTACCCATGGCATAAAAAACCATGACAATCAGCAGCAAAAACAGCAGCGGCATCAGCATGTTGACGGCTTTTTCCAAGCCTGAACGAATACCGCGCCCCACGATAAACACAACAATGGCCATAAAGACCGTGTGCCAGAGCAACAGCTCCCAAGGGTTGGCCAGCAGATTGTTGAACTGCCCGCCTATCGCCTCTGCGTCCGCGCCAACGAACATCCCAATGGCCGCCTTACCAATGTAAACCAACGCCCAGCCGCCGATCACGGCATAAAAAGAAAGCACCAAAAAAGACGCCACCACACCATTCCATCCGATGATGCGCCAACCTTTGGACGTACCCTCGGCTTTTGTAAGGGTGCGCATAGTTGCGATTGGGCTTTGCCCGCCGCGACGGCCAAGCATAATTTCTGCGATAAGAACCGGCACGCCAATCAGGAAAATGCATGCAAGGTAAACCAACACAAAAGCACCACCACCATTTTCACCGGTGATGTAGGGAAACTTCCAGATATTACCCAGCCCGACGGCAGAGCCGGCAGCAGCCAGAATGAAGGCCATTTTAGAGGTCCAGAGGTTACTGGCCTGCTGGTGGGGATGAACCGATTCAGTCATTGCGTTCTCCGAATAGTTGTTTTTGTCGGATCGTCATAATGTAGAGCCTCTATTAAAGAGGCTCTGATTGAATACTTAAAAAGGGGGGGCGGGCTGCTACATGACGCTGCGTATGGCGCTGGCAACTTGCGGCAACACCCGTTCATTCAGACCAGCCACGTTCACACGACTGCTTTCCAACATGTATATGCCGTGTTCTTCCCGCAGCCGGCCAACCTGTTCCGGAGTGATGCCAAGAAACGAGAACATACCCCGCTGCCGAGCGATGAAGCCAAAATCACCCACAGGCGCCAAGGCATCCGCAAAGGCATGCCGCAGGCCCAGAATTCGCTCGCACATGCCACCCAGCTCAAGCTGCCATTCGGCGCGTAGTTCGTCGTCGTCCAGAATGGTTTCAACGATCGCTGCGCCATGGGCCGGCGGCATGGAGTAGTGGGAGCGAACAACGCTCAGCAGCTGGCTGGTTGCCGCCTTGTTAATGGCCTCGGTAGCCGAGATTAACACCAGGGCCCCCGTGCGCTCCCGGTACAAGCCAAAGTTCTTGGAGCAGGAGGCAGCAACCACCATTTCCGGAACCTGGCCAGCCAGATAACGCAGGCCTGCGGCATCTGCATCAAGCCCTTCGCCCAAGCCCTGGTAGGCCATATCCACAAAGGGCAATAGCCCCTTACACTGAATCAGCTCGGCAACGACCTGCCATTGATCTAACGTGAGATCAGCGCCGGAGGGGTTATGGCAGCATCCGTGGAGCAGAACCACATCCCCCGCTTTAGCACTCTTCAGCGTGTCGAGCATGGCGGAGAAATTTACCGTTAATGTCTCTCGATTGAGATAGGGATATTCGCGAATGTTCAGGCCGGCGCCGCCCAGCAATGGCATGTGGTTCGCCCAGGTGGGCGTAGTGACCCACACCGTGGTGTCCCGCTGACACAACCGCAGAAACTCTGCTGCCATGCGTAAGGCCCCGCAACCACCTGGCGTTTGAATAACCGATGTGCGGCCATCGCGAATCAGGCTGTTGCCGTCTCCCAGAATAAGACGCGCCATGGCATCGTTGAAGCCTGCCGCTCCGGCTGGGCCGACATAGCTCTTGGTGGTTTCACCTTCCAGCAGACGCCGCTCAGCTTCATGAACTGCAGTCATAATGGGCGTATTGCCTTCGTCGTCCTTGTAGACCCCAATCCCCAGGTCCACCTTGTCGGGCCGGGTATCCGCACGAAACGTCTGCATCAATTGCAGAATCGGGTCCTGAGGTAAATGTTCAAGCGCCTCAAACATGGTCGGTCTCCTTGTGGTCTGCCTGGCTGGTTCGAATCAGTGTGGGCCGGCCGGTATTCAGCGCTTTGATTAGCTGTGAGTGTTTTTCCTGAACAGCTTCAGCCGCCTGTTCACGCACCGGGCCATAGCCCCGGATCTCGCTGCCCAGTTCCGCCAACTGCAGGAAGGTGTCGTAATTGCTGGCATCCAGTTCACTGACAATCCGCTCCACCAGTTGCTGGTACTCTTTTAGCTGGGCCCGGTCCATCTTGCGATCGGATGAATAGCTGAACGGATCGACAGGCGTTCCACGCAGCACGCGGAATTTTGCCAGCAGTTTGAATACCCGGAACATCCAGGGGCCAAACTGACGCTTTCTGGGCCGGCCCTGGGCATCAGTGCCCCGGTTCATGATGGGCGGCGCCAGATGGAAGTGAACCTTGAAGTCGCCTTCGAAGGTGTTGTTCACTTCCTTCATGAAATCAGTTTCGGCGAACAGACGGGCCACTTCGTATTCATCCTTGAACGCCATAAACCGGTACAACTGCTGCGCTACAGCGCGGGTCAACAAATTATTAGTCTCACCCAGCTTTTCCTCTGCTTCACGCACCTGTTTTACCCGCGTGGTATAACGATCTGCCCAGCGGCGGCTCTGATAGTTCACCAGATGCTTGTGGCGAATATTGATCAGCTCGTCCAGGCTCGGCTCCGCTTTCACTTCTTCTACTCTCGTCTGGCCGGTATTCAACAGGTCAGTGATAACCTTCACGTCGGTCGCCGCAACCCGGCCCCAGCCAAAGGCTTCCTTGTTGCGCTCAACCGCAACGCCATTCAGCTCAATGGCTTTCATCAGCGCAGCCTGCGACAGTGGCAACAACCCCCGCTGCCAGGCAAAGCCCAGCATCATCACGTTGGAGAACACGGTGTCGCCCATCAGCTTCTCGGCGATGCCGTTAGCATCCAAGCGTGCGAAATTATCACCACCAACCGCGTCACGGATCAGGTCCAGACGCTTTTCAGATTTCATGTCCGCATCTCGGAACAGCACGTAATCACCGGTAGGCAGTTCCGCTTCGTTGGCAACCACACGGGTATGATTCGGGCGCAGAACGCTCAGCGCTTTCTGGGACGATGCAACGACAAGGTCACAGGCAATCACGGCATCCGCCTGGCCGTGACTGATCCGGACCTGGTGCAGTTTATCCGGGGACGGCGCCATGCGGACGTAACTCAGCACTGTGCCGCCCTTCTGGGCAAAGCCGGTGAAGTCCAGCACCGAAGTACCTTTGGCTTCAAGGTGCGCCGCCATGGTAATCAGCTGCCCCACGGTTACGACACCTGTGCCACCAACCCCACCCACCAGCACATCGAAGGAGCCGGTAAGTTCCGGCAAAGCTGGCTCCGGAATATCCGCAAGCTTGCCCGTGAGTACAGAGCCGGTATCCATGCCCCTGGATTTACGCAGTTGGCCGCCCTCAATAGTGACGAAGCTGGGGCAGAAGCCGTTAACGCAGGAATAATCCTTGTTGCAGGAGGACTGGTCGATCTTGCGTTTGCGACCCAGCTCCGTCTGGCGCGGCACCACAGAAAGGCAGTTCGACTGCACGGAACAGTCGCCGCAGCCTTCGCAAACGTGATGGTTAATAAACGCCCGCTTGGCGGGATCCGGGTACAGATTCCGCTTACGCCGGCGCCGCTTTTCCGCAGCGCAGGTCTGATCGTAAATCAGTACCGTGCAACCGGAAATGTAGCGCAGCTCTCGCTGCACCTTATCCAGCTCTGAACGGTCGTGGAAGGATACGTCATCCGGGAAGAGTTTCTTATGGCCATCGTACTTCTCCGGCTCATCACTGAGCACCACAACCCGGCGCACACCTTCTGCGGCAACCTGCTGGGCAATCATCGGCACGGTAATCTGGCCATCCACAGGCTGACCGCCGGTCATGGCGACCGCATCGTTGAACAGGATCTTGTAGGTGATGTTGATGCCGGCAGCAACGGCCTGGCGAATGGCCATGGAGCCGGAATGGAAATAGGTGCCCTCCCCCAGGTTCTGGAATATGTGGGGATTACCGGTATACCGGCTCTTTCCGATCCAGTTGACCCCTTCACCGCCCATCTGGATCAGGGATTCCGTATTACGGCCCATCCAGGACGCCATGAAGTGACAACCAATCCCGGCCAGTGCCTTGCTGCCTTCCGGCACTTTGGTGGAGGTATTGTGGGGACAACCTGAACAGAAATACGGCAGACGCTTTACGCCACCCGGATCCTGAGCGTTGCTCATACTGTTGATGGCCATCAGGCGATCGTTGTAATCCTCGCCGAAGAAGCGGCCAAGGCGGGCAGCCAGAAAACCGGCAACCAGCTTGGGGCTCAGCTCACCCACGTAAGGAATCAACGGCCGGCCCAGCTCATCCTGTTTACCGGTAATCAAAACCTCGCCGGGGCGATCCGGCTCAGACATAGCCTCTTTAATCTGGCTCTCGATAATGCCCCGTTTTTCCTCGATAACCAGCACTTCTTCCTTGCTATGAACAAAGTTGAGCATGCCCCGTCGCTCGATTGGCCACACAAGACCTACTTTGTAGATATCCAGCCCCATCTCACGGGCACCGTGTTCATCAATGCCCAGCAGGTCAAGCGCTTCCAGAAGATCCAGATGGCCTTTGCCCGTGGTAACAATGCCGAAGCGCGCACCGGCATTATTGAACAGGCAGCGATCAATGGGGTTGGCCCGGGCAAACGCCTGCACTGCCGCCAGTTTGTGCTCGATGCGGGTTTCCAACTGCGGGCCCGGCAGGTCTGGCCAGCGATAGTGCAGACCGGTTTCAGGCGGAGTGAAATCGTCCGGGGTTACAAAATCCGGCAGTGGTGGCAACTCAACCGAGGCAGCGCTTTCTACCGTTTCCGAAACCGCTTTAAAGCCCACCCAACAGCCACTGTAACGGGACAAGGCAATACCCCAGAGACCGAACTCCAGGTACTCGGCAACGTTAGCCGGGTTGATGGTGGGCATAAAGAAGCTCATGAATGCCACATCAGACTGGTGCGGCATGGAGGAGGACACGCAACCGTGATCGTCCCCTGCAACCACCAGCACGCCACCGTGGGGCGAACTGCCGTATGTGGTGCCATGTTTCAGCGCGTCGCCGGCACGATCAACTCCCGGCCCCTTGCCATACCAGATACCAAATACGCCATCCACCTGGCGGTCGTCGTCGGTTTCTACCTGCTGAGTGCCAAGCATGATGGTTGCTGCGAGGTCTTCATTGATAGCAGGCACAAAGTCGATGCGACTCTCATCGAGGTAGTTTTTCGCCTGCCACAACGCCTGGTCGTATGCGCCCAGGGGCGACCCCCTGTAACCACTCACCATGCCCGCGGTTTCCAGGCCCAACTTGCGGTCCAGGGCTGCCTGCATCAAAGGTATACGCACCAGCGCCTGGGTGCCTGTCAGGAATACCCGCCCGGAGTCCCTCCGGTAACGGTCTTCAAGGCTGTAATTATCGAGTTGGGAATTATCTGGTCGAGAGAGATCGGCGGACATGACGCCCTCCTTATTGTCGATTTTATAAACAAAATTCTAGAGGGAAGTCGGCAAAAGGTGCTTGCTAATTGGAAGGAAATATCAGGGATTTGCGAAAGGATGTTCGATAAATAACAATATGACCGAATATCCTTTGATAAAAATCAGGTGTTACTAAATGAAACACGTAGAGCTGGACAAACTCGACCAACGCATTCTTGCCATACTTCAGAGCGATGGGCGGATCAGTAACCAGCAACTGGCGGAAGAGGTGGGCCTGTCACCGGCCGCTTGCTGGCGACGGGTAAGAGCACTGGAGGAAGCTGGCGTTATTACCGGTTACACGGCGCACCTGGCGCCAGAACGTATCGGACAGGGGCTGTGTGTACTGATCAACCTATCGCTTCAACGCCACACCATTGACAGCACGGCAGAGATTGAACAACAGGTGAGCAGCTACCCGGAGGTACTCCAGTGTTTCGCGGTGACCGGTAATGCAGATTTCGTATTGCGGGTGATCGTACCGGATATGGCCAGCTACGATCGTTTTCTGAACGAAAAGATATTCACCCTTCAGGGCATCGCGCAGGTAAATTCCAACTTTGTACTTCGAGAGATCAAAAACACCCAGACAGTTCCATTGGGGGGCTCTACCTGAAACGTTGCCGGCCCTGAAGCCACATCAGCACCACGACAACCAGAGCTATAAACAGACCCGAAAGCCCAAAGGACAAACGAAAACCACTAACACCTAAAACCGCACCGAACATAAGCGGCGCCACAAAGTGAACAGCCCGATTGGCCATCAGGCGCATACCCAATGCTCCCGACCTCTGTTCGCGCTCAACGCTTTCAGCCAGAACTACCATCGACAGGGGCTGCGTAAGACCACCGCCCAGTCCCACCAACACGGACAAAAGACCAATAACAGGCGCGTTGCCCGCGAACCCCATACAGATCAGGCCGCCAGACAAAGTGCACAGCGCCAGAATCGTAGCTTTTTCGCGCCCACCCACAGCGCTGATGATCTTTGGAATAAACGGGCGAATCACCATGGATACACCCGATCGCACACTAACCAGCACGCCAATCATCACCGCGCTCATTTCCAGGCTATCAAGATACACAGGCAGATAGCTGCCATAGACGCCCAAAGCAAACATTCCCGCAACCGTAATCGCGATGGAAACCTGAACGCCCGTGTTTTTGCGAATCAGACCCGCCTGAGCGCGGAATCCGGTCTGTTTTCGGGTCACCGATATGCCCAGGGTTGCATCTCCGGTCAGCGCCAGCCCCGACAGCCAGCCCAGCAAAGCAATGCCCGCCATAACCAGAAACAGGTTGTCGACGCCACCGGCCCACTGAATCCAGCCACCAGCCAATAAAGGGCCAACCACCTGCCCGCCAGACAGCCAGGTGGAATACCAGCCAAAATAGCTTTCCAGTTTAGGCCCGGTCGCCAATGAGGAGATGATCGTCTGGGCCGACAACACCATTTGAAGGTGTGCCAGCCCGATCAACAGCTGGCCGCCAATGAGCCCGTAATAACCGGGTAGAATTTGCATCAACAACAGACCCGCGGTCATCACAAGCGCGCCGGCCAGCAGTGTAACCCGGCCTCCATGGCGCGCCACCACGCCGCCCAGAGGAATGGCCAGCAAAAAGGGAAGCAGATACTGGGAGCTGAGAATGACACCCAACATGAGGGGGGAAGCACCGAGTTCGAGCCCGTACACCGGCACGGTTACGAGCAACATCGAGTAAACAACGAAGCAGAATGTGAGCGATACACACAAAGCTACGAAGTTCTGGCCGGCTTCATCAGCCGGCCGTCTCAGAGCATTTTTCAGGGTTGGTCTTTTAATAGGTCACCGGGCAGCAGCTTTGAGGAATCCACAAACCCGCAGTTTATTACTTCTCGCTCAACATTTCAGAGCGTCGTTGCTCCGCTTCATGGTCGCTACAACAGACCCGGCAACCACCAGCAGCGCGGCAAGGGGCAAACGCCAATCCGGAGCCGCCACGCCGGCAATCACCAGAAACGTAGCCGCCAGAACAGGCACGCCATAGGCGAGGCTACCCACCAGTGCAGTCGGCCCAGTGCGAAGCGCCAGATCCCAGGCCATCATCGCAAGCCCATAAGGCCCGACCCCAAGCGCGACACCGGCAACAAGCGCCAGACCTGAAGGCAACCCGAAGGGGCTACCGGAAAGAACATCGGCGATTGCTGCGCCCAACGCCGCTAGCAGAAATAGCCCCGGCATCATCGGCGCAATCGCAACAGGCGCCGCCTGGCAGATCCACGAATACAGAGCCCAGCAGCAACCGGCCATCAGCGCCAACGCATAACCGGCCAGGTATTGCGAATGCCCCACACTGCCCGTTTCCGGGGAAAGTAATATCGCAGCGCCAGAAAATGCAATGAGAGCGCCACACAAAACAGGCATCGGGAGACGGCGATGAAATAGCCACTGGCTGATGACAATAAACATCACAGGCCAGGTGTAAGTTATCAATGCTGCTTCTGCCGTCGGCGCCATGCCAACACCCGTAAGATAACCGCCTATGGCTCCGAGTATCAAAGCCGGCAAAAGCCCATAAATTGTCAGCCTCCACTTCAGGGAAACCGGCGCCTGACTCGGGTGACCACCGCGATTACGCCGTTTACGAAGACTCACCGGCAAAGCCACTATGGCGCCACTGATTAACGCAATGGCGGTTAGCTGGAAGGGCGGAACCGAACTGGCGATATCCACCAGCAAAGGCGCACCGGCCCAGAGCACTACGGCAAAAAGCGCGGCAATAATACTGATGAAAAATGGGTGGGAAGAATTAGTCAATATGCGCACCGTCGTGACTCCTGTTGCTGTAGGTGAATTGGATTCGACAGCAATAGGCTATACACTGATCACTCATCACAAAATTAATTGTTTTTGATAGTTTGCATCACAAGGGTTGATATATTGAGAAACCGGATACTGGATCTGAACATGCTTCTGACTCTGGTTACCATCGCAGACACCGGAACCGTGACGGCCGCAGCGGAGAGGCTGGCCTACACACAATCCACAGTGAGCATGCAGTTGAACCGCCTTGAGGCTGCTCTCGGTGTTCCGTTGCACGAAAAAGACGGGCGGCGCATACGGTTCACGGCGGAAGGCCAGAAGCTGGTGGGGTATGCCAGAAAAATGCTGGAGCTAAACAGTGAAGCTATTGATGATGTGCAGCAGCGCCAGATTTCCGGGGAGCTGAACCTTGGCATTCCGGAAGACTATGCCTTCCTGCTGACCTCGGTCCTGTCTCACTTCAACCGGCAGTTTCCTGCAATTCAACTGCAGGTTACCTGCAGATCAAGCGTTGAGCTGGTAAAACAGGTGCAGGCAGGAAACATGGATCTGGCTGTGGTGACCCGGCAGGCGCGCTCACCTGGCGGTGAGGTTATTCGGCGCGAGCCCCTGATGTGGGCTGTCGGCGCCCACGCCCAACCATCGCTGACTGACCCGATACCTCTGGCCTTCTACTCACCGGGAGCCGATGTATTCCGGGACGTCGCCGAACAGGCCTTAACGAACGCAGGGCGGAATTGGCGAATGGCCTACTCGAGCCAGTCCATGACGGGCCTGATGCCCGTAGTCGCAGCTGGGCTGGCCGTTGCTGTGATCACTCGAAACATGCTTACACCCCAGTTGCGAGTGCTGGATGAACGTAGCGGCATGCCCACACTTCAACACGTGGAGATTGCCCTGCACCGGCCAGCCGGCCGGCCCTCAGAACCAGTGAAGCAGTTAGCCGAACTGATTCAGAGCCACCTGACAACAGGCGATTGAGCGGGCTGGCCGAGGAAATCAGGCAAACGGCGACGGTGCATCCTTGAACTCAGCATAAAGCTCAGGATAATCCTCACGAAGCCTCGAAAGGTTGGACTGCGCACTATCCGGCAGCATTTCCAATAACTCCTGCTGTTCTGCTTCGGTCAGATATAAACGAAGGAACGGGAACAGCTTCTCACGTTCAGCCTTCAGGTAACCCTGATGGGCATCCAGATAGGCTTTGAAATCGTCAATAAACCGTTCCATAGGCACTACAGCATCCATCAGGATCATATCGAGCGTCTCGGAAAGCAATTTCAAGCGCTTATGCAAGGCCTGATAGTCTTCAGTCATTCGACGGCTCAATGCCTCGCCATCAGGTTTCCCTGACAGCAGATTCTCACTATACAGACGCTCCAGAGGCTTCAAGAAGCCATCCATATAATCAAGAATATAATCCACGATCTCGCGTATCTGACGAAAGTCCGGGCGCTCGCCCTCCTCCAGCGTTGTATGCCGGAGCGAGAGCACGTACAGCAACCGAGCCATATTGCCGTGATCGCGGCGCAGTTTGTTAAGCGTAGCCATGTGAAAACCTCCTGAGCTAATGGGCCGTGTCTTGCCTATCCTTAGGCCCCATATTGAATCGTTCGGTATTGTAATACCATAGCCAGCAAGTTACGCAATCTTACACTTCCATTATTCCTTCAACCAAAACGCTTATCCAGCGTAGGTTTTTCGCCAGGTTTTGGTGCTGCCAGTCGTGCGCTCCACGCTCAATGCAGGAAACCGGAAACGCCAACCCATCACCAGACGCACTGGATGCTATTCAGCGACGGGGTGGGCGTCAGTGCAAGAGTTCACTTGTACTATTCGACGATCACAACGTCTGGTTGAATGTGCAGGGTTGCTGCCACACTACCGTCAACTGATGCCGTGTAGACATCGTAGCCACCCTCCTGCCCGGCTGACGCCCAGCCACTGCTGGCATCCAGCGAGATACTATCGTCGGCATCACCCGAAATGGTCAAAAGGTTATCTTCATCAGTCATAGAGATAACATCCTCTAAGCTAAGGCCTTCGATTTTGTTGTCGCCAGAATCTTGCATATCGATGGCTTCGATGTTTTCAAGTTTACTAAAGTCACCTGAACCAAGCTCATCACCAAAGCGCAGCTGAACCGTATCCTCACCGCCGAAACCGTTAATGGCCTCGCCCTCCCATAGGAACTTATCAGCTCCTGAGGTGGCTACAACAGGCGATACATTGATATCCATTGTTGAAGTGACTTCATCAGAGAAGCCGCTCACTTGGTTACCTGAACCATCTACCTCATAGGTCTTTGCTGCAATGCCGACTTGCTCTGTACCACTGGTTGTGCCATGCACTAACTGCAGGCTATCCAGCTCAGTTTGAGTGAGATCACGAATGGTGTATTCATTGCTACCACCATCGTAAGTAACACGGCCATCCAGCGTGCCGTCACCCACTTCTGTGCCGATAAAGAACTGCACTTTCTCGCCACCCGGGAAACCAGTCAGCCTTAACTCTGTGCGCTCGGTGTGCGCATCATCGCCTGCACCTGTGGCTGCAATGGGGTCTTTCATTGATGCGTTAAGGTTTAGCGCAATCAGCTCACCTGCATCACCAAAGCTGAGAGTTGGGCTTAGGGCAATACCGCTGGCAACCGGAGTCACCTCAAAGTCTATTGGTAACTCTGTGGGTGTTGGGGCCAGCCCTGCATGTCCACTGAGCACGGTCAGATTCAACCCCGTTAAACTGCCACTCCAATTAGCTGGCGGTAGAATCGCGATGTACTCAGGCAGCGCATCATTTGTGACTGGAACCACCCATGTCTCATTACCGGCATTATTGGCCATGGTAGCGCTTGTAGCATCCGGACCGGCATATACAGTGAAGCCGGATGGTAACCCACTGATATAGGCTGAGCTGACTTCTTCAGTTGGGTCCACTAAGCCTTGGCCTGTAATCTCAAGCTCAATCGCCTTTGATTTATCACCACTAACTTGCGCCTCATCGCCTTCCGCTGTGATGGTTACTTCATAACCGCTGTTGGATTTCTCAATAGTCAGTGAGCCTTCACCAGTCGATACTTTCGAGCCCCCACTACTGTTTTCCAGGTGTTCAGCCCAAGCCGTGACACCCAGTGAGCCGGTCTGGAATGGTTTGCCTGCATCAGGCCTAAACTGCAGCTTGTCTAAATCAGCGACAGATACCTCGTAGTATTTACCTTCTGTGAGACCTGCTGGCGCGCCTGTTGGCGCAGTTACTGACCCTAAGTTTTCAGTGCCATTAACATACAACTCACCGTCCAAGCCATCAGCGATGTGGATAAACACTTTGTCGCCCACCACTGTCCAGCCAGCATCAGGTGCGCCAAGCGTGCCATCGGCGCCGTTCTCACTGCTGAGTGAGATAGTGAGGTCGATGTTTTCACGCTCATCCACCACGTTTTCACTAACGGTTATAATGAGATCATCAGTAACCGGCGCAATATCAACCTCTACCGTAGCTTGGGCATCACGGCTGACACCCTGTGCATGGGCAGATACGTTGACATCAAAATCTAAAGTGCCGCCAGCAAGGTTATTTGAGTTGGCGTCCTGTGGTGGCATCACTGTTATACCGCTCAGTAAACCCTCCAACTTCGTTTGAGCATCTGCTTGTGTGACCCCTGAGACGGTTGCAGTCCATAGCGCAACTTGCTGTCCACCTTCGGTAACCAGCGTGCGCGTCATACCCGCATACTCAGTTTCATCATCTGGGGTGGTACGTATTGATACGGTTAGATCAAACGGCGCAGTGGTTGAGCCGCCGGTCACCTGACCTGAAACCACCTCACTTAACACAAAGGATTGATCCTCCGTTTGTGGGGTATCTATTGCTGTCAGGGCCAGTTCAGGCAAATCGACTTCATCAGGACCTGTACCGGGCTCATACTTTAGCGTCCACGTGATGCTGTCTTCTTCAATGGTTTCTGCACCGGTATCCTGGGTGTAGGTGGTGATGGTTATTGGCTGCTCAAAATCACTTGCATAACCACTGACTACGAACTCTAGGTTATGTGTCAGATCTGCAGTATCGAAAGGTATTCCATTCGCACCATTAACCGTTATTAGCCACTCACCCGGTGCTGTTTCTATTGCGCCATTGACGCTCACGCCTGCAGGTACATCTGAAATAACCACATGGATGAATTTCTCAGAACCATCGGCATCAGGCTGGTTATTAGCGTCAGCATCAGGTTTTTGCGTGATTTTCAGACCAACGGTTACCGTGGCATCCTTCTCTGCAGTTGTTACGCCATCATCAGTCGTACCACCTGTAATAGCACCCAACGTCAGGTCGATCTCATCGGTGACTGAGGCAAAGTTTAGAGTGTGCGCCTGTTTTTGCCAGTCTGAAGTAAAAGCAGGTCCGCTACCTGACGTCACTGGGTCTGTGACCTCATACTCAATGTTTAGCGTTTTCTCGCCACGATAGTTAGCTGGGCCTTTCACCTTTACCACTGGCGCACCTGTGGTGCCGATATTGGTTATAGTGTAGAAGCCACCGCTGGCGGTCAGCGGATTGTCATCAGCATCGTACAGGGAAACGCCTGCTGCAGTGACATCATTTTCAGCAATACGCACCGCACTGATGTACTCATCCGGATCATCCCCCACGGGCGTAAGCTCGAGCTCACCAATGGTGTCCTCTATGAGGTTTGAACGGATCGACAAGGTTGCCTCTGGTGCTGGGGTAATGTCGAAACTGACGTTTTGCGGAGCAAAGAATATCTCTGACGGGTTGTCGTTTTCAGTGACCACCGGCTGCGCAGTAAATTTAACCGTACCGCTGTGGTGCTTTGGTACAGTGATTTGAACTGCATCTTCGCCAGTTTTTTCGAGATCAGCTTTTGTGATTACCCAGACACGGCCCTCACCACTGCCCCCTAATGCAGGGCCAGCGTTTTTCAGATTGAAGCCTTCAGGCAGATTACTGATACGCAAGGTGACGGTTTCTGATTTATCAACGACACCAGAAACACCCGTTTCACCGGATTTAAACTCGGTGATTAAATCACTGAGCGTGACTTTTAACTGTCCAGAGTCTTGGTCATTCGCATCTTCTATGTAAACTTTGTCTTGCACCAGCTCCAATCTTGGATCATCCGGCACACCTTGTACCTGAACCTCTGTTGGCAGAGTTTGGCTCTTGCTTGGATCCGAATGCGTAATCGTCTTCGAATCACCGTTACTATCAATGTACTCTAGGGTATCGACAGACTGTGCGGTGATATCAAGGTTAATAGTGACGTTGCTGTCTTTTGGTGGCGTTATCGTTGGCTGATTAGCCTTATCAAAGTTAATAATTTCAACTGATGTATTCCCAGCGCTACCGGTAAATGCACCTTGAGTAGATACACCTAACTCATTGAAATACCAATAGTCTACGGTCGCTCCTACTGGAATGTTATCAATAGTGACATTAAAAGTTTCGTCAAGACCGCTACTGGTCGGATTAATATTAAGAGCTACCGATGTGTCTTCAGGTGTTTTTATAATCGCATCCACTTTCAGCGTTACCTGATCGGCACGGGGGTCGATGATCAGGTTGGTCAGCCAGGACTCACCAGAAACTTCTAGTTCAGTTGCTTCACCATCATCTTCATCATAGTCGATGGCACCGGCTTGAACCTTAATCTTAACCACACCCGACCAATGTTCTGGCCCCTTAAACTGCACTGTGTCCAAGTACTGCATGGGGATTTTTACTGGCTCGCCAGCGAAAGGTAGAGTAAAGATTGTCGTGCCGTCACTGTAAGTGAAGACGCTGCCATCCAAAGTTCCATCCGTAGTTGCACCAGAACGCGCATCGTTATTAACGGTCATATATGGCGTCAACAATGCAAAGGTATCTTCGCTGCGGCCATCATCCGTGTTTTCAGCCCAGCCACCATTATCCACCCACTTGCCATCTTCGTTAGACCAACCGGCGCTGAGTTTGAAGCCTGACGACGCTTCATCACCTAAGGCAAACCATCCATCCTCTTCGCCTTTGGTTTGGTAGACGTGATCGCCAACCATGGTGACATCATTGCCATCAGCATCGTCCGAATCTGTATCAACGTTTTCGGCAACGGGCTTAACCACAACAGTTAACGTTTCTGTCTGGCTTTCCGGATCACTTGATGAACCACCAGAAATAATACTGTGGTCAACACTGGTGACCTTAACCTCCAGATCAATGTCTTTACTGCTGTGCGCAGGTGAAGTGACGGTGAACTCTTTGAGGATATCTTCACGCTGTGAAGTGGTGAGATTAGAGTCCGTGAAGGTGATTGTGTACTCATTACCATTCCAGCTACCTGTCCACCCGGCACTTGTTGATGGTGCCATCGTCCATTGCTGGTCGTCGGTGTTCGACCATGTGTTTTGCCCGGCATCACGCGTCCAGCCTGTTGGCACAGTGAAAGACACTTCCGTAATCACTTCACCCAGAGTGCCTGATGCTGTGCTGTCATCAGTGACCTTTATGTTTTCAAGGAACGCAATCGCCTCATCTTCAAGGCCTTCTGTGCCTTCTATCGCTACGTCGCCTGCAACTGGATTTACCCGCAATTCAAGTGTAATGCGGTCTTTTTCAATTAGACCGACACTATCTCCGGCATCCGTGTCTTTATCCTGCGCTTTTAGAGTGACGGTAATGTCTGACATATCACCGCTGAAGTCTTTCGGTGGGGTGATATTGATATCAGGCAGTCCGTTATCCGAAGTGCTTAAACCCGGCGCCTCAATGCTTATCACATGGCTTGGGCCAGTGACCGTAGTGCCATTCACGACTGTATCTTTCGGCAAGCCAGTAATTTCAAACCAGCGCGTTTCACTGCCATCAAGATCCCCGCCAGCCACATCGTCACCTGAACGACCATCTACATAATTATCTGGATAGTTAACCGTTAGCTTGTCTTTCAGATTAAACGTAGTGTCTTCGCTCATTTCATAGCTTTGATCATCCTTGTCGGTGTCAACTTTCAGCTCTATTGGGTCGGTAACAGCTTTTACATTAACGTTGATAGTTTGCGTACTTGTTGCCCCGCCAACGCCCATTAGCTGTTCACCTTGAGCATCCACCTCGTAACTATCAACCGACACTTCAGTTTTGAAGTTTTCATGGCGCTCAGCAGGTGGTTGAACCTGTAATCCTTCGTACTGCTCTGCAGTCAGGTAGTGGACACCGTTCGAAGTGTCTTCTGCAGGCAGGCCAATATCTAAATGCCAATCCAGTGGCTTCTTGTCTGTTTCATTATCGACAATGACAAACTGAAAACCGCCACTGGCGTTAGGTGCTAAAACGGTGCCATCTGCCAGCTGTAGTTCCGGCGTGGAAGCAGCCGCCAACTCTTTGAATTCAATGGTGATGGCGCCCAGCAGTTCCGAGGTGCCATTGTTCTCCGGGCCTGTGCCATCGTCTTTTACTTTGGGCACATGAAGCCCCAAAGCTATGGACACATCCTCTGGCGTTTCCACGCTGTAGTTGTAGTCACCAGCTTTTAACGATCCATCGGGATCTACAGCGGTATCGTCTGGATAATTTCCACTTTCATCTGCAAATAATGGCTTATCTGCCACCGGTTTAACGGTAACATTCACTGTACGTTCGTAACTACCACTCGCAGTTGTGACGGTATAGGTGTAGCTGTCATCTCCACGGTAGTCTTCGTGCGGCTCATAAGTGATGGTACCGTCATTACCAACTGTGACAGTTCCGTGATCGGCGTTAGTTGTTACTGAGGTGGTGGTTTGATTTACGTCTGCATTGCTAAAGCTAACAGAGCCATCTTCGTTTACCTCTAAATCACGATCACCCGTAGCGGGCGTATCATCCACTACTTCTACTTTAAACTTCAGGTCAACCGAGTCGCCGTCACCATCGGTAGCGGTGATATCGAACGGTAAAACGATATTGTCGGCCGTTTCGCCATCAGCATTCAAAGTGTGGTCCAGCGGGCCCTGCAAAGTGAACTCATAGCTTGGTGTGCCATCTGTAGCCACTTTAAGCTCGATGGTGAAGATGTCTTTGGCACCAGCTTTAGCAGTGATGGTGTGACCATCGGTGCTAGGTGCATAAGTCAAATCTGTAGTACCCGACTTCAGCCCTAAGTCGATAAGGTCTTGGATATTGCTACTATTAAACGTAAGACCTATATCACCAACAGCATTCACCGCGCCATCAGCACCGAAGTCAATCGGTAGGTTTTTGCCATCGGTTAATTTGCTTGGATCACTTTCACTACCTGAAGCCAGATATTTTTCATCAACAACGGCGTTATCACTTACATAACCATCACCGCCCACTTCACTGCCATCAATCGTTGGACCGTCGTCTTTGAACGTAAATTGACCACCTATGTCAACACCATCAGATTTGTCTGTATCACCGTCACCATCCACGGCAGTAGCGTGAAGCTTGATGGTTCCTGAAGCGATCGTAACTTCGTCATCAGGGTCGTCCGTGTCCGTGTGCTGTAATGAACGGCTTTGAGTCAGGGTTGCTTCGCCAACGCTGTTCACACTAATCGTAAACGCCAGATTTCCGCCTACATCGGTTCGGCCTTCCACTTCACCCGAGCCGTTGATGCTTAAAACAATGTCTTCCCCGGTGGCTGTGTCTATCAGGCCAGTGCTTATCGCTGGATCAATATCCAGGTTGTATACCAATGCATCGATACCTGCCGCGCCATCGGCTCCATAATCCGGGGCTTTGAAAGCACCCGCAAACGCGATTGCACTCGACGGCATACCTAAAGAGGTTTCATCAACAATAACCTCGGGTGCGGTGAAGCCTGCTTCCACTTCAATCGCCGGGCCATCATCCTTAAACACCAGTTTGTCGCCCAAGCTGATACTGGCACCGGCTTCATCCCCGTCGCCATCGGTCGCGGTCGCTTTTAGGCTTAGCGCGTTTTCAGCCAGACTGACTGCGTCATCATGATCGCTTGTATCTGGGTGACTAAGCGCGCGCGATTGGGTTAGGGTTACTTTGCCGGTGTTGCTATCCACATTGGCGATAAACGCCAGTTCTCCATCTGTGTCGGTACGGCCTTCCACTTCACCCGACCCATTGATGCTTAAAACAATCGCCTGCCCGGTGGCAGTGTCTGTCAGGCCAGTCACTATCGCTGGATCAATATCCAAGCTGTAAACCAGCGCATCAGTACTTGCCGCGCCATCTTCTCCATAAGATGGGGCTTTGAAAGCACCTGCAAACGCAATTGCACTCGACGGCGTACCTAAAGAGGTTTCATCAACAATAACCTCTGGTGCGGTGAAGCCTGCTTCCACTTCAATCGCTGGGCCATCATCCTTAAACACCAGTTTGTCGCCCAGACTGATGCTCGCACTGTTTTCATCACCGTCACCATCGGTAGCACTGGCTTTCAGCTTCAATGTGTTCTCGACAAGGCTAACCGCATCATCAGGATTGGTTTTATCCGGATGTTTAAGTGCTCGCGCCTGAGTTAGGGTTACTTCGCCACTGGTACTATCGACACCTACAGTAAAGGCCAAGTCACCACTTTCGGTGCGGCCTTCAACCTCGCCCGGCGCGCTGATTGTCAGCTCAATCTTTTCGCCCGTTGCGGTATCAATCAAACCTGTTGCTAGCGTGGTGTCAATTTCAAAGCTATACACCAACCCGTTTGAGCTAGCAGCTCCGTCGGCACCGTATGCAGTGTCAAAAGCATCTGCAAAGCTCACCGCAGTAGCCGGAACGCCTAACGTCGTTTCATCAACTTCAACAGAGTGAGTAACAGTCTTTTCGGAAACAGCAGGCTCATCATCGATAATATTGATTTCGAGTGTGCCATTTTGACTATTGTTACCCGCATCAAGCACCTCCAAATCAATCGAATCAAAACCGTTCAGATCGCCATCCGAACCGGGCGCCGTATTATCAAAGCGGGTATCTAGCTCATAGCTATAGTTGAGTTCGCCACCAACGATGGTGCTGTCAACTTCATCCGGCGTAAAGCCGTTCAGGGTCAGCTTGCCGTAATCGGTATCGAGAACAACGGCTGTATTTTCCAAATCCGCCAACTGGGTTAGATCGAAGGTTTGGCCATGCACGTTGACGCTTATCAGGCCGTCTAGCGCTGTAACTGTAATCTCGCCCTCTACTGTTTTGCTCTGCGTAGGGGTGTCAGCTATTAATCCAGATTCATAAACCGTCGCATGGCCTGCGGTAATGATATCGTTTGGATCATCTGGACCGTTTTCGTCTTTAGGTATGATTGTAGGCTCGCTATCACTCACACCATTAATAGTAATAACCAAAGTGGCGTCATCAGCGCCACCTTCTCGGTCCGTCATGGTATAGCTAAAGATGTCTTCTAGCGTTTCTCCGTCTTTCAGCGCACGAACATCTGGGTTGGTCTTATCAGGAACATAGGTATAGCTGCCGTCTGCTTGCAGCTTTAAAGTGCCGTAGTCACCAACAATGTCAGTATCGAGCCCACCTACATTGGTGGGCTTGCTACCACCAGCAACTATGCCGGTAACAAAAAGTTGATCACCATCCGGATCCACATCATTTTTAAGCACCCCATTCCTCGGATTTACGACTAGAGGGGTATCTTCATCTGTGCTGCCACTGTCGTCTGCAGCCGTTGGAGCCGGGTTGGTCACTGTCCAGGTAAAACTATGCTGAGTGCTGTTTCCGGCAGGGTCGGAAACCGTGATCGTTACTTCGTATTCCCCGTTGCCTATATTGCCGGTCTGGCTGGCGGAGCTATGAATCCTTCCGCTGATAACACCCGTGCCCGGGTCTATCGTTAAGCCGCCAGGCAGATTGGCCGCGCTGTAGATCAAATTGCTTCCGCTGTAGGTGTCGCTAAACTTCCCACTGAGATCAAGGTTTATGTGGTCAGCATCTTGGTCGTTTTGGGGGTCCAACGCGCCTGTAAGCAAAGGTGGGAGAGTATCTATCGGCTTTTCATCACGATCATTACTGCTGTTGCCTACCGGGTCCGTGATGCTGGCCTCAACGGTTACTTCCCTCTGGCCCGGGCTAACCGGAACCTGCACACGTACGCCGTTATCGATATCTTCTTGGGTCACAGGGCGCTCAAGTAGCACACCACCATTTGGAGTCTTGACCTGCAGTAAGTCGCCCACCTTGACCGTGTCTTTATCCAAGGTAACTTTCGCTGGCACTTTGCCGTTAGAAACTTCCGATTCGCTGTAAATGCCCTCCGGGCCAGCACCTTCAAGCTCAATGCTAAGTATCGGCTTTGTTACTTCTACACCGTAAGGCCTCTCTGCATCAGCGGTAAGCGGGCCGTCTTCGTCATAGTCCCTCGTGACGGTTGCTTCAACGGTTCTGTCTTGTACAAGCTCACTTCCGGGAACCTCCGCCTGCCAAGTTTTACCGTCCGGATTCACCGTTGTCTCATAGACTTTTCCGTTTACGGTGATGGTCACTTTATCTCCGGGCTGGGCATCACCACCTACGGTGCCTGTCAGAGTAACTGTCTGTTCAGCTTCAGCTGCGCTGATAATGTCATCATCTGCAATCACATCAATAGAAATGCTCAGCTCTGGTCGATCACCGCCATCGCCAGGCTCTTCATCACCGTTGTCCGGTTGATCTCCATCGCCCGGCTGCTCATCCCCTCCGGGCTGTTCGCCACCATCATCTGGCTCTTGCCCGCTATCTCCCGGTTGGTCGTTATTGCCGCCAGAGAGATCAACCTCACCAAGGTACTCATCATTTCTATTAGCGAGGTGCTCATCGCGAAACCCGTTCTCAAGTTCCCTTTGTGGCAGGCTCAATCCAAGCGGCCGCAGCACTTCATGAATGCGCGCAACGGTTACGGGGGTGAAGCCATCCGCTTCGATTATTTCGCCGATGCGCACCAACTGTACAAAACCATGCCCTTCAGGCAAGGCGCTCTGGCCGGATTGTGATGGAGAGTCCGCTACCGGTTGATCATTAGATTCAAGAGGCGCAAGGTTTTCACTCTGCTCAACGAGGTTTGCTCTCTCGTCAGCTGTCACCTGTTGTTCGCCTAAAAACGTTAGCTGCTGGTTGTCGCCAAAATCCAGAGCGACACGCGCTCCTTTCTCCAGAACCAGTGTTTCATCGATAGCCAGCTGGTCGCCCACTTCAAGCGCGCGGCGCTCACCGTTTGCGTTTTCAGCCCAAGCTTGTCCGACTAGGGATACAACAGTTGCCAGAGTAGTCATAAGGACCTCAAAATGTGGTTACTCATGCAGTTTCAATTTCAATGCAGGTAACGGATCGATTTCAGCGTTCGCTCAAAGCGTTAGCTTTGGCACGCAGTAATGGTTTGAGCAAATAAGACAAAATGCTCTTTTTGCCGGTCATGATGTCCAGTTGTGCAGTCATGCCCGGAATAACAGATAAATGCTGTGCCGAGTCTTTTCCGGTGGTTACGGCGCGCACGAGGTAAAACGTGTTATCGCGATCGTCGGTGATGGTGTCGGCGCTGATGTGTTGAATCGTTGCGGAGATGCCGCCATAAATAGAAAAGTCGTAGGCGTGCAATTTGATGGTCGCTGGCAAACCGGGGCGCAAGAAGGCGATATCTTTAGGCGCTATTTTGGCTTCCACCAGCAGGCGATCATCGCTCGGAACAATCTCTACAACCGCATTCCCCGGTTGAACGACACCGCCAATCGTGTTTAGCAACACGCGCTGAACCGTGCCATTTACAGGCGAGCGAATTTCAGAAAGCTTCACCTTGTCAGCCAGCCCGGCAACACTCTTTTCCAAGCTGTTCAACTGTGAACTTGCGTCACTAAGCTCTGCTCGCCATTGGTTGCGGATAGAGGACTCAACCTCTAACAATCGGGACTCAGCCTCCTGAATACTGGCCTTCACCTGCCTAACCCGGGCAGCCGCCTGAAGGCGTTCACCGTCTGCTGCGGCTTGGTCCCGCTGCAAACGCAAAATTTCTATTTCCGAAACGGCGCCAGAGGCTAGCAAGGGCTTGGTTGCCTGCAATTCCCGTGTCGACATGCGGTAGGACTGCTCCGCAGCAGTCTCCCTCGCTCGCACTTCGCTTAATTCTTGCTCCCGTTGAGCAATCTGTTCCCGGGCAACCGCCAAGCGCTCTTGCAGCTCCTTGAGGCTGGCCTTGTAATAACCTTCCTCCTGCTGCAAGACCTGTTGCTGTACGGGTGTTACTGCCTCGCTGTAATTCAACTGAAGTGGCTCGCTATGGATCAATGCTTGCAGCCGTTTCACTTTGGCGGCCAGTGCAAATGCCCGCACGCTGCCTTCCTGAAAACTGGCCATAAAGCGTGTTGGGTCTATGCGCACCAGCAGGTCGCCCTTGCTGACGCTGGCACCCTCATCTACAAACACTTCCTCAATCACACCGCCATCGGCGGACTGAATAACCTGAAGCTGTCGGGAGGGAATAACCTTACCCTCGCCCCGTGTCACTTCATCGATCGGCGCAAACGCAGCCCAGACAATCAGAACCATAAACGTCAGTGCGATGCCGTACAGCAAGCTGCGGGCACGCAGGGTGCTTTGCTGCTCCATGGCCTGATCCGCATCCGTAGGCCAGTGCCGTGAGTTGCTGCGAAATGCGGAAAAAAACGGCCGAAACAAGCGATTGATAAAACCTTTCCCCCGAGCTCCAACGGCGTCAGCCTTGCTCAAACGTTCAAATGCCTGTTGCTCAAGCTCTTTCTGGGCGGCCTTCTCTGCAATCTTCGCATCGTTGCTCATTGTGCACCCCGCTGGATGCTTCCTTGTTGAAGGGCCTGTAGCACGCTTTGCTTCGGGCCATCGGCAACAATTTTTCCCGCATCCATTACAATTAAGCGATCAACCAGATCCAGTAGGCTGGTGCGGTGGGTTATCAACAACAGAGTTTTGCCTTGGCTAAACTGGCCCAAGCCTTTGCTGACGTGGTTCTCCAACATGCTGTCCATGGCACTGGTTGGCTCATCCAGCAATAAAATACTGCTGTCCGCCATAACCGCACGGGCCACTGCAATTGTTTGGCGCTGCCCACCGGATAAACGGTTACCGCCCTCCCCGACCGGCATCGACAAACCGTCTGCATGATCACCCACCATGCCCTTCAAACCGGAGATATTGATGGCCTGCAGCAAGCGTTCATTATTGGGATGCTCTATTCCCAACGTAACATTGTCGTAAACAGTGCCGCTTAGCAGTTGAACGTCTTGCGGTATATAACCAATATTGCGACGCAATTCGCTCGGGTCGACCTGGCCGATGTTTACGCCATCCATTAAAAGGCAGCCAGATGTAGGCCGATACAACCCCAGTATGAGCTTTTCCAAAGTGCTCTTACCCGAGCCCACTCGGCCAAGAATGCCCACCCGCTCACCAGCCCGAATATGTAACGACACTCCACTCAATGCATCGCGCTCTTCACCGGGGTACTGGAATGACACATCCCTCAGCTCAATTTCGCCACGCAGCTTACCCCGGCTTATTAGCTGTTTGCCCGGCTCGCGATCCTGCTCGGCATCCATAATCTGTTCGACTGATGTTATGGCTGTAGCCGCTTGGTGGTACTGCGTAAGCAAAGATGCCGTTTGCGAAACCGGCGCCATGGCCCGTGAGGACAGCATATAAGCAGCAATCAACCCGCCTTGGCTCATGTCGCCATTAATAACGAGATACACACCGGTGATAATCATCACCACAGATACAACTTGCTGTATCCAGGAAGCTCCTGCACCTACAGACATACCAAGCATGCGCTGCTTGCCGGAGCAGCCCGACAAAAACCGTGTGGTTTGCTCCCACTCACTTTGCATACGGCTACTGGCGTTGAAGCTTTTAAGCGTGGGCGCCGCTACCAGACTTTCTACCAAACCGGAGTTACGCTGCGCACTGGCTTGGCTCATGGTTTCTGAAAGCTGGTGCATGGTGGCCTGCACCGAGAGGGCGTACAGAATAATTATCGTTGCACCGATCAGCACAGGAATGATCATCACCGGCGAAATTAATGCGATGATGACCACAAAGAGTAGGAAAAAAGGCAGGTCGATAAGCGCCGTTACGGTCATGGAACCAATGAATGAGCGAACGGATTCAAACGACTGGACATTCGCCGCGAACGAGCCCACAGACTGTGGAGCATGTTCAAGCCGAGTACCCAGAATGCGTTCCATAATGCGCGCGGATAATGTGATATCAGCGCGACTTGCCGCCAGCTCAACAAACCAGCTTCGTAGCAGACGCAGCGCAAGGTCGGCGCAGATGATAATCAGGGCACCAAGCGCAAGAACCCACAAAGTATCTGTTGCATGATTGGGTACCACACGGTCGTACACGTTCATAACGAACAGGGGCATGGTTAAAGCGAACAGGTTGATAAAGAACGCCGCAATCAGGATATCCCGGTAAACCGGCCGGTTTGCCTTTATCACACTCCAGAACCAGTGGCCGTTATCAACTGTTGTGCCAGCCCCGACTTTACCTTGATCCAAACGGAAATCCGGGCGGCAGTAGAGTGCAATACCACTGTAGGTCTTTTGGAGGTTGGCAAGCCCGAGTTGCTGAATGTCCATGTCTAATTCTGGCAACCGCACTTGCACTGTCTGCTCCTGAAGGTCGATACTTTCGAGCAAACAAGCACGGTTGCCATCAAGCAAAACAACGCAGGGGAGCAGCAAGCTGTTCAGGCGCTCCAAAGGCTGCCTTACCAGCTTTACCTTCATATCGACCCTTTCTGCTGCGCGCGCAAACACCGAAGGCGACAAGCAGCCATCAACCAATGGCAGGCCGGCGACCAGCACATCATGGCTGGTCGTGGTGCCATTTTCAGCAGCAAGCCATAAAAGGCAGGCGCTCAGGGGGTCGTTCGTCTGGTCCATAGCAGCGTGTCAATCTCACCTTTTGGCGTGAGTAACACGTACCTCAACGCGACGATTCATGGCACGCCCTTGGGCAGTGTCATTGTTTGCACGGGGTTGGGAGGCGCCCACACCCGAAACCAGCATAACGGTGTTTGCAATGCCACTGTCGATCAAGGCATTACGTACCGAAATCGCTCTGGCAAGGGATAGCTTGCGGTTCAGCGCATCGGAACCGGAGCTGTCGGTATGCCCGACAATATTGATTGACTTAACCGTGCTTCGTTCCAGCAGACGTTGGGCGAACTGCTGCAGGTTAGCCATTGCCTCGGGCTTGAACTCAGCGCTGCCAACGTCAAATAGAGTGTCGCTACCAAGGGCCACGATTTCTTCAGTCTCAGATATTTTCAAAAACCGATCGAAGTTTCTGGCGCCCTCATCGGGAATTGTGCAATAGCGACTGGATCCCGGCTTGACCGACTGGTTAATATCACCCAAATTCGGTAGCTGCTCACTACCCACATTCAGGGTATCCAGTAAGCGCCCCATGCTATGAAGCGTTTGTAGGCGATTGATTTCCAGATCGTAGAAGCCATTGGTATAGGCACGCTCAGCTTGGAAAAACTCATTTTCAGAATCGAGCACATCCAGCAACGAGCGACGACCGATGTCAAACTGTTCGCGATAAGCCCCCAATACACCCGACGCTTTTTCACGATGGGCCGCTAGAGAGTCGAGTTTCACCTGCAAATTGCGCACATCGCCGTGGGCAATCGTCGCTGTTTGACGCAAATCGACGCAGGCTTTATCCCGCAAGCTTTCCGCCTGACTGATACGACGGTCCGCCGCACGTTCTGCTGCCCGGTCGCTGCCGCCACGGTAGAGGTTGTAGCGTGCACGTAACTCAATAACCGTATCCTCGCCGTAGGAGTGCGGATTTGTGCGCTTATCGAAGCTGTTGTTATTTTTATAGGTGCCATGGCGAGCACCTAGCTCAATTGTCGGATAGCGACCCGCTTTCGCTTCACCATAAGAAGCTTCAGAGGCTTGAATCTCCTCAAACGCTGCAAACAAAGCCGGGTTATTGGCGTATACCGCTTCAAGAACCTCGCGTAGCTCTGCTGGAACCGCCTGTTCTTGCACTTCGTAGGGGCTCAAATGCTCTGCC
The DNA here is from genome assembly GCF_018860765.1 of Marinobacter salexigens. Lineage (GTDB taxonomy): Bacteria > Pseudomonadota > Gammaproteobacteria > Pseudomonadales > Oleiphilaceae > Marinobacter > Marinobacter salexigens_A. The sequence goes on from NZ_JAHKPV010000021.1 coordinate 573,510, forward strand.
GGAAATCGACCAACCAAACGTTGAAACCGCGCGGTAACGCTCTGCAGATTTGCGATTTCTGTCATTAAGTTAGAGCGCGCCAAAGACAGGCGCCCATCAATTTGCTGCAAATCAGCACGATTGCTTACACCCTGATCTGCACGTTCGCGAACGTGGCGTTGCACACGCTGGTGATTGGCCACATTTTTCTGTGCGAGGGTTACAAGTTCTCGATGCCGGAGAACGCTTAGATAAACCTCACCCGCTTCCAGCGCCTTGGTTTCTGCTTCGTCCAAGAGTTCATAATAGCGTGCCCGACTGCTATGCTCTGCTCTGGCAACGGCGTTTCGCACCCGAAACCCATCGAATAACATTTGAGTGAGTGACACTTCGGCGTAATTGCGGTTATAGCTGCCGCGACCATCATAATCACGGTCGCCCATGCCGCCAGCGGCACTGACATCAAGCGATGGCAAATACCCGCCAAAAGCTTCCCGCTGGTCGTAAGTCGAGGCTTGAAAGGCGCTCAAACGAACTTGTAACTCCGGATTGGTCTCAAGCGTTTCTTTTACAACGCTTAATAAATCATCTTGTTGTATTGTTGCAGCGGAAATAGTTGCGGAAAAGCTGAAAGAAACCACGAGGGCAAGTTTTGCGACGGAAGGAACTCTAGCCATAATATCCTCAAGGCAACCGGCACAAGCTCTGGGCCTGAAACGGGTGTGATCAGTAGGCTGACTTCAGTGGATACCGGGCATGATTTGGCTCGCACTAGCGCAAATAGTAGCTCGAAGCTACAACTGAGCTTGGCGGCACCCAACTCAAAGCAGCGAGTTATTGGCCTGATCGTACCTTGCGCAAGGCAAAGAACCTTTGATTGCGCGCCAAAACCTGTGCGCAAAGGTATTTTTTTATCAACCATTCAAAGCTCAATAGCAGCTTTGGGTGGGGCTAGTGCATTATAAAAAGGGTGAGTATGGAGAACAGACGTGTTTTGATTGTTGAAGATGACGAAGCCGACCGCATGCTACTTTCTGCTTATCTTCAACGGCACGGTTGCCAGTTACGCTATGCTCACGATGGCCTTGAAGGTGTCGAAAAAGCTCGGGCCTGGCAGCCAGATATAATATTAATGGACTCGGAGATGCCCCGTTGCAGTGGCCATGACGCCAGCAAAATAATTACCCAGGATCCGAGAACCCGTGATATTCCAATTATTTTTATCTCAGGTATGACCGCGCCTGAACACCGCATTCGAGGGTTACTTGCGGGCGCCGTTGACTACATAAATAAACCCTTCGATTTTAATGAAGTTAAATTGCGGCTCGCGATACATCTGAGACACAAACCACCAGCACAGGCCCGCAAAAAAAACTCAGAGGCCGAGACGGCTGCAACAAATAACCGGCATATGATCGTGTTTCACTCCACTCGCACCCATTTGCTAAAATCGCTATCCGTTACACCCTCGATGAAAGAGCTAGAGAAGTTGACAGGAACGAACAGCAAACACCTGAATGCAGCATTCAAGGCGTGCGCTGGAACAACAGTTTATGAATACCTTCGAGAGGAGCGTATGAAGGAAGCCAAAACCCTGCTTCAACAAACACATCTCGCCATACAGGATGTGTCTCATCAGGTTGGCTTTGCAGACAGCGCTAACTTTTCCACTGCGTTCAAAGAGCGCTTTGGGCTAACTCCGCGAGACTTTCGAAAGCAACATAGCTGATTTCAAGGACAACCTTTTGAACTACCATCGCTGGATACCAGTGCGCACCGCCATTACTGCAATATTATTCCTCATTCTCTCCACGGTAGCGCTCGCGAACACTGTCGACAGCCAAACTGCACTAATAGACCTAGCCAAAGCTCCGAATAGCAAAGAACTTACGAGTGCCATGCTGGCGATTTCAGGGCGCAAAAACATCCAAACCCTGAGTGACGCCCTGAAATTCAAAGACTGGCAACATCCGACTAAAAACACCCTGAAAGCGCCACGCCAACGCTCCACCACTTGGCTGAAAGCGATCTTACATAACAGCAGTGACCAGGCTTTAATCCGCTGGCTGGTGCTGGAACCATGGCAATTAAACCGTGTCGATGCTTTTTTTCTCAACACGACCGATGGCGAAACCATCAGGCAAAAAACCACAGGGCTGGTCGTTCCTCTTCAGGATCGGGCCGTCAGTAACGGCAAAACGATTGTTCCGGTACAACTCAACGCAGGTGAAACACTAGAACTGGTTTTGAAGGTTTATAGCGACAGCCTCCCCTTCATCAGCATAAAGAACTGGGAACCTGTGTCATATTCCCAGAGCATCCATGACAGTCGAGTGTTTCAGATCGCACTTTTTTCGGGAATTCTGACATTACTCGTGGTTTTGGTGCTTCAATTCAATCCAGGGCTAATGATCACCGGTCTATGGCTGTTGGTCGCTTTCGTATTTGAAACGGAAAAAGACGGTTTTTTCAGTAACTACTTACTGAGCTTTCTCGAAGACTACTCCCCAAACCTGAGAGCCTCTGCATGGGTGCTCACAGAACAGCTGTTCCTGACGGTTTCGGCATTCTTGCTTGGGCTTTACAAGCACACCCGTTGGCGCCGCCTCTTGTTCTTAACAGCCACCTCAGTTGTATTCTTTGTAGGCCTCACCTTTGTTCTTGATGGTGCCAGTATCCGAAATCTTGGAATACTCGTTACAGGAGTGTTCGCCATATTATGGCTACTCATGGTCGCACCTGCCCTTCGCATCCAGCGTACAGGGCAGGTTACGATGCTGCTTCTACTATCGATTTACTGGGCCGTATCGTCATTCCTGTTGCTAGGCTACACGTTCAACTTTTATTACACCTCATCCTTCGCCGCTGCACGTATTTACGTTGAAATTCTGGTCGCAGTGGCACTGATACTCACATACAGTTGGCAGCAAAAACACCTGCTCAAAAAAGCCGCCAAAGCCCTCGACGCCCAAAGGGAAAATAGCCGGAAGGCACTTGAGCAAGCCGTAAAAGATCGTACAAAAGACTTAAACAACGCCCTCGAAACCGCCCGAAAAGCCAGCACGGCAAAGGTGAACTTTCTAGGGCAAGTTAGCCACGACTTGCGGTCGCCACTAACCGCCATTCTCGGTTATGCCCAGCTTCAATCTGTGAACACGGTCGATGCTCAGAAAGCCACCCAGATTATTCTGGATAGAGGCATGTACATGAAGGATCTCATCGATGGTCTGGTTGATTACGCTCATGGCATCTCAACAGCCTCTGATGAGCCACGAGACATCTACCTGATAGCCTTTATCGACAACCTGGTTAACCACGCCCACATTATCGCCAGCAAACAAAACAATCGATTTCAACTTAGCATCGAAACGGATCTTCCAACGGTGATTCGCTGCAGTAGTAAACAACTGCAGCGTATTTTGCTCAACCTACTGGATAACTCCGCAAAATATACCAGCGACGGCTACTTTTCTTTATCCGTTGCCGTTTCTGAGGATAAAACGACACAAACTCAGTCGCTTACCTTTCGTGTGAGTGACACCGGGTGCGGCATATCAGCCGAGGCTCTCAAAAACATCTACACTCCTTTTTACCAAAGCTCCGAGGACAACCCCGGTGCTGGCCTTGGCTTGGCCATCTGTTTTGAACTCGCGGAAAACTTGGGAGGCAACCTTGAGTTGGAAAGTGAGCCGGGCAAGGGAACCACGGCCACTTGCACGATTCCTTGTATAGTGGGAGATGAACGTCTCGCGGCCCCATCCCTTGCAGCTGTTCAGGATCTACTCCCCACGTTTGATGCGAAAGGTGAAATAGCTTGGGTTGTGGAGGACTCTGAACCTGTTAGCGAATTGCTCGACGATGAGCTAACCGATATGGGATTTGATGTTGAGCTTGCGGCAACCACAGAAGCCTTTGCCCTGAGGGCAATCGGCAGCGCCCCCGCAATCATTGTTACAGACTACCAACTACCGGGCGCTTCTGGTAATGAGGTTCTTCGGATTGCGCGTGCCCAGTGGCCTAAGGTGCCCGTGATACTGCTATCGGCAACGCAAAACAGCAATCCGCGCCCTGAAGAAGGCTCACCTGAACGCTTCAGCGCTTACCTATCTAAACCTGTAGACCGTCTGGAGCTGCGCACGACCCTTGCGGAGCTCTGCAACTTGGCGCCGGAAACATAAATGGTCATTACTTGAATAAAAAACCGACGGCTACGAATTAATTCATCAGCTTTCCGCCTGCTCGCATTTGTGAAACTTTATTGATAAAAGCATGGTCCGGTGTCACGACCATACTCGGGCAAGACCTCACACCCTTAAAAATCTCTATCGTTTCTTTTACTGGAACAAGCTGCCCAACCTGCACGTTTAAGCAATCTGTCCAGAATTTGGTGCCGTTACGCCAGTCTGTTTCGTCCTTGTAAAATTGGATTCCGGCTTCGCATAACTCGCCATAGCTGATGGCGCCTAAAATATACGCATGCTCGTACTGGCGTATGCTTCCGGGCGCTTTATTACTTTTTCGATGAAGCGATATAAACAAAAAATAATCGGGTATTTGGTGGGAATGGTTATACAGCGGCACAGTGGCTTCATAGTGTATCTTGGGCACCACCGTTCTATCTTTCGTTTTAACGTCGATCGTCAGGCTGTTATTGATTAGGTAATCGTGTTTTGTTTCGTTGAGCTGAGACGCAAAGCCTATGTTTTTCGCTCTCATCCAATGTTCAGCAATAACCTCACCCAAACACCCAACAACGTTTGCTTCTTCTTTTCTTCTCGAATAATCAAAAACCGGTAACCTCGATGCCCTAAGCTCCGCCTCTGCGTATATCCATTCAGGTATGCTTAGTATCCGCGTATACCAAAGGTTCCGCCATACTTCGTTCATCACGTAGTTCCTTTACGTTCAGTCTTTTCAAAAGATTGCCAACAGCCTCGCCAAGGGCTCTTCCCAGTAGCGGCGGGACAGCATTACCAACCTGTGTGTATTGGGGCACTTCGTACTTGCGCATTTGGCCTCCGGTCGTCACCTTCGACCTGAAAGCAAAACCATCCGGGAAGGACTGGATTCGCGCCATTTCTCTAACAGACAGGGTTCTAAGCTCGTCGTGATCATAATGGCAAGCATCATCCGGAATGGACAATGCTGCAGGGGCAGGTGAATCCGCCGTTAGCGCTTTTTGCGTTTGTTTTTTCGTACCATGGGCCTTTAAATAGTTTTCTAGCTCGATTTGGCTCCCGAAAAAAACGTACTCGCCTGCAACAGAGAGAAAATCGAAACCCATGACCCTCTCGGCAACATCAGCAGGCAGCGCTTCCCTTTCACCCTTCAGCAGCGCTTTCACGATACGCTCATCTGATCGGGACACTTTCTGTAGCATCTGATAGATCCGAAACCGGCGCTTAACATGCTCCCCATTTTTGCGCATTTCATGATTTTCCATGTCGTGCTCCGGGATAAATGGAGTAAACATCCGGTTGATCTGCCGTACATACTCAGACGGCAAATCCGGGGCGTGGATTTTAAGATCGTCAATAGCATCACGCACGGTTCTTACACTATCTCGATAAGCAACCAACGGGCGGAGAAATGATTGCTCGTATAGTTCATAGTGCTGAGGTTTATCAGCATCAAAATACGAGATATCACCGAATGACACAGGCTGGCCCTGCGTTATATTGAGATAGAACTGGTGGGAGGGTAAAAAAAGATCTCGCTCTACGGCGCTAAACGTGGGCACCAACTCATCATATATATCTGCGCGGGTGGCTAACATAATGAATCTTGGTCGGTTCTGTGCCACACCGGCAAGTTTAGCGTTTACATGAAGACAAAGCGGAACATAGCCTACAACAGCAAAGGCTTTTGCCACCTCAAACCAGGCGTGAAACTCTTGCCCCTCTTCCTTGAACGCCCGCAAGATGCCCGTAACGTTTTCGAGCAACGCAAATTTCGGCTGGGTAAGCTCCACAAACTTTGCCATCTCCCATGGAAGGGAGTTACGTTGGTTGGTTCGCTGGCGTAGCCCGGCCAAGCTGAAGCTCTGGCAAGGCGGCCCGCCTGAAACCAAATCCAAACCACCACGGCCAAAACTACTTTGCAGGGCATCACGGCACTCTGGCGCAGCCTCAAGGAACCGGTTTAGCTCAACTATACTGCCAACAACCAATGCCCCGTCTAAGTCCTCTGGGCCGTTTATATCGCTCTCACCTTCAGCATAAGGCGGAAATTCGTGCGGATTTTCACGCAAGCGGTTGTGCAGATTCGATTTAGGGAACTGGCTGCTTAACCACTTGGTCCGTTTTGGTAAACCACCCCCTTTCTCTACATCGGCCATGGCGCGGAGGTTTTCATCCAAAAAATTGTACGCAAAGGTTTCCGCAGCCATCGGCGAGAGTTCGTTAGCCATAACGAGTTCAAATTCAACAGATTCAAGGCCAAGGCCCAAACCACCGCAACCGGCAAACAACTCGATATGGTTCACTCACCAACACCTACAACATGAGATTTTGACGGGAGATTTTACGGTAGCGGGTGCCAAAAGTCCAGGTGCTTTAGCAAAGTATCTGCCATGCACATCATCAGAAAAGTCGGTCTTCTCCGGTTTGGCTTACTTATATGCCTCCAACCTGACGCATGACCTCTGCAGCAGTATGCTTCAATTCTGAAAGCAACGTTTCCATGACCCCGTCTGCGTTCATTACAGGGTCTGGTCCTGAAATGTTAATAGCCGCTATGACCTGCCCAGTAAAATTTCGGATGGGGATGGCCAGTGCCGTCGAATGATCCGAGTAATGGCGAGTCCACCCTTGGCCGCGTTCTTTTTCGCAGAGCGCCATCAATTCCGGCATTGACTGTGGTGCTGGCCGAGGATAGCCATCAAGGCGCTGCCCCTGAAATAGGTTCTGCAACTCAATTGGTGACATCCCCGTCAGGAGTGCCCGACCCATAGCCGTTGTGTGCAACGGAAAACGAGTACCTACGGGTACGTTCACTGAAACCCTTTGCAATGCGAGAGCTCGATAGACATAGAGCACTTCAGTGCCATCTCGAATGCCGACATGGCTTGATAGTGACGTACTGTCGCGCAGCCTGGTGACGAAAGGCGCAGCTACCTCGACAATCTCTCGACTGGCGAGGTAGCTGAATCCGCGAGAAACCACTTGAGTGCCCAGCGTATAGGTGTTCGTCCCAATCTTGTTCAGATAACCCATTGACGTGAGAGTCTGCACGATCCTGTATAAAGAGCTCGTGCTAACGCCAAGTTGTTGGGCCATTTCAACCTGACTTAATGTTCGACAATTACTATCGAACATTTCCAGAATGAGGAGGCCCTTCTGCAAAGCGGGCGCGGTATAGTCCTTTTCACTCAAGAGGTATGCTTCCTATGCTGTTTCAATCACTGGATGAGTGTGGCCTACCCTGTAATTCCTGCCAAGGATTGCTAAAACCACCGCACCGGCAATCAGGATCAGCCAAGGATTGTTACCAACCAAAGACAAGCCTGCAAGGCTTAGCAAGGTTTTCTCAACCTTTGATATCGGCGCACTGAAGAATCCGATATACGCCGCAGACAAGGCTATAATGCACAAGATGCCACTGATCATTGCAAGCGAGAACTCGAACCATGTGAAGTTGAGAAATAATAAGCTTGGCGCGTAGATGAACATCAATGGCACGAGCGCCTTACCCATAGAGAGCCGGAATGCGGTGACACCCGTTTTCATCGGGTCAGACCCAGAAATCCCCGCCCCCGCATACGCAGCCAAAGCTACCGGCGGCGTCACATCCGCCAGCACTCCGTAATAGAAGATGAAGAAATGAGAGGCTAGCAAGGCAATACCAAAATCGTCCAGCGCCGGAGCAACAATGGCCGCCAGAATAATGTAGGTAGGCGTGGTTGGTATCCCAGCACCCATCAGAATACAGGCCAATGCGACCAATATCAGAGCGATGAATAGTGTCAAACTCCCTTCTGTCACTAGATCAAAGGGTATGAAGGCTGCCAGCGTACTGCCAAAGTCACTAGCCAAACCAACAACAGCACCAGAGAACTTAAAACCTAGACCAGTCAATGTTGTCACGCCAAGCAGAAAGCCAACGCAGGCGCAAGCTGCAGTAATGGCGATGGACTGTTTAGCCCCTTCTTCAAGACCATCGATCAAACGTCTCGGCGTCAGAGTGCTTTCATGATCTAGCTTGGTAAAGCCTATTGGCCTGAGCACAAGAGGGATGTATGAGCAGACAATGGTCAAGATAATCCCCCAGAACGCGGCTAGGAATGGGGTAAACTGCATTAGCAGAAGCGTTACCATCACCACTAGCGGAATTACTTGATGCCAATGTTTCGCTAGCACTGCAGAGAAACGAGGAATTTGCTCTTCGGGCATTCCTTTGAGGTTCAATCGGCGAGCCTCAAAATGCACCATACACAAGGTCGCCAGATAGTGGAAAGCCGCTGGTATGATGGCAACCAGAATCAACTCGCTATATGGCACTCCTAGCATTTCTGCCATAACAAACGCAGACGCGCCCATAATCGGCGGCGTAATCTGGCCACCACACGAAGAGGCAGCTTCTGTCGCTGCGGCAAAGCGGCCACTAAAGCCGTACTTTTTCATCATCGGTATTGTAAATGCCCCAGTGGTAACAGTATTTGCCACCGGCGAACCGGAAATCATGCCAAAAAAACCGGAGGAAACTACAGATACCTTGGCCGGCCCACCCGAATAGCGGCCCGCAACCAGAGTTGCCAGCTCAATGAAAAGTTGGCCAAGGCCAGAAGCCTGCGCCAGAACACCAAAGAGCACAAAATGAAACACATACGTAGCGACAACACCGATGGCGATGCCGTAGATACCTTCTGTACCTAAATACAGATGCTCAACCAAGCGAATAATGTCGTAGCCTCTATGGGCCATAACACCCGGCAAATACGGGCCAAACATGGCATACAGCAGTGCCAGAACCCCAATTATGGACAGCGACTCACCCATTGTTCGCCGAGCACCCTCAACCACCAGCATTACCGCCATACCGCCCATTAGGTAATCAAATGCTTTCGGGAAGCCGATATTAACGATGAAGATGTCTTTGAAGAAAACAATTAAGTAGGCTGAGAAACCAGCGCCGGCCAGCACTAACGGCCAGTCAAGCCAACTGGGTTTGTTCCGATTTGCAATAGCAGCCACAGGCAAAGCTGACAGAGCCATAAACCCGGCAAATCCGTAGATCATCCATCCCCACCAAGCTGGAATATCATTAGCCAGTGCTTGAACTAGTTGATGGGCAATCAAAAGGTAGAAAGCTCCGTAGGCAAGGCTCAATACAATATTTAATTTAAAGTACTTTGGAGGCCTCCGTGGGAACACTATAAAAAGCAGCCCCATGATAAAGGCCATGTGCACGTTGCGGTGGGTGATCTCGTTAAGTAGGCCAAATCCCGCCGTATAAATATGGAAAACACTCAGAACCACACAGGTAATGGTTACTAGTGTTTTAAGAGATCCTTTCAAATCTCGAAAATTGGATTCGTTATCAAATTTTTTAATCAGCTCATCAAGATCAGCTTGATGCATTTCAGGTCCGCTGGACGTAGAACGGTTGTCCGCTTGGCTGTTCGAGTTGCTCATACCCGTTCACTCTGAGTTATGGTTGGCAGTTAGAGACCGGAGTAATCAGCAGCCCGCCGTCCGGCCATTGGTTCAAATTGATGTTTCTGTTTCCAGCGTACAATCTGTTTTCAAAGCGCTGATCTGTGCGAACAATCAGCTGCCCTATATCACGATCCATTTCCAGAATGAACTTGCCATTCCTGCGCTTGAAAGACTTCGCATCTGGTTCGTTCACCAGTGAGGGCAGCCCTTGCCCATGGGCGATGAAAACTTCTGCGGTCTGGTTAATGGTCAGTTCGCCAGTCGGAGATTCAACCAGTTGGTAGTAATCCTTAACGGGCGTAAGAGACACGGAGTGAATGAACGAAAGTTCAAACTCCTTGTCCGCGAGAGACATGCAAGCAAGCAACTTGCCTTCACGGTAATAGCTAATTTCAAGACCTGCAGCCTGTAGATTACCAGCCAGGGCAAAGGCCCCGGCCAGCAGCAGGGCTAGCTTATTCAATGATGCCCTTCTCACGGAAATACTTCGCGGCACCTGGGTGCAGAGGGATTGAAACAGACTCAAGCGCACTTTCAGGAGTAATTTCCTTACCCTTAACGTGAACCTTGGCTAAAGTATCGGTGTTTTCGTAAAGCGCTTTGGTAACGGCATAGGCTATATCATCAGGCAGGTCAGCGTGGGTTGCCCAGATAGCCCTTACTGCAATGGTTTCAACATCGTTATCCACGCCTTTATAGGTACCGCCTGGCAAAATCGTAGAGGCATAATATGGCTGGGTTTCTTGGAGTTTTTTGATCGGCTCACCGGTCAGCGGAATGATGTTGATATCATGCCCATTAGAAAGCTCCAGAATCGATGCCGTTGGTGAACCCGCGGTGATCAAGGAGGCGTCAAGGTTACCGTCTTTAATCTTCTCTGCAGACTGTGAGAAGGAGGAGTAATCCTCAGTCACATCGTCACGGGTCATGCCGTGAGCTACCAGCAGATCTCCTAGCAGTTGCCACTGGCCTGAGCCTGGCGACCCTGAACTAACGGAGTGACCTTTCAGGTCTTTGAATGAACTAATTCCAGGCTGAGCCACCAACTGAACTGCCTCCGGGTACAGAGCTCCCAAGGCTCGTAGATTCTTCTGCGCCTTCCCTTCAAATTGATTCTGTCCTTTATAGGCTGCGTCAAGTATGTCAGCTGCAACAAAAGCTGACTCTATATCTCCACGCCCAAGCAGTCCGGCATTGGCAACTGACGCGTTTCCGGTCTCAGCCGTTGCCGACAGCTTCTTTCCTTCCAATTCGGCGTTGTTGGAAATCACCTGAGCGAGCATGCCGCCAAGCGGATAGTAAGTACCGCCCGTGCCACCAGTAGCAATGCCGAAAAAGACTCGCTCTTGCGCCTGAGCAGCTCCGGCAGCAAGACCCACTCCCAAGACTGCAGTCATAAGCACTGTTTTCAGTTTTTTCATTGTTTTCACTTCCTTTACTGTTTTAGCTTAGGGATACCGCGTTACGAGCGGCAGTTTTGACACAGAAGCGTGTCGGCCAGCAGAGCCGCTGTTTTAGCGGTAACGCCGGATTCATCAAATTCAGGATTCAACTCGCAAATTTCTACCAGTGGCATGCCGTAAGGTAATGTCATAGCGATTTGCTGCACTTCATCTATCACCGCTTGCACAACCTCCAACGCAACACCTCGTGCCGCTGGAGCACTAACACCAGGCGCCTGATAATGAGGAAGTACGTCCAAGTCGATGGTCAAGTAGAGCATGTCCATACCCTGACTAAATTCGCGGACTTGTTTTATGACGTCTGGAATATCTGCTACCTGCATATCCCTATCTTCACGATAACTCACACCCATAGCACGCGCACGATCGAACAACGACGAGGTATTACTCGTCCGAGCAAGACCCAAGCAGCAGTAATGAAAAAAGTCCTGTCCGCAATGCTCAGCTATTTGTGTAAAGGGCGTACCCGACGATGCACCCTGCCCACCTTTCATGCGCAGATCAAAATGGGCATCTAGATTGATAATGCCAATTCTTGTGGCAGTCGGGTCGTACACCTTTGCTAGACCCGAAAAACTCCCCCAAGCTGTCTCGTGTCCCCCGCCGACAACCAACAGGCGACTCACGGACGTAAGTGCTTCAGCAACTCTTGTCGCCAACTCTTCTTGACCCTGTTCAAGTCCGTCACCTCCAACCTCGACCGTACCAAGATCCGTAACCGACAGGTCATCGCCACCGTGCCAGGCTAATCCCCCCAGCTGACGCCGAAGTGCATCAGGCCCAGCAGCAGCGCCGGGGCGCCCCTTATTTCTAAGCACACCCGCGTCGCACGCGAAGCCAAGTATTCCAACGCTTCGTCCAACGGGTAAATGTGGCGCTAACGACACCTTTTGATGCCACCTTGCTGCACCAACCCCTTCTTCACTATCTACCCTTCCGCGCCACTCTGATGCTGGCTTGAACGTGACCATACTCTTTAACCCTAATTCAAGATTCGATCATATAAGCATATAGATACAGACATTTAAACACCTAAACCTCACATGCCATTCATATGTGAAGAAACTATTCATATATGAATTTATTTAATCAAATTTAGGTACATTTCTCACTTTGCGATAAGCCGAAATGAACAGGAAGAGGTACAGTTACACCAGAAGCGGGCAGAGAAATCGAAAAGGGTAGTGCTGGTATGAATGAAAGTGGAATTCAGACTTTGGACAGGAGCTATTCATTGCTTCATCTGGTGATAAGAGCTGGGCAACACGGTCTTTCCATTGCCGAACTCACCAATTCAACAGGCCTCAGCGCGCCAACCGTATATCGCTTGGTTCGCGCCCTCAAAGATCTAGGTCTTGTTCGGCAACCTTTTAGTCGAGGGCCAATCTACCCCGGCCCGGAACTCTTGAGCTGGAGCGAGCTGACTCGCGCCGCCCTAGATAAGTTCGCGCACATGCACCTACTGGATATGGCAGAGAATTTAGGTGACAGCTTTTTTCTTATGATCCCTGACGGCTTCCACGTGTTATGTCTAGATATCGCTGATGGGCAACACCCAGCGCGAAGTTACACTCGCCAAAAGGGAGATCGAATTCCCTTCGGAGTCGGCCAAGCCTCAATCGCCATCCTTAGTTTTATGAGTAAGCAGGAACAGACACAAATCCTTGACCACAACGAAGTGTCGTTTCTACGTCCAAAAGGAATTACGCGCGGGCGCGTACAGGAAGCTATCACCAATTGCCGACACCTAGAAAGCACCTGCGGAGTGGAAGGTACTGACCCTCCCGAATTTACCGGTGTAGCTGTCCCTGTTTTCGGAAATAACCAGACACCGATCGCCGCATTAAGTTGTTGTCTGCGGCGTTCCAGACTGTCCGACGAACATTACGATCGCCTTACGAAATCACTTCTGGCCAGTGCCAGAGCAATCAGCCACAACCTTTTCGGCCCGCTGAAAAACCCCAGATAAAAGAGTCTAGCCACGATGAACACGAGCAGTTCCCCGTATCCTGATTATAAACGCGCCTGCGGTTGGAATGAGCCGTCTGAGCTGTCCCCGAAACACTCTCGCCTTACAGGTTATCAAACCTGCGATGCGATCATTGTAGGCGCTGGCTATACCGGCATCGGCATAGCCCGCCAACTCGCAAAGTTAAAGCCAAATAGTGATATCAGAGTTTTGGAGGCGGAAACCATTGGAGCAGGCTCCCCCGGCCGCAACTCGGGCTTTGTTCTCGAACATGCCTTCACTGGTGCCACCCCTGAGGCAGCCGGAGTTCTGTACCATCGTTATCAGTCCACGCAAGATGTCATGCGTGAAATAGGCTATACGGGAGCCGTCACGGCAAACTCTAAAATTTTCAAAGGCGCAGCTACAGATCGAGGCATGCGAAATTTGTCAGCCTTAGCGACCCTCCTTGAAAAAAGCGGCCAACCTTTCGAGTGGATGAGTGCGGAGCGATTAAGATCAATTACGGGCAGTAGCTATTACCGTGCTGGGCTTAATTTGCCAGGCAATAGTTTGGTTAACCCCTATGCACTGATCTCAAACCTGGCACAAAGCCTTCCTCCAATCATTAAATTGTATGAGCAAAGCCCAGCTGTTCACCTCTCCCGAACCTCATCTGGCTGGCTGGCCACAACACCCGAAGGTTCCATACAAGCTCCAAAGGTATTTCTGGCAAACAATGCCTTTGCCGCCTCTCTGGGGTTTGGCAATGCTTATAGCGTCAAAATATTCACCTATGCAGGGATCACCCCCAAATTGCCAGCCGATTTATTCGCTGCCCTGGCACCGGAAGGGCAATGGGGATTGCTACCTGCCCACCGTCTTGGCTCCACCCTAAGAACGACCGACGATGGAAGACTTCTTATACGCGGCTTTTACGGCTACGAGCGCGAAGGTAATGACTCCACACGGCGCTATCTTGAACAAAGCCTATTAAACCGTTTCCCTGAACTGAGTAGTTATGGTTTGGAGGAATGGTGGGGCGGAACCACGTCGCTTACGGCAAATGGTGCCCCGCTGTGGGGCCAGCTTAAGAAAGGGCTATTCGCCTCCATCGGATGTAACGGTGTAGGTATTTTAAAGGGAACGCTTCTGGGACAGCAGTTGGCCAACCTTGCTTCCGGCCAACCCTGCTTAAACGTAAACGAACTCATGGGCGTACCCAGCTGGATGCCACCTGAGCCAATTAGACACATTGGATTCAATCTCGTCAGCGCTGTGGAAAGGCGGCTGGCTGGTGCTGAACGCTAACCAAAACCCACCTAAGGAAGAGCAAAAATGATTAAAACAGTAAAAACAGAATTGTACGCGTCCCCCTCGCCGCTTGAGTGGGCAACCATTGGTAACGGGATATTGTTTACTGCTCAAATCCCTATTGATGGCCAAGGGAACGTTGTTGAAGGCGGTATTGAAGCCCAAACTCGCCAGACCATGGAAAACTTGCGCCACACACTAGAATGCGCAAATGCAAACCTAACAGATGTCACACAGGTATTGATTTACGTCACCGACAGATCACACCTGCCGATTGTTAACAGCATCTACGCAGAGTACTTCGAGAAGCCTTATCCAAACCGAGCTGCGTTGGTAATAGCCGGTCTTGCTCGAGAAGAAATGCTGGTTGAGCTGGTGGTCTATGCAGCCATCAAAGATTAGGCATTAATTGACTGCGCCAAACTATCTCCCTGTTTTAATTTCCCAGCAAGAACTGGGCGGTCGACTAATCAAAGATTCACGTTCAGCCGCAACCGTTGCTGAAGTATTCCCTCTACAGGCAGCCTGTATGCGGCTGCCTCCCACCAAACATCATCACGTTTAAGCTCGTCGGCTCTTGGTGTTTGAGGCAAAGGAACTGGCATGACTGCACGCTGACGGGCAAAGCCGTCTATCTCAGCCCTACTGACCTCATAGAATTTCCTCTCACCATCGCTGGGGCCATACCGGAGAGTAACAACCAGCATTCCCGATGGCGCTAACAATTCAGTGAGAATACGGAACGCCCTATCACGCGAACCAAAATACTGTACATATAGACAGCTTTTGCATGTAACATGCTCGTCACACTCCTTGGCGACCATAAGCCGCTCTATCACCAATGCCATTCCGTTTTGATCGCTCAAACGTGGAGGATATTCATGACGATCTCTCACCCCATCTCTTTTATTACGGTACGACGCCGATTCGATTTCCGCGGCATCGAGATCGGTCGCTGGGTGACGCCAACAGAGCGGGATCGTGCAGCGGATCGATTTTACAGGGCTCTGTGTGATCTAATGACGACTTTGCAGGGGCCAGAAAACCTCATATCTCTTCGTGGAACTCTCGGCATGCAGTACGGCATTGGTGGTCGGCCCGGGGTGTCTGCCCACTATGTTCCCGCAACCCGACAACTGGCACTCGCAAAGAACGCTGGTGCCGGTAGCCTGGCTCATGAATGGTTCCATGCTTTTGATCATTACATGGGGTCTAGAGCCTTCCGAAGTTTAGGGAAATTTGGGTTTGCCTCAAGCGGCTGGCTCGGTGGTGCCCTGCAGAAAGATCATCCACTAAACAGCTTACTCAGCACCTGCTTTAAGACCATTCTGTTAACTGAAGACGGAACGGCGCCAAGCCCCCTATTTCAGGCATCCAAAGATGCCGACGAGCAACTAAAGGTGCTGTATTACGCAAAGCCGGAAGAGCTTTGCGCCCGGGCTTTTGAGGCTTTCATAGAAGATAGCACTCCCAACAACTCTTTCCTGGTACGCGGTACTGTCTATTCAGACGAAGCCAATGCGGGCCTTTATCCAAAGGGCATGCATCGCCAGCGTATCAACGAAACATTCCAAGACTATTTTGCCTCGCTGGGTGCGGCCTTGTACCGGGAACAGGCGAAAGCTGGATGAAGCAGTCTGTTTTGGTCAGCTGAACCGTTTTCCTGATAGACTTGGATATTCGAATAATGAGCAGACTTGAGCAATAGATGACCAGCAACGTACCTTCGGAATACGCGAACCTCTCCAACAAAACCCCTGAAAATACTGGGCCAGAGCCATCTCGCCGCTTTTGCGTTGCGCCAATGATGGATTGGACTACCCCGCATTACAGGTATCTTGCTCGCCTGCTTAGCCGACACACCCTACTCTACACCGAAATGGTCACCACAGGCGCCTTGATTCACGGCGATACTGATCGGTTTTTACGCCACAACTCTGCTGAATACCCGTTGGCTCTTCAGCTAGGCGGCAGTGATGCACGCGAGTTGGCCCACTGTTCACGACTTGCGGAAGAGTTTGGCTTTAGCGAAGTAAATCTGAACGTTGGTTGCCCTAGTGATCGCGTTCAGAACAACATGATTGGCGCCTGCCTGATGGGGCACCCTGACAAGGTAGCCGAAGGCATTCGGGCGATGATTGAAGCTACTCGTCTACCGGTTACGGTCAAGCACCGTATTGGCATTAACGGCCGCGAGTCTTGGGACGAGCTTTGCGAATTTATTGAGAAGGTCGCCGCTGCAGGTTGCCGCACCTTTATAGTGCACGCACGCATCGCTATTCTTGAGGGCCTGAGCCCTAAGGAAAACCGGGATGTTCCGCCCCTGAAATACGACTGGGCTTACCGATTGAAACAGACGTACCCGCACCTTGAAATCATTATCAACGGCGGCATCAAAACCTTCGAGGAATGCCACCAACATTTGGAGTATACAGATGGTGTAATGCTGGGCCGCGAGGCATATCACAACCCCTGGCTACTGGCGGGCGTAGATTCAGAATTCTTTGGTAACGAGCCCCCTGTTGCTTCGCGCCACGAAGCACTCCGGTCTATGTATCCGTTTATTCAAAGTGAGTTGGACCGTGGTGTTTTCCTTGGCCACATTTCTAGGCACCTGCTTGGGCTTTTTCACGGAATGCCCGGTGGTCGCCAATTTCGCCGCTACATCAGTGAAAATGCCCATAAACCTGGTGCGGGCTTGGAAGTGATTCAGGCGGCGCTGGCGAAGGTTCAAGAGCAAGAGGAGCCTGTACAAACGGAAGCCGCAACGAGTGCCGTGTCACAGCCTTAACGTTGTATTGCCAGAACCTAACGTTTTGCTATCTTGTTCCTGCCTTTACAGCCCGTTATTGTAGAAGTACAACCCGCATCCAGGAGTCGGATGTGCTGATAAAAATATCAATCGGGACGACTATACGAATGACCACTAAGCTCGACCAACTGAAAACCATGACCACCGTAGTGGCAGATACAGGCGATATCGATGCTATTGCCCAGTGGCGCCCTGAGGATGCCACCACAAACCCCTCGCTATTATTGAAGGCGGCCGTATCTGATGCCTATCGGCCCATGCTTGGAAAAGCCGTTGCTATGGCACGTAAACAGGGTGGTTCAGACGCAGAGCAACTAACCTTGGCCACCGATATGCTCGCGGTTCTGGCGGGTCAGGAAATACTCAGCCTGATACCCGGTGTGGTTTCTACCGAAGTGGATGCGCGCTTATCTTTTGATACTGAGGCCACGCTCAAGCGGGCACGCCGCCTGATCGAGCTTTATGACCAGCAGGGCGTGGATACCAGTCGAGTCCTCATCAAGATTGCATCTACTTGGGAAGGTATACGCGCTGCGGAAATACTCGAGCAGGAAGGCATACGATGCAATCTCACACTCCTGTTCTCTTTCGTTCAGGCTGCGGCCTGCGCTCAGGCTGGCGCTTTTCTGATTTCGCCTTTCGTGGGGCGCATTCTGGACTGGCATATCGCCAATAGTGGCCGCGACCACTTCCCTGCTTCAGAAGACCCCGGCGTACTGTCGGTAGCGCGAATCTACAACTACTACAAAGCGAATGGCTTTAGCACTGTGGTTATGGGCGCTAGCTTTCGCAATATCGGCGAAATCGAAATGCTGGCCGGCTGCGACCGGCTTACAATCAGCCCGGCATTGCTTCAGGAGCTCAAAGACGACAACGGCAAGCTGGAGCAGCAGCTGACTGCTACCGGTGCCTCTTCAACCGATGGCTTTGGAATTCTGGATGAAAAGCGCTTCCGTTGGGAATCCAATGAAGATGCTATGGCCACTGAAAAGCTTGCAGACGGCATTCGCCGCTTTACTTCCGATCAGATTGAATTGGAAAACCGGGTTCGCCAATTGGCCAACAAAGCTGCCTGAGGACCAATATTTGTTTGGCGCAATCTCGGAGCACTTTTAATCCACCTAAACATCCGTGCAGATTATGATTGAGAGCCTGAAAAAACTGTTTAGTGCGCCGGAAACGGAGCATCATAAACCCGATGATCGCCAGCTTGCGATTGCTGCCACTGCTTTGATGGTTCAGCTTTCACGAGTAGACAGTGATCAGGATGAGCGTGAGCTGCAAGTTATCGTGGACTGCGCCGTGAAGGCCCATCAGATAACCCGTGAAGAAGCAGAAGAAATACTGGCCACTGCGCTAAGCCAGGCTGAGGATGCCACTTCACTTTATGAGTTTACCGGACAAATAAACGATGCACTGGATCAAGACGGTAAGCAGGCACTACTGGAGAGCATCTGGCACGTTGCTCTGGCAGATGATCGCATCGACAAATACGAAGAGCACCTAATTCGCCGTATCGCTGATTTATTGCACCTGAACCACAGGGAACTCATGCAGGCACGGCACAGGGCTGAGAGCGCCCGCTCTGAGGCTTTAGATCATTAAGGAGATCGCATGCTAGCTATTCTTCACCCCGATACACCGCTCGACAGCGAAGCCTATCGCCAGACAATGCACTATCTGGAAAACCTGTCAGGCGTAACTGTGCGCGTACATGAAATTCAGGGCGCCAGCCAGCGGCTTACTGAAATATACCTGCTAGGCGACACAAAGCCCCTCGACAAAGAAGAAATTGAAGCCTTGCCCGCGGTCGAGCGGGCCATCCGCATATCCGAGGACTACCGGATTCTGGGCCGCCATCGGGATGATAACCGGCAAACCGGCTTCAGCTATAACGGGGTAAATTTTAACCAATCCAACCTCAATATTTTTGCAGGACTCTGTGCCGTCGATATTCCAGAGCATGTAGAAATGATGTTGCAGGCTTTGGAGCAGAATGGTCAGGTATGTACCCGAATGGGCGCCTACAAACCCCGCACCAACCCCTATTCGTTTCAGGGCCATGGTAAAGGCTGCCTGCCTTGGGTATTTGAAAAAGCAGGCAAGCACGGTATCAAAGTAGTGGCCATGGAAATCACCCATGAAAGCCACATTGAAGAAATCGATACCTGTCTGGAAAAGCTTGGGCGGCCGACCGGCGTCATGCTTCAGGTGGGTACCCGCAACACCCAGAACTTTGAATTGCTGAAAGCTATTGGTCGGCAGAGCACCTATCCCGTTCTGCTCAAGCGCGGGTTCGGCATTACTCTGAACGAATCCCTGAATGCGGCGGAATATCTGGCCAGCGAAGGCAATGCAAACGTTATTTTCTGCTTGCGCGGCATGAAAACCGAAGCTGGCCAGCCACACCGTAACATGGTGGACTTTGCCCACGTGCCCGCCGTTAAAAGACTGACGCGCATGCCAGTCTGTGTAGACCCATCGCACTCTGTTGGCACCCGTGAAAAGTCTCCTGATGGCATCCTCGATGTCATGCACGCAACGGCACAGGGCGTGATCGCAGGGGCAAACATGGTGCTAGTAGATTTTCACCCGAAACCTGAAAAAGCACTGGTAGACGGGCCCCAGGCGCTACTGATGAATGAACTCCCGGCCTATCTGGAAGATATACAGTTATGCCACGACACTTGGAAAAAGCGTCAGGCTATTTACCAACGCTTAAAAGGTGAAACACCGGTATGATTGTCTACGGACACCGGGGGGCTAAAGGTGAAGCCCCCGAAAACACCCTGCCCGGATTCAAACACGCTTACCGGCAGGGCGTTAGGCATTTTGAGCTGGATCTGGTGTTGTCAAAAGATGGCAAACCGGTTCTGGTGCATGATCTTACAATCGACCGCACTACAGGCCAAAAAGGCGAGGTAAGCAATTACACCGCCGCAGAGCTTGCTGCAATGGACGCCCGTAAAAACGCAAGCCCTTGGCCAGAGAGAGCCGGAATTCCGTCGCTTGAGGATTTACTGGATCAGTTCAACGATATTGAGCATTTCCAGCTTGAGGTAAAAAAAGACTCCCGCACTAGGCTGAATGTTCTCTGTAACCGGCTAACGGAAATCATACAACATCGAAACCTGTATCAAACGGCTGCGATTACCTCGTCAGACACATGGTTTTTGAAAGAAATTCGGAGAAGAAATAAACGTATTCGCACCGGGTTGGTAGCAGAAAGACGCTTCCCGAGGCCAATTGGGCAGGCGGCAAGGCTGGGATGTGAATACCTGTGCATTAACTGGAAACTGTGCTCACCAGAACTCGTCGAAAACGCTCGGCGCAAAGAAATGCACGTTTCCTGTTGGACGGTTAACCGCATTCAAGACATGCTTCGGCTAGAAGCTATGGGCGTAGACAGCGTTATTACAGACTATCCCACAAGTACGCGCATGTTCTTCGATAACCGTGCACGCGCAGCTCTGGCGCTGCCCGACCGGAACGAAATGGCTGCGGGCAATGAAACATTGCCCGCCAGCTGAGCGCTGAACAGATTAGAAGATCCGGTTCAGGCCATTCAGTGCAGCTACCCGATAAGCTTCAGCCATAGTCGGGTAGTTGAACGTGGTATTGATAAAGTAGTTCAGTGAGTTAGCCTCACCTTCCTGATTCATAATCGCCTGACCGATATGGACGATTTCTGCAGCCTGGTCGCCAAAACAGTGAATCCCCAGAATGGCTCTGGTCTCCCGGTGGAACAGGATTTTCAGCATACCCACTGCTTCGCCGGTAATCTGCGCCCGGGCAAGGTCCTTGAAAAAGGCCTGACCAACTTCATAGGGTACTTTGGCTTCCGTCAGCTCACGCTCGGTTTTACCAACGGAGCTGATTTCCGGAATCGTATAGATACCCGTAGGCACATCCGTGACGAAACGGAAGTAGTCATCATCAACTATGTCTGAAGACGCAGAGCGCCCTTGATCGTAAGCGGCGCTTGCCAAACTTGGCCACCCGATAACATCCCCGGCTGCATAGATGTTTTCGATCTCGGTGCGGTAGTGTTCGTCTACTGCAAGCTGGCCCCGACCATTGGGAGTTAAGCCAACATTCTCAAGCCCTAAATTATCCGTATTACCACTTCGGCCATTACACCAGAGAAACGCATCTGCACGAATTTTCTTGCCCGACTTCATCGAAAGCACCACACCGTGGTCGTCACCATCCACAGACTCGTACTCTTCGTTGTGGCGCACTAGCACACCGTTATTGCGTAGGTGGTAGCTAAGTGCATCAGAAATTTCGTCGTCAAGGAACGACAGCAGGCGACTTCCCGGGTTGATAAGGTCTACCTTCACACCAAGACCTGCAAAAATTGACGCATATTCCGATCCAATAACCCCAGCGCCATAGATAATCAGGGTGCGCGGTGTATGGGAAAGGTTGAGAATGGTATCTGAGTTGTAAATCCTGTGATGACGGAAATTCAAATCAGGCGGTAGATACGGGCGTGAGCCGGTCGCGATGACGGCCTGTTTGAAATGCAGGGTCTCTACAGCCTTGTTCCCGCGGACTTCAAGCCGGTTCTGGTCAAGGAACGAGGCACGTCCGTTGATTAGGTCGACACGGTTGCGAGAGTAGAACTGGGTTCTGAGTTTTACCTGTTTGCCTATAACCTTCTGTGCGCTTTGCAAGACCCGGGGAAACGAGAACCAACGGGGCTCACCAATATCCCGGAACATCTGGTTGGTATTAAAGGTGATGATTTGCTTAACCGAGTGACGCAAAGCCTTGGAAGGAATCGTCCCCCAGTGGGTGCAATTGCCCCCTACCGTGGGTTTGTCTTCAACGATAGCAACACGCTTGCCGTGCTTTGTCGCATTCATTGCCGCACCCTCACCAGAGGGTCCGGCACCGATAACGACGACGTCGTAATGATATTCTGCCATGCGCGCAGTGACTCCTTATCTACGTCGTGAAAAGTAACTGTGATTATTTGAAATCTGCTAGCGTTTCACCGCTTACGACCAGCCTTGCTTGCATCATAGGCTAAATCTTCGGGCGCTGCGGCTTCCGAAGCCACACGCTGGTTTTCTTCTTCACACTTCTGAGTGTTGCCACCACAAATGTCGCAGGAAGAGCTGATGCCAAGAGCACCAATGCCGCCACAGGTGCCACTGATGGGCTTTCGCCCAAAAATCACACCAACAGACATGCCTGCAACCAGAAGAACCACGATCAATAAAACCAGAAGAAAGGTACCCATATTGCCCTCCCCTTACTGAGTAACGTAGGAGGAAAACGCCGGAGTCTGGTGCGACTCGAATCCGTTTTCCGCCCGAATGATAAAATAGGCCGGAATATTCTCCCGCGTAGCCAGCGCACTAGCCCGCTTATAACCCATCACTGTAAAACCGGTAGCCAGTGCGTCAGCAGTCATGCTGTCGTCGGCAATAACTGTTACTGAAGCCAACCGGTGCGCGATCGGCTTTCCAGTTTTCGGATCTATTGTATGGGAGAAACGACGCCCTTCCGATTCGTAATAGTTACGATAGTCACCAGAGGTGGCCATCGCCTTGGAGGGCAGATTAACAATACGGTTTACTGAATGCTGTCCGCCCTCAGTCGGCTGTTCAATGGCAAGTCGCCACACACTACCGTCAGGCTTTATTCCTTGTGTGCGTACCTCCCCGCCGATTTCCACCAGATAAGCTTTTATGCCCTCACTATCCAGATAGCGTGCCACTACGTCTACACCGAACCCTTTGGCGATGGCGGACAAGTCAACATACTGCGGTCGGGAGGCTTTTACAGCAGGCGGTTGCGCCCGCAGTGAGAGGTGCTCAAAACCGGTTGAAGCGAGTGCTTGGGCCAACTCGTCGTCCGACGGAACCTGTTCAGGCCGAGCTTCCGGCCCAAAGCCCCAAAGGTTGACCACCGGCCCTATGGTTATATCGAATGCGCCATCCGTGAGAAGCGAAATTTCGACTGATCTGGAGAGCACTTCATAAAGCGGTTCCGATACCGGAATCCAATCTGATTGATCCTCCAGGCGATTGAGCTTTGAAAGCTCGGAATCCTTCCGCCATGTCGACATGGCGGCATCAACACCTTCGAGTGCTTCTTCGATGCCTTGGGCCAGTTTCTCGAGCCGCTCGTGATCTTCAGGCAACACAACACTTATATGATAACTGGTGCCAAACACCGGCCCTGAGATTTCCCAGATTTGTTCATCTGGCTTAAACGAGCAACCCGCCAAAGTCACCAACACCAGCGCCGTGAAGACGCTGGCAAAAGTGACCCAGGCGGGTTGAAAGATGCGGGATGTCATTTAAAAGGCTTAGCCTCCGAAGTCATCCAACATAATATTCTCGTCTTCTACACCCATATCTTTCAGCATCTTGATAACAGATGCGTTCATGATTGGGGGCCCACACATATAGAACTCGCAGTCTTCGGGGGCCGGATGATCTTTCAGGTAGTTCTCGTAGAGCACATTGTGGATAAAGCCAGTAGGGCCTTCCCAGTTGTCCTCTGGCTGAGCATCTGAAAGAGCAACGTGCCATTCGAAGTTGTCATTCTCTTCTGCGAGCCCATCGAAGTCTTCCACATAGAACATCTCGCGGACACTTCGAGCACCGTACCAAAAGCTGATCTTACGCTTGGAATTTAGGCGCTTGAGCTGGTCGAAAATGTGGGAGCGCATCGGTGCCATACCGGCACCACCGCCGATAAACACCATTTCCGCCTCGGTCTTCTTGGCGAAGAATTCACCGAACGGCCCCATCACCGTAACCTTGTCACCCGGCTTCAGGTTGAACACGTAGCTGGACATGATGCCCGGCAGGTGGTCAGTGCCTGGAGGCGGCGTGGCAATACGGATGTTGAACTTGAGAACGCCCTTCTCTTCCGGGTAGTTCGCCATGGAATAAGCACGGATGGTTTCTTCCTTGTTGATCGCCTTGTAGCGCCAAATATCAAGCTTGTCCCAGTCGCCGTGGAATTCCTTCTCGACATCAAAGTCTTTGAAGTTAATTTCGTAAGGCGGGCACTCCAGCTGAACATAGCCGCCAGCGCGGAAATCAACTTCCTCACCCTCGGGCAGCTTGAGTACCAGTTCTTTGATGAAGGTGGCCACGTTATGGTTGGAAACAACCTCGCATTCCCACTTCTTCACGCCGAAGAACTCTTCCGGCACTTCAATCTTCATATCCTGTTTAACAGGAACCTGACACGACAAGCGCCAGCCTTCTTGCTCTTCACGATTCGTGAAGTGCGTCTTTTCCGTGGCCAGCATGGCGCCACCGCCATCAATTACCTTACATTTGCACTGAGCGCAAGTACCGCCGCCGCCACAGGCGGACGATAGAAAAATACCGCTACCTGCCAAAGTACCCAGTAGCTTGCCACCGGCTTCCGTTTTCACGGTATGTTCCGGATCGTCATTGATTTCGATAGTCACATCACCGGTGCTTACCAGTTTGGATCTCGCCGCGAGGATGATCGCCACAAGCGCCAGAACGATAACGGTGAACATGACCACGCCGAGTATTATTTCTGTATACATGGTCTCGCCTTTTCGTTAAACCGAATCACCGGGTGAATTACAGGGAAATCCCTGAGAAGGACATAAAGCCAAGGGACATCAAACCAACAGTAATGAAGGTGATACCCAGACCACGGAGCCCGTCTGGAACGTCGCTGTACTTCAGCTTTTCACGGATACCTGCCAGAGCAACGATGGCCAAAGCCCAGCCCACACCCGCACCAAAGCCATAGACCACACTCTCACCGAAGGTGTAGTCGCGCTCAACCATAAACAGTGCCGCACCCATGATGGCGCAGTTAACTGTAATCAATGGAAGAAACACCCCCAGTGCGGAGTAAAGTGCCGGAATGTATTTATCCAGTATCATTTCCATGATCTGGACAATAGCCGCGATAACACCGATGTAGGTGATCAGCCCAAGGAAGCTCAGATCCACATCAGGCAAGCCAGCCCAGGACAAGGCGCCCTCACGAAGGATGTTGTTGTAGATCAGGTTGTTGACAGGCACAGTTAGCGTGAGAACCACTACAACTGCAATGCCAAGGCCTGTAGCCGCTTCAATCTTCTTGGAAATGGCAAGGAACGTGCACATCCCTAGGAAGAACGCGAGCGCCATGTTCTCAATGAAAATTGCTTTGAGAAGCAGACTGATATAGTGCTCCATCAGAAGGCCTCCTTATGGGTGTGGCGGGACATTTTAAAGTCCTCTTCTTCTACCTGCTCTGGCATCCAGGCACGCAGTCCCCAGATGGCCAAGCCAATAATGAAGAACGCGCTAGGCGGCAACAGAAGCAAGCCGTTGGTGATGTACCATCCGCCTTCGTTAACCGGTGTCAGCAGGGTTACGCCAAAGAGCGAACCGGCACCCAGCAGTTCCCGGAAAAATGCGACAAACAACAGCATAACTGAGTAGCCCATACCGTTACCGATACCGTCCAAGAAGCTCAGCCAAGGGCCATTTTTCATGGCAAAACCTTCAGCGCGGCCCATAACGATACAGTTGGTAATGATGAGACCAACGAACACCGACAGTTGCTTACTGATTTCGTAGGCATAGGCCTTGAGAATCTGGTCAACCACAATAACCAGCGAGGCAATAATGGTCATCTGAACGATAATTCGGATACTGCCTGGAATCTGGGTACGAACCAGCGATACAGCCAAGTTGGAAAACGCGGTGACCGCGATAACCGACAGACACATAACAATGGTAACGTTCATGCTGGTAGTTACGGCCAGTGCAGAACAGATACCAAGGATCTGTAGTCCGATCGGATTGTTACTGAATATAGGTTCGAAAAGAACCTGTTTGGCAGTTACTTCAGACATGATCAGGCCTCCCCTTCACGAAGTTTCTTGAGGAACGGTGCGTAACCCCGGTCACCCATCCAATAGTTGACCAACTGCTGAACGCCTCGACTGGTCAGTGTTGCACCGGAAAGCGCATCAACCTTGTGCTCTTTATCGGCTGCGTTAGCGTCAACACCACCTTTAATCAGGCGAATCTGCGGTTCGGTTTTATCCTCACCGTAAAGTTCTTTGCCAACCCACTGGGACTTCCAGCGCGGGTTATCCACTTCGCCGCCCAGCCCGGGTGTTTCAGCGTGGGCATAGAAGCCAAGACCTTCAATCGTATTCAGATCTCCTTCAAGCGACATGAAGCCGTAAAGGGTGGACCACAGTCCGTATCCATGAATAGGCAGTACTACGCGCTTCATTTCTCCGTTCTCGCTCAGGGTATAAACCTTGGCGATATTGGGGCGGCGTTTGATACCGGCCTTATCCTCAGACGATGGGATATTGGTGGACATCTTCGGATCTGAGGCAGCTTTGTACATATCGTATTTCATGGGATCGCTTACTTCCACGAAAGACGGCTCTACATAGTCGCCGGTATCTAAGTTCACCAAGCGCACATCAAACTGCGCAAAAATGCTTTCGATTTCCTCGGCACCCGCTCCGTTCGGCAGCATGCCCGCTGCCGCCAGAATATTGGTTTTGATGTCCAGATTCTGGTTCTTGATCTGGGCCGGGCGCAGCACTACCGCAGCGGTTGATACAACTACGGAAAACACGATACTCAGTACCAGAGCAACAAGCAGCGTTCTGGAGACGGTTTCTTTAGCCTTAGCCACGAGCGAGCCTCCGTTTAACGTTTGCCTGAACCACATAGTGATCCATGAGCGGAGCAAAAAGGTTAGCAAACAAAATCGCCAGCATAATGCCTTCCGGGAACGCCGGGTTAACAACCCGAATCAGGATGGTCATCACACCTACCAAAATGCCAAAGCACCAGCGACCCGTGTTGGTCATTGCCGCTGAAACCGGGTCCGTAGCCATGAACATCATGCCAAAAGCGAAGCCGCCCATCACCAAATGCCAGTGCGCGGGAACGGAAAACATCGGGTTGGTGTCAGAACCAACCAGATTCATCAGCAAGGCCGTACCGATCATGCCAATGAGCACACCACCCACAATTCGGTAACTGGCGATTCTCATACCGATCAGGATCAGACCGCCGATCAGCACAGCCAGAGTGGAGGTTTCGCCCATGGAACCCTGAACCGAGCCCATAAATGCGTTCATCCAACCAATGCTCTGTTCCAATGCTTCAAGCCCGCCGCTTGCGGCCATGCTCAGGGCAGTTGCGCCACTGAAGCCGTCAACGGCTGTCCAAACCGCATCGCCCGAGATCTGCGCCGGATAAGCAAAGTACAGGAATGCACGACCTGTCAGTGCCGGGTTCAGGAAGTTTTTACCTGTGCCGCCAAAGACTTCTTTACCAATAACCACGCCGAAGGTAATACCCAGAGCCACCTGCCACAAAGGAATGGTGGGCGGGCAAATCAGCGCGAATAGAATAGACGTTACAAAGAAGCCTTCGTTCACTTCGTGACGACGCACGGTTGCGAACAGAACTTCCCAGAAACCACCAACCACAAAGGTCACCGCGTAAACGGGAATAAAATAAGCCATCCCGTAAACGAAATTATCCCATACACCCGCACCGGCCCCTGTTATCGCCAGAGCTTGAATAAAGGCTGTGCGCAGACCTCCATCAGCAATCAGGGCATCCGGATTGGAGGCAAGAAAGCTGTTGGCCTGAAAGCCGATATTCCACATACCAAAAAACATTGCCGGGAAAGTGCACAGCCACACTGTGATCATGATGCGCTTAAGATCAACGCCATCACGCACATGGGAGGTTGTGGATGTTACCGAACTAGGTGTGTAGAAAATGGTATCGGCAGCTTCATAAAGCGCATACCAGCGCTCGTACTTGCCACCTTTTTCGAAATGATGCTCGATTCCATCGAGAAACTGTCTGATAGCCATCGTATTAGCCCTCGATCTCGATTCGGGTCAGGTTCTCGCGGAGAATCGGACCGTATTCATATTTACCCGGACACACGAAGGTGCACAGCGCCAGATCTTCTTCATCCAACTCCAAAGCGCCGAGTTTTTGAGCCATTTCGGTATCACCCACAATCAGCGCTCGTAGCAACTGGGTTGGCAGGATATCCAAAGGCATCACCTTCTCATAGGCGCCTACAGGCACCATGGCGCGTTCACTGCCATTGGTTGTCGTGGTGAAATCGAATTTCTTGCCAGCAAAAAGCTTGGACAGATAGATATTCAAAACAGAGAACTTATTAACACCGGGCGTCAGCCAACCCATGAAGTAGCGCTTATTGCCCTCTTCCAGAACCGAAACCTGATTAGCAAACCGGCCGAGGTAGGCACAGGGGCCTTCGCCACGGCGACCACCAAACACTGAACCGGAAATGGCGCGTATATCACAGTCTGTAGCGACTTCGCCATCAAGAAGCTCAGCGAGACTGGCACCCAAACGGGTACGAACCAAACGCGGCTTCAGGGCTTTTGGCCCACCAAGCGCAACAACTCGGCTAACGTTCAGTTCACCGGTGGTAAACAGAAGCCCAAAGTCGATAACGTCTTGATAGTTTATGGTCCAGACGCTCTTGCCAGCGGAAACCGGGTCAAGGTGATGAATATGGGTGCCAACATTTCCGGCAGGGTGAATGCCGTCAAACTGCTGAACGTCGATATTATCCGCCTTGGGTACCGACACATTAGAGCCGGGCCGGCCAGTAACAAACACCTTGCCTGATGTAAGCCTGCTTAGAATGGTCAAGCCGTTTTCAAAGGCTGCCGCATTTTCTGCGATCACCACGGTGGGATCTGCAGCCAGCGGATTGGTGTCCATAACGGAAACGAAAATAGAGTGCGGAGCGGTGTCGATTGCCGGCACCTTGCTGTATGGGCGCGTTTTTAGCGCTGTCCACAAACCAGACTCAACCAGATTGTCGACCACCTGCTGACGCTCAAGACCCGTAAGATCCGAAGCATTGTAGCGGGCAAAGGTTTCAGCTTCGTCACCATCAATCTCGATGACCACTGACTGGAATACCCGTCGCTCACCGCGATTGAGCTCTTTCACCACACCAGCGGCGGGTGACGTATAACGAACGCCTTCGGTCTTCTTGTCCGTGAACAGCAGCGTACCGCGCTTGACACGATCCCCTTCTTTAACAGCCATCGTCGGCTTCATGCCGACATAGTCAAAACCAATCAACGCCACGTGGCGAACTGGCTTGCCGTCTGTAATGGTCTGTTCAGGAGCGCCGCTGATGGGAAGATCCAGGCCTTTTTTGATCTTAATCATTAGCCTCATCCAATCATCAGAAACTTTTCTATGGATTGATATTGCCCGACCCCGGCGGCCCAGAACATCTTGAGAAACAGGGAGCCAGACATACCCAAAATCGCGCCAATTATAGAGTTTAAGGTGAGCTATTTCCACCTGAAACGAGAACTGGTTTGTACCTGAACGTAATCCTGACGAGCTCAGCCCTTGCTTACAAAAAACCCGGTGACTTTCGACACCGGGCTTGTAGAACGATCCATACTAATTCTGGTTCACGAACCTCAATCGCGCGAACGCTTCGGGAAGATGGGGTAATCAATACCGGCCATCTGGTTCACCACCCGAATTACCTGAGCACTATAACCAAACTCGTTATCGTACCAAACGTATAGAATCAAACGCTTACCAGCCGCAATGGTAGCCTGCGCGTCAACAACACCGGCATGACGGGAGCCAACAAAATCAGTGGAAACCACCTCGGGAGAGTTCACAAAATCGATCTGTTTTTGCAATTCCGAGTGCAAAGCCATCTCGCGCAGATAATCATTAACGCTTTCTACATCCACCTCTTTCTTCAAATTGAGGTTTAAAATAGCCATAGAGACGTTGGGGGTGGGAACACGAATAGCGTTCCCGGTGAGCTTACCTTTCAACTCCGGCAGAGCTTTCGATACTGCTTTTGCCGCACCTGTCTCGGTAATTACCATGTTCAGCGCCGCACTCCGACCACGGCGACTGCCTTTATGGTAGTTATCGATAAGGTTTTGGTCGTTGGTGTAGGAGTGCACAGTCTCAACGTGACCGTCTTCAATACCATACTCGTCGTAAATCGCTTTCAGCACAGGGGTAATGGCGTTGGTGGTACAGGAGGCTGCCGACAGAATCTTGTCTTCGTCCGTAATCCAGTCGTTATTGATACCGTAAACAATATTCTTGATATCACCTTTGCCCGGCGCCGTCAGCATAACACGGCTAACACCTTTGGACTTCAGGTGCAATCCAAGCCCCTCTTCATCGCGCCACTTACCCGTATTATCGATAACAATAGCGTTATTGATTCCATACTGGGTGTAATCCACCTGATCCGGACCGTTTGAATAGATCACCTTGATAAAATTACCATTGGCAATCAACGCAGACTGCTCCTCGTCAACGCGAATAGTCCCGTCAAAGGGGCCGTGCACGGAATCACGACGCAAGAGGCTGGCACGTTTTTCCAGATCGTTTTCAGCGCCGCCCTGACGAACCACAATGGCTCTCAAGCGGAGGTTGTTACCACCACCGGCTTTTTCTATGAGAATGCGGGCCAGCAAACGACCAATGCGGCCAAAGCCATAAAGCACCACATCTTTGGTGTCGTTATTGGCGTCTTCTTCTGACTGTGCAGGATACTGACCAACCACCGGCCCGATTTCATTTTTTAGAAATTCAGTTAGGTCACCGCCTTCCTGCTTGAATTTTACCGCCAGCTTGCCAATATCGACGTGCGCGCGCCCAAGCTCCATCTGGTCCATGGCTTGCAACAGCGGCAACGTATCGTGCACAGACAGTTCACCACCTTCTACCTGACGCACGTAACGGTGCGCCCGAATGATATCGATAACCGACTGGTTGATAATGGCGCGACCGTAAACGGAGGTAACGATGTTATTTTTACGGTAAAGACGGCCGATTAGCGGAATCATAGCCTCCGCAGTAGATTCTCTGTCCATCCAGTTGGACAGGCACTGGTTCATCTGATCGTGGCTCACGGTAGGGACCCCTGTTTCGCACATGGAATAATTAAGGTTGGGCATTATCCAACTTAAACCCGCTAACGGCAAATACGAACTGGCACGGACATCGTAGAATAGCCGCCATGACACCGAGATCACCCGGCGTTAGAATAGCCGCCTCACCGGTTCCCCAACCCCACAGCAGGAGAACACGACTGCCCATGAATCAAGGTGCCCCGACTTCCACTTCGCCGCAGACACTGATTGCGCCACTGTTCCCGCAAAAACCGGCCGATCATCGCACCTGGGGGCAATTGCACGGCAGCAGTGGCGCTCTGG
The DNA here is from genome assembly GCF_018860765.1 of Marinobacter salexigens. Lineage (GTDB taxonomy): Bacteria > Pseudomonadota > Gammaproteobacteria > Pseudomonadales > Oleiphilaceae > Marinobacter > Marinobacter salexigens_A. The sequence goes on from NZ_JAHKPV010000021.1 coordinate 604,939, forward strand.
CCATTTGCGAAAGTGCACGGGCACACAAAGGCCTTACGCTAGTGATTACCCGCAGCACAGCAGAAGCGATTCGTCTGGAGCAATCCATGCGCTTCTTTCTCGGCCTGCCTCCGGAAGAAGGTGGGGCAACTGTCACAGAGAACGGTTTAGAGCTGTTATCACTGCCAGATTGGGAAACCCTGCCCTACGATCTGTTTTCCCCACATCAGGACATTACCTCACGGCGCATCCGCACCTTACACCGCCTGCCGAGTATCCAGCACGGCGTTATTGTAGTGCCAGCCCGAACCCTGATGCACCGACTGCCTCCGGTGAACTATTTACAAGGCAATACCTTGCTACTGGAAACCGGTCAGTCTCTTGATATGGATCGCTGGCGTTTGCAACTCTCTACTGCAGGTTACCGACACGCCGAGAATGTATACGAGCATGGCGAATACGCCGTTCGTGGCTCTATTCTCGATATATACCCCATGGGCTCAAACCTGCCCTATCGAATTGACTTGTTTGATAACGAAGTTGAAACGCTTCGCACCTTCGACCCCGAAACCCAGCGTTCCATTGATCGAATTGAACGGATAGAGCTTCTTCCCGCCTATGAATTCCCGTGGCATAAGGAAGCTCGCTCAGCCTTTCGCGGACGCTGGTTTGAGCAGTTTCCAAACGCAGATAAAAATGCACCCATCTATCAGGACGTTAGCAACGGCATTACTCCACCGGGCATAGAGTATTACCTGCCTCTATTTTTTGATCACACCGCCACGCTGTTCGATTATTTACCCGACACAACCCATGTGTTCACGGCGGCTGGGCTGAACGAAGCCATCACGCACTTTGACACCGAAACCCGCAACCGCTTCGAAGACCGCCGCCACGACCGGCATCGACCAATCCTTCCGCCCGCAAGCCTTTTCCTCCAGCAGGACGAGTTGTTTGGCCACCTCAAGCGCTTCCCCCGGGTGACCACAACACCCGACACAGCCGAGGGTAGCGGTACCATAAATTGCCCCAGTGAAGCCCTTCCGGATATAGCCATGAACGCGCGGGCTGCCGATCCTGCTGGCCGGTTGAAAAGCTTCATCAATGACTTCTCCGGGCGTGTGCTTATTTGTGCAGAGTCGTCCGGTCGGCGTGAAGCGTTGGTTGAAAATCTAGGAGAGCATCAACTCAAGTTGCAAGGCTTTGAAAGCTGGCACGGCTTTCTAGCCGATAAAACAACTACTCTGGGCATCACCATCGCACCGATGGAACAAGGCCTTGTGATGCCTGAGCACAATGTCGCCCTGATCACCGAAACAGCGTTATTTGGCGAGCGGGTTTTGCAACGCCGCCGCCGGGACAAACCGACAGAAATTAATGATGATGGCTACCGCGATCTATCCGAGTTGCGCACTGGCTCTCCTGTTGTGCATATCGATCACGGCGTTGGCCGCTATTTGGGTTTGGAAACCATTACCGTTGAAGGGGAAGCCAGTGAGTTTTTGATGCTCGAATACGCAGGCGGCTCAAAACTTTATGTGCCCGTATCTAGCCTGCACCTTATCTCACGCTATGCAGGCTCTGATACCGAGCACGCCCCGTTGCACAAGCTAGGCACCGAACGCTGGAGCACCGCCAAACAAAAAGCACTGGAAAAAATCCGCGATACAGCCGCCGAGCTTCTGGACGTATACGCCCGCCGCGAGGCGCGTAAAGGGTTTGCCTTTGAAGACCCCAAAGAAGCTTACCGCGCGTTTGCAGCAGGATTTCCCTTTGAGGAGACGCCGGATCAGCAAGTAGCCATAGAAGCTGTTTTTGAGGATATGACCAACGAAAAGCCAATGGATAGGCTGGTATGCGGCGATGTCGGTTTTGGAAAAACCGAAGTGGCTATGCGCGCTGCCTTCATGGCGACCTGGTCGGGAAAACAAGTCGCCGTGCTGGTGCCAACCACTCTGCTGGCGCAGCAGCATTATGAATCCTTTCGAGATCGCTTCTCGGACACGCCAGTAAATATCGAGTTACTGAGCCGTTTCCGCAGTTCAACTCAAACCAGCAAAGCCATTGAAGCCATTGAGAGCGGAAAAGCCGACATTGTGATTGGCACCCACAAACTGCTGCAAGGCGATATTCAATTTAAGAACCTTGGCTTGGTTATTATTGATGAGGAACACCGGTTCGGTGTGGGGCAGAAAGAAAAGCTCAAAGCCTTGCGGGCTGAGGTGGATATGCTCAACCTCACGGCAACGCCTATCCCGCGAACCCTCAATATGGCCATGGGCCACCTTCGGGACTTATCCATCATTGCCACGCCTCCAGCCAGAAGGCTTTCGGTGAAAACCTTTGTGCGCCAGCGGGACGATGCGCTGGTGAAAGAAGCCATATTGCGTGAGGTTCTGCGAGGCGGTCAGGTGTATGTTTTGCATAACGATGTGGCCAGCATCGAGAAAACGGCGGAGGATCTTCGCCAATTGGTTCCGGAAGCCCGAGTAGGTGTGGCCCATGGCCAAATGCGGGAGCGGCAGCTTGAAGATATCATGTCGGATTTCTACCACAAGCGCTTCAATGTGTTGGTATGCACCACCATCATCGAGACCGGTATAGACATCCCCAGTGCTAACACCATTATTATCGAGCGCGCGGACAAATTTGGCCTAGCGCAGCTGCATCAACTCCGCGGCCGAGTAGGCCGCTCACACCATCAGGCGTACGCTTACCTGCTGACACCTCCGCCAAAAGCTATAACGGCGGATGCCAAAAAGCGGCTGGAAGCTATTTCAGAGGCTCAGGACCTCGGCGCCGGCTTTATGCTGGCAACCCACGATCTTGAGATTCGCGGCGCTGGCGAGTTGCTGGGCGATGAGCAAAGCGGACAGATCGAGAGCATAGGCTTCACGCTATACATGCAACTGTTAGATGAAGCGGTAAAAGCCATTCGAGAGGGCCGCACGCCCAATGCCGAATTGCCCTTAAGCCATGGTACCGAGATGAATCTGCGCATACCGGCGCTGATTCCGGAAGACTATTTGCCCGATGTTCACAACCGGCTAATGTTGTACAAACGCATTGCCAGCGTCAGCGACCGCGAAGGATTAAAAGAACTTCAGGTTGAAATGATTGATCGCTTCGGATTATTACCAGAGCCAGCTAAAAACCTAGTCCGGCAAACAGAGCTTCGTCTGCAGGCAGAAGCTCTAGGCATAGTAAAAGTCGACGCTGGCAAAGAGTGGGGTCGCCTTGAATTTGGCAATTCCACGCCGGTGGATCCGCTTGTGCTGGTTAAGAAAATGCAATCCGCACCCGACACCTATCGTCTGGAAGGTGCCAACAGCTTCCGTTTTCGGCTGAAGGACACCTCAACCAGTGGTAAACTCGACGGCATTTCCGCGATGCTGGGCGAACTTTTACCCGCGCAGAGCGCGGCCACTGCCTGATTATCGCCTGAAATATAAGGGCTTGAAAAAACTGGAGCACTCTCTTGCAGACTGATGGTAAACGCCTATCCCGGCTACTGGCACACACACTACTGACAGCCCTTCTGGCGGCCACCCCGTTAGTGAGCTATGCCCAGCAAACGCCTGACAACTTTTACCGCGCCGAGTTCGTGATTCTAGAGCGTATTACTGACCCCGACGCCGTGAACGAGCGCATGGTTACGCGCAAAGTAGAAGCGCCCGTAGATACAAGCGAGACCCTGTACCAAATTACCCGCGATGGCACCACAAACTCCTCCTTGAAACTTGAAGGTCGCAATCAGCTCCATCTTGGATACGCAGCAAACCGGCTAGAAAACAGCGGCAACTACCGAGTGCTTATGGCCGCAGGCTGGTATCAAGCTTTCCCGCCGGATTACAAAGGCCAACCACTGCGTGTTGAAATAGGGGATTGGCTAGCTCAAGCAGGCCAGAGGGAAGTTGAAGGGCATATCACCGTCGATAGGCAGCGCTATCTGCATGTTGCGGTTCACTTGAATCACTGGCAGGAAGGAAAAATTGCGCTTTCCCCTGTTGTCGCCAGCGGCGAACCCGCCAGCTTAACGCCCCCGGTAGCTGAATCAGGTACAGCAGGCACGGCTGATACCGCAGGTGCAGCACCAACTTTAAAGCCTGAAATACCACTGGAGCTACTCACCTGGATCCGTGAAACCCGCCGGATGCGGAGCGAGGAAATTCACTTCCTCGACTCTCCCACCATCGGCGTTCTCGTGTTCTTCAAGAAGATTGCGGCAAAACCCTAAGCGCTCCTAGCCCGGCCATCGAAACCTCAAGAATACGTCTTACACCAGACATACCTTGATCGATGGCCGCTTCTATTTCTTCCATGGTGATAACGTGGTCTGACTTACCTGCTGCCCAGTTCACCACCAGCCCCAAGCATACATACCGCATACCCAACTCCGCAGCCAGAGCCGCCTCGGGCATGCCCGTCATACCGACCAGATCACACCCGTCTCTCTCCATGCGCCGTATTTCAGCTGCCGTTTCAAGCCTTGGCCCTTGAGTTGCGCCATAAACGCCAAACCCGGAAAAGGGTACATCATGGGCCGTTGCTGCTTGCATCAACACATCCCGGGCGGCCTGATCGTATGGCCAAGTGAAGTCTATGTGGGTCACTCGCTCCAGAGCCCCTTCGAAGAAGGTGCTTGCCCTCCCCCAGGTATAATCAATAATCTGATCGGGCACCACCACACGTGCTGGGCCCATCTCTGGATGTATACCGCCCACCGCATTCACGCCAACGACCGTGCGCACACCTACATCATAGAGCGCTTGTATATTGGCCCGGTAATTCACTTCATGAGGTGGAATCCTGTGCGGATTGCCATGTCTGGAAAGGAACACAACCGACTGCCCATCAAGGTGGCCTTCGACCAACTCGGAGGAAGGCTCCCCCCAGAGAGTCTCCAGTGCTCGGGTTCCCGCGATTTTCAAGCCGGAAAGGGTTGTCAGGCCCGTGCCGCCAATAATGCCTATAGCACCGCTTAGATCAGACATTAATCGCCATCTCCTGCGTCCAGCGACTGCTCGCCTTCATCACCTGGCTGAGTGTCATGGCGACGACTGCGGTCTCGCTTACTAACACTTCCCTTATTTTGGGACGCACGAGGTCTACTCTGGGAGCCTCGGGCCTCATCATGCTCCTCGTCATCATCTTCAGCGCGGTTCTCGTCGCCAAAATGTATGGTTTGTGTCGGGAATGCCACTTCACCACCATGTCCCACGATAACGTCGCTGATTTTTAGGAGCACATCCTGTTTCACTTCATGATACCTAACCCACTTAGTGGTTTTGGTAAAAGCGTAAACCATGATATCCAGTGACGAATGATTAAACGCCAAAAAGTTAACAATTAGGGTTTGATCGCCATCGATGTCGTCATGCTCTTCGAGCATCGAGCGTATGTCTGCAACAATAGACTGCATTTGCGAAACATCTGCGTACCGGATGCCAATGGTCTCGTAGATGCGCCGATTCGTCATTCGCGAAGGGTTTTCTACCGCGATGGTTGTAAAGGTCGCGTTTGGCACATAGAGAGGGCGCTTATCAAATGTCCGAATCGTTGTAAGCCGCCATCCGATTTGCTCCACTGTGCCCTCAATGTTGCGGTCCGGTGAACGAATCCAATCGCCGACCTTGAACGGCCGGTCCAGATGAATAATAAAACCACCGAAAAAGTTCGCCAGTAGGTCCTTGGCGGCAAAGCCCACGGCAATACCACCTACACCACCAAAGGCAAGCACACCAGAGAGGCTATAGCCCAATGATTGCAAGCTGATCAGCACGGCTGTAATGATCACAACCGCCCTTAAAAGCTTACTGATCGCATTTACAGTGGTGTAATCCATGGGCTTTTTCATTTTTACCGGAGAAACAAGAATGCCCTCCACTTCTTTGACCATTCTGAGCAAGGTCCAAACGAAGATAAAAATGAAGCCGACTTTCAGCAATGTTCCATTAGCTTTGAAAATATCTGCAGACGAATAGTGATGAGCCACCTCAGCTGCCCAATAAATCCCTTGCAACCACACAAAAGCAACAGCTGGAGCCCGGGTGGCATGCAGCAGAGCGTCGTCCCAGAGATTGGTGGTTTCCGCAAACTTGCGCTCTAGCGCACCGATGAGATGGCTGGTAATGTAGGCAACCATCGCCGTGCCGAGCACCAAGGCGAATACCACGATACTTACGCGCCATGCCTCGGACATCACACCGAAGTTCTCGATCCAGCCATTAAGCGTGGACATCATTTCTCCGATCATCGGAATCCTCTAGTCAATCTTATTAATTGATTTCAACGAATAGTAACCGGCATACCCGCGCAGACACAGTCGAATACTTCAATAACATCCGAATTGCGCATACGAATACAACCATGGGAAAGCGCAAGCCCCATGGGTTCGGTATCCGGAGTACCGTGTATATAGATAAAACGGCGAAAGGTATCGACGCCAGAACCACGATTTTTGCCGGATTCCAGCCCACAAAGCCATAGAATACGGCTCAAGATCCAGTCTCGGTTAGGGTGATTGGTCGCCAGATCGGGAGAGTATACTTCGCCAGTAGGACGACGAGCTCGGAAAACCGTATTAGCTGGCAGCCCGGCGCCAATCATCGCACGTATGTAATGCCGGCCCCTGGGAGTACAGCCACTGCCGTCGCGCTCACCGGCGCCATTGAGACCCGTGGAAATGGCATAGCGCTCAATGACTCGACCCTTTTCGTCAAGCAGCGCAAGGCTCTGGTCATCCAGACTTACATCAATCGAACAAACTGTGCGGTTGTGATGGCTCACAAAGCTTATGGCTCCCTCGCGGATTCAGAGGGAAGCCTAACCGAGAGGGTGTCGCTCAGGCAACCGGGATATGGATGTCAGCGGGCGAAGCCAACAAGGTATCCTGAGCTTGCATCCCTGCCGCAAGGAAGGGCACCAAACGTGCCGCGATTTCCTGAACCGTGGTATCCACGCCCAACTTGTTACGCAGAATGTCTTGCAAGGCATCACTGCTGGACATGGTGAAAGCCGTAGCTCCCAACATAAACTGAATGCGCCAGTAACGGTCAACGGCAGAAAGCTGGGGCGTTGCTTCTTTCAATAGGCGCATAAAGCGTCCGAAAGGCTCACTGTATTCCTGCTCCAAAAATTTGCGCAAATGCCCCTGCGACTGGGTGTACGCAAGGCCAAGCAACCGCATGAAGATTGAAATACCTTTTTCGTTGCGCTGTGGCATGCGCACCGCACTTTCCGTGAGCGCCCAAAGGGTTTGGTTCAGCGTAGGAGGGCTGCCATCGCAGCGAGCTTCAAGCTCATCAAATGCGCTTTCAAGGGTGGCTGAGAAAGGCGTGAGAAAGCGGCCAAAAACGGCATGGATCAGTGCATTTTTAGAGCCAAAGTGGTAATTCACAGCAGCAAGGTTTACTTTAGCCTTGCTGGTAATCATGCGCAGAGAAGTCTCTGAAAAACCACGCTCAGCGAACAGTTCTTCTGCCGCGTCAAGAATTCGGTCAACAGTATCTGACTGGGCCATTTTATTTTCAGTGCCTCTAACAAACGTCTGTTTGAAACATACGTTTGAAGCGCATTTATGTCAAGTTCTCTCCTCCGGCTCTGCCGCAACCGTTTGCCAACCTTGGTCAATAGCCTCCTGATTACCTTCGAAGAACGCTGCTTGCACCTTGCTATAGGCTTTTTCCGCTTCAAGCAAATAAATCAGATAAAGCCTTATATGCTCCCGGCGGGACAACGCCCCAGGCAGGGATTTCTGCTCCGACAAGCGCAAAAGGCTGCCGAACCGTGTACTTTTCAATGCAGGGTTGAAATCGGCCATGCGGGCGCATTGCCAGATCAACCCTTCTTTGCCCTCAAGATGTTCTGCGTGTTTTCTGGCATCACGCATTAAGCGCTGGCGTTTGAGCAGCAAATCCAGATAGGAAGGCGCAGAAGTATAAACACGGCGAACCACCGGCACACCTAATAGCAGAATAATCACAAAGGCACCAAAACCACCGCCAGCAATCCAGGCAGGCACAAAGCCTGTTAAACCACTGAGAAAAACGACAGCCGCTACAAGTGCGCTAAAAATCCACAAATCCCGGCTCCTGCGAGCCGCCGCAACACTGAAGTTATCCGGCCAGTCATTCATGGCTAGTAGCTCGAAGTCCATCAACAATACCCGGTCGCACTGACGCAACATCAACCTTAACTTGCGCTGGCGGGATTCCGCTTGTAAAGACTCCGAGTGCTCGTACTCCTCCGCGCTTTCGTCTGATGCTTGTTCTGGCCCTCCGTTGCTATCCGGTGCATTTTCACCAGTACCGCCATCGCTATCTGTCGAGGATGCCGCTGGAGGTGCTGCTAAAGGAGCTTGTGGATCATTGTCGCTTGGTGCTTTTATAGCTTCCAAAGGCACAGGGTCGGCCGCGCGCCCGGGTCTTAAAACCGCCCCTTGAGCCGTTCCTGCTAATGCCTGTGCGGCACTCTGATTCTGAGCCATGAAAATTCATCCAAATCGGGAGAGAGCCTCTGATACGCAGGGACCCTGTGTAACAAGGGTATCGACAGCACTATCCAAATCTTGAGCCCGGTTTTCCCTGCATCGCCCAGCGTTCATGCTTGGCAACGGCAACCGCGCTCGTTATCCTTCCCTTCCGATGCCGCACTCCGCTCTCTAATGAGGTCTGCTTATGTTCACAGGTATTGTTCAGGGTATTGCTGTTGTAGAAGAGGTTACGGCAGCTACCGGGCTATGTACCTTCGCGATTCGCTTGCCTGATGACAGCGCCGAGGGCGTTAGTATTGGTGCATCCGTGGCGATCAATGGCACCTGCCTGACAGTTACCAAACAAACGGGCAATACGCTGCTTTTTGATGCCATGCAGGAAACACTTCGCCTCACAACACTGGGTGATTTGGAGCCGGGACACGCTGTTAACTTTGAGAGGGCTGCAAGAATTGGCGATGAAATTGGCGGCCATCTTCTCTCGGGGCACATTCACACCACCGCAAAGGTGGTTGAGATATTGCGCCCCGAGAACAATGTAACTATCTGGTTTGACGTTCCAGGTGAATGGGCTCGATATATCTTTCCGAAAGGCTATATTGCCATTAACGGCGCCAGCTTAACCATTGGCGAGGTAGAGGGCAGTCGGTTCAACGTTCACTTGATTCCTGAAACCTTGCGCGCCACAACCTTTGGAAAAATAGCTGAAGGCATGAAGGTCAACATTGAAATCGACAGCCAAACACAAACCATTGTGGACACCTTGGCGCGCTTGGGTTACGACCGCCCCACCACAGCACTATAAGCTGGGCTAGCATTTGCTAGTGCCCAGCTTCAAAAACAACAAATTTCGGATTGGCATCCAACTGGCGGACCTGCGGGAAAAAGCGCTGCAGACTTTTGTGGTAACCCAAATGCCGATTCCCCACCATGATCAGGCGGCCGGTATTCGATAAATTCTGAGCTGCCTGTTTAAACAGACGCAAAGCGATATGATCTCCCACCACGCCACCTTCGTGGAACGGTGGGTTTAGCAGAATACGCTCGAACGGACCCTCACCGTCGGCAATACCATCCGAATGCAGAAAAGCTGGCCGGGCTTCCGGGAAGGCAACGCCGGTATTGTGCCGGGCGCTTAAAACAGCCTGGCTGGACACGTCGCTGAAGGTCATTTCGATATCAGGCCGCTGCGCCAAAGCTCGCAGGCCGAGAACGCCGTTACCACAGGCGAGATCCAATACACGCACCCCGGGGTGGCAAGATTCAAGCGCAGGCTTGAGATGAGGCAGCATCAGCCGCGTACCAATATCCAGCTTCTCCCGGGCGAACACCGCAGGCATAGCTTCAACACGCATACCCTCGGCCCCCAACTCATAGCCCTTCCAGACCCCCGGCCATACGTCCAACCTTGCCTCACCGCGGCCACAGGTTATCAAACGCGCTTTCTTTACTGCCCTGCTTACTGCCTGAACGGTCACCGCTTCGGCAAACACATCCACGCTGCGATCTGGCAAATGTTTGATCATGCCCGCAGCCATTAGCGTTCCATTGGGTTTGAGTGCGCCATTGGCCCAGCGCAGCAGCCATGCTAAATAGTCGGTTTCGCGGGGCATTTTCAGCACGATCAGATCGTAAGTGCCAACCGGAGGATAAAGCCAGCTAAAGACCTGGTCTGGTATCGCATAATCGGGGTTTAAGGCCGCATTTTGAGCGAGCGCAGCACTAAGCTGGGCACTGTCAGCCATTACCTCAGGAGCAAAAGCGGACAACCCCAGCGTCAACGCGCCATACTGATCATCAACCACCAAAACACGCGAGCCGGGCGCTTTAGTTAAATACTCGAAGGCTTCCTGTAGCAGCAATTCATCGGCAGCACTCCAAGCGCGAAGACTCGGATCCTTGGTGCCGGGTCGAGTCAGGGTCAGGCTACCACCGGGATATTCCAGCACTGCGGTTGTCATATCAGGCATCCAGAGAAACATGCGTTAAAAAGATGCCATTTTAGGCTGATTACTCTAGAAAATAACCCTATTGTTCGTCCTGTTCACTATAAAGACGACCTCTCGGAAGAGGGTTTTCTTTAAATCCTTTTGCGGTTAGCTCCGTTTTTTCCGGATGCCAACCTTTTGCCCCTCTACCCCAGGGGCTTTTTTCGTTATTGGCCCCGAAAAGCTCGATAAACAGTGAAGCGCCCATCTTCGTGCAGGCGTTCAACCCGCCCGATATGGCGTTCGATCAAGGCCTCGTATGGTAGAAAACTGTTAGCCACCAACCGTAACTCTCCCCCCGGAAGCAAGTGCCGTTTCACATCCAGCAAGAACTGCTCGGTCATTGAAGTATCGGTTTTTATACCGCTGTGAAAAGGTGGGTTGCTGATAACAGCGGACCAATAGCCCTTGATTCCCGAGAGACCATCCGAAGCGAAAATGGAGCCTGCGGCCTTGTTACCGCGATAGGTTTCTCGTGCGCAAATAACCGCCTGAGATTGAACGTCTACACCATCAACACCAACAGCCGGCAGTCCCTGGGCAGCCCGCCTCGCTTGTACCCATGCACCAATCACACCCGCACCACAGGCGAAATCGAGTATTCGGTCAGCTTTAACCGGGAACTCTTCCAAGGTCTCCAGCAACACCTGGGTGCCCTTATCCAAATCGTTCTGGCTAAAAATGCCGGGTAAACCGGCAACCTCAAGGGATATCCCTGCACACTCAACCTTACTCCAGCCCAGCCAATCCTGAATCCGGAACCCGGAGGCTGGCTCAATCGCGTCTGCACACCAAACCTGACAATGGCGTGCGCTATCCGCTTTTGATGCCTGTGGCGCAATTGCTTTCAATTGCTTGATGGCCCCTGCGATACCTTCTTTTTTTTCACCGATCAGAAGCAAACGTGCATTTGGTTTTGCCAGAGAACGGGCCAACGCAAGCCGCATTTCCAGTTCCGCGCGGGCTTTAGGTAAAAAAACAACCAGATTGTCGTAGCGGTTTTCGGTGAGTGCGGGGGCATCATAACCAAAGCAGGCTTGCCAGCTCTCATGACGCTCCAACGCACGAAAAACCCCTGCGTGTTCGCTCATGGCAAGGCCGCTGTCAGGAAGTTCGGACAGCAGATGTGCCGATGTCACACCTAATAGAGCCAGCGAGCCCGATAATAGATGCTGGTTTTTAAGCAGCACCTGATGGGAATTAGGTAGGCCGGAGCCAGATATACTCATGGATTGGATGATGCCGTTTTGCAGTGAAGTCTAAGCTTTTTTCTGACGGCCAGAGCGTACAGGACGCACTATCAGCTCATCAATGCTGTTCTGTTTTACTTGCTCCCAGCTTTCGGCGCTGGATGCAGATAAGCCCATGTCTCGGAGTATGCCGTCGGCCAAGTCGTATACAAAGCCGTGTACATTCAGCCGCTGGCCACGCTTCCAGGCTTCTTGGACAATGTTGTTCTGACACACATGCCCAACCTGCTCAATCACATTCAACTCACACAATCGATCAGCTTGGTCATGTTCGTTGTCACAGTTGCTCAGAACGGACTGATGGCGATCTCGAACATCCTGCACATGCCTCAGCCAGTTCCCAATAAGACCAAAACCCTCGTTGCGCAACGCCGTTCTAATGCCTCCGCAGCCATAATGGCCGACTACAAGCACATGCTTAACCTTCAGCACTTCTATGGCGAACTGCAAAACGGAAAGACAGTTGAAGTCAGTATGTACCACAACATTAGCTACGTTCCGGTGCACGAAAAGCTCGCCCGGAGGCATATCAACAATCTGGTTAGCGGGCACTCGGCTATCGGCGCAGCCAATCCAAAGATATTCCGGCGCCTGCTGGTTCGACAGGCGTTGAAAAAACTGCGGGTCGTCGGCCTTAATGCCTTCAGCCCAAGCTCGGTTTTTCTCAAGAACGTGGTCAAGTTGCCCCATTCACAGACTCCATTTAGTGATTCCCGATCGCAATTGAACGGGAATCACGACCTCAGCGCAATACTCAGTTTGTCTGAATCAAGACAAATGCCTACTCGTTACTATCACTTTGAGGCTGATGCAACGTGCTTTGTGCTAGATCCAGCAACTCACGCAATGCCACCGAGAACATAGCATACTCCGGCTCCCCTACGCCTTTAAGCTCAGCAAGCATGGATTCCCAGCGGTGGATCATGTGTTCATGCCGCTGTTTCCAGCTTTCTACACACTCCGGCAAGTCCTCTGGCTTTTCCGCTATATTCAGCACGCCGGTGGTCAATGCCCTTTGCTGCCAATCCAGATCTTCACGGAAGCTCTCACGTGCCAGCGCCTGCCAATGTGAACCAGGCGTGAGGCTTGCGATCGTAGAGCCGAACCAGTTGAGATCAAGCAGGTCGCCCAATTGATAATAGAGGTTGGAAACGGTTTTCAGTGGCATACCTGTGGCCTTCTGGGCCTCGGTAATACCCAGCGAGGAGTAGAGGTATCCTGTACCAGCCAAGACGGAGGCCAATTCCGCAGGTAATCCGGCTTTTTCCAGTTCCTTGTTGCGCTCTTCCCACTCTGCCCGTGCTTGGCCCTCTATATAATTTGGCAGGCCAGACGTTATGGCCCACACACTGTCGGCAAAGCGATCCATGTGCCCTTCAATGCTCAGCTCCGCGCGGCGATTACGTAGTAACCATTGCACAGATCTGCGCATCAGGCGCATAAGGTCGCCCATCAACTCTATCTGTAACTGCGCTGGAATGTGGAAATCCAGATCTTCGATCTTGTCCCACCAGCAGTCAATCCGAAATACGTCTCTGGCGATTAACCAAGCCAAGGCTATGGTGGCCGCGTCGGCGCCGGTAGACTGGCTCAGGCGTTCCACAAAGGTAATACCCATGTGGTTGACCATATCGTTGGCAATCTGTGTCGCAATAATCTCCCGCCGTAACTGGTGCTCTCCCAGCTCTTTCGAAAACTTCTGGGTTAACTCGCGGGGGAACACCTTGTACATCTCGCGGGCAAGTATTGGAATGTCCGGCAAGCTGCTGTCTATGAGCGTTTGCTTCAAATCACCTTTTACGTAGGCAATCATGACGGCCAGTTCTGGCCGGGTGAGCCCCTGCTTGTTCAGTTTACGCTCGTTCAGCGCTTCATCGTCCGGAAGGAATTCCAGCGCCCTGTTTAGTTTGCCTTCGCTTTCAAAGGTGTTCATCAATCGACGATATTCTTCAAGGCGCTCCGCTGCGTCCTCGTTGGCAATACTGATTGCCTGTGTTTGCCGATAGTTGTTCTTGAGCACAAGAGCGGATACATCGCTGGTCATGTCTTCCAGCATAACGTTGCGCTGCTTGGCCGTTAGATCGCCCATGGCAACGCTGCGGTTGAGCAGAATCTTCATGTTAACTTCGTGATCCGAACAATCGACACCACCTGAGTTATCAATAAAGTCGGTATTTAGCCGCCCACCTTTTAGCGCATATTCGATACGACCAAGCTGGGTCATGCCCAGATTTCCACCCTCACCGACTATGGTGCAGCTCAAATCCCCACCGTTGATCCGCACACCATCGTTGGCCTTATCGCCCACATCACTGTGCGACTCACTACTGCTCTTAACATAGGTGCCTATGCCACCGACCCAAAGCAAATCCACCTTAGCCTTCAGGATATGGGAGATAAGCATATTCGGAGGCACCCTGTCTGAGTTGATGCCAAGCAGTTTCTTCATTTCCGAGCTGACGGGTATAGACTTTGCGGTACGACTGAATACACCGCCGCCTTTGGAAATCAGCTTCTCGTCATAGTCTGTCCAGGCTGAGCGGGGCAGTTCGAACAGTCGCTTGCGCTCTTTGTAGCTCTTGGCTGCATCTGGCGACGGATCTACAAATATATGAAGGTGGTTAAACGCAGCTACCAGCTTGGTTTTCTCCGAGCTCAATAGACCGTTGCCAAAAACATCGCCAGCCATGTCGCCGATACCAATGGCGGTAAACTCATCAACCGCCGGATTGATACCCACTTCACGGAAGTGCCGCTCAACAGACACCCAGGCACCGGAGGCGGTGATACCCATCTTCTTGTGGTCGTAGCCGTTACTACCACCAGAGGCGAAAGCATCCCCCATCCAGAAGCCATATTCCGCAGCCAGACCATTGGCTATATCAGAGAAAGTAGCAGTGCCTTTGTCTGCCGCAACCACCAAGTAATGATCATCCGCATCATGGCGTACAACACGGTCAGGCGGCTGAATGCCCGCATCCACCAAGTTATCGGTTAGATCAAGCAAACCACGGATAAACGTTTTATAGGCCGCAATGCCTTCCGCTTGAAAGGCTTCACGGTCAGACGAATCCGGCAGCCGCTTGGCGACAAAGCCACCCTTCGCCCCCACCGGCACGATTACCGCGTTTTTAACTTGCTGGGCTTTCACCAGCCCTAATACTTCTGTTCGATAATCTTCGAAACGATCTGACCAACGCAGGCCGCCTCGCGCAACTTTACCGCCGCGCAGGTGAACACCCTCCACTCGTGGTGAATACACGAAGATTTCGTAAACAGGTAACGGCAGCGGCATGTCCGGAATCTTAGAAGGGTCAAACTTCACGCTGATATAGGGTTTTGGCCCGCCAGCCTCGTCCACTTGGTAATAGTTTGTCCGTAAGGTAGCCTGCATCAATTCCAAATAAAGGCGCAAAACACGGTCTTCACTAAGGTTTGAAACCTCTTCCAACCCGGCATTGAACTCAATCTCTAGCTTTTGTTGTGCAGCCTCACACTTGCCCGTACTTTGAAAACGGTCGGGATTAAATCGTACTTCGAAGTATTCCAGCAGGATTCGGGTAAGCTCAACGTAGTTTACCAATGTGTTTGAGATAAACGTTTGGCTGTTCGAAAAGCGAATCTGGCGCATATAGCGTGCATAGGTTCGCAGCAGCGCAATTTCCCGCCAGCTCATATACGAGGTTATGAGCATCCGGTTAAACGCATCATTTTCTGCTTCGCCGTACCAAACCCGATGGAACAGCTCCTCGAATATTGGCCGAATACGGTGAATATCAATTACCGTTCCATCATGGGCGTAAAGCGTGAAATCGTGAATCCACACGGTTTTATTGTTGCGATCGATAACTTCAAATGGATGCTCGCCCAACACCCGGAATCCCAGATTATCAAAGATAGGCATAACGTCAGACAGCGGCAAAGGCTGGTCTGGATAGAACAACTTGAAATGCAGCGTGCTCTCATCTTCCTCTAACGCCCGATAGAAACTCATCTTCAAGTCGTTGTTAACGGCCGCTGCGGAGATGTGCTCTAAATCGATAGCAGCGCGGCGCGGGGAGAAAGCTTCTGAATAGCTTGCCGGAAACCCGCCAGCCCAGTTCCGGTACAACTCATTACCCTGCTCTTCGCCACAGGCTTCGGTGAGCGCACCTGAGAGGCCATCACGCCAGGACTGAGCCAACTCGATGACTTTTTGCCGGATTTCCGCAATTGGCAACGTGCGGTTTTCAAATTGTGGCACACGAATGGTGAACTGAACCCGAGCCAGCGCAGATTCCGAGAAATGAGTAACAAATTCAATGTCTTCGGCTTCAAGGCTTTCCATAAGCACCTTTTCAACCTTCAGACGAAGCTCGGTGTTATAGATATCTCTCGGGAAGAAAGCGAGGCAAGTAACAAACTGTCCGTAAACATCTTCGCGCATGAACAGCTCAATGCGGCGCCGCTCCTGTATGTACAGGATATTTTTAGCGACTTTCAGCAACTCGCCCTCTTCTATTTGGAACAGCTCATCCCGAGGGTAGAGGGTAAGAATTTGTTCCAGCTCTTTACCGGCATAATCTTCACGCAAAAATCCGGAGCGTGTTATCACATTTTCAAACTTGCGCCTAAGCAGCGGAATCTCGTCAGGGCGCTCGTTGTAGGCTCGGGCGGTGTACAAGCCTAAAAACCGTCGTTCACCAACCACTTCGCCTTTTTTGTTGAATTTTTTAACTGCTATGTAGTCCGGGTACGCTGGCCGGTGGACTCTCGAGCGCTGGGCGGACTTCGCAAAGATCAAAACATCGTCGGCATGGGTCATCTCGTTCCGCGTGCGCTGGGGCAACTCATCCAAGCGAACCCGGTCAGGACGTTCGTTATTTACCCGCAATATGCCCAGCTCAGAATTCTCAACCCGACAGGCGGACAATCCCGCTTTGTCTTTTACAAAGTCATACTCGTCATAGCCAAGAAAGGTGAAATGATCGCGCACTAGCCAGCTGAGGAAGGCTTTTGCCTCTTCCTTTTGCGCGCTGTCGGCACCCACAGTGTTCGCATCCAGCTCTTTGATGATTTCGTTTACTTTATCGATAACCACCGGGAAATCAGCCACAGCAATTCGTACTTCATGCAACACCGTTTGCAGGGTCTGCTCAATACGGCGAAGGTCTTCGGGATTGCTGTGTTTGTCAATTTCCAAAACAATGAAAGCTTCATAGGAGGAAGCAGACTGGTCTTTCTTTGTAGGCAGCAACTCTTTCAGCTTGCCTTGTTTGTCACGCTCTACTTGCAATATGGAGTGCTGGATAGAGTGGGTACCGATTTCCTGCTGATTGATCGCAATTCGCAGTGAGTCGATCAGGAAGGGGATGTTCGGGTGCAGAATAAACACTACCGTGTGGGTAGATTGCCAGCCATCACTTTCCAACTCCGGGTTAAACACAGATACAGGCGTTTCTTCACTGGTGCGTTTTTGCATAAATTGCCAAGCAGCCAATACAGCACCGTAAGTGTCGGAAAACCGCCGACTCACCAGTTCTTCTAACGGAATGTGCGCGTAATGCTGCTTTGCAAATTCGCTGATTTTTCCGGCTTCGGTTTTGGCTATTTTTAAGGAAAATTCATCAGCCAAACGCTCGAAAAACTGATCTTTGCTAGCCATTGTCAGCGCATTCATGGGTGACCTCAGTTAGTGTGAAATAAACGTAATAGGGATATCGTGAGATAAGCATAGTCAAACCCTTGATTTTTGCCGGTTAGACACCAAAACTGCGGCAACTACTTACGCACGAGAGCAATCACTTCCTATGTCGTTACAGCATACGTTCGGTGAACTACGGGTACAGTTAGCCAAAAGGATCATAGGGCAAGAAAAGCTGGTTGATCGCCTTCTCATTGCTTTGCTGGCTGATGGGCATCTGCTGGTAGAAGGAGCACCGGGTCTTGCTAAAACCACTGCCATAAAGGCTCTAGCAGATCACCTAACGGGTGATTTCCATCGCATTCAGTTCACCCCGGATTTGTTACCCTCAGACGTTACGGGCAGCGAAATTTACCGGGCGGAAACCGGGCTTTTCGAGTTCCAGCGCGGGCCGATATTCCACAATCTGGTTCTGGCGGATGAAATCAACCGAGCTCCGGCCAAGGTACAGTCCGCCTTGCTTGAGGCCATGGGCGAACGCCAAGTCAGTGTTGGGATGCGCACCTTTCCGCTTGACCGCTTGTTCATGGTAATGGCCACCCAGAATCCTATAGAGCAGGAGGGCACCTACCCTTTGCCGGAAGCCCAGCTTGACCGGTTTCTGATGCACGTGGTGATCGGCTACCCCTCGGCCCAAGCGGAGCAGGCTATTCTTCACTTAGCCAGAAATGACTATCGCCAAGGGCAGCCAGAGGCCGACATTCGGCTGACAGCCGATCAGGTTTTTGAGGCTCGTGCTCAAGTCGCCGATATCTATATGGCGGAGTCGGTTGAGCAATACCTGCTTGCGCTGGTACTGGCAACCAGAGACCCGGGTACTCTCGACGGTACTATCAACCCTGAACTAGCGCGCTGGACAGCGTTTGGGGCCAGTCCGCGAGGCACAATTGCCCTTGACCGCTGTGCCCGTGCCATTGCATGGCTCAGCGGTCGGGACTATGTAACGCCAGACGATGTGCGTGCGGTCGCCTTCGATGTACTCAGACACCGAATCCTGCTGACCTTCGAAGCCGAGGCGGAAGGCATAACGGCCGACACGGTAATACAGCGCTTGATTGAGCGCGTGCCTGTGAGCGCCTGAGGCTGGCCATGGATGTAAGTGCCAGTGAAGCAACAACACGCGTCAGCCTACAGGCCCTTATTCGCCTGCAGGCTGACGCCCGCGCGCTGAAATTGCCCTCGGCACGGCCAGCACGGGCACGGCAGGCAGGGCTACAGCATTCTTCACAACGTGGGCGTGGTATGGCGTTTGCGGAAGTACGCTTGTATCAGCCCGGGGATGATATCCGCAGCATTGACTGGCGAGTTACGGCCCGGCGACAAGCACCTCACACCAAGCTTTACGAAGAAGAACGCGAACGACCGGTTTTACTCCTTTGCGATCTCGGCCCCACACTCTTTTTTGCCAGTACCGGAGCCTTCAAACAGGTGCGCTGCGCACAGCTTGCCGCTATTTTGGCTTGGCTTGCGCTCTCTGCCGGAGATCAGGTGGGCGGCATTGTATTCGATGGCAGCACACTAAGCGTGCAACGCCCTGCGCGGCGAAAGAAATCCGTACTCCGGCTACTAGATACCCTCGCCAGCCAACAGCGCAGTTCGCCAGACAACTCCGCATCCGAAATCACGCTAGATACCGCTCTGGCAGAAGCCCGGCGCGTTGCCCACACCGGTAGCAGGATTTTTGTAATCAGTGATTTTTTGAATATCTCAGAGAGCACGCCGTCGTTACTTGGCGCTCTGGCGCGACACAATAGCGTTAGCGCTCTACGGGTTGTTGATCCTTTAGAACAGCAACTGCCGCACAGCGGCCGCTTTGCCATTGCGGGAAGCGAAGGCCCGGTATGGTTTGATGCTTCGAATACCAGCTTTCAAAAAGCCTGGCAGGAAAAAATCGACCAACACGAGGCCAGACTTGCAGAGTGCTTTCGCTTGTCCGGCGTAGAGGCCACAAACGTTTCAACCCAAGAGGCACCAGCGGTTAGTCTTAAAGCCATACTCGGGCCAGGGGGACGAGTCGGATGATACCCAAGGACCCTCTGAGCCAGCTTAAGGATATCCACCTGCCGCAAACCGGAGGTTTCTGGCCGCCAGCTCCGGGCTGGTGGGTTCTCGCTTTTGCCCTACTTGTTGCCATAGCCATTCTGGTTTGGGCACTTCGCCGTCGTCATCTCAAAAATCGCTGGCTTAGGCAGGCCAAGGCCGAACTGGCCATCCTAGAACACTCTGGGGCCAAAGAGCCTCAATGGTTTACGCAAATCAATGGACTGCTAAAACGTGCCGCACGGGAGCGCTACCCGGATGAAAACCCGGAGGCTCTCTCGGGTGAGCAGTGGGCCTCATACCTGTTACGGCATCTCCCG
Source organism: Marinobacter salexigens (assembly GCF_018860765.1). Lineage (GTDB taxonomy): Bacteria > Pseudomonadota > Gammaproteobacteria > Pseudomonadales > Oleiphilaceae > Marinobacter > Marinobacter salexigens_A. The sequence goes on from NZ_JAHKPV010000021.1 coordinate 624,693, forward strand.
AATGAGCGTATCGCCCAGCAACCTGTAGTCGATGCTTTGGTAAACAGTGTCTGGCAGCCCCACCCGACCGCTGAGCCAGCTCTGGCTATAGAGTTCGCCCGAACCTGGCTGGAGGCCCAAAAATGCTGAGCCTCGCCTACCCCTGGTTGCTGCTGCTGATTTTGGTGCCTCTACTTCTGCAGTGGAAAAAGCCAGCCGCCCACGCCGTAGACGCTCCGGTTTTCCCGGTTGGGCATTGGCTTTCGGATTTGCCCGGCGTAACCCGTCGGGGCAATGGCGTTCCACGTTGGCAAACGCTGTTGCTCTTGCTCGCCTGGTGTTTTCTGGTATTGGCGCTGGCACGACCACAGCATGTGGGGGAGCAGGTTCAAATGCCGGTGTCCGGGCGCGACCTCATGCTAGTGGTGGATATTTCTCCCAGTATGGAAGAACAGGACATGATCCTTCAGGGCCGCAGCATTAATCGTTTGCAGGCTGTTAAAAAAGTACTCAATGAATTCATTGCGCGCAGAGGGGGGGACCGACTCGGCCTCATTCTATTCGGTACGGAACCCTATGTTCAGGCCCCTTTAACCTTTGATATCCAAACCCTAGAGACGCTCCTTCAGGAATCGGGGATTGGCATGGCTGGGCGGGCAACGGCTATTGGCGATGCGGTCGGTTTGGCCACCAAGCGTTTAAGAGAGCGGCCCCAACAACAACGTGTGGTGGTGCTTCTTACAGACGGAGCCAACACCGCCGGCGAAATATCACCAGACAAAGCGACGGAAATAGCAGCAGCGGCCAGCGTACGCCTCTACACCATCGGCATTGGCGCCGACTCTATGGTTCGTCGCGGCCTGCTTGGCTCCCGCCGGGTAAACCCCTCCAGAGATCTGGATGAAAACCTGCTCACACGCATGGCGCAGCAAACCGGCGGCGAGTATTTCCGCGCCCGCAGCTTGCCAGAGCTGGAGTTGATATACGAAACCATCAACCAACTTGAGCCTATTGAACTGGATGGAAAAACCTACCGTCCGATTACCGACCTGTTCTTCTGGCCGGCAGGTATAGCCGTGGCACTCTGGCTGAGCATTTTTATGTTCAGACATTTAGCTGGCAGGCTAACACCGGTGCGTCAAAGCATTGACAGCAAATCGGCCGACCGCCGGGGAGAAGCGTAAATCATGGCTGACTTCCACTTTATACGCCCGCTTTGGCTTCTATTATTGCTCCTTATACCGGTGCTCTACCGAGTGTTAAAACACAAAAGCTCCGGCGACAGTGGTTGGTCCGGATTCATTCCTGAGCGATTTTTGTCGCCGGTCATTCGCCGTTATGGGGGAGCTTCAGATAGGCGTGGATCAAAACTTGTACCCGCAATCAGCGCAGTGTTGATTCTGGCGCTGGCTCTCGCGGGGCCAGCCTGGCGCGAGGCACCAACGCCTCTTAAAAAGCCGGGAGACGGTTTGGTGATCGTGCTAGACCTGTCGTTGTCGATGTTAGCAACCGATCTGGAGCCAGATCGTCTTACTCGTGCGAAACGCAAAATTCGCGATATTCTGGCTGCGCGCGAAGGCAGCCTTACCGGATTGGTGGTGTACTCCGGGGATGCCCACGTTGTGACACCCCTAACCGACGATAGCAATACCCTAACCGGTATGCTTAACGTACTTGAGCCAGTCATCATGCCGGTTCAAGGTAACCGCGTAGATCTGGCTATTAGCAGAGCCCGTGCGCTTCTGGAACAAGGCGCTCCCGGGCAGGGCCGCATTTTGTTAATCACCGACGGCGTAGCAGACCAATATCAGGAGCCTATCGAAAACACACTCAAGGACACCGGTTTTACCCTTAGTACGCTCGCCGCAGGAACCCCCGGTGGCGGCCCCATACCCCTTGCCCGGCGCGGATTTATTAGGGAAAACGGCAATGTGGTCATAACCCGCACTGACCCGGATAAGCTCGCGGAGCTAGCCCGAGCCAGTGGCGGCACCAGTCGTGAATTAACACTGGATGACAGCGACATAGCCGCCTTAAATCTGAGCCCCATCGAATCGGACGAGTGGCAGGACACCGATACCGGGCTCACCATTAATCGTTGGCAAGACGACGGCTATTGGCTGTTATGGCTGGCGCTTCCGTTGCTGCTCTTGGGTTGGCGCCGGGGAGCCTTTACCGCATTGGCATTGATACTGATGCCAGCCATACCACAACCGGTCGCGGCGATGGATTGGGACAGTCTTTGGCAACGAGAGGACCAACGAGCACCACAATTAATCCGTGAAGACCCTGAAGCCGCAGCGAACACCTTGCAATCCCCCGAATGGCGAGGCTCGGCACTTTACAAAGCAGAGCGCTATGAAGAAGCCGCCAAGGCGTTCTCCAAAGCAAATACACCTGTCGCGGACTACAACCGAGGTAATGCGTTAGCCCGTGCCGGAAAGCTGGAAGAGGCGATAAAAGCCTACGACAGCGCTCTGGACCAAGTTCCAAACATGGAGGATGCCCGTGTAAACCGAAAGCTTGTGCAAGACTTGCTCAAGCAACAGGAACAATCCAGCCAGAGCGAAGGTGACGAGAACGCTTCAGATTCAAGCCAGAATGATAGCGGTAGTGAAGGTGAGAGTGAGAGTGACCGTGAGAGTGATGGAGAGAGTGATGGAGAGAGTGACGGTGATAGCCAAAACCAAGATCAATCTCAAAACTCGGATCAGGAGTCTCAGCAGTCCCGGAACGGCGACCAAACACAAGAACAAAACGGTACACAGGAACAGTCTGGAGAGCAGGAGCCAAGCGACTCTGCAGAAAGAAACGAAACAACCGCCCAAGCCATGGAGGCCGAACCCAGCGATGAAGAGAAGCAGGCACAAGCCCCAGCGCATATATCTGAAACACCCCTGACCCAGAGTCAGGAGCAATCGCTGCGACGGATACCAGATAATCCGGGCGGGCTTTTACAACGCAAATTCCTGCAACAGTACCAGGAGCGTCAGACACCATCCGATGAGGGCGATACACCATGGTAAAACGGCTGATCATTCCAACAATATGGCTGGCGATTTTTATGGTGCTAGGGCTCTCGGCACAAGCCGGAGAACTCACAGCGGAGCCCGACAGAAACCGCCTTTATGAAGGCGAGGTGCTCACCTTTACTGTCAAAGGCAGCACCAAGATTGATATCAATCTGAGTAACCTATTCGACTTTGATTTATCAAGCCTGCCATCCCCAGATATTGAAAAAGTAGAACCTGACTTTGAAATATTGGCCCGCAACCAGCGCTACAGCGTTACCACTGTAAATGGCGAGATGGTGGGAGAAATAATCTGGACCTACCAACTTGCGCCAAAATCAACCGGTAAGCTCACCATCCCCGCCCTAACCTTCAAGGATTCCGTGTCTAAACCGGTAACTATTGAGGTTGTTGACGGTACCCCTCCGGACCAGACGGGTAGCAATCGAGACAGCTTTATTGAGTTGACGACCGACAAAGCCGAGGTCTATGTACAGGAGCAACTGATTCTGACGGTTCGGTTATTCTTCCGGGGCAACCTTATTCGCGGTGAGCTATCCGACCCGCAACACCCCAACGCCATCATTGAAACTCTGGGTAAACAACGCGAGTTTGCTACTGAACGTGATGGCGTGCGCTACCGAGTTGTGGAGCGGCGTTATGCGTTGTTTCCCCAAAAGCCCGGCGTTTTGAACCTTCCTCCCATTCGCTTTGAAGGGCAAGCCAGAAATACTGACGGCTCGCTCCGTTTTCTCCGGGACAGTGCAGATTTGTTTGAGGTGCCAATAAAAGAAGTGCCTGCAGAGTTCAGCGGTACAATTTGGCTGCCGGCCAACAGTCTTACTCTTTCAGAGGCTGGCATGCCTGCAACCTTGAACCTGAACACTGGGGACGATCTCACCCGCACCCTTAGCCTGCAAGCAACAGGGTTGCCTTCGGAAGCGCTGCCGCCATTGCCAGATTCGGTGCCCGAAGGGCTTCGCAGTTATCCTGAAGAGCCTCAGCGCAGTACGAATGTAGGACCGAATGGCATTACATCCACACTCACACAAACCAGCGCCCTAGTTCCGGTGAATGCCGGTAAGCTAACACTCCCGGCCGTTCGAATCCCTTGGTGGGACACGGAATCCGACAGTGAGAAAGTTGCAATTATTCCCGCACAGACTCTTAACGTAACCGCCTCAGAAGGCTCAGTTGCAGCCACAGGGGCCGCAAGCACTGGACAGAACACACCGCCGACAACTAACGACGAGGCAGCCTCGGGCAACAACCCCATTCCCTCTATTAGTCGATTCTGGAAATGGGCCTGTTTTGCACTAGCAGGCGTATGGGTTCTCACCATGCTGGCTTGGTGGCGTAGCCGAAAAATCGCTGCTGATAGTTCAGATCAAACTGTTTCTTCAAAAAGCACGAACGAACAAGACGTGTTTGAGGAGTTGTTGAGCGCAGCCAAAAACGGCGGTGCCACTACGCCGGGATTATTTGTGCGCTGGTCTAATTTGCGCTGGCCCGGCCATAATTTTGGGTCTACAGGGGATGTGTTTCGGGTCATTCCGGCTCCAGATTTGGAGTCGGAACTCAGCGCTTTGCAAGCGCACCTGTTCAGCCGGGGTCAATCGAATGGAGACAACAGCAGCAAGCATTGGGATGGAACAAGTCTGGCGAATGCTCTCAAGGAAATACGTAAACAGACACTCAAAGCATCTTCCGAAGCTGGTCTGCCGCCCCTCTACCCCAGCAACCTTTCCGTATAAGCGCGGGGTTGCCAGAGCCAGCTCAAATATTTCAGAAAGTATAGTTTGGTGGGCCGAGAGCTAGCGGCTCATCAAGTCCGTTCCTATTCAGTTGCCAGTCAATTGCTGGTCAATCACGAGGTCTACCGGCGAACCCTGATCTCCAGACACTGCAACCGGTAATTCTGTACTACCCTGCCAGTCCCCCGGTTGTGCATTGATGTTGCCTGACAGCGTCAAGCGAGCCGTTACAATCACTTGCTCTGCTCCGGATATCACAGCTTGTGGCGCCATCGCATGGCTGTCGTTCAGGCGAATGTCGATGGGCAAGGCGCTCGCGGTCAACCGCACAACGGCTAAAGGCGGCCCGCTTTGCACATTGGCCGCGCGGGCGAAGATAAACAGAGTAGTGTCTTCAGGGATCTCTTGTTTGAATGCATCATCCAAACTCACTCGCACAGATACGCCCACGTTGCCTGCGCTATCATCCGGAGCGGCAAAAGCGGGTTGTTCAGCCGGCGGCTGCTCCCCAAGGCGAGTATAGGCCTCATGTATTCCCCCCTGAATGGAAGCCAGTTGCGGGTGATCTGGCGCAACCGTTTGGATGCGCTCCCAGTATTGAATCGCTTCGCGATAGCTTCCTTGACTGAACGCATGAATGCCCAACAGCCCCAGCGAGTTGACCTCATCAGGGTTCAGCTCGAGCGCTTCTTCAATGGTAGAGGTTACTTTCTCAGTCATTGCGCCCTGAGTGCGGAAAAACTGCGCCTGCGCAGATAGTCCCAGCGCGACGGCCCGGGAACCCTCATCAGATTTAACACTATCAGCCAGCTGTCTGAACGCCCAAGCTGCGTCGTCATAACGTTTCAAGCGCATGTAAGTCTGGCCCAGCATAGCCCAGCCATCCGGGTTATCAGGGCTGGCCTCCAGCCGCGCACGCAATTGCTCCGTGAGCTGGTTCATCTGTGCTGCACGGGCTTCGTCTGAGCTTCCCAACTCCTGCATAGCAACAAAGGATTCCACACTGTCCATCGCGCCCCACTCCTCATAGAGCAGAACCGTGGCGGCAGGAAGCAAAAGTATTGATATTAGGCCCACGGCCATAGCAGCTTTACGCCCGGGAACGCTCTTTGCTGGTGCTTCATTCTCGGGAACGTCATCGAGCATGGCCCCCGCAAGTTCGTCTCTCAGCTGCCGGTAAGTTTCCTCATCAATAATTCCGGCTTGGTGCTCTTTTTCCAGTTCGGCCATTCGGCTTCGATAGGCCATCAAGTTCTGGTTTCTGAGATCCGCTTGCTCCCGGGAGGCCTGACGGTGAAACATCACAGGGTAAAGTACAAACGCCAAGGCAAGAATGATCAGTACCGTTGCGGCAATCCAGAAAGTTTGGGTCATGGAGATATCATCACAGGTTCAAAATGAATAAAGCGGTGCGCATGTTTACGAAGCCAGTGGCTTGCACTTATGTAGAGGTCAAGGGGCACTGTGTAGAAATCAGGCGCTACCGTTACGATTCTTTTCTGCAAGCATTCTATCTATTCGGGCCTGCTCCTCAGCACTGAGGGTTGGCGCGGCCGTGCCAGTCCGTCGAGAGCGAACAACAATCCCTGCAACCACAATAAGGCCGCCCAGAACGGCTATTGCAGGTGTTGCCCAGAGCATGAAAGTGCGGCTGTCCAAATCGGGCTTATACTTCACAAACTCGCCAAAGCGCCCCACCAGAGAATCGACAATTTCTTGATCGCTGGCGCCATCCAGCATCATTTGATAAACAGCATTTCTCATATCTTTCGATATGGGTGAGTTTGAATCCGCAATGTTCTGGTTTTGGCATTTGGGACACCGCAATTCTGCAATTAAGTTCTGGTAGCGCTGTTCTTCGCTTCGATCATCAAAACCATAAACCGCAGATACATCCGCAAAGGTCATGCTGGATGCCACAGTTGCCACAACAAAACATAGAATGCGCAGCATCAACCATTCTCCCGTGCGTCATTGATCACCGGCAATAGCACCCGTTCCCAAACGTCGCCATTGACCACACCCACATGGCGATAACGCACAACGCCAGAGGCATCTATAACAAAGGTTTCCGGGGCACCGTACACACCCAAATCGAAGCCCAGTGTGCCTTTGGGATCGTATATCACCTTGCTATACGGGTCGCCCAACCGATCTAGCCAAACCAAAGCATCGTCGCGGTTGTCTTTATAGTTCAGACCAATAATCGACACCTTCTTTTCCCGGGCTAGCCACATAAGATCATCATGTTCGTCCCGGCAGGACGGACACCAAGTACCCCAAACGTTCAGCAAGGTGATTTCCCCGCGAAACACGGCTTCATCAAGCGTGGCTTCCGGCTGTTTCAAATCCCGCAGGCTGAACGCGGGAACCGGCTTCCCTATTAATGCGGAATCCAGCTTGGTGGGGTCTTTACCAATACCGGCGAATAGAACAACACCTACTATGATGGCCGCCAGCAAAGGCAGAAACAGAAGAAAGCGCTTCATGAAACTGCTCCGGCCGGACGCTGGGTACCGGCTTGCTCAGACGACACAGCTGCAGAGCGCTCAACATTTCGCTCACGAATACGATAACGTCGATCAGATATAGCCAAGAAGCCACCGGCCGCCATAAACAGCGCACCTAACCAAAGCCAACGGATTAGCGGTTTATACTGTAAGCGGATAGCCCAAGCGTTCTCTGAAATACGCTCACCGACTGCAACGAAGATGTCCCGGAACAGGCCTGCATCAATATCCGCTTCCGTCATGACACTCATGCCAACGGCATATTGACGCTTTTCAGGATGAAGATCAGCAACGAGTTTGCCGTCAAGCATTACATCAAAACTGCCGTATTGAGCAGTAAAGTTCTGGCCGCGGCGCTCGCCAATGTCCACAAACCGGAACTGGTAGTCACCAACCGTTGCAACATCACCAGGAACCATGCGCACATCGCGCTCTATGCCATAGTTCGACACAACGGTAGCGCCTGCCATGGTAATGGCCAGACCAAGGTGGCCAAGAACCATGCCGTAGTAACTGCGAGACTGGCGCTTCAAGCCGTGAACCCGTCCCTTTTTGGACGAAGACTTGTCCCACAAATCCCAGAAGGTTGCGGTGGTTACCCAAACGGCAGTGAACACGCCAAGGAAGGCCCAAGGTTTGAAGCCACCATACGCAACCATAACCGCCGTACTGATCAATACACTAACCGCCAATGGCCACAGCAGCTTGCGAGCAAGCCAGCCACCATCTGTTTTCTTCCAACGGGAGAAGGTGCCAACACCAAGCAAAAGGCCGGTCGCCACAGCCAGCGGGCTAAAAGTAAGATTGAAGAACGGCTCACCAATAGAGATTTTGCCCAGTTCAAAGAAATCAAGAACCAGCGGGTACAGAGTACCTACCGCGACCAGTAGCGTTGCGGAAACCAGCAGTACGTTGTTTAACAGAAGGAATATCTCCCGCGACAGAGAACCGTAGCGGGATCGTACGTGAACCACAGGCGCCCTGAACGCATAAAGCATCAGACTGGCCAGAATGGTTATTGCCAGCAACGCCAGAAGAAAGGTGCCCCGCTCCGGATCAGACGCAAAAGCATGAACCGAAGTAAGCACGCCGGACCGAACCAGAAAGGTACCCAGCAAGCTTAATGAAAAGGTGACAATCGCCAAGAGTACCGTCCAGCTTTTAAAAACACCGCGCTTTTCGGTGACTGCGAGCGAGTGCATCAACGCGGTACCCGACAACCACGGAAGCAAAGAAGCGTTTTCTACAGGATCCCAGAACCACCAGCCGCCCCAGCCAAGCTCGTAATAGGCCCACCAGCTTCCAAGCGCGATACCGATAGAAAGAAACGCCCAGGCAACGGTAGTCCAGGGGCGAGACCATCTCGCCCATGCAGCATCAAGGCGACCGTTGATCAGGGCCGCAATGGCAAACGCAAAAGCTACGGCAAAACCAACATAGCCCATATAAAGCATAGGCGGATGCACGATCAGCCCAAAATCCTGCAACAGTGGGTTCAAGTCTGCCCCATCGGCCGGTACGTTTGGCAGTAAGCGGTCGAAGGGGTTAGAGGTAATAACAATAAAGAGCATGAAGCCAACGCTAACCATGCCGAGAACCGACAACACTTGGGAAATCATTACAGAGGGCAAGCGACGGCTGAAAATAGCAACGGCCATGGTCCAACCGGTTAGCATCAAAATCCAGAGCAAAAGGGAGCCTTCATGGCCGCCCCACACAGCACTGAACTTGTAGTACCAAGGCAGCATGCTGTTGCTGTTGTTGGCAACGTAGGCTACCGAAAAATCGTCCGTTAAAAACGCGTGGGTCAGCACAGCAAACGCTAGCCCGACAAACACAAACATGCCGGTGGTTAAAGGCCGTGCAAACGCCTGAAGGTTGTCCCGACCAGTGAGTGAGCCAACCAATGGCACTACCGAAAGAAGCACTGCCAGCAACAGCGCGAGTATCAGTGCAAGCTGTCCGAGTTCGGGATACATCAAAGCTCTCCAGGAGTCAGGCTATTGGGTGTTGTGTGTTCAGTAAGTTGCAGGCTTGGCATTTTCAGCAGCAGACTTCGTCTCGGCTTGTGATGCTTTCTCTAAGGCACCGGCAACTTCTGGAGGCATGTAGTTTTCATCATGTTTGGCCAAAACCTGATCGGCCACGAACCGCCCTTCGTTGTTGAGCCTTCCCATGGCGACAATGCCCTGCCCTTCCGCAAACAAATCCGGCAAGATACCTACGTACTCAACCGGTACCGAGGCGCTATAGTCGGTAACCATAAATTCGACTTTTAGGCTTTCAGGATCACGCACCACGGAACCTTCTTCTACCATACCACCTGCGCGAATTCGCACGTCAACCGGGGCCTCACCTGCGGAAATTTGGCTGGGGTCGTAAAACAGGTTGATATTCTGGCGCAGCGCGTAAGTTGTAAGCCCCACTGCAACAGATAGGCCTACCAGCAGAAACAGAACGATGGTCAGCCGCTTTTTACGGATTGGGTGCATGTGCTTACCTGTCAGTCAGTCTTGGGAAACATTTACGCGTGCAAAGGACGCAGAAGTTGTAGGCGCCGCCGCCACTGTACTCTTGTCGGCCTGAAACTCATAACGGCGACGGCAGGATTCAATAGTTGCGTTCCTGCTGCGTACCGATCCGGCCATCAGCACAATCATCAGTACAAAAAACACAGCGTAACAAGCCCACACATAGGGGCCATGACCTTCCATTGATACAAATGCCGCAAAGGAATCAAATGCCATGGTTTACACCTTTCCTTTCAGAACGAATTCTTTTACCCAGCGGGTGCGTTGCTCCCGGGACAAAATCTCTGTTTGCATACGAACACATGCAAGCCAACCAAAAATCAGGTAAAGGCCCAGCACTGAAAGCAACAATGGCACCCACATTTCAGCTGGCATGGACGGTTTTTCTGTAAGCTTGAACGTTGCGGGCTGATGCAATGTATTCCACCACTCAACGGAGTACTTGATAATCGGGATATTCACCACCCCAACAAGCACAAGCACCGCGACTGCGCGGGCGGCAGACTTCTCGTCATTAATGGCCCGATCCAACGCGATAACACCACCATAAAGAAACAACAGTATCAGCATGGAGGTAAGCCGGGCATCCCAGATCCACCAAGTACCCCAGGTTGGCTTGCCCCAAACCGCGCCAGTAAAAAGTGCCAAAAACGTTAAAACCAACCCTACTGGCGTAACCGCTTTAACGAATACATCGGCCAGCTTCATGCGCCAAACCAGAGTAACCAGAGCCGCAGACGCCATCATGATGTAAATCGACTGCGCCATAAACGCCGTAGGAACATGAATAAAAATAATCCGGTAGCTATTGCCCTGCAGGTAGTCTTTGGGTGCAAATGCCAGCCCCCAAACAACTCCAGCCATCAGCAGCACTATGCCGCTCATCAATAGCCAAGGCATGAACCGGGTGGATATCCCGAAAAACCATTTTGGGGAACCCAGTTTATGAAAAAATTGCCACATCAGATGGTCACCGCCTTACCGTTTACCTTGTTTTAACCGTTCGACAAGCTGATTCTCAATGCTGCTGCCGCTGCAAACGGCGCCAGTGTCAGCGCCAACATAAGGAAAGCCCCCATCAAAGCCAGATAAGCCCCAACAGAAGCACCTTCCGCTGCTGCTGCAACGGTGCCTGTGCCAAATATCAGCACGGGAATGTACAGTGGAATGATCAGTAGGGACAAGAGCACACCTGCCGAACGCAATCCAAGAGTCAAAGCAGCACCAATGGCGCCGATTAAACTCAGTACCGGTGTACCAATCAGCAGCGTTAGACATAAAACAGCGATAGAGTTCCCGTCGAGATGCACCATTACACCAAGAACGGGGGTCAATATGACCAAAGGCAGGCCTGTTAACATCCAGTGCGCCATGGTCTTTGCCAAAATCAACAAAAACAGGGGCTGCGGCTGGAGCACAAGCTGCTCGAGTGTGCCGTCGTCAAAGTCGTGACGGAACAAGTGATCTAGAGACAAGAGTACCGAGAGCAACGCCGCCACCCAGAGAATTCCGGCTCCAGCTTCACGCAAAAATGAGGCTTCCGGGCTGACGCCCAGAGGAAACAGGGTCACAACCATAATAAAAAACAAAAGCGGGTTTAACAGATCCTGACGCTGCCGGAATGCTACTTTCATATCCCGCGAAAAAACACCCTTCATAGCAGCCAGCGCGCCGACACTGCTACTGGCGAGCGGAACTACCGGGCGAACTTCAACGTTCATCGGTTACACCTCCAGCGCCAAGGGTCAGCCGCTGCATGCCCGGCAGTGCGAGATCATGGTGGGTGGTAACCAACACGGCACCACCTTCAGCGGCCCGCTGTTGTAATAACGCCTCTAGCGCTGTCACGCCATCGGCATCAATGGCGGTAAATACTTCATCGAGCAACCAAAGGGGTTCGTCTGCAATCAACAACCTTGCCAACGCAACTCTGCGCTGCTGACCGGCCGACAAATTACGACAAGGTACATCCTCGAAGCCTGAAAGCCCCGTTCCCTGAAGCGCCTGACGCAAAACAGCGTCAGATACAGGCCTTCTGCCCGCCATCAACGCCCGAAGATTTTCCATAGGAGTAAGGAGAGGTTTGATTCCAGGGCGATGACCGAGATAAAGCATATTCCGCAGAAACACTTCACGCTGGTTTGCAATTGACGAGCCGCACCAATTCAACTCGCCTGTCCAAGCATCATTCAAGCCTGCAAGCATTCTCAGCAAAGTGGTTTTGCCCGAGCCATTTGGCCCCTCGACACGGGTGACCGTACCGGGCAGTATGGAGAAGGATAATTCGCGGAAAAGTATCCGCTTGTCCCGTTCACACTGTAGGTTAACGGCCTGTAGTAACGGCTCGGACATCAGGGCCCCGTAATCAGGACGATGCGCAGATCGCATCGGGTGTATTCACGACAATAGTTGCCAGCGCGGCGTATTATAGCGAAAGCGTTTACAGAATACTCTTGTCTGGAATCAAGTCAGCAGCGATGAAACTACCCAACGGCCAACAGTCCCCTAATCCTCCGGCTCCGGTTGCTCCCAGGTCGCCACAAATCAATGATGCCAATCAGCCGGGCCGCGAAACCCCAGCCCTGTCTGCCCGCCAGCAACTGGACCAAATCCAGCTTGCAAACCGGGAGACCATTCTGGCCCGCGTGGCAGAAATCATTAACCGACAGGGTAGCCGTAATGCAGAAGTGTTATTGGATGTACGGGGAAAGCAGCTTCAAGTAAACGCCGCCATTGGCGCCACGGAGCTGACCCCCGGCGACTGGGTAAAGGTAATGCGGGCGGGCAACGAACTGCAACTCATGGGTAAACTGGCGGCAACGCCGGAGGCTGCTATTTCTCAGGCGTTAGCACAGCGTATGCCCTGGCAGCAGAGCATCGATAGCGGCTTGGCAAAGCTAATGACGGCACTCAATAAGGGCGTGATTCCAGAACTGACACCCGGCCAATTACCCACAGCCCGAGGTTTACAACCGCTACCAGAGGCGGCACGTCAAGCTCTAGAAACCCTACTGGCAAGGCTCCCGGCCAGTAGTACCCTGACGCCCGGCGCAGGCACCCAAAACAACAGCGTGCAGCAAATCCGCCAGTGGATAGCCGAAAGCGGGGTGTTTGCCGAATCTCGCTTAACTCAAACGCCCTCTTCTACACTGCCCGATTTAAAGCTTGCCCTAGGCCGAATGGTAACCGGGCTTCTGGCTGAGCAAGGCGGCAACCCGGCGACCCTATTCAACCGTCTTACACCATTAGCAAGCCCGGGCCTGATGCAAGCACCCTTGCAATTCCCACAGACGATGGCATCACCGCCGACTGGCAGCGGCTCCGAGCCCACATCGGTAGGTCAGACCCTGCGGATGTTGGCGGGTATGTTGAACCGGATTACGGTCAACCAACTCCACAGCCAGATACTCACAGCGAGAGGCGCAGGCGGCGACGCACCAGCTCCGGCCTCAACTATGATTATGGACTTACCTTGGGTGACACCCCAAAACGAGCCCAAGCTGGCACAGCTGCGCATGGAACAGTACAAAGAAGAGTCTTCAGCCAAAGACCGTAACGAAAAACGGGCAGCGATCAGCGAATGGCGCCTGAATCTCGCCATTGATCTGGAGTTAGCCGGAGCGTTGAACTTTGAGGTTTCCCTGCGCCAGCAGGAGGTTAGTGCCCGGGTATGGGCGGAAAAACAGGAAACCTTAAAGCAGGTTTACGAGGAACTACCGCTTCTGAGACGAAGCTTGGTGGAGCTGGGTCTGGAAGTAACCGATCTGGAGTGCAGGCGTGGCACCCCATCTTACCCTGCGACAAGGTTGGAGCACAGACTGGTGGACACCCGAGCATGAAAGAAAAAAACCAAAGCCAACCATCCGGCAGTGCCGCCGTCGCACTGAAATACGACGGCGAAAAAGCCCCTACCATAACGGCAACAGGCACTTATGAGCTGGCTGATGAGATTATCCGAATAGCCAGAGAACACAATGTCCCCTTGTATGAGAACGCCGAGCTAGCAGGCATTCTTGCGCGCTTGTCCTTAAACGACGAAATACCAGAAAACCTATACAGGGTTATTGCGGAGATTCTTGCCTTCGCCTTCCACATACGCGGCCGCACGCCCGAAGACGCCGGCCGGGACACTCCAGTGCCTTCAATGAATAAGTGAACGCTGCGCCCATACTTGCGCCCAAATGTCCCCCTTACGGGGCGCGATCGCAGTTTCAAAGTAATGTTTGAGACGGCGGCGGTCGTCTGGATGGTCTTTTAGGGCTGAGCCAACGATGTGATGCATCAGTTGCTCAATAGTCATCCTGCCATCGCCGTAATACCACGCGTTCAGGCTCGTTGCATGGGCTACTGATACTGCCTCGGCGGTGGAAAGCGCTGCGCCTGCTAGACGGTCAGTGCTTCGGCCATCCATAGTCTGGCCATTCCGCAACTCATGAAACATGGTTACCAGAACCTCGATCACGGCCTCGTCCAAATCCACACGGATGCCTGCACGTTTGTTCGCCTTGTTCACTTCCCTTAGAACCACGCCTATCTCGTCCGGCAGATTCTTAATCGGCCGAATTTCTTCGAAGTCCAGACGGCGCTTGAGAGCAGCACTCATCTCGTTAACGCCAGCGTCCACACTGTTGGAAGTGGCAACCAGATTAAACCCCTCCCGAGCTAATATTACGCCATGGTCGTCAGGGAGTTCCGGGATTACCACAACTCGATCGGACAAAACCGACAAGATTGCATCCTGCAGAGCCTGCGGGCAGCGGGCAATTTCCTCAAACCGCACCAAGCGGCCTTCCATCATGCCCCGCATTAGCGGGCTCGGCACCAGAGCGTCAAAGCAAGGCCCTTTGGAGGCAAGTATTGATTCGTTCCAGCCATACAGCAGTTGTCGAACGTCAGTAACAGCACCGCCTTGCAAAGCCAGAGTGGAATCACCCGAAATGGCAGCTGTGAGCAACTCGGAGAGCCAAGACTTAGCTGTGCCCGGTTCGCCAACCAGCAAGCAACCCCGGCTGGTACACAAGGAGATGATAACTCGGGTAACCATCGCGCGGTCAGCCACGAACTTGCACTCAATACCTAAACTGTCATCACCCAGAACAAACTTCTCAACCGCTCGTGGCGACATACGCCAGCCCGGCGGAACCGGTCCGAGATCCATGGCGGCTATTCTTTCCAGTTCTTCGCGGAAAATAACCTCGGCCGGCTCACGCTGTGCAGCTTTTTTTTGCGGATTTCCTGCACTCATAACGCCCTCCTTCGACCGCCACGAACTTCAGGTGCCATACGTTCCTGAGGCAGAATACGGGGCAGTTCAGACATGGGAATAACACCCTCAATCACATGATCCAACGCACTGTCACGCATGGTGACCAAACCAGAATCCAGCGCCCGCCAACGCAATTCTCCCACCGGCGGTTGGCTCGATATCGCATTGCGGATATCGGAGTCCACCTCCATATATTCCACAATGGCTACCCTACCCCGGGTCCCACGACCACCGCACTTATCGCAGCCGGCACCTTCGAAACATTGAAAATTATCCGGGGCTCCATTGGGGAAGAGTTCCTCAAGTATTACAGGGTCTGGCGTTGCAGGCTTGCGACAATGCTTGCAGATTCGCTTGGCAAGGCGCTGGGCAATCACTGCCAACAACTCACCGGCAATGGAATTGGGGTGAATACCCAAATCGTACAAGCGCTGCAGGGAGTCCACCGCATCGTTACTGTGCAATGTGGAAAGCACAACGTGGCCAGTCTGGGATGCACGGATCGCTTCCAAAGCGGTTTCTTTATCACGAATTTCGCCGACCATAATAATATCGGGGTCCTGACGCACAAACGCTCGCATGGCATCCGCAAAGTTAAACCCGATATCGCTTCGTACTGGCGTTTGCTGGACATTATCGATGGAATATTCAATCGGATCTTCCACCGTAATGACCTTACGGCGGCCATCGTCTGCAAGCGTCTGCAGCCCAGCATAAAGCGTGGTCGACTTGCCCGAACCAGTAGGCCCAACAACCAGCACAAGTCCCGCAGGGTTATCCAAAAGGCGCTCATAATGTGCGCCAATCATCGGCGACATGCCCAGTTCGGCAATAGTCATAGCGCGACCGGTTTGGGGTAATAACCGGATAACCGCATGTTCACCGTGAAGAGAGGGCTGGGTCTGCACCCGAAGATCGTAGGCAATATCGCCAAGTTGTAAGCGCGAACGCCCACCTTGAGGCAACCTACGCTCGGCAATATTAAGCTCAGCGCGTAACTTTATAACGTTGATAACACCTCGGAGTTCCCGGGGCGTGAGTTGATACTGACCTAAATCCCGCAGGTCGCCGTCTACCCGCAAACGAATCCGTATGCGCTCACCGTACTGTTCTATGTGAATGTCGCTGGCCTTTTCACTCACCGCATCGAGCAAAATTGCCTCGTATACAGATACCAGATAGGGGCTTACATGATCGGTTCCGGTTTCCTGACCTAGAGAGTTATCACGCTTGCCACCATTGCTGGAACCGGGGGTAGATAGAACAGCCTGATCGGCGGCAAACCGGTTGCCTTTGGCGGATAAATCCAACGCTGACCATATTCTTCGGAAATCAGTGGGCGTAACCAGCCAGCACTCTATGGTGTGGTTAGGGCTCATACGCTCCAACTGATCAGTGCGAGCATCCGGGTCATCGGTAACAAACGTCACTGTGCCATTTGTCTGTGCCACAGGAATGATTCGGGACAAATCCAGAAAGGTGCGCGAGAAACGGCGAAATAACTCATCTTTCAAGGTTGGCAACAGCTCATCAGCGTCAGCAAAGACCATTCCACGCTGTTGCGCTAGTGAGCGGTAGAGCTCGATTTCTTCAATGTTCAGACTTCGGCGCAAAACATCCAACACGCGGCAGTTTTCTATTGCCGCCTCGGCCGTAGCTTTGGCCAAAGCATGTTCATCTATCATGCCCAAATCGATCAGGATTTGCTCCGAGTTGCGATTAAAGTCCACCCAACCCAGCGTGCGCACCCGTTCGAGTTTATCGGCACGCTTCACGTACATCGCCATGCTTGGCACAGGTCCGGCCTTGCCTTCAAGGCAAATCAAATTGCCGCCTTCACAAAGATATCGCTTTAACGCATCGCGCTCAGCCATGAAGGTCGTGCACAACACAAAATCACACGGCTGATCGAGCTCTAACTGGCTCTCGGCCGATTGCGCCAGAACATCTACATTATTTACCCCCAACCGGAAAAACCGCTCTCTCGCCGCCTTCGCAACATTCGGGTTTTTCTCGATATAAATAACCCGCTGGGCGAGCTTAGACAATACAGCAGCAAGGTAGCCAGATCCGCCTCCCACATGCATCACAACATCCGCTGGCGTAATCTCCGGCATGATTGATAGGATATGGGCAACGGTTTCTTCGCGGGGGATAGAATGTCCGGTTATGGAAGGAATCAGATCCGAGCCGGTTACATAATCGTTGCGGGATACAGCAAGAAGGGCCTCACGGCCCCTTAAATAAACTTTCTTCATTCATTAACATCCATCGCAGCGTAATGTTAGGCCGCCTGACGTTTTTTCAGCGCTGATACCAGCTCGGCCTCGGGACGGGATATTCCACACGTATTCATAAGATCGTCTATATCTGCACCAAGATCAACCAGCCGCGAGGCTTCATCATAAGAAATACGCAAAGGGTCATTCTGGCGCATCTCGTCTAGAGTTGTACGTAGTTCATGCAGTTGCCGTTCGCACACCACAAGCCGCTGGCCTACGCCCATACTGCCGCTGGCTGTGGCATGCAGCTCCCTGCCGAGGGTATCGCATCGATCCTTGAGCATGGCTCTCAGTTGTCTGTTCTGACGCCCGAGCATAATACCGTGTGCAAAAACCAACGAAATCGCTGTGGCAGTCAGTACCCAGGGAAGATAGGAAGGAATTTCAGTAAACATAATGGACGTCTCCGGTTATTTGCCACGGGAGGCGTCCATCATCAGGCTTGGCCGGTATGGCTCCGGTCTATAGCCCTGCGATTTCAGCCCATTCGTGGTCTGTCAGCATTTTGTCGAACTCGACCAATATGATCAGTTCACCATCCTTGTTGCACACACCTTGGATAAATTTGGCGCTTTCTTCGTTGCCCACATTGGGCGCAGTCTCAATTTCGCTGGCCTTGAGGTACACAACTTCGGCCACGGAATCCACCAGAATACCCATCACCTGATCGGCAGATTCCATCACGACAATTCGGGTGGCATCTGTAATATCGGCATCCGCCAATCCGAACCTGCGGCGGGTATCGATAACCGTCACCACATTGCCACGCAAATTGATAATACCGAGAACGTAATCTGGAGCCCCCGGTACGGGTGCAATCTCCGTGTATCTTAGTACTTCCTGAATCTGCATAACGTTCAGACCATAAGTCTCGTTATCCAGCCGGAAGGTCACATACTGCAAGACCTGACCATCATGGGCCTGATTTTGTTGTCCGCTTGGGGCTGCCATAGCCTGTATCTCCTATTCGGCTGCCCGGCGGGCAACCTGATCGTCAAAAAAACATCATCAGTGCCCAATACTATAGTTAAGGGCACAAACCGTGCCAGTACAGCACGGTTTCATTCCGTAACCGGACCAGCCGGTCAGTTCAAATCTAGATGATGCTCCCGTTCTGCACGTACTAGCAAATCTGCCATGGTGCGCACATCAACCAGAGCACACATCTGCTCAATAACTGTTCCTGCCAACCAGGGCCGCTTGCTGCGAGCCGTGCGCCAGCGCACATCGTCTGGACTTAGAGTGAACGACTGGGCTACGTCATCACAGGCTAGCCCCCATTCGCTGTTATCCAAGCGAATAACAAACCGGTAGTTGTCGCGGGCATTGGCTGGGACTCTTCCAGACATTATCCATTCAGCGGTATCTACAACCCTCAAATTCTGTTCAGAGCTTACACGGATGCCCATGTACCAGAGGGGACTACCAGGAATGGGTCGAATATCTTCTTCAATCCGGTGAATAGCCCCCAACAACACAAGAGGAACCGCCAGTTGTAAGCCAGCGACAGTAAAAATCAAGCATTCAAAAGGCCGCTCTGACCATTCCGGGCGCAGTGCAGGCTCGTCTCGCTCTGGCTCTGGCTCTGGCGTCAGCTTCGGCGTGGAAGCCGCTACAGCAACGGACTCCCGAACCTGCACGGGTTGTGGTGCAACCTTTACCAGAGGCGCGGGTTCGGGTTTAGGCGCCATCACCGGCTTGGGTGCAATGACTGGTTTGGGCGCAGCCACAGGTTTTCGAGTTAGAGCCGGTTTGGGTTCTACAAGCTCCTCACGTAAAGCCGTGTCCGTTGCCGTATGCAGCAACTCGTCCAAATAACTGGCAATGGCCGTGGTCGGATCTGCCGGCTTTGTCAATTTTCCGTCAGCCATGCTGACGCTCCTTCATCGCACCTGTTCTTGCTAACACATCATCCAACAGGTGCCGGTACGCCCGAACACCGTGGGTTTGCGCATCCAGCTGAGATGGAATAATTCCGGCCTGACTGGCATCACGAAATTTCGTATCCACCGGCACCGCAAACTTCCACAGGTTGTCCTGATAAGTTTTACGAAGCTGATTTAGGCTCTTTATCGAAGCCTGAGTGCGCCGGTCAAACATGGTGGGCACGATGGTGTAAGACAACGGGTTCTTCTGGGAGCGCATGATCATCTGCAGGGTGTGCAGCATACGCTCAAGCCCTTTAATGGCGAGGAACTCGGTTTGCACTGGAATAATAAGATGCTGTGCCGCTGCCAACGCATTGACCATCAGAACACCCAGCGAGGGCGTGTTATCAAGAAGAACGTAGTCAAAATCGTCCCAGAGCTGGGTGAGTGCCCGGGAAATAATTAGGCCCATGCCTTCAACGCCAACCATTCGGCGCTCCAACGTTGCGAGCGCCGTGCTCGCTGGCAACAGTGCTAGCCCAGGGGAACTGGTGTCAGTAATAAGCTGAGCAGGAAGGCCCTCAGGTACCTTGCCTTGATGTTGAAACAAATCAAAAACACTGTGTGGGAGCGTGTCTGGATCATACCCAAACCAACTGGTTAGAGAGCCATGGGGATCAAGATCAACCACCAGAACGCGCTTGCCACGCTCCGCCAGCAGGCCACCCAAAGTGACCACAGAGGTGGTTTTACCCACACCACCTTTCTGATTGGCTACAGCCCAGATTCGCACGTTTTTGCTCCAGAAACTACGTTGTTGCGACGCACTAAAATCACCTTGTATCAAGATTTATCGGCCAGTTCCCATGCAACTTGAACGAGTTGCAAACCGGCAGCCTGTTGCCGCTTGAATGAATATTGGTGGAGTAATACAGAAACCGTGCCAGACATTACAGTGCGATTAAACACCTTAGCGCATAACGCCCCGGATGCTGGCCTCACGGGATATCAACAGCACCACACGCCGGTTGCGACGCCGCCCTTCTTCTGTGTCGTTGCGGGCCAGAGGCTGGTGCTCGCCATAACCGACCGCTGCTAGGCGCTCAGGCTCAATGCCTTCCATATCCAACATACGCACAACGGCAGCCGCCCGGGCGGCTGACAGCTCCCAGTTAGACGGAAAACGCTGAGTGCGAATGGGCTGGTTATCGGTGAAACCTTCAACCTTTACGGCGTTGTCCCGGTTCCTGAGAACCCGCGCCACCTTATCCATCACCTCAAACGCGTCATAATGTGGCTCAGCATTACCACTGCCAAAAAGCAGGCTGTCTGGTAGGTTGAGGGAAAGCCAACGATCATTAGTTTCAAGCGTAACCACCCCACGATCAATGAGCTCGTCAAATTCCATCGCCAGTTGGTTTGCCATAGTGCGGAGAGCTTCAGTACGTGACTGCGTTTCCAGCGCAGGGTTTCTTGGCGCCTCAGTTACCTCAGGAGGAATAACGTCCTCCGTGGCAGTGATCTTCGGGCGCGGAGGTTGGTCACCGACTTCGATTGGCTGTAAGGATCGCTGGGGCGCGTTAAAAACGCCGGTAAGCGTCTCGGAAAGCACCTTGTACTTACCTTCATTTACCGAGGAGACAGAATACATCACCACAAAAAAAGCAAACAACAGGGTTATGAAATCCGCATAGGAAATCAGCCAACGCTCTTTGTTGTGCAAATCGTCCTGAGGTTGCCTGCGACGCCGCATATTAAGAACCGGGTTTGCCTACTGCAGGAAGCCCCGCAGCCGCAATTCAATGGATTTAGGGTTCTCACCCTCCGCGATGGCGATTAACCCATCGATCATCATGTCTTCGTACCTTGAGCGCTCTTTAACCAATCCGCGCAGTTTGTTGGCAACCGGAAAAAACAGCAGGTTTGCCAAGGCCACACCGTAGATAGTCGCCACAAACGCTGTTGCGATTCCGCTGCCGAGGGACTCCGGGTTTTCAAGGTTGGTCATTACCTGAATCAGCCCCATGACCGCGCCAATAATGCCAATTGTGGGTGAATACCCACCCATGGCCTCAAATACCCGCGCCGCCTCCAGATTGCGCTGCTCCCTGCAATCCAAATCAATTTCCATAATGCTGCGGATGGTTTCTGTTTCGGCCCCGTCTACCAGCAACTGAAGACCTTTGCGCGCAAAGTTTTCCGGTTCGTTTTCTGCCAGCCCCTCAAGCCCCAACAAGCCTTGCTTGCGGGCCTTTACACTCCAATCAATCACCTTACCGATACCGTCTTCAATACTGATATACGGGGGAACAAACACCCAACGGGCCTGAGCAAAGGCCCGCTTTAATACCGGCCAAGAGGTTTGAAGAATCGTTGCAGCCAAAGTGCCACCAACTACGATAATGGCAGCCGGTCCATTAAACAGTGAGCTCAGTGCCCCACCTTCAAGTAGATTGCCCCCAAGGATGGCGGCAAACGCCAGAACCACTCCGAGCAGGCTTAGGAAATCCATTAGCAGACACCCTCAATGAGTCGAGGGCCGACTTCGTCCAGTGACAAGACTTCATCACTTAGGCCGGCTTTGGCAACGGCCATAGGCATGCCATAAATGACCGACGATTTTTCATCCTGCGACCAGATAGGCGAACCGCTTTGCTTCATCATTCGACAGCCTTCGCGGCCATCTGAGCCCATGCCGGTAAGAATCACACCAAGGGTTTTACCAGGATAAGCCCGGGCGAGAGAGCCGAAGGTAACGTCAACACACGGTCGGTAATTAAGCCTCTCGTCCCCGGGTAAAATCCGGACTCTGGGCTGGCCACTTCGGTTTTCGATCATCATCTGTTTGCCGCCGGGCGCAAGCAACGCCAAACCCGGGCGCAGACTATCGCCGTCTTCCGCTTGCCGGACTTCTATCTTGCACAGTTTATTCAGGCGTTCGGCAAACGCTGGCGTAAAGCTCGCAGGCATATGCTGAACCAGCACAATCGGAGAGGGAAAGTTAGCCGGTAACACGCTCAGCACACGTTGGAGCGCCACTGGCCCACCAGTAGAGGTGCCAATCGCAACAACGGCATAGTGCCGTGCGGGCCCTTTTCGCATAGGCCGTTTGGACGGCTCTTCAGGGAGTGGTTGCGCAGACTGACGGCCAGATGCCAATGGGCGACCAGTCGCGGAAGGCTTAGCCAAGGGCGCACGCGCAGATGGCGAAGTAGGCCTTGGAGATGCTGGTGTCGATGGTGCGGGGGACTGCGACCGACCAGACGGACGGCTGCGGGCAACGTCCAGCACGCGATCAATCAGGATTTTTTGCAGCTGGCTGCCGTCTCTGGCAATTTCCTCGAAGTTTTTCGGTAGAAAATCAACGGCCCCAGCTTCCAGCGCATCCAGTGTTATTCTGGCGCCTTCGTAAGTGAGCGACGAAAACATCAGTACGGGAGTCGGATGCTTTTGCATGATTTCCCGCACAGCCGAAATGCCGTCCATAATCGGCATTTCGTAATCCATGGTAATAACATCTGGGCGTAGTGATGCCGCCAGCTCAACGCCTTCCCGACCGTTAGCCGCCGCACCCACAACGCGGATCTGCCCCGACGAGGTCAATATCTCCGTCAGCCGTTTGCGGAAGAAGCCTGAGTCGTCAACGACCAGGACAGAAACCGTCATCCGTTTCTCCTACCAGTGTACTTTTTTCGTAGAGCCATCAGCCACTAAAGCAATCTTAACTGTATTGCTGCAGCAAGCTAGGCACATCAATAATGAGTGCTATACGACCGTCACCGGTAATCGTAGCACCAGCCATACCGGGTGTTCCTTGTAGCCCGCGTCCCAGCGGTTTGATAACCACTTCTTCCTGACCTACTAACTGGTCTACAACAAAGCCAACCTTGCGGGTGCCCATGGCAACAATAACAACGTGCCCGTTTTCTGGGCGGTCTGATCCTACAGAGCTTTTAACCAACCAGCGCTTTATGTGGAAAAGCGGGAACACATTGTCTCGTACAACAATACACTCGCGCCCATCCACAATATTGGTGCGGGTCAAATCCAGATGGAATATCTCCACCACATTTACCAGTGGCAGAGCAAAAGACTGATCATCAAGCTTAATCATTAAGGTTGGCATGATTGCCAAAGTCAGCGGCACTTTTATGATGATGCGAGAGCCTTTACCCAAGGCTGAAACAATGCTGAGCTGACCGTTGAGCTGGTTGATTTTGGTTTTCACCACATCCATGCCCACGCCGCGGCCAGAGACGTCAGAAATTTGTTCCTTGGTCGAAAAACCAGCGGCAAAAATCAGATTAAAACACTCTGTATCGGTTAACCGGTCAGCGGCATCTTGATCGTAAATTCCTTTTTCTACCGCTTTACGGCGGAGCACTTCCGGGTCCATACCAGCGCCATCATCATCAATGGACAAAAGAATATGGTCCCCTTCCTGTTCCGCTGAAAGAGTGACCGTCCCCTGCCTTGGCTTGCCAGCTTTCTCTCGCAGATCCGGCGCTTCGATCCCATGATCCACAGAGTTGCGAACCAAATGCACAAGTGGATCGGAAAGAGCTTCGACAAGGTTTTTGTCGAGATCCGTATCCTCGCCATGCATGACCAAGCTCACTTCTTTTTTCATACTACGGGCAAGGTCGCGAACAACACGCGGGAAGCGGCCAAATACTTTCTTGATCGGCTGCATGCGAGTTTGCATCACCGCAGCCTGAAGGTCGGTTGTCACCACATCAAGGCTGGAAACAGCCTTGTGCATGTGCTCGTCTTCACTCTCAGAGCCCAATCTCTGAAGCCGATTTCTAACCAGCACCAGCTCGCCCACCATATTCATGATGTCGTCTAAACGCTTGGTATCGACTCGAACCGTGGTTTCCGCCGCAGGCGCTTCTCTAGCGGGTGCAGCTTGTTTAGCAGGCTCTTTAGCCGCTGGCTTTGCTTCGGGTTTCTTTTCGGGTTTGGGCGCTGCTTTTGCGGGCTCGTCATTCGCCTGCGGTGGCTGCGGTTTCACTGGTTCTTTATCGGAGTCGCTGGCTGTAGGGCTTCCGCCCTTGCCGTGAAGCTCATCCAAGAGATTTTCAAATTCGTCGTCAGTGATCAGCTCACCGGTATTACCTGCGTCCGGCGCATCAGCGCTTGTGGCTTCGGCATTGTCGTTTTCAACCGGTTTTGCGACGAACTTGCCTTTGCCGTGGAGCTCATCCAGCAAAGCTTCAAATTCATCATCGGTGATGTCATCGCCGGAGGCGCTATCGTTAGTCTCACTATTCGCAGAGGCCGCATGCTCGTCACTCGCCGGGCTGTTGTCCGGAGCCGAAACAGGCGCATCGCCGTGTAGTGCATCGAGCAATTGCTCGAATTCATCATCAGTGATATCACCGCCATCCTGAGCGCTTTCTACAGAGTCTGCAGCAGAAGTAGGCTCTTCGGCGACAGGCGAAGCAGCTTCGGTTTGGGGCTGTGCAAGTGCATCCAACGCAGCAATCAGCTCATCGGGCGCGGGGGTCAGCTCTTCCCCGTTACGCACCTGATCGAACATGGCATTTACGTAGTCCAAAGCCTCCAGAACAACGTCCATTAGCTCGGAGTCCACTGACCGCTTGTGGTTGCGCAGTATGTCGAACACGTTTTCCGCAGAGTGGCAGCAGTTAACCAGCGCCTCCAGTTGCAGGAAGCCAGCACCGCCTTTTACGGTATGGAACCCACGGAATATAGCGTTGAGCAGATCACTATCATCAGGATGTTGCTCAAGATCTACAAGCTGCTCAGACAGCTTCTCAAGAATTTCCCCGGCCTCTACGAGAAAGTCCTGCAGGATCTCATCATCGGCATCGAACGCCATGGGCTAACCTCTCATATTCAGAAACCGAGACTCGACAGCAAATCGTCTACGTCGTTTTGTC
Organism: Marinobacter salexigens; assembly: GCF_018860765.1. Lineage (GTDB taxonomy): Bacteria > Pseudomonadota > Gammaproteobacteria > Pseudomonadales > Oleiphilaceae > Marinobacter > Marinobacter salexigens_A. The sequence goes on from NZ_JAHKPV010000021.1 coordinate 649,800, forward strand.
CCGAGACAACATCTTCACGCTCTTCAGCTTTCATCTGAGGCCCCACGCCTTGTTCGGCAGAGACTTCCTCATTATCAATTTGATGCACTGTACCGGTAAGTTGGTCAACATGGCTGGCCATGACCACCAAGCTCAGCATTTGCTCTTCAACCTCTTTAACCAAGGCAGTCACACGCTGAATCACTTGCCCGGTCAAATCCTGAAAATCCTGTGCCAGCAGAATCTCTGAAAAGCTGTTGTAGATGGTGTCTGCGTCCTTGGTGACACTCAGGAAAAAAGCATCAACTCGGCCATAAAGTTCGCGAAATTCGGCAGGCTGCATCTCGCGACGACCTAACCGTTGCCACTCTTCTCTCAGTGAAGCAGCGTCTTCGCGCAATATGTTGGCGATTGGCATACTTTCTTCCACCAGATCCATGGTGCGGTTGGCAGCCTGGCCCGTCATCTGAACAACGTATGCCAATCTGTCGGACGCATCTGTCATCAACGACAGCACTTCTTTCTGTTCCTGGCTGCGGGGATCTATCTGGAAATTACGGATAGCCTCATGCAGCGACCGTGTTAGCCGTCCAACTTCACGATAAAGGCTCTGATCCCTGACTTCACTCAACTGGTTAATCAGATTCATGGCGCCAGCATAGTCGCCGCTTTCAACACATTGGGCGAGTTCTGCTGACTGGTGCCGGAGCTTTTCGGTCACTTCTGGCTCAAGATCCCGGTGGATCTTTTTCTCATCGCTCATACGACCCATCCGATTTTCAGTTACTGAATACGTTCAAAAATCTTCTCGATTTTTTCTTTGAGAACGGCGGCCGTGAAAGGTTTTACCACGTACCCGTTCACCCCAGCCTGAGCTGCTGCCACAATTTGGTCGCGCTTGGCTTCGGCTGTAACCATCAAAACAGGAAGGGTTTTCAAGTTCTCATCAGCCCGCACCGCTTTGAGCAGATCAAAACCGGACATTCCGGGCATATTCCAATCTGTCACCAGAAAATCGTACTTTCCGCTTTTAAGCATAGGTAGAGCGGTATTGCCGTCATCTGCTTCATCAGTATTGGTGAAGCCCAGATCACGGAGCAGGTTTTTGATAATCCGCCGCATTGTGGAGAAGTCATCCACAATGAGAATTTTCATGTTCTTGTCCAAAGGGACCTCCAGTTAGTAAGACCCGGAATTCGTTTAGCCTATGTGCTCAAAGTGTAGCAGGCCGCTGGTTTAACTATGTATTGTCTGGTCTTTATCGCGCTTGTAAAGCACCGGTTACCAAATACTACACTCTAGTTGTGTTCTTCAAGGCGCCATTCAGAAAGTCTGCCACGTAATCGTAACGCTGCCTGACTGTGAATTTGGCTGACCCGGCTTTCACTGACTCCCAGCACAGCACCAATTTCCTTGAGGTTCAGCTCTTCCTGATAATAAAGGCTCAGCACAAGCTTTTCCCGCTCGGGAAGCTGCTCAATAGCCGCAGCCAAATTGCTTCGAAACGAGTCAGACGTTAGACCATCCAACGGATTATCACTGGCTTCTGTCTCTTCTATCGGCAGCTCTCCCGATTCATTGAGCTCATCCAGACTAAAAAGTCGGCCGCTGTTGGCATCAGCCAAAGTGGCGTGATATTCGGAAAGCTCCATATCGAGCTCTTCCGCCACCTCAAAGTCTTGCGCCTCACGGCCCTCGCGATCTTCTACAGCCTTGATTGCCCGGGCAACCCGGCGGGCGTTCCGATGAACAGAGCGCGGCACCCAGTCGCCTTTGCGGATCTCATCGACCATAGATCCACGAATGCGGATTCCGGCATAGGTTTCAAAGGTCGCGCCTTTAGTTGAACTGTAACGCTGGGCCGCTTCCAACAACCCGATCATGCCTGCCTGCATAAGGTCGTCGAGCTGCACCGAGGCCGGCAAACGCGCCATAAGATGAAGTGCAATTTTCTTAACCAGAGGGGCGTGAGTCTCCACTAGTTCTGAGGGACTTTTCACGCCAGTCTGGTGGTAAATTCCCAGATTTTTCGCCAATGTCATGCATCCGGTGTTGTTAGACGGGATCCGTTTCAGACTTCGACGAGCCGCTCCACAAAAAACTCCAAGTGACCGCGAGGAGACGTTGGCAGCGGCCAACTTTCTACCTTCTCCGCCAGCGCCCTGATCGCAACCGAGGCTTTGGCCCTAGGGTAAGCATCCAGCACAGCCTTCTGGCGCTGAACCGCCTTTTTTACAGCCTCGTCGTAAGGCACCATACCTACATATTGTAGTGCCACATCGAGAAATCGCTCGGTAACACGGGTCAGTTTTTCGAACAAATGACGACCCTCCTGCTCACTCCCCACTTGATTTGCAAGAATACGGAAGCGATTAGTGCCGTAATCACGGTTCATCAGTTTAATCAGTGCGTAGGCGTCTGTGATAGAAGTTGGTTCATCGCACACGACCAAAAGGAGCTCTTGTGAGGCTCGCAAAAAACTCACAACCGATTCGGAGATGCCAGCAGCTGTATCCACAATAAGCACGTCAATCTGATCGCCCAATTCACTGAAAGCGTTGATCAGGCCTGCATGTTCCATAGGGCTGAGCTGGGTCATGCGCTGGGTCCCGGAAGAAGCCGGAACAATTTTGATACCTCCAGGGCCGTTCACCAGAACGTCTCTAAGGTCACACTCCCCTGCCAAAACATCCTGCAAAGTATGGTTGGCGGTCACTCCGAGCAACACGTCCAGATTTCCCAGACCAAGATCGGCGTCAAGCAGGACCACGCGCCTGCCTTTCTGTGCCAGTGCAATGCCAAGGTTAACCGAAATATTACTCTTGCCGACCCCGCCTTTGCCGCCGGAAACCGCTATCACCTGTACCGGATGTGCTTTGCTCATACTGTTTATTATCTCTCGCCAGATTTAACCGGACATGGTTCATAGCCGGATACAACTCAGGCCCTCACGACCTCATGCAGTTTCACGCGGGCGTTCCGTATCGGGCACTTGCTCTGCAGCCATTTGCTGCTGAGATATCTTCAGACGTTCAATGGCCAAGCGTACCAAAGGGACCGCTTCAGCATGGTGCAAATCTCCTGGAATTTTTTGCCCGTCTGTGTAGTAGGCCACCGGCAAACCGGTTTCCATCACAAAGCCCAAAGATTCGCCCAGAGTCAGCGCTTCGTCAATTTTTGTCATCACGCAGCCCGCAAGACTTGCCATCTTATAGCAATGCCAGACGGATTTCATAATGCGCGGTTGGCTGGTGGCTGAAACAACTAAATGCGTACGAACCTTATGATGGCTGCGCGCCAATTCTGCCAACTGTTCCTGATAGCCCTTGTCTGAACTGGTCAAACCCGCAGTGTCGATCAGCACCAGATGACGGTCTGATAGCTCATCAAGAATATCATCAAGCGTGTTGCTTTCATCCACAACCCGAACCGGAACGTTCAGTATGCGGCCAAACACAAAAAGCTGTTCATGTGCTGCAACCCGGTATCGGTCTGTTGTAACCAATGCAATGGAATCTGCTCCGTGTTTCAACACATAACGCGCTGCGAGCTTACCAATGGTGGTTGTCTTTCCGGAGCCTGTGGGGCCAACCAACGCGTACACTCCACCCTCGTCCAGCCATTCTTGATGCGGCGTGCGCAGGCCCGTAACGAGCATTTTTAGTGACTGTTTCCAGCCATCTTCCAGCTTACCGCCTTTGTGTCGGCGGGAAAGTGAAACGGCAAGGCTTTGGCTCAGACCAAATTCCTGTAAGCGTTCTGCAAGCCGCTGCTGAACCGCATTGACCCCCGGCTTCTCAGGCTCAACACGTTGGCCGCTCATAAGATCCCGCAAGGAGCTGATTTCTGCACGCATACGCGCAAGCTCATCGGAGTAATTGGGGGTGCTGGCGCTTTGTGAGGACGGCTCTTTGTATTCGTCGCTCGCGGCCTCCTGCAAATCCACAAAGGAGGCTTCGGTATAGCTCTGGCCACGCGCGGCGCGGCTTTCCCGCACGTCTCGAATACGAGTACGGGACCGGCTTAGCTCATCTTCCAGCCGACGATGGCGTTCTGCCTGCATTTCGGCAAGACGTGCTCCGTTGGTGGCTTCACTGGCTTGCTCGCCAAGGCTTTGGCGCGCCATGTTTTCGTCGTAATCCAAAGCCGTGACAATTTCAACGCCGCCATCTACCCGGCGGTTGGAAAGGATGACAGCATCCGGCCCCATCTGCTCACTGACCTGCTTCAGGGCTTCAGCCATGCTTTTGGCAAAAAAACGTTTCACTTTCATGATATTGCATCCTCCACCGGCAACGCATCTCCTGCGCTGTCCGTTCTTTCATCCGCTGGCTTATTGACCAACGGACGCCACGATCGTTATCTGCTTGTTATCCGGTATTTCCTGATAAGAGAGCACATGCAGCCGCTCCACACCGTAACTGGCAAACTTTGCGAGCACCGGCCGTAGCGGCCCGGACACCAGCAAGATGGCTGGCTTACCCAGCATTTCCTGCCGCTGCACACTGTCTTGCAATGAACGTTGCAGCTTCTCCACCATATTCGGCTCCAAAACCATGCCGATATCTTCTAGGCCGCCAGATTGTTGACTCTGCTGAACAGACTTAAGCAACAACTGTTCCAAATCCGGATCAAGGGTAATTACAGGGATCTCTTGATCATTGCCGCAGATACTTTGAACAATCATCCGCCGCAAAGACTGACGCGCTAATGTGGTCAATAGCTTGGGGTCCTGACTCTTCGGATGCACGTTCACTATGGACTCAGCAATAGAGCGCATATCGCGGATAGGCACTTCTTCTTTGAGCAGATTCTGCAGTACCTTTAGCAAGAGGCTGATAGACACAGTGGTGGGTACCAGCTCTTCTGCCAACTTTGGCGAGGCTTTCTCCAATTGATCCAGCCATTTCTGAACTTCTTCATGTCCCAGCAGTTCGTGAGCGTGCTTTTGCAATACCTGATTCAAGTGCGTAGCCACAACGGTGCTTGCGTCCACCACGGTATAGCCCAGCGTCTGAGCTTGATCTTTCTTTTCAGGCTCAATCCAGCTGGCATCCAACCCGAAGGCTGGGTCTTTGCCTTCTATACCTTCTATTTTTCCGAATACTTGCCCGGGATCTATAGCCAGCTCACGGTCTGGATGGATTTCCGCCTCTGCTAACGTGACGCCCATCAAAGTAATGCGATACACATTGGGCATGAGGTCCAGATTGTCGCGAATGTGCACAGAAGGCATTAGAAAGCCCATATCCTGTGACAGCTTCTTGCGTACACCTTTTATGCGGCTGAGTAGCTGGCCGCCCTGAGTCTTATCAACCAGCGGTATCAGGCGATAACCCACTTCCAGCCCGACAATATCCACCGTTGCTACATCATCCCAGCCCAACTCTCGGGTTTCTCCCGGCGCGGGTAGTTGGCGGCCCTGATCACCTCCTACATCGCCGCTCAAGGGGATATCGCGCCCACCGCCCGCCGAAACAACACCCGCGTCACCTCTGCCCGCAAACGCGCCACCCTCTTCAACCGTTTGCCGGTCTTTGTTCCAGATATACCAGGCAGCTCCAGCCGCAAGCCCGCCCAGCCCAAGGAAAGCCACATGGGGCATCCCCGGAATCAAACCAAGCAGAATCAGAATGCCAGCAGCAATACCCAAAGCCTTGGGCGCGCTGAACATTTGCTGCAGAATCTGCCCACCCATATCCTGACTGGAGGTAACCCGGGTAACCATGATGGCAGCGGAGGTAGAAAGCAGCAGCGACGGAATCTGTGCAACCAGACCATCGCCGATGGTGAGTAGCGCGTAACGCTCCATGGCCAACCCAAAATCAAGACCATGCTGAAGCATACCGATGGCAACACCACCAATGATATTGATGGCTAGAATCAATAGGCCTGCAACCGCATCGCCCTTCACAAATTTTGAAGCACCGTCCATGGAACCGTAGAAATCCGCTTCCTGAGCAATCTCTTCCCGCCGGTGCTTGGCCTCATCCTGATTGACCAACCCCGCGTTCAGGTCCGCATCGATAGCCATTTGCTTGCCTGGCATGGCATCCAGCGTAAAACGTGCGCTTACTTCAGAAACCCGGCCCGCACCTTTTGTTACCACCAAAAAGTTGATGATCATTAAAATGGCAAACACCACCAGACCAACAGCATAGTTACCGCCGATCAATACCGCGCCAAAGGATTCAATAACCTTACCTGCGGCATCACCGCCTTCATGCCCTTCCAAAAGCACAATACGGGTAGACGCCACGTTAAGCGCCAAACGCAACAGGGTTGCCACCAACAATACCGTTGGGAAGGACGCAAACTCCATCGGCCGCAGCGCGTACACGCACACCAGCAGAATGACAATCGAAAGCGTGATGTTGAAGGTGAAGAAAACGTCTAGCAAAAACGCTGGCATGGGCAGAATCATCATGCCCAACAGCCCCATCAGCATGATGGGTACGCCGAGGTTGCCCTGCGTCAGGGATTTGACGTTATTGAGGACTAAAGCTCTGTCCATGCCCTAAGCATCTCCGATTTACTGTTTCTGAAGGCGTTTTCAGGGTCGAGATTCTGACACCAACGTATCTTTAACCCTGTTACCGCAAGATCCATACCAGCGCGGTCAAATTTTCACTTGGCAGGTGGCTTTAGATGCCTGACTCACCTTGTAAGATGCGGTATCCTTGCGCCTCTAAATCGCGACATTGCCCCTCAAACCCAGACCCATAAAACAGGTGAGCCCATGCCAGTCCACGAGGTAAGACACCCCCTGATCAGACACAAACTCGGCTTGATGCGCCGCGCCGAGATCAGCACTAAAAATTTTCGTGAGCTAGCACAGGAAGTCGGTGCTCTACTTACCTATGAAGCCACTAAAGATTTCAGCCTGCAGGAAAAGACCATTGAGGGATGGGCGGGGCCGGTCAGTGTGGAGCAAATCCAAGGCAAAAAAATCACTATCGTCCCTATTCTACGGGCCGGATTAGGCATGCTGGATGGCGTTCTTAGCCTAATCCCGGTGGCACGGGTCAGTGTAGTGGGCCAGATTCGAAACGAAGAAACGCTGGAAGCCAATACCTATTTGGAAAAGCTGGTGGGTGAACTGGATCAGCGTATGGCTCTGATTGTTGACCCTATGGTTGCGACCGGCGGCTCAATGATTTCCACTATCGACGTACTTAAGAAAGCCGGAAGTACCGAGATTCGCGCATTGGTGCTGGTTGCTGCACCGGAAGGCATTAAAAATGTTCTGGACAAGCACCCGGACGTTTCCATTTACACTGCGTCTGTAGACGACGGCCTGAACGAGAAGGGCTACATCCTGCCCGGGCTTGGCGATGCCGGTGACAAAATCTTCGGCACCAAGCAAAAGGACAACTGATCATGCAAGATCACAATACAGATTCGGTCTGGAAGCAGGCAATTGCCGGCTCCCAAATGCTACTTGTAGCCTTTGGCGCTCTGGTGCTGATGCCTTTGATCACCGGCCTTGATCCGAACGTTGCACTTTTCACCGCTGGCCTTGGCACATTGATTTTTCATATTGTGACCGGGGGCCAGATTCCGATTTTTCTCGCCTCGTCTTTCGCATTTATCGCACCGGTTATCGCGTCCAAGGGCAAGTTCGGCCTTGAGGAAACACTGGGCGGCCTGATGGCAGCGGGCATTCTTTATATTCTTCTCAGTGGCGCAATAAAACTACGCGGCACCGGCTTTGTAACTCGCCTACTGCCTCCCGTGGTCATCGGTCCGGTCATTATGGTGATCGGTCTTGGGTTGGCACCAGTTGCTGTACACATGGCTTCTGGGCGCACAGGCGATGGCGCTGTTCAACTGATCCCGCAGGCTACCGCCCTGTGGATTGCGATGATCTCTCTTGCTGTAACGATTGTTGCGTCGGTATGGTCCAAAGGCATCTTCCGCCTCATCCCTATCATGTTTGGTGTGATTGTTGGATATGTGCTTTCTGCGTTCGCGGGCGTAGTTGATACGACACCCATTCAGCAGGCACCTTGGCTTGCGGTTCCCAACTTCGTGGCACCAGCATTCAGCTGGGGCGCCATTCTCTTCATGATCCCGGTTGCCATTGCCCCGGCCATTGAGCACATTGGCGACATTCTTGCGATTGGTAATGTGACCCGAAAAAACTATCTTGAAAAACCCGGCTTGCACCGAACGCTGCTGGGTGATGGTTTGGCCACTAGTGCCGCGGCTCTATTGGGCGGGCCACCGAACACCACCTACTCCGAAGTGACCGGCGCGGTGATGCTGACCCGCAATTTTAACCCGAAGGTTATGTGGTGGGCGGCCTGCACTGCCATTGTTTTGGCGTTTGTAGGCAAGTTTGGTGCAGTTCTACAAACGATTCCGGTGCCGGTGATGGGGGGCATTCTGTGCCTGCTATTTGGTTCCATCGCGGTCGTAGGTATGAGCACGCTAATCCGTCATCAGGTTGACCTTTCCCAATCGCGGAATCTGGTTATCGTGGGGGTCACACTGGTATTCGGCATCGGCGGCATGGTGCTAGGCCACCTTGAAGGTATCGCCTTATGTGCGGTGGCGGCCATCATCCTGAACCTGATTCTTCCGGGTAGCCGCGAGGCCTGGGGTAAGGCGATTTACGAGCACAAAGAGAACTGATCTCAACGTTAGTTAGTGCACCACTGGTGCCTTCTGGCACTGGTGGTGATCTCTTCTTTGCACTGCCCCTCTTTTACTAAGCCTGCCGACTTAAATGTGTGCCTACGGGTGAGTGCCCAGGGATGGGCTAGTAGCGTGTCCTGAACAGCCCCACTACTGCTGCTCTGCCACCAAACTATAATGCTTGAAGCCCAACTCAGATATCACGCCGCAAATCAGAAGGAATCGGAAGGTCAGGCATACCAGGCTTAGGCCCACGTCCCTTACGGAATTGCCGGAGCTGGAACACATAAGCCAAAACCTGAGCGATGGCCATGTACAGGCCATCGGGGATTTCGTCGCCTATGTCGCTGTTGTGGTACACCGCTCGAGTTAACGGCGGCGTGCGTAGAATCTCGACTTTGTGCTCGCGGGCGATCTCCATGATTTTGAAAGCCGTCTGGTCATTCCCCTTCGCCACGACCATCGGCGCTCCCATAGAATCCGGATCGTACTTTAACGCAACCGCGTAGTGAGTCGGGTTAGTGATAACCACATCCGCCGTAGGCACATCCTGCATCATACGGCGCTGGGCCATTTCCCGTTGGAGCTGGCGGATTTTGCCCTTAACCTCAGGCTTGCCTTCTGAATCCTTGTATTCGTCTTTGACTTCTTGCTTGGTCATTCTCAGCTTTTTCTGATGATCAAAAATCTGGAACGGCACATCGATAATGGCAATGATGATGGTGGCACAGGAGAGCAAGAAAAAGCTCCAGCCCAAGGTCCATAGCACGTGCTCCATGGCTGGCACTGCGGGCTCGTTGGCGATGGAGAGTAGATCTTCCGTACGGACGTTCAATATGAGAACCGCCAAAGCCATAACCAAACCCACTTTTGCGATGGCTTTCACCAGTTCGATCAGAGAACGCGCGGAGAACATTCGGCCCAAGCCTTTGATCGGGTCCATTCGGTTTAGCTTGGGAGCTATGGCTTTACCGCTGAATAGCAAACCACCTATGCCGATAGAGCCTGCAATCGCGGCGATAAGTAGAAGCAGTAAAATGGGAGAAAGCGCCCAAGCGGCCGCTTTTGCGGAGGCTATCAACTGCACACTCATATGCCGTGTGTCGAATATGGCAGAGCGCTCCAGCGTGAAAGCGTCGCGCATGATAGCTTCTAGTGTGGCACCGAGATGCGTTCCGAAAATTAACAAACCGCCAGCGCCAGCAATCAAAACAGCCATAGTAGCCAGTTCTTTTGAGCGCGCAGTCTGGCCATCCTCCTTGGCTTTTTCTAGCCTTCGGGGGGTGGCCTCTTCGGTTTTTTCCTGACTGTTGTCGTTTTCTTCAGCCATGTTTTAGCTCTTGGCCTTGCAGTTAGGGTTGCCCTTGAAGGCCCCGCATAAATTCAAAGGTTTGCTCGGTGTATTCTTGAAAGTGCGGCAGAAAGTTGGCGTGCAGCACCCATATAGCAAACAGTCCAAAAATCAGGCCAATCGGAAAACCAAGGGCAAATATGTTCATCTGGGGTGCAGCGCGAGTCATCACGCCAAAGGAAATGCTGACGATCAACACCGCAGTTACCGCCGGCAATGCCAATAGCATGGCAGAGGCGAACATCCAACTTATTCTGTGAGCAAGCTCCCACACTCCTACCTGACCAAGACCCTCCATTCCTATAGGCATGGTTCGGAAACTTTCAATGAATACTTCAAACACTACAAGATGGCCGTTCATGGCTAGGAACAACAAAGTAATGGTAATGGTGTAGATCTGCGCCAATACCGGCACGTTAACACCATTAGCAGGGTCGACCATGGAGGCAAAACCTAGACCCATTTGCATAGCAATCATCTGCCCGGCAATGACAAAGAGTTGCCAAAGCGCAGTCAAGGCAAACCCCATACCTACGCCAATTAGGATTTGCTGAAGAGTAATTACAACCGCATCAGCACTGAGAGCTTCAACCCGCGGCACGTCCGGAATCAGCGGCACGATCAAAATAGTCATTAACAGGGCAAGCCCCAACCGCACTCTTGCTGGAACCAGCTGGGTACCGAAAATGGGAATAACCATCAAAAAGCTGGCCAAACGGAAGAGCGGCCAAAGATGTTGCCCCACCCATTGGCCGAGCAAGTCAGCACTGAGTTCCATGGGAGTCATGGCTCAGCCAATCAGGTAAGGAATGCTGGATATCAGTCGGTGGGCATGATCCAACAACTTGGTCAGCAGCCATGGACCCAAAGCAATAATCACGATAAGCGTTACCAGTAGTCTTGGAAGAAAGCTCAGTGTTTGCTCGTTAATCTGGGTGGCTGCTTGGAATGTACTCACCACCAAACCAATCACCAACCCCGGGCCGATAATGACGGAAGCAAAAAGCACGATCATCCACAGGGCTTCGCGCACTATGTCGATAACAGTTTCCGGAGTCATAAATTCCTCCTATATGCCATAACTGGCAGCGAGTGTACCCATTATCAGGGCCCAGCCATCTACCAGCACAAACAGCATAATCTTAAACGGCAAAGAGATAATAATAGGCGACAGCATCATCATACCCATCGCCATCAATACACTGGCGACAACCATATCGAGAACCAAAAACGGAATAAACAGAATAAACCCTATTTGAAACGCGGTTTTAAGCTCACTGGTTACGAAGGCGGGCATCAATATCCAGAAAGAGACATCCTGAGCGGTATCGTACTCAACGTCTGCAATACGCATGAACAGAGCGAGATCGTCTTCACGTGTCTGCCCCAACATGAATTCCTTGAAGGGGGCACTCGCAAGCTCAACAGCTTCCAAAGACGTAACCTCTTCTTGTAGATACGGCTGCAACCCCACTCGATTTGCCTCTTCCAGCACCGGCTTCATGATGAAAATACTGAGAAACAAAGCCAGGCCAAGCAATATTTGGTTTGAAGGAGTGGCCTGCAAGCCCAGCGCCTGACGCAGAATGGCAAATACCACGATGATACGGGTGAAAGAGGTCATCATCATCAACATGGCGGGCAGAAAGGTAAGCGCAGTCATCAACGCCAAGATCTGCAGGGTTACCGTGTATTCCTCAACACCCTCGCCCTCACCGGGTTGAACTGTAAACGCGGGAATACCGGGCAAGTCCGCAAACGCGAACGGAGCCCAGAATAAGCCTGCGAGTACTATAAAAAGCGGAGCGAGTCGTTTGAGTGTGGCCACCGTCATAGGGCTAATCATTCCTTATTTGGAGCCGTCCAGGATTTACCGATCATGCCTTGCAAGCGTTTGGCGAAATCTCCGGAATTCGGACTACCTGCTTTAACCACCGGCTCTTCAAAGACTTGCAGCGTACGTATGGCCGAGGGGGTAATGCCCAACAGAATTTGCTGACCGCCAACTTCAATCAAGGCAATACGTTCGCGGGCTCCAATGGCCATCACGGAGACTACCTTGATGGCATTATTGTTCATTCCGGTCATGCCGTTCATTCTCCGAATGATCCAGGCACAGCCGTAGATAATCGCAATAACCGCCAGCAAACCAACGCCGAGGCTAAGCAGTGTGCCCAAGGTATCCGGCGCGTTGCCTGCCATTTTTGCAGGGGCACTCTGTGCGGCCTTGGCCGTTTCTTCTGCAGTAGCAGGTGCGGCCAACAGGAACAGCGGCACAACTGCCGTTTTTATCCACATACTATTTTTGCAGCCGCTTGATGCGTTCGCCTGGGCTGATCACGTCGGTCAGGCGAATACCGAACTTCTCGTTAACCATAACAACTTCGCCGTGGGCTATGAGTGTGCCGTTAACCAACACATCCAATGGCTCGCCAGCAAGCCGGTCCAACTCAATGACCGAGCCTTGGTTCAACTGCAGCAAGTTACGGATGGGTATCTGAGTATTCCCGACCTCCATGGAGATGCTAACAGGAATGTCCAGAATCACATCCAGATCGGGTGGTGTTCCGCTACCATGAGCCGCTATGGAGCCTTCATCAAACTCTTCCATGGGTGCAGCGCGTACTCCACTATCGTCGCTCTCATCAGCACTGTCACCGGTTTCTCCCGCCTCTTCCATAGCCTGAGACCATTCATCATCCAGAGACTTATCAGTGCCTTCCTCGCCGGTCTCTTCCATGGCCGCCTCCCATTCGGCAGCCAGCTTTTCGTCTTCGCTCAGCTCCTGACCGTCTTTCTTGTCGTCAGCCATTGCGTTCTACCTTCAGTTGTTTTTTTACCTTGGGGCGTGTTGCCCGCTCATGAATTCTCAGCGCCAGTTTTCCGTCTCGGGTTCCCATGGTTGCTTTATAAATAGGGATGCCATTGGCGGTTACCGTCAAGTGTTCAGGCACCTCCACCGGAATAATATCGCCAGCTTTTAGCTTGGCGATTTCCCGCAAAGAAATTCTGCGCCTGCACACCGTCGTGTTTACCGGCACCTCAACTTCTTTAATGTCTTCCTGTAGGGCACCAACCCAGCGCTCATCAATATCGTCAACGTCACTTTGCACGCCAGCATCCAATACATCACGGATAGGCTCAATCATGGAATAGGGCAAAGCAAAGTGCAGCTCGCCACCGCCGCCATCAAGTTCAATATGAAAAGTGCTGACCACCACCACTTCACTCGGGCTCACAATATTGGCCATGGCGGGGTTCACCTCGGAATTGAGGTATTCAAAATTCACTTTTATAACTGCTTGCCAGGCTTCCTGCATGTCTGTGAAAACCTGATTGAGCACCATCTGCACAATGCGGTTTTCCGTGGGAGTGAACTCCCGGCCTTCAATTTTTGCGTGCCGCCCCTCACCACCAAAAAAGTTATCAACCAGCTTGAACACCAACTTGGCGTCAAGAACAAACAAGGATGTGCCCCGCAAGGGGCGAACTTTGCACAGGTTCAAACTGGTTGGCACATACAGCGTATGTATGTACTCACCAAATTTCATAATTTGAACGCCGCCGGTAGAAACGTCTGCGTTGCGGCGCAAGAGGTTGAACAAGCTGATTCGGGTATAACGGGCAAAACGTTCGTTGATCATTTCCAGCGTAGGCATCCGGCCCCGCACAATACGATCCTGGCTGGCAAGATCGTATGACTTTACGCCAACCTCGTCGGTTTCTTCATGAGTATCAATGTCACCATCATCTACGCCATGAAGGAGCGCATCAATTTCATCCTGTGACAGTAAATCCTGCATACCTTGTCCTGCCGCTGAAAAGCCTTACCCGCGTGCGGGCTCTGTTGCTCTGTTTGCACTAGCCTAAAATGCTTTTTTGGCCTGCCTTGGCCTACTCTGTAGCGCTCTGGCCGTCGCGCCCTTAAACGAAACGTCTATTGAACGACAAAGTTCCTGAACAATACCTTGCTGACAGCAGGCTCCCCTTCTTGCTTCAGTACCTCATTCACCGTAACCAGCATAGTCGCCGCCAAATTCTGCCTGCCTTCTGGAGTTTGCAGCTCTGTAAAACTGCTGTTGCCAAGCACCATAACAAGCTGGCTACGAATCAGGGGTAAGTGCAGCTGTGCTGCCGTAAGTGCCTGCGGGTCGTCTGCCTCCAGAGCCACATAAGCTTGAGCGTAGCGTTGGCGCCCCTCGCCCTGCACTGTCGTTACGAGTGCCTTCTCGATGGCAAGATAAACACTGGGGCTGAAGGTTTCCTCTGCAACACTGGCTTCAGCTTTAGTATCGTCGCCCATACCGGGTAAGCCACCGCCGAGGAACCACAAGGTTCCTGCAACCGACAAAGCAATCGCGAGAATTATCACCACAACCAGCAGGATGATGAGTTTTAGTTTGCCTTTTTTGGCCGGTGGTGATGCAGCTGCGCTGTTTTCTGCCATAGTGTTTTTCGCCAAAAATCCGTCAATGAACGTTCGTTTCGATGACTTTTATACAAGGTCTGCAAAGGGCGGGCCATAAGACCCAACCCTCCACTCAGAACCGCAGTTTAGCCTTGCAAGGAGAGATGGGCAAAGTGGTTTGACGCCTCACGCTGAGTATAAGGCGTGGGCTTTCAGGCAAAAATATCAACGGCGCCGTTCCAGCTTAGGTCCAGATTACCAGTTTGCATGTCTTCACTGGTGCCTTCCGCAGCTGAAAGCGCTGAACCAGAGCCGGAAGATGAGTCGCCTCCTTCCTCTGAATCCTGCTGTCCGGACTGGTTTCGGGAATTATCCGAAACGTCGAACTGTGCCAGATCAAGCCCCTGCTCACCCAGCATGTCGCGCAGCCTGTGCGAGTGCAGTTCCAACTGTTCTCTTACCACGGGATTCGCCGAATGCACGGTAATATTCGCCTGTTCATTTTGCACCCGAACACGAACCTCCATGGGCCCCATATCTGGCGGTGTTAAGTGAATCTCGGCAACCGACAGGTTTTTAGCTGTGAGCCAACTCAGCTTACCCATCAGTTTATCCCCCCACTCTGCGTGGTTTACGGGCACATCAACCGATGTTGCATAACTCCGCAGGGGTGCCTGTGCTTCTGCCGCCAACTTGCCAGTGGCGTTATTGGCGTTTTGTTGGGCAACCAACTCCACCGCGGATTCGAACCGAGTGCCGGTAAGTAGTCTGGCTTTATCTTCGCCTGCGGGAATCAATGCTTCGGTCAATTGCAGCGCAGTCATCAGGCTACTGCTGCCGCCAGACACTGTCCCTCCTGGCTTTCCCCCTACCAGACCAGCGAACAGCTCATCACCCTGTAAAAGGGCTGGGCCACTCGCCGTAGCATTACCTGTTAGTCCACCGCCCGGAAGTAGCAGAGCTTGCAGTTCGGCAAATGTCAGTGCGGCTGCGCTAGCTTCCATCTCCGGCGCTGTGTTTGGCGCCGCTTCCGAATTTTCTTTATCAGCTACTTTGCTTTCACTGACTGCCTTTTTCGAATCGGTCTTGCTTACCTTCTGTGCACCCTCGCCATTTCCAGAGGATTTCGCGCCGTTGTCACGAGCCTTATCAGGCGCATCGCTCCGCCCGGACTGTTGGCGGTCGAGGCGTTTTTGCTCAGCACGAGATACCGATTCATATCGGCTTTCACCGGCAACACCGTCGCGATCCGAGCTAGCTTTCGAAGCGCCTGCATCTTTCTGCATCTCTGGCGCGGGGGTCTGGGGGAGAACCATTTGGGTCATGGCAACCTCTTGCCGCTTTTAATCCGTAGGTGCCTGATTCAGCCATTTTTGCGGGAATCATCAGGCGCTTTCCCTAACTGAAGCAAAAGCAATGCCAGCAAAACATCCCAGAACCCATCGTTGCCTCAATTGACTATTCAGCGCTTCTCGCCATCAAAGCTTCAAGGGCAACTGTAACCTGCTGAAGCTCCGCATCTATAGCGCTTAGCAACGGCGGTGCATCACTCAAGCGTTCTTCCAGACCTACTTTCTCGATCTGTCGGCATAGATCCCCGAGGTGCGGCGCTCCGATATTGATACTGCTACCCTTGAAGCTGTGAGCCGTCTTTGCGAACGCATCTGCATCCCTGTGCTTCATGGCGGATTTTAGACCAGCGATTCGCTCCTTCGAATCATTGAGATAAGTGCGAATCAAGGTTGCAAAATCATCTTCCATTACATCTTGAAGCTCTGCTAGAGCTTCGTCATCAAGGTGTGGTAAATCAGCCATGACCGACTCCCTTGTTTCCAATAAAAACGTGGTAATTAATAGAACCAATCGTAAACAACTTCCACCCGGTTCCCTTTCCCATGAAACCGTATAGATTCTGCCAGTCGCATTAACAAAGCCAAGCCCCGGCCACCATAGCGGGGCCCGCTCTGGGCCATATCTGTGGATTGTAAAACCGGGTGGCTGTGAAAATCGAATCCCTGACCGCTGTCTTCGCAAACAACGCGAAGGCGCCCGCCAGAAGGCCTTGGATCATGCTGCAAACTGAACCGGATATAGTGGCCACTTACTCTGTTTAGCCGCTCGGAACGTTCGGAATAATAGCGGCCAAAGCCATCCGGGGTGTATTTCCAATCCGAGGGTAGCCGAAGCACACCATGTTCCAGCGCATTGTTATAAAGCTCTGACAGCAGGGTATAGATTTCGCCACTTTTGCGCCTCAGCCCCGGCACTTCCATGCATATATGCAGCAAGAGTGGCAGAGGGTTGAACTCCCCTAGCGTGTTTTCCCGGATTTCATAGTCACAATGCCACTGCGAAGGCCCGGCGAGAGTAGAAAGCCCGATCTCTTCCGTTAACGTTGTTTGGCCAGCCTCTTCCACCATTTCTACACAACAAAGCGTAAGGTCGTCACCAAACTTTTGCTGACCGATAAACTGTTTAATGGCACCCATTAATACATCAAAAGGATGGTTGTCTGGGCATGTACTTTCAATAGCATGGCGAACGCCTCGCTCACCAAAGAGCTGGCCTTCGCCGTTGGCACACTCCAGAACACCATCAGTCATCAACAACAAGCGATCACCGGGCCGGGATCTAACAGCCTGCATTTCGGCGTTGAACTGATCAGCGCTCAAAATTCCGAGCGGTAGATGCCGGGAAGGCAAAGCGCTGCGCTCCATGGTCGAGCGTATCAGCCACATATCGGGCAGCCCGCCATTCCAGATGTTTAACTGGTTGTACGCAAAATCCACCTCCACCATAACGCCACAACAGAACATGTCTTTTGGCAGTATGCGTACAAGTTTCTGGTTAATTTCTCTGAGTATATCGGAGCCATCGAAGCCCTTGCTGGCCATGCCATAAAAGCTCTCCGCAATAGGCATGGCGCCAATCGCAGCGGGCAGCCCATGGCCGGTAAAATCTCCAGCGAATACAAGCATTCCGCCCGCAGGTCGGGGGGAAGCGAAAAGCACATCGCCACTGAATATGGATAAAGGAGAGGCGTGATAACGAATGTTGGCGGCATCCAAACACCCGGTGTGTGCGACATTGTCGAACACCCGCCGGGCTACATGCTGTTCTTCCAGCAGTTGCCTGTTCCGCTCGTGCGTCAAGTCTCGTTGGTGTGACAGAGCTTGGTGCATTAATCGCATCCGGTTAAAAGCGTTGATCTTGGCCTTGATCATCAACCGGTTATAGGGTTTGCTTAGAAAGCCATCCCCTCCCGCTTCGAGACATCCCGCTAAGTCTTCGGGTTCAGATAGGGAGGTTACAAAGATCACCGGTACAAAACGCTCGCCGGCAAGCCGTTTAATTTGTCGGGCTGCCTCCATGCCGTCCATTGAAGGCATGAGAGCGTCTAGCAAAACAATATCCGGGGCACCCGCTTGAAAGTGCAGCACTGCTTCGTGGCCGTTGGCAGCATCCAACACCTGATGACCAAGGCGCTTGAGCAAGGCTTTTAATATGAGGCGATCACTGTCGCTGTCGTCTGCAATAAGAATGCTCAGGGGGACATTTTCGGCATCAGACTCATCCATGAGGTGTTCCAGTAGCCTGAGAAATCACCGAATGGTGAATAATTGTTCAAAATTGGAAATGGTCAAAATTTTGCGGACATCGTTGTTGCAGTTCTCGATCGCAACTTTAGCATTGTCGCCGCCAGCATGATCCCTTAGCAAAAGCAGCATGCCTAGCGCAGAGCTATCAAGATAGGTCGCTTCCGATAGATCGACAATGTAGTTGCTCACATCCGCGCCACTGTGTTCGTAGGCGTCTCGAAAAGCCTGATGAGTGCTGAAGTCAAAGCGCCCTTCTATTTCAATAATTAAGCACTGACCGTCGTGACTGCGGCGGGTCTGGATCGGCATCCGCAAAACCTCCGGTGATATTCTCTGAAACAACCGAACGCCGCGTTTCTGGCGGCCTATGATTATATAATCATAGCCCAGTGCAGCCAGTTTGCATGGAGTGAGAATTGATTCAGCTCATCCTTTAGCGACGGCGTCGCGCAAAGGCACGGCCAGCAGCTTCATCAGCGATTTTTTGCTCTTGCGAATCCTGCTCTCTGAGCTCTTGTTGACGACAGGTTTCAATGTACTTTTCCATTCCTCGACGTCGCTCCCAAGCTTGCTGCCACTCCTGCCGACGAGCCTCAAAAACCGCCTCGGCCTGATCAAGCTGCTTCTGTTGCTGCAAAATAACCTGATCCAACTGGGCAATGAATGCCTGCCAAGCCTGTAAACGGCTTACCTGAACCACTCCCTGCTGGCTGTTGCGGATCTGCTCCCTGTATTCCTGTTGGTAACGGTTGAGGTTTGCGACCTGTTCGCTGTGCTGCTCCACCAGTTCGCGTGCTTTACTCATCTTCTCCAGAGCTTCTTTCTCTTTTCGCTCTTCCAAAGCAAGCACAACAACTAGGCGCTGGGAGCGCAACATCAATTACCACTCCGGTTGGCACTGGCAGCCGCAGGGTCAGGAACGGCAGATTTACGGCGGTCCGGCGAGCGCCTCTCTGGCACCACCGCTAGGAGCCCTTCTATGCTATCACTCAGTGAGGCTCGCTCATTCAACCCCTGTTGCAAGAACTGACGCATGTTGCTTATGTGGGCAATAGCGAAGTCTGTTTCCGGATCGGAGCCCTTAACGTAAGCTCCAACGCTAATCAAATCCCGTGCTTGCTGATAACGCGAATAGACCTGTTTGAATCTCTGGGACCGGGCAAAATGCTCGGTTTGTGTTACCTGCGGCATAACCCGGCTGATGGACGCTTCAACGTCGATGGCCGGGTAATGCCCTTCTTCTGCTAGGCGCCGGGACAGCACAATGTGGCCATCGAGTATCGCTCTGGCGGCATCGGCTATGGGATCCTGCTGGTCGTCACCCTCAGTAAGTACGGTATAGAACGCGGTAATGGAACCGCCCCCGGGTAGTCCATTGCCGGTGCGCTCTACCAATTGGGGCAGCTTGGCAAATACAGAGGGTGGGTATCCTTTGGTCGCTGGCGGCTCACCAACGGCTAGTGCAATTTCGCGCTGGGCTTGGGCGTATCGGGTGAGCGAATCCATCAGCAGGAGCACGCGCTTGCCTTTGTCGCGATAATATTCTGCAATCCGCGTCGTCAGCATAGCCGCTCGCAATCGCATCAAGGGCGAGTCATCGGCCGGTGAGGCCACGACCACCGATCTCGCTAAGCCTTCCTCACCCAGAATGTCTTCAATAAACTCTTTAACTTCCCGGCCTCGCTCACCAATCAGGCCTACCACAGTAATATCGGCATCAGTAAACCGGGTCATCATGCCCAGCAGCATACTTTTACCCACGCCGCTACCAGCAAACAGGCCCAAACGTTGGCCCTGACCGACGGTTAGCAGAGCATTGATCGCGCGAATACCCACATCCATGGACTGCCGCACGGGTGCACGGTTAAGCGGGTTGATGATTTCGCCGGTAAGGGGAACCCGGGCCTCAGCTTGAAGTGGCCCTTTACCATCAAGAGGCTCCCCGCTGCCATCAACCACACGGCCCAGCATAAGCGGCCCAACGGGAACGCGGCTAGCAGCGGAAAGTGGAACCACTCTTGCACCCGGCTTCAGGCCTTCAATAGCCGTCAGTGGCATGAGATAGACCTTATCGTCTTCAAACCCCACCACTTCGGCTTCTACGGTTCCTGCGCCCTCGCCTTTGATTACACAGCGGTCGCCCACCACCATAGGGCAGCCAACGCATTCCAGCGTTAACCCAACCATTCTGGTCAAACGACCTGAAAGCTCAGGCTCGGGGTCGGCACGAAGATAGGTTTGATATCGATCGAGACGGTCAGCCAGGGAGGATGTCATCGGGCTTACCTTCGTCTGGAGTGTCTTCAAGAGAGCTAGCATCAGAGGGACTGTCGTCGCTAGAGGCCTCGTCAACAGAGTCTCCAGACACCGAAGGCTCCGGCGAACTCAGCACGTCCCTTTGAAAATCTGTCAGGTCATCCATTAGGGCGCCCAACTCTTCCGGTTCGCTGCTTTCGCTATCGTTTGTCTGCTGTTCCAGCATACTTTGAACCGCTCGCTGGAAGCGCTTTTCAACGGTGAAATCTACAAGGCTATTACGAGTTTCGACTCGACAGCCGCCGGGCAATACTTTGTCGTCTTCCACAACAGAAGCCGCTGCTTCGAAACGCTCTGCCACTTCAAGAACCGAGCTGTAATCATCGGGATGCACATATATGCGGGTATTCTCTGCGGGAGAGGGCAAAGCCTCCACCGCTCGGCGCACAACCTGACGTATCTGGGAAGAATCAATAGTCAGCTCGCGGTAAACAACTGCACGGGCAAGTACCATCGTTAGGTTTAACAGAGAGGTTTCAAGCTCGTCCTGATGCCGGCTAATCGGCACCAGAAGCTCGCCCAATAGCTGATCCAAGCGCTCAAGGCTGGCACTGACTTCGGTGCGGGTCTCGTCGTAGCCTTCGCTGTGCCCGCGCTCTTTACCCTCGGCGTGCCCAGCTTCCAAGCCTTCTTTATGGCCTTGTTCGTAGCCTTCCGTGTGACCTTCTTTTATCCCCTGTTCTTTGCCCTCGTTGAAGCCATCTTCGTGGGCAGCCTGCCGAATTTCGTCGATATCAGCAGCTGTCAAAGGTTTGACATCGCACTCTTCCTCACGTGCAACCTCATTGCCACGGGCATCCAGTAGGGGAAGCTCCCAACGCTCGTAGGCGGTCAGTTCCTCTTTGGGAATGCGGCTGAGATCTTTGGTGGAGTCTTTCATCACATCATTTCTTCACCGGCACCGCCGAGGGTAATTTCACCTGCTTCAGCCATGCGACGGGCAATAGTAATAATGTCTTTCTGAGCGGATTCCACTTCGCTCACCCGCACCGGGCCTTTGGCTTCCAAATCGTCCTGTAGCAATTCGGCCGCTCGCTTGGACATATTTTTGAAGATCTTTTCCTGAACTGCATCATCAGCTCCCTTCAGAGCAACAACCAGAACTTCGGACGACACCTCACGCAACAAGGCCTGAATACCACGGTCATCAATATCTTTGAGATTATCAAATACAAACATGAGGTCTTCGATGGTAGTGGCAAGATCCGGGTCCATATCTTTAATGGAATCGAGCAGGTTGCCTTCAATGCTGCGATCCATAAAGTTCATGATGTCCGCAGCGCGCTTTATACCACCAATACGGCTGGTTTGAGCCGCCGAACCACCAGAGAACTGTTTCTCCAGAATATCGTTAAGCTCTTGCAGGGCCTGAGGCTGAATACTTTCTAAAGAAGCGACCCGCATCATCACATCCAGACGCACCTTATCATCCAGCGTTGCGAGAATTTCCGCAGCCTGATCGGGGTCCAGATAGGAGATAACAATGGCCTGAATTTGCGGGTGCTCGTAGCGGATAATGTCGCCAACGGCTCTAGGTTCCATCCACTTAAGCGTGTCTAAGCCCGTGGTGTTGCCACCAATGAGAATGCGGTCAATCAGGCTTGCGGCTTTATCGTCGCCCAGTGCTTGAGTCAGCATGGCGCGAATATAATCATCATTGCCAACGCCCAAGCCGGTTTGGCCACCCACAGCGTCTACAAACTGGTTCAACACGTAGCTTACGTCGCCTTTGCTTACATCTCTCATTTGGGCCATGGCGACACCCACCCGCTGAACCTCCTTTGGGCCCATGTGCTTGAGCACCTCGGCAGCGTCGGCTTCACCCAAAGACATCAGCAGAATAGCCGCCTGCTCTACTCGCGGAATCTTCCGTTGCGGTGCTTGCGGCGCATCGCTACCTAACGGTCCAGATTGATCAGTCATCAACATTCACCCACTGGCGCAATACCTGAGAAACCCTCGCCGGGTCTTCGGCAATCAGGCCTTTAAGAGCATTCAACTGTCTATCATAGCTGTCTGTGGCCCCAGGCAAAAGAAGGTCGTCCTGAGCAGTCATCGCTTGGCGCAAAGCATCGTCGCTATCCGTATCATCATAATCACCGTAACCATTCGGGCCAGCCTCATCGTCCCGCTCTCGCTGACCGCCGCCAGACAAGCTTTTTAGCGTTGGTCGTAGCAAGCCGAGCACCAGAACTAGAATCACCAATCCCGCCAAAACCTGTTTCATTAGATCCCAAAACCAAGGTTGCTCCCAGAAGCCCGGCGTTTCAAAGTCGAAGGCTTCCTCGGGTGCAAAGGCGGTATTCATTACGGTCACGCTGTCCCCCCGTGAGGCGGAATAACCAACTGCATCCCGCACGAGCATACTCAGGCGCTGTAGTTCCTGCTCAGGCCAAGGCTCGTAAGTCACTTCGCCAGTATCGGGATTCACAACTTTCATATCGTCAACGGCAAGTGCAACCGTCACCCGCCGTACACGCCCTAACTCCTGACGGGTATAGCTAACCGTGCGATCCATTTCATAGTTACGGGTGGACTCTTTACGCACGTTCACCGGTGGCGCTGGCGTTGCGCCCTCGGCACCATCCGCTTGCGCATTTGCACCGACTTGTTCTGGCACTGTGGCATTGGCAGGAGGTTGATTCGATAACGCTCCGGGAACCCCGCCATTAAAGCCTGCAACACGCTGTTCTGTTAGATCACGCTCACTGCGAACCGCCTGTTGTTCAGGATTGAACAGTTCTTCTGCCTGCTCCACTGAGGAAAAATCCAAATCGGCAGACACTTCTGCGCGGTACCGGCCTTCACCAACAATGGGCGCAATCAGGGAGGCAACTCGACGGGTGAGGCGCTCTTCCAAGCGAGAGGTATACTCATACTGATCCTGCATGCGCTCGCCATCACCCTGGCTTTCTTTACCGGTCAGCAGGTTACCGTTTTGGTCAACAACGGTGACATGGTCTTTGTTCATCATGGGGATGCTGCCAGCGACCAAATTCACAATGGCGGCAATTTGTTCTTGCTCAGGGCGGCGACCCGCAAAAACTTCGAGAAAAACCGAGGCGGTGGGGTCACGGGCATCTCGCACAAAAACAGAACGCTCCGGAATGGCCAAGTGAACTCGAGCGCCGCGAACGCCGCGCATGCTACTAATCGTACGCGCCAGTTCGCCCTCAAGTCCCCGGCGGTAGCTAACGGTTTCCATGAATTGAGAGGTACCGAGCCCACGCTCCTTGTCCAGCAGTTCGTAACCCATGGTTTTTTGGTCAGTCACACCCTCTGCAGCCAGCTTAAGCCGAGCGTTATACACCTGATCGGAAGGCACCAGCAGAGCACCGGTGCGCGTATCCATCTTGTAATCGATGCCATTGCGGTCAAGAATTGTGGTCACATCCTGCGGGTTGTACGCGGACAAATCCCCCACAACAGGCTGGTAATTCGGCTCCTGAGCCCAAAGGACAACTGCAACGCCCAAAGCGACACTCGCGGCAAGGCCGACCATCAGGCCAATTTGGCGTAGCAGGTTCAGGCGATTAAACCCGAGAAACAGATCGCTTTTACTCTCGGAGCTGTCGCCACCTTGAGTGGTTGGCATGTTTGAGTTGGCTTCTGCAGGAACGCTGGCCATGTCTGTGCTCCGTTATCAGATTGGCATATTCATGATGCTTTCATAAGCTTTAACTACCCGGTTACGCACCTGAGTTAAGGCTTCGAAAGAGACTGAAGACTTCTGGGCAGCAATCATCACGCGGGTAATGTCCACATTGGGATCACCCATATCGTAGGCCGTTCGCAGCTCACTGGCATTCTTCTGAACGTCGTTTACCGTATTAACGGCTTTGCCCAACATGTCATTAAAACTCGTCGTTTCTTGAACTTGATCAACTTGGCGTGGCCCGTCAATACGACCTCGTACCGATTGGTCTTGCTCAACACGCTGGTTTTGATTCATTTGCGAACGCAGTGAGCGAATATCGGACAGAACACTGTTGATGTCGGCACGCTGAACCATAACTTTCTCCTGACACCACCCCGCAGAGGGCAGGCTTGCTGGTATGACTGTATGGATTAAGACTAAGCAATGGTTAGGCCATAATCACTTTTTTCTTGATTTACAACAAGTTACTGTCGAATTTTGTCGGTTAAAGTTTGGCGATGACAGAGTTTTGACAGAGCAAACCTGTAAGGCAAGCTTTGGATGAGGATGGTGAAACACAGCTATCGTGTGAAGTTACCCACAATTGCTGTGGATAAGATTGTTAACAGAGCTAGGACAGGTTCCGTACAACGCCATGGAATGGGCTCTACCGGCAATTGGTGTGAAATTGATCAGACTGCAGGAAAGCCCAAGAACTGCTAAAAAAAGGCACTCGCAAGAGTGCCGAATAAGAGGGATGTTAACGAAGGACTACTACAAAAACGGATTATGCCATTGCCAACTCTGCATCTAGATCAATACCAGCGTCCCGCATCTGTGCCAGCTTATACCTCAACGTCCGCGGGCTTATACCTAACTGCTCTGCAGCCCGGTTACGACGCCCGCGCTCGTTTCTCAACGTCTGGATAATGATACGGAACTCTTGCTGGCGTAGATCATCTCCCAGCGATCCGACTTCGATTGATGCCGCATCTGCAGTAACAGGCTGATCCTGATACGCCGTGAAGGGCTCTTCCACGTTCGGTGCAACTGGTTCCACCACAGTTTTTGCAACCGCTGAGCGATGGCCGTCAAAGCGTCCGCTGGTGCCGATATCGAGGCACAGGTCAGCCGCGTGGATCACATTCCCTTGATGCAAAACCAGAGAACGCTGGATAGCATTATCCAGTTCCCGCACGTTCCCGGGCCAGTTGTGCTGAGCAAGCGCGCTGCGGGCATCGGCCGCAAAGCTAATGCCGGTCAATTTCATCTTCCGGCAGTGCTTTTTCAGCAACGAATTTGCCATAGGTAGAATATCCAGCGGACGCTCCCTCAGGGGCTGCCAATGCATCGGGAACACACTCAACCGGTAATACAAATCTTCCCGGAACCGCCCTTCCTGCACAAAATCCGCCAGATCACGGTTGGTAGTGGCAATCACACGCACATCCAATGTGATGGTTTTACGCCCACCTACTCGCTCCACTTCCCGCTCTTGCAGAACCCGGAGTAACTTGGATTGAAGCCCTGGATCCATTTCCGAAATTTCGTCTAGCAGTATGGTTCCACCATTAGCTTGTTCGAACTTGCCTGGGGCGGATGCAACTGCACCGGTAAAGGCGCCTTTTTCATGGCCAAACAGAATGGCCTCAAGCATATTCTCCGGAATGGCCGCGCAGTTTATGGCAACAAATGGCTGATCCGCCCGTGGAGATTGCTGGTGGATATACCGTGCCAGCACCTCTTTACCGGTTCCACTTTCACCAGAAATCATCACCGTAGAATCGCTGGCAGCTACTTTTGCTGCTAACTGGAATATGCGCTTGCTGGCCGGATCTTCGGCCACAGGCTCATCGCCGGTTTTCTGACGGCCACCACCCACCACTTTGGTCACCGCATCAACCAACACTTTCGGTTCAAACGGCTTTACGAGATAGTCCACAGCTCCGGATTGCATGGCAGAAACAGCATGGCTAATTTGCCCATAGGCTGTAATGAGCATCATTGGCAAACCGGGATACAAGCGCTGCACTTCTCCCAGCAGTTCATGGCCGGAAAGCCCAGGCATGTTTACATCGCTGACAACCATATCAACCGGCGACTCTGCCAGCCGCACCAAAGCTTCGTGCGCGTTTGATGCTTCGCTTACGCGAAACTTAGCCAGCTCCAAGGTAGTTACCAGCGCTTCGCGCAGGTCACGGTCATCTTCAACAATTAGAATCTGGGCCTTGGCCATGGTTGCCTCCGATCACACTTTATTATGCAAAAGCGGCAGACGCAGCGTTGCAACCGCGCCTCCCTGCTCCGGCGATTCAATAGAAAACAGTCCTTGGTGGGCCTTCACAACTGCCTGCACAACCGCTAGCCCAAGCCCGGTTCCGTGGGATTTGGTTGTATAGAAAGCCTCTGACAGCCGACCGGCCTCCGTGCTCGCGAAGCCCGGGCCGTTATCCATAACCCGAATTAACAACTCACCCGCTTGTGCTGTCGCTTGGATTGCCACGGCCGTGGCCCCGGCTTCAAGACTGTTATTCACCAAATTGGTACAAGCTCCCACTAACGCATCCCGGTTACACATCAACCGGCAATCCGCAGACACTTCATTCTTTAACATTACATGTGAGCCAGCGGATGGTTTGATCCCTTCTAGCGCAGATTCAATAGCCACAACCAAGGTATCGGCCGACAACTCCTCCGCTAGACGAGTTTCACCCCGTGCAAAAATCAACATATCCCGCACTTGCTGTTCCAGATGCGTAAGGCGAGACATCAACCGGGAGGCGCACCGCTGGCGCATCTCCTCATCAAGGTCGTCCTGAGTTAAGTGCCCGCCATAGAGAATGGCTGCAGATAAAGGCGTGCGGATCTGGTGGGCAAGCGAGGCCACCATCTTACCCATGGCCGATAGCCGCTGAGCATGGGCAAGCTGCGACTGCAGGTGACGAGTTTCCGTTAGATCGGTCAACAAAATAAGTTGCCCCGGCTGGTTCTCCATCGTCCGGATCTCAATACTCACGCGACGACCGTCTTTCAGAGATACCTCATGACCATCATCCCGGCGCGGCGAGAAGCAGCGACGAATCACATCTACCCAACGCTCACCTTCCAAGGGCTCTCCCAACAAGGCGATGGCCGCCGGGTTGCTCTGGGTGACCACACCTTGGCTATCCAGAACAACCACGCCTGCAGGCAGCGCTGTTAGTAGAGTAGAAAGCCGGTCAGCCAGTTGCTCTTTCTCTTCCAGTTCTTGCTGGCGCTGCAAAGACTCCTGACTCAATTCGCCAGAGAGCTGATTAACCCGCGACTCAAGCGTGCGATAAGAATCGGTAATCTGCCGTGACATCTGGTTGAACATCTCCAACGCAGAATCCACCGCCTCATCATCCTGCTGTGGAAACAACGCTCTAACCTTATCGTTAGCGTCCGCTGCCGCATTGGCCTGAGCCTCATGCTCCACCGACTGAATGACAAACTGTGCCTGACTCATAACCTGACTCCCGATTAACCCAAAACAGCGGGTCACACCCTTAGGATGATTCGTTTGCAAGTTACTAAGCCAGCTCCGTGCCAACTAGGAATTTATATTTATAATCAATAACTAAGAAAAATAAAGAAAGGTAGGCGACGGTTTTACGTCGTCCAAAATCGAGAAAACGCCAAAGGCTGTAAACCTTTGACGTCTTATTGTCACAAGAACGAGAAGCTTAATACGTCATCGCTCAAACACTCAGGATCCCTCGGATTCTTCCTCCCGAAGCCCGTACTTCCGAACCTTCTCAACCAGAGTTGTCCGCCGAATCCGAAGCTTCTCCGCAGCTCGCGCCACCACACCGCCTGCCTCGTCCAGCGCCTGCTGAATCAATTGCCGTTCAAGGCCAGACAAGTAGTCTTTCAAATCAATACCATTAACCGGCAGCAAAGCGGGGGCGTCTAGCCCGACTAACCCCGGAATACCAGAAGGCATCCCGGAATCCTCCACTGGGCGATTCTCGTCATAATCGTCCACATAACGAAACTTCTTTGGCAACTCCTGCACGCCGATCACGCCGTAAGGGTGCATAATCGCCAATCTCTCCACAAGATTCGCAAGTTCACGCACATTACCCGGCCAGTCGTGCCTGCATAGGCTCATAATGGCTGCAGAGTTCATCCGCAACGATCCCCGCTTTTCCTTTTCCATGCGAGAAATTAACTCATTTATCAGCAGCGGAATGTCTTCTACGCGATCCCGTAACGAAGGAACCTCAATAGGGAAGACATTCAACCGGTAATACAAATCCTCCCGGAATTCGCCGGATTCGATCATTTCCTCGAGGTCTTTGTGGGTTGCAGCAATTACCCGAACATCTGCAGAAATTGTCCGGTTACTGCCTACCCGCTCGAACGTGCGCTCCTGCAATACCCGTAGGATTTTTACTTGCATATTGAGGGGCATATCGCCGATTTCATCCAGAAACAGCGTGCCGCCCTCAGCCAGTTCAAAGCGCCCTACCCGGGCTGTAATTGCACCCGTAAACGCACCCTTTTCATGGCCAAACAACTCACTCTCAAGCAGCTCCGCGGGAATCGCGCCACAGTTTACTGGCACAAAAGGCTTTTCACGTCTTGAAGAGTGGTAGTGGAGGTTTCTGGCGACTACTTCTTTGCCCGTGCCGGAAGGGCCGGTAACCAGCACACTTACATCTTTATCGGCCACTTGTTCCATAAGTTGCCGCACCTGCTGTACCTTGCGGCTGGTGCCCACCAAACTGCGGAACAACTGCAAGCCACGCTGCTGACCACGCTCTTTAGAGCGACGGAACTGGTCAGTAAATATCTGAGCACGATAAAGAGAATCAACAAACTTGGTATAGTTAAGCGGCCATTCCATACGGGCAATAATGCGGGCTGCACACTGCTCCGACAGGCCTTTGAGCACGGGGTCACCAACCAGAAGAAAGGGCACGCCCTCGACGGATCGACAAACCGTTTCGATAGTGGCAGCGATTTCAGGGTCTTCACCGTCCACGACAGCAACGGAAATGTCCGAGAGGCTTTCCTCATCGCCAGATTCGAGCAGCGCTAGCGCTTCCTTACCGGCAAAGACCTGCTCTTCACCGATGAACTCCAGAATGGTCACCATGTCCCGGCGCCTCGATTCATCCTCGCTCAGCACCAGCACCTTGTTGTTTTTAGACATTCACAGGAATCTCTTTAGGGTGTGTGAGCGGTATTTAAGACTGTAAACGCAAAAGAGTCAATTTTATGACGCTATTTAGGTCGAGTTGTGGATACGTTCTGGTATGCCTTGGCGGCACTGCGATTGCGATTCACCCCTTTCAAGGCTTGTTCCGCTTCAGCCTTAGCGCGAGTCGCGCCTTCACCAGCTGCGTCCATAAACTGGCGCAACTCTTCCAGTCGCGCACGCACCAACTCTGGATCAACCTGACCAGCTTCCAGTGAGGTCATCAAGGGCTCTACTCGGGGCTTTATCTGCTCATTGAGGCGAACCAAAGCATCCCAGTCCTGATCGCGAAGGGCGCAACCTAGCTCCGCCATAAGCTCATCAAGACTATCGAGATGAATTTGGAGCTCAGAAGAGGAAGGGGCTTGAGGGTCAGCCATAAAGCAATGTCCTTGCTGAAAGAGTTGAGAATCGGGCGACCCTAGTAGGCTGCCAGCAAGCACTGGCAACCGAATCCATTACACCAGTATCAGCGGCGGGCTGCGCGCCTCGCAGAGGACGCCGAAAACTCATTGCCTCGGTAGCCCGGCTCAAAATCGTAGGCTGGGTAGTTATCGTCCAAGCCGTCTATGTAATAGCGCTTCGCTTTAAGGTCGTAAGTCATTTCCATGGTAGTCCAAAATGCTGGCACGCTGTAATAGCTAATGTTGTGAGCTTCGGATACCCGCCACAAATTGCCTGCCTCATCATACTCTTCGGACATCAGGATCTGCCAACTGTCTTCATCAACATAAAAAACTCGGCGGTCGTAGATGTGCTTGATGCCAGTACGGCGGGTTGCTTCAACCACCCAAACCCTATGCAGCTCATAACGTGCCAGCTTCTGATTGATATGGCCTGCGCGGATAACATCATTCGGCTTTACCGACTGATCGTGCAGCATGTAAGCATTATAAGGGACGTAAAGCTCACGCTTGCCTTTCAACTCCCAGTCGTACTGGTTCGGCGCGCCGTTATACATATCTTTCTGGTCAACTGAACGCAGCGACGAAGAATTGGGCAGATCCGTTTCATAGGCAAGATTCGGTGAACGCCTCAGACGCCGCGAGCCTGAGTCATAGCGCCATGCTAGCCGGGGTGAGCGCACTTGATCCAAGGTTTCGTGCACAAGTGTAATCGTTCCGGCGATAGAAGATGGCGAAATCGTATCGGTCTTAAGATAGAAAATCTTGTTATCGATTTCCTCAAGCTCGGCGCCTTGCTTGCTGTAAGCAAAGTAGTATTCGTATTGGGTAACAACCGGGTTGTAGGAACCGTCTACTTGGGGGGTCGCCGACCCACTACGAAAAGACACCTCTTCACCACGGTATCGCAAAATGTGGTTCCAAATAACTTCAAGACCGCTTTTCGGAATTGGGAAGGGACTGGTCGTAATAGTGTTGCGCACACCATTACCGTTATCCAACACCTCTGCACTCAGCGCATTCTCGTAAGACTTCCCATATACACGTTCGGGAAACGCAGCTGTTCGTCGAGTCTGGTAAACCGGCATAAAGAAATTCGGCCCGTATTGACTCAACATCTTGCGCGAGCCGTCAGACAGCTTGTCTTTATAGAGATGCATATTGTCCGCAGTGATCACGAACAGAGGCTCGTCATTCGGGAAGGGATTGACTTCAACCTGCCCCTCACGCCAGTTCGCAGGTGCCTCGGACAACCCGCCTGTCCACTCTGGAATGCTGCCGGAAGCATTTGCCCCGCGCACCGCGCCAACCGGCGTCAGGTCCTGCTTTAGACGTTGCGCCTCAGCAACCGACACTGCTGACAAAACCTGCCCGGAAAATCCGAACGAAAGCAGTGCAATACATGCGATAAGGTGGCTCCGCATTCTTCACATCCTCCAGACAATCAAAAAAACCATAATCAGCATGTACTTTTTGCCAAATTCAAACGCCCGTTTCAAGAAAATGTTTGTGTTTTATTGTCACCTGATTGCACGACTGAAGGGGTAAAGAAATCTTCGAACCAAAATGTTAAGATAGCGGATTGCTTTAAGGTGACGTTTGATGGCTTCTCAATGGTATTCGCTGGTTTCACAAAAACTGTTTCTGGCCAGCACGCTGCTAGACACGCCCGCACCGGCCTCCATTGCTGCAAGCCCGTCGCCGATACAAAAACTGCAGCAAGAGGCAACAACTCAAGGCTGTATCGAGTTACTGCTAAGAGCAAGGCTATTGTTACTCGTGATGGTTGCCAGGCTGTACCAAAGGCGGTCGGAGACGCCTTCTTCTGTAGCAGAACTCGCAAACTTGATTGGCGACCAAACTGCAGAAATACAGATGCTTTTTGCGCTTGAGCGGAATAGCGGAAGCTGGTGGAAGCATCTTGACCAACTTGAGGCCGCGCAAAACAACCCGCCAGCCATGCGCAAGACGGTAAGCGCGGAGAATATTATTGCCGTATCTGCAGAAGCTGGGCCTGAACGCTCTGCCCAGTCCCTCAGAGAAACCCTAAAAGCCATGAAACAGTTTGCCGACAACTTAGAAGAACAGCACGGAGAGTGGTAATCCCTCACGTACACATCTTTCGGTTTTCAACTTTATAAAGGTTATTGAAATGTCACCATCGTTTTTCGAGATTGTACAATTAAACAATGGCGATTACGCCCTGCGACGCATTGACGATGATAGCGCGCCACTAGTAAAAATTTCGTTTTCGACAGAAGCCCGTGCAATGATGGAAAACCGGGATATGGCGGTTGCAAAGGCAATGATTGCTGCTGGTATTGAAGCCGTTGGAAATGTGTCTCACGACATCGACTGGGAAGATGACGAGCTGGACGTTTTAGACGCTCAGCCCGCTTACACACTTCACTAAAGTGCCAGCTTAACGCTGCCTGAGCACTACGCCGTGACTGTTGCCTTCGGCAGCCGCTTTTTGCAAGGAAGAAAACGCAGCTTTGCCCAGTTTACCTGTCCACATGACAACTGCGTGGCAAGTTCCAGCGCTGAGGGCAATTTCTGCAAGCTGGCGCGCCGGGTATTCCGCAGTGGAGCGCAAAACCAAAAGTTCACCAGTAACAATTCCGTGCATTTTCTGCCACTTGCTAACGAGTGCCTGAGGCGGATCGATCCACGCCAGCCAACGCTTCTCCTGATTGAGCTGGGTCAACATCGGCAATAGCAGCTGGAAATTCTCCACCTGACCTTCCGGCAAGATGATTTCCGTAACATTGCCAGCCGGGCCAGCTGGCCTAGATTCTCCCACATTGGAAGTATGCCGAGCTCGAATAACCGTTCTCTGCTTTCGAGCTGTATGTTCCGGCACCGGGGTAGGCAAAACACTTTGCTGCCACGCCATGTTCTGATTGAAGCTAAGTTGTTCCATAAGTCACCCGTTTCTCAATGTGTTTGTTGGTATCCCGGTTTGATCAGTGCAAATCAGACCGTCGAATAACACCCACACCCAACCCTTCTATGAACAGTTCCTGCTCTTTGAGGTCGATTTCGATAGGCGCGAATTCTTCGTTCTCAGCAATCAGATAAACCATTGCGCCTTCCTTTTTAAACCGCTTCACTGTGACTTCATCCCCTACTCTTGCCACAACTACTTGGCCGTTGTGCACATCTTGAGTGCTGTGCACCGCTAGCAGGTCGCCATCCAGAATACCGATATCCTTCATACTCATACCCCTAACACGAAGCAGGTAATCGGCGGAGGGGGAGAAAAACTCGGGCTTCAACGTGCAGTGGTCTTCAACATGCTCCTGAGCCAAAATCGGGCTGCCTGCAGCTACTTGACCAATCACCGGTAACCCGGGGTCTTCAGCAACGTCTGGTAGACGAATACCCCGGCTGGCTCCCGGAACCATTTCGATGGCGCCTTTCCGAGCCAATGCCCGCAAATGTTCTTCCGCAGCATTCGCCGAGCGAAACCCCATTTCTGTGGCGATTTCTGCACGTGTAGGTGGGTAACCGGTTTCATCGACCGATCGACGAATAATTTCCAGTACCTGAGTTTGTCTTGCTGTCAGCTTCATTGTTTCGCTGCTCCGCTTTCTGCATGCAGGGCTTGTGCATGCCGGACTGATATCTGATGACGTATACAGTGAACTAGCCATCCTGTTCTTTTATACAGTGTTCTGACTATATACAGTGTTTTATCCAGTGTAAAGACAGGCCCTCTATTTTCTTGCAGGCCGTTAACTATTGGCACTTACGTAGTGTGATAGAGTGAAAAAATATTCCATTCAGCATTAGTGGGTTTTATGAGCCAAGGTATCGCATTGAAAATGCCAGACATAATGAACACCGCGGATGGCAAAGCGCGCAGAGTGGGCGTGGAAATTGAGTTATCAGGGCTGGGGTACCTTCAGCTCGTGGAGCTGGTTGGGAAGTTGCTAGGAGGCGAGGCAAAGCCCGAGTCTCGCTATGTAAGCAAGCTTGAAACACCTTTGGGCGATTTTATTATCGAGCTTGATTCAGATCCCATCAAAGACCTTGATCTGGCAGACGAACGTTTGCCCGAGTCCATTCGAGAGCTTGGCGGGCACGCTATGGAAGTTATAGACGCGGCCGCCGAGATGATTGTGCCATTGGAAATTGTTAGCCCGCCGGTGAAGTTTTCGGACTTGGACCAGATTGAAGCGCTGGTTGAGGAACTTCGTAAAGCCGGTGCGCTGGGCAGTAGGGAAGCTATTTATTTCGCGTTCGGCTTACAGCTTAATCCGGAGTTACCCGACCTCAAGTCCGCAACGCTCATTCGTTACTACCAAGCGTTTGCCGTTCTGTACGACTGGCTAAAGTCTCGCCATCAACTGGATATCAGCAGAAAATTCACGCCTTATATTGAGCCTTGGAGCAGCCGTTATACAGACTTGCTGATTGCGGATGGGTATGAACCAGATCAACGCCAGATGATGGTCGATTACCTTGAATACAACCCCACTCGCAATCGCGCTCTGGACCTTCTTCCACTGTTTGCCCATCTGGACAAACCCTTGCTCGACCAATATGTAGAAGACCCGCGTATTAAAAGCAGACCAACGCTGCATTACCGGCTCCCAGATTGCGACATTGATAATCCTAAATGGCACTTTTCCAGTGTTTGGAACGATTGGGTGGTGGTAGAGCGACTCGCGAACCATGCAGAGGATCTTAAGGAGTTGCGTGCTCTATTCAGAGAAAGCCGGAAGATCAGCCTACGCAACCTAACCCATAGCTGGCTGGAAACCTCGGCAAACTGGCTAGAAAGCAAGGGTTATGTCTGAGCTACGCAACCCTGAGGACAGCCTGCCCGGCCTAACGATAGGCATTAGTGGCCCCTCCCGAAAGCGTGTAGCCCAGCGCCTGATAGCGCTTGCGCTGCGGCTCAAAGGCGCACACACCTATTACATTCGGCCAGGAGCGCGCGTGGATGTGTCGTTGCTGGACGGTTTAGTGCTCTCCGGAGGCACACATGTGCATCCGGAGTTGTATGAGCAGGAGCCGCAGGTCAGCGCACGTTATGACCGCGCACGAGACGCCACTGATCAACGGCTGCTCAAACAAGCAGAGGCTATAGGTATTCCCGTGTTAGGTATTTGCAGGGGCGCCCAGTTCATCAACATATTCCACGGTGGGTCTCTGTGCCAGAACGTGACCCCTTTGCGGGTAAATACCAGACACCGCCCTTTGTTGTTACCCATGCAGACGGTGCGTCTGGTAGCTACAAGCCGACTGGGGCAGCTAATGGGTGCACCGGTAATCGGTGCCAATCGGATACACAGCCAGACAATCAAAAATCTAGGTAAGAACCTGAAAGTAACGGCGGTGGACAACGACCTGTTTGTTCAAGCCATCGAAAGTACCCGGGGGCAGTGGCTGATGGGGCTTCAATGGCACCCCGAATACCTGCTTTACCACAGCGGGCACCGACGCATCTTTGGCCAGTTTCTAGAAGCTGCCCTCTCATTCAAATTAGCTCGGTTGGAGTTTTTACCCAGCAGAGCCTAACCGTATACCCGCTTAGGGGAGGAATATCGCATGGCAAAGAATCACCTGAAAACCCATATCCTTTATGCACTGCCGCTTCTTTTTCCGGGCTTGGCGTTGGCTGGCGAAGTGTCTTTAACAGGCGAAGGCACCGTTCGCTATGAACCCGACAGCGCACGCTTAACATTTACCGCCAGAGCAGAACACGAGCAATCCGATAAAGCCACCGAGCAAGTTTCATCCTTGATGGATCAATGGCGCAAGGGTATCAGTGAGTACCGGAACAAGCTGCAGGAATATTCCGACGCCTCGGTTAACTTGTACAGTCGCACCCTGCCTTCTGAATCCAGAGGACAGGAACCGCAAAAAAGAGCTGTTGCCTCACAGACTATTAGCTTCAGTATTTCGGATTTATCACTGCTCAACCCTATTCTGCAACAAGCTCAGTCGCTCGGTCTGAATTACAATCTCGGCCCCCATCAATTTTTCCATTCCGAGGAAACACGAATGGAGCAGGAAGCCTTGGCTCTGGCCATTGCCGATGCGAAATCCCGCTGCGAGTTTGTAGCCAAGCAAGTGGACCAGAGCTGTGGCGATGTTGTATCGCTTAACATTAACGGTGGCCACCGCCCTGTGCCGATGATGATGGCGGCAGAGGCAAGGGGCGGCTCAGATACAATATCCAGCGTGGGGGAGAGAGAAATCAACGCCTCGGTGAACGCAACGTTCGAGCTGGACTAGGTTAAAAATCTCTGGTGTAGAAGATATCTAGAGAAGCGGCCAACCCACTGGCCGCTTCCAGATAGAAATAGCGGCCCAAATCGTAACGCAGTGCCACCGTGCTAATAGGCTCGAAAATTCCAACCCCGTAGCGAATACTGAGTTCGTCTGTGAGGTAGCCACTGGCCACCACCGATGTTTGATCGCCGCTACCTTCTGCCTCTAAGGTCAACTGGCGAATACCAAGATCCTCTCCTAACTGGCCGGTTACCTTGTTCACCTGAGTTAAGCCCAGTGAAATAGCGGCGCGGCTCATCTGGCCGTCATCACTTTGGCCCCGGGGCGCGCGACCAAGAATGACATAAGACAAGGCATCGGACTGCGGCATGTCCGGGCTGGAAAACACTTCGGTTGTGGGCGATTGAACCGGCCCACTCAGGCGAATTCCCGCCACCACTGTATCTACCTGCCGGATGGCTTCGATATCCAAATACGGCTGCACCAGATTGCCAACAAACAGTAACCGCGCGCGTCGTAATTCTAGCTCCTGACCGTAAGCTTCGTATTGGCCATTGACCAACTGCAGGGTGCCTCTGGTGTCCATGTCGTTATGGATTCGTAAAGTTCCCTCCAGATCACCCGTCACACCAAATGCTACAAAGCCCACCCGGTCTTCGCCCACTACAACGGTGACGTCCATTTCCAGAGACTGTATAAGTGGCTCCTGCTGCTCCATACCAACAATCACTTCATCCTCAGATACCGACACCGCCTGCGCCGGCAAGCCTTCGATTTCAATATCGCCCCGGGGTACCTCAACTCTGCCTTCCACACTCAACGCGCCTTCACGGAATGCAATGGTAAGGTCTGGCGCCACTTCCAAATGTGCGTAGGGTTCGATGCTGAAAGGCAATCGTTCGCCGGTAATGCGAACCTCCCCGCCGGGAGCGCCTTGCCAGTCAACCTCCCCTCGAATAACAGCTTCACTGCGGTCATTGCTTCGGATGCGGCCACGGATATCAGCAGCGTTGCCTTCAAGCTCGACACTGATCGTTACTTCCTCCATAGGCAAAGGTAAGCGCGGATCTACCACCCGACCATTGGTAAGAGCCACCTCCCCTCTCACTGAAGGTTTCAACAGGGGCCCGGAAATGGTGCCCTCGCCATTTACTTCGCCAACCACTTCCTCAAGACCGGTAAACAGGCCAGCCAGAGCAATATCCAAGCCTTCCAGCTTGAACTTGCCTTCAACCGGCCGATTCTTGGCCATCGGATCCAGGCTCATATCTACCGAAAGCTCGCCGAGTACCGGGCCAGACAAACGCACAGCGAGGTCCGCCTGCTCTGGCTTCAAATCCAGCTCCGTGGTTAGCGTTTCATAACCCAGAGTTTCCCATTCGCCATCCAGCAATATCTCAAAACGACCTTCGCCAGCATCGAGCGCTATGCTGCCATTCGGCCCCGCATCAGAAGAGGTGAAGTCGATTTCACCGTTTATGCTGGAATACCAGCGCAAGTTCTCTGGCAGTATCGGTGCCAGAGCCGTGGTGGGAAAACTGTCAATGCGGTAAACAATTCTCGGCACTGGCAGCAGCGTTTGATCATCAGCGCAGATTGAGCTTTGCTGCCAACGCCAACAATGGGCAGCAAAACTGAGTTCACCGTCTGCGCCATAAACGAGCCCTGCAGGTGAAGCCAACTCCCAACTCTGCTTCTGGCCGGGCACATCCACAACGCCTCGCGTAAGCTCACCCTGCCAACTCGCCCAGGCATCACCCGCAGCCCCCTTAAAATCCAACTGCAACCTTGCGTCTTGATGCTGGGCATCAATAACCACCGA
Source organism: Marinobacter salexigens (assembly GCF_018860765.1). Taxonomy (GTDB): domain Bacteria; phylum Pseudomonadota; class Gammaproteobacteria; order Pseudomonadales; family Oleiphilaceae; genus Marinobacter; species Marinobacter salexigens_A. Next base: position 687,426 of record NZ_JAHKPV010000021.1, read on the forward strand.
GTGGTCACCCTGTGTGCCCTGAGCTTTAACGGTGAGCGATTCAACAGCCTGCCCAGCTGCCGTAATGCCTGTGCCTTTCACCTCACTGTTGAGACGAAACCCGGACTCCAACTGGGCATCAAGGTTCAGAGTTTCAACTGCCAACAGATCCTGCCAACGTAGCTCGGTCGCATTGGCAGTGAATTCCCCACGGGGGTCTTCGGGGGTACCCGTGAGCCTAAGCTGAAGATCAGCTTGCCCGCCAAGGCCCGGTAAAATCCTTTCTGGCTCAGGTAGCTTGAGGTCGAGCTCCGCTTTTAACTGAGCGCCCCACTGGCCGTTGCCTTCAACGCGGTTGTCACCAACAACCAACTTTAATTCCGGCACCACCCAGTCACCGGTTGCCGAGTCCAACCGGCCAGCAATGGTGGTTGGGCTAGAGCGCCACTGGCCCTTCAGGTCCCAGCTTGCCTCCATAGCGGGAACCGGCCCATCGGTGAGCTGCCCTTTTGTGGTAACGCCACCGCTGAGGCTGGCCTCCAAAACCGGCACCCAATAGCCCGGGTTAAAATTCTCCAGTTCCAGCGCGGCTTGCCAACTCAAAGGCCCAGAGAAATTAACAGCGCCACCACCCGTAAGGGAGCCTGCATCGGTTACCGCTGAAAGCTCCGTTAGCTGCGCCTGAGTGGCATCACCGGTAATCGATGCTGCTAACTCTGAACTGCCCTGAGGGGAATCAACGCCGGCGGTCAGGTTCGCTTGGTAGCGCCCATCGCGCCAAGAGACATCACCATTCAGGCTACGTAAGGTAACCGGCGGTTCATCCAAACCAGCAATTAACGAATACCAAGGAAATTGATTCAACTGTATATTCGCCTCCGCACTCAGCTCACCCTGCCATTGGGTGGTGCCGGTTACGACGACGTTTCGGGTTGAGCCGCCCGCTTGATCCTTGTTTTCTTCGCCCTCTGCAGAGAGCTCCAGCTGTATGCCCCGGGCCTCGGCGGTGGTAACCAAGCCCTCCAACGCGAGCTCGATCGGCCCTTCTGTGCCCGGCAAGGTAGCCTGCGCTTTGGTTTTAAACCCACGCTGCAGACTGCCCTGAGCCTCTGCAAACCAGTTTTTCAGTACCAGCGTATCCGGCAAGGCTTCCACAGCGCGGAAAGATTTTGAAGTAACCCGTAATCGCGCAGGTAAGCTCGCGGCCAAAGGCTCCAGCTTGCCTTCCAGAGCAGCATTGAGATAACCCCGGCTCTCGCCGGCAAGTGTCAGGTCTCGCACGCTGCCGGAAAGCGCCAAATCAATAGCCCAGTCACTGCCATAGGGGGGCGGCAAAAAAGCGCTGACTTCAAGATTAATTGGCCAGTCTCTTCGCGTTTCAACCCGGCCAGAGGCCGTAAGGGTGTAGTCATCAAGCTGATAATAGACTCGCTCCAGCTGCCAATCGGCCCCGGAGCCGTCTGCATCAAGTTCCAGCTTGTCCCACACTTTGCTGCCATTAAAGGTGAACGTACCAAGCCTTACATCGCTGACGCTCAATTTAAGCGGTAACTCAAACCCCGGCAGGCTGATATCCCCACCACTCGCCTCTTCTTCCGAGGGCTGAATGTTCACCGCAAGGTGTTTCAAACGTAGGGTTTCAAGGCAGAGTTGCAGATCAAAAAGGCAGGAGGGCGACCAGTCAATAAGCGGCGCTTCAACCGCCACGCTTATCCCATAGCCTTGCCACTCAATACGATCTGCCTGCCAGGTTCCAAACAGCGAGCCATGATCGTTTACCGCCTCAAGCCCCGGCACCTGCTCAATCACCCAGGCGGTACCCGTTTCTGACCGTAGGGCAAGCAAAACCGCAGAGACAAGAACAATCGGTAAGAGAACAAGCAAACCGAGAAGCAACAGTATCCAAAATCGAACCCGCCCCATAGGTTTGCGTTTAGGCTGCTGTGGGGTATCAACACTGTTATTACTCTTATCTGATTCAGTCACAACTCTGGCCCCATGGAGAAGTGGACCCGCCATTCACCACCAAACTCCGGGTTTAGCCCCTTGGCAATGTCCAGACGCAAAGGCCCAAGCGGGCTAATCCAGCGAATACCAGCACCCGCACCTGTCGCGAGAGGGTCAAATAAATCGTTAATGGCGTTGCCATGATCAACGAAGAGAGCGGCACGCCAATTATCAGCAAACTGGTACTGGTATTCTGCGCTGCCTACCATGGTGTAGCGGCCGCCAACCGCAACCCCGTTGTCGTTTTCAGGCGAGAGAGTTTGGTACCCATAGCCACGCACGCTCTGGTCACCACCAGCAAAAAAGCGCAAAGACGGCGGCACATCCTCAAACCGATTGGTCCCGACACCGCCAATCTGAACCCGTGATAAAAAACGATGCTTGCCCGCGAGTGTAAACAACCCCTTGGCAACAGCATTTATATGCAGTATGTCCACATTGGAAAGCGCCGCCCGGTGTGAGCCGGTGACATTAAACTGCAAACGGTAACCCCGGGAAGGGTCCAACGGTGAGTCGACGTGCAACTTGGAATAGGCTACCCCAGGAAGCAAAAGTGTACTGGTGCCTTTCTCATCGTCTCCGATGTTAAAACGCTCTCCCTCCCAGCGTAACGACAGCACCTGTAGCCACTCGTTTTCAAGTTGGTGCTGCCATTGTTGACCGAACGTTAACAGATCAGACTCAACGTTCTCTATATCCTCACGCTGGTAACCCGCCGTAAAGCGGATCAAATCCGTCATAGGAGGGTCTAGTGGTAGTTCGTACCAGGTGCTTAGGTTTTGTCTTGGCCCCGAAAGTTCCGTTTCTGCGCCCCGCTTGTGGCCCATTGGATTAATCCAGTGTTCCCGCCAGGTGCCACGGAAACGTGGACCTACATCCGTGGAAAACCCAAGCCCTGTAGCTATGGATCGAGCATCTCGACGAGTCAGGTCTATGCGCACAGGAATAACGCCATCTTCAGCATTTGAAGGTCCGGCATCAATATCCACGCCCGAGAAATACCCGCTGCTGAGCAGGTCGCTGTTGAGCTTCGCGATTTCATCCGCATGATAGGGAATGCCCGGTTCAAAAGTCACAAAGTCGTGCAGAAGGCGACTTTCGAACCAGTGCCCTTCTTCAAAGGTCACTGCACCAAGCCGGTACCGATCACCACTCTCGAAAACCAGAGTAATATGTGCTTCCAGAGATTCCGGATCTACTTTAAGGGTGCGGGTAACAAAGCGACCGTCAAAATAGCCTCTGCGCCGGGCGCGGGTTTGTAGGACGTTGCGAAGGCTGGTGTAATCGCCATGATTCAGTATATCGCCTTCGGCGGGGTGATCAGGCAGGTTATCAGTGAAGTGCGAATCCGTTGCAGCAGCCCCCTGAATTTCAACCCTGCGGGATTTCACACGCACCGGGTCACCGGGTGTTATATCCAAAATCAGAAGGGCCGACTCTTCTGAATCGCCGTCGTCCACCTCCCAATTTATAGTTGGGCTGTAGTAGCCTAGGGCTCGCAGCCCCTTACTAGCTTGGCTAACGGCTGTCGATGCATAGCGCCGAAGGTTGCTGGCACTGCGACCGTCCACTTCACCAACAAATGCTTCGGCGTTTTCCTTCAGACGTGGATAGTCGCCGTTAACACGAATCTCAACCTGGTGTGCCAAGCCGGTAGAAGACCACAGCAGAAGCAGCAAGCCCAGAAGCCGAATCCGCCCCGATTTCAAAATGTGATCAAGTGATAGCATCCGGCTGTTTCAGTGTTGGTCGCAATGGAAGTGATTATCGCTCAAGCGTGAGAGTTTAACGGCGGTCGGTCAAGTTAATCTGCGGCCAGACAAGTCGTAGGCCCGGTTCAAATGCGCTAACCTGTCTAACTAACTGCGCAGGCTATTACACCACAGAGATTGGATACCAGCGAATGCTGAAAATTAACCGCGAGAATTTGAAATCCAGCCACCAGCTAATCTGGCTGATTATCGACTTCCTGATGTTGGGCCTGATCATCATCAACCTCGCGTTCATTATCTGGGATTCTGTTTACAACTTCGCTGCCATCCAGAACGCCCTGAAAGAGCAGTTTCCGGCCCTTCAGGCGGCCTATCACCCAATCCATGAAAACTTCATTTTTTACGATGCCATATTCGTTGCCATCTTTCTGGCTGAATTTTTTGTGCGTTGGGGCTATGCAATCAAGGCCAAAGTATACGACCGCTGGTACTTTTACCCCTTTATCCACTGGTATGATCTGGTGGGTTGCATACCTGTAGGAAGCTTGCGATTCCTGCGAATTTTGCGGGTCATTTCTATTGTGTACCGCCTGCACCATTACAAAATCATTGACGTTACCGACACCGGAATTTACCGCTTCGTAAACTTCTACTACGAAGCCTTTATGGAAGAGTTATCAGACCGCATTGTGGCCAAGGTGCTGAGCGGCGTGCAGCACGAAATAACATTGGGTTCGCCGCTTTTTGAGAAGATTCAGAACGATATTCTGTACCCGCGTCGAGAAATGTTATCCGACTGGATATCCCAGCGGGTTGCTCAAGCCGCAAAGGAAGGTTACGTGCCCAATCGCGGCGCTCTGAGAACTTACCTTGAAGACCGTGTAGACCATGCATTGAAGCAGAATGTGGAATTATCGCGATTGAAATACCTGCCCGTGGTAGGTTCGACCATTCAGGAAACTCTAGAGGATGCAGTTGGCGATATCGTCGCCAACGTTATCCAACAGATATTGGAAGATCTGGCCTCCTCTGCAAATCACGCGTTTATTGAAGACATAGTAAACGCATTTATAAGCGGCCCGGATGAGCGGGATCATGAAGCAAGAAACGAAGCTTTGATCGCTCTGATTATTGAGATTATTGACGCCATTAAAGGCCAAGTCCACGTCAAACGCTGGCGCGAACAACTCCCCTAGTATCGGATCTCCGTTGCAGAAGGCTGCAGCGAAAGCAGGGGTTCCGGGCCTGAAGCTCAATCGGCGCAGCGCCAAGCGGCATTAAGCGACGAACAGCGAACCTCTGAACAATGCCGCCGGCGTTGGCTATGTTATTCAGAGGCCAGCTATTCTATTTCAAAGGTTGGTGCAACATCGCCGGTGTACGTTCTTGTTCCACAATACCCGCTCTCACCAGAAAATCACCAAAACGCTCCTCAGCTTCACGTTGCTGCTGGTAGGCTCGGAACAGCGGCCGTAACTCACTCAGTATGGTGTCGGTATCAATGTTCTCACGGTACAGCCGGTTCATACGCTGGCCTGAGAAGTCAGCTCCCAAGTATAGATTGTACTTACCCGGCGCTTTGCCGGTCAGCGCAATCTCGCCCAAATACGGGCGGGCACAGCCATTCGGGCAACCGGTAATGCGTAGGTTGATGGCATCGGGCTCCAACCCCTCTTTTGCCATGGCACGCTCTACGCGAGTCACAAACTCGGGTAGGAAGCGCTCGGCTTCTGCCATCGCCAAACCACAAGTTGGCAGAGCGACACAGGCCATGGAGTTCTGTCGCAAGGGCGAGCTGCGGTTACCCGCATCAAGCTTGTACTCTTCCACGATAGCGTCCACGGCAGCCTTGTTCTTGGGCGATACGTTGGCGATAACCAAATTCTGGTTACAGGTAATGCGAAAGCTGCCGTCGTGAATTTCTGCAATTTTTCGGAGGGCTGTTCGCAACAGGCCGTTTTCGGTATCCGCCACCCGGCCGGTTGGGATAAGCAACGTCAAGTGCTGATTGCCATCCTCGCCTTCCACCCAGCCAAACCGGTCACCGTTGTGGCTTAGGCTGAATGAGCGCGGCTTTTCAAAGGCCTGCCCGTGATTTTCCACAAAGCGCTCCCGAAACCAGTCCATGCCATAGTCATCAATGGTGTACTTAAAGCGCGCATGGGCGCGATTGGTGCGATCACCAAAATCCCGCTGAATGGCGCAGATGGCTTCACAAGCGTCCACAATTTGTTCTTTGGGCACATATCCCGCCATGGTGGCCAGCCGAGGATAGGTGGCCGGATCACCGTAAGTCAGCCCCATTCCTCCGCCAACTACCACGTTGAAACCAAGAATTTGGCCAGCTTCAACAATGGCAATCAGGCCGATATCGTTGGCAAACACATCGCAATCGTTTTCCGGAGGAACGGCCAGTGCGATTTTGAATTTCCGGGGCAGATATTTGTACCCGTAGAAGGGCTCCTCTTCCTCACCCAGCTTTTGAACACATTCTTCCCCGAGCCAAACCTCGGCGTAGGCCGCAGAGCGCCAGCGCAAACGCTCACTGATGGCTAGCGACAGTTCATGAATCTCCCCGTGCAATTGCGACTGATGGGGGTTCACGTTACTGATCACGTTGCGGTTCACATCGCCACAAGCGCCTCGGCTATCTAAACCTAGGGCATGTATTTTCTGCATGAACGGCTGCATCTGCTCTTTGAACACGCCGTGGAATTGAAAGGTCTGGCGCGTAGTCAGGCGCAGAGTAGAATCCGCACACTCGTCTGCAATTTTGTCCAACCCCAGCCATTGGTCTGCAGTCAGCACACCGCCGGGTAACCGCAAACGCACCATAAACTGGTAGAGCGGCTCAAGTTTTTGACGCCGGCGCTCATCTCGCACTTCCCGATGATCCTGCTGGTAAGAGCCATGAAACTTGGTCAGTTTGGTATCGTCTTCCGGCAAGGAACCTGTGGTGCGATCCGCCAGCCCGTCTAAAATGGTTCCACGAAGGTAGTTGCTTTTACGCTTGATTACTTCGGCTTCAGGCAGTTTCTCACTCATCAGTACACATCCCGCTGGTAACGTTTATCCCGGTTTAATTGGCGCAGGTAATCTTCGGCCTGCTCCGGATTCAGCCCACCCTGTTCACTGGCAATATCCAGTAGGGCCTGATGTACATCCGGCGCCATTTTTTCTGCATCGCCGCACACGTATAGGCTGGCGCCCCGCTGTAGCCAAGCCCACACATCGGCGCTGTTCTCCTTCAAGCAATGTTGCACATAGCGTTTTTCCGCCTGATCTCTGGAGAAAGCCACATCCAGCTTTGTAAGCAAGCCGTCGCGACGCCACTTAATCCATTCCGACTGGTAAAGGAAATCACTGCGGAACCGGCGATCACCAAAGAACAGCCAGTTCTCGCCTTCGGCCTCCCGCTCTTCCCGCTCCTGCAAGAAGGCACGGAAAGGTGCAACGCCTGTTCCGGGGCCAATCATGATCACCGGCTTGCTGTCATCCGGCAGCGCAAACTTCTTGTTGGGATCAATATAGATCCGCATTTGATCACCCTCGCCCATACGGTCCGAGAGCCAAGCAGAAGCCACACCCTCGCGATCCCTGCCATGGCTTGAATAACGTACGGCGGCAACGGTGATATGCACTTCGTCATCCACAGCAGTCTGACTGGAACTGATGGAATAGAGTCTTGGAGGCAGCTTACGCAGCAGGTTTACCAGCTCTTGCGGTGCCAGCTTGGCTATTGGCCATGCTTGAATCAGGTCCAGAAGATCGCGCCCTTCTGTCCAGGCTCTCAGTTCTGTGCTATCTGCCACCAACGCGTTAAGGGCATCATCGTTCGCCAAGTCAGCCCAGTGCTTCATGAGCGGTGGTGTTAGAAGGGTAATTTCACGGTAAAAAGCCAAAGCTTCCCTTAACGAAACCTCACACTCATCTACGGAGACCCGCTGTTCGCCGTCAAAGCCCAGCGCATTTAGTAATTCGCCAACTAGGGTCGGGTTGTTTTCCGGGTACACCCCCACCGCGTCTCCGGGTTTATAGGTCAGCCCGGAGTCTTCCAGCGACAGTTCTATATGCCGCACCTCTTTGTCGGAGCCACGACCACTGAGCAATTGATTAGTAAGAATCACCGCCGTATAAGGGTTCTTGCGGCTATATATCGAGGCTGGCGCTTGCTCTGCCGTTACTGAGCTCGCAGCCGTTGGTTGGTTGGCGCCTGCTTCGCTGACAATGGCCTCCAGCACCCTATTGATCCAGTCTTCAGCCAGGTCTTCGTAGTCCACATCGCAGTCCACGCGCTCTACCATTGCCGTTGCACCCAGTGCAGCAAACTTACTGTCAAAATCCTGACCGGTTTTGCAGAAATGCTCGTAGCTGGAGTCCCCCAACGACAATACGCTGTAACGAAGCCCCACCAGCTTCGGTGCTTTCTTACCATGGAGAAATTCGTGAAAATCCAGCGCGTTATCGGGTGGATCACCCTCCCCATGGGTAGATGCCAACACCGCCAAATACTGCTCACTCTTCAACTGCTTGGGCTTGTAGTCCGCCATGTCCAGCAGCTTGGCAGACACGCCTTTATCGGCAGCGCGAGCCGCTAGCTGCTGCGCAAGCTCTTCTGTGTTACCGGTTTGCGAGCCGAATAGAATCGTTAGTTCCGGAGCCACGGGCTGAAATGCGTTCTCGGCATCGGCTATGTTCGCACCCGTGCTCCCGGAACCACCGGCACATTTACCGGCTAAAAAACCGGCAAGCCAAAAAAGCTGTCCTTCGCTTATGCCATCAAGTAGCTCTGCAAGCCGCTCTTGCTGGCTCGCCGAAAGAGGAGATGAGTTCAGATCTGTCGTCATGTTGGATGATCCGTGTGGGCGGTAAATAAATTACTGGTTTCAAGCCAAACCTGCTGAAACCTGCACGCACTCTAGGAATCAAAAAATGAGCGACAAAATGGAATAGACGGGACAAATAAATCGAAAAATCCGATATAAACTCTAACCAATTGTTTTAACTGAATATTAAACATATTCCAAATGACTCTAAGCGAAATGACCTTAATCATTCCGAAGAATAACGAGTTACTTTTAAGCTAGCGCTTCTTATTTGCACGCCCAAGGAGCCACAAAAAGTGCTCCTTTAAAGGAGTATTCTAAATGTCTCAGATAACATCTTCACAGGCACATCAGGTGGTCGTAATCGGTGCGGGTGCGGCAGGTACCAGCGTTGCTGCATCCCTGCTTCGGCAAAGACCGGGCTTGGATATCGCTATTATTGAACCGAGCGATGTTCACTATTATCAACCGGCCCTCACACTAGTAGGTGGCGGGGCTTATTCCCTCGCGAAGACTGCTCGCCCTCAAGCCCGAACACTGCCCAAAGGCGCACGTTGGATTAGAGCTGCCGCGCAAGAACTTCAACCGGAACAGAACCGGGTTATCTTGGATGACGGGCGGATAGTGGGTTATGACACCCTAGTGGTAACGCCGGGACTGAAGCTGGATTGGGACAAAATAGGTGGCTTGCGGGAAACTCTGGGGCGAAATGGCGTTTGTAGTAACTACGACCCGTCACTGGCGGAATACACCTGGCAGTGCATTAAACAATTCCGAGGTGGAAAAGCCTTTTTCACTCAACCGGCCGCACCCATCAAGTGCGCAGGCGCACCCCAGAAAATTGCCTATCTGGCGGCAGACTACTTTCGCAAAAACCAGATAGCCGGGCAGAGTGAGTTACGGTTTTATGCAGCCGGGGGCGCTCTTTTCAGCGTTCCCGACTTTGTTCCCTATTTGGAAAAGGTCGCCCGCCGGTACAATATCGGCCTGCTGATGAATCACAATTTGATTGCCGTAAATGGTGATAAAAAAGAAGCCACATTCCGTTTCACCGACGGCAATGGAGATGTACAGGAGATAACCGAATCCTTTGACATACTCCACGTAACGCCGCCGCAATGCGCACCGGATTTCGTGAAAAACAGCCCGCTGGCAAATGCCGATGGCTGGGTAGACGTAGACCAGCACTCGCTGCAGCATATGCGCTTCAAGAACGTATTTAGTCTGGGTGATTGCAGTTCGCTGCCCACCTCGAAAACAGCGGCGGCCGTTCGCAAGCAATCGCCGGTAGCGGCTACCAACATTTTGGCCCAACTTGCCGATGGGCAGCTGAATGCAAGCTACGACGGCTATACCTCCTGCCCCATTGTGACTGGCTATGGCAAAGTAATGCTTGCAGAGTTTGTATATGGCGGCAAGGTAACGCCGACACTGCCGCTGAGCCCGTTTAAAGAGTCTGCATTTTATTGGCAGGTTAAGAAGCGCGTCCTGCCTCCCTTCTATTTTGATTACATGCTGAAGGGACATGAGCGCGATATAGCTCATAAAGCTCGTTAAAGCGGATAGCGCGTTTATGGTCATAAGTTGCGAATACAAACTTAAGGACCAGAGGTAATTGTGGCTCTTGGCTTACTTACCGGTTTGCTGTTTCTCCCATCCGCCGCCCAGTGCTTTATAAAGATCCACCGCAGCTATCAGTCGCGATATCCGCAGCTGTACCAGTTGATCCCGGGTTTGGAACAGGGTGCGCTGGGCTTCTAGTAGTGTAAGCAGCGCATCACTGCCTTCTTTATAGCGCAGCTCCGTCAACTCAAGTGTTCGGGCTGCGCGCTCGTTTACGGTTTGCTGCAGCTCTTCCCGGTACTGGCTGGTCTGCACGCGATCCAGCGCATCATCGGTTTCCTGCAATGCGGTCAGGATGGTGCTGCGATAGTTTTCAACCAACTCCCGCCGCTGCGACTCACTGACCGCCTGCTGCGCATCAAGGCGTCCACCGTCGAACAGAGACTGGACCACCGAGAGACTCCAGCCGGCAGTTTTCACTGGATCCGTCAGGCTAAGCAAATTGGTACTGTTGACACCGGCATTCAAGCCAATCGAAAAAGACGGCAGCAGAGCTGTGCGCGCCTGTTCCACATTGGCATCAGCGGCCTGAAGTCTTGCCTCTTCCCGTGCCAAATCCGGGCGCCGGGTGAGCAGTTCCGGCGGCAGTCCCGCATCGACCGACGGAAGCGTCATGGTCAACAACGTATTGTCAGCGGATTTCACCTCAAAACCCAAGGGTGAAGCTCCAACCAACACCGCCAGCGCTGACCGAGTTTGTCGGTATTGCAGTTGCAGGGGGATCAGGCTGGCCCGCTGATTCAGCACTTCTGTTTGCTGGCGCAGCAACTCAGCGCGGTTTGCAGCACCATTCCGGTAGCGCACTTCAACAATTCGCTCAACTCGCTCGGAAATACGTAAGTTTTCCTGTGCCACCCGCAGCTGTTCCTCCAACCCTAACAACTGGAACCAAGTAGTGGCCACGCTACTGGCGAGGGTCAGGCGCACCGTGTCGTAATCAAACGCGGTCGCTCGAAAAGAGGCCTCAGCTGCATGACGACTAGCCGCAAGGTTACCCCACACATCCAGCTCGTAACTGGCCGTAAGGGAGGCAGAGGTTGACTCGCTGCGCTCGGAAGGGCCGCGCCCATCAGTAACCCGAGACCCTGTAGCTCCGGTTAGTCCCAACGACGGCAACAGGCGGATGCCTGCGATACGCGCTTGCTGCTCAGCCTGAAACACGCGCTCTGCCATGGCCGCTAAGTCAGGACTTTGTTCAAAAGCCCGACTGATAAGCTGGCTCAGTTCAGCTGAACCAAAAGCCTGCCACCAGAACCGATCCGGAGCCACGCTGTTTTCCCCAATATCCCTCGGAATATTCCATGTTTCCGTGCTATCAAGCGAAGGCCGTTCAATTGGGGGTGTAACGGCGCAACCAATGAGTGTTGCTGTGGCAATCGCCAACAACAGCGCCCGCAACTCACACACTCTTTTGTTTATAAGCATCTCTTTACCCTTTACTCCGCCGCCAGCGCCGTAACCGGATCTAACCCAGCGGCCTTTCGTGCAGGCAGAAAGCCAAACAGAAGCCCAGTACCAAATGCACAACCGAAGGCGAGTAATACCGGCAACAAAGAATAGCTTATCGGTGTACCAAAATGAGCCACTAGAGCCGCCGCCCCGAGCCCAAGGCCTACGCCAATCACACCACCCAATGCCGAAACAGCCAGCGCTTCCAGCAAAAATTGCTGCAAGATATGGCGGGCGCGAGCACCCGTGGCCATGCGTATCCCGATCTCCCGTGTACGCTCAGTCACACTAACAAGCATGATGTTCATGACACCTATACCTCCCACCAACAGTGAGATCGCTGCCACGGAACCTAGCAACCAGGTGAACGTGTCTTGAGTCTCGGAAACTGTATCAATCAATGAGGCCATGTTGTAAATCTGAAAATCCTCAACACCGTGGCGCTGAAGTAGTAACTGGTGTACTTGCGCCTGAACCTCATCCATCAGCGAGGTGTCATCCACCGCAATGGTTACGTTGCGCAAATGCCTCTGACCGAAAACCCGCATACTGCCGGTGGTATAAGGCACGAGAACCACGTCATCCTGATCCTGCCCCATGGGCGACGCCCCGCGCTCACTCATCACTCCGACCACCTGAAATAGCACATTACTCATCAGGATATAGCGTCCCACCGGGTTATCTGGCCCGAACAACGCTATAGCTGTGGTATTGCCAAGAACGGCTACTGGAGCATACCCACTTTCGTCTGCCTGATTAAAAAAACTGCCCTGCTTGACTGGCCACTGGCGAACGATAGGAAACTGCCAAGAGGTCGCGTTCACCTCTGCCTGATGGTCAGCATTAGCGTGGCGCAGGGTCTGGTTACCCGTAAGTTCAGGCACCGCAGCAATGATATTCGGCAAGGTATTAATGGCATGAACATCTTCTGGCACCAATGTGGCAATGTTCCACCCACCCCTCCTTTGCCCTGGAACACCAGGCCGCACCAGCAATAGGTTACTGCCCATAGCACTGATGCGATCCACCACCGCCTCACGGGCACCGTCACCGATCGCCAGCATCGTAATCACTGAAGCTACACCTATAACAATACCCAGCAATGTCAGTGCGGTACGGAACAAATTACCCCTCATGGAGCTGATGGCTGTGCAAGCCCCCTGATAGAGTTCCCTGACAATAGAAGGGTTGTGCTTTAAAGGCTGTCGCTGGAGCCGCGGGCTGGCAATGACATCTGGCGGGCCAGGATCTCTCACTATTTGACCATCAGCGATCTCAATCTTGCGATGCGCATGCTCAGCCACATTGCTGTCGTGGGTGATCAAGACGATGGTGTAGCCTTCATCCGACAGCTCTTTTAGTAGTTTCATCACCTCGCGGCCGCTGTGACTGTCGAGGGCGCCGGTAGGCTCATCAGCAAGGATGATCTCACCGCCGTTCATCAGCGCCCGGGCGATGGATACCCGTTGTTGCTGACCGCCGGAAAGCTGACCCGGACGGTGGTCCATGCGATCATCCAGCCCCAGCCGTTGTAACAGACCGGCCGCCCTCTTCTGACGTTCACTCGTGCGCAGGCTAGCGTAGCTGGCAGGCATTTCAACGTTTGCACTGGCCGACATACCCGGCAACAAATTGTAGCTCTGAAACACAAAGCCAAACGATTCACGGCGCAAACGCGCCAGACCATCGCGATCCAGCTTTGACACATCGCGCCCATCGAACCAAAAGTGACCACTGGATGGCCGGTCGAGGCAACCTAGGATATTCATTAAAGTAGACTTGCCAGATCCGGAAGCCCCCATAATGGCTACAAACTCTCCCCGGTGGATGCTCAGGTTGATCCCGCGCAATACCTGTACGGCTAGATCACCGTTATGGTAGGTACGGGTAATATTTCGCAATTCGATCAGCGGTTGCGCCATAATTACAACCTCATGCCTGGCATCCTGCGTGAATTACCCGATGAACTTTTGGCGCCACGTTCACCGCGCGGGTTGCTCACTACTCGCTCCCCCTCTTCCAGACCATCCAGAATTTCAACCTGCACCCGATTCGAGACGCCAACTGTTACCTTCCGTTGTTCGATTACACCGCCACCACCTAACACCTGAACTGTTGGAGCTGCCCCACGTTGATTCAGGGCTGTTACCGGCACCAATAATGCGTCATCGGTTCTGGCGTTAACAAAAAAGACCTGAGCGGTCATTTGTGTCATCAACCGACCTTTCGGATTGGGCACATCAAACACAGCGTTATAGAGCACGACGTTATTTTCGACTACGGGAGTGGGCTCTACTCGGTCCAGATGGCTTTCCCAGCGTTGCTGCTGATTGCCAAGCGTGGTGAAGTATACCGACTGGCCCTGCTTCAGTTTGCCAATGTCCGCTTCTGAAACCTGTGCCTCAACAGTCATCACAGACAAATCAGCAATGCGCATCAGTACAGGTGCCTGCTGGTTTACGTTCAGAGTTTGGCCCTGACGAGCCTCAATCGAAACAATGGTGCCATTCATAGGCGCATAGATACGGGCATACTCCAGATTGGTTTCTTCCGCCCGGAGGGTTGAATTCGTCTGCTCTATTTGGGCACTGATGGCCTCAACTTGTGCTTTCGCTGACCTCAGGCTTGCTTCAGCTATCTGTGCTGCTTCACGACTTGTGGCTTCTTCCCGTAAAAGGTTCTGCTGTCGCCGATTCTGTATTTCTGCAAGGGTAAGCTGTGCTTCCCGCTCCATCAGCTGCGCTTTCTGGTTACGAAGCTGTGCGCGGATTGCATCTACTTGGGCGAGGTATAATTTGGCATCAATCTCTGCCAATAGATCACCCTCTTTCACGTCCTTTCCAACCTCAACGTGAAGCCGCTTAAGCTGCCCCGAGACCTGTGCTCCTACATCCACGTAATCCCGCGGCTGCAACACACCCGTAGCCGTCACCAGATCTTCCAGCCCTCCCCGCTCCACGGCCACTGTCAGTAAATTCTGCTGGGGCTGATTGTCCCTCTGAAGCCACCAACCCGCAGCAATTACAGCCACAAGAACAAGCAGCACTGGCCAGACAAACTTTTTTGGGAAAAACATGCGCACCTCATCACCCATTCCATTCAAGACACTCTCCGAATACAAAAGAGCTTGAGCGGGATTATGGGCAAAAAGGTGCATGCGTAGTATGGCTAGAAGCCGGCTTTACGTAACATTTACGCGGTGATGATTTCCGTTATTACCGGGTGATAGCGGCAATCACTTCATCTACCTGCAGCTTGGTACTTTGTAAGCCTGCCCCGGAGAGATACCAAAGCTTGGCATCAAGCACCGTTACTGGTGCGTTGGAACCCGCAGCTTTGAGTGCCTGTTTCAATCTACTCAGATCCATAGGTTCATCGCCGATTGCCGCGCTGCGATCTACGATCAACAGGGCATCCGGCGCCATTTTAGCCATAACCTCCGGCGTCACCGGAACGAACACTCTTGTTCCACGAGTTACTGGCTTCACCTCCTCAGGAAGTGCCGGCTCTTGCAAGCCTAACAACTCAAAAACAACCGGCTCCCGGCGCAATGAAAAATGGCCATTATTGTGAGTAACCACCACCACTTCCGGATCGTTTAATATAGCTTCACGCTGGCGTTTTATGTGGTTCCACAGCTCACTAAGGCGATCGCGGGCCGCGCTCTCACGATCATAAAGTGCAGCAAGCCCCATGACCTTTTCTGTAACACTGGTTTGGTAATCTCCCCCCTCAAGGCTAACATTGCGTATCTCGGCAATAGCTTGAAGGCCTTCCAGATTTGCGCTCTGGCGCCCAGTGATCAAAATAATATCTGGGTCCGCCCCACGAACGGCCTTCAAATCGGGAGTTTTAAGGTTGCCTACATCTGTGCGGCCTTGCTCAATGCCACTCAGGTAATCTGGCAATCCAGTCAGAGGTACCGCAATCACTTTTTCAGCCAGTCCCAGTTCTATCAGAGTATCCAGCGCACCATGATCAAAGCTCGCTACCGTTGGGCCTCCGCTACTAGCCTGAGCAGTGGCACCAGCGGACAGCGCTACTAAAGCAAAAACCGTGAACGCAATCGATTTTAAAACAGCCATAATCCCTCCCATTAGAAGTCGACGGTTAACCCAAGGTTGAGACGACGGCCATCAAGCACAACGCCATAGCTTTCTGTAGTGACTTGCTTGTCACCAAGGTTGTACACACCCGCTTTGACTCGTGCGCTGTTGTTAAGCTGATAAACCAACCCTGCATCGACGAAGCCGTAACCTGGGGTGCCCTTCGACATGCTATTACGGCCGAGGTAATCACTGGTTTCACCACGAACATTAGCGTCTAGCCAAAGGTTGAGCAGATTACTGCTTTGCCAGTCCAGACCGGCGTTGAGCATGTGCCTCGGTATCTGGTTTAGTGGCTCACCTTTGAACTCGCCAGATTGCTGTTCGGAGTCGGTAAAGGTGTAGCTGGAACTAAACGTCACGGTTTGGGTAATTCCATAATCAAGAGTGAGTTCGACACCCCGCATCATGGCGTCTGCAATGTTTTTACGGGTGCTCAAAAACACATAATCACGCCCTTGGTACGAGCACTGCCAGGTTGTTGGGTCGTTACGATCGCCACCAAGATCACACAAACGATCTTCGGCAATTTTGTCATCGAATTCCGTGTGGAATAGCATCACACTTGCATTCAAATCCGCTGCTCGATCATTAAACACAAAGCCAACTTCGTAACTCGTGCTGGTTTCAGGGTCCAGATCTTCGTTGCCGATAATCAATGCACGGGGATAGGGTGCAGGAGACCCCCCGCCTCCGGTACCGCGACCAAAACCTTCCGTCGCCTCTGGCAGACTTGGCTGTTTATACCCGGTTGACACACCACCTTTAATCGTCCACGCAGGCGTCAGTTGATAGTTGGCGTAGACCCTTGGGGTTAAATGCGCGCCGAACAGCTCATCATCGTTATAACGCACACCGGTGGTGACGTTAAGGTCGTTGGTTACCGCCCATTCCACCTCGGTATATACCGCTGCAATCCAGCGATCAACGCTGGCGCTTGCCGAATCCAAAGTGCCTATCAAGCCATTTGTTTCATCCACCAGATCTTCATACTTGTACTGGCCGCCGAAGGTCAACATATGGCCACCCAAAAACCAAGTCCCCTGAGTATTGAAGACAGACATTTCCTCCTTTTTCTCGTCGAGTTGGATTCGCTCGGAAATATCGTGCTGCAAGTAAGAATTCAGCGTGAGGTTGCCATAGGTACCCTGATGAGTCAGAGCGTAAACGTCTTTTTGATACTCATAGCTAGAGGGGGTCGCATCTGCGGCGATACTTACGCCGGGGCTGTGGCGATAATCGAGTGTTGACGAGTTATAACTCAAGCCGAACTCGTTGGCTGCGTCTGGGGTGAGGATCAGTTTTACGCCACCCTGCTTCTCCGTCTTGTCGGGGGTGCTTTCTGCATTATCGTCGCCGGCAATGAAGTGGGACTCATCGGAGCCTTCCCAGGCTCCATTAACCTGAGCGCCCAACAAACCTGGAATAAGTGGGCCACCGGCAAAAAGATTGACTTGCTGTGAGTCTTCATTCAAATCGCTAAATGACTTGGTGTATTCGGTGGCTATTGAGCCTGACCAAGCATCACCCGTTTTTTTGGTAATGATATTGATAACGCCACCCATAGCTTCTGAGCCATAGAGTGACGACATCGGGCCGCGGATCACCTCGACTCGGTCAATCATTGAAACCGGTGGCAAGGCAATCTGCTTGCCGCCATCATTACCATTCGTGTTGATGTTTCGACCGGCTGAAACAGGCCGCCCGTCAATCAAGTAGAGCGTGTAGCCTTCAGACATTCCTCGAATAGTAACGTCTTTGGCATTGCCTCCGCCGTTGACGTATACACCCGGGATATTCTTTACGGCATCGGTAATACTATTGTAGGAACGTTTGGCCAACTCTTCCCCGGAAATAACCGAGATACTCGCAGGGGCCTCGGAAATATTCTGCTCAAAGCCCGCGGCAGTGACAACTATTTCACTAAGCTCCATAGGGTCAGACTGAGCTACGGCATAGCTACTGGTACCCGCAAGTGCAATGGACGATGCCAATAGGGAAATACGTCGCATAAAAGACTCCTTGTGTATTTTGGAACGCTCGAAACCAATACATCCAGAAGCCAGATCAGCAATAGGCTGAAACCAACTCCAGATGCAAATGAATATCATTGGCGGCGAACGTTACCACAAGTTAAGCCTTTAAATGTTGGTACGGTGTGTTCCATATTCCGGTACGGGTCCAATGGCGATCGCTGGCGTTGGCACCCACCAGTTGGCGGGTACAGAATCTAGAACATGGTTAATAAATGCGCGAACCCGTCTCGGCAAGGCTCCATGGGGATAGAGCAATGATACGGGTAGAACAGGCCCCTGCCAGTCAGGCAAACATTTCTCAAGAGTGCCGGGATGCGACCGCAAGCGACGCTCTATTAACCAGTGGGGCATTAACCCCAAACCCCGGCCATCTGCTATGGCGTCGCCTTGAACACAGAATTGATCGACGGTAAATGCGCTTTCCGGCAGATTAAGAGGGTAAACTCCCTCGCAGGGATGCTGAAGTACAAGCCCTGAGTCGCAACTACCTAGCATGTCTACCCAAGCATGGTGTTTGAGATCACCTGGCCCACCGGGGTAGCCAACACGCGCGAAATATTCCGGGCTTCCGTATAGCCCCTGATGCAAGTGCCCCAGCGGTTTTTGCCGAAACGGTGCGTCACCTGGACTACCAAGCCAAACACAGACGCCGTCATCTAAAGATTCAGGAACCTCGTTTTGAGTTTGAATGGAAACACTCAATCCGTCATAACGCGCTAAAAAGGACTGCACCAGCTCGAAAAACCAACCCCGTACCAACGATTCATGGCTACGCAGCACCAGTTTGCCCGTGACCTTCTCGCTCAACTCATCCAACGCCTCACGCCCTTGGGATGCCAGCGCCAAAATATCGTTACTGTACTGATAGAACACCCGCCCCGCTTCGTTGGGGATAACACGGCGGGATTCACGTCGTAACAACGACTGCCCTACGGTTGTCTCCAGATTACGAATCCTCCGGCTCAAGGTAGATTTCGGAATATTCAGCTCCAGAGTACTAGCCGTAAGGCTGCCAGTTTTCACCACTGAAACAAAGGCTTCCAACTCTTTCAGATCGTACATAAATGCTCCGTTCCGGAATATGCAACAACTTGTGCCAACTTAGCATCTTCAAAATGATAATACGAACAATTATCATTAGTTCGGAATGACAGTATTTTGGCGGCTAAGTCCGCATTCAGTAAATTCACTGGAGCACGTTCATGCCCAACCCTCTTTTTGTGGCTAAGTCCCTGCTGGTCAGCCTTGTGCTGGCGGCAACCTTTACCAACGCGGCAGCCCATGCCGATACCCGCATAGTTCAAACCGCTTATGGCCCGGTGAGTATTGAAGGCACACCAAAGCGGGTGGTCACCTTGTATGAAGGCGCTCTTGATGCTGCCATTGCGTCAGGTATAAACCCTGTGGGTGCAATCATTACTCGTGGTGGGAGTGATGTTGCAGAATACATTCAGCCGAAAGCCAAGGGCGTCGGGATTGTTGGTACGCCAGGTGAAACCAACATTGAAGCGGTCATCGCCCTGAAGCCAGATTTAATTCTGGCTTCAGCACAACTGGCCAAAGAGCAATACAACCTGCTTTCTCGGATAGCTCCAACCATAGTCCCTAATTTTCCCGCTTTTACACCAACGACTTGGAAGCAAGAAACTCGTCTATTCACAGAGGCCTTAGGGCGGGCTGAAACAGGCAGAAAAGTGATATCCGGCGTGGAAAACAAAATCGCTGAGGTCGCAAAACTAGTAGACGCAAAACTGGGGCCAGACCAGCGTGAAACAGCGCTCATTCGCTGGATGCCGCAAGGTCCGCTCGTGATGTCTGAAGGTCTGTTCTCTGCCAGTCTACTCGAGGCAACCGGCTTCAACGTGAACTCAGGAGGTATCGTCAAAGAGGGCCGCCCTCACAGCCACCCTTTGAGTCAGGAGAACCTCGGGTTAATTGATCACCAATGGGTATTTCTTGCCACATTAAACGCGGACGGCGATGCAGCTCTGGATGCAGCGCGTGAGTCACAAGCATTTCAACGATTAAAGGCAAACCGGGCGGATCAGGTTGTCACCGTAAACGGCCAGCTTTGGACCAGCGCCAGCGGCCCTCTTGCCGCAACTGAAATTTTGAACGATATAGCTAACACCATAGACAACGTAGCTGCCGATCGCTGATCCGGCTATAGCTGCGCAGTATTTTACCGAGTCCTTTTGCTTGCCCGCTTCACGGCGGGCTTTTTTAATATTTGAACCATTCATGAAAACCTATCGCAATTATGTAGCCACCTGGGTCATGCTATTTCTAGCATGCCTAGCATCACTGCTTTTTGGAGCCGGAACGCTAGAGTTAGGGCAAGCGTTTGCTGTTTTGACCGGACAGGGAACAGAAGATGCCCGATTTGTTGTTATGGAATTGCGGTTACCTCGGCTGGTTATTGGCATGGCAACCGGTCTGGCGCTTGGCGTCGCCGGTGCCCTACTCCAAACTCTGACTCGCAATCCACTAGCTGAACCCGGGCTGCTCGGTGTAAGTGCAGGCAGCGCTTTTGCAGTGTCCTTGGCCATTTTGCTTGGCGCCAGCACAGCCACCTTAACCACACTGATTTCACAAGTCGGCGCCCTCGCCGGTTGCGGTTTGGTTGTTGCCGCAACACGTATTCAAGGTGCGGGCCAAGACCCGGTGCGGTTAGTGTTGGCAGGAGCAACCTTGACAGGCTTACTGCTGTCTTTGAGTTCCTTGTTAATGCTCATTGACCAGAGAGCAGCGGACGAAATCAGGTTTTGGATCACCGGCAGTCTGGCCGGTAAACGCTGGGATCAACTTACCGCCACCATGCCCTCATTGCTGTTGGCAGGAGCAATCGTAGTCGGCGTTGCGCGGCCGCTGGCATCACTAGCCCTTGGCGAGAAAGTCGCTATGGGACTAGGACACAAACCTGGGCTGATCAGGCTAATGGTTATTGTCGCCGTCGCACTGCTCGTGGGCGGCGCTACTGCACTTGCAGGGCCACTGGTATTCGTCGGATTAGTCGTTCCGTTCGTGGCTCGGTCGCTAGCCGGTGCAGATATCCGCAAAACCCTATGGCTGTGCCTGCCAATCGGGCCCGCCATGATTATTGCCGCAGACACACTGTCCCGGCTTTTGGTTACACCTTCTGAAATGCCTCTTGGCGTCATAACCGCCGTTATAGGCGCACCAGTATTGATGGTAATCATCCGTGCCAGAAGGATCCCTGCATTATGAACTCCTCTCTTGATTCAACGGACACTGGGCAGACGCCTCTGCATTTAACACCCGGTCATTGGCTCTGGCGATCAACAACAAGGCACTGGAGCCTACTGATCAACAAACGATCAATAGTGGTGAACGCCACCCTTACTCTTATACTTCTAGCCTGCGCACTGAGTTCGCTGGCACTGGGCACGCTGTCCATAACGATTCCAGACGTCATACTCGCCCTACAAGGTAAAGGCACCACCATGCACACCTTCGTGCTCGAAGAGCTGCGCGGGCCTCGTTTGTTGGCCGGCGCTCTTGCGGGCGCTTCATTTGCGCTCGCCGGCTGCCTAATGCAAACGCTGGCACGCAACCGGTTAGCAACACCTGGGATCATCGGCATCGACAATGCCGCCACAGCGTTTGCGGTTGCCTCGGTTGTAGGGGTGGGTATCAGCGCTGCCCCTCATACCATGGCGCTTGTCGGCGCCGCGGTTGCAACTGCATTGGCTTTTGGGTTGGCCGGAGCAACCGGTACGCGGGGTTACCGCTTTATTATCGCTGGTCTCGCCATTGGCGCCGTTTCAGGAGCCATCACCCAAGTTATGCTGAGCAGTGTTGCACTGGACGATGCCAATGCAGCTTATCCTTGGACAGTGGGGAGCCTTAACGCTCGCGCACCCGCGGCGGTGAATGCTCTTATCATCGGGCTCATCGTGGGCTATACGCTGTCGCTGTTCCTAAACCGAGCCTTGGCAACCCTACAGCTGCCAGAGCCTGTAACAGCCAGTTTGGGAACTCGCTCTGGCCGGGTGAGAGTGGCAGGGTTGATTCTTTCAGTTTTACTCACCGGGCTGGCAGTATCCGTTGCAGGCCCAGTGGGGTTAATTGCACTACTCGGGCCCGAACTGGCCCGCACAATCAGCCGGCCCGGCAGCATTCCACTCACGGCCTCAGCCCTATCCGGTGCCATTTTGATGGTGCTATCAGATCTGGCGGGTCGCCTAGTATTCTCGCCACTAGAAATTCCTGTCGGCATTATCGCAGCATTGGCTGGAAGCCCTTATCTGCTCTGGATATTACTGCACAAGTCGCCGGACATTAACCGATGAACCAGTTTATGACCATGTCTAAAATAAACAGCCCACGCGCTCCTTTGGCTGCTCAAAGCCTAATGATGTCTCATGGCCCGCATACCATAATCCCACATTTAGATATCGAGCTACGCACCGGCGAGGTAACGGCTATCGTGGGCCCGAACGGTTGCGGAAAATCCACTTTGTTAAACGGACTTGCACGAATTCACAAACCCCGGCAAGGTACCATCGTTCTTGATGGTGCTGATATTCACACCCTGCCGGCACGGGACGTTGCGCGGAAACTCGCGCTGCTGCCACAAGACAACAGCGCGCCGGAAGGGCTTACGGTAACCGACCTAATCCGGTTTGGCAGACACCCGCACCAGAGTTGGCTGAGCCAGTGGTCTGAAGACGATGAACGTGCTGTCAGGAAGGCACTCAGGGCAGCCGACGTAGGTGATTTGGCCAATCGCCCGCTAGACACCCTTTCCGGCGGTCAAAGGCAACGAGCATGGATTGCTATGAGCATTGCTCAGGAAACCCAATTACTGCTGCTTGATGAACCCACCTCTGCTCTAGATCTGGGGCATCAGATTGAGGTCTTTGAACTAATCCGCGCCCTCGCCAGCCAAGGTAAGACCATCGCCATGGTGGTTCATGATCTTGTCAGCGCCTGCCGATATGCGGATCACATCATTGCCATGTGCCACGGAGAAATCGTCACAGAAGGTACGCCATCAAAAGTTATCACCACCAACCTGATTGCAGAGTTATACGGTGTTGCATGTGATTTGATGCACGACCCCGTTTCAGGCAGCCCCATACTGGTTAATATCCGTCGCGTTCATCCTGCTAAACCAGCCGAAATCACTTAAACTAAACCCCACGTCCACAAATGGTTTTGGCCTGAAAAGAATGAGGTTAAATGGAGAGCAATCGGCGGATACAGCTACATAAAATTCAGCAAGTACTCGACCATGTCCACCTTAATCTGGATAAGCCATTAGCCGTGCCTGCTCTGGCGCAGCGCTGCGGCCTATCCCGCTGGCAATTCAATCGGATATTCACCCACCAAACAGGCCTATCATTGGGCCGCTACGTGCGAGAACTACGCCTTAGTCAAGCTGCCGAGATGCTGCTATTTACCAGTCAGCGCATGATCGACATTGCACTGGCCTGCGGCTTCAGCTGTGATATTAGTTTCAGCCGGAGCTTCAAGCAGCACTTTGGCTGCGCACCTATCAAATACCGCCAGCGCGGACTGCCCTGCTTATTGAAAGCACCGATGTCTTGCCACCCAGACCTGCTGCCTTCAGAATCACTACGCTCGCGAGTTCCTGATATTCGGCTTGATTACCGGCCAACGTTCACCGTGGCAGGTGTTGCGGCCCAAGTGAACGGCCTATTTTCAGCCGCCCCTGACTTCCATGAGAAGCTCCCCCGTTTATGGCAACAGTTCAGCTCCGCCAGCTGCCCAAGTTCTGAACACTCCAGAATTGGCGTAATAGATGTTGGCGGAGGCTCAGGTACAACCTTCACCTACCTTGCTGGAACTGAAGTTCAAGAACCGACAAAAATAGGCACGCTAAACTGCATCACAGTGCCGAGTCGAAATTACGTTGTGATTGCATTTCATGGCCCACTGCTCTCTTTGCCAGATGTTCTCAAATGGTTCTTTCAGGCTTGGCTACCAAACTCCGGTTGCGAAGCACTTCACGCCTACGATCTTGAAATATACCCGCCCGGCCTGACACCTTCGGCACCAGAGGTGTCTATGGAGTATTGGATACCGGTAAAGCTCTGCAGGCCAATGATTTCATGGGATGCACCAAACTGTTAAGTATCGCCCTCACAACCAAATATAATGATAATGATTCGCATTATATTGGTGGCAGACAATCCTGCCTGATTCTGAATATTACGGGGCTTAACCATGAAAAAATCCTTGCTGGCTTCCTCGATACTGGCCATTACGGCGAGTGCTGGTAGCAGTACAATCGTTCTTGCAAACGAGGTTATGGAACTGGACGAGTTGGCGGTTTACGGAGATACCTATCGCAGCACCGCCACCAAAACGTCATTGCGGCCTGAAGAGACTCCTCAAAGTATCTCGATACTGGATCAGCAAACGCTGGACATGCGCGATGCAGACTCTGTCGCAGCCGCACTTCGCTACTCGCCGGGCGTCAACACAGAGCTGCGAGGGGGAGCTGTCGGCCGTCTTGACCTGTTCAGCATTCGTGGATTTATTAATTACCAAAACTATTACGATGGCATGCAACTGCTCTACAACGACTGGAACCTTCAACCGCAAATCGATTTGTTAGCTGTTGAGCAAGTAGAAGTTTTTCGTGGGCCTACCTCAACTCTGTATGGCTCCATGCCGCCAGGGGGCATGGTTAATCTAATCAGCAAAAAACCGACCGCCGGTTCATCCAATACAATTGAATTGGCCACAGGATCGCGCAATTTGAATGAAGCATCGGTTGAAAGTAACGGCCAACTGGGAGACTCGGATCTGTCCTACAGCCTAGTCGGGCTTGCCCGCACCCGAGACGGACAAGCGGCAACTGCGGAAGAAGAACGTTACATGGTAGCGCCCTCCCTAGATTGGCAGATTAGCGATAAAACTCTGGTGAATTTTAACCTGTATTATCAGAAAGACCCTGAGATGGGCATTTACACATCCCTTCCGGCATCCGGTCTCTTTCTACCGAATCAAAATGGTGAGCTGGATACCGATGCGTTCTCTGGTGACTCCAACTGGAATCAGTTTAACAAAGAGGTTCTTCTCGCAGGCTATAAAATTAACCACAACATCAATAACAACTGGAATTTTCTTCAGAATTTTCGCTACACCGATGCCAGCACGTTTCAAACCAACACTTATGGCACCGGATTGGCCGCTGACGGGCGAACCCTCTCGCGGGAAGCTTACCTGACAGACGAAGCAACCACTGGCTTCACGATTGACAATCAAGTTTCGGGGCGCTTTCAAATCGGCGCTGTCGAGCACAATCTGCTGGTCGGGTTTGACTACCTAAGCCTGAAATCAGATGTTATTTATGAGGATACGGCCGGTGGAAGTGGCGCTCCCTCTATTGACCTTTTCAATCCAAACCACCAGCAAATTTCACGCTCAACCATCAACATTACAAACACGCCGTATTCATCTGACTTCACGATTGATAAAAAACAGCTAGGCGTATACCTACAAGATCAGGTCAGAATCGACCGAGTTGTGCTGATAGGCGGCGTACGATGGGATGATTTCACGGGTACGGAAAACGGAAAGCAGTACGGCACAGCCGTCGATGCAAAACTTGAACAGAATAACATCTCAGCACGTGCTGGAATCATGTACCAAGCCGATAACGGTCTCTCACCTTACCTCAACTACGCTGAGAGCTTCGAACCACAGACTGGACGGGATCGAAACGGCAATGAATTTGATGTTTCCACCGGCGACCAATGGGAGCTGGGCGTGAAGTATCAGTCACCAGACCAACGCACCAATGCCAATCTGGCGTTCTACCAAGTCACCAAAGACAACGTACCAACCCGTGATCCCGCTGGCGGCCCCTATGACAAGATTCAGGCAGGTGCTGTGCGCTCGCAAGGCGTAGAGCTGGAAACCCTGACCCAGCCTTTGGATAACTTGCTTCTCACGCTGAGCTACACATTCCAAGACGCAGAGGTCACTAAAGACAACACTGGTTTGGAAGGCAAAACACCGGTTTGGATTCCCAAACACCTGCTGTCCGGCTGGGCCGACTATCGCTTTGACCAAGGAGCCTTAAATGGCTTAATTGCAGGCATCGGTGCGCGCTATATCGGCGAGGCTGAATACGACGCGAGCACCAACGCAGGCAAGGTTCCTGACGCCACCCTTCTGGACATCGCTCTGCGTTATGACGTGGGCCAGTTAGCACACACTTTGAAAGGTACAGAGGTTGGTGTGTCTATCAATAACCTCACCAACGAACGCTACTACAGCTGCTTCGACAGCACTAACTGTTGGTTTGGAGAGGAAAGAACGGTGGAGGCGTCCGTCGCTTACTCCTTCTAATACCTTCTAAGCCCCCATATGAAATAGCTGCCTCCAAGAAGTGAGGCTATTAGGCCGGCTGGGATCTCCTGAGGGAATAACACCTGACGTCCCAGCCAGTCCGCACTTATCATCAGTAAAGCGCCTACAATTGCTGAACCTATAAGGTGGGGTAACGCCTTAGAAAGGCCCAGCATTCGGGCGACATGGGGCGCTAGTAGGCCCGCGAAACTCAAGGGGCCGACAATCAAGGTTGCAAGTGCAGTCAATATCGCCACCAGCACCAGCAGTACAAGCCGAACCTTATCGACACTCAGCCCCAAACCCAAAGCAACGTTGCGACCTAGTGGTAATAAGTCCAGCCACCGGGCAACCAGTGGCGTTAACGACACCATCACGACAGCGAGCAGGAAGGCGCTCAAGCCTGATGAAAAATCGACGTAGTAAGTTGAGCCTGACATCCACGCGACGACTTGTTGTATTCGCGGATCACCGTTCGCAAGAAAAATACTCCTCAACGGTTCGAACAAAGCCGCTATCGCTATTCCAGTGAGAAGCAGGCGTTCAGATTGAAACCCAGTTCGGCGATTCAAGAAAATCAAAACGGCAAGCGTTATGAAGGCACTTGCTGCGCCGGACACGATAAGCAGCGGCACAGTAATGTTTGAGGAAAAATAGATAGTTAAAATCAACCCAACAGCTGTACCAGAACTGATCCCTAACACCTCCGGGCTGGCCATCGGGTTGGCTGTCATTCGTTGAATCGTAGCACCCGCCAAAGCCAGCAAAATGCCAGCACCGGCAGCAGCAAGCACACGCGGAAGCCGCCAATTGGCAATGGCCTCCCATTGCCCAGTGTCAGTCAACACCCAACCTGCAGCAGACCGAGTAACGAACAACGCCACAATCGATGAAATGAGCAGTAGAGCCAGAAACCAAGCAAACATTCGTGGGTTGGGCTTACTGGTTAGCTGAAAAGGCATTGTAGAGGTGTTTGGCGCGGAACCTTTCAGGGCTAAGCGCGGAATAAGCCAAAGCAATAATGGTGCGCCTAATAGCCCGGTCATGGCACCGGTTGGAACCATCGAAGGCAACTGCGCTGAATACTGCAACAAAAAAAGATCCGTGGTGAGGAGTAGCAGCCCGCCAAAAACAGGAGCCCAAAGCAGCCGCTGTGCCAAGCTACGCGCCCCCATCAGTTTGACGATCACTGGCGCTGCCAATCCCACAAAGCCTACGATGCCCACCAAACTAACTGCAGACGCTGTAATAAAAACAGACAAACCCAAGCCCACTAGCCGGAGCTTTCGAACAGAAATACCGAGACTACGGGCCCCGGACTCGTCCAACTCCAACAAGCTCAGAGGCCGCGCTATTAATCCCGCTAAGATCACCGCTATCACCAAACGTGGCAACAAATGCAGAGTATCGCTCCAACTATTCTGAGCAAGGGAGCCAGCTGCCCATATCATCAAGCCACGAAACTCTTCCTGATGAAAAAGAATCAGTACAGTGCTCAGCGCACCAATGTATAGATTGACTACCAACCCAGCCAAAACCACAGCAACGGGCGCTAACCCGCGATGCCAAGATAACGAAAGCACAAGCAGCAATGAGATAGCGCCCCCGGCCAATGCCACCCACTCACTACCGAAAGCTAAGAGACCGGGCGCAAACAATGTGGCCAGCAAAAGGCCAAGTTGCGCTCCGCTGGCAACACCCAGTGTCGTTGGCGATGCGATAGGATTGCGTAATACCTGCTGCATCAAAACACCAGCCAGGCCAAGCGCAGCACCAACCAACAACGCGATGGTGATCCTAGGCAGCACGCTAAACTGGATCACAGCTTTAGACATCTCTGTGGCTTCAGAAGTGGAAAATTCGACAGAAAAATTAAAACTGCGGTAGCTCAGATCTGGCAGTGTGCTTTGTATCAAGTTAAAAGTAATAACAATGCTGATGATCGCCAGAGGCAAACAGACATAGGCGGGCGAAACCCACCGATTCAATTGGATCATAAGGTGCTCGAATCGGACTCGATGGCGCGCTGTTCAGAAAGTGCCTGATATAGCTCTTCAGCAAAGCGGACTGCTGAAGGCAGTGCCCCAAAACTCCAAACGGCGGGCATCGATAGAACTCGGTCACTGCGAACAGCCGGTAACGCTTGCCAAAGCTTGTTATCTTCGAACACCCCCTCTGCACTCATGGGAATCGGGTCAACAATCACCAGATAGCCTTGAGTAGTCAGCTTCTCTATGCCTACCGTGGTGTAGCCCCACATATTTGTTTGACCTTTCCAGGCATTTTGTAACCCGAGTCGATTGATCACCATGTCGTACAAGCTCCCTTTGCCGTATGCCCTCACATGACGGTCATCAATAAACTGAACGACCAACAGTGAAGGAGTACCCTCAGTAATGTGTTTTTTCAGCCGACTAATTCGCAAGCGGTGATGGTCTATAACTGCCTCCGCTTCTGCTGAGCGATTGGTAAGCTTACCGACCTGCCGCGTGGTATCGACGAGGTTCTGCCAAAAGTTGTTCTCGGGATTGTATGTAGTCAGTGTCTGAACGGGAGCTATTTGTGACAGGGTTGGTTCAATGGCGCTGAATAACGGAGATATCAGGATTAGATCGAGATTCAGCGAAGCTGCTAATTCTCGGTTGGGCTGGCCTCGCAAACCTATATCTACCACGCTTTCAGGGAGTGCGGGCTCCGCAACCCATGCTTGATAGTCCTTAATTTGGGCTGAGGCCACAGGCACAACCCCTAACGACATAAGAGTCTCCACCAACGTCCAGTCAACAGTGGCCACTCGGGGATAATCACCCATCGGCTGCGAAGTGCCGGATGTCGCAGCTTCGACGCTCAGCGACATCAATGCGAGAAAGAAGAAAATCACGAACGGCCTTACCATCGATAGTTCAAGCTAGCAGTGACGCGTCTCGCCTCGCCGTAATAACACCAGTAATCACAGCTTGCGACATACTCCTTATCAGCCAGATTGTTAACGTTAAGCTGAACGCGCCAACTCTGTGCAAAGTCATAACTGGCCATGGCATCAACGACACTGTACGAGGGAACCTCATAGCCATAGGTTTCGTCCTTGGTTTCACCAACAAAGCGCACCCCTGCTCCAAACTTCAAACCTGGAACGGCTTGTGAAAATACATAGTCGAACCAAGCCGAAGCCATATGGCGGGGGACCAAAGTAGCCCGAACCGTATCAGCTCCAATGGCCCGGTTTTGAGTAGTGGAGTCACTGTAGGTATACGCCGCTGTCACCTGAAAGCTGCTAGTCAGATAGGCAACCCCTTCCAGCTCAAAACCGTCAGTGTTGCGTTCGCCTTCTTGTACCTGAAAAGCACCATTGGTCACCAGCGAGTTTTTTTCTTCAATCTGGTACACCGAGGCGTTCAAGTAGCCATCAATGCTGTCCGGCGCATACTTGATTCCTGCCTCCAGCTGCTTACCTTCCCGGGGCTTATACAAGGCCCCATTAGCGTCGGTACCGACTATGGGCTGAAACGACTCGGTATAGCTGATGTAAGGTGAAATACCGTTGTTCATCAGGTACATAATGCCGCCGGATCATGGAAGCTTTCATCAAGGGACCGCACATTGCGCTCTCCTAACTCATCGCGAGTAACAACGGAGGCCGGACGAGGTGTTTCAATAATTGGCGCTTCCACTTTCATCGCAGTTCCAGTAACAATAAGTGGAGTGAGTAAGGGGGCGCCTTTCGGCGATCTAACCATTTGAACAACGTCGCCAATGATAATAATAAATATTGCTACTTGGAAGCCATTCTTGATTAGACAAATGCATCTAGACTCTATACACCACACCGGAAAGCTATTGCGCACGACGAGCGAATTGATTACCAACTGTCCCCGGTTAAATCCAAGTGGGCCCAAATTGACTCCATACATGGTGGTCGATGCAGAATGGGTATCTGAAAATTTTCTGCGGGCCTTGCTTCAACACGGTACTATCGCCGAGAGGAATAGCCTATGAAACCTTCACCGCGTTGGGCCTTTGAGGCTTATCAGCGCATTCGCTGTCGGCTTCCAGAGCTGCATCCAGAACCTGTTAAACCACAGCAAGTGCCATCTTTGGGGGCTATTTGCGACCGTTTCGACGGCTTTATTTTCGATGCCTTCGGCGTGCTCAATGCAGGCAATTGTGCCTTACCCACCGCAGTCGCACGGTTCCACGATTTGCAGTCGATGGGAAAGCACTGCTTGGTGCTTTCCAATGCCGCCTCAGTTCCCCAACAGGAGCTGGTGCGGAAATATCGCAACCTCGGCTTTCCAATCACACCAGAGCAATTAATTTCCAGTCGCATGCTGGTGAACGCTGCTCTGGCATCCGAACCGGAACGCACATGGGCCATTATGGCGCCTACATCAGCCCACGCCGACCAATTGCCCTGCCGCGGTTTTATCATTGGCGACCTAAAGGTAAAAGCCAATCGCGAAAGACTCCATAGCGCCGATGCCATATTAATGTTAAGCGCCCAGCGCTGGACCGACGAGCTGCAGCAAGGCCTGATCGACAGCCTTCACCACCGGCCTCGACCAGTCTGGGTGGCAAATCCCGATCTGGTAGCCCCCCGTGAGAACGGCATGTCTCTGGAACCGGGGTACTATGCCCACCACCTAATGGACGCCGCCGACGTCGACACTGTTTTTTTCGGGAAACCCTTCAGCAATGCCTTTAGCGCAGCTAAAAGCAGGCTATCTCAAATACCAGCTTCCAGATTGCTGATGGTGGGGGACACTCTGCACACAGATATCCTCGGGGGGCGCAACGCTGGCATACGCACAATGCTGGTAACCGCCCATGGCGCGCTTAAAGGTTTGGATGTGAATGCCTGCATAGCGGCATCTGAGATAGTTCCAGATTTCATTGCCCCGGAAATTTAACCCCCCTCCGAGCATGAGCCTCCCTCTGAAGCAAGCACCAACCTATCCTTAGCCCCTAAACTTTCCATACGGTTTCTGGCATCCATTCTCCTTTGATTATAGATCGGCCGAGTGAATGCGTGATCAAGCCTTTGACCATCGAAACGTCACTAATATGTAACTGCTTTGAAACAAGTGCTTCGTAAGCTGGCTCTACAAAGCTTGTGGCAGCTATCAGGTTGACTGCCACAGAGAACCCTACTAGCAAAAAATCTTGCCAGTATCGTTTTCAGGGAGGCTTTGGATTCATGTTGGGTTTTGCGAGAGAAAACATTTATACCGGGGCTTTGCCCCGGTTTTTTTCTACCCAGCATCTGCGGTGCTCTGCACGTGTAGAAAACCTGGATTAGTTCCAGCAATTAATGTTCATCAAACTAATAGATCGTGGAGTTAAGATAAATGAAAAAGCTATTTTTGGCTGTTGCTGTATCCACTATGGCCGCAGGATCTGTTAACGCAGCTACCATCTACGAGAAAGACGGATTTGTTTACAAGCTAAACGGTGACTTTCAGGTTCAGCTGCGAAAGAAAACTGGCAACGACACCAGTGAGTATGTCGATTTTGATGATCTGGAACTGAAAAACTACGTTAGTTACGACCTTAACAACGACATGAAGGCTTTCGGCCGTTTGGACTTCGATCTCAAGGATCATGCTAATGGCAAAGACGTAAACAAACCGATCGAAGAGGCGTACCTTGGTATTCAGTATGGCGCCACCTCTTTCTCCTTCGGTAAACAAAACTTCGCCTCAGATGAATTCGGTGTCGAAGAAGCTTATGAAGTACCCCTAGAGGACGATCAATTTGCTGCCGTTGGCACCGATGGTGACGACACACTCCGTGTTGATATTGAGCTAGACAATGTCTACATCGCGGCAAGCTATGAGTTGGAAGCAAAAGACAAAACGGGCAGCACTGCTATTGCGGGCGAGTTCATTGACTTGTTTGTATCCACCGAAATTACAGGTCTTACGCTAGCAGCCGCGTACCAACAGCACTCTCCTCTTGCGGGCGAGTCTCTGGACACTTGGGGGCTGAGCGCTGGCTATGATTTTGGTATTTTCGGGCTTGCGGCAGATTACAGTGTTACCGATGATGGCAACACAGACCAAGAGACAACCCTTTACAACGTAGCGGCAACCTTCGATGTGGCAAGCACCACTGGCGTAGCCATTGGTATGCAGAATCAGGAACCAGACGGAAGCGACGACGTTACGGCCTGGTACGCCAACGTTACTTATAAATTCCCAACGCAAAAAAATGTCAGCGTTTTCGCAGAAGTTGCTGATACCGACAAAGACAATGCTGACATGGGTTTTCTTGCAGGTATGCGTGTGAAATTCTAAGCCTTTATCTGATAGTTTAAGAGCATCTCTGGGTGCCACTTGCTTCAGATATAGTTAAAAAGCCGGACTTCGTCCGGTTTTTTACTATATCCCTCACCCGTCCCGAATACAGGATTTCTCAAATCGGATGACAGAGCTACAAGGGTGACCCTGCATTGAAAACAATCACCTGAGCTGGCACTGACCCTTCTGCAACGCACTCACCTCTGACAATATGAATTCCGTCGGTTGATTTTTTTGCTTTGGCCTTGGCATCCGCTGCAGTAGCAGCCAAATCTGCAGCAGAGCCAAATGATCGACTCCCTGCCACTACGATCCCTGCGGAAAGCGCGACGAGAGGAAAACGCTTTAGTTTTCCATCACGATCCTCTGCAGTCATGGAGCGGGCCTTGCGCAGTGCTTCGGGGTAACGCGATAGGGTCTCAAGCTTAAAAAGTTTTTGTACTTGCTCGCAGCGATTTTGGAGTTCAAGTTTGCTGCTATACACCACAAAATCATCCCCTCCAATGTGACCGACCCAGTCTGTATCTCCGTCAAAAACTGCGCATAACTGTCGTGCTAGGGAGAGAATAACCTCATCACCCTCGCTATACCCCATCACATCATTGAATGGTTTGAAGTGATCAATGTCGAAGTAAATGCAGGTAAAAGCTTCGTTTTGCTGAAGCCTGCGCATGGCTTCCCGTTGAACAGGAACATTTCCCGGCAACTGGCTAAGGGGGTTGGCATGCTTGGCCTGCTCAACCCGGCGCTGGGTCATCGTGCGAAGTAGAGAACGCGTTGAACCCAGACCCATGTATCGACCATCTCTGGTCACAATAAAATGCTGCTTGAGATAGTAAAGATCATCCTCCAAAAGCGACTGACTGACGCCCTCCAGAGGTTCATCATGCTCTACTACAAGCGCGTCGCGAGCGGTCAGACTGTCTACCGGCTTTGCCTGATTGAGAGAGCGCCCGTATTTAGAGCTAAACACCTCCATTACACACCACTTATGGAGCAGACCGAGAGGCCTATCGTTTTCCACGACGGGCAACGCAAATATTGAAGGCGACGACTGCAGAATTTGCCAGGCATGTCCGAGTGAAGTATTGGGCGAAAGGGGTGCAATATACCGCCCCAAATACCCTGCACCGGCAGCCAAAGGATCTCCGCTTACGGGCATTGAGTCACCTAATGCAGACAAATCAGCTGCAGGAAAAGGGTTGGGGCGCCCGAATAAGAATCCCTGGATCAGGTGAATGCCCATTGATCGAAGTAATGTCAATTCAGCTAGAGTTTCAACGCCTTCTGCAATCAACCGGCATCCCAAGCGCTCACACAGATTAATTACCGACCGAACAAACTCTTTCTTTACCAAGTCCCTATCAACATCGCGAATGAAGTGCCGATCAATTTTGACAAAGTCTGGCTGAATTTCAGACCAACGTTTCAGCCCTGAATAGCCGGTACCCAAATCGTCTATCGCGACTCGGAACCCGGTCTTCTTCAAGGCAATGAGCCGGGCCTTGAGTACCTCTGAATTGTCTACGGGATAGCGCTCAGAAAGCTCAATAACAATTTGATCCGGTTTAAGGTCATTCATTGTTAAAAGAGCCTGTAAACTATCTTCCGAAAAAGAACTCGGTAATAGCAGTTCTGGCGACATATTCACAAAAATCAGGCGACTGACGCCGTATCGATTACATGTGTGCCCTGCTTGTTTCAAGCAAGCTCGCTCCAAACTAATAACCTGATCGCACTGCTCCCCGGCCTGAAACAACGCAGGCGCTGCGTGAAGAGGGCTATCAGAAGGGCCCCGGCTAAGAACCTCGTAACCGAGAACACTTCTTTCCTGACAGTCCACAATTGGTTGGAGCAACGTGGAGATTAGCTGCTGATCAATAATTCTCTGCAACTCTTGGGTCTGCCCGTTCAAAGTCATGCTGGCTTAGGCTCCTTGGATCTGGAAACGAGAAATCAGAGCTCTTAGTGATTCAGACTGTTCACGTAGTTGCTCACTAACCGTCTTTGTACTGCCAATATGGTGTTCAAGTGACTCAGCGCTTTCACCCAGCGCAGTCGCTCGCCGCCCCACACGACCAATCTCATCACGCTGAACATCAATCGCTTCGTCGACCTCATTTGTATAATGATTCAGGTCGTCAAAGGTTTTATTGAGCGCCACAAGATGAGTTTTAAGCGATGCCAGAGTTTCCCGATTGGAATTGCCCGCCTCCCGGGTGTCGCTTAGTAGACCATGAGCGTCATCAACCTGGGCAACCAACTCACCAACCCATTGACGCACCTGACTGGTAGATTCGCCCGTTCGGCGAGACAGATTTCGCACTTCATCTGCAACAACAGCAAAGCCCCTCCCCTGCTCGCCAGCGCGAGCCGCCTCGATGGCTGCGTTCAAAGCCAGCAAGTTCGTCTGTTCGGCAATGTCAGCAATCACGCTGATGACCTGTTCGATTTTTTGGCTGGAGCCTCGAAGCGCCTCAATTGCTTCCGCCACACGATTGATTACCTCGACCGCATGTTCAGCGGCCTGCTCACTCTCCCGCAATTTAATCTGAACATCATCATTGCCTTTGACGGCACCGGTAACCTGCGCGCGAGAAAACTGTGCCGACCTTTCAATCTGGCTAGCGCTCTCAGTAATGGCACCCATCGATGAAACTACATCATGGACTTGCCGGTTATTATGCTGTGATGAGGCCTGAACTGCATCAGCCTGCGCATCCAGATTGGCAGAACGCTGCTGCAAGGCAGTAGCGGCGTCGGTGACCTCCTTTACAAACACCGTGAACTTGGCAATCAATCCATTGATTGCCAATGCAACGGCCGTTACTTCATCGCGTCCTGAAATCGGCAGTGGTGTGGAAAGGTCCGATGTCGCCTCCATAATCCTGAGGCGTTCCGCGATCAACTGAAGTCTGGTAGTCACAGTCCGGCGG
The DNA here is from genome assembly GCF_018860765.1 of Marinobacter salexigens. GTDB lineage: Bacteria > Pseudomonadota > Gammaproteobacteria > Pseudomonadales > Oleiphilaceae > Marinobacter > Marinobacter salexigens_A. The sequence goes on from NZ_JAHKPV010000021.1 coordinate 722,745, forward strand.
AGCCAATAGGTCAGAAGCAAGGCACCCAGCAATACGAAGAGCGAGCCTGCGAGCAACAAGTACTGCTTCTGTTCGAGGAATGCGATCAGGGATACTGACCCTGCATGAGCTTGCTGACGGCCCGCCGAGCGCTGGGCATCAATTTCTGCAAGCATGGGATCAAGCGCCTGATGCAACTGAAAATCGACAACTTTCCCGGCGGAATAGTAGCTCGCTTGATCAATCGGTTCGTTCAGCGCTACAAGAAGATCCAAAACCACCTGATGTGCCCCCATGTTCTCCTTTGCCCAGTTCTGCAAACGGGGGTTCTCAAGCGCGGACTGCCATTGCACTTGTATTGCGGCGGAAGTTCCCTCGAACTGTTCGCTGATCTCATTCCACAATAAAAGCTGAGCTTTTATTTTGTACGCAAGGTCTTTGAGTTGACGATGGCTACGATCAAGATCCGTCAGCAGCCAAACATCCGACATTTGTTCCCGTACGAGGCTATCTGTTGCCTTCTGGGCTTCGCCTACCACTGACACCGAAAGCCATGCCAGACCAGAAAGCGCAATCAAACAAAATCCGGAAAACACCAGCAATCGCTGACGGACGGTAAGACTCATAACGTGAACTGCCTCTCAAAATGTTCAGGACGAGCCTAGACCGCGATGATGACAGTTTTGCTACAAAACACCTTAACCTAACCGAGTTCGGTACCACTTTCGTTGCTGTCATGAAGTGAACTTTGGCAATCGGATGCGCCTTTTTTTTCGCGCAATATCGCCAGCCCTTGGCTGACTTTCTGGTGAAGCATTTGGGCTAAGTCGGCGGGATTATCACTAGCGGAAACTGCTACAGCTGGGTGGAACATCACATCCACACGCACCGCAGGCTTTTTTAGCAGGCGGCATAGGTGTGCGACAAAATCATCATCTCCCGTAAATGGCACTAACCTGTCGGGCTGCCCATCTCGGTGGTAAGCAATCGTTATCGCCTGTACCGAGCACTTAGCCTCGATGGCCGCCCCGAGCATCTGGGGGTGAAACCGCTTCACACGTTCACCAGAGGTTGTCGTTCCTTCGGGAAACACCATGACTGAACTCCCGCCTGCCAAAGACGAGACCAGTGCTTGTCGTACCTTCGCGGAATCTCCCGCACCCCTATGGACAAAAATCGTACCGATTTCACCTGCAATCCAACCAATTAGGGGCCATGACGCCACTTCGCGCTTGGCTAAAAACCGTAAGGGAAGGCCCGCGGCCAGAATGGGAATGTCGGTCCAAGAAACATGATTGCACACTCTCAAGGCCGCGCCCTTCTTCGCCACGCCGTGGGTTTGGATGCGCATGCCCAACAATCGGCATAAACCAGCGGAATACCCTTCCACCAGAACGGTTCGGTCGATTCGTTGCCGGCTGCAGCATTCAATAATTCGAACCAAACCGAGGGTTGCCATACTGAGCGACAAAAAGACTAAAAACGCACTCAGGCGAGTGAAGAACCGAACACCCTCGACCATCCGATCTAGTTTGCTCAAGCGATCTTGGCCTCTAGGTTGTAACGCCGCGCATAACGGGCAGCTAGGTTATCCACATTCAACAGCACCAGCAGATCCGCACAGCGGAAAGCAGGATCCCAGCAAGGATCACCACACACTTCGGCACCCAAACGCATATAGCTACGAATCAGGGGCGGAATCACAACCTTGTCTGTTTGTGTGCTCTGGCTGGCAAGGTGAGGCAATGTGCGCTTCGGCGTGACTCGGAATTCCGCTGATGCAAGGTACTCCTGCTGAACCTGCTGGGTAACTCGCCAAGCCTTGTAACCGCCATCAAGCATACTAATGCTGGCGCAACCCAACAGGTAGTCAATGCCTTCCTGAACCAGATACCGCGCCACTTCGGACCACAGCATGCTTAGTGCCGCTCCCGAGCGGAAATCGCTGCGAATGCAGGTCCGGCCTAACTCTGCAAACACGCCGGGATTCTGTTTCAGGCGATTGAGATCGAATTCGTCTTCCGAATAGAAACCACCAATTTTCGCGGCTACCTCACCGTGCAAAAGCCGCGTGGTTGCCACCACCTCGCCGCTTTGGCTCATTACCACGAAATGTTCGCACCAAGGGTCAAAGCGATCTTCGTCAATACCGTTATCCGTCTCCATATCAGCGCCATATTCGCTGGTAAATATCTCATACCTTAGCTGTTGGGCCGCTATAATCTGGGCTGGCTCACTTGCTACACCGGAAGTGAGCTTTCGGCCGCTACTGGATGCTCTGGACTGACTTTGCATTCTCTAATCCCTTCCTCTGGCAGATTCGCTGCCCGTTGACCTAGAGCAGACCGATTTAACCCGAGACTAAAGATGGAGCTTTACAACCAGATGAAGAATTTACGATGAAGCGATGACAGTTCAGTCGGTGCGAACCTGAACAGATTGATCTTCGGGAAAGTAAGTATTCAATTGCTCGATCAGCCACAGCGAATCGTCCAGCGGCAAGTCATGACCGGCGTTAGTGTGCAGCTCCAATGGACACTCAAGCATCTCAGCCAGATCCCGGCTGCAACGCCAGTTCGTCAGTCGATCTCGATAACTGGCCAGCACAAGGGTTGGCATTTCAGGAGCTTTCTTGGGTGGTTTATAGCGGGAGGCCGCACAGAGCTGGCGAACCACATCGCCCCGCCGAACCGGGCGCTCACGCTGAATTGCCTGCCATTGCCGAGCAACCTCACCACTAATGGGGCGGTTACTCGTAAGAGCTAGAATGGCGCGTTCCCGCGTATCACTGTCGGCTTGTGCCAGGATACGCATAACAGGCACCCACTGAGTCGGGCGCATTCGCCGCCAAGGCGAACTCAATCTGGAACTGGAAGAAATCAGCACCAGACCCGCGCAATCTTCAGGCTGATTGAGTGCCCAGTCTAGCGCCACCATACCTCCGAGAGACAGTCCGATCAGCCCTAGCGGGCGCGGCAGCCGGCGAGTCGCCCGGTCAGCGAACTGGCGAGCCTCGGCAATGGACGTGGGCGAGCGCAAGTCTCGGGCTAGCCCGGTGCCAGGCAGGTCAACTGTATGGAATCTATCCTCGGGGCGTGCCCGTCGAAGCTGATCTGGCCAGTCGCCCCAGTGAGCACTTTCCCTTGCCAGCCCTCGAATTAACAACCAATCCATTAAAGATTCTCACCCCTACTGTACCAGTGTGCTCTGGCAGCAGCGCGCAGCCACTCGCCTTCAGACGGGGTGGGCAGCCAGCTGTCATAATTAGCACTTGCACTGAGCAGGAAATCAAACAAAAGCATATGGCTACGAAGAACCCGGTGATGACGATGAGTCACCAGAGGATTGAACAGCCCTTCCCGACTGAACAGCTGGCGGGGACGCTTGCGCAACCAGCGCCACGAGCCCATCTCAAGAGTCAGCGGAAGCCAAGGAGCACTGGCTTCACGATTATGACGTTTATAAAAGTAGTCCCACAAATCACCATGGGTAACGTAATGCTCCGATTGCGGCTCGAACTGATAATCGTGATGGGGGTAGGCTCGCTCCCAAAGCAGCTTCAGCGCCATAACGGACGAGATGTTACGCATTGGGCGGCGCCGATATGCGTAGGGAAACCAGATCTGATCACGCCAGCCGAAGCCTGAGTGGCAGTCGAGCGACACGCTGAATGGTCGGCCGGGCAACAGCTCCTCGATAATGCCCTGCAAAGCCAAGTTTTCGGGCTGCATCCCTTGGTCGAGCTTGCCTCTGTACCACGGTAGCAAGGGCGATATACGCTGCCCGCCCACCAAAAAGGTAGTCGGGCTCTGGGCCGAAATAGGCGCATTACGCATAAGGTCCACACCGGCAGGATTGCTTCGCCGGCTCAGATACATACCGCCAGGATTGAGCAAAGGCACTACCACCAAACGCACCTGTTGTAGAAGTTCTGCCAGATGCACATCCCAGCGCAGCCGGTTGGCCAAGCTTTGCAGCCACGCCGTAACCACCTGAGTGCCGATGCGCTCCAGCCCGTGCACGCCACCCAGTAACAGCAGCGCAGGACGGTCCGCTGGCGCATCGCCGACATCAACACGGTAAATTGGTAGCTCAAGCGAATCCACCGGAATACTCGCACTCACCTGCACTTTAAATTGCTCCGGTGATTCAGCGAGGGTGCGCTCCAACTCAATGAGTTCAGGTAATCGCCGGCGCAACTGCCGCCGCTGCTGCCCATCACGTAGCCCCTGTTGCTCCGGCACCACCTTGATGTGAGTGAGATCGCTAAGTTCAGTCATGGTTCCACCTCACCTAAGCCACCGTGACTTTGACGCACGCCGGCTCTGGGTCATCCAGCGCCAGTTTTCATTCAGACCTTTTACCTGAGAGCTTCGTGTTTCATGCGACACGCTTTCTTGAATATAGAGACTAATTCCGGGCATCGTCGGATTTGTTCCTGCTAATTTCCTCAAACATAACCGAACAAAGTGAAAACCTCGTGACACTGCCATTTATTTCGAGTGCCGAGACGGCGCGCTTGTGCAGAATCCCCCAAATTACCATTGAAGCTTGCGCTAACCCAAAATGTATATACAATGTAGATATCTTTCAGTTTTGAGATTCACTTTTTCGCGAGCATCAGTTATGTCCGATAAACCAAAGAAAGTGAAGACCAACAAGAAAGATAGCCAACTGCTGATTCGTATCAGCGGTACAGAACGCGAGCAGTTTCTAGAGTTGTGTGAGCAGCTAGATACCAGTGCCGCTCGCGAAATCAGACAGTTCATTCGTGGGTTCGTTAAGAAGCATAGAAAGAAGAAAAAACCCACTGAAGAGCCTAAAAACGCAAAGGGAAAACTCGATGTCTAAGAAAGCCGTTAAAGCTATCAAACAGAAAATCAAAGCACGTCAAAGCAAAATCGAAAAACACGAGAAAAAGATCAAGTCGCTAAAGAAAGAGGCCAAAAAAGCAGCATAGCATCGGCTCAGGGCCGCCTAATGGCGGCCCGTCTCCACAACCTACAGCAAACACTGAACAACTTTGTCACATTCCGCATTTCCGCTTAGTCATTGTCATCAAACTGTCACCTCTCGGATTCACTCTACTTGTTTTATGCCTGCTCATTCAGGAACCCGAGGTCAACGATGCACGAGACACAAGATGAGAGGCTTTCTGCCGATAGCCCAACTCAGGACAGGCCCGTCAGCGATATGTCTGACAGTAGCCCAGAGGGTTCTCCGCTGAGGGTCAATCGAACACGGCGAGGCGTCCGCGCCAAGCCAGCCGTTCCGGTGGAGACCAACCTCGCTGCACCAGAGCTCTACTTTAATCGTGAGCTTTCAACACTGCAGTTCCATATCCGCGTTTTGGAGCAGGCTCTGGACCCCTCGCATCCATTGCTTAACCGGCTGATGTTTCTGTTGATATTTTCATCCAATCTGGATGAGTTTTTTGAAATTCGCGTGGCTGGTATCAAGCACCGGATCGCCTTTCAGCACGAAGAGGCCGATATCGACGGTCATCGGCCTTCCCAGCTTCTGGACGAAATTTCAGCTATTGCCCACCATCATGTTGAGCGCCAATACCAGATTCTCAATGACATCCTGATCCCTGAACTGGCAAAGAAGGGCGTACGCTTTCTTCAGCGTTCCAGGTGGACCGAGAAACAAAAACAGTGGGTGAAGCAGTATTTTGAGAGCGAGATAAAACCCGTTATTAGCCCCATCGGGCTTGACCCTTCCCATCCATTCCCACGTCTGGTTAACAAGAGCCTCAACTTCATTGTTGAACTCTCGGGTCAGGATGTATTTGGCCGGGAAGGAGGTCTGGCGATTTTGCCCGCACCCCGCTCGTTGCCGCGCCTGATTCGTCTTCCTCCCGAGCTTTGTGAGGAAGCAAGTGATGACTTTGTGTTTCTTTCTTCTATTATTCACGCCAATGCGGACGACCTTTTCCCGGGCATGACCATCAAGGGCAGTTATCAGTTCCGGCTTACCCGCAATGCCGATTTAACTGTGGACACAGAGGAGGTCTCTGATCTGGCGTCGGCACTCAAAGGAGAATTATCGGCGCTGCGTTACGGTGCTGGCGTGCGTCTGGAAATCGCGAGCAACTGCCCGCCGGAATTGGCGGAATTCATGCTTAATCAGTTCAAACTCGGTGAACGCGACCTTTACCGCGTAGATGGCCCTGTGAACCTGAGCCGACTAATGCAGCTAATCAGTGAGGTTGAGCGGCCAGACCTGCTTTACAAACCCTTTGTACCGGGTCTTCCAAAAGGCCTTCGTAGTGGCAATGAGAGTCTGTTTGATCTAATACGTCAGGAAGATGTACTCCTTCATCATCCGTTTCAGTCTTTCTCTCCCGTTGAGAGCCTGCTGTCTGAATCGGCGCATGACCCAAACGTCCTCGCAATCAGGCAAACCCTCTACCGTACTGGGGCGGACTCACCCATAGTCAACGCCTTGGCCGAAGCCGCTCGCAATGGCAAAGAAGTAACGGTGGTGATTGAACTTAGAGCCCGTTTTGACGAGGCGGAGAATCTGGCATTGGCTTCCAAACTTCAGGAGGCGGGCGCCATTGTGATTTACGGCGTAATGGCATACAAAACCCACGCAAAAATGATGCACATTGTTCGTCGGGAGAACGGTACCCTTCGCTACTATGCGCATCTGGGCACCGGAAATTACCATTCCAAAACCGCTAAACTTTACACCGACTACAGCCTTTTTACCGCTAATGTAACCCTATGCGAAGACGTCAATATGGTGTTCCAGCAGCTCTCGGGGATGGGCAAAGCACGCAACATTTCCACCCTGCTTCACGCGCCTTTTGCTCTACACAATGGTTTGCTACAACTGATCGCCCGGGAGGCCAAAGCTGCCGCGCGGGGTAAAAAGGCCCATTTGATCATCAAGTGTAATTCGCTAACGGAACCAGAGCTGATCCGTGCTCTGTACCGCGCTTCTCAAGCGGGTGTGCGTTGCGATTTATTGATCCGGGGCATGTGCTGTTTGCGCCCGGGGGTACCGGGAGTTTCTGAAAATATCCGGGTACGCTCTATCGTCGGCCGTTTTCTGGAGCACACCCGGGTGTTTTATTTCCATAATGAAGGGCAGCCCGAGGCCTGGGCCTCCAGCGCCGACTTTATGGAGCGCAATATGTTTCAGCGAGTAGAAACCTGCTTCCCCATCTTGGATAAGAAGCTGGCACAACGGGTGCGAAAGGATCTGGAGACCTATATGGTCGACAACAGCCAAAGCTGGGATTTAACGGTTGATGGTACGTATGTGAAGCGAACCCCCATAAAAGAAGTCGCTGCGATCAGCGCTCAGGAAACGCTTCTGTACACCCACGCGGCACAGGCTTAATCACCTTAACCTTTGGGCTACCTCCTCCCACAAAGTGGCGTAGGCCAGCGCTGCAGGCGTGCGGGCGGCAAACTGGGATAAAGGCGCCTGCGTAATGCCCATTCTCTCAACTACACTAGAGCTCGGGATAGTCGTGCTCAGGAGTAATTTATGCTCAGATGAAAGCTGTGCCATGACGTCCAGATGCAGCGTTTTACGACGATCTACCAGCGTAAAAAAAGGCCAGACTGAACAAGGGTAGTCCTGCTCATCGAGATGACTGCGCAATTGTTTGAGTGTGCGCAGGGAAAGCGTCGTTGGGATCAGCGGAACCAGCAATGCATCCACGCTGGAGAAGACCTGCTCTGAGAGCACAGAAATGCTGGGCGGGCAATCTAGTATAACCAGATCGTAGTCGTCGCGGATGGGCTTGAGTAGTTTACGTAAATGACTTGGTTTTCTCTCATCAAGCAGTTGATCCAGCTCCCGGGCGTCGAACGACGCCGGTAACAAGTCCAGCCTCTCCACATCAGTGTCGTAGATCACCTTATCAAACGAAGCCTTGCCCTTAATGAGCTTGTCTATACCACCTTTCACCTTGGGCTTTGCCCGGAGATAGTAGGTTGTAGCAGCTTGAGGATCGAGGTCCCAGAGCAGAACCCGATAACCGTGCAAAGCGGACTGTGCCGCAAGGTTCACTGCTGAGGCAGTTTTTCCTACCCCGCCTTTGATGCTGTACAACGCTAACATTTTCATGGAGGCATCCAATATAGGTGGTGAAAACTATTTTACTTTGATGGAGCCACACTATCATCGATTTGCTTTATTCGTATCGCGCACCTTCTGCCACTGGCCAACAAAAAGTCCGCCATAGGTGGCGCGAATGTCAGAAACTCCACGCTTCCATTCAGGGAAGATGCCAACAACTGTAGCAACCTTGTCAGGAGCGGCCAGCCCCTCAGGTACCGTCACCGTAATGTCATTTTTCGCGCGTAAGTTAATACGCGCTTCACCGCCATCCAGTTGCCACCTAGCGGTTTCGGCGAGTTTTGTTGAAAAGAAAAAGGAAGAAAGCTGATGTATAAGACAATGACGTTGATTACCACGGTGCTGGCCACTTCCATGTTGGCCGGTTGCAGTACCGTTAAGGAGAACAACGACGAAGCAAGGAGTGCAGGTGTTGCAGCAGTGTTGGAGAGTTTTCCGGCGACAGGAGTACTCCTGCCCTATGATGTCCTGCGCAGCGACCTAATCGACGCAAAATCTCGACAGCCATTGGAGGTACGTAATGGCGGCTTCGGCTCCGCAATGACTGCCCATCCCAACAACCCGACTCACTTCTATGCCCTTACAGACAGAGGCCCCAACGCCAGTTTCACCGGCGACTACGGCAAGGGCAAGAAATTCCCAAGCCCGGACTACACTCCGCGAATCGGTTTGTTCGAAGTGATGGAGAACGGCCAGATAAACCACGTCAGCACCATTCTACTCAAAGACCTCGACGGTAATAACATCAGCGGTTTACCCAACAGCGCTGCTCTAGGCGGCACCGGGGAGACCCCCTACTACAATAGCGGCCAGCCCATCCTGATCGATGATACAAAACCATACGACGAGACCACTAATCCGTTCAGGTTGGACGACTACGGCCTTGACGGCGAAGGTTTGGTTGCGTTGAGCGATGGCACCTTCTGGGTCAGCGACGAGTATGGGCCGCATTTGGTTCACTATGATGCTAACGGCGTGGAGATCGACAGAATCAACGCATTTTCCGGCGACGCTCGCACGAGCATCAACCTGCCAGCCGAGTTCGCCAACCGCCGCGCCAACCGAGGTATGGAAGGCCTGACTATCACACCAGACGAAAAAACCCTTGTCGGGATCATGCAGTCGACCATGTACAACCCGAACAGCAGTGTCAAGGATCTGGATATCACCCGTATCGTCACGGTTAACCTGGACACGAAAGAAGTGGGACAGTATCTATACAAACAGGAAAAGACTCAGAACTCCAACTCAGAGATCGTCGCCCTGAGCAACACAGAGTTTCTGGTCATTGAGCGTGACGGCAGCTTCCTTAATGGTGGCCCCGGTGGCGCCAGTGCCGCCAACCCTAGCGCTCAGAAGCACGTCTATCGTGTCGATCTCTCGATCGCAACCAACCTTGAAGAGATAGCCGCAACCGGAAACATAGATCAGGACAACGCACTAGGCCTAACCATCGACAGCAAAACTCTGGAAGAGGTAGTCCTTGCAGACGGCGACTGGACCAGCCTGATCGAAGCAGGCATCGTGCCGGCTGAAAAAAATCTGGTTGCAGATATGGTCGCTGCGGTGGGTTTCCCTCACGACAAGATGGAAGGTTTGTGGCTCATTGACGATAGCCACCTTGGCGTTCTGAACGATGACGATTTTGCCACCTGGTCCACCGGTGGTGAGCTGGAGCAAAAAAAGCTCGACGTCAACACCATCGACGGAAGCCGACTGTACATCATCGACGGATTAGATCTGTCCAGCCACTAAGACGGTATAAATAGGGGCGACTGGGTCATTGAGCAGTGGTCCTGCGAGCAGCCAGTTGAAGCTGCCAAGCGCCCAGAAAGGTGTGTGAAAAACCGTGCAACCCACCTGTGTTGGCAAGCGTGACAACGAGAGGCTGAATATCTACACAGATTTGTGACAAGCCAAAAATCATGAATATGCGTAGCTCATGCACCACATCGTTTTTCGACTGCCCAAACGCAAAAAGGCAGATCAGTAAGTTACTGATCTGCCTTTCTTTTATATGGTAGCGGGGGCAGGATTCGAACCTACGACCTTCGGGTTATGAGCCCGACGAGCTACCAGACTGCTCCACCCCGCATCAAACTGGTTGGTGTCTCTCGATCACCGTGGCGCGCATACTACGGCGCTTAAGCCAATCTGTCAAAGCCTATTCGCGCTTTCGAGAAATTTATCGCTCCAAAATAGCCGTTATGCCTTGGCCGCCAGCGGCGCAAATTGAAATCAGGCCTTTGCCGCTGCCCTTCTCTTCCAGCAGTTTGGCAAGCGTAGCCACGATGCGCCCACCCGTAGCTGCAAACGGATGGCCTGTTGCCAGACTGCTGCCCTTAACATTCAGTTTGGCGCGGTCAATGCTGCCCAGCGGCTTATCCCAACCCAGATTATCTTTACAAAACGCAGGGTCTTCCCAAGCTTTGAGGGTAGAAAGAACCTGAGACGCAAACGCCTCGTGAATCTCGTAAAAATCGAAATCCTGCAAACTAAGGCCTGCTTTTTCCAGAACCCGCGGCACAGCGTAAGCCGGAGCCATCAACAAGCCTTCTTTTTTATCAACAAAATCCACAGCCGCCACTTCTGAGAAGGTCAGCCATGCCTTCACTTCCATATTATGGGCTTTTGCCCACTCTTCACTGGCCAGAAGCACACAAGAGGCGCCGTCAGTCAGAGCAGTGCTGTTAGCAGCCGTCATGGTGCCATTTTCGCGATCAAAAACCGGCTTTAAAGTGGCCAGTTTTTCCAGCGTCGTATCCGGGCGCAATATGTTATCTTTTTCAAGACCAGCCAACGGCGTCATCAAATCACTAAAGAAGCCTTCTTCATAAGCCTTCATCAACTTCTGATGGCTTTCCCACGCCAGTAAGTCCTGCTCTTCACGGGGGATTGCCCACTCTTTGGCGGTTATCTGAGCATGCTCACCCATGGACATTCCTGTGCGTGGCTCACCATTTTGGGGTACTTCCGGCTTTAGGTGGGAAGGGCGAAAACGGCTGAGGATTTTGAGCCTATCACTCGTCGACTTGGCACGGTTCAAATCCAGAAGGATTTCCCGTAAACCCTCACCTACGCCAATAGGAGCGTCCGAAGTGGTATCCGTACCACCGGCAATACCACACTCAATCTGGCCGAGAGCAATTTTGTTGGCAACCAGAATGGCAGCTTCCAATCCTGTGCCGCAGGCTTGCTGAATATCATAAGCCGGCGTTTCCGGCGCTAGCCCGCAGCTCATCGCTGCTTCACGGGTGAGGTTAAAATCGCGGGAATGCTTGATCACGGCTCCAGCAACCACCTCACCAACACGTTTACCCTCCAGATTGTAACGATCGACAAGTCCACGCAAAGCCGATGTCAAAAGTTCCTGATTGCCAATCTTGCTATAGGCTGTATTCGAGCGCGCAAAAGGAATTCGGTTGCCCCCGAGAATGGCTACGCGACGAACTCCGCTAGCCTTTTTCTCTGTAGCTTTAAGGGCTGGGGATTTCTTTTGGTTGGACTTCTGAGCCTGTGCCATGATGATATCCTTCCTCTATTGGGTTCCTGAGCACAAGAGCTTGAAGGTGCGGCTTCCAAACCCGTGCACTCGGGTAAGCAGTTTATGAATGCAGTCTAGCGCCCACAGCCGCCATCTCATTGGCATGCCTGACAAAGCCTTAAAAGCGTTGAGTCAATCACATAGCTGATGGATTCATTACTCTGTAATCTTTCATACTCCACTCATCATTCCAACACAAGGACGAAGCCATGTCAGACATCTATCTCAAACTCGTCAATACACCCGTGGGCAAAACTGCAGCACAAACGCTTGGATTACCCTCACCGGCGCCCCTCAAGCGTCTCAAGCGCGCAGATCAACCGTTTATTGAAGGTGATGTTTTGGTCGGCGCAGGCAATGGCGGCAAAGCTATAGCGGTGGTTGGCGGTGTTCTTGGTGCCAGCGCTGCAATGCTGCACCACGCCAGCGGCAAGGCAACACTTGAAGATTCATCAAAAGCGGGCAACAAAGCGAAAGCACTGGATTTAGCGGCAGCTTCCGAAACCAAATTTTCGGCTTTAGTGTTTGATGCCACCGGGCTCAAAGGCCCAAACGATCTTCGTGCGCTTTATGACTTCTTTCACCCAACCATCAAAAAGCTTGGTGCCAACGCCCGAGTTGTAGTCATTGGTCAGGACCCTGCCACTTGCCGCAAAGCACCACAAGCCGCAGCGCAACAAGCTTTAGAAGGCTTTACTCGGAGCCTAGGTAAAGAAGTGGGCAAAAAAGGCGCCACGGCCAACCTACTTTGGATAGCACCAAATGCCGAGAAGCAGTTGGAATCCAGCCTTCGTTTTTTCCTGTCTGCCCGGTCGGCATATGTTTCAGGCCAAGTTGTTCGCATTGGCAAAACCACTGAATCACCAACCACAAACCCGGTTGCCCCACTCACTGGGAAGGTTGCATTGGTAACGGGCGCCTCGCGGGGCATTGGTGCCTCCATTGCCGAAACCTTGTCGCGCGATGGCGCTACGGTTATCGGGTTAGACATTGAACCCGCAATGGAAGATTTGGAAAAAGTTACCCGTGCAATCAAAGGCAAAGCTCTGGCCTGTGACATTACCGCTACAGATGCTCCTGCAAAAATTGCGGATTTTGTCGAAAAGCACTTTAGCGGGGTGGATCTGGTTATTCATAACGCAGGCATTACCCGGGACAAAACTCTAGGCAACATGCCGGAGCATTTCTGGGATATGACTATTGCAGTTAACCTGACGGCGGAAGAGCATATTAACGGCGAACTTATGAGCCGAGAATTGTTGCGTGAAGGTGGACGAATCGTCTGCATTTCGTCTATCAGCGGCATTGCCGGAAACTTCGGGCAAACCAACTACTCTGCCGCAAAATCCGGCGTAATCGGCTATGTAGAAGCTATGGCAAAGCAGGTAAAGAATGGCATTACCATCAACGCCGTAGCCCCAGGCTTTATTGAGACTCAAATGACAGCTGCCATGCCCATGACCTTGCGTGAAGCCGGTCGACGCATGACCAGCCTGTCTCAGGGCGGCCTACCTGTAGATGTTGCAGAAACCATTGCCTGGTATTGCAGCCCTGCATCAGGCGGTGTTAACGGGAACGTTGTAAGAGTATGCGGTCAATCGCTGATCGGGAAGTAAAAAAAAGGGCAAGCCCATCGGACTTGCCCTTTTTAAAATCTGGTGGGTGGTACTGGGATCGAACCAGTGACCCTCGCCTTGTAAGGGCGATGCTCTCCCAGCTGAGCTAACCACCCAGAAAGAGTGGCGGAGCGGACGGGACTCGAACCCGCGACCCCCGGCGTGACAGGCCGGTATTCTAACCAACTGAACTACCGCTCCGCATTGATTCGGCATTAAGCCTGAATCGCGCATCGAACTCAAGAGCTCGGTGCTAGCCCTAGAAAGAAGTGGTGGGTGGTACTGGGATCGAACCAGTGACCCTCGCCTTGTAAGGGCGATGCTCTCCCAGCTGAGCTAACCACCCACTTCATAACCTTTCAAAGGCACTCACTTGAAAATGCTGATGTTGCCTGCGAAGAGACTTCATTGCTCAACCAAGTGAGAGGCGCATTTTAAGCATTTGTTCGGCGGTGTCAAATCTTTTTCGGGAAACTCTAAAAAAACCACCACCCACTCGACTCTGCCGCTTCACGACGCTCCCGCTCCAGTTCTAACTGAGCATAGTCTTGCTCCAGCTTCTCAATCTTTTGATCAGCTTCAAGCGGAGCCGACGGACCACCACCGAACGGCCAGTACCAAGACGAAGGCTCATATTTCCCTTCGCGTTCCAACCGTTCCAATTCCAGCTCGCGTTCCTCTTCAAGCAGCGCGATTTGCCGTTCGTAATCGGCATCTTCATTGGCCTCTACAATCGAAACCGCGGCATGGTTCGGTGCCAACAAGTCACTGTTCAGGAAGCGAGTTGAAACAATCTCCTGCTTCTGCATGGCGTACTCTCTGGTAACCAGCTGCAGGTCACCCTGCGCCAAGGGGTGCTCAGGATCGAGGTCAGGATGCGCCTGTGTAGGCTCAGAAAGCTCATTGTAACGCAGATAGTAAATCCGACCCGGCTCAACCTCTAGCAAGGCGTCTGCAATCTGGCTGAGACTGAACGAATTCAATCCCTCCAGCCCCAGTAGCGGCCTGCGCATAGCGATATGACGCTCACCTGGGCTGACTACCAGCCAAGTGAAGCTATCATTGCGGATATTGAAATAATGGGAATCATCGATGTAGACGCTAGGGGCTTCAATTTCATCAGCGGCCCACTCAGAGTCGGTGCGATAGAAGTAGAGTACTGCGTGTTCGCGATCCCACTTATCGTTATCAATGTGCACAAAATCATGGCCAGAAACCGGGTGCAGGAACGACCCGGTACTTTTGCCAATAGACTGGTAAATCGTGCATCCAGACGCCGACAGCATGGCCACAATCAACAACGTACGGACGCATAGGGAGCTCAGCTTAAACGGCTCAAAAAAAGACACAGGGGTTTTCATTGTATTAACTCTTCATCCTTTGGTGAGTAGCCTGATCATAGCAACTGCCAAGCGCTATAAATGAGAGCTACCGCAAGGGATGAATAACAAACCGTTACTGTACTGACATCTCGTTTCGAAGCTGATTAACCTCTTCTGATAACCGCACAAGCCGCGAGGTAAACTGGGCGCGCGACGAATCAATGGCCTGAACACTTTTCTTCAAGGCCGCAAGCTCATTTTCGAGCTGCTTGTTACCGTCACCCCCAGCAACCTTTTTCTCCAAGGCTGACAAACGCCCCTCAATCCCCTGGATACCAAGCTTCTGCTCTTGTTCAAACCGTCTCACCCGGCGCTCAACCACCTGATCAACATCCGCCAACTGCTTGCCTAAAGCAGTCAGCTTCTCCGTCGCCTGCCGGTTTGCACTCTCCAAAGCTGCAACCGACGTATCCGTTCGTGTTTTGAGCGCCGCCAAATCCGCACTCAAAGACGCCTGCACTTTTTCAACCGTAGATCCCACGTCTGCCAACGCTTTCTCACCCTCCGCAAGGCCCGCTTCTAAAGTAGAAATTCTCTCTTGCTGATCATTCAGTCGCTTCTTATTTCGCTCATTCGCGACCACCCAAAGCTTGCGAATCTCACTATCCGCCTCATCCAGCTGCTTTTTCTGGGAATCCAACTGCTCGGTCAACGAAGCACCACGCTCCTCCAAACTTTCCCCTGTCTCAGAAAGATCCCCCTCGAACCGCGCCAACGCCAGCTTACTCTGACGCGCCCAATAATCCGCCTCCTCCAACTGAGCTTCCAGCACCTGAATCCGTTGATTCTGTGAATACCAACCCGCCACTGAAGCCACGGCCACGGCAATAACCAACAACCACAACACGGCCAAGCCCGACCGACCGCTGCCACCTCCGTTGCCGTCACCCTTGACTGGTTTCGAGGGCCTGGACTTCCCCCCGGCTCCTCCCTCGGCGGACGATTTCGGCTTCTTCTGAGCTGGCGCCTTATGCTCTGGCGTACCAATAGGCCGCTCGGCTCTCAGTTCATCGTCATCTGGACGGATGGGTTCCATTACAGCTCCTGAATATGGACGGTTGAATTAACTGGTACTGATAATACATGCACTTACAAATGGGTTGAAATGAAGAAAGAAAAAGGTGTTGATTCTACATTCCCACGTCAGGGACCAGGGTACGGTAGGGACTTCTTTTTCAGAAATGTCGTAGGCCATGGATGGCCAAAGACAAGCGCACAGGGAAGTGCTTGTAGCGGTTCCTGAAAAAGAAGCCCCTACCGTGCCATGCACCCAAACACCTTCCTTGCATGGCAGATAGCCAAAACATACAATGTCCGGCTTTCCAATTATCACAGGACAGTTGCGTATGCAGCCGCTTGTAGGACTTATCATGGGCTCCAAGTCCGACTGGCCCACCATGGAACACGCCGCTCACATGCTCGAAAAACTCGGCGTTGCCTATGAAGCCAAGGTCGTCTCCGCCCACCGCACTCCGGACCTGCTTTTCGACTACGCGAAAACCGCCTCCGACCGCGGTCTCAAAGTGATTATTGCAGGCGCAGGTGGTGCCGCACACCTACCCGGCATGGTCGCCTCACAAACGTCCTTGCCAGTTCTGGGTGTTCCCGTACAGTCCAAAGCCTTGAGCGGCCTCGATTCGTTACTTTCCATTGTTCAAATGCCTGGCGGCATTGCCGTGGGCACACTGGCCATCGGCAACGCTGGAGCAACAAATGCAGGCCTGTTAGCTGCGCAAATTATTGGCACCTTTGATGAAGGTGTTCGAAAAGCAGTAGATGAATTTCGGATGACACAGACCCAAACAATTCTGGACAATCCTGACCCGAAAGAACAGTGAATCTACTGACCAGTCCCGATTGCGCGGCAGGGGCGAGGCTTTACAAAACTGTGCGGAGCCATGGATGGCGGAGCCAAGCGTACATGGACGTATTCACAGCGTGTTTTGTAAAGCCTCGCCCCTGCCGTGCCAACCACCCAAGGTAAAATGCCCGACAACGGCAGGAGAACACAAATGAGAATTGGTGTATTAGGTGCCGGCCAACTGGGAAGAATGCTTGCCCTCGCCGGTTATCCGCTGGCCAAAACCTTTGTTTTCTATGACATGTCCGGCAGCCCCAGCGCTGGTCTGGGTGAAGTCATGATCGACCGCGAAGGCAAATACATCGACGACTTCCTGTCGCGGGTTGATCGTGTCACCTACGAATTTGAGCACCTCCCGGTAGATGTGGCAGAAAAGCTGGCGAAAGAAAAACCGGTACACCCCTGCCCCCGCGCCCTGCAGATTTGCCAAAATCGCGAAGCTGAAAAAACACTGTTCGGCGAGCTCGGTATCCCCACACCCCAATGGAAAATTGCCGACAGCGCTGCATCCCTAAAAGCCGCAGCAGAAAGTCTTGGCTGCCCGGTCGTGGCGAAATCCAACACCGAAGGCTACGACGGCAAAGGTCAGGCTGTATTGAAGAGCCCGGAAGATGCAGAAGCTGCCTGGGAAAGCATTGGGCACCCAAGGCTAATGGTCGAAAAGTTTGTAGAGTTCAGCCGCGAAGTTTCTATCATCGCTGTGCGTGGTGAAGATGGCCAACTGGCGTTTTACCCGATTTCAGAAAATGTTCATCACGAAGGCATTCTTCGGTATGCCATTGCGCCAGCGCCGAAGCTCGAAATGCACGTTCAAGAAGATGCCGAGCGATACATAAAAGCCTTGTTGAACGAGCTAGGTTACGTAGGTGTACTTACTCTTGAGCTTTTTGATACAGCCAATGGACTGGTCGCAAATGAGATGGCACCCCGAGTCCATAACTCCGGACATTGGACCATTGAAGGAGCAATGACCAGCCAGTTTGAGAACCATATTCGGGCCGTGAGCGGGCACCCATTGGGCAGCGTTGAGCCTCGCGGTTTAAGCTGCATGATTAATATCATTGGAGAACACGGCGATGTTGAACGCCTGCTTGAACTCCCCTACGCTCATGTACACCTTTACAACAAAGGCGAACGGGCTGGCCGCAAGCTGGGCCACGTCAACGTATTGGCGGACAGCTATGAAGAATTGGTTTGGCGAGTTCGGAACTGTGTACAGTTTTTACCCGGCAGCCCTGAATTCAGCAGTTCATTACACAGTAACCGCACAGCCTGAATCATCTTACGGGGTTGATATCGCTCAAATCGACCCTATATTAGCTCGGTGACACTCACCATAATAGAGAGACTAGGGAGAACGACCTCATGGCTTTTGAACTTCCAGCACTACCTTACGAAAAAAACGCTCTAGAACCGCACATCTCCGCTGAAACCCTCGAATACCATTACGGTAAGCACCACAACACCTACGTAACCAAGCTTAACGGTCTGGTTGAAGGTACCGACAACGCCAACAAGTCGCTTGAAGATATTATCAAAAGCGCTAGCGGCCCGTTGTTCAACAACGCAGCTCAGGTGTGGAACCACACTTTCTATTGGCACTGCCTAAGCCCGAACGGCGGCGGTGAGCCAACCGGTGCAGCAAAAGAAGCCATCGAGAAGGCTTTCGGTTCTTTCGATAACTTCAAGAAAGAGTTTAATGATAAGGCAGCCAACAACTTCGGCTCTGGCTGGACATGGCTGGTAAAGAAGGCTGACGGCAGCGTTACCATTGCCAACACCAGCAATGCAGAAACACCGCTTACCGGCGCAGACAAGCCTGTTCTGACGGTGGATGTTTGGGAGCACGCGTACTATATTGATTACCGCAACTCTCGTCCGAACTATTTGGAAGCGTTCTGGAATCTTGTTAACTGGGATTTCGTGAACGAAAATCTGGCCTAATCAATTTGGCTAGTATTCCAGATTCAGCCGATAACGGCTGAATGTAAGACGCCCGCATTCAGCGGGCGTTTTTGTATAATCATTAATCAAATTTACAAATTGAAACGCCAGTATCCTGAACTATTTGAAATAATCGTCGATACTTCATGATGCAGTGTCGTTTAATCTGAACCATAATCCGTACCGTTGGCGCCGTTTCGCTAAAGCCGCCAGCGCAATCCAGCTTCAAGTCTATGGGCGCCTAGTGGATAGGCTAACGACGGGTCTAAATGCGGAAAATTTTTGAGCTTGATAATCGTCTCGGCTATAGAATCCTTCGCTGGATACTGGCCGTCGCGCTGATCAGCGGTGTGATTTTCAGCGCCATACAGGTGGTGCTCGATGCACGCCGTGTGTCTGCAGATCTGGACAATGAAGCCATGCAAACCATCGCCATGGTTAAAGATGCAGCAACTCAAGCTGTGTTCAGTATTGACTCTGATCTAGCAGACCAAGTAGTGGACGGCCTGTTTGCCCGTGAGGCCGTACATCTCGCCCAGATACTCCACACAAATGAAGAACCTCTTAGCAGCCGTAAACGGCCTATGGCCGAGAGCACCTTTAGGCCGTTGACTGACGCTATTTTTGGTGTCGAGCGCCAATACCGTACAGAACTTAAACGCAATAACGGTTCAGATACTGTTTACGGCTATTTTGACGTTCACTACGATACTGTGCCTGCCGCCCACATATGGTTGGGACGCGCCACCGTGACTTTCACCTCTGTGGTGGCAACGGCGGTCATTCTCGGCATGGTACTGTTCTTCGTCTTTTACATGCTGCTAACCCGTCCACTGTTGCGCATTGTACATTCGGTAAAACAGGTAGACCCGGCGCATCCAGATGACCGCTTAATTGCTACACCTATTGGCCATGAGAAAGATGAACTCGGGCTTTGGGTGGGTGCCACCAACACACTGCTAAGTGCCATTGGGGAAAGCCAGAAGCGCCACCGCGAAGCAGAAGACCGAGTAAGCCGACTCGCACGCTATGATCAGCTTACAGGGCTGCTCAGCCGAGATAGCTTTATGGAGCTTTTAAACGCTGATATCGAAGAGTCCAAACACAACCAAACACTTTTGTCGGTCATGGTTTGCGGCGTTGATGATTTCAAGTCTGTTAACGATCAGTGCGGCTTCCGCGCCGGGGACCTCTCCCTACAAATTGTTGCAGACAGGCTCATAAATTCACTCAGCGGATCACGCTTCACAATAGCACGCCTTGGCGGCGATCAATTTGTCGTTGTCGAAAAGAGGCTTAAAGACGGTTTTCAAGCTGCGGACACTGCTGAAGCAATTCTTTCCGGTATTAGCGAACCCATAAGGATCGAAGGCCAGAGTGTTTCCATGACCGCAACGCTGGGCATTGCACTCTACCCCGCTGACGCCACGCAATCAGACAGACTGCTTCAGAGCGCCGAGCAAACTATGATGCTGGCGAAACAAAAAGGGAAGGACCATTTCCAGTTCTACGTGGCCAGCATTGATCAGGAAATCCGAGACCGTAAACAGCTGGAGACAGACCTATCCAAAGCCTTATCGCTGAACCAGCTGCACCTTGTTTACCAACCTCAGATAAACCTGGAGACTAAGCGGGTTATAGGTGCTGAAGCACTACTCCGCTGGGAGCATCCTGTACGCGGGCTGGTGCCACCGGATTATTTCATACCTGTCGCCGAGAACAACGGATCCATTGTTGGAATTGGTCAATGGGTTTTAGAGCAGGCCTGCCTTCAAGCCAAGCTGTGGGCAGACAAAGGGCTCCCTTTGCGCATTGCCGTAAACCTGTCAGCGGTACAGTTACATCAAAACACTATTGTTGATGACATTCTCGGTACTTTGAAGCGTTATGATATTCCGGCTGGGCGTCTCGAATTGGAAGTGACAGAAACCAGCTTCATGACCAACATGTCTGATGCCGTAGCCAAATTACATACCCTGAATCGAGCGGGCATTAGCCTTGCGGTAGACGATTTCGGTACTGGATACTCGTCCCTTACTTACCTTAAAAAAATGCCGGTGCAACATCTGAAAATTGATAAGCAGTTCATTCGTGACCTGCTCGTAAATAAAGAAGACACCCGCATCACCAACACCATTATCGATCTGGGCAGAAGCCTCAATTTAACCGTTGTCGCCGAAGGTGTTGAAACAGCAGAGCAAGAGTATTATCTCACCCAACGCGGGTGCAAACTTGCGCAAGGTTACTTCTTCAGCAAGCCCCTACGCCCTGCGGATTTCGAGACGTTTGTGCAGGAGTTTCACGAGAAAATCGTAGAAAATAACGCCTGACCCATTACCTGTGAGGATTTGCCATGGGCACTACCATTGTTGGCCTGATCGTTATTGCAGTTGCGGTAATCTATCTGGTTTTTATCTATAACCGTCTGGTTTCTCTGCGTAACCAGTTCAAAAACGCCTTTGCGCAGATTGATGTGCAACTCCAACGCAGACACGACTTGATTCCCAATCTTGTCGAAGCTGCCAAAGCTTATCTAACCCATGAAAAATCAACGCTCACACAAGTTATGGAAGCCAGAAACAATGCTGTGAGCGCCCAGAAAGACGCCGCAAGAGATCCCGGCGACGGTACCAAAATCCAGCGTCTTGGCGGAGCCGAAAATCTACTTAACAAAGCTCTAGCCAACTTCTATGCGGTAGCGGAGAACTATCCCGACCTAAAGGCAAATGAGACCATCCAACAATTGATGGAAGAGCTTTCCAGCACCGAAAATCGCGTGTCTTTTGCCCGCCAAGCCTATAACGATGGCGTGATGAGCTATAACATCTTCCGCGAGCAATTTCCCAATAACGTGATCGCTGGCATGTTTGCCTTCAAAGAAACCTCCCAGCTAGAACTTGAGTCCCCAGAGGCCCGTCAGGCGCCTAAAGTGGCCTTTTGAGGCCCTGACACATGGCTCACACCGGGTTTTTCCAGCGTCAGGCCAGTGCCCGGCGCAACACCAGTCTGTTGGTCGTTTTGTTCCTTACAGCTGTGGTGCTGATCACTCTCGCTGTGTGTCTGGTGGGTTACTTCGTAACCCGCAGCGAAACCTCAGGCCAACCCTTTCATCACTGGCTGCTGTCCAGTCACGGCCTAATTACTGCAGCAGCCGTGGTGCTTCTGATTGGCATGGGTTCATTAATACGCTGGGCGGATCTTGCCGGTGGCGGTAGTCGCGTCGCAAAAATGGTTGGCGCCCGCCCTATTGACCCAGATACCCGCGACAGCGACGAGCGCAAGCTGTGCAACATTGTAGAGGAAATGGCCATTGCAAGCGGTGTGCCTGTTCCAGAACTCTACATCATGGACACCGAGACCGGCATCAATGCCTTTGTGGCGGGTTACACCCCTGGCTCGGCAGTTATGGTGGTCACTCATGGTGCGATAACACAACTAACCCGCGACGAACTGCAAGGTGTTGTAGGGCATGAATTCAGCCATATCTTTAATGGCGATATGCGCTTGAACATTCGCCTGATTGCTTTGCTTGCTGGTATTTTGATGATCGGTCAGATTGGCGGATTCCTGCTTCGCTCGTCATTCTACAGCGGCGGGCGCACCACCGGCCGCAATCGAGACGGACGAGCCCAAGCCGCCATGGGCGTCGTTGGCATCGCACTGTTTGTCATCGGATATGTGGGAGTTTTTTTCGGGCGATTGATACAGGCCGCCGTATCCCGGCAACGGGAAACCTTAGCCGATGCGTCTTCGGTACAGTTCACCCGCAACCCGGATGGCATTGGCGGCGCCCTCTTTAAAATCGGGCTCAGGGGTAGCTATTTGGATACTACCGGCCATGCCAGCAACATGAACCACATGTGCTTTGGAGAAGCGGCACGCATGAAGTTCTCCTCGCTGCTTGCGTCTCATCCACCGATTCAACAACGCATCCACGCCATCCAACCCGGGCTTATGGCGCGCCTGAAAAGTCGCCTGCGCGACACGGAACCGGGAGCCGACCTGCGCTCTGCAACGGCGGGATTTCAACCAACCGGGGTCTCAGGCATCGCAAGTGCAGCCACCGACCTTTATGGCACCATCTCTGGCAGGCGCACGTCGGTTTCTGGCTCCGCAATTGCCTCGCATGCCGCACCCGGCCCCCACAGTATACAAAGGCTCTCTGAAAGAGTCGGCACCATCAGCCCTGAAGGTGAAGACTTTGCAATCAAGCTCCTCCAACAGTTGCCCTCAACCTTTCGCGGCTTGCTCTACACTCGGGCTGGCGCCATTCAGCTATGTTATGCACTGCTTATCAGCGATCTGACTCAACAAGAGCAGGCTGAACGGCTCGGATTGCTTCCGGAACATTCGTTATTTGGTCCGCAACCCGACTTGCTTGCAAAGCTGATCCCGACACTCCAGAAAATGGGTGACGCCGTTCGTTTCCCGGCCTTGGAATTGGCAATGCCAGCACTCAGGAAGCTCGACCCTGAAGAACGCGCGGATTTGATTCGGTGGGTAAGAGTATTGGTGAACGCAGACAAGAAGGTTACGCTGTTTGAGCTGGCGCTTACCAGCTTCCTTTCGCGCCACCTCGGAGTGGATGCTGCCCGGGCCATTCCCGTTCGCTATCGCAGCTATAAGGCCGTGATGCCTGCGTTGCAACAGCTTCTGAGCCTCTTGGCTCGAGCCGGGGTGGGCAACACCCAGCACGACGCTAAAGCGTTGTACCATCAAGCGATGGCGGGCTTCGCCAGCAGCTGTCATGAAGACCACCCAATGCTAGCAAAAGTAAGCATGCGTCAGTTACAGGAAGCGCTCAAAGCCCTGAACGGGCTTTCTCCATTGTTAAAGCCTGCCGTTATCGACGCCTGCGGACACTGCATCACCTACGATGGAGTAATTGAGCCGAGGGAGTACGAACTCATGAGGCTAGTGGCAGACCAAATGGACTGTCCGATGCCACCTATGGTTGTGTGAGCAAGCAGGCCTACGGAGCCCGCTCCCCTTCCCCTGCATTGAACAGAACATTCACACTCGGGTTTGCTTTAACCTCTGGCAGACCCAGCTTGTTGCGTATATCGAGATTCACCTTCCAGAGTTTATTGAACTTCTCCGAGGTAACCGTAACCGCTTCCGCCTTACCCAGCATGATCTTCGGCCGCAAAAACACCAACAGGTTACGCTTTACCCGGCGCTCAGACTCCGATGAAAACAGTCGGCCAAGATAGGGGATATCGCCCAGCAACGGCACCTTGCTCTTGCTGACCGTGTAGTCATCTCTGGTAAGACCACCCAACACGATGGTTTCGCCATCATCCGCGAGCACGGTTGTCTTGATCTCACGCTTGTTAGTTACGATATCAGATGCGTTATCAATGCTATCGGCTACGCTCTCCGTCGTTTGCTCCACCACCAATCTCACAAGGCCGTCCGCGCTGATTGTTGGCGTTACCTTTAGAGTAAGACCAATATCACGGCGCTCAATGGTCGTGAACGGGTTAGTGGTGCCATCACCCGCCACCGTGGATTGGCCAGTACGGAAAGGCACATTCTGGCCCACAATAATTTCGGACTCTTGGTTATCCAGTGTAATAATGCTTGGCGTCGATAACAGGTTCGCCGCAGCTGACGTAGACAGCGCCTGTAGTAGAATACCCCAGCTAACGCCACCCTTGTCCCTTTGGCCAGCACCCAAAGTTATGCCGCCAACCGCTGGCGTAATAGCTGATTCGGTCAATATCGCGCTCAGCACATCTCCGAGGCTCTTACCTACGTTTCCGAAGTTGGTGCCCATCACGGGTGTTGAGGAGCCAGACTCATCGCCGACAGCTACCTGAACGCCCAGATCTTGACCCAGTTCATCACTGATCTCCACAATCGCTGCTTCAATCAACACCTGAGCACGGCGCACATCCAACGCAGCGACAATTTCCTCAGCCTCCTGCATCAAAGACGGCTCACCACGAACAACCAATGCATTTAGCCCTTCATCTGCGAATACCGCAAAATTACCCTGAGGTTTCGTACTGGCACCACCACCGGTTGCACCACTTCCACCGGCTGCCTCTTTGGTAACCTCCCCCATAATGCCTTTTAAAAGCTCACTAAGGCCTTTTGCATCAGCATGCTTAAGACGAATAACTTTAGTGGCCCCACCACTGGCAGAAGGCTGGTCCAGCTGCGCAATCAGGCCGCGCATTTTTCCACGAAAGGTTTCATCGCCACGAAGAATAAGGCGATTGCTGCGCTCATCAGCAGTCACGCTGTATTTTCTTGCAGAATTATCGTTACCTGCACGACCAAGCTCATCCGGAGCAAGCTCTTGCAACAAAGCAACCATATCGCCAACCCAAGCCTCTTTTAGCTTGATAACTTCCACTTCGTATTTCGACGGGCTATCCAGCTCCCTAACAATTTGCTCCATACGCTTAATGTTGGAGGCGTGATCACTAATAATCAGGGCGTTGGCTGCAGCTACACCCGCAAGGTGGCCATACTTTGCAACCAAGGGCCGCAGAATAGGAACCAATTCCAGCGCATTGGCATTATCGATCTGAATAACCCGGGTTATAAGCTGCTCGGAAGGAATACTTGAAAAGCGCCCTAACACTTCGGCTGATTGTTTCGCATCCACTTGCTGTACAACCTTGATAACCTCTTCCCCGGGAATAGCCGTAAACCCGTGCACGTTAAGCACGGCTAGAAACAGGTCATAGATTTCGTTCTTGTTCATCGGGGCGCTGGAAAGAACCGTTACCTTGCCCTTCACTCTGGGATCTACCACAAAGCTGTATCCGGTAATGTCTGCAACCTGAGTAACAAAAGCGCGGATGTCTGCGTCTTTGAGGTTCAGCCGCCAGGTTTCGCCCTGAGCGTACGCTGCCGACATAAGAGGAAGAAGGATAAGCAGAGCCAAGGTCCGCAATAAATTGGTCTTGTAGTTGTACATCTGGCGATTTCGTCCTGTATCGATGAACCCTGTCAGCGCCACTGCTCAGGTATGGCATAACTTATGGTGAGGATGGACCCGTCACGTTCGATTTCTATATCAAGGCTGGTCTGGCCACGCCAGCTCTCTAGAAGCGACCGATCCTGCGCCACATCACCCAGGCGCTGCCCGTTGATGGCAGTAATCACATCGCCAGCTTTGAGGTTCACGGCATTCAGCATGGCATTAGAACCGTTGTACACATAACCCGAAACACCTGTCTCATCAACCGGGCTAAGGCCGTAAGGCGTTAGAGCGGCCACCCCTGCGCTGTCGAGTTGCTGCCGCGCATTTTCTAAAAACGCTTCGGGCGAGGATTCTGAAGGCCCGCGGGCCACTTCTGCAACCATTGTGGATGCGTCATCTTCCTCAAAGGTTAATGACTCATAGCGTCCACCCCGGCGAATCAATATGCGCCCCGACTCAACTTCTGCCAGTTCGGCATTACCGGGCAAAACACCACCAACACGATACCATGCTGTTTCGCCATTGCTCCCGGCCACTATAGCACCAGAGTCCTCCGGACGCTGACCTACTAGAACACCTTCAAGTCTGAGGCTCAACCCTGTTTCCGGCGCCGCTCGCTTCGCGGCGGCTGCCACTTCTCCCGTCGCCTCCGCGCGACCAAAAAATTCATAGCTTGCCATGGGGTAGCTGCTTGAACTTAAGCTTCCGGAAGCCTTACCCACGGAGGAACCAGCACCAGAAGAAACCGCAACCGGTTTGTCTTGCCAGACAAAAAGCCAAGTGACATTCGCCATCGCGATGCCCAAATAAATAACCAGCCACATAAGAAGCACATTAGCGACTGCTTTCGCTATTCGATGCTGGGTTTCTGGGGCTGGCGTAGCCGTCATCAACGAGCTCCCGGTAACAGAGGCTGCTTTATGCGGAACACAACATCATCGGGGCTAGCCGTGTCCGACCAAGGCTGGCCAGCCAGATCTATCATGCGTTTATAAACCCGCAATTCCACCATGCCGTTCCACAGAATATTGGCATCTGCAGCCGGGCCGTTACCCGCCTGCTCTGAAACAACCAGCTCTACACCGCCGCTTGTAGTCTCGATATTTGCCTGCATGGGCGGAAACTGCGCTTGCCCTGTCTGGTTACCCATGGGCCAGCTTACATCCCCGCCAGCCCATCTTCCGAGACCGTCCGCACGAACCATGCGGTCATCCGCCCATTCAAGAATCAAGCGGTCGATACTTACATCGCCTTCAATCATCGCGCCGCCGCTGCGGCGAATCAGTTCTTCAAACTCGACTACGGCAATCTGACCACGAGCATTCAATCGAGCACTTTCGGGCCAGCCTAAGGTTATATCGCCCGCAATAGACGACTGCTGGGATTCCACAGAAACCCGTACAGTCTGCTCCAAACCCATAATGGACGGCCAGCCAAGTTCCCATTCAATCCGTAAAGGAAAATCCGCAACAACAACACCAGCCTTGCCATCCCAAAGCTTGCCCGCCACCTGCTTCACTTGAACCTGAGGTGGCAAGGAAACATGAGAAGAAGCCTGATGCCACACCCAGCCAGCAGGAACAAACACAATTAATGCGCCGACATAGAAAAGCAGCCCGAGCAGCATAAGCAAAAACAGCTTACCGAGGCGGAAGAAAGGCTTGGGTTCAGCGTCACTCATTCAATTACACACAAACAGTTGACCGGTTGCCGAGTCTAACAAACGCTTTCGCCAAGTTCATGACAAAAAAACAAAAACCCCTCGCCAGTGTGAACCGACGCGGGGTTTTCGAAAGCGGATCAGGCCACGTCTCTCAATTTGAGACGCAGTCGGAATCAGCGAGTTATGAACGGCATTACATCATGCCGCCCATGCCTCCCATTCCACCCATTCCACCCATATCTGGCATGCCGCCACCGGCTTTCTCTTCATCCGGCTCATCTGCAACCATCGCCTCAGTGGTGATGATCAAAGAAGCAACAGATGCAGCAGCCTGCAGCGCAGAGCGGGTTACCTTGGCTGGGTCCAGAATACCCATTTCAAGCATATCGCCGTACTCTTCAATCCCAGCGTTGTAACCAAAGGAGCCTTCGCCTTCACGAACCTTGGCAACAACAACTGAAGACTCACCACCAGCGTTGGAAACGATCTGACGCAATGGAGCTTCCATCGCACGGCGCAGGATGTTAACGCCAGCTTTCTGCTCTTCGTTGATCGCGTCAACCTTATCCAGCGCAGCAATCGCGCGGATTAGAGTTACACCACCACCCGGCACAATACCCTCTTCAACAGCAGCACGGGTAGAGTGAAGGGCGTCTTCAACGCGGGCCTTCTTCTCTTTCATTTCCACTTCAGAACCGGCGCCCACCTTGATGACGGCAACACCACCCGCCAGCTTGGCTACACGCTCTTGAAGCTTCTCTTTGTCGTAGTCTGAAGAACTGTCTTCAATCTGCTTACGAACCTGCTCAACGCGAGCTTCAATATCAGCCTGAGCACCGGCACCATCAATAATAGTGGTGTTTTCCTTGGTTACGTTTACACGCTTGGCTGTACCCAGGTCGTCCAGAGTAGTGTTCTCAAGGCTCAGACCAACCTCTTCGGAAATCACAGTACCACCGCTCAGAATAGCGATGTCCTGCAGCATTTCCTTGCGACGATCGCCAAAGCCAGGCGCTTTAACAGCAGCTACTTTTACAATGCCGCGCATGTTGTTAACAACCAAAGTTGCTAGCGCTTCACCTTCGATGTCTTCGGCGATGATCATCAGTGGCTTGCCAGCTTTGGCAACAGCTTCCAGCACCGGGAGCAGCTCGCGAATGTTGGAGATTTTCTTGTCGACCAGCAGCATGTACGGATCATCAAGCTCAACAGACATGTTGTCCTGATTGTTGATGAAGTACGGAGACAGGAAGCCGCGGTCGAACTGCATGCCTTCCACTACGTCCAGCTCGTCTTCCAGACCACGGCCTTCTTCAACCGTGATAACACCTTCTTTACCTACTTTTTCCATTGCGTCAGCGATTAGCTTACCAATAGTCTCATCGCCATTGGCAGAGATGGTACCAACCTGAGCAATAGCACGGCTGTCGTCGCAAGGCTTGGCCATTTCACGGATAGCTTTTACGGCTTCCGTCAGACCCTTGTCGATACCGCGCTTAAGATCCATCGGGTTCATACCCGCGGTTACTGATTTAACACCTTCATTAACGATAGACTGGGCCAGAACAGTGGCCGTAGTAGTACCGTCGCCGGCTGTTTCATTGGCTTGGGAAGCAACTTCCTTCACCATCTGGGCGCCCATGTTCTCGAACTTGTCTTTCAGTTCGATTTCTTTGGCAACTGATACACCGTCTTTGGTAATAACCGGAGCGCCAAAAGACTTCTCCAGAACCACGTTACGGCCTTTGGGGCCCAGAGTTACCCGAACCGCGTCTGCAAGGACGTTGACGCCTGCAACCATGCGCTTACGGGCGCTATCACCGAACTTAACTTCTTTTGCTGACATGTCTTCTATTCCTGTTCGTTAAAACCGAATTCGTTGAATCAATCGGGTTACTGACTGTTCGTGCGAATTGCTTCAGCGATCACTCAAGCACGCCGTAAATATCGCTTTCGCTCATGATGAGCAGCTCTTCACCGTCTACCTTTACGGTGTTGCCGGCGTATTGGCCAAATACCACGGTGTCACCCGTTTTGACTGCCAGCGCACGAGTCTCGCCATTTTCCAGAACACGACCGTTACCCACGGCAATAACCTCACCTTGAGACGGCTTTTCTTTGGCGTTACCCGGCAGCACGATGCCACCTGCAGTTTTCTCTTCTTCTTCTTTACGGCGTACAACGACACGATCGTGTAGCGGACGAATCTTCATTGCTCGGTTTCTCCAATTAGTCAGATTAATGTGGCAATGACATTTGCTGTTGATGGCCGAATTGCTAATGCAACCCGACAAAATTGCCCGGCCTCTAACTTGCTGTTTTCCAGCCAGTATCAGCCTGCGGCGAACTTGTGAAACCTATGTGGGGTTGGCCCGGAGGTTTTCAACACCCGCAACCATAAATTTTTTCACTTTCTATCGAGGCGATCCCGGTCGGTTTTTGTCTCGTCCCGGTATTCACCTTCAATAATATCGCCGCTCCCATCGCGGTCGAACGGGCGCTGGCGCCCGAAGGGGTTGCTGCGATCACCAAAAGGGTCGTCTCCGAACGGCGAACGGCCACCGCCAGCGCGGAAATAGAAACCGCCGCCTTGGCTCGAAGCCACCATGCGTTTCAAGGCTTGCGCAGCCAGCCAATGCCGACTAAACGGCAGCAGGCACAAAAACCCAATAGCATCGGTGATAAAGCCGGGGGTAAGCAGAAGCACGCCACCAACCGCCAAAATTAGCCCTTCTGCGACCTCTTTTGCAGGCAACTCACCGCTGTTCAGGCGTTGATTAGCCTTAAGCAGCGTCGCCAGCCCCTGCTGGCGCAGTAACCAGGCGCCAATCACGGCAGTTAACAGCACAAAACCGATGGTATTGAACACACCAATAGCACTGCCAACCTGAATGAGAACCGCCATCTCGGCGATCGGCATGATAATAAAAACAAACACTAATATAGACATCAGGCACTCGCGTTGCGGGTTTGGGTATTCCAAGGTCTGGTATACTCGCAGCCTTTCGATTCCATCTGTTTTTAATATTTAGGGCGAAACATGAAACTTCAAGATTCCGTGATAGCAATTACTGGCGGCGGTCAGGGCCTTGGCCGTGCAATGGCAGAATATCTGGCAGCCAAAGGAGCAAAGCTGGCGCTGATAGACCTTGCGCAAGATAAGCTGGAGGAAGCTGCAGCAGCCTGCAAAGCAGCTGGGGCTGAAGCAAAAACCTACCTGTGCAACGTAGCGAAAGAAGATGAAGTAGAGGCAACCTTTGCAGCCATTGCCAAAGACTTCGGCCAGCTAAACGGACTGATTAACAATGCAGGTATATTGCGAGATGGCCTGCTGCTGAAAACCAAAGATGGCGAGATCACCAAGCGTATGGAGCTGTCCCACTGGCAATCGGTTATAGACGTTAATCTCACAGGTGTTTTCCTGTGCGGCCGGGAAGCCGCTACCCAGATGATCCAGACTGGCAGCGCAGGCGTCATCATCAACATCGCCTCCATTTCCCGCGCTGGCAACATGGGCCAAAGCAACTACTCGGCAGCCAAAGCCGGCGTATCTGCATTGGTACCAGTTTGGGCAAAAGAACTCGCGCGCCAGGGCATCCGCTGCATGGGCATTGCACCTGGATTTATAGCAACAGAAATGACAGCCTCTATGAAACCGGAAGCTCTGGAGAAAATGGCCGCAGGCATTCCGCTGAAGCGCATGGGCGAACCTGAAGAGATTGCTTCAACGGCAGCATTTATCTTTGAAAACGACTATTTGTCTGGCCGTATGATTGAAGTAGATGGTGCTTTGAGGCTTTAGAATGACTGAAATACTTTACAAACAAGCCTAATATGGCCGAAATGTGAAGTAAATTAGCCAACTCCGGTTTTGGTGCGCAAGTATCCGCACACCGCTTATTGCCACCGAAACCGGCGCATAGCGACTCGGCCGTTGACCACCTCCACACCTTCGGCTTCTAGTCGGCTAACCTGTTCCCGGTAGATTTCCGACCCCTCGGGGAAAGCGACTTGCCCATTGCTGCGGATAACGCGATACCAGGGCACTGAGTGGCCTTTCGGCAGTTTTCCCAATGCCCGACCTATGTAACGCGCCTGTCGCCCGAGACCTGCCATTTCTGCTACCTGCCCATAGCTGGCCACCTTGCCAGCCGGGATAGCAATAACAACCTGCCAAATTTTCTGATCTTTAGTCGGCTCATCTTGCTGTTCCATAGCATCTACCCTCCTGTTGGTTGAGGAGCGCCTGGCTCGCTGCCACCCGAATGATCCGGCGCCAGAGCATCCAGCCTTCCACCGTGACGAATCATAAACACCGACAACAGAATAGCCGGGACGCCCATCAAGCCCGCCACCAAGAAAAACTCTGCATAGCCAAACTCCGCAACCACCATGCCTGAGAAGCCCCCCAAAAACTTACCCGGCAGCGTCATTAGAGAGCTGAACAGGGCATATTGAGTGGCCGTGAAGGAGGCACTGGTCATACTGGAGAGCCAAGCAACAAGGGCCACATTGGCAATGCCGCCACTGAGATTATCGGCACTCACCACCACCGCCAAGGTTGCCAGATTGGGCGGATACTGAGCCAGAAATACGAACAAAAGATTAGTGCTCGCAGTTAGAATGGCGCCTACAAGAAGAATTTTTCTTGTGCCATAGCGTACGACCAAAACACCGCCTGCGAGGGAACCAGCAATGGTCATGAAAAACCCGAAAATTTTGGTAACGTCTGCAACTTGAGTTTTGCTGAACCCCATAAAATCCAAATAGAAGGGGTTTGCCATCACACCCATGGCGATATCGGAAATGCGGTACACAGCAACCATTAACAAAATCGCAATGGATAGCTCTTTATAGCGGCGAAAGAAATCCAGAAAGGGACCGGCCACAGCCGCATAAAACCAACCCGCAAAGCGTGCCATCCGGGGCCCAAGTTGGTTTCGCTTGGCGGCTTCTTGCTCAATTTTATGCGCTATGTCTTGAGCTGCAGAATAGTGGTTCACTCTGGGTTCTTTCACAACCAGAACGGTTAGGGCTCCCACGCCCACCAGAGCAGCCATAACCTCATAGGACACCTGCCAGGACCAAAACTCTGCCAAATACAAAGCGCCAGCCCCGGCAACCAACAGAGCCAGCCGATAACCGAATATGTAGGTTGCCGCCAGCGCGGCCTGTAAACGCTCCTCCGCAATCTCAATGCGATAGGCATCTATAGCCACGTCCTGCGTTGCAGAGGAAAACGCTACCAGCAACCCACACAGCGCTAGGATTTCGGGTACCGCAATGGCGTCCACATGCGCCATCAGGTATAGGCCCGTTGCAATTCCCGCTTGCGCGAACAAAATCCAGCTACGGCGCTTACCCAGTAGCCTATCCAGCACCGGCAATTTCAGGCGATCCACAACCGGCGCCCAAAACACCTTGATGGAATAGGTAATTCCTAACCAACTAAAAAAACCAATGGTAGCGGTTTCCACACCCACATCGGCCAAACGGGCGTTCAGCGTGGAGAAAACCAGCAAAAACGGTAACCCCGCAGAAAAACCGAGAAACAGAAGGGCAATCACCTGCCAACGTGTGTAGGTGTATAGCGTATCCCGGATTAAGTCCAGGCGGGTGCCGGTTGAGATGGTGGAACCTCCGGGTTAGTCGCGAAAATTATTGAACTGCAGAGGCACATCCAGCTCGGTCTCTCGCAACAGCGCAATGGCGGTTTGTAGGTCGTCCCGTTTTTTGCCGGTTACCCGTACTTTGTCACCCTGAATGCTGGCTTGCACTTTCAGTTTGGCATCTTTGATGAGCTTCACAATTTTCTTTGCCATATCGGTTTCAATGCCCTGCTTCAAAAGCAGGTGCTGCTTTACCAGCTTGCCCGCTTTGCTCTCGCCATCTTCAGCAAGGGCGCGGCCGTCAATATTACGCTTGGCGAATGCCATCCTTAGCATATCCATTAACTGCTCAAGCTGGAAATCCTCAGGAGCGCTGATGGTTAGGCCCTTCTCATCTTGCTCAATATCCGCATCCACATTCTTGAAGTCCCAGCGATTACCAAGATCACGCTTGGCCTGGTCCACCGCATTGGTCACCTCGTGCATATCAATTTCAGAAACAATGTCAAAAGAGGGCATGATCGTTATTCTCCAGGAGCTGTAGCGAGTATACTCTTTGCTTTAAAGTGAGGGCCAAGCATACCAAGCCCCGGAATTCCCCGCATCTAACAATGGACTGGTTAAAGTAGGTAACAATGCCAAACCTGGATCTTCCTATCCTCGTAGTAGACGACGCGAAATTCAGCAGTATGGTCGTTGGCCGAACCCTGCGAAATGCCGGATATCGCGACGTACGAATAGCCAACGACGCTCTGGCAGCCCTAAAACTGATGGAACAGCGCCCAGTGAGCGTGCTGATTGCAGACTGGCTGATGCCCGAAATGGACGGGCTGGCGTTAACCGACCGGGTACGCCAGCAGGATGAACAGATTAACCACTATACTTATGTGATTCTGCTGACTGCTCGAGAGAGCGTAGAAGCCTTGGCAGAAGCCTTTGATCGGGGTGTAGATGACTTCATCTACAAGTCCGACATGACCAAGCAACTAATCCCGCGGATTTTTGCGGCAGACCGTATGGCAGATCGCCAGAACACACTGTTGCGCGCCAACGCCCTTCTCATCGAGAACAACCGCGAACTGGAATCCAGCAACATCATTGATCTGGAAACCGGGCTTTGCAACCACCGTTACGGCCGCGACCGCCTTACCAAAATGCTTCGGCATGCAGAGTCCAGAGGTGGCGCATCCGCCTATGTACTGTGCGGGATTCGAAACTGGCAAGAGTTGAAACGCAAGCATCCGCCCACGGTGATGTCCGAACTGGCGGTTGGTATCGCTCGCAGACTAAGCACCCTGATTCGCCCTATTGATGTTTTATGCCGTGTGGGCGATAACCAATTCGCACTTATTGCTTATTTCCCCAACAGCGATCACTGCACAGCAACCGCTTTTCGCCGGGTTTTTGATGGCATTAACCATAAAGCACTGAAAACCACGGCCGGTTATATTTCCGTTGAAGCAAGTATGTCGCTGTGCAAGGCAGATGCCCAACATGGTACGCCATCCATTCAAGACATGGAGCAAGCGGCTGTGCACGGCTTAGTAGATGCCTACGAAACCCGGCGATTTACCGAGACCACACCAACGCTGGGAACAAGCGCCTGACGCAAAGAACAATCTGTAACATTGAGACACACATCACACACAGACATATTTAAGCGAAAGCCCTATTCTGAAATTGTGGATTTAAGCAGTATCCCCCATGGTGGAGGAGCCGAGATGTACCTCCGCCGCCAAATGGGAAATCCACCGAATTAACGAATTTTTCAGGCACTTTCGTTTGTTCTCCTTTTTTAGGTCAGCTTCTTAGCTGGCCTTTTTGTTTTTTGCCCAGACAACCCCCTCCCTTCAAGTCGTTCGGCGTAAGTTTCGCTATACTCTGGCCATAACTTCTAGCAACTGTGCAGCCAACATGAAAAACCTTGGAACCGCCTCTGTCGCCGCGCTCCGACAATACGCCCGCGCCGCCGAATCCACAGGTGCCGACACTGCCGCCCTTTTTAAAAAAGTGGGTCTTGATTCCGCCACTCTGGACTCCGATGAGGGCCGAATAAACGGTGAGCAGTTTCAAAGCTTCATCCGTTTACTGTGCCAGCATACCGACAACCCTATACTTGGGCTGGAAACCGGTGATTTCGTGCAGCCGGGCTCTTACAGCGTGCTGGGCTATATTACTATGAGCTGCGCCACGCTGGGAGAAGCCGTCGCCCGGATTGCACCGTTTGAAAAACTGGTAGGCGACATGGGCACAACTGGCCTCACCATGGCGCAAGGCTCTATAAAGCTCACTTGGCACTGCAATTACGACGACCCGATTGTACGACCACAGGTTGTGGACAATGTTTTTGCCTCCTGGGTTAACTACGCCCGCTGGCTAGCAGACGATTCAGCCGCCTCCCCCACGAACGTGCGATTGAAACGACAATCCCCCGGCAAGGATCTAGAGCAGGCTTACCAAAAGCGCTGGAATTGCCCGGTACACTTTGGTGCCGATGAGAATTCCATAACCTTAAAGCAAGAACTGCTGGAAACTCGCCTGCGACAACCTGACCCCCTGCTTCGCAAAACTCTAGAAGCGCATGCCCTCACCCAGTTAGCTTCGCTGGACACGGACACAGACCTGATATCTCAAGTAAAACAGAGCATTCAGAAACAGTTGGTGCACGGCATAACTCGGCAAGACATGGTGGCTGAGGATCTGGGTGTTACGAGCCGAACTCTGCAACGGAAGCTGAGCCAGGAAGGTGTTTCTTATCAGAAGTTACTGGATGAGGTTCGCCAGAAAATGGCCGAGGATTACCTGTTGAACAGTGACCTGAGCATTCCGGATATAGCGCTAAGGCTGGGGTACAGTGAAACTACGTCGTTTCATCGGAAGTTTAAAGCAGTGGCGGGGATGACGCCTGGGGAGTTTAGGCAGTCAGAGGCCATCGATTAAGTCAGAACGACCGAGGCTGGCACAAACTCCCAGAAACGTGGAGCGCCAAGGATGGCGCGACCGAGCCCTACATGGATGTATTCACGGGCGTTTTCTGGGAGTTTGTACCAGCCTTGGTCAGACTCAAATTCAGGCCTTAAAGCTTGCGACCTTTACCCGCAGCAATCCGCAGGCGGAGTGCATTCAGCTTGATGAAACCTTCCGCATCCTTCTGATCGTAAGCACCGTGATCTTCTTCGAAGGTCGCGATGGTCTCATCGAACAGGGAATCTTCAGACTTACGGCCAACAACATCAACATTGCCCTTGTACAGCTTCAGGCGAACAGTACCGTTGACGTATTCCTGAGTCTGATCGATCAGTGCCTGCAGCGCTTCACGCTCTGGCGACCACCAGTAACCGTTATAGATAACCTCGGCATAGCGTGGCATCAGGCTGTCTTTCAGGTGGGCCACTTCACGGTCCAGCGTAATGGATTCAATCGCACGGTGGGCTGGCAGCATAATGGTGCCGCCCGGTGTTTCGTAGCAACCGCGGGACTTCATGCCCACGTAACGGTTCTCAACAATATCCAAACGGCCAATACCGTTAGCACCAGCAACCTTGTTCAGGGTTTCCAGCACTTCATGGGCCTTCATTTCAACACCATCAATGGCAACAATGTCGCCCTTGCGGTATGTAAGCTCAATGTAAGTCGGCTTATCGGGAGCTGCTTCCGGAGATACACTCCAGCGCCACATGTCGTCCTCGGCTTCCGACCAGGGATCTTCCAGATTCATGCCTTCATAAGAAATGTGCAGCAGGTTGGCATCCATGGAGTAAGGCGATTTGCCCGGCTTCATGTCCACTTGAATATTGCGCTCTTCACAGTATGCCAGCAGCTTCTCACGGGAGTTGAGGTCCCATTCACGCCAAGGCGCGATAACCTTTACTCCTGGCTTAAGCGCATAAGCACCCAACTCAAAACGAACCTGATCATTACCCTTACCAGTCGCGCCGTGGGAAATAGCGTCGGCACCGGTTTGATTGGCAATATCAATCAAACGCTTGGCAATTAGAGGGCGGGCAATAGAGGTACCCAGCAGATATTCGCCTTCATAAATGGTATTCGCACGGAACATCGGGAACACGTAATCGCGAACAAACTCTTCGCGCAAGTCCTCGATGTAGATTTCCTTAACGCCCAAGGCTTCTGCCTTCGCACGCGCCGGCTCAACTTCTTCGCCCTGACCAATGTCAGCTGTGAAGGTTACCACCTCGCAGTTATAGGTATCCTGCAACCACCGAACAATAACAGAGGTATCCAGGCCGCCAGAGTAGGCCAGAACGACCTTTTTAATATCAGACATGCTTTTTGTGCTCCAGACTGAACAGAATGGATGTATTGAAAAGAAGGGCCGTATTGTACGGGATGGCGGGGGAGTTGGCTATTGGGACAATAGGAGGGGCATTAGCCCCCTCTCCCCTTGCGGGAGAGGGGGAACTACTTCAACTTTCAACCAACCTGAGCAGACTGCCCAACGGCCTCCTCCCGAATACCATCCCAGCCATCTTTGATGGAGCGAAGCAGGTTAGCCACTTCATCTAGCTTGGCAACATCATTTTTAGCATTGGCTTCAAACAGTGTGCGCTCCATGTAGTCATAGAGTGCTTCTAGCTGAGCGGCTAAATCACCGCCTTTTTCAAAATCCAGAAAGCTGCGCAAGCCGCCAATAATCTCAATGGCCTTGGTGATCAACTTACCTTTGCCAGCATAATCATTAGCCTGCATGCGAGCCTTGGCCATATTGATACGCTCAAGCGCACCGTTATACAGAAGCTGAATCAGCTTGTGTGGATCCGCATCGGTGATGCTGGTTTGGGTGTTTACCCGTTGGTACGCTTGTAATCCGTTCATGATTAACCTCGTTAGTCACCGGCTACGCCGGAATGATCAATTCTTTAGCCGGGATCACTTCTTGTTAAAGTTCTCAGGCGCCAAAGCAGCTAACTGCTGCGTCAGATAATCCCCAGTGCTGTTTAATTGGGCAATCAGCGAGTCCGCAGCAGTAAATTGACTAACTAAACGCTCCTGATAAGAAGCAATTCTGTCATCCAGCCGAATACGCTCTTCCTGAATACGCTCCAAATCGCGAGTCAAACTACTGGTTTTGGTATCAAGCGTTCCGTCAGGCCCCACAATGCTGGTTACCAAGTTAACGGCGCTTTCACCAATCCCCTCAATAAAATTCACATTGCCATAGGTGCGTGCTTCATCACCGCTAATGCGCAACTGCATGCCCTTGGCGCCGCCAGAACCCACAACCGTAAGCATTTGGCCCTCGCCCGTTGCTTCCTGACCGCCCACGGTTCCTGCTACATCTTTACCCAGCGTTCCAGTTTGCACGGACAGCCCAAGTGAAGCTCCATCTTCCACAGACATAACACTAACGTTCGAGCTACTACCATAAAGCCCAGATGTAAACGTAAGAGCTCCCGTTCCATCTAAGCCAACACGTACGGATTGGCCAGCTGAATTCAATGCCGTATTACTATCTAGCTGGCTCTGAATCTCATCGGCAAGCTCCTGAGCCGTGGCGTAGGTTTGCTGGGTCAGTTGCAGATTAACCGTCGTTTTGCCGTCAATGGTGAGTTCCAGCTCGTCATTGGTTCCATCAATAGTGACTCCGGACGCCAAAGGCGCGGTACCTGCAACTCCACCGCGCGTAGCTGGCTGGGTAATTTCGATCTCATAATTACCACGCTCAGTGCTAGTACCCGCCTGAATAAACTCAACACCAGCATCCGATACACGCCCCTGCTCAGCAAAAAGCGCCGTCACATCATCCGGGTTAGCTTTTAGCTGCTCTTCAAATTTAGCGCGATCAAATGTCAAACCGCCGGTTTCATAATCGGTTGTAATGCCTACATCGGCCATGGTTCGAATGCTTGCATTCTCTAAACCCGGTACAACACGTGTTAAAACGTTACGCAGTTGAGACTGAATAGCCCGTACAGACGTGTCGCCAGAAAGTATGCCTCCCTGCCCTGTGTCGGCGTTGTAACCCGACAAACCTTTAATGGTCGACTGCAAGGCATTGAACTTTTCGACAAACGCGCCAACTCTATCCGCAACTGCACCAAAGTCTTGATCAACCTTAACAGTTGAAGTTGCACCCTCAGCTTTCGCCTCGAACGACAGTCCGTCAATTACGTTATCAAAGGTATTAGTAGAGCGAGTGATCTCGATACCGTTTATCTCAACAGAGGCATCTTTCGCTGCAATGGTTTCGTCCAGATTCTGCACCGAACCATTAAAGGCAAACTGCGACAGTCCAGCACCGTCTTCATCTAGCCCATCGTCATCCGAAACCGAAATATTGATGGCATTGGCTGTACCCGTGTTCTCAGACGACATAACAAGTCGATAGCCGCTGCCGGTGTCCACAATGCCTGCAGATACCCCAACACCCGCTTCGTTAATCGCATTGGCAAGACCTTGAAGCGTATTGTTTGTGCCATCGATAGTAAGCGTTGCCGAGTTCTCGCCAGACGAAATAGTAAAAGTACCCGTACCTACAGCCGTAGAGTCGCGATCTGCAAAGGTGTTGGAAGCCAACGATTGAGCCTGAGCCAACCCCAGAACTTTCACACTGTAAGAACCACGGCTAGCCTTGCTGCTATCCACCGTTACAGCAATATCTTCATTGGAGGAACTGGCAGAAAACGCCTTGAGGTTATCTGGGGCGCTGAGTTGTCTCATCGGCAACCGCAGTTCCGTTACGGCGCTACGCAAAGTGCCATAAGCGGAAATAAGCGTTTCTGCACGCTGGGTTTTAAAGTTAAGTCGATCTTCAACGGGCTTGCGTTCAGCCGCAACCAACTGATCCACGAGATCCGAGTTCAATACCCCGGAACCAATACCTAACGATGAAATGCCTGCCATAACCAAGCCTCCTCATGGGGGCGAATCTCTTTATCTATTCCGGTTATCGGCAGAGAGCGGCAAAACTTTGCCTTTTTCTCTGCCAATTTTGTAACTGGCCGTTAAAACTAGCTTAGCCTAAAACGCAAAACACCGCCGGGCCTTTATCAGGTACGGCGGTGCTGAAAAACCATTGCTAACCTCAAACCACAGGTATCGAGTACCTATACCTTGATGTTAAACAACGTCAGCGGTTCATCTTGCTGCAATTTCTCTGCCAACCTCATTGCTACTTCATCCGGAATCTGGCGGATAACTTTCTGGGTTTGCTGATCCACCACTTTCACAATGGTCTGCCCCATGTCCTTATCAACCTCGAACTGCAGATCCCTTTGGACATTCTGAACATAATCGTTCAACTGCGAAACCGCACCTTTCAACTCCTCCTGCCGCGTTTCATTTCGCTTCTGCAACTGATCAGCTTTTGAAACGTCTTGGGCCTGTGAAGTCGATTGATTTGGCAAAGCACGCCCGGTTGATGAAGAAGCAAGCTCGGAGGCATTTCTGCCTTCGGCCTGAGATGACGACATTGCCCTTGCCGGCGACTGCGCGCCAGAACGCGCCAGTTTGTAATCCGGGTTATTCAGGTTAACGTCATTCATAGCTCACCTCACTATCCTTAAACGGCTTAAAACCGGAACCCGAAGGTTCCGGCTGTTACCGCTAATCCCTTACTGCAGGAGGGAAAGAACCTGCTGCGGACGAGCATTTGCCTGTGCCAGTACCGAGATACCAGCCTGCTGCAGTACCTGAGCCTTGGACAGCTTGGCGGTTTCTGCCGCAAAGTCTGCGTCAAGAATCCGGCTCTGAGCGGCGCTCAGGTTAGTGCTGGTGGACTCCAGGTTGGAGATGGTGCTCTCGAAGCGACTTTGGATCGCACCGAACTTCGCACGCTGTGAGCTAATGTTGTTCAGTGCAGCATCAACAGTTTTCAACGCTTGAGTTGCACTTTCAAACGATGTCACATCTAGCTCAGACACCTTACGCATTTCAGAACCTTCGTCTGCAAACACGTTTGAAGTAGTAACGTCAACAGCGAAGGAACGGTCCGAATCAAGCTGCAAATAACCGCTACTCACGACGTCTTCGGCTGTGGTATCAGCGGCTAAACTTTGTACGCCACCAGCATCTTGCAACACGCCATCCTCATCACGGTACTGCTTCGTGACCGATACAGCGCCTGCGTTTTGCACTGCCGTATCACCTACTGTGATATCTGCGCCGGTTTCGTTGGTCAAAACAACCGATTTACCATCTTCTGCAACCTGAGCACTGATACCGGTCTTAGACGACTGATCGTTAATCGCCGCAACTGCTGCAGACAGTGCATCCTGACCTTCACTTGAATCGAGCGTGAAGGATACAGATTGTGCATCACTGTTTTCAGATGTCAGGTTCAAGGTGTAACTACCCGAAGCCGCAAAAGACAGATCAACCTCTGTACGCGCAGTGGCAGTTACGCCCGTATCGGCGGTCTTGGCATTGATATCTGCCGCTATGTCTTTCGACGTCGCGTTGGCTGCGATATCAATATCTTCAGAGCCCAAGTAGCCGTTGATTGCTACAGAACCACTTGTTACTGCGTTATTCGCTGTTCCGCCTGACGCAGCAGCAGTCGCACCGGCCGCAGCACCATCAGCAATCACCTGATTATTACCGTACTTATCTGTACGAAGGTTCGATGTGGATGCAGAGATAGTCTCATTGGCGTTAGCGCCAACCTGAAACTGTACAGAACCGAAGGAGCCGTCAAACAGCTTTTGGCCGTTAAAGTTCGTAGTGGTTGCAATACGATCCAGCTCTGATGTCAACTGGTTCACTTCGTCCTGCAAGGCTTGACGGTCGGAAGAAGAGTTTGAGGCGTTGGCTGACTGAACAGCCAATTCACGAACTCGCTGTAGAATATTACTTGTTTCACCCAAGGCACCCTCAGCCGTCTGCGCCAAAGAGATACCGTCGTTCGCGTTACGGGTGGCCTGATTCAAGCCGCGAATTTGAGACTCAAAACGGTTAGAAATTGCCAAGCCAGCAGCGTCGTCTTTTGCCGAGTTAATACGCAGGCCAGAAGAAAGACGCTCAAGAGCTTGGTTTGATTGGCTTTGCGACCGACTCAACTGGTTCTGAGCGGACAGTGATGCAACGTTAGTGTTAATACCGAGAGCCATAATGCTTCCCCTTCGACAAAAGTCGTTTTACTGAAAACGGTCTAGCGCCCGGCTTTGGGTTGTGAGCGCCGCCCTGTTATTTCAGTTAACGGCACCTCACCAGCACTCTTTAGAAAATATTCCGCTTCTTTTGTAAAAAAGTGTAAAAGCTTAAAACTTCGTCCAAGCACCCAGCCATTGCTGGAGATTCTCGCCTTCGAGCATCCAGTCTCGCAGGATCACACTCTTGAGCTCATCCCCTTGTCTGGCCGTTTCATCCAGATCGCTCAATTGCATTCGTATCGCATCCAACCAATCCTTATAGCGGTTTTTAACCCTTGTGACCGGCAAGTTATGCATTCTGTATGGCTCGACGTCGCTGCACACAACCGGGAACCCGCACGCGCCATATTCCAATAACCGAAGGTTGCTTTTACACCGATTAAAGAGATTATCTTCGAGGGGCGCGATTGCCAGATCCAAGTTCATTGATGCCAGTTTTTTGGGATACAGAGTAATATCTACGCCTTCATGCACCTCTTTAACAAAGGGCCGCAGTGCATCAGGGCACATACCGAAGAATACCCAGTCGACTTCTTCAGTGAGATCGCGAACAACAGCCTCTACCAACTCAAGATCACCTGTATGCCCGATGCCGCCAGCCCAACCCACTCTCGGCTTGTCAGACTGACGCCGCAAAGAACTCAAATCTTGCCACCAATCAAGCGGTAGCCGGTTCTCCACCACGCGAATATCTGGGTGGATTCCCTTAAAAGCTTCTGCCAACGGGTGGGTAGATACCACAAACCGATCAACATGCTTTAAAGACCGCCTTAGTGACTTGAGAATGTCTTTAGGCATATTTTTTCGGTAGGCGCTTTTCAGTGGTAGATTTGGAAGATAGTCGTCCAACTCATATACCACCGGTTTTTTCAGGAAGCGCCTCACCTGCTTCATGCTGGCAATGGCTTCATCTGTGATTTGCCGTTGATAAACGGCGACATCAGGATCAAGGCGAGCCAGTTCAGGCACAGTTAGCCACTCCCTTGAGATCATGCCCCCTGCCACTCCTTGCGCCTTCATACTCTCAAGGGGCTGCATCATCCGATAATGGCCACAACCCCACTGATCCGCTGGATGCAAAAGAATCGTCGGCAAACCCAGGGCTTTTTGAGGCTGCCAATTCAGCTCTACCCTGTGTTCCACTTCAAAGCCTGTGGCTCTCAAAGAAAGGTTGCGATTAAACGCCGGATCATTTGCCATGTACGGGAGCCAACGTTCAAACATAGCCTCCCGCTCTCTCTCGAAGCGCTTAACCTTCTTTTCCTGAACGGTCTTATCGACGGATGTTTGACTTGCATTTGCAACGTGCATTACCAAAGCGTGAGGTGTCCACACGATCAAGAAACCCGTCTGCACCACCTTTAGACAGAAATCGATATCATTATAAGAGACTGCAAAGGCTTCCTCATCCAAACCACCTACCTGCTCATAAACCGACTTCCTTACCAACATACAGGCGCCAGTCACTGCCGAGTAATTTTGATCCACAACGAGGCGGTTCATATAGCCGGGCTCATTGGCCTCTGCATCAATACATATATGTTCTGCGGCGCCCCTCATCCCAACAACAACACCAGCATGCTGAACTCTACCGTTCGGAAACAGCAATTTCGCACCGACAATGCCCACCTCCGGTCGCTGGGCGTGGTTCATCATTGCATCCAGCCAATCCGATTGAATTATTCCTGTGTCGTTGTTAAGCAAAAGTACATAGTCGCCTTTCGCATGCTGAACTGCGTAATTATTAATGGCTGAAAAGTTAAAGGGTCTTGGATATC
Source organism: Marinobacter salexigens (assembly GCF_018860765.1). Taxonomy (GTDB): domain Bacteria; phylum Pseudomonadota; class Gammaproteobacteria; order Pseudomonadales; family Oleiphilaceae; genus Marinobacter; species Marinobacter salexigens_A. Next base: position 766,271 of record NZ_JAHKPV010000021.1, read on the forward strand.
GAAGAACGCGCAAGTTAGGCAGCGCCATGTCCTCAATGCCTTTCAGCCAAGCTTTAGCTTGAGGCGTTTCACTATTGTTATCGACAATAAGAATCTCGTAATGAGCGTAGGCTGTCTTCTCAAGAATGGATTCAACACAAGTCTGAACTAAGTGGAGTTGGTCTTTGGTCGGTATAATAATTGAAACGAGAGGTGTGGTTGGGTGTGAATAGTTAACACGTAAACTACTGGATGCTAGGCCTTGCGCAACCCGGGCTGTTGCATATCCTCGGCGCTCAAGATGTTTCTGGATGACGGGGACATAATTCGCCAGATCAAAACTCTGTGTGCCCGAATGCAACAGGAACAAGGGCTCATCAGAGCGGCCAATACAGCCAAATCCCTTTTCTTCTAACAAGCGCAGTATATAGTCCAACTCAAAGGCACTTTCATCGACCTCGCTAAAGCCACCAAGCGCCTGAACTGTCGAATGCCTGAAAATCCAGTGCCGCGACATATCTGCGGGCGAGCTAAGGAGCAAATCCAGATTCAGACCAGAACGGAAAAAACCACTTTCTGTTTTGCCATTATGCTCCAGCAGCTCATCTCCGTAGGCCGCATCCAAGGCTTGCCCCGAAGACTCCAGCTCTGCCAACAATAGCGGTAAGCCTGCCGGAGTTAACTCTGCAGGAGTCCTTGCGATCACAACCCAGTCAGCTTCAACCACGCCTATAACGAACTGATTTAGCGCTACCGCTGCCTCTCCGCGGTCATATTGAATAAACCGAACATCTTGAAACAACTCCTTCCTGTAAAACGCCTCGTCGGGAGTTAAAACCACGCACGTTAGCGAGGGGCAATAGTAGCGAGCGATTCTAAAAGCGAGTATCGAGATATTAAGGTTATAGGTTTCAGGCGCGGCATCAATAAGAATGAGGCACAGGGATTGTTGGGACGCCAGAACCTCTAGCTTTCTAGCTATCGGTATGGGCAGCTCGCGTTGCCCATACCAAGAATCGAGACCAATCACGCCATCCGTTCTTTCACACTCCTGGACACGTCTTTCAAGATCTGAGAAAGCTGTCAACGCAGCGTCATCAATGCTACCTGCTTTCTGATAGAAATTTTTAAATGAAACCGACTTAAACGCAGCCGACGGCTTCCAAAGGGGTTTGACTTGGACCGCCCCTTCTCTCCGAACCTCACCGCCAAGCATGGCATCGATTTGCGCGAGGAAGGCTTTACGTCCATTCTCGCCTAACGTTTGAGCGCTGGCGTGTCGTTGGTTTTGTCCCGAGTGAATTCGAAAACACGATAGCTGTTCTTGGACAAAGGCAAGATCACCTCGCATCAGTAATCTAGCGTACAGCGCCAAATCGTTTACAGAGGTTATAAGCCGATTATTAAGCGCACTCAGATGCGGATAAGCTCCTATTAAATCACTTCTGCGAGCCATGAACGTACTAGGCTCCCCGATAAAATTAATCGGAAACACCCTCAAAAACTCAAGCACATCCTTACCCAAAAGCCGGGAGTCCTGATCGAACGGAACCAGATTAAATAGGCGGTCACTCAACTCTTTCCCAGACTCGTCAATTAGCTTCCTTCTTGATGAAGCCAATACGACACCTGGCTGATCCAGCGCTTCGCGTAACCTAAGCACACAGTTTTCAACCAGAACATCGTCGTCATTCAGAAATTTTATATATTCCCCTTTGCTTAGTCTGACCCCGTAGTCCATGCCTACGAGCCCTCCTAGCTGCGTGGCAGACTTAACGTACCGAATGCGAGGATCTGCGTAATCCGCTATAGCTTCGGCAATAGACTTGTCAGCACAATCATCCATGACCAAGATTTCAAAGCTATCTAGTTCCCGTTGGGCAAAAATTGAGTCAATCGCCTCGCGAACAAAAGTGGCTTTAAACGCCGTTATAATAAAGCTCACGTCCAGCATTTCAGTTCTCTGACGAGTCATACGTTGCTCATCTCAGGTTTCTTGACGACGTAAAGAACACTTTCTTTCTTCAACCCAAGCGATTGGTAGGTCGCTGCACCGAAATAGCTGACATCTAGTAGACTGACTTCAAACCCGGCGCCACGCACTCGCGACACAAAGCTCTCACGATTGTACAGTCGGAGGTGATCTCCTTGGCCAAACCTACGCCAGCGTTCAGACTCACGACTTTCTTCGGGGTCCTCATCAATCTCATCAAGCCCAGAGATAATTGGCACCATCAGCAGTGATATACAACCAGGTCGCAAGATTCTGAAGAGCTCAGCAATAGCTTTGCGATCATCAATGACGTGCTCTAAAACATGACTGCACACAAAAAAGTCTACGCTATTCGTGCTAAACGGCAGGCTCATCAAGTCAACTTGATGATCAACACCGCCCATTGCAAAGTCCGCAGTCTGGTAGTCAGTGAATCCAATAGATTCCATCCAGCGTGAAAATCCGGGTTCTGGCGCAAAGTGCATAACCTTTGCTTTACGGCTCAACTCTTGCCGACAAAGCACTGATGATACCCAATAGGCATACAAACGCTCACGATCAGACGCCCCACACTCCATGCAGGTGTATGTCTCATGAGCCGTCATTTCTCCACGCCCAAAATGCTTAAAACCATGCTCCGCTGCATGCTTACGATAAAACTCTGGCAATGCCTGAAACCCCTTATCCGCAGAACCGCATAAGGGACAAAATGTCCGAGAGAGCTGCCTTGCGACCTCCTCCTCTGGCAGCCTCTCCGGCTGCATCGAAACCTCCCTGCTGTCTTTCATTACTTCGATCAAATTATCAATAATCAGCTTTGACGCAAGCGCTTGAAGCTCCGACGCCTCTTGAAATTTCCCAATTGCAGCCTCGAAATCACCTTTCTTGAAATGGGCAACAGCAATGTCGTTCGACAAAGCGTCATAACTACCAATACGAGACTCCACTGCTATCAAAACTTCTGCAGCTCGCTTGAAATTTCCGGCTTCAAATTCTCTGTAGGCCTCAGCTTTCATGTGTCCGATATCTGGTTCATTCATATCCTAACCTTATTGTCTTATGTCCCAGTCTGTACGGAACGACTACAGCGATTGAGAAAGTTCAACACTGCCCCAGCCTGAGCCTCCGAATACCGCCCATTACAGGTTACGAAAACCGAAACCGGTTTTGTGATCCCATAGCTACTGCGAACGTTTCTAGCCCTTTCGGCATCTTCATCTGAATCAAACAGTAACACCGACCCACCGCCTTCCGTAGGTAGAGGCAATATCAATGGCATAGGATAGGAGGCGAATTTGCCAACAGAAGGAGAGAAGCGCCACCAGCTTGAACACACTTCAGTTATAACAGTATGACCATTTGAACCACCCAGAAACTGATCCACGCCTGAACTCTGAATCGCCCGATAGAAGACATCAGATTCTTCAGAGTACATTTTCATTTCTTTTATTGCGCAGACCTCGAGGCCACATAACGCTCCCATGTGCATCAGCCTCGAACTATAGTCCTGTGATTTACAAACCAGTCTCCGCTGGCCTTCCTTACGCATCGCAATCAGTGAAACTAACAAGGCGAGCTCGACACTTCCCACCAGCACTGCATTGCGAACACCGAACCACCCTGATAATTTCGCCTCCAAAGCACGGGCTAACGGCCCATGATTGGTAAAATACTGATTTTTCAGAATCTCATTAACGACAGCATGGACATCATAGGTTTCCATTTTAGCCCCCGCTATCCATTGACAGACTCTTCTCGATCACATCAACCACGCTTGACACATCACCTTCCTTCATTCGGAAGCCGCAAGGTAAGTTAATAAACCGCGCGGCAACACTTTCAGTAACGGGCAGAGCATCAGGACATGAAACAGGAAACTCGTAAGAGCGGGTGTGTAGCGGCGGTGAGTAGTGAGCTCTCGCCAACATGCCGTTGTGGTTCAGTTGTTGAACCAGACTATCCCTCGAGCACGAGCTCCTGTCTGTCAGCTCAGCGACGATATTCTTAAATGAAGTCTGTTCTGCTTCATCAAATGCCCTCAGTCTGATGCCGGGAACGGTTTTTAGTCGCGCCTGATACGCGCGATAAATACGCTGGTTATGGCTCACATTTAGGTCAATTTCATCCAGCCCAGCAAGAGCAAAAGCAGCATGCAGGTCTGGCATTTCCGATGGTATCCAGCTACCAGGTTCTTGCAACGAAGCGCTTGTCGCGTCATGGGTTTTGAAACGGCGAAGGCGAGCCACAAACTCACGGTCATCTGAGCAAACGTAGCCGCCCTCGAGTCCATTTATGAGCTTACTGGCATGAAGGGAAAATACCTCTGCACCTTCGAAAGAACCAACTCTTCGACCTTCACAGGTTTCGTGTACAGACTCGACGGCATCGAAAACAATGGGAACCCGGTGATCGTGCGCAATGCCTTGAAGCGCGCCCACATCACAACAGTTAACAATGGGGTGTACCGCCAGAATGGCTCCAGTCTTAGAACTTATTGCACGCTCAACTGCTTTCGGCGAAATAGCCAGTGTTCCGGGGTCTACATCAACAAAACGAGGCGTTTTGCCTGCCCAGAACACCACGTCAGCCAACCGTCTGTAGGTAAAGGAGGGGATAATAACTTCAGGTGCATTCAAAGCTTTAAGGCGCAAACATGCAACCAACGACCAAAACCCTGTAGCAAAAGCAACGCAATACTTAGAGTGGTGGTACTCACAAAGACGCTGTTCCAACAGGGCAACCAGAGCGCCGGGTCGCGAGTGTCCACCTTTTGCCATCCATAAATCGACATAACCGAGAACTCGGTGTTTATCGGGCTCGTACAGATTCGACGTTGAGAGAAAATGGCTTGACTCACGCACCATTATGGCCTTTTTAACAACACATCAAATCGATACTCGGCACCATAAAAAGACTCAGGCATCGTTAAAATGTCAACGTCATATCCAAACATGTTGCCGATCCGGATGAACTCCTCCGGTGCCCACCAAATCCCAATGGCTGACTCTGGGTCATCAAGACGATATTGCTCAACGTTTCGACGCCTAAAAAACACAGCCGCTTTACTACGATGAGGTATGTTGCCAATAAATATCCGCTTACAAGAGGTGTATCGATTCGAGAGTGTCGAGACAAGGTGTTCGACATCAGCAGCGGCAAGATACGAAATGACCCCATAGATCACTACTTTGTCTATCTTTTCTGGGTACTCAAACGCGTTTGTAAACGCTACTGCGTCGTCACAGTAATAATGGGTTTTACCTGCATGTGAAAAAAACTCTCTAGCCACCCCAATTAGGTAGTCCGAAAAATCAACACCGAAGTACTGCTGAACATGACCAAAAAGATAACTAGCCAGAGCTGCATTTCCACAACCTAGATCAAGGAGCCTCTCATCTGAACGCAAGTCGAGCGAGCTCTGTATTTGATCGACAATCATTCTAATATCTTGGTCGCTGACAGGCTTTCCATTCACTGTCCTCTTGATTTGCTCCCAAAAAGCATCGCGATCAAACTGCTTGGGGTATTCTTTGTGAAGATAGTCAGCACTCATTAAAAGCCCCTGAACATGAGTGAATTGAGAAGTCTTCGCTCAACATGCTTTTGAGGGTATCGGAGTCACACCACATCATCGCATCAAGAATAGATAAGTTCGGCACATAATCGTATGGACCCTGACAATACTCACGAATGCGTGTTTCCAGAAAACGAAGCTCGATACCCGCTTCAAAAAACTCCAATGGGTCAAAGAGACTTTCTCCTCCTATGGGGTTGAGGTATTCGGTGGCGCCCAGCGCTTCAGAGATTCTCAACGCCCACTGACCGGAATGCACCACCTTCTCAACACCAAGACTAAGCTCAGAATAGACCACAATTCGTGTCTTCACCCCAAGGTAATCCGCGAGTAGTCGAAGGGAGTTAACTAAGAAAGCAGACAATCGGGAGCCCTGATAACTTAGAGCGTCCTTGAAAACCGCCATCACCTCCTGATAATGGGGTGCGGCTCGATAATGGGTCAACTTACCAACTAGGCTCTTCCGCCAATCCGCATTCTCATCAATGTCTATCTGATCGATAAAGTCAAAGCGCCCTCGTTTGCTCAAAGGTACAGTGAGATACTGCCACCCCTTCTCGGGATCTGGGTGGAGGATTCGATTTCTATTCACCCAACCTTTATTCACAAACTGGCAGTGATCGAATACTACCCAGAGATCTGCCTGCGCTAGTAATTGAAAGTAGCCCGGATAAGGGAAAAAATAAGGCTGCATTATGGCCAGCTTCATTCTTTGCCCCTGTATCTACCAGTACTTTTGTCAACCACATCATTCAGGCATTCAATAATCCGAGCGAAGTCCTGTTCACTCAAATCACTATAGATAGGAAGGCATAAGATACGCTCTGCAACCGATGAGGCGCACTTATAGAAGGCTGAAGAATCAAAGTACATTGGAAAATCTGAAACGAGAGGGTAGAAATAACGACGCACTAAAATTCGCCGCTCTCGAAAGTCGTCATAGAGTTCATCTCGCGAAACTGGAAACTCGTCTTGCACAAGCACTGGACAATACGAATAGTTCCACTGTGTATCCAATGGCTCGTCCATTAATTTCAAACCAGCAATACCCGCTAATGCGGCTTGGTACTTTCGGTAGACCCTCCGTCTGGCCAAAATATCTTCATCAATCTTATCCAACTGCAAGAGGCCAAGAGCAGCTTGGAACTCATTCATCTTGCCATTGATGCCTGGCGCTACAACGGTAGTTTCATTTGCAAAGCCAAAGTTTTTTAGGTAGTCCACTCGCTGTTTCGTTTCTTTATCCTTGAGGATTAAAGCACCTCCCTCAAAGGTATTAAAAACTTTAGTAGCATGAAAGCTAAGCACCGAAATATCGCCAGCATCGAGAAGACTGCTGTGCTTATGACGCACCGCAAAAGCATGTGCCGCATCATAGATAACATGCAAACCATGGAGATCAGCTATACGCTGTATTTCACTTACGTTTGCTGGCGTTCCGTAACAATGAACAGGGAGAATAGCTGTTGTTTCTGGCGTTATCGCCGCTTCGATCTTCGAAGCATCCATATTGAAACCGTCAGGTTCAATATCCACAAACACCGGCTTCAATTTATTCCAAAGCAACGCATGGGGCGTCGCTGCAAACGTATAGGGCGTTGTAATAACTTCTCCAGTAACCCCCATAGCCTGCAAAGCGGTAACCAGAGCAATTGTCCCATTGGTAAATAACGACAGATATTCAACGCCAAGATAGTCACAAAGGCGCGCCTCTAACTCCTCGTGGAAACGGCCGCCATTGGTCAAACGCCCACTTTTCCAGATTTCCTCCAAGAGCGGCTGCAACTTTTCCAAATCAGGAAGGCTAGGCCGAGTGACAGTGATCAGGTCTTCAGACAAAGCGTAAACCCTCAGAGGAAAAATAGTAGTTATAAGTTAACCCCATCCTAGCAGCAAATTGAAGCGTCACTCCAATGACTTTCTGCTTGATCAAATGGCGGCAATTTTTTACCTCATTGCCCAGTCATTTTAATGGCAATCAAATCCCCAAGACACTCAGACAAACTCAAAACGATGCACAACCTTCTGTAAATTATGATTTTTCACAAATGTGGCATGAGCATGGCTTTATCTCTACCAAACGGCAATCAAACGAATTCCAGCCGGCAACGGTTCACCACAAGCTTCATGAACCTAGTTTCCGGCAATGCTGAGCAGGGAGAACAGACATGCCTCAGATTATTAACACCAACATCGCGTCGCTGAACGCTCAACGCAATCTGAATGCTTCACAGCGAGATGCAGATACAACACTCCAACGTCTGTCTTCCGGCTTGCGCATAAACTCCGCGAAGGACGACGCTGCGGGCTTAGCTATAGCGGAGCGATTTAGCTCTCAAGTGCGCGGCCTCAATCAGGCGGTTCGAAACTCCAACGACGGCGTCTCTCTGGCTCAGGTGGCGGAAGGCGCACTGGGCGAATCCGGCAATATTGTGCAGCGTATGCGCGAGCTTGCAGTTCAGGCTGCAAACGCAACAAACTCGGCCTCCGACAGAAAGGCACTGCAGTCAGAGGTGAACCAACTCAAGCAAGAGCTGGAACGCATAGCGACTACTACACAATTTAACGGCCTTAACCTACTTGACGGTACCTTTCAGGCGCAGAAGTTTCAGGCTGGGGCGAATGAGAACCAAACGATTTCAGTGTCGATTACAGGCACTCGAATCGACAGCCTTGCGAATAATACTCGGGACACTGTCGCTAGTGGCACAGGTACAGGCTCAATAGCAACAGCGTCAGGCACTGCTCCCACTGAGAACAATCTCGACCCTCAAAACCTGACAATTTCCAGCTCGCTAGATGAGCAAACGGTTGCGATTACCGCCTCCGGTGCAACAGCCGAATCTATTGCCGCTGAGATCAACAAGAAAGCTGAAACAACTGGGGTAACAGCCTCTGCCAGAACATCTGTAGACTTTGGACCACTTTCGGCGAGCGGCACCGTCACCATGAAACTATCGACTGGTGATGGCAATGAAGCCACAGTATCTGCTCAGATCTCAGATGTCACAAATATTGAAGCTCTGGCCCGTGAGATAAATGCCAGCAGCGGCAAAACCGGCATAACGGCAGAAGTCGATGGCGGTAAAATGAAGCTCATTCAAGAGAGTGGTAAAGACATTGTTATTGAGGGCTTTACCAATAATGGTGGCGGCACCGTTGGGCTAGAGAGTTCTTCCGGAGACACGACGACACTGACTGCCGGGGCGACTGACAGTGCGCGAATTGCTGGCGAGGTTACGTTTGATTCAGCCACCAGCTTTGCTGTCTCCAGCGATGTCGGCGGCGCCACAGGGCTATTCGCAGCTACCACAGCCTATGGCTCGACAACGGAAACGCTGGCAGATATAGACATCAGCGATTTTGAAGGCGCAAGCAGTGCCATGCGGGTACTCGACTCTGCCCTTGAGACCATCAACAGCATTCGTGCAGACCTTGGCGCCGTCCAGAACCGGCTGGAGTCCACTATTGCGAACTTAAGCACCACAGCAGAAAATCTCTCCGCAGCTCGATCGCGCATTCAAGATGCCGACTTTGCAGCGGAATCTGCAAATCTGGCGCGCACACAGGTGCTCCAGCAAGCTGGCCTCTCGGTATTGGCTCAGGCCAATGCGCGGCCGCAGCAGGTATTACAGTTGCTGCAGGGATAAGCGTTCAAGTAAAAATCAAAAAGGCCGGGCAATGAACCCGGCCTTTTTTGGTTAATAGACGTTGCACGTTTAGACTTCGAACATTGCCTTCAGGCTTGGGGCGTTGGCGTCTTTTTCTGAAATAATCAATTCGGCAGGATCAACATCGCCCCAGTCAATCGCTAAAGTTTCGTCATTCCAACGAATGCATCGCTCATCATCTGGAACATAGAACTCGGTGCACTTGTATTGGAAATCGGCCTCATCACTCAAAACGCGAAAGCCGTGAGCAAATCCCGGTGGTATCCAGAGCATGCGATGGTTTTCGCAAGACAAACACTCGGCAACCCACTTCCCAAAGGTTGGCGAATTACGGCGCACATCCACAGCCACATCACATACCTCTCCGCGACTGACCCAAACGAGCTTGCCCTGAGGCTTTGCCTCTTGAAAGTGCAGCCCACGTAATGTGTTGCGACAAGAACGGCTAAAATTATCCTGCACAAAGTTAACGTTTAGCCCATGTCTGGCAAACTCTCGCTGATTCCAGACTTCCTTGAAAAACCCACGACTGTCGCCGAATACCCTAGGCAATATAAGCTTTACGTCGCTTAAGGCGGTATCTCTGATTTCCATTTACCATGCCCCTTTAGAATCTGAGCCTGCCAGCTTTTTGAGATATTCGCCGTAACTGTTCTTTTGCAGTTTTTCCGCCTGTTGAATCAACGCTTCACGACCAATGTAGCCCATCCGGTAGGCCACTTCTTCAAGGCAGGCGATTTTTAGCCCCTGACGTTTTTCGAGAGTTTCGATAAACCCAGATGCCTCGTACAAAGAGTCAAACGTACCTGTATCCAGCCAAGCGAATCCCCGCCCCAGTAACTCAACATTTAGCTTTCCCGCGCTCAAGTACGCTTGGTTAACGGCGGTTATTTCCAGCTCGCCGCGAGCTGACGGCTTAACGGATTTTGCCACTTGAATAACATCATTATCATAAAAATACAGACCCGTAACTGCGTAATCTGAGGCCGGTTTTTCAGGCTTTTCTTCAATGGAGATGGCGTGGCCAGCCTCATCGAACGCCACTACACCAAAGCGCTCTGGATCTTTTACCTGATAGCCAAAAATCGTTGCACCGGTATCTTTGCTCGCCGCACGCTGCAGGCGCTGACTCAACCCTTGGCCATAATAAATATTATCACCCAAAACTAGGCATACGCTGTCTTCACCAATAAACCTTTCACCAATCAGAAAGGCCTGAGCAATGCCCTCGGGCCGAGGTTGTTCTGCGTAACTCAGTTCAATGCCAAACTGCTTTCCGTCGCCCAATAGTCGTTGAAAGGAAGGGCCGTCCTCTGGCGTGGTAATAATCAAAATCTCGCGGATACCGGCAAGCATAAGCACCGACAATGGGTAATAGATCATCGGCTTGTCATACACCGGCAGTAACTGTTTAGACACTCCTTGAGTAATGGGATACAAACGAGTTCCAGAGCCTCCAGCAAGTACAATCCCTTTCATCTCAATATCTCCTTTTCCGCAAGAGAAAACCGCTCATCAATTACTCGGGCTACACCGTCTTCCCAACGAGGTAAGTGCAAACCAAAAGCCTTTCGCAAACGGTCACAGCTCATGCGTGAGTTAAGTGGTCGTGCGACGCCACCAGCATAGTCAGCACTGGTTACTGGTTTGATGGCATCCGTATCCATTACCGTTCGCATACCCTTAGCGCGTAACTGCTCTGAAATAAGAACAGCGAACTGCCACCAAGAGGCTTCTCCAGATGCAGCCAAATGATAAAGCCCACAGTGTTTTCTATCATTAAGCGCTGCCAAAACCCCATGAGCGGTGATATCCGCAATCAATTCCGCAGAGGTTGGCGCACCCACCTGATCACACACAACACTCAGGCTCTGTCGAGAGGTTAAAAGCGGCAGCATAGTGCTGAGGAAATTTTTTCTACGCGCGGAGTACACCCAGCTTGTTCTGAACACAAGGTAGTCGCAACCACTCTGGGTAATAGCCATATCTCCGGCGAGCTTGCTCTTGCCGTACAAGTTTAGGGGTGCCGTCTTACTGCTCTCATCGTATGCTGAGCTCGAATTGCCATCGAACACATAATCCGTTGAGTAATGTACAAATAAAGCACCTATCTGTTTGGCTTCTTCAGCCATCACTCGGGGGGCTTCTGCATTGATGCGAAATGCCATTTCCTGCTGGGTTTCTGCCGCAACCACATCGGTAAATGCCGCCGCATTTACAATGACATCTGGCCTAGTGCTTTGAATACAAATGCGCAGGCTCTCAGGCTTTTCCAGATCAACCTTCAGCCCGTCATTACGGGTGATCGCCTCTACGCTTCCCAATACAGAGAGCGAACGGCGCAACTCCCAACCCAACTGCCCTTCAGCTCCAAAAAGAAGAATTCTCACGGCTCTATCCCCTGCCGGTATGCGCCACTATTAACACGTTCACACCAAAGCGGATTATCAAGATACCAAGCAATCGTTTTTCTCAGCCCCGTTTTTAGGTTTTCGCGGGGCTGCCAAGCCAGATCTCTTGCAATTTTGCTCGCATCAATCGCATAGCGCCTGTCATGGCCCGGTCTATCTTGCACAAACGTAATCAGATCCTTGTACCAGGCAACTCCTGCGGGCTTTTCTGGAGCCAACTCTTCTAATACTTCGCATAAGGCATGAACCAAATCAATATTCCGCCTTTCCGCGTTTCCGCCAATGTTGTACACCTCCCCGGGCCGAGCTTCTGTCAAGACTCGGTAAAGTGCTTCTGCATGGTCATCAACATAAAGCCAGTCCCGAACCTGCCCACCATCTCCATACACCGGCAATGGCTTACCTTCCAGTGCATTCGTAAGCATCAAAGGGATCAGTTTTTCCGGGAACTGATAAGGACCATAATTGTTCGAACAACTCGTAATCAATACAGGTAACCCATAGGTTCGGTGCCAAGCCCGCACGAGGTGATCAGAACTGGCTTTGCTGGCGCTATATGGGCTGCTGGGCGCATAGGGTGTTGCTTCGTGGAAACGCTTTGTTGCGCCCCCTTCTTCATCGGCAAGGTCGCCGAACACTTCATCGGTACTAACATGGTGAAAGCGAAACGCCTGCTGCTCCGGACTTCCTAAACTATTCCAATAATGTCTGGCGCTTTCAAGCAATGTGTAGGTGCCAAGAATGTTGGTCTCGATAAATGCCGCTGGCCCAAGAATCGAGCGGTCCACATGACTCTCAGCCGCCAAATGTAAAATGGCGTGAGGGCGGCACTCCTCAAGGATGCGATCAACAGTTTTTCGATCGCATATATCCCCGCGCTCAAATCTATATCTAGGGCTTTGACTGAACTCGGCAAGGTTATCCAGATTGCCAGCGTAGGTTAGCTTATCGAGCACAACCACCTGATCGTTCGTGGCGTTCATGATATGCCTCACCACTGACGAACCGATAAACCCAGCACCGCCCGTTACCAATAGTGTTCGCTTAGTTGCCATGCCGATCCCCACCAATAAATACCCGATATCGCCTGACAACATACTACCTCATCGTTAAACCCGCGGCATTTGCCTGTAACTTCCAGAGCAATCGAAAGAATGTGTCAGCCACGTTAAGCATCGTACCTACTTAAAACTGGCACACCTTTCGCAACACCTCTTACAAAGCACAGCAAACCACCAAAAAACTGCAGGCCTTTGCCGCAATTTTTTAGCGCAGCGGCAGGTAAACGAGGTATCCCATGCAAGCCAAACATCACATTCAGGAATCCCATTCCCAACAGGCACAGGCGGCTCGCCTGCTTCTGCAAGCCAATCTTGCGTATGGCGAGTCCAACAGCAGCGGGTTAAGCCATATTCAGCGTTTACAGACCCGGCGGGAATGCCGTGTGTATTTGGAAGAGGTGATTGCACTTGATCCAAACAATGCAATTGCTTTGGGCTTATTGGGGCGTGTCGAAATGGACGACGGGCAACTTGAAAACGCTCACGACCTTTTCAACGCCAGCCTGCAGATTCAGCCTGATCAGGCGCAGCAGTACGCAAATCTGGGTTACTGGGCACTGAAAACCGAGCGCCCTGCCCTTGCTGAGCAGCACTTCCTACGGGCTCTGGACCACGACCGGCAATCCGCCGCCGCTTTTTGTGGTGTCGCCCACGCCAAGCGCTTGCAGGGTCAATTTGATGTGGCCTATCTGCATTACCGCAAGTTGTTAGAAACTGGCACCGAGTGGGATTCCGTATACAGCGGCATGCTAACCTGCGCCCAACATCTCGCAGTAAACAAAGCGGATAGCAATTTAGCTTTGGACGCTATCGCGCTGCTAAGCCATGAGGGTTTGCCGCATCAGGAAATCGGTCGTTTTGTAGCATCCATCATCCACCAGCAATACGATTTGGATAACCCTCAAGCAGAGATTTTTCTGGATTCTGCGAGCGCCGATGAGCTATTACTCCTATCCCTGCAAAAAACACTGATGCCAGACCCGGCGGTGGAAGAGCTGGTTGTTATGTTACGCCGCGCGATTTTGACAGAAGTCGCCCAGACGGTAGAACTTAGGGAAGACTTACAGCAGCTCGTGCTCGCTATCGCTCAATATGCAGACCGTACCGGCTATGCGCTCGCGGCTGCGGACGATGAAACACGCTTAATAGAAGCGGTTAACGACAGCCTCAAAGCACAGATCGTGATGGGCGAACCTCAGGAAGCCTTGATTGGCTCGCTAATGATCAGTGCCATGTACGGCGCCCTATTTCATCAAAATTTTGCGGTGCAACTTGGGCAGTGGAATCTGGTGGACTGGCCGCTGGCACTTCAGCCTGTCCTCGCTGCCAGCTACTACCACCGCGCCGAAGAAGAAGGTATCAAACAGTGCTTTGACGAAAAGGCGGCAGAGCTGTGCCTCGATAAAACCGACATAGCACAAGCTTGGCCGGTCTGGTCGAAACTGGCTTACCGCACTGAAAGCAGTTTGAAATCTCTGATGGCAACAGAGCTCGGATTAGCCACAGACAATCTACCAGACACCTTGCGCGTTATCGTATGCGGCGCTCAATCTGGCCAACGAGCCATGGAACTGGCCCGCTACTTGGCAGATGTTGAAGTGATCGCCGTGGATGAATCCTTAGCCAACATCGCCAGAGCGACTCGCATGGCCGCGGAATCAGAGATCAGTAACATTGTGTTCTGGCCCTGGTCTATTGCGCAGCAGTTCGTGGCGGATGGCCATAAGGTGCATTGGGTTGAAGTGGGCCGCCTGCCCTCACCAGCCATGACAGAACTCTCTCTAGCAGCATTGGTGAACAGTGCCGCCGGTTCTGGTGCAATAGTTCACCTGCATACAGCCATAGCCGAACGCACAACCGGCGACCGGCAAATGCGGAAGTTAATAGCTGAACATAACCTGCAACCGACACGCGCTACCCTGTTACAACTTAGGCGAATGGTTCTGAGCAACCGGCAGGACACAACATGGCAAGAGCTTGCCCAAGAAGATGACTTCTACAGCCTTGGCGGCTGCCGAGACCGCTGGTTTCAGCCACAGGACGAGGCCCAGCTAAGAGACTTGATGGCAATGGCGAGCAATGAAGTGGAATGGAAGCTTGTGAAAGCCCGTGATGAAGATGGCCACAGCTTGGCTACCAAGCCTGTTCAAACACAAATTCAGGCAGAGGCTCTGGGGAGTGAGGTGCAGAGTTTGATGGGGCAGAATTTGAGTGTCTATTTTCAACGGCGGCGGTGAGAATAACTCCCCCTCTCCCGCTATGGGAGTGGGGGCCAACCTTCTTTTCACATATAAGGAATCAACGACTCCCCATACAAATGCAAATCCTCCAAAATCTGCTGCTTCTGCGGCGTCAGTTCCGGATCACTAGCCAGCCGCTGCAGCTCCAGCCCGAATGCCTCAAGAGACAGCCAACCTTTTTTCGGAGCCATTAAGCGCTGAGAGCGGAACTGCTCCCAGCGTTCAGACTCTTCACTGGTTAATGAGTCAGGATAATTACGAGCACGATAACGGAAGAGCATTTCCTGTAAGCGCCCGTCTTTAAAACTGAAGGTTTCGTCAACCAAGGATTCCGGCGGCGTTTGTAACACTCGATTCAGCTCACTGCGATCGGCTGGGCAAATAAAACCGCCTGCGTATAACTGTTCATCGGGGTCCGTCAGGTCACCTTGGTGGGGCTGGTCGAATGCTTCAGCAATTCGCTCCGCCAGTCCCGGCGCCTTTCTCAGCAGTGCAAGATTAGCTCGAAGGGTTTCGCCATCAAGCTCCAGCTCTTCCAAGCGTTCGGCGGAAAGCGTTGTGAGCATGTTCGCCGGTGCCAGAACTGGGCACTTGTTCAACTGTACACCTTTTAATGGGAAGCGTTTTTTGTCTCCCAGTTCCGCCTGAGAAGTAAACACCCGCTCACGAATCTGTTCCGGCGTGGCGTTAATCAGTTCGCTCGGGTCTTCCCTTAGGTCGTAAACAATCACGAGATTTTTATTGCTGGGGTGATCTGCCAACGGCGCAACCATGGCGCAGCAACCCCTAGTTGCCGGGTATTTGGCGGATATGTGGAAGACCGGCTTCATGGCAGCCGTATCCAACATGGCTCGTGCGGAGTGTTTATCTTTGTTGTTAAGAACAAAATCAAACAACTTCGGCTGTTTGTCCCGGATCAGCTTGGCAACGGCGAGGGTTGCTTCCACATCTGACATGGCATCGTGGGCAGCTTCGTGGGCGATGCCATTGGCGGTGGTGAGCGCTTCCAATTTAAAGCTAGGGCTGCCATCTTCCTTACGCGGCCAATTGATCCCTTCAGGCCGCAGTGCGTAGGTCAGCCGCACCATATCGATAATATCCCAGCGGGAGTTACCGTTTTGCCACTCCCGGGCATAGGGGTCTTGCAGGTTGCGGTAAAGCGTATGGCGGGTTACTTCATCATCAAAGCGAAGGCTATTATAACCTACCACACAGGTCCCGGGCTGGCTGAACGCCTCATTAATCTGCGCGATAAACTCGGTTTCGGGAAAGCCGTCCTGCATTGCCTTTTGGGGCGTGATGCCGGTAATCAGGCAGGCCTCTGGCGACGGCAGGTAGTCATCGGTAGGTTTACAATAAATAACCAACGGATCTTCAATAACATTGAGATCCGCGTCGGTTCGAATGCCTGCAAACTGCGAGGGCCGGTCATGAACCGGGTCTACACCAAATGTTTCGTAATCATGCCAGTAAAAAGAGCGGATCAAGCGAAGACTCCTGCCTTATGAATCATTAGGTTCAGGAGTCTAGCAAAATCAAAACAGCTTAGTACCCATATCCACCTGATGAGTGCGCAAGCGATCAATACCACCGCTGGTGAGATTGGTTAGATCAACCGTCATATTCGTCGGCAGGTTAATGAATACACCCTTGCCAACATCAATAACGTTTGCCCCATCAATGGATTGCCACTCCATATTATCGTCTCGTTGGAAGCCAATAAAAAAGCCATCGGTGAATCCAATGGTGCCGTCACCTGCACCTGTATCCTCACCAACCGTTATCGACCTGAGGTTGGTTAACGGAGCGCAGTTGGCCAAGGCACCATCGATATTACAACCCGCCGCTTGACCGGGATTGTTGGGCGCAAGGCCGATGTGAGTGGCGCGTTTATTCGTCGCAACTCCACCAACACCGTCAAACAACAGAGCGTCGTATACTTCGCCGAAATACTCGACTTTCATACCAATGTTGCCACTAAAACTTGTGGTATGGGATGAAACCGACCCCCGGGCTTGTTCAAAGCCCATGCGAAATCCGGCCAGTCCGGCACCATCTTCAGCCAGTTCGATATATGGCTTGCGAGCTTCAAAAGGTATGGCGTCACCCTCGTTGTAGGTTACGCCGTTAAATTGCTCACCATCAGCCCGCGCAATGTGGCCAAGGGCTAAGTGTTGAGCGGAAAAATCGGTACCGCCATCAATTTGGCCAATCTGAACATCATCGATGTTTACACGGGTGTCTACATCCATACCCAGAGTCATGCGGGTATATTCATGACTTGTACCGTTAATATTCTGGACTTGCATAAACGCCTGCCCTGTCACATCTCCCATCGCCGACTCGGAGATGGGCGTTAGTTCAGCTTTGGCAACAGGCGCAATACCTACGCAGAACAAAATGAGGGGGGCGTATCCATACGCGTAATGTCTCATAACACTGTCTCAAGTATAGAGTTTAAGAGCCAATTTAAGTGGAACACGGCGCACAAGAGGATTTTTCTTGCAACTCTCACTTAATTTTTATTTTCATTGACTACACTGACACTATAATTGAGGCAACTCGGGCTATTGAGTGAGCTCAGTCACAAACCAGAATAACAAATTGTTACAGTATCCATTTTTGCCGAGTTGATTTTTAATGGTGTCGTTTATATGTACATATATCGCCCTAATGCTATAATTTCCGAACCAACTACCATTCCCGTCTGGCTACAAACATGACCACCCGCATACTTATCTGCGACGACTCCACACTTGCCAGAAAACAAATGGCCCGCGCCCTACCTTCCGGCCTTGCCGAAACGATCTTGTTCGCAAATGACGGCCGGGAAGCACTAGAGAAGCTGCGGGCGGGCGAGGCAGACCTGATGTTTCTGGACCTCAACATGCCAGAGATGGACGGCTATCAGGTATTGGAGCATGTACGGGCGGAAGATCTTCCGATAATGACCATTGTGGTTTCCGGCGATATACAGCCTGAAGCGCGAGAGCGGGTACGCAAGCTTGGCGCTATTGATTTCATAAAAAAGCCCACAGACATGGCGCTTGTTCTCAGCCTGCTTGCGGAATACGGTTTCTACCGACCGGGTGATCTCGAAAACGCCGCGCTAGAGGATAGTGAACTCACTCCAGACGACCACTTCCCGTCCCATGAAATATCGGTTTCTTTAAGCGACTACCTACAGGAAATCGCCAACGTTGCCATGGGTCGCTCTTCTGATCTACTTGCCCGGTTGCTTCGGGTGTTTGTTAAACAGCCCATTCCGAAAGTTGACTTTATTGCCAATTCTGAACTTCACATGGCCATTTCTGCAGCTAACGACAGCGAAACCTACTCAGCTGTATGCCAAGGCTTCACCGGAGCCGGTATCGCTGGCGAGGCGTTACTCCTGTTTGCAGATGCCAGCTTTCACGAAATGGCCGAACTGCTTCACTACGAAACCTTTGAGAAAGAATCTGTCAACGTAGAAGTGTTGATGGACATGTCTAGCATTCTATTCGGAGCTTTCCTCAATGGTATCGGGGACCAATTGGATCTCAAGCTAGGCCTCGGCCATCCGAGCGTACTTGGCCAGCACCGCCAAATTACGGATCTACTTGAGCACCAAAATTCTCGCGATGAACAACTCCTGTGTATTGAAATCAGCTACGCTCTGGAGGATCGCAATATACAGTGCGATATGTTGGTGCTTCTCACGGAAGACTCAGTACCCTTTTTAGAAAACCGTCTTCAATATCTGGTGGACTAACCCATGACCATAAACGAACTCGAAGCGCAATCCTTCCATTGGCTGGTGGATATGCTTGAATCCGTTGAGGTGGGGCTAGTAGTGCTGGATCTCGACTTTAGGGTGCAGGCCTGGAATGGCTTCATGGAAAACCACAGCGGCATTACGGCTAGCAAAATTCGCAACCAGAGCATCTTTGAGCTATTCCCCGATATCCCGCAAGCCTGGCTCACACGTAAAGTCGATGCCGTGGCACTGCTGAATACGAGGGCCTTCACCTCCTGGGAGCAGCGGCCCTACTTGTTCCGGTTTCGCAGCACGCGCCCCATTACCGGCACAGAAGACTACATGTTCCAAAACCTCACCATCAGTCCACTCGCTGGCAGTACCGGGCAGGTGGAGAAAATATGCATCATGGTTTACGACGTAACCGATATTGCCACCGGCAAACGGGCACTGGAGCGGGCAAACGAACAGCTGGCCAAACTCAGCATGACCGACAGATTAACCGGCTTGCTGAACCGGGGTACTTGGGAGAACTTGGTGGACGCGGAGTTCGAACGCTTCCGGCGCTATGGCCATACCACCAGCCTTGTGATGTTCGATATAGACTTCTTTAAAAAAGTAAACGATAACCACGGCCACCTAGCCGGAGATGAAGTCATCAAACACACAGCAACAACCGCTAAAAGCAGCTTAAGGCAGTCTGATAGCATTGGTCGCTATGGCGGTGAAGAATTCGGAATCATATTACCTGAAACCGATGCCGAGGGCGCCCGTACTATATGCGAGCGAATACGGGAAAGCATAGAGCAAAGTGTGGTTCAAACCAGTGTAGCCCCTATTAGCTACACAGTGAGCATAGGAATCTCTCAATTGAATAACAATGCGGAGAATCACATGACCTGGATGCAACAAGCAGATGAAGCTCTATACGCAGCAAAGAAAGGTGGGAGAAACCAAGTGGTTGTATTTGAGTAGTTTAAATCCGCTCTCAACTGTAAAATAGCACCGATAAAAAAGGGCCGAATGAATACATCATCCGGCCCTTTTTAATCTCTGGCTTATCAGTCTTGCTGCCAGCTCTGTACCGTTTCCTTGCCGTGCTTTTGACGCCACTCATTGAGAACCTTATGGTTGCCACCGCGAGTTTGGACCTCTTCACCGGTATGCGGGTTCTTATAAGTTTTCAAGGGGCGCTTGGCACGGGTACCTGTGCCGCTTTCGGCCTTTGCTCCAGCAATGGAGGGGTCAATCGCTGCTAGAATCTGAAGCACATGCTTCGGAGACTTATCGTATTCAGCCATCAACTCACGAATGCTGTTCTCAAACGCCAATTCACCCTTCAGAGCTTGATCTTGCTCCAGTTGGTTGATCTCGGCCGCAAGCTTTTCCATAAGCTGCTTCTTCTGGTAGTAATCATTAATCTTTGCCATGGAATTAAAACCTTATCTCATCGTTGGGTTCTAAAACTCAAACCGCGTAAAACGGTCCAAGGGCTTGCTCAAAACCACCGAAATAATAAGGCATCGAATTATATATGGCAAAGATTATTCATTTAAGAGTATTTAATTAACCGATGTAGAAAGTTAGATACTCCATACGTCTTATGTTCAGAATGAAAAACCGACCTTATTTCTTCGGAGGTCGGCATCCACCATCATTTTGCACAAATCTTCAAGCTGTGTTTTGGGCTCCCAACCAAGCTCATTACGTGCTTTTGACGCATCACCAATTAGCAGTTCAACTTCCGCAGGGCGATAAAATTCAGGATTAACACGAACCAAGGTTTTGCCCGACTTAACATCAGTTGCGCACTCAGATTCTCCCTCGCCTTGCCATTCAACATCCAAATCCACAGCTTTGAATGCCAAAGTAACGAAGTCCCTTACTGTCTCCGTTCGGTTGGTTGCCAGAACAAAGGTATCAGGATGATCTGCTTGCAGCATCCGCCACATACCTTCTACATAGTCTTTGGCATAACCCCAATCCCGCTTAGCATCTATGTTCCCAAGCTCCAATACGTCCTGCATACCCAAAGAAATTCTGGCAACGCTGTTGGTGATTTTTCGCGTTACAAACTCTTGGCCACGCAAAGGAGATTCATGATTAAACAGAATGCCGCTTGTGCCAAATATGTCATAGGATTCCCGGTAATTTACCGTCATCCAGTGCGCGTATAACTTCGCGACACCATAAGGGCTGCGGGGGTAAAAAGGCGTTTCTTCTGTTTGAGGGATAGTTTGCACCTTACCAAACATCTCGGAAGTAGATGCCTGATAAAAGCGTATTTTCGGATTAACAATCCGAATTGCTTCGAGCAGGTTTACAGCACCAAGGCCAGTAATGTTCGCAGTGGTTACCGGCTGACGGAATGAAACGCCCACAAAGCTTTGCGCCGCCAGATTGTAAACCTCTGTCGCTTCCGTTTCAGCCAGCAGCCGAACGCTGTCAGACAAGTCGGTAAGATCGTATTCCACAAGCCGAAGATTCGGGTGGTTCTGGATTCCCAGCTCTTCAATGCGCCAGAAATTCACTGAGCTTGATCGACGGAAAGTGCCATATACAAGGTAGTCTTTTTCCAAGAGCAGCTGGGCCAGATAAGCGCCGTCCTGACCAGTAACCCCTGTAACTACTGCTTTTTTCTTACTCATAGATACGAAACCCATCGCAAAATGTTCTGATAGGCGCGCCTGCGGGAATACTAAATTGTCTCAGAGAGCTTTTGGCTAAGGTTAAACGCCACAAAATAGTTTGAATTCTGCCGGTAACGCGCAAACGCGGCAGTTTACCACTGCCGCTATATAAAGGCATCCGTATACGCCCTTAGGAAGCTACTCGGTGTACCTTAACGAGGATTAATTGCTAACCGCACGCGCCGCCGACTCGTATACAGTAAGCGTTTGCCGAGCGGTTTCCTGCCAACAATATCGGAAAGGCTCGACCGACGCGGGCAGCGTGAGCAAGGCCTGATGCAAACCTTCCGGGAGCTCATCCGGGTGAACGAGGCAAGCTTGATCCCCGGCCACTTCCGCCATGGCGCCGTAACTGGTGGTCAGTATTGGCGTACCGCAGGCTCTAGCCTCGGCAATCGGCAATCCAAAACCCTCGTAAAATGATGGGTAGGCAAACAAACGCGCACCACACAGCAGGCTGGCCAAATCGCGCCTTGGCACACGGCCTATTAAGATCACCCGACCCTTTGTATTTTGCTCCTTCAGCAAGGCCTGAAGTTCGTCATTTTTCCAGCCAGCGCCGCCCACCAATACAAGCGGCATCTCCGCCTGAAGCGCGGAAGGCAGTTTTCGATAGGCCCGCACAAGCCCCGCAAGATTTTTTCGAGGCTCCAGAGTGGCTATGGATAAAATGTAAGATTTGAAAGGCAAATCGTAATGAGACAGCACAGAGCGAACCGTCTCCGTATCTTCCTGCGCAAGAGATTCCTCAACCCCCAAGTGAACGGGGAAAACTTTGTTTTCGGCGTTCGGAAAATAATCCAAGATCTCATCAGCGGTGAACTGGCTATCCGCAATAATCGCCGCAGCATTATTCACCGCAACAGGAAGGTACCGCTCTAAAAATCGCACCCGCTCTGGTGGATGATACTCGGGATGGCGTAAATGCGATAAATCATGAATGGTCAGAACGGTTTTGCCAGAGAATGGGAAAGGAACAAAGTTGGGCTCGTGGTAGATCTCAGCCCCCGCTGCCGCACGGGCAGAATGTCGATCCCGAAAATACTGCCTCAAAGGGTAGGCGCCCGGCACTGAACGCAACCAAGGCTTCAACCGAGCAATAAAACCCGGCGCGCTTGATGCATTCGCTTCACCCGGATCGGCAAGTAACGACTGAAGCTCGGCACCATCCACACGCTGGCCATTGAATACGCCGGAAACGGTCACCTTAGGTTGCTCAAGCAACGCTCTCGTAAGGTGCTCTGTGTAGTATCCAATCCCTGTTCTTGGGGCAACAAGTGAGTCCAAGCGAATGACAACGTTCACTCACTCACCCTTACTGTTGATTTTTCTGAATCGAATAACGATGGCGACACCACTGACTGGTATACGCGAGCGTACTCCGCACCCACCCGCTCACCAGAGAAAACAGTATCCAGCCTCAAGCGCCCCGCTTTTCCATAGCGCTCTGCCAGTTCAGGGTTTCCATCAAGCTGGCGCATGGCTTCTGCCAAAGCATCAGGGTCTTCAGGCGGGATCACAACACCAGTCTCACCATGCTTGTTAACGAAGCTTGTGCCAGTACCAATATCGCAGCTAATGAGCGCACGGGAATAGAGTTGCCCCTCAAGCAAAGTAACACCGAACGCCTCTGAACGAAGAAATGAAGGAAAAACCACGGCGCGACAAAGTGTGTATAAAGCAGCCCTTACCTCATCGGCTACGAACCCTGCAAACACCACACTGCTGCAATCCAGTTCCTGCGCACGCTTTCGCAGCCACTCTTCTTCCGGTCCGGCTCCCGCAATCACAACCGGTAAGCCCGATTTTGCCGCCGCCTCCAGTAGCGTGTGCAAGCCTTTGTAATAACGTAAAACACCCACAAACAGGAAAAAACCTTCTCCGTAGGTTTCACGCACAGAATCAAGCGTACTACCCTGCACCGGCTCATAGGTGTCAGGGCTGAGACCAAGAGGGATAACCTCACACTTTGCAGCCAACTTCTGCAAAACCGGGCTGCTCGCCATGTAATCAGGAGACGTTGCAATAATTCTCTGCACTTGGGAGAAAAACCAAGTACGTAGAGGGCGGTACGCTTGCTCTAGGTATCGCTGGCGGAGAATATCGGAGTGATAAGTAATTACCACAGGCTTATCGATTGCGGAAAGCACGTGCACAAGATCAGCAAACGGCCATGGATAGTGAATATGTATAACATCGGCCCACTGAGCATGCTCCCGATAAAGCCGAAAAAGCGCCAACCCCATGGAGCACGACGCGGGCTCCCACTGCAAAGGTGCCCGTATAACTGTAGCCTCAGGCCGTTCAACAATGTCTACTTGGTCTACGCGCGCCAGTGTTAGCACTCTGTGGCGCACACCGTGCTCACCCGTAGCAATGCAAATCTGCCGAATCGCTTCTTCTACGCCGCCTTGTGACTCAGGCATATAGGTGCGATAAAACTGCAGCACATTCAAAGACGATTTCTCCCCAGACACTGAGCGACCCTGTAACCACTAAAAAGTGCGGCGATAATAGCACAGGATCAGCCGCCCTCTCATTGCGGCATACCGCTAGCCATTCTCCCACTGTCCAGAACAGTGATACCATTGACGGTTTTTAAACGTTACCGCATTTAACGACTGGACAATCCATGACCAAAGGTTTCTACCAGAGCTTCGAGAACCTCCACAGAGGCAGCGAGGAAGAAGTCGCAAGTCGTCTTGGGGCTTATCAAGCCCTACTCGACACGCTTCATGAAATCCTCCCCGAGGCACCCGTTCTGGATCTAGGCTGCGGCCGCGGTGAATGGCTAACTGCACTCAAAAACACAGGCTTTCAGCCGGAAGGGGTCGATACAGATCCTGATATGCTTGCCGACTGCCAGAGCAAGAACCTGATCGCGCACGACAGCGACGCACTGGCTTTTCTCCGTAAAGCGCCGGATAACCACTACGGGATAGTGTCGGCCTTTCATTTTGTTGAACACATACCGTTTGACGATCTAAAAAGCCTAATAGAAGAAGCCTACCGAGCCTTGCAACCGGGTGGCTTACTGATACTGGAAACCCCAAATCCCGAAAACCCGACCATCGGTGCCTGTTATTTTTACATGGACCCAACCCATGTAAAGCCCTTGCCACCGGGGCTACTTCAGTTTGTAGCAGACTATAGCGGTTTTCAGCCGAGCTGTGTTTGGCGCTTGAGTGAAGCAAAAGGGCTGCGTGACCAAGCACCCTCGCTAGACACCGTGCTCAAAGAGTCCAGCCCTGATTACGCCGTGATCGCCCAAAAGCCGGGGTACGATGAGGCCAGCACGCGCTTGCAGCCGATATTCAAAGAAGTAAAAGGCATTACCTTAAGCGAGCTTGCGAGACGTTACGACAATCACCACCAAGAAACGACAGACCACCTTGAGCGCACCATTCACGCCGAAGTGGAGCACATGGGCGCAAAGCTCACTCAAGACCTTGTTCGACTAGACACCGAAAGACAAACCCTTTCAGAAACCTTTGCAAAGCAACAGCGCGCCTTACAAGACTCTTTGCAAAGCGAGTTCCACAGTGTGCTGCGCGGTGTTACCGAAGATTACAAAGCAAAGATCGCTCAACAAGAAGCCCTGCTGCTCGATACCCGAAAGCTACAGGCGACCCACGACGAAAAAATCCGCTCGCTGGCGATTTTTACCCGAATTCTCGTACCGATTAGCCGCCTGATCACGGGTGGAAACAAACGTCTGACCCAAGCTCACAGAGCAAGCAACAATGGTATCTTCTATCAATGGCAACTGATCAAACTGCTTAAGTTGCTCGGCCTTACCAACCTGGCAAAGACACGGGCGGAACGTATAGGCCTCACCTTACAAGGCACGCCAATCAAGGCGGCGCACCCGACCACCCCCGGCGTAAACGAGCACTCAGCTACGGGCCCCCTGCAGCACATTCAGCAAGCGCTGATTCGAATGCTAAGTTACGAGAAAAGCACCGAACATAGCCATCAAACAACCACTGACCACAGCGCTGAGCGAACCATCTGCATTGAGGGCCACTTCAGCGGCTCTTACAGCCTCGCGGCCGTAAACCGTGCTTTAGCTATGGCGCTGCTAAAAAACGAAGATACAACACTGGCATTGATTCCCCGGGAAGGCACTCGATCAACGCAGATTCACAACGCACCAGCCAATGAGCTAGAGCGCCTACGCCCTCTAATCCAAACACCCCCGGTAAAGGCAGACATTGCCATTTACCACCACTTCCCGGTTATCGAAAACCCGGATGCCCAGCAAGGTACGCCCATACTCTTCTTTTTCTGGGAAGAATCGCTGGTACCAGAACAAACCATTGCGCAAATCAACCAGCACTACTCAGGCGTAATCGTGACTAGCTGGGTTGTCAAAAAGGCGCTGATTGATTCAGGCTGCAACCAGCCTGTTGCGATAGTACCTCTGCCCATGGAAGACGACTTGAAAACACCACCGGGGCCAGCGCATGGAACGCCATACCGCTTCCTGCATATCTCTTCCTGCTTCCCCAGAAAAGGTGCGGATGTTTTATTGAGCGCTTTTCGAGATCTACTGGAAAACCACCAAGATAGTGAGCTGGTGATCAAAACCTTCCCCAACCCTCATAACACTATCGAGGAGCAGATCAACGAGCAGATTCCTGAGTCGCTGAAATCACGGGTGCAATTAATTCTTGAAGATTACGACGATCAAAGCATGGACTCCCTATACCGGTCTGCCCACGCCGTCGTACTTCCAAGCCGTGGCGAAGGACTCAACTTGCCCGCTATAGAAGCTGCACGCTATGGGTTGCCCGTGATCACGACCGGCTACGGTGCGCACACCGACTTCCTCACGGGCAAGGGCGTGAAGTTCATCAACTATTCTTTTGCCCCGTCACAGAGCCACTTGCAAACCCCCGGCTCATTGTGGGTAAACCCCGATGCCAAAGACTTGCAAACTCAGTGCGAAGCGGTTTTAACCGAGCTGCGCTTGGGCACGGTGACCACAGAAGACACCCAGCAAGCTATTGCAAAGGCCTTCTTCAGCGAAAACGCCCGAGAGCGTCTAACCAGCAGCTTGCAAAAGCTGACAGAGCTGGCGCCCGACACAAAAGAACGCTCGATTATCCTAATGAGCACTTGGGGTGAAGCCTGCGGTATCGCCGAATACAGCCGTTACCTAGCACAAGAACTGCTTGAGCAAGGCGCCTCTGTAGGTGTTTGGGCACCCAAATACCTCACTAACCCAAGCCAAACGCCATTGGCTAAAAAACTGACCAGTTTGGACTGCTGTTGGCAGCCACAAAGCCACGACATGCCAGCTGCATTGGCCACAGCAGATGACACCGTGTGGATTCAATACCACCCCGGCTTCTTTGCGCTGGATAGCCAACTGGAACAATCTATCGAAACGGCCACGCTCACTGGCAAGCTGCGTTTTATAACCTTGCACGCCACGCTCCCGCTACTACAGCTACCCGCACAAAGCCGCGAACAAGCAGCCAACACGCTAAACAAGTTCTACCGTGTCGTTGTGCACACCCCCTCAGATATGAACGTACTCAAAGAGCTGGGTGTCACCGACAACGTTGCCTTACTGCCCCAAGGCGTGGCAAAGCCCACAGCCGCGAGCAACGCAGAGCCATCGGATAGCTTCACAGTAGCCTGCTTTGGCTTCTTATTCCCTCACAAGGGTGTGCTTGAATTAATCGATGCATTTGCAGATTTCCGCCAAGCGCATCCTGAAGCTGCGAACGCAAAGCTGCTACTGCTTAACAGCGTTCATTCCAGCCCGGCTTCTGCGGATTACGAACAGCAATGCCAGCAGAGAATCCGGGAAAAAGGTCTTGAAGCGGTTACTGAGTTCTGTTCAGAGTTTTTGACAGAAGAAACGATTGCCACGAAGCTGGCCAGCAGCAACCTTCTGATTCTGCCTTATAGGGAAACACCGGAGTCCAGCAGCGCAGCCGTGCGCACGGCCGTAGCCTGCTGTCCCACAGTTGCCGTGACTCCGGCGCGCATTTTTACTGAAGTGCGCAGCGCAACCCTAACCTTACCCGGTTTTGAGACTCTTCATATTCGCCAGCTCATCGAACAAACATGGAATGGCAGCAATGAGCGTGACATTGAACAGGTACATAAAGGGCGGGAGCGCTGGCTTGCGGAGCACAGTTGGTCGATAGTCGCCAGTCGCCACAACCGGTTAATAAAGGCAGGCACAGCCGATGCGCGCTGGTTAACCCAACCGGAGGCAACCCAATGATTCAACGAGCCCTTGCCATAGCCCGCTACTGGTGGAGCTATCGTTTCTTCGTGCGCAGTGCCATCCGCAACGACCTGCGCGCACGTTACGCCCGCAGCAAGCTAGGCCTACTCTGGGCTCTGGTACAACCTCTGGCTATGGTGCTGATCTACACTTTGATCCTTTCGCACCTTATGTCAGCAAAGCTTCCTGAAACTGACACAGTTTACGCCTACCCTATCTACTTGATGTCCGGCATGCTCGCCTGGACGCTATTCTCCGAAGCCGTAGGCCGAGGACTTGGGATTTTTGTGGAACAAGGCGAACTGATTAAAAAGGTGGCATTCCCCCGAGCACTACTCCCCATCATTGCGTTAGGCAGCGCCACTGTAAACGGCCTTGCACTGCTCTCGATGATGCTGATGGTTTTCCTGTTTCTCGGCCACTGGCCGGATTTACACTATTTGTGGATGCCGGGCCTAATGTTCCTTGCGCTCTGGCTCGGCTTGTCCATTGGCTTGCTCTTTGGCCTGATGAACGTATTCTTCCGGGACATCAGTCAGGCAATACCCGTCATTCTCCAATTCCTGTTTTGGCTAACTCCCATTGTTTACGCGCTCTCGATGCTGCCTCCGGAATACCATAGCTACTTTTCCTGGAACCCCATCGCCAAACTGACCGCAGCCTTTCAGGACGTGATCCTTTACAGGCGCAACCCTACAGAGTTGCATCTCGTATATCTGAGCGGTATTGCTTTCATCTTCACTGCCCTAAGCGCAGGCCTCTACCTGCGGGTAAAACACGAACTGGCAGACCACCTATGAGCGTACTCATCAACGTAGAGAATCTAGGCAAGGCGTTTCGCACCTACCCGAACGCCACCCAACGGATCCGCAGTTGGCTGGGCTTGCCCACCCGTAATGTAAAAGACATTTGGGTGCTCAAGAATCTGAACTTTCAGGTGCACGCTGGCGAAGCCGTTGGCCTTGTGGGTGAAAACGGCGCAGGTAAGAGCACGTTGCTCAAAATGATAGCGGGCACCCTCGCCCCTACAGAAGGCGGCATCCAACTCTTTGGAGAAGTGAGAGCCATTCTAGAACTGGGTATGGGGTTCAATGGCGAATTCACGGGCCGGGAAAACGCACGCCACGGCCTCAGCATGATGGGCATGAGTGCCGAAGAAGCGGATTCCCTTCTGCCAGAGGTGGAAGCGTTTGCAGAAGTGGGCGACTACTTTGACCGCCCTCTTCGCACCTACTCCAGCGGCATGCAAATGCGAGTAACCTTTGCCGTTGCCACAGCGCGGCGCCCACAAGTACTCATTGTTGACGAAGCTCTAGCCGTGGGCGATGCCTACTTCCAACACAAAAGCTTCGAAAAAATCCGTGAAATGCAAAGAGCAGGCACAACGTTGCTCATCGTGTCTCACGATCGCGGTGCCATACAAAGAATCTGCGACAGAGTTATCCTGCTTGAGCACGGCGAAATCAGCCGGGAAGGCGACCCGGAAGTCATTATGGATTACTACAACGCCATGCTGGCTAACAAAGGCAACCAAAAACACACAGTACACAGCGAAGAACTTGAGGATGGCCGGGTTGCAACCACATCAGGCACCGGCGAAGCTACCATCCAAAGCGTGACCCTACACGACGCCAATAGCGGTGATCCCATAGAAATAGCCACAGTTGGCCAAGAAGTAGAGCTTAAAGTAAAGCTCGATATCAACGAGCATATTGATCAACTCGTGGTGGGCTACGTCATCAAAGACCGCCTGCGGCAAGACGTATTCGGAACCAACACCCACCTGTTGGACCAGGTGCTGGAAAACCCAAAACCGGGGCAAACCCAATGCTACCGATTTCGGTTTACCTGCAACCTTGGTGAAGGCAGCTACTCTACATCTGTAGCGGCACACGCGGACGACACGCATGTGCGCCACAACTATCACTGGAAAGACCTCGCCTGCACCTTCGAAGTGGTAAACGCCAACAAAAAGCGGTTCCTCGGCGTAGCTTGGATACCGCCAGAGCTAATCATCGAACCCAACTCCGGAGACACACCATGACGGCCAGCCCACACGTTCTCATTACCGGCGCCAGCGGTTTTACCGGACAACATCTGGCCCCCATGCTGCAAAGCCGGGGGTATCGGGTATCGGGTACCGGCCATGGCGATTGCACGGGTGTGAGCTGCGAACCCATGGACCTGACCAGCGCAGCGCAGGTAAAAGAGGTTATTAATAGGCTACAGCCGGATTACGTAATTCATCTAGCTGCACTCTCCTTTGTGGCGCACCCAACACCGGAAGATTTTTACCGTGTAAACACGCTGGGCACAGAGCATCTGCTCGCGGCCTTGGCCGAGCAAGAGAAGCCGGTAAAAAAAGTGATATTGGCCAGCACGTCCAACGTGTACGGACGGCATCAGGTGCCGGTGCAAAGCGAAGATTTATGCCCTTCTCCAGTCAATCACTATGGCTGCAGTAAATTGGCTATGGAGCACATGGCCGCCAACTGGTTTAGCCGCCTCCCCATACTTATCACCCGCCCTTTCAATTACACCGGCCCCGGGCAATTACCCCACTTTCTCGTTCCCAAAATGGTGAAGCACCTTGCTGAGCAAGCGCCCCAAATTGAGCTAGGTAATCTGGATGTGGCAAGAGATATCTCCGATGTGCGGGATATCTGCCAAGCATACATCGCTCTGCTAGAGAGCGACGGCCACAGCCAGACAGTCAACCTGTGCTCCGGCACCGGCACCCACTTAAAAGAACTGATGAGCATATTGTGTGATTTGGCGGGTTATCAAATAGAGATTAACGTAAACCCAGCCTTTGTTAGGGCCAATGAGATACCCAGCCTGCGCGGCGATCGAACCCGGTTAGAGCAATTGGCTGGCCCAATACCCACTCGGCCATTACGGGATACTCTGGCAGATATGCTGGCTGCCGCCCGCAACGAATAAACCCAATGCAAAAGCCGTAAAGCTGACTATATTTCAAACCAACATTACAAGGCTGACATTTTTTTCAAAGAATACTACACTGCCATTGATACTTCTGGCACCCGCGTGCTCAGGGGATATACAACCAAGGATGAAGGAGAGAAAAATGCAGATAACAACTAATAAATCGTGGGGCTCAAAGGCGGGATGGGCCATTTTGTTTTCGGCAGTGCTCGGCGTTACCGGCTGCGGCGGCTCAAGCAGTTCGGGTGGCGGCAACCCAGATAACGGGGAGGATAACGGCGGAAACAACGGTGGTGGTGCCGTTAACGAACAGCCTGCGAATATTCAATCAGAAGACGATGCAAGACTGGGCGCCGATGCGGCCGTTGAATCCGCCCAGCAGGCCATCGCTCTAGAAGACTCGCCCGGAGGGATGTTCCCCGGAGGCGTAACCTTAACTCAAGAAACTCGCAACGACTGGGTTGCCTCCCACAGTCTTGAACTTGCGGAGCTAGGCCAACTACCTACCGGTGCCGTTACTAACGTGCCGGGAAGTTGTGGTGGTAGCGCAGATCTAGACTATAGCGAAGGCTCCAACGACTATCGCATCGTCTACAATAATTTCTGTGTCGGAGATGGAGGCGACAATCAAATTATTGATGGCACGATCTCTTGGTTTGGCTATACCAACATGGGAACAGAAGGGGTTTGGGGCTACGATGCGGACTACTCTGTTAGCTACCAAGGTGAAACCGAATATTATAATTACAGCTATAGGTGCAACGGAGACAACTATGTTGGCTGCACCTATGATGGCAGCAGCTACGAAGGCAGAAATGGCAGAAGCTACCGCTCTGAGAATGTCTCCGTTTCAGAATCCAACGGCAACTACGATGTAAGCGCCCGGGTTTATGACGAAGATATCGGCTACGTAGACTATCAAGCCAGCAACCTCGTTCTTTGCGAAGGCGGTTACGGCTTCTCCTCAGGCACCATTACCGTATCGGATGAAGCCAACAATGAAGTGCTAACCATTACCTTCTCTGGTTGCTCTTCGTTCACCATGACCTATCAGGGTACCGGCTACACCATCGACTACTAACAGGCTTAGAACCTCAAGCCCACAGCAAACCCGGTCAGCCAGCTTTGGCTGGCCGGTTCTTCTACTCGCAAACGCCCCCCTCCTGCACGGTAAACAGTTTTGGTGTCACTTTTTCCAAACTGCCAAAAATGACCAAACACCTTAAACTCAACCGGCCCCATCAAAGCAGTTGCCTGAACACTCGCACCGGGCTTTGAACCTAAACGGATAGATGGCAAGCCCGCGTCAATTTCGGTTAAATCTACTTTTACACTTCCTTCAAGGGTATACAGCCCCCAGCCTTCCAAACACCAACTATCCATCCAGCCCAGCGCCACACTTCTGCAAACCGAGCCACCAAGCCCCAGCTCGCGCCAGCGGTACGCTTCGTTAAGCCGCAGAGTATTTCTGGTGGGAAGGATGTCTCTCTGCCATTTACGAAGCCCAGCCCGTACCATGGGTGTAAAGCGGTAGCCGTGAAAACTGACCTCTGGCGCGCCCAGCGTTACCTCCAATAACGTTTGTTCCGTATCTGTGCGCGTTGTTAACTCACGGCCGGATTGGGTCATCCCACGGTAGCGAACATCGTCAGAAAAGCGGGCGCCAGACACTTTTATCCAGCCTGAGTTCGAACTGTGAAACGCAAAGGCTGCTTGAACACCCGGCAAGGTTCCGCTTTCCTGGTTGAGCGTAGCGCCTGAGCTAGACTGCTCTTCATACTCGAAATGCCCAAGCACAAGGCCAGCTTCAACCTGAACATCGGCCAGCCCGGGAGCACTATGGATTAACAGAGGGAAAATAGGAAGGAACCGAAACAACGCAGCTCGGCGCGGCTCACCGTTCACTCCGCGACCAAAGCCAACCGGCTTCATTTTTGGAAAACCCACAATTTAGAACCAGCGAAAACAAACAGCGGAACCAAAAAAACCGACAGACATATCGCTAAGAACCCGGATTTCACCCCCGCCATTAAAAACAGCCACAGCAGGCCATTGTTAATGCCAAACCCTGAAAGCGTCACCGCCAAAAACTTCAAGGCACTGCCCTTTTGCCGGAAGGTATAGCGGGAGTGCCCCCAAAAAGACACTTGAAAGGCTACAACAAACGCAAAGAAGTTCACCAAAAAAGGCGATACATCAGGCCAAGTGAATAAGATCCACCACGCCATCCCTAGGTGCACTATCGTCGCCAAGCCACCTACAAGCCCAAACCGAATCAACTGCCCCGCCAACTGCGAGAACCTGGATCCGGAAGTGGGTACGTGTATTTGCTCTTCAGGCTGTTGGTGCATCGGCCACCTGCTTTTCAGCGACAATATAAGGCGGTCGCCCTTTGGACTCGATGAATAACCGCCCTAGATATTCACCTAAAATTCCGATGGAGATTAGCTGCATCCCCCCCAAAAACATGACCCCCACGGCTAGCGACGCATAGCCGGGCACACTCACACCCCAAACCATCGTCTGGAAAATAACCCAACCACCATAAAGAAAAGCAAAAAAAGCGACCAGCACCCCAAGATAAGACCACACACGCAGCGGCCAAGTGGAAAAGCTAACAATGCCATCCAACGCAAAATTCCAGAGTTTCCAATAGTTGAAACTGGATGTGCCCGCCACCCGCGCAGGTTGCTCATAGGGCACGGCACAGGTTTTAAACCCTACCCATGCGTAGAGCCCTTTCATAAACCGGTTTCGCTCCGGCAGGCTGCGTAACGCATCCACCACCCGGCGATCAAGCAAGCGAAAATCTCCACCGCCCTCAGGCAAAGGTGTATGAGCCATCATGTTGAAGAAGCGATAGAACTGGCGAGAGGTCCAGCGCTTCATCGCCGTTTCTTCATTATCCGCATTGCGAACGCCATAAACCATCTGGGCGTCATCTTTGCGCCACACCTCCACAAACTGCGAAATGGCCTCAAAAGGGTGTTGAAGGTCTACATCCATAAGAACCACGGCATCTCCCACCGCATGGTCCATACCCGCAGACAGGGCAACTTCTTTACCAAAATTCCGGGAAAACGACAGGTAGTGAACGTTTGCATGCTCCCCTGCGTAATAGCGCAGCAATGCAAGAGAGCTATCTGAAGAGCCATCGTTCACAAACGTAACATCCGCAGCAAATGGCCACTGCGCGCTTGCTTTCAAGAAAGCCTCCATGAACAACGGCACCGATGCTTCTTCGTTAAACACTGGCACCACCAGACTGATTTTTACATCACTCAACTCGTTCACGCTCTTCCCCTTCTGGCTCGCTTACGTGTTCTATCAAATCCAGAGACCGCAACCCCACCGCCAATTCACGCACATCCTGACTCTCACCCGGATAGCCTGGCTTGCGAACTGCCTCGTACTCTAAAGTAAGGCGCAACGGCGCATCGAGAACCAATTGCGGCAAAGGCACTGTTGCCTCGCAACAATCATTCCCCGAGTGACGTTCCGCCGAGTAGCGCCAGATTGCTACCTCCTCGCCATCAAGAAGCACCGTGATTCGCTGTTGCTGCAGCGAAGGTCCGAAGTAGGGCCGGAGCTGCAAACGCAACGCATCAACGTTATCGTGTACGCCCGGCTGTAACAACACGTTCAGCTCTGAACGATTGCCTTCACTCCAAACGCCCCATATTTCCGGGCTAGACCAACCTGCGCCCAGCACACCCGCGCCCTGTGCAGACCACGACGAAAAACTAGTGTGAAAAGCATCTACTAACGGCTCGCTTCTCTCTTGCTGCCCTGCGGGGCACACTCCGGAACGGCGTAGAAAATTCATATACTCAAGCCAGAACACGCGGCTGTTCATATCAGAGTGCATCGCCACAAAACGGTGCGGGTCCAGCGAGGACATCTGGACCTGCGAAAGCCAACGGTCGATAGTGTCTTCGCTGTACCCCACAGAACAAGCCACACCCTCTGCTTTGGCCCATGGCGCTACCCGAGCGCGCATGTCGTTTGCTATCAACGAATTGGCTGCATAATTAACGCCGCCTACCAACCCCAGACTCAAAGCCAGTATGGCAAACACTACCAGCCGCCAACGATCCTTAAACCAGACGACCAGCAGGCATACCAGCGCATAGGCCAGCACACCAAAACCCGGAAACGCCACTCGGCTGTCCAGATAGCCGCAAACCTGCAGATCCAAACACCACTCTTGCTGGCGCGCAGTGGCGGCCAGAGGTGCGGCAATGTAAAACATCAGTACGCCAATACATACCATCATTGTAATGGCGGCTTTAGCTGAAAGCACCGGCATCCGCCGCAACAAACCCCAAGCACAAAGCGTGGTTATCAGTGCAACCAATCCCGATACCAGCCACGCATCGGCCGTAACCCGAGAAAAATCTACACCCGGTAAACGGTGAAACACCGTGCCCGCACTCAGGTGCCACATCGCGGTTGCAAAAAAGCGCGAGGTGTTGGCCAAACCACTGGGGTCATTGCCTTCATACGACGATGGGTACTGAAGCCGAAAACCCACGTAAACGGCCAATACAACAGCCACCACCAAGGCATCCGACACTAGCTTACCAGTGCGTACCTGCAGCCTGAGAAAACGAGCCTGCAGCTCACTCTTTCGGGGCCAAGCCATGTTGGCTAGGTGGTCGGCAGCCATCAAGGCTGTGGCAAACAAAAAAACAAATTCACTCACCAGCATAGCGACAGCCATACTGCCGCATGCGATCAGTTGGCCGAGCCAATGCATGCTAGGCCAGCGCATTAATGCAAGGCGAGCAGCCAGCACCACAAGAAAAGGCAGAGTGTTCTGCAAAGGGTAAGCGTTGGGGGGCATGTGCTCATACGCCAATGGATGTAAGGCCAAAAGCACCAGCACAATAAACGCGGAAACGGAAAACGCCCTGTTGCCGGAGGTCAATCTGGCAAGGTAGTGAGCGAACAACACCAGAACAGAATAGTAAGAGATGAGGATGAGCAGGCGACCCGAGGTGAAACCCGACACCCAAGCACCCAGCGCATTCAGCGGCGTCATCACATAGTGGCCAATGCGGCCACTAAACTTAGCGACAGCCTCCGCTTCCACCCATACACGATCCCATCCATGCCACAGAAACTGAAGAAACATGGCGTCGTCAGCGGTTAGCCTATAGCCGAACCGAAACTGCAACGCCTGCAAAGCAACCAGCAACCCAAGGCCACAGACAAGCCAAACCTTCCAAGCCGTGAGGGGCAGCCAAGCCCGACCGTTTTGCCTGCTCAACACAATAAACACCCCATCACGGCCTGCATTCCCTTACAGATTATTCCAAAACTTAGAAAGTCAGATTGTCGTCGTCATCGTCTGCAAACAACGCCTCAAGATCCACATCTTCAGCGGGGCCGGCCTGCTTTTTGGCTTCTGCACGCAACTCATACAAGCGCACCAACCCCTGTAAACGGTGCTCCGACAGAAGCTGGGTATAAGCCACAGACAGTGCGCCGCTCTTCAATAGCTTAGAGGCGGTTTCTGGCGGCAGCTCGCGCATGGCCGCTTCATCAATGTGATAGACACCCTGAACGTCGTAACCGCCCTCGCTTTTTCCATCGCTGGCAGAGATCTTCCAAGGAACAACCAACCCGGCCTCCTCAAGCTGGTTAACCAACACCTGCGTCATTTCGCGGGCTTGTTCCAGTTTTTCCAAGAAGACAAGCAAGTCGCGGGTTTTGGCGGTAGGCTCGCCATCAGCATCAAACAAGCGCACGGCGTCTGGCCCGGCTTCAAGCTGAAAGGCGTCAGCATCTGTATCCACGCATACAACCCGGCGCGAACCGCTTTCATCGCGCACAGCCAAAAATGGATGGGTTCTATACCAGGCAGGCCTGTACCCGCCAATCCAGCGGCCATTGGTGTGAACGTATACGTTAACCCCCGGCTGCAACGACTGAAGCGCCACCAACTCATAAGGCTTACCTTCACCCTGGCTCACAAAGGCCAACGGCATGGTGGGCACTACCTGAGGCAGCTCCTCTACTACTACAGGTACTACAGCTTTCTCAAGAGCATGGCCGTTGCCCGCAGGCAGAAGGCCGGACTCCCGATGGTCAGCTTTGTTCAAAGCGATGTAACGGGCCATGGGCAACCTCAGTGTCAAAAAATGGGCAGGAATGATAGCACATAAGGCGGGGTAATATTTGATATGATTCCGCTCCGGTTTAGCGGGGAACGGAATGAACAAACACTACCCTTATGTGCCTGCCATAGACGGGCTAAGAGCCATAGCAGTACTAGCTGTTATGGTTTACCACCTAGATACAAGCTGGCTGCCCGGCGGATTTGCCGGTGTGGATGTATTTTTTGTAATTTCAGGGTACGTTGTATCGCGCTCCTTGGTAGGGCGTACTGGCGAGAGTTTTGGGCAGTTTCTCGCCGGATTCTACTCCCGAAGAATAAGGCGCATTATACCCGCGCTTGTTGTATGCATGCTGGCCACATCGTTTTTTACCGTACTATTCATACCAGAATCTTGGTTGAGCTCCACCATACGTCAGGTGGGTCTTTACGCCTTTTTCGGCCTGAGCAATATTGCACTGGTGTGGTACCAAGATGACTACTTCTCTCCAAGGGCCGAATTCAATCCCTTTGTGCACACTTGGTCTTTGGGCGTAGAAGAGCAGTTTTACTTCATTTTTCCGGCGCTGATCTTTTTTTGGTTTCTAGCTCACAACCGGTCACAGGCCAGGGGCTTTAGGGTCTTAGTGAATTGTCTAATTCCTGCGCTGGCCATCGCTTCACTCTACACCGCCTATCACATGGGGCAGTCGCGGGCAGATTGGGCCTACTACATGCTTCCCGCTAGGTTTTGGGAATTGGCGGCGGGGGTGATGCTCTTCCAACTACAGGCCAAGAGTCGATTACCGCAGCTATCCACCCGAAGCGCCTCTTTGTGTCTGGGCCTCGGGCTGGTGACTATTCTTGCTGGGTACCTGTGGGCAAATGTGGAAGCCTTTCCTTACCCTTGGGCACTATTGCCAGTAATAGGAACATTGCTTTCGCTCGGCGCGATAACCGGTCAAACCAAGAGCAAAGCAACACGTACCTCTATGCTTTCGCACCCCGCAACTATTTACTGCGGAAAAATATCCTACTCTCTCTACCTTTGGCACTGGCCTGTTTATACGCTGATGCGTTGGACCACAGGCTTGGAAACACCTCTACAGATGGCCACCGCGGTTGCGCTCACCTTCTTGCTAGCTGGGTGCTCTTACCATTTTATCGAAACACCCGTGCGGAGAGCCCGAACTCTAGCCAAACCACCCTACCGAGGGCTACTGGCGGGTGGTTTGGCCATCGCCCTATTATGGGCCGGTGCATGGCAATTATTTGAACACCGAAACGATCTGTCGTTAAGCGTTACGGCCGACACCAAAACGTGGCAAGCGCACGAGTACCCATACCATGCGCTTACCACTGCAAGGAGTGACACTTTACACGGGCGTAAAATGTTTGTGATTGGCAACTCCCACACCGGCGCCTATAGCACTATGGTTAGCCTACTCAGGCAGCGCCAAGGTATAGAGGCCCATCTGATTCAAACCGGGCATTGTGCTATCGGCAACCTGTTATACCCCATTCAGGAACTAGATGGCTGCCAAGCCATCATTGACTACTATCTGAACCTGCTAAACGAAAGAGCCAAGCCAGGTGATATTGTATTTTTTGCGTCACTCAGAACCCATCGGCTTGCCGACCAATGGGCTCGCTCCTCTCCTAAAGAGGTTTTGGCTTTTAGCCAGAGCGAAGAAGCTGCCCATGACCTTCAGGCCGCATATTCTGAGACGACCCCAATTATTAGAGCCCTTGAACGCCAAGGCGTGGTTGTACTGTTTGATGCGCCCAAGCCAGTCCTGCAAGGGCCGGCCTATCGCTGTTCCGACTGGTTCAACGCGAACAACCCGGTGTGTGGCGATCAGCTAGCTGTTAGCGAAGCCTTCATCCGAGACCTTCGCCAACCGATGATGGAGTCCTTAGCCCGTATAAAAGCCAACTTCAGCAATGTGCAAGTCTGGGACCCGCTCCCCTACCTCTGCAGCCATGGCGAATGCTCACCGTTTGATAGCGATGGCTTGCCCTTGTACTTTGATGGAGATCACATCAGTGGGCATGGCAACCGAGTGCTCTACCCCCACTTTGAAGAGGCCATACTGAGTCTCTACAACAACTGCGAAAGCTGCTCCGGGTTGGCAGCCAACATCACACCCCTGTTTCCAGAACCTATTCGCCCCGACGAACGGATTACCTTTAATA
This sequence comes from Marinobacter salexigens, assembly GCF_018860765.1. Lineage (GTDB taxonomy): Bacteria > Pseudomonadota > Gammaproteobacteria > Pseudomonadales > Oleiphilaceae > Marinobacter > Marinobacter salexigens_A. The sequence continues at coordinate 805,115 of NZ_JAHKPV010000021.1, forward strand.
AAAACGGAAACGGATTGAAATACAAGGGGCCAGGATGGTCTTTACCGGAAGACTGGGGCGTATGGAGCGAGAGCGACCGTGTAGTCCTTTACATACCTGTTGACGGCAATGCCAGCACCATCCGCATAGAAGCCCGACCGTTTTTGGCATCCACGCTCACCAGCCAACGCGTGCAGGCAAGGATAAACGGCATAGACGCAGGTACATTCGCGCTGACAGCCGATTCCACACCTTACTTAGCACTGGATATACCCGAGACGAGCCGAAGCAAAACCAACAACACATCAACTCTAAAAGTAGAGCTTCAATTGCCCGATGCCATATCACCGACTGATTTAGGAGTAGGTGCAGACCCGCGCGAGCTGGGGATAGGGCTGAATAGCTTGTTTGTGGAATAGCAATAACGAGGAGAGTTCAGGCAGCCGAGATACAAACGGCTGCCTGATGCGTGTATTTTATTGATCGTTCGTGCGGGGGCGTGAGCCGTCTGCAGCTCGCGGGTCGTCGCCATCTTCCGGATTGCGGACCAAGATAATTCGGTAGTCAGCTTCAACACTGTTGAAGTCACTTAATACGCCACTGCCAAACTGAATGCCTAAGCCTGCGCCCTCTATGCTTTCACTGGCGCTGCTGGTCCACACCGTTAATTGCCTCATATCCGGGAACACGGTTGGCTCTATCGTGGGGCTCAACGTCGGAGAACCACAGCCTTCCGCGATATCCAACTCACCAATTTCATTTGGGCTGGTGTGAAGGTTATTGCAATACACCAATGATTTGAGTTCCTGCAGATCCGGCAAACGGAAGCCGTCTGCGTCTATAAGACTACGGGCCACAGTCCACGTCAGCGTTCGCGCGCTGCCCTCACAGGCTGAAAGCTCAGAACTCCACGTTTGACCATAGTAACAGCGCTTCCACGCAAGGTTGGTTTTGGTATCGAGAACAATAGCTGCACTCTCGCCAAGTGGCTGGTAACGCTCGCGAAGGACCTCACCTGCTGCCTCTGGCAGCGGCGGCACACCCTCCTCTTCTCCACCACCTGACGACCCGCCACTACTCAAGCACCCTGTAAGCAGCGTGACGCTTACAAGGCTTACCGCTAGTACCGGCGAAAGAAGCGGCCGAAAGCCACAAAACCTTACTGCTTGCATACCTCAAAACTCCTAAAACGAAACGAGTGAAACACAGTTTACAGCGAACTATCCCCTAAATCCTAGCGATCCCAGGAAGACACAGGAATCCCAAAGACCCAACTCACGTATCAAAACCTGCCACTCTTTATCCAATGGTTTTTTCGAAGCCAAAAAAAACCCTGACCGAAGTCAGGGTTTTTAGGCTCTGTTAGCTATCGCTAGCTAGCAGATGGTTGTCTGACCCTCCCGGGGAGGGTCTTAAACCGCAGTTCTAAGCTCAGCTTACGCCAAGCCAGACTCTGCTGCCCACTCAGCGGAACCCACCAAGGAGAGTTCCATATCAGGAGCGTTGGTAGCCAGAGAAGCACCCAGATCTACAACACCAACCAACTGAGCGCTGGTGTTAAAGTCGCCAGCATCAGCGTCTGCTACACGAGTAGACGTAACGTGGAAGATCTTGTACTCACCGTCGTTGGCATCATTCTCAACCATGAAGATATGGTTGTTGGTGTTGCCAATGATTGCGCCAGGCGCAGCGGTGCCCATGTTAGTTTCACCGTTGTCAGCGTCGTAGCCGCCAAACAGAGCAGTGTTAGCAACATCGCCGTAGCCTGCGCCAGTACCGTTCAGCAGAGCTGTCAGGTTAGAGGCAGTCAGGTTATCCCAAGTTTGCTGTGCGTTGCCGCCGTCGCCTTGGAAGTCGATGATGGAAACGGTGTTACCGTTGAACGCACCAGTGCCTTCGAAAGTAACAGGGCTTGGGTTGGCAGAAGAACCTGCACCAGAGCCAGACGCATCTACTTCAGTGGTCAGGTAGCTGGTGAAGTTCAGGAAGTCAACACCTGTAGCCGTTACGCCAGCAGCGCCGTCAGTATCCTGAACAAAGTTCAGAACTGTGTTTTCACCGTTGTTGTAACCGGTGTACACAAGCATGTCGTTGCTGTCTGCGCCAGTGCCCAGAACCACTACGTCTTGGCCAGCACCCATGTTGATTACGTTGTTGCTCTCAACAGAGCTGTCTGCGCCTACAACATCAGTACCGCTGACCTGACCCAGAATTGAATCTGCAGCAGTTGTTTCGGCACCAGTGTTGTCTAGAGCACCCAGACCTTCATAGCCGCCAGTACCAGTGGTGTCTGCAATGCTGTCTACAGCAGCGTTCAGATCACCTTGTACCAGTGCACCGATTGAAGAATCGTTGTTGAACGCTTCCCAAGCAGCTTGCAGCTGAGTCAGAGCAGAACCAGTTGGCAAAGTGCCAGCCTGAAGGTCAACATTCAGGTCAACGTTTTCGAACTCACCGTCTACCAGTGAACGAACAATCAAGGTGTCGTTCGGGCCGTCGATAGCTACCAAGAACTTGCTCAGAACCGCATCACCATTGATGGCTGTTTTCATAGCCTGGTTGATGTGACGCTCAGTAGCTGCATAGTTAGCACCGGTTGGTACGTCAACAGTTACTTCAAAACCGTTGGTGAACGCAGCAGCTGCGGCGCCAGTCAGACCACCAGCAGGCGTTACGCCAGCGCCAGCGAAGCTAACGGTCAGAGTATTGTCATACAGGAAGTAAGGACCAGTGGTACCAGAAGTACCAGCCAGAGGCGCTCCAGAGCCGCCCAACAGGTCTTGTACGTCTACGTTCTCTGAGTTGAATACCCAGTGAGCGTTGAAGTCTGTGCCACCGATGTCTTGCTTACCACTGTTGTCTGCATAAACAACGTCGTTGCCTGCACCAACCAGAATGGTAGCGTCGCCAGCACCCTGAGTTTCAACAACATCGTTACCAGAACTAGTGTTGATCACAATGTTCTTCTGATCTTTCTGGTTATCGTACCAGTTGCTAGGAGCAACTGTGTCGTTGTCCAGAACCAGAACAATCTTATCGTTGCCGGTACCGGTAGTGATGCTCAAAGAAGCATCTTCATGAGCGATAACAGACTGGCTGAAAGACAAGTAAAGCTCGTTGTCGCCGCCGCCTAGGTTGTAAGAATATACAACGTTGTCTGCAGCTGCGTTGTCTTGACCGTCAACACGAACTAGGTCACGAGCGATAACCGCTTCAGTCACTTCGGCGTTCATGCGAACGTTTTGACCGAACTGAGCTGCGTTGAATACGCGAACATCAGACAGACCAGCTTCAGCCTTACCATCCAGAACCGCACCGCCGTCAGAGCTCAGAGCAGCAGACTGCTCGGCACCAAGGTGGAAGTAGCTCGCAGCGCCAGTCAGGTTAACAACTTCTAGGAAGTTAACATCGGTAGCACGCAGTGGGTTGGAGGCCAGCTTGGTCAGCCATACGCCCAGATCAAGATTGTGATCTTCAGCTACAACGTCCAGCTGCTGAACACCCATGTCAGACATAGACTGACCAGAGATGTTCACTGAGCCGCCCTGTGAACCGTAACCAACGTTCTTAAGTTCGAGGTTGGTAGTGATCAGGTCAGTTGAAGAGCCCAGTACGTTAGTGTCCTGACGACCAGAGGGGTCAACGTTACGGTCGCCGCCGGCACGATCGCCGAAGGAGAAACCGCCACGCTCAATCAGGTTGCTACCCGTTGCAGTAACCAGAATCTGGGTACCAAGAACGTTTGCACCAGTAGTTACCAGAGTGTCTGGATCTACTTGCTGACGTGTGAAATCTGCGCCCAGCTCAACAGTTACGTTGTTCAGTGCTTCGTTGTCCACGCGAAGTTCTTCGATGCGCGCTTGGATAGCGGCAGCCAGCTCTTCGTATGTTTCGGCGTTCAGGATATCCTGAGAACCTACAACGATTTCTTCGCCGTTCAGACGGAAGCTGAAAGACTCGATCGCAACAAGGCTTAGGGCCGCGTCTTTATCGTTGGCTTCGGCCATACGGTCGATAACTTCAACGGTAAGAACAGAACCCAAGTTGGTGGTTACGTTGTCCAGAATTGGGGACAGGAAGTAGGCTTCGTAGTTGCCTTCTTCACCCAACTGGTTTTCCAGACGGAAGGAGTAGTCACGGGAAATAGTACCCGCGCCCTGATCAATCGCCTGCATACCAACGTTGAAGATTTTATTGGTGTTTGACTCGAAGGTCTCGTCTAAAGTCGGGTCAGCTGAAACGTGTGTCCAACCAGTGACATCCGACACACCCTTGTCGGTGTTGAAGTTGAAGTCGAAGACGATATCGTCAGGTGTTACGTCGTCACCTGGATCTACAGTACCGTCTGCGAATTCGCCGTTCACGGTAGAAAGACCAGCAGTGCCATCAACGAAGCCAGCTTCATCAGCTGCGTTCAAAGCGGCTGCGTTTTGAAACTCAACGGCCAGACGAGCTTTGCTCAGCTGGTTAGGGCCAGCAGCGCTGGTTAGCAGTGAAGTCCAGTATTGCAGGCCATCGGCTTCAGGCGCACGGCCTAGCAGATTGGTGTACAGGTCGGTTACGAACCCGTTGTTGCTTTGCGCAGGCTTGGCCTGAATAAGTGCAGTCGCAAGAGCGTCGAGGCCAGTAGTGTCGAACGCATCGTTCAGTTCTGTCTGTGTCGGCGCGTTGCCAGTGATTGCAACGTAGGTGCGGATAACACCAAGCTCGTTAACATTTAAAGCCATGTGCTTTACTCCATCTTTATATAAAGTGCTTATAAATTGATCAATTTATAGCAGGTAAAATAACACGATAAGGCTAACAACACGTCAGCATCGTGTCACTTTAGCCACTTCACTACAGTGCGCAGCTTCCTACTGCGCAGGCACAGATTCTAATCCGTACACTCTCTTTCTGTAAAGCCCAACGGGCCTAACAGCAATCTTTGAGTCTGACTGGTATTGCCTGAAGGCGGAAGCCCTCAACCAAATTGTCGGATCTGTTCGACCCTCCCAACCAGACCTATCTCCTTTACAGCTGGAATACACTGACGAGGAGAAAAAACTTACTTAGGCCTAGAATCATACATACTGCATGCACAATCCACAACTACCCACAGCAATTCATGCAACAAGTTAATTTGTAAAGGGATGTAACTGATGTAATTCAGTTTCGCTGCGCAGCGACTGGCATCTGTTTATCGAGCACACCAGCCACCTGCATCAACTCGTACTGAAGTTGAAAATTCTTGTAGATTTCACGTACTTGGTCGCGCTCGGTGGTTGATAGGCGGGAGCGAGCATCAAGCAAATCGCTCAAGCTGCGAATACCGCTGGCGAAGCCACGCTCGGCAGCTTCCAAAGATGCCGCCGCTGACTCTTTGGCGGTATCGAGTGCTTTTATGGTCTGGTAGCTACCTTCAAGCCCTTCAACCAGCCGTGTGACCTCCACTCTTACTAGCTGTTCTTTATGTTGAAGTTCTAATTTGCTGGCCTCCTCACGGTATGCTGCTTGGCGAGTGCGCGCAGAGGTGGCACCGCCTTTATAGATAGGCAGTTTTAGCTGCACCTCTACGCGGGTTTCTTCCCGTAAGTTGGTAGCAAAGGTATCGTTTTCTGTGTAGCGGGCATTTAGGTAGATTTCTGGATAGTGGCCGGAGCGCTCATAACTGCGGGTTGCCCTAGCCATTTCGAGATTTGCGCTGGCAATGCTTAACTGGCCTGAGTTTTTAAGAGCCAATGCCACCCAGTCTGTACGCAGCACCGCCGGGGTTTTACGCCAGAGCGTTTCATCCGTTGGCGCTAATTGTATTTCTTTGAAGCTCAAACCGGTTATCGCGGTAAAGTTCTGCTTTGCGGCTTGGTATTCTGTTCTCAAACCCGTCAAGTCAGCTTCGGTTTGATCAATGGTGGCTCGGGCTTCGAGTACATCCGCGCGGGATGCAAGACCTCTTTCACGCATACTTTCCATTTGTTCGAGGCGACGACGGTGGCTGGCCCGCTCATCTTCCACCACGCCAATTTCACGGGCAAGTGCCGAGGCTCTCAAAAACGCTTCTATCGCCGAGTAGCCGGTTTCAAGGCTTCGATTGCGCAGCTCCTGCTTCGCCAACTCTTCGCCCTTATTCGCACGACCTATCGCATTAAACGTGCGCCCTGAGTAGACCACCTGGCTAAGGTTTACGTTATAACTGGTGTGCTCATCGGTGTCGGTTATAGAGTCATTTACGTCAAAATCCCTTGTAAACCGTGAATGCCCGTAACTGGCGGAGGCCTCAACCTGAGGTAGCACGCCAGCCCACGCCTCTCGCGTGGCCTCTTTTTCACCTTTGAAACCTGCCTGCTGGCTGCGCAAACCAAAGTTGTTTTGCAAGGCGCTGGTGTAGGCTTGGCTCAGATCAACAATCGTTTTGCCTTGCATTTTATCTTGGCTGGCTACTGGGCCTGAGGCCAAGCACAAAACCAAAAGGCTGCTGGTGATGGTTGCTTTCATAGTTGCCATAATTACCTCTAGCCTTCCCGGAACGAACGGCGGAACATGCGGGTAATCGGCTCCGCAAGGTATTCGAATAGGGTTCGCTCGCCGGTTGTGATCATTACAGTCGCTGGCATACCAGACACCAGAAACATGCCTTGCTTGTTCATGCGGGTCATGCCTGCCTCGGTTAGCTTTACCTTAGCCTCGTAATATCGCTCCCCTGATTTCTCGTTCTCGAAGGCATCGGCAGAAATACCAATAACTTCGCCTTCGATAACGTGGGACATCTGGAGATTGAAGGCAGCCAACTGCAAATCGGCTAACTGGCCTAAGGCAATGCGGTCGATATCCTGGGGCTGCACACGGGCCGTAATCACGTACTCCTGATCTTGGGGCACTATTTCCATCAGTGTGTCACCGGGCCGGACGATGCCACCGACGGTATGCACCTGCTTGCCAACTACCGTGCCCTTATCCGGCGCAAATAGAGTTGTGCGCTGCAAAGTGTCATTGAGCGCAACTCGACGCGCCACAAGGTCGGCTTTGGTTTGTTGGGTGTCGCGCAGCTCGGTGGCGACCTTCTCAACAAACTCTTGGCGCGTTACCAGCATCTCACTTCGGGTTTCACCCACGCGAACATTAAGTTCGGCTATCTGGGCCTCGTTGGCGTCCTTCTCACCCTGCAAGCGGAAAAGCTCGCGCTGCATTTCGTTGATGCGGGTGCGGTCTGCGAGCTCCTCATCAAACAACGCTTGCCAGTTTTCCAACTCGGCATCGTAGCTCTCAATGCGGCTCTTCAGGTTGTCATTCATCGAACGCAAGCCGCGCATTTGCTGATTCAACGCACTAACGCGCTGATCGAAAATTGTCATTCGACCTTCAAGCGCCTCTTTGCGCGCCTGAAACAGCTCCTTTTGCCCCGCTATGATGTTGCGAACGCTTTGGCTTTCACTTTCGCGCTCTAGCAGCTCTTCCGGAAACTCAACCGTGTCGGCGCCGACGCGCTCAGCGAGAAGACGAGCTTCACGCCCAAGCACTTCCATCAATTCGGATTCCACAATGGAAAGATCTGCCTTTGGGCGGGTATCGGAAAGAACGATCAAGGGGTCGCCCTTCTCTACTTTATCGCCATCATTTACGTAGATTTCAGCGACTATGCCGCCCTCAAGGTGCTGCACCACGCGATTCTGAGATTCCACCATCACTTTGCCATCCGCAATGGCAGCGCCGTTAAGAGGCGCAAAGAAGGCCCAGCCCCCAAACCCTACAAAGGTTACCAACAGCACGATAAAGCCAAACCTTACCCGCGCGCCCCAACCAGTAGGAATGCTCGCCATCGCTTGCTTGTCGACATCCTGACTCGACTCGCGACTATACTCGGCAGAGAGATCGGATTTCTCATCCACCTCTTCCCAGCTACTTTCGGCCTCAGACTGATTGCCTATACCCGGCTTTGACTGCTTACCAGCCAAGGCCTCCTCTTCGGCTTTTGCATCGTTACGGGGATTTTTAGGTTCGTTACTGGACATAATTATGCTCCCCCACCTTGGATAGCGGGCCGGTTACCACCCTTGTTTCCTATTGCAATGGTGCCGTCTTGCAGACCTTTCATAACATCGTCGCGGGAACCAAAGGCCACTGCGCGGCCATCGGCAAGCACCAGCATTTTGTCTACCAAGCGCAAAATCGGCTTACGATGAGAAATCAAGATAACGGTTACCCCCCTTCGTTTTAATTCCTCAAGGGCTGCAAGAAGCGCCTGCTCACCTTGATCGTCGAGGTTGGAGTTGGGCTCATCCAATACGATCAAGCGAGGTGAATCGTATACCGCACGAGCCAAGCCGATACGCTGGCGCTGGCCGCCAGACAACACACCGCCAACCGAGGCAATGGGTGTGTCGTAGCCATTAGGCAGACCCAAGATCAGCTCGTGAACGCCTGCCAGCCTGGCCGCATCTACCACTTTGCCGGGTTCAGGCTCGCCAAAGCGCGCGATATTTTCACTGATCGTGCCTTCAAATAATTCGATATCTTGCGGCAGGTAGCCGAGGTAGGGGCCAAGCTGGGCTTTATCCCACTGGTGTATATCCGCACCATCAAGCCTTGCTGTTCCGTTGGCCAAGGGCCAAATACCCAACACCGCTCGCGCAAGAGTGGATTTACCGGCAGCACTCGGGCCCACAACGGCAAGCATTTCGCCTTTACCCAGCGCAAAGCCTAGGCCGTTCAGCGCGGGCGACTGACCGCCGGGCGGAATCACTACCATAGATTGAATTGACAAAGCGCCTTCCGGCGGAGGCAAGGGCATGCCTTCACTTTGGGTGCGGTAGTTATCAAACAGCCCGTTCAAGCGATCATAGGCCGAGCGGGCTTGGCTGAACCCTTTCCAGGAGGCAATCAATAGATCCAGCGGCGCAAGTGCGCGCCCCATCAAAATGGAGCCCGCAATAACCATACCCGGAGTAATTTCTTGCTCAATAGCGAGGTAGGCGCCCAACCCCAGCATTAGCGACTGGAAAAGCATGCGCAGGGTTTTAGACGTATTACTGAGAATACCTGCCCTATCGGAAGCATCTGCCTGATTGGACAAGAAGTCCATGTGGCGATTGAGCCAGCGCCCACGGATATTGTTTTCCATGCCCATGGCGTGCACTACTTCAGCATTGCGCAGGCAGGACCCGGCATATTGTGTAGACTGAATATTCGCTTGGCCGGCTCTGGCTAGCATTTTGCCAGTCCACTTTTCGTTTGCGTAAGCGAGGGCAATCAGGATGAGTGCCGCCACAATGGTCGCCACACCAAACCAAAAGTGGAATATAAACATTACTACGATGTAGATCGGCAACCAGGGGCCATCAAAAAACGCAATAGGACCCTGCCCTGTTAGGAACTGGCGCAAAGATGTGAGATCGGTTAAAGGCTGAGCACTCTGCTGCTCGGGTTTATCTATAGCTTGGCGAAACATGGCAGAAAAGATTTTCTGGTTCATGCTCTGGTCTATTTTGTTCCCGACCCTTACCAGTATGGCGGAGCGTACCATTTGCAGTAATGCAAGGGTGGTGAACAGCACCACCAATATGATGGTAAGCATTACTAGCGTTTCTACGCTTCGACTTCCAAGTGCACGGTCGTACACCTGAAGCATGTAGATTGCAGGCACAAGCATCAGAACGTTTATAAACAAACTGAATATGCCTGCTGAAACAAAACCATCCTTACAGGCCTTGAGCGACTCTTCGAGTTCTGTAGGCTTGGTTTGCCGGGCGTCGGATTTTTTGAACATGGACAGCTTTACCGATAGGTTAGAAAATTAGTTAAAGCATGAAAACGTGCTGCACGGAGCGGGAACCTAGAGAGGCCGCCATTCTATGGAGGGGGCCAGGGGGTGTCAACGCGCCTTGAAAGATGGTAATCATGGCGTTTGCGCCCAGATTTGGTTATAACCATGGAAGCACCAATATTGCACCTAGGGATACGCCTACGGCGTTCGCTATAATATCGCCCCAACTGAAACCGTCGCGAAAAAACTTGTCGCCAAGCTCTTTGACGATACCTATACCAAACGCGACCGCTGCGGCACTGAAGATGTCTAGCCAGTAAAGCCCCATCTGCACCAGAACGATGCTCACAAGCATGTGCTGGAGCTTGTCGGCCTCGTGCAGCCAATGCTTCAGACGCGTGATTGCACTGCTCATCATAAATCCGTTCCGGGGCCAAAGAAGCCTATTTGGTTGCGAGCGATCCGATTACAACCCCCGCACATGGGTTTATTTTTTGTTAACCTTAGATGAAACGCTGGTGGCGCTCTTGTATACTTCGCCACCTTGAATTGCGTTACTTTTGAAAACCGTTAAGCGGATTTGACGACTTATGGAAAAATTTACGTTAGACAATAAAAGCTATAATCTCGACGAGCTCCCAGAGGAAGCTCGGAAGCTGGCTAACCAAGCCGCATTAACCAGTGAATTTATCGAGAAGCTTGAAGCCCGTATCGCTATTGCCCGCACAGCCCAAGCTCGTTACGTTGAGCATTTGAAAGCCAGCATTGGCAAAGCCACCCCGAGCAAGAGCGGAAAGTAATCGCGAAAGTAATCGCAACGCCATTTTTCACTCAGGAGCTGTAACATGACTGAATCCAAGAAGACGACCAGCGCTGGCAAGAAGTCTCCAGCAACGGGTTCCACCGCTAAAGCAGCAGCCCGCAAAACTCCTGCCAAAAAAGCTGCAGCGCCTAAAAAGGCTGCCGCAAGCAAAGCAAACGCCAGCCCACAAGTAAATATTGACGGCAAGACGTATGATTTGAATTCCCTGAGCGAAAAAGCGCAGGCTCAAATCAACAATTTGCGTGCTACTGATCGATTGATCAACGAATTAGAGCTTGAACTCGCAATAGCACGAACCGCCCGTGGCAGCTACTCAGAGAACCTTGAGCGCGAGTTGTCAGCAATGAATACAACGCTGCAGTGAACAATTCACTATTATTGAAATTTCCTATCAACCTGACAGTTTTAGTTTAGTTGACTCTGTTGTTAGGCGAGCGTAGAATTTGTAGTGAATTGATCAATTAAGTGTTGTCAGTTTAGTGCGGATAGTGAAAGCCAGCTTTTAGGAGCTGGCTTTTTTTATGGCTCGCTCAAACTGGAAACTTATAAATATTACTGCTGTTTGGTAGCGCTTCTGCCACTGCGGGCACATCAGGATTCCCTGATACTGACCAAAGTTCATCCTGCAGTACGTGCTGGGGAGAAAACCCTGTCGGCGCCTCTGACAAAATCTGCACCACGCGAGCACAATCAAACTGCTGGCTTGCCTGCACCAACTCCTCCAATAAAACCCGCACCTCTGCCCAAGGAAGACAAGCCTCTCTTGCCATCATAATCCGCGCATTGGTCGTCGCAACCGGGTTGTCTCCAATCAGCAGTTCTTCATAGAGCTTTTCGCCGGGGCGTAGCCCTGTGTAAACAATTTCGATGTCACCATCAGAATTTAAACCTGTACGCTCTGACAACCCCATTAAACGAATCATTCTTTTCGCAAGGTCGGCAATTTTTACCGGCTCTCCCATGTTTAACACAAATACTTCCCCGCCCTTACCCATAGCCGCTGCTTGACGCACCAAATGGCCAGCTTCAGGAATAGTCATAAAATAGCGGATTACTTCGGGATGAGTGACGGTAACAGGCCCACCACTGCGGATTTGATCTCTGAATAATGGCACCACAGAACCGGAAGAACCTAGCACATTGCCAAAACGAACAATCGAAAAAATAGTGCCTTGCTGGTGCGCCGAAAGGCCCTGCAAAACCAGTTCAGCCATGCGCTTGGTGGCCCCCATTACGTTGGCGGGGCGCACGGCTTTATCGGTAGATATAAGAACGAACCGGTTCACTCCTGCAGCAATGGCGGCCTCTGCGCAGTGACGAGTTCCCATCACATTGTTCTGCAAGCCTTCGATTACGTTGGATTCTACGAGTGGTACATGCTTGTATGCTGCTGCATGGTAGACCGTATCTACTTTAAAGGTCCGCATAATCGCCTCACACCGTCGGCGATGCAGCACGCTACCAAGCATGGAGTGCACATTAACCGATAAGCCTTGGGCACTCACAATGGCCTTTAGTTCTTTATCAATGCTGTATAAGGCGTATTCAGACTGCTCCATGAGAACGATCGCGCTTGGCTGTTCTTGAACCAGTTGGCGACAGAGCTCTGAGCCGATAGAGCCGCCCGCTCCGGTCACCATAACAGCACGACCTTGCACTATATCTTTGGTTGGGCCGCGGCTTGGCTGCACCGGCTCCCTTCCAAGCAATTCAGCGGGATCTAGATCCCGGATATCGTTGATTCTGGCAGTACCAGCGACCAATTCTGACACGGCGGGCACTGTTTGAATGGGCACTTGCAGCTCTTCGAGTGTTCTTATTAACTCTTTGCGACTGAGAGCCACATTGTCATCGAGAGCGAGAAATACTCTCTGAATGCCCTGCTCATTTACCGCTTTTTTTAGATGACTGACTGCATAAACCTGAAAGCCCGCTATTAAGCTTCTGTGTTTTTTACTGTCCAGAGTTACGAAGCCCATGGGCCGATACTCGGTTCCCTGTATGAGCGCGTGGTGTAGCTCAAGGGCTCGCGAACCAGTGCCGACAATTAAAACCCGACCCTTGGTTTTCTCCATAGGGCGGTTAATAAGCGCGCGAAACCCGAAACGGGTGCCGGCCACCATAATGAATAGGAAGGAACCATACATGACGGGAACGGAGCGTGGCACCATCGCCTGAAGCAGGTAGCCGGACACTACAAGTGAGAGCCCGGACGCAACCACACCAGCCAAAACAACCATGAGGGCTTTTTCGCTGATGTATCGGATCACTGCTCTATACAAGCCCAAACGCACGAAAACCGCAATGGTAATAACACCCGTCACAAAAAATACAGGTAGGTGGTTCCAAGTGGGTCGCCACAGCCATGTTTCAAGACGCAGCGCATAGGCTGCCCAAAGGGAAAGGAAAACAAAAGTCAGATCAGCCGTAACGGATATCATGCGTTTCTGCGGGCGTGAAAGCTCAAACAGCTTTTTGAGGGCATTGGCTAACTGATCATTCATTACCTGATTTTCCTTCAAACTTATGAGTCCTAAGATTCAGACTAGCAGCGATCAATGCCTTTCTTTAGTTACGGTTTTTTCAATCACCAGCGTTTCTTCAAAGCCTTTGAACCCGGTCAGCGCAGGTTCCCACCCTAGTACTTGTTGCGATTTTGAGGAATCAAGCGTTAAGGATGATGCAATACGATCCACAATGCTGTTCAGGCCCGGCAACGCAGTTGCCAGCTGAAAAACCGCTCTTGGCAAGCTCCAACGCAAAGGCCTGCGACCATACAGTTCGCGCAACCCTATTAAGATTTGTGCTGTTGAAAAGTCTGCGCCATCACTAACAAGAAAGCTTTCGTTGGCGGCGGCGGGGTGCTGCATGGCCAGTTCGGTAAACTGAACCATGTTATTAAGGTAGATCATACTCCGCTTGTTCTGAATGCGGTTTATCAATATGGGGACACTGCTGTTCGCCCACCGCATAAGCATACGGAAGTTACCTTTTGCGCCCGGCCCATAAACCAGCGGTGGACGAATTATAACGTATTCCATGCCAGTTTCGTGGCAGATTTTCGTCAGTTTGCTTTCCGCGGCACTTTTGCTCACAGCGTAGGGGCTAACAGGGTTGTGCGGGCTAATCTCTGTGTACGGACCGCCGGTTTCGCCGTGCACTTTAATGGTACTGAAGTACAAAAAACGCGAGACTCCTTGCGCAGCTGCCTCGCTGGCCAGCCGTGCAGTTCCCGTCGCGTTAATCTCATAGAGTCTTTGCGCACGCTCAGCACCGTTGCCGCCTTCTGCTGAGTTTGCCGCTGCGCAATGAATTACGATTTGTATGCCGTCCAGAGCCTCACGCCAGTTCGTTGTTGGGCCAAGTTCTCCGACCCTAACCCATTTGAGCTTTGGGTGGCATACCGGCCCGGGCTCGCGACAAGCTGCGACTACAAACACCTCGGGGCGCTTTAGCAGTGCTTTCACCAAGGCGCTACCAACAAAGCCTGTGGCGCCAGTAACCAGAACCTTCATAACTCAACCTGTTGTGGATTAAAGACATTACTTGTTCGGTATCAGAACCCTTGGATAACCCAAACCGTCAAGGCACTGCTTGAACGCGCGCTTTGCAGAGTCATCACCGTGAACAACACGTATTTCTCTTGGTTTTTTGGCTATACCTTCGATAAAGCGAATTAAATCGGACTGCCCCGCGTGAGCCGAATAGCCGCCTACCTGATGCACTCTGGCCCGAATATCAAACCTACAGCCATCGAATTCTACCCAACCACCGCGTGGGCCATAAATCAGAATATCACGCCCCGGTGTGCCTGCAGCTTGATAACCCACGAACAACACGTCGTTTCTGGCTTCCCCCAGCATCGCTTTAAGGTAATTTACCACCCTCCCTCCGGCACACATACCAGAGCCAGCCAACACTACGCAGGGGCGGTGTGAGCGGGTCAGGTATTCAACGGCGTTTTGATGGTCTTCGTGGGAGTTGATTACGGTTAGCTGCTCAAAGGAAAGCGGGTGTCGGCCTTGGCGAATCAGTTCCGCCGCCTCGCCATTCCAAAACGGCTTGAGTTTACGATAAATGCTCGTGAATTCTGCCGCCAGCGGCGAATCTACCACAATTTCTAAGTTATCCCAGGCCACGCCGTCCGTAACAGCATCATGTCGAAATTCGTGTATCAAGCCTTCAATTTCATACAATAGTTCTTGCGTTCGGCCAATACTGAATGCGGGAATCAGTACCGTACCGCCATCCGCTAAGGCGTGCTCCAGAATCGTTTTCAGGCGGTAGCGCCGGGTTTCCCGGCTCTCGTGATCTTTATCGCCGTAGGTGCTCTCGATCACGAGTCGGTCTGCTTGTTCTGGCGAGGCTGGCTCTTGTAATAGAGGTGCATGGGGTGCGCCTAAATCGCCGCTGAATACTACCCGCTCCCGCTCCACTCCAGAAACCGCCTCGCATTCAACATAAGCCGAACCTAGAATGTGCCCCGCACGCTGTAAACGCACGGACAGTGAACCGTTTGGTTCTGAAAACACCGGGTGCCACTGCCCATAAGGTACAGGTACAAGTCTGGTGCGGATTAGCTCAAGCACTCGATCGATTAGCCGTTTATCCCGAGTAAAGCCAATTTTCAGGGCATCTTCGAGTATTTCAGGAAGCATTAGGGCCGAAGGTTCGGAACAGATAATCGGCCCCTCGAAACCCGCAGCCAATAAATATGGAATTCGTCCGACGTGGTCGATGTGCACGTGTGTGACAACCAAAGCACGGATATGCGCAATGGGAAAGTCTATAGAAAGGTCGGATGCGCTGGCACTGGAACCCTTTTCTTGCCCCTGAAACAAGCCGCAATCAACCAAAATGCCAGCTGTATTATTCGGCTCTGAGGCAGCTACTAAGCCAAGGGTGAGCTCATGGCAGGAACCGGTAACCCCCGTGGTTGCACCATGATGAATGATATCTATCATTTTCAACATTCCCTGTTGTCTGTTTAAGCAAATGAGACTTAATCACGACCAGGCACTCTATCGCCTAAGCCTTTGCCTGATATCGTCAAGAAGATGTATTTAAAGTAGGCCGCGACGCCAAGGGTGGCGAGCATCTTTGCGTCGGTTTGCGCTAACAATAGGGGAGTAGACATATCAATGCCCTGCACCTGAGCCAAACCGGTAATACCCGGCCGAGCATTGAGCACACCCAGACGCTCACGCTCGGCAATCAGTTCTTCCTGATTGAATAAACAGGGGCGCGGACCAACCAAGCTCATCTCACCTTTTAAAACATTCCACAGCTGCGGCAGTTCATCGAGCTTGGTACGGCGTAAAAAACGGCCCAATTTGGTGATGGATGAGTTGCTTGCTAAATGGCTGGCAACAGAGGCCGTATCTACAGACATCGTTCGGAACTTTACCAGCGTGAACGGTTTCTTGAGTTGCCCTACTCTTTGCTGCCTGAATATAGGTGCGCCTGTATCAAACAGCCCGATAAAGCAAAGAACAAGCAACACCGGGAAGCCCAATACCAAACCAAGCAACGCGAACAAAAAATCCAACATACGAATCAATAGTTTAATCCTGATAGCTCGGAATATTAGTGACGGTCAGCAAAACACAACCTATTAAAAATACCAATTCCCCGCAGCAATAAAATGCGGATTCAAGACATCTTCCTTGCCATACTGCAAAGGCTCACCATCCAGCTTTCGCACATCGCCTCCCGCCGCTACCAATACTGCATGGGCTGCCGCTGTATCCCACTCGCTGGTAGGCCCTAAGCGCGGGTAGAGGTCTGCGTGGCCTTCGGCTATGCGGCAGAATTTAAGGGAGCTGCCCGCTTGAATGGTTTTATGGGGGCCGAGTGCTCTAATAAAGTTCCGGGTCTCGTCATTCATGTGGTTTTTGCTGGCAACGACGCGCTTGGTTGAGGGCGGCTCTGCCACATAAATTCGGTGAATTCGCCCAGTTCGGTCGCGCTTGTGGGCACCTTCGCCTTTTATTCCCCAAAAAGCTTCTTTTAAAGCAGGAGCTGTGACAACGCCCATTACCGGCTCACCGTCTTCAATCAATGCGATATTCACTGTGAATTCACCGGTACGCTGGGTGAACTCTTTGGTGCCATCAATGGGGTCAACCAACCAGAACCGCCGCCAATGTTTTCGCTCTTCCCAGGGTGATTGCGCACCCTCTTCCGAGAGGATTGGTATGTCTCGGCTGATATTGCGCAAGCCTTTTACAATGGTTTCGTGGCTGGCGACATCCGCAGCGGTGATTGGCGATTCGTCCTCCTTATAGCTCACTTTAAAATCGGATTGGTATATATGGAGCACTCTGGTGCCAGCTTCATCAGCCAATTTGATGACTTCGGGGAGCATTGAACTATAGTGCATATATCGCGTCCTGCTTTTCGGGTGTCAGCGTTATGGTATCAAACAATGCGAGCGTACCCTTTCAATTTTAGCGGAACTGAGCGACCTTATGTACTCGGTAGCGACATACGCTGTACAGTACAGCCCCACCTAAACCGAGGAAGCTTTATGGGCCATTCCAATAAAACGGTTTTCTCAAGCCGCGTTGCGAATTTAATGCTTCTAACTTCAACTATTTTTCTGGCAGCATGTGGCGGCTCCTCATCGTCGAGCCCTGCTACCGACCAGACAGAAACAGTTGCGCTTTCTGGTACAGCGGCTACCGGCGCAGCAATAGGTAACGCTCCAATTTCTGCAAGGTGTGAAGACGGTTCTGGCTTTCTAAATAACGTGGTAACAGACGCTAACGGTCGATTTCAGGGCGAAGTTGGGGCAAACGCGTTGCCTTGTGCTCTGAGCGCTAAGCAATCGGATCAAAGGTCTTTCCATAGCCTTGCGGTTACCGGCGGCAGGGTAAATATAACGCCTCTTACAGATATGGCCATCGCACTTGCAGGAGAGAATCCCAGCCAATGGTTTGCACAAGGAGATCTAAGCCAAGTCGCCGAGGTTTTATCGCAACGAGCGCAGGAATTGCTGAGTACATTAGAAAACCTTGGCTACTCGGTTCCTGAGAATTTGGACCCGGTTCGCAGTACCTTATCTATTGGCGATAGCCATGATCAACTACTTGACCAACTGATCGCCGCTATCGAAAACGCTGCCCCAACGCTGGCAAGTTACGAAGCTCTTCTGTTGCTGCTGCAAGACGGCAATCTCGATCAGATTCCTAGAGCAATTGTGGATGAAGATAGCAACCCGAGTGCGCAAAATTTTAACGCCTGCTTCAACCCTGATCTTTTCAGATCTGGCGCAGAGCTGGTTACGCAAACCCGTGTAACGCTGCCAGGACAGTCCGCCTACACGGAAACCACATCGCAACGTATGCTTGAACCCACCACGTTTAATGACCGGCCCGTAGAGGTCCGCGAGATTCAACAATCGACTGCGAATGGACAACTGACAATAACCCAGTATTTGATCATTGATCTCGACTCTGGTGCCAGCTCGTACTTCGGGTCTGTTTTTGAAATCGGTGGAACCGTGGTAGAAAACACGTTCGAACCATCCGTCGACACCATATTGGATATCGGCCTCAACGATACCTATAGCTATAACTATGTTGCCAAATCAAATGGCGTACGCTCTAACGTTTCTTTCGAACATACGTTTCTTGGTATCGAAACCGTTGAAGTGCCAGCTGGGCGCATTGATGCGTGCAAAATGCGCTTCCTGAACTTTGAGGACGGCGAGAGAACAGAATCTATCGAATGGATTGCCGTGGGAACAGGGATCAACTTACGAACTTATTCACCAAGTGAGGCCAACCCCCAATCTATTCTGGAACTGGAGTCGGCCACCTTGAATGGTCAAGTTATTTACTGATTATTCACCGGCTTGCATAGCCAGACTTTTCTAAAGCGACGCTTTCAGGCAGTCTGGCTAGACTCGTTTCAGACGTTCTCCACCCTGACTAGCTAGAAGGTCTTTTGTTATGAAACTTCGCTTCCTCGGCGGAACCGGTACAGTGACCGGTTCGCGCTACCTGTTATCTGACGATAAACACCGCGTATTGATCGACTGTGGTATGTATCAGGGGGTTAAAACCCTACGCAGAAGGAACTGGGCGAAGTTTCCCGTAGACCCGAGCACCATTGATGCGGTAGTGCTCACCCATGCCCACATAGACCACTCGGGCTACCTTCCCGCGCTGGTGAAAAACGGCTTCAAAGGTAAGATTTACTGCACTCAAGGCACTCACGATTTGTGCAAGGTATTGCTTCCAGATGCGGGCTATCTGCAAGAAGAAGATGCCAAATATGCCTTCCGAAAAAAGTTCTCAAGACACGAAAACCCGGAACCACTGTTTACGGTGAAAGATGCATGGGAATCTCTAAAGCACTTTGAACCCTACCATTACCACCAAACGTTTGAGCCGGTAAAAGGCTTTGAAGTGACCTTCACCCCCGCGGGACACATTCTTGGCTCTGCTTGCGTGCACGTGCGCCACAAAGCCAATGACCGAACCGTGGTGTTCAGCGGTGATGTGGGCCGGCAAAACGACCTGATTATGCGACCGCCAGAACCCATCAAAAAAGCCAATGTGTTGGTGTGTGAATCTACCTACGGCGACAGGCTACACGAGGAAACCGACCCGGAAACGGAACTGGCCGAGATCATTACTCGCACCGCCGGCCGAGGCGGCATTGTATTGATACCAGCTTTTGCCGTGGGTCGAGCCCAGATGCTGCTCTATGCGATTCACAAAATTATGCGAGAGGGGCGCATCCCGAAGTTGCCGGTATTCCTCAACAGCCCCATGGCCATCAAAGCGACAGAGATTTTTTGCACGCATCACAAGGAACACAAACTCAGCGCTAGCCAATGCGAGGTTATCGACAGTCATACTGAGTTCGTTCGCACGGTGGATGAATCCATCAAACTGGATTCCGTGCGCTTCCCCTGCATTATCGTATCAGCCAGTGGCATGGCTAGCGGTGGCCGAGTTCTGCACCATTTAAAAACCCTGCTGCCAAATTACAGGAACAGCGTGGTGTTCGCGGGTTTTCAGGCGCCGGGAACTCGGGGGGACAGGCTAGTTGCCGGGGCAGAACGGATAAAAATCCACGGAGAATACTGGCCCGTAAAAGCCGAGATACACAACATGGGCTCTCTCTCGGCTCATGGCGATTACAATGAACTTCTGCAATGGCTTGAGCAAGGGGCTCTGGAGCCCGAACACGTGTATGTTACCCACGGCGAAATGCTAGCCAGTGACATTATGCGCAAACGCATCAATGATAAATTTGGCTGGAACACCGAGGTACCGGATTTGTTTGAAGAGGTAGAAATTTGAAGTTAACTGCGCTCTTTTTTGGCTTGGTCTTATTGTTTACTGCGATGGGCACTGCTCAAGCCCAGCCCTTTACGCTACCCGGCATTCCCGGGTTTTCGAGCCAAGCAGAAAAAGAAGAAACAGCTTCACCAGAAGAGCTGGAGAAGTCTCTTGAGGTAGCTATCCAGGCTCTGGAGGATGACGAAAACCGACGGGTGTTGGTGCAACAACTGAAGACCATTCAGGAGGGATTGCAGGCGGAGTCATCTCAAAGCGGCCAAGGAGCTTCCAACGGAGAGGGGTTGTTGGGTGCTCTTGCCCTTTTGTTTGATCAAACCACTAATGCAGACAGTACTGCCGAAACACCTCTTGGCCAATGGAAGACGCATTTCCGTAATGCCTATGGCGCAGCTGAGAAGCTTCTGGCCAGCGCCTCCCATCGCGTGCTGGCAGAAACCGCGGCCGGGCTTGTTGTTTGGATAGCGGCACTCTGGGGTCTTTCACGCCTTGCTCGCCTGTTTTTTTCATGGCGAGGCTGGCCACTCACAATGCCAAGGCAACCTCGGCCCTGGATGTTAATCGCCCACTTTGTGCGGCGGATTGCGCCTTGGCTTCTTACCTTTGTTGCCCTTTTGGCCGGGTTGCCAACGTTTGGCATGTCTGAAGAGGCGCAAACCACTATTCTTATCCTGGCTTATGCAGCCTTGAGCGCGCGCGGATTAACATCGCTATTTGATGTGATGATTTCGATTTTCTCCAGCGGCCATCGCTTAGCGGCTGTTCAGATTTTGCGCCGCCGCATGCTCTTACCACTCTTTATTATCGGCGTACTGTTCGCTTTGGAGGATGCTCTTGGTACCAGTGAACTGACCGAGCCCTTGGGCAACGAACTGGCCAGTGCGCTTGCACTGATTTTTAGTGTAATCGCGGCCTTGCTCAGTTTTTATCTAATTATCCGCAATCGCCGCCCGGTCACACACTTGATCCGCAATCGCCCTTACAAACAGCGCCAAAACCAAGGTGTTTGGCGGGAAGTGACCGCTCTGTTGGCGAGGCTTTGGCATATCCCCATGCTGATGGCCATCAGCGCATCTGTAGTCGCTGTTTTTGTAAACGGCGGCGAAGCGGATGCAGCCCTGGGCAAGGCTATGGTTTGCGCACTACTGCTTGCGTTGACTCTCGCCCTTCAAGGGCTAATTGGCATTCAAGAGAACCGCCCGCAACATCAAGCGCTCAGCACGTTCAGCCGAAGGCTGGTACGTTTCGGTTACCGCCTAATACAAACGGCGGCGTGGCTACTGTTTTTTGAGCTGATATTGCAGATATGGGGCTTGTCTTTTCTCGGTTTGGGAGAAAAGCCACCTGTGAGCCCCGGGCTCGCAGGCAGTCTGATTGGCATTATTTTTACCGGCTTGATTGCCAACCTAACATGGATCTTCGTGGATGAGCTTTTAGAAAGAGCCATGCGCGGCGGCGACCGTAAAAAGCGTATCAATCCGGCAAGAGCCCAAACAATTCTGCCTATTGCGCGAAACACGCTGCTCATAACAATCCTGATCATAGCCACATTGGTAGGCCTTTCTACCATCGGCGTTGATGTAACCCCTCTGTTGGCAGGTGCGGGTATTATTGGTTTGGCCGTTGGTTTTGGTGCGCAAACACTGGTGCAGGATTTGATTACCGGCCTGTTTATTGTTGTTGAAGACTCAATGTCGGTAGGGGACTTTGTAGAAATCAACGGGTTCATGGGCACAGTGGAAGGTTTCAATATGCGCACCGTGCGCTTGCGGGATCTTGAAGGCGTTGTTCATCACATCACGTTCAGCAAAATCAGTTCCATTCACAATATGTCCCGGCAATTTGGTATCGCTCTCATCAAAATCCGCATTCCCCGTGAATTGCCAATTGATGATGCCATTCTTTTAATGACGGAGACGGCCGAAGAACTGCGCACACTGCCAGATATGCGCTGGCTAATCTGGTCGCCGCTTGAAATGCAGGGTATTCACTCGTTTGAGGAAGGTTGCCCCGTGCTGCGTATGCGGATGCGCACTAAACCGGAGTATCAGTGGGATGTTTCCCGCGCCTTTAACCTGCTACTTAAACGGCGCATGGAGGAGCGATACATTGATGTTGCGGCACCAAGGATTAGTGTTCAGATGGAAGGCGAAGGTGGTGCTAGGTCACCTTACGTGGATAGACGGGCGCCGGGGGTATGACTTGAGAATCACATCTATATGAAAATCAGACCTACCAGCGACAAATGCTAGATATATCGTGAGTAAAAGTTTGGTTCTCTACTTTTGTAAAATGATGAACTATCTCCTCGTCCTCAAGACTACAGTTAAGGTGTGCCAGTTTTTCCGTTATTACAGCCTCTCCGGTGACTCTTGCGGTAACATAGTGCCAAAGAACATATTTCTCTCCTCCCTGTTGAGCAACAACAACCTGCCTTAGCCTATCTTCAACAAGTGGCTTACCCGGCGTTCTGGACTTAGTTGTCCAAGGCGGAAAGCTGAACACTCCATTCTTATCGGTATAGGTTTCCTGTGTTTCAGCGGTATCATATGTCGCAGCACGAATAATTTTCAGACCTTGAACTGGCGCTCCGGCTTGCTCAACTCTTCCCCTGACCTTAGGGAAAAGAAGAACATCGAATTTCTTTAAAAACCCAAACATCCCAGCGTTCCCTTCATTTAAAAATACAAAGAACATCGCCAGTATCAGCCCACACCGACGCAATACTGAAGTCATAGTGAATTCCGAATGTACCAACGCCTTGCGAATATACATCGCTTGGGCGAAATCATGTGGGAGTGATCCCAGCCGGGCTGAAAAAGCAGCTTGTTCTTACCACCCCACACTGAAACAATTGGCGCGACAACTCCCTTCTCATATGGTCCATCATGAAACTATTAGTCCGTAATCTCGCACGCACAACCACAGAACAGGAAATTCAAGAGCTGTTTTCAGCCCATGGCACGGTTGCTGAGTGTACTTTGGTACTGGATAAAGAAACCGGAAAGTCCAAAGGCTTCGGCTTTGTGGAAATGCCGAATGCTAAGGAAGCCAAGATGGCCAAGGCGCAACTGAACGAAACCCGTGTGGGAACAAACAGAATTCGGGTGAAGTTCGCTCAGGATAAGGAACAGCAACCCGATACGAAAAGCTGACGCTTTACGTTATTGGCTCGTTGGCAGTGCGCTCTTCTATACATTCGTAGCCGCCCATTTCAAACTCGCGGCAAATAAATGGCCGCTTCTCGTATATCGAGCACGACATGGTGGTGCGGTCCAACGCCGCACACCAGCCGTCGTCCAATCGCGCCATAGTTCTGCCGCCCCACTGATCTGTTTCAATAAAGCGCTCTGGCACGCCTGTCTCGGTGATTAGCATTACTTCCAGCCTACAGCAGCAGGCTTGGCAGTTTGAGCAGCTAATACCGGGGTCGGTCATGTAAGGTATCAAAGCAGGTCTTTGCGCAATTGCGCTGGGGTTTTGGGTGACAGCAAGCCCGGAGCCACATCAAATACAGATCTGGCACCGGTTTCGCCCGCTTGGGCCATTTTATGAACCGCGCGTGTGTAGGCTACCAGTACACTGGCGGTGAATTCCGGGTTGCTGCCAAGGGCCAGCGAGTACTCAATGGACTGCTTGCTCTGGGTGCCAGTATCACCACTGCGAATCACAAAGCCGCCGTGGGGCATGGCGCTGTGCTCTGCGGCAAAGGTGGCTTCATCAATGAAGTTAACCGTGGTATCAAACGGCTCAAAATAGTCCGGCATGGTGACTATGCTGTTGCGCACTGTGTCTTCATCGGCACCGTCTTCAAGAACAATGAAGCATTCCCGCACATGCTTTTCACGTGTGGTCAGCTCTGGCTGTTCACCGTTGCGAACTCGTGCGATGGCGTCTTGAGATGGCAAGGTGTATTGCACGCCTTTTTTAACACCCTCCACACGACGCACTGCATCCGAGTGACCCTGACTCAAGCCTTTGCCCCAGAAGGTGTAGGTTTCGCCTTGCGGCAAAATAGTTTCACCAAACAAGCGGTTCAGTGAGAACAAGCCGGGGTCCCAGCCCACAGACATAAGCGCCAACTTGCCGGCCTTGCGAGCAGGCTCATCCAGTGCTGCGTGGTATTCGTTCACTTTGGCATGGGTGTCAAAGCTGTCGACGGTGTTGAAGAACTGTGCCAGATAAGGCCCATGCTCCGGCAGATCGGCCTTTGAGCCGCCGCAAAGAATCATTACATCAACGTCGTTCTGGTACTGCTCAATATCGGCCATGGCATAAACCGGCACTTTGCCATCCAGAAGAGCCACACTGGAGGGTTCGCGGCGGCTGAACACACCCACCAGCTGCATATCCGGGTTCTGCGCCAACGCAGCTTCTACACCTCTACCCAGATTGCCGTACCCAGCAATGGCCACTCTAATCTTGTCTGCCATGTTGATTAACCCTGTACCGTTAAAAAATCTGCGTGGGAAGCTCGCCACATATGCCGGAGCGAGCCCCAAGAACTGAAAGAATGGTGACGAGAGGTATTATTAACGTCAAGCCCTCGTATACGACAGCTCAATTCCTGCCTTGGCAGCACGCGCTGCGTGCAGCTTTTTGTAGCTTTCGATCAAGCGTAGGTGCCTGTCCAGCCCTTCGAGCTGCATATTGGTTGGGGTCAGGCCATAGAAGCGGATGCTGCCATCTACTGAGCCGACTACCGCGTCCATAACCTCGTCCCCAAACATGCGCCGAAAGTTAAACAGGTAATCATTCAGCTCAAGCTCTTCATCCAGAGTGACTTCCAGCACTGCGCAAACGGCTTGATAGAAGAGCCCTCGCTCAACGGTGTTGTCGTTGAACTGCAGGAACATTTCCACCCGCTCCAGCGCGTCTTCGTATTGCTTGAGCGCCAGATTGATTAGCAGTTTCAATTCCAGAATAGTGAGCTGGCCCCACACGGTGTTTTCATCAAACTCAATGCCGATCAGGGTGATGATGTCTGTATAATCGTCTATCTGACTATCGTCCAGTCGCTCTACCAAGGCAGCTAGCTGTTCATCACTCAGGATGTGTAGATTAAGAATATCTTCTCGATAATCCAAAGCCCGATTGGTGTTATCCCAGATCAGATCTTCTACCTGATACACTTCGGAGTAACCCGGCACCAGCATGCGACAAACCGGGGCGCCCAGATCGTCGTATGTCGCGGTATATACTTCGTGACCCATGTCTTCAATGATTCCGAACAGTGTAGCGGCTTCTTCTTCGGTGGTGCCCGTGAAGTCCCACTCCTGAAAATCTATATCCGCCTTAGCACTGAAGAAACGCCAGGACATCACGCCGCTGGAATCAATAAAGTGCTCCACATAATTGTTGGGCTCTGTGATGGCTAGGCTGTTAAACGTAGGCGGAAGAAAATCATTGAGACCCTCAAAGCTGCGGCCTTGCATCAATTCGGTAAGGCTGCGTTCCAGAGCAACTTCCATGTTTGGATGGGCACCGAAAGACGCAAACACACCGCCGGTTTTCGGGTTCATCAGCGTCACGTTAGCAACCGGGAACTGGCCACCGAGTGACGCATCCTTCACCAGTATGGGGAAACCCTGCGCCTCTAGCGCCCTTACCCCCTCAAGAATATTCGGGTACTTTTCCAGAACATGCGTAGGCACATCTGGCAGGGCAATTTCTTCCTGAATAATCTGCTTTTTCACAGCCCTTTCGAGGATTTCCGATAGGCATTGAACCTGTGCTTCCGCCAAGGTATTGCCTGCGCTCATGCCATTACTGAGAAACAGGTTTTCAATAAGGTTGGTCGGAAAGTAAACGGGCACGCCGTCGGAGTGACGCACGTAGGGCAGCGCACATATTCCGCGATCCAGACGGCCGGAGTTGGTGTCGATCAGATTGGAGCCTTGTAGTTCGCCATCCGGGTTATAAATGGCCAGGCAGTGATCGTCCAGAATGCCTTCCGGTAATTCATCATTAGGGCCAGGCTTGAACCAGCGCTCTCTCGGGTAATGCACGAACTCGCTGTTGGCGATGTCCTCACCAAAAAACTGGTCGTTGTAGAAGAAGTTGCAGTTCAAGCGCTCAACAAACTCCCCCAGCGCCGAACACAAAGCGCTTTCTTTGGTCGAGCCCTTGCCGTTGGTGAAGCACATGGGTGAGGCTGCATCACGCATGTGCAGAGACCATACGTGGGGGACAATGTTGCGCCAGGAAGCAATTTCGATCTTCATGCCCAAATCAGCCAAAATGCCGCTCATATTGGCAATGGTTTGCTCCAGCGGAAGGTCTTTACCTTCTATATAGGTATTCTCACCTTCTGGCTGGATCGTCAACAGCGCTTGGGCGTCTTCATCCAGATTATCGACAATTTCAATCTGGAAATCCGGGCCGGTTTGCACAACTTTCTTAACCGTGCAGCGATCGATGGAGCGCACGATTCCTTGGCGGTGCTTTTCGGGCAGATCATCGGGCAGCTCAACCTGAATTTTGAAAATCTGTTTGTAGCGGTTTTCCGGGTCAACAATGTTGTTCTGAGACAGGCGGATGTTATCCGTAGGAATGTCCCTCGCCACACAGTACACCTTCACAAAATAAGCGGCGCACAGGGCTGATGAAGCCAGAAAATAGTCAAAAGGGCCAGGTGCCGAGCCGTCGCCTTTATAGCGAACGGGCTGGTCGGCAATCACCGAGAAGTCATCAAACTTGGCTTCAACTCGGAGGTTGTCGAGATAATTGACGTTGATTTCCATTGCGAGGGTACTCAATTTGAAGAATTTGGCGCGGAACGCGCCTTAGATCGCTGCCTATTATCCAGTTTTTTTCACCCCTCGTCTTTTCAAATCCATGAAATTCCGACTCATCGGAAAGAGGATGATTTATGATTAACCAGACTGACCGGTAAGCTAATGGTGAAACAGCCCACGCTGATAGTATGCAGCGATGTA
The DNA here is from genome assembly GCF_018860765.1 of Marinobacter salexigens. GTDB lineage: Bacteria > Pseudomonadota > Gammaproteobacteria > Pseudomonadales > Oleiphilaceae > Marinobacter > Marinobacter salexigens_A. The sequence goes on from NZ_JAHKPV010000021.1 coordinate 831,908, forward strand.
GGCAGCACAAAACGAAAGCGGACTACCGAAAATAAATCCATCCCGATTTTCGTTGTTCAAATTCTAACTGCTCAACTGGACGCGGCCAAATGACATCGGAGTATCGCTATCAAGCGTTGGAAAACTGGTTAGTGCAAGGTATTCGTGAACACCGCTGGCGGTTGGGCGAGCGCTTACCATCCATTCGGACATTATGCCAAGAGCGAGGCCTTTCGAAAGCGACGGTTCAACACGCACTGCAAAGATTGGAGGCGCAGGGGCTAGTTGAAGCCCGGCCCAAGGCTGGTTACTTCGTAACCTTACCGCTGCGAGACACAAACAAACCGCTCATCTTTGGCCGAATTGAACCGCCTCGACCGGTCACCGTGAGCGAGTTGTTCCTTGACATAATGAGGCGTTGTGCGGCTTTTGATCTATTGCCAGACCTAAGTGTCGGGAAGCTACCGCCAGGCATTGTGAGCCTGAACCGTTCGATTGGCCGGGCATTGCGACGCCAACGAGGTGAGCATCACCAATATTATGATGCTCCGGCTGGCGTTCCATGTTTTCGAGAGCAACTTGTCTCTCACTACGCTAAGCGAGGCTGGGCGGCCCGGTTTGACCAATTGTGTGTCACCTCAGGCTGTCAACATGCCCTATTTCTAGCCCTGATGGCATGCTGCAATCGTGGTGATATCGTTGCGATCGAGTCGCCGGGGTTTTATGGCGCGTTGCAACTGTTAGAGCAACTAGGGCTTCAGGTGGTCGAGGTGCCGAGCTCTATCGAAACCGGTATCGACACCGACGCACTGGAAGAGATTCTGGCGCGTTGGAAGGTCAGGGCTTGTATTGTAACACCTGCATACGCCACACCCGGCGGCGCGCTGATGCCACTGAGCGCGAAGAAACGTCTTATTGAGTTGGCGAACGTTCATGATCTAGCAATTATAGAAGACGATATATACGCTGACACGGCATTGCACGGTACGCCGGACCCGCTCAAAGCAATGGATCAGGACGAACGTGTCATTCTCTGCAGTTCCTTTTCCAAAAGTCTTTCCCGTGACCTTCGACTTGGCTGGGTGTCTGGTGGGCGTTGGCATGATCGTATTTTACATCTAAAGCTGGTGACGCAGTTGGCCACCAGCCGCTACCTTCAAGAAGGTGTAGCTGAGTATATGGCTGATGGAAGCTTAGGTTCGCATCTTCGCCGGCAACGGAACGAGCTTCGTATTAACCGGGATCACCTGATAGCGTCGCTACAGGCTTGGCCCTGCGAAGTGCGTGTTAGCAACCCTCTGGGTGGGCTGGCGATTTGGGCTGAGCTGGCTGAACATGTAGACACACTGGCAGCCTATCTGCCGGCCCTAGATCGCGGAGTGGTTATCACACCAGGCCCTCTATTTTCAGCCTCAGGTCAGTTTCGGAATTGTTTGAGAATTAGCTATGCCCACCCCTGGAACAACGCTCGCTCTCAAGCCCTAGCAAGCTTGCCAGAGCTACTTTTACAGCGTTGACCGAATAACAATAGCCGCTTCCATCTCCCTTTACCGCCGCAGTTGGCAAGTATTATATTAAGCTGGGCCCAGCACATCTGTACCTATTGGCTTTTAAAAAATTGAGCCTGTACCGACCATGGCCCCAAGCGTACTCTCTCTCCATTACACCTTGGCATCACGCCGGAGAGAATGACTCATGGGTACACCCATTCAAGTGCACAACATTGACACTCACGACGCCAAGCGGCACCTCAACGAAAAGATCCATACCCGCAGCTTTCAAGGAGTCTTCCGGCGCGTGAGAATAATAGCCGGAACCTTCCTTTTCGCTCTTTTCTTTGGGACGGTATGGCTGACGTGGAACGACCGTCAAGCTGTTCTATGGGATCTATCGGCAAAAAAATTCCACATTTTTTCCAGCACGTTTTGGCCTCAAGATTTAGTGCTTCTGTCAGCGATTCTCATTGTATGCGCGTTTGGACTGTTTTTTTTGACGGTATGGGCGGGGCGAGTTTGGTGTGGTTATACCTGCCCCCAAAGTGTCTGGATGTGGGTGTTTATGTGGGTAGAAAAAGTTTCCGAAGGTGATCGAAATCAGCGCAAAAAGCTTGATCAGGCCCCATTTACCGGTCTGAAGGTATACAAGCGATTTAAAAAACATGGGCTTTGGTTACTTATAAGTGTGTTCACCGCTATTACCTTTGTTGGCTATTTTACGCCGATTCGGGACCTAGTGCCGGCGCTTTTGACGTTTCAAGCGGGCGGATCGGCTTTCTTCTGGGTATTTTTCTTTACGCTTGCAACCTATCTCAATGCAGGCTGGCTTCGAGAAAAAGTATGCGTTCACATGTGCCCGTATGGGCGTTTTCAGTCGTCTATGCTGGACAAGGACTCTCTCGTAATCAGCTATGACGTAAGTCGTGGAGAAGCTAGAGGAGGCAGAAGCCTCGGATCAGATTACAAAGCTAAAGGGTTGGGAGACTGTGTAGATTGTCAGATGTGCGTGCAAGTTTGCCCAACAGGTATCGATATTCGTGACGGCCTGCAAATTGATTGCATTGGTTGTGCGGCATGCATTGATGCCTGCGATTCCGTCATGGAAAAAATGGGCTATGAAAAAGGACTCATTAGATACACGAGCGAAAGAGAACTCAACGGTGGACGTTTGCACATTATGCGCCCTCGACTTGTCGCGTACGGCGCTCTTTTAGTAGCAATGGTGTTAACGTTGGGCTGGGCCATAGCTTCGAGGCCACTCGTGAGTTTCGACGTTGCCAAAGACAGAGGTCTATACCGTTTCAATGCCCAAGGCGAGATCGAAAATAGCTACACGCTGAAAATCATAAATAAAAGCCACGAGCGCAAACAATTTAATGTGAGTGTAAAAGGATTGGAGGGTTTGAATCTAATAGGCCCATCGTCCATCAATTTACGTTCAGGAGAAAAGCTTGAGCTTCCGCTATCTGTCAGCGTAAAACCGGCTTTGCTTGCAGAAAGCATGGCTGAAATCGAGTTCTATTTGACACAGTCTAAAGACAGCGATTTAAGCTTAGTGGCAAAAAGTAGATTCACTGGTCGAGTGCCGTAGATACAAAAAGAGATCTCGATAGAACGGCATGCGCTTCGCATTATTCATTGGTCATCGCGCATCGCCCTAGCTACCGAGCGGCTTTCTGCGGGTCGGAAGATCCGCCATACCCTCTTCAACTTGTGTTTAGGCACTATCACCAACAGGTTACCGGCAAGCACTAGTGACACGCCGGCAACGGCTTCGGCCGTCCAGATGTAGTTTTCGAACACGGTTGAAAGCGCCAGCGCAACGATTGGGAAGAGTACCATGCAATAGGCTGCACGCTCAGGCCCAATGCGTCCAAGTAGTGTGAGAAAACTCCCGAAACCAAGCACCGACCCGACCAAAGCCAGATACACCAGAGAACCTGTGTAAGCCCATGTGGTCTCAAATCCAAAGGCTTCGCCCCTACCCCAAGCGATTAACGCAAGCGCAAGTGCACCATAAGCCATGCCATAGGCGTTGCTTTGCATAACAGGTAGCTGCACCGACTGATTGCGTGCAGATAACATATTGCCAAAGGAGGTAATAAAGGTTCCCGCCAAACTCAGCATCATCGCCCGCAGTGTCGTGCCGTCGGCATCCAGTGCTCGAATTTCCGGCAGAAATACCAGACAAATGCCTACTAGCCCAAACGCTGCCCCAACGATAACGGAACGCGGAACACGGTTACCGAAAAACAGTGCCCCGTTAACAATATTCATTACGATAATGGTGGAGAATACAACCGCGATAAGACCGCTGGTGATATTGGCTGCAGCCTGATAGACCAGCATGTAATTGAACCCGAACAGCATCAGACCCTGACCTGCCATCCAGAGATGTTGGCGGAAATCAAATTTCATCTTTCGCCGGGTAAGACTGCACCAAAGCATCAGCACCAACGCAGACAAGCCAAACCGATAAGCGATGGACACATCGCCAGACACTTCGCCCAACTGCAAAGGAATCGCTATGAAGGTTGATCCCCAGATCAATACCGTCGATAAATAAAGTACAAAGGTGTTTGTCAGCATAGGTAGAGCGGCCTGCAACCGTGATCAACAACCGGCTACGTTTTTCGCGCTACCGATCTTCCATTTAAAAAAATCATTCTCCTACTTATAGTTATCTTGCTCAATAGTTTTTGCTTTGAATCTGCCCACTAAAAAAACAGAATGGGATAGATTCCGGGGCACAGAAAACCGCGCCCCGGTATAAGCTACTCCGGCTTATAAAAGCGCTGGATACTTGAGAAATCCAGAGTTCCGTTGCCTTGCTCGGCATGGAGCGTGAACAGATTTCGGGCGAGAGAGCCCATGGGAATGGCAGCCTGATTTTTCACAGCGTTATCGAAGGCCAAGCCAAGATCTTTGTTCATCAAGTTGACCAAGAAGCCGCCTTCGTACTCCCGTGATGCGGGTACTCCGTCCATTACGCCTGGCCATGGGTTGTATACATTCAAGGCCCAGTTGCCGCCGGAACTCTGCTTCATGACTTCAGAGAGAACCGCAGGGTCCAATCCGTTTTTTACACCCAGAGCCAAGGCTTCACTGGTGCCTGCCATTAAAATGGCCAACAGCATGTTGTTACAGATTTTAGCGACTTGCCCTGCGCCGTGGTCTCCAGCATGGAAGATATTTTTGCCCATGCTTTCCAGAATCGGTTTTGCTTTATTGAAAGTGTCTTCGTCGCCGCCGCAAATGAAGCTCAGGGTGCCCGCTTTGGCGCCACCTACACCGCCGGAAACAGGAGCATCGAGGAACGGGATGTGCTTTGCTTCTGCCTGCTCCGCCACACCGCGTGCGGTCTCGGGAGAAATAGTCGATGAGTCAATTACCAGCGTGCCCTCGGGCAAAGCCGCCAGCAATCCATCTTCGCCCAGATACACCGCTTCAACGTGTTTACCAGCCGGTAACATGGTAATTACGCACTCGGCACCCTTGGTTGCGTCGTGGGCTGTGTCTGCATTTTTTGCACCTTCGGAAACCAATGCGGCCACAGCGTCTTTCGACAGGTCAAACACGGTTACGTCGTGCCCAGCTTTCACAAGATTGCTGGCCATTGGGCCACCCATGTTGCCCAAGCCGATAAAGGTAATCTTTGCCATATTCATCCCCTTGTTTTTGTATTCGGTTGATTAGGCCGCCCATGCTCAGCCGGCCTGCTTGGCTAATTCTCGAAAAAGCTGTCGATCCACTCGCTGTCCATTTCTTCCAGCGATGTGTAGCGCCAGCGGGGTTGCTTGTCTTTGTCTATTAAGAGCGCACGGACGCCTTCGGCAAACTCGCCTTTACCAAGGCAGTTTTTGGACAACGTAAGCTCTTTATCGAGCACCTCACGAAGGCTATCCAGACGGCAATTGCGCAAGTGCTGCCAGCACAGTGCCAAGGATGTTGGCGATGCGGCACTTAAAGGCTTGGTTGACTTGGCCAACCAGCCTTCACCGCTAACCAGCTCCTTCATTTGAGCCACTATATCGGCCAGAGTGTCGGCATCGGTGACGCGGTTGATGGTATTGAAATTCGACCGCACCGGAGACTCTGGCAAGGCATTGGCGCTTTGGTTTTCGTGCTGCCTGAGCACACTGCTCATCACGGCAAAGGCGTCCTCCCCCTGCCAGTTATGCGCGGTCAGATCAGCAACCACCGCTGCCTTGTGTTCATGCTTGATGAAACGATCGGCAAGCCCCACGAACAAGGCATCTGCCGCGTTCATGCGGGCGCCGGTTAAGCCCAAAAACAACCCTGTGCGCCCGGGGGTACGGTTCAAAAACCAACCTGCTGCTACATCCGGGTACAGCCCGATACTGCTCTCCGGCATGGCCAGCATGGATGCTTCCGTAACCACTCTATGTGAGGCGCCCGCCATGATGCCAATACCGCCCCCCATAACTATGCCATGGCCCCAACACACCACGGGCTTAGGAAACGAATGAATCAAATAGTCCATTTCGTATTCTTCCGTGAAAAACTCGGCACCTACACTGGCGCCGCTTCCGCTCTGAGGCTCGGTCATGCTCCGGTAAAGGGCAACTATGTCGCCACCGGCACAGAACGCTTTATCGCCTTCGGCCTCAATCCAGACTGCACGAACGCGGTCGTCTTGGGCCCAGTTTTTGAGCTGTGGCGTCAGCATCCGAATCATCTCAAGAGAGAGTGAGTTGAGCGCCTTGGGAGTATTCAATCGGGCTACAGCAATCAGCGCGCCGTCAGCGGTTTTCCACTCTTCAAAAACAATCGGTTGGTTGCTCATAAAAATCCTTAAACCGGCAGGTTGCGGGTTTCAGCGGTTTTTCCATTCCGGTTTACGCTTTTCCAGAAAAGCATTCACGCCTTCTTTCTGGTCTTCGGTTGAGAACAGCTCAACAAACAGCTCTCGCTCCATGCGCCAGCCATCGGAATGGCTACGGCCATCGCGGGAACTCATCACCAGCGTTTTGCAACGGGCAACCGATGAGGGGCTCTGTTTACACGCCAATTCAGCCAGTTCCAGTGCCTTCTCAAGGCTCTTGCCAGCGGGCACAACCTCTTCAACCAGACCAATCTGCAGTGCTTTGTCAGCCTTGACCCGCTCACCACAGAGAATCATACGTTTGGCCCAACCCTCTCCAACGATCCAAGGCAGGTTCTGGGTGCCGCCAGCACAAGGCAACAACCCTACGGTTGCTTCCGGCAGCGCCATCTGAGCATGTTCTTCGGCAATGCGAATATCGCAGGCCAATGCGCACTCAAGGCCACCGCCCATGGCGTATCCGTTTATCGCGGCGATGGATACGCCACGGAATGCCGTTAATGCAGCAAAAGCTTCACCAAAGAGCTGGGCCATTTCATTGGCACGGGCCTTGTCGCCATCAGCGAAGGTTTTTAGGTCGGCGCCGGCGGAGAAGAACTTCTCCCCTTGCCCGGTTAGAACCAACGCAAAAATATTCTTGTCTTCATTTAGCTCACGGACGATATTTGTCAGTGCAGGCAGTGAATCCGCCGTCCATGTATTGGCCGGTGGGTTGTTGATCGTCAATACTGCAATGTGTCCGCGTTTTTCGAGCTGAATCAGATCGCTCATCATCCTTCTCCTATTATTTTTGCGAATTATTGAATGGCCTCGGCCACACCGTCATCCAGCAGACGGCGAGCAACAATTAATCGCATAATTTCGTTGGTGCCTTCCAGAATCTGATGTACGCGCAGGTCGCGTAGATAGCGTTCCAGAGGGTATTCACGGATATATCCGTAGCCACCATGCAATTGCAGTGCGTCATTCACCACATCAAAACAGACATCGGTTGCGAAACGCTTAGCCATGGCGCAATGGAGCGTGGCTTCGGTATCACCGCTGTCCAGCTTGAAAGCACCCAGACGCACCATCTGCCGGGCTGCCACCAGATTGGTCGCCATATCCGCCAGTTTGAACTGCAATGCCTGAAAGGCTGCCAAAGGTTTACCGAACTGTGCCCGCTCATGCATGTAGTTGCGTGCTCTGAGCAACGCCGCTTGGGCCCCTCCCAGAGAGCAGGTAGCGATATTGAGGCGGCCGCCATCAAGCCCTTTCATCGCAATGGCGAAGCCGTCGCCTTCTTCACCAACCCGGCTGGTTGCGGGAACGCGAACGTTCTCAAGGCTGATCATGCGCGTGGGCTGGGAATGCCACCCCATTTTCTCTTCATTCTTGCCGTAGGTAATGCCTTCCGCATCCGCAGGAATCACGAATGTGGAAATGCCCTTGGCACCAGAATCCGCCTCGCCGGTACGGGCCATCAACACAAGAATATCGGTTTCGCCAGCGCCAGAGATAAACATCTTGCTGCCATTAATGATGTAGCTATCACCCTCCCGAACCGCCTTGGTTCTCAGGCTGGCTGCATCGGAACCCGCACCGGGTTCTGTTAGGCAATAAGACGCTAACCACTCACCGCTGGCCAGCTTCGGTACCACATCTTGCTTGAGAGCATCAGACGCAAAGCTTGCCACCATCCAGGTTGCCATGTTGTGGATGGTGATAAAGGCAGCCGTTGAGGGGCAGGCTGATGCCAGTTCCTCAACGATGACCGATGTATCAAGCCGCGACAGCCCCATGCCACCGAGTGCTTCCGGGGTGTACATCCCCATAAATCCCATTTCCCCGGCTTCTTTCAGTACATCAACCGGAAAGATGTGCTCGTCATCCCATTTGGCCGCATGGGGCGCCATGGATTTTTCAGCAAAGGCACGGGCCGCTTCGCGGAACGCCTGCTGGTCTTCTGTGAGGTTGAAATCCATCGTTAGGCTCCTGACGAAGAACGCAATTAACGTAACTGGATGGAGAAGTTAGCTTCCGATGATGTAGCCTCACTGGAGAACCAACGGGATGTAACCGTTTTGGTTTCCGTGTAAAAGCGCACAGCCTGCTTGCCGTAAGCGTGTTGATCACCGTAGAACGATCCTTTCCAACCGGTGAACGAGAAGAACGGTAGGGGCACAGGAATGGGGATGTTCACACCGACCTGCCCTACTTCAATCTCGTGCTGAAACTTACGGGCAGCGCCACCGGAACTGGTGAAGATGGATACGCCGTTACCGTATGGGCTCTTATTGATCAGGGCAATGGCATTTTCCAGGCTGTCTTCTTCCATGCAGGCAAGCACCGGGCCGAATATTTCTTCATTGTAGATATCCATCTCGGTGGTTACACCGGAGAACAGGGTTGGACCAACCCAGTTGCCATCCGGCAAACCATCAACAGTACATCCACGACCATCGAGAAGCAGGTTTGCACCTTGCGCTTCACCGGTGGCAATCAGCGCTTCAACACGATCTTTTGCTTTGGCGGAAATCACCGGGCCGTAGCTGGCGCCGGAATCGTTCCAAGCACCCGGGCGAACTTTCGCCATCGCCTCTTTCAGTTCCGGAATCCAGGCTTGGGCTTCACCCACAAATACAGCCACCGAAATAGCCATGCAACGTTGGCCCGCTGCGCCAACAGACGCGCCTACGAGGGCATTGAGAACCTGCTGTTTATCGGCGTCCGGCATAATAACCATGTGATTCTTGGCGCCAGCAAAACTCTGAACACGCTTCATGTTGCGGGTCCCGGTTTCATATATGTAACGGCCAACCGGCACAGAACCTACGAAAGACACAGCCTTGATTGCGGGATCAGTAAGCAGCACGTCAACCTGTTCTTTACCACCGTGCACAACCTGCAGCACACCCTTCGGTGCGCCGGCCTCTTCAAACAGCTCAGCCAAACGCATAGGCGTGAGCGGGTCTTGCTCGGACGGTTTGAGGATAAATGTGTTGCCGCAGGCAATGGCCATGGGGAACATCCAAAGGGGGATCATCGCCGGGAAGTTAAACGGGGTAATACCTGCACACACGCCCAAAGGCTGGATCCAGGAATGGGTGTCCACCTCCCGGGCTACGTTTTCTACGGTTTCACCCATCATCATCGAAGCAACGTTGGCAGCATGTTCGACAACTTCGATGCCGCGCCAAACATCACCCTTGGCATCGTCAAATGTCTTGCCGGTCTCCTGCGACAGGATTTCTGCAATCTCGTCGTGGTGTTCTTTCAGCAAGGCCTGATAACGCAGCATCACACGAGCGCGTTCCGAAACCGCAACCTCTTTCCATGTTTTGAAGATTTCGCCAGCAGTGTCAATGGCTTTACGCATTTCGGCAGTGGTGGCGCAAGGCGTCCGGGCGATCACTTCATTCGTGGCCGGGTTAGTAACATCAATCCATTCGCTGGTTTGGCTCTGAACAAATTCACCTGCTAGGTACAGCGGAACGTTTTTCATCTCGGTATCCCTGTTTGTTGTTGTGCGGAAAGCGCGCCAAAGCACGGTGGCTTTGGCAATGAATGAGCAATCTATGCTGAGACCTTAGCACGGCCACTGGCACTTTATGATTGACTAAATTTCGACCTTGATGGACTATCTTTCGATTAGCTCACAAAAACACAAGCATTCAGCATGACGCAAACATCCTTATGGCCAGTACCCAAAGACAGCATACGCTACGTGGTGCCAGCGCCTATTATTAGCCTTTTGTCTGAGCATCCGCTGACTCAGGACCTCTACCCACTGGCATTCGGCCACTATCGTAGGGCCACAGGCCACCACATGCACCGTGAGCATCATCGCGACAATCTTTTGATTTACTGCACCGAAGGCAGGGCCTTTCTAAACTTGAAAGGAGAGCCTTACACGATGGAGGCAGGAGACCTTCTGCTACTGCCAGCAGGGGCCAGCCACCGTTACACAGCTGACCCGGAAAACCCCTGGACGATTCACTGGGTGCACTACACCGGGCCACTGGCTAACGAATTTCACAAATATATGGGGTTTGATGCTTCAACACCCATCCGCCATTTGGGGAGGCAACCTCGGCTGTTGGTGGATTTTAACGGCCTACTGTCTGTTCGCCAGACGGGCTTTCGGGCCCGCGGCCTGATTCACGCGGCCAATCGCCTAAGGCAACTGCTGGCAGCGGTTCCGATCAGTTTTGATGAAACAAGCCAAGAACGAAAAGCCGAACTGGATACCATCAACAACTATATGCATGAGCATCTCGATGAGCGCATTACACTCGAGCAACTTGCCGATCTTGCCGGGCTTTCCCCTGCTCATTTTGCAACCCGCTACCGTGAACAAACTGGCACCTCCCCCATTCAGCACTTTCTTCACCTAAAAGTAGAGCGCGCATGCCAGATGCTGGATACCACAAGCCTGAGTTTTACAGAAGTAAGCCATCGTCTGGGCTATGACGATGCCTATTACTTCTCACGGCTGTTCAAAAAAGTCATGGGGCAGTCGCCAATGGATTACAGACACACGCCGAGGCATTAACAAGGCACAACAGGCCAGTCACTCACCTGTCTTCATCTACGACTTTTGTTGCAGAAGCGAAACCGTTAGTCTTGGAGGGAAAGACACAAAAGAAGCATAAAAATGGCCACACATACTTTTGAAATTGACGAAACCTTCGACGTACCGCGCAGCAAGGTGTTTGCACTATTCGCTGATCACAATAGCTTCGGGAAACTTCTCGGGGCGCCTGTAAAAAGGATCAAGAACAGCGATCAAGCAGACCCCAACGGCCTTGGCTCTGTGCGCAAGCTTGGCATCGGCCCGATTGGTCTGGAAGAAACAGTGACTAGTTTTGAGCCGGATATGCTGATTGAATACACCATCACCAGTTTAAGCCCGATTCGCAACCATCTGGGCCGAATTCGCTTCGAAGACACCCCGGAAGGACACACCCGAGTTCGCTATCGCATTACCTTTGACGATATCGTGCCTTACACCGGGAAATTGGTCAGTGCCGGGCTGGAACACGCCATACGTCGCGGGATCAAGCAGGTTCCCAAACTGGCCTGATTCAGAACTTCGGGTGAAACAAAACGTTACTTGATGGATATCAGATAATTGACCTGAGGCAATTGTTGCTATCCGTCAATTTTGTACTCTCCGCGCAACCCTGCAATTAATAGGCCTACCAGCCGATCCTCATCACTGCGGAGATCAAAATGGCAAACGAGCCAATCGTCCTGTTTGATAATGGGCACCACAAGTGCCTAATGTTTGATTCTCTCGTTACCGGAGAAGGCGTTCAGTCCAATCAATTTTTGGTCGTTGACGGCAAACACGAAGCCTTGATTGACCCGGGCGGTGACCTCACCTACACACCGCTTGCGGTTGCTGCGTCCAAATACATGAATATAAAGGATATGGATTTTGTGTTTGCATCGCATCAGGATCCAGACATTATTGGCGCCATTGATCGCTGGATTGTCCATACCAGTGCGAAAATCGTCACATCAAAGCTTTGGGCGCGGTTCCTCCCGCATTTGGTATCAAGCTACGTCACCAATCAGCTAAGCGGCAACGTTTACGATCGCATCATCAGCATTCCGGATGCGGGTGCTAACGTAAAGTTTGGTGAATCTTACCTACAGTGTTTGCCTGCTCACTTCATGCACTCTGTGGGCAACCTGCAATTCTATGATCCTGTCTCAAAAATTCTGTTCTCTGGAGATCTTGGGGCATCAATGGGCGCTGCAGACGACCACCTTCCGGTGCAGGATTTTAACCGCCACATCCCCCATATGATGGGATTCCACCGGCGGTATATTGCCTCAAAGAAGGTGTGCCGACTTTGGGCCAACATGATCCGTGAAATGGATGTGGCAATGATTGTGCCCCAGCACGGAAAACGCTTCGAAGGCCCAGCAATGGTTGATCAGTTTTTGAACTGGGTAAGCAGTGTAGAATGTGGTATCGACCTGATGACGCAGGACAACTATCGCGAGCCCGTTGACTACATCTAAGCTCCTGCGGGACAGGTCAACCAAATAGGCCTGTCCCAAACGGGGATTCTTGCGTAAAATCTTGCCTTTTCACTCGCAAGTAGAAGGCATCGCAAAAATGGGCAGAGCCTACCAGAACCGCAAAGAATCCATGGCCAAAACAGCACAGGCCAAAACCAAGGTTTACAGTAAATACGGGCGCGAAATCTACATGAGCGCCAAGTCCGGCGGAACCGACCCGGATGGCAACCTATCACTACGCGGGCTGATTGATCGTGCAAAGAAAGATCAAGTGCCCACTCACGTTATCGAAAAAGCCCTAGATAAAGCCCGAGGCGGCGCTGGCGAAGATTACTCACCTGCCCGCTACGAAGGCTATGGCCCCGGCAACTGCATGGTGATTGTCGATTGTTTAACCGACAACCCTAACCGCACCTTTGGCGATGTGCGTTTAGCCTTTACGAAAACCAAGTGCAAAATCGGCACACCGGGCACTGTTGCCCACATGTTTGACCACAGTGCCATTTTTGTTTTCAAAGGCGAAGACGACGAAGCCGTACTTGAAGCTCTGATGGAAGCCGACGTCGACGTTACCGATATTGAAAACGAAGACGGCCAGATCACGGTATTCACACCAAACACGGAATACGCCAAGGCTCGTCAAGCACTGACAGAAGCCTTTGCCGATATCGACTTCGAAGTAGATGAAATCCAATTTCTACCGAAAACCACAACACCGGTTGAAGGTGACGATATTCCCATGTTTGAGAAGTTTTGCGACATGCTGAACGAACTGGACGATGTGCAGAACATCTTCCACAACGCGGAATTACCGGGACAGTGAGCCAATCTAAGCCACGAGTGGCTGTTCTTAAAACCGGTAGCACCTACCCGAGCATCAAAGAAGAGTTCGGTGACTTCGATCAGTGGTTCTTGCGCGGCCTATCATCAGGGTTGGACATTACTGTATTTAATGCCGAGGCCGGTGAACTGCCCGCTAATCCAGTTGACTGGGACGGCGTTGTGGTAACCGGCTCTCCCGCCATGGTAAGCGACCGCAAACCTTGGAGCGAAAGCGCTGCACAATGGCTGGCTCGGGTTGTTGATAAAACCATACCCTTACTCGGAGTGTGTTACGGGCACCAGCTTCTGGCACACGCTCTGGGTGGCGAAGTTGGTTACCATCCGGAAGGCCGCGAGAGCGGGACAAAACGCATAGAGCTGCTGGCCAGTGCTCAGGAAGACCCGTTATTCCTCGACATGCCTCCTAACTTCAGCGCGCAGCTCACTCATAAACAATCCGTATTGAGCCTGCCTCCGGGTGCAGTTTTGCTCGGTCGTAATGAGTTCGAGCCACATCAGGCATTCCGTGTGGGTAAATGTGCGTGGGGCGTGCAATTTCATCCGGAGTTTTCCAGTGCTGTTATGAAAGCCTACTTGGGTGTGCAGGCGCCAGATTTGGAGCGTGAAGGGTTCAACCCACACACTATGATCAACTCAGTTACCGATGCTCCTGAAGCCTCCGGGCTGTTGGAACGGTTTTCTGATTTGGTTAAAGAAAACCATGCAGGCTAAAACGACACAGAGCCGTTTATGACACTGAAGGTATTGTTCGCAGTTATAGTTCTGGCATTGGTTGGCGTGGGAATCTACCACAGCTACAAGCCCCTGCCACCCGGCATCAGCTACAACGGCGACGCACACCCTCTCAGTGACGCAAAGCTTTTGACAGATACCACCATCCATCATAACGACGGCACAGAAACCCGCGACCACGAGATATTTGACGAAATCCTGCGCCTCATCGGTCAGGCTCAATCCTTTATCCTGGTCGATATGTTTCTCTTCAACAGCAGCAGCCCTGAGGGTGTGGAGCACCGCCATCTTTTGGCGCAGCTAACCCAAGCGCTTATCAATCGTAAAGCAGAGCAGCCCGAGTTGGAGATTGTTGTCATCTCTGACCCACTGAATACTCTTTACGGTGGCTCTGTGTCTCCATGGTTTCAGGCGCTTCGGCAAGCGGGTATCCCCGTAACAGAAACCAACCTGCGACCACTTCGGGACAGCAACCCTGCCTGGTCTGCAATCTGGCGGCTCTGCTGCCAGTGGTTCGGCAACAACGCAGAGGGTGGCTGGCTGCCGAATGCCCTAGGCACCGAACCCGTTACTGTTCGCAGTTACCTCGCTTTACCCAACTTCAAAGCCAACCATCGAAAGGTTTTGGTTGCCGACGAGGGTGATAAGCTGCGGGCTCTCATAACGTCTGCCAACCCGCACGATGGCAGCAGCAGGCATAGCAACATTGCTGTTAGTTTTACTGGCCCGGCGGTTATAGATGTTCTGAAAAGTGAGCAGGCAGTTCTGGCTATGTCTCGCCAAACTAACACGGCACTGAATAAGCTGATCAACCAGAAAATGTCGTCTGAGGTAACCGCCGAGAATGCTGCCGGAACGATTGCAGTGAAAACTGAATCTGCGATTCGGGATACGGCTCTTGAAATGATCTCCAGAGCCCAAAACGGAAGCCAGCTTGATCTCGCCTTTTTCTACCTGTCACACCGGAACATTGTTACTGCTCTGCTTGATGCCCATAAGCGCGGTGCAAAAGTGAGGGTACTACTTGATGCCAACAACGAAGCATTTGGCCATCAAAAAAGCGGCATACCCAACCGGCAAGTTGCACTGGAGTTGCACAAAGCTGGTATCCCCGTACGCTGGTGCAACACCTTCGGTGAGCAGTGCCACAGCAAGATGCTAATGCTGCACCCGGCAGCCGGCCCTACTGAAATTTTGCTCGGCTCAGCTAACTTTACTCGGCGCAATCTTGATGACCTAAATCTGGAAACCAATGCGTGGGTCTCTGTTGCACCAGATTCTGCACTCGCCACAAAGGCCAAGAGCTTCTTTGGCCGCCAGTGGCAGTCTGGCCCAGACTCAGACCCGACTATGAGCCTACCTTACGAGCACTGGGCGGACGACTCAGCGCTGCGTTACTGGCGGTACCGTTTGATGGAAGCCACTGGCCTTTCGACATTTTGAGCCGAGTTAATCGCTGGTTAGCGCCTCATTTTTCACAAAGGCTTGTAAAAAATCGCCACGTCTTTACAGGGCACCGACATAACCCAGCCCATGCGCTCTGCGACAAGCCTCAAGGTTGTTTCACGATAGAACACAATGTGGGTGGGGTCTCGGCGGTAATGCCAATTATCGAATCGCTCATCACAGGTTTGAAAACACGTCATTATGCCAAGCCATCCGCCGGGCTTAAGCAAGCCATCTAACTGAGCAAATACTTTAGCCGGAGAATGCAGATGTTCCACCACTTCCGTGCAGGTAACGAAGTCGTACTGGCGCTGTAAAACTGACGGCTCTGGGCAGAAAAAGGGATCGTACAGCGACACATCCATTGCGGATTCCCGCAATATTTCCGCAAGCGCCGGACCAGGGCCGCAACCAAAATCCAGCCCTACCGCTCCAGATGGGGTGCGCTCAATCATCGGCAGCGCTAGCTTTTCCAGAAAGGCTCTATAGCCCGAGTCGCCCGGATCATTATTGTGAAGATCATAAACCGCGCGCTCTTCTTCCGGTGAAAGCCAGTTTTCCCGCGCCATTAACGTCGCCTCGCAGAGCTGGCAACGCAAATACCTTTTGCCACCTACAACTCGAAAGCCAATCAAAGCACCCTGTTCACACACAGTGCATACGGCACCCTCACAAACGGCAAATTGCGTGGTTTTATCTACTGTTGGTGTTGGTTTCTGCAAGCATCCTCCAGCTATATGTGCTTAACCTGACAAATGTTTCATTTGTCATATTCGGCCATCGCGGCCATTTCGTGACGGGCTGCCAAATCGACTCGATAGCTTCGTGTCTATACTGCGCGCCAATAAAGAAAGTAACCGATTCACGCCTGAACCAGTAGCAAAACACGACGATCTTACGGGCTTCGCTCGTATCAGGGATAGGAATATGGACATTTCAAATCGTATGGCCCTTGAGGTGCCCCTGATCTCTGCACGCTATGCGCGTCGCTTCATCGAATTTATGGAACGTAGAGGAGTAAAGCGCTCAGCCCTTCTAAACGACACCAATATCACTGACGCGATGCTGGATGACCCAGACGCAAGTATCAGCATGCAGGAAATAACCTCCGTGCTGAAAAAAGCAGATTGGCTGATGAACGACGAGAGAGCTGCCTTCCAGTTCGGGCAACAGCTGGATTTGCCAAGCCACGGCCTGCTCGGGTTTGCGGTACTTGGCCAGAACAATCCCCGACAACTTATCAGCATGATTGTCCAATACCTGCGTGTTGGCCTTCCCTTGATGGATATGGAGCTCAACTCCACCGGGCCGACCTTCAATATTCGCCTGCTCGACACCTGGGGGCTTGGTGAGCTCAACCCCTGTATAACTAAAATGTACATGGGCAGCATCCATCGGGTTTCAGCTGAGGTATGCGGGCACTTCGACATCCGGTTTGCTTTCTCGGCACGTCGTGATGCCAACTCATGGCAGTCACTGGCCACGGATTGCGAGTTCCACTTCGATGCGCCCTGCAACCAGATAACCATGACATTGAAAGGGCAACCCAGCCAGAAGGATAACGTAGGCCTTCAGTTTCTTTTGGCCCGAACACGAAAACTAGCCGGGCAACAAAACGGTCAGGCCGATGAGACACTGATGCAGGTTCGGGAAATGATCATGAGCCAGCCCGGCCGACCATGCACCACAGGCAACATAGCCCGGCGCCTCGACATAAGTACGCGCACACTACGCCAACACCTCGCCAGTGCAGGCACCTCCTTTCGCGAATTAAGAAACGAAATTCGGGAAAACTTCGCGACTCTATACTTAAGAGACACTAACGTGCCGCTGGAATCCATTGCTGAAAAGCTTGGATTCAGCGATCAGGCAAGCTTTACCAAAGCCTACCGCAGCTGGACAGGCAAAACCCCCGGCGATGCGCGCAAGCAGTCGCAAAAAAGCCACTAACGGCCCCAGTCAACTGAACAGCCATGCAATTTGAAGCCGATCACGGTTTGGACATTCTCTGCACATTATCGCCGCTTTGAACAAAAACCATGCCGCGAACGGCAATGACCCGCTGGGGCCTTCAAAGGCCTAATAGGCCCGCACACTTGCGTATAAACGCGTGGCGAAAGGGTATTTTGCAAGTCCGATTAAAATAGTCGTTTTCGGTGTTGTCTGCGCGCCCTCCCATAATAACGATGCTTTACAGAGGACGAACTCATGAAACACAGGAACACCAACTCCGGCGGACGCATGCTTGCGCCCGCTCTGGCAGCTGCGACATTAATGTCCGGCGCCGGAAGCGCACTTGCAGCCCCTGTCTCGACCAATCTGCAGTTCACTTGCCCATTCCCTCTGATCGGCGACCAGCCTATCAGTGCGGAAATCAGCGCAGACATCCCTACGAGCGCAACGGTTGGCTCTCCTTTGCCCGCGTTCGCTGTATCCGCACTGACACTGGTAAACGAAGACTCTCGCACCGGACTCAAGCTGGTTGGCTCAGAAACCGTTGAAGGCACCGCGGTAAATACGAACCAGATCATTACGGCCGGCGGTACCGTTGAGCAGACAGTTACGCTGACCATTCCCCAAAGCCCAATCCCCTCAGAATCTGGTGCATTCACAGTTCCAGCGGACGGACAGGCGCCAGAGCTCACATTTACCGATCAAGATATCGGTAACGCAGAAATCCGTGTTGGTGGTCTGACACTGAACTTGGTCGCTCGTACTGCCAATGGTGATATTGCACCGGCACCGATTGGTGAAATTACAACCAACTGTACACTGCTTGCAGGCCAAGATAATTTGCTGCAAACCATTACCGTAGAGGGTGACGTTGTAGAAACACCGCGCATTGCGATAAACCGTGATGAAGTAGCCTTTGGCAACGTGCAAGCTGGCACAACCAAAGATGAAATCGTTACTCTGAGCAACACCGGTAATGCGGCACTTGGCATCAACGGTGTTTCGATTGCTGGCGCAAACGCCAGTGCATTCATGCAAAGCAACAGCTGCAGCACCATTGCTGCTGGCGAAAGCTGTGATGTAAACGTTACTTATATTCCTGATGGCGAAGGCACTCAGAATGCCACGCTAACCATCAACTCAACTGATGCAGACAACAGCTCTGTAGACGTTGCTCTAAGCGGGCGCAGTGTTCTTGCGCCGATTCCTGAGATTGCAGTTACACCTGCCTCAGTAGACTTGGGGCGAGTTCAACTTGGCCAGAGTAACTCTGTACAGGTGACCATTTCTAACAATGGCAACGAAACCTTGCTGATCAACGGCATTGCACTTACTGGTGCTGATGCAAGCGAATTCCTGCAGACCAATAACTGTACCACTGTCGCTCCTGGACAGACTTGCGCAGCCGAAGTGAGCTTCACAGCCGCGGCTGCTGGTGTGCGCAACGCACAACTGGTTATTTCCTCTGACGACCCTGAAAATGCAGAAGTCTCCGTACCAGTAACTGCGGAAGGCTTTGAAGCACCGACTAACGAAATCGAGCTTCTGCTGGATCTGGCAGGTTCTACCTACATCAACTCGTCGGACAGCACCCTGCCTCTGAACGGTAGCATCGCGACTCTTCTGGAGCTGGCGAGCGGTACCTTCGAAGCCGACCTGAACGTTGAACCAACTGTTGGTCACTTCTCTATCAAGCTACTGTTCAGCCGCCTGAATGCTACAGCGAATGTGGAATTCGAGCAGTCAGAAATGACCACTGGCAGTCTGGTTAACGGAAAACTGACCGCAAACTCTCACCTTTTCATTAAGGTGCCAAAGGTTCAGCTCAAGTTGTTCGGCATTCCCATTAAAGTTGGCGGCGGCGACCAGTGCCAGACCATCCAGCCTGTGGATATTACTTTGACCTCGGTCGAAGGCTCTAACTTCTCGCCTGCAACTGGCGGTGAAGTGAGCGGCGTGTACGACCTGCCACCACTTGAGAACTGCGGTCTTCTGACAAGCGTTCTTAACCAGTTCCTGACTGGTTCCGGTAACACCATCGACCTGACGTTGACCCCGGAGCTGTAAGGAAAACAGGGCTAATTGAATAGGGCCCCATCTGGGCCAGCTGAGATCGCTCTCGGCTGGCCCACATAACAAAAGCAAAAAAGTAAAAAAGGAATAATTATGAAAAGCCTGAAGAAATCAGTACTGGTGCTGGCCATTTCAAGCCTGTCGTTCGCGGCAAACGCAGAACTAAAGCCACTTGGAGACACTCATATGGGTAACATCACCGGTCAGGCCGGTGTCACGATTGAGCTGGAAACCCAAGTTAATATCGGTGAGTTCGTTTATACGGATGAAGGCTCTCTGTCTGTAAAAGACATCTTCATCGGCGGTGCCAATCGCACCGATATGTTTGCTGAGTTTACCGATCCTACAATTCGCAACTTTTTATTCGCCGATACAAGCGACCTGATCGATAACATTAAGATTGAAATCGATATTGCGGACGACGGCGATGCTTTGATCAACGTATTCCCACTAGTTGCAGCACCTATCGACTTTGCTGTTAGAACTGGGGAGTGGTCATTGCAAGGACATACAGACTCCACTCTGTTGGCCAACAATTTTGCTATGGACGGTATAGTAACGGAGCTGAAAATCCGCATTGATACCGCAACCGACAAGATGAACGTGCAAACCTTGTTCGCCATCGACGATCTGGATGTTGATATCCCATTTTTGGCCCTTGGCATTCGTGACCTGCACATGACTGGCGCAGACTTCGATCCAAACAACCCGATCATCACCAAGCTAGGCGCCAAAGTAAACATGGACATTTACAATGGCACCAGAGCCAATGGCGGCTCCGCTTTGGCAATCGACTTGAATACCTTTGAGGCTGACATGACTATTGGGCAAGTGCTCGTAGGCGGCACCTCGATAGGCTCTGTTGCTCTGGACAACTTGTCTGTTCAGAACACAGCCATGCGCATCTACGGCCACTAAGGCTGTCGGGGCCTCCAATATTCCGGGGGCCCTATCTTCCCCTCCATCCTCCTACCCATTTATCCCGCTCAAGGGCGCAGAATTAACATCTGGCTGGTATCATGCCCGAATTCTGATTCGCAACCGGGTAACCGATGTCCAACAATCATTCTACGCGCCTCAACAAATACATTAGCGAAAGCGGCATGTGTTCACGCCGTGAAGCCGACCGTTACATTGAGCAAGGCAATGTCTTTATCAATGGCAAGCGCGCCTGCGTGGGCGATCAGGTTTTACCCACAGATACCGTTAGAGTAAACGGCCAGATCATCGAGCCCAGAGCTGAAGAAGACTTGGTGCTTATCGCCTTGAACAAGCCAGTGGGTATCGTCAGCACCACTGATGATGCGGAAAAACACAACATCCAGCGTTTTGTTGGCCACAGCACGCGCATTTTCCCTATCGGGCGCCTCGACAAGGATTCGCAGGGGCTGATATTCATGACCAGCAACGGCGATCTGGTCAATAAAATCCTTCGAGCTGGCAACAACCACGAAAAAGAATATGTTGTAACCGTCGACAGACCCATCACCAAGTCGTTTATTCAAGGTATGGCCGGAGGCGTTCCTATCCTTGGCACAATGACCAAAAAGTGCAAAGTGGAGCAAGAAAGCCGTTTTGTATTTCGCATAACGCTGGTGCAAGGACTGAACCGCCAAATTCGCAGGATGAGTGAGCATTTCGGGTTTGAGGTTACCCGGCTGGAGCGCGTTCGTATTATGAACGTTAACCTGAAAGGGTTGGCGGTAGGTCAATGGCGGGATCTAACGGAGAAAGAGTTGGCAGGACTTTTTGAAGCGATACGTCATTCATCTTCTGACGACGCTCCGGATAAGCCTGCTGCAGCTAAAAAGAAAGCAAACGGACAACCCAAACGCCCTCCGCGGCCACCGAGATCAGGTCACAAATCGGGTTCTAAAGCTCCCGGCGGCAGGTCTGAAGCCGGTAAAAAAACCAAATCATCAAAGCGGCCAAAACCCGGAAAGCCAAGACAAAGAAGTGTTAAGCGGTAAGCTATAATTACTGCACTTATCTTAAATTCAGCCATACAAGTGCAAAAACCGCCGTAGCCAGTAAAAACCAACGCGCATAGGCGTTCGGCTTGCCATCATTGCTTTCTGTGGCTCGCGCAGGCTGATTGTTCGCCTCGTACTCTACTATCAGCTTCCGGGCCGCGTAGAGGTCGTCATCTTCCACATGAACATTGCTAAAGCCCGCTGCACCTATTTCACCCATCGCGCCTTGAAGATACTGGCCGCCCACGAAGGTTTCGATGCCGTTCGCTTTCAACAAACCTGCGACAATGTGTGCCTCAGTAATATCTTTGGCCCGATAGGCTATTTGCAATGTCTGCCCCCTTTTGTGACATTAAAGGTGCTTCCTAATCAAAGCATAGTGCGCCTATGCTTGAAGGGCCAACTCTAAAGATACGGACAACTCATGTTCTGGATTATCGCTGTCGTCATAGTGGTTATTGTTGCATTGACTCTGCTTGTGTTTCGGATGGAAGATTTGTCGCACTTCGATAAAGAGGAGTATTCCGTTAGGGAGGCAAGCCCCAGTGCCGAAAATCAAAATGTGCTGGAGCGATTAAAAGAAATGCGCAGAGCGGGCGCGGGCCTTCGTGGCAAAGCGAGACTACTCGCGATGCGAAAGCATATGGACAGCCTTAGTGACGGTTTGGATTTGCAATCGGAATTCCGCCAATGCAGCACTCCGAAAGGCGAGTGGGTGATTGCCCCAGGGGCCGACACACGGCGAAGGATTCTTTACATTCACGGCGGGGCCTGGGCGGTCGGCAGCCCCCGGAGCCACAGATCTATTACAGACCGGCTGTCCCACATTGCCAATGCTGCCGTTTTTTCTCTGGATTACCGCCTTATGCCAGAGCATCGGTTTATGGACGGTGTGCGTGACTGCCGCAAAGCCTACACCTGGCTATTGGAAAACGGTCCGGAAGGCGAGTCAAAGTCAGAATTCATTTTAATCGCAGGGGATTCTGCCGGTGGAAGCCATACCCTTGGACTGCTGGCATGGATTCGCGACAATGGCTTGCGTCAGGCTGACGGTGCTGTGGCGTTTTCACCTTCTACCGACCTCACACTGTCGGCGCCCAGTAACCGCAACAATATTTCTACAGACCCTATGTTGGGGCCAATGTTCGGTGGCCTCTCTAAAGTTCCCCGGCCGGTGATCTGGTGGGCAACACTGGCGACCTTTCGCATTTCCCCCACCAGCCCTATTGCATCGCCCCTTCTGGGCAATCTCGCCAATCTGCCGCCCACATTGATTCAGGCCAGTGATTCGGAGATGCTATTGGATAACGCACGGCGATACACCGCCAAAGCAAAAGCAGCCGGCTCGCTTGTAGAACTGCATACTTGGCCGGGTATGGTTCATGTATGGCAAATTTTCACGCCCATGCTGCCGGAAGCTGAAGAAGCGTTTGCTGACATAGAGGTGTTTATTAGAGATATCGAATCCCGTAAATCCCGGCCAATAGCAGCTGCTCAGACCTGAACTTTACCGCGCAGGGCTTTGGTTTTGCCCTTCTGGGTTTTGCGGTCAACCCGTTTACGCCGTGCAGACTTTGAAGGCCGGGTAGCGCGCCGCACCTTTTGCACTTTGACCGCCTCCTGAATCATCTCCTTCAGGCGCTCCAGAGCATCATCTTTATTTAACTCCAGCGTACGAAAAGACTGCGCCTTGATCACGATAATGCCTTCTTTGCTTATGCGCTGATCCTGCAGCGCCATAAGCCGCGTCTTATAAAAGGCCGGCAGAGCGGAATTTTGAATATCGAAGCGCAGGTGCACCGCCGAGGCCACTTTATTAACGTTCTGGCCACCATTACCCTGAGCTCGAATCTGTGTAATTTCTATTTCCCAGTCCGCGATTTCGACAGTATTGGATAGTTTCAACATGGCATTAGGATACCAAATCCTTCAAACCGTAACCTGACTATAGACTGCCGTTGAACGCAAGATGAAACGCGATAGCCGCCATCATTACACCAATTACGCCATCGATGATTCGCCAGGCTAGCGGGCGCGAAAGAACAGGTGCCAGTGCCGATCCGCTCCAAGCGAGCAAGCCAAACCAAAGAACAGATGCACTGCTAGCGCCTGCCACAAAGGTAGTTGCGTTTTCCTGTTGTGCGCCAACCGCCGGAATCAATAAGAGCGTATCGAGATACACTTGCGGGTTCAGCAAGGTGACCGCCAAGGTGGTAAAAAGAACGCCTTTTAAACTGCGACGGGACACCTCTCCGGTTTCAAGTGCCGCCCTGCCCCGACTGGCGCGATAAAACGCCTGAAGAGCCAGCCACCCGAGAAAAGCCACGCCCAACCAACGCAAAATTTCCAGCGCCTGTGGCATGGCCATTAAAGCCGCACTCACTCCAAACATACCAAGCGTAAAAAGCGTAATATCTGCAGACATGCACAAACCAGCAGCCCACCAATGGTGCTCGCGCCGGATAGCCTGGCTCAGTACGTAAGCGTTCTGCGCTCCAATAGCAACAATGATACCGCCGCAGACAATCAATCCCGTCAAGTAGCTCTCTAGCGAACCCTCAAGCACTATGTTTACTCCTTTTTTGATGCCGCAAGAATAACCGCATGACGGTATACTTGAAATTCATATTCATAATGACGTATCAGTTTTTCTTATGATTGATTACAAATTATTGGAAGCTCTTGCCACTGTTATCGAGACGGGAGGTTTCGAGCGGGCAGGCGCTGTGCTCGGTCTAAGCCAGTCCGCTATTTCGCAGCGTATTCGAACGTTGGAAGTGCGCATCGGACAGCCAGTTCTGTTTCGCAGCCCTGTTCCCAGAGCCACACCCGCGGGCCAACAGTTACTAAACCACGTTCAACAGGTTCAGCTGCTTGAACGCGATCTTGCAAAATCACTCCCAACCCTTTCCGAGCCCACCGCACGACTGCGTATTGCCCTGAATGCAGACAGTCTCGCGACTTGGTGGGCAATGGCTATTGGAGAGTTCTGTCGGAGCGAAATATTGCTGCTGGATATGCTGGTTGAAGATCAGGACATTGCACTGCGCCGAATGCGCGAAGGTGATGTCGCAGCGTGCCTATGCAGCAACTCGCAACCAGTAGCTGGAGCGCGGTGCATTCCACTCGGCAGCATGACCTATCTGCCATTGGCAACGCCTTCGTATAAAACACAGTATTTCAATCAAGGTTTCAATGAACAGAGCCTGCAGTCGGCGCCTGCAATTGTATTCGGGCCAAACGATCAGTTGCAGCACCGGTTTTTAGCTCAAAATGGCTATCACGGCGCCTTCCCTTATCATCTATGCCCATCTTCTGAAGGGTTCGTGAAACTGGCGTTGGCAGGCATGGGTTACGGCATGATCCCGGAGATTCAGGCGCAGCACGAAATCAAGGCGGGGCGTCTCGTCAGTATTGCTCCCGGACAATCTCTTGAAGTTGAGTTGTATTGGCACTTCTGGCGTCATAGCGGAGGTGTTATGGAGCGCCTGACAACTGCACTGAAAGCGGCTCGGCCTTAATCTTTTGGTCGCACATTAACGCCAAACCACCCAGGAAACCGGAGCAGGCAGAACAGAGCTATCATGTCGTAAACGCCATGCCAAACCATAACCAAAAGAAGGCTGTCGGTTATCGCATAAGCCATACCCAGCACCAGCCCAAGGCCGGTTGCGATAACAAAGTAAGTGAAGGAAACGTAGTGTACGAGGCCGAAAAGCAAGGATGCTGCTATCACTGCGGCAATTGGCCCCGTATGCTCAGCAAGCCAGCCTTGCACCGCTCCGCGGAATAAAAGCTCCTCTCCTACACCCGCAAAGACAGAGAGCAAAATAAGAGCAGGCCACGAGTACCCAGACGCAAATTTGTATAATCCACGCATTTGCCGGTCGAGATCTGCCGGGAACAAACCGGGGATTTGCGAGGCCAGTAGCAACCCAGCATAGGTGCATAGAGCGCCCAGAACACCATAGAACACACTTGGCCAAACCCCGGCTCCAAAACCTTGAACCGGGATGCCCGCAACCAGAATAACCAAAAGCCCGACAACCCCAATCCCACCCTGAAATATCAGGGCGGCAATTGGAGTAATTTTTGATTTATTCAGACTCTTCACTGCCATTTATTTTTCAAACAATCCCTTCACAGGGAAGAGGTCATCATACTGAGGTGCTTGCTTCTGGGCTTTCGCTTGGAAGGTTTTCATCATATCGGTAGGTCGGAACATACCTGCCTGCCAGGTTGCCATGTACTTCAGGCTATCCGCTACCGTGTGCTCACGGCTGTAATTGAGCATCTCTTTGCAACCCGTGACCGCCAGCGGCGAATTGGCTGCAATTTTAGCCGCAATCTCCATTACACCGGAAACCAACGATTCCTGATCGGGGTAAAGCGCGTTCACAAAGCCCAGCCCATTCGCTTCCTGCGCAGTCAGTTTACGCCCAGTGTATGCGAGTTCGCGCACAACGCCTTCCGGCATCAGCTTGGGCAACCTCTGTAACGTGCCCACATCGGCCGTCATGCCAAGCTCGGTTTCCTTGATGGTGAAATAGGCATCTTCCGTGCAGTAGCGGCTATCCGCGGCACACACCAAGTCCAACGCACCGCCTATACAGCCCCCATGGATCGCCGCCAGTACCGGCAAACGAACATTCTCCAGCGACGTTAGCGTGTCCTGAAGCTGCAACACAACCCGGCGCAAGTTTTCTGCCATGCGGCCGGGGTCGCCACTCATAGGTACCGCTTTAGGATCTGTAAAGACACCAAGGTCCATGCCTGCCGAGAAATGCTTACCCGTGGATGACACCACAATTACGCGGGCATCGCTGTTCGCTTCAATATCCTGCATGCAGAGGGGCAACTCAAGCCAAAAGGCCTTGTTCATGGAATTCAGCGATTCCGGGCGTTTGAACTGCACATGGGCAATCTTGTTTTCAACGCTGACGGCAAAACTTTCGTAGGTGGATAGCTCAGACAAGACAAAACTCCTCTATTGATTTACGCAAATACTAAAACACAGACGCAAACATACGCTATGTTGCTAAAAATGTCGGGTTTATACTTACAAGAAAATTCTTTGCTTTTCACTAGCCAGCAGGTACAGTGGCCCTCGTTGGAAAGATTTAGCAAAGCACTTCATCAATATGACGCATTCCAGTAGTTGTACGTCCTGTTTTTGATCACGCCCGTTTTTTGTTTCCGCATACCGCTGACCAGCCATCAAAATGATGTTCTGGCGGCACTTTAAAAGATTGAATTCAGGATTATATTATGTCTACTGTTACCGGTACTGTTAAGTTTTTCAACGAAGCAAAAGGTTTTGGCTTTATCACTCGTGAAGGCGGCCCCGACGTATTTGTTCACTACAGCGCTATTCAGGGCGGCGGTTTTAAGACTCTGGCTGAAGGCCAGCAAGTTGACTTCACCGTGACTCAGGGCCAGAAAGGTCCTCAGGCTGAGAACGTTGTTGCTGTTTAATTAACAGACAACGCTAAAAAAGGCAGCTTCGGCTGCCTTTTTGCTGTCTGGAAATCTGTGTTTTATTGCTCTAAAACCTCCTCCTGCTCAACCCTATTCCTACCTCCGGCCTTGCTACGGTATAGCGCCTGATCTGCACGGCGAATAACTGAAGCTATATCGTCACCTTCGCAAAATTCGCTAACGCCCACACTGATAGTGACATCCATTGCTACTCCATCGATAGCTTTCCAGTCGTAACTGCAAAGCGCATCTCGCACTCTTTCCGCGCTGGACAAGGCACTATCGATACTCGTAGTTGGCAGAATGATCAAAAACTCCTCACCACCCCAACGAGCTACAAGATCTTGGGTTCTTAGCTGCGCCAATATTAACTGTCCGATCTTGGCAAGCACCCTATCCCCCATTTCATGCCCGTAACGATCGTTGATCAATTTAAAGTGATCCACGTCGAGCAGCATAAACGATACCGGATGTCCTTCCCGCTGGAACCGTCCAATTTCCTTTTCAGCCAACTCACTTCCGTGACTCCGATTAAAGAGCCCTGTTAACGGATCAATGGTGGCTAACCTGCGAAGTTTACGCTGAGCTGAAAGCACCATGCTCAAATAGTAAAAGGACAGGTAGCTGAACATAGCAAACACAATGCTCAGGTTAAACAGGTGAACACCAAGCAAAGCACCGGATGATATCGGCTGAATAGGCGCAATAAACCACATCAAAATATCCAGCCCTACGTAATACCCCCAAAGCCCGACCAATGACAGAGCCGCACTCCTAAGGGGCATGGTAACGAACAAGGCAGGAATGAACATAAGCAGGTAATAATGGAAACCACTGCCCCAACCGATCAAAACGGTACCCAAGGCAGAATGAACAATAACCTCAGTCCAGATGAGCCGGATAGCCAAACGATTCTGCTGACGCCCTAATGCGTAGTATGCGGCAACGTACATAGACACACTGATAACATTGACCCACGCCAAAATGGGGGATCCAAGAATGTGGAATAAGAAAAAAAATGACACATCAACAGCGCCTGCAAGTTGGCAGGCTTGGCGGGCAACGCGCCAGAATTGGGGGCCACGCTCTTTACGATACGAGGAGTCAGGCATGGCAGCATTGCTTTCCATGAATTCGAAAATCCCTAGTTATTGAACCAACTAACCCATCAAAAAACGGTGTCTATCCAACACGGGCTAGTAAAACAGCTCATCTTGCATGCAAGCGTGTCTGCGCAACACTAACGCCCATCTAGAATAGACGTACCTACCTCTTCACGCAAAACCTATGTTCCAAAACTCACGTTGACTGGCACCAAAAATACAAATAACATTCATCTAAAATGACACTTAATACTCAGAGCGCATTGAAAGGCTCTTAACGGCAGGAAATCATTTTATGAAGCAATTATTTAAGGAAGTAACCAGCCCCAAAATTACCGATAAAGCAGAAGCTGAAAAGTTGAATGCTGGCGCGGCGCAGGAAAGCCCAGAAGATTCTGTTGTCGCTTCAGAAGATTCGTCCAAAAAAGGGAAGCATGGGGATTCAGGTGTTTGCTGTGGCGGTTGCTCGTAAACACGCAGAAATCAATACGATGCCAGTGACGTTCCATTGCATCCCCTGCGCGCTGGAAACGACACTGGCAGCTCAGGATAACAGGGTCAATGCTCCATTGTGTGCTCGGAGTGATCCATGTCCTTCTGCCCCATGTCTGCGTCTAACGACTCCACGCTGAGCTCAACATCCATCGCGTCCGCCCCCTCGAACTCCAACCTAAGGGGAATGCTCTCTCCCTCCTTTAGCGGTTCGACCAGTTTTTCCAACATTAGGTGATAGCTATGGGGCTTGAGCTCCACAACCTCCCCCGCTGGTATTGCCAGCCCGCTTTTAAGTGACTGCATACGCATCACACCGTCTTTCATAAGCGTTTCGTGAATTGAAACACGACCGGCCCTTGGCGTACTTGCGCTCACCAGCGTTATATCAGTGTCACTATGGTTCGTAATAACCAGATAGCCGACTCCCATGGGCGTGCCCGGCGGGGTTGGGCGACTCCAGGGGTGGTCAATATCAACGTTCCCATGAGAGTACTCATGGGCCAGTGCTCCAGTGATAAAGGCCGGAAGGATCACTATGCTGGTTACAAAGAGGAATAGGATTCGTTTTATCATAGTATCTCGCATCGCTACGGTTAATCTGAAAATGACTGTTGTCAGGAACAGCAAGCATAAGGCTTACAGTGTTGCTTTGTGTTCAACTCAACGCAAGGAATGGGGTGCGTCGAATAGTCGCAGCGAGCGAGATCAGGTTAAGGAGCTGCCGATATCAGGCTTTTTTAACAAACTCAGACTTAAGCTTCATGGCGCCAATGCCATCAATCTTGCAATCAATATCGTGGTCACCCTCAACCAGCCGAATGCTCTTAACTTTGGTGCCAACCTTAACAACCAAGCTTGAACCCTTAACCTTCAAGTCTTTAATAACGGTTACCGCGTCTCCATCCTGAAGCTCGTTGCCGTTAGCATCTCTCACAACTTTGCCTTCGGCCTTCGCTGCCGCCTCGGCTTCTGTCCATTCGTGAGCGCACTCAGGGCAAATCAGCTGGACACCGTCTTCGTAGGTATATTCAGATCCACATTGAGGGCAAGGTGGTAGTTGAGACATCGGAGGCTCCTGTAAATGAATTTGCAGAGATTATACCACCAACACCCCTGCAAATCCGGAGCTGGGAGCCCAGGCCAACAAAAGGTAAACTCAGTAAGTAAAATCAACCATTTTGAGGAATCTGTTATGCCAATTTGGGTCGATGCTGACGCCTGCCCTGTCCCCATACGGGAAATACTCTGCCGCGCCGCGGCTCGATGGCAGATGCAGACGACCTTCATCGCCAATCATGTGATCAAATTACCGCCCAGCCCCTATATTAAGGCTCGTCAGGTTATGCAGGGGTTTGACGTGGCGGATAACGAGATTATGGACCAGTTGAGCGCGGGTGACCTCGTGATTACCCAAGACATTCCGTTGGCGGCCGAGGCTATTGAGAAAGGTGCGGAAGTGTTTAATCCAAGAGGCCAAGCTTTTACTAAAGAAAACATCCGCCAACGTCTGGCGATGAGAAACTTCATGGAAGAGATGCGCAACGCCGGGCAAGTTACCGGAGGCGCAGCGCCATTCAATCAAACCGATCGCAAGGAATTCGCTGATAAACTCGACCGTTGGTTACAGCGCAATCGCAAGCCCGGCAACCACTAACGCAACAAAAAGACCGGCGCCAGCCGCAAGCTTTAACCCTTCAATCATTTCCTGCTCTGCCGTCATGGCTGTATCTCCCTGAGCTTATGGTGTAAACAGATCTTATGGAGTGTTTGTGCCTCTGTTAGGTGAGCACACATATATATTAATGATATTGATTATCATTTGCAATAAAAAGGAGAAAAATATGCTCTCTGCCCGATCGTTTGTCAGGCTAAGCAGTCTACTTTTGATATGGCTACCTCTTGCTGCAACGAGTCAAACCTTCACCAGCGAGAACGTTCACTTCAAACTGGACACCGTTGCTAAGGGTCTTGAGCACCCGTGGAGCTTGGCGTTTCTGCCAAATGGTTCTGTGCTCGTCACAGAAAGGGCGGGCCGACTGCGCATTATTCAAAATGGCAAATTGCTACCCAAAGCTGTTCGCGGCCTTCCATCGCTCGCTGTATCCGGTCAGGGCGGGCTGCTAGATGTCCTCCTGCATCCAGATTTCCAGGAAAACAGAACTCTATTCCTCAGTTACGCCCACGGCTCCAGCAAGGGGATGACAACACGGGTCGCTCGCGCGGTGCTTGAGGAAGGGCAGCTAAAACAGGTAGCGGTCATCTTTGAAGCCCTCCCCCGCGCCAATACGGCGCGCCACTTTGGCGGGCGAATGGCATTCGATAGATCCGGCTACCTCTATATCTCCGTTGGCGACCGCGGTGAGATGGACCGAGCTCAAGACACACTTGACGATGCAGGTGGGGTTCACCGCCTCACGGTGAATGGTAAACCAGCGCCCGGTAATTCAGGGGTTAATGACACAAGCATCATCGACACGCTGTTCACTTGGGGAAACCGCAACATCCAGGGCATGACAGTACACCCGGACTCCGGTGATATCTGGACTCACGAGCACGGCCCACGCGGTGGTGACGAAATCAATATCTTAAAAGCCGACACAAATTACGGGTGGCCCGAAATAACCTACGGCATCGGTTACTCTGGCCTTCCGATTACCCTAGATACCGCCAAGGAAGGCATGGCGCAGCCCTTGCACTACTGGGATCCATCCATTGCACCTTCAGGCATGGCCTTTTACACCGGGTCCGAATTTCCTGAATGGCAAGGGAACTTATTCGTAGGTGCTCTCAAGTTGCGCAAGCTGGTTCGTTTGGAAATCGAAAACGGACAGGTAACTAATGAGGAAAATCTACTCATCAACTTGAAAGAACGAATACGCGACGTTCGAACAGGCCCAGATGGCGAACTGTGGTTACTCACCGACTCGCCAGAAGGAAAAGTCTACCGGATTGTACCGGCTCAATGAGGATCGCCGGTACGCTCGGTTTTTTCGTACTGAGCAATAGTATCGGTAATCTCAAACCAGTCGGATTTTGAGCCAGTATAAACATGCTGCGCAGGGCCTTTGCCCAGAGGCTCGTTAATGACGCCAACACGCAAGCGGAGAATCCCGGGAATAGCATCCACTCGGCTATACAGCTGGCTGCCACAACGGCTACAAAATGCCCGATACTTTCCCGGACGCGACTCGTACTCGGTGAGTTTTTCTTCTCCGGATAGGAACCGGAAACGAACCTTCTGAACCGGGGAACTGGCAGAAAAAGCACTGCCATGAGCACGGCGACACTGGCTGCAATGGCAGAGTGATATAGGCCCAAGAGGGCCTTCGTATTCAAAAGTAATATCGCCACACAGGCACTGACCGGTATACATAGGCGTCCTAACAGATTGCATCACGTTGCTATCGAGCTTCTGCTCGATAGCAGGCTATGATACCCGTCTAATTGACCATGAAACAGAGTGAATGACGACTGGATTTAACCATATTGCTCATTCAGATAGTCCAGTATACGCGCAGATTCAAACAACCCTTCACCGGTATTCGGGTCTTCAAGGTAAGGCACCTGAACTCGACCGTGAGCCTTGAAGAAAGCATCACGCTTGCCGCCAGCTATAGGCTTGTACGGCCCGGGCTTGAGACGTTGCTTGGCAGGGCCAATTTCAGTCCAGTGTTCTTTGCCCAAATTATGCAGAGTGTATGGAAGTTCCAGCTTGCACAGTTTCTCGCGCACCAAACGAGAGAATGGACTACCCTCAAAACTCCACAAATGCAGCGGTTGCTTTGGCTGTTTTCCTGCATTGGCTCGCAACCCTCTCATAGCACTTGCGACAGAGGCTATCGAGCCCAAAACCGGTTGCCAAACTCGCTGACGATAGTAGCTAGGCACCGGCCTTCCTGCATACTGGCGGAAAAGATACTCGATAATGGCTTCCGACTCATACATCACGGTTTCGGTATTACGATCAACCAATAAAGGGAACTGTTGCTTGCCCCCCGTTGCTTCAGCCTGCGCCCGAAAAACTCGCCCGCCCTTGGGGCACGGTCGAATTTGCACATCAAGATTGAGTGCGGTCAATGCTTCACGAACTCGCCGACAATATGGGCACCCCTCCATGTCGTAAAGCACCAAGGGTTGTTCAGGTTGCGGCACAGCCTTTACTACAAGGCAACCACGCCAAGCCGTTAGCGATGACGTTGCGACAGAACCAAGCACATTTGCGTGATGGGCCAACATATTAAGCATAGAGCAATTCCTCTGGTGAGAATGCCATCATTATCACTAAACATGTCGCCTTTACATTGGCCGATACTACCGGCTGGTACCGACAGCAACGCAACTTACACACCGTGACAAACTTCAATACAAACAAACCATCTACTGGCATTTATTAACGTCATGTAGAGGTTTTCTGCATAGTACAATGAACAAAGATGGGCTATTGTTTAATCAGCGGGTCTATCCGCACATTTCTTAGTCTGGCCAATATGGTGATCACGGGCATGTCGCATACGAATAGCGCAGGAAAAATCAGCCGTAAGATACGGCGCCCAGCCTTGATCCTTGCTACAGCTATCGCACTAGCACCGGCTTTGGCGTACCAGCCATACGCGCTGGCAGCGGATGGTGACGATAAGAGCTACAGCGACAATCGTCTTTGGGCCAGCCAAATGCAAGATTACGCCGCGAAGTCCCTTAACAGTGATGAAGCATTGAGTATGGCTGCTGTGCCTCTGAACGGCCCGGGGCTTGATCAGCACATCAATGCCGATATACCCATGAGCCCTGGCTCTATTATGAAGGTGATCACAACCTATGCTGCGCTGGAAATCTTGGGCCCTACGCATCACTGGGATACAGATTTTCTAACAGACGGGCAAATGGTCGGTGATACCCTTAAAGGGAACCTGTATGTACGTTTTGGCGGCGATCCAAAACTGACATTCGAGCGGCTATGGACAACCCTGCGGGAACTTCGCGACATGGGTGTAAACCGTATTGAGGGCAATCTCGTTCTGGATGGCAGCTACTTCAAGGTAGATGGAGGTTTTCCTGCATTTGCTGACAACGGCAGCAATCCATTCGCACCATTTTTGGTTGAGCCATCGGCTTACCTCACCAACCTCAACCTTTTGCACTTTCAAATTCGAGCAGACGAACGCGGCACACAAGCTTGGAGCACGCCCGCTTTGAGCGAAGTCGTTATCGACAGCCGGGTAACCGCCGTACCTGAAGGGCCCTGCCCCGCACGCCGGAATTTCGATTGGCAGCCCGTGGTGCAAGAAGGTGGCCAGATAACCGTGCGAGTAACAGGCGAATTGCCACAGGGATGCCGCACGACAGCCTATTTCTCTTTATTGCCCCACGAGCAATACAGCGCTTCGATGATTCGTTCTTTGCTTGGTGAGATGGGCATTATTCTGTCTGGCGGGAACCAGACCGGAACCACTCCGGAAACTGCACGACTGGTAATGAAAACCACCTCACCCGATTTGGTGACCATGGTAAGGGACATCAATAAGTGGAGCAGTAACGTGATGGCACGGCAGCTATTGCTGACTATTGGCGCCCAAAATCGGCTGGACACCGAAAGCGATGACCGCGTTGCCGGCATACGCGTTATTTACGATTGGCTTGAGAACAAGGGCATCGATACCGCGGGTATGGTCATCGACAACGGGGCCGGCCTAACACGCCACGGCAGAATTACTGCAAGACAGGGCACCAAGATCCTACAACATGCTTGGAATAGCCCCTACTCGTCAGACCTTATGGCTTCTATGCCTATTATCGCTATGGACGGAACCATGGCACGGCGCCTCCGCAATACCGGCATGGATGGAGAAGGCCGCATCAAAACCGGTTATCTTGAGAATGTTCGCTCCATCGCGGGCTTTACGCGAGACGAGAACAATACAACTTGGGCTGTTGTAGGCATGGTGAATAATGACCCTGCCTGGAATGGCCAAGCCGTGCTTGACCGGATTCTCTACTCCCTGCACTTTCAGCCCCCTACCGGAACGGCTCTATCGCAAGCAGGTTCGGGCAACTCAGGCACATCGGTCCAATAAAAAGGGCGCCTCGGTTTAATCCGGGGCAGCTCTATTACGGAACGTTGCTGTCCTTAAGGCGCGACCCCAAGGTCATCTCCGTAAGTTTCACCGCAACAGGCGCAATGAAAGTTACCAGCGGAAATGCCACCGCCCATGCCACTAAAAAAGCGGGAATCCAGCGATACAAAAAGGCGCTATCCATCCCTGTGTTGATGAAGGTGATGACCCCGGACATCAATAGGGACATCATTCCAGACATATAAAATCCAAACACTAGCTGTCGCAAACGGGCGGGTTTAATTCGGCTCATGGACTCTCCTGATTCAGGTACTGGTCTTTTAATAGCTACATCTGAAAGCTTCGGGGTGTCGTACACTGTACGTACCAAAGCAAGACATAATAGTGAGCTTGCAATCATTTTTCGATAGGCTTTTTTTGCCGAGCAAGGCGTCTTATGGATCAGTATGGACATTTATCCAAAGTACATAGCATACGAACGGCAGCGCTCTTACTTGTTACAGTTCTTTTTATTTCCGGGTGCAGCTCAACCCGATTGGCATACCGTTACGCCGACTGGGGCATTGTTTGGTGGGTTGAGGATTTTATTTCGCTCTCTCAAGCTCAAGAGCAGCGGCTAAACGCGGACATTGAGAGGTTAAAGCAATGGCACTGTAGCACCGAGCTTCCGCGCTACCGGGCTTGGCTCAACAATATCGACAATGATTTAGTTTCCGGCAAACCGAACCCAGAAGCTGTTAGCCGCCTACAAGACCAACTTGTTAGCTTCTTTCCGCCTTTAATGCAGAGCATCACACCTGTTGCTATCAGCCTTCTCTCCAGCCTAAGTGATGAACAGGTGCGCGAGCTGGCAGGCAACATGGAAGAAAACCACAAGAAACTGAAAGAAGAATTTTTGGCTGGTGATGCTGAATCAATTGCGCAAGCACGAGCGGAACGGACAATGGAACGAGCAGAGCGTTGGCTAGGCAACTTGAACGATAGCCAACAAGCAATCATCAATATCTGGTCCGAAAGCCGCACAGGACAAACCAAAATCTGGCTTGAAGGCCGTAGAAACTGGCAAAAGGCCCTGTTAGTGGCTCTAGAAAATCGCCGGGAGGCGGCGTTTGAACACGAAATCAGTGAACTAATCAACAATCCGGAAGCAGGCCGTGGCGATGCCTACGCACAAAGAACGGATGAAGGCATGGCAGCTATGTCTTCATTAATTCAAGACCTGCTACAAGCAAGCCAACCTTCACAACGTGATCACTTGGCCCAGCGGACGTCAGAATTAAACGGCGACTTCAAAGCCCTTACCTGCAAGCCTGGCTCGGAAGTCGCCGTGCAATCTAACCAATAATTAGATTGTAAGATAACCACCGTCTGCATTGATGCAGGCGCCCGTGGTGTAGCTGGAAGCGCTCGATGCGAGATAGAGCACCGTACCCGCCATTTCGCTTGGATCGGCCACCCGCTTCATGGGAATGTGCGCCATAGCCTGCTTCTTGATGGCTTCGTTGGTGGTCAAGGCACTGGCAAACTTGGTGTCTGTCAAA
This sequence comes from Marinobacter salexigens, assembly GCF_018860765.1. Classification (GTDB taxonomy): domain Bacteria; phylum Pseudomonadota; class Gammaproteobacteria; order Pseudomonadales; family Oleiphilaceae; genus Marinobacter; species Marinobacter salexigens_A. The sequence goes on from NZ_JAHKPV010000021.1 coordinate 867,952, forward strand.
CCCGGCAATAAGGCGTTAACGCGGATATTCTGCTGACCCAGCTCCATTGCAAACGATTTAGTCATAGAGATAACCGCCGCTTTAGTGACCGAGTAAATCCCTTGGTAATGTCCAGGATTCACACCGTTTACCGACGCTACGTTAATGATCGAACCACCGCCGTTTTTCTTCATCAGTTGCGAGCCACGGGCACACATAAAGAAGTAACCACGAATGTTCACGTCTACGGTTTTGTGGAAGGCGCCAAGGTCTGTGTCTTCAACCGGGCCGAAATACGGGTTGGCGGCGGCGTTGTTCACCAGAATATCCAACTTGCCGTGCTCTTTTTCGATATGAGCCCAAATGGCTTCAACCTGATCCATCTCGCCAATATGGCAGGCGTAGGCTTCTGCACTACCGCCAGCCTCGCGGATACTGCTTGCTACGGTTTCACAGCCATCAATCTTGCGGCTGGTTACAATCACATGGGCACCATAATCTGCCAGCGTGCGCGCGATACTCTCGCCAATTCCACGGCTGGCACCGGTGATTAGGGCGGTTTTCCCGGTCAAGTCAAACAGATCTTTCTTGCTCATTCGTTCACCTCAATTCGTTATCGGAACGTCACCAGAGCGGGGTCTTCCGCTTCAAGGTGGCTATAGTTGTTGAAAACAGACAGGCTGCGGCGCCCCGAGGAGTACAGCACTCGGGTAACGCTGGTATTGGCAATGACTTCGTTCAACCCTAATGCCCGCTCGTCGCTCAGACTTAGAAGATGCTGGCACATAACGGCGATTGGCCCGCCGGATGTAGACACGAGAACATCGCCACCATCCGCATACTCGATCATTTCGTCGAAGGCTGCGAGAACCCGTGCTTGGAAACCTGCCCAGGTTTCATCGTATTCGGCATCGTGCTGACCGGAGGCCCAGCGGCGAACAGCTTCAACAAATGCCTTCTGAAAGGCTGCTGCGGGTTTTGGAGACGCAGCAAGCTCCTTAGCCATGACCTGCCGATCACGCCACTGGGGGCGGTAACAGTTTACGATGGACTCGTGATCAAATTCGTTAAAACCCCGAGCAACCTGCATATCCGGCAGATTAGCTCCGTACCCAGTTGCAATGGCCTCTACGGTTTCCCGGTGACGCTGTAAGTTGCCGCCAAAAATCGCTGCCGGTTCGTATTTACCGGCCATCCATCGACCAAGAACCTTGCCTTGCTCCCAGCCCTTTTTGGAAAGTTGGTCATAATTCTCTTTACCAAAACTGGCTTGGCCATGGCGCACCAAGTAAACAGTAGCCATTAAAGGGAGCTCTCCGAGATCAAACGCTTACACCTCTTTTCAAGATAGTTCGCCGCATGGCCAAACGCTGCAAAGCGCTTGTCACTGGTTTGACCGTGGTAGAAGCGGTAATAGATCTGCTGCACGATCACCGCCAAGCGGAACAACCCGTAGATTTCATAGAAATCGAAGTTCTCCGCCCGAAAGCCTGACTTCTCCATGTAATAGGCCACTACTTCCTTACGGGTAAGCATACCCGCACGATGGGTGGGCTGGCGGCGCAGCATCTGGAAAGGCCCTTCGTCGTCAGCCTCAATCCAGTAGGCCAGCGTGTTGCCCAGATCCATCAGCGGATCACCAATGGTGGCCATTTCCCAGTCCAATACACCAATCACTTCAAAAGGGTTGTCTGGGTTCAGCACTACATTGTCGAAACGGAAGTCGTTATGGATAACAACTTGCGCAATATCGTTCGGCATTTTTTCGCTGAGCCAAGTCATCACTTCCTCGAAGTCGCCAACGTCATCAGTGCGAGCCTTGCGGAAACGATCGCTCCAGCCACCGATCTGTCGCTGAACGTAGCCCTCGCCCTTCCCCAGAGAATCGAGACCTGCGGCTTTGGCGTCAACAAGGTGCAGGTCTACCATCTTGTCGATCACACTCAGACACAGTTTGCGTGTGTCGGCTTCGTTTAACTCCAGATCGTCTGGGAAGTTTTGGCGCAAAATGATGCCTTTCATTCGCTCCATCACATAAAAATCGCACCCCAGCACATCGTGATCATCGCAAATGGCTATGATGTCGGGCACATAGGGGTAAACAGGCTTAAGCGCCTGCATTACCTTCGCTTCGCGCAGCATGTCGTGGGCAGATTTTGCAATTTTTCCAAACGGTGGGCGGCGCAAAACAAATGATCGGTCGCCATAGTCCACCTGATACGTCAGGTTGGAGGCACCTCCCGGGTATTGGCGGATGACTGGCTCGCCGGTCAGATTGGGGATGGCCCCTTTCATGAAGTGATCTACTGCTGCAAGATCCAGCTCTTCACCTTCGCGAATAGCTTGTGCCTGATCAATCTGGGTCATTCATCTCTCTCCTTTTGTTCCCGGGTGCTGGTCAGGCTTTGGCCTTGTTGCCCATCTTCTTCATCCAGCGCTTACTTTCTTCGTACATGAGCTTGTCAAACACCGCAGGTGCATAACGCTTGAGTATCCACAAGCGGCGCTCTTTCACATGGGGCAGTACCCAGAAGTCATTTTTCTTTACCGAGCGAACTATGTCGTCAGCAACCTGATCGGCCGTGATTGTTGAACGCTTCATCAGCTTGTTCACATTCTGCTGAATACCGGGAATGTCCGAGCGCATACTGTGAGTGAGGTTTGTCTGGAAAAACGCCGGGCACACACAACTGACGTGAACGCCGTCGCCTCGCAGTTCCTGACGCAATGTTTCGGACAGTGCAATCACACCGGCCTTGGATACGTTGTAGCTGTCCATCAGCGGTGCGAGCATGAGGCCCGCCATGGAGGCGATGTTCACGAAGGTTCCGGAGCCCTGTTTTTTAAACTGAGGCGTGAATGCCTTGCAGCCACGCACAACACCTAACACGTTAATATCGATTATCCATTCCCAATCGGCCATGGTGGTGTCTTCGATGGACCCGGCAGAGGCCACACCGGCGTTGTTTACCACAACGTCCACACCGCCCCATTTTTCAGTGAGATCGGCGCAGATTTTTTCCAGATCTGTTAACCGTCGAACATCACATTCAACAAAGTAGCCTTCACCACCGGAGTTGTTAATTTCTTGCTCTACACCAGCGCCCTGCTCGGGATTGATGTCGCCGATGCAAACCTTGGCGCCTTCTCGGGCATAACGCAGTGCAATGGCTCGGCCAAGGCCGCTTGCGCCGCCTGTTACGAATACTCTTTGTGTCATGGGGTTGTCCGTTGTTTTTGGATTGTAGTTAGCCTAACTCGGAGCTAGACACGAGTGGGCGAGGCTGGCTTTCTGAAACTGTGCGGAGCCATGGATGGCGGAGCCAAGCGTACATGGACGTATTCACAGCGTGTTTCAGAAAGCCAGCCTCGCCCACTCCTGCACCAAGCTATCAGTTTTTATACTTGCGCAATTCGAGACGCGCAACCGTCGCACGATGCACTTCATCCGGACCGTCTGCCAAGCGTAGTACACGAGCATAGGCGAATAATTGAGTAAGCGGGAAGTCGTCATCGCTCACACCAGCGCCGCCGTGAATCTGGATAGCTTGATCCACAATGGTTTGTAGCATGTTAGGAATAACCGCCTTGATCATCGCCACTTCCTGAATCGCGCCGGCAATACCTTTGGTGTCCAGAGCCCAGGCACATTTCAGGGTCAGTAAACGCGCCTGTTCGATGGACATACGAGCGTTGGCAATAATGTCCGGGTTACCACCGAGTTTGGCCAGCGGGCGCCCAAAGGCTTCGCGGCTTAGTGACCGCTTTACCAATAGCTCGAGTGTGCGTTCTGCTGCACCGATTGCACGCATGCAGTGGTGTACACGGCCAGGCCCAAGGCGGCCTTGAGCAATCTCGAAGCCGCGACCGGGGCCTGCAATAAACGCACTCTTGGGTAGGCGAACGTTTTCGAACAATACCTGACCGTGACCATAAGGCTCGTCGTATTCACCGAATACGGGAAGCATACGTTCAATTTTCACGCCCGGAGCATCAAGGGGCACCAATACCATGGAGTGGCGGCGATGTTTGTGAGCATCGGGGTCTGAAAGCCCCATAAAGATAGCCACTTTGCAGTCCGGATGGCCAATGCCGGTGCTCCACCACTTGCGACCATTGAGCACCACTTCGTCGCCCTCAACAACAGCGGTTGCTTCCATAGTGGTGGCATCAGAAGAAGCTACGGCAGGCTCAGTCATGCAGAAGGCAGAGCGGATTTCACCACTGAGCAAACGCGGCAGCCATTCGGCTTTTTGCTCTTCAGAGCCGTAGTGGATCAACACTTCCATGTTGCCTGTGTCTGGGGCGTTGCAGTTGAAGATCTCTGGTGCGATAAAGCTGCGACCGGTTTCTTCGGCAATCAGGGCGTAGTCGGAGTTGAGCAAGCCGCAACCATGCTTTTCATCTGGGAAAAACATGTTCCAGAGGCCTTGGGCTTTGGCCTTTTCCTTCAATTCCTTGATGATGGGCAGCACGACCCAGCGATTCTCAAGAGACGCTAGTTCTTTGTGGTACTGGGCTTCAACCGGGAAAATCTCTTCCGCCATAAACGCTTTTACACGTTTGAGATAATCCTGACCTTTCTCGGAGATACTGAAATCCATTGCCGAACCCTCTCAGAAATTGAACAACTATTTTTTAGACTAGAAAACGGTGCATGAAGTTTAAGCACGATTAGGTCAGTCTAAGGTTGCTCTCACTATTACGCGACTGAATTATTCTTATCGTTTACTATCAGTAATATTTATTCAATCAGAGCGAACTTACTATGGCCGGGACTCGTCTGGATCTCAACCTGCTGCATGTTTTTGACACCATATACCGCGAAGGCAGCCTCACACGAGCAGCAAAGGCGCTACACCTTACCCAGCCCGCCGTTAGTCATTCCCTGTCTCGATTGCGGGACCATTTTGACGATCCTCTGTTCACACGTCAGGGCAATCAGATGGTGCCCACACCTTTGGCACGGCGTTTTCTGGAATCCATGAAGCCAGGGCTTACCCAAATTCAGGGTGCGGTGAATCAGTTCCATGCTTTTGACCCGGCGAACCAGCGCAAAACCTATTCTTTGGGGCTGAGGGATGTTCTTGAATCAACGTTTCTGCCGCCGCTTATGCAGCGATTAAACCCCTACCCGGAGCTGGAAATAGCCAGCAAACGCATTCCCCGGCGGGATATGGAAACGCAATTGGCCGCAGGCAGACTGGACTTTGCAGTGGATGTTTTGCTACCCGTCAGCAACCATACATCCCATGAACTTCTCAGGCAGGACAGGCTTGTGGTTCTGGCTAGGGAAGGGCATCCGCTGGCAGAAAACACGCTGAATATGGACGGATACCTTTCGGCACAGCATGTGTTGGTTTCTTCACGTGCAGAAGGGCCGGGAATTGAGGATTTTGAATTATCAAGGCTGGGGGTTCAGCGCAGCATTCGGCTACGCTGTCAGCACTATTACGCTGCCTGCCGGGTGGTCGAAGGAACGGATATGTTGCTGACTATGCCGGAAACCTACGCCCAGATTATTTCCGAGCGGGCAAACATCACCATAATGAACCCGCCAGCCGACCTGCCCTCAGTGGATGTGCACCTGTACTGGCACACTGCCTACGGTCAGGAACCGGCGCTCATTTGGTTTCGGGAACAACTCAAGGCAATTCAGTAAGCTCCCACAGCCACCAGAAAGCCGAAGAAGCAAATGGCGGTTATGCCAAGCGAGGCCAACACAATTCCAAACCCCCACCAGATGGCTGCGCCATCAGAGATATCAACTCCATGGCCGCGCAGGGTGCGGTAAAACGCCCAAGGGCCGAGTAGAAAAGCGCCCACCACAGCAAATACAAGCCCTATGCTCATTCCAGCAAAGGTCCAGGTGGCAAGCTCGGTTGTTCGGCCTGAAAGGTTATCGATAACGCCCTGGCGCTGCAGAAACTTTTTGCAGAAAAACCACACCAGCGCAAAAAGCGCTGCCACAAATACGAGGCCGCCAATAACGGTAAGAAGTCGGTAAAGCAAAGCTACCTTCCTGTAGTGTAGTAAGTAGAGCCTATAAAATACGCGAGTGCGCGAATTGAGGACACACTATAGCGCCGGGCTGCAGGCGGGTAAAACGGCTTTATTTCCCTCACTGGTGGCAACCCCGGCTTCCCCGACTAAACTGGGTTGGTTATCCATACCAGACAATTTGAAAAGGAGTCTCCAAAATGGCCCAAACGACCCGCATTGCCGTTACACCCGGCGACGGAATTGGCCCGGAAGTTGTGGGGGAAGCCATACGCTGCCTAGAAACTCTGAGAACCAAGCACAATCTCGCTCTTGAGTGGACTCATTTTCCTTGGCCGTCTCATGCTTGGCACCAAGAACATGGTGAATCCATGCCCGAGGATGCTCTAGCCCAGCTCAAAGCCTACGACGCCATATTACTTGGCGCACTGGGTGATCCGGGGCCTCTGGATGACCCCAACCGCTACTTGCTTACGGACAGCGTTTCACTGGCACCTTTGCTGGATATGCGTAAGGGCTTCGATCAATGGGTGTGCGAACGCCCTGCTCGCCTGTTGCCCGGCGCTCGTCAGTATCTCGCTGATGAGCGTGCAAAAGACATAGACATGCTAGTAATTCGGGAAAATTCCGAGGGTGAGTATGTGAGTCAGGGCGGGCGCTTGCGAAAGGGAACCGAGGATGAGGTTGCGACCCAAATGGAGGTGTTTACCCGCAAGGCCACCAACCGCATTATCCGCTATGGTTTTGAGCAAGCTCGCGCCCGGGCAACGGAGCGTGCAAACGAAGGCCGCACACGGAAATTCCGCAAGCTTGATGGCAGCACCTGTGAAAGTCAGGTGTGCGTGATCACCAAACGCAACGCTTTGCGTTATTGGGGTGACATGTATACCGAGGCGTTTGAGGAGATCAGCCAGGAGTTTCCTGACGTAGCAACCCACCATGAACTGGTAGATGCTGCTTGCATGAAGTTCGTACAAAGCCCCTGGGCCTTTGACGTGGTGGTTGCCAGCAACTTGCAGGGGGATATCCTTACGGATTTGGCCGCCGTGTTATCAGGCGGCATGGGCGTTGCCCCATCCTGCAACCTAAACCCAACAGACCCGAACATGCCCTCTATGTTTGAGCCCACTCATGGCAGCGCTCCAGACATTGCAGGCCAAGGCTTAGCAGACCCAACGGCCATGTTATTTACCGCTGCTCGTATGTTGGAATGGTTTGGCCGAAAAGATCCGGTGATGGCAGCGGCAGGTAAGGAGCTATTCGACGCGGTGGCCGCAGACTTGGCGGAAAATTCCGGTGCGCGGCGCGGAACTCAAGACATTGGCGAAGCTATCTGCGCGAGACTGTCAGCCTGATAGACCACAGAAGCCGAGCCAGAGGTTTTTCTGGCTCCGCTTCAACTGAAGCCCTTTATTCGTCAGCCATCACAAATTCTAGACGGCCCGGCGCTACTCGCACGTCCATGGGCACCATCCCGAACATACGCTGGGCCAGCTTGGTTTCATCCAAACGGTAAACCGGCATGGTTTCCAGCATCTGAGCCACCACGCGCATGACCGTGTCTGTAACCGGTGCTAGATCGCCTTTGAAAAAGCTCGAATCAATACTGCTTTCAAGCAGCTTTACTCTGCGAATATAGATCGCTTTCTCTTTGCTGTCATAAACCGGGGCGCCTTCCACTTTCAAAGCCAGATCAACCGGAAGCTTGGCTAAGAACGCATTAAGCGCAACCTGTCCTTTGAGATCAATCACCGCCACATCGCGGCCATCCGGCCCTAACGCCACGTTTGCATCACTGAGACTGAGGCTCAGGGGCGAGCCGCTTTTCAACTGCGTGCGGTCGTAATCACTTACAACGCTTTGGAGGTGCCGCTCAAGCTCACCTTCAGAAATTGCATAAGGGGATATGCCGGCACAACCACTGGTTAAGGCAAGGGCCATTAACACCAAGCCCCAAAGGCCGATAAGGTGTAGTTTCTTCATCGTTTATTCTCCGTGAATGAACACCCATCCTGCGGCAGAGCGGAAGGCGCAACAAGACTGGCGGATTAATAATTGGTCAGAACTCGGGCCCTTTACTCGTTTTCGGCCCGAGCTTCTACATAAGGGACGAGATTATCATCGAAAATAACCCGCAATAGAATGGGCTGGCAGCATACCTGACAATCTTCGACATACTCCTGCTCCGCTACTGATGGGTCGACGCTGATATCCAGCGCCTCCCAGCAATAGGGGCACTGGACGATTACAGAGTCCAGAGCCGACATAAGTACTCCTTAGAGTTCTTTTAGAACTGCTGCTTGGCCATCCACGGAATGATTCGGTCAAACGCTGCATCCAGCTTTTCACAGGTGGTGGAAAAGCTAATGCGCACGGCGTTAGTGCAGCCTTCACCGAATGCATCACCAGGCACTAGACACACCCCCGTCTCTTTAAGCATGCGCAGTGCTAAATCCGACCCATCAACATGAGGCGGCAGATCCGGGAACGCAAAAAACGCTCCGCCCGGTTTGTATCCGGTCATGTATGGAGTTTGATCAATAAGCTCTACAACTTTATCACGGCGTTCTTTGTAGATCCCTAGCATATCCCTCACGCACTGTTGGTCACCTGTCAGTGCTGCTACGCCAGCGAACTGAGAAGGCGTATTGGCAACCGATGTGGTGAACATGTGATAGCGCCGCAAAGATTTGATCGCAGCCTGACTGGATATTACCCAGCCGACACGCAACCCTGCCATGCTGTAGGTCTTCGAGAAACTGCTGATGCACATGATGTTGTCCAGATCCATGGAGCAATTCAGAACACTGGCAAAATCTTCGTCATCAAAAATCATGTGGTCATACACTTCGTCGGCGTAGACCTGTATGCCCCGGTATGCGCACTCCTCCAAAATAGTCTCTACAGTACTGCGCGGATAGACCGCCCCGGTAGGATTGTTTGGGTTATTGAGGATTAAGGCGAAAGTGCGCGAACCCATGGCTCGAATCACTTCATCGGGATCGAGCTGATGGTCGTTTTCGGCCCGCGTTGGTACAAACTTAACCTCTCCCCCGTTCATACGAATGAGTGGGGCATACAACAGAAACGAGGGGTCGGTTACGATGAACTGTCGACCCGGAGCCGCTGTCGCTGAGATGGCCAGATACATGGCCTCAGTCGCACCACTGGTCACCAAAATATTATCTCTGGTGAGTTTACGGTTGTAGCGCTTGCCGTAATAATCCCTTAGCGCCACTAGCAACTCAGGTAGCCCGGCGTCCATGGTGTAGCCAGTTTGCCCTGCATGGAGAGCGTCAACATAAGCATCAATAATATGCTTGGGTGTTGGCAGATCAGGCTGACCGATTGAAAGGTGGATAACGTCCTTCATGGTGGCAGCCATATTGACCATACGCCGAATACCCGGCACCGGAACAGCCTGCATGGCAGGGTTCCAACTGGCCTTGGTTTTCCGGTACTTCACTTTGCGAACTGCATCCTGGCCAGTATCTCTGTTGGCGGCATTTGCCATAACAACCTCCTGCAACGGGAACGACGGGGCGAAAAAGACCCCTTTGCAGGTTAGCCAGTAAAATCAGGGCATACAAGATAAAGCCGCGAAAGATATTGTAGGTATAAGTACACAGCAAAATAGACGGGGCTTGAGCCCACAAAGCCGAACCGAGGTTGACCAGAGCGCATCTGCCTACCAGACTCTTTTCAGGGCCTTGCAAGGAATACAACCGGCCCACAAAAAACACACACAGAAACCAGCTTTTTATTCAGGCGGAGGTTCAATGTCTCAGCGCAACAAACCTGTTGTAACCATACTCACTGCCCCCGGAGAGCAGGAGCCACCAGGCATGGACTCTCTAAGGGCACGCGCCGAAGTGCGTTTTGCCAGCGATGAGGCCACCCTGCGCACTACATTGCCAGGCACCGACGTAATGATGGTGACAGATTTTCGAACCGAGGCACTCGAGGCGGCTTGGGGCTGTGCGGACCAATTGAGGTGGATACATGCCACCAGCGCGGGGGTAGACGCGCTGATGTTTCCTGCCCTCACGAAAAGCAGCGTGGTAGTCACTAATGCCAGAGGCATATTTGACAAAACCATTGCCGAATACGTGCTCTGTACTATTTTGATGTTTGCCAAAGATTTCCCGGCCTCAATTCGCCTTCAACTCAAGCATCAGTGGAAGCATAGAGACACAGAAAGAGCAGCGGGAAAGCAGGTGCTTGTCGTGGGTGCGGGCTCTATCGGCCGACAGATTGGGCGTTTGGTGGCCGCTGCGGGCCTACAACCTCACGGTATTGCAAGAACAGCACGCTCAGACGATCAGGACTTTGTGGCCGTGCACAGTAACGACGACCTATATAATCAGCTAGGGCATGCAGATTATGTAGTCATCGCTGCACCACTGACACCCCAAACGGAAGGCTTGTTCGATGAGAAAGCCTTCAAGGCCATGAAGAAGACCGCGCGCCTGATTAACATTGGCCGTGGCCCGATTGTTAAAACCAAGGATCTCATTGCAGCACTGGAAAGTGGCGAAATTGCCGGTGCCGGGCTCGACGTATTCGAGGAAGAACCCTTACCGGAAGATCACCCGCTTTGGGACATGGACAATGTCATCATGACCGCACACATGGCGGGCGACTTTGTCGGGTGGAAGCGCGCACTTACTGATCAGTTTTTGGAGAATTTTGACCGCTGGCATGGCGGTGAGGAGCTGTTCAATTTGGTGGATAAGGAGCTTGGATACGCTGGGAGCAAGTAGCCGAGCGTACAGGGAGGTATTCACAGCGTGTTTTTGGGAACACCTCCCCTGCCCGCTCTCCTAACTTACTGAACCTCAGCTCCCAGACAACGACTGGTCCGCTGGATCAATCTCCATCTGCTGTATCGCAATCACCGCCTGAGTACGGTTGCGAACCCCAAGCTTACGGAACACCGCCGTGATGTGTGCCTTAATGGTTGCCTCAGACACCTCAAGATCGTAAGCAATCTGCTTGTTCAGAAGACCTTCCGCCAGCATACCCAGAACCCGGAATTGTTGCGGAGTCAGTGACGCAAGCTTTTCAGAGAAGTCCGTGGTGTCGGCGTGCATGCGTTCAAGCTTGTCTGCAACACCTTCGGGCAGCCAAACATCGCCCTCCAACACCGCCCGAATGGCGTCTGTAATGGTGGGCAATGGCGCCGACTTAGGAATAAAGCCAGACGCTCCATAGTCAATGGAGCGCCGCATTACCTGCAACTCTTCGGAGCCAGACACAACCACCACGGGTAAGCCGGGGTACTGCCCTCGCATAAACACCAACCCGGAAAAACCGTGGGCACCCGGCATATTGAGATCGAGCAAAACCAGATCTGCATCCGGGTGCGAATCTACCGACGCTTGGAGTGCCTTGATGCTGTCGACTTCTACGGTTTGTGCATCAGGTACTGCTTGATTGACCGCCTGTTTCAGGGCGGCCCGAAACAGGGGATGGTCATCAGCGACGATAATTGTTTGTGTCATTAAACCGATTCCTCACGGATTTATGATCTGTTTCCAGACCTTATTTGAACGCACGATTGCTGACGAGGTCATCAACCACACTGGGGTCTGCCAGTGTTGAAGTATCCCCCAACTGGTCGTGCTCGTTGGCGGCAATCTTACGCAGAATGCGACGCATAATCTTGCCTGACCGTGTTTTGGGCATACCCGGTGCCCACTGAATGACATCCGGGGAAGCAATAGGGCCAATTTCCTTGCGAACCCATTGTACCAGTTCTTTTTTGAGCTCATCGGAAGGTTCTTCACCTTGCATCAGAGTCACGTAAACGTACAAACCCTGACCTTTTATCTCATGGGGGAAGCCAACAACCGCAGCTTCTGCCACTTTGTCGTGGGCTACTAGCGCACTTTCAACCTCAGCAGTACCCAGACGGTGGCCAGATACGTTGAGCACGTCGTCAACCCGGCCAGTAATCCAGTAGTCACCGTCTTCGTCCCTACGGGCCCCGTCTTCAGTAAAATACATACCTTTGTAGGTGCTGAAATAGGTTCTCACAAAGCGCTCATGGTCACCGTAAATCGTGCGCATTTGCCCAGGCCAGCTATCCAAAATAACAAGGTTGCCGTCGGCCTTGCCTTCCAGCAGATTGCCTTCGTTATCTACCAGAGCTGGTTTTACACCGAAGAATGGCACGGTTGCGGAGCCCGGTTTCAAATCAACCGCGCCCGGCAGTGGCGCAATCAGAATACCGCCAGTTTCGGTTTGCCACCAGGTATCCACAATCGGGCACTGACTGTTACCGATAACACGGTGGTACCACTCCCAGGCTTCCGGATTTATCGGCTCACCCACAGAACCCAACAGTTTCAGGCTCTTGCGCGAAGTACCCTCCATACAAGCCTCACCTTCGGCCATCAGCGCCCGAATAGCCGTCGGGGCTGTGTACAGAATGTTGACCTGATGCTTATCAACAACCTGACCCATACGTGAGCTGTCCGGATAGTTCGGAACACCTTCAAACAGAAGTGACGTTGCACCATTACAAAGTGGGCCGTAAAGAATGTAACTGTGCCCCGTTACCCAACCAAAATCTGCCGTACACCAATAAACATCGCCATCTTTATAATCAAATATATACTGGTGCGTCATGGAAGCGTATACCAGATAGCCCCCAGTCGTATGCAGGACGCCCTTGGGAGCACCGGTAGATCCTGAGGTATATAGCATGAATAGAGGATCTTCCGCATTCATAGGTTCTGGTGGGCAGTCAGCAGAGGCCGCTTGCACTAGCTCCCCGTAGCTCACGTCACGCTCGTCGTTCCAGGGTACATCTTTGTTACCGGTGCGGCTGACAACCACAACTTTCTCAACAGCGACACCTTCCCTGTCTTTAAGCGCTGCATCCACGTTCTTCTTCAGTGGTACCTTACGACCACCGCGGAGCCCTTCATCGGCGGTAACAACAAATCGTGATTTACCATTTACGATCCGGGCACCTAAGGCTTCAGGCGAGAAGCCTCCAAACACAACCGAGTGAATAGCACCAATTCGCGTGCACGCCAGCATAGCCACAGCGGTTTCCACAATCATCGGCATATAAATGGTGACTACATCACCTTTCTTTACACCCAGATTTTTTAATACATTGGCAAACTTGCAGGTTTCTTCATGCAGTTCACGGTAGCTAACGTGACGGGACTCCGCCGGGTCATCACCTTCAAAAATAATGGCCGTCTGGTCGCCACGGGTTTCAAGATGACGGTCAAGGCAATTTGCAGACGCATTTAGCTGCCCATCTTCAAACCATTTAATGGAAACGTTGTTGTAATCAAAAGACGTGTTCTTAACCTTAGAGTAGGGTTTGATCCACTCAAGACGCTTGCCGTGCTCTCCCCAGAAGCCATCGGGATCCTCGACCGACCGACGATACATTTCGTCATACTGTTCCCGGTTTACTAACGCCCGTTTGGCTACTTCTGGACTTACCGGATAAAGATGTTTATCAGTCATAGTGTTCCCCTTTGGTCAGAGTTTGTTGTCATTGTCGATTTTGCTGATTTAAAACGAGAGGGCATGCGAGCCCTGCGGACACATAGCCGTAGTTCAACATGTGAGCTACCACCTATTGAATTAGACTAACGTCCTAACACGCTTAAACTTTTAGCGCAAAACGTTCAGTAACCTGCAAGAATTCAAGGGTAAATTCCTGACAAAACAAGCCACAAATTAAAGAGTAGTTCGGTTTCCCTGAGAGGTAAACCAATCCCGCACAACGGGACCAGACGAAATCAAGCCGCTTTTTTACGCCCCCGAATGCCACGTGGAGCACGCGCTTTTTTCGCTTTAAGTGCGTACCGGTTGAGACCTGCCAAGTGAATTTTACGCAGATAGACAGCCCAATCGATTAGACCAGCATCTACTGGAAACAGGGCTTTATCTACCTCACCCATGCGTGCGGCCAGAGCTAGTAAGTCATCGTTATGGAAGATGTAGTCCGGCGCGGTATAGAAGCCGAAAATCGATGCAAGGGAACGCGTGGTATCGAGGTTTTGAAGTACCTTGAACTCACTACCCCGCCCCAGCGCGCCCATCAAGCGGCTCGTAAGACTGAGGGGAATGCGTGCACCTCCCACCAAGGCATCGAACAAGGTTCGGTTTACAGCGATAAAAGGCTTCACTGGCCGACGATAAAACAGCTTTTCATAGGCCGCATAATTAGTTTTGGCTTCCGCCATAAGGTGATCAATAAACTCACCCACAGACACTGGGTTTGAACTGCCACTACAACACTGGTAAATCCGAGAGCGCGGGGCTTCATCCAAGGCCTCTGCAACAGCAAGAATAATAGTGTTTGCGACCAAATCCACAGGTATTACATCAACAATGCCTGAACGCTTACCGGGGAATAAGGTTACTTTTTCTCTTGCATAAGCAAGAATGATAGCGTCTGCCACCTTCACCCCTTCAATCCAACCGGGGGCAGGCTCTTCCAGAGCGCTCTCGATTATAGATGGGCGTACAATAGTAAACGCCCGGCCGTTCAAAGCCTTCAATAGCAGCTGTTCGCCCAACCACTTTGTAAAGGTATAGGTGTCACTCCAGCCGTAGCGGTTGGCCTCACGCATACCCAAATCCACAAGCTTGCGATCTAGGCTTTTTCCGGTGTAGCGAGAACGGAGATCTGCGATGCTGTCATTAAGCACCCGAACCAACTCTTCAATCTCATAATAACCAGCTTGGCTTCGGGGGATCTCAGCACCTGCAGGTTTGATCACAGACTCCGTTACCTGCCCAGAGTTTTTCCCATTTACATAACAGGTTGAAACTTGGACAACTGAAAGGAATGGGTTCTGGCGCGCGAGTTCAGCAATGTTATTCAAGCACAGGGTGTTGATGGTTAGTGCTTTGTCTAGCTCTTCGCGAAAGTTAACGCTGGCCGCAGAGTTAATAACGGCGTCTATACCGCCCGCCAGGTTTCGGAACGCCTCTGGCGGCAAGCCAAAGTCGGGCTCGGTTACCTCTCCCGTAACGCAGTGCAACCGCTCCTCCAAGAAAGCTTCAAATGCCTCGCTGTTCTCTTGCCTTAATCTATCAAACACCGAGGAGGTGGCAATTTCTTCAAGAAAGCGGCCACGGGCGTCAGGATGTTGTTTATTGCCCCGTATCAGCAAGTGTATACCGCCAATGTCCGGCACCGCACGAATCAGCTTTTCCAGAACGACTTTACCCAAAAAACCTGTAGTACCCGTAATCAGGACATGCTTACCACGCAGCTGTTCAAGTACCTTGGACGAAGACACTTCTGCCTCCTTTATTCGTTTTACCATTGTGAAAACTCCTTTTCGTGGATGCCAGCAACGTCCGATCCTTGCACATTTTTTGGGACAATGCGGTGACAAACTGCAAAGTTGTCATCAATAAACAAGAGAGGGCTTTTCAGGTATTGTTATTTTCTTTATCCGCCAGCGATCTAAGCAGTTGATTTAGCGAAATACTGGAAGGCTGCTCTTTCAAAGCTCTGACCAAGCTCTCCTGATCACCAAAACGGATACGATCATAGACAGGTTCAGGTGGGATAGGCTGCGAGATCTCATCAGCCAAATGCTTGAGGTGAATTGCCAGATGCTCACGCTGCACCGGGCTCAGTGCCTCCCAATCAATTGCGCCAAGTCCGGTCTGGATAATTTCGATCGTATCGTTGTCTAGCGAACGTCCCAGCAGCGCAAACAACCGCATAAACACATCGTACCGCAGCATTGCACTCACATCCGCAGGCCCGAGCACCGCTTCCAGCTCGCCAACAGCCTGCATACAGCGTTCATTCGGAGACATCGAAGGCCGGCTTGCTTTCGCCGCTTGGGCTGGCTGGCGCTTAGAGACTGAATACCAATAGGCTGCTATACCGGCTTTGCGAACAGGCAGTTGCGCCAAGCGCACATCAAGCATATCAGCCAAGGTAGTGAACTGCCGACAAGACGGGTCCGCCTGAGGTAGAAGGGCAACGGGCTTTTGATTCAGCACTGACTGGCGCAGAGTCTCATCGCGCCAGATACCCCCCATATAATGTAGTGAACATTGCAAATGGCGCCGTGCCGCTGAATCCAAGCGCTGAAACACGGAACGGGCCTGACTGGCCCCTTGAGCCATATTAATCAACACACTTGGTGTTTTCCGGTACCCACGGCGCTTCAACACCTTGATCAAAGAAAAGGCATCGGTTAATGAAGCAGGGTCTGGGGTCACAACGACACACGCGAGCTCTGCAGCCGCAATCATGTGCAAACCTGTCGATTGGAGGCCTGCAGCCGTATCCGTTATAACGTAGTCGTAATGTTTTTCGAGTAGAGATAGAGCCCGCAGGATACGAAAACTATGCTCAGGAGCCATGTCCACACACTCCTGAACACCAGAGGCACCGGGCAGGATGTGTAAGCCGTATTCTACATCCAATAGAATGTCTTCCAACCGACATTCATTGGCAACAACATTCGCAAGTGTTCGCTCGGGATACAGCCCCAACATAATGCTGACATTGGCAAGATCCGTATCACCATCAAGTAGCAAGACTCGTCTTTTTTGGCGGGCAAGCGTCAGTGCCAAATTAAGAGCAACAGATGTTTTTCCGACGCCACCCTTTCCGCCAGTGACAGCGATAGTTCTGGGGGTGCTGGGTTCGTGCATGACAGATTCCCGAGCTCTCATGGCAGGCGGCCTATATCCTTGAGATAACAACAAGCAGCGCTTTAGTCTGTAGAAATTGTACACATATCACCAGCCTGTGAATACGCTGATCAAAAAAAGCACAGCTGTTGTTTTACATTCTCAGTTTTTTAGCTAAGCTCCAAGACTACAAAAAATGAACGCCACTTCATAAACTGGTTTCAGCGCGCGACAGGCAAACCTATGAGCACACTTCCCGACCTTCAGCTCCCGAGCCTTCCGGAAGTCACTCTACGTGCGCTTGAAGCTTGCAACCGAGATGACAACTACCGTGCAATCAGCGAAATTGTAACGTCTGACACGGCCTTAGTGGTTCGGATTTTGACACTGGCAAACTCCGCTCTTTACGGCCCACCGTCAGGAATAAACTCTGTAGACCAAGCGCTAATACGTCTTGGAACTCGCCGATTCAAAACGCTGGTGCTGACCGCAGCTATGCGCCAGATATTATTCGATTTGGGCGGTGGGGCCTGGCAGCAATTACGAGACTTTTGGCGACACGCTCTTACGACTGCGTTGACCGCTCGAGCACTGGCAACCCTGACTCGTTATCCGGAAGCCGATGAAGCGTTCATGCTTGGCATGCTCCATAACATCGGCGAGCTGATCGCGATTAAAACGCCAGATATGGAAACCAGACAAGAGTATATGAACCGACAGTCAGAAATAGCGGCTGAAGTGGTGACCTCTTGGGGGCTGGGACCCATGGCAGCGGATGCCATGCGCTATCAGCAGGCGCTTCCATCAGATTTGCGCGATGCAGGGCATTTGGTCAAAGTCATCAGTCTTGCAGCGCGTATAGCATTGTCTGACTCAGCAGGCATTGCCGCTGCCGGTACCATGTTCGGGCTCAGTGAAGAGCTAGTTAGGGAAATCAACCGGCGGATCGCGCAAGATGTATCCACAACGGCGGAATCTCTGGGAGTCCCGCTGCTTAACAGTTACAACGCTGAACCCGCGGCGCTAAAGCTCCGACACACCGTGTTACAACAGGCTATTACCCAGCAAGCTATTGGGCTTGCGGATCTCGAGACCACGAATGCCGCCATTCTAGCCGAAGCTGTAAGCAGCCTAACGCTGATTACCGGCCTGCCAGCCTTATGCTTTGGACACATAGATGACAACCTTGTTCTTGTTTCCGGTACCGTCGGCCAACACCCACATTTAGCAGTAAACGCAGTCGCTGGCGGCAGCGCCTTGACGGAAGCCTTTGCCTCCCAAACTCTCACCAATCTCAGCGGCCGCACACTTAACGTGCTCGACCATCAACTTTTATCACTGTTAAGAACGCGGTCATTGACAGCCATCCCGATCGTTACGGGTAACCTCTGCCCCGGTGTATTTGTTCTGGGTACAGATGGCAGTGCAACAGACCCAACCGCAGAGTTAGTTACTCTATTTAGCCGCCAACTCTCGACTGTTCTTCAGACGAAGAGTGCCTCAGTTGCGAGCAAAACAGGTGGGGGAGATCAGGATCACCAGCTCGCTCTGGAAAAACTGCATAGACAACTACATGAAATCAGCAACCCCCTGACAATTATCCACCAGTACATTCATCAGCTCAGAAACCGACTGAACGACCCTGAAGTGCAAAATGAGCTAGATGTAGTTCGAGAAGAATTGGACCGGGCGAGCAACCTGCTACTCCAGATTAACCGCGACACTGCTAAGAGCTCAAACGAGCACACCGCCGACCTTAATTCAGAAATACGCAGTCTCGCTCAGGTATTGGACGAGAGTCTTTTCAGCGACAACAAACTCCAATTGAACCTGCTATTGTGCAGCAATCCGACGCCTGTGAATGCGGGCCCTGCCGTTCTGCGCCAAATACTGATCAATCTGATCAAAAACGCTGCCGAAAGTATGCCGGAGGCTGGCGGCGCAGTAAGCATTAAGACGACGGCCCAAGTATGGCAAGGGCAACGCGACTGGGTTGAGCTAAACGTAGCTGACACAGGTACCGGCCTTACTGATAGTATACGCAACACACTGTTTACGCCGGGAAACACCACGAAAGGAGCTGGCCATAGCGGTTTAGGCCTTAGCATTGTGAAGCAGCTAGTTGATGACATGGATGGCATCATTGCTTGTCATACGGGGCCAGAAGGTACTACCTTCCGGCTTTTGATACCCGCAACCAGCTAAACAAATACCGAAACTGACTGATAGAAAACGGACTCAAACCGATGGCATCAGAGCTAACCAAGAGGACCTCCCCGTCCGAGGCAGCGCGCATTTTGGTGGTTGATGACGAGCCACGACTGGTAGACGCGCTAGCCTCGCTGTTAAACAGCTGCGGTTATGATGTCACCGAGGCCTATGGCGGAAACCAAGCCTGTGAATTAGCAGACACTTCACACTATGACCTCGCGCTGATCGACCTACGCATGCCAGAGGTCGATGGTTTTGCCGTTATGGCCCACTTTGAGAACCGGCAACCGGAATGCGGAATCATCGTAATCAGTGGCGAAAGCTCGTTTACAGCGGTCAGCCGTGCCCTAAGGCGTGGTGCTCTGGATTACATCCGCAAGCCCTATGATCCTGAAGAACTCATTGCCACAGTAAAAGGCGTTGTTGGAAAACAAACCCTCCTTAAAGCCCATGAAGACGTACAGGGGCGCCTTGAAAAATCTGAAGCTCTGCACCGTTACATCGTAAACAGCTCGCCCGATATCGTTTTCATGCTTGATGCCCATGGCCGCTTCTGCTTTATCAACAGCAAAATCGAAAGTCTGCTGGGGTACAAACCGGCTGAGCTTTGCGGCAAACACTTTCGGCACATACTTGATGATCGGGACGTTGCCAGAGGCACCTACGCTCTCAATGCACCAGACATAAGCGCGGACAACCCACGCACTCTGGAAATACGTCTTAAAACTCGCGGCAGCAGGCGCGCAAACCGGTACTTTGAAGTGACGGCCTTCCCAATTGCGCCCCAATCTTGGACCCACAATAGCAATACTCAAGGCGATGGTAGTGGGCATAAGGCCTGCTATTACGGAACGGCCAGAGACGTTACTGAACGCAAAGAAGCTGAAGCTTTTATCAACTTCCAGGCTTATCACGACTTGCTCACACGCTTACCGAATCGAGCCCTATTCAAAGATCGTCTGGAGCTGGCCATTACCCATGCGCGCCGCGCAAAGCAGAAGCTCGCCGTGATGTTTCTTGATCTTGATCGTTTCAAGGTTATTAACGACACCCTTGGTCATGCAATGGGCGATCGATTGCTGCAATCTGTAACCCAGCGTTTGGAAGGTTGTTTGCGCAAAGGCGACACTTTGTCGCGCTTCGGAGGGGACGAGTTCACGCTGCTGTTGCCTTCAATCCATGGCAAAGAAGATGTCAGCCAGATCGCGAGAAAGCTAATCAAAACGCTCAAGGCGCCGTTCCAACTTGACGAACATCAGGTGTTCATTGGGGTCAGTATCGGGATCGCCGTATACCCAGAAGCAGGAAGCAACATGGATCAGCTGATCCAAAATGCCGATATCGCCATGTATCACGTTAAGGCTAGGGGCAAAGACAGCTATCGCTTTTTCTCAGAGAGCATGAGCATCGACAGCACTCATCGTCTGGATCTGGAACGAGACCTGCGCATGGCGCTTGAAAGGAGTGAGTTGCGGGTATTTTATCAGCCTCAGGTTTGCGCTAGCACAAACCGTATTGTGGGGCTAGAAGCTCTAGTGCGCTGGCAGCACCCTGAAAGGGGTTTGCTCTACCCTCGAGACTTTCTAGGGCTGGCAGAAGAAACTAAGCTTATTGGTCAGTTGAGTGAGCAGGTTTTGAATCAGGCCTGCAAAGATGTTGGCCACTGGGTCCGTTCTGGCCACAGCGATCTGCGCTTGGCTGTTAACCTCTCTCCCATTGAGGTGGAACACCCCCGGTTTGTGGAAACTCTTATAGAGCGAATTAATGCCAACGATTTCCCTCCCGGAAATCTGGAAATCGAGATTACTGAGAATGTGATCATGAATGATCTGGAGCAGATCAGCCAAAAGCTCCGTGAACTAGCGAGCCTGAATGTCCGCATCGCCATTGATGATTTTGGTACGGGTTATTCATCCCTCAACTATATACACCGGCTGCCCATCCATACTCTGAAAGTGGACCAATCCTTCGTAAAAGCCATTCGCAATGGCGCCGACGATGCATGCATTGTGAATGCCATTGTAGCCATGGCTCATGGTCTAAAACTACAAATCATTGCCGAAGGCGTGGAGACAATTAAACAGCTTGAATACTTACGGGCTCTTGGCTGCCACCAAATTCAGGGTTTTTTCTACGGCCCGGCACAGTCCGCCGCGGATATCAATAATTTACTCATGCAGACACGGCTTCAAAATGCCGTATCTGGCTAATTTTTCAGTACGACCACACATCACTGTCTGACACTCCTAAGCCAAACTTTGATCTTGTTTGCAAAGTATTGCATTGCGTTAACTTGTGTATCCCGAAATGCGCATTGCGGCACATATTTATCCCTCCTCGTTCACTAAACTCGATAATTCCAAGGTCTTAGCCGCCGAAACGCTCTGAACGTATGGTCAGAGCAAAAATGACAATAACGGTGGCGGCATCAAAGCAATCAAGAGCAGGCAGCAGTTCTATGCGCGACAAGTACCGCTACATTGGCCCCGTATACGATTTTCTCAGCAACCTTTACAGCGGTAAGAACATCCACCGTTGCAAAACCGCCATGCTGGAGGTGGAAACAGTGAAGCCCGGCGACCGTATTCTCTTTGCTGGCGTTGGCCATGGCAGAGATGCAATACGCGCGGCGGAACTTGGCGCAGATGTTACGGTTGTTGATCTATCAGAAACCATGTTGCGGAAGTTCGGCGAAGCCCAAGAAAGTGAAGCACCCCACCTAACCATTCGCCGCATTCACAGCGATATCATGAAGGTGGACGAAGCCGGCCAGTATGACATGGTTGTTGCCAATTTCTTCCTGAATGTTTTTGAAGAAGGAATGATGGTGAAAGTTCTGGAACACCTAATCCAACTGGGTAAAACCGATGCCAGCATTGTTGTGGGTGACTTCTGCTACCCGACCGGCAACCTGTTCTCGCGCGCATTCAAAAAACTGTACTGGTATATGGCCGTGTTCACCTTCTGGCTATTTGCTAACAATGCCTTCCACAAAATCTACAACTACCCGGAACACATGCAGCGTCTGGGTCTTGAGATTACAGAGAAAAAGCACTTCAAATTGATGAACATGGACTGTTACTGGTCCATTCTCGGCCGCAAGCAGGCATAGCCCAGCACCTGCAAAACAATAACAACCGGGGAGAATCACTATGTCAGATCAAATTCTTACACTCAACCAAACCTCAGAATTTGAAAACACTGAATTTACCTTCAGTGAAAGAGTGAGTTACCTGAAAAGGTTTGGTAGCCACTCCCAATCCTTCTCTACCCTGCAGCCAGACATGCAGTATTTCGACGTGCCCGAAGTGGGTTACGTGGCCTACATGCGTAAGTGGGGTGCGACCATCGTCCTTTCCGACCCCGTTTGCGCGCCCGAAAATTTCGGCGCTATTCTTGAACTTTTCCAGAAACGGTTTCCCAACGCCTCCTATGTTCAGGTCTCCAAACCCGTTGTCGACTTTTTGCACCTGCGTTTCGGACTGTACGGCACGCAATTTGGCAGCGAATCACGAATCGATCTGGATAAATGGTCTCTCAGTGGCAAGAAAAAACAGATTCTGCGCACGGCACTAAATCAGGCCGAGAAAAGCGGAATTACCGTTCAGGAACGCTTCAGTGACGACCACACCCGGGAAATTTCAGAAGCCTGGATTCGCACCCGGAAATGCAAAAGTAACGAGATACGCTTTCTAATTCGCCCTATGGAAATGGAATATCGGGAGAATGAGCGTCATTTCTACGCGTATCAAGATGGTAAGGCGGTTGGCTTTATTTACTTTGACCCAGTTTATCGCAACAACGAAATCATCAGCTACGTGCCTAACATTTCCCGCGCAAACGCTGACTTTAAACAAGGTATTTTTTATACCCTTATGGCCCACGCGATGGATACCTTCAAAGCCGAAGGCGTTCCTTATCTGGATCTGGGTCTTATCCCTCTGTCTCTTGATGCCACCACAGAATATCAGGAAAGTAAGCTTTTGAAGCGAATCTTCCACGGCCTCTACAGCAGAGGAAACTTCATTTACAACTTCAAAGGATTGGAATTTACCAAGTCACGGTTCCGGGGAGACAACTTCAAAACCTACTGCTGTCACAAACGAAGCATACCGGCCTTGGAGTTCCTTGCCATGTTCAAGCTCACACAGGTGCTATGAGCTACCCGGCCAGTCCCCGATAACTCGCTCTGGCTGCAGGCTCAACTCAGCCATATAGCGGGCAATACCCTCCGGGGGTTTGCCCGAAAAGATCGCCACGGACACAGGCGATGTCCCGTCCCCGTTAATTGCGTCGCCAGTCTTGTTCGCTTGCACTAGAAGCGACGCAACACGGCGGGCAATAGCCTCCCCGGAATCTACCCAGAATTTCACTTGAGGCAAACTCAGCTTAAGGCTATCCAGTAAAAGCGGATAGTGGGTACACCCAAGAACCACGGCATCTACATCAGCATCACGTAGGCGCGCCAGCACACTATTGAGCTCGGTTTGCGGCACGGCCAACCCTCGAACCAAGTCTTCCGCCCACTGTACAAGGCCAGGGTGGCCCAAGCGCTCAACTCTACAATGGGGTGCAAACTTCTGAATCAGTTCATCTAGATAGGGTCGACGCACCGTTGCTGGCGTGGCCAGAATACCTATGCGCTGATTTTGCGTGCAGGCTGCGGCAGGCTTAACCGCTGGCACCACTCCAATAACTGGAACATGTGTTATGGCCCGCAAGTGCGGCAAAGCAACCGTGCTGGCTGTGTTGCATGCAACAACAATAGCGTCGCAAGGGTACTGTTCAAGCGCCTTCACAATGAGCCTACAGCAGCGCTCAATCACCACAGATTCAGGCTGACTACCGTAGGGGAAGGCGGCGTTGTCGGCGAGGTACACAATGGAAGCGTGCGGTAGCCTTTCATGAACACAAGCCGCAACACTCAGCCCGCCAACACCGGAATCGAAAATCAAAACTCTGGGCGCCTCGTGCTCACTCAAAACTTAATTTCTCTACCGAGAATCGTCTTTTCCATTTCCCGGATCAAACGCCCGGAAATAGTTGTGCTCGGAGGCACAGAAGGCCTACTCCCGGGTAGAAACCAGCCAGCGTCCGCCAGCTCATCTTCCTGTAGAACCAAATCGCCACCTGCATAATCGGCGAAAAACCCGGCCATCAACTGGTGTGGAAACGGCCAAGGCTCAGACGCCCGATATTGAATATTGGTGACGTCAAGGCCGGTTTCTTCTTTCACCTCACGGACAACCGCCGCCTCTAAGCTCTCACCGGGCTCCACAAAACCTGCAATTAAACTGTAAAAATCCCGTTTAACACGTGACGATTTTGCCAGAAGATAACGATCTTGATTTCTTATAACCACGATCACACAAGGAGCCAATCGCGGGTACCAGGGGATATTGCAATGACTGCACCACTTTGCCCGCTCCCGCCGATGAAAGCCTGTTCCACCACCACAACGACCACAGAACTGGTGATCCTGAAACCATTGCCACACTTGAAACCCAGTGCTCAACATCGCCGCTGGCACATCGCTGGCCGTTAACAGAGCATCCCGCAAAGAAACAACATCATAGCCAGTACTTACAGACTCCGACACTTGTGTCACGAAAACCGGGCGGCCATCGGCGCTTCCCAAAGACACAAAGCTCGTATTCTCCGCATGCTCGGGCATACGTTCTAACGGCTGCAACCAGCCATCATCCGGTTTGAACACACCAGACCCGGACAGCATCAGCACAAGGTCGCCCGGCTCGGGTGCCTTGGTAGTCCAACCGGGACTCCACTGAACTGTTGTTGTCGTCATGGCTTTCGCACCTCTATTAATAAGCAAGCCTTAGTGATAAACAGGCCGAACAGGAATGTATCATAGTGTCGCAAGCTTCAAGAATGACACAGTAGCTTTCCGGTCTTCCCTCAACCAAGTAAACTTGGCGCCTGATTTTCATCGGAGCGACATTTTATGCGTCTTTACCAGGGTATTCGAAGCCTGATTCTGACTTTTTTCCGGAAAATACTGTTTTTGTGGGTCCGGACGGATGTCAGCGGAAACAGCGTTGATGCTCTCGGATTGTCCTCCGAAATACCGGTTTGTTACGTGCTTCAATACAGTTCGTTATCGAGCCGACTGGTGCTCGAGCAAGAGGTAGTCCGGGCACAGCTGCCGGGAGCCGCCACATCGCTACCGGTTAAAAACGGCCCCTCCCACTCGTTCTTCTTTCTCTACCGCCGCATTGGCCGATCGTTCCGTAAACGCCAAACACCGGTGCCCACCTCGGAGTTTCAGGCGCTCGTGCGGTACGGCCTCGAGAACCCTGAGCAAGATGTCCAGATTGTTCCCGTATCTCTGTTCTGGGGACGTTCGCCAGACAAAGAGAAGTCGCTAGTCAAACTGCTGCTTTCGGATACTTGGTCTGTCGCCGGCAGATTGCAGAAGTTTCTGATTATTCTAATGCACGGTCGCAATACATACGTGCAGTTCAACAAGCCTTTTTCCCTGAAACAGGTAATTGAGGAGCACCGCCATAGTGAAGAGCGCGCTAACCGTAAGCTTGCACGCATTTTGCGAACCCACTTTCGTAAGGTGCGGCAAGCAGTTTTGGGCCCGGATTTATCTCATCGCAGAACGCTTGTATCTGGCCTGCTACGAACTCAGGCAGTAAAAGAAGCCATAAGAGAAACCGCAGCCAAAGAAGGCATAGCGCCGGAAAAGGTCCGTGCCCGCGCATACAAATACGCAGATGAAATTGCTGCCAATATGTCAGTTGTTACCATCCGCGTGTTTGAAAAGCTGCTCTCTTGGTTATGGAACCGAATATACAATGGCGTTTCCGTCAACAATATACGCGTCGTAACGGAATCCGCGCAAAACAGCGCCGTCGTTTATGTGCCCTGCCACCGCTCTCACATCGATTATTTGCTGTTGTCTTACGTGCTCTATAAAAACGGCCTAATGCCGCCACATATTGCTGCGGGCATCAACCTGAACATGCCCATCGTAGGCCCCATCCTCCGCAGGGGCGGTGCTTTTTTTATGCGCCGCAGTTTTCGCGACAACCCGCTGTACGCCACAGTATTTAACGAATACATGCACGTTATGTTTTCCCGTGGTTACTCTGTGGAATATTTCGTGGAAGGTGGCCGCAGCCGCACCGGGCGCATGCTGCAACCGCGCCCAGGCATGCTCTCCATGACTGTGCGCAGTTTTCTCCGTGATCACCGCAAGCCGATTGTGTTTGTTCCTGTCTACGTAGGCTACGAAAAGGTGATGGAGGGGCGCTCCTATCTTGGCGAACTTAGAGGCAAGAAAAAGCAGAAAGAAAGCGTGTTTGGGCTGGCCAAAACAGCGCGCAAATTAACGAACTCCTTCGGACGGGTTTCCGTGAATTTTGGTGAAGCCATTCACCTATCCGACGTTCTGGACGATGTCCGCAGCAGTTGGCGGGATGAGGCCTATGATTCCCAATACCGGCCCGAGTGGCTGAGCGACGCGGTATCTGAGTTATCAGTGCGGGTTGCCTCCAACATTAATGCCTCTGTTGCTGTTAACCCCATTGGCGTGATCGCAACCGTATTGCTAGGCACCGAGAGACTGGCCATGGATGAGGGCCAGCTTGAGCGCTTAGCAGATCAATATGCAGCCCTTCTTAAAGCGTTCCCTTACGCTGAAACTGTCACCCTACCGGAAGGCTGCGGCAAAGACTGGGTAGCTTACTGTGAGTCCATGGGGCTGGTTTCGCGCCAACCACAGAAACTTGGCGACATCATAGAGCTGGAAGGCAGCAATGCCATTCTAATGACTTACTACCGTAATAATATCCAGCATCTTTTTGCCCTCCCCGCCTTGGTGGCCAGTCTGTTCGAGAACAAAAACTCTTTGGCACGGGAAAGAATCGTTTATCTTGCCAGCGTAGCCTATCCCTATGTCCAGTCTGAACTGTTCCTGAAGTATGACGACGACGAGGCTGAAACAGTGATCAATCAGTGGATTGATGTGCTGGTCGATCAGGGCTTACTTTTGGCTCTGGATAACGAACGCATTGCGCGCCCGGATGAAGGCACCGAAGCCATGCTGCGCCTGAGAGTGCTTTCCCGATTCATTATTCAGATGGTGGAGCGTTATCACATTGCTCTGGGCATACTCCGTAAATACGGTACGGGCAAGATCACTGCGGCTGAACTGGAAGAGCAAAGCACCTTGCTAGCAGAGCGCATGTCTATACTGTTTGGGCTGAATGCACCCGAGTTTTTCGATAAAAGCCTGTTCCGTAACTTTATCGCAAACATGCAGAAAAACGGCGTTCTCACTACCGACGATAACGGGCTACTCTGCTACGGAGAGGGGCTGGATGAGGTGGCGGACGATGCCAGACTGGTGTTAAGCGTGGAGAAGCGCCAAGCTATTCAGCAAGTTACTATGCTAGGCGTCTAAACCAAGGGCCTGTGTTAGGCGCCTTACAGGCAAGGCGCTAGCGTGAAGGCAACGCGCAGATTGGGTAGATATCGTAGCGGCTGCTCTTACCTTCTACCCGGGCGCCGGGCTCAGGTCCAGATATAGCCGGAGCCTTGCGCGGACGCTTTACCACTACGCGGTACTTGGCGACAGCTAAGGCTGCCTCCAGCAACACCGGCGAATCATCATCGTCGCCCACCAGAGTTCGAAAAACCTGCATTTCCTTCTTGACCAGCGCCGATTTGTCCCTGTGAGGAAACATAGGGTCAAGGTAGACCACATCGGTTGCATCAGAAACCTCTGCCCCCTCTTCCCAGGCATTAGTCAGCCAATCGATACTGCTACCTTCGTGGAGCGTCATCCGGGCGACGATCGGGGCGCAATCGACATTCAACGCTGCGCGAGCCAGCCCATCCGCCAGTAAAGCGTGAATCACAGGATTGCGCTCAAACATTGTGACCCGACAGCCAAGCCCAGCTAGTACAAACGCATCTTGTCCCAAGCCTGCAGTGGCATCCAGAACATGCAAGTCTGCCTTTGTCTTCTGCAAGCCCACGGCGCGCGCCACCAACTGACCAGCGCCGCCACCGTGCTCACGTCGGTAACCCATTTTGCCGGTTACAAATTCCGCCCTCACCGGGCCAGGAGCACCTTTACCGGCCACCTGAAGAGACAAACCGTTTTCATCCAGAAACAGCAGAGCATCTGCATGTCGCACATCTTTCGGATGCACTACGCCAAGGTAAGGTAAGGAAAGTTCGACACCTAGAGCCATGGCCTGATGTTCGTCACCAAGATGGCTTCTGGCTATTGCCAGTGGGATGCTTTTATCTTTGGAGGACGCCCTTGCGCCATTGGAGCGAGGCATTAAATCAGGATATCGATTCCGGCGAGCGTCGAGCCATCAGAGTTCTGCCCGGCAGCAGCTACACTGGCAAAGGTCGACAAGGCGCGGGCTGCGGGTAGAGGAACTTCATCCGCACGAAAGCGTTCCAGACGCACATCTTCAGCCGCTCGACGGGCTTCTACACGACGCTCAGGGCTGTCACTGACATTCCGCTCTGACGCGGGCTGGCTAGGGCCGTCTGCTAAATCACGGCGGGCCGCGTCGGCGGTTTTCTCGGGGGCTGACGCAGGGGAACGGGCAACATCACCGCGCTCACGCACGGGGCTGTTAGTCCCTGACTGATAGGAAAGTGTATTGCCTGAGTTGATACCACCAATCATCGTCAAAGCACCATGGGCTTCAGAGAAATAAACGCGATTAGCTGAAGTATGGAAGAAGTCCGCACGGATTAAAAGCCTTACTCACGCCCCGGCAGCTTCTTCCAGGTAACTTCGTCTCGAATATAGACCGGTTGGGCTTGCTCCGCTGGTACAGCTAAGCCCTGATGGAACTTAGCAACAGCCAGACGTGCTACCCATCCAGCCCGAGGAATAATGGTTTCATCCACCGAGTTGATTCGGCCCGAAACGTCGGTCGGCATGGTTTCGTAGAAAGCCCAACCATGACCTGCGCCAGCCCACTGTGTGGCCTCATGTTCTAGCGTAACCCGCGATGGCGCACAGACCCGCTCTTCACCGATGAGCTCCGGTATGCCCGAGCTATTTCGGAAGCATCCCCAGTACAGCTCACTCATGCGGGCATCGAAAGCGACAGCAATGCCTTCACCTTCCTTTACCTGCAAGACTTCAATGGCACCCAAAGCCACAGTTTCCAGAGAGGAAACAGGGACAACGGGAAGATCAAGACCCCATGCCAAACCTTGAACCACACCGGTAGCGATGCGAACACCGGTAAAAGACCCCGGGCCACGGGCAAACGCCAGCGCGTCAAGGTCGTTAGGTTTGAGTGCTTGTTCCGCCAACAACTCGCGCAACATCGGCATTAAGAGGCGGGTGTGGCCTCTAGGCGCAATTTCAAACTTCTCAAAAACCTCTCCATCAACAAAAAGGGCTGCAGAGCAGCCCTCTGAGGAGGTGTCCAGTGCCAAAAGTTTCACAGGCGTGAAAGGCCTCGATAAAAAGTCAGTGAATTATTTGAGGCTGGCTAGAATCTGATCACGAATGCTGTCCAGACTCCCCACACCCTCCACACGCACGTATTCGGGCGCTACGTCTGGCTGATTTTCTGCCAGATTCTGGTAATAGCCGATCAAAGGCGCGGTCTGGTCGTGATAGATTTTCAGTCGCTTACGAACGGTCTCTTCTTCATCGTCAGAACGCTGCATCAGCGGCTCGCCGGTTTCATCGTCTTTTCCTTCTAGCTTGGGCGGATCGTACTTAACGTGGTAGATGCGGCCACTGCCTTCGTGTACACGACGGCCAGAGAGACGACTTACAATTTCCTCATCATCGACAGCAATTTCGACAACATAGTCGATAACAATGCCTTGATCTTTGAGTGCTTCAGCTTGAGGAATTGTGCGCGGGAAACCATCAAGCAGGTAACCGTTTTTACAATCCGGCTGTTTAATACGCTCTTCAATCAACGCAATAATGATGTCATCGGACACCAAACCGCCCGTTGCCATCACTTCCTTCACCTGTTTGCCAAGCTCGGACTCGGCTTTAACGGCTGCCCGCAGCATATCGCCAGTAGAAATCTGGGGTATCCCAAAACGCTCGGTGATGAATTGGGCCTGAGTCCCTTTTCCCGCGCCTGGTGCGCCTAACATGATGATTCGCATAACGCTGTGCTCCCGTTTTCGTCATTATCGTTTGAAAAGTTGTGGCAAAAACTTATGCCTTTGCGACAACCTCTCCTGCCGGAACAGGTGTTAGCCAGATTTGGCGATGGCGCATTATACGAAGTCAGGCACTCCAGAGAAAGTCGACCTCCGTATCATCTTTATAAAACGGGACACAACCAATCTTCAAAGACCGCCGTTAGGTGATAAGTGACGATGCTAGTACGTCCAGCTCCGGTGCAACCTTATCAATCTCGTCAATCATTTCATTCGCGATGGCAGGCTCCAATTGCAGCCCATGCAGTAGCGCCGGAATATCATCGGCATTAAACTCGTCGCCTATGTTCCGCTCCTTTAAAAGCGCATTCGCTAGCTGAACCATCATCACGTAGTTTTCATGCTCACCTTGGTAACCCAGCTGCTGATGCACACCCGCTGCTTTGACCACAGGGTCCGGCAACTCCCAAAGACGGTGCAGGATTCCACCAATAGCGCCGTGGCCTACGGCGATAATTTCCTGTTCGCTTCCCTGCCCGAATACCTGCTGCTCCAACGATTGCATGCTGGTCTCGAGGTTAGCCTCTCTAAGCCTGTTGAGTTCTTTAAACTCTGCCGGGAACAAATGGCCCACCAACAGCAACCCAAAGTTGTGCAATAAGCCACATAGATAGGCCAAACCTTTGTCTGCACCGCAGCGGGGCGCCAACCACTGGCACAGGAAAGCGCAGTAAAGCGAGTGACGCCAAAAATTATCCATGCCTAGAATGCCTGCTCTTGGCACGTCAAAGGCACGAACCGAGGCTATCCCCATTGCAATGTGGGCAACACGATCAAAGCCCAAAACACGGGTTACCGCTTCCTGAACAGAGGTGATTTGACCAGGGTAGTTGAATAGGGCCGAGCGCGCATAGCGCATCACCTGCGCGGTTAGGCTGGGGTCGAATTCGATAAGCTCTGCCAATTCCCGCGCAGTCGCCTCAGTGTTGGAGGTTAGGCGCAAAATGCGTAACGCCAGTGCTGGCATGGGCGGCAGCCGGTACAGCTTTTTCAGTTTGATAGCGACTTCTGCCAGCGTCAGTGCTTCCCGGGCGTCATCACTGTCCGGGCCGCGAATCGCCAGATGCCCCTCCCGGGAGCCAACCATTGCAAGGCGCAGTGAACGCCCGTCCAGCTCCACCAGAGAGTGGTCTGTACCACTGGAAAAAAGAACACGCTCTGATCTGGTAATACCTTCATCGACAAGCACCGGCAAGTCATACGCATTGCCAATTGGCGGCGTAAACCCACGATCACAATCACTGAACAAACGAAAGGCCTGCTGTTCGGTAAGGGGTTGCAGATGGCGCCCTGTCATTTGCCAGAGCGCTTCTGTATCGAGCGCACTGTCAACCCTGTGAACAACCATCACAATGCCACCGATGTCGATCAGCAGCGTCGCTTTGATGACGTCCTGGCGGGATTGACCAAGAGCAGACACCGCCTCGTCAAGGTTGGCGGCCCTATCGATTGGCAGCTCCTGATAAGCTATACCCTGTTTGTTAAAAAACCGCTCCAGTCGCGCTGCGAGAGCCAAACGAATACTCCTGTTATCCATGGCTGGGGCATTCTGAGCCCCGCTGTCCGTTCCCGGTGGTGTTAGCCGGTGTTACGCATACCGGCGGAAATTCCCGCCATTGTAACCTTAAGCGCACGTTCTACCAGCTCAGGCACTTCGCCTTTGCCCTCACTTTCCCGGTCGCGCTTCAATAATTCCGCCTGAAGGTAGTGCAAGGGGTCTGTATAAGGGTTGCGCACGCGCATGGAGTGGGCAAAGACCGGCTCGCCCTCCAGCAGCTCATGCTGTTCTTTAAGCTCCAGCAGGCGCTGAACGCAGCCTTCAAGGCGCTCACCTAAGCTGACACCCAAGGCACGGAGCTTGTCATCGTCCAACAGTGTTTTTTCATAATAACCGGCGATGCGCAAATCAGCCTTGGCCAACACCATTTCGAGCATGTCGACATAGGTGCGGAAGAAAGGCCACCCTTGCATCATTTCACGCAATTCGGGCAGACGCCCCTCTTTAGCGGCATTCTCCAGAGCCACATCACTGCCTAACCAGCTGGGCAGCATTAAGCGCATTTGGGTCCAGGCGAAAATCCACGGAATGGCTCGTAAGCTTTCCACGCCGCCACTGGCTTTACGACGTGCAGGCCGACTACCCAGCGCTAGTTTGCCCAATGCCTGCTCCGGGGTGACTTGGCGAAAATAAGGTACAAAATCGGGATTTTCCCGAACCACTTCGCGATAGGCTTTGAGCGAACGCTCCGTCAGCCAATCCATGGTATCGCGCCAAGCTTTTTCGGGTTCGGGTGGCGGCGCCAGAGTCGCCTCGATCACCGCCGTGCTATATAGCGTTAAACTCTGCACCGCAAGCTGTGGCAAACCAAACTTGAAACGGATCATTTCCCCCTGTTCGGTAATGCGGAAGCTACCGTTCACTGAACCAGGTGGTTGAGACAAAATTGCTCGGTTGGCTGGGCCACCGCCACGGCCGACGGTTCCGCCGCGGCCATGAAACAGAGTTAGATGCACACCGAATCGCTTTGCAACTTGAGTGAGCTTTTCCTGCGCCTGATACTGGGCCCAAGCAGCCATAAGCTGACCCGCATCCTTGGAGGAGTCTGAATAGCCAATCATGACTTCCTGCCGCCCCTGACAGTAATCCCGATACCAGTCCACCTCATATAGGGCAGACATACTGTCGGGTGCACCGCGAAGGTCATCCAGCGTTTCAAATAAAGGCACGATCCGCATGGGGAATTTCATACCGGATTCGCGAAGCAGTAGGATGACACTCAACACATCCGACGGCTTGCTGGCCATAGATATAACATAGGAGCCCAGAGCTTCCGGGGTTTGTTGCGCAACCACTTCGCAGGTGTCTAGAACTTCCCGTACCGGTTCAGAAGGCTCCCAGTTGCGGGGCACAAGCGGGCGGCGACCCTGAAGCTCTTGTATTAAAAATGCTTGGCGCTCTTTTTCAGACCAAGACAGGTAATCACCAAGCCCCAAATATTCCACCATCTCGGCAACAGCTTCTGCGTGGCGGGTCGCTTCCTGACGGATATCGAGGCGGCTTAGGGGCAAGCCAAATGTATGGGCGCGACGAATGGTGTCTAACAAAGCGCCATTGGCGATTTTTTCAAGCCCGCACTCCACTAGCGAGCGGTAACAGAGTTCTAGCGGTGCCGTCAGATCTTCATTCTCAAAAAGTATGCCCGAGGTATCAGCTGGCTCGCCAGTAACGCGAGACTCCGCCCAATCCCGCGTTCTGATAAGGCGATCCCGCAATTCTGCCAATACATAGCGGTACGGTTCCCGGGAATCGCCAGATAATCCGCGCAGCTCATCGCTTGCCTGCCACATGGAAAGCTCCGCTCTCAGTGACTTGATATCACGCAGAAACAAGTCCGCAGCCATCCACCGCCCGAGCAAAAACACTTTTTGAGTTACCTGATGGGTAACGTTGGGATTACCGTCCCGGTCGCCGCCCATCCAGGATGCGATACGCACCGGCGATGCCTGTAACGGAAGGCCCTTGCCTGTCGCCTCCTGAAGTGACCGATCCAGATCACCAAGGAATCGCGGCAAAGCCTGCCAAAGACTGTTTTCGATAACCGCAAAACCCCATTTGGCTTCATCAACAGCCGTGGGGCGTTCATGGCGAATCTCATCCGTATGCCAAGCTTCAGCTACAAGTCGTGACAAGCGTTCTGTAATCGCCTCTCGCTCAGGTGGAAGCAAGTCTGCGTGGTCCAGGCTCGCCAAACAATCCGACATTTCATCATATTTCATGATCAGTGTACGGCGCGCAACTTCTGTGGGGTGCGCTGTCAACACGAACTCTACGCGCATATCCGCAACACATTGGTGCAGCGCTTCGGCACTTACGCCACCGTCTTTAAGGCGTTCAAAAACACCAGCTAATGGTTCAACCATCAGATCAGACTGATGATCACGCTTGCGGCGAATACCGTGGTATTGCTCAGCTAGGTTCGCGAGATTAAGAAACTGGTTAAATGCTCTGGTGACTGGCAGCAGTTCGTCATCGCTTAGCTTGCCAAGCAGGCTGACTAGCCGCTGGCCGGATCCGCTTTCCTGCCGCCGGTCGGATTTGGCGGCCGCTCGGATTTCTTCGATTCGTTCGAAGCATCCCCGCCCGGGGTAGCGCTGGATGCTTTGCCCCAGCAATTCGCCCAGCATGCGGACATTTTCACGGAGATCAGGGTGTAGCTCGGTCACATTGGCGTCCTTATGAATTGACGGAGACAAACTAAACTTACGATACTAAGGAACCACCGAAAAAGTCTATTGGCGTTTGGGGCTGCAACTGCGCCCGCACCAGTACCACAAAGCCTACTCTTGAGAGGAGCCAACATGAAAGTCACAGATCTGCCCAAGCACTGGGAACAAAAGAAAAAACCAGTAGAGCTAACCCATGATTACAATTTGAGGCTTCCCTTGGAAGACGCAGCCAGAGTGGCTGCTCTGGCGGAACTTTATCCCGAGCGCAGCGAAAGCGACATTCTAAACGATATGATCGCCGCCGCACTGGACGACTTAGCCAGTCAAGACCCACTAAAAGAGAAACTAGAGAGCCACACCGGCTAGCAGATCTTGTTAGAAGACTCGTTACTAGGCTACTGATTCGAGTTGGCGAGCCTTCAGACGCTTGATGTGCTTTTGGCTGAGGCGAACGAATTCCGGAGTCAGCCCTTTGTCTTCGTATATTTCGAAGCCGTCTTCATCGTAGGCGACAACCTGATCACCTTGAACGTAAGGGAACTCGGTTTCGACCTCATCGAGCGCAGCGGAGATCAGGTCGCGAATAAGGTCCTGAGATGACTTTAGAGGATAGAGGGCAGATAGCGTTTCGAGCTGCCGATGATGCTGGTCAGATAACGCCATAAAGCAAGCATCACGGGTAAGCCTACCTTTAGCGTGCTTATCCCAGTAACTAACCAGATCTTTGATTTTCATCGAGCCAGACTCCTAATTCTTGTTGATGACTCCTGAGCTCTTTTGAACTCTTTTGGCGCGCAAACTTCTTACCCAGAGCCGCCGCCAAACGCCCTAGCCAATAAGTGTAGACGAAGCTCAGGAGTGAAAACGTAAGGAATTGGTAACGGATTGTACCTACTCTGGCTGCCCGCTTTTCTTTTCCACACCTTTGACCGATTGCCAGATCTGATCAAGAGCTTCCAGTGTTTCTTCATCAAAGGAACGGCCTTCACGCTCAAGAACCTTTTCAATGGCCCGGAATCGCGCCTCAAACTTGTGATTAGTGCGCCCAACAGCCTGCTCCGGATTAACTTTCATGAAGCGCGCAAGGTTCACACACACGAACAGCAGATCGCCCAATTCATCTTCAACGGCATCGTGGCCACCCTGCCCGGATTCTGCCGCCTGCCAGGCCTCCTTGAGCTCGTCGATTTCTTCATGGAGTTTGTCGAATACCGGTTCTATGTTTGGCCAATCAAACCCGTGCCTTGCCGCCCGCTTCTGCAACTTTTCCGCGCGCACCATCGCGGGCAGCGCCCGTGCAATACCAGCCAGTCGGCTTGGCGGCGTTGCATCCGCTGACGTGTCTGACTGTTTCTGAGCCCGCTCTTCTGCCTTGATACGCTCCCAGCTCTCCTTAATCCAGACTTCGTCTGGCCGGTTGTCCGGGTCAATACGGCTTTCCAGTGTGCCCTGCGGGAACACATGGGGATGACGTCGCACAAGCTTACGCACTAAATTGTCGACCACAGCATCAAAGCTGAAATGACCTTCTTCCGCCCCAATCTGCGAGTAAAAGATCACCTGAAACAGCAAGTCACCCAATTCATCTTTCAGGTTTCCGTAGTCCTCCCGCTCGATGGCATCTGCTACTTCGTAGGCCTCTTCCAGCGTGTGCGGCACAACACTTCTAAACGTTTGCTTGGTATCCCAGGGGCAACCGGTTTCGGGGTCACGCAGCCGCGCCATCAACAGTTTCAGATCGTCAATCGAGTAGGTCATGATCGTTTACGCTTTACGTCGATAACATTGGGCAGGTTGCGGATTTGGGCGAGTAGGCGCGCCAACTGCTCAAGGCTGGAAATTTCAACAGTCACTACCATGGTGGCCGTGTTGTCGTCACGATTGGTCATGGTGTGCAAAGACAGAACATCACTTTTCGACACTGACAGCACTTGAGTGATATCCCGTAACAGACCAGACCTATCGTACGCTTCAATTTCAATGTCGACCGGATAAACAGAGGCTTGTTGCCCTCCCCAACTCACTTCAATAATTCGGTTGGGTTCAAACTCCTGCAAGTTCAGAAACGTTAGACAGTCCTGTCGGTGAACGGTTACACCACGCCCAACGGTAATGTAGCCACCTATGGCATCTCCTGGCAACGGCTTGCAGCATTTGGCCACTTGGGTCTTCAGCTTACCTACGCCCACTATGTGAATATCCGATTCGGTATCGTAGGGCTTGTCACGCTGGGCTATCAGTTTCAAATCGAGCTGTTCGGATTTGGGCTCGATCATTTGCTGAGCAACATTGGCAACGTGTGCAGGGCGGAGATCACCAGCACCTACCGCAGCAAACATGTCCTCGGCGTTGTGATAGTTCACCTTTACCGCCAGCTGGCTGAGGTCCACATCGTGCAACGACAAGCGCCGAAACTCATCCTCAATAATGGCACGACCATCCGTTACGTTACGGTCGCGATTTTGTTCTTTAAACCAATGAGTTACCTTGGCTCTAGCGCGAGATGTCTGAATGTATCCAAGACTGGGGTTTAGCCAATCCCGGCTAGGCGCAGGATTGTTCTTAGAGGTAAGAACAAATACCTGCTCACCCGTTTTCAACGGGTAGGTAAGAGGTACTATGCGGCTGTTTACCCGGGCACCGCGACAAGCATGTCCAATCTCAGTGTGAACTCGGTAAGCAAAATCTACGGGTGTCGCCCCCTGAGGTAAATCAACAACGTGCCCCTCAGGCGTAAACACATAAATTCGATCCGACACGATGTCGGATTTGAGATGGTCCGCCAGCCCGGAGATGTCGCCCAATTCTTCCTGCCACTCCAGCACCTGTCGTAGCCAGTTAATCTTGGCATTGTAGCCAGACGACTTGTTACTTTTGTCCGTGCCCTTGTATAGCC
The DNA here is from genome assembly GCF_018860765.1 of Marinobacter salexigens. Classification (GTDB taxonomy): domain Bacteria; phylum Pseudomonadota; class Gammaproteobacteria; order Pseudomonadales; family Oleiphilaceae; genus Marinobacter; species Marinobacter salexigens_A. Next base: position 905,108 of record NZ_JAHKPV010000021.1, read on the forward strand.
AGTGAGCACATACCCCGAGCTCGGCATCTTCATGCATACTGTGAGTGCGAATCTGTACCTCCATGACCTTGCCATCCGGTCCGATCACGGCGGTATGCAGAGATTGGTAGCCATTCTCTTTAGGGTTGGCAATGTAGTCATCAAACTCATTCGGTATGTGGCGCCAAAGCGTATGCACAATCCCGAGAACGGCGTAACAATCCTTCACCTCAGGCACAAGAATACGCACGGCCCGTATATCGTATATCTGGGAGAAATCGAGGCCCTTAATACGCATCTTCCGCCAGATGCTGTAGATATGTTTGGCACGACCCGAAAGATCGGCTTCGATACCAGTAGCTTTCAGTTCTGACTGCAACTTGGCAATCACGCGGCGGATGTAGCCTTCCCGGTCTAGGCGCTTTTCGTCCAGAAGTTTGGCAATCTTTTTGTAGGCTGTTTCATGCAGATACCGAAATGAAAGGTCTTCCAGCTCCCACTTGATGTGCCCGATGCCCAGACGGTGAGCCAGGGGCGCGTAGATATCAAACACTTCGCGGGCAACTCGCATACGCTTTTCTTCTGGCGCATCCTTAACACCACGGATGGCGCAGGTGCGCTCGGCAAGTTTGATAAGCGCAACCCGCACGTCATCAATCATGGTAACCAGCATTTTGCGGACGTTATCCAACTGGCCTTCACTCTGCCCAAGCACGTTGCCTTTGAGCGGGTGGTGTATGGAAGAAATGGCCGCCATCTGTTGTACGCCATTAATAAGCATGGCCACTTCATCGCCAAACTCTTTGCGGATAACCTCAAGGGCTACCCGCTCCTCCCGAACCGCACGGTATAGAATGGCAGCAACCAGGCTGACTTGATCCAAGCGCAGCTCCGCCAGCACCTGAGCCATCTCAATGCCGGTGCGAAAGCTGCTAGAGCCAGACGCCCAGAGGCGATCCTCCCGGAAGGCCTGCAAATCGATTTCAGCGGCTTTTTCACACGCCCTGCGAAACTGGTCCACATCGTCCAGATGGGTCTGGGAAGCAATCTGCTGTACCCAACCCTCGATATCGATCTGGCCATCGCCATTCACTGCGTAATCTTCGCGAACTTTTACCATATCTGTTTTGTTATTCCCGGTGATTCACACAACTGTCCTTCGCTGTGCACAGCAAAATTCAGCGAGAGCCACGCTCAAACAGCGCAATCGACTCCACATGCGTGGTGTGAGGAAACATATCCATTACACCGGCGCGCACCAGCCGGTAACCGTTGCTGGCCATCACACCTGCATCCCGTGCCAGAGTGGCAGGGTTACAGGACACATACACAATGCGCTTGGCACCGAATGCGGTGAGGTACTTGCAGATTTCCTCTGCTCCGGAGCGCGGCGGATCAATAAGAATTTTATCAAAACCCTCTTGTGCCCAGCTTTGACCGGTAAAATCCCCGTGCAAGTCAGCGCCGTGAAACTCCACATTTGCAAGCGCGTTCAGCTCCGCGTTTTCGCGACCCCGAACAACCATGGCATCATCACCTTCCACGCCAATAACCTGCCCGCCTTTGCGCGCAAGTGGCAGGGTAAAATTGCCCAACCCGCAGAACAGATCCAAGACTCGCTCACCCGGCTGCACGTCCAGCCAGTCAACAGCTCTGCTTACCATGGCTTTATTGATGCCCGCATTAACTTGGGTAAAGTCCATGGGGTGAAATTTCATGGTGAGATCAAATGCATCAAGCTGGTAACTTAAGCGCTCATCGCTTCGACCTGCTGATTCAGGCCAGATGCGGTGCACAGTATCTGGCCCCTTGGGCTGCAGATAAATATGCAAATCGTGGGCCTGGCCAAAAGCAATCAGCTTTTCCCGGTCGCCACTGCTCAGATCGTCCATGTTGCGGAAAACCATCGCTGCGGTGTCGTCACCACAAGCAACTTCGACCTGAGGCACACGGGCGTATGCATCCATGGTGTGTAGCAGCTCGCGCAACGGAACAATGCGCTCGCCAATGCGCGGATCCAGCACTACACAGCGGTCAATATCCGTAAGAAAGCTATTGCGCTTCTCCCGAAACCCTACCAGCACCGATTCCCGGGCTTTCACATAGCGCACGCCCATGCGCGCCTTGCGCCGATACCCAAGGTTACTGTCTGGGCGCAGCGGCTCAATCCACTCCTCCGGCTCGATACCGCCAAAGTGTTCAAACTGCTCGCGCAGAGTATCTTCCTTAAAGCGGATTTGGGCATCACTGCTCATATGCTGAAGGCTGCAGCCACCGCATAAATCGGCAAAATCACAGGGGGGAATTTGGCGATCAGGCGCGGCTTCAAGTACCTCTAGGGTACGCAACTCATCAAATTTACTGCGGGTGGAAACCACCTTGGCCATTACGGTTTCACCCGGCAAAGCACCATCCACAAACAGGATTTTGCCATCCTGACGAGCTATGCCACGGCCATCATGGCTAAGCTTTTCCACTTCACAGCGTACGGGTTCCGTAGGAAGCACCTTCCTGCGTCGTCTGCTCATAATCTATTCTCTTGGTGTCGTCAGGTTCAGGCGCCGGGGAATACGCCAGTCGATAAATAGCGGTCGCCGCGATCACAAATAATGGCCACAATAATGGCGTTTTCAACCTGCGAAGAGAGCTTAAGTGCGGCAGCGATGGAGCCGCCGGATGATACACCACAGAATATCCCTTCGCGCTCTGCCAAAGCGCGCATGGTGTCCTCTGCCTCTTGTTGGCCGATATCCAGCACCTGATCCACACGAGTAGAATCGTAAATGCTGGGGAGATATGCTTCCGGCCAACGACGGATGCCCGGTATAGAGGCGCCCTCTTTTGGTTGCAGGCCGACAATATTGATATCCGGATTACGCTCTTTGAGGTATCGGGACACGCCCATAATAGTGCCTGTAGTGCCCATAGAACTAACAAAATGGGTTACACGCCCTTCGGTTTGCTCCCAAATCTCCGGGCCTGTGGTGCGATAGTGTGATAGTGGGTTGTCCTGATTACTGAACTGGTCCAGCACTCTGCCCTTACCTTCAGAAGCCATTTTCAGGGCCAAATCTCTGGCCACTTCCATGCCTTCTTCCTGACTCACGGTGATAATCTCTGCTCCGTAAGCTCTCATGGATGCTCGACGTTCTTCACTCATGTTCGCGGGCATAATGAGTACCATGCGGTATCCCTTTATAGCCGCAGCCATGGCCAGCGCGATACCGGTGTTACCACTGGTTGCCTCAATCAACGTATCGCCAGGTTTAATTTCACCACGGCGCTCGGCCTCTTGAATCATTCCTATAGCAGGTCGGTCTTTTACAGAGCCGGCCGGGTTATTGCCTTCCAACTTGGCCAGAATCACGTTACTGGTATCCTCGGGGAGACGCTGTAACCGAACCAGAGGCGTGTGCCCGACATAATCTTCAATTGTGGGAAAATGCATAGTAAGAACCCTGTGGTACACTTTTGCGTTGGCATGATACGCCTTATAGCCCCAGTCGCCCAATACACCTTCTCGCTAAAACCATGACTGACGGCTATATAAGTGGTGTATTTTTCGGCTCGCCCGGCACTGACTCGGAATATTATTTCGGCCCGGACGAACTACTAATACAAGGACGTAACCCGCTCCGACAGGCGGTGTTAAGTTATTTGCAGGAAATTGGTATGCGACGTTGGGGCATTCGCAAAAAAGTGCTGGTGGTCACTCTGGTGCCCACCCTGATCACTACCTTGATACTAGGGCTGTTTTTTACCTACAGCTGGGTCAACAACATTGAGAACCTACTAAAAGATCGTGGCGAGTCGCTGTCCCGCCAGCTTGCGGCTGGCTCTGAGTATGGTTTGTTTACGGCGAATCGCAGCCTGTTAAGCAGTCTTTCCAATGCCCTACTGGAGGAGCAGGACGTACGCTCAATTACCTTCTTTGACAGCGACCGTCGTCGCTTGCTGCACACCGGCCCAAACAGTTCCGACAATCTCGACAGCAAAGAGCTAGCGAAGGAGCAGGCCAGCCAGATTACCCGCAAGGCCAGCACCCGTTTTGTGAACCCGGTTTTCCTGCAAGACTTGATGATTCAGTCTATGCATGATCCGGACGCCCGGCAGTCTGCATTCAAACAACGAGAGCCGCTTGGGTGGGTAGCCGTAGAAATGTCTCACATCCGCACGGAAAAAGAGACCTACAAGGCCTTATTGATATCACTGCTGTTGGTTCTCGGTGGTGTTCTTTTCAGCCTTCTAATCGCGCTGCGGCTCAGCCGCGCTTTCACCGGCCCGGTGCTTGAACTTAACGAAGCCGTTGCAAAGCTGAAGGAAGGCAAGCTCGACACCCGCATTCATACCAACGCCGGCCCCGAATTCGAGCAGCTTGAATCCGGTCTGAACGCCATGGCGGAAGAACTAAGCAAAGCGCAGGCGGAAATGCAGCAGAACATTGACCAGGCCACGGAAGACCTAAGGGAGACTCTGGAAACCATTGAAATCCAGAACATTGAACTGGATTTCGCTCGCAAGGAAGCGCTGGAAGCCAGCCGCATAAAATCCGAGTTTCTGGCCAATATGTCCCACGAAATCCGGACACCACTCAACGGCATCATCGGTTTCACAGAACTGCTGCTCAAAAGCCCAATACCGCGCCAACAAAGGGATCACTTGAGCACCATACGGAAATCTTCCGAAATCTTGCTCACCATCATCAATGACATTCTGGATTTCTCCAAAATTGAAGCAGGCAAGCTGATTTTGGACCGTGTGCCCTTCCAGCTTCGAGATATTGTGGAAGAGGTAATGGTGATGCTGGCACCTGCTGCCCACGGCAAAAATTTGGACCTAGTACCTCTTGTATACAACGACGTTCCAGACAACATCACTGGTGATCCTTTAAGGGTAAAGCAGGTAATTACAAACCTGGTCAACAACGCCATCAAGTTTACCCAAACCGGAGAGGTGGTTTTGCGTGCCAGTCTGGAAGACGAAGATAAAGAAAGTAACCGAGTTACTCTGCGCCTGAGCATTAGTGATTCTGGCGTTGGCTTATCCAGAGCCCAGCAGCAGTCTTTATTCAATGCCTTCAGCCAGGCGGATGCCTCTACGGCCAGACAGTATGGCGGCACCGGTCTTGGATTGGCGATTTCCAAACGCCTTGTGGAAGAAATGGGAGGCGAGATTGGCTTGGAAAGCGAGCTCGGCAAAGGCTCCACTTTCTGGTTTACCCTAACACCCGAACTGTCCTCTGGTGGCGAGGCGGTTGCCCCTCGGGACGCTCTAAAAGGCGAACGAGCCATATATCTGGAACACCAAAAAACCTGTGGCCTTGCGGTTGAGCATCTATTGCGGGATTGGGGCATGACGGTTGATCGTGTTACATGCCCCAGCGCTATGCAGGAGAAGATTGAAGAGGCCCAGAAAAGCCAGCTGGGCTATGCCGTGGCCATTATCGGAATTACTCGACACTTGCTCAACTCAAGCCAATACTGCGGACTGGTGCGAGCGATTGAAATCGAGCGGGATTGCCGCACACTGCTACTCACTCCAACTTTGGAGATTCACGACACTCCACTTTCAGGGCTTGCCAGCGGCCATCTTACCAAGCCTATATGTCGCGATGCCCTCTATGACGAACTGCTGCTTCTGGTGCACGGCATTAATACGTCCGGACAAGGTATTGCCCATCAGGACCAAACTGCACGCCTACCTGCACCCGTTAATGTACCGCGGGTGCTGGCTGTGGACGACAATGAAGCCAACCTAAAGCTGGTTATGACCCTGCTGCAGGATTATCAGATAGACGCTGATGGAGCTTCAAGCGGGTTTGAGGCCCTGAGCAAGTCTCGACATAAAGCCTTTGATCTGGTGTTTATGGATCTTCAGATGCCGGGAATGGACGGTGTAGAAACAGCCGCGCGCATTCGTGAAATGGATAAAAGCAATAATCATAGAACAGCCATCATTGCCCTCACTGCACACGCGCTGGCTGATGAGCAAGAGCGGCTGGCCCGACAGGGGTTTGACGGCTACATGCCCAAACCCATTAGTAGTGTCCAGTTGGCAGACACCATACACGAGTGGACTGGCTATCAGTGCCGGAGTACCAGCACAGGTCGAATTCAGGTCCCCGAGGTGCGAGATACAAGGCGTACCTTGAGGCCTTCTACCCGACAAATGCAGCGGGATTGCGTTAGCGTGGATGAGGGTATCCAACTGGCTGCGGGTAAAACGGATCTGGCAGAAGAGCTATTCAGCATGCTTCTGGAGCAATTGCCCACAGATCTAGACAATATTGAACGACTCTGGGCCAGCGGCGACTTGGAGAACCTTTTGGAGTGTGTGCACAAACTGCATGGCGCCACACGTTACTGCGGCGTTCCTGAGCTGCGGTCCGCGGCAAATCACTTGGAAACGGCGCTTAAATGCTCAGCGCCGGACATGGAGTTGCAGAAAAACCAGTTAACCTCTGCTATCGAACGCCTGCAAATCTGGAGCGAACAGACCGACTGGCAGCAGATGTTCCGGGGGCACCATCAGCAGGCTGACGCCTGATCAAGAATTGCTTTCATATCCCGAACTGCCTCTTTCAGACCGCTAAACACGGCTCTAGCGATAATTGCATGGCCAATATTTAGCTCATTAATTCCCGGGATCGCTGCGACTCGCTCAGTATTGTGATAATGCAATCCATGACCCGCATTCACAACCAGCCCTTTTTTGCGAGCGTAAGCCACCGCATCGGTTAGGACTTTGAAGGCTTCCTCCTGAGCTTCGGCGCCAACAGCCTCAGCGTATTCGCCGGTATGAAGTTCAATCACGGGGGCGCCGCAGCGTACAGCGGCATCAATCTGCACCGGGTCTGGATCTATAAATAGAGAAACTTCCGCGCCCAGCTTAGCAAGGCGCTCACAAGCATTCGCTACACGTTCTTCTTGGCCATCAACATCAAGGCCGCCTTCGGTTGTAAGCTCTTCGCGCTTTTCGGGCACCAAACACACACACTCAGGCTTAACTTTTTCGGCAAACTCCAGCATGGCATCTGTAACCGCCATTTCCAGATTCATTTTGGTCTGCATCACTTCTTTAAGTAACAGCACATCACGATCTTGAATGTGGCGGCGATCTTCTCTTGGATGGATTGTTATGCCGTCGGCGCCAGCTTCTTCAGCAATCAGTGCAGCCTGAACCGGATCGGGGTAACGCGTTCCCCGGGCCTCGCGTAACGTGGCAACATGATCAATATTGACACCAAGCAATACTCTAGGATTCATGTGGTTCTCCCTTAGGATGAGCGAACAGAGTGATGAGTAAAAAGGCTGCGGCTATTCAACGGGCGGCCCTGCAACAGGTAATCCGTTAGTGCGCGCATAACCCGCTTCGATAACCGGCGGCTAGCGATACTTTCATAATCCCCGCTGGCAAGGGCCAGCAGCGTTTCCCCGGACAGGTTTTGCAAACACACGCCACGAGAAGCGTTAGCAACAATACCTTGTTCTGGGTTATAGCAATAGGTTTGCCCAGAATGGACGGGCTCGCCAGTATCCATCACCAGATCCCATGAAAAACCGTACCCCAGAGCTGCAGCAAATGCCTGCTCAAACTTCCGTAAAACCGGCTCTACATCCGACGCCTGCGCAAGCTGCTCAAGCGCCTCAATGTATGCGGCAAAAAGGGTTGGATGGGGGTCTGCCTGAGGCAAAATTCTTTGCATCAGTTCATTGAGGTACAGGCCACTATAAAGCGAGGCAGTGCGATGCAGTAAGGGGCCTTCACGTACATCAACTTCGGTGAGCGTTTTCAGATCGCCGCGCCCTACCCAGCCCAGCAGCAATGGCTGAAAAGGCTGCAACTGAGCCTTTAACGGGCTCTTGTTACCAACAGCACCACGGGCGATCACGCTCAGGCGGCCGTAATTCAGGGTAAAAAGGTCAACCATGAGGCTGGTTTCCCGCCAGGGTCGGCGGTGAATCACATACGCGGGTTCCTGCTGCTGTGCTTCTCTACTCATAGTGCCTCAAGGTGGCAGAGCGGCCTCAACGTTTAGAGATCGTTCATACCCAGACTCTTCAATGCCCGATCACTGTCAGCCCAACCACGCTTTACCTTCACCCACAACTTCAGCATAACCTTACTGTCGAACATACGCTCCATGTCGGCCCGGGCTTCCTGCCCAATAGTGCGGAGCCTGTCGCCTTTATCGCCAATCATGATTTTCTTCTGGCCTTCACGCTCCACAAGAATCAACGCCGATATATGCAGCGTTTTGCCATCGTGTTTGAACTCTTCGATTTCTACTGCCACCGAGTAGGGTAGCTCAGCGCCAAGTTGTCGCGTGATCTTTTCTCGCACCATTTCCGACGCCATAAAGCGCTCACTGCGATCGGTAATCTGATCGTCGGGATAGAAGTGTACGCTCTCGGGCAGAAAACGACCCACCGCTTCTTCTAGCGGTTCCAGGTTGGTTTCCTTTAAGGCAGAGATGGGGATGATTTCCGCAAATTCCCGCTTTCTGGACAGCATGTCTAGGTGCGGCAGCAGGTTTTCCCGGTTTTCAATCCGGTCCACTTTGTTAACCGCCAGAATAACCGGGCAATCAAGTTTGCTCAGTTTTTCCAGCACCATCTCGTCGGCGGTGGTCCAAGCCAACTGGTCCACTACAAACACCACCACATCCACTCCGGAAAGCGCCGACGTAGCCGCTTTGTTCATATAGCGGTTCAGGGCTCTTGGCTCTTCCACGTGCATCCCGGGTGTATCCACATAGATCGCTTGATCCAAGCCCTCGGTTTTAATTCCCAGCACCTTGTGGCGCGTGGTTTGAGGCTTGCGGGAGGTAATGCTCAGCTTTTGCCCCAAAATATGGTTCAACAAGGTTGATTTGCCGACATTGGGGCGGCCAACTATCGCGACGAAACCACAGCGGCTGTCAGGATTTTCCGGGCGGGTAATATCGTTCATCAGGGTGTCTCCACGCCGAGTTGCTTCAGCGCACTACGGGCTGCTTCCTGTTCCGCAATACGGCGGCTACTGCCAACGCCGCTGGTTTTGCGCTCAAGCGAAGGCAACACACAGGATACGTGAAATGTCTGTTTATGAGCTTCTCCATCCACAGATACCACATCGTATCTGGGCAACGGGAACTGGCGTGACTGTAGATACTCCTGCAATCGGGTCTTTGGATCTTTTTGGGTATCCTGAAGGTCGAGCTGTTTAAGGCGTAGCTCGAACCAACGCAGAACCTGATCCCGGCAAGTGAGGAAATCGCTATCGAGGTAAATAGCACCAATGACAGATTCCACCGCATCTGCAAGAATGGAATCGCGACGAAAGCCGCCGCTTTTCAGCTCGCCGGACCCCAACCGCAAATAGCTTCCCAGGTCGAACTCCCGACCAATCTCGGCTAGAGTTACACCTTTCACCATGCGAGCGCGCAAACGGCTCAATTGGCCTTCCCGGGCTTTATCAAAATTCAGGAACAAGTACTCTGCAATCACCATGTTAACGATAGAGTCGCCAAGAAACTCCAGTCGCTCATTGTTCTGATTGCCATAACTTCGGTGCGTCAGCGCCAGCAAAAGACGCTCGGGCGACTTGAACCGATAACCAATGCGCCGTTGTAACTGATCCAGATCTGGTTGCGAACTCACTTACCCTTCAACTCGTATTTGTGTTGGAAGTGAACAATGACATCCATATTGCGGACAAGGTTATTACGTACTTCATAATCCACGGTGATCAAAACAAGCTCGCCGTCTTTTTCAACCACAATATCTTTGGCCTCAAGGCTGCGAATATTATTCACACTTAGGCTCTTGTTGATCAGGGAACGAATTTGGGCTGGCCCCATCCGCGACAAGCCTTCCGTGCCATCCAAGTTTTCAAGCGCTTCCTGAATAGTAAGGTCGTCCATGTACGCTGGCCCAACCTTGATTGCCAACGAAAGAATACCCCCGAAAAACAGAACCATAATCAGAATAACAAGCGCCGAAGCACCGCCTTGACGCCCCATGGCGGAGAGATTATTTTTCTTCATTACAATTAAACTCCAAAATGGTCAAAATTACTCAATACCGCCCACACGCTTAAAGGATGGCAAACTGGTAAAAGATTCCCAGTGCATCCAGATCGCAAAGGCTTTGCCCACAATCAATTCATCGGGAACCGTGCCCCAATACCGGCTGTCGTTACTGTTATCGCGATTATCGCCCATCACGAAGTATTCACCTTCCGGTATTCGCCATTCCCCTTCACCCGGTGCGCCTGAGCGCCCCATTGTGTGAAAAATATCGTGCTCTACTGTGCCCAAATCTTCCCGGCGCACTTCTACCGGCGGCAGGCGCACGACAAACTCGCTCTCGATTTTTTCACCGTTGATAAACAACTGCTTATCGCGATAGCGCACAGTATCACCGGGCAAGCCAATCACACGCTTGATGTAGTTGGTTTTGCCGTCTTCGGGATAGCGGAACACCATAACATCACCCCGTTCCGGGTCCCCTATGCTCACAACTTTGCTTCCAGCGACGGGCAGGCGTAGGCCATAGGCGTACTTATTAACCAGAATAAAATCACCAACCTCCAGTGTTGGCAGCATAGAACCCGAAGGAATCTGGAAGGGCTCCACCAGAAATGACCTGAGTATAAGCACAATCGCCAGTACCGGGAAAAACGAGCGGCTGAGATCAACCAAATACGGCTCTTTGGGTAGGTCTTCCTCGGCAGTGCTGTCAGAAGACACTGCAAGGCGGCGCTTACGCAAAAACAATATGTCTGCCAGCCAGATTAGCCCCGATGCAAATGTCAGGACGACCAGTACCAGTGGAAAATCAATATCCATCAAAGTCCCTTCTAATTATCGACTTTCAGTACGGCAAGGAAGGCTTCCTGAGGCACCTCAACATTGCCAACCTGTTTCATGCGCTTTTTGCCTTCTTTCTGCTTTTGGAGCAGCTTTTTCTTTCGGCTAACATCACCGCCGTAACATTTTGCCGTTACGTTTTTCCGCAGTGCTTTAACACTGACTCTGGACACTACCTGATTGCCGATGGCGGCCTGAATAGCAATATCGAACATCTGCCGAGGAATCAGCTCTTTCATTTTTTCAATGAGCTGACGCCCCTTATAGTGGGACTGGTCTTTATGAACAATCAGCGCCAATGCATCCACACGCTCACCGTTGATTAGCACATCAAGACGCACCAGATTCGCCTGCTGAAAGCGGACGAAATGGTAGTCCAACGAAGCAAAACCACGGCTGGCGGACTTAACGCGGTCAAAGAAATCCAGCACAACTTCGGCCATGGGCAACTCATAAGTCAGCTGCACCTGATTGGTGGTAAAGTGCATGTTTTTCTGAACGCCACGCTTCTCTTCACATAGAGCAATAACGTTACCCAAGTGCTCTTGAGGTACCAGAATATTCGCTTCAACGATGGGCTCGCGCATTTCCTCGATGGAGCCAATATCCGGCAACTTTGACGGGCTGTCCACCGACAATGTCTCGCCCTGCTTCGTCAACACCTCGTAGATAACCGTAGGCGCCGTCGTAATCAGGTTAATATCGTATTCGCGCTCCAGACGCTCCTGAATAATTTCCATGTGCAACATGCCAAGGAAACCACACCGGAAGCCGAAACCAAGGGCATCGGAACTCTCAGGCTCGTAAAATAGAGAGGCGTCGTTCAGGGTTAGCTTTTCGAGCGCATCTCGGAAATCGTTGTAGTCGTCCGCACTCACCGGGAACAGGCCGGCATATACCTGCGGCTGAACCTTCTTGAATCCGGGCAGCATGGGGGTTTCTTCGGCAAACTTGTGGTGCACTATGGTATCGCCCACAGGCGCGCCGTGAATATCTTTGATACCGGCAACCACAAAGCCAACATCGCCCGCTTCCAGAATGTTGGTATCGTAGGGTTTGGGCTTAAAAATCCCTACTTTATCGGCATTCCATGCCCTGCCAGTCGACTTGAGAACAATCTTGTCGCCTTTCTTCATAACGCCCTGAGTCACCCGGACGAGAGAAACTACGCCCAGATAGTTATCGAACCAGGAATCGATGATCAAAGCTTGCAAGGGCGCCGAACGATCGCCCTGAGGTGGTGGGATCTTCTTAATGAGGTCTTCCAGAACATCTTCAACGCCCATACCACTCTTGGCAGAACAACGAACCGCATCCGTGGCATCAATCCCAATGATGTCTTCAATTTCAGCCGCAACCCGCTCCGGTTCCGCCTGCGGCAGGTCCATTTTGTTCAAAACAGGTACAACTTCCAGCCCCTGTTCAATGGCTGTATAGCAGTTGGCAACAGACTGTGCCTCGACGCCCTGACCGGCGTCTACCACTAATAGCGCGCCCTCACAGGCGTAGAGGGAGCGTGACACTTCGTAAGAAAAATCAACGTGCCCCGGAGTATCTATAAGGTTCAGCTTGTAGACTTCGCCATCCCGTGCCGTGTAGCTCAGCGTGACGCTTTGGGCTTTGATGGTAATGCCTCGCTCCCGCTCAAGGTCCATGGAATCCAAAACCTGCTCGGCCATTTCCCTTTTGGTTAGGCCGCCGCATATTTGGATAAAGCGGTCAGCAAGGGTGGATTTGCCATGGTCAATGTGGGCGATAATGGAGAAGTTACGGATTCGGCTCAGTTCAGTCACAGACAATGAATACTCATAATAAAGACGAAGGATTGAGCCCGGAGAGGCCAATACCTGAATCCGGGACCGGCGTGATTTTACCGGTTACCGACCGCCATTGCCATGATCAGGAAATAAGCGGCCGTTCATATTGTCGAATCAGGAAACCAATCAGGGCATCTTCTTCCAGCGGATAACTGAACAAGTTACCCTGGCACTGTGTGCATCCGGCGGATTTCAGGAAGCTCAATTGCTGCGGCGTCTCTACGCCTTCCGCCACAACAGTAAGATGGAGCTGTTGCGCGAGCGCAATCACAGCAGACGCCACATCGGTTGCACTAACATTGTACGGAATATCACGAATAAAACGGTGATCAATCTTTATGACATCAAGAGGTAACTGCTGCAGCGCCACCAAGGAGCAGGAACCAGCCCCGAAATCGTCCAGAATAAGACAAATACCAAGATCGTTGAGTGATAAAAGCAACTCGCGCACCATTCTTGGGTCTTCGTTCAGCAGTTCAACCGGCATTTCCAGTTCTAGCTTTTCCGGGGAAACACCGGTCTCGGTAATTACCTGCCGAACCATATCAAGGAAGTGGGAATCGGTTACTTGCGTGACGGATAGGTTAACCGCCATTTTCAGGGATTCAAAACCGGCCCTTTCCAACGCCTGAACCTGAATACAAGCCTGGCGCAAGGCTACTTCACCCAAACGTACAATCAGTCCGGTTTCTTCAGCCAAACCGATAAACTGCTGGGCCGACACCAGCCCTTTCTCCGGGTGGTGCCAGCGCAAGAAAGCTTCAACACCAATAACCCGCTCACTAGCCAAATCAATCTTGGGCTGGTAGTGCAAGACAAAGCGCTCCTCCTCCAGCGCACTGGCCAACTCCTCCTGTTGCAACAAACGGCGTGCAGCTTTGATGTTCATGGCGGGCGTAAAGAACTGGTAGGTGTTCCGGCCCATCTCTTTCGCGCGGTACATAGCGAGGTCCGCAAACTTCATCAGGGTTCCCGGGTCTTCGCTATCATGGGGAATCATGGTGATGCCGATGCTGACCGTAATACCCACTTCATGGTCGTTCAAACGCACCCGCTGGCACAATCGGCGCAATATGATGTCTGCAACTTTACCCGCAGCTTCTGTTCCACTGATTTGTGACAACAGTACAACAAACTCATCACCGCCAAGGCGAGCTACCGAATCTTCTTCACGAACACAGCCCTCAAGCCATTTAGCAACTTGCTGCAAGAGCTCGTCACCCGCATCATGACCAAGGGTATCGTTAATGCGTTTAAAACCATCAAGGTCCAGAAACATCAAGGCAGCAGGTTCGCCACTCCTTCGGCTTCGGCGCACCACATTGTTTAAGCGATCCCGGAACAACTGGCGGTTAGCCAATCCGGTAAGCGGGTCGTAAAACGCCAGTCTGTGCAGCTCAGACTGAGCCGCTTTAAGCTGGGTCAAATCACGCAAGCTAAGCACAACGCCCTCAACCCCAGGCACTGCAAGCATGTCGGTATAGGTGCCCTCCATGTTGCGCCAGTTGTCTTGTGCGTCGCAAATACGCGCCAGAATAACCGGCATTTGCTTACCCGGCGACTGCACCGCTTCGTCCATAACCAGAGTGACGTTGGCGGCACCTTCCGTGATAGCGCGATAGCGCCCTTCGCTGATTTGCGCCATGAGGCGGGAGCGGATTAGCACCAGAGCGATGACAAACAGCAGTAGGCTTATGACCGCACCACTTCCAAGCACAATGAGCGGGCGCGGATCTGACGCCAGATAATCAAAAGCCGGGGTGGAACGAGTTTGTAGCAGCCAGTCTCGCCCACCGTGGCTGACGGTTTGGCTCATTTCAAAGCTGAATTCATTATCGAGCGACCCCAGATTAGAACCGTACATAAGGTTTTCGCGGGCGCTCACGCCGTTGTCATAGATGCGAACATCAAGAAACGGTGAAATTAAGCCAATGATGCCATCAAGAAGGTTGTTCATGCGGAAGGCGCTGAACACAAAGCCAGCCAACATCATGCGGCGTTCAGCCCGGATTTCGGGAACGTCTCCACCTTGGTAAACCGGGTAATACATAAGGAAGCTGGCCTGGTCTTCCGCCAGCTCTTCTTGCACCAGAACCACCTTGGCCGTTACCGTCGGAATGGCGTTATCCCGTGACTTTTCCATGGCCTTACGGTGCACCGGATCGCTGAAAGCATCATAGCCAAGTGCTCGCAAGTTTCTCTCGGTACCCGGCTCCAGATACACCATAGGATAGTAGAAGGGTCCAGTGCCAAGCGGCTTTACCAAATATTTGTGCACACCTTCTTCTCGCACCAGCGCGATATGCTCTGCCATGTCACGCACTTCAATGCGCTCGACAAAACCTATGCCCTGAATGCCCGGGTAATACCGGTCTATATCTACTTTTTGTACATACTCCCGCCACTGTTCGCGGGAAACTTTCCCGGCAACTGCAAAGAGACCAGCACTGCCAGCTAGAACCTGCTCGTAATTGAGCAAACGCTCCTCGATGGCTGTTTTGAGTTGCAACGACTGGGTTCGGAATCTGGCTTCGGTGCGATCTTCCACCAGACGTATGGAAAATTGCCAGGACGCAGCGGTTAGGGCGACTGCCACGACAAGAAGTAGCCAGGCAAGCCAGGAACTGCGGAGTTTAAGAAGCTGCAGGAGGGGGAGATCCTTTCTATTCATAATGCTTTAACCTGATCCGTTCCGTGGCAGCTCTAGTTTTGGCGCGGGACATTATAACAAAAGCCTCCAGACCTGTCGTTTTTAACATCAGGCCTGAAGGCTTTTTTATTATTGCCAGTGGCTTATCGGGTAACGCTGTTAGGGCTTCATTACCAGATAAATTGCCCGCCCCTGACGCACTACGCGAACGGAGACCGCCCGTCCTTCCGGCAAGCTTCTGACAACTTTGCGGAAGTCCTCGACTGAGGATACGGCCTTCCTGTTAATTTCGGTGATAACGTCCCTCGAACGAATGCCCGCATTGTAAGCTGGCCCCCTGCCAACGCCGGTCACTACAACACCGCCGGATACTCCGATGGAATCGGCCAAATCCGGGGCCAATGGCTCAACGGTAAGCCCGAGAGGCGCTGTAGACGAGTTATCACTTGTGGGTGCCGCTTGTTGCGACCCGCGCTCATCCGGCAGCTGGCCGATTTCCACATCCAGCGCAATCTCTTTTCCACTGCGAAGAACGGTCAAGCGAGCGGACTCCCCTACTGGCGTGCGGCCAACCATTGGTGGAAGATCTGACGACAAATGAATGTCTTCACCATCGTACTCAAGAACAATGTCTCCAGACTGCAATCCGCCTGCCTGAGCTGGCGAGCCGTCCATCACTTCTGCGATCAACGCACCCCTTGGGCGCTTGAGGCCAAACGACTCAGCCAAATCCCGATTCACCTCTTGAATCAGCACACCCAACCAACCTCGGGAAACTGAACCTTTATCACGAATCTGGCGAAATACGCTCATGGCGTCATCTATAGGAATGGCAAACGAGACACCCATGAAGCCGCCAGAGCGGGTATAGATCTGTGAGTTAATACCAACAACTTCACCGTCCAGATTAAACAGCGGACCACCGGAGTTTCCAGGGTTGATCGCTACGTCTGTCTGGATGAAGGGCACATAGTTTTCCGATGGAAGTGATCGCCCCAACGCACTGACGATGCCTGCTGTAACGGTATAATCAAAACCAAACGGCGACCCTATGGCGAACACCCACTCACCCACTTTGAGGTTTTTGGAGCGCCCTGTTTTAACAACAGGCAAATCGTCGCCGTTTTCTAGTTTCAGCACAGCCATGTCCGAGCGAGGATCTGTACCGACCAGAGTGGCAGGCAACTCACGTCGATCGTTGAGCCGAACGATAATCTCGTCCGCACCTTCAACCACATGATTATTCGTCAGTACGTAACCATCAGCCGACACAATGAACCCCGAACCCATAGAACGACGGGGCTGGGAGCTACCCGGCGCTCCGCCAAAAGGCGATTGAGGCCCACGAAAGAATTCTTGAAAAAACTCCGGCAGCTGGTCGAGCTGTCGCTCATCAAAAGGCAAACCGTGGAAACGTGTATTCCCGGTTGATGCTGCACTGGTGGTGCTTATATTGACTACTGCGTCTGCATTTTCTTCAACCAGTCCGGTGAAGTCTGGCAGGCCCCGCGCCAAACTTGCCTGACTCCAAGCCAAAAGAAAAATCGCAAGCAGCATCATCAGCACAGAAGCCGGCACCCTCTGAGTGAGTGATGCCGGGGAAAACCGGGTAATGGCTGGTGCTAGTCTCAGCATATCAGGATCCCCTGTTAGTCATGTTAGCGAGTCTGAATGAGAAACCACTCCGGCCGGGATACGGTTAACCCGAAGCAGTCTGGGTTCATAGCTGCCGGCATTCCGGCGCTGTAATTTTCGGCTGATTAAAAAGCCTGATGCAAGCCCGGCAGCAGCGCCGGCCATAGCAAAAGCATCGCTGCCACCAGAAAGTTGGTGACCAACCATGCTGGCCACCACCATGAGCAGCAACGGGAGCGCATACACTAGTAGCGACGCACCGAGGAGTGCGCTTTCATCAATACCAAGAGTTACGTCTTCACCCACGCAGGCGTTTACAGAATTAACAACCCGAACCTGATTGGCGCGCCCGCCGGTGGCTGACGCCAAAACTTTCTGCCCGCATCCATTGCGTGCCGAACAGCTCTGGCAAGCACTGGTACGGATGGTCTGGACCCAAGCATGCTCACCTGTAACAGCAACGACTCTTCCGGTTTCGGTGATCACGGCTCTCTGGCACCCAGTACAAAAGCTTCATCAATTCGCACAGATTCGGCCACCTGACGCGCTGACGCAGGTGGCAACTCGCCCACCACGGTTACCAGAAACACCCTATCGCCGCTCTCAAGCTGTCGCATGTAAATGGTTGTAGCCCCTACCCGCGAAGCTCCGGTGGGCATAGTAACTTTACCGGCTGGTTCGACAAATACAGAAAATGCCGCCAGCCCATCCGAAAATGCAACCGCCCGTCCTTTTCCGGATCTCGGTGCGGCAGCAGGCTCAAACCCTTCCGGGCGCCAACCTAGATGCCACCCGAGCATACGCGGCGTTTTCGAATACTCTTCCTCTGTGTTTTTACCACCCAAAGTACGGGAAATCTCGCGGCCCTTAGTGCGAATCTGTAACTCACTGTCTAGAATGTCGTCCGTAATTTCCAAACTGGTGAACTGGAAGTGCTCCAGCACCTCACCACCTGCTGTACGCACATGGCTTTTTACCAAAAGCCCGGTAGATTTTTCCAGCCATAGGTTGTGACTGTATCTATGCCGATCTTTGGCGGTTAGCCCGATTGTAACCACGTCATAGCCTGAAATTCGGTCTTCACCCTTTAATTCCGCACTGTACCAACGACTAACCGGAACCAGCTTGCTGGTGAAAGCTTCCGCAAATGGCCCCGATGGAATAATCTGCTCTAGATGCACCTTGCCCTGCTCAGGGAGCACACAGACTACATTCATATCCCGGCGCACAATCTCACCACTGCCGCCATCCTGCAGTACCAAACGCTCCTCAACAATGCCATTGTGATAGCGATGCGCAATCTGCATAGAGTGAACGCTGGCCCCGCGGGCATATACGAACACACCTCGGTAAGATGTCATATTGAGGGCTGGCCCCAACTGTTCAAGCCAGTCGGCTGCTGTTTTCTCAACAGCAGCTGCATGTGCTGGCAGAAACATCGCCAACAAAAGCGCCAGAAACCCGCGTAATGTCAATCCGGTAGGGCTCAGGCCCAAATAACGAGCTTTGCTCATGGACACCTTCATTGCTTACAGTCAGTAGCCGCCGCTTGCGCTAACAAGGCGGGCATAGCCCACCGAACCCTGCCCGGCGCCCACACTATTATGTTGGGCATGCTCCAGCAGGTATCGGCTCATGTGTTCCCACTGTTTCTCATCAAGACCCTGCAAAGCAACTTCCTGAACCGGGTCAACCTCGTCTACTTTTTCAATTACAGGCGTTGCCGTAACAGAGTTTGATGCCATCGCATCTGCAGGCGATGCTGCACCGGAATCCCAGCCTGTGCCAGCGCCGAAGCCAACTAGCAGCGCGGTTGCCACCATTGCAACCGCCGCAGGCCATTGCCACGGCCATCGCGACTCTCGATACCGGGGAACCTCAGGCGCTTGCGATTTTACCCGGCCATCCAGCTCCTCACGCACCGCAGCACTTACATCGATACCCTCAGCCGGGGAGTGGCCTCGGTGCATCAAATCATGCACACCTTGCCACCGCTGCCACTGGGCACACACATCTGCTTGATTTTCATGGGATAACAAACGTCGAACCGACAGTTCGTCGGCCTCATCATCCATCATGGCAGACAATGTTTCTCTGAGACGATCATCCATAGGATGCACCTTCAATTACGTCATCGAATGATTGAGCAAGGGCCCTAGATGCTTGTCAACAGCATCTCTGGCCCGAAAAATACGCGAACGTACAGTGCCAATGGGGCACTCGAGAATCCGCGCTATGTCCTCATAACTGAGGCCGTCGTACTCCCGCAGAAGGAAGGCTGACCGCAGCTCTTCCGGCAAGTTGGCAATGGCATTACTGAGCTCTTTCTGCAACTGGTCCCGTTGCAGCAAACGCTCTGGCGAGGCCACATCGCGTAAGCGCCGCCCGCCGTCAAAGTTCTCTGCTTCGGCAGAATCAGCCGTGCCCTGAGGCCTTCGGCTGCGAGACTCAAGATGATTTTTCGCAGTGTTCACCGCAATCCGGTAAAGCCAGGTATAAAAAGCACTATCACCACGAAAGCGGTCAATGGCACGATATGCCTTGATGAACGCCTCTTGAGTAAGGTCCATGACTTCCTGACTGTCGTAAACATAACGACTGATGATCGAGGCCACCCTTGACTGGTATTTCACAACCAAGAGATCAAACGCTGCGCGATCACCGTTCCGAACTTTGCGAACGAGCTGAAGATCGGTTTGACTGTCTGGCTGATCAGCCTGTTTTTTTTCGTTATCGGGTGCCATGGACGATATGCCAGTACGCTCCGGTTTGGTGGCCAGTTTACCGGCCGATACGAGTTTCTGATGGTTCATACTCACTGTCTGGCGCCCGTGGTTAGGAAACGACGACCCAGCCATTAAAGGCCTGTCATCCATCAGGCCAAATAGACAGCAAGCGTAAAGTTTAGTTCAATACACACCCACATTATGGCCTGCGATAACGACCCGATGCCACAGTCCTATGAATACGACGTACTTATTATTGGTAGCGGAGCTGCCGGCTTAACCGTTGCACTGAATCTGCCAGAGCACTTAAAAATATGCGTTGTCAGCAAAGCCGACATTAGCAGCGGCGCAACACTCTGGGCTCAGGGGGGGATAGCCGCCGTTCTGGATGACCAAGACTCTACCGAGAACCATGTGCAAGACACACTTGCGGCAGGCGGCGGGCTTTGTAACGAAAAGGCCGTGCGCTTTACGGTAGAGAACAGCAAGGAAAGCATTAAATGGCTTATCGGCACAGGAGTTAACTTTACCCGGGACACAGACGCCCAACTCCACCTTACCCGTGAAGGTGGCCATAGCCATAGACGCATTATCCACGCGGCCGATGCCACCGGGTACGCTGTATCCACAACACTCACAGCCCAAGCGCAAGCCAGACCAAACATTGAACTCAGATCGGGGCGCGTTGCGGTCGATTTGATTACCAACCGTAAACTGGCCTTACCGGGCAATCGTTGCGTTGGGGCTTACATACTGAACCTTGAAGACAACCATGTGGAGCTTTTTAGAGCGCGCTTCACTGTGATCGCAACCGGCGGCGCATCCAAGGCGTACCGGTACACCACCAATCCAGACGGTGCCTCCGGAGACGGCATCGCTATGGCCTGGCGTGCAGGCTGTCGCGTGGCTGACATGGAATTTAACCAGTTTCACCCAACCTGCCTGTACCACCCCCACGCAAAGTCATTCCTTATTACCGAAGCCGTTCGAGGTGAAGGTGGGCTATTGAAACTGCCCGATGGCTCCCGCTTCATGGATCGTTTTGATAAGCGTGGAGAATTGGCACCTCGGGATATAGTGGCCAGAGCCATCGACCATGAAATGAAACGGTTGGGTGCCGACCATCTGTATCTTGATATAAGCCATAAATCAGCTGAGTTCATCCGGCATCACTTCCCCACCATTTACGAGAAATGTCTGGAATTTGGCATCGACATTACCCGCGAGCCTATTCCCGTGGTGCCAGCCGCGCACTATACTTGTGGTGGCGTTGTCAGCGATGAGCGCGCGCGAACCGACATTAACCAGCTCTACGTGGTCGGGGAAGCTGGATTTACCGGGCTCCATGGCGCCAACCGAATGGCCAGCAATTCGTTACTGGAATGTCTGGTATATGGCCGAGCCGCTGCCGCCGATATAACACGCCGGGAAGCAGACATTCCACCTCCGCCAGACGCTCCTGCATGGGACGAAAGCCAGGTTCGGGATTCCGACGAAGACGTTGTGATCTCACACAACTGGGACGAACTGCGTCATTTTATGTGGGATTACGTAGGCATAGTGCGCACCACCAAGCGCCTTCAACGGGCGAAGCACCGAGTTGATCTACTGGCCGCCGAAATCAGCGAATTTTATAGCAACTACCGAGTAACCAACGACCTACTGGAACTGAGAAATTTGGTCACAGTGTCTGACTTAATTATTTGCTCAGCATTGCAGCGAAAAGAAAGCCGCGGCCTGCACTACACACTGGATTATCCGGGACTACTGCACGAAGCCCGCGATACCGTACTGATACCAACGACCTACAGAACCCCTTCGCCGTAAAGGGATGACCAAGAGAGCAACTATGCAAGACACCCACCGTTCTTCAGAAAACCCGGAGTTCAAACGCCTCTGGTGGCACAGCCGTCGCGGCATGCTGGAATTGGATGTCCTACTGATTCCATTTCTGGAGGAAGCCTATCTGGATCTGGATGCGGCAGATCAGGAACGCTACAAAAAACTCCTAGCCTGTGAAGACGCCGACATGTTCGAATGGTTCATGCAGCGTGCCCGTCCAGACGATGCCGACCTGCAGCGCATCGTTGATATTATTCTTACCCGTGTCCAGCCAGATTGATCTGAAGCTAACACGCTGTGGTGCTGTTGGCTGCCTAGCTGCAGCACCGTGGCTAGCCGCAAGCGCGTTCTTACTGATTGCAGGTGCTGCCGGTAAACACTGGATGTACGGGCTGGTGCCGCTAACTCTAGCGGGCGCTCTAGTTCAATACCGACTAAATGGGCTATTGGCTGGACCATCGGCGGTTGTGGGTTTGAGCCAAAATCAAAATACTCTCTACGCACGCCTCGGCAATGGGCAAGTTCTCGCGGTGAGCGCCTGCCCTTCGAGCCGCATGAACTCCAAGATGGCGCTCTTGAAACTCAAGCCTGCCGCCTCCAAATATACCGCATATTCGGTAGTGTTACTCTCCACCACACGGATAACTGGTAACCTACCCGAAGATCAGTTTCGTCGCCTGAGAATGTGGCTCCGACTTGGCCGCGCTCAGCAACCCTCTGAATAACATTTTGCCCGGAGTTCTCCAATGACTGGCACAGAAGCACCTGTTTCAGCCTCGGCTGCATACACATCCGCGGAGTTTCCACCCACCGCTTACGGTCGCGCCTTGCTAACCAATCGCGTTCTGATTCGTATCGCCGGGCCGGGAACAGATAAATTTCTGCAAGGCCAGCTCAGCCAAAGTCTTGACGACGTCAAAACCGGCAAATCACCTCGCGCCGCAGGTGCCACACCTAAAGGCCGGGCCTACTGCCTGACGCGCTTAGTCCGCGATGGCGAAGACATTCTAATGGACCTGCCATCCGAACTCGCAGAATCCATCATGACCCACCTGCGCAAATACTTGATGCTCTTTCGTGGCACCTCCATGGAGCTGCAAACAGAGGCCCAGATCATTGGACTGCTAGGCAATGAGACTACATCGATTCTTGCTGGAGAAAACGTGAACACCCTGACGTCCTCTGGAGATACTCTGGAGCTGGACTCAGGGTTTTTAATTCGGACAGAAAGTACCGCTGAGGGGCTGCCGCGTTTTGAACTCTGGCAAACCAGTGCAAACGACCTTGCTCTGGAGAGCATCCCACAGAAAACTCTAGCCGACTGGCAAGCTTCGGAAATTGCCGCAGGCGTTCCAATGTTGAGCACGGCCACCAGCGAATCCTATGTGCCGCAGATGCTCAATTGGCAACATCTTGGCGGCATGCATTTTAAGAAAGGCTGTTACACCGGCCAAGAAGTCATCGCTCGAATGCACTTTCTCGGGCAACTCAAAAAAAGCCTATTTCGGTTTCGCGCCGCTACAACCAACTGCATCCCTGCACCAGGCACCTCCGTTATGGCGGGCGAACGCTCAGTGGGCGAGGTGATTAACGCGGTCGGCTTCAATGATGGTTCTTGCGAATTACTTGCGGTGATCAGACACGATGCCGCAAACGACGAACTAACTGCGAACGGCCTGCCAGAGACTTTGCTGGAGCAACAACCGCTGCCCTACACCGTAAGCGAACGTGAGGACACCGAACCAAAGGATACATAAGTTGACAGGAAAACCCGCAAGAGTTTGCTATAAATAGAGTTTATAATTCTGATCTTCGAGGAGCCCGATGAACAACATAATGGGCCTTTCGAACTGACAAGCGGATCCTAACAGAACCATGTCGAATATTGCTGAAACCATCAAAGCGGATCTTACAGCCGCGATCGAAAACGACAAGCTGCTACTCCCCACCCTGCCAGAAGCCGCGCTTCAAGTGCGCGAGATAGCAGAGTCTGAAGACTCTGCCATTGGCGACCTAGTTAAGGTGATTAGCAACGATACGGCGCTTTCTGCTCGTATTATCCGCGTGTGCAACAGCCCTTTGTTTCGGGGCAACCGTGCCATAGAGAACCTGAATATGGCGGTAAGCCGGTTGGGCATGGCCTACACCAGCAACTTGGCCATGGGTTTGGCCATGCAGCAGATGTTTCAAGCAACCTCCGAAATGATCGACAAGCGCCTGCGCGCAACCTGGCAAACCAGTACCGAGGTTGCGGGCGTATGCCACGTGTTGGCCCAACATTATACTAAGCTGAAGCCGGATCAAGCGACTTTGGCAGGTTTGGTTCACCTCATCGGTGTTCTGCCCATTTTGCGCTACGTGGAAGACGAAGACTTGCAGATCAGCAGCATTGTGCTGGATAACATCATTGAGGAGTTGCACCCGAAAATTGGTGTCGCCATTCTTAAGAAGTGGGATTTCCCCAAGGATTTGCAGAATGTTCCTCTAGAATTTTCGAACTTCCAAAGGGAAGTACCAGCCGCCGACTATACTGACTTGGTTATGGTGGCAAATCTGCAACTGATTGCTGGCACTGAGCACTCTTGGGCGCAAATGGACTGGTCTACCATTTCAGCATTTGATCGTCTTGGCCTTGACCCGAATATTGATATGAGCGAAGAAGAAGACCTGAACGCCCAGATGGAAGCGGCTATGGCTTTGCTTCAGTAGCCACTGCCCCTCCCCCTTCAAATTACTGCCTGAGCAGTTACGCGGGGGGAGCCTCCCAAAACACGCTGTGAATACGTCCGTGTACGCTCGGCTCCGCCATCCATGGCTCCGCACGGTTTTGGGAGGCTCCCCCCGCGCAACTGCTATCGCATCACCGGAGTTTCATTCACGAACAACCTAGGTCAGCTCTGGAAGGCAAATCCCAATTTATCGGCCTACATCCCTGCTCTACAAGCCATTCATTAGCTCGGGAGAAATGCTTGCAACCAAAGAATCCACGATAGGCGCTGAGTGGTGACGGATGTGGTCCTTCGAGGACCAGATGGCGGTTACGGTCGATGTGCTGCCCCTTCTTTTTGGCATAGCTGCCCCAAAGCAGAAAAACAACGCCATCACGTTCGCGGTTTACCGTCTCTATCACTCGGTCGGTGAACGTCTCCCAGCCTTTTCCCTGATGGGCGCCAGCCTGACCCTGAACAACGGTGAGCACACTGTTGAGCAGTAAAACACCCTGCTCTGCCCAAGACTGTAAGCAGCCGTGATCAGGCGGCGAAATACCCAGGTCACTTTGGATTTCTTTGAATATGTTAACGAGGGATGGCGGCGTAGGAACGTTCGGCCGTACTGAGAAGCACAAGCCATGAGCTTGACCGGGGCCGTGGTAGGGGTCTTGCCCGAGGATGACAACACGAACCTGATCCAGAGGCGTGCTGTTGAGGGCATTAAAGCAGTGTTTACTGTCGGGGAACAGAACCTTTCCGGCGCTCTCTTCCGCAGCGAGAAATTCCGCCAGCGCCTGCATGTAGGGCTGGCAGAATTCGTCTGCGAGGTGTTCTTTCCAGCCCCGGTCGGATCTGAGATGGTTTGCCAGTACCTCATCAACCGGGTGCATGCTGGTTACTCCTTGTCTTCAGCGCTCTCGCTTTTCGAGCTCTCAGCTTTATGCTCAGGGCGCATAGCGGGGAACAGGATAACGTCGCGGATTGATGGTGAATCGGTCAACAGCATGGCCAGACGGTCAATGCCTATACCTTCACCTGCGGTGGGCGGCAATCCATATTCCAGCGCCATCACGTAATCTTCGTCGTAGAACATGGCCTCGTCGTCACCGGCATCTTTCTCGGCAACCTGCGCCTGAAAACGTTCAGCCTGATCTTCGGCATCGTTGAGCTCGGAAAAGCCGTTAGCAATTTCACGACCACCCACGAAGAACTCGAAGCGCTCCGTCACGAACGGGTTGCTGTCTTTGCAACGGGCAAGAGGCGATACTTCTTTCGGGTATTCGGTTATGAACGTAGGTTGCATCAGGCGATGCTCTGCTGTCGCTTCGAAGATTTCGATGTGAATCTTACCCAAGCCCCAGCCGTTTTTGACGTGAATACCCAAATCCTTCGCAACCTGACAGGCAGAAGCTTCATTCGCAAGCTGATCTGCAGTCACATCAGGGCAGTAGCGCAAAATGGCGTCTACCACGGTCAAGCGCTCGAAGGGCTTGCCGAAGTCGTATTCAATAGACTCTTCCGCTCCATCGGCCAAAATACGGGTGTTCACAACCGTGGTGGTGCCCAGTACTTGTTCCGCAATAGTGCGCAACATGTCTTCGGTAAGGTCCATCAGGTCGTTGTAATCGGCATAGGCCTGATAGAACTCCACCATGGTGAATTCCGGGTTGTGGCGGGTAGAAAGCCCTTCGTTCCGGAAGTTACGGTTAATCTCGAACACCCGCTCAAAGCCGCCTACCACCAACCGCTTCAGGTAGAGTTCCGGCGCAATGCGCAGGTACATATCAATACCCAGAGCGTTGTGATGGGTCATAAACGGCCGTGCTGTTGCTCCGCCAGGAATCACTTGCAGCATGGGCGTTTCTACTTCCATGAAGTCGCGGTCTGCAAAAAACTGTCGCATGGCGGTAATGATCTTAGAGCGCGCGAGGAAAACCCGGCGGCTGTCTTCGTTAACCATCAAGTCAACATAGCGGTGGCGATAGCGCGATTCCGTATCCGTCAGGCCTTTGTGCTTTTCCGGCAGCGGGCGCAACGATTTGGTGAGCAGCACGTACTCATCCATGGTCACATACAGGTCGCCCTTGCCGGATTTTGTCAGCATGCCACGCACACCTACAATGTCACCCAGATCCCAGTGCTTGGTGTCTTTCTGCACATCTTTGGTTGCATAAATCTGCATGCGACCAGTCATATCCTGAATCACTTTAAATGCTTTACGATCAAGCATCATGCGACCGGCCACGGCGACTTTTATGCCCATGGACTCCAGCTCTTCCTTGCTCTTGTCACCGTATTTCGCCTGCAGTTCGGCGGCGGTGGCATCACGCCGGAAGTCGTTGGGGAAGGCGTTACCGTTCTCGCGCAGCTCTGCCAGCTTGGCGCGGCGCTCAGCAATCAGCCTGTTGTCCTCTTGCGGTGCATTCTTGGTGTGTTCAGTCATGTTGGCTCACTAAAAATCAAAGGTGCTCGGGTTGGTTTGGCGATGGTGCTGGTTACAGCGCCATTTTCAGGCTGGCTTCAATAAACTTGTCGATCTCACCATCCAACACCGCTTGGGTGTTGCTGGTTTCAACCTTGGTACGCAAATCCTTGATGCGGCCATCATCCAGCACGTAGGAACGAATCTGGCTGCCCCATCCAATATCAGACTTTGCATCTTCAGCTTTCTGCTTCTCGGCGTTACGCTCTTGCATCTCTCGCTCATAGAGCTTGGCTTTAAGCTGCTTCATGGCCTGATCTTTGTTCTGGTGCTGACTTCGACCGGCCTGACAGGCAACAACAATACCTGTGGGGTTGTGGGTCAAACGCACTGCGGATTCTGTCCGGTTAACGTGCTGACCACCGGCACCGGAGGCACGATAAACATCCACCCTCAGATCTGCCGGGTTGATTTCGATTTCGAAGCTGTCATCCACTTCCGGTGATACAAACACCGACGAGAAGGATGTATGGCGGCGGTTGCCGGAGTCGAAAGGCGACTTGCGAACCAGCCGGTGAACGCCGGTTTCCGTGCGCGACCAGCCGAACGCGTACTCTCCTTGAATATGAATAGTGGCACTTTTCACGCCTGCCACATCACCTTCCTGCAGTTCTACAATCTCGGTCTTAAAGCCTCGGCTCTCTGCCCAGCGCAGGTACATACGCAGAAGCATATTCGCCCAATCCTGCGCCTCGGTGCCGCCCGACCCAGCCTGAATTTCAAGATAGGCGTTGTTGGGGTCCATCTCGCCGGAAAACATGCGGCGGAATTCGAGCTTTTCGAGTTCCGCATCAAGTGTTTCAAGATCCGATTCAATGTCGGTTACTGTATCTGCGTCGTCTTCCTCTACAGCCATTTCAAGCAGGCTTTCTGCATCGGATAGTCCGGTTGTGAGGTTGTCGATGGTGCGAACAATCAGATCAAGGTCAGAGCGTTCTTTACCCAACGCCTGCGCGCGCTCGGGATCATCCCACACTGTGGGCATTTCCATTTCTCGTTCTACTTCGACCAGCCGTTCACTGCGCTGATCGTAGTCAAAGATACCCCCTGAGCGCCTCAGTGCGCTCACGAAGCTCTTTAATCTTCGTCACAATGGGATTAACTTCCATAAGACCATTACTCAATGTTGGAAAATGATGCGAAAACAGTGGCGGGATTCTACCGGAATTTTGGCGGTAAATCAGCCGCTGCATTTGTGCCAGCACTGGTCAGGAACGGCTTTCCGGGAGACGCTGTGAATACGTCCTTGTAAGCTTGACGAAAACATCCATGTTTTCGACACTCCCGGAAAGCCGTTCCTGACCAGCGCCTGATATGTGAAACGAGCCTACGATACTGTGGACTGTGCCAAGTGCAGACCCGCCCCGTGACCACCCACCAAACAGCAAGGCCCGCAATAAAACTAACTCAGCTAGGAAAGCGGCTCCAGATAATCAACCAAAAGCTGCAGATTAGTCCGCCCCCGAAACGTATTGGCATCCGGCTTGTAAACCACACGAGCCCCAGTGCGCGTATAATCGGGAACCTCCGGCCCGGTGTTGAACGCTATGCCATCAATAATGCCGCTGCCGTCCACGGGCTGCAAAACCAGCTTTAAGTGGTTTTCGGCCACAATACGCTGGCTGACCACCCGAAAATCGCCATCGAACAAGGGTTCCGGGAAATGCTGCCCCCAAGGACCCGCACGCTTGAGCAGCGCTGCCGTTTCCAGCGACAGTTCATCCGAACTTAGCGGGCCGTCGGTGGTGATCGCCGCCTCAAGATCTGCGGCTGTGAGAGTATCACGCACAGCCTGATCGAAAGCATCGGAGAATGTATCGAGGTCACTCCGGGCTAAGGTCATTCCAGCCGCCATCGCGTGGCCGCCGTATTTATGCATCACACCTGGATACCGTGAATCCACAACTGCCAACACATCGCGGATATGAAGTCCCGGAATGGATCGGGCTGAGCCTTTTATATCCACACCGTTTTCATCCGGCGCAAAGGCGATGGTGGGTCTATGGGTCTGTTCGCGGATTCTGGCCGCAAGAATACCGATTACCCCTTGGTGCCAATCCTGATCAAACAACGCCAGCCCCCAGGGTAGCCCTTCCAAGTCCAAAGACATGGAGGCGAGTAAATCCTGCGCCTGCGTTTTCATGTCTTTTTCGATGGTGCGCCTTTCCCGGTTAAAGGTATCCAGTTCACGGGCAAGTCTGCGGGCTTCGTCCGGGTTGTCTGCCAGCAGGCAGGCTATGCCAACACTCATGTCGTCGAGCCGGCCAGCGGCGTTGAGCCGTGGGCCAACCACAAATCCAAGATCGGTTGAGCTTATGTTCCCATGCTCTCGGCCAGCCACTTCAAGCAGTGCAAGGATACCCGGGCGGGCTTCGCCTTGGCGAATGCGGCGCAAACCCTGCTCGACAAAAATCCGGTTGTTGTGATCCAGCGGAACTACGTCAGCGACAGTGCCCAACGCAACCAGATCCAACAGGTTACCCAAGTTGGGCTCTGGCTGTGGCAAGAGGCCAGCTTCCCTTAGTTTTTTGCGCAGAGCAGTGAGCACGTAGAACATGACACCCACGCCAGCAGCATTTTTACTCAGGAAGGCACAACCGGGTTGATTGGGATTTACAATAGCGTCGGCATCTGGGAGCATTTCGCCAGCAAGGTGGTGGTCCGTAACCACCACCTTAATTCCCAGTTCCTTCGCTGCGTGTACACCCTCGACGGCTGAAATTCCGTTATCCACCGTCACCAAAAGATCCGGCAGTTCACCCTCTTCTTTCAGTCGCTCAATAATCCCCGGGGTCAGCCCATAGCCATCAGAGAAGCGGCTGGGCACCCGAAAATCAATGCGTTGCAATCCGAGCATGGAGAGCCCGAGCATGGCGACTGCTGTGCTGGTTGCGCCGTCAGCATCAAAATCACCGAGTACAAGCACACGCTGGTTCTGGGCAATAGCACCTGCTAGAAGTTCAACCGCACGGTCGATGCCGCGCAACTCAAAAGGCGAAGCCAGATGCTTGAGGGTGTAACTCAATTGGTTATCGGAGGTAACACCACGAGCGGCATAGAGGCGGCGGAGCAAAGGGGGCAGATCTTGCCCCCAACCCGGAAAGTCTTCCGGGCGGGGACGACGCAGGATCTTTTTGGGTGTCATACAGGGTTATGCATTCTTCCAGTGCTTTGCGATAAACGCCTGAACCCCTGCTCTATCGTTGTCGAGCACGGTGTAACGCTCTTCCCGCTCGAACAGATCCGCCATATGAGCCGGAAGTGCCGGTTTAACCGTCAGTCCGGATTCAACGATGGCGTCAGGGAACTTGGCCGGATGTGCGGTACCAAGGGTAATCATCGGAATTTGGTCATCCCGGCGACAAGCCCGAGCGGCATGCACACCAATGGCGGTGTGGGGATCTAGCAAGTATTCGTTCTGTTGATAGACTTCACGGATGGTGTCACACGTAGCTTGGTCATCAACGGAAGCGCTGTCAAACAGCTTACGGGCTTTCTTCCAGCGGTAATCTTCAATACTAACAGGGCCTTTAGCCGCGTTTTCGAGCAGTTCTTTAACCGCAAGCCCATCACGCCCGTGAAGGTCGAACAACAAACGCTCAAAATTGCTGGACACCATAATGTCCATACTCGGCGAGAGCGTGTGCTCAAGTTGATGCTGCTCGTATTTGTTGCCACTCATAAAGCGATGAAGAATATCGTTTTTGTTGGTGGCGATAACCAGCTGCGATATCGGAAGCCCCATCTTCTTCGCCAGATAGCCAGCAAAGATATCTCCGAAATTACCCGTAGGCACAGAGAACGCCATGCTGCGATCCGGGCCACCGAGAGCTAGAGAAGCATGGAAGTAGTAAACAATCTGAGCCATGATCCGGGCCCAGTTAATGGAGTTCACTGCTGCCAGCTTGGCTTTACCACCCAGAAACGACTGGTCGCCAAAACTCTCTTTAACCATGCGCTGGCAGTCATCAAAATTGCCTTTAATGGCAATATTGTGGATGTTGTCACCCTGTACCGTGGTCATCTGGCGACGCTGTACTTCTGATACACGCTCGTAAGGGTGCAGGATAAAGATATCCACGTGTTCGCAGCGGCGACAGCCCTCAATAGCCGCAGACCCGGTATCCCCGGACGTCGCTCCCATAATTACTGCGTGTTCCTGGCGCTTTTCAAGCACATGATCCAGCAAGCGGCCTAGCAACTGAAGGGCAAAATCCTTGAATGCCAATGTTGGCCCGCGGAATAGTTCCATCACCCATTCGTTAGCATCAAGCTGCACCAACGGAGCAACCGCTTTATGGGCAAACACACTGTAGGTGTCATCAAGCATTTGCCGGAAATCAGCCTCTGGAATAGCCTCTTCCACAAACGGGTACATAATATTGAACGCAAGCTCTGTGTATGGAAGCCCGCGCCAACTGCGAATCTCTTCCAAACTGAAGTGCGGGAGTGATTCCGGCACATAAAGGCCGCCATCGGGGGCTAACCCTGTGAGCAAAACGTCTTCAAAGCCCAGTGCGGGTGCTTCTCCCCGCGTACTGATGTATCTCACGTGAGTACCTGCTGATTATGGTTTTCTCAGTTAAAGTTTTCGGCGCGAATACGTACAACCGGGCCGTCTGTATCAGAGAGGGACTCCAGCTCTTCAATAGCGCGGTTGATTTGCCGCTCCTGCACAGTGTGAGTGAGGATAATGACGGGAATGCGGCCGTCCTTCATCTCTGACTCTTTCTGCATGATCGACTCGATATTGATGCCGTGCTCACTCAGAATGGATGCGATCTTAGCCAGCACACCCGGACGGTCTAAAGCAGTTATGCGCAGATAGTAGGCAGACTGGATATCTTCCATGGACAGTACATCCAGATTTTCCAGCGCATCCGGGGTAAACCCAAGGTAAGGCACTCTCAATGTGCTTCCACTTGCCAGGATGCGCGCAACATCTACAAGATCTGCAATTACTGCAGAAGCCGTTGCTTCATCGCCCGCACCGGGGCCGTAATACATAGTTTGGCCAACTGCATCACCATCCACAAGAACCGCGTTCAGAACGCCATCAACCTGAGCAATCAGGTGGCTTTTGGGAACCAGAGTGGGATGCACACGTAACTCAATACCGTCATCCCGTCGGCGCGCAATGCCCAGATGCTTTATGCGGTAGCCAAGTTGCTCCGCATGGGCAATGTCGTAGGGTGTGATTGACGAAATCCCTTCAGTAAAGGCTTTTTCAAACTGCAGAGGAACGCCAAAACCTGCCGAAGCGAGAATGGTTAGCTTATGGGCTGCATCAATGCCCTCAACGTCAAAAGTCGGGTCTGCTTCCGCGTAACCGAGATCCTGAGCCTCTTTAAGTACTTCAGCAAACGCACGGCCTGCGCGCATTTCGGTCAGAATATAATTACCGGTGCCATTGATGATGCCAGCAATCCAATCAATACGATTACCTGCCAAGCCTTCACGGACGGCCTTCATTACAGGAATACCGCCTGCAACACCCGCTTCATAGGCAACCACAACGCCAGCCCTTTCTGCAGCGGTAAATATCTCGTTACCATGAACGGCAATCAACGCCTTGTTGGCCGTAACGACGTGCTTACCATTGACGATAGCTGCTAGCACAAGCTCACGTGCGGTTTCATAACCTCCGATCAGCTCTACCACAACGTCGACCGCAGGGTCGTTAACCACATCGAAAATCTCGGTGCTGAAGGCCACATCGCCAAGATCTAAATCGTCACGGTTGCGCCGGCTAGCTACCCGGGTAATCCGGATATTACAGCCCGAACGGCCCGCAATAAGTGCGGCGTTACGAGTCAATACATTGAATGTACCGCCGCCAACGGTTCCCAGTCCGCAGATTCCGACATTGACGTCTTTCAAGCTCTCACCTCTGATCCCGAAG
This sequence comes from Marinobacter salexigens, assembly GCF_018860765.1. Classification (GTDB taxonomy): domain Bacteria; phylum Pseudomonadota; class Gammaproteobacteria; order Pseudomonadales; family Oleiphilaceae; genus Marinobacter; species Marinobacter salexigens_A. Next base: position 937,704 of record NZ_JAHKPV010000021.1, read on the forward strand.
GGGTCCTGATGTATTGTAGTAGTGCAGCAACGTGCAATTGCGGCACTGAAAGGCCGCATAGTATACCGATTCAGGGCTTGATGAATAAGCCCTGAACCAAAAGCAAGTCACAGAAGTTCGTAACCGTTTTAAAGCAGGCCAAGCCCTTCGGCAAGACTCTTGGCTGGTACATAGCCTCGTACAATGTTGCCGTCCTCCAGCAAAATTGCGGGCGTGCCCGTAACACCAACCCGCTGACCTAGCTGAAACTGCTCCAACACAGGGTTTTCGCACTCCGCCGCAGGCACTGCTTTACCGGCCTTTGCTGCACTCATCGCCGCTTTCTGGTCCTCTGCACACCAAACGGATTCGTATTTCACAAACGATGGTTGACCCGGGCCGGAGCGCGGATAGGCATAGTAGTTCACAGTAATACCGTATTCATTGAGTTGCTGCACTTCATCATGGAGCTTGCGGCAATAGGGGCAGTCAATATCGGTAAACACATCGATCACGGCTTTTTCATTACTTGCCTTGAATGTGATAAGCCCGTCCTTGCCATAACCTTCCATGGCCTTCTGGCGCTGACCGGCTCTGGCCTCTTCTGTTACGTTGGCGATCCCCTTGTCAGTAACCTTGAGCAAATCGCCGGTAAGCAGGTACTGCCCGTCAGATGTGGTATAAACGGTTTCGCCGTTAGCGCTTTGAACTTCATAAAGCCCCTTAGCTTCGGACTCTTGCACCGACAGAATTTTCAACCCCGGCACAGCACCGGAGAGCCTCTCGCTGATGCCATCTTCAACATCACCTGCAATACCGTAGGGCGAACCCAAAACACCAACTGCCACAACAACCGTCACAAAAAACCGTTTTACATTCATTCTGGCAAACACACCTATTCTGTCGAATATTAAATGGACCTGCGGGAACACCCAAGCCATCCATGAAACCTAGAACCCTGCGACACCTGAGCGGAACAAAAGTTCAAAACGCCACCTTACAGAAAAATCACATACTCAACCACGGGGATGATGAGTCTGATGTAGCGACTGTAGGCGCTGGCGCGCAACGTGGGTGTATATTTGGGTGGTAGAGAGGTCAGAGTGCCCCAGCAACATTTGAACCACACGCAGGTCAGCACCATGGTTTAGCAAATGGGTTGCAAAAGCATGCCTGAGCGTATGGGGTGATAAATGCTTGCGAATACCAGTGCGCACTGCATATTGACGAATACGGTGCCAAAAGGTTTGCCGTGTCATGGCTACCGCCCGGTTACCGGGAAACAGCGCATCACAGGCACGGCCCTTGAGGAGCTCCGGGCGCCCCTCTTTCATATATCGCACAAGCCAGTCCACTGCCTCTTCTCCCAAAGGGACCAAGCGCTCCTTATCCCCCTTACCCGTAACACGTATAACCCCTTGGCGAAGGTTTACCTGATCAACACGCAACCCAGTGAGTTCAGACACCCGAAGACCACACCCGTAGAGGATTTCCAGCATAGCCTTGTCGCGCTGCTCAATTGGCAATCCGGGGTCCGGCTCAGCCAGCAGCGCGTCCACTTCCTGCTCAGTCAGCGAGTCCGGAAGTCGGCGCGGTAAGCGGGGGCTGTCGATACGCAGTGTGGGATCTTCATTTATCAAACGTTCGCGAAGAAGAAACCGATAAAAGCGCCGAATACCTGAGAGCCGACGGGCTGCAGTCGATGTTTTAAGGCCTTGGGCAAGACCGCTAGCCATCCAGTCCAGTAGATCTGTTCGTCGCACCTGCGCCAGCAAGGGCTTACCGGGGAGACCCTCCAACCACACCGACAAGCGCTGCAGATCGCTGCGATACGCCTGACGGGTCTTTTCGCCCAGACCATCCTCAAGCCAAACCGCATCGACGAACCGGACAACGACTGTTTCATCCTCGGGCCTCATAGACTCGCTCTCTGTCAACCTCATTAACAATACTGCATTCTGGCTCGCCAGAATCGAAAAAGGCAGCCCTAAGGCTGCCTTTTTCACTGCAAGGTTGCTCAGCGAATAGCTGATCAGCCCAACTTTTCCTTGATACGTGCCGCCTTACCAGACAGCTCGCGCAAGTAGTAAAGTTTGGCTTGACGCACATCACCACGACGCTTCACTGAAATGCTGTCGATCAGCTTAGAGAAGGTCTGGAAAGTACGCTCAACGCCTACGCCGTAGGAAATCTTCCGTACGGTAAATGACGAGTTCATGCCACGGTTACGCTTACCGATTACAACACCTTCGAACGCCTGCAGACGCTCACGGTTGCCTTCCGTAACACGAACCTGAATAACCACGGTATCACCCGGCGCAAACGGGGGGATTTCCTTGGTCATCTGCTCTGTTTCAATTTGATTGATGATGTTGTTCTTGCCGCTCATCGTAATGCTCCTGATACCCAATCTTTTAATGCCCTGATGATTCAGAGGCACACGGTTCGTTTAAAATCTCACCCAGCAACTCACGCTCTTCATCCGTAAGCACCCGCTTTTCAAGCAGGTCGGGGCGTCGTTCCCGGGTTCGCCTCAGCGACTGCTTGAGCCGCCAACGCCGGATCTGATCATGGTGACCGCCCAACAAAATATCCGGCACCGCCTGACCTTCGTATACTTCGGGCCGGGTGTAGTGCGGACAATCCAGCAAACCGTCAGCAAATGAATCTTGTTCTGCCGACTGCGCATGACCCAGCGCTCCGGGGATGAGGCGTGTAACCGCATCAATAACAGTCATCGCTGCCAACTCGCCACCAGAAAGCACAAAGTCTCCCAACGATATTTCCCGGTCGACTTCTGTTGCTATCAGGCGCTCATCAACACCTTCATAACGGCCTGCAACCAGAATTAAACGCTCTTCTGCAGCCAGTGACTCAACTACAGCCTGATTCAGCGTTTCACCCTGAGGTGACAGATAAACCACACAGGCTTTTCCTGGCGCTGCTTTCCGTGCTGCGTGGATGGCATCTCTGAGCGGCTGAATTTTCATCAGCATACCCGGGCCACCCCCGTAAGGACGGTCGTCAACGGTGCGGTGACGATCTTCGGTAAACTCTCGAGGGTTCCAGCTATTGAAGGTCAAAAGACCGTCACGTACTGCCCTACTCGTTATCCCGTAATCCGTTACCGCCTGAAACATCTCGGGGAACAAGCTGACTGCGCCAATCCACACCCGTCAGAACTCCGGATCCCAGTCTGCAACCAACTTGCGCGCTTCCAGATCAATTTCCCGAACCACTTGATCAGGAAGATATGGAATCAGGCGCTCCCGCTGATCTATTGAGTCAGCCGTTGCGTGCACAACCAGTACATCATTGGAACCGGTTTCTATTAGGTGGTCCACTCTTCCGAGGCACTCACCCTCAACCGTAAACACATCAAGACCCTGCAACTGACGCCAGTAAAACTCGCCTTCAGGGAGCTCTGGCAACTCAGCAGTCGGAACCTTGATTTCAGCGCCACAATAGGTGCGCGCCAACTCACGATCGCCAATACCTTTAAGCCTGACAACGATCGCCTTACCTTGTCGGCGACCCTCCTCAAGCTTTGCAGGAATACGCTTACCGTCCAGATCAAGAACCCAGTTGGTATAACCAAGTATTCCATCTATGGGGTCGGTAAAGGAATAAACCTTGAGCCATCCTTTAACCCCAAACACCGAGGTAATCCGACCGATCACAGTTTCCTGCGAATTCTGCGTCATGCTACAACCTCGGCTGTCAGTAAAAGCTTACTCAGCAGTCTTTAGCAGCTGCGCAACGCGATCGCTGGTCTGTGCACCTTGACCTACCCAGTAATTCACTCGGTCGCGATCAACACGCAGACGCTCTTCCTGACCGCGGGCGATAGGGTTGAAAAAACCAACGCGCTCAATGAAAGCACCGTCACGTGAATTACGGCTGTCAGTTACTGTTAGGTGATAGAACGGGCGCTTCTTGGAACCGCCACGAGCCAAACGGATTGTTACCATTTAACCAATATCCTGTTCTGTTATACGAACTTTGTACGTTTCACGCTTGCCACAACCGTGGCTGACGCGGAGATCCATACTCGAAAGGGGCGCTATTCTATGCTAAAAATACGCCAAAGAAAACAGGCAAACAGACTGAATGCAGGTTTTCCTTGTAAGGCATTTTACATACGGCCAAACGGAGGCATTCCACCGCCGCCACCGCCCGGCGGCATCATACCACCAAGACCGCGCATCATATTCGCCATTCCGCCCTTTTTGCTAAACTTTTTCATCATCTTTTGCATCTGCTTGTGCTGCTTGAGCAGACGGTTAACATCCTGTATCTGCGTTCCGGAGCCAGCAGCTATGCGGCGCTTACGGGAATTATTGATAACATCGGGGTAACGGCGCTCTTTTGATGTCATGGAACAGATGATTGCCTCCAACTGCCCCATAGACTTATCGTTGACTTGCTGCTGGGCCACCTGTGCCATTTGCCCCATGCCCGGAAGCTTATCCATCAAGCCACCGATACCGCCCATATTTTTCATCTGCTGGAGCTGATCCCTGAAGTCCTCCAGATCAAAGCTTTTGCCTTTCTTGATTTTCTTCGTGAGCTTCTGGGCCTTTTTCTGGTCCAGCTTGCGCTCCGCCTCTTCAATAAGAGAGAGCACATCGCCCATACCCAGAATCCGAGACGCAACCCGATCTGGATAAAATGGCTCTAAAGCATCGGACTTTTCACCGACACCCATAAATTTAATGGGCTTACCGGTAATATGCCGGACCGAAAGCGCAGCACCGCCACGGGCATCACCGTCGGTTTTAGTTAGCACCACACCAGTCAATGGCAGGGCATCGTTGAACGCTTTCGCTGTATTAGCGGCGTCCTGCCCTGTCATGGCATCGACCACGAAGAGAGTTTCCACCGGCTTGACCGCATTATGCAGCCGACCGATCTCGCCCATCATCTGCTCGTCAACGTGCAGGCGACCGGCGGTATCCAGAATGACAACATCAATGTGTTTCTTGCGGGCTGCCGCAACAGCACCCTCGGCAATGGTAACCGGATCCTGATCCGCGGTACTTGGGAAAAACTCAACACCTACTTCTCCCGCCAGCGTTTCCAACTGCTTAATAGCTGCAGGTCGGTAGACGTCAGCACTCACCACCAAGACAGACTTCTTTTGGCGCTCTTTTAGAAAACGCGCCAACTTCGCAACTGTCGTGGTCTTACCCGCGCCTTGAAGGCCTGCCATCATGATCACAGCGGGGGGCTGAACGGCTAGGTTAAGGGTTTCATTCCCCTCACCCATCACTCGTTCCAGCTCCTGCTGAACCACTTTCACAAATACTTGGCCGGGAGTGAGGCTGCGCTGAACTTCTTGCCCGATCGCCCGCTGCCGGACACCCTCAACAAAGTCCTTTACCACCGGCAAGGCGACATCGGCCTCCAGCAGCGCCATGCGCACTTCCCGAAGAGTGTCCTTTATATTGTCGTCGGTGAGCCGCGCCTGACCGGAAATCTTGCGCAGGCTACCGGAAAGTCGGTCTTGGAGGTTTTCAAACATGTTGCTCTTCCGTACCCCGGGTTAATTGAGTGCACAAACCTCAGAGCCAGCTTTGGCTCCTTGATTCCTGTTGCATATTCGCGACATTATAACCAGACTATCGTCCTGAAACGACCAACCCGGTCAAATCGGCAGCCAAGCTTGCCGATCTCCAGCCAGCACAGTGGTGAATAAGGAAGTTATGGGAACGCTGATTCTCGCGGTCACCTCTCTTTTTCTGTATAGCGTCGGCACCGCTTTGCAGGCGCTTCACTTTCGTGGGCGTGTACAAAGCAACATTGCCATCACCACCCTTATTGGCATGCTGGCACTCACATCCCACGGACTTCTGATTACCCAAACCATCCACCATGATGGAGGTGTTGATCTGGGGTTTTTCAAAAGCTCGGTGCTGATCTCCTGGCTGATCGTTTTTTTACTGCTGGGGCTAAACCTAAGAAAGCCGGTACAAAGCCTTTTTTTGGGTGTTTACCCACTGGCAGCTTTCACCATCATAATGGCCTTGATCACGCATACACCGTCGCGACTGGTTTCCGATGAGAGCTATGGAGTACTTTCTCATATCGCATTATCAGTGACAGCCTACAGCCTGTTTTCTCTGGCGGCTATACAGGCAACCTTGCTTTACTTCCAGAACCGACAACTTAAGCAGAATTATAATAGCCCCCTGCTACGCAATTTGCCGCCGCTGCAAACCATGGAGTCCCTGCTTTTCGAAATGGTCTGGGCCGGTGTGGTTATGCTGATTCTTGCCATTGTGACGGGCGCAGTTTTTATAGAAAACCTGTTTGCCCAGAACTTGGCCCATAAGACCGTTTTCTCCATACTCTCGCTACTGGTTTTCGTAGCCCTGCTAGTAGGGCGCTACACCAAGGGCTGGCGAGGCATGACCGCAAGCCGCTGGACACTGGCTGGTTGCGCACTCTTGATGCTGGCGTTTTATGGCAGCAAATTTGCGCTTGAGCTTGTCTTTCAGAATGGAGGCTAACTCCCGCTCCATTACCTCTTGACACCGGGCGCAATCAGAACCAAATTTCGCTAAATGCCAGCAACATAAGGATACCTTTAGTTTGGACGGTACATCGCTTACTGCGCTGTCGATAACTCTTGTCGGGCTGATCATGCTGTCGGCATTTTTTTCCAGCTCCGAAACCGGAATGATGTCACTGAACCGGTATCGCCTGAAACACATGGCGAAGACAGGCCACAAAGGTGCAAAGCGTGCCCAAGGCTTGTTGCAGCGCACCGATCAATTAATCGGCATCATTCTTATAGGCAATAATTTCGTTAACATTCTGGCCTCGTCCATAGCGACAGTCATAGCCATACGCATATGGGGCGATACGGGCATAGCCATAGCGACACTTCTTCTAACGATAGTGATTCTGATTTTTGCGGAAGTCACGCCGAAAACCCTTGCCGCACTATTTCCCGAAAAAATTGCATTTCCTGCAAGCTACATTCTCGGCCCCCTACTGAAGGTTCTTTACCCCGTCGTATGGGCGGTCAACCTATTTACAGGTGCCATTCTGAGGATTTTAAGAATTTCACCGAATGACGCTGCCAGCGACCACCTAAGTCGAGAAGAACTCAGAACGCTTGTGAACGAAGCTGGCGCACTTATCCCAGCTAAACACAAAGACATGCTGGTTAGCATTTTGGATCTCGAAAAGGTAACGGTGAACGACATCATGGTTCCCCGAAACGACGTCTCCGGCATCGATTTGGACGACGACACAGACACCATTTTGCGTCAATTGAGAAACAGCCAGCACACGCGCCTGCCCGTCTTCAAAGGCGACATCAATGAGATACAAGGCATTCTGCACCTACGCAGCGCTACCAAGCTGTTACAACAGGAAGAAATTAACAAAGCCATGATCTTGCAGCTTTGCCAGGAGCCTTACTTTGTGCCGGAGAGCACACCCCTTAATACCCAGCTGATCAACTTCCAAAAGGGTAAGCGCCGGTTTGGCATAGTTGTGGATGAGTACGGCGATGTACTCGGGCTAGCCACGCTGGAAGACATTCTTGAAGAAATCGTTGGTGAGTTCACTACCGATTATGCGGCAACCAGCCCCGACATCATTCCACAGGAAGACGGCACGTTCATTGTGGACGGCACAACCGCTGTGCGCACAATTAATAAAACTCTCGGCTGGAAACTGCCCATCGATGGCCCGAAAACCCTCAATGGCTTGATCACCGAGACCCTTGAGAACATCCCTGACACCAACGTTTGCCTCAAAGTAGACGGCCATCGGGTAGAAGTGCTTCAAATCAAAGACAATGTTGTAAAGGCAGCAATTGTTCATCCCAAAAAACGTAAAAAACGAACCCTCTCCATCACCTAATCTACGCCAACTCCCACTCTTCGCTATAGACGTTCCAGTTATAGCGAAGCCTGCTCTAGAAAGATCAAAATGTAACCAGCTCCTTGACGCATATCAATCTGGCACCAACACTGAAGGCGTATGCGAAACAACAATAATCGCAAGGAGTTTTTCCATGAGCCTGACACACACCTTTGGCCTACTGACCAACCCTGACAACCAATGGAAAGCTATTCGAAAAGATTCGGAATCTGTTTCACGCCTTTATACAGGGCACGTATTGCTACTTGCACTTATACCTGCCGTCGCAGGCTTCGTTGGAACCACTCAGGTGGGCTGGCAAATCGGTGACGGTCAGATCATCCGCCTGTCTACAAACAGTGCATTAAGTCTGTCCGTACTATTTTACGCTGCCATGCTGGCTGGCATATTCATTCTCGGAAAGTTTATCGATTTCTTTGCGGCGACCTACGATGCGGGCGACCAGACGCCACGAGGCGTTGCCATGGCTGCCTACACCGCAACACCCATGTTCCTTATTGGCGTTATCGCGGTTTACCCTAATATCTGGGTGAATATGTTGGCTGGGCTTGCTGCCATTGCCTACGCTGTATACCTACTTTATGAAGGACTACCTATTCTCATGAAGATCCCTGAAGACCGGGGATTCATGTTCGCCACGGCTGTACTCACGGTCGGGCTGGTTATGTTTGTTGGTCTACTTGCGATTAGCGTGGTTATTTGGAGCGTAGGAATTGGCCCGATATACGTTAACTGATCTCGGAAACTCGCCAGCCAATATAAGTTAACTGCCACAAGGGTGTTCTTGCGGAACACCCTTTATTTTTTGATTGAGTGCGCAACTTTGTTTTTAATTATGTTAACCAAGCTGAAAATGAGGTAGATTTAGCCTATAACTCAAAACAGGCAGTCTGGCTCGATTATAAATTCGGTTGAGCCATCAACAGGAGTCGGCTATGAACAAGCAGTCCGGCATACATTACCTCCGCGACCACAAAGGGACCGCTAGCAACGAAGCCGTTCCCACGGAGGTCGCCCGTATCCGCGACACCGTTGTCGCCGGACTGGGTGATTTGCTGCAGGGCGCGTTTGATGCCGTTGATGATTCGCTGTTCGAGTTGGCCAACAATGCCCGCAGCAACAACGAGCAAAACCGCTACTTTGAAGCCATGCGAGAAATTCGCATCAAGCGCAAGGGTGTGGAGCGACACTTCCAAAATACCGTTGCGCGATTTTTTGCCAACCCTCCCCATACAGATCAATTACACGAAGACTCTCTTGGGCAACAGGTAAACGCAGACAATTTAGCGCTCGTCGGCAATGATGATCTTGAAGAGCAAGTAGCTCTGAACGCCATGATCACCAAAGCTAAAGCCCATTTTCAGGGCCCCCTTATACAGCTGCAAGCCCGCTTTAGCCACGTCTACGAGGGTGCATCGGATCAATCACCGGTCAACCCTATGGCCCCTGAGCACCTTTGCAGCGCCTTTACCGAGGCTATTCAAGCTTTGGAGATACAAATCCGTGAACGATTGATTCTGCTAAAGCAGTTTGATCGCTACGTGGTCTCCAATTTGGGCATGCTGCTAGACGAAGCCAATAGAATTCTAGTTCAGGCAGGCGTCATCCCCAATTTTCGCTTTCACGGCAAAACAGGCCAACAGCATAGCGCTTCAGGGAATCGCGAGAGCCAAGAACACGCGTCTGAACAGAACCAAAACCGGCCTGATGGCGACGCTGCAAGCAACAACGCGGTTTTTGATCAGATCCACCAGCTGTTGGCACGCCAGAGGGCTAACTCTGGCATGTCACCACCGTCGCACGACCCAGATATTCGAATTATTGGAGGAAGCGAACTCTTTAGCCTGCTTGCTTCGCTGCCTTTGGGCACCCAGACGGGCAATGAGCACAACCTCAGCGAAGGCGAACCCCTAACGATTGATCTTCGCAGCGCGGTTAAACAAATTCTAGCCCAGACCAACACCAGCGACGGCAAGAAGCCCGCTTTGAAAGAAGTAGACGAGGACCTAATCAACCTTGTCTCTATGCTGTTCGAGTTTATTCTTGATGACTACAGCTTGTCCGCTCCGGTGCAAGTTCTCATCAGCCGGTTGCAGATTCCCATCTTAAAAGTTGTCCTCAAGGATAAAAGTTTTTTCAGCAAGACGACCCACCCTGCGCGCAAGCTACTCAATGCTCTCGCCCGAGCAGGAATCGGTTGGAGCAACAGCGACGAAAAAGCTAGAGACAAGCTCTACGAAAAAATCCACAGTATTGTGCAGAAAATTCTTTGTGAGTTTGATGGCGACGTCACACTCTTCGAGAGCCTAAACCAAGAGTTTGAAGAGTTCCTTGCAAGAGAAAACCGAAAGTCGTCTCTGGTAGAGCAGCGCACTCGTGAATCGGAGCGCGGTCGGATCAAATCCCAGAAAGCACAAGAGTTGGTCGACCGGGTTTTAAAAGAGCGAGTTGCACGCTACCGTCTTCCAGAACCGGTGCATAACATCCTCATTAATGGCTGGAGCCGGTTTATGTTTCTGGCCTACCTTCGGGATGATGTAGAGCATCGCTGGCAAGAAAGCGTAAAAGTGGTTGATGATTTGATCTGGTGCCTACTCCCACATGAAGATGACTCCGAGCGGGATCAGTGGGTTCGCGTTGTTCCAGGCTTACTTAAGTCGCTGCGCGCAGGACTGGAAGAAGTTTCTTACAATGCAACAAAGCTTGACGACACCATGGGCCTGCTCAAGCATGAATTGGCTGAAGCTTTCCGTGCGAGCCCAAATATTGAAATAGCGGAAGAGCTGCCAGTTCAAGAAGACTCCTTTACCGAGAGCCATAATGCTGCATACCTCCAGCCCGAAGACTCTGCTATGGCAGAGCACATGGCTCAGGTTGACAGCATTGAGGTTGGTAACTGGGTAGAGTTCCGGCTGGTAAACGGTGCAAACTTCCGTTGTAAGCTCTCAGCGATTATCGATGAAGCAGACTGCTTCGTTTTTGTGAATCGCATGGGGCTGAAGGTCATCGAAAAGACCCGCATTGAACTTGCCCAAGAAATGCGACGCGGCCGAATGACTCGGCTCGAACAGGGAGCACTCATTGACCGGGCTCTGGATGCCGTGGTTGGTTCACTGCGCAGTAAAACCGCCTAATTGAGCTCTGGGCCGCAACCACATTCGGGCTCAAGCCCGATGCAGCGATCATTCCGTAATATTGGAGAAATCTAGGTTAAATGCTGGAGTATGGCAGCAACAACAGCCTTCCGGCGAAATATCGGATCGCCCTTGCCTTATCAACCGCTTTCCTGATTCATACGGTGTTATTATCCGGGGTTCCTTCTATTGTGCAGGACTCACCTGTAAAGCACCGAGAGCAGCTGAATCTGGAGTTGGTAGCGGCAGATAGCCCTCAAAGTGCAGCGGCATCTATTAGTGACGAGAGCCCTTCCAAAAAAAGCCTCTTCCATAATCCGCCCTTCAAGGCGGAGCCAATGAACACCAATCCGAAGCCTATCGAACCATCGCTTTTAACACACCAGTCCCCTCAAAAGGCCCCGGTTAGCGAAAGCTCGCAAGCTGCACCAGCCAAGCAAACACTTGATTCACCCCAACCAACTCCAATTACAACCCCCACTAGCACGCCGTCTAAACCCGGGGCCCGCAATCAGATGGCGGAAAAGCCAACGGCTGAGGAAGTCACAAAGGTTACGCAATCACCCGCTGAGCAGGACCCCTACCTGATCAAACTCGCAATGCATTTGGCCACTAAGCTTGAAACATCGCGAATTCCCGCAATCAGGAAGCTGACGGAAACGAGTACGATGGAGTTGGAACTGCAACTTTTAGGGAACGGCGCGCTCACCAGAGCGCGGGTGCTCAAGTCGACAGGCATCGAGCCGATCGATAGAGCCGCGTATCAAGCTGCACTATCGGCTAGTCCATACCCCGTGCCACCGCCGGCTCAAAACAATAAGAGCCGCTTCAAAGTAAAACTGGTGTTTGCTCCGTCGCGACTCTAATCGGTATAAAACTCAGGCTTCGGCTTGCTTTGCAGCCTCTTTCACCAAAGTAGCCAGCTCACCGTTTTCCGACATCTCCATGATGATGTCACAGCCGCCAACTAACTCACCGTTAACATACAGCTGGGGGTAGGTCGGCCAGCTTGAATAAACTTTCAAGCCTTCGCGCAACTCTTGGTTATCAAGAATGTTCACAAATGCAAAACGCTCTCCGCACGCCATCAGCGCCTGAGAAGTCTTTGCAGAGAAGCCGCACTGCGGAGCTTGGGGCGACCCTTTCATGTATAGAATGATCGGGTTTTCTGCGAGTTGATTTTTAATGGTTTCGTTAATATCCATGAACATTCACCTCTGGTTAAAACGGAGCGGTCTGTGCGCTTGGTTGCGCCGTTTTTCCCGCCCAGACTGGCTGCTATTGTACACGCTGGCTAGGCTCCTCAACAAACACGGCAATTTGATACAGGGCAAGCCTGTGCGCCGCAGCGTTGTCATCACTGACGCGAAGGGCTAGACTTGTTCTCCCCGATTTTTCACCAGTATTTATACTCACCCAGGGCTTCACCAAGGTAAGGGCCATCCTATGGCAGCAAGGCATTTTCTGACACTGAATGACATGTCTACAACCGAATTGGAGAATTTGGTAGATCATGGCACCAAGCTCCGGAACGAATGGCGCCAAGGCAAAGTCAGGGACTCTCTGAAAAATCGAGTACTGGCGATGATCTTTGAAAAGTCCTCAACCCGCACCCGGGTTTCTTTTGAGGCTGGCATGGCGCAGTTGGGCGGCGCCGCGATGTTTCTTTCCCCACGGGACACGCAACTTGGGCGCGGCGAGCCTATTGAAGACTCCGCCATTGTTATCTCCAGCATGGTCGATGCGGTAATGATTCGCACCTTCGCCCACGACACTGTTGAAAAGTTTGCGCGGGCTTCCTCAGCGCCAGTCATCAATGCCCTCACAGATGACTTTCACCCCTGCCAACTGTTGGCTGACATGCAAACCTATCGAGAGCACCGTGGAAGCATTCGCGGCGCCACCGTCGCCTGGATAGGTGATGGCAATAACATGTGCCACTCTTATATCAATGCCGCCATGCAGTTTGATTTTCATCTGAACGTTGCAACACCCGAGGGTTACGAACCATCCCCTGAACTGATCAAAGCCCATAGCGACCGCATTACACTCATGCGCGCGCCAGAGGAAGCAGCGCGCAATGCAAACCTTCTTGTCACTGATGTTTGGGCGTCCATGGGCCAAGAAGACGAACAAAAGGCCCGGGAAAAAGCCTTCAGTAATTACCAGATCAATCAGGCGTTGATGGACGTGGCCGATAAAGACGCGCTGTTAATGCATTGCTTGCCAGCCCATCGTGGTGAGGAAATTTCTGCCGAGATGATGGAGCATCCAAACTCAGTGATATGGCACGAGGCCGAAAATCGGCTTCACGCCCAGAAAGCACTGCTGGAGTTCCTGATTCTGAACCGTCTGGATTAAAACGTATGAGTTCGCCTGATACTACCGCCCACAACTGGTTGCTTGAAGTAAACAACCTAACCTGCGGCTATGGCGGCGACGCCGTTGTAAAAGATGTTAATTTTGCGCTCAGCCACGGAGATATCGGTTGCCTGCTGGGGCCTAGCGGGTGTGGCAAAAGTACCATTTTGCGGGCTTTGGCGGGCTTTCTTCCGCTGACCGGCGGCGAGATACGCTTGCAGTCTCAACCCATCAGCTTGCCCGGCCGCACTCTGGCACCTGAAAAACGCCGCATCGGCATGGTTTTTCAGGACTACGCGTTGTTTCCGCACCTGAGCATTGTCGACAACGTTGGCTTCGGTTTACGCGGGCTCGACAAGGCCGATAAGCGGCACAAGGTTATGGAGTTACTGCACGTCGTTCACCTACAGGATCTGGCCGACAACTATCCCCATGAGCTTTCAGGTGGCCAGCAGCAGCGGGTTGCATTAGCTCGTGCACTGGCCCCGGAACCAACACTCATTTTGCTTGATGAGCCCTTTTCCAATCTGGACACTGATCTGCGTCGTAGGCTCAGCCTCGACGTTCGCGAGATTCTGAAAACCCTAGGCATCAGTGCCATTCTGGTCACTCATGACCAGCAAGAAGCTTTTGCCATGTGTGATCAGGTGGCAGTGCTTCAGAATGGGAGAATACAACAATGGGATGTGCCTTATAACCTGTACCACGAACCCGTAAACCGTTTTGTGGCAAGCTTTGTGGGGCAAGGCGGGTTTATCCCCGGCAAAACCGTTGGGCCGGACATCATAGAATCCGAGCTTGGCATCATCCACGGCAACCGAGCCTACAAATGGCCTTCCGGCACTCTGGTGGATGTACTTATCCGCCCCGATGACATTGTCTATGATGAGGCCTCCGACTTGCGCCCGAAAGTTGTCGAGAAGACCTTCGCGGGCACCTCAACGCTTTATCGCTTCCGGTGCTCTGAAGATACAGAATTTGAAGCGCTGTTCAGAAGCCATTTAGACTTCCATCTGGGCGAGACAGTTCCTGTGCGGGTAGAAGCCGACCACCTTATAGCTTTCGAGCGCAATAGCTGATCAGTAGAAAATACAGAAATGCATGCAAGGATGCTAAAAAAGAAATAAAAAAAAGGGCCGGAAAACCGACCCTCAAATGACGAATGAAACAAGGAAAGTTCGTAAGAACCACAACCTCAAAAGTCATCCCTTACGTCTACAAGTATTGAGGTTACCAGCAATACGTTCAGTAGCACTTGTGTATTCGCTTTGTTACATCAGGTTAATGCCCAAGACCTGCATCACAACCTTTCTATAGCTCTGGCTCCATTGGTTTTTTGCGGGGCCAGACCAAACTGAAGCGTGCACCACCAAGGCTGTCACTTCGGCTCACAAACGCCTGCCCGTTATGCCAGTATAGAATTCTTCGCACGATGGATAGACCAAGCCCGTATCCACCTGAGGTACGGGTTCGACTGTCATCAAGTCGAGCGAAGGCAGTGAAAACCTTCTCCCACTCATCTTCGGGGATACCCGGGCCATCGTCCTCGACATCGACCCGGCAATGATCTTCGTCGATACTGCAACGAACAAGCACCTTGCCCGAAGCATAGCGCCCTGCATTACCCACAAGGTTCTGTATTGCGCGATGAATATAACGCGGCTCAACATCGGCCATGGCTAATTGCTCGGAAGCCTCATCAATTTCGCCTACGATGCTAAGAGCTGGGCGCACAAGCTGCTGCTCGGTTACTACCTGCCTAACAATGTCGGTTACGGACGCTTCGTCGAGAGAAAACACAGGGCCACCCTGTTCGAGGCGCGCATAGGTCAGGATTTCATCAATGAGCTCATCCAACTCCTGAATATCGCCGTCAATGCCGTCAAGCTGCTTCTGGAGGGCTTCTTGACCCTGACAGTCCTCTATCATCTGCACGCCAAAGCGTATGCGCGCAACCGGCGTTCGTAATTCGTGGGACACCGCATGAATCATTTCACGCTGAACGTCTACAAGGCGCTGTATATGCTCCGCCATACCATTGAACGCGGCAGCTAGCCGGGAGACAATACTGCCCTCACCAGATTCCACACGAGCACTCATCTCCCCCCGGGCAATACGCACGGCCACGGACTCTACTTTACGCAGGTTGCTATCCAGACCCCGTAGCACAAAAAACAAAGCCAACGCCAACACGCTTCCAGAGACCACCAACAGCAACAAGATGACCGGCCATGCCCAGAGATTGAACGGTGCGGGCAAAGAAACAAGAACGAGCTCGCCATCTGCCAACTGCAAAAGCACCCGCGCTACTTGGTTGTCGTAGTAAAAAGCCGAGCCTTGGCGGTACACTCGTTCGAGAACCTCATCATCAGGCAAGGCTGCGGGGCTCTGCACTCTCCGAACACGCGCCTTCAAACTTCCTGAAAGCCGCTCAATAGCTTCCTCACGCTCCTCTAAACCGACAGAATCAAGATGAACCCGCATTACCTGGGCAGACACGATGGCTATATCGCGATAGGGCTGGGAAGCTCTAAGTTGCAATGCCTCGCCATGAAATCCGCTCACCAAAAACCGATAACCCAGACTGCCTTCAACCGCAACAATCTGACCATACCCCAAGCGTTCTCGAATCACTGGTGAAAGTGATGGATCCCCTGCGTCTACAACCTGAAACCCATACTCAGGAGGCAGCCAGTGATACTGTTGCTCAGGGGCCGGCGAAGACGCGAGCCAGCGCATCAACGGCTCGGCAAAGCGTTCATGCCAGAACTGTGAACGTACGGAGTTTATGCCGACAAACAAGACGATACAGAGGAGTATTACCAGTGCAGTGAGGCCAGCAAGGCGGGCATATAATTTGAGAAAAAAGTTCAGGGGCATGTCGGAGAACCCTGGCACGGAAGCATCGGCCGAGACAACCGTACCGACGCAAAAGACTGAATCTTCAGACTTCCTTCACAAACAGGTAGCCTTTGCTTCGGACGGTCTTAATCCTGCGAGGATGAACAGGGTCATCGCCAATTTTGGGGCGAATCCGGGACACTCGAACATCAATCGATCTATCCTGACCATCGTACTCAATACCCCGCAAGGCGGTGAAGATCTCCTCCCGGCTCAACACTCGACCAGCATTACTGGACAGCAGCCAAAGCAGATCGAATTCGGCACTGGTCAAATCTATGCTATCTTCGCCAAGCCAAGCCTCGCGCATAGCGCGATCCACAATCAGATCGTTGAACTGAAGACGTGAAGGCTCTTCGCCGCTCACTTCTTCTGCACTATTTTTTTGCGCATTTTCCGTAACGCGTCGCAACATGGCGCGTATTCTGGCCAGTAACACGCGGGGCTTAACGGGCTTGCTGATGTAATCATCCGCTCCCATCTCAAGGCCAAGCACCTGATCCAGATCGTCAGTACGTGCAGTGAGCATGATGATAGGGCCAGAATAAAACGGCCTCACACGACGACAAATAGAAAGACCGTCTTCACCGGGCAACATCAAATCAAGTACGACAAGATCTGGTTGCTCGTTGCGGATTCGCTCCACAGCAGGGCTTCCATGGGTTTCTAGTGAAACGGTCAGGCCGTTGCTTTCTAGGTATTCACGGGTCAGCTCAGCCAACCGCTCGTCATCTTCGACAATAAGAATTCGCCAACTTTCGTTTGTCTGTTCCACGGGATCCATCTCTGATTTTATTTTTCCGGGTTCAGTTTTTGCCTGTAACCAACGGCGCAGGCAACCTGATGTAACCGTAATTATACATGCTATTCAGAAATATACATGGAACTACACTGCGGTTACACCCAATTACAAACGTTAAACTCTAGACGCTGCGCCCTAAAAACGCCAACTCACTCGAAAAGTGGTCGGCCCTGAGCAATTTCATCGTCAGTTGCTGCGCGGCGCTCAATGATTTCCAAATCGAAATACAGAGTGAAGCCTGCAAGCGGGTGATTTGCGTCAATTCTAATAAGATTGCCGTCGATTCCCATAACCTGAACAATTTGGGCATTATCGCCGGTATTGGTTTGAAACTTCATACCGACGCGCAGGTTTTCTACCCCCTCAAACATCGAGCGAGGCACCTTGCGGACCAAATCCTCCCTGTGCTCACCATAAGCCATGGACGGAGGCACAGTAACCTCCAAACAATCCCCCGCGTTGCGGTCTTTCACGGCCTCCTGAATACCTTTGATGACATCGGAGCTGCCATACAAAAAATGCAGAGGCTCACCGCCCTCGGATGTGTCAACCAACTCGCCGAGCTTATTTTTTAAAACGTAGTGAACCGTAAAAACGTCAGGTTTTTCTTGAGAAGCTTGCATCAGGCTTTTGAACTTCCTGTGTCTGATGGATTTTCAGTAAGTTGCAAGCCATGGATCACAAGACGTTGATCCAGCTTTTCACGCAGACCCGAGGGTTGATGCAACCCCATTCGCTGCAATAGTTCAGCATAACGCCCTTGCTCATCTTTGGCTTGAACAGCTTGCAATAGAGTCGATATTTTACCACGACTGGTCGCCGTTTCCGCCTTTAGCCTTTTTAACGCTTTACCCAATTTCAGCTCTTGATCGGTAAAATCCCGGCCAAAAGGAAACACGGGGAACCAGTCTTTATCGCCAGCACCAGCAAACGCCTTAGCGATAGCGTCCGGCGTATTGTTCAGCCAACTGGCTGGTAACTGGAAGTTCTTGTCGACCTTACCGGCTTTCTGCGCCTTTTCGAGCAGATCCGGCTGAAAGCGCGAATCAGCGATGCGTATCAGGCGCAGGTAGACTTGCTCATCCGACTGACCGCGTAGATCAGCAATACCATATTCGGTAATGACCACATCCCGCAGGTGGCGGGGAATCGTGCAGTGGCCGTAATTGAACACAATGTTTGACACCGCCTTGCCCCCGGTATTTCGGCAACTGCGCAGAGCAATAATTGAACGGGCGCCCGGCAACTCGTGGGCCATGGAGACAAAATTATACTGGCCGCCCACACCGCTGATTACCCGGCCATCTTCAAGCCCGTCAGACACCGCAGCGCCGCTGAGCGTGTACATTATGGCCGTATTGATAAACCGGCTATGTATCCGTTGGGCCGCTTTGAGCCTTTGATTACCCAGCCGGTGGTCGTAGAGGTGATTTATATAGTTAACGCTGGTCATGCAAATTCGGTTACGTTCCTCATCGGAAAGCTCCCGCAAGGACTGGTAGAATTTCTGCGGGCCCACATAGAAACCGCCGTGCATGGCAACGCCACCAATGAGCCGCTCGCCAAGAGCCAGAGTTTCTATCGCCCCTCTCGCCTCTGCATCATCGAGATCAGTGTTTAGCGAATGATCGCCTATCTTTAATCTACCACCCTTGAACTCGACTGTTTCACGGAGAATGCCATATCGCCGCAGCCAAGCGACATCGCGCGACCGCATGGGTGAGTCAATCAATCCCTCCCGGCGCAGAACATCAAGGGTAGCCAAGGAAATCTTCTCACCAATCGCACCGTTGTTGATGAGAATTTGCAGGTCGGCATGGTCATAGACCTCACGCCGGATAACACCTGCTTCCATCAGATAAAGAAAACCGTCGACCATCATCTCGCTACAACCATAAAGGCCTTTTTCAAACGGCCCGGTACCACCTTCTTTTTCCGCCAGAGGGAAGTTCTCGGCAACGTTCAAATAGTCGAAAACCGCCCGCCAAGCTTCGTTGTTTTTGTGACGCAGAATAGCACTGTGTACAAGGGCCGCCCCAAGAGAACCTATGCCTACTTGCAGGGTGCCACCGTCCTTCAACAAGGTGCTGGCATAAAAGCCGATCAGATGATCTGCCGCACTGATAGCCATCTGAGGCGCAGAAAACAGCGGGTACTCAGAGGCTTGGTGCTCAAAAACCATATCAAATTCGTCTTCGGCAACCGCGGCATCGCGTCCGAACCAAGGTAACTGGCGATTGATTTCGCCCACCACAGCCACGGGGCTCCCTGCCGCTTCCCGCTCCCTCAGCATTGGCAGCAAATCTAAACTCAGATCGGGGTTGCAGCTCAGGCTTACCATACCCGGTGCATCATGCAGATCGCCCGGCGCTACGATTTGCGCCACCACGTTAACTCCCAAATCCATAAGATCACGTGCGGCATGGGTATAGTTAGTGGAAACATAGTGGCGCTGCTGACTGCGATTATTGAGATAACTACCAGCCTTAAAGAAAAACTCCGACACTTGCACGTTGTGGGGCAAGCAGTTATCGCTTACATCTCGGGCATATTGCAGTTCCGGAATCCCACCATAAAGGCGTTCCGCAAAGGGGCCCATAAAGCGCCTTTCTAAAGAAGAACTTCCTACAGGTGCCAATAATGAGAGGGCAGTAAAAATGTGCAGTTTTATTTCGGGATCGTCCTTTGCCCGCTGATAAAGCGCATTCACTAGGCGAACCGGCTTTCCCAATCCCAGAGGCAAGCCTAAGTTTATGTTTTTACCGACCCGGCGGATGACTTCATCCACGCAACGCTCTGTGCTGTTCACGCGCTGTCTGCTGTTTACCGCCATACAAAGATCCTCATTGATCATTCGATATGTGACTATCTGTAAAGGAATCATCACATGACAGATGTACTCAAACAATGCACCAGATCATGAATCCTGCGTTAAACCGAGGTATTGCCAGAAATAGACTTTACAGAGCGTACAGAAAGCAACTGAGAGCGAAAAGAGGGAGCAAATACAAAGAAAAGAAGAGCTAGGGTGTTGCAGACTAGAGAATCAGAAATTCCACTTCAGGTTGAGGCAAGCGCCCTCATTTAATAGTGCTATGCCGTGATCAGCCTGAGCCGGCTGGGAAGCATAATGCTTGCCGGTGCTGCCTGAACGCACCAGAGAGAGACTCAACAAACGAGATCCGATTTCGGCGACGGCAATAGCATCTGAATCGTCTTCATCAATATCGCCCGAAACCCGCTGTTGGAGCTCGTAGACATCTTCAACGGTCATGGTTTCGTTTGTCGCCTTAAACGCCCGCTCGGACGCATCGGCGCGAACAACAAACGCGGCGACGTTGAGAACAAGCAATGCGACAAAAATGCGGATAATCATGATACTTACAGCGACCTTTTAAACGGATTAGAAGTTTACTCATACCCTAGGCTAAAGTCTAACCCTTGAGCTGCAAAATAATGTGAAACGACGCGCAATGGCACTGTTTTTTGTCACGAGATCACAGCTTTTTTGTCAAAATATGATCGACTGAGTTTCTGAATGTAACTCACCTTTCACCAAACGCGGCCAATTCCTTTTGGCCTCAACACCTTAGCGCTTATTAATAAAGCCTCCGCCTAATCACGGGCAAGGATAGGTGAACTCTTGGTGAATGGCCTCAATAGCTTCCAAAGTATCTTGACTGAGATTCACATTACTTGAGTCTAGGTTTTCGCGCAGCTGTTCCATATTGGTGGCGCCAATGATGTTGCTGGTCAGAAAACTGCGGCTATTTACGTAGGCCAGCGCCATCTGGGCCGGAGACAACCCTTTCAGCCAAGCGAGTTCCGCGTAAGCGCGAGTGGCGTCAGCTCCGCGCTCGTTGGTATAGCGGCTGAAACGTTCATACAGCGTGAGGCGAGCCTTTTCTGGCCACTTTCCGCCCATATATTTACCCGACAGCATACCGAAGGCCAGCGGGGAATAAGCCAACAACCCCGTTTGCTCTCTATGGGCTATCTCTGCCATACCGGCTTCAAACGACCGATTTAAGAGGCTGTAAGGGTTCTGAATACTGGCAATGCGCGGCCAACCATTCTTTTCCGCCAAACGTAAATACTCCATAGCGCCCCAAGGTGTTTCATTGGAGATCCCTATGTGCCTGATCTTCCCGGCTTGTACAAGTTCATTGAGCGCTTCCAGAGTTTCCTCGATCGGCGTGGACTTCTCTTTCGGGTCGTGATGGTAGCCAAGCTTACCGAAGAAGTTCGCGTTACGATCCGGCCAGTGCACTTGGTACAAATCAATGTAGTCAGTTTTCAAGCGCTTTAGGCTGGCGTCACAGGCTTCGATGATGTGATCACGGGTGAGGCGCGGACCACTCCGCAAATAGCCGAACCCATCTCCCGGCCCGGTGACCTTAGATGCAATCACCAAATCGTCACGGCGACCACGCTGTACCAGCCAGTTGCCCAAAAATGTCTCAGTCAGACCCTGAGTTTCAGCCCTTGGTGGTACGGGGTACATTTCTGCCGTGTCTATAAAGTTCACACCCACAGACGTGGCGTAATCCAACTGTTCAAAAGCTTCCTGCTCAGTATTCTGCTCGCCCCAGGTCATGGTGCCAAGGCATATCAGGCTCACATCGATGTCTGAGCGACCTAGTTTTCGGGTTTGCATAGCGCCTCCGCTTCGGGTTTTTGAATGCGTAAAGAGAATGTCATAAGAGTGTCTCGCGCCTGTCACCGGCCGCTCCCATAGTAGAAATATGTTAATAAAAAGCCATGGGGAACGTCGTGACAAAAACTAGACTGGTCTACCCGCGAAAACAACACATTACCATCGTTTCGGAGACGTTTCCGCCAGAAATCAACGGCGTTGCCAACACACTAAGATACCTGTGCCTTGGACTCGTACAGCACGGACACAAAGTAACCATTGTACGGCCCAGACAGCGTCATGAGAGAAAGGGCCTGACACCGAGCTCTGACAATGCGCTGTTTGCGAATGAGCATATTGTGGCCAGCCTGCCCCTCCCCGGGTATGCCGACTTACGTGTTGGCATCGCAAGCAGCAGCCAGCTTCAACGACTTTGGCACGCGAACCGCCCCGATGCAGTCTACGTAGCCACCCAAGGGCCTTTAGGCATAGCAGCTGTTTCAGCAGCGCGAAAAATGGGGCTGCCTGTTGGCTCCGGTTTCCATACAAACTTTCACCAGTACAGCCGATATTACGGCTTCGGAGCCTTGGAAAAACTACTGTGCGCTTATGGCCGTTGGTTCCACAACCGCACGGATATCACACTTGTTCCAACAACCAAAATGCAGCACGCGACCTCAGTCATGGGCATCGCGACAACTGGACTTTGGAGTCGAGGGGTGGACTGCCAACGCTTCACGCCAGATAAGAGGGATGAATCTCTGCGCGCGAATTGGGGGCTTGAGGGAAATGACCGAGCAGTACTCTATGTCGGACGACTAGCAGCCGAGAAAAACATTCGAGCAGCCGTCGCGTGCTATGAGCGGATACGCAAGCTATATCCGCGAACTAAGTTCGTGCTCGTGGGCAACGGCCCCATGCGCAAACAATTGTCTGAGAGGCACCCAGACTATATTTTTTGCGGTGCCCAGTCTGGCAACGAGTTGGCTCGCCACTATGCATCGGGCGATTTGTTTTTGTTCCCAAGTAAAACGGACACCTTCGGGAATGTTGTACTTGAGGCAATGGCCAGTGGCCTCGCCGTTGTGGCGTACAACGATGCGGCCGCCCATGAACACATCCGCCATGAAGAAAACGGTATCACGGCCCCTCTAGATCAGGATGAGCTGTTTATCAGCGGAGCCCTTCGATTGGCAAATCAGCCAAGCCTGCTCAAACGTATTCGCATTCAAGCGCGGATTGAAGCTCTCAAGCTGAACTGGGAGTCGCGGATCAAACAATTCGAAAAACTTGTGTTGAACCAAAACCCAAAGGCCCAACTCCATGCCCGAAACAAGCAAAGCATTTCGATTCTTTGAACTGGCAGATCGGCGTGAGTACGCATTCTGCCAATCCATCAACCAAGTCGTTAAGTTCCGACCGATCATGCGTTACTTCCAATTGGTAAGCCGGTTGGGAGACGGCTGGTTCTGGTACGCTCTGATTTTGGCTATCGCTTTCCTAGAGCATGAGATTGGCGCGGGCCTAGCATTACTAATGACCCTAACCGGGCTGACCTGCACCCTAACCTACAAACTGCTTAAACGCTGGCTAATCCGCGAAAGGCCTTTTATCTCCTTCCCCTCAATTAACTGCGGAACGCCACCGTTAGACCGCTACAGCTTTCCTTCAGGCCACACACTCCACGCTGCCTGCTTTCAAACCATCCTATTCACGACAATGCCAAAGCTGGCGCTGGCAACGGCTCCGTTTACTTTGAGCGTAGCTGCATCGCGTGTTGTACTGGGCTTGCACTACCCGTCAGACGTTGTAGCTGGCGCCTTTATTGGTGGTCTAATGGGGTACCTTTCAGCCACTTACTTTTTCAGCACATCTCTAAGCTTCTTTTCAGGATGAGCTTAATCGAAGAGCCTTAACTGGGTAACGGGGGCATCATCATTCCTAAATCGCACGCCCAAGCCTAACAAGCGAACCGGACGCTCGCGATTGGTGACCAGCTCATTGAGAAGCGGTAAAAAATCGTCAAACTCAGGCTCCTTTATATTGTCCCGCACTCGCTCCAGAGTGTGTGTTGAAAAGTCGCTGTAACGTATTTTTATAAACAGTTTATGAATGGGTTTATCTTTGGCCTTTCGGGCGAGCCGTAAATTCAGATCGGCTGCCAGCGACGCCAGTACGGTTTCACAAGCAGCCAAATCTGGTAAGTCCTGAGAGAAGGTGCGCTCTACGCTCACAGATTTGGCAATTCGCGAAACCACCACCGACCGTTCGTCCCGGCCGTGGGCCATTTCATAAAGCCGATAGCCTTGTTTGCCAAAGCGCTCGATCAATACATCCACGCCCAACGCCTGCAAATCTCCACAGGTTTTAACGCCAAGCGCGTGCAATTTCGCGGCTGTTACTTGCCCCACCCCAAACAATTTTTCAACGTTGAGCTCGCGAACAAAATCCTCCACCTCATCAGGCTTCACCACAAACAGCCCATTGGGTTTTTGCCAATCGCTGGCAATCTTGGCAAGAAATTTATTGGGGGCAACCCCGGCGGAAATGGTTATCCCGACTTCTTTTTCTACCCGATCTCGCAAATAGCGAGCCATCAGCGTGGCACTGCCTTTGTGGTCAGTTACATCGGACACATCCAGAAACGCTTCATCCAGCGACAGCGGCTCAACCAGATCAGTGAGTTCCCGCAGTATGCTCATGACCTTCTGTGATGCCGCGCGATAACGGGCCATATCTGGTGGAACAATAACTAGGCCGGGGCAGAGCCGACGGGCCTCTCCGCCGGGCATGGCCGAGCGCACACCGAAAGCCCGGGCTTTATAGTTACAAGTTGTCACCACTCCTCGACCACCCTCACCCCCTACCGCCAGCGGGACGTCGCGCAATGTTGGATCATCACGCATCTCAACTGCCGCATAAAAGCAGTCGCAATCCACATGGATGATCTTGCGTTGAGGCATAATCACTGGGCTCACGTCGGGTTTCTGTACATTCATACAGTCTTGTATCTTAAAGTAAGATGCTGAGAATGTCAGGAATCTCCAAAACAACCATCGGATAGCATAACGAGGCCCCATGTCGAACCCTATTCCAGACTCTGAGCGCACTGAAATTGAAGCAGCAGCTTTTCGCCGCCTGGTTAAGCACCTAGGAGACAACCCTAGCGTTCAGAATATTGATCTGATGAATTTGGCCGGATTTTGCCGCAACTGCCTTTCTAAATGGTATCGCGCAGAGGCCAGTGAACGCGGCTTCGAGATGTCCGACCCGGCTGCCCGGGAAGAGATTTACGGCATGCCATACGAACAGTGGAAAGCCCAGCACCAAACGGGTCCGAAACAGGATCACAAGTAATGAAGTTAAACGAAGCGTTACGCATCCATTTGGCTTCGATAGATGGCGGCCATGCAGACTTTGATGACACTTTGACCCTAATCCAGCGCTACTTCGACTACACGCCCACAAGCTTTCAGAATGGCCCTTTAATAAATGCCGAAGGAGAAAACGCCGGTTCATGCAAAGTATTTGCACTCGGCCTTCATGGCTCTCTCAACGAGGCAGACACTCTGAAACTTTTCGCGCAACACTACCAGCAGGTACTACACGACCCTGCCGGCGACAGTCATAGCAATATTCGTCAGTTCATGGGCTCTGGTTGGTCAGGTATACGCTTTGAAAATTCACCACTACGCCCACGCAGCCCATCAGAGCCAACCATCAAGGAAGAGACCCACTCATGAGTGACACCGCTACCACAAGGGCACAGCAGGTATTCCAACTAAAAAGCGCCAGTGTTTCCATGACCGCTCTGGAGCTCTATTACTTTGACAACGACGAGTTTGAAGACACGTTGAGAAATAAAATCAGTCAGGCTCCCGGATTTTTTCGTGATATCCCCCTGATTATAAGTCTGGAAAAGTACGAAGGCCTCGACAGTGAGCTGGACTTCTTCAAGATCATCGGAGCCTGTCGGCGCAACAATATCCACGTTATAGGTGTTCGTGGCGGCAATGATGACCAACGCCGCCTTGCTCGTGGTGCTTCCCTTGCACTCATGCCCGGGAACGGTCAACGGGACCGAGGTCATGAAGCAGAAGCGGAAACAGTACCGGCTCCTGCAGCGCCGGAACCTCAAGCCGTTAAGGAAGCACCCGTAACCAAGGTCATCAGCCACCCCGTGCGCTCAGGCCAGCAAATTCATGCGCCAGAGGGTGATCTGGTTATTCTGGCGCCGGTTCAGGCGGGCGCGGAAGTGCTCGCTGCCGGCAACATCCATGTTTACGGACCGCTGCGCGGCCGAGCCTTGGCGGGCATTCATGGCGCCGAATCTGCACGAATTTTCTGTCAATCCCTTGAGGCAGAGCTTGTGTCCATCGCCGGACACTATAAAATCTCCGAAGATCTTCAGAATAGCGGCTGGAAAAGCGCTGTGCAGATTCAGCTCAGGGATGACCTGTTAGTGGTGGCACCACTGGACAAGGCCTGATACTGGAATCGAACAAAATAATGTGACCGGGCCAAAAGCCGGCAGACACGACGAATCCATCGAGACACAGGAATTAAACCTTGGCTAGAATTATTGTCGTTACCTCAGGAAAAGGCGGTGTTGGTAAAACCACCACCAGCGCCTCTATCAGTACAGGCCTTGCCAAGCGCGGCCACAAAACCGTCGTGGTTGATTTCGACGTGGGCCTGCGCAACCTAGACCTAATCATGAACTGTGAGCGCCGTGTCGTGTATGACTTCGTAAACGTCATACAAGGCGAGGCATCGTTAAATCAGGCCTTAATCCGTGATAAACGGGTTGACACTCTCTACATCCTCCCGACTTCCCAGACCCGGGAAAAAGAGGCCCTTACTAAAGAGGGCGTTGAAAAAGTTATCAACGAGCTCTCCGAAACCTTCGACTACATTGTGTGCGACTCACCCGCCGGAATCGAGCATGGGGCTCTGATGGCTCTGTATTATGCAGACGAAGCCATTGTAGTAACCAATCCCGAGGTCTCATCAGTTCGAGACTCCGACCGCATCCTTGGCATCTTGCAAAGCAAATCTCGGCGCGCCGAGATGGGTCAGGAGCCGGTTAAGGAGCATTTGCTGCTAACGCGCTACAATCCGGATCGGGTTGAGCGAGGCGAGATGCTGTCTGTAGCGGATGTTGAGGAAATACTCGCCATTCCATTACTGGGCGTTATTCCAGAAAGTCAGGTTGTTCTGAACTCCTCGAACCAGGGGATGCCGGTTATTCTAGAAACCGAGAGCGATGCTGGTCAGGCTTATGATGACGCAGTAGCGCGCCTTCTGGGTGAGGAACGTGAACACCGATTCATGACCAACCAGAAAAAAGGTTTCTTTTCACGGATGTTCAAGGGGGGCTAACGGATGAGTTTCCTCGACTATTTCAGAGGCAAGAAATCAAGCTCCGCCAATGTGGCAAAAGAGCGTTTGCAAATTATTGTGGCCCACGAGCGCGGACAGCGCGATCAGCCCGACTATTTGCCGCAAATGCAGCAAGAAATATTGGCGGTTATTCGCAAATATGTGCAAATCAGTGATGATATGGTTCAGGTGGAAGTGGACCGAAATGGCAGTTGTTCTGTGCTCGAATTGAACGTAACTCTGCCCGAACGCTGAGCTGAATTAGGCCAGTTAAGCGCCTGCCCGCTTCTTGGGTGCAGGCGCTAGGTATTACCATCGTGCGAAATGGTCCTCGACCAGCCCCTTCATGCTCTGAACGGCAACCTTATTGCCACTCTCATCGGTAATGGTTCCGTTAAACGTTCCCACGTACTGCCGAAAATTGGATGCCAATATCCCGGCATTAAGCTTTTCTTTACGCGCTGAGGCTGGCTCAAAGTGCAGATCAACGCGATTATCATCCGTTGTTACATGCCAGTCGCCTCCCGCCTGATAACGATCGAAGCGAAACTGGGCTGTACCGAGCTTAAGGCATTTACCTTCTAGCCAAAGGGCGTTTTCTGTCATACCGGTTTCATTCACGCCCGCAGCCAGATTGAGGCCCAGCGACCGTCCGTCTTGCAACTGCCCAGCCAAGCTGGCCCAATTCCAAGCCGTTTCCCGGCGCATAAAGCCGCAACTCCAATCAATGGCGCCACGGACCGTTTCGTCGCATCGCCAAATACGATGGTTCCAGCGAATTTCACCTTCAACCGGCACACCTGCCGACTTACGAGTGAACACCCAGCCGTTATAACCCGCTGGGCAAACTAATCGTAAAGGATCGTTATCCTCTTTCAGCGTTAACTCTACGCGGATACCCTTAGGCGCGGACACCGATATGGATCTACCTCCAACGAAAGGCAGAATGCGCATTGAAACGCCACCTTTGCTGAACGACGCCGAGCCATGTTCAGGGTGCGGCTCTATGCGGGTCCCCAATGCAAATGGGCTCATAAAACTCTGCTCAAGCATTTGCCCGGATGCGAAATCATAGAGGTAGAAAAACCCGTTCCCCACCATTTTCAGGTCCACCAGCGCCATGCCAAAAACCCAGTCTGGCCCAGTGGCACTTACAAATTGGAACTGGTTAAACCGCCAGCGCCGGGCCAGTTTCGAGCGCGGTCGATCCATCACCGTACGCAAGTCGTAGTCCATGTAGTTTATTTCATCTACAACTTGACTCAGCACTCCGGGCGAGAATTGCCCCTTCGCATCAATCAGTTTTTTTATCGTCATGTTCTTCGTCAGATCGGGCCAATTTAACGAATTGCTACATCGGGTGGTTACCTGGTTCACAATCCCCTGTTTCGGCGGCTAAAGCACCCCACTCCGCATGTTAGACTCCGCCCACAATATTTCAGGAAGTGTAGCTTATGAGAAACACCCATGCCCATAGCTTTAAAGGCTGGGCTTCAGTTGTCAGCGGTGTACTTTGCGCCCTATTGGTTTCAGCCATGGCGACCACCACCGCACAAGCAGCTTTACCAGAAGAAGACAGCGAGGCTTGGACCTTGCGCAAAGAAGCTGGCGATATCCAAATCTATACCATGGATCAAGGCAACTCCAGTTTTCAAGCATTCAAGGCCGTGGCTCTTCTCGACGCCCCCATTGAAAACATAATGGCCGTTATGGTGAATCCAGCTTCGTGCATTGAGTGGGTGCTCAACTGCACAGAATCATACGGTATCGGCAAAGGCACCTTTCACGACCGCTATGCCTACTCGGTTAACGACATGCCTTGGCCGGTAACGGATCGCGACTATGTTCTGCACATCCGCACACAAGGAAACGAAGCGTCTGGCGAGATCATTATGGAAATGAGCGCGACTCCAAACATGCGAGTAGAAAACAGTAACCGCGTAAGAGTTGAACATTCCGAAACGCTTTACCGCTTTATTCCAGAGGGCAATAAAACCCGGATGATCTGGCTGCAACACACAGACCCCACGGGCGCTCTGCCCGGCTGGCTGGTCAACTCTCTTCTGGTTGATATACCGGTGCAATCCATGGAAGAGCTGGAGCGGCTATCAAGTCACGAACGCTATCAGGGGTTTGAGCTGATCTATGGCGAAAGCGGCAATCTGGGTGATGTAAGGCAAACCGGCAGCAACTGAGGGGTGACGGGCAGAGTATGAAAGGCTAAGCTCTGGTTAAAGGACTTTACAAGGCAGACATCACCTAATGACCGTGCTCGCGTACGAGATAATGACACCCAGTATCAAGGCGGTGCCCCAATCCTGGACAATGGATCGTCTGGCCCGGTTTCTTACCGACAACGAAATCACCGGCAGCCCTGTTACGGATGAATCCGGCGAAATTGTTGGCATTGCCACCCTCAAGGACATCACGGAATTTCGCTGGAACGCCACCCATTCGGATGCCGACAAAGAACTTACGGCAGAAGAGCATAAGGAAGCACGACGCCTACGCATGGTGCTTTTTGAGGAGATGGGGAAAGTGCCGGTAGAAGTGCGCGATATTATGACGCCCATCGTATTATCGGTTGACGAGACGACACCGGTGCGCGACATTGCCAACATTATGATGAATGAACACCTGCACCGCATTTTTGTCACACGGGATTCAAAGATAACCGGTATTATCACCACCTACGATATGCTAAAAATCGTCTCGGATGAGGAGCTTACAAAACGCTGCGCCCGTAACGACTGAACCACCACAGAGGTAGTGCCCCTTATGCCCAGAACACCGGAAAGTGCACCGCAAGCTCGAAGAACCATGTATGTCCTCGATACCAACGTCCTGATCCACGACCCGAACGCCCTCCTCAATTTTGAAGAACACGATGTCATCATTCCGATGACCGTTCTGGAAGAGCTCGACGGCCTGAAAAGCGGAAAGCAGAGCGTGGCGGCGGACTGTCGTCAGGCCATCCGCACCATCGACAGACTTCTTGGCGATGCCAGCCCCAAAGATATCGAAAAAGGCGTTCCGATCGTGCGCGCGACAATGGCAGAGCCCTTAGGCACCTTGTCCATTTTGATGAGCACCGAACACACTGGCAACCACTCGCTGCCGGAGCACCTGAACGACAACAAGATTATCAACACACTTGCAGCACTGCAGGAGCGGCACAAGTCCCGGGACATCATACTGGTCAGCAAAGACATCAACATGCGCCTGAAAGCCCGAGGCTTCGGTGTGGAAGCCCAGGACTATCAGAATGACCAGTTGGTCGATGACATTGACCTACTGCCGAAAGGCTACATTGAGTTCCCCAATTCGTTTTGGGACACCATCGCCAAAGTGGAAACCGTGCAACGGGAGGGGATAACCGAGCACATTCTCAAGCGCGAGGGCGAACTGGCAAAACTCAACATTAACGAGTTTGTACTTGATGAGCAGGGCTTTATCGGCAGAGCCGTTGAGATTACAGATACCCAAGTGGTCATCCGGGATCTGCATCAGCATGACCTGATGAACGAAGAAGTCTGGGGCCTAGTACCTCGAGATATCTATCAAGCTATGGCACTGAACCTGCTGCTGGATCCGGATATCCATCTGGTAAACCTTACGGGTTCCGCCGGTTCCGGTAAAACCATTCTGGCGCTGGCGGCCTGCATTGAAATGACCGTCGCCAGCAAGCTCTACAAGCGGATTATTGCCACGCGCTCAACTCAGGGTCTGGATGAAGACATCGGCTTTTTGCCCGGCACCGAGGCGGAAAAAATGGAGCCCTGGCTAGGTGCCATCGTGGACAACCTGGAAGCCCTGCACGAAGACGATGAGAATATGACCGCTAGCGTGGACTACATTCTCAGCAAGGTGCCTTTGCACTTCAAATCCATGAACTACATTCGTGGTCGCAGCTTCCAACACAGCCTAATCATTATTGATGAGTCCCAGAACCTGACTCCGCACCAGATCAAAACGATCATCACCCGCGCAGGTAACGGCTCCAAGGTAATCTGTCTAGGCAACTTGGCACAGATCGACACACCGTATCTGAGTGCATTAAGTTCTGGTCTTACCTACATGACCGAACGCTTCAAGACCTTCAGCCATGGTGGACACATTCACCTGCAAGGTGTCCCTCGCTCCCTGTTGGCAGAGTTCGCGGAAGCCAACCTGTAATAATAAACGCCGGTTTACCGCCTCAACCCGAGGCGGTGCCGCGCGTCTGACCAACGCTAACTCTTTCGTATTCTAAAGATTTCCCCCTCTCCGAGCCGCCGCTCTTCAAGCCCTTTCAATAGCTTTGGACCAAAAAGCCCTAATCCTCGGGATTTTTTGCGTGTTTGATATTTAGCCTTCAAACCATTAACCTTCGTTCATTGAACACCTATTCAATATACTGAACACTCATTCAATATGCGCGCAATTTGAGGATGACATGGCACGACTCGGGGTGGAAGCCATTCGACGGCAACAACTAATCGACGCAACGCTGAAGGTGATTGAAGAGCACGGTTTTCAGGGAGCCACAATTGGCAAGATTGCAGGTGCCTCGGAGCTTTCAGTTGGCATTGTCAGCCATTACTTCGGCGGTAAGCAGGGCCTACTCGAAGCCACCATGAGGTATTTGCTGTCTTGTCTGCAGAAAGACGTAGCCATATACATGGCAGGGCGACCCAACGCGCCTCGCGAACGCTTGCTCGCGATTGTGGACGCGAATTTCTCCGGCGTTCAGACCAACGCCCAGTCGGCCAAAACCTGGCTGGCATTCTGGACCCAAGCCATGCATAGCCCAGACCTAATGCGCCTGCAGCGAGTGAACGAACGCCGCTTGCTTTCAAATTTAGTGTTCTACCTTCGCCAATTAATGCCTACCGAACAAGCACGCTCAACAGCGCAAACCATTGCAGCACTGATTGATGGCTTCTGGCTACGAGCAGCCATGAGTGAAGGCCGCATTGAGCCGGATCAAGCCATTACTTTGTGCAAAAGCTATATCGACCACGCTATTCAAGCGAACAACGGAGCCTGCTAATGACGCTGCCAATCTATCAATCGTTTATCAACGGCCAACCCATGGCAAACCAGAGCGGCGAACGGTTCGACGTTGTAAATCCAGCAACAGGCAAGGTGATCTATCAAGTGGAGCAGGCGGATGAGTCCGTTATGCAGGCTGCGGTTGCCAGCGCCCAAGAAGGTTTCAAAGCTTGGTCTACCATGACAGGCCTTGATCGAGGTCGTATCTTGAACCGGGCCGCTGCCATGCTACGCGAGCAAAACGATGCTCTCGCCGAAATTGAAGTACGGGACACCGGTAAACCCTGGCAGGAAGCCAGCGTCGTGGATGTGGTAACCGGTGCAGATTCGGTTGAGTACTTCGCGGGCCAAGCTTCAAGCATTATGGGCGAAAGCCAACAGGTCGGGCCGGATTTTTTCTACACCCGCCGGGAGCCTCTGGGGCTCTGTGCCGGTATTGGTGCTTGGAATTATCCGTTGCAAATTGCCTGCTGGAAATCAGCACCGGCTCTGGCTTGTGGCAACAGCATGATATTCAAGCCCTCTGAAGAAACCCCGCTGGGCGCCATCAAACTGGCTGAAATCTACATGGCCGCTGGTGTGCCCGCTGGCGTGTTTAACGTGGTACAAGGCGACTACCGGGTAGGCCAAATGCTCACCTCAGACCCTGCCATCGCCAAAGTATCGTTTACTGGGGAAGCAAAAACCGGTCGCACGGTGATGGCTGATGCCTCGCGTACACTCAAGTCCGTCACCATGGAGCTTGGCGGCAAGTCACCACTGATTGTTTTTGACGATACCAATCTTGAACAAGCAGTGTCCGCCGCTATGCTGGGCAACTTCTACACCCAAGGCGAAATCTGCACCAATGGCACTCGGGTGTTTGTGCAGCGCAACATTTACGACGCCTTTCTCGACCAACTGGTCAAGCGTACCGAAAACAACATCATCGCCGGTGACCCGGAGAATCCGGATACCAACTTTGGTGCTCTCATCAGTGCGGGCCATCAAGACTTGGTTATGAAGTATATCGATAGCGGCAAAGTCGAGGGCGCACGCCTGCTAGCCGGAGGCTCAAGATTGCAGCCCACAGGCTTTGAGAACGGCTACTTTGTGGCGCCTACCGTATTCGCAGATTGCACAGACGACATGACCATTGTGCGGGAAGAAATCTTTGGCCCCGTAATGGCGGTGCTGCCCTTTGATACCGAAGAGGAAGTTATCCAGCGCGCCAATAACACCCAATATGGACTAGCCGCCGGTATCTTCACCGCAGATATCACCCGTGCTCATCGCGTGATTCACCAACTTGAAGCCGGTATTTGCTGGATCAACAGCTTCGGCGCTTCACCCGCTGAAATGCCCGTGGGTGGCTACAAGCTATCGGGCCTTGGCCGTGAAAATGGCCGCGAAACACTCGCCCACTACACCCAAACCAAGTCGGTATACGTAGGTATGGCTCCGCTTGAGGCGCCGTTCTGATAACACCATTCAAACCATCGCCGCTGCGGATTGTTAGTCCGCGTCCGTATGAAGGAGACAGCTTTGCAGTTTGATCATGAATTTGACTATGTGATTGTGGGTACCGGCTCTGCAGGTTGTGTATTAGCTAACCGCTTGAGTGAGAACGAACAAAACCACGTGCTGGTACTGGAAGCCGGACGCCGGGATGACACCTGGAAGATCCACATGCCAGCGGCCCTGATGTTCAACCTGATGGACGACAAGTACAACTGGTATTACCACACCGAGCCACAAGAACACATGAATAACCGGAAACTCTACTGGCCGCGCGGCAAGGTTTGGGGTGGCGGTTCTACCCTGAATGCCATGGTGTATATACGCGGCCACGCCTACGATTATGATCGCTGGCACGACGAAGGCGCAGTTGGTTGGCGCTATCAGGATGTACTGCCGTACTTTAGAAAAGCAGAAAGTCGCGAAAAAGGGGCTGACGACTATCGCGGCGGAGACGGCCCGCTCAATGTACATACCGGAGACGAGCCCAACCCCTTGTTTGGTGCCTTTCTGGAAGCCAGCCAGCAAGCGGGTTACCCCTACACCAAGGACATGAACGGCTACCAGCAAGAAGGCGTTGGCGAGATGGACATGACCATCCGCAAAGGTAAGCGCTGGAGCGCTGCCCAAGCCTACTTACGGCCAGTATTAAAGCGCCCCAACCTAACCACAGAAACCGGCGCTATGACCACGCGTGTTCTATTTGATGGCACCAAAGCCGTGGGCGTTGAATACGTTCAAAAAGGCAAAACCATCCGTGTGGCAGCTCGTAAAGAAGTCATTGTGAGTGGCGGCGCCATCAATTCGCCACAGCTGTTGATGCTTTCTGGTATAGGTGCAGCGGCCGAGCTGGAAGAACATAACATTCCTGTAGTGGCCGACAGACCCGGCGTTGGTAAAAACCTTCAGGATCATCTGGAAATATACGTTCAGCACAAATCGACTCAGCCGGTCACCTTGTACAAATACACCACCCAGCCCGGCAAAACCCTAGCGGGCATGAAATGGTTTTTGAATAACGACTGGGGCGCCTGCCGCACAGCGCACTTGGAAGCGGGAGGGTTTATCCGCTCCAAAGCGGGAGTGCAGCATCCGGACATCCAGTTTCACTTCCTGCCTTCTCAGGTAATTGACCACGGCCGTAAAGACGCAGAGTGCCATGGCTATCAAGTACACGTTGGCCCCATGCGACCCACCAGCCGCGGCTATCTGAAGCTAAAATCTGCCAAGCCGGGCGACCACCCGATCATTCAACCCAACCTACTCAGCACCGAGCAAGATCGCTGGGAAATGCGGGAAAGCATCAAATTGACCCGGGAAATCTTCGCTCAATCCGCGTTTGACCCCTTCCGGGGCGAAGAGCTGCGACCAGGCACAAACGCCACCACGGATGAAGATATTGATGCATTCGTTCGTAATTACGCAGACAGCGCCTATCACCCATCCTGCACCTGCAAAATGGGTGCAGCCGACGACCCCATGGCAGTAGTAGACGAGCAGGCCCGGGTTTACGGGGTACAAAATTTACGCGTGGTGGATGCCTCCATCATGCCGAGCATGGTGAGCGGCAATCTAAACGCACCCACCATTATGCTAGCGGAAAAGTGCGCGGACCATATCCGTGGTCTGGAGCCGCTACCGCCCTCATCTGCCCCTGTGTGGGAACACCCTGACTGGAAGAACGCACAACGCTAATGCTGTGTCCGATAACCGAGAAAGGAGAACAACTAATGAGAAAGCTAATTCTGGCCTGTGCTGGCCTTGCGATCAGTGGCGCCGCCGTAGCTGCCCCAAACGCCGAATGCAAAACCGTACGCTTTGCCGACGTTGGCTGGACCGACATAACAGCCACCACGGCGTTGGCCTCAGAAGTGTTGGCAGGCATGGGCTACGAGCCGGAAGCAAAAGTGCTGTCGGTACCCGTAACCTATCGTTCACTCAAGAACAAAGACATTGACGTGTTCTTGGGGAACTGGATGCCAACCATGGAAGGCGATATTCGCCCTTATCTGGAAAGCGGCGATGTTGAAACCGTAATTACCAACTTGGAAGGCGCCAAATATACCTTGGCGGTACCGCAATACGTTTACGACGCCGGTGTAACCAGCTTTGCAGACATTGCCAAGCACTCCGACAAGTTCGATGGCCGCATTTATGGCATTGAGCCCGGCAACGACGGTAACCGCCTGATTCACGACATGGTTGATCAGAACGCGTTCGGCCTAGGCGAGTTTCGTGTGGTGGAGTCTAGTGAAGCCGGCATGCTGTCTCAAGTTGGCCGCGCAACCCGCCGGAATGATTGGGTAGTCTTCCTTGCCTGGGAACCACACCCGATGAACGCCAATCACGACTTGGCCTATCTGGACGGTGGTGATGATTTCTTTGGCCCCAATTACGGTGGCGCAACGGTACACACCAACGTACGTGAAAACTACCTAAACGAGTGCCCGAACGTTGGTAAGTTACTGACCAATATGACGTTCACTCTAGCCATGGAAAACGAAGTGATGGGCGCCATATTGAACGATGGCGAAGAGCCCAGCGACGCGGCCCACACCTGGCTGGCCAACAACCCATCGGTCCTGGATGCTTGGCTTGAGGGTGTCACTACTTTAAATGGCGATGCGGCACTGCCCG
Source organism: Marinobacter salexigens (assembly GCF_018860765.1). Lineage (GTDB taxonomy): Bacteria > Pseudomonadota > Gammaproteobacteria > Pseudomonadales > Oleiphilaceae > Marinobacter > Marinobacter salexigens_A. The sequence continues at coordinate 973,966 of NZ_JAHKPV010000021.1, forward strand.
CAGTCAAAACCTCCCTGAAGTAATAAGAACGGTGCTGTGCAGACGCTCTGGGCCAACCGGCTCAGTGCGCCTGGTAACCCTAACGAACACCTCCCATTTTCGGTGCTGGCCAAAGCCTGCACCCAACAAGACTGAACGCCATGAGCTGGATAACTGAGCACCAACTGCCTTTCGGCGACTTCATGGAAGACGTTGTTGATTTTTTAGTCGTCAACTTCAGCGGCTTTTTTGACGCCATTTCAGAAACCCTTAGAAACATGATCCACGGCCTGACCGATGCCTTTTTATGGGTACCGCCCGGCGTCCTGATATTGCTTCTAACCGCAGCGGCTCACCTTCGCCATCGCCGTTGGGGATTGACTGCGTTTACCGCTTTCAGCTTTCTGCTGATTTGGAATATTGGCTACTGGGAAGACACCATGGCAACACTGTCGCTGGTGTTATACGCCACCATGCTGTGTGTATTGATTGGCATCCCATTGGGCATCTATGCCGCCCATAGCACTTGGCTGTACAAGTTTTTGCAACCAGTGCTCGATTTAATGCAAACCATTCCTCCCTTTGTTTACCTCATCCCAACCCTAACACTATTCGGCTTAGGCGTGGTTCCCGGCGTAATCTCCACCGTAATTTTCGCCATCGCGGCGCCGGTACGGCTTACCTACCTTGGAATCTCTCAGGTGCCGAAAGAACTGGTGGAAGCAGGCAAAGCCTTTGGATGCACCAACCGGCAACTGCTTTTCAGAATCGAGCTGCCTGCCGCCATGAGTTCAATTGGAGCCGGTATTACCCAATGCATCATGTTATCGCTCTCGATGGTGGTTATTGCCGCTTTGGTAGGCGCCGATGGCTTGGGCGTACCGGTGGTTCGCGCATTGAATACTGTTGATATAGGGAAAGGCTTTGAGGCAGGACTGGCAATTGTGTTGCTGGCCATCTGGATGGATAGATTCTTCCGCCAAAGTGATGCTAAGGAGACGTCATCATGATTGAGATTGAAAATGTAAACGTCGTCTTTGGCAAACAACCTAAACGGGCACTGCCGCTCATTGAACAGGGTCTGGAACGGTCAGAAATCCGGGAACAGACCGACCTAATAGTGGGTGTTCAAAATGCCAGCTTGAGCGTAAAAAAAGGCGAGATCTGCGTTTTGATGGGGTTATCCGGCTCGGGCAAATCTAGCCTGCTGCGCTGTGTTAACGGTTTGAACGAAGTCACCAGTGGCGCTATTCGCATTCAGCACGATGGCGAAATGGTGGACTTCACCCAAGCCAGCGAGAAAGTACAGCGAGACATTCGTACACGCCGCATCTCCATGGTATTCCAGAACTTCGCGTTGATGCCCTGGCTAACCGTAGAAGACAACGTCGCCTTCGGCTTGGAGCTACAAGGCCTGAGCAAGTCCGAGCGTCGTGAAAAAGTAGCACGGCAACTGGAGTTGGTTGGCCTTGAAGGCTGGTCCAAATCAAAACCCGGCGAACTCTCCGGTGGCATGCGCCAGCGCGTGGGCCTAGCTCGGGCCTTGGCAACAGAATCAGAAATTCTGTTGATGGACGAGCCCTTCTCTGCCCTCGACCCGCTGATTCGAAACCAGCTGCAAGACGAACTGCTCACCCTGCAGGACGAACTGCAAAAAACCATCGTTTTCGTAAGCCATGATCTGGATGAAGCGCTGAAACTCGGCTCTCACATTGCGATTATGAAGGACGGCCTGATCGTTCAACACGGAAAACCGGAATCCATCGTGCTGCAGCCGGAGAACGATTACGTTAAGAGTTTTGTCGCCAGTACCAACCCTCTCAACGTTCTTGCCGCACGCTCACTGGCCCTACCGATAGGTCAGATTCAGGAAGACGCCAGCGGCAATCGCTGCCTGAACAAGCGCTATGACACCTGGCTGCATACTCCCGATATCGCAGAAAAAGCAGTGGTCACCAGCGGAGGCCAAACCTTTCAAACCCAGCCTTGGGAAGAAGGCCAAGCTATCGAAAGTCTGGCCAAACAACCCACTCTCATCGCACCAGACACCCCATTGCGAGATGCGGTGGAAATCCGGTACTTCACCGGCCACAGCCTGCTGGTGGTAGAGAACGGGCAGATCACCGGTGCCATCGGCGACCGGGAGCTGTACCACGCCATGCTAGGCAAACATTTGGATGACAGCTAAAGCGGCTACTACCAGAGCCTGCTGGTTCGTAAAGTGGCAGAGCAACACCCGTTATTTGAAGCCCGGGAAGCACTGCCGCTCCCTTCAGTAAAGTGTTACACCACACTGAAGTAGGCCAGTACGCTACCGACGCTCTGTAAACCAAAACCGGAGCTATGAGAAAGGACAAGGCTCAGTCCTTGAACTGAGCCTTGTCCAAACCGTGCTTTTTCATTTTGTCGTACAGCGTTTTTCGAGCAACGCCCAGTTGCACCATAGTGTCTTTGATGCTGCCATGGCACGCATTGAGGGCGCTGGTCAGCACCGAATGCTCAAAGCTATCCATCATTTCTGCAAGAGTCCGCCGCCCACTTACATCCGCCTTTGCCACCGGCTCACTGTCATCCAAAGCCGACGGTCCCAGCAACACATAACGCTCTGCCAAATTACGCAACTCACGAACATTTCCCGGCCAGCTATGGTGCATCAAGTGCGCAGCCTGACTCGCATCTAACGGAATGCTCTCTCGGTCATACCGGGCTGCGGCGATCAGCACAAAGTGGTGAAACAACATTGGGATATCCTCTTTGCGCTCTCGCAATGGCGGAATATCCACTTTGACCACATTCAGCCGGTAATACAGATCCGCACGAAAACTCCCCTCATCACTGAGTGCCTTCAAATCGGCTTTAGTGGCTGCAATAATGCGCACATCCACATCCTGTACTTGGTTGCTCCCAAGGCGTTCTACCTTTTGTTCTTCAAGCACACGCAGCAGTTTGATCTGCAGCGGCATCGGCATGCTTTCCACTTCATCCAAAAACAAGGTACCCAGATGGGCGTGTTCAATCTTACCAATGCGGCGTTTATCCGCGCCGGTAAACGCCCCGGCTTCGTGGCCGAACAGCTCACTCTCGATGAGGTTTTCGGGCACCGCGCCGCAGTTAATCGCCACGAAATTGTGCGCCCCCCTTGGGCTGTTCTCGTGAATATAACGGGCCAGCGCATCCTTACCGGATCCAGTCTCACCAAACAACAGAGTGTTGGCAGATATATCCAGAATCGGCGTGATGGTATCCATCACCTTTTGCATGCTGGGCGTGTCACCAAGAATTCTCGGGCCAGGCCGAGCCAAGTGGCGCAACTGGGCCTTGAGCCGACGATTTTCCAGTGCCAGATGGCGCTTTTCCAGCGCATGATGCAGGAGTTCAATTAATGCATCGTGATCAAAAGGCTTTTCAATAAAATCATAAGCGCCCTGCTGCATGGCAGACACAGCCGTACTGATGTCGCCTTGGCCGGTAAGAATAATAACGGGAATGGTGTTGTCTAATGCTTGAATCGCGTTCAGCATCTCAAGTCCATCCATCCCCGGCATGTTGTAATCACACAGCACAACGCCGTTGTATTCCGGCGTAATAAGCTCAAGACCCAATTCGGCGCTCTCAAAACAACTCACAGGTAAATCTTCTAATGTGAGTGTTTGGGTCATAGCTTTGCGAATATGTGAATCATCATCTACAAAAATAATCGAGGGTTCCGTCATTCCGTGGCCTCCCGTTTTTTCAGGGTAAATTCAAATTCCGCACCTGGCGCATCGCTACGATTGCGCCCGGTAAGCCGGCCACCCAAGGCATCCACAATTTGCCTTGAGATAGACAACCCTAGCCCAAGCCCCTGTTTCACTGACTTGGTCGTAAAGAAGGGTTCAAAAATTTGCTCTGTATCCGCTGGTAGGCCAGGGCCGTTATCCCGAACAAAACAGCGCCAGCACTCTCCTTGCTCGTCTACTTCGATAGTGACTACCGGGTGCTTCTGGTTTTCAACGGCCTGAACCGCATTGGCCAGCAGATTCACCATAACCTGTTCAATTCGAATCAGATCGCCATGGCATAGCACCGGCTGTTCTGGGCGGTTCCAACGAATATCAATGTCTGCGCTGCTCTTCTGCGCGGCGATAATTTTCAGAGAGGCATCCACAGACAGGCGAAAGTCCACAATCGTTGGCGGCCCTTCCGATTTGCGAGCAAACACTTTGAATTGGCGAGTAAGCTCCGCCATTTTGTCACACAGAAGCACGATTTCACCGAGGTTCTCATCCACCATATCGGCGGCGCCTTTCTCTAAAAACCGCCGACTGTTTCTAGCGTAGGTTTGAATGGCCGTCAGAGGTTGGCTCATTTCGTGATTAAGACCAGCCGACATTTGCCCCAACACCGCTAGTTTGGCTGCTTGAATCAATTCCTGCTGGGTTTCTCGCAACTCACTCTGGGCGCGTTCGCGCTCGCGAATTTCCTCCAGCAGTTTACGGTTGGAGCGTTCCAGATCGGCCGTTCGTTCAGCAACACTGAGTTCAAGCTGTTCGCCTCTTAGGGCCAACTCTGCTTCGCGACGATAACGCTCACGCAGATACAGCCACGCCAGTAGAACTCCAAAATAAATCGCGATCCCGCCCACTACAAACCCGAGCCGCATCCAAGCAACAGAGCGTGTACTCACCATCACCTGCAGTGTCCAATCCAGTCTGGGCAGCGGCGTTTGAACACGCAGATATTCGCGGCCTCCGCCATTTTCCCGGATACGCAGGGTTTCGGATGTGCCGGATAAGCCCGAGGGTTTTCCAAGGGATATTAAGGAGACAGGCTTAAGATCCCGATCTGGGTAACGTTGGCGCGATGCCTCACCCGGTGCGTTTCTAGCATCGCCAGTAAAGTCCCGATACAGCCACTTAGCTTTGCTAGCCAGAAAGCTAACGCCAGCTTCATCTAGCACCACCATCTCAGCTTCCCGCACGGAAGCGGGCCTGTGCCACTGAGATTCCAGCTCATGCACCAAGACCTTAACCGTAACAATGCCGAGAATTTCGGAATTCTCGCCACGCACTGGGTGGGAGAAATAGAGGCCACGAACACCAGACATAAGCCCGAGCGCAAAATATACCGCCGAAGTACCGCCCTTCATAGCCTCGTAAAAATAGGGCCTGAACGCGAAATTTTTACCTACAAAACTGCTGTCTTGCTGGTAGTTATTGGCCGCAATGGTCAAGCCAGAAGTGTCCATCAGGTAAACATCCGAACTGCCAACGATGGTAGCCATACGCTGCATTTCTTCGTTGGCCCGATGAACAATGGAAGGATTATTCGGAGCACTCAGAGCAGACGCAAGCAAGGGGTGCTCTGCCATCAACTCGGGAATTGGCAGGTAACGGTTAAGCTCGTTACCCACAAGTTGTCGGTAGCGGAAGGATTCCTCAAGGCTGTCTTGTTCAACCTGCCGATAGCCAACCCAGCCACCCAGCACCCAAGACACCGAAAGGGTGATCACGAACACAACAAAAGCGCCTATCCGGTAGGACATAGCCCGGTTCCCGCAACACCGTTAAAGGACGCCAGAGTATCGCCCGCTCCCTTGAAGGACAAGGGCGCGGGCGACGATAGACAAACTCAGGCTGCTGCTAAGCGGCTCTTGCGCTGGCGTTGCATCAAAAACGCCAATGCTGCAAGCCCAATACCAGCAAGGTCTGACACCATGCCACCCTCAATCATCAGCAATGCGGCGCCTATCAACAGCAAGCGGGCTATCCAAGAAGCCGTGACATTGCCGAACCAACCCAGCACGCCACCAGAGAGCAGATACACACCAAACAGAGCAGTAACAAGTGCGCGTGCAATGTCGAACCATCCGGCTTCCATTAGCAAGGCGCCGTTATAGAAGAACATAAAGGGTACGATGAACGCCGCAATACCAATGCGGAAGGATGCCACCGAGGTTTCCATAGCATTGGCACCGGAAATCCCCGCCGCCGCATAAGACGCCAGCGCGACCGGAGGCGTAATCGCAGAAACCACCGCAAAGTAGAACACAAAGAAATGCGCTGTAAGCGGCTCAATACCTAGCTGGACTAGGCCAGGCGCAACCACCGAAGCCGCGACCGCATACGCCGCAGTAGTGGGCATGCCCATGCCCAGCAGAATGGAGATAAACATAGCAAAAACCAACGCCAATAATTGGCTAGCCTCTGCTACATCAAGCAGGAGAACCGAGAAGCGGGCACCAACACCCGTCAGGGAAATAACACCCACAATAACGCCCGCTGCCGCACACACCACAATGATCTGTATGGCCATGTAGGAGGCAATTTCCAGCGCATTCAGGATCTGCCGAATACCCATCTTGTTGGGTGAGAACCAGCTAACAACCGCTGCAGACACCATCGCCAGAGTACCGGCGCGTATCACCGAATAGCCCATGAACAAAGCCACCACCAAAATAATAATCGGCAGGAACAAGTAACACTGCTTAGCCATGGTGCGTAGCTTTGGCAGCTCATCTTCACGCATGCCACGCATACCGGTTTTCGCCGCTTCAAAATCCACCATAAAATACACAGAAGCAAAGTAGAGAATTGCAGGAATAATGGCCGCGATGGCAATTTCGGTATAAGGGATACCGGTAATCTCAGCCATGATGAAGGCACCGGCCCCCATAATTGGCGGCATAATCTGACCACCGGTAGAGGCTGCCGCTTCCACAGCGCCCGCAGACTTTTTGCTATAACCCACTTTCTTCATGAGCGGGATAGTCAGTGAACCTGTAGAGACCACGTTGCCCGCGCTGGTGCCATTGATCATACCCATAAGACCAGAGGCGAAAATTGATACCTTGGCAGGACCACCCCGAGAGCGCCCAGCAGCTGCAAACGCAAAGTTCACAAAATAGTCACCCACTTTGGACGACTGCAAAAATGCGGCAAAAATAATGAAAAGAATAATATAGGTAGACGACACCGCCGTGGTGGGCCCAAGAATACCGGCGTCGGTATACACCTGACTGAAAAAGCGTTGTACCGATAGCCCCGGATAACCCAAAAAGCCCGGCAGATACGGCCCAGCAAACACATACACCAGAAATACAAGCCCGATAATCACCAGAGCCAACCCGGCCACTCGGCGAGTAAGCTCCATAATCAAAGCAGTACCCGCTACAGCGGCAAAAGATATGCCCACTGGAGCAAATGAGGTACCCGTGGACATACGCATAGAGGTGTTAAAAGCCACAAGAAAGTATGCAGCGACGGCGATTGAGCAAACAATCAGCACTAGATCTGGAACACTAAAGCGCGAGCGTTCACGCTGGTGAAACCAGCTCATCACAATACCAACGCCCGTTGCCGCTAGCAGCGGCCAACCAAAATGCCAGGTTTCCAGATCAACCGGAATTCGCATAGCGCCGTTCTGAATCATCTGCCAGAACGAGTAAGTTTGATACAGCACATAAAAAGCAGGCAATAGCGCCACAGCGCCAACCCAAGTTGTCCAGCGGTGGCGGGCTGATCCTTCTTCCGCCGACACAAAACGTGCACCCGCAAACAAAACAAACCCCAGAACCAGAGCCCCGGCAATGTGCACTATCCGGAACGACCAGGTTTCTAAAGGGGCTATATTCAGGGAGTAGAGGTGAAAGGAGGAATAAACAATGGCCAGCAAAGTTACAAACTTCAGCATGCCGCCTTCAAACAGCCTGCGGTTTGCCTCTACAGGTTCCTGATCTACATCGTGGGCAAGTACGTGGTCTTCGCCCACCTCCACATCAGAAAAATCTTTGGGGTGTCGTTCGAGTGTCATTGGGGGTTCCTGCCTACAGGCAAATCGGAGCCAGCACAGCGCCAGCTATTATTCAGGGGCCTTGCGGCCCCCTTCTCTCAGCTATTCAGATCAAAAACCTTATTTGATCTTGCTCTTTTCGATGGTGTAGCCGTTCTCGTTGAACCAACGCGCTGCACCCGGATGCCAAGGCAGTACATTGTTCTTTTTGTAATTCTCAGGAATCGAATTACGGGCTGCTTTGTGGATGGAAACCATCCGGTCGTTCTGCTCCATAGTCAGCTTGGTGATTTCATACACAAAGCTTTCCGGCATATCGCAGTTCACCATGGCAAAGTTCCACATGGATACAACGCGCGAAGGCTCATCCAGTGATTGGTAAGTGCTCGCCGGAATGACGAACTCAGACACCGGGAACGCATCTGTTACCTTCTTTGCTTCGGCATCTGTCATACCAATGATGTTCACATCGGTTTGAACCTCAAGCTGGCTAACCGCCGGAATTGGAATGCCTGCAGCGAAGGCCACAACATCAATCAGGCCATCCTGAAGCTGGCCACCAAGATCAGACCAACTGCCGTTGCGGCGCTTAAAGTCTACGCCCAGAGTTTCCATCATGCGCGGGAAGTACGTATCGGAGGTTGAGCCCGCCGGTCCAAAACCGATGGTGGCGCCATCCGGGATGTCAGAGATAGAGGTGATTCCAGAACTGCTTAGTGCAGTTACAGAGAAAGGCGTTTCGTACATGGGGAACATGGCACAGACGTTATCCATCTTCATGCCTGGCGCCAACGGGCTGTTGCCATCCATGGATTCACGGGCCGGGCCCATGGTGGTTAGGCCAAACTTGAGGTCGCCAGTGTGAACCAACGCCATATTCTGCATAGGCCCGCCGGTAATTTCAGCACCGCCGGAAACCCCTAGGCTTTCTGCAACAAAGTTGGCCCAGCCAGAGCCATACGCAAAATAGGTACCGCCTTGGCTGGCCGTTCCCACCGTAAAGTTATCTGGCCAACCAGCACGGTCCTGAGCAATAGCAGGACTAGCAACAACAAGAGTAGAGGCGAATGCCGCCGCCATAATGGCTTGGGTCTTCATAGAGAATGCTCCCTGATTCGTTTTGTTAGTTAATTGGGTGCTAAGACGGAGCCCTGATGGGCTGCGGTAATAAGGAAATTGCAAATAGCGGGCCAGATTAAAAAGAACTTATAAAACAACAACTTTCTGAAAACCTACAAAGTAGGCACTATAAAATGGGTACGCTATCACCCATTATTAAAGCCCCGTGGGTTGAATTCCGCCACACCGAAGAAGCAAAAGGTGCAAAGACCAACCATGTCATTTCCGTTTTATACCGTCGGCTGTAATCTAATCCCACTAGGGGAGCGTGAGTAAGCCGAGCACTGGGCGAGACAAGCATGATAACTGACGACTCATGGACGAAGCGACGCTCATACCAGTTGAGGAGAACGCATGAATTTTGGAATATTGGTTTTTGACGGAGTCGAAGAGCTCGATTTCATAGGGCCGTGGGAAGTTCTAAAAATCTGGTCAAAGATCGCTGGCGGTCCGGAAAACTGCTTCATTGTTGCAGAGTCAAAATCTCCTACCATCTGCGCCAGAGACCTATCTATTAATCCACATGTCTCCTTTAACGATTGCCCAGAGCTAGATTATCTTCTGGTACCGGGGGGCCAAGGGACTCGCAAAGAGGTCAAAAACCGAGCTCTGACCGAGTTTGTAGCAAAGCAAGCACAACACTGCCAAACAGTGTTGTCCGTGTGTACGGGTTCCTTCATTCTCCATGCTGCAGGACTGTTGTCAGGCAAAAAAGCAACAACCCATTGGGCCTCACTTGATCGCCTGAGAGCCTTGGGGGATGTCGAAGTAGTAGAAGAGCGGTTTGTAGAGGATGGAAACATTTGGACATCGGCAGGAATCTCTGCGGGCATCGACTTAATGCTGGCTTTCATTGCGCACACTGCAGGCGAGAAAGCAGCTGGTCAGGTTCAGTTCAGCTCAGAGTATTACCCCGCTCCAACCGTTTACGGGCAACCTGAACAGCACCCAGATGCGCCCATGTACCTAAAACGCCACTGAGCCTCCATTACTAACCCCTCTCAGGAACCTCCCCAACATGCCCATCCAAGCTGTACTCTTCGACCACGACGGAACATTAGTCAACTCCGAACCAACCCACCTGAAGCTATGGAATGCGGTTCTTCGTGATTACGGCGTTGAGCTTTCAGACCAAGAGTACAAGGATCTATACGCAGGCGTTCCAACCCCCACCAATGCCACTGATCTGATCAGTCGATTTCGAATTCCGTCCACCGCAGCAGATCTAATAGCGGCGAAGCAACTTGAAACCAAGAGGTATCTGGAGGAGCAGTCTTTTCCGCTTATGCCGGGCGTTTCCGAAACGATCTTGGCGCTCGATAAGTTAGGCCTAAAGCTCGGTGTTGTAACCGGCGCAAGTGCGCACGGTTTGGGTGTAACCCTTCGTGCTAATAAGTTCGAATCGCTATTTAGCCTCACTGTATCGGGAGACGATGTGCTCAGAAGCAAGCCCGCGCCGGATTGCTACCTATTGGCACTGGAACACCTTTCGCTGCAACCAGAACACTGCATAGCGATTGAAGATACCGAACACGGGCTGCGCGCAGCCGCAGCGGCTGGCATTCGATGCTTGGCCATTCCCACAGAGATGTCCAAGCACCACGATTTCTCTCTAGCTACTGCGGTTTTGCCAGATATGAACGCCGCGTTTGAATATGTTAAAGAACGCTCCGCGCAAGCATAAACGCGCAGCACTTCTTGGAGAGACTCTCCCCGCCCCTACCTAGATTAATCACTTGCTGCACTCTTGTTGTCCGGTCTGGCACACCTGAACGTCGTGCTCATACCACGAAACGTTACAGACGTTGTGACCGGGGGACAGGCCGGGCCACTCCAGCCCTTTCTTTGACGGCAAGGAACGGGCGACAGTGTTGATACTCGCCATGACAGCCTCAAACACTAAGCCTTCTAGGCGAGCAAGGACTTCGAGTTCCGTCAATTGACTCGCCGGAAGGGTGCCCGGCGAGGCGTGGCGCCCGCCCATATTCTAGCTGCTAGTTGCTTTCCGCTCTTGAACACACCTTCGCGCCAGCATTGCAGGTAAGCCGCATTGGCTGAAGCCTTCTCACCCCTCCTCTTCCGATGCGGTGTAAAGCTGGCGTTGCCGCTACAGATGCGTGGGCCGCAGTCAAAGGCGCTGAGCGGGTGAATGTTCTCGCCAATGTTCGCAACAATCCAACGCTTAATATCCAGCGCGGTGGATCTGAGCGTTGATAAGGGATTGCTGCACGTTGATTTCTAAGCCGCCTGCATGGCGGCGAACGCTGTAGCTGTCCGCCGCGTGATCTTCGTTCGTTTCTAAGCCGCCTGCATGGCGGCGAACTAAATCGCGCTGCACTAGAGGCTATGGTGAAGTTTCTAAGCCGCCTGCATGGCGGCGAACTGCGGGCAGCTTGCGCAGGTGCGGGCCGTATTTTTCTAAGCCGCCTGCATGGCGGCGAACAAGTCGGGCGCGCCCTATCCGAGATTGCCGGTTTTCTAAGCCGCCTGCATGGCGGCGAACTCCTCGGTGATCTTTCCCTTGGAGGTGGGCACTTTCTAAGCCGCCTGCATGGCGGCGAACAGGAGGGCTCAGGCGATGAGTGATGTGAGAGATTTCTAAGCCGCCTGCATGGCGGCGAACCAAACGACCCAACCGTTCGTCATGCTTAATCATTTCTAAGCCGCCTGCATGGCGGCGAACGTTAAGCGGGGGCGTTGTGGTCGGTGATAGCTTTTCTAAGCCGCCTGCATGGCGGCGAACGAGTCCGGCCCTGACTACGACTGGGTCGTAACTTTCTAAGCCGCCTGCATGGCGGCGAACGGTTACGCAACCAACTCTCAACCACTATGAACTTTCTAAGCCGCCTGCATGGCGGCGAACCGACCACTGCCGGGAGCTTGTCGTCTGTTACCTTTCTAAGCCGCCTGCATGGCGGCGAACCGAGGCGTCCGAAATCGTGAGCTACACGGCTCTTTCTAAGCCGCCTGCATGGCGGCGAACCAGTTCGGCGATGAACGCGTCCAGCTGCGCAGTTTCTAAGCCGCCTGCATGGCGGCGAACACAGCGCTGACAGTGGGAGCGGGGATTCTGCTTTTCTAAGCCGCCTGCATGGCGGCGAACTGGCCGTCTTTGTCCAGCAGGACGGACGCCTGTTTCTAAGCCGCCTGCATGGCGGCGAACGCCGTGGATATTAACTGATAAACGCGGCTACTTTTCTAAGCCGCCTGCATGGCGGCGAACACCTGAGATGATACGCACCGCAACGCAAGGGATTTCTAAGCCGCCTGCATGGCGGCGAACATGCACGATATGTACTACATCGCCAGCCGCAATTTCTAAGCCGCCTGCATGGCGGCGAACCTCTAGTGCGCATAATGTATAGCCGGTTAAAATTTCTAAGCCGCCTGCATGGCGGCGAACAAACTCGACCGCTGATACGTCCGCCTTGAACATTTCTAAGCCGCCTGCATGGCGGCGAACTGATACGTCCAGTTTCGCGGTAACCGCATAGTTTTCTAAGCCGCCTGCATGGCGGCGAACCGCATGCGAGAGGAAGAGCGCCAGCGCCAAATTTTCTAAGCCGCCTGCATGGCGGCGAACAAGCTGTACCTGCTAGATGAGACGGCTATGCATTTCTAAGCCGCCTGCATGGCGGCGAACGATCAGCTAAAGGCAAGAGTGGCGGAGCTTGATTTCTAAGCCGCCTGCATGGCGGCGAACATTTGTGGGGGCGGTGGCTGAGTTCGAGGGCTTTTCTAAGCCGCCTGCATGGCGGCGAACGAAGCCTCAGACGCAGAGCTGGCGCTAGAAAATTTCTAAGCCGCCTGCATGGCGGCGAACCTGAACCCGTTCGCAAAATCATCTTTAAATAATTTCTAAGCCGCCTGCATGGCGGCGAACATGAACCAGTCACCCAATGAATTGACGGTTACTTTCTAAGCCGCCTGCATGGCGGCGAACTACACCGTGCCCAACGTTCCCTTTTGCGCTCTTTTCTAAGCCGCCTGCATGGCGGCGAACTAGCAGCGGCAAAAGCGGCCTTTTTGCTTGTTTTTCTAAGCCGCCTGCATGGCGGCGAACCATCGGCAGCAGTCACCGTCAATTTACTGGGGTTTCTAAGCCGCCTGCATGGCGGCGAACATACGGGCTTGTCAACAGCCAGTTGCATGATTTTTCTAAGCCGCCTGCATGGCGGCGAACATGACACCGGTAATTCGGGGACTGTCACGTTCGTTTCTAAGCCGCCTGCATGGCGGCGAACCGAAGAGATCCCGCAAAATGAGGATGCGGCATTTTCTAAGCCGCCTGCATGGCGGCGAACTTTACATAACATCCACGGCGTACCTGCACAAATTTCTAAGCCGCCTGCATGGCGGCGAACCGCATGGCGCGGGCTCAGGATCGGCGCTATATTTTCTAAGCCGCCTGCATGGCGGCGAACGAATAAGTGCTCCATTCCTGAAATCTGGCATATTTCTAAGCCGCCTGCATGGCGGCGAACAGCTGACGCCAGCGGCCCGCGCGCTGTTTGACTTTCTAAGCCGCCTGCATGGCGGCGAACCATTGCCCATTATCGTCTTGTCGGATTCGCTGTTTCTAAGCCGCCTGCATGGCGGCGAACAGTGGAGGAAAGAACAGTGGCGGCGGCGGCATTTTCTAAGCCGCCTGCATGGCGGCGAACAATGCTCGTAATAAATTAACCCCGGCACGAAATTTCTAAGCCGCCTGCATGGCGGCGAACGTGTCAAGTATTTTTTTCGTGCCCGCTACGCATTTCTAAGCCGCCTGCATGGCGGCGAACCCGAACGAAAAGCTGCAAATGGAGTTTCAGAATTTCTAAGCCGCCTGCATGGCGGCGAACGCAAAAGGTGCGGCTGCAAAGCTCAGGCCGGATTTCTAAGCCGCCTGCATGGCGGCGAACCTAGGCTCTCGTTTCGCTTGGTAGCGGTAATGTTTCTAAGCCGCCTGCATGGCGGCGAACGTAAAGCTAACGGCATGGTTACGGCTACACCTTTTCTAAGCCGCCTGCATGGCGGCGAACATTTGTCTTTTTGTGGTTCTGTCCTTATGAAATTTCTAAGCCGCCTGCATGGCGGCGAACTTGTAGGTTGGCGGTTAAGAAGCACCTACGAGTTTCTAAGCCGCCTGCATGGCGGCGAACCTGAACAATTCTTTGGCCATTCATGACCAAGATTTCTAAGCCGCCTGCATGGCGGCGAACGGCATGTTGACCGAGCGGGTCGACGTGACCACTTTCTAAGCCGCCTGCATGGCGGCGAACATGATTCACCAAGCGCAAAGACGCGCATTGATTTTCTAAGCCGCCTGCATGGCGGCGAACTCCATTCGCCCCACTCCGCCGCACCACATGATTTTCTAAGCCGCCTGCATGGCGGCGAACAGAGCATGTATCAGGTGACAACTAAGCAAGTCTTTCTAAGCCGCCTGCATGGCGGCGAACTACACGAAATGGCACGCAACAGGCTCTAAGCATTTCTAAGCCGCCTGCATGGCGGCGAACCTACAAAGCTCCAGGAAAGCTCCAGAGCTACTTTTCTAAGCCGCCTGCATGGCGGCGAACACGTTCGGCGCGGCTGGTACATTGTCTCTAGTTTTCTAAGCCGCCTGCATGGCGGCGAACTCAAGGGGCGTCTGCTCTTTCTGGCGATGCAATTTCTAAGCCGCCTGCATGGCGGCGAACTATTCATAATTTTCTGCCTTCAAGGTTAGTTGTTTCTAAGCCGCCTGCATGGCGGCGAACCCGCGCCCCGCCATGCGTCGGCATACTGAATATTTCTAAGCCGCCTGCATGGCGGCGAACCTAGAGCGCTACAAGTTGTCACTTGGATGCTTGTTTCTAAGCCGCCTGCATGGCGGCGAACCACGCTTGTTTGTGAGTATACGACTGAGTACATTTCTAAGCCGCCTGCATGGCGGCGAACATAGCCTACGCTACCCCCGGCAGTCCTGCCTATTTCTAAGCCGCCTGCATGGCGGCGAACAGACTGTGGAGGCTGCGAAAGGGGCATATCCATTTCTAAGCCGCCTGCATGGCGGCGAACCTCTGCGTCTGAGGCTTCGTCTATTTCGCGCTTTTCTAAGCCGCCTGCATGGCGGCGAACCTTTAGTGGTATGTAGTGGGTAGCATCTGACATTTCTAAGCCGCCTGCATGGCGGCGAACACTAGGGAGGCGCTGGCTCAGCGTCAGGGGATTTTCTAAGCCGCCTGCATGGCGGCGAACGGCTGAGTCGCTGCGGGAGATGATTGCAACTATTTCTAAGCCGCCTGCATGGCGGCGAACGTTAACTCACGAGGTCAGTTTGACGCTAAAGATTTCTAAGCCGCCTGCATGGCGGCGAACAAACAGGTCTGGCATGACGTGCGCAACTGGGATTTCTAAGCCGCCTGCATGGCGGCGAACACTGTTGCCGAAAATAACAAAATACAGAACGAGTTTCTAAGCCGCCTGCATGGCGGCGAACGCTTTGCAAGTTGGCCTCTGCGGGCATGGAGATTTCTAAGCCGCCTGCATGGCGGCGAACGATCCGATGAATCTTGAGGAGGATGCTGTGTTTTTCTAAGCCGCCTGCATGGCGGCGAACACGGTTTCGCGTTTGTTGTGTGCTGTGGCATATTTCTAAGCCGCCTGCATGGCGGCGAACATCCCTACCGCCTCTGCATCACCCTGAGCGCGCTTCTAAGCCGCCTGCATGGCGGCGAACCCTCTCGATGGCTGATCGTCCCGGCGTCCCCGTTTCTAAGCCGCCTGCATGGCGGCGAACGGTGCTGCAGGCGCACACGGCGCAAGCGGGCTTTTCTAAGCCGCCTGCATGGCGGCGAACATTAATTGGCTTGACTCAGTACGCGCCGCGCCTTTCTAAGCCGCCTGCATGGCGGCGAACCAGTGGGGGTGGTGGCGCTCGGATTAAGAGCATTTCTAAGCCGCCTGCATGGCGGCGAACTGATACGCGGACAGCCCGCCCGACGCGGTGCCTTTCTAAGCCGCCTGCATGGCGGCGAACATTACCGTGTCTTACATTATATCCGATACGCTTTTCTAAGCCGCCTGCATGGCGGCGAACCGACGCCACAAGCAATGCTCTACTAGGAATGGTTTCTAAGCCGCCTGCATGGCGGCGAACTCGAGTAGCGGTGGGGGTGGTGGCCACTCGCTGTTTCTAAGCCGCCTGCATGGCGGCGAACGGCGCGACTGGCAATAGAGGCCGCTGCTTACGTTTCTAAGCCGCCTGCATGGCGGCGAACCAAGTCGCTACAGCTCTGGGTACGCTGGGTCGTTTCTAAGCCGCCTGCATGGCGGCGAACGCGGGGATAGAAGACGGGGTCGCCTACAGCGGTTTCTAAGCCGCCTGCATGGCGGCGAACGACTGTAGACATCCTGGAGAATCTAGTCGACTTTTCTAAGCCGCCTGCATGGCGGCGAACATCCTGCTGGGGGAGATTTTGAAAGCTCAAGCTTTCTAAGCCGCCTGCATGGCGGCGAACTAAAGGCCACTCGAATACTTATATCGCGCAAATTTCTAAGCCGCCTGCATGGCGGCGAACTTAACCGCACACCATAAGCCTTTTTATAGTCATTTCTAAGCCGCCTGCATGGCGGCGAACATCGAACAATATTTTCGCGCCACTTTCGGTGCTTTCTAAGCCGCCTGCATGGCGGCGAACTTCGTGTTTGATGATTGCCGCGACCACTGCCGTTTCTAAGCCGCCTGCATGGCGGCGAACCGATTAGCGTATTCAGTTGACCACCTCCTACATTTCTAAGCCGCCTGCATGGCGGCGAACGCGCATGATCAAGCGCATTTGATCCGGAGACTTTTCTAAGCCGCCTGCATGGCGGCGAACGGTGCTTGTATTATTCGCAAGCTGCGCAGATATTTCTAAGCCGCCTGCATGGCGGCGAACGATTTTGTTAATTGGTACACCGCCAGCGGTCGTTTCTAAGCCGCCTGCATGGCGGCGAACAAAAGCGGGCCATTTTTAGACGTCGACGGTGTTTTCTAAGCCGCCTGCATGGCGGCGAACTCTGCGGAAGGATATGACGCTTTAGGGTTGCATTTCTAAGCCGCCTGCATGGCGGCGAACAGCGCGACTACCACACTGGAGATCGTGATCGATTTCTAAGCCGCCTGCATGGCGGCGAACTCATACCGCCGATTATTTAACAGTGGATAGCATTTCTAAGCCGCCTGCATGGCGGCGAACTGCTATTTAACGAATCGCATTGTTACGTCATCTTTCTAAGCCGCCTGCATGGCGGCGAACATGTGGTGCATATCGTGCTATTCGATGGTAGTTTTCTAAGCCGCCTGCATGGCGGCGAACATGTAGCGAGCGACATAAGCAGCGCTTTCAAATTTCTAAGCCGCCTGCATGGCGGCGAACTAAGAAGAATGGGCGGTGATGTGCTTGTGTACTTTCTAAGCCGCCTGCATGGCGGCGAACCCTTCTGACTTCGTAACAGTCCGGGGCAAAAATTTCTAAGCCGCCTGCATGGCGGCGAACCCGCTGCTATCGGCACTGCCGGACAACTCGGCTTTCTAAGCCGCCTGCATGGCGGCGAACAAGTTGGCACGGTTTATGCCGGGGCGGAATTTTTTCTAAGCCGCCTGCATGGCGGCGAACCTGCTTTCCGTCTAAAACCTTTGGCTGGCTAGTTTCTAAGCCGCCTGCATGGCGGCGAACAACAGATTGTTTACCGTGGCCTCAATCTCGTCTTTCTAAGCCGCCTGCATGGCGGCGAACTTTTGGGCGGCCCAGTTGGCATTGCGCTAATTTTTCTAAGCCGCCTGCATGGCGGCGAACAATAACTTCTGGACAAAAAAAGAGGCTACACCAAGCAGTTAACGGAAAAAAGCAACTTTACCCTTCCCAAACTGGCCTGCTGCAACCTATTGACTTTGAATTGTTTTTTTAAAGAGCCATTTTTTTGGTATTTCCTTAAAACACAGGTAGAGCTATGGGTTCTTCAGGTCGGCTCAACCCGTAGCATGTTAAGCCCCCCTCCCGAGCTCCAGCCATCTCGCTTCTTTGGATGAACAAAGGAAATTTTCGTGCTTGGCTGCCATCACGCTGCTTTGTTTCCTGACTTTCCGCCCAGAGAAAAGGCAGGCCAGTCATTGGCTCAGGCCGTGTTTTATCTAGTTCTTTCAGGCACTCATTCAAGGGTTTACCTGATTTAATCATCCACCGCCGAGCTTTTTCCTGATGGTCTTTTTCAATGCGCGCCGCCCCTTTTGCGTGGTAGCGCATAAAGCTGACATAACCCGTGGGTTCGGGAACCGTCTGAATCGACTTTAGGTGTGCATAATCGCTCAGCCTACTCAGATAGCTCTCAATATTAAGACACTCTAATTGTGCTCGTCCGGGTGCAAACAGGCGCAGCTTACGCCCAAAAGGGAAGCCTTTGGCGCCATATTCCGGGAACCCAACCGCCACAAGACTCTGATTGTCCGCTACTTTATGTTCCACTAAGGCAATATGTATCTGCTGGTAGAGCTTCTGCCAGAGAAAGCCGAGCGATATGTCGGCCTCTGGCAGCAGGGTAATTTCCTGATAAGCCTGCATGGATCTCTCCCTATTTGTCACTTTCGCCGAAGACACCACCCCTTACCAAAACCGCCATCACATAGTGTTGGTCGTTAGTACTTAGTTCACCACCTCGGGCCCAGACGTCAAAGTGGGTAAAAAAGTCCTGCTTATCTTTTGGTGTGCGGTAGGCTTTACCTAGGTTGGTAACGGCTCCGTAGGGTTCTATAGCTATGGCGCCAGCACTTTTCTCTGGGCTGTCGTAATCTGGGTACCAGGTGTCGATGGAGCGTAGAGCATTGCCTATTTTCTGGGAATGCATGGCCGCATGGCCTTTCACCTGATAGAGCACTTTACTCTTTTTACTTTTCCCTTTGTCCAGTACCAGCTCCTCAGACGGGTAAACTTCCTGAGCCTTGCCCAGCTGTGAGTAGGTAGTGATCTCCAGCATCAGCGCTCCGTCACCACTGGCTAGGGCAGCGGCGATTTTCTCCCCCAACTGATTTACCTTGTCGTCCTGATCATCAAAGCTTCGAACGCTGTAATTCAGGGCATCAAACGCCCACTGCTGCTCCTGATTTTTGTTTAGCACTTTCACCTGTACTTCAATCTGCTCTGCACCCACTCTGTTACGCCACAAAAAACGGGCGTTAGCGATATTCTGGGCATAACGCTGGCCAAGTTCCCTGAAGCCCTCTTGCTCAATATAATTGCGTGCAGCCTGAAAATAGCTTTGCTTGAACAGCGCATTGTTACATGCAGAAGGGTGCTCCACGCCTCCAAGTACTTTGAGGGTAAACTGATGCTTGAGAGTGTCCTGATCGGTTCCTAAAGCGCAGGCATCCACTGTTTGCAGGTTCGGCTTTTCGACTTCTGCGTTTAGTTTGGCCGGATCGTTTTTTACCGCTGTCTTGAGACGGTTCGAGATGGTGCCCCGGACAGACTTTTCCTGAAGTTCCAGAGCCATTGCTTCAGATTTGTCATCCCAGCGGGTGCCGTAAAAATATCCGTCTGACGGCACCAGTTTTTTCTCGAAAGCCAGTACTGAAGCGGTATCGTTGTTTTTAGCCATGCTGTATTTCCCCTTCTTCCTTTATCAGTAGATTAGAAATAACCGTCGTTATTTATCTCTGGCTGTGCCTGCTGGCACAAGTACAGGTTGTTTTGTAGGTCGGTGTGGTATTGCCAAAAAATGTCGTCTAGCGCGCTAATCCTGTGCAGCATTCGGAATTCACCTAGGGTGACTACGCTTTCCGCAAAGCGATGAGGCGTATCCGGGTCGCGCTGGTTCTTTGCTTGGCCGACTGGGCTGATACCTTGAAAGCCGGTGGCAACAGGCACTATCCATCCCGGCTTGCTCCCCTCCGCTTCTGTTTTACGATGACTGTGCCAGCTGACATTGCCGTCTTCATGCTGCTCGCACCGGTGATGCACAGTCAGGTATTCGAGCAATGCATCCAGCGCGTCTGCTCCTTGCTCCATAGCGCTCTGCATAAGCTCACGCCGCTCAACAAGTGCAAAACCGGGCATCAGTCCAAGCAGTAGTTTGCGGACTTCTCGTCCGTTGCTGTCGTCCAATACTGTGAATCGGGGCTGGCTAAATATTTTCAGATCTCCACCAGCAACTTTCATCGTGACTAACAATTGCTCTAGCTGCTCGGCGAACTCTGGTTGCTCAATTCGGTCGAGATCATCTTCATGGGCACGACATTCAATCAGCAGGCTTACATCCAGATGACACCGGGCCTCTTCAATAAACGCAGAGCGCTTGCCATCTTTGTCCAGGGGGTTAGCAGTACCAATGATTGAATGGACGAAGTCGCCGGGGCCTCGATAAGTTTGCAGATCACATTGGTGACTGATCACGCCAGTTGCGGATAGCCCAAGGGTGGGATAACCACCTACTTTTAGCTTGCGCTCCAGTGCGTGCACAAAACCCAGCCAGGCGGTCATGGCCGGAAAACCAATGGTAAAGGGGCTGGAAAGTGCGTTGGCGTTATGAACTTTGAGGTGTGGCAGCACCAAAATACGGCGGGTGCTCATAGTAGCGCCTCCTTGCTTTGTTCGATGATGCGGTTAAACGCTCTAAGTTCGTCATCGCCCAACTGGATTGCGGCCTTGCCCATCACTTTTTGATAACTGTTGACAAAATGGCGTGTGACTTCATCTACTAACGTTTTCAGCCATTGCCCTTCTTCTATTCGCTCTGATTCATGCTCAGGGAACAGCCAGATCTTCTGGTAGCCGGGCAGGCTTTCGGGGCGGCTGTGGGGCTGCGCCTCAAACGCTTTACGCACCTGCCACATTTTGAGAATGACCTGATCAAGATATTCCTGGATCCTGTGGTCGCGCCCTCCGCGGATGCGCATGTTGTTATGGTCTGCAATTAAAAGTCGGTGGAAGCCTTGAAAGGTTTCCTGGAGTTGCTTGGCATAAAGCGTATCGCCAAAGAAGTTGCGTGTTGGGAGCCGGGTGGCTCTGGGGGACAGCTCGGGTGGCATGGATAACAACAAGTGGGCTTTGCCCATATTTTGGCTGTTCAAGACACTGATATTTTGTGGCTTTGTTCCTCCAAAACCTATAGTGGTCAGGTTATAGATTTCTTGATAGCCGGTCTCTGAGTATTGATTCTGCTTTTTCAGATCCCTTTTAGCTTTAACCTCATCGGAAAACCTTAGCCTGTCCAGTCTTTTCCGCATCTCGAACAGATGGCCGGAGTGGCTAAGGATAGACAACAGATGGTAGCCAGAGCCTTCACTTTCAACCGGGAAATAGACCTGCTTTATTTTAGAGCTAGTTATAGCCTCGTCTTTCGTGGCCGCCATGGCGAGGAGACCAGCTTTTAAAGCCTCTGTGTCTCCACCTGCCTTCTCAAAGAGGCTTTTGGCAATGTCAGTCTCCCTCTGGAGGTGCTGCAGCAGCGTCATGCCATCTTCCAGCGTTAACGTAAGGAACTTATGCACATCCAGTGCGGCTGCATTACCCAATGCATCCGGCTCTACCTGAAGGTTGCCGCTGCGCAAAAAGCCATCAGGGGAGCGCTCGCCTCCCTGAGCGATAATGGAGCTCACGTATCCGTTTTTATTTTTCCGGGCGCTTGGATGGCTGAATGTGCAGGGGTGGGTTGCCATTGAAATTTGCCCTGCCCGTTTGGCTGCATTCGGCAGCCAGTTTTGCAGCGCAAAAACATTTTCACACTCCTGCTCTGTCTCACCTACTTCGAGGTCCGACATAGAGACCTTGAGATTTTTCTTCAACCAGGCTTCTTTGCGTTCGGCAAAGAAGCCTTTTATGGCTGGGTCAAACATGGTTTTCTCCTGTAAACCTATTATTCGTTGTCAGCTTTAACCAATCCCAACTGATCGTTATACCGGTAGCGGTCGCCATCATTGTGAAAACTTAAAGTGACTTCTCCCAACTGCTGAGAAGTTTTCGTTAAATCGGTCGAACGGCGCTGGCTTTGTTCCGCCACCAAGGCCTCATAATCCCGTTGTAGCCAGAGCCTGGCGCTGCGCTCCGAGCTGAGAGGCTGGCGCTCAATACCAAACCTTTGCTCAATTCGTACCCAACCACTGCGCCGATCGTAGATCCAGAAAGCCACACTGCCCTTTTCATCAATTACCCGGTAAAGACTGATGCCGGGAGCGCTGTTGCGAAACCGGTTAAATTGCTGTGGTAAGGCTGACATCCACCAGTAGTCATCGGTGTAACCCCAGAGAATTTTAGGGCTTTGTGCCGGAGTATCAGTTTGAATTTTTTCTTTTTTTAAATAGTTGCATCCCAAAGTATGACCAATTGCGTGATGCTCCAACGCCGCCAACTGAATCTTGGAATCTTTCAAAATGCGGGGCGCCGCATCTACGCTTCGCGACATTGCTTTTTCATCAACCAAATCCACCAAGTTGCGTGAGAACAACTGCCAAGTGTTATGTTTGCCGCCTGTTTGCTCATAACCTGGTCTGCTGAAGACATTCTCCGTATCTCCCCGATAGCCTTTAAGGTTGTATTGAAGCAGCCCCAAATTAGGCACCGTGTTATCGGGGTCGGAACTGCGGTGACGGAGTACCCGCCCGGCAAGTTGCACGATAGACCGGTATGACGAAGGCTCAACCACTGCCCAGTCAAAATCATGATCCCGGCCTACCTCTTCCACAGGAGTAGCAACCAGCACAAAGATGAGATCCGGACTTGTTCCCGTATCCAGGTGCTGACGGATAACGGGGTTTTGGTAGGCTCCTCCGGGCTCGTTGGCAGGGATTTTCCGCTTAAGCACCTGATCAAGATGTTGCTCCTGAGCGTGGCGCAGCAGTAATACTTGCTGGCTGTGGTAGGCCATCACCCGCACTTCAACATGTTCTGGCCATTCTGCATCCAGCAGATACTCTGTTAGCTCGACGCAGGGCAGAATATTGGCGCAGCGCACAACACCAAAAGACACGTTGCGGCCGGAAATGGCATCTTGTTCATGGTGCTGGTGATGCCTGTTAACAATGTCATTCTGGATAGCGGAGAAAAAAGCCGCCTTAACGGTCTGGTCTTCAGCAGGGGCTGGCAAGGGTACAATGATGGCCCGGCGTTTCACTGGTTCTCTGCGCAGTTTTGCGATGCGCCTCTCTACAAACGACTGATGGGCCGCCTGATAGCTAACAATTGCGTTTTCACCCTGACTAATAGTTACCAGACGGGTTTTAAATTCGTCTGTCCAGCCGCAAGCTACCTGACTGTTCTGGTAGCGACTGACTGCAAATAAGGCCCAACCTTTTTGGTAAGCAGTAAAATACCCAAGCGCAAGATCGGGCGGAATGGTGGCGGAAGAGATCATCACCTTGCGCCCCAACATGCCTGCAAGGTGGATGAGCCGCCCGATTGCCACCAGATCTTCGCCAGTGAAGTCATCGACCTCATCAATCACCAAATCCGATGACATCAGGCGCAAGCTGGGCAGTATAAAGCGCCCACCGCGGGTGGTTTCAGTCGCCGCCATGATATGGTCGATGGTGCATGCCAGTACCGGGGCGTAGAGCAAGGCGCGCTCTTTTTGCCCGGTCAGCACGGTGGTCAGTTCTTCTTCGGGTAACAGGTTCTGCCAGCGCTCATCATCAGCAAAGCCAACGACTTGCTCCTGTTCCCCCAGCAATGCTTCAACGGATTCTGAGCCAGAATCTTCAGACTCCAGTGGCTGATCTTCTTTCTCTACAGACGTGTTGGACTCCCGGTGCAGTTCAAGTACTGCCCGGGAGCCAATCAGGACGGCCAGTTCTTCGTCGCTCAGGCCGATGCGATCACGATATTCATCCCCGGTTTGCAGGGTGAGAGTTCTCAACCCTAGCGCGAGGATAAAGCGCAGGCTTTGCTGATCTTCCGACAAGGCCTGCATGATTTTGGCATTGGCCAGAGTTTTGCCCCGCCCGGTACTGGCCATGTTGACGACGAAATAGCCTTTAACCTTGTCGTCGTTTTCTTCACGGTAGCTTTTTATGGCGGTGACAGCTTTATCCTGCCAACCGAACTGCTTTTTTATTTCAAGAGGCACTGATCTGGCAGGTTGCAGCTTCTCAATGTCTTCAGCCACCGGCGTATCACGCTCAAAATGCGGCAGTATTTTGCAGGCACGCACCGCCACCCGTGACACTTTTACCAAGTGCTCATCCAGCCGCTGTTTAAATTGCCCTTTGTTGGGGCCTTCAGGGTAGGTGTTCGCAAACAAACCGACACTGGCTGGCCAGTTTGCGTCCTGCGGCTGCGAGGAATAATAGTGATCACCCAGCATCAGACACAGGCGGGCATGATGTGCGATTGTCCGCCAGCTCCCATCGTTGACCGCTTGGTTGTACAGGGGTAGATGCTCTTGCAGTTGGCGGGCGCGGAAGCTGAGTTCTTTTAGCCAGAGTGAAGATGCAGATAGCAGGCCTTCAGGAAAGACAAAGCAGTCCGGTAAGCGTTTTTGAAACTCCACATCATCAAAGTTGTTTTCGTAGCCCCATTGCTGGTTAATTCGCTTCAGTAGTTGCTGCGGCGTGTCGTTGGTCTCATCACCAAATGCACTTTTATTGTCAGGTTTGGGTAGGCGATGGTGAGACAGTACCAGCCAGAGAAGTAGGCAGGCGGCGTCAGGCATATCCGCTAGCGGCCTTCGGCTCCCATGCAAGGCTGGCAGCGCATCCAATAGCTGCTGCTCATTAATGGCCTGACTCAGTAAAGGCGCAAGCCAGCTTTCATCCTGACCGGGATTTTTTCCAGACTTGATCAGTGCCATCAATAGCAAACTGGAAATCCACTCATGGCGCAGCGGGTCGCCTTGAAACTTGTTTTTCGACCGCGGGTTGAGTTTGTCCTGAAACAGTTTAGTTGCTTTGCCCCAGTCATGGAGCAGGGCCGCCAGCCCGGTAAAGGCCTTAATCAACGGCAAGTATTTCCAGTTGTGTTCAGCGTCACTGAGAGGCAGGTCCAGCTCGGTACTGTTTACGGGCACAACACCTTCTTCGTTAAATTTTCGTCGGTTGCCAATAATCCATAGCAACTGACTACGGGCCCGTGAGCGTATCCAGTGACAGCTTACAGCGGTGCTTTTACTGGCGGTGTGGCGCAGCATCTTTTGCACTGCCTGCAAGCCATCTTCAGTAATCAGGGTTTGCCAGGTATTGTCCCCAATGCGATTGGCAAAGGCATCCAGAACGCGTCGGGTTCTGGGCAACGCCTTCTTTTCACATTGGGAAACAAAGATCACCATCATATATCCGGCTCCTCACTCGCTTCGGGAGTGGATGCCTGCAAGGCAATGGCTTTAACGGTGTCGAACATGAATTCCAGCGCTTTGTGATCAGTGAAGGCTTGTAATACCTGTTGGCGAAAGTCCTGCTCCGTTGCACCTTCTTTGGCACAGATAAACGCCCAAGGTAATACCAGTGCATCTTTGATCAGGTCGGCCACATCAAACACCAGCGCGCCCCGGCGGGTTTTACCGTGCATGACCGCAAAACCATGAGGAATACCCAACACCCACAAGCAGCAAGCTGCCAATCCATAAGCCAGATAGTTGCCGTGATTGAGAAAGCTGTTGGCCTTATCCACAGACTGGTGTTGCCGGGTGAAACCGCCCTGCCCTGTTGCCTCAGCAGCATATTTGTAGAGTATTTTGGTTAGTTGGGCTTCCGTGAGCAGAAGGTCTGAAGATTTTTCAGCGGCTTCCGTGCGCGTGTTGAAGATATCCAGTGCTTGTTGGATCAGAGCATCGCAGGCATCAAAGCCTTCAAGTTTAAGTTCACGATCCTTCTGCCATACCTCCAGCAAAAAGTTGATTCGCGCCTGCTGAAATTGCTGTGCCGCTTTAAGGCGATGGGCATCATCAAACCAGAACCCCAGCCAGCCTTGCAAGTACTCGGTGGGCCGGTATTCACTTTGCGGGGTTAACCATTCTACTTCGCTACCCATATAAAGCGGCGTCCCACCGCCACCGCAAAAACCCACAAGCACACCCGCCTGCGCAAGCATACGCATAGCTGCCTGAGTAATTGATGTGCCGTTACCCAATAGCAGTACGGTGGTATTGGCAATGGGTATGTTGTAGTAGAGGTTCTCTTTTTCCGCTTCTGTCAGATAAAGCACACGACCATCTTTTTGCATTACTCGGCAGTATTCCAAGTAGTACAAGTTGGCACGCTTTGAGTGCAGAATTGCCTTCAAGTCCGAGGGGGATAGGTCATCCATAAGCGTTTTCCAGCAGTTGCCCACAGTCCACACAGAGCCCCCTATGATTCATCCAGAATCCGGGTAGCTCGCAAACCGAGGTGTTGGGAGAAGTGCAGAAAATATCGTGAGCTTTATAAATACGATCAAAACGACTCAATTAACCACCTTCCCTGACAGTTCAAAACCAACCACATAGAAGCGTAGCTATCTATTCAACATTATCCAGTGATGTAAGTCAGTTTCCGGTGAACTCGCCTCGTTGTCCAAGGAGGTTATGAATAGCCCGTCAAAATCAGCGACAATACCTCTCTGCGGCTCAAGAGGCTCATTGCCCCTCTTGCTTACCAATCTATTTTCCTCACGCCACGGATACTCGGTAGGCGCCCTGCTGGTGGGTTTAGCTGTATTGGCGGTTCTCTATCCATTTGTTCAGCCACGCTACGCTCATCTCGGTTGATCTGGCGGCTGGCGATTACGCTGATCGTTCTGTTAGCGTTAGCCATGGCGTTTAAAGATTTGCGCGACCGAAGCGCGCAGCACTGACGGTAAAACAACTCTGAGGCAGATCGTGACACTATCCAGCGATGATAATTTTATTGAAGTAACCACTCCGGAAGCGGCGGTTGATCGTCTTGCGGCACTTTATGAGCAAGCCACCAGTGCGTTGCGTGTAGCGCTGAAGCAGTATCTTACTGACCGCCAGCTACCACAGCACTCCCAGTGTGCCTTTCGTTATCCTGAGTTGCGCCTGACCTATCAGGCTCAGGGCGAGGTTCCCAGCAGCATACGTGCCTATGCGCGGCTTCAGGTACCGGGTGTTTACACCATTACGGTAACCCAGCCGGAAGCTTTCCGGCGCTATCTGGAAAACCAGCTGGAGCATATTATGGGGGATTTCACCGTTCTGGTAGAGGTAGGCTGGAGCCGGGTAAAAATCCCCTACCCCTATGTTGTTGAACAGGGCGATGAGCTGGGTGCTTCGGGTGTTACCGCCAGCGAGCTGGCTCGGATTTTCCCCAGTACCGATCTATCAGCAACCGATGATGGCACAGCAGATGGCCTCCGCGACTGGCAGGAGCTTGAAGAACTGCCTCTGGCCCTGTTCGATGCCTCTCGCACGGATTTTTCCTTGCGGCGTTTGGTGCATTACACCGGCAGTGACTGGCAACACGTGCAGCCTTGGATATTGCTGACCAACTATCATCGCTATGTCGACCAGTTCATCCGCCATGGGCTCGACATGCTCTTGGGAAGCTCTCGCTTTCAGAGCATGGTATTGCCCGGGAATGTGGTAATTGAACGGGGGATGCGCGAAGAAGACATGAAGGCGCTTGTGGATTCTGTGGTCTGGCACAGGTTCCAGATGCCTGCCTACCACCTGAAAGCAAAGGAACCGGGCCAGGGCATTACTTTGGTCAACATTGGGGTGGGGCCTTCCAATGCCAAAAACATCACCGACCACCTCGCCGTACTACGCCCGCACTGTTGGCTGATGATTGGCCATTGCGGTGGGCTGCGGCAGTCTCAGGTGATTGGCGACTATGTACTGGCTCATGCTTATATGCGCCGGGACGGCATTCTTGATCGGGTGCTACCGCCAAACATTCCATTACCGGCGTTGGCCGAGGTGCAGCAAGTGCTACAGCAGGCTGCGGCGGAGATTACCGGAGACGAGGGCGACACGCTCCGGCGCCGACTGCGCACCGGCACGGTGTTAACCTACGATGATCGAAACTGGGAACTACGGTGGGCACAGGAGCGCTCGCAAATTAATCTTGCCCGCGCCATCGCAGTCGATATGGAGAGCGGCACCATCGCTGCTCAGGGTTATCGGTTTCGCGTACCCTATGGCACCTTGCTATGTGTGAGCGATAAGCCACTGCACAGTGAGATCAAACTACCCGGCGCAGCCGGTGCTTTTTACGAGAGTGCGGTTACCCAGCATTTGCATATCGGCATCCGCGCTCTGGAGCTGATGCGCAGTGAGCGGTATACGCTGCATTCACGCAAGCTGCGTAGCTTTGATGAGCCGCCGTTTCGTTAAATGGAAGCTCGCTCTCACCAGCGACCCTGCAAAGTCGCTACAACCCGGCGCCCGCTGGCTTGGTCCCGGTGTTCGCAAAGATAGATACCCTGCCAGGTTCCAAGGGCTAGCTGTCCATGGTGTACGGGCAGGGTGAGTGATGGGCCAATAAGGATGTTTTTGATATGGGCCGGCATATCATCCGGCCCTTCCATCACATGCTCATAGTGTGGCGCTCGTTCGGGCACCATCACGTTGAAGTGACGTTCAAGATCACCGCGCACGTCTGGGTCTGCGTTTTCGTTGACTGCCAGCGAGGCTGAGGTGTGCTGGATAAACAAATGCAGCAGCCCTACTTCGCAGTTGGTCATATCTGGCGCCTGCGCGAGGATCTCATTGGTAACCAAATGAAACCCTCTCGCCAGAGGTGCTAGGTCTACGAACGTTTGATCCCAAATCATAGCGGCTCCTATGGTTTATTTCTGCAACTCATCCCAAGGGTGCATGGGCACAACGGCCTCACTTACTTCCGTCTCAAAGGAGCTTCGGAAGTAATCCATGGCTTTCTCTGCCTCGTTAAGCTCGTCAAATCGGGCTATGTGGTAGATGGCTTCGCCTTCGTTGACCAGCGGCAGATTATTCACACAGATAACAATGCCCGAACACGGTGACACAATTGCCGTTTCGGACTCGCCAAACGGATCGGCCACCATGGCCAGCTTCTGACCTTTGCGTACTTTCTGCCCAAGCTTTGCAACCGGCCGCATGATGCCATCAATTTCTGCCCTCACCCATTGAGAGCTGGCTGCAATTTCCGAGCGCTTTTTCACTGTTGAGCGCCCTTTCCGTGGCGGAACCATTTCCAGTTCACGCATCACTCGCATCACACCTTTTACACCACTGCCGATAACGACATCATCAAAGCGCAAAGCTTCGCCACCTTCGTAGGTAATAACGGGGATATCCAGCGAGTCGGCATAAGCGCGCAAACTGCCGTCCCGCAAGCCTGCATCAATAATAACCGGCGCCGCGAATGCTTCTGCCATTCGCGCAGTTTCTGGGTTTTTCAGTTCAGCCCGCACCTGCGGCAGGTTGAAGCGATGAATAGCACCCGTGTGCAAATCGATGATGTGCGTTACATGTTCCATAATCTGCGTACGCAGAAGGTAGGCAATACGGCCGCCAAGAGAGCCTCTTTCGCTACCTGGGAAACAGCGGTTGAGGTCGCGCCTATCTGGCAGGTAACGGGTGCGGTGAACAAATCCAAAAATGTTCACGATGGGCACCGCTATCAAGGTACCGCGCAGATTGCGAAGCGCTGAATTGGTGAGCACACGGCGCACAATTTCCACACCGGCAATTTCATCTCCGTGTATGGCTCCACACACCATCAATACCGGGCCATCGCGCCGACCGTGTACTATTTCCACCGGAATGTGCAGGGGTGTATGGGTGTACAGTTTCGCAATAGGAATTTCTATCGTCTGCCGGGTGCCGGGCTTTACCTGCACTCCGGCCATTTCAAAGGGCGCTCGCGCCATCGATTATCCTCTGCCTTTGGTTTTTGTGCGCCAGGGCGCGTGATTTTTTTCAATCCAGCTAACAATCATGCCCGCTACGTTTTTGCCGGTTGCGTTTTCGATGCCTTCAAGCCCGGGTGAAGAGTTAACCTCCATCACCAGCGGCCCACGGCTTGAGCGCAACAAATCCACACCGGCCACATTCAGGCCCATGGCTTTTGCGGCTGTAATGGCTGTTTTGCGCTCTTCCGGCGTAATGCGAACCAGAGACGCACTGCCCCCACGGTGCAAATTGGATCGGAATTCTCCTTCGGCACCTTGGCGCTTCATAGCAGCGATAACTTTATCGCCTATCACAAAGCAGCGAATATCTGCACCACCCGCCTCCTTAATGAATTCCTGCACAAGAATGTCTGCCTTGAGCCCCATAAAGGCTTCAATCACGCTTTCTGCCGCGGTACGGGTTTCCGCCAATACAACACCAATGCCCTGAGTACCCTGCAATAGTTTGATCACCACCGGCGCGCCGCCGACCATCTTCAGCAGTTCGGGCACGTTATCCGGCTTGTTGGCAAACCCGGTTATGGGCATGCCTACGCCTTTTCTCGCAAGCAATTGCAGGGAGCGTAGCTTGTCCCTTGAACGGGTGATGGCAACTGACTCGTTCACCGGGAAGGTTCCCATCATTTCAAACTGGCGCAAAACCGCTGTGCCATAGAAGGTAACGGACGCCCCGATACGGGGAACAATCACGTCAAAATTCTCAAGAACTTCTTCGTGGTAATGAATTCTCGGGTTGGCAGACGTGATGTTCATGGAGCAGTGCAGGCAATCAATCACCTTCACTTCATGGCCACGGTTAATCCCCTCTTCCACCAAACGGCGGGTCGAGTACAAATGCCGGTTACGGGATAGAACTGCAATTTTCATTTTTCAGGCCTTAAAGCCGGTTCCCCGGCAAGATAGGAGGCTTCGGGATAAATCATAGTGCGGCCCGCCATTGCAGTGCGCCCTAGCAGCATACGGAATCGCATGGTATCCCGGTTTGTTAGCGTCATTTCAATGGGCCAGCTTTCGCCACCAACAATCAGAGTGGTCTCAATCACCAGCCGTAATTCCTTGTGTCCACCGGAGTCCGACACATCACGCTCATCAAGAACGCGAGCATCACACTCCACAACGTGGTGCATATCATTCTGTACCGGGTGAACCCAAAACCTAACCCGGCGCTCACCATCCTGTGTGTAAGGCTCTGTTCGAAAAGTGTGCAGGCAGGAGGTACGGGCGCCGGTATCCACCTTGGCTTTAATACGGTTTATATCCAGCTCCGGCAGAGCCACCCATTCCCTCCAGCCCAGGCTGGTTTTGTTGTCAGCAGGTGTCGGCTCAACCGTTTTTAGGGCTTCAACTGTCTTTTTCGACATCCAACACGTCCTTTTCAGTAGATTTTCCCGGCGCCAACAACTGCACCTTAAAGGGCTCGGAATGGCTGCCAGCGTAGATGCTGGTGTGTGGAAAGGGTATTTCTATGCCTGCCTCATCCAGAGTTTTCTTTATAGCTACGAGCATACCGCTTTTGCCCTCAAGTACCTTGTCTTTGGGTACCCAAAAAGAAAACTGCAGATCCACCGAGGAAGGGCCAAATGCGGTTACCAACACTAAAGCCTTAGGCTCTTCCAGACACGCGGGGTTCTTTTCTGCCAATTCCAACAGTAGCGCTTCTACTTTCTCTGCATCTTCAGCATAGGCAATACCTACCTGAAGATCGATTCTGCGAATAGGAAAACGTGAACGATTAACGACCGGCGTCTTGATCAACGTCTCGTTGGGTATGCGCACGTAGAGGTTATCTCTGGTGCGCAGCTTTACACTGAGCATGTCGATACCCACAACCTCACCCATGATGGCCTCTACTTCAATGAAGTCACCGATTTCAAAGGGCTTTTCAACGAGCAAAAACAATCCACTGATCATGTTGGATGCAGAGGTTTGCGATGCAAAACCAATAGCCACGGTAAGAATGCCTGCTGCACCCAAAACTACATCCAAAGAGAAGCCAGCCTCTCTGAGCGCCGCCACGCCAAACAGCAAAAAGATAATGTAGAACACTAGCCGCCGAACCATAACGGTATGGTGCCGGGAACTGCGCTTTACCATCATCCTTGAAACGCTGCGGGCCGCCAATGACGCCAGCACAATACCAAGCACCAGCAAAAAGCCGGAACTGAGCCACTGCCCCCAAGCTATGACTGTAAACACGTTCAGCGCTCCCGTTTCAAGATCTTCAGCCACGTGGGTTACTCCGTAGAATGCGCATTAGCCAAACACTCTGTCGATAGCACGAACCAAGCGCCCTCTCGCTGCCTTTTCTCGCGCTGGCGCCACTTGTTTGCCGTGGCCCGCCGCAACAAGCAAGCTTTCATCAACATGTAAGCTCGCGGAACTCATATCCGTTGCCACTTCCACAACCACGCCTGGTGTCCATAATTGCCCGCGCTCATTCTGATGCAGTGAAAGCAAAGGTGTGGGCAGGCTGAAGCGCTCCAACAATAAAGGCTCCGTTCTGCGGTTGATAATCGTAACCGGTGTGGTCGCCCGCCATGCTCTCTTGGGTAAAGCATCGAGCACCAAACGGCCAAAACTTGACGATGAATAACACAGTTCGCCTTCCATCGTATTTCTACCCACCCAAGTGAGCGAGGGCACCGCTAAGGGAACCTCGGTTAGAAGGGTTTGATTAGGCCCGGAACAGATTTTCATCCAAACCGCCGTTCCCACATAGATGGTGCACCGGGTGCCGCCGGGTATAGTCAGCGGGTGATAGGGCCGAATCACCGTTGGACGATTCGCCACCGCAGGTATAAAGGTGACCGTTGAGGACTTGCCCTCGCGGATAAACCGCTGCAAAGACACGCTTGTGTGCGGAAGCTGGTGGCCTATGGATTCCGACCAGCCCACAGGGGCGGTCTCGGGTGCTAGGGTTTCGGAGCGCACCTGCCACTCTTGGTCCAGAAGAGTGACCCACAGCCGAACATGACCAAGTTTGTGGTGCTGGGTTTGGCCAGACAAAAGCTCATAGGGCTGCGCCCAGACACCATCACGCGGGCTTTCCGTTTCACTATCCATAAACGCTGAAAATCCCCTACGAGTGAGGTCGCTAAAGTTGTGTCGACTATAATCCAATCAGTAACCCCGAGCGAATATCTAACTAAGTGATTTTATTGCCTCAGCGCGATGTAATTACCCCTACATTCAAAGTTCGAACCCAACACGGAATGACACATGACACAACTGGTTTGGTTCAGAAACGACCTAAGAATCGCCGACAATCCCGCCCTTACCGCTGCCTGCAAAGAATCCGACCAGTCGGGAAGCCGAGTACAGGTTCGTGCCTGTTTTATCCTCACACCAGCTCAATGGCAGGAGCACGACTGGTCGCCAGCGCGGGTGCAGTTTGTTGTTGCCCACGCAAACGCACTGGCGGAAGAATTGGCAGAACTCGGCATACCGCTGTCTTTTATAGTGGCTGAACATTTCAGCGACAGCGTCACTGCGCTTGAAAACCATTGCCGTAAACATGGCATTCGCCAACTGCACTTTAATGAAGAGTATGGCATCAACGAGCGCAAGCGCGACAAAGCCGTAAAACATCGCTTTGACGAACTGGACATAAAAGCCCGCAAGTACCACGACCAAACCGTCGCGCCGGTAGGCGAGATACTAACGGGCCAGGGCGAGCCGTATTCCGTGTTCACCCCCTTCTCACGACGCTGGCGTAACTGGATTGATGAGACCCAGCCAGCTCTCTATCCGATTCCTCAAGCACAAGGCGAAGCTATAGAGCCAGAACGCATAACAAGCATTCCTGAAGGCTTCGAAGATGCGCCACCAGCATTGGTAGAGACCGGCGAAGACGCAGCGCATTCGCAGCTTGAACGCTTTCTCAGCGAACAGGGCGGCGCCTACAAGGAACAAAGAGACTTCCCCGCTCTTGATGGCACCAGCCAGCTTTCTCCTTACCTCGCCAACGGCGTGCTCTCCGGCCGCCAGTGCTTGATAGCGGCGCGGCAAGCGCAAAGTATGGGTGGCAATCAAGAAGGCTTCCTAACATGGATAAACGAAATCGCCTGGCGGGATTTCTACATCCATACGTTGTACCACTGCCCGAGGGTGAGTATGCACCGTGCCTTCAAGCCAGAAACCGAAGCGCTACAATGGAACGACCCGGGGGAGCACTTCGAGGCTTGGAAAACCGGCAACACAGGCATTCCTTTGGTAGACGCAGCCATGCGCCAGCTCAACCAAACCGGCTGGATGCACAACCGCTTGCGTATGGTTACGGCGATGTTTCTCACCAAAAACCTGTTTATCGACTGGCGACTGGGCGAGGCTTATTTCATGTCAAAACTGGTGGATGGCTTTCTGGCTTCCAACAATGGCGGTTGGCAGTGGAGCGCATCAACGGGCACTGACGCCGCGCCATACTTCCGGGTATTCAACCCTGTGACTCAGAGTGAGCGTTTTGACCCGAAGGGTGAGTTCATTCGCAAGTGGGTGCCTGAGCTGGCAAAGCTGGATAATAAGCACATTCACGATCCGTCTATAGGCGGGGTTATTCCGGGTGGATACCCAAGGCCTATTGTTGATTTGAAGGAGAGTAGAAAGGAGGCGATCGCCAGATTTAAAGCGTTAAAGGAGTAGGTGCAGACTGGGTGCATACGCAGGCGGGGAAGCCTCTCCAAAACACGCTGTGAATACGTCCCTGTACGCTCGGCTCCGCCATCCATGGCTCCACACGGTTTTGGAGAGGCTTCCCCGCCCGCGTATATCAGCTTATTTCTTTCCGCAAACCGGGCAATCAGGGTCTTTTGCAAGCTTCATTTCACGCCACTGCATTTCCCACGCATCCAGAATCAGCAGCCTGCCCACAAGTGGAGTGCCTACCCCGGAAAGCACTTTAATAGCCTCCATCGCCTGAACCGAGCCAATCATGCCAACCAGCGGCGCAATCACCCCAGCTTCGGAACAGGTCAGGTCTTCATTGCCCTGCTCTGGGTATAAACAGTGATAGCAAGGGGACTCGGGGTTTCTACTGTCATACACGCTGATCTGACCTTCACCCCGTATAGCTGCGCCCGAAATAAGCGGCACACCCGCCGCCACACAGGCGCGGTTAAGAGCAAATCTCGTGGCAAAGTTATCCGAGCAATCCAAAGCCAAGCTGACTCCAGCCACCTCCTGCGCAAAACCATCCTGATCAAGGCGACGATTAACCACAGAGATAGACACTGCTGGATGAATGCCGCGCACTCGGGCGGCCAGCGTCTCTGCTTTGGATTCGCCAATTTGTGCGGTTTCAAACGCTATCTGCCTCTGCAAATTAGGTAATTCGATAACATCGTCATCTACCAACGTTAAATGTCCAACACCAGCAGAGCCCAGATAAAGCGCGACCGGGCAACCCAACCCGCCAGAGCCGACAATCACAACGCGGGCAGTCTTTAACGCCTGCTGGCC
Source organism: Marinobacter salexigens (assembly GCF_018860765.1). Lineage (GTDB taxonomy): Bacteria > Pseudomonadota > Gammaproteobacteria > Pseudomonadales > Oleiphilaceae > Marinobacter > Marinobacter salexigens_A. Next base: position 1,009,113 of record NZ_JAHKPV010000021.1, read on the forward strand.
AGCGATATCAAAACGCGGCATCAATATCTGGCGACTGAATCTCAGGAGTTCTTCATCAGTGAGCATGGAGGGCTCCTTGTTGAGGCCATTGGCCCAGAGTCATGCGGTCGTTGCCGCCATAGTCTTTCCGGCTTTCCACCTTAGCAAACCCTCGGGTGGAGAGTAGCTCTTGAACAGCGCTTGCTTGATCAAATCCGTGCTCAATAAGCAGCCAGCCTTCAGCCTTTAGCCATTCAGGCGCTTCGCTTACAATCAAGCGGATATCATCCAAACCATCAGCGCCCGATACCAGTGCCGTAGCGGGTTCAAATCGAACATCGCCTTCACCAAGATGATGATCGCCAGAGGCAATGTAAGGTGGGTTCGACACAATCAGGTCGAAACGGCCTGCGGGCAACCCGGCAAACCATCGGCTGTGAAAAATCTCTACGGGCAGCTTCAGCTGACTGGCGTTTTCCTTTGCCAATGTTACTGCGTCTTCCATAAGGTCGCAGGCGCTGACCTGCCACTCGGGCCGTTCGCTCGCCAGCGCCAAAGCGATGGCGCCCGTGCCGGTGCCAAGGTCAACAACCTGAGCATTTTCCGGCAGTGGTAACTCTAGCGCCTGCTCAACAAGGCATTCGGTGTCTGGGCGCGGAATAAGTGTACTTTTACTGACTTTAAACGGAAGCGACCAGAACTCTTGCTGGCCTAACAGGTAAGCAATCGGTACGCCCTGAATACGCTTAGCCACTAATGCTTCGAATTCTGTTGCTAGTTGCGCTTCCACTTCACGCTCAGGGAATGCCCGAAAGCCAGAACGGCTAAGACCGGTAATATGGGCAAGAAGCAACTCGGCATCGAGCCGCGAGGTGTCACTGGCGATTTGGCACGCAGCTTTTTCTAGCAATGCCTCGCAGGTTGGTAAGGACTTACTCGTCATCGGAAAGCGTAGCCAAAAGCTCCGCCTGATGCTCTTGCTGTAGCGGTACAACCACAGAATCCAAATCGCCAGCAATCACGTCATCAAGCTTATAAAGCGTGAGGTTAATGCGATGATCTGTTACCCGGCCCTGCGGGAAATTGTAAGTGCGGATACGCTCAGAGCGGTCGCCACTGCCAACCAGACTTTTACGGGTTTCTGCCATGGTTTTTTGCTGTCGCTCAGTTTCGACGTTCTGCAGCCGTGACGCCAGAAAGCTCATGGCCTTGGCACGGTTTTTATGCTGCGAACGCTCTTCCTGACACTCCACCACAATGCCGCTTGGCAAGTGCGTTATCCGGATGGCGGAATCGGTTTTGTTAACGTGCTGGCCGCCCGCGCCGGAGGACCGGAAGGTATCCACACGCAGGTCGGCTTTGTTGATCTCGATGGCCTCAGCCTCATCAGCCTCGGGCATAACAGCAACGGTACAGGCAGATGTGTGAATACGGCCCTGAGATTCGGTTTCCGGTACACGCTGCACCCGGTGCGCGCCAGACTCGAACTTCAGTGCACCGTATACGGCATCTCCGGCTACCCGTGCGATAATTTCCTTGTAGCCGCCGTGTTCGCCTTCGTTCTCGCTCAGCACTTCTATCTGCCAGCGTCTGCCTTCAGCGTAACGGCTGTACATACGAAACAGATCACCGGCAAAAATGGCTGCCTCGTCGCCGCCAGTTCCTGCGCGAATTTCCAGAAACACGTTTTTGCCATCGTTTGGATCTTTCGGCAGCATCAAACGCTGCAATTCTTCATCTAGGGCTTCGGTTTTTTGCTCGGCAACTTCAAGCTCTTCTGCGGCCATTTCGCGCATGTCCGCGTCGCCGTCTTTCGCCAGCTCTTTGGCTTCTTCAATATCTTCCAGCGACTGCTTCCAAGCTTGAAAGCACTGAACCACAGGCTCGATGTCGGAAAACTCCCGGGATAGTTCCCGAAATTTGTCCTGTTTGGCGATGGTTGCGGGGTCGCTGAGCAAAGCACTCACCTCCTCGAAGCGCTCAACAAGTTGCTCGAGGCGGGACTGAATGGATGGTTTCATATTTTTTCCGGGGTGGTCGTCGCGTCTGCGTCCAACGTATCAAGCTGATGCAATTCTCTTAGCCACTCGGTCACCTCGGTGCGCCCTTCGGTGGTGGCCTTGCGAACCTGTATGGATGGTTCGTGCAGGAGTTTGTTTGTAAGGCCTCGCGCCAAGCTGCGCAACGCTGTTTCGGGGTCGCCACCATTACGCAGGGCGCGTAGGGCCTTTTCCGTTTCTATATCTCGTAGCACTTCCGCACGCTGCCGGAACTGTTTAAGTGTGGAGACCGCATCCAAGGCCCGGAGCTGGCTAAGGAACTCTTGCACACCATTGGCGATGAGGTTTTCCGCTTCGCGGGCGGCGCCTTCACGGGTTCGGATATTTTCTTCGATGACCTGGCGCAGGTCGTCAACGGTATAAAGATACACGTCCGCCAAAGAGGCAACTTCCGGTTCAATATCCCGCGGCACGGCAATATCGACCATAAAAAAGGGTCGGTGCTTACGTTTTTTCAAAGAGCGCTCTACCGCACCTTTGCCAAGAATAGGCAGAGGGCTGGCCGTGGACGAGATGATGATATCAACGTCGGCCAAATAGTCCGGTATCTCAGAGAGCAGAATGCCCTTCCCGCCTCTGGATTCTGCTAACGCCTGAGCCCGCTCAAGTGTGCGGTTGGCAACAATAAAGTTCTTCACTCCGGCATCTGCAAGGTGTCGGGCAACCAACTCGATGGTTTTACCGGCACCAATCAGCAACGCCTTGTTCTCCGACATGTCGGCAAAAATGCGGTGCGCCATGCTTACGGCGGCATAGGCGACAGACACAGGGTTCTCACCAATGGCAGTCTGCGTGCGTACGCGCTTGGCAACCGAGAATGTCTGCTCAAACATGCGAGAAAGGAAGGACCCACTGCCGCCATGCTCGCGCGCCAGGGCGTAAGCATCTTTTAACTGGCCGAAAATTTGGGGCTCGCCTAAAACCATGGAGTCCAGACCAGCCGCTACGCGCATTACGTGGCGCACGGCATCTGCGTCCCGGTGCACATAGAGGACTTCTTCCAACTCGCCCGCGTCCAAATCATGAAACCCAGCCAGCCAACGCAAAACCAGAGGCGCGCAGTCGTCATCGCCAGCCAGATAGAGCTCAGTGCGGTTGCAGGTAGAAAGAATTGCAGCCTCACTGGCGCCAGACGCCGCCCGCAACTCTGCAAACGCGTCTGACATACGCTCAGGCGTAAACGCGACTCGCTCCCTTAATTCAACAGGCGCGGTGCGATGATTGATTCCCAGCGTTAGCAGTGCCATTTCTTGGTTCTACAATCCTCTACCGATGAACTGAGTAAATAAACACCATTGTGCAGGCATTTTAGCGGCCAGAGCCCTTAGCTGCCACCCATAACCGCTTAAGCTTCGGGAAGTGCGGACAGGTTGGGCAAGAACCAGAGCTTATGCCATTATAGGGAATCGGCGCATACCGCAGCCCGACTCAGCTCAAAATAATGACGGGTTGTGGGCTATTCAGGGTGCGTAGTCAATAAATCACGGGAAGTTGCATGCACAAATCCGCACCGCTTTTGGTTACCTGTTTGTTTGGCCTCGCACTCACAGGCTGCGCTAGTTTAACCGATTCCGAACAAGCGTCTGGTGTCGATGAGACAACCGCTTCAGATACCAAAGACATCAACAGCGCTCCCCCCATAGAGTACGCAGACTTTGAACCGGAAACACTGTACCTGCTGCTTGCAGCAGAAATTGCTGCGCAGCGGGGCCGTTTCGACGTCACTCTGGTTAATTACCTGAAAGCCGCCCAACAATCCCGGGATAAAAACGTTATCGCACGGGCCATGCGCATTGCCCAATCCCTCAATGGCGACAACGCCCAAAAGCAATTAGCAGAGTTATGGTTGGATGTAGACCCGAACAATCTGCAAGCTTTAAGGGTGTCTGCTATTCAGGCAGTCAAGCGCAGTCAGCTTGAAACTGCCATGGGGTACATGGAAAAGATTCTGGATCAGGGCGAAGATGCAGATTTTGACAGCCTCGCCGCCATGGCCGCCAACCTGCCGCCAGAACAGCAAAAAGAGTTGATGACCCTGTACACCGAGATAGCTGAACGCCACCCCAGCATGCCGGAATTGGAATACAGCATCGCCCTGCTGTTAAAAATCACCGGTAACCCACAGGCGGCCCTTAGCCGACTCAACCCGCTGCTAAACGACCAGCCCAATTTTCAGCCAGCTATTATCCTGAAGGGTGACCTGCTTTACCAGAGCGGTGAAGTGACGAAAGCGCTTGAACACCTGATGGTGAATACACGCCGCTTTCCGGCCAACCGTCAAATGGGCACCTTGTATGGGCGCATGTTGATCAGTGAAGGGGAGCTGCAGGCTGCTCAAGATGAATTTAATCGGTTAGTACAACGCTACCCGGACAACCCCGGCTTGCGGCTCTCGCACGCGCTGGTTGCCTTAGAGAATAAGCAACTGGAACTGGCAAAAAAAGAGCTTACCCAGCTAACCGAACAAGGTCACCACACAAACGAAGCTAGCTATTACCTTGGCAGAATCGAGGATGATGCTGGCAACACAGAGCAGGCTATCGGCTATTACCAAAGTGTGAGCGAGGGAACTTACTATTTTCCCTCCCTTGCCCGCGCCAGCGCTCTTTTGACCAAAGAAGGCAAGCTCGACGAAGCACTGGAAGACATCCGTTCTCTGCGCAGTGCGACCCCCAATCAAGCCGAGAACTTCTGGCTGCTTGAAGTTAACCTGCTGCTTGACCAAAACCTACGTAAGGAAGCACTGGAAGCTGCCACCAGCGCCCTTGCAGACCATCCGGGCAACCTTCAAATTCGCTACGCACGGGCCATGCTGTTCGACACTCTGGATCACCCAGCTAAAGCCGAAGAAGACCTCAAACAGATTGTTGAAAACAACCCGGACAACGCCGTGGCGCTGAATGCCCTTGGGTACATACTCACCACTCGCACGGATCGCTTAAGCGAAGCCCGCAGCTACATTGAACAAGCTTTAGCCTTAGACCCGGAAAACCCCGCCATCCTCGACAGCATGGGGTGGGTTCTGTTTCAGGAAGGACGGGTCAATTCCGCACTGGATTACCTTTCCCGTGCATGGGCCGCCTTCCCCGACCCAGAGGTTGCCGCCCATTACGGTGAAGCTTTGTGGGTGAATGGTGCCGAGGAACAAGCGCACATTATCTGGGAGGAAGGCCTTGAACAGGATCCCGAACACGATGTGCTTCTGGAGACCATTGAGCGACTGACCGTCACTGGTGAACAGTGATGCTATCGTTTATCCGCCGATGGGCAGCTGTATTACTCGTAATGGGTTTGAGCGCCTGTACCAGCATTCAGCTAGAGCCGTTACCGGAAGGCATGACAGACCAGCCGCCAGCCGATTGGCAAGACCGTGCCGCTAAACTGGGAGTGTTTGATCACTGGCAGTTAACGGGGAAACTAGCCGTACGCCAGCCCTCAGACAGTGGCACCGCGATCATTAACCATTGGATACAAGAAGGCGAGGCCTACGATCTTGCTTTATCTTCCTCATTTTTGGGAATGGGCAGCACAAAGCTGAAAGGTGTTCCGGGGTTTATTGAGCTCAAGCTCTCCAACGGAGAGGTTTATCAATCCGGAGACCCAGACGCTCTAATGGAAGCCGCAACTGGCTGGCAACTGCCTCTAGAAAGCCTAATCTGGTGGATACGGGGCCTGCCAGCACCGGCGGGTGATTTCCGGCTACTCTTTGACGACCGGGGCGAATTGGCGATAATCCGTCAGGACGGCTGGGAGATCCGCTATGACCGCTGGCACGAACTGCAAGGCAACACACCAGCCCTACCAGCCAGAATCACAGCGCTAAAAGAGAAAAAGCGGGTGCGCGTTGTTGTAAGCAACTGGCAGGATCTAACTCCGTGACAAGCTCTATCACTCTCCCCTCTCCCGCCAAATTAAATCTCTTCCTACACATCGTCGGTCAGCGCCCGGACGGTTACCATGAACTGCAGACGCTGTTTCAGTTTCTGGATTACGGCGATGAGATTACGCTGAGCCTAACCCCTGAACAGCCCGGAGTTCGCCTTGAGAGCTCCCTTCCCGGGGTTTCCGATGAAGACAACCTGATCATCCGGGCCGCCAAAGCCATTGCAAACAAAATACCTGACGAGCTTTCAGGCGTAAGCATTCGCATTCAAAAACGCTTACCCATGGGTGGCGGCCTCGGTGGCGGCAGCTCCAATGCGGCCACAACACTGCTGGGATTGAACCATCTATGGGGCCTCAAGCTAGAGCTCGAAGAGCTCGCACAAATCGGTTTACCTCTGGGTGCCGACGTACCGGTATTTGTGCGCGGACACGCGGCTTTCGGTGAAGGTATCGGCGAAAAGCTAACTCCGGCATTCCCCCCGGAAGACTGGTTTGTCGTGCTAAAGCCAGCCTGCAACATCAACACCGGAAAGATATTTTCAGTCAAAGGGTTGACAAGGGATACCGCGAGAATCACAATAGCGCCCGCTTTTGAGGGAGACGCCTCGAGGTACCGAAATGACTGTGAAGATGTAGTTTTAAAACTATATCCTGAGGTCAAACAGAGCATGGATTGGCTCACACAATTCGGACCTGCAAGATTAACCGGAACCGGGGCTTGCATTTTTGGACGTTTCCCTACAGAATCCGCAGCCCGGATTATCTGGGAAAGCAAACCCTCCGGCATCACCGGGTTCGTAGCTAAAGGGGTGAACGTATCACCTCTTCACCAAAAGCTAACAGAGCTGGAATGATGCCAAAAAAGCACGATACTGGGGTGTCGCCAAGTGGTAAGGCAACGGGTTTTGATCCCGTCATGCGCAGGTTCGAATCCTGCCACCCCAGCCACCTTTCTCCCGATTCTTCTGACTCAACCTCCGAAAACGAGAAGGATGCCGTCGTGTCCAAATTGATGATTTTCTCCGGCAACGCCAACCCTGAACTTGCCCACGCCATCGCAAGAAAACTCCACATCCCCATGGGGGAAGCCACTGTAGGCTGCTTCAGCGATGGAGAAACAACCGTCGAGATCAACGAAAACGTTCGCGGTCACGATGTATTCATTATTCAGCCCACCTGCTACCCGACGAATGACAACCTGATGGAACTGATCATGATGGCCGACGCCCTGCGCCGCGCCTCTGCATCGCGCATCACGGCCGTTATTCCTTATTACGGGTATGCACGCCAGGATCGCCGAGTACGCTCCAGCCGTGTTGCCATCAGCGCTAAAGTTGTTGCAGACATGATCTCCAGCATCGGCGTCGATCGCGTACTAACCGTAGACCTGCACGCCGATCAGATTCAGGGCTTTTTTGACGTACCGGTAGATAACATCTATGCAACACCCGTTCTGCTCGATGACATCGAAAAGCAACGGTTCGAGAATTTTGTTGTGGTTTCTCCGGATGTTGGCGGCGTTGTACGGGCTCGCGCTATTGCCAAGCTTCTCGATGATGCCGATCTAGCCATTATTGACAAGCGCCGCCCCAAGGCCAACGTATCCCAAGTGATGCATATCATCGGTGATGTTGCAGACAAAACCTGCATCCTTGTGGACGATATCGTCGATACCGCTGGCACCTTGTGCAAGGCTGCAAATGCATTAAAAGAACGTGGAGCAACCCGCGTTGTAGCCTACATCACCCACCCGGTTCTCTCCGGCCCCGCTATCGAGAACATAAGCGCGTCCGAAATTGACGAAGTGGTCGTATGCGATACCATCCCGCTGGGTGACAAAGCAAGAAACTGTGATAGAATCCGCCCCCTCAGCATGGCCGGACTGCTCGCGGAATCTATTCGCCGCGTAAGCAACGAAGAGTCCATCAGCGCCTTGTTTGAGAATGTCTGAGTAAACGGCGCGCCGTAATACTCAATAAAACAGCAAGTTAATAACAGCTGTTCGAAAGATACCGAGTCGGGAGCCCAATCAGGCTCCCGACTCTTTTAGTCAGCCGGAAAATCCGGCTTTTTGAAACCATCGCCTGTCCCAACGCCTGGTCGCGGGCAGTTCAGGTGACGATTGAGGTACAAACCATGTCTCAGGACTTTGTTATTGAAGCATTTCCTCGTGACGACAAGGGGAGAGGTGCGAGCCGCCGCCTGCGTCGCGAAGAACGTAAAATTCCAGCCATCATCTACGGTGCTGGCAAAGAAGCTACTCCGATTTCCATCTGGCACAACGAGCTGAAAAAAGCTCTGGAAAACGAAGCTTTCTTCTCTCACATTTTGACCATTGAACTGAATGGCAAAAAAGAAAGTGTGATCATGAAGGATCTTCAGCGTCACCCGTACAAGCTGCTACTTACTCACGCCGATTTCCAGCGCGTTGAGAAAGATCAGGAAATCGTTGTTCACGTTCCATTGCATTTGGTGAACGAAGACACAGCTCCGGCGATCAAGACATTTGGTGGCGTTGCTTTCCGTCTGATGACCGAAGTTGAAGTAGCTTGCCTGCCAGCCAACTTGCCCGAGTTCATCGAAATCGATATGGCTGACATCGAGATGGATCAGGTTGTGCACTTGAGTGACCTGAAACTGCCAGAAGGCGTTCGTATTCCAGCCCTTCAGCACGATTCAGAACACGATCAGGCTGTTGTGTCTGTTAGCAAGCCGAAAGGCGTAAAAGCTGACGACGCAGAAAGCGAAGGCGACGAAGAAAGCGAAGAAGGCGAAAGCAAGGAGTAATTACTCCGGAGGCGTTGGCAGATGGCACAGGATATTGTCATGGTGGTTGGGCTGGGTAACCCCGGTACCGACTATGAGAATACCCGCCATAATGCCGGCGCCCTCTTCGTTGAAGCACTGGCCCGCGATGCGGGCCAGTCGCTACGCCCTGAAAAGAAGTACCACGGGCATTATGCCCGTATTCAGTGGCAAGGCATTGAGCTTCACCTACTGAACCCCGCCACTTTTATGAACCGCAGCGGCCTTTCTGTAAAAGCCCTCGCGGACTTTTTCAAAATCCCTCCCTCTCAGATTTTGATCGCTCACGATGAGCTAGACCTCCCCCCGGGCACCGCAAAGCTAAAAAAAGGCGGTGGGCATGGCGGGCATAACGGCTTAAGAGACACCATTGCTCACCTTGGCACGAATGAATTCCAGAGGTTGCGTATTGGCATTGGACACCCAGGTGATAGCCGCAAAGTGACCGGTTATGTGTTGGGCCGCCTAGGCAAACGTGAGACAGAAGACCTAGGTGCACTATTTGACGAAATCATGCGAGTACTACCCGATGCAGCCACGGGCAACCTTGCTGCTGCCATGAACCGTTTGCACAGCGTAAAGCCAGCCACCGCCTGAACCTGCCCGAGAGTAGTTTCAAGCAATAGCCACCCCTGATATCCCCTACTCGCACCCACAGCCGGACACCGGTATAATCCGGCCAAATTTCCCCGTATCAGCAGAGGCACTCCATGGGTTTTAACTGCGGCATCGTCGGCCTACCTAACGTCGGCAAATCCACCCTGTTCAACGCATTAACCAAAGCAGGCATTGGCGCGGAAAACTTCCCGTTCTGCACCATCGAACCGAATGCAGGCGTGGTTGCAATGCCAGACCCACGCCTCAACAAGCTCGCAGAGATCGTAAAACCTGAGCGAGTTGTGCCCACCACCATGGAATTCGTGGACATTGCAGGCCTTGTAGCTGGCGCATCCAAAGGTGAAGGCCTAGGCAACCAATTCCTTGCCAACATCCGCCAGACTGAAGCCATAGCCCACGTCGTTCGCTGCTTCGACGACCCCAACGTTATACACGTTGCCAATAAAATCGACCCAGCTGCAGATATTGATATCATCAATACTGAACTTGCACTGGCCGACATGGATACCGTTGAAAAGGCCATCAAGCGTGTTCAGCGGATCGCCAAAAGCGGTGACAAAGAAGCGAAAGCCCAGATTGCGATTTTTGAACGCCTATTGCCGGTATTGAACGAAGGCAAACCCGTGCGCGGGATGGATCTGGATAAAGACGAGCTGCGGCTCATCCGCGAGCTGTGCCTACTCACCATCAAGCCAACCATGTATATCGCCAACGTTAGCGAAGATGGCTTTGAGAACAACCCTTACTTGGACAAAGTGCGCGAGATCGCGGCTGAAGAAAACGCAGTAGTCGTGCCCATCTGCAACAAAATTGAAGCGGAAATCTCGGAGCTGGAAGACGACGAGAAAAGTATGTTTCTGGGCGAAATGGGCATGGAAGAGCCAGGCCTCGACCGTGTTATCCGCGCCGGCTATAGCCTACTAGGGCTACAGACCTATTTCACCGCCGGTGTAAAGGAAGTGCGGGCGTGGACAGTCAAAATCGGCGCAACAGCCCCGCAAGCCGCGGCAGTTATCCACACAGACTTCGAACGCGGCTTTATCCGGGCCGAGGTCATCGGATATGACGACTTTGTAGAATATAACGGCGAAGCTGGCGCCAAGGAAGCTGGCAAGTGGCGTCTGGAAGGCAAGGAGTACATTGTTAAGGATGGCGACGTCATCCACTTCCGGTTTAACGTTTAAGCCTCTCGCTGTGACTAGAGGGCTGCCAGACAGGCGTTTGGCAGCCCGACGTTTCCTACCTACTCTGTTGCACCTAGTGTCCCGCCTAGCTTTTCTGCGGTAAGCACCCTGCTCTCCCCTACCCCAAGCCCCGCCAAGGTTATGCTCCCGACAGAAATCCGGTGGAGCGCCAGCACTTGGTTCTGAAAATAACCGAACATCCGCTTAACTTGGTGATATTTGCCCTCAACCAACGTGAGCCTAACAGCGAAGTCAGAGAGCACCTCTAAACATGCGGGGCGCGTTGTGATGTTTTCATACGCAAAGTAGATTCCCTTGCGAAACACCTCCGCATATTCATCGCCCACCGGCTTAGCTAACGTCACTTCATAGGTCTTTGCCAGTTTTGTCTCAGGTAAGCTTATCTTGCGAGACCAAGCTCCATCATTGCTGAGCAGAATCAGCCCGGTTGTGTTGAAATCCAGGCGGCCAGCAATGTGAAGTTCGCTCTTCTGCGGGTGCTGAATAAGATCCAAAACGGTAGGATGCTTAGCGTCTTTGGTTGCGCTAACCACTCCCCGAGGCTTATTCAGCATAATATAAACGGGTTCCTTGTCTTTTAAGCACTGGCCATCCAATACAACCTGAGTGAATTCCGTCACTTGTTGTTGGATTGACTGCGCCACACACCCGTCCAGAAAAATCCGTTTTTGCGCAATCAAAAGACGGGTATCTGACATCGAAAAAGCACTATTTTGGCTTATAAAGCGATCTAGTCGATGGGTCTTGGATTTCAAACAGCACCTTGTTTTCAGGATACCGCTGAAGGCAGGTTGCCACCCAGCATATTCTCCACCACAGCGGCGTTATAAAAGGCTTCAACCGTATGAATTTTGTCGCCACGAACCCGAAACCAGACCGCAAGCCGAACATCCCCAATGGGTTCAAAATGAGTTTGATAGTCCAGAATCGCAAACACGTGTTCTCCATCTGCACTGAGCTGGCGAACGATTAAGCTCTTTTGGATGGCAACCATTCCGAACAAGTAGGACAACAGGTCATCACGACTGAGGAAACGCATGTTTGGCCCCACATACTCAAAATCTTCCACAGCCAGCAAGTTCTTTGCTTCATCCGGACGCTGGGCACGAATATCAGCGATGAACTGCGCCACTATTTCTTTCGGTTGCATAATTAAATTCCACTTCTGAGATGAGAACGGCCAACAATGGAGTAATGATACACGTTATTATGCAGATTCACCCGAGACCCTGCTCCACTGGCTATATTCAGACAGTTTTTTCTCTATCCAAGAACACCTTCAACTTATTGTTTAAACGCACCTAATGAGCACGTGCGGCAGAATCCGATGCAATTTCGGGAACCAATTTTTCGGCCACCCCTTGACACCTTCACGCTCCGCACATAATATACGCGCCGCTTCCATTGGTGAAGCGATGGCAAGGTAGCTCAGTTGGTTAGAGCACAGCACTCATAATGCTGGGGTCGGCGGTTCAACTCCGCCCCTTGCTACCAAATTTCAAGGGGTTACGACGTAAGTCGTGACCCTTTTTTTATGGTTGTCCCCTTTTTGTCCCCCGCTGTCCCAGACGGTGCTAATATCTCACCCACCGCTTTTATCGCAAGCAAGATAACCATAAGGAAGTGACAGTGAAGAACCTCATTCTGATTGCCCTGATCGCCTTTGGAGCATGGCAGTTCTATCAATCGAAGCAACCCAAAAGCCAACCCACTCCAGTGGCTAATCCAATGGCGGGACAAAAAGCATTGATTGAGGAAGCTAAGCGGGTGACAAGCTTTCATTGTGACGGTCGGCAGCACTGCAGTCAGATGAATTCGAGGGCAGAGGCAGAGTTCTTCACCCGGAACTGCCCAGACACGAAGATGGACGGTGACCGTGACGGCATCCCCTGTGAAAACGATTCCAGGTTCTAACCTTTTCCAGAATCAAAGTCGAGAGACCGGCGATAGCTTTCTGGCCGACTCAAGGTGATCTGGCGACAGATGCGCATACTTCATGGTCATCGTGATGTTCCCATGGCCAAGAATGCGTTGAAGCGTGAGAATATCTCCACCGTTCATCATGTAGTGACTGGAGAAGGTATGCCTGAGAATATGGGTGAGCTGCTGGGGCGTCGAAAAACCACACCGCTTATACGCTGCCCGAAATGCCGACCGGCAAGGACCAAATAAACGCCCCGGACCAGGTAACGCATATTCCCGGATCTGTTCCTGAATCTTAGGTTCAATGGGTACCGCCCTACTCTTTCCGTTCTTTGTATCCCGAAAGATCACTTTGCCCGTGACAAAACCCGAACTGGTCAGGGTTTCTGCTTCAATCCAACGCGCACCCGTCGCAAGGCAAATCATAGCAACCGACCAGACAAACTCGTTTGAGCTTTCCCGGCATTCCTTTAGAAGCTGATGACACTGCTTGATGGTGAGAAAGGTCATTTCCTGTTCCGAGACTCTGATCTGGCGAACCGGGCCAATTGGGTTCGTTTTCAGGTGTCCGATCCGGACCATTTCAGCAAAGACGGAAGAAAGATAACGCTGTTCGTGGTTAAAGATGCCAGGCGTAACTTTTTTGATTCACTCAGCGCGGTTTGCGTTGTCGTCGAAGTGGACTGCGTAGCCGTTCACGGGGCGCTGTTCGATATAGGGAGAAGACGAGGGACCAACCAGAGGCACATCCACCAACGGCCACCCACTGACGGCCTGAAGCGCTCACAGCGACGGTACCAGGGGCAACCATTCGGGCCGGGCCGAGGCGATCAGCGGTAGCGACACATTTCTGACCGTCAAAGAAAAAGACATTCCCGAATTTTTGCCCGGTGGTGGCTTCCAGTTCCTGGTACTCAGCCACTACGCGACCAGCATGATTAAGGTGCTTCATCTTCAGATCTCCTCTGCTTCCATCTGTTCCAGTAGACGGGGGATGTTGACCATGCGATGACGACCGATCTTGTAGGTCGGGATGTAAGCGCGCTTTATCCAACCTTCTACTACGCCGTGGTCTACGCGGACCCAATCGGCAAACTCGTGCCAGTCCATCAGTGGCGGCCAGTTGAGGTCTTTAATGCGTTCGGCTAGTTGTTCGTCTATCATTGTCTTCATCCGAAACGTCCAAAAACGGACAGTAAAGGTCAATAATGGAGGTCAGTATTTGACCTTCATCCATAATAAATACATCCCTTCCTGAGGTCAATATCTGAACTCGGAAAGACTTAATGATTTTTAGATCAATATGGAATTAATAGAAGATCGAGCAAAGCTGCTGATAAAAAAGGCAGGGATAGACCAGCTGGTGAGATCAAGCGAAATTGGTAACTCCAGATGGAAGGCAGTGCTTTATAAAGGTGTTCGAATGAGCACCAACGAGCTAGAGGTCGTAAAAAAGATTTACCCAAATTACAGTTTTTGGCTGATCAGCGGCGAAGTCGCGCCAGAGATAGGGCAAACAAGCCCAGAGTACGACGAAGTGAACTCAAAGTTAGACAGTCACGCCGAGGGATAGCAGTCACCAAATCAGTGATGAAAAGATGGTTCCAGAATCGGCCAGACTGAAGAATATGTCACCAATGGAACATAGAGCTAAGCAATTAATATCTAAGGCAGGCTTTGACCGCTTAATTAGAGAAAGCGAGATAGGTCACGCCAGATGGAAGAGCGTGCGCTATAGAAATATCAGAATCAGCACGAACGAACTTGAGGTTCTTGAAAGGATCTTTCCAAGATACGCTCTTTGGCTTATCAGCGGGAAAACCGCTCCAGAGGTCGGGCAAATAAGCCCTGAGAACGACGAAGTGAACTCAAAGTTAGGCAGTCAGGCCGAGGGATAGCAGTCACTAAGTTAGTCATGGAAAGATGGTTCCGGGATCCGCAAGACTCAAGGACGCAATCATGAAAATGATCTTTGCTTTTACCCTCGATCAATTATCCTTGAATATATTTTTTAACGTGAATAGATAAGCCGTGGTGCTAAAAAAATGACGCCAGCGTAACGAGCTAATTCTTATAGCGGCAGCGGGAAAAAGTGGTTCCGTTAACGCACCTTTTATAAATTATTGGCTCTTAATCTCTTCATAAGAACAATTGTAGTCCTTCATCAGACGATTCCTCAGCTCTTCGACTATACTTAAAAAAGTATTAGGATAAACATTTCCTTTTGGATTGTTCGCCCAATCAAGAAAACCTTCCAAATCATCACCAACTATAATATCGAGATTTTCGTTTATTTCAGAATTATGAAGCGGTCTCTGATTCGTTTTGTCCCAAATATGGCCGATACATTTGTTTCTAAACTGATTTACCTTTTTTTGACGCAATGTCTTCGTGAGGGCTTTACACTCCACCCTTAATTCATCAGGAATAATGGCAGAATATTTATCATAAAACTCCAGCCACTTATTAAGAGTAAGAATCAAATATGATAAGCACATTTTTTGGATTGCTACAAGCGCTGTTATCTGCTCTTCATCACCATGTAAAATTCTACGATATTCATGAAGAACCATAACGGATGCTACGCAATCTCCAACAAAATCATTTAGCAAGTCTATTGCGTGCACGGCTCGATTTCTTTTTGAATAATCCATATTAGATTCCACCCTATTTATTATATCAATTAGATCGAGCTGTAAAATACCGCGGAATTCTGACCGCTTTATTTAAAAATAATCTAAGGCTGTGCGGCAATTGCAAAATAAAAACTAAAATTCAATGCACAAACAAACATTGTTCACCTTCAATAGAACCCATAACCCTTGCAGCACCATCTAAAGACCGAAACATTGACGGTGGAGGGCAAACCTTTGAAATACCATTTAACTTACAAAGAACAACATTTGCGGAGAACAAGGCTGCCATAGCATACAAAACATTCTTTAAGTTCCCCTCAGAGTATGAACTACTTCTTTGATGCTTAACTTTATTATAACTTCTCCACCAAAAAAGTGGTTCTTTAGAACTCCAATCAGACCAAGGTTCAAAATCAAGCCCAAAACGGGGGATATGAACAAGACGACCATCAAAACACAAAGACTTAGAACTTATCAAGTCTCTATAATCACTTATGTTTTTAACCTTCCTTGACGGCTCAAGAATTTTACATATATCCTTAAGAACCACATCCACCTCAGATCCTGCAGACAATAGAATTCTCACCATTTCTATTGAATAAGAATTAAAGTTATCGTATGAAAACTCAACATATCTAGAAAGACTCGTCAAACTATCTTCAAGGGCCAAAAAATAGTTCCAACTGTAGTTTATTTCACTCTCATTTGACCTCATCTTAACGCACCTTACCCCACAAGTTTCTTTTATAATTAAAATCATCAGATGCATTTTGGAGGGAAGGCATTAGTGTCAGCTTCGATATTCCAAATCTATAAAGCAACCTCAACAATTCATCAGCCTCTGACGATGGAATATTTATTCTTAAAAAAGGTGGCTTTGCCAGACTCTTACTAACACCACTATTTGATATTACACTTTCTAAATCAGGCCACTTAAAGTTTTTTTCAAAATATGAATTTGCAGTTTTTATTAAAGTAAAACAACCTTTTTGGGCACACAAAAATGAATTTCCAGCCCTAGGCGCTGGAACATATTCTATATCATCTATTTTATCAATAAGATGTCGACTCAAACATATTATGGAAATAGTGTCCGAGCTTTTCCGCTCATTGGCTATAGAGGAAGCCTTCTCTGCAGCAAAGAAAGCTGCTATCAAAGGTGATTGTGTCCAATCCAACAATCGGGTTGGAGCACCATAATGTTGCGCCATAGCCATGCTTGGATAATACCTTCTATTGGGAAAATCATCCCCGACCCATGACAAGTCTCCATCATTATATTTTTCGAAAATATAATCATGAACTTTCAATGAATCGTAATCCAGAGGCGTAGGAATTCCGACACTGTCAGCAGCTTCCAGAAAATAGCGTATCACGCTAAACTCGGCATGTACGTGGAGAGCTAGGTACTCGTGTACGTTTTCACGCAATGGGCCAGGAGGCTGAGGAGTAAATTTAGAGAAATCAACATGTGCCCTGTGAGCTAGTGGTTTTAATTCCCAGCTAATATCGGATTGGCCGCGAAAAATGTACCGACTAAAATCCCTTTCCACAACATCAAAAGTAGACCGAGGGCTAAAAATATTTTCCTCCAAAATTAAGTCGAAAAAGCATCTAGCGCTATCAATATTAATGTCTTCATATTCGTATGACATGCACCACTCCAGATAGTTACTATCCCACCGATATACGCTTTTTAAAAAAAGCACCAAGCGGATAGTTTGAGTCACTATTACCTCATTGACCGCCATATTTTACATCAATATCTATTAGCGAACGATCAAAATTGAAAGGCAATCGATCTTGAGCCCTGAGTGATGAGCTGTTCAAAACCCCAGCAAAAGCCAAAGAGCGGTTGAAGGAGATCAAGAGATGAAAAGTTTTAAATATTTTAAGTAGAAAGCACAGGAAAACCCGAGTCCCGCAAGGAGTACGACGCCCTCCAGAACGAGTGCAGCCTGATTGATCAGTTGGTCACCATGAGGACCTCGTGCAGGCCTTACGCAGGAGGAAGTTACCAAGACGCTTGAGACCAAGTAAGAGCAACATTTCCAAACTTGAACATGGCAGAGGAAGTCCGAGCTGGGGCACGCTCAATAAGTATGCCACTGCATGTGGTTTCCGGGCGAAGCTGGAGGCTGTCAAAGACAGCCGCGAATCGGCCTGATGTCAATTGCCCCCTCGACTACCGCTGTGTACTATTGTGGCCTTTAACGGCCAGACAGAATACGCAACTAACTGATATTGAACACTTGTGACCATTAGTGTGCGGCTCACACAGGTCTCATAATGCTGGGGTCGGCGGTTCAACTCCGCCCCTTGCTACCAAATTTCAAAAGCCTACGATGAAAGTCGTAGGCTTTTTTTGTTATTGTCCCCTCTCCCGTTCCCTCAAACGATGTACCAAATCTTCTGTTTTCGCTAACACAGGCAATTCACCGCTGATGAATACCGTATGGAGAAATGTTTGAGGGCGCCTCCGTTTTGAGTATAAAGAGCAGATCATAGTGACTGCCGACGAGATCAGCTCAAAGTTAGACAGTCACGCCGAGGGATATCAGTCACTAAATTAGTTATGGAAAGGTGAGATCAGGACCGGTGAGACTGAAGAATAGTGAGAGAGACCGCATCGAAGGTTAAGGAATATGCAGTTAATAAGGCCGACATCACGCGCTTGTGCCGCGCCGTTTTTGCGAAAGCGCCCCCTTGCTGTCACTACTAATCACTCCAGATGCAGCTAACCCAAGCAAACGACGAAACTTCGGACATTCCATATGGCTTGGCGCAGAACAAACCGCCGCATGCCGAAGTCCGTCTCGAATCGCCGTGAGATTTTTAATAGTTTTATCAAGTTCATCTGCCTTACTAACCAGCAACTCGCGATCAATGTTTGGCCTTCCTTTAGACCCCAACATTTGAACGATTTCATCCAACGAAAACCCCGCCGAACGCCCGAGTGCAATCAGCGCCAGCCGGTCCAATATATTGTCTCTAAAAACACGACGTAATCCTTGCCTGCCAACAGAGCTGATTAACCCTTTTTCTTCATAGAAGCGCAGCGTCGAGGCCGGCACACCCGAGCGTTTGGCTACTTCCGCGATGTCCATAATGATCGCTTGACCTCAAGTCGACTTTAAGTTGTACGCTAACACCAGTCACCGGCTAAAACAAACAAAGGAGAGCGTTATGAACAATCTCGTATTCATATTAACCATCGGCATTGGAGCTACTGCTGTAATGGATTTGTGGGGCATCGTACGAAAGCAGCTGCTCGGCGTCCCGCCTCCAAACTACGGAATGGTGGGGCGTTGGATAGCCCACATGCCCCGCGGCCAGTTTCATCATGAGGCGATTTCCGCGTCCTCTCCGATACGTGGGGAACACATCATAGGATGGATAGTTCACTACCTGATAGGCGCTGCGTTCGCTGCCTTACTAATCGTTATATACGGGGAGTCATGGATTCATAACCCAACGATTGGCCCCGCTCTCGCAGTTGGCATAGGCACCGTTGCGGCCCCTTGGGTGCGTCAGATAGTCGGACGACTGACGGCTTAAATCCGAAGATAATATTTTCGTTAGCTGCAATGGCCGCCGCAACATCACGTATGCGGCGGTCGACAATCTCGAATCGGGGAGCTGCCCTTTATTTACTTTATAAAAGGAGCCCCAGTTTTCCTGAGGCTTGCCCGTGTCGGCTAGGCTGTCGTTTTGAAAGATGAAACGCGATCCTTCATCTCTGCCGCCAATCTCGCCAGCTCATGACTGGCCTCTGATGACTGCTTGGCACCGTCGAGGTTTTGACTTGAGAGATCGACAATATGAGTAAGGTTTCCACTAACTTGTTCCGCTGCAACTGACTGCTCTTCGGCCGCGCTCGCGATCTGCTCGCCCATTTGAACAATGTGATCGATTGCGTCCCCAATAGAATTCAGAGTTTCGGCCACACCATCGATCAACATGCGATTTTCTTCCACTTGCTCAAGCCCAGATTGCATTACTGCGACGGTTGCCCTGCTCTCCTCCGTCAGGCCTTTAATTACCTCGGCAATCTCGGCAGTTGATATCTGTGTACGTTTGGCGAGGGAGCGAACTTCGTCAGCTACAACAGAAAAACCACGGCCATGCTCCCCAGCTCTTGCAGCTTCAATCGCGGCGTTCAGTGCCAGAAGATTCGTCTGGTCAGCAATGTCATTGATAACCTCAGTAACCTTCTGTATTTCCAGACTCCGACTCTCCAGAGAATTAATCTGTTTCGCGACTCGACGGATATCCTCAGAAAGCCGGTGCAGCGCTTCTCGTCCTTTTTCTCCACGCACTCGCCCTTCAATGCCTTGCTCTTTCGCTGATCGTGCAGCGGATTGTGCTTCCTCTGCGCTTCTGGCTACGTCATTTGAGGCAGCGCTCATCTGATTCATTGCTGTTGCGACCTGGTCCGTCTGATCAGACTGGGATTCAATATTTCGTTCTACGTTTGAGTTTATTGAAGACAGCTCTTCTGACGCGGTAGCCACCTCGTCAGACACGCTGGATAGACGACTGATGACCTGATCGAATTCATTCAACATGTGATTGAGGGATTCGCCCAATTGGGCGAGTTCGTCTTTACCCTTAACTTGAATGCGCTGGGAAAGGTCTGACTTCTCTGCGACAGACCGCATCAGGCTTCTCATCGCGTTAATAGGACCCGTGACGGACAAGATGATCAGAATACTGACAACGATGGAAAGTACAGTAGCAACGACAGCAGTTGATGGATAGAGAATCTGACTTTGAGCGTAGAGTGCCCCAACCGATTGTCGTTCTTGCGCCGCAACATCAAGCTGTAGTTCTATCAGTTCGCCAATCTTTTCGGTCACGGGGTCAATAACCTCGTAGAGCGGACCATCAATCTGATCCAGCCGGCCTTGAGAACTTGATGAGGCGCTACGGAGAACAGTCTTAGCTTCTTCGATACCTCGATCAGCCGCAGCAAAAAGCGCCTTCGCTTCACTCACCAACTCTCTTTCGCGTGGAGATAGGGATGTCTGCGTGTAACGCGCCCAATTTGCTTCGATGTTGGACTCCGCCTTTTCAATCTGACGAAGCGCTTCAAGAGATGATATTCGCCCTGCATTTGCTTTGTTAACAGCATCAATAACAAGAACCGCATAATCATCTGAGATAAGTTTCAAATCCTTGAGTGGTACAACTCGATCATTGTAAATACTTGAAACTCCGCGGTTAATATCTGCGAAAACCACGAGTGCGTATATAGAAAGGCCAGCGATAGCTACCAGAGGGATGGATACTAAGAAAACTAATCGTAACTTGAGTGACAAAGCGCTTAGCAGATTCATGCAATCTTCCTGTTCAGCGACCTCCCTTTCGCATTGAATTTCCAAAGGCGCAATTATGCCTGAGTTTATTACATATATATAAATGGAATTTGGACTCTTTCTGTAGCTAAATTGTAGCTAGAATCGAGCACAACCAACTCAGAGCCAGCTCAACATCGATTGCCCCCTTGTTTACAGCCGTGTATCTTAGTGGCTCTAAACGGCCAGATAGAGCACAATAAGCAGCTGATATTGAACACTTTTGATCACTAGTATGCGGCTCACACAGGTCTCATAATGCTGGGGTCGGCGGTTCAACTCCGCCCCTTGCTACCAGTATTCGAAAAAGGCCGCGATTCATGTCGCGGCCTTTTTTTTATTTTTGGGCGAGTAAAGCGCGCAATGCATGCTTCTGCGGAGATGTCTTATGAGAACGACCGGCGACAGGATCCGGCAAGCGGTTTCCTTCGAGGTTATCGGGTTACTAATATCCGTTCCCCTTGCTGCCTTTGCGTTCGGCTACTCTCTTGAAAAAACCGGCGTGCTCGGATTGATAGGCGCCACGCTGGCCACTGTGTGGAATTACATTTTCAACTTAGGTTTTGATCACGCCCTGAAGCGCTTTACAGGTTCAACCCGAAAATCAATTAAACTCCGCGTTCTACACGCATTCAGCTTTGAGCTCGGTCTGTTAATGGCCTTCCTTCCAATTATTGCCTGGTGGATGGAGATTGAACTGCTGGAAGCGCTTTTAGTGGACGTTTCTTTTGCTGTGTTTTATTTGGTGTACGCTTTTGTTTTCACTTGGTGTTACGACACAATTTTCCCAGATACTGATGCGGCGCCACCCTCTGGTCAGTGAGCCCCTGTTCGGGACAGTACGTTCAACACGAAAACGCCAGATACAATCAGCGCCATACCAACCATGCCCCAAGCGTCTAACTTCTGCCCGAATGCCAGCCAACCTACAGCAGCCATAAGAACAATCCCCAAGCCTGCCCAGATCGCGTAAGCGATGCCAACCGGAATGGTGCGCAACGCTAATGACAAAAGATAGAACGCAGCGGCATAACCTAGAATAACCACCACCGAAGGTGCCAATCGGGTAAACCCTTCACTCGTTTTGAGCGCCGATGTGGCTACAACTTCTGCCACTATGGCTATTCCCAGCAAGACCCAGTTATTCATCATGTAGACCTTTATTCTCGATAACTTTTTTTGCGCAAAGCTCGGCAGAAAGCCTTGAAAGGCAGGCATATTATGTTCAGGCATGTCAGGATTGCATACCGTTATAAGCCCCATCCAATCTATATGGCATACTGACGTCCGAAACAATTAACGCCGACTTAGCATTCTTAAGGAAGATACTATGAAATTTGAGACGCTTGCTCTCCACGCCGGCTTCAAAGGCGACCCAACCACCAAAGCGGCCACCACTCCAATATACCAAACGACGTCCTACACGTTTGACGATACCCAACACGGTGCAGACCTGTTCAATTTGAAGGTTGCGGGCAACATTTATACTCGCATCATGAACCCGACCAACTCTGTGCTTGAAGAGCGCATGACAGCTCTTGAAGGCGGCGTAGGCGCTCTCGCCGTTGCATCAGGCATGTCTGCCATAACCTATGCGCTGCAAACCATTTGCCGAGTTGGCAACAACATTGTCAGCACCAGCCAACTTTATGGCGGCACCTACAACCTGTTTGCCCACTCCCTTCCCAATCAGGGCATTGAGTGCCGCATGGTACGTCATGACGATTTTGATGCGATAGAAAAAGCTATCGATAGCCAAACCCGCGCACTGTTCTGCGAGTCCATAGGCAACCCTGCCGGCAACGTAGTCGATATTGCACGCTGGGCCGAAGTAGCTCACAAGCATGGCATACCACTGATTGTGGATAACACTGTTGCCACACCTTATATCTGCCGCCCGTTCGAGCACGGCGCAGATATCGTGATCCACTCCCTCACCAAATACATTGGTGGCCACGGCACCACCGTAGCAGGTTGCGTTGTCGACTCAGGCAAATTTGACTGGAAAGCCAACGGCGCTAAATTCCCGATGATGAACGAGCCAGACCCCTCCTATCACGGCGTGGTTTACACCGAGGCTCTGGGCGCTGCCGCCTTTATTGGCCGCTGCCGCGTTGTGCCGCTTCGCAACACTGGCTCGGCCCTCTCTCCATTCAATTCGTTCTTAATTATGCAGGGCTTGGAAACTCTTGGCCTGCGCATGGAGCGCCACTGCGAAAATGCCGAAAAAGTTGCCAACTTCCTTCAGGATCACCCGGCGGTTGCATGGGTTAACTATGCAGCACTGGCTAACAGCCCCTTCAAAGCGACTTGCGACAAGATCTGTGGCGGCAAAGCATCTGGCATAGTGAGCTTTGGTATCAAAGGCGGCCGTGAGGCAGGTGCCAAGTTTATTGATGCTCTAGATCTAATTTACCGTTTGGTGAACATTGGCGATGCTAAATCATTGGCCTGCCATCCAGCCACCACTACCCATCGCCAGTTAAACGCGGAAGAACTCGAAAACGCGGGCGTCAGTGAAGACTTGGTGCGTTTGTCTATCGGCATTGAACATGTGGATGACATTCTTGCAGACATTACTCAGGCACTGGAAAAAGCTCAGGCTTGATTAAGCGCAACCGGGTACGACTAAAGTCGTGCCCGGTATACTGGTTTACACCTCGTGATTGCCCTTACCTACCTTGTAACTACCCCGTCAGCCTATTATTCTCTATGGCTACCCCAGCTTTAATGAGAGTCCGGTTGCAATGAGCGAAAGCGCAAAGCCCCGCGTCACCAGTGGTTCCAAATTCCGCAATGAGCATGGCTTCTCAGCTATCAAGGATGGCGTAAAGCGCTCAGCAACTCAGGAACCCGTATCGGTTGAGCGCAAACCCAAATGGCTGAGGGCAAAGATGCCCGGCGGCGAGCGCTTTGAAGCCGTGCGTAAAAACGTCACTGAAAACCGGGTCAGCACCGTATGTCAGGAATCCCACTGCCCCAACATTGGCGAGTGCTGGACAGCTGGCACGGCAACGATCATGGTGATGGGGTCAGTATGCACCCGCGCCTGCCGCTTCTGTGCAGTTGATACAGGCAACCCTAATGGCTGGCTAGACAAAGACGAACCGGAAAACACCGCCAAATCGGTCGAACTTATGGGGCTACGTTATATCGTGCTGACCTCTGTTGATCGAGATGACTTAGAGGACGGTGGAGCCGCCCACTACGCCGCCTGTGTGTCAGCTATCAAACAACGCACACCGCACGTTGCTGTAGAAGCACTAACACCAGACTTTGATGCTGTTATGACCCACGTGGAGAAGGTGGTGGATTCGGGGCTTGAGGTTTTTGCACAAAATGTGGAAACCGTGGAGCGCTTAACACGTCGCGTGCGTGACCCGCGAGCTGGCTACCAGAAGACGCTCAGTGTACTCGCCCACGCCAAGCAGTATCGGCCCGACATACTGACCAAAACCAGCTTGATGTTAGGCTTAGGCGAAACCCATGAAGAAATCCTTGCGACCATGGACGACCTCCGTAACATTGGAGTGGACATCCTCACACTTGGCCAATACTTGCGCCCTACGCCGAATCACCTGCCTGTCGAGCGCTACGTAACCCCAGAAGAGTTTAACCAATATCGAGAGATAGGCTTGGAGAAAGGCTTCATGGAAGTACCCTCAGGCCCTATGGTGCGCTCTAGTTACCGGGCAGATAGAGTCTTCGATAAGAATAATTTGGGGCTTGCAGTGCCAGATGTGCCTGTCGCCTCGAACGCAATGCAAATCCCGGTAAAAACTCTGGACTAAACTCTCTAGCAACTCTTTGTTCGACACAAAAAAACCCGCGTTCACTTTATGAAGGCGGGTTTTAAATCAGAGTGGCGATTAGAAGAAGTAAGTCACGCCGCCGAACAAACCGAAGTCACCATCCTGAAGATCAACTTCGCCAGTCAGGCTCAGATTCTCCTGAAGCTTGAAGCGACCTTGGCCGGTAAGACCCAGATAGTCTAAATCTCCAGTTACATAACGTGCACTTGCACCAACTTCAATTTTATCATTGAGTTGGTGACGAATGCCGCCTCGCAAGGCTGGCGCCGTATCGTCAGCAGACGCACTAGAACAACCAAAGAATCCGGAGCAGAAGTCTACTTCAACCTCTTGATAATCTAGGCTAGCTCCACCCCAAACGTCTGTTTTAGCGTCTAGCGCATGGCGATAGCCGCCACCCAAATGCCAGTTTGTGTAGTCAATATCATCTGACAGCATGCGGAAGCCGCCAAATGCAAAAATATTTTCGTTAACTAAGTATGAGCCGCGAAGATCAAAACCCACGTAGGTCTGGTCGCCATCGGCGCTCAGCATAGCAAGGCCAGCTTCTGCATACGTATAGCCCAGCTCAGCTGCGGCCGAACCAGAAACCAAAACCCCTGCCAGAATTAATCCCTTAAATCCCTGTTTGATCATAATATCCACTCAACATTGCAATTGCGTTAAAAGAAATACATCCACGCATCAATTTTAAGGGATAGAGTATCAATTGCAACTATTTCGGCTTGCTCTACGCAGCTATCCACTGGCTCGTTAACCGCTACTTAGCCTAGTATTTACCTACCACGCCAAGCATTAGCACACCGCTCACTGCCCTTGCTGCATCATCTGGCGCTGTTGCTGCATTTGCTGGCGCATCTGTTGCATTTTCTTATCCAGCTCGTCCCGCTGCTCTTGGGTGAACACGCTATCCACCTTGGCCTGCATGAGGGCTGAGAGCACAGCAATCTCGCCGGTCACGTCCCCAAGGTCTTCCCCGTGTTGGCGAATGGCGCCTTCATCATAATCTGCTTTGATTTCAGCCTGCATTTGCTCCTGCAAGGCACGGGCCTCTTCACGTAACGTACCAATTTCACCCTGCATTTCGTCAAGGATGCCGCGAATCTCTTTTTGCTGATCTTCGGAAAGCCCAACCATCTGAGCCAATTGATCAACCTGATCCGGCTGCCCGGTCGGTGCTTGCTGGGCGAACGTGGGTGCCGAAAGGCTCAAAGCAACAAGAGCAGTGCCGAACAGTTTTGTGAGCGTCATAAAATCTCCGTTAACAAATTAGTTTAAATGGCTAGCTGGTTCATACCCTAATGCATCCAACCTCCTTTTTTCACCCCGATACCCCTTCTTTTTATACAGGTTGTGAGCCATGCCCTCCGGA
Source organism: Marinobacter salexigens (assembly GCF_018860765.1). Taxonomy (GTDB): domain Bacteria; phylum Pseudomonadota; class Gammaproteobacteria; order Pseudomonadales; family Oleiphilaceae; genus Marinobacter; species Marinobacter salexigens_A. The sequence continues at coordinate 1,034,765 of NZ_JAHKPV010000021.1, forward strand.
AACCCGCAACACGAGCGCATCGAAACAAGTGTGAAAGTTTAGTCATTCCCCTTCATAATGGCCCAATTCACAGATATCCGGAGCGTAAAAGATGACCATCAACTGGTTTCCAGGGCATATGCACAAGGCCCGCAAGGAGATCAAAAAGATCATGCCTCAGATGGATCTCATTATTGAGGTGCTAGACGCACGCATTCCTTTCAGCAGTGAAAACCCACTGGTGCCAGCGTTGCGTGGCGACACCCCACTGATCAGGGTTCTCAATAAGCGCGATCTGGCTGATCCGGAAGTCACAGGACGCTGGCAAACCTGGCTGGAAAAAGAGCGCGGTGTAAGAACCATCACGCTCACCCACAACCAGCGCGGCGAAGCTCTGGACATTCTCCGTCTGGCCGGTGAGATGACACCTAACCACGATCGCCAGAAGAGCGCTCTACGGGTAATGATTCTGGGTATACCTAACGTTGGCAAATCTACACTCATTAATACCCTTGCCGGGCGCCCAGCCGCCAAAACCGGCAATGAACCGGCAGTGACCAAAGCACAGCAAACCATCAAACTGCCAGGCAACATTCTGCTTTACGATACACCCGGTTTCCTTTGGCCCAAACTTTCGCCGGAAGCCTGCGGGTACCGGCTGGCGATTACTGGTGCTATACGCAGTTCTGTATTAGATTTTGAAGATATTGCCATGTTTGAAGCCGACTACCTTCTGGAAGCCTATCCCGCTCTGCTGAAAGCCCGCTACGGCTTCGATAAACTGCCGGCAGACGGCTTAGCTCTTATGGACGGCATCGCAGCGAAGCGGCGTTTTCTAGGGCGCGGCGGCGTACCAGACCTGAACAAAGTCTCCGAGGTACTGCTCAATGAATTCCGGGCTGGCACTCTGGGGAGGATCTCGCTGGAGACACCCGAGATGGTAGAGCGCGAAATTGAGGAAACCGCACTGGCCGAGGCCGAGAAAGAAGCAAAGCTAAATGAGAAGAAGGCAGCATCCAAAGCAGCCCGTTCTGGTCGCCGACACTAACTGTCAGTGTCTTTCCTTACGTTTAATCATTGGCAAACCGGCTCTCGCGTATTAGAGTAGCAAGTTGACTTGCATCAATTTGGATGGTTTACCCCCGATGGCTCAACCAATTAGATTTCGCCAAGCTGCCTCCCCCCTTAAAGCCTCCTGTCAGCAATGCAGCCTTAGCAACCTGTGCTTACCGCTCGCCATTGAGGAAAACGATTTAGGCAGGCTCGAAGAGATCGTTCAGCAGGGCCGTATTTATAATCGCGGCGAACATATTTTTGATCAAAGCACGCCGTTTCGTTCCTGCTTTGCCGTCAAAAGCGGTTCAGTCAAGACCTCGATTATTACTGAGGGTGGTGAAGAGCAAGTCACAGGCTTTTTTATGCCCGGTGAATTGGTTGGCTTGGATAGTATGAGCGGTGAATCCTACGCTTGCACTGCCAAAGCCCTTGAGCGCACTAGCGTGTGCGAGTTCCCGGTAGACAAACTCGAAGAACTTACTGGTAAGCTGCCGGATTTGCAGCACCACATGTTTCGCCTAATGGGCCAAGAAATCCAGAACAGCCATCAGTTGGCCTTGCTACTTAGCAAAAATACAGCAGAAGAACGCATTGCGTCGTTACTTTTGTCTTTATCCAGCCGCTTCCAGCGTCGTCGAATGTCACCAACCAACTTCAGCCTGCCTATGGCTAGAAATGACATCGCTAACTTTTTAGGGCTGGCCGTTGAGACCGTCAGCCGTGTTTTTACCCGCTTCCAAAACCAAGGCATTATTCATGCGAGGGGCCGCGAGGTGGAACTGTTAGATGTTGAAGCTCTACAGTTAGTAACCCGGGAGTTCGCCCGCCAGAACTGTCAGCAGTAAGCCACTCTTTGCCGCAACTGGCTGAATTTACTCAGCCAGTTTGCTGGCCTCCAAACGCGCCGTATTTTCTTTCAACAGCACCAATTCGTTTACGAGTCCGGAGCGCCAAGGAACCTGTTTGATACCAAATGTGTTGCGGATTTTGGTGCATATCAGAGTTGTGTTCTGCGGCTCAAGCGCGCCCCAAGGCGGCATGTCATCTACTATGTGAAGGTCTTCAGGGATACCCGGCAGACCAGCGATTGCTAGACCCAACTCGTACAAACTGATCTCTTCGGCACCTGCATATTGGAAGGTACCCCACACATCTGCCCCACAGTCCAGTTGCTGAATAATAGCGGTGATCACTCTGGCAAGGTCTACCACCGATACAGGCTGACCCACACACTTGTCTGGCAGAGTCAGGGTTTCGTTGGCAGCCACGGTGCTCGTCTGAACCTTGCGGATAAAACGACTAAGGCTCCAACCCGTACGCAAGATAATATGTCTTGGCAAAAGCGTGCGTAACGCTTGTTCACTTTCCCACTGCCAACTACCTAACTCATTCACCGGCTGGCCGGGGTTGGATGCGAGATAACCACTTTGCTTGCGCCCGTCAAACACATAGCAAGACGACAATTGGAACAACGCAATGCCCCGGTCCCGGGCAAATTCAGCGATGGCTACCGGCAAGGAAAAAGCAGCTTTATGTGTGCCCTCGGGATCCCGCTCAGCGGCTTCGGGGTCTGCCAACCACAGCGCATTTACCACTAGGTCTGTATCTTCCGGAATCCATTGCGCCAGAGCACTAAGGTCAGCGCTGTTCGGATTGCTGACCAGTAAAGGGCTCACGTGCAAGGACGTCTCCCTAAGCCGCTCGAGAAGCACCTTTCCCAAAGGACCATAATCATGAACGACAAGTACATGCACTAGAACTCAATGCCTCCGGATATAACTAATATGACGGTTTTAAAACTCCGCCTGGCCAATGGCTTACCACCATCAATTTATACAATGCCTTTCAAAACAGGATGCAGCCATACAAAACTAGGCAGCATCGCTTTTATTATCGTTATCAAAAGCCTACAAAATTAGGTATCGCCATGCTAAAACAACAAAGCCATATTGTTGCACCCATCCCCGATGAGTTGCGCACCCGTGCACTTTATACTATTGAAGAACTGCGCGAGCGCGGGAAAGCCGATAAAGAAGCAATCGACCAGCTCTACAATTTGATCATAGATATGACCGAAACAGGCTTGGACTTCTTTTTCATCGAACCCTTGCGGCGCCTAAACGCCAGCAAGATGATGCTAAGCATGGCTAAAGTAGGCATCAGCAGCATGCTAAAAGGCAGCAAAATGGTCGTCCACAAAGTGCTCAAAAAGTTGGATGACCGCAGCTTGGCCTCAATTCTCGATTTCCTCGAGGAAATTATTCATCAACCAGAAGATGCCTGACCACTCAGGCTATCGACATATACGAGGAACTCTGCGGGTAATTCCCGTCAGCAACTCGTAAGAAATGGTGCCAGCGCAGCTGGCAACCTCATCAACACCAACGGTACGCCCCCAAAGCTCAACAAGATCCCCTTCGCGGGCCTCAGGCGTATTACTCAGATCCACCGCCAACATATCCATCGACACTCGCCCGATGAGCCGAATACGGCGTCCCCCAATGGCTGCGGGGGTATCGGTGCCAGCATGGCGAGGATAACCGTCACCGTAGCCAACGGCCACCATTCCCATCCGGGTGTCGTGTTGCGCAACCCAACCAGCGCCGTAGCCCACACTGTCGCCCGCCTTTACAACACGGGTAGTAATGAGGGGCGCTTCGAGCGTCATTACAGGCTCAAGGCCCAACTCGGGGCCGGCCTTTCCGATTATGGGTGATCCGCCATAAAGCATTATGCCGGGGCGGCTCCAATCAAATAATGGTTGCCCCGCAGTAAAATGCGCAGCAGAGTTGCCCACGCTTCTCATGAACGAGGGCCAAGGAGCAGTGGCCTTTTCAAAGGTGGCTGTTTGGGCCGCTGTCATTGCGCTGCTCTCGTCGTCAGCACAGGCAAAGTGGCTAACAAAGCCTTGCAATCCACCAAAGGCGCCTATCTTTTCCAGCTTAGCCATTACCGCAGGCAAGTCGTCAGGCCAAAAACCCAAGCGATTCATTCCGGTATTAACCTTTAACCAGAACTCGGGTATAGCGCTACCCTGCTCCATCCATTCCAGCTGATGCTCACCGTGCAGCACTGGCTCAAATTGATTGTGCACACACTCCGCCAAATCACCTACGGCATGCACGCCTTGAAGCAAGACAACTGGCTGAGCGAGACCTGCTGCACGAATAGCAAAGGCCTCTTCAATACAGGCAACAGCGTATTTGGGTGCAACATCCGCTAGAGCAGAGGCAACCTGTGCAATTCCGTGGCCATATCCGTCAGCCTTTACAACCGCCATGGCTTTTGCACTGCCCGCTCGTGCACAGGCTTTACGATAGTTATTGCGCAACGCGTCCAAATCAATCCGAGCAGTTGTATTACGCGGCATCAGTACTCACCACCATAATCGCCGTAGTCGCCATGGGCCAAATCTTCAAACTTTGTATATTTGCCGATAAAGGCTAGGCGAATGGTGCCAATAGGCCCATTACGCTGTTTGCCGATGATGATCTCGGCAATGCCTTTATCCGGCGTGTCTTCGTTGTACACCTCATCACGATAGACGAACATGATGACATCCGCATCCTGCTCTATCGCACCTGACTCCCTCAAGTCAGAGTTGATTGGGCGCTTATTCGGGCGCTGCTCAAGACTTCGGTTGAGCTGAGAAAGGGCAACTACGGGGCAACTGAGCTCTTTGGCGATACCTTTCAAGGATCGGGAAATTTCCGAAATCTCCGCCGTTCGGCCTTCGGTGTTACCGGGTACACGCATCAGCTGCAGGTAATCCACCATAATCAAGCCAATTTTGCCATCGTTCTCGCGGGCAATTCGACGGGCACGAGAACGCAGTTCCGTAGGGCTTAGTCCCGGCGTATCGTCAATATACAAAGGCTTTTCTTTCAGCAAGCTAACAGCCGAGGTCAAGCGAGGCCAATCGTCTTCTTCAAGCTTGCCAGCGCGGACCTTGCTCTGGTCGATACGGCCCAAAGACGAAAGCATACGCATAGCCAGTGCATCGGCTGGCATCTCCATACTGAACACTAAAACCGGAGTGCCCGTACTAATAAGCGCATTCTCGACAATGTTCATTGCGAAGGTGGTTTTACCCATCGAGGGGCGACCAGCAACAATGATGAGGTCGGCCGGCTGCATGCCGGATGTTTGATCGTCCAGATCCCTAAAACCCGTGGTCAGCCCTGTTGTCTGCTCACCAGACTCAAACAGCTCTTCGATACGACTTAAGGTTTTAGCAAGAATTGGAGTGATAGACTGCGGACCAGAGCCTTCTTTGACTCGGGACTCCGCGATCTGAAATACATTTCGTTCGGCTTCATCCAGAATTTCGTTACTGTTACGCCCTTGCGGGTTAAACGCAGAATCCGAAATCTTGCCAGACACCTCTACAAGCTGCCGGAGTATGGAACGCTCACGAACAATGTCGGCATAGGCGCGAATATTTGCAGCGCCCGGCGTTTTCTCCGCCAGTTCGGCTAGGTACGACAACCCTCCAGCGTCTTCAATATCACCGGCCCGCTCCAGAAACTCGGCCAAAGTAACCACATCCAGCGGCTCATTCTCGCTGGCCAAACGTTCAACCGCACCGAAAATCAATCGGTGATCCTGACGGTAAAAATCGACGGCAGAAATAATCTCGGTGATTTCGTCGAATCGGCGGTTATCCAGCATAAGGCCACCAAGAACCGCCTGTTCCGCTTCTGCGGAATGGGGGGGTACTTTGATGCGGCTGGTTTCCGGATCAGTGATTGCAGGTTTTAGAGTAGGCTTGGCCATGAACACATCTTTAGTTGAGCAGCCTTATTACGACACTGGAAATGGGAGGTCGTAATAATGGAGGAGGTTTGATCGTTACAGCATACCAGAAAGCAACAGGCCCGAAAGCCGTATTAAACGGTTCGGGCCTGTTGGGTTGGGCAGTAGCAAACCCCGGAGAGCTCACTACCAACCACCAGCGCATCACAGAGACCGGGGCACGCCCGGCGCTGCTTCCGGAGAAGACAGCTTACTCGGCAACAACCGCCAGCTTTACAGTTACTTCAACATCAGAGTGCAGGTGAAGCTCGATGTCGTACTCGCCAGTTGCCCGCAGCGGGCCTTCTGGTAGGCGAACTTCGCTCTTCTCAACTTCAGTACCCGCAGCTGTGATTACATCAGCAATATCACGCACACCGATAGAGCCGAACAGCTTGCCTTCATCACCTGCTTTAGAGGTTACTGTGAAGGACGCACCTTCCAGAGCCTCAGCGCGGGACTGAGCTGCTGACAGCTTATCAGCTGCAGCTTTCTCAAGCTCGGCACGGCGCTCTTCAAACGCCTTCAGGTTTGCTTCGGTAGCAGGCGCAGCCTTGCCATAAGGAAGCAGGAAATTACGGCCGTAACCGGACTTAACTTTTACTTTGTCACCCAAGGTGCCAAGGTTTGCAACTTTCTCGAGCAGAATAACTTCCATCTCGTTAACCTCTTCGTGCTTTATTCAGCTGGCCCGGCAGGCTTTATTCGCCCCCGAATGTCCAACCAGCTATCCACAAAAGCCAGAACCACTAACAGAATCATCAGGCTTGGGCCAAGAAGTACCAGCGCAACGTAAAACATTGCGAGCCACTGGCCGCTCAGATTCTTACGCCCGACAATGCCATGTATAAGCGCCAACCCCGCCAAAAACATTGGCGTTCCGGCCACCCAGACCAGCAACATGGTATTCAACCCAAGGAACGGGCCAAAAACCATGGTGGCGGTAAGAACAACAGTAACCGCGGGTGACAGCTTGAGATTGTGGAACTCCTTACGGAATCCGCCAGGGTTGTACAACCCCGACTGCCACGATCTTGCCAGCATTGTCATGCCCACGCCGACTGCCAGATAACTACCGGCCATACTGGCGTTCATGGTGTCCCGTATAACCGTCTGGAGATCACTCCCAAGCGAACGGGCCACTTCAGCATTGTACTGCTCGTAAAAACCAACCCCGGCGCGAACGAGCTCGTCCATCAGACCGGGGTACGCCATGGGCAAGACAAGCCCCATAACGATCGCCAGAAAGCTCCCCCCAAGGAGGGCTCTCTCCCAGGACAGCGTTGTTCTCAGCATGGATGCCATCAGCATCACTTGCAGCAGCACTGCCAAAGCCGTTGGATCGCCTCCAAACACACTCCAGCCAAGCGCTGGAAGCAGTGCCCAAAGACCGACGTTGAGCCCCTGACTGATACCGAGTCTGAGGACAACCAGACCAACAACCGCCGCGCCTATCCAGAACAACAAAGGTACTGCAGTTGTTACTGCCGCTACCCCGCTGGCCTGCAGGGGACCGCGCATTACAAATTGTGCTAGTGCACGCATGGTCCCAAGTCCTGTTTATCTGTTACTTAGTTATCGTGGCTGTCCGAGTACGGCAGCAGTGCCAGGTAGCGGGCGCGCTTGATAGCGGTCGCCAGCTGACGCTGATAACGTGCTTTTGTGCCGGTAATACGGCTAGGCACGATTTTGCCGGTTTCTGTGACATAACCTTTCAAGGTGTCCAGATCTTTGTAATCGATCTCTTTAACACCTTCTGCCGTGAAGCGGCAGAATTTACGACGTCTGAAAAAACGAGCCATAACGTAACTCCTCAACTCCGGTTAATTACTCTTCTTCGTCCTGAGACTCAGCTGTCTGATTCTCGTCTTGGCGTTCGCCCTGACTGTCATCAGAAGATTCAGCTGAACGACGCGGACGATCATCTCCGCCGGAACGACGGTCCTCACGGGACTCAGCGGCTTTCATCGGAGACATATCGGTAACGGCTTCATCGCGACGTAGAATCAGGTCACGGATAATGGCGTCGTTGAACCGGAAGTTGTGAGTCAGCTCGTCCATTGCTGCCTGTGAACATTCAACGTTCATCAGCACATAGTGAGCCTTGTGAATCTTGTTGATCGGGTAAGCCATGTGACGACGGCCCCAATCTTCCAAACGATCTACCTTGCCGCCATCTTCAGTGATGAGGCTGGTATAACGCTCGATCATCGCGGGCACTTGCTCGCTCTGATCCGGGTGTACCATAAATACGATTTCGTAGTGACGCATGAGTTCTCCCTACGGTTTAAACAGCTTTCTCTAATTCGCGGACTGGCCGGGAAGCATGAAAGCAAGGAGGTGGCAGCCAAAGCCGCCGGTTTTTTTGCTCTATCAATAAGGCTTTACGAGAAAGGCTTTATCAAAAGCGAAGCCTTGCACGCCCGATTAAAGACAATACAAAACCTTCCCCTGAAAAAGGGGTCACGTATTCTAGGCGTACGCGGCCCTCTGTGCAAGAGTTAACCAAGACGCTGGCGCAAAGCCTCGTACAAGCAAACACCAGTGGCTACAGAAACGTTCAGGCTATCCACGTGGCCAAGCATGGGGATGTTAATCAGTTGATCGCAGTGTTCTCTGGTGAGCCGACGCATACCCTTGCCTTCGGCACCCATCACGAGTGCAATCGGGCCTTTGAAATCTGCCTGATACAAGGTTGCTTTTGCTTCACCAGCTGTTCCGACCAACCAGACTCCCTGATCCTGCAAAGTGCGCAGAAAACGCGCCAAATTCGTCACGCGTACAAACGGTACAGTCTCTGCCGCACCGCAAGCAACTTTGCGAGCTACCGGAGTCAATGAAGCAGATTTATCTTTGGGTACAATAACCGCCTGCACACCAACCGCGTCGCAGGTACGCATGCACGCGCCCAAATTATGAGGATCGGTTACGCCATCCAGCACCAATAAGAATGGAGGTTTGTCACTCGCTGCGAGCTGAGCCAGAAGATCGTCTTCACTCCACTCCCTGCTTTCACTAACCGCAGCAACAACACCTTGATGAACCCCACCAACTCGCTCATCGAGCTCACGGCGATGAACAACCGCCCATCGAACACCCAGCTCTTCTAGCGTATCCGTGATGGTCTTTACACGTTTATCCTGCCGGCCAGTCTGAATCCAGACTTGCCGCAGCCTTTCTGGCTCGCGTTTGAGGACAGCCTCAACCGCATGCCAGCCAAATACAAATTCTTCGGACACTGGTTCGACTTCCTGCTACTTATCTGTTTTGCGCGACTTACGCGGCTTGCTGAGACCTGCGGCCTTCTTGCCTGACGCTTTCTTTGGTTTCTTACCGGCTTCGCTAGCCGCATCCGCTACAAGCTGAGCCTTCGCACTACGAGGCTTGCGCGCGCGTGCAGGCGCACCTCCGCGACCACGACTTTTTTCAGAACGCTTCCCATCTTTGCCTCGCGGGTCACGCTTGGCAACGCTCAAAGCGTCTCGATCCGCTTGCCGACGCCTGGGTTCGCTAACCAGCTCCAAATCAATCTTGCGATCCTCCATGCCCACCCGCACGACACGAACGCGTAACTCATCCCCCAAGCGGAAGCTGATAGCCGTGCGCTCACCGATCAAGCGATGCTTAGCTGAGTCATGGTGAAAATAATCGCCACTGAGGGTGGAAACGTGCACTAGGCCCTCAATGTAAACCCCCGACAACTCAACAAAGAAGCCGAACGGCACAACCGCTGCGATCACCCCGTCAAATTCTTCGCCAACATGGTCGCTGAGAAATTCGCACTTGAGCCATGCCATCACATCACGGGTAGCGTCATCCGCACGGCGCTCTGTCATCGACACGTGCTCGCCCAGCTGCTCCATTTTGGCGTGATCGTAGGGGTACTCCACCAACGCGGGATCAAATACCGCCGGCGACACCACATCTTTTGTTACCTCGGGATTGTGAATGCGAGACTTAATAGCCCGATGCACAATAAGGTCAGGGTAACGGCGAATGGGCGAAGTAAAGTGGGCGTAGCTTGGGAAACCTAAGCCAAAGTGACCACTTTCTTCCGGACTGTAAACAGCCTGACTCAACGAGCGCAACATAACGGTTTGGATGACGTTAGCATCCGGCCGATCCACTATCTGCGACAATAACGCCTGATAATCGGCCGAGGTAGGCTTATCACCACCGCCCAACTGAAGACCAAGTTCACCTAAAAACAAGCGCACCGAGTTGAGCCGCTCTTCCGAAGGGCCATCATGCACCCGATAAAGCGCTGGCATTTTATGCTTCTTGAGGAATCGCGCCGCGGCCACATTTGCGCACAGCATGCACTCTTCCACAATTTTATGAGCATCGTTACGGTGTACTGGCACAATCTCTTCGATTTTGCGCTCCGCATCAAAAACAATGCGGGTTTCCGTGGTTTCGAAATCTATGGCGCCACGCTCTGTTCTCGCCTTACGCAGTAGCTTATATAGATCGTACAAGTTGTGCAGGTGTGGAAGTACGTCAGCATACTGAGCTGACAAGCGATAGCCCGGCTCGGAATCTGGACGCTCAAGCATATCGCTGACTTTGTTGTACGTAAGCCTCGCATGGCTACGCATAACCGCCTGATAAAAGGTGTATCCGCTGATGTTACCAGCCGCGCTAATGGTCATGTCTGCCACCATGCAGAGGCGATCCACATCGGGGTTCAATGAGCACAAACCGTTGGACAGTTTCTCCGGAAGCATAGGCACTACGTGATCGGGGAAATACACAGAGTTGCCCCGGCGCAAAGCCTCTTCATCCAGAGGTGAACCTGTACGCACATAGTGAGAGACGTCGGCTATCGCCACCACTAAGCGATACGCGCCCCGCCCTCTGGGCTCGCAATATATTGCATCATCAAAATCCCGGGCCGTCTCACCATCAATGGTAACGAGCCGCATATTGCGGATATCGACTCGGTTCTTTTTGTCCTTTTCCTCCACTTCGGCAGCAATGGCAGCCGCCTGCTCTCCAACCTCGGTTGGCCAACTATGGGGAATGTCGTAAGAACGGATAGCCACATCAATCTCCATCCCGGGGGCCATATGCTCTCCCAAAACCTCGACAATCTTGCCCGTGGGTTGGGTGCGAACCGTAGGCTGGCGCACAATATCCACGACAACATACTGCCCAGCATAGGCCTCACCCACATGCTCATCCGGTATCAGCACTTCGTGGTTGATCCGGGCATTTTCTGGCACAACAAAAGCAATTCCACTTTCTTTAAAGAAGCGCCCGACTGTTTGGTGAGTGCGATGCTCAATAACATCAACAATAACCCCTTCACGCCGACCCTTTTCATCTACCCGATCTACTCGGGCTGCAACACGGTCGCCGTGAAAAACTTGGCGCATTTGCCGCGCAGTGAGAAATAGATCCGACCCACCGTCATCCGGCACTAAAAACCCGAAACCGTCTTTGTGCCCGATAACACGACCGCTGACCAGATCAGCCTCTTCAATCGGCAGATACGCGTCACGGCGATTACAAATAAGCTGGCCATCCCGGCACATGGCAATAAGCCGACGCCTGAGTGCTTCGATACCTTCCGGGTCTATCTGACCAAGCTCGGAACACAATGTTTCGTGCGTTGCCGGCGCGCCCCGCTCTTTCAGGTGCGCAAGTATGAATTCCCGACTCTGAATCGGGTTGTCGTAATTTTGAGCCTCACGACCAGCATGAGGGTCTTTACGCTTTTTATTTCTGGAAACCATTAAAATCCTTGCTCAATGCGGCGCCACAGCGGCGCTGTTCATATTCATTTGCAATATAGTATACGTTGGTACAGGCAACCTGCCTAACAACCCACCTTTTATAGGCACAAATACCTGCCGCCTACATAAGGAAAAAATGTTTGACAGCTTAAGCGGGAATTACTAAAGTACGCGCCATCAGATGAGTCATCACTTTCATCTTTGGCAGAAGTCTCCGGTTTTCAACAAACTAAGGACAACTCTGCAAATCACCTGCCGAGGTGGTGAAATTGGTAGACACGCTAGCTTCAGGTGCTAGTGCTCGCAAGGGCGTGGAGGTTCAAGTCCTCTCCTCGGCACCATTTCTCTCCCTGAGAAATGTGAATTCCCATACTAATGAATTATCGTCGACAGACCACATCAGGCATTATTGCGTGCTTTATTTGGGCGCTTTTTTCTATGCGCAGGGTAGTTTCGCTAACCCCGCGAGGCCGCCGGTCATTCCAGCAGCTCGACAAGGTATTCCGATAGGTTTTGATAACGATAGGCTACCCGTGCAAATACGCCGGAGGGCACCCCCTCAAACTCGCGACCACAAGCACGACCGCCACCATAAGTCTTGAGGAATGCCTCTTGAATAAGATTGGGAGTGCCACCAAGAGGAGTTTCACTGGTCCTTGCGGGATAGTACAGCGCCCACTCAAACCCATTCTCAGCATCTACGTTACTAAGCTGTGACATTTGTGGCGCGAGGAATCCGTAACTGAGAGGCCGATTAAGGCCATCTCGGGTATCAAACTCGAAAGAAAGCCCAACAAACCCAACTGGCTGGGGCTCGTAGCCAGAGAATGCATACTCGTGGAACCCTGTAACTACCTGCGCTGCGTTCTCTGCATCCACTTTCTCATCAATCGTGCAGCTTTGGAGCCCGCCACTGTAGGTCATTGATTCCAGCTCACCACCGTCTTCCGTCAACTGGTAGCCGGTGAAGCCAGCAGGTGCATTGGAAAGCTCGGGTACCAAGGTTCGAATTGAAGTGCCACCTTGCGCAACCAATTCTTTCAGCTTGCCATTGTCAAAGCTCCAACTGTAGGTTACCTCCGGGTTCCCCCCCAACTCTGTCGACCCTGGCACTATGCCTTCATTCTGGTAGCAGGTGGTGACGGTTTCGAAACTGGCCGAGCGGTTAGCCCAATCAAATACCAAGCGCTCATCAACGCCGGGGTTGTCATAGGCAATTTTGCTTTGTGGCGACAAAGATGCTGAAGGTAACCACTGCGTGCTTAGTTGCGCCATATATCCATTAACGCTGACCAACCTTGCAATTTCTTGCATGGAGGGCACAAGACAACCTTCTGAAGATATGGATTGCAAGCGTCCGTCTTCGCTGTATTCAAATTCCAGCTCGGCAGAAATCAGTATGTCTGAACGGTTGGCTGGGAGCTTGTCTGAGCGGTCTGGTTGGGCATAGATTTGCTGGCTTGTTAGAAGCAGCGGATCACTCAATTCCAGCGGCACCTGAGGCAAGTCAATGAGGTCAACATCAACGTTGGCATAGTTGCCCTGAGCCGCTGAATCGACAGCGGCAATCACATCACCCGCGTTCTGTACCATCGATACGCCCAGTAAAAACGCCGCAGGGCGGGTAAGCAGGCGTTCGGTGCCATCACTATCAGGCTTGGCCAGCAGATCGTTATAGGCATCTGGAAATTGGCTGGCCATAAAGCGCGCCATAGCTCGCGCGTAAGCATGGGCCTGATCGTCTTCGGCAAGCACATAGTCTCGCAATAAGTTGATGCCTGCCAGACTGGCCAACGACGAATCTGCCGTCCCAAACAAGGACTCCAAGGCTATAAGGCGGCGGAACCGGGCAAGGGTTGTAAGCGGCGTAATATTGCGAACACCCGGCTCTGCCGAGAGCATAAACGCACGGGGAACAGCAACATCCCCGCTGCGAGTTTGTTCTACAGTTTTACCGGGAAGTGCTAGAGCATGGAGGGGAAATGCGCGCGGATCAATATCGGGCCCAATCTCCGGCTCAATCACGAGCTCTGATGTATCCAACGTAAACTGACCACCTTCGCCACTCATGGCAGTTGGCTCTCCGGAAGCCAAGACAACCTTGCGGCCGGAAGCCAGCTCATACTCCATTGGCCCAGATGTGTACTGGCTGTCGCCGTCCATATCCAGCCATACCCGAGCATTTTTCAGGTAGCCGTCTATCACCCTGCCGGTATAGGGTGCCGGATCGCTGTATTGCACACCGTCAAAGTCGCGCCCGTCTTCCGGCAGCTCATCAGACTCCTTGCCGCAACCGGCAATGGCGAGAAAAAGTACAGAAACAGGCAGGAATATAAGAGGTCTCATCACGGCAACCGTTTATCCTTGTTAGAGGTTGTGCCGTTACTTTAGGGGATGTGGCAGCCAGAGACCTTGATAGGTTTGGCAAACTGTAAAGATAGGTAACAAGAAAACCCCGGGAATGACCCCGGGGTTTCGTTTAGAGCAGCTTAAAACGCCCGCGCAACGATCTCTTTCATTATCTCGTTGGTTCCGCCGTATATACGCTGAACCCTCGAATCAGCCCAGGCGCGGGCAATCGGGTATTCCCACATATATCCGTAGCCGCCATGTAACTGAACACACTCATCCATAACCCGACACTGCAGGTCCGTTGTGTACTGCTTCAACATAGCTGCCGTAGGAATATCGAGTTTCTTATCAAGGTGAAGCTCAAGGCAACGATCGGTAAACACTCTGGCTGCGGTAATTTCTGCTTTCATCTCCGCCATTTTGAAACGCGTATTCTGAAATTTGATCACCGGCTTGCCGAAAGCTTTACGTTCTTTCACGTAATCCAGCGTCCACTGCCAAGCGGCTTCTGCGGCAGCAATAGCTGTTAGACCGATTTGCAAACGCTCGGCAGGCAACTCCTGCATCAACTGAATAAAGCCCTGCCCTTCTCTGGAGCCCAACAGGTGAGTAACCGGAACTTTTACATCCTGGAAAAACAGCTCGGATGTATCTTGTGCCTTCATGCCCACTTTATTCAGGTTCTGGCCTTTTTCAAACCCCTCCCAGGCGGACTCAACCAGCAGCAAGCTGATACCTTTAGCGCCTTCTTTGGGGTCGGTTTTGGTAACAACAATCACTAGGTCAGCCATCTGGCCGTTGGTGATAAAGGTTTTGGAGCCATTCAAAATATAGTGGTCGCCATCCTTTAAAGCAGTCGTTTTTACGCCCTGCAAATCGGAACCGGCACCCGGCTCACTCATAGCGATAGCGGTAATGATTTCGCCAGAGGCCATCTTCGGCAGGTAGTGTTTTTTCTGTTCTTCCGAGCCGTGATTCAGAATGTAGGGGGCAACGATATCGGAATGCAATGTCCAGCCAATGCCAGAAAGACCCGCGCGGGAGACTTCTTCCATAATCACCGCACTGTAGCGGAAGTCTGCACCTACACCGCCGTATTCTTCAGGCATGGTTGGGCACAAGAATCCCAACTCACCGGCTTTCTGCCATAATTCGCGGCTAACCTGACCATCTTTTTCCCACTGCTCGTGGTATGGCGCAGCCTCTTGCTCAAGAAATTTCCGCACAGAATCACGGAAGCCGTCAAGGTCTGCGTCGAAGAGCGTACGTGGAATCATGTTGAACCTCGGTCAGTGAACAGTGTTGTAATTAACGTTCACCAAGTCTCTTCTGGCAGCCACAATTGCTCAATGGTTAAAACCATCAATCCTGCTGACCAAAACCATCGTTGCGATCCACTTTGGCATTAACCCTAGCTTCGCCCCAACGGGGCATTAACCCTAGCTTCGCCCCAACGGGGCATTAAGTCCTGAGGTAAGTCGAGGTGGTCGAGAATACGGGCCACAATAAAGTCCACGAGATCCTCCACAGATTCCGGCCTATGATAGAACCCCGGGCTGGCGGGCATGATGACAGCACCCATTTGGGTAAGCCTCAGCATGTTTTCCAGATGCACTTGCGAGTACGGAGATTCGCGGGTCACTAGAATAAGTTGGCGCCGCTCTTTAAGAGCTACATCACCCGCACGCTCGATCAGGTTGTTGCTAGCTCCTGTGGCCAATGCGGACAAGGTTCCAGTGCTGCAGGGGCAGACCACCAAAGGTGCCTTTTCGCCAGACCCGGAAGCAGGTGGCGAAAACCAGTCTTCGCGCCCAAACACCAATATTTGCCCGGACTGGGCGGATGTGTATTCCGATAACACTTTCTGCATAGCTGACGGACTTCCCGGCAGCTTTAGTTCCGTTTCAGTCGCGATAACAATCTGTGCTGCCTTGCTCACCATTACGTGAACCCTGCAGCCTGCTGCCACCAGACACTGGAGCAGGCGCAACCCATACTGGGCGCCGGATGCTCCGGTGAACGCCAGATTTATAGTGCGAGCGTTCGGCAGACTATCGGGCGTATTTTGAGTCAACGATAAACCTCCTTGCGAGCCGGTTTAGCCATGAATACGTTCAAGCTCGGCTATAAGCTTACCGTGAATGCCACCAAAACCACCGTTGCTCATGATAACGATGTGGCAGGGGCTCGGCAGATCGGCCATTACACGCTCGATCAGCCCTTCTACACTAGTCTCTACAAGGTGCTTTCCGGAGTCCGGGTTATCAGCCTGCCATGCAGTGACCAACTCCGGTAGCCAGTCCATGTTGTTCAGATTGGCCCAATAGACTTTATCTGCCAACGCGGCACTCGGCAGTAACGTATGCTGGTGAATACCCTGTTTCATCGTATTAGAGCGAGGCTCGACAAGAGCAATAACCGGCTCCTCGCCCACCTGATTGCGCAACCCATCCAGCGTTGTCTCTATGGCCGTTGGGTGATGGGCAAAGTCGTCATAGACCTTCACGCCGCCAACATCTGCAAGCAGTTCCATACGGCGCTTCACACCGGAAAAACGACACAGTGCCGCCACCGCATGATCTGGCGTTACGCCCACATGCTTTGCCGCCGCAATAGCTGCGAGAGCGTTGCGAACATTATGCAGGCCCGTTTGGCTCCACTTCACCACGGCAACGGGCTGCTCATGGTGAACAACCATAAACCGACTGCCGTCCTCGGATAACAGCTCCGCACGCCAATCAATCGAAGCGGCCGTTTCACTACCGACGGCCATATCCTGCACCGGGCTCCAGCACCCCATAGCAAGTGCTTTGTCCAGATGCTCATCCAAACTCGGGCGAATAATCAATCCTTGGGAAGGAACCGTGCGAACCAGATGGTGGAACTGGCGTTCAATCGCCTCAACATTATCGAAAATGTCAGCGTGATCAAATTCAAGGTTATTCAGGATAAGAGTATGGGGGCGGTAATGAACAAACTTGGAACGCTTATCAAAAAAAGCACTGTCGTATTCATCGGCTTCGATAACAAAAAAGTCGCTATCACCGAGGCTGGCCGAGACCGGAAAATCCTTGGGCACACCGCCCACCAAATACCCCGGAGCAAGCCCTGCCTGATCTAAAATCCAGAGCAGCATGGCGGTGGTGGTGGTTTTTCCATGGGTACCGGCAACGGCCATAACCCAACGGTGCCGAAGCACTTCGCGGGCGAGCCACTCGGGGCCAGACATGTAATCAATGTTGCGATTGAGTACGGCCTCCACTTCGGGGTTGCCCCGAGACATCGCATTGCCAATCAACACCACATCAGGCTTTGGTTTTAGATGCTCCGCACTAAAGCCATCCATCAGGCTGATACCCTGCGCTTCTAACTGGGTACTCATGGGCGGATAAACGCCCTGATCAGAACCGGTAACCCTGTGGCCAAGCTCCCTCGCTAGAACAGCCAAGCTGCCCATGAATGTGCCACAAATCCCCAGTATATGAATATGCATTCGCCGACTGTCCTCTGCGTTGAAACCCGACAAGCCTCCCGTATCCGCCCCATCCCGTCAAGAGCATCGCTATCCGCATTTCCAGCCATGAAAATCGTCAGCATTTGACGTATCATCTGCGCCATTGTCGAACCAGCAGGAGGTTCCATCCCGAGATGGCCATCAAGAACGCATTCTACGCTCAGTCTGGCGGTGTTACCGCCGTCATCAACGCCAGTGCCTGCGGGGTCATCCAGACCGCACGCAAGCATCCGGACAAAATCGGCAAAGTGTTTGCCGGGCGCAACGGTATACTGGGTGCACTTTACGAGGAGCTGATTGATACCAGCCTCGAGAGTGATGAGGCCATTCAGGAGTTGATCCACACTCCCGGCGGTGCTTTTGGGTCCTGCCGTCACAAGCTGAAAAACTTCTCGGAAAATCGCCGGGAATACGAGCGTCTTATTGAAGTATTCCGTGCCCACGATATCGGCTACTTCTTCTACAACGGTGGTGGCGACTCTCAGGATACAGCCTATAAAGTCTCTCAGATGGGCGATAAAATGGGTTACCCCATTACCTGCATCGGCGTTCCCAAAACCGTTGATAACGACCTACCGTTTACCGACTGCTGCCCGGGCTTTGGCTCCGTCGCCAAGTACATTGCGACCTCCACTTTGGAAGCCAGTCTAGACATCAAGTCCATGTGCGAGACTTCAACAAAGGTGTTCGTTTTAGAAGTGATGGGCCGTCATGCAGGCTGGATTGCGGCCTCTGGCGGGCTTGCGGGTCAGGGCGAAGGCCAGCCGCCTCACATTATTTTATTCCCGGAAATTCCGTTTGATCGCGAGGCGTTTCTAGCGCGAGTCGATTTCTGCGTGAAGGAATATGGCTACTGTGTGGTTGTAGCATCTGAAGGCGCCCAGTACGACGATGGCCGCTTTCTGGCGGATGCTGGCGCGAAAGATGCCTTTGGGCACACGCAGTTGGGTGGCGTAGCACCCGCTTTGGCGAATATGGTTCGGCAGGCACTTGGGCACAAATACCACTGGGCCGTTGCAGACTACCTGCAGCGTAGCGCGAGGCACATTGCCTCAGCCACCGACGTTGAGCAGGCATACGCCGTTGGCAAGGCAGCGGTAGAAATGGCACTGGCAGGAAAGCAAGCGATCATGCCCACTATTGTTCGCGAAAAAACAAAGCCTTACGTCTGGTCAATTGGTGAAGCCCCGCTAAGCGAAGTGGCAAATCAGGAAAAGAAAATGCCTATTCACTACATCACAGATGACGGCTTTGGCATTACAGGAGAGTGCAGGGACTATCTCGAACCGCTCATTGCTGGCGAGAACTTTCCGCCATTCGAAAATGGCCTGCCTAAGGTTGCAAAACTCAAGAACACCCTGACAGAAAAGAAGCTGAAGACCAATTTTCAGCTCTGATTAGGCTCGCTTTACGTTACGTACCAGAAGGCCTTGTATTTATCTACAAGGCCTTTCATATTCATTTCAAGGTGAGCCTTAGTTGGCCTTCCCCGCCTCCAGTTCACGCACATAGCTAGAAAACTCGTCGTAGCCACCGATGTACCTGTCACCCACTAAGATCTGAGGAACCGTATAAACCGGGCGACCAACCTTGTCTGCAATGTCTTCTTTGGTCATGTCATGCTCGATCATATCGACCCAGGTGTACGGCATGCTGCGAGACTCGCACAAACTTCTTGCACGCACACAAAACCCGCAGCTTGAACGACCGTAAATTGTTACCTGCTCCATAAAACTCTCCGGAATACTTAGCCCGAGACACATCTTGGGCTATAAAAAAGGGTGTTAAAACTCTTAAAATCATGATGACATGATTGAGCAAGATTGAAAATTGAAGCTTTGAATGCCCACTATAGTATCGGAACATACGTAGGCGGCTTTAGCTGAAAAAAAGAGGAACACCCCATCACCGCTAGGAGAACTCTGTGGTTTACCTGACATTATTTCTGACCTCGTTTGCGGCGGCCACACTGCTGCCGGCCTATTCGGAAATACTGACAGGCACACTGGTTGTTCAGGGCTACCCTATGCTGTGGCTATGGGTTTGGGCCACGTTGGGCAACACCTTGGGGTCCGTGGTTAACGGTATTATTGGCAGGCAAATTGACCGTCTAAAGCACAAACGTTGGTTTCCGATTAGCGAGACCCAACTGCACAAAGCGAGAAACAGCTTTAACCGTTACGGCCAATGGTCTTTGCTTTTAGGCTGGTTGCCCATAGGCGGCGACGCGCTAACGCTGGTAGGGGGAGTAATGCGCGTGCCTTGGCTGAACTTTATTGTGCTAGTGGGCATTGGTAAGGGAATACGTTACGCCTTTGTGATCTGGCTGGTTGCCGAAGCATCGGGCCTATCATCTCCCTCGCCGTAGAGGTATTTGCGTAACACGGATTCACCATTGAACTCCGAATGCAGCACGGCAATAAAGGTATACACCCCAATAAGTTTACGGTTTAGAAATACAAACTCACTGGGCGGCACTCGAAAGTAACGACTTATGGCTGACCGTGCTGCCTGACGGGCAACCCTAGAAGGCAGATCGCTTTGCTTCCAGCGGTATTGGCCTTTGCTGTTAACAGCGTAGTCTGGCCAGCTTTCATGATCATGGGATAGCGGCTCCAGAACCGACATACAAACCTGACCAAACTTCTCTAGCACCTCTGTAGGCCAATCGGTACTCATAAAGCGCAACTTTACGCCACCATCGATCACTGCCTCTAAATCGTTTTCGTATGAGGCACGGATCATCTGGATAACCGGGTCGAGAAACTCTCGCGAATACGACTGTACCGCACCGAAATCCAGCAACACTATGCGATCGTGCTCAACGTCTTTGCCTTCCTCTCCGGCAATGCGAATGCGGTAATTGCCGAAATTGGGATCCGTTTGGATTTCGCCCCACTCAAACAACTCACGAAAGAAGAGCTCCAGCGCAGCTTTTCCTAGTGCGCTTCGGCGTTCTAGCGATAATTCCCGAACTACCTCAGCGCTGACGGAATGACCATGTTCGTAGGTAGACGCAATCACCTGCCCGCCGGAATACTCTGTTAGCACCCGGGGAACCACAAACCGAGGGTCATCTTTAAGCATCTGCCGGAATTTCTCGGTGGTGCGGGCCTCAAGGCGGTAGTCTACTTCCCGGTGCATCATCTGCCGCACCTCTTCCAGCCAATCCTCAAACTCAGGCCCAAAGCTTACCAATCGAGCTACTCTAAGTAGCTGAGCTACCGCGTTTAAATCGCTGTCTACCGCATCGGCAACGCCGGGATACTGAATTTTCAGCACCAACTCCAGACCATCGCTACGCCGTTTTGCACGGTGCACTTGTCCCAACGAAGCAGCACCAATCGGTTCGGGGTCTATATCCAGTTCGGCAAGTTGCTCACTGCCAATTTCGGCTTTGAGCACACGTTCAATGGCCGACCACTCCAGCGAAGTGGTCTGGTCTTCCAGAGTATGCAAGGCTTCGGTGACCTCTTCAGGCAAGAAGTGCTCACCATACAGCGCCATCACCTGACCGATTTTAACCACACTGCCTTTGAGTTTGCCCAACTCATCAACCAAAAGGTGGGCCTGCCTGGATAGCATGGCGCGGTGACGCTCATCCCGTTTATCTTTGCTGCTGAACCAATTGGTCGCCATGTGCGATGCTACACGCGTACCGGCAAAGAGCCCCGCGCGAGTAAGGCTCAGCCGGCGTTCGAAGCTGCCTGTTTTGATGCGGGAGACTGAATTACCTGAGCGTTTGGATGACATGTATGACCTGTCCGAATCTGAGAATTTAAAAACCCTGACTTAATCTCTGATTTGATCTCTTAACCTAACAGCTGCGGGTGACCACTGTCATTATACGGATACGACAGTGAACTGACCTCTCCAATTCGACTCAGATACTGCGGCGTGGCGGCCATTGTTCGCCGAGGCCCACCGGTTTATACCTGTTCGCCTGACCACAAGCCCTACTCACAAGTCAGGTCATTTACTGGCATTCGGCAGGTTCTAGCCCATGCTTTTACGTTTTGACACAACACTTGCATTGAATAGGGTCTATTGTTCAAAGAGCAATCAAAATACTGATTATTATCAAAAGAACCGGCTCACTCTATGCCAGACATCGCACCAAAGGTTCCAGCTAAGAAGCTGTCTCAGTATCGGGTATCAGGCGAAATACCGGTCCCGGTCCTGATCAACTGGCTGAGCATTGCCGCCGTGCCATTGCTGGCATTTTTTGCCTTCCGCTCTATGGGTCGGGGGGAGCATATTACATCGGCTCTGCTCATATTGTTTGCCACACTGATGCTCAGTAACCTGCTGGTATACGTTGCATGTGGCCATCAGACCTTTCAGCGCAGAGCATTTATAGTCCTAACAACCATTATGTTCTGCTATCTGGCAATTTTCGCCTTGGAGGATGGTTCAGCCATTATTTGGCTCTTTGCCTATCCACCTATCGTATTTTATATAAGCGAGGCACGAGTTGGCGTCGGCACCTGTGTCATGGGTTTTACGGGAGTCATTCTGTTGTTTAGCCCACTTGCCGAACAATCACTGGACTTGCCCTACAGCCCCAGTTTTCGGATAACTATGGTGGTGGCGCTAGGTTTTGAGATGGTCACATGCTACATCCTTGACCGGAGCCGGCGGCGCAGTAAGCTCGGCCTTCTGGCGATGGCCAAGGAGTTCGAATATGCCGCCAAGCATGACGCGCTTACCGGGCTGGCAAACCGGCGCGAAGCTTTGGACCAACTGGATGCAGAGTATGAGCGCTATCTGCGTAGTGAGAGGCCATTCTCAGTGCTATTGGCAGATATTGATCTGTTCAAGAGTGTAAATGACACTTACGGACACCACGTAGGTGATGAACTAATTGTTTTGGTAGCGGATACATTGCGCGAGGAGTGCCGTAAGGTAGACACCATTGCTCGCTGGGGCGGTGAGGAGTATCTGGTGCTACTCCCGGAAACCGAAGAAGATGAAGCGGTGCAGATTGCCAATCGAGTCCGTGAAGCGATTGCTAAAAAGGCCATCGTAGTTGAACAAAGCGCTGTGCACTGTACAGCGAGTCTCGGAGTAGCAAGCATCAAAGGCGCTGAGTCTATCGACAAGCTTCTTCAGCGTTCCGACGAAGCCCTCTACCGTGCCAAGACTCTAGGGCGTAACCGAGTTTGCGCCCATCAAGATGTAGAAACGTCTTAACCCTCTCTAATACTACGGTGACTCACCGACGAATCGCCCAACCCTGAAACCAACTGGGCTATCAGGCGTTTTTCGATATCATCCATACTTATAGGCGCCACAAAATCGCGGATTTGGCACATAGCCAGACCTGCGTAACCGCAAGGATTGATTCGCCGGAACGGCTCCATGTTCATATCAACATTCAAAGCCAAACCATGGAAGGAGCAGCCACGACGAACTCGCAACCCTAGCGAGGCAATTTTTGCGTCACCGACATAAACACCCGGCGCATCCGGTCGAGGCCTTGCTGTGATGCCAAGTTCTGCAAGCGTGCGAACCAAACC
Source organism: Marinobacter salexigens (assembly GCF_018860765.1). GTDB lineage: Bacteria > Pseudomonadota > Gammaproteobacteria > Pseudomonadales > Oleiphilaceae > Marinobacter > Marinobacter salexigens_A. Next base: position 1,057,717 of record NZ_JAHKPV010000021.1, read on the forward strand.
CTGCTCAATGACATCAACCAGACCTCTCACTCCTATCTTGCGACGAGTAAGGCCAATCATGAGGTAAACCACCAACTGGCCGGGGCCGTGGTAGGTTACCTGCCCTCCGCGGTCCACCTGAATCACAGGGATATCGCCCGGCGCCAATATGTGCTCTGCTTTGCCAGCCTGACCCTGAGTGTAGACTTGAGGATGCTCCAGGCACCAGAGTTCGTCGCTGGTATGCTCGTCTCTTTGCGCCGTGAAGCTTTTCATCGCCTCCCAGGTTTCCAAATAGGGCTGCCGCCCCAATGATCTGACAATCAATTCAGGCATTGCGTTTAGAGCACCATGTGTACACGGCCACTGGCCTTGAGCTCTTCAAACAGAGCCTTCAGTTGAGGCTCGCCGGTGGCCATAATGTTCAGCCGAACCGAGCAGAATCGGCCTTCCCTGCTGTCTTTAACGGAGACATCTTCGTCTTTTATTCCAGGAGCGTGCCGCTCAACAACCGTCACCACAAACTCTTTAAAGTCTGGTGCAGCATCGCCAATAACCTTGATGCCGTAATCGCAGGGAAATTCGATTTTTGGTGCTTCCGGCTCACTCATAGTTTTTCTCCCGGGCTCAACTCGCCCTTATTGGAACATCTGCACAAAAAACAGCTTGATGGAATCCCAAATGCGCTTGAACAAACCGCCCTCGGGCACTTCGGTCAGGGCGAGTACCGGCTGATCAATCAGCACCTCACCGTTAAACGAAACCTTTACCCGCCCCAGTTCGTCGCCAGCACGCACAGGTGCTTTAATCACCGAATCGAGTTCTACGCTAGACTCAAGACTGTCACGAGATCCTCGCGGAATCGTTACGTAGGCATCTTCAAGCATGCCTACAGAAAGCTTATCGGACTGACCACCCCACACTTTGGCTTCAATCAGTTCTTGACCGGCACGGAACAAGCGCTCGCTCTCATAGTAGCGAAAGCCGTAGTTGAGCATTTTCTGGATTTCTTGAGATCGAGCCTGAGAGCTGCTGGTTCCCATAACGGTGGCAATAAACCGGGTATCATTACGCTTTGCTGAAGCCACCAGACAGTATCCTGCCTCCTCGGTATGGCCCGTTTTGAGTCCATCGACACTGTCATCACGCCACAGCAAGCTGTTGCGATTTGGTTGACGAATATTGTTGTAGGTAAAGTGCTTCTCTGCGTAGATCGGGTAATTCTCCGGGTAATCATTGATGATCGCACGGGCCAAAACAGCGAGATCGTAGGCGGTGGAGAAGTGGTCGGGAGCAGGCAAGCCCGTAGCATTTTCAAAGTGCGTATCCTTCATGCCCAGCAGTTGAGCCTGCTGGTTCATAATATCAACGAACGCACCCTCGCTGCCCGCAATAAACTCCGCCAGCGCGACAGATGCGTCGTTGCCGGACTGAATAATCACCCCTTTTAAAAGATCTTCGACCGAGACGCTGGTCCCCTCTTTAACAAACGTGCGGGAACCCTCTGTTTTCCAAGCCTTCACACTAATGGGGACCATGTCAGACATACTGATCCGGCCTTCATCAAGCTCCCGCTCAACAATATACGCTGTCATCATTTTGGTCAGGCTGGCGGGTGGCAAGCGCTCATTGCTGTTGCTCTCCATGATGATGCGGCCACTTTTCGGGTCCATAAGCACATAAGAGCTACCAGCGATCTGCGGTGGAGAAGGAATCAGCACTGTCTGGGAAATTGCCTTGCCTGACACAGAGATCATCAGCATGAAAGCGAGAAATGCTGAAATAGAAGAGAGTGAGCGGAAAACTGATTTTAATGCCATGGGTCCATTCATTCGTCGTTAAGTGTGTTTTTATGTGCGATCTAACATCTAGTGCGAGTCGGTCAGCACAATTGATTGTGAAAATCCTTGGGCTTCCAGAAGGTTCTGCGTTTCTCGCGCACTTCCTTCATCCTGAAAAGGGCCTACTTGCACCCGGTGAAAGCGCCCCGACGCAGTATCTACAGAGCGCACCCGCACGGGTTCACTACTAAGTACGCCTCTGGCACGATCTTGCAGTTTCTCTGCAGGGGAGCGGCTGCCGAACGATCCAAGCTGAACAAACAGCCCACCACGCTGGTCACCATATACTGCAACATTATTTTGACTTGATCGTTTCGTTGGCTGGCCTTCAAGAGCAAAAGGCTGGCCAGCAAGGAACATGCTGCCGTCTGGCTTCACCGTAATGGCTGCCACTTCTACTCTGGCTGTTCCGTGTGACTGATAACCCAGTTTCTTGGCCGCTGCGTAGGACAAATCGATCAGTCGATCTCCGTGAAACGGCCCTCTGTCATTAACCCGAACAATCACAGATTGGCCATTGTCCAGATTGGTGACTTTTGCATAACTAGGTATTCGTAAAGACTTATGGGCAGCAGACATCTGGTACATATCGAAGGTTTCGCCATTCGATGTTTTGTGGCCGTGAAATTTTTCGCCGTACCAACTTGCCACACCGCGAGCGACATATCCGTCATTGCTATCCACTACCGAGTAGCGCTTTCCCAAAACCCTATAAGGCGACTTGTTTCCCGCCTTAACTTGGGCCTGATACATGGGTATGGCATCTGACAACCCAGACACATCGAAGTTTCCGGTGGGCGCCCTATCCTGTGAAATCGTATAGCGAGCAGAGTGGTCGGTTTCGACAGGGCCCGGCGCCGAGGCGCAGCCAGCCAGTACCAATACCGCCAATAATGCCAGCAAAAAACCTGAGCGATTTACTATCACCGTCCGAATATCCTTTAAAATGCGGGCCACAGGGTAAACACAAACACGGCTCTACCTATCATTGTAACGGGTTACCGACCTCTATCACCATTACCGGCCTGACATCAGGCGGTGATCATCCTGCGATGGGTGTGTATGGACATCAAAATGCCAAACGCCGCCATGAGTGTCACGGTTGAGGTGCCACCATAGGAAATTAGCGGTAAAGGTACCCCGACCACCGGCAGCAAACCACTTACCATGCCAACATTGACAAACACATAGATGAAAAAGGTCATCGTCAGCGCCCCCGCTACGAGTCGGCTGAAAGAGTCTTGGGCGGTCACTGAGATAAAGAGGCAACGCAAAATAATCAGGAAGTACACGCTGAGCAGAATCAAAACCCCTATAAACCCGAACTCCTCCGCCAGCACCGCAACAATGAAATCTGTGTGGCTTTCCGGCAGGAACTCAAGGTGCGACTGGGTGCCTTGTAGCCAACCTTTACCATCGACACCGCCCGAGCCAATGGCAGTCTTGGATTGAATAATATTCCACCCTGCGCCTAAAGGGTCGCTTTGGGGGTCTAACAGCGTCAACACCCTCTGCTTCTGGTACTCACGCATTCCGAAAAACCACATCAACGGCGCCGCCACAGATACCATCACCAAAAACGCACTGATCAGTTTCCAGCTCATGCCCGCGAAAAACACCACGAAGAGCCCGGCCATGCCAACAAGGAGCGAAGTTCCGAGATCGGGCTGCTTCACGATCAGCACCATGGGGAGGAGCACAATTGCCAACCCTACGCCGATGCGAGAAAGTTTTGGCGGCAAAAAATGCCGCGACAGGTACCAAGCCGCCATCATGGGCACCACCAGTTTCATCAGCTCCGAGGGCTGAAAACGGGGCAAGCCAGGCAAGGCTAACCAACGCTGGGCACCTTTCGCCCCAACGCCCACAAACAACACGGCAACCAAACCGACAAGACCAACAATATAAAGCCAAGGCGCCCAGCGTCGAAATACGGATGGATCAAGTTGGGCGAAAACCAACATCACAACAAAAGCGATCCCAAAACGCACGCCCTGGGCTTTTACCACGTCAAGGTTTCGATCGGCGCCGCTGTATAGCACAAACAAACCGCCCGAAACCAGGGCAACAAGCAGTACCAGCAGAATAGGGTCTAAATGCAGCGCTGACCATAACCCCCTCGGGCGACCAAGAGGGTTGCTGGCCGTTGAGCTGAACACTTCCCGAGTAGCCATTAAGGAGCCTCAATCGTAGGGTCGGCTTTACTGATTGAAGGGCCATCTGCAACAGCCGAAAACTCCAGTAGCCATGCGTCAAACAGTTCCCGAGCCACAGGGGCCGCAGTACTGCTGCCCCCACCGCCGTTTTCAACAATAACGGCGACAGCAATTTGTGGGTTTTTCAAAGGTGCAAAGCCAACAAAGAGCGCATGATCACGTAACCGCTCGCGCACCTCTTCAGCATCGTACTCTTCATCTTCTGCAAGACTAAACACTTGGGCCGTACCCGTTTTTCCGGCCATTCGGTATGACGCACCCCTGCCCACTCGACGGGCTGTGCCTTTAACACCGTGCATTACTTCCGCCATGGCATCCGCTATGTATTCCCAGTTGCCGGGGTCTTTCAACTTTAAAGGCTCGTGAGTTTCATCCGGAAGAAAATCATCTCGTGACCTATCTCCTTGAATGTCTTTAAGCAGTCGCGGCTCAACCCATTCGCCCCGATTAGCGATAAGTGCTGTGGCTGTGGCGAGTTGTAAGGGCGTGGACAGCATAAACCCCTGACCGATACCCAAATTAACCGTATCGCCCGGGTACCAGGGTTCATTCCGTGTCGCACGTTTCCAGTCCGGCGACGGCAAAAGACCGCTCAAGGCTCCGGATACATCCAACGTGGCATCTTCACCAAAACCGAAGCGGGATAAATAACTGACCATCGTATCTACACCCATTTCTACTGCCGCTTCATAGAAGTAGACATCACATGACTGCGCCATTGCATGGGTCAGATCAACCCAGCCATGACCGCCCCGCTTCCAGTCTCGCCAACGACGACCTGTAGAGTTAATCTGGTAGTAGCCCGGATCCCAAACAGAGTGGTCTCGTGTTACAGCACCGCTATCAAGGGCCGCAATGGCCAACATGGGCTTGAGTGTGGACCCTGGCGGGTATTGGCCTCGCAGAGCGCGGTTAAACAAGGGTTTATCTTTACTATCACTCAATTCACGATAGTCCGGAACACTGATTCCGGTTACAAACTTGTTGGCATCGAAACCGGGCACGCTGGCTAGGGCGAGTATGCCACCTGTTGCGGGCTCGATAGCTACAATAGCACCTCGGCGACCGTCGAGGAGTTCGTGGGCGCGATTCTGCAAACGCAAATCTAAATGCAGCTGAAGGTCTTCGCCGGGCACTGGGTTTTCCCGGTCAAGCACTCGGAGGGTGCGCCCTCGGGCATTGGTTTCTACATGCTGGTAACCAACTTTTCCGTGCAGCAATTCTTCGTAAAAACGTTCTACTCCAGACTTCCCGATATAATTGGTGCCTGCGTAGTTGACCGAATCAATGCGCTGCAATTCTTCGCGATTAATCCTGCCAACAAAACCAAGAGCATGGGCCGTCAGTTCACTGTGAGGGTAATACCTTACCAGCTCTGCCTCTACTTCCACGCCTGGTAGCTCATGCCTGAGCACCGCCAAGCGCGCAATCTCGTCTTCTGTTAGGTCGTATCGCAGCGGTATTTCCTGAAACGGGCGACGAGGCTCGCGCAAGCGGCGTTGAAACCGCTCCAAGTCCTCATCAGACACGTCGAGAACACTTACAAGTTGCTGCAGCGTGGCATCCACATCACCAACCCGCTCTGGCACAAGGGTTACACTAAAGACGGGGCGGTTTTCCGCCAATAAAACCTGATTGCGATCGTAAACAAGCCCACGGGGAGGCGGCACAGACTGAACTTGTACCCGGTTTCTATCGGAGAGAGTGCTGTAAATATCGTGCTCGACCACCTGCAGCTGGTACATGCGAGCCACGAGCCCTGCCAGAAGTAAGAACACGAATACCAGCGCTACGGTGGCACGGCGCTGGAACAGCCTGCGCTCGGCTGCAGTATCCTTGAATTCACCCCACGGCATGGATGCTTCCTAAGCCCGGTGATACGGGTGGTTACGGGTAATTGACCAGGCTCTGTAAAGCTGCTCTGCTAGCAGTATCCGAACCAGAGGGTGGGGCAAGGTAAGAGGGGAAAGCGACCATTGCTGATCTGCACGCTGGCGACAGGGTTCTGCCAATCCGTCGGGGCCACCCACAAGGAAGCTTACATCCCGACCGTCTTGCTGCCAGTTTTCCAACTGGCTTGCCAGCTTTTCTGTAGACCAAGGGCGGCCTGTCACTTCTAGCGCGACAACCCTGTCTTTGGCGCCAGCTGCAGCCAGTACCGCGTCACTTTCGCGCTGCATCAACCGCGCGATATCAGGATTTTTGCCACGATGGGGCATGGCAATTTCTACCAGCTCAATAGGCATTTCCGGAGGCATGCGACGCGCGTAATCGTCGTAGCCCCTGCTGACCCAGTCGGGCATCTTCTGCCCAACACAGATCAAGCGCAGCCGCATGATTACTCGCTGCCCGCAGCACCGACATCCGGTGCGTCACGCCAGAAGCGCTCCAGATCATAAAACTCTCGGGTGGCGGGTAACATTACGTGCACAATCACGTCGCCCATATCCACCAGAATCCAGTCACTGCCGCCGCCACCTTCTACGCTGCTGACACGAACGCCCTTCTCTTTGGCGTCTACGACAACCGAATCCGCAAGGGATCTAACGTGGCGGTTGGATGTTCCGGACGCCAGAACCATGAAGTCGGTAACGCTGGTGCGATCCCGTACATCAATAACGCTGATATCCTGTGCTTTCACATCTTCAAGTGCATTCACTATCAGATCTTTGAGTTGCTCTGCCTGCATAATTTCCCTGTTGTCCGGGTGCCGGCCGGAATGGCCACCCGAAAAGTCATATTCGATCGCGATTGTAACACTAAAAGTTCTTCGCAGGGCATGCCCCGTAAAGCCCCATGTGTTGAATCTCCGCCAGAACCGAATCGGGCGCTAGATAACGCGGCGATTGGCCAAGGCTGATACGGTCCCGAATACCGGTGGCAGAGATATCGAGCCAAGGCGGGTTGAGCTCTAGAACGCGTCCCGCCGCGCAGCCGTGAAGCGCGCTAGCACTATCAACAGCGCTCTTCGCTAACAATCTAGCTGGCTCGCCTTCAGGGTTGAGTATGATGCCGGGACGCTGCACCACAATGATATGGGCCAGTTCCGGAATTTGTTGCCACTCCTTCCATCGGTCAAGACCCGCAAAGGCATCGGTACCCAAAACTATCGTTAGCGGCACATCTACACCTAGCTCACTGCGCAACTGGCGCAAGGTATCCGCTGTATAGGAAGCACCTCCCCGCTGCAGTTCGCGATCATCAATGCGCAGCTCGGGCTCGCCGGCAATCGCCAGTTCCAGCAAACGCAGCCGCTGCTCAGCCGTTGCGCCTGTCTCGCCGCGATGGGGGGGAATGTGGCACGGCATCAGACTGACCGGTACATTTCCAAGGCACTCGCTGACTTCCAGCGCAAGACGCAGATGGCCATGATGCACTGGGTCAAAGGTACCGCCATAAACTACGTGCATCAGCGTCAATTCCGGATGTGGCCGTCGCCAAACACAACGTATTTTTGCGACGTTAACCCCTCAAGCCCCACCGGTCCACGAGCGTGTATTTTGTCGGTGGAGATACCAATTTCAGCACCAAGGCCATACTCGAAGCCATCAGCAAAGCGGGTAGAGGCATTCACCATTACCGAACTCGAATCCACTTCGGTAATAAATCGCCGGGCACGGGTATAGTTCTCGGTGATAATGCTGTCAGTATGTTGGGAGCTGTAACGATTAATATGTCCGATAGCCCCATCCAGCCCATCCACCACACGAATAGCCAAAACCGGCGCCAAATATTCCTCACTCCAATCTGCTTCTGTAGCAGCTGTTACATCCGCAAGAATTGCTTGAGTCTGCTCGCATCCGCGCAGTTCAACGCCTTTTTTGGCAAAAGCATCACCGAGCAGTGGCAGGATATCCGCCGCAACTTCTGCGTCTACTAACAGGGTCTCCATAGTATTACAGGTGCCGTACCGATGGGTTTTCGCATTCACCGCAACGTTTAATGCTTTTTCAGGATCGGCATGGCTGTCGATGTAAACATGGCATACGCCGTCAAGATGCTTGATAACCGGCACACGAGCATCTCGACTAATACGCTCGATCAAGCCCTTTCCACCTCTAGGCACGATGACATCCACATAGTCTGGCATGGTAATCAATTCGCCCACCGCAGCTCGGTCGGTGGTGTTAATCACTTGTACCGCAGATTCCGGTAGCCCGACCTCTGCAAGACCTCGAGCGAGACACAAAGCAATGGCCTGATTGGAGTGAATGGACTCAGAACCACCCCGCAAAATCGTTGCATTGCCGGATTTAAGACAAAGACTGGCAGCCTCAACCGTCACATTTGGGCGAGATTCGTAGATAATGCCAATAACACCCAAAGGCACACGCATTTTGCCCACTTGAATGCCGGAGGGACGGTAGGTCATATCCGTAATTGCGCCGATAGGGTCCGGCAAAGAGGCAACCTGGCGCAACCCCTCAATCATCGCGTCCACGCGCGCGGGCGTTAGCTCAAGCCGGTCCAGCATGGCAGCAGCCAAACCGCTTGCCTGCCCGCTGGCAAGATCGCGGGCATTTGCCTTTGCCAGTTCACCGCGTGCGGCGTCCAAGGCTTCGGCGGTCGCCAATAGCGCTCGATTTCGCACGTCTGTTGTAGAACGGGCAATGAGTGTCGCCGCTGCCCGGGCCTGCTGACCGACTTCGGCCATATAAGCTGCAATATCCATCCCTTTACCTTATGTATTTTCTGCCAGAATTCAGGAATCAGGCCCTAACTTTACCTTTCCCGTTTCAAGTACGCACCCCAAACAGATATTATACTGCTGTGGTACAACGGGAACTCCGGAAAAGGACGAATACCATGGCCCATACGGCCGACAAGTTTTTGCTAAACCGGTTATCACGCGCCAGCCTTGCTGTACTTGTGGGTATTGCAGCCTTGTGTGCCGTGCTAGGCGAACCCCTCACTGCGACAACCGCCGCAGTGGCGGCCGGTGTCGTTGTCAGCGGGCGTAGCTTTCACCCGGGACGAGAGCTACGCCCGTGGCCAGTGGTTCAAAAATTATTTCTCGCAACACTGATACTACTGCTGCTAACCAGCTTCTGGACCGGCCCTTGGGCGCTTAGCCACTGGCTATACGGTTTGGCACTGGTAGTGTTCGCTCTCCTACCCCGAAGCCTTGCAACTCTAATAACTGTAGTAATCGTCGTTCTTGCCATGGCAGCAGCCCATTGGGCCGAAGGTATAGCCGACCGGCACCAGATGGTCAGCGCATTGCTACTTACCATACTGCTTTCTGCTGTACTCATATTCCTGCGCGAATACAAAACCCGACAGCTTGCACCCTTAAGGCGCACAGACGAACTCACCCAAGCGGCCAGCCGGGAATACCTATCTGCCGACTTACACAAGGAAATCCAGCGAAGCGAGCGCGAGGGCACAGACATGTCCGTAATCATGATAGGCCTTGATACCCACGCCAGCGACAATGACCCGGATGAAGATATACGCTCCATTCTTCCGCGAATCGGACGCTTCCTACATTCTCAACTTAGGGACTTCGACACATACTACCGGGCGGCAGACCTGCAGTTTCTGGTAATACTTCCCGGAATCGCAACGCAAGAAGCCATCACCAGAGCCGAAACAATCCGCAAAGGGCTTGGCACCTTGCTCGAAACCCACGGCATGAACCTAACGGTTAGCACCGGTATCGCCGGGCTGAATATTGGTGACGACGCCGACAGCCTGCAACAAAGCGCCGCTAACGCATTGCGCCGTGCACAGCTGCAGGGCGGAAACCGAACTCAAGCCTATAGCACTTGGGCACCTGTTACGCCGCCCCAGCAACGTATGGAGGGGCCTGCGCCATGACAGAAACCCGCCTGAGAACCTGGACTCATAGCGCTGGCTATGGCCTTGCGACCTTGTTTATTTTTACATTGGCGCTACAAAATCTCCGCTATGGTTTCTATGACCTTTTCTACCTTGCAGCGGGCATGGCCACGCTAACACTTGGCGGCCTTGCGTATACGTTCCTTAGCCGCAGACACCAGCTTTCGGCGCCCGGCCACCTGATCATTCTAACTGGCCTGAACGCTGGTCTTATGGCGGCCATGCTGACCATGGACACGACAGGCATTACCCATTGGGCCATGCCGCTGTTAGTGCTTAACTTGCTTATTCTGCCTCTGCGCCACGCGCTAATGCTCTCATTGCTTCTGCTCTCCCCTATGGCAATTCTGCTCTTTGTAAAGCAGTCGCCAACAGATGCCATCACCGCTTTAAGCGGGCTATTCATCGTGCTAACCGTTGGGGCGCTCTATATATGGCAGTACGACCATATGGCGCAGTCGGCTGAAGACCTTGCCATTACCGATCCCGTTACGGGCGCCCACAACGCCCGGTTTCTTGACGAAACACTGCAAAAAGAAATTAGCCGTGCCATTACCACGGGTCACAGCCTATCAGTCATTAACCTCACTATCGATTATGCCGACGAAGCCGCAGATCTCCATGGGGAGTCTGGCATGCAGGCGCTATTTCACGACATGACCCAGCACCTCTTTGGACTGATTCGTGCCGGGGACACCCTTTACACCCTCAATAACTCCGAGTTTTTCCTTATCCTACCCTTCACTCCGGAGGAGGGCGTGCGGGTGATTTCAGAGCGTATCAGGCGTACCATATCCGAAAATCACTGGCCATTGATTGGCAAGGCAACTGTAAGTCTTGGTTGCACCACTAGAGGCACCAGTGACACCCGCACAGATACCCTGCGCAAGCGCGCGCATCAAGCTATGCTGGAAGCTCGCAGGCGAGGCGCGGACTCGGCCTGGTTCAGCCCAGGAGAAACTCTCCGGACATGAGCAACGCCTGGCTTACAGAACTAACTGCATGGTTGAGTGCCCATCCCGGCTGGTTGTCTCTTGCGCTATTCAGCACCGCCTTTATAGAGTCTCTGGCAATTGCCGGCATCATCGTGCCCGGCGTTGCCCTCCTTTTCGCCATTGCTGTATTGGCCGCACAAACTGGAACGCCCTTAATGGCCGTATTGCTATGGGCGGGTATGGGAGCTATTGCTGGAGACACTCTGAGTTTTGCGATCGGCAGGCTTTTTCAAGGCAGACTAAACAGCGTGTGGCCCCTGAGCCGTTATCCCAAACTCATCGTCAAAGGCGAGCGTTTTTTTCATAGGCACGGTGGCAAGAGCATCATCATTGGCCGCTTTGTGGGGCCGGTCCGGCCAGTGATCCCCTTAATTGCTGGCGCTTTAATGATGTCCTGGCGACGCTTTCTGGCCTTTAATATCGGATCAGCCATTGCCTGGGCGCCCGCCTACATTCTGCCGGGCTTTCTGGTGGGCAGCGCACTATCGAGCAAAGTTCAGCTTCCGGCCCACGCGTATCTGGTGACGGCTGTCAGCATCGCTACTCTGGCGGCCATCTACCTTGTTATGTTTCGTTTTCAGCTTGGCCTTGGCGATAACAGCCGCGTCTATATTTGGCTGAAACAGCGCATGGCGCAGTACGAAACCACCCATCGTTTCTGGCGCCTGTATTCCAATGAACGCCCTGCACAAGCGAGTGAATTCCCGCTTGCTTCGCTAATGCTTGCCCTTGGCACACTCGCGCTGTTTATTCTTTGGGGCCAATTAGCAACCATGACCGACGTTATCGAGCCTTTCGATCAACTAGTGATGCAGTGGTTCAGTGACTTACGCCAACCCTTGCTTGACGCACCTGCCATTGTCGCAACGCTTCTTGGCGACCCGCCCGTGTTGACAGCCGCCGCGGTGCTGGCGTGTCTCGCTCTGGCGTTCCGCGGCCATTATGCGGCCGCCATTCACATTTTGCTGGCAGCGGTTATAACAGCGGTGCTGGTAACGATCCTAAAAGCCGCCTTTGGCATTGATCGCCCCGATCAGGTGGTCAACCCACCATCATCGGGCTCCTTTCCCAGTGGCCACACCGCAGGCATTACTGTATTCGTGACCCTGCTCGCCAGTTTTGTGGCAGCTGAAACCCACAACAGCAAACGCTGGCAAACTTACATGCTAGTCTCGCTACCCCTAATCCCCGTCGCTCTTAGCCGACTGTATCTGGGCGTGCACTGGTTTAGCGATATTGTGGGAGGGTTACTGCTGGGACTGGCAATCACCGGCGTAACAAGAGCCAGCTTCAGCCGTTTCGACCGCGTACCCATTGCACCGGATGTTCTGACCGTTTCCGCCGCTCTAATATGGCTGGCCTTCTGTGGTGGCTACGTCTGGGTTCTGTGGCCGGAGGCCATCCAACATTACGCACTCACGTCGTAACGGCCTTCAACCTTCTTCGAGGGCCTCAAGCAGTTCTTGCAGGCGGCTGAGACGCGCCACTGGATCCTGCATTTCCAAAAGCTGCTGCTTCTCCAGCTTGTCCAAAGGTAATAGTTCAGTCAGTCTCCAACCAACATCGCGGGCATCCTCGTAATCGACAGTCATGCCCAGCTCATCGATTACCGGGTGCCGAAACAGAGCGCGCACCACAGAAGGCAGCTCGTGAAACACAGCGGGGATTTCCGCCCGCTGTTCGACCGGCAAAAACTCCACCTCGCCCATATTCAACCCGTCATCCTGCTGCCAGCTTTGGGTGATATAGACCTTGGCATCGCCTTCTACCGTAATTCCCAGCAGCCCGTTATCCAGTTGCTGAAAATCTATGATGCGCACATAGGTACCCGTCTCTTGGAACGATGCCACGCGGCCTGCTTCCGAACCGTTTTGAAGCAGGGTGATCACAAATCCTTGATCCTCCTTCAGGCAGCGAGTCAGCATATCTAGGTAACGCGGTTCGAACAGCTGTAACGGCACTCTCCCTCCCGGCAACACAACCGAGTTGAGAGGAAAAACAGGAACTTTCATCGAATCGACAACAGCTTTTGTACTTCGTCTACACGAGCCCGCGCCTCGGTCAGCACCTCAAGGCTGCGTGATGCATTCAACTCAAGGTTTCCAAGTCTACGGTAAGCCGGTACCTCGTCGAACGAGGGCAAGCCTTCGTTCTGGCTGGAGCCAATCATGGCGTGCAGTTGCGCCACAATAACTACATCAACCAGCTGAGACTCTGCTTCCCGACTTTCGTGATTCCAGTCTTCCGCATAGCGCACAGCTTCAACAAACGGCTTCGGGAACGACCAACTTTCCAGAACGGCAGTACCTACATCAGATCGCAACTCTTTGATGGCATTTTGTAAATTAGCCTCATCAGCAAACAAATTTACGTGATGCTCTGCCTGCACCAAAACCGGAACCACGCCGATATCGTGAAGCAAGCCTGCCAGAAGTGCCTCTTCCGGGTTCAGGCGGGTTGCATGGTCTGCCAACACCCAGCAAAGCGCTGCTACCTCTCTGGAGTGCCGCCAGAGGTTTTCCATTTCTTTTTGCAAGGAGGGGTGTCGACTTTTGAACACCTCCCGCATTGAAAATACGGTTACCAACTGGCGAGTCGTGCGCATACCAAGTCGCACAACCGTCTCACGAACATTGCGCACATCGCTGAAGCCTCGATACAACGGACTGTTACAGGCTCGTACCAGTTTGGCCGCCATGGCAGGGTCAGCCGACACTGCACTGGCTACCTGTTCTGCGGTGGTGTCTTCTTTATCAACCAAACGCCGAACTTTCCATGCCACATCGGGAACGCTGGGTAGCTTTAGCTGGTTGGAGCGCAACTCCGCATAAAACTCCATCAAAAGGTGGTGTTCCTCGCTTTCACCTCCCGCCTGACTTTCCCCGGCGTCCATTTCTACCTGCGCAACCGGAGCGGTGCGCAGAAGCTGGTTGAGCACATCTTGTTCAACCACAAGAAACTCGCAGGGCTTCACAGCCGTAACGTCGTACATTCTTGGCTGCAGCCTGGCGATGGGATTCAAAGCCTGTTCGGTTTCCGCCTCAATGACCGACTTGCGACCATCCACTGATTCCAACTCGACCTTTCCGGTTACCAAAAAATAATCCAGACCGTCACGCACGCCGCGCTCTAGCACGCGCTGGCCCGGCCCATGGGTCCGGCGCTCTGCACGGCTGGCCAGCACCACCAGTTGCTCATCAGTCAGCCGGTTCAACGGTTGAAACTCTTTCAGGCGGCGTAGCGGCAGGCTTTCCTGGCTAGCCATAGGCAAACTCCTTAATTGTGTCACTGCGAGGCATTGATTTATCGCATCTGTTAACTATTGTAACCACGGCACAGCAAAACAGCCATGCGCTTGATGTCTAATCTGGTAGACTTTGTCCCTTCATTAGCAATCACTAAGCACCCTTACCCAGTACCTTTACAGAGAGACCAGAACACCATGCCTCAGTATCGTTCGCGGACTTCCACCGCAGGCCGTAACATGGCTGGCGCCCGCGCCCTCTGGCGCGCCACCGGCATGAATGACGGTGATTTCGGCAAGCCGATTATAGCGGTTGCCAATTCCTTCACACAGTTTGTGCCCGGACACGTTCACCTCAAAGATCTCGGGCAACTTGTTTGTCGCGAGATCGAAGCTGCTGGCGGCGTGGCCAAAGAGTTCAACACCATTGCGGTAGACGATGGCATCGCCATGGGCCACGACGGCATGCTGTACTCCCTGCCCTCCCGTGAAATCATCGCCGACTCTGTAGAGTACATGGCCAATGCCCATTGTGCCGACGCTCTGGTGTGCATCTCGAACTGCGACAAAATCACACCGGGCATGCTGATGGCAGCCATGCGCCTGAACATCCCCGCCATTTTCGTATCCGGCGGCCCTATGGAGGCCGGCAAAACCAAACTGTCCGAGCACAAGCTGGACTTGGTAGATGCCATGGTCATTGCTGCAGACCCAACTGCAGACGATGAAATGGTTGCGGAATACGAGCGCAGCGCCTGCCCGACCTGCGGATCATGCTCCGGCATGTTCACCGCCAACTCAATGAACTGTTTGGCGGAGGCCATTGGCCTAGCCCTGCCCGGAAATGGTTCTATGCTGGCTACCCACGCCGACCGCGAGCAACTGTTCCTGAGAGCCGGCCGCCAGATTGTGGAGAATGCAAAACGGTATTACGAACAAAACGACGCCAGTGTGTTGCCCCGGAGCATCGCTTCCATGGCTGCCTTCGAGAACGCTATGGTTATGGATATCGCCATGGGCGGCTCCACCAATACCATACTGCACCTGCTCGCAGCGGCTCAGGAGGGCGGCGTTCCGTTTACTTTGAACGAGATTGACCAGCTTTCCCGCAAAGTTCCCCAGTTGTGTAAAGTGGCGCCAAACTCGCCGAAGTACCACATGGAAGACGTACACCGCGCCGGTGGCATTATGGGCATTCTTGGTGAGCTTGAACGTGGCGGCTTGATCAATACAGACCTGCCAACTGTGCACAGCAAAACCATGAAAGAGGCCCTGCAAATCTGGGATATTATGCGCTCCCCGTCCCCCGAGGTTGTGGCGTTTTATAAAGCCGGGCCAGCCGGCATCCCTACCCAGACAGCGTTCAGCCAAAGTACGCGCTGGCCTAGCCTCGACGGCGACCGCGAAGCAGGTTGCATCCGCTCTGTTGAACACGCATACAGTTCCGAGGGCGGCCTTGCCGTTCTCTACGGCAATATCGCTGTTGACGGTTGCGTGGTAAAGACTGCTGGCGTGGATGAGAGCATCTTTATTTTCGAGGGTAAAGCTAAGGTATTTGAAAGTCAGGATGCTGCAGTTGCTGGCATTCTGGATGACCAAGTCACGCCTGGCGATGTTGTCATCATCCGTTACGAAGGCCCCAAGGGCGGCCCTGGCATGCAGGAAATGCTCTACCCCACAAGCTATCTGAAATCCAAAGGGCTGGGTAAAGACTGCGCACTGTTGACCGACGGACGCTTCTCCGGCGGCACTTCCGGGCTTTCCATCGGCCACGCATCACCCGAGGCTGCCGCTGGTGGAGCAATCGGGCTGATCGAAAATGGCGATACTATCTTGATCGACATCCCCCAGCGCTCAATTAATGTGCAACTGGACCAGCAAGAGCTGGATCGCCGTCGCGAAGCACGGGACGCCAAAGGCTGGAAGCCTGAGCAACCAAGAGCGCGCGCCGTATCAGCTGCTCTAAAGGCATACGCACTGCTGGCCACTAGTGCCGACAAAGGCGCGGTAAGAGATTTGGAAAAGCTGGGCTAGCTTGGATCTTAACTAAAAAAGCCCGCGCAGATGAAGTCTGCGTGGGCTTTTCTATTATAAGGTGCTGGTTTTAGAAGAAAGACCAACCACCATCGTCCTCTTCCTCTTCCTTTTCAACTGCCTCTTCTTCAACCGGCTCCGACTTTTCAGGCGCTGCAGTTTGCGTTTTTGCAGGGCTAGCACTGGTTGTGGCGGCAGCCATATCGATACGAATCAAGCCGAGTGCGTTTTTGGTGGCCTCATCGAGAATACCGTTTGCCTGCAGTCCATTATCCTTCTGGAAACGGGTCAATTCCGACCGAGTGGCAGGGTCCATGCCGGGGTTCACGTTGGTAATGTCGTAGCCTGCACCGTAAAGGGCATTTTTAAGCGCCACAATTTCATCCGCGAAGGCGGCGGGTGCGAAACCTAGTAATGCGGCAGCGCCGAATGCGAGCGCTATGTGCCTCAAACGGGCAATGGTGTTTTTCATAATACTCACCTGCTTTACTCCTGATATCTTTTCGATATCCGTTTCTTTCTTGTTATGTGGTGCCAATCTCCACAGGCTGAGGCATCTTTAAGAAAAGACTAACATACTTTTGTCTCGTGTCGCCTTAATCGACATCATCTCCCGGCGCTTCAACCCTTTGCGATTCTTCACTGAACTCTCGAATAAATATTCCCCAGAACGCCATGAACAAAGCCGCAACAAGGGGCCCCATCACGAAGCCGTTAATGCCGAACATGGCCAAGCCCCCCAACGTTGATAGCAGCACAATGTAATCCGGTAGTTTTGTATCTCTACCTACCATAATCGGTCGCAAAATATTATCCGCCAGCCCGATCACAACTACGCCAAATACCGTTAATACCACTGCCTGAACAATGTCGCCCACAGCGGCAAGATAGATAGCGGCGGGCACCCACACCAGCGCAGCACCTACAGCGGGAAGCAACGAAAAGATAGCCATAACCACACCCCACAGCAGGGCCCCTGTAATGCCGAGAACCCAGAAAATGATGCCACCTAGAGCACCCTGAATAATGGCGATCAACAAGTTACCCTTTACCGTCGCGCGGGTCACTTCAGCGAACTTTGCGAACAGCAGCCGCTCACGCTCATCTCCCAGAGGCAGTGCTCGAATCATCAGGTCAATCAGCTTGCTGCCATCGCGCAACAGAAAGAATGCCAGATAAACCATCAGTGCCAGCCCGAGGAAAAACTGAAAGGTGTTTTGACCTATGCCCAACGCCTGCTTGGCTAGAAACTGGCTACCACCTACAAACAGGCTGACAACCCGATCACGAATTTCGCTAAAGTTAATATCAAATTGCGCAAGGAACGCCTGTATGGCCGGGAACGATTGGTTCACCTGATCGATATATTCTCCGGGCTTTATCTCTCCTTCCTGAATTTTCTGATAAATACCCAACCCTTCCGCCACCAGAGACGTAACCAGTACCAGCACAGGAATTACTACAATCAACATGCATATTGTTAGCGTGATCAACGCATTCACGTTGGGCCGGTCACCAAGTCTGCGCACCAGAAAAAGCTGCAGCGGATGAAAAATCAAGGCAATGGCGATGGCCCAGAAGATAGGGCCAATAAAAGGCTTCATAAGAAGCACGAAAGCCAAAGATACCCCTACCAGCATGGCAAGAAAGGTCCGCGTTTCGAGTTTTGCGTACATAATTCTGCTTTGTCCCTGTCAGATTCAGTCGCGCAACAGCCTACCACGACCTCATGGCCACTCATGCATGCTTCAGGTTATAGTGAAAAGTTGTTGATTAACGATTAAACAGGTCACGGCATTGGAACTGGAAACCTTTAACACGGATACGGCCCTAGAGGCCGCTGCGGAGTTGCGCCGGGTTTTGGCAGCCAGAACTCATCGCAAAAAGGTCATGGGCCAAGAAGTGCTGGTGCCGGGACAGTTGGGGGAGGCCCTGCAACTGCCGCGAATTATTAACCGCCTTCAGAGCAAGCAGCAAAAGATGCGCGATCAGGGACTGGATGATTTCCAAGAACTCTGGCCAACCCTTTCTGTCGCAACCCGTGAAAAAGTGCTCAACGCCATAGGATGGTACGACCCCAAAGACCTGAGTTGGGAGGATAAGCGCTCAAACCGGCGGCCGATAGTCGACCCGAACAATTCCTGATTCAAAGCAGCAACGCTCTGTTACGCAACTCAAACACACCAGCCTTCTAACTGATTTATCCTATTGGTTGAAGATTGTTGTACCGGTTTCAAAAAGAGAACCTACAACAATCACGCAACCAATCAGTTAGGACAGTCGATGGCATGCGTATTCTGAGGACCGACGAAGACCGCTTCGCAGACCTTCCGGGTTACCCGTTTACTCCCCACTATCTGGATGTCGAGTCTGGCCTCCGGATGCACTATGTTGACGAGGGTCCCGTTGGCGCATCGCCGGTTCTTATGCTTCATGGAGAGCCATCTTGGTCGTACCTGTACCGCCATATGATTCCAATTGTTGCTGCGGAAGGCTACCGCGTATTGGCGCCAGACCTAGTGGGCTTTGGTAAGTCTGACAAGCCTGCATCTGTTAACGACTACAGTTACGATCGGCATCTGGCATGGCTCACCCACTGGCTCAAAGCTCTTGACCTGTGGAATATCACTCTGGTCTGCCAAAACTGGGGATCACTACTAGGGCTGAGGCTTGCAACTGAGCTACCGGACCGATTCCAACGCATCATTGTTGGCAATGGCATGCTTCCAACCGGTGAAGTCCGTGCACCTGCAACATTCAGCGTATGGAAAGCCTTTGCAACACACAGCCCATGGTTTCCAGTTAGCAGGATTGTACAACTAGGTACCGAACGCACACTGAACAAATACGAGTTAGCTGCCTACGAAGCGCCCTTCCCTACCACCGAGCACAAGGCGGGCGCACGTGCATTCCCTAAATTGGTGCCAATATCACCTGAAGATCCGTCAAGCAGCGCAAACAAAGCCGCCTGGAAAGTCCTAGAAAAATGGCGCAAGCCCTTTATTACCTGTTTTAGCAGCGGCGACCCTATAACCCGCGGCGGAGACCGATACATGCAGCGCCGCATTCCGGGCGCACTTGGGCAGCCTCACATCACTTTGCGCGGCGGGCATTTTTTACAGGAAGACTCTCCAGAGGATTTTGCACGGATCATTATCGACGCACTCAAAGCTGAAATAGCGGCCTGAGTCGCCATTTCGCTAGAGAGCAACAGCGCTATTTAGCCAAAGACCGTGACCGTCTGGCGGCTGACCGCCAACAACTCCCCGCGCGAGGTCCAGACCCGGGCATTGAAATGGCAGTAGCCATCCCCAGCCTGCTCAATGCTCGCCTTGTATAACAGCCAATCGTCGGCCTTTAGAGTTGGTCTCGGATGAATGATATCCAAAGCCCAGGACAATGAACTGGCTGGCACAGCAGATTTAAAGTGCTGCAGAACAGGCGCAGGCCAAGCATCGACCAGCGCCACTATGTGTGCATCGGTCAGTGTTTCAGGCACTTCCCGGAACCGCATCCAACCACCCATTTCCCGACTGCTCCCACCGGTAAATGGCATACTGCCGTAGGCCCAACGCAATTCTATAAAACCTATGAAACCGGGGGTTACACCTTCAATAAATGGCAAGCTCTGGCATTGATCCACAGGTTTCGCATCGGGAGCGGGTTCTCCGTCAACCTGTACTATTGATTCTCTGTCGCCCGCAAAGGCACCAATACAGATCAACCGGGGTTCTCCATTCTGGATAATCCGCCCCTCGACTTGGCTCACGGACCTACCTTCGCGCAGAATTTGCACTTCGAATAAGGCTGGTACATCCGCTTCTACCGGAGCCACAAATGACACATTCATGGACCGCATAGGCCTACTATCGGCTACCGCTCGCTCCATTCGGTCAAATAGCAAGCCGGTCGCCAGACCGCCGAAGGTTGCGCGCCCCTGCGACCAAGCTGCAGGCATCACCAACTCATTGCTGGCGCGACCAGCAGTTATCAATTCATCAAAGGTCATAGTGCGTTCCTGTTAGCAACCTATCGGTGGAGGAATAAAGACTGCCCAAAACGCGATTGCAATGCAATGGCAGCGTCCCGGCAACTACCTACAGACGGCTGAGGATTTTACGTATTAAATCCAGTAAAAAGCGGTTATAATATCGCCACATAATGCATTGCCCGGCAATGCTCTACCTTCCGAATACCGAGTAAATCAATGTCTGAATTGTCCTTTGCCGAACTGGGGCTGGATCCAGCCGTACTTGAAGCTGTATCCGCTATTGGTTACGAAACCCCAACGCCCATCCAGGCCCAGTGCATTCCCGCACTGCTCGCTGGCAAACACTTACTGGGCGTTGCCCAGACCGGCACGGGTAAAACCGCTGCCTTCGCATTACCGCTGCTAAGCCGAATTGATGCCTCGATAAGCGAACCTCAAATTCTGGTTCTGGCCCCCACAAGGGAGCTGGCTATCCAGGTTGCAGAAGCGTTTACTTCTTACGCCGCTAAATACCGCAACTTCCACGTGTTGCCGATTTACGGTGGTCAGGATTTTTATCCTCAAATTAAAGGCCTCAGACGCGGCGCACAAGTTATTGTCGGTACGCCCGGCCGTATGCTCGACCATCTGCGCAAAGGCACATTGAAACTGGGCAACCTTAAAGCCTTGGTTCTGGATGAAGCCGATGAAATGCTGCGTATGGGCTTCATTGATGATGTAGAAGCCATTCTGGCCAAGACGCCGGAAAACTGTCAACGCGCGTTGTTCTCCGCCACTATGCCACC
This sequence comes from Marinobacter salexigens, assembly GCF_018860765.1. GTDB lineage: Bacteria > Pseudomonadota > Gammaproteobacteria > Pseudomonadales > Oleiphilaceae > Marinobacter > Marinobacter salexigens_A. Next base: position 1,078,643 of record NZ_JAHKPV010000021.1, read on the forward strand.
GCAAATTAAGAAGGTCGCCCAGACTTATCTTAGCGATGCGGTTGAAGTGAAAATCGAAAGCGAAACTCGTACCGTAGAGCGCATTTCCCAATTTGTTCTGCCCGTGTATGCAGAGCGTAAGCTGGATGCACTAACTCGTATTCTTGAAGTCGAGCCTATCGAGGCTGCGATTATCTTTGTGCGCACCAAAGCTGAAACCACGCTTCTGGCTGAAAAGCTCAGTGCCCGCGGGCACGCAGTTGCGCCGCTGAATGGCGACCTGAACCAACGCCAGCGTGAACAGACGGTAGAAGACCTAAAACGCAGTAAGAAAGATATCATTGTCGCTACCGATGTAGCCGCCCGTGGTTTGGACGTCCCCAGAATTACTCACGTTATCAACTATGACGTGCCCTACGATACGGAAGCCTATATCCACCGGGTTGGCCGCACAGGGCGCGCCGGGCGCACAGGCAAAGCTATTTTGCTGGTAACTCCCCGTGAGCGGAGCTGGCTGCGTACTCTTGAGCGTGCTACCAACTCGCCCATGGTTGCTTATGAGTTGCCGTCGCCGGTTGAGCTGAAGAAAATGCGCGAAGAGCAGTTCGAGAGCCAGTTACTGGGCTTTTCCGAGGACAAAAAACTCGCAAAATCCATGGCATTGCTGGATGAAATCGCCGAGCGCAACGAAATGGACATTGCCATGGTTGCTGGCGCTTTGGCCTGCTGGATGGAAGCTATGCAGCCGGGATCATTGCCGCTGGAGCAGCCAGAAGCGCTGCCGGTAGTCTCTGCGTCTGCACCCGCACGCCGTGACCGCAAGGGTGGCGGCCGTTCAGGCGAGTTTCGCAAGGGGCCACCGAAAGGTGGCTACAAAGGGCGCGGTGGCTCAGGTGCTCGTGGCAAGCCTTCTGGCAAAGGCGGCAAGCCTGCAGGCAAGCGGCCTCCTCGTCAGTCAGACGCCAAGCGCTGATAGACGACAAAGCTATAGTCGTAAGGATTGTTATCGGACGCGGAGAAATCCTCCCGTCCGATTTCTTCCCACTCATCCCAGTTCACTTCCGGAAAATACGCATCGCCATCCACCTCGGCGTGCACTTGAGTGATATAAATGCGGTCTACCATGGGTAGCGCTTCTGTATAGATTTGCCCTCCCCCGATAATCATTACTTCGTCACCCCCATCAAGTTCAGCCTGTGCTTCAGCTTTAATTACTGCCTCTTCCAATGATGTTGCGCTAACGGTTCCTGCGGGGGCCTCCCGGTCTGCATTTCGGGAGATAACGACGTTCATCCGGCCCGGCAGTGGTCTGCCAATGGAATCCCAGGTTTTGCGGCCCATAATGATGGGTTTGCCTATGGTGGCTTGTTTGAAGTACTTGAGATCGCCTGGCAGGTACCATGGCAGCTTGTTATTTTTGCCAATAACGCGGTTTCGCGACATGGCGACGATTAGTGCTTTACGCATGCTTGGGTTCCTCTGATTCGGGGGATGCAAGAATGCGGGAAGGGCTCTCCAAAAACCGCTGCAAGTACGTCCGTGTACGCTTGGCTCTGCCATCCATGGCTCCGAACATTTTTGGAGAGCCCTTCCCGCATCCTTGCGATCGAGCTTTGGATGAATCCTGCCGGTTTTATATTGCTATAGGAGCTTTTATGCCGGGGTAAGGGTCGTAGCCTTCAAACTCGAAATCTTCCAGTTCATAGTCAAAGATTGAGTTCGGCTTACGCTTAATAACTAGTTTAGGGAGCGCCTTTGGTTCGCGTTTTAGTTGCTCAAATACAATGTTGTCTGTCAGATGGTTTTGGTACAGGTGACAGTCACCAAAGGTATGAACGAACTCCCCAACTTCCAGATCACATTGTTGAGCTATCATGTGAGTCAGCAGTGCATAGGATGCAATGTTGAATGGCACTCCAAGGAACAGATCAGCACTACGCTGGTAAAGCTGGCAGGAGAGCTTGCCGTCGATTACGTAGAACTGGAACAGGCAGTGGCAAGGTGCCAGCGCCATCAAACCTTTCTCGGCGTTTTCCTGAGGACCAATCGATTCATCAGGAAGCTCGGCCAGGTTCCAGGCGGATACGATCAAGCGGCGAGAGTTTGGTTTACTGCGAATCTGGTCGATCACTTCGCTGATCTGGTCTACCACGCGGCCATCCGGGCACTCCCAGCTTCGCCATTGTTTGCCATAAATAGGGCCGAGGTCGCCATTTTCCAGCGCCCACTCGTTCCAGATGGAGACTTTACGCTCCTTCAGCCAGTTGTTGTCTGTGGAGCCTTTCAAAAACCAGAGCAATTCATAGATTATGCTACGCAGGTGTACCTTTTTAGTGGTTAACAGAGGGAAGCCATCTTGAAGGTTGAAGCGAATCTGGCGTCCGAAAACTGAGCGGGTACCAACGCCGGTGCGGTCGCCTTTGTCGTAACCGTTATCCACCACATCGCGCATCAGGTCGAGATAGGCTTTCATTCTGCGTTTCTCCGGTAAGCAATGGACATCAGAACCACGCCAGCCAAAATCATCGGGAAGGAAAGCACCTGCCCCATGGTGAGCCAGTCGAAGGCCAAATAGCCAAGTTGGGCGTCAGGTTGGCGCACGAACTCCACCATAAAACGGAAGACTCCGTAACAAATCAAGAACAAGCCAGCCACGGCCATTTTAGGGCGCGGCTTGGATGAGAACCACCAGAGGATAATGAAAAAAACCACGCCTTCGAGTGCAAACTGGTAGAGTTGCGATGGGTGGCGAGCTAAGGCGTCCGGCGCTTGGCGAAACACCATTCCCCATGGCACATCCGTGGGTTTGCCCCAGAGTTCGCCGTTGATGAAGTTGCCAATTCGCCCCGCACCAAGACCAACGGGCACCAAGGGTGCAACAAAGTCAGCAAGGCGCCAGAAGCCCGTTCCGACTTTGCGACCGTACCACCACATGGCGAACATGACCCCTAGTAAGCCACCGTGGAAGGACATGCCGCCTTCCCATACCCGCAGTAGCCATAGGGGGTCGGCCAGAAAACTGTCGAAGTTGTAGAAGATCACATAGCCGAAGCGGCCACCAATAATGACCCCAAGGGCAAGGTAAAACAGAAGATCGCCCATTTGCTCTTCGTTGATCGGCGCCCAAGGCTTGCGTGTACGCAGCCTGCCCAGCCACCAGCCTGCGAGAAAGCCGACTAGGTAGGTAAGTCCGTACCAATGGATTTTTAATGGACCTATGGCGATGGCAACCGGATCTATCTGTGGATGCTGAAGCATCAATAACCTCTTAGCTCAGTAAAAAACGAAGGCCAACCAGCAGAAGCAGGATGGCAAACACGCGCCTCAGGACTTTGGCGTTAAGCCGGTGCGCCAAATTCGCTCCCACACGTGCAAACAGCACGCTGGTAAGAATAATTCCGATCAAAGCCGGCAGATAGATATAGCCAAAGCTATATTCAGGCAGGGCTGGCTCGCTCCACCCCGTCCAAACATTGCCTATAGCACCCGCAATCGCAATCGGCAGCCCGCAGGCCGCAGAGGTGCCTACCGCCTGCTGCATACGAACGTTGCTCCAGCTCAAATAAGGCACCGTAAGCGTTCCGCCGCCTATCCCAAAAATAGCTGAGGCCCACCCAATGCCTGCACCGGCACCTGCAAGGCCAGTGTTACCTGCAACATTTCTGCTTGGCGAAGGGTTTACCTCGAACAGCATTTTCAGCCCGACGAGAATGACAAACACACCAATAATAAGTTCCAGCATGGCTCCGCTTAATAGCGCCGCAGTCCAAGCGCCTATAAACGCGCCCGCGACAATGCCAAAAGCCATTGGCCGGAATACATCCCAGCGAATAGCCCCATGACCGTGGTGCGAGCGAATGGAACTAAGGGAGGTGAACACAATGGTCGCAAGCGAGGTTCCAACGGCCATATGTGCCGCAATTTCCAAGCTAAAGCCCTGAGCCCCGAAACTGAAAATCAGCACCGGCACAATAATAAGACCGCCACCAATCCCGAAAAGGCCTGCAAGAGTGCCGGCGAACGCACCGAGCATCATATAGATGGCAAATACGGATAATAGGGACATACACTCTCACACATCCGAGAAAACAAGGCTGGTATGATACACACCGACCGTGGCAACTTCACCACACGCAACACCCATTTCACCCACCGGAGAGCAACGTCGCATGTGCCTAATCGCATTTTCTCTTGGCCAGAGTGACCGTTTTCCCTTGGTGGTTGCCGCCAATAGAGATGAGTTTTTTCGCCGGCCTACAGCACCGTTAGACTGGTGGACAACTCAAGCGGGTAACCGGGTGCTTTCAGGAAAGGATTTGAAATCCGGCGGCACTTGGCTGGCGGTGTCCCCTGAAGGCTCAATAAGCGCCGTCACCAACGTTCGCGAAGGCTCACCAGAAGCTGGCGATATCAGTCGTGGCGAGCTTCCACTTCGGGCTCTCGCGGAACCGGAGGAACAGTTGCAAGAAAGTCTGGCGATTACCTCCACACGCTACGCAGGTTTCAATCTTGTTCGCCTCGGTCATACCGAGGGTTGGCGCTCTGACCAGAACTCTGGCTGGTACTACAGCAACCGCGACGCTCACCCCGGGCGCAGCATTTACCGAGGGGTCTATGGCCTGAGCAATCACCTACTCCAAACTCCTTGGCCAAAACTACTGCGCTTGAGAGAAGCGGTTGGTCACACAGTAAAGTCTGCCCGGGAGAATGCAGAAATGCTGCACAAAGACCTTACCCGGCTCCTACACGACACGACACCAGCGCCAGACCACCTGCTCCCCAACACCGGCGTACACCGCGACACCGAGCGCTTTCTGTCATCACCGTTTATAACCGGCACCGAGTACGGCACCCGCGCTACGACTATAGTCAGCGTATCAAGCTCCGGTGAGATTTATGTTACCGAACAGAGCTGGGCGCCTGAAGGGCAGCCCGAGGAATACCGTGAGTTCCACTGGCAGCGATAGCGCTCAGCCTCTGATATAATCCACAAAATTCCTGCACCCAATCGGAGGGCCACCGATGGCCGGTCAACAAGACGCTACATCTATTGCCGACTTTGAAAAGTCCCTTGACGAGCTGGAAACCCTGGTTCGCAATCTTGAGCAGGGGGAGCTTTCTCTTGAACAGTCCCTGACGGCCTTCGAACGCGGTGTAAAACTAACTCGCACGTGTCAGCAGGCCCTAAAAAATGCCGAACAGCGGGTTGAAAAACTGGTACAAAACGACGATGGCAGTCTCGAAACGCGACCCTTCTCTCCGGATGACGCCGACTAATGCATAACGGAACTCTGTCTACCATGGATTATCTGGAAACCTGCCGCAGCCGTGTGGATGCAGAGCTGGATAGGCGTATTGCGTCTGGCTCTACCTCTGAACGGCTTCAGGCAGCTATGCGATACAGCGTTCTGGGGGGCGGAAAACGAATTCGGCCAGCACTAAGTCTGGCCGCTGCAAGCGCTTTGGGGCAACCTATGGAGGCCGCATTGGTGCCCGCCTGTGCGGTCGAACTGATCCATGCCTATTCACTTGTACATGACGACCTTCCGGCCATGGATAACGACGAACTACGCCGGGGGCGGCCCACCGCCCATATCGCCTTTGATGAAGCCACAGCGATTCTTGCAGGTGATGCCCTGCAGGCATTGGCCTTTGAATGGCTAGCTGAGGCTCCCGAAATAGAGGCGCCTGCGCGCCTCGCAATGATTCGGGAGCTGGCTCATGCAAGCGGCCACAGCGGTATGGTTGGCGGTCAGGCCATTGACTTGGAGTCCGTAGGGAAAAGCCTGACTCTGGCACAGCTCGAGAGCATGCACAGACATAAAACCGGCGCGCTAATTGAGGCCAGCGTTCGCATTGGCGCGCTGACCGCACCCGGAGTCTCCAAACAATCTCTGGATGCACTGACGGCTTACGCCAAGGCCCTTGGTCTGGCTTTTCAGGTCCAGGATGACCTTCTAGACATTGAAGGCGATACAGAAACCATAGGGAAACCCCAAGGCTCAGACATCGCCCGTGCAAAGCCTACCTACCCCGCTCTTCTGGGGTTGGCAGGCGCACGGGAACACCTTTCATCATTGCTCAGCAGCGCGCTTGAGAGCTTGCAGGATTTCGGACCGGTGGCCGACCCTCTCAGAGCCATGGCGGACTATGTGGTGGCGAGAACCCATTAAGCCTTCTGTTGGCCAAGTACAATTTCGTAACTTAAGGGACAGGGTGTGAAATAGCTGCCACTGTTCCCCTATAATGCCAGTCAGTTACCGAACATTCCGGAAAAGACCCGATTAAATGCAGGACACTTATATTTTCAAGGAAATCCCGTCCCAGCGACCTAATACGCCGCTGCTAGATCGGATTGAGGTACCCGCCCAACTACGGGAGGTGCCGCCTGACCAGCTTGTTCAATTTGCCAGAGAACTGCGGGCATTCCTACTGTGGTCTGTTGGGCAGACTGGTGGTCATTTCGGGGCAGGACTTGGTGTACTCGAACTCACCGTGGCGCTGCACTACGTTTTCAATACACCGAAAGACCGTCTGGTATGGGATGTGGGCCATCAGGCTTACCCGCATAAAATTCTCACAGGCCGTCGTGACCGCATGGGCAGCATTCGTCGCAAAGACGGTCTGGCAGGCTTCCCCAAGCGCGCTGAAAGCGAGTACGACACCTTTGGCGTGGGCCACTCCAGCACCTCTATTAGTGCCGCTCTAGGCATGGCGATAGCCGCTCGGCAGCAGGAAACTGGCCGCAAGAGCATTGCTGTTATCGGCGATGGCGCCATGACAGCCGGAATGGCTTTTGAGGCACTGAACCACGCAGGTCACTTGCGCGCAGACATGCTAGTCATTCTGAACGATAACGACATGTCGATTTCACGCAATGTTGGCGGTCTGTCCAATTATTTCGCCAAACTGCTATCAAGTCGCACCTACAATCAAGTTCGCGATAGCAGCAAAAAGGTTCTTCAGGGCGCACCGCAGCTGATGGCGCTAGCAAAGAAAACCGAAGAGCACTTCAAAGGCATGATTGTGCCGGGCACCCTGTTTGAAGAACTGGGGTTCAATTACATTGGCCCCATTGATGGGCACGACCTGCCTTTGCTCATTGAAACTCTGGAAAACATCCGTGAACTCGACGGACCTCAGTTCCTCCATGTGGTGACCACCAAAGGCAAGGGATTCGCTCCGGCTGAAGCCGATCCCATTGGCTACCACGCCATCAACAAGATTGAACCTGTACCCGCCAGCAAGCCCGAGCCGGTCAAGCCTGTTGCGACGAAACAAAAGTACGCGAACGTATTCGGCCAGTGGTTGTGTGACGCTGCTGAACTGGATGATCGTGTGAGTGGCATCACCCCCGCCATGTGCGAAGGCTCGGATTTGCTGGCATTTTCTGAGCGCTTCCCGGATCGTTATTTCGATGTAGCCATTGCGGAACAGCACGCCGTGACGCTTGCAGCGGGCATGGCATGTGATGGAGCCAAGCCGGTAGTTGCTATCTACTCGACGTTTTTACAACGCGGTTACGATCAGCTGATTCACGACGTAGCCATCCAGAACTTGGACGTGCTATTCGCAATCGACCGTGCAGGACTGGTCGGTGAGGACGGTCCTACCCATGCCGGCGCTTTCGATATCAGTTACCTGCGCTGCATCCCGAACATGGTGCTAATGACGCCATCAGATGAAAATGAAACCCGCCAACTACTTCATACTGGCCTTATGTTTAAAGGGCCAGCAGCGGTGCGCTATCCACGTGGGACCGGGCCGGGCGCGGACATTCAAAAAGAACTGACCCCGGTGATAATCGGCAAGGGGCGCAAGATTCGTGAAGGCAGCAGCATCGCCATTCTCAATTTTGGCACCCTACTCACACCAGCGCTGGAAGCCGCTGAAAAGCTTGGCGCAACGGTGGCCGATATGCGCTTCGTTAAGCCTCTGGATGAAGCACTGGTTCTCGAACTCGCAGAACAGCACGATCTGCTGGTAACGCTGGAAGAGAACACCATTGCAGGTGGCGCAGGAAGCGCCGTCACGGAGTTCCTGAACAGACAAGAGGTTTCCATGCCCGTACTGCAACTTGGGTTGCCAGATACCTTCATTGATCATGGCAAACACGAAGAACTACTCAAAGACTGCGGGCTAGATGCTCAGGGGCTATTCGCAGCCATCAACGCCAGAATGGAACGTTTGCAGCACCAGCGCCTGAAAGCGGTCAAATAAGGCGTCTCTCAGACGGAACCCGGTGGTTCATAAACAAAAAGCCCGCTCAGTTTGTTCCTGAGGCGGGCTTCTTTATATCTGTATGCGCGTTCAAGGCTGAGGCTACTGCTGGGGGTCATCATCCTGATGAGTTTCCAACCAGTGCCCGAGCTTGCTCTGTTTGGTATCGAGATATTGCTCATTGTGCGGGTTGCGGCCTACATGCAGCGGCACTCTCTCGGTTATTTCGATGCCGTAAGAGGTCAACGCTTTAACCTTGCGAGGATTATTTGTCATCAAGCGTAAGCTTTTGATACCTAGATGCGCGAGCATATCCTTACACATGCTGTAATCACGCAGGTCTGCCGCAAACCCCAAGCGCTCGTTGGCTTCAACGGTGTCAGCCCCCTGATCTTGCAGGTGGTAGGCACGGATTTTATTGAGGAGGCCAATACCCCGGCCTTCCTGACGCAGATACATCAAAATGCCACGACCCTCACGAGCTATGCTGCGCAAAGCCTCTTCCAGCTGGTAACCACAATCACAACGCATGCTATAAAGCGCGTCGCCAGTAAGGCACTCGGAGTGTGTGCGGGCCAACATGGGTTCGTCACCGTCCAACGACCCCAGAGTTAGAGCAATATGCTCCTTTCCCGTGTCCGGTTCCTCAAAGCCATGCATATCGAACACCCCGAAAGGGGTCGGCAACCGGCAGGTCTCGATGTAACGAACAGCCACAGTCTTTCCTCGTGGTTCAATAAAACGGGGCGCGTATTCTATCACGGGCGCGCTCATCAGGCATCAGCGGTCGCCGGCAACCCAATGCCCGCTGCGACCGCCTTTCTTCTCGAGCAGACGCACATTGCCAATCTCCATGCCCTTATCAACGGCCTTGCACATATCGTAAAGCGTTAGAGCTGCAATGCTGGCCGCTGTCAAAGCTTCCATCTCAACACCGGTTTGACCGGAAAGTTTGCAGCGGGTAAGTATATGCACCGACGCACCGTCCGCACCCGCTGAAAGCTCCACCTTCACCGAGGTGAGGCTCAGAGCGTGGCACAATGGAATCAGGTCGTGGGTTCGTTTGGCCGCCATTATTCCGGCAATACGAGCGACGGCCAACACATCACCCTTGGGGTGCTCGCCATCAATGATCATCCTCAGAGTTTCCTCTGCCATGTGGATCGTCGCTTCAGCGCGCGCCTCGCGTTCTGTTACGGCTTTCTCCGTAACATCCACCATGCGGGCTTCACCCTTGTCGTCAAGATGGGTCAATTTACTCACGGCGTCTCCCGAGGGTTAGAATCAATAAATTATTGATACGTTACTTTATGAAAAAGGATCAAGCGGGCCGAGCATATCAGAGATATTCTTCTATGCGGCGAATTCGGGCCACCAATAACGAATACCGGCCACGCCCTGACCACCCGCCTGCCACACTGCGTCGAGATCAGCCACGTCCAACCCACCGAGCCCGAAAACCGGTATGGTCGAACGTGCTACCAGATCATGAAATTTCGCCCACCCCAGAGAAGGAGTCCCGGGGTGCGTCGCCGTCGGTTTTACCGGACCTAGGGTTACATAATCAGCACCGATGGCCGCAGCATGCTCTATTTCATCAGCATCATGGCAAGAAACGCCAAGCCACACCCCATCAGGTACTGGCCTAGCCTTCAGTTTTTCGGCTTCCCGCCAGGGCATATGCAAACCGACTGCATCCGGGTTGCCATCAAATACTTCAGCCGACCCATGCAGCACAAGGCCAACGCCCGCTGCATCGCAAAGCTCCATAGCTTTCTCAGCTAGACATTCATAGTTATGCATGGTCATATTCGGCGCACGCAGTACGACCAGCACTGAAGGATCTTGCTTTGGCAGTCCTGAAAGCGCGCGCTGAAAATGCTGGGCGCCCTCATCGCCGGAACAACTATCGCCCATTATCGCCAATAGAGAAGGCAACTTCAGAGCCCGTATAATCGGCCGGTTCGCAGCAGGGAAATCGTTATCCCGCAAGCTTTCAGGGCTCACCCAGTCTATGGATTGCCCTTCGCGGCCAAGGGCTTCACCCTGCGCCCTCTCCGTTCTCCAGACATCCAAAAAAACACGCTTGTCGCCATAATCGTGACGAATGCCAATTAACGGGCGCAGAGCCTCCCGCGGGATCTCTAAGCCGGTCTCTTCGGCAATCTCGCGCACCAAGGCTGCCTGCACCGATTCCCCCGACTCAACTTTTCCACCGGGAAACTCTAATAAGCCACCCTGATGAACATGATCCGGACGGCGGGCAATAAGCACCCGCCCCTCGCGAACGATAACGCCGACCGCGACATGAACCTCCTGGGTATTGTGTTCTGCTGTACCCATATTTAGCTACGGTAGTCAGCGTTGATAGTGACATATTCGTGAGAAAAGTCGCAGGTCCAGACGGTCTCACTAACCTCGCCACGTTTAAGATCGATGGCGATCGTGATCTCTTCCTGATTCATCACCGCTTGCCCTCGCTCCTCGGAATAGTCCTCAGCACGACCTCCACCTCTCACCAGGCATACGTCTCCGAGATGGATTTCCAGAGCACTCACATCCAGATCTACAACACCAGCCCGACCAACTGCCGCCAGAATCCGGCCCCAATTCGGGTCCGATGCAAACAGGGCAGTCTTCACCAGAGGCGAGTGGGCTACGGTATAAGCTACATCCAGCGCTTCTTGCTGGGCTGCAGCACCACTAACGCGGATGGTTATAAACTTGGTTGCGCCTTCACCGTCGCGCACTATGGCGTGAGCGAGATCTAGATAAACTTGCTTTAAGGCGTTGCGCAATGCCGGGAGTTGCGGGCTATCGAGAGTGATTTCCGGGCCGGTATACTGGCCACTGGCAATCAGCGTGCAGGCGTCGTTAGTGGAAGTATCGCCATCAATCGTAATTCGGTTAAATGACTGCTCGCCCAATTCCGATGCCAATGTCTGTAGCACATCCGGCGCAATACGGGCGTCGGTAGCGATAAAGCCGAGCATGGTTGCCATATTAGGGCGAATCATGCCTGCGCCCTTACTGATTCCAGAAATAGTAACCGTATGGCCACCCAAATCGACTTGGACCGATGCACCCTTGGGCCGAGTATCTGTCGTCATTATGCCGCTTGCGGCCTCTGCCCAGCGGTTATCCGCAGTGCTAGCTAGGGCTTCCGGCAATGCGCCCACAATTTTCTGGACAGGCAAAGGTTCGCCAATAACCCCCGTTGAGTATGGCAGTACTTCAGCGACACTAACTCCAGCTTGCTGTGCCAGAGCTTGGCAACAGGCAAGTGCATCATCCATACCACGTTTGCCTGTTCCTGCGTTCGCGTTACCTGTATTAATCAAAAGATAACGCGGCGCCTTCTCAGCCAGATGCTTGCGGCTGAGGGTAACCGGCGCAGCGCAGAACTGGTTGCGAGTGAACAGACCAGCGACGCGACTTCCCGGTGCTAGTTCAAACACCACTACGTCCTTGCGGCCGGGCTTTTTAATGCCAGCACTGGCAATGCCCAGTTTGACACCTGCTACCGGGAAAAACTCGGGTAAGGCTCCTGGTCCAACTGCCATCCTGTCGCTCCTCTTGTTGTCTTGCTAGTTTCTATATTAATGAATCGAGTCGGTCTAAAAACGAAAAACCCGCAGTCTTCCAGTCAGCTGGTCGATTGCGGGCTCCGTTCTCTATACTTAATGTCAGTGCGGTATGGTCAACTTACCTTGCCACAGCACTGCTTGAACTTTTTGCCGGATCCGCATGGGCAGGGTTCATTTCGGCCCACTTTGCGATCCTGTCGCACGAAGGTTTCAGGTGCTGCCTGACCTTCATCCCCTTGCCCACTTTCGCCTTGCGCAGTCGCGCTGGTCTCATCGTGGCGCAGACGCGCTTTGGCAAGTTCTTGCTCCAGCTCTTCTTTACGACGACGCTCAACCTCTTCCATCTCTTCCCGGCTTTGAACCCGAACGTGACAGAGAACACGCGTTACATCACGCTTCATGGTTTCAAGCATGGTTTCAAACAGGTTAAACGCTTCACGCTTGTATTCCTGCTTCGGGTTCTTTTGGGCGTAGCCGCGCAAATGGATGCCACGACGCAGGTGGTCCATATTGGAAAGGTGCTCTTTCCACAAAGTATCAAGAACCTGCAGGAATACCTGCTTTTCAAACTTACGCATGGACTCGGCACCAGCTACCTCTTCCTTGGCCCGATATGCCGTCACAATTTCATCAAGAATTTTTTGGCGTAAGTTATCTTCGTATAGCTTTTTATCCTCTTCCAACCAAGACTGAACTGGCAGGTCGACGGCCATTTCTGATTGCAGTTGAGATTCCAAACCGGCCACATCCCACTGCTCAGGCATGCTCTGGGGTGGAATGTGTTCGCTAACAAGCGTATCAACAACATCCTCACGGATGGTATCAACCATCTCGGAGACGTCTTCCGAAGACATTACTTCATTTCGCTGATCGTAAATAACTGTTCGCTGGTCGTTGGCTACGTCATCGTATTCAAGCAGCGTTTTACGCATGTCGAAGTTGCGGCCCTCGACCTTACGCTGGGATTTTTCAATGGCATTCGTGACCATTCTGTGTTCGATGGCCTCGCCTTTCTTCATCCCCATGGCCTGCATCAGGCTCTTTACCCGATCCGGCGCGAAGATGCGCATTAGGTTATCTTCAAGCGACAAGAAGAAACGGGAAGAGCCTGGATCACCCTGCCGTCCGGCACGACCACGCAGTTGATTATCTATACGGCGGGACTCATGGCGCTCGGTACCAACAATGTGCAAACCACCGGCTTCTAAAATCTGATTGTGGCGCTCTGTCCACTCGGCCTTGAGGCGCGCAATTTCTTCCTCTGTGGGGTTTTCCAGCGCAGCAGCTTCGTGCTCCCAGTTACCGCCAAGTACGATATCTGTACCCCGGCCGGCCATGTTGGTAGCGATAGTCACCGCGCCAGGGCGACCGGCCTGAGCGATAATTTGTGCTTCAGACTCGTGCTGTTTGGCGTTAAGAATCTTATGCTCGATGCGTGCCTTTTTGAGCAGCATAGACAGTAACTCGGAGGCTTCGATGGAAGCCGTGCCCACCAAGATCGGTCGCCCTTCGCCAGTCACATCCTTGATTTCGTCAATGATGGCGTGGAACTTCTCTTCTTGTGTCAAATAAACAAGGTCATTGTAGTCAATGCGCTGAATCGACTTATTAGGCGGTATCACCACCACGTCCAGACCATAAATCTGGCGGAATTCGAAGGCTTCGGTATCCGCCGTGCCCGTCATGCCTGCGAGCTTGTCGTAAAGCCGGAAATAGTTCTGGAAGGTGGTCGACGCCAGTGTTTGGCTTTCGGCTTGAATCTTGAGGCCCTCTTTGGCCTCCATAGCCTGATGCAGACCCTCACTCCAGCGACGACCTGGCATTGTACGCCCGGTATGCTCGTCAACAATGACAACCTGACCACCCTGAACAATGTAATCAACATCCTTCTGGAACAGATGGTGGGCACGGAGTGCTGAGTGGACATGGTGCAGCAAACTGAGGTTGGCAGCGGAATAAAGACTTTCACCCTCTTCCAGCAACTGACGGCCCAAAAGCAGCTCTTCAACCCTCTCATGGCCCGCTTCAGTCAATTCTACCTGACGGGACTTTTCGTCGATGGTGAAGTCACCGGAAGATTCACCCTCCTCACTAACCTCTCCCTTTTCTAAGCTGGGAATCAGTTCGTTAATAGCGAGATAGGCTTTGGAGCTGTCTTCAGCAGCGCCAGAAATGATCAGTGGTGTGCGGGCTTCGTCAATAAGAATGGAGTCAACTTCGTCGACAATCGCGTAGTGGAGACCACGCTGCACCTTATCTTCGGTGCTGAATGCCATGTTATCCCGCAGGTAATCAAAGCCGAATTCGTTGTTCGTACCGTAAGTGATATCCGCTTGATATGCAGCGCGCTTCTCTTCGGCCGGTTGGCCAGATACAACAACACCCACCTGCAACCCTAGGAAGCGGTACAGCTTACCCATCCACTCGGCGTCACGGCTCGCTAGGTAGTCGTTCACGGTTACTACGTGCACGCCCTTGCCGGGCAATGCATTCAAGTACACAGCAACGGTCGCGACCAGCGTTTTACCTTCGCCAGTCTTCATCTCCGCAATCCGACCCTCGTGCAGAGTGATACCGCCAATCAACTGCACATCGTAATGCCGCATACCCATAACCCGACGCCCTGCTTCACGAACAGTGGCAAAGGCTTCAGGCAGCAATGCATCCAAGCTCTCGCCTTCGTCGAGCCGGCGACGGAACTCGGCCGTCTTACCTTGCAACTCAGAATCCGCAAGATTGCCAAACTGCTCTTCAAGTTCGTTAACTCGCAAAGCGAGCTTGCGCATTCTCTTGATTTCTCTGGCATTTTTACTGCCAAACATCTTGGTTGCAAACTTTGAGAACATAGACTACAGCTTCTTTGATTGAACGGAGGAAGCCAGCATTCTAACCTTATTTTGCAGGAGTACAAAAGGCAGAGCTCACATACCCGGCCTTAAGGAGCTATCCTACTCAAAATAAGGGGCCTGATACGGCTGGCGGGGCTTGAAGGAAGGCCTGATAACATCTAAACAATTAACGGCTGGCTCTTTTAATGTAGGTTTCAGGGTTTTCACTTTTTCCGTTACGGATAACTTCAAAGTGTACGTGAGGCCCAGTAGAGCGGCCTGTGCTTCCCATAAGCGCCAGCACTTGCCCTTTCTGGATAACATCACCTACTTGCACTTCAATAGTCTTGCAGTGGGCATAGCGGGTCACCAGACCGTCGCCATGATCTACTTCAACCAGATTTCCATAACCGTTGCGCTCGGAAGCGTAGGTAACTACGCCGCCCGCCACCGAAATAATGTCGCTGCCTTCTTTACCCGCAAGGTCAACGCCTCCGTGCCAGGTACGCTTGCCGGTAAATGGGTCGGAACGATAACCGTAACGCGAGGACAACCACCCCCAAGTAATCGGACGACCCTCCAAATACAGCTCATCTTCAAGCTTTTGGCGGGAAGAAACCTGATCCAAAAGGCGCAACTGTTGTTCGCGATCCAGCATCTTTCGTTCTAGCTCATCAATCATCCGAGTCAACTCGGGCGCAGAGAAAGAGTCGGCAGGAAGGGAGTCTTCAGGGCCACCCACCGCCGCTGGCTGGTTGAAATCGAACTCATCGCTGGCAACCAGACCGGACTCAACAAAGCGCTGACCTAAAGCATCTAAGCGCAACAATCGGCCCTGAATTTGACCAAGGCGTAACGTGAGCGCATCCACCTGATCCTGAACATTCTGTTGAAGGCTGACCAACTCCGTTTTCTGCTTGCCCAACTCATTTTGCCAATAGGCTACGAGCTCGGAATCCGTTGGCTGTTCAGGGGCTTTCGTCTGGCCTATTGCAGCACTGTATCCCGCCCAGCTAGCCGCGGCTATTAGCGCAAGCAAAACAGAGCAACAGGCAGCAACAGTCATGGCATTAAGTGCCAGCACACGGGACTTGCCGTGGCTCTTGCCAACAAGAATGATATTCATAATGTTGTCTGACTTCATTTAAGAACCGCAACCATCTCCCGTAGTGTCGCAGCCCGGAAAGTTCCGAGTGGGTTTGCCATCCTTAGCAACAACTACGTACCAATAAATCGTAGCGCCCGGTAGACATACTTATTTACAACAAGGTAAAACAAGATCAGCTATGGTGCTACGCACGAAACGTGCCGAAGTGTAACCAATCGTTAAGCGGATCGTCGAGAAGAAAACGCCCTATGAAGCGAAAAAGTGATCAAAAACTAACCTTCGACAACCTAGGCAAAACGCCCGGATTGCGGGAACTCGTCGCAAAAGCCCACACCCACAGTAAAGCGGAAAAAGAAGTTATGGCTTCATTACCCCCAGCTTTAATGGAAGGCACCCGCTTTGTATGCTGTTTGGAGGGTGAACTCACCCTCTCTGCGGAAAACGCTGGCAAGGCAAGCCAACTTCGCTTCCGTCAGCACGAAATCATGGAAAAATTGCGAGAAAACGAGCTGTTCCGCTTTGTGTGGAAGCTCAAGGTAAACGTTTCACCGCCCCGGTTTAGCGAAAAACCACCGATTAAAAAGTTAGCGCTCAGTAAAGAAAATGCCCGACTCCTCAAAGAGGAAGCCGGGCACACGAAGGACAAAAAATTACGCGAGGTTCTCGAAAAACTCGCAAGCCACGTCCGGGATTAAGGCATCCTGCCTTAAGCTGGTACGGCTAGCACAGGCTTCATGTAAGAGATGGGCGCAGTTTCTTTGTCATCAAAGGTAACCACTTCCCATGCATCCTCTTCTGCCCTGAGCTTGCGCAGTAGCTTATTGTTCAGATCGTGACCGGACTTGATGCCGCGGAATTCACCAATCAGGCTATTGCCCAACAGGTACAAATCCCCAATCGCATCCAGTACTTTATGTTTGACGAACTCGTCCTCGTAACGAAGACCGTCTTCGTTCAGGATTTTGTAGTCGTCTACTACAATGGCGTTGTCTACACTGCCACCCAGCGCTAGATTCATTGCCCGCAGCTTTTCAATATCACGCATAAACCCGAAAGTTCTTGCGCGACTGACTTCCTTCACGAAAGACGTGCTTGAAAAATCTACAGTCGCGGTCTGGGCACGACCTTTGAACACTGGGTGATCAAAGTCGATGCCGAAGCTCACTTTGAAGCCTTCAAACGGCAGGAAGGTAGCCTTCTTGTCGCCTTCTTCAAGGGTCACTTCCCGCTTGATGCGAATGAACCGCTTGGCAGCTTCCTGCTCGGCAATGCCGGCAGACTGCAGCAGAAAAACGAACGGGCCAGCGGAGCCGTCCATGATCGGCACTTCAGCAGCGCTCAGTTCCACATAGCAGTTATCGATACCGAGACCAGCCATGGCCGACAACAAATGTTCTATTGTCGCCACACGGACACCGTCTTTTACCAGCGTCGTGGACAGCATGGTCTCACCCACATTTTCAGCGCAGGCCAGAATTTCGACCACAGGGTCGAGATCGGTGCGGCGGAAAATGATTCCCGAATCTATCGGCGCGGGCTTGAGGGTAAGGTAAACCTTTTCCCCTGAGTGCAGCCCAACCCCGGTAGCACGGATCGTGTTTTTAAGTGTCCGTTGTCTGATCATCGGTTCGTTATTCCGTAAAAAATTGGCGATATTCTAAACAAAAACTTGCGCGCAGAATATCAAAAAATACGACTGAGCACCATTTACGCGACTTGATATTGCGTAAACTATACGCAATCAAGCCGTTGGCAGTCAGCCGAACTCGATAATCAGTCAGCCTGTCTGCGAAGGAATGCGGGAATATCGAGGTAATCGACACCCTGCTCTTCGCTTTCTTTGCTCTGATCGATCGCTACATTCCCGCTTGATACCGCACGACGACGCAGGATTGCGGGGCGATCCAGCTGATTGTAATCAGTCTTGCCATCCAGAGTGCGAGTGTTATCAACCACTTTAGTCGGCTTTTCGCGATCTCCGCCAAGACCTGTGGCAACAACCGTTACTTTCAACTCTTCAGTCATTTCGGGATCAATTACGGTACCCACAACAACCGTTGCAGAGTCCGATGCAAACTCACGCACAATATCGCCAACCTCGGAGAATTCCCCCAAGTTGAGGTCCATACCGGCAGTGATATTGACCAGAATACCCTTGGCGCCTTGCAAGTTGACGTCTTCCAACAGCGGGCTGCGAATAGCCGCTTCGGCCGCTTCCCGTGCACGGTTTTCGCCGGTGGCACGCGCGGTACCCATCATCGCCATACCCATCTCGGACATAACCGTTTTAACATCAGCAAAGTCGACGTTGATCATACCGTTTCGGGTGATCAGATCGGCAATACCTTGAACGGCACCAAGCAGAACGTCATTCGCGGCAGCAAAAGCATCCAGCAGACTGGTCTTTTTACCCAGAACCGCTAGCAACTTCTCGTTAGGAATGGTGATCAGCGAATCAACACACTCTTCCAATTCCCTAAGCCCCTCTTCGGCCAAGCTCATGCGCTTGCCGCCTTCAAAGGTGAAAGGCTTGGTCACCACGGCAACAGTCAGGATTCCCATTTCCCGGGCCACTTCAGCAACAACAGGCGCTGCCCCAGTACCCGTACCGCCGCCCATGCCAGCAGTGATGAACACCATGTCTGCGCCTTTAATGGCTTCGGCGATGCGGTCGCGATCTTCAAGAGCTGATTGGCGGCCAATTTCAGGGTTAGCCCCTGCGCCCAAACCTTTCGTGATGTTGCCACCCAATTGGATGATCTGGCGCGCGTCCAAATCGGTCAGCGCCTGAGCATCTGTATTGGCGCAGATAAACTCTACACCCTCAATGTCACTGTTCAGCATGTGACGCACGGCGTTACCACCACCACCGCCAACACCGACTACTTTAATGACAGCGTTTTGTTGGACATTATCGACAAGTTCAAACATTCCCCTTCTCCTTCGTGCTGTTTCAGTCTTGTTCCAGACTGTTTATTCGAGATTGTATTTTCGAGATACCTTCGTTTACTGCTTGCCCGGAACCGTCAGAAATGACCGGTAAACCAAGCTTTCATGCGCTCTAACAGCGAGGGTGCATCTTCACCCTTGAGCACCGGTGCCCGACCAAGATCCATTTGCCGGAAACCGTGAATCAACAACCCGACGCCAGTGGCGTAGATGGGGTTATTAACGACTTCTGTCATACCAGAGACTGCGTGTGGGCACGCCAACCGTACCGGCATGTGGAAGATTTCTTCAGCTAACTCGACCACACCTTCCATGGTTGAAGACCCGCCAGTTATCACGATGCCAGCAGGAATCAGATCTTCGAACCCGGAGCGACGCAGTTCTGATTGCACGAGGGTAAACAGCTCCTCGTAGCGCGGCTCAACAACCTCTGCCAGCGCCTGTCTTGAAAGATCACGTGGTGCACGATCACCTACACTCGGCACCTTGATGGTTTCATCAGCACCCGCCAGTTGCGTTAAAGCGCAGGCGTATTTGATTTTGATTTCTTCCGCATTCTGCGTGGGTGTACGCAACGCCATCGCGATGTCGTTGGTAACTTGATCACCCGCAATCGGGATTACAGCTGTGTGGCGTATGGCGCCGCCGGTAAACACGGCGATGTCGGTGGTACCTCCACCCATGTCCACAACGCATACACCGAGCTCTTTTTCGTCGTCTGTAAGGATGGCGTGGCTGGAAGCCAGCTGCTCCAAGATAATATCGTCGGCCTCTAAGCCGCAGCGGCCAATACACTTTTCAATATTTTGGGCAGCATTGACGGCACAGGTTACGAGATGCACCTTTGCCTCAAGACGGACACCCGACATACCCATGGGCTCTTTGATGCCCTCTTGGTTATCAATCACGAATTCCTGCGGCAAGATGTGCAGGATTTTCTGATCCGCCGGAATGGCAACCGCCTGGGCCGCATCAATCACTCTGTCGATATCGGCCTGAGTTACTTCCCTATCGCGAATGGCGACAATGCCGTGAGAGTTAAGGCTCTTTATATGGCTGCCCGCAATCCCTGCATACACAGAGTGAATACGGCAACCGGCCATCAATTCGGCCTCCTCGACTGCCCGCTGTATTGCCTGAACCGTGGTTTCGATGTTCACCACCACACCCCGTTTGAGCCCACGGGACGGGTGGGAACCTATACCCACCACTTCAATGGTTCCGTCCATCTTGCGTTTGCCGACGATCGCAACCACCTTCGAGGTTCCGATATCGAGGCCGACAATCATGTTTTCCGTTTCAACCGATGACATGTGTTCCACCAAACCGTAGGTCTGAATTTACTGTTTCTATGTTTTTGGGCCGGAAGCGGCCTGAACCTGCTTCCACTGAACGGCTACACCATTGGTGTAGCGCGCATCTACCCGGCTAACTTCGTCCGACCGAGATATCAATCGGTTTTCATAAACTGTGATAAAACGCTCAAAGCGCTTTGCAACTTGATCCCGACCGAGTACCACCTCAATTCCGTTTGAGAGGCGAAGAGTCCAAGCTCCACGCCGCTCCAACTCCAGCCCGGAAAAGCCCAAACCGTGGGCCACCAGTTTGTCGCTCATGGTGCGAGCCATATTGATCACATCGCGCACGCGCTCATCCGGCCCTGCAAGTTGCGGCAATCTCCCTGCCACATCCGGGTTGGGTGGCATAAACAACTCCCCGGTGCGACTGACCAAACGTCCATCCGTCCAATACGCTAGAGGCTTTTTTTCCCGTATGTTGATTTCCAGACGATCGGGCCACACACGGCGCACCGCGACTGAGTCAATCCATGGCCGCTTTTCAAGATTGGTCTTGATGTCCGAAAGGTCCGTCGAAAAATAGCTCTTGCCGATCCAGTTTCCGGCTTGGCGTTCAAAAGCAACGCGGCTATCCCCGACAAACTCACCATTCACATCAATGGCCAGAATCTGCTGGTCCATAGCGCCCAGTACCTTTCCGGTTGCCCAAGGTACAAGGCCCGCCGCAAGCAGAATCGCTATGCCCATACCAGCTTGCAGCCAAGGCACTGCTGCCAGCACCGCCTTCAACACACCAAACCGGTCCTTCTCCGGCCCGAGAGTCGTTGCTCCTCGGCGCCGGGGAGGCTCGGACGGTATCGCCCGACTCCGGATCAGCAGTGTTTCAAGCATTAGCGCCCTCCAGTGTGTCTAGAAGGATTCGTACAACCAGCTCTTCAAAGCTAATACCTGCGGCTTTAGCAGACATAGGCACCAAGCTGTGATCAGTCATGCCTGGCACGGTATTCACTTCCAGCAGCCAGAACTCGCCGTCTCCATCCTGCATAATGTCAACTCTGCCCCAGGTGCGGCAGCCCACGACTCGAAACGCCTCTAAAGCAAGGTTCTGCAGCCTCGCTTCATCCTCGGGCGCTAGGCCACAGGGAATTCGGTAACGGGTATCGTCCGCGAGGTATTTCGCGTCATAATCGTAGAACACATGATCTGTGCTCAGCCCGATGGCTGGCAAAGCCCGGTCCTGCAACAAACTGACCGTGAATTCCGGCCCTTCTATCCACTCTTCGACCAGCACTGAACTATCTAGTGCGGCAGCCGCCTCGAAGGCTTCAGCGAGCTCAACTGCGGTATGCACTTTACGAATGCCAATGCTGGAACCTTCTCGGGACGGCTTTACACTCAAAGGCGAGCGCAGCTCCTGAACAATTTGTTCGGCTTCACCTGCTGCCGACATAGTTTTAAACTGTGGTGTTGGTAAACCACAGCCAGCAAACACGTACTTGGTGCGCAACTTGTCCATCGCCAAAGACGACGCCATCACTTCGCTTCCGGTGTAAGGAATACCGGCCTGAGACAAAATGGCTTGCAGTGTTCCGTCTTCTCCACCGCGGCCATGCAATGCAATGAAAACCCGATCGAATTCAGGGTTTTCAACTGTTTTCAGCAAACAGCCTTGAACATCGAGAGCAAAGGCATCTACACCCGCAGACACCAAAGCTGCCAGAACCGCCTTGCCACTTTTAAGAGACACTTCTCGCTCAGCTGAGTCTCCACCCATAAAAACAGCCACACGCCCCAGTGCCCGAACAACGTCTGGTTCGGCTTGATACGCCGGGACTGCGGGATGCTGCATATCACTCACCTGAAAAGACTCCTTGTTCCGCCAGCCGGATCGCTATACCACCGATATCTCCGGCACCCTGAGTAATCAACAGATCGCCGTCTTGCAGAACGCTGGACAGCAAGCTTTCAATTTCTCGATTGTCTTCCACAAACAAAGGCTCGACCTTGCCTCGCTGCCTTATGCTGCGACATAGCGCTCTTCCGTCCGCACCAGGCACGGCAGCTTCACCGGCGGAATAAACATCCATAAGCAATAGGCTGTCGACCTCTGATAGAACCCGTACAAAATCTTCATACAAATCACGGGTACGACTAAACCTGTGAGGCTGATACAGCATCACCAATCGGCGACCCGGCCAGGCATCGTGAGCGGCCTGAATGACGGCTTCCACTTCCGTGGGGTGATGGCCATAGTCATCCACCAGCGTGACGGTGCCGTTTGGCGTTTGATAATCCCCGTAAACCTGAAACCGGCGTCCAACCCCTGCAAAAACAGCTAGCCCACGACAAATTGCTTCATCTGCAACGCCTTCATCCGTGGCGACAGCGATCACCGCGAGGGCGTTCAAAACGTTGTGACGGCCCGGCATTTTTAGTTCGACGTTAAGGTCACTTCGCCCGCCCGGTCGCTTAACCACAAAGTGTGTTTTAAGGCCGTCTGTCACTATGCGTTCAGCGCGATAATCTGCATCTGGATTGCTAATGCCATAAGTGATGATGGCGCGGGAGATCCGGGGGATGATTTCGTTCACGTAGTCATCATCCACACACATCACCGCCAACCCGTAGAACGGCAGATTGTGGAGAAAATCCACAAACGTCTGCTTGAGCTTTTCTACGTCGCCGTCATAGGTGTCCATATGATCGGCTTCGATGTTAGTCACTACCGACACAGTCGGCGTTAAATGCAGAAACGAGGCATCGCTCTCATCCGCCTCGGCAACCAAATAGCGGGACCCGCCCAACTTGGCATTGGTGCCTGCACTGTTCAACTTGCCACCGATTACAAACGTCGGATCAAGCCCAGCTTCGCCGAGCACCGATGCAATCAAACTGGTGGTCGTTGTCTTACCGTGGGTTCCAGCGACAGCAATACCGTGGCGATAACGCATAATTTCGGCCAGCATTTCAGCTCTGGGTACAATGGGCACCCGTCGGCTTCGGGCTGAAACCATTTCCGGGTTATCCGATGCAACAGCGGAAGACACAACAACCACATCAGCTTTGGCGCTGTTCTCCGCTCTATGACCGATGTGAATTTCAATATCCATGGCTTTAAGGCGATGAGTGACCACACCTTCTTTCAGGTCTGAACCAGACACCTCGTAGCCTTGGTTTTTTAGTACCTCGGCAATACCGCTCATGCCCGCACCACCGATACCCACGAAGTGAATGTGGCGTATCCGGCGCATTTCCGGTACTTGAAACGCAAGCGGCGGATTGGTTGTATCAGCCATTAGCGGCCTCCAGGCAATAATTCACGACCCGCTCCGTTGCGTCAGGGCGGGCCAAAGTATGTGCAGCCTTGGCCATGTCCAAGACTCGAGCTCGATCCTTGGAAAGGTCTCTCAAGGTTTCTGCCAGCACGGCTGGGGTCAGCCGCGACTGAGGTATCAATACAGCTGCTTTCGCATTGACCATTTGCTGGCCATTTTTTGTTTGATGATCATCCACCGCATGGGGGAACGGCACCAGCACCGCCCCAATACCCGCTGCACAAAGCTCCGAAATTGTCAGTGCACCCGCGCGACATAGCACGATGTCTGCCCAGCTGTAGGCTTCCGCCATGTCCTTAATAAATGGCTCAACATCTGCATCAACCCCATGCTGCTCATAGGAAGCGCGCGCAGCGTCAAGATGGTTTTCACCGCACTGATGCCTTACCTGAGGCCGCTCCTGTTGCGGCAACATTGCCAAAGCTTCCGGCAACTGCTGATTAAACACTTGCGCTCCAAGACTGCCGCCGACCACCAGAATGCGCAGCGCATTATTGGCCTCGCCGGATTCGTGTGAACGCCCGGCCAATCTCTGCTCCGGTGCCGGTAACGCTACTAGATCCTGACGCACTGGATTCCCAGTGCACCGAGTGATTACCTCCGCCCCAAAGCTTTCAGGGAAAGCTTCCAGTACCGTTTTCGCAAACCGCACCAGCAGGCGGTTGGTCATTCCAGCAATGGCATTTTGTTCATGGATTACCAAAGGCGTTCGCGTCAGCCAAGCCGCTACACCGCCCGGGCCGGTCACAAATCCGCCCATACCGACCACGCAGTCGGGGCGAATGCGTCGCACTATGGTGAAAGCTTCGCCCAGCCCGCGCATTAGCCGAAAGGGGGCCAGCATCAAAGCCAGCTTGCCTTTGCCACGAAGCCCGGAAATATGGATCAGGGACAAAGGGATACCCGTATCACTAATCAACCGTTCTTCCATACCTCCAACGGCTCCTAGCCAGTGCACTTCGTGACCCTTGGCCTCAAGTGCACGGGCAGTGGCCAGCGCAGGAAACACGTGCCCTCCGGTACCTCCGGCCATCATTAAAAAGCGGCGTGATTTAGTCATAACGAGCCCCCTTTCCCTTCCGAGGGCTGGTCTTTTCCGAAGCCTGCTTTTCGCTATCTAGCCGTTCCATCTCAACTCTGGCCAGAATCCCGATACACACACAGCTAACCATCAGGCTAGAGCCGCCATAGCTCACCAATGGCAAGGTCAACCCTTTTGTGGGCAATAATCCGGTGCTGACAGCCATGTTGATACCCGCCTGCAGGCCGATCAGCAACGTAATACCATAAGCAAAGCAGGCACCAAACGGCATATCCGCTTTCTCAGCGCGTCTGGCAATCACGAAACCGGTTACAACCAGCACGGCAAATAGACCGAGCACGATCAATGAACCCAGCAACCCGAACTCTTCCGCAATGATCGCGAAAATAAAATCTGTATGGGCTTCCGGTAAAAAAAACAGCTTTTGAATCGAGTTGCCCAAGCCAACGCCACCCCATTCACCACGCCCGAACGCAATCAATGACTGGGTAAGCTGGTAGCCGCTATCGAACTGGTCTTTCCAAGGATCCAGATAGCTCACTACACGCTTCAGGCGATAGGGCTGAGTCAGCACCAGAAGGGCACCAAGCGCCGCTGCAATAGCGATAAGCGGAACAAATTTGCTCAGGCGAACACCGCTCAGGAAAATCATGCCAGCCGCAGCGGTCACTAGAACAACCGTGGCACCAAAATCAGGTTGAAACATCAACAAAACCGATGCAACAAACAAAATCCCCACAGGCTTCAAGAAGCCCGCCCACGTTTCCAACAAAGCTACACGGCGCCGAACCACGTACCCAGCCAGATAAGCTATGAGACACAGCTTGGCCACTTCTGATACTTGCACATTGAACAGTCCAAACGGAATCCAACGCGTCGAACCGTTTACGGTTCGGCCCAAAGGTGTAAGAACCAAAACCAGAACCAGAAGGCCTATTCCAAGCAACAGCCAGCCGCTGCGCTGCCACCACGCCACCGGCACGTTGACCGACACTAGTGCAAGCATGCAGCCCAGTGCCGCGAACAAAAGCTGGCGAATCACATAGTGATAACCATTTCCTACGGTCTCTATCGCCATGTCCATGGACGCTGAAGAAATCATCACCACACCAATAAGCAACAAAGCAACCGAGGTTATTACCAGTACCGGCAGAGGCTGGATCTCCCCCACCCATTGAGTCCGAGCTGGAGTCGCTGATAGTCCTGCCTGCATCAGGCCACCTCCCCCAGCGACTGCACCTGATTGCGGTACTGATCACCTCGGTCGATGTAATCGCGGAACATGTCGAAGCTCGCGCAGGCTGGAGAAAACAGAACTCGATCGTGTTCCAGAGCCAACTCCGCAGCCTTCTTCACTGCATCGGCCAAAGATTCTGTGCGATAAATTGGAAGATCTGCGTCTAGGGCGCCTTCAATCAGATCTGCGTCACGGCCGATTAACACCACAGCGCGGCAGCAGCATCTAACGGGTTCCGCCAGCTCTGAAAACGCTGCACCCTTGCCATCACCACCGGCAATCAACACTAATTTGCCGTCACCCTCCGGCACCAAACTCTTTATAGCGGCAACGGTGGCGCCGACATTCGTTCCTTTCGAATCGTTGATGTACTCCACCCCAGCACGTTTGCGCACAAATTCGCAGCGGTGCGGCAACCCGTTGAACTCACGGGCGGCGGCGAGCATGGAATTCATCGGCAGACCGGCAGCATGGCCCAACGCCAACGCCGCCATCACATTGCTGAGGTTGTGCCAACCCACAAGCCTTAGCTCATTGGCATTCAAAAGGTTTTCGAACCCAAAGGTTATCCAGACACCCTGATCGTCCTCTCGCGTGCTAAACGTCTCCGGGTTAACGCGATTGAACCCGAAACACAAAAACCGCAAGGTATCTCGCGCCATAGGCGTACTCAGTGCGTCATCCAGATTCACAATGGCATTGCGGCAGCCGTTGAATATTCTCTGTTTTGCTTGAAAGTAAGCCATTTTGTCCGGGTAGCGATCCATATGGTCATCGCTAACGTTCAATACCGTCGCTGCCAGCGCATTGAGCTCCGCTGTGGTTTCCAATTGAAAGCTTGAGAGCTCTAATACGTACAGCTCCGCACCAAATCCCAGTAAGTCCAATGCAGGGGTTCCGATATTTCCGCCAACTTGAACTTTGCGACCAGCGGCCCGAGCCATCTCGCCCACCAAGGTGGTGACGGTGGTTTTACCATTGGAGCCGGTGATAGCCACAACCGGCGCATCCGCTGCTTCGGCAAACAAATCTATATCACCCCGTATGCGCGCACCTTGCTCCGCCGCATAGGCAATGGCCGGTTCGGTAATGCTGACCCCCGGGCTTACAATCAACTCATTGAATCCTGCAAACAGTTCACGATTGAACGGCCCAAGATAGACTGGGATATCCGGCCACTCGGAACGGAGGTCACCCACACACGGAGGCACTTCGCGGTTGTCAGCCACTGCGATGCTCCGCCCCTGAGCAGACAGATAGCGCACGCAGGAGAGTCCGGTTTTACCCAGCCCTACTACTAATGTGCGGCGATCTGACGTGATGACACTCATAATCAGTCCGGTTTCCTATCGCAATTTCAGACTGGCCAGGCCAATCAGAACGAGAATGACTGTAATAACCCAGAAACGCACAATCACTCGTGGCTCCGGCCAGCCCTTTAGCTCAAAGTGGTGATGCAAGGGCGCCATCCGGAAAATCCGACGTCCGGTCAACCGGAATGAAGCCACCTGTAGAATTACCGACACCGTCTCCATTACGAACACGCCGCCCATAATGAAGAGAATAATTTCCTGTCGCACAATCACCGCCACCACACCAAGTGCTGCACCGAGTGCCAATGCACCAACATCGCCCATGAAGACTTGAGCGGGATAGGTATTGAACCAAAGAAAACCAAGCCCAGCGCCGACCAGCGCCCCACAGAACACAATAAGCTCGCCGGTGCCGGGCAAGTGCGGGATCAACAGGTAATTCGCAAACTGAACGTTGCCAGACACATACGCGAAGATGCCTAATGCACCAGCGACCATCACCGTGGGCATAATTGCGAGGCCATCCAAACCATCGGTCAGGTTCACTGCGTTGCTGCTGCCGACGATCACGAAGTAGGTCAGCAAAATGAAGAGCACAGGGCCAAGAGTCAGCGAGACGTTTTTCAAGAACGGCAGGTAAAGCGATGTTTCCTGAGGCAAAGCAGAGCTGAAATAGAGCACGATGGCTGCGGCTGCGCCGATCAGCGACTGCCAAAAATACTTCCAACGAGCAGGCAGACCGCGTGGATTGCGCTCGACCACTTTACGGTAATCATCAACCCAGCCAACCGCGCCAAATAGCATGGTGACCAATAGGGTCACCCACACATAACGATTGGAAAGGTCAGCCCAGAGCAGTGTGGTGATACCTATAGACACTAGAATCAGCGCGCCACCCATAGTGGGAGTGCCAGCTTTACTGAGGTGTGTTTGAGGCCCGTCATCGCGAATCGCTTGACCTATCTGGTATTGGCTCAACTTGCGAATCATCAAAGGGCCGATAACCAAAGAGATCAGCAGGGCGGTCAAAGTGCCCAGAATCCCGCGCACGGTGAGGTACTGAAACACCGTCAGCGCCGAGAAATATTGTGATAGAACCTCTGTTAACCAGAGCAGCATGCGTTATTCACCTTGTCTTTGATCCCTTCCACCACGAAGTTCATGGCAGAGCTTCTGGACCCTTTCACCAGCACAGTCATGGCTGGATGGTTCGTGCTAACGATGGCCTGTATGGCCTCGTCGTGTGTTTGATACATCTCGGTTGCGCCCCCAAATCCCTCGGCATAACCTTCGCAGCCGGCGCCCACCGTTAGCAGACGGTCAATACCGAGCTCAGCAGCATAGGCTCCTACTTCGCTGTGCAACTTGTGGGCAGTCGGCCCCAACTCTCCCATAGCCCCAAAAACCGCTACCTGTTTACCTTCGCGTTTTACTAGGACATTCAAAGCAGCCTTCATGGAGGCTGGGTTGGCGTTGTAACTGTCATCAATTACCGTCAATTCTCCGGGCAAGTTGATAATCTGCAAACGGCCGCTAACCGGTTGCATGGCCGCCAACCCTTTGGTGATGGCGACATCCGTTGCACCCAACTCCCTTGTTGCCGCAATGGCGAGCAGAGTATTGGTTACGTTGTGGTCGCCTTCCAAAGGCTGGACTATCCTGCACGACCACCCTTCAGGCCCAGTCATCGACACCTCAGGCTTGGTGTCCTTCGGCTGCACTACAACTGCCGTGTAGTCCGCATCGGCGTGGCCAAGGCGACTAACGCTCACAACCCTGCGATTGCCCGCACGAGCAAGCCATTGGTCAAATGCGGGGTCATCGCGATTCAGAACCACTAACCCGACCTCTGAAACGCCCTCGATAATCTCCCCTTTGGCCTGCACGATATTGTCGTAACTACCAAAGCCTTCCAGATGCGCTTGTCCTGCGTTCGTGAGAATTACAACCTCAGGCTTGGTGATTGCGACTGTATGGGCAATTTCTCCAATCCCGCTGGCTCCCAGCTCGATAACACCGTATTGATGCTCCGGATTAAGGCCGAAAAGAGTCAGTGGCACACCAATGTGATTGTTCAGATTGCCTCGGGTCGCATGGGTTTGGCCCATTTGCATCAGAATGGTGGCTGCCAGTTCTTTCACTGTGGTTTTGCCACTGCTACCGGTGATGGCAATCAGCCTTGCATCACTTTCATTCCGATTGCCTGCCGCCAGCCCTGCCAAGGCATCAACGGTATTGGCCACCACCAACTGAGGCATACCGGGGTTGCTATCGGCTGCACCGGCCTGAGCATCAACCACGGCGCCGCTCGCACCGAGTTTCTGCGCAGCCTGCAAAAATTTATGGCCATCAAAATTCTCACCACGTAGAGCCACGAACAAATCGCCGGATTTTAAGGCGCGTGTATCTGTGGACACTCCAGAGAACTGAACCGTTTCCAACTCTTGCCACGCGCTTTTGGCGCCAGTAAAACGCACCGCTTCGGCGAGCGAGAAGGCACGTATCATTGCTCGCCTCCTTCAAGTTTGAGCGCTTGACACACATGCGCCGCATCGCTGAAAGGAAACTTTTGACCATCAATCTCCTGCCAAGACTCGTGGCCTTTTCCGGCGATAAGAACAAGATCGTCTGGCTTTGCCATGCAAATGGCGAAACGGATTGCCTCGGCTCGATCGTGAATAACAGTTGCCGCTTCCGGGCGCGAGAAGCCAGCCAGAATATCCTGCACAATGCTTACTGGGCTTTCTGTTCTGGGATTGTCATCCGTAACAACAATGACATCAGCACTCTCTTCCGCCTCCTTCGCCATTTCTGGCCGTTTGCCGCTGTCCCGATCGCCGCCGCAACCGAACACGCAGATCAACCTGCCTGTAACGTGCGGGCGCAATGCTGCTATAGCATTTGCCAACGCATCCGGGGTATGGGCGTAATCCACTACTGCGCGAACGCCACTCGTACCAGAGAAACGTTCGAGCCGCCCGGGTGGTGGAGCCAGCAGCTTCACCGCTTGCTGCACCTGCTCAACCGTCGCACCCAATGCCAATACCGTAGCAATCGCCGCAAGCACGTTGCTGACGTTGAAGCTCCCCATAAGAGGCGCCGAGAAACCAAAGCGGCCCCACTCACCATCCACCAACGCATCAAAACCGTCGTCTGTGGGGTGAAACTCTTTTAACCACAGCTCCATTTCGGATTCGTGTAGGCTATAGCGGATGCGATCGCATTTACCTTCAAGCTTTTCGAAGAGCTGACGACCGAAGGGGTCATCAAAATTGATCACAGAAAAATGCACATCTTCCCGCTCGAACAGGCGTGCTTTTGCCGCTCCGTAAGACTCCATTGAACCGTGGTAATCCAAATGATCCCGCGTTAAATTGGTGAGCACAGCACCGGTTATAGATAAGCCGTCTACGCGCCCTTGATCCAAACCGTGGGAAGACACTTCCATTGCAGCCGCACGGCCGCCGCTGGAGAGAATGCCAGACAAGGCGCGATTGATCTGAACGGCATCCGGTGTGGTATGGCTAGCCTCGTGCAATGCTCCGGGCATGCCGTAACCTAAGGTTCCGAGAACCCCGCAAGGCGTGCCTGCCTGCTCTAACAATTGGGCGATGTAATGGCTGACAGAGGTTTTGCCATTGGTACCTGTAACACCGATCAATCGAAGCCGACGCGACGGGTGCTCATAAAATCGGGCAGCAAGCTTCCCCAGCGATTTTCGCAGGTGTGCAACAGGTACAATCAGGGCTCCATGATGCTCTCGACACTCGCCACCATTTTCCGACTCCAGCAACACAACTGTCGCGCCTGCTTTTATCGCATCGTCCACATAATGGTCGGCTGGTGTAGCTGCTCCGGCCAGGGCAATAAAGGCCTCACCTGCACGTATCTTGCGACTATCCGTCTGCAACCCATGGATTGTCACATCGAAAACTGAAGGCAAAGGGGCAAAACCTTGCAACAAAGTGCTCAGAGACGTTATGCACATAGGCTCACCCCCGCTCCCCGATGCTTACCGGCTGCTGACCAGTCGTGCCAACTTCAAGTTCTGGTTTAACATTCAAAAGGCGAAGCGCGTCACTCATCACCCGGGAGAACACGGGCGCAGCCACTTCACCGCCGTAATATTCTCCAGACTGGGGTGCGTCTACCGCCACAACCGTAACTATTCTGGGGTTATCGATGGGTGCCATGCCGGCAAAAATCGCCTTGTATTGACTGTCTTCGTAACCTTGGGCACCAACCAAATGAACCGTTCCGGTTTTGCCCCCAGCGCTATAAAACCCCGGTTGGGCCCGCTTACCAGACCCTCTGGCAACGACCTCGCCTAGCATGGCTCGAACATCGCTGGTTACCTGCTCGGAAAGCACCCTCTCGCCAACGGGTTTTTCATTTAACTTCATCAAACTTAGCGGATACCGCACGCCGCCATTTGCAAGAACCATATAGGCTTGGGCCAACTGCAGCGCATTAGCGCTCATCCCATAACCGTATGAAAGCGTTGCCTCTTCGGAAGGGCGCCATTTTGGCCTTGCTGGCAATACACCAACGGCCTCGCCCGGGAATCCGATCCCGGTGGGTTGGCCGAATCCGAGCCGTGCGTAAAGGTTGCGAATCGTGTCACCACCCAGCTCCGAGGCAATTTTGCTAATGCCTACGTTGCTGGATTTGACGATGATATCGGTGAGGCTAATAACTCCGTAATTCCGGTAATCGCGAATCGTAAACCGGCCAAATCGCCGGTAGCCGGGCGACGTATCAATCGTTGCGTTAACGGAATACAGCCCAGACTCCAGTGCGGCGGCCATTGAGATTGGCTTCATGGTAGAGCCGGGCTCAAACAAGTCAGTGATGGCTTTGTTACGTAGATTTTCCGATGCGAATTGGCTGCGGTCGTTAGGGTTATAAGACCCCTGATTGACCATGGCCAAAACCTCCCCGGTCTCGACATCCAACATAACAAGGGTGCCGCCGCGCGCTTTGTGGGCGCTGACAACCGCTTTAAGCTCGCGATACGCGAGATATTGGAGGCGAAGATCTATGCTGAGCTCAAGGTTATGGCCCGGGGCCGCATCCCGAATCAACGTTAAATCCTTAATGATCCGCCCGCGGTTATCCTTTAGTACACGCTTGCGGCCGGATTCACCGGATAGCCAGTCATTATAAGCAAGCTCCATTCCTTCCTGACCGCGCTCATCAATATTGGTAAACCCGACCACGTGTGCTGTTACTTCACCAGCCGGGTAATAGCGACGATATTCCTGACGCGTATAAATTCCAGGAATATCCAGATCCATGGCTTTTGCAGCCAAACCCGGTTGCACTTTTCTGCGCAGGTAAATGAACTCTCGCCCGGCGTATGCCGCGAGGCGCTCGCGCAGCCGTGCTTCGCTAATGTCCAGCACCCGCGCCAAGTTCGCCAGCCGCGGCTCGGCGGGATCTGTTTCCGAAGGGTTGGCCCAAAGTGTCTGTACCGGTGTACTTACCGCCAGCGGCTCGCCATAGCGATCGGTAACGACACCACGGTGGGCGTCGATGGTCTCCACACGAATCGTGCGAACATCACCCTGTTTGCGCAGAAAATCGTTATCTACAACGTGTAGGTCAACCAAACGCCAGCCAATCACAAGAACAACAACCAGAAAAACACACAGCACAAAGCCAAAGCGCCAAGCCTTTAAGCCTGCCGCCAACTTTTGGCTTAATGTTCTTACTGATTCCTGACTGGACAATCAGATCACCCTAAGGTTAATTTCATAAACTACCGGGACGCCAGCGGCGACATCAAAGGCACCAAAACAATATCTTGACGCCCCGGCGCTACCATGCCGAACCGTTCTGCTGCGAGCTTCTCTACGCGACCGTGGCCACCCATTGCGCTCTGCTCCAAAAGCAACTGACTCCACTCGGCCTGAAAGCTGTCCCGCTCCGCGTGAAGTTGAGACAGCGTGTTAAAGAGAGTCCGGTTTTGATGACTACTTACAACCACACCGATAGCAGAACCGACAAGCAACGCTGCCAGAACCAGAGAGATCAGAACTTTTGTTTGCCGCGTGGCGTCGAAAACCCGACGAGAGATCCGGACGGCAGCAACAACGCCTTCGCGAACCTTTTCTTTGTTTAACTTTGCCGGTTTAACCTCCGGCTCTATAGCTACGGCGCCCATGATCATGCGCTCCCTGTTGGTGATGCTTGTTGATTATCGATACGCTCCAGAACACGCATAACAGCGCTGCGGGCACGAACGTTCTCACTAACTTCACCCGCACCGGCCTTACTGGCTTTGCCTATCAACCTAAAATCTGAAGCTTCCTGCGCAGCTGTCACAGGAATGCCTTTGGGCAGCCGTGGACCGCGAGCCAGATCTCGCATAAAACGCTTAACTAACCGGTCTTCCAAAGAGTGGAAGCTAATCACAACCAGCCGCCCACCCGGTGCCAGCCGGTCAACTGCTCCCTGCAACCCAGTCTCAAGATCTTCCAGTTCGCGATTAATAAAAATACGAACCGCCTGAAATGTTCGGGTTGCCGGGTGCTTGTGCTTCTCTTTTTTAGGAACTGCATCACTTACCAACGCCGCCAATTGCAGCGTTGTTTCGATAGGTGTTTCTTTGCGACGCTCGACAATCGAACGTGCAATACGGCGACCGAAGCGCTCCTCGCCATAACGAAAGATCACATCCGCAATTTCACTCTCATCCGCATACATCAGCCACTCTGCTGCACTTGGTGATTGCTGCGGATTCATGCGCATATCGAGCGGGCCGTCGCGCATAAAGCTGAAGCCTCTCGACGCGTCATCCAACTGGGGTGACGACACACCAAGGTCCATCAACACACCATTGACCTGCTCCCAGCCCGCCTCTGATACCGCGCGACTCAACTCCGCAAAGGAGCCATGAAAATAGCTGAAACGGGGGTCGCCTGCTGCAAACTCCTCGGCTACGTGAATAGCCTCGGGATCTTTATCGATGCCGAGCAACTTACCGGAAGCGCCCAAACGCCCAAGAATGAGCTGACTGTGTCCACCGCGACCGAATGTTGCGTCTACGTACTTGCCGATGGAGTCGCTGACCAGATAGTCGACCGCCGAGTCCAGAAGCACCGAGCGATGGGAAAACTCCGCTCCCGCCTCCGGCTTGCGATCAGAAGTCATAGGGAAAGCGCCTCCATCTCCGGTGGCATATTTTCATCGCCCGGCGACTCATCAAGCCATGCAAACCAGCGTTCCTCACTCCACAGCTCCAATTTTTTACCCTGCCCGATCAGCATTAGCTTTTTCTCAAGATGGGCGTAGCTGCGGAGTGTGGGCGGAACCAAAATACGACCGGCAGAATCCATCTCCATGGGTGCTGCATTACCCAGCAACAAACGCTGCAAGCGCCGCGCTATCTTATTCATGTTTGGAAGCGCCTCGATTTTGGGGCGAAGGATCTCCCACTCGGGCTCTGGATAGACCAACAAGCAACGCTCGTCTCCGTCATTCGCCGTCAATACAATACGCCCACCACAAACCTGCGCGAGACCTTCGCGCACCTTGGTGGGGATCGCCAAGCGACCCTTGGCATCCATATTGATGGCATGACTGCCGAGAAAATTGCTCATCTACGCTGTCTCTGAGGACTCGAAAACCACAAATAACCACTAAGCACCACTTTTTCCCACTTGTGCACACTATAGAAACACGCAATTCACAATGCAAGCGCCGTAAACAGCGTCGCTCTTGGGAAAGTTCCTTTTATGACAATAGGTTACAGCGGATAACGCGAGCCAGAAATGACATTACGAAAAAGAAAAGAAGGAAAATCAAACACCTGCAAAAATGTCTGGAGAAAACAAGTGAGGTGTAAGATTTTTTGGCTATTAAGAAGCCATCTGTGAGAATAAACACATTTGTTCAGTAGAGGAAAAAGACGAGCTCGCCGATAAGCCGGGTTCTGTCGTGGACAGTCATTCATCTAGGGCCTACGTCACCATAGGCCTCAAGCAACCTACCCGAGTCCAGCGCGGGCCACGCCATAGGACTCCTATTTGGTCTTGCTCCAGGTGGGGTTTACCATCGCCGTGGACTGTTGCCAGCCACGCGGTGCGCTCTTACCGCACCGTTTCACCCTTACCGGTACCCGTGAACAAGCCACGGACACTTAGGCGGTCTACTTTCTGTTGCACTTTCCGTCGGCTCACGCCGCCCAGGCGTTACCTGGCACCTTGCCCTGCGGAGCCCGGACTTTCCTCCCCCGGTAAAAACCGGCGGCGACTGTCTGGCGAGCTCGGGCGTGACCATACTCCTGCACCACGCACCATGCAAGGAAAAGCCCAGGCAAGAAAGTCACCCCTCATTATTTTTTAGCTCCAGAGCTCGCTGATACAACTCATTTTTACTCAGACCACTCACACCGGACGCAATCTTCGCGGCCTTCTTCAGCGGCAGCTCTGCCATTAACAGGCCTAGCAAACGGTCAACATCAAGCTCACCTGACATCAAGCCCACCTCCGCCTTCTTAGCTCCCTTTACCATGACAACAAACTCGCCACGACTGCCATGAGGGTCTTCTGTTAATGCAGCATGCACATCTGCGGCCTCTCCGGAGTAGAAAGTCTCGAAGGTTTTGGTGATTTCCCGGCCCAACACAACCTCACGCTGCACTCCCATTACCTCCGCGATATCCGAAACTGTATGCAATATACGGTGGGGAGACTCGTAAAAAACAAGCGTCGCCACCTCTGTCCGAAGCTCATCCAACACTGCGCGCCTGCCAGCACGCTTCGCTGGCAGGAAACCCACAAACAGAAACCGATCGGTGGGAAGGCCAGCTGCACTCAGAGCGGCAACCAAAGCGCAGGGTCCCGGGACCGGACTCACTTGAACCCCCGCTGCTCTGGCTTCGCGAACCAACACATAGCCCGGATCGGAAATAAGCGGTGTACCGGCATCTGAAACCAACGCAACATCGGCCCCATCCTGCAGCTGCCCCAATATGCTCTGGACCCTATCGCGCTCGTTATGGTCATGGAGCGCAATCATTGGCTTGCTGATACCGAGATGTTCCAAGAGCCGCCCACTGTGTCGCGTATCCTCTGCAGCAACAACATCGACGCTTGAGAGAACTTTTACTCCGCGCGGCGAAAGATCTTCCAAATTACCGATAGGTGTGGCGACGATGTAGAGCATTCCTTGCTTACCACCTGATTTTATTACCTGTCTAGCAGGTTGACCCGTTTCGGATTTCAAAATGTGAGCCTCGAATGAAGAGATGGCGCCACCATGACACCTGCGTCATGTGAATTGGCCCGGGAGCTGTTAAACTTGCCACCATCAGATCGGTGCCACAAGCCCCAAAACTCCGGAATCTATAGAGCTTGCCATGACCAAGAACCCTACTACCCGTCGTGCTCTGGCCAGTATATTTACGCTGACCCTACTGTTTGCTGGTTGTGCCAGTGTCGACTTGGATTCGCACGTTGCTCAAACACCCTCTCAAGCCCTCGAAGTTGCAGCGAAAGAAAGTAATGCTGAAATCGCTCAGCAATACCTATTGAAGATCGCAAGCCGATTTCAGAATCGTGGCGAGCATCGCGCCGCCCGCACATTACTGCAGAGCACTCAACTGGCGCAACCCGCACCACCACTGCAGGCACAAAAGCAACTACTCGCCATGGCGAGCGCTGTAGCATTAGAAGATCGTCAATGGGCCAGCAGCATCGCTGCGAAGCTAGCGCCAGACAATTTCACAAGCTACAACTCGGATCTCGTTAATAGGGCCGCCAACCTTCAGGCTGACACCTATGCTCTAATCGGTGACAGGCTATCTGCTGCCATAACATTGATGCTGCTTTCTCAGACAGACAGCACCGTGAACCCACAGCAGGTTCACGACCAAATCTGGGCACTCCTAAAGGCCGCTCCAGACCAGAAACTTTCAGCCGCAAGTGAAAAGTCTATTGGGTTCGAGACCGAGGGCTGGCTTGAGCTTGCCGCCAGCATTCGGACTCTCGGGCTCAGCATTGACGAACAAGGACGCATAATACGTCGGTGGCAAAGTAACTGGCCCGGACACCCAGCTGCACAGATACTGCCATCGGAGCTTCAACTCATTGCCAGCCTTGCGGAAAGTCGGCCTGACAGAATTGCCCTCGCCCTACCACTACAAGGCCCTTTGGCCAGCGCAGGAAAGGCTATTCGTGACGGGTTTCTTGCAGCCTACTACCAAGATGATTCCGCAGATCGCAGCAAAACCGATATTCGCGTTATAGATACATCTGGTCAGGCATTTGACGAGCTTTACAAAGAGCTCGCCGCACAAGATGTCGATTTGGTCATCGGGCCTCTTGAAAAAGAGGCTCTTGCAAGCCTCACTAAGATGAAAACGCTACCGGTACCCGCTCTGGGTCTCAACTACTTACCTGATAACGAAACCGCGCCTGACGGCCTATACCAGTTCGGCCTTTCGGCGGAAGACGAAGCTCGACAAATTGCAGACCGACTCTCAGAGCAAGATATTAATCAGGTCTTGGCACTGATTCCCCAAGGCGAATGGGGCGACCGCGTGGAAGCAGCGCTCACACAACGTATGCAGGAAAACGGAGCCGTCGCCCTGGATATTGAACGCTTCTTCCGCGAGGATAACTTGCGCGCAGCCACTGCGGACTTGCTGGGCATTACTGTATCGCGGGATCGGGCTATTCAAGTAGAGCGCACCATTGGCCTGAACGTAGAATTCGAACCTCGTCGCCGTCAGGACGCCGAAGCCATCATCATGGTGGCCGAGCCGGCCATTGCGCGCCAATTCAAGCCCCTGTTTGCCTATTATTTCGGAGGCGACCTGCCCGTGTACTCGCCTTCGATTGTTTACGAAGGCACACCCGATGCAGGAAGGGACCGCGACCTCAATCAGATAATATTCACCGATATCCCTTGGGTACTTAACGACAAAAACCCATTGCGCAACGAGGCCAGCAGCGTTTTGCCGGGCACTCGCGGCCAACTAGGCAGGCTATTTGCCATGGGGGCTGATGCATGGAAGTTGAGCAAACGCCTCCCTCTACTCAAACAAGTCCAGACCGCCTCGATCGATGGCCAAACAGGAGTGCTAACCATGTCTCCAGAGGGTAGCATCCACCGACATCAGCTCTGGGCGCAGTTCCGTAGCGGGACACCCAGCCTTTTAGCCGAGCCCGCCGTCCAGAACGGCGAACCCGAGGAGAGAAACACCGAGGTGCGAACAAACTAATCATTCCTCCGAGAAGGAGAACAGAGCCATGGAAGGCCGCAAAGCAATAGGTACGTACTTCGAAGGTGTTGCCGCTAGATACCTCGAAGCTCAGGGCGTGCAAATCCGAGAGCGCAACGTTTACAATCGCGGTGGCGAAATCGATTTGATAGGGCTGCACCACGACACACTCGTTTTCTTTGAGGTGCGTTATCGCGGCACAGGTAGTCTTGTAGACCCGGCAAGCTCCATTTCATACCCAAAGCGTCAGAAGTTGCTAAAAGCGGTTTCTTTTTATCTACATCGGCATCAGCTGTGGAATGCTCTAAGCCGGATAGACGTAGTCGCAATTAGCCCCGGCACCGTGAAAAAATATCGGGTACAGTGGATTAAAAATGCAATTCAGGCGGATATATAGATTTGATGAACGATATGGGCAACCTGATAAACCAGCTATTTGCCAGCCATATGGAGCACACGGCTCAGGCGGCCAGTACCGTTGGCCCAGCCATTGAGCAGGCGGCAGACGCCTTTGTGAATGCTCTTCTCAATGACGGAAAAATCGTAATCTGCGCTAATGGTAACGCCAACGTTGTAGCCCAATATTTTTGCACAGCATTCCTCAACCGTTTTGAGCAGGACAGGCCAGCCCTACCCGCTATCAATCTGGGGGCCGACGCCACCACCTACTCGGCCATCTGTCGTGACAACCGATTCAACGACACCTTTTCACGACAGGTCAAAGCCATAGGAAAACCCGGCGACCTCCTGTTTGTGATCGTGGATGACGGCCACAAAGCAAATCTTATTCAGGCCATCCAGGCCGCCCATGACCGGGAAATGAACGTGGTTGTGTTGAGTGCACGGGAGAAATCTGACATCACTTCACTGATGCATGCAGAGGACCACGAAATCGCACTAAACGACCTTTCACCAACAGCGGCCACGCCTCTGCTCATGGTCGTGGTCAACGCCCTGTGCTCGCTAGTGGATAGCAAATTATTTGGGGGATAAAAAAAGCCGGCGGATGCCGGCTTTTTTTCAACGGTTACTCACAAAACGTCACTTCACAACTTTCAAGGTAGGCCTACCGGAAGGTCGTTCCTCTTGGGCGCCATTCCCGGAGCCTTCACGATCATTGGTCCCATCAGGATCCGGTGAGCCAGGTTCGCTGCCAAAAACCATGCCCTCTCCATTTTCTTTAGCATAGATCGCCATGACGGCCTGCAACGGAATAAATACCTGCATAGGCACGCCACCGAAACGAGCACTAAATTCCAGCGCGCTGTTACCAACAACTAGTCCACGCACAGCACCCGGGCTAATATTCAAAACAATTTGCCCATTCGCCACATGTGCCGTTGGCACCTGAACACCCTGAATTCCCGCATCCACCACTATGTAAGGCGTGCAGTCGTTATCCAATATCCACTCATTGAATGCACGAACCAGATATGGGCGACTGGATGTCATAGTGATCTTATTATCAGGCACGGCTCGCCTCCTATCCCATAACGTGGAAATCCGCCAAATTAGCTACGGATATCTTCTTCCAGATCGGAAAGGCTCGCCTTGAAACCCTCACGCTCAAAAATACTCTCCATATATTTATGAAGAGGCTTGGCCTGCTTATCGTTCAGTTCAATGCCAAGTGAAGGCAAACGCCAGAGAATGGGCGCAATCGAGCAATCCACAATCGTGAATTCCTCAGAAAGGAAAAATGGCATCTCACCAAAAAGCGGCGCCGTCGCTAGCAAGCTTTCGCGCAATTCTTTACGGGCAACTTCCGAAGCCTTGGCATTTGGCTGGCTCAGAATTTGATCAACCAGACCACACCAGTCTTTCTGAATCCGGTGGATCATCAGACGGCTATTTGCGCGCGCAACCGGATAAACCGGCAACAACGGCGGATGAGGGAAGCGCTCATCAAGGTATTCCATCATGATATTCGGCTCGTAGAGAACCAGATCACGATCTACCAAAGTGGGCAGGGCGTTATACGGATTCAAGTCAGCCAGCTCTGCTGGCGGGTTATCCGGGTCAACATTTACGACATCAACGGTAACACCCTTCTCCGCCAACACAATACGCACTCTGTGGCTATAGTGGCTGGTCGGATCCGAAAAAAATGTCATCGATGACCGCTTGGTCACAACGCCCATAGAACTACCTCACGAGTAAACAAACCAAATTGGCCCCGAGAAACGCAAAAATTCCAGCGGGCCGGTTAATGCCCACTGGAACTCCGGGAGCGGGATTATACCCTATTTATCAGTGCACGTCCTTCCAGTACTCACGATTGAGCAGATAGGCGAATACAAAGAAAATAGCGACAAAAATCAATACAAAGATCCCGAGGCGCTCACGCTCAACCTTGATTGGATCTGCCATGTAAGACATGAAGTTAGTCAAGTCGTACATGGCGCGGTCAAACTCAGCGCCCGTCATACTGCCTTCAGTAGCATACTCAGGGCAGGCACTGCTGTGATTAATGTTGCCGCTCAAGGGCTCGACACTGGCCTTCTTGCCTATATTAGGCTCGACCGCGCATAGACCTTGAAGATCAACCAACACATGGGGCATACCTACCTTGTCGAACACCACGTTGTTTACACCCAGCGGGCGTGAGTCGTCTTTATAAAAGCCACGCAGGTATGAGTACACCCAAGACTCGCCACGAAGACGGCTTTCCAGCGTAAGATCCGGTGGCGGAGCACCGAACCAATCCGCCGCCATGTCTTTATTCATGGAGTTCTTCATCAACTCGCCTATCTGGGCGCCAGTGAAAATCAGATTCTCCTCGTAGAGCTCAACTGGAATCTCAAGATCCTCGGCCACTCGCTTGTAGCGCGCGTACTCCATGGAGTGACATCCCATACAGT
The DNA here is from genome assembly GCF_018860765.1 of Marinobacter salexigens. GTDB lineage: Bacteria > Pseudomonadota > Gammaproteobacteria > Pseudomonadales > Oleiphilaceae > Marinobacter > Marinobacter salexigens_A. Next base: position 1,119,630 of record NZ_JAHKPV010000021.1, read on the forward strand.
AATTCGTGAACATGGCCGCGCCTCGCTGCAGAGACGCCTTGTCGGTGTGGTCCGTCTCAATATGATCGAGCGGAACGCCAGCACCGGCTGCCAGCCCGAGAACCGGCAGGAATGCGATGAAAAGACCAAAAATCAGCTTTCTCATTATCCTGTCACCCTCTCTGGTACTGGCTTGGTTTTTTCCATGCGCGTATAAAACGGCATCAAAATGAAGTAGAGGAAGTACACAACGGTCAAAATCTGAGCCAACGTGGTACGACCCTCGGTTGCAGGCACAAGCCCCAGATAACCAAGAATAACAAAGCTAACTGTAAACAATGCCAATGCAATTTTGCTCAACCAACCTTTATAACGAATAGAGCGAACAGGGCTTCTGTCCAACCACGGCAGGACAAACAGAATGGCAATCGCACCACCCATAACAACAACACCCCAGAACTTCGCGGACAAACCGAACAGGTCAACCGTGACCGCACGCAGCATCGCGTAGAAAGGCGTAAAGTACCAGACAGGCGCAATATGCTCAGGTGTCTTCAGCGCATTTGCAGGTTCGAAGTTCGGCTTCTCGATGAAGAGTCCACCCATTTCCGGGAAGAAAAACACCACAATAAAGAAGATAAAGAAGAACACTGCTACGCCCACCAGGTCGTGTACAGAGTAGTAAGGGTGGAACGGGATACCGTCTTTGGGAATACCGTTTTCATCCTTGTTCTTCTTGATATCAATACCGTCCGGGTTGTTGGAACCCACTTCGTGAAGGGCAAGAATATGGAGAACAACGAGACCAAGCAGCACGATCGGCAAAGCAACCACGTGCAACGCAAAGAATCGGTTCAGAGTGATTCCAGAGATCAGGTAATCACCACGAATCCACAGCGACAGATCTTCACCAATAACGGGGATGGCACCAAACAGGTTGACGATAACCTGCGCACCCCAGTAGGACATCTGACCCCAAGGCAACAAGTAGCCCATGAAAGCTTCTGCCATCAGCACCAGATAAATCAACATACCGAACAGCCAGATCAGCTCACGGGGCTTCTGGTACGAGCCGTACATCAGACCACGGAACATGTGGAGATAAACCACAATAAAGAAAGCAGACGCACCTGTAGAGTGCAGGTAACGCAAGAGCCAGCCCCACTGCACATCACGCATGATGTACTCAACGGAAGCGAACGCACCCTCGCCTGTCGGGTTGTAGCTCATAGTAAGCCAGACGCCTGTTACCAGCTGATTGACCAGAACAAGCATTGCCAGAGAGCCGAAGAAATACCAGACATTGAAATTTTTCGGCGCATAATACTTTGCAAGATGCTTATTCCAGGCATCAACAACGGGTAGACGCTCATCTACCCAATTCAATAATTTCTGCATTACGCTGCCTCCGGATCAAGTCCAATCGTAAGAGTCACGTCATCGTCGTACCGATGAGGCGGAACCTGAAGGTTCAGCGGTGCAGGCTGCGCCGTGTAGACCCGTCCGGCCATATCATAGCGGGAACCGTGACAAGGACAGAACAAGCCACCAAGCCACTCATCCCCCAGATCTGCAGGCGCAACCTCCGGGCGATAGGAAGGCACACAACCCAAGTGAGTGCACAAGCCGACGAGAACAGCCATCTCAGGCCGGAGCGACCGCAGTATGCCGTCAATGTAATCTGGTTGCTGGGGGGCTTCGGATTGAGGATCTTTCACCTTATCGTTGAGCTTTTCTATGTTACCCACCATTTCGTCGGTCCGACGGATAAGCCAGACTGGCATACCCCGCCACTCAACAGTGATTTGCTGACCCGGTTCAATCTTACTGATATTGACGGTTACCGGCGCACCAGCCGCTTCCGCTTTGGCACTGGGGTTCCAGGATGCCACGAAAGGGACTGCCGCACCGACGACGCCAACTCCACCTACCGCAGCCGTAGCACCGATAAGGAAGCGGCGTCGACCTTGGCTCACGTCGCCATTATTCATTATGGTTTTCTCCCATCAGGCGATGTCACAGCCCGCAAGAAAGCCGACAGTGTGCATCGAAAAGGACTTCACAATCCAAAATTATAAGCGCTCAAATGGTAATGAAATTACCATGTCCTTACAAGTCAGAAAGACGCCACCAGAGCCGGTTCTCTGCTCCAGATCAATTTGACTATCATTGACCCTGAAACAAAAAAACCCGACCAAAATAGCCGGGTTTTTTTGAGATCTGCTCCAGCGAAACTTAACGCTTGGAGTACTGAGGACGCTTACGCGCCTTACGCAGACCAACTTTCTTACGCTCAACTTCACGAGCATCACGAGTTACATAACCCGCTTTGCGCAACGCTGGACGCAGAGTTTCATCATAATCCATCAGAGCGCGGGTCAGACCGTGGCGAATTGCGCCTGCCTGACCACTGATACCACCACCTTTGACAGTGATGTTGATATCAAAGCGATCTGAAGACTCGGCAACAACCAGAGGCTGACGCACGATCATTCGCAGAGTTTCACGACCGAAGAAGTCTTCGATAGTGCGACCGTTAATAGAAATATTACCGCTTCCCGGCTTGATAAACACCCGAGCCGTGGACGTTTTGCGGCGACCAGTACCGTAATTTTGTGCTACAGACATATCCGCCTTCCGTTAAATGTCGAGTTCTTTGGGCTGCTGGGCTGTGTGAGGGTGCTCAGCGCCGGCATAGATTTTCAGCTTCTTGAACATGGCGCGACCAAGCGGGCCTTTCGGAAGCATGCCTTTGACAGACTTCTGAATTACTTGCTCAGGCGCTTTGTCGACCAACTTTTCGAAGCTGATAGACTTAATCCCACCCGGAAAGCCGGTATGACTGTAATACATCTTGTCAGATGCTTTGTTGCCGGTAACCCGCACCTGGCCCGCATTGATAACAACAATGTAATCGCCAGTGTCTACATGAGGGGTGTACTCAGGCTTATGCTTGCCCCGCAGACGACGGGCGATTTCGGTTGACAGACGACCCAGCGTCTTGCCGGCTGCGTCTACAACGTACCAGTCACGTTTTACGGTTTCTGGTTTCGCACTCAGAGTCTTCATTGATTCCGCCTTGAACGCTATAAAAAGAAACGTTAAAAACCGCCACCGGAAAGTGTAGTACACCCGGAGGAGGTTCTGTACCTGTAATTTAGTTGGCAGTGACACTATTCGGGGCTGAGATAGTGACATCGCCTTGAAAAGCCAGGGCGCGAAGTATACTCGAACGAATATTGAAAACCAACCCTGCACCGAATTGTTTTATTGTTAAGTCCTTACCATAGAGATTTGCCGTAAAGCCGCTCCGTATTTTCAAACAGTACGCCCGCCAATTGATCAGGCGGCTCGCCCCTTATCTCACAGAGGCTATCAAGAATCCTGCGAAGATAAAGCGGGGAGTTGGAGCCAGCCTCAATGCCCTTCGGCGCCATGTCCGGCGCATCTGTTTCGAGCACAAGAGATTCTAAGGGCAAGCGCGCAATCGCATCGCGGGTCTTGCTAGCGCGGGAGTGGGTGATGACACCACCCACGCCGATAAAGCCCCCCTGATCAATCAACTTCTTGGCCTGCTGAAAACTTCCAGAAAACCCATGCAGCAACGCCCGACCGCTCCAGTTCATCCGCCTTAATGTCGCATGAACCTCGTCGTGAGCCCTTACCGAGTGAATCACCAAAGTTAAGCCCAACTCAGACGCCAGCGCAATCTGAGCCTCGAACCAAGGATACTGATCATTCATATTGCCGCGAAGGCGGTCCAGCCCGCATTCCCCCACCGCCACGCAACATTCTGGCCTAGCTCGTAGAGTCTGGCTTAGGCGATCGAGGTCTTCAGCGGAATGCTCATTAACAAACCACGGGTGTATTCCAAGGCAATAATAAAGACCGGTGTGCGCCAGAGCGGTATCTCGAACCCGCCCCCAATCCTGGCGTTTAACACCGGGAATTACCAACCCAATAAGGCCGACCTGTTTGGCAGCCTCAAGTTCAGCTGCGCGACAGCCATCGAACCGTGGAAAGTCGAAGTGACAGTGAGCATCCACCAACTTCAAACCAACCTCCGACCAATAAGAGATCAATGCTCCCGGGTTTTATGGAACTCAATATCTGGATAGCGCTCCTGCGCCAGATTGAGGTTAACCATTGTGGGCGCGATGTAGGCCAAACGATCACCACCGTCGAGTGCCAAATTGTCGTTATTCTTGCGTTGAAACTCGTCTAGTTTACGATCATCCGTGCAGGTGACCCAGCGGGCGGTTGCAACGTTGATAGGCTCATAAACCGCTTCAACTTTGTATTCTGTTTTAAGGCGGCTAACCACAACGTCAAACTGAAGAACACCCACCGCACCGACAATTAGATCGTTATTTCGCAACGGCCGGAAAACCTGCACTGCACCCTCTTCCGAAAGCTGAATTAGCCCTTTCTGCAACTGCTTCGCCTTGAGTGGATCTTTAAGACGAATGCGGCGGAACAGTTCCGGCGCAAAGTTTGGAATGCCTTTGAACTTCATATCCTCGCCAGCTGTAAAAGTATCCCCCAACTGGATAGTTCCATGGTTGTGCAACCCAATGATATCACCTGCATAAGCCTCTTCAGCTTGCTCCCTATCACCCGCCATAAACGTCAACGCATCGGAAAAACGCACATCCTTTGCAATCCGCACATGGCGAGCCTTCATACCCTGACTGTATTTGCCCGAGACTATGCGCATAAACGCTACTCTGTCCCGATGCTGGGGGTCCATATTTGCTTGAATTTTAAAAACGAAACCGGAGAAACCTTGATCATCAGGCCGCACTAGCCGCTGATCCGTCTCGCGCGATTGAGGCTCTGGAGCCCAGCTCACCAAGCCATCCAACATGTGGTCTACACCAAAGTTGCCCAAGGCTGTACCAAAAAACACCGGCGTCAGTTCGCCCGCCAGAAAGGCTTCCTGATCGAATTCATGAGAAGCGCCTTTTACCAGTTCGACTTCATCACGCAGATCTTTAGCGTATCCACCAATTGCTGTATCAAGTTCGGGGTTGTCTAGACCTCTTATCACTCGAACGTCCTGAATCTCATGGCCATGTCCACTCTGGTAAAGAATGACCTCGTCGCGGAGCAGGTGATAGACCCCTTTAAAGCTCTTACCCATGCCAATGGGCCAGGTAATAGGTGCACAGGCGATTTTCAGTACGTCCTCAACTTCATCCATCAGCTCGACCGGATCACGGGTATCTCGATCCAACTTGTTCATGAAGGTGATAATAGGTGTGTCTCGGAGTCTGGTAACCTCCATCAACTTGATCGTGCGCTCCTCAACCCCCTTTGCGCTGTCGATTACCATCAAGCAAGAGTCCACGGCTGTAAGGGTTCGGTAGGTATCCTCCGAGAAATCTTCGTGACCCGGCGTATCGAGCAGGTTCACCAACTTCCCACCATAAGGGAACTGCATCACAGATGTAGTTACGGATATACCCCGCTCTTTCTCCATTTCCATCCAGTCAGACTTTGCATGTTGGCCGGACTTCTTACCCTTGACCGTACCCGCTCTCTGAAGAGCATGCCCGAATAACAGGACCTTCTCGGTAATGGTGGTCTTACCGGCGTCCGGGTGAGAAATAATGGCAAAGGTGCGGCGCTTGGCCACTTCCTGGGAAAGGTGAGACATAGTCGAAGAGCAACCTGCGTCAGATGTTCGGGAAAGGCTGGCATTATAAGGGCTAAGGGGTGATTACGCGAACACAAGCGATAACCTTCATGGAGATAGGAGCAACGACATAACCCTCGCATCCTCTTGCCCCGAGAGCGTAGGGTAATAACGAGGGCGACGACCTATCTCTTCGAACCCTTCGCTACGGTATAGCTTGCTTGCAGCCTTGTTGCTTAAACGAACCTCAAGGAGAACCTGATTCATACCCTCACGATTTGCCTCTGTCGTAAGGTGTCGCAAAAGCAGTTTGCCTACGCCAAGACCTCGAGAGCGAGGGTGTACGCAAAGATTCAGGAGGTGAGCCTCATCAAGTATGTAGGAGACAATCGCATATCCGACTAGCGATCCTTCGAGTGTCGCTCCCCATAAACGATAGCTGGACTTGAAACAATCTAAAAAAATGCCTTCGGACCATGGGTAGGAATAACTTTGGCGCTCTATCTCAAGCATGTCTGGCAAATCCTCCGGCCTTAAAGGCCCGAGAACAACCTCGCCCCCATCGTAAGGTCCGTTTGAAGTTTGGTCACTGCGCTTCACTTTGCAACCAAAAGTTTAAGTTGATGCCACAACGAGCGCTTCAAACCGGAGCTGCCAGCCAGTTCGGTCAGTGAGTGGTCGAAGGTTAAATCAGGTGACCGTTCGAGCGCCCTATTTACGCAAACATTTTCCGCACCTGGCGCTTCAACACTCGAACTATCACCGCCAAGAACAACTATCTTTCGGTCGCCTACGTCGCGCAGCACGTGATGCAATACAGCAACGAAGCCCGCTGTTGAATTACCCCGCACAAGGGGGTTATTAAACACGGGCCAACGGATCCACTCTAAAGGTCTTGGTTGCGCCTCTCCGAGACTCTTCAGTATGTTGATCGCAAGGGTTTCCTGTAATCTTAAACTCGCTTCTTTGGATACATGCGCAACGAGAACGTAATTGGCCCCAGCAAATACTCCTAGGCTCAGATTCAATACTTGGGTTGTTTGCGCCTCGACCGCCGCCCCTGTTTGGCCAGTGTCATCCGGCACATTGAGGGGGGCACCTGAAGCTGCTTGGGAAGACTGTTCTTTTGGGTCTGCCAGCGTGGACTTTGCACTCCCCCCCACTAACGCCTGGAGGCTAGCTATCCGTTGCGCACCCTTCTTTTCTTCTTTAGGCGAGGGCGCTTGCCCTTTGGGAAAATGAGGCTTTATAGGAGCTGGCGTTGACGAGTAAACCGGCTCGTCCAGCTCCGGCAATCGAAACTCCGGGCTAGGTGCGGCGCCCGGCAAAGGCGCGCGGGCGTACCACAGGCGAATACCTGCGGCGCTAAGGTAAAACTGCCGCTGAACCTCGGTCTGAATCATTTAAACATCCGCAACCTGGGGGTGCTGCCGAACCCCGCCACGACTGATTAGATTAAGTGCCTCAATGTAAGCCTTCGCCGAAGCGATAATAATATCCGTATCGGCACCTATGCCGTTTACGATTCTCCCACCACGCTCTAAACGGACAGTAACCTCACCCTGAGCGTCGGTACCACTGGTAATGTTGTTTACGGAGTAAAGCTGCAGATTACAACCAGAATCAACCAATGACTCTATAGCTTTAAAAGCAGCATCTACCGGGCCACTGCCTTCAGCCTCAACTTTGTGCTCCTTTCCATCCATTGTTAATGTGAGCGTAGCACTCGGTACGACGCCTGTTTCAGAGCACACTCGTAGGCACACCAAACCATAGCGTCCCTCTTCGTCTTTCTGCCGAGTATCACTGGCAATTGCCTGAAGATCCTCGTCGAAAATCTCATGTTTCAGATCGGCCAAGGCTTTGAAACGGGTAAACGCTTCGTTCAGTTCTGTTTCGGTCTCAAACTGTATACCCAACTCCAGCAGCCGGGTGCGGAAAGCATTACGACCTGAGTGCTTACCCAGTACTAGACTATTTGTATGCCAACCTACATCTTCTGCACGCATGATTTCATAGGTTTCGCGGTGCTTGAGCACGCCATCCTGATGAATACCGGACTCATGAGCAAAGGCGTTTGCGCCTACGATGGCCTTATTGGGCTGAACTGGGAAACCAGTGATCGTAGAGACTAAGCGCGAAGCAGGAACAATATGACGAGCGTCTACTTGGGTTTCTATATTAAACAGATCTTGTCGAGTGCGAACGGCCATCACAATTTCTTCTAGCGACGCATTGCCAGCTCTCTCACCCAAACCGTTGATTGTGCACTCCACCTGACGGGCCCCTCGTGTTACTGCGGCCAGAGAGTTGGCAACCGCGAGTCCAAGGTCGTTGTGACAGTGCACAGAGAAAATTGCCTTATCAGCGTTGGGGATGCGGTTGAGTAACTGGTGGATAGTTTCGGCGAATTGCTCAGGAATTGCGTAGCCAACCGTATCAGGAATGTTGATTGTGTTAGCGCCTGCGTCTATGGCTGCCTCAATAATTCGGCACAGAAAATCCAACTCCGAGCGCCCGGCATCCTCACAGGAAAATTCAACATCCTCAACATGGCTGCGCGCGCGCTTTACGGCGCCAACAGCCTGTTCAATGACCTCGCTAGGCTGCATTTGCAGTTTGTGTTGCATATGGATAGGAGACGTAGCAATAAATGTGTGTATACGCCCCCGCTCCGCAGGGCGAATCGCCTCTGCTGCCCGATCAATGTCTTTGTCCAAGGCTCGTGCAAGACTGCAAACCGTTGAGTCTTTTATAGTCTCGGCAATAGACTTAACAGCTTCAAAATCACCTTGGCTTGCGATTGCAAACCCTGCCTCAATGACATCTACACGAAGCTTTTCAAGCGCCTTCGCGATACGGAGCTTTTCCGTTTTGTTCATGGTCGCGCCGGGGCTTTGCTCGCCATCCCGGAGAGTCGTATCGAATATGACCAGATGATCGTTGCCAGACATTGAGTTACTCCGCATCGCATTTGATTTTGTACACACAGTATATCACTGGGGTCTTTAAGGGGCAGTGTCTTGGTTGCATGCTGAACCAAAACTCAGGCATAAAAAAACCCCCTCCGGATAGCCGGTGGGGGTTTTTTTATGCCTGAGTTTTGGTTCAGCATGCAACCAAGACACTGCCCCTTAAAGACCCCAGTGATATACTGTGTGTACAAAATCAAATGCGATGCGGAGTAACTCAATGTCTGGCA
>NZ_JAHKPV010000005.1 GCF_018860765.1 Marinobacter salexigens
CATTGAGAAACTGGCGAACTACGGGCAGTTAGCGGCATGAGGCTGGGCTATGATACAGCTAGAAACGGCCCTCAGAGGGCTAAGTGAGAAACATCTGGTGCTGCATACTCATAACGCGCCGGTGTTGCAGAGAAATTAGCAAGCTTGCGTCAGTTGATCGCGAGTGTTGAGAAAACAACAAAGCGGCTGTGGGTCAGGCTCTGTGAAGGGTTTTTCTACAGGCTCGTTAGCTGTAGAACCTACGCTCTGGATACTTAAACTATATGATCATTTTAGACACCATAGAATACTCTTTTGCAGACGAGCTAGTGGTTGGTTTCTCTTATGATTCTGCGGGAAAGAAAATATCTATAACCTTTGAGTCATATTCCAAAAATAACCAACATGTAGATAAAAAATGCAATTTGACTATTGATTCCTGGATCGAAGGAGAAAGTAAAATACATGGTCAGGAGAAATACGGAGAATTAGAAAGTAACCTGGGAATTCCTAGTTTGTTGTTAAGTGTTGATCAGTATGAGAGCGTGATAGTTATAACAATAAACACGTTAGATGACAGGTATGTTGTATTGCGGTTCGTGGGTGCGCATATTAAAGTCTACGATGTCTAGTTTTGGTTTTAATCAGGTAAACGCAGCTAACAAACAGTTGCACTTGACAGCGTACGCGCTGCGAGTGAACTGGGCGTTATAAGCCAAGGCTCTGGTGATTTTTTGGTGGTTGGGTGCATGGGCCTTGGCGGAAAACCTGGAGTAAAGATTTAAACTTTCGGTAACGGCCAAGGCCATCGAACTCTGCATCAAAATTGGTAGCCGGCATTGGTTTTTACGGGTTATCGGCAACGTGCCCAGGTTGTGGGGCTGTTCGCCGAAAGTTCTGAGTAGGCCGGGTAAGTTGGTGGTTTGTATCGGTGCCGGACCGCGAGCCAGTGCTTGTTTTTTTTGGAGTACGCATGGACGTTTTGGTGTGGACCGGAAACCATCGGGTGACCGGCTTCTAACCAATGCATTAAATACGTTCCGGGCCGATGGCCCTCCACCGGACGCCCTAGTCGGGCGCCGTTTATGCAGGCGTTGAGGCTGTAGAAAAAGGTCAAAGGCCTATTTTGAGTCGAAATTGGTCAATAAATGAGCTAAAAATAGGGCCTATTCTTAAAATCTGGAGCACTCATGATTGAAAACACTTCCAGATTTCGCATAGGAACGCGATCGAACAAAGGGGCGGGAGTTTTTCTACAGCCTCGTTAAGCCGCTTCTGGTTGTAGCCACGAGGTGGATAAAAGGCTTGGCAATAGAGGTAAATATAGAAGTAACTGTGAGTATCTTGTTTGGGTTGGAAGTTTGGGTCTTCGCGACACTTCAATTTGTTAAGGGGGTTCTTATGGAAAATTCATTCGTGAAATCATGCGTATGGTGCGGGGTGGCGTTTCTGCGAGGCCATGGTGGGACACTTCCAATCCAGACGAGAGATTATCAGTTGCTGAGTATTTGCCTAGCCAGGAGAAACGTAGAGAGGTTCGAGTCCTCTCCCTCGCACCAATTTCATGCTGCGGAGGCATATGCAGCTTAACAAGGCGCAGCAGTTCGCGGCCGATGGCCGCCGGACGCCCTTTCCGTGGCTACTTCGTCGCCACTCCAAGGTCGCCGCTGTGCTTCGGCGTTAACCCTTCCAGCCACCCATCTTGCAAAAGTCCGTCAATGACGTATATTGGTCGTCATGTTTACTATCATCGAAACCCCAACATTCGAAGCAGATGCCAGAAAAATCTGGACTGAGGAGGAACGGAATTCCTTCTTCGCCTGGTTGGCAGCCAACCCGGAAATTGGCGATCCCATTCCAGGCAGTGGCGGGTGTAGAAAAGTTCGTTGGTCGGTGGCGGGTTCAGGGAAGCGTGGAGGGGTGCGAGTCATCTACTTCACCAGGTTGGCTAATGGTGAGATCTGGTTGTTGGTGATCTACAAAAAAGCCGTGAAGGACAACATACCCGCGCATATCCTGAAGTCGATTCGTGAGGTACTGGAAAATGATTAACGAGACCCTGAGTGCAGAGGAACTTGGTAACAAGCTGCTCCAATCTGTTAAAGAAATGAAAGCAGCCAAAGTTGCACGAGTCAGTCGTGTTGAGCCTAACGAGGTTGCAGAGGCCCGCGGCAAAACTGGCTTGACGCAGGTAGAGTTTGCTGAGGTGCTGCATATTTCTCCGCGTACCCTGCAGGAGTGGGAGCAAGGTCGACGTAAACCCTCCGGACCGGCAAAAGCACTCATCGAGATAGCTTTCCGCCACCCAGAGGTAATCCGAGAAGATCTTGAGCTAAGGGGTTAACAAGCGGCTGTTGTCGGACGCGCCGGCGCTGGCGCTCCGGCATGCCGCAAAGCCGGGCGTTATAAGCCAAGGCTCTGGTGATTTTTTGGTGGTTGGGTGCATGGGCCTTGGCGGAAAATCTGGAGTAAAGATTTAAACTTTCGGTAACGGCCAAGGCCATCGAACTCCGCATCCAATTTGGTAGCCGGCATTGGTTTTTACGGGTTATCGGCAACGTGCCCAGGTTGTGGGGCTGTTCGCCGAAAGTTCTGAGTAGGTCGGGTAAGTTGGTGGTTTGTATCGGTGCCGGACCGCGAGCCAGTGCTTGGTTTTTTTGGAGTACGCATGGACGTTTTGGTGTGGACCGGAAACCATCGGGTGACCGGCTTCTAACCAATGCATTAAATACGTTCCGGGCCGGTGGCCCTCCACCGGACGCCCTAGTCGGGCGCCGTTTATGCAGGCGTTATGTGTTTTGACACCTGATACGTTGCAGGGTACGCTCAAGGAATGATTCGAAGCTTCAAACACAAGGGCTTGGCAAAATTCTTCAAGTCCGGCAGCACTGCAGGGATTCAGGCCGCTCATGAAAAGAGGCTTCGGCTAATTCTCGGTAGATTGAATGCAGCATCGAATGCCAAAGATATGGACTTACCCGGTCTTCGTTTGCACGAGCTCTCTGGCAATCGTGCAAGAATCTGGTCAGTGACCGTCAGCGGTAACTGGCGAGTGACCTTCCGATTCGAAGACGGAGATGCCGAGATTGTAAACTACGAAGATTATCACTGAGGTACCGCCAATGTTAATGCACAACCCTCCGCACCCGGGTGAAGTACTGCGAGAGCTTTGTATTGAGCCCCTCGGCCTCTCTGTCACGGCGGCGGCAGAGGCATTGGGCGTTAGCCGCAGAACGCTGAGTGCCGTGTTGAATGGCAAGGCCGGCATCAGTCCAGAAATGGCGATCCGGCTCTCTATCGCTTTCGATACCTCGGCAGAAAGCTGGCTGAATCAGCAGTCCCAATACGAACTCTGGCATGCTGAACAACACCGCAAAGAGCTGAACGTGAAGAAGCTTGTTGCAGCCTGAAGCAGCACATAACCAGGCCATGCACCGGATGCCAAAACCTCCGCTTCGCTGCGGTTCTGTCACCGGTGATGGCGGGCGTTACGTTTCATCGTCAACAGGGCATCGAGTAATTGAATGAATGTAGAAATATTCGGTGATCGCGACTTTATCATCTCTGTTCAGGAACAAGACGGTGTTTGGGTGCTAATGGCAGGCCAATCACTTTATGCGCTACCAGCAGAGGGTGGAATGGATCTGCCTGTTTGGTCGTCAGCAGAAAAAGCAGAAGTGTTCACCGAGAATTTGAACCAAAGAGAGCTGTCCCCCGTGTTCGTGCCGATGAGCAATTTTCTGGGGGATGCCTGGTTGGGTTCGTCGACCCTGCAAATCGTCGATGTTTTGGCATCACCCCAGTATGGCCAAGAGCCTCTCGTCTACACAGTTGACGAGCTCCGTGCCAGACTTAAAACGTAACAAGACGGTCAACCGGACACCAAAAGCTTACTGCTTTTGGTTCCCTACGCTGGCGCTACGGTGCCGGTTACCTAAGCGTTATGTGGGTATAGCCAA
>NZ_JAHKPV010000004.1 GCF_018860765.1 Marinobacter salexigens
CAGTTCGTTGCCCAGTAGGCCTTGTTCGTGACACACCAACAACACCTGCTCGAACAGTTCTTCAATCTCATCGGCATGAAGACTGACGAACTTGGCCAAGGTGGTGAAGTGGGGAACGGTATCGCAGGACAGGGCTTTAAAGATGATGTTGGTCTCACAGCACCACTGGATCTCGCGGCTGGAAGTGATGCCCTTGGAGTAAGCAAACAGAATGATTTTCAGGAGAATGGCGGGGTCGTAGGCCGTGCGGCCTGTATCGTCATTGCGGTACTTGGGGTGAAACACCGACAGATCCAGCTTGTGCTCAATCAGGTAATGAACGGCGTGTTCAAACGTGCCGGGCTGAAGCTGTTCCTGATAGTTGATCACGACCATGGCATCCTGGTCGTAGTTGTAGTGCTTGAAACGAGGCATGCCGACGGCTCCTTGTCTGTTTGCTCAATGCTACCAAAAACCATCCGTTTTGGGGTTTTTATACAGCCTCAACGCTTTGCGCAGCGGCCGATTTGTGGAGCGTAGCGGAACAAAACGGTCCGACTGACGCTACTTGTTAACAGGAGCATTATTCGTGGATGAAGTAGATATCTGTTTCTTCTCCGTCATCCACCATGGGGACCTCAATCTCTTCGAGGGATTCTAGTACTGACTCGAATTCCTTGAGCTCCATCTGAATACCACACGCAGCTTCATATCGCTTTTTCAGCTCGCCTCTTGATACTGTGATTTTATCGATGCTCAAAAGGCGTTCTTCGCGGAGCACTTTTGCCAAGCTGAAAACCTGTTGAGATGGCAATTCTGCTTCACTTTTATGCCAACAGAAATCCTGGAATTCCTCTGGGTCATCGAGCTCGTAGAGAACGGTACCTGAAATATAATTTTCAGTTTCAAGTCCCCAGTTAATCCTTTCGGCTCCCAGTGCCCCAAGAAACTGGGCCAAAAAGGACTTTCTAGTCATGCTTCCATTCCTGTTAACGCTTAGGTAACCGGCGCCGGAGCGCAGCGGAGGGAACCAAAAGCGGTACGCTTTTGGTGTCCGGTTGACCGCTTGGTTAAGTGTGTTTAGTCCATTTCCCATTGTTCGAGATCCGCCACCGGATTGGGTAGTCTACCCTCCAACCACGTAGCACAAGTTCCTGGCTTGAACTCAGGATCGTGACACTCGATTACCCAAGATAAAAATTCCTCAGGCCCGCCATTCATGTATGGCGGCGGAGACACGGGATGGAAAGAAGTTGGCAGCCTCTCATTTACTGAGAGGTAGTTGAGCACATGCCCGAACTCTTGCACCGTTTGCCACGCCAACTTATGACCAACATCGATAGTGAACTTTACCCACCATCGGCCATCATCCTCAGACCTGTACCCTATTGATCCATCGATTGCCGGGACCTGCTGGAGGAATTCAGTAAGCTTTGAAAATGCTCGATCATCCATTGGATACACTTAACGCCTGCATAAACGGCGCCCGACTAGGGCGTCCGGTGGAGGGCCATCGGCCCGGAACGTATTTAATGCATTGGTTAGAAGCCGGTCACCCGATGGTTTCCGGTCCACACCAAAACGTCCATGCGTACTCCAAAAAAACCAAGCACTGGCTCGCGGTCCGGCACCGATACAAACCACCAACTTACCCGGCCTACTCAGAACTTTCGGCGAACAGCCCCACAACCTGGGCACGTTGCCGATAACCCGTAAAAACCAATGCCGGCTACCAAATTGGATGCGGAGTTCGATGGCCTTGGCCGTTACCGAAAGTTTAAATATTTACTCCAGATTTTCCGCCAAGGCCCATGCACCCAACCACCAAAAAATCACTAGAGCCTTGGCTTATAACGCTTGGCTTTGCGGCGCACCGAAGCGCCAGCGTAGGTGCGTCCGACAACAGCCACTTGTTAATCATTGATGGCGCCATAAAGGCACCAACTCAGCCATATCTCTCAACGGCTGGGACTCAAATTCTGAAAGTGATAAAAACGTAATATCAATCGGAACGTCTGTGGAAATTTCTTTGAAGTGAAGGTTACGTAGTACATGATAATAGAGTTCCAGAGCATCATCAGAGTTATCTCGGCAGACGACCAATAGATCTATATCGGAATACGAGTTACTTCCTCGAAAAAAGGAGCCGAATCCATACACTGCCAGTAAGTTACTCTTCCCGGATAAACATGACTCTATTTCCGTCTTCATCTTTTTTATAATATGACCAAAATTCATTTTTCCAAAGTGCGCCACTAATCTCACCTGAAACGTAAATACCTATATTTGAATCAACGCAAAATTCCTTCGCTTCCGATGTATAGCCGTTCCAATTTCCGCCTATGTAAATGATATTCACTCCTTCAAATTCATTTAAAACTCGCGAAACCATAGTCTGGCCCATGGTATATTTATTTAGACAAACTATCCTAATCGAATCTTTTTGGTTTTTCCGTTTGACGTCAAAAACAATATCTTGGCTTCGCTCGAAATCTTCAACATTACCATGCGAATCGAGCAAACTTGAAAACCAGGTAATCTGGCTGTAGGGCACGTTCCAGTTATTACTTCCGTTGTTCATAAACCAAAAGCCTTTGCAAAACTTTGAGGGAATGTTACGTAGTGATCCAACCTAGTATATTGATTCTGCTCAAAAGATTTAGCATGATTTTTGAAGTTTATAAATTCTTGGTAGTCAGCGGCGTCTATCAGGCTAGAGTTATTTTCAATTATGTTGATGATTTTATTGTTATTTGGAATCACAGTGTCTAATTTTCGTAAGTTCCAAATTCTATGAGCATTCGAGCCAAGATCATTCTGGGCCGGGATGGATTCCGGACCGTATTCCATCCAGATACTGCGATTCTCAATTAATAGCCTTGAAACCGCTTCTACAAGCTCATTACGATCAGAGAATCGGAGCTCAGAAGCTTGAGCTCTGATCGTGTCTTCATGCTGCTTTTTCCAAGCATGAAGTTGCTCGACCGTGTACGTTCCATCTGGTGATTTATCAATGTGGCGATGACAAGTGGGGCAAAGCAAAATCAGATTGTCATAAGAGTCACTCCCGCCCGCACCCGCTCCTCTCGGGCCTTTTGCACTCTTGGCGATAATGTGAGCCATTTCTCCCACATTGTAGTTTCCCTGCTCAACCAAGCTGGTTAAGTCAGCTTTGCAAGTGGGATTAGAGCAGATGCCTGCGGCTCTTCCCCATAGCATTTTGGTGTCCGGGTCTGAAATTGCCAAACCTTCCTCCGTTTGGTTGATTAACGCTTAGCTTAGCGGCGCCCTTGTAATGGAGGCGAAGCCGCAATGTAAAGGGCGTCCGGCGGCCATCGGCCGCGTACTACAGCGACTAGTTAAAAGCCGATTCACCCGATGGTTTTCGATCCAACCCGCAGCTGGCATGCGAACACCAAAGAAACCCCGCACCTACTCGCGATCCGCCACCGATTCAAACCACCAAGCTACCCGCCCCGATCAGGATTTGCGACGAATTGCCCCACAACCTGGGCACACTGCCGATAACCCGAAAGAAGCCAAAGCTGGCTTCCAGAATACACAACGATTTGGCTGGCCTTGGCCACGACGCGAAACCAGAAACGACCACCCGATTTGCCGCCAAGGCCCATGCACCCAGCCATCAAAAAACTACGGAGGCCTTGGCTTATAACGCCAAGCACAGCGGCGTGAGTTTACGAGCGTCCGGCGGCCAACGGCCGCATACTGCTGCGCCTTGTTACGAGTGATACTCCATGATGAGCTCAGGGTGCCCGGTATGCTCATCGATTTGCTCTCCAAGTACAGTGAATCCGTGTTTCTCATAGAACTTGATGCTAGGAGTATTTTCTTTGTAAACAGTGAGCTGCAACTTCTCTCGCCGGTTCTTCGCATCATCAATCAGGACTGAGCCCAACCCTTGGCCCTGTGATTTTGGTGTAACAAAGATCGCAGCGAGATTACTCTCATAGAGGCTATAGAACCCTGCAACTTCTCCCTGGGCTTCATACACAAGCGTCTCCGATGCCGGGATGTATACATCACGCATCTCGCTAATCTTCGTCTTCCAAAATGCAGATTCGATGAAATCATGGGCTTTAATCGATGCAGATAGCCAGATTGCCAAGATTTGATCAATATCGGCTTCCCGATAATCGCGAATCATTTGTTTACTCCCTAGTACTCGTAACGCCGATGATAAGCGGCGCCCGACTAGGGCGTCCGGTGGAGGCCGCAGGCCGGAACGAACTTAATTGACTGGTTAAATTCACTCTGACTGATTGCCATAGAGCCTTGCCCCGTAAACAATGTGCAGGTAGAAGAGAAGCGGCACAAAAATGATAAACGCCAAACCAACGATCCCCTGGTGCTCTAGGGATTGTCGATAGGTCGGTTTGATAGCTCCGAGGGAAGCTACGTAAAAAACAAACCTAGATACTGTAATGAAGGGCCAAGCCACAATCAGAAAAAGTATCCACAACACTGAAACAACAACAAAAGCTTGAGCAAGCGACTCCAGCGTGCTGACGAATCCCGAACCACTGTCTTGCATAGGCTCCCTTGAATTTAACGCCAATATTCAGCGGCGACCTTTACGCAGCGAAGCGGAGAAAAGGGCGTCCGGTGGAGGCCCTTCAGGGCCGGAACGAACTGGAATGACTGGTTATATTTAATCATCATCCACAGCCTGAAGAATCTGATGGGCAAGTTCTCTAGCCTGCTCTTTATTCAGCGAGACCGGGAGCGCTTGGTAGGAAAGCAGGCCCTTGGCAACGACCTTTAAACCAACGCCGCTCTCTCCATTATCAAGTGCTAATTGCACAATATCGATTCGCTGCTTGAGCGGTCCCTTTCGTAAAGCTTCAATCCCCGCCAACTTGGCGACTTTACGTCCTCTGTAAAGGCTGAACACGCCCATGACCTCTCCCTAGAAAATATAACGCCAACAGCATGCGCGGCTGCGGAATGGTGGCAAAGCCACCATGGAGTAGCCGTCGCCGTGCCTGTGATTGTTAGGGTTATTTATCATGTTTACGGTTAAACTCCATATTTAATAAAAGCTGGCCTACTACATTCCTAACAAACGTATATACGTTTACTATGCCAATTAACAACACCCACACCGTAAATACCAAAAAAAAGACATTACTAGACTTTGATGCGACTAGTAGAAGTATGAAGAGCAAGGCGTATATGGCGACGGCAACGATATATGCTGTTAAATAGACTGTAAAAGCCCCCTTTTCATAGAGCCATTTCGAAAACGGAGTATCCGACTTTGAATAGAATGTCCAGAGAAACGCAACCGAAGCAGCAAACATAACACTGGAAAAATATGCCGCGATGTCCTTAGCCACCGGTTTTAAGAAGTTAGCAATTTGTGCGGCATCGTAAAACAACAGAAGAAACCCTAAAGCCAATGTCGCAAGCAAGGCTTCAGATGCATAACTCCAAGCTATCAAAAATGACTTATTCATTATCGGCTTGGGGGTCTAGTGGATGTATTCTGTCTATTTCTTTTGCAATTTCGAAAAGCGCTTTTTTCGTTTCCTTTGCCTTCGCATTAGCGTTCAAGCCTCTCACAAACTGCTTTAAGGAGTTGATAGCTCCTCTTGAAGCATTAGACCCTGATATAACCTTCTCAAAATCATCGTTACGATACCCCTCCATCTGCACATCGCCAGTTTTATAACCTTGCTGCGCCAAGACTGCGGTAGCAAATGGGCGAGCATTCTCTTCTTTAGAAAGCCCTCCTGGATTTTTCATATCCTGAGTGTACTCCCGAACATTGCTCGCTTTTAAATCGTCGAAGAGGTTTTGCGTATAGCGAGTCAGCTCTGGATTGGGTATCCGCAAAGTTGCCTTAATTCTTGTTATTCTGTCGAAACTTTTGAAAAGTCCAATTATTTCATGTTTCTCTGGAACAGGCTCAAGTTTTATGGTAGATGCTTTTCCTAGCGATAGCGAAACGTCGTCAAATATTTTCTCGATGTGATCTTTCCAAGATACTTGTGATAACTCCCCGGAATGCTCAACTGCCACCAAGTGTCTTTTTAAATCAAAAAACACTATCATTGTAGAAGCTAGCGGTGGATTCGATGCAGAAGAACCTTCTGATATCCCATCATCAGTAACAATAAGTCCGTCTTTTTCCAAAATAGATCGCGCAAGAACAGCTGATAGCATTCTCCTATCAGGGATTAAGTCTTTGTAGTCGCTAAAGTATCTTAAACTCCATTTGAACTTTGCAGTATATGTTTCTTGTTCTTTATCAAACTCAGAAGAGCAAGCAATTTCAAGTAACTTGACAATATCCTCATCACTTCTAATGAGAGAGGACTGATCAGGCATAAACAGATCAATTAGATCCACAATGTTTAGCCGAAAAAGATCAAAATTAAATTTCCTTGCCACAAAGTACTCCTAGCCTGTGTTTATCCCTAACGCTGAACGAAGCGGCGCGTCTCACGCGTCCGTCTTCCGTGGCTTGTTATGCATTGGGCTCTGACCAGACGGCATATTCATTGCCATTAGGATCAGTAAAATGAAAGCGTCGGCCACCCGGGAAAGAGAAAATATCTTTGACGATCTTTCCGCCAGACAACTCTACTGTCTCGAGACTTGCTTCCAAATTGGTGCTGAAAAGGACAACCAAAACACTTCCATTGTCGGTTGTGGCGACCTTGTCTGACTTGAAGAACCCGCCATCCAATCCCGCGTTCTCGATCGCTATATACTCAGGACCGTAGTCTACAAACGACCACCCAAATGCATCACCAAAGAATCTTTTTGTGACCTCAAGGTCTCTAGATGGTATCTCAACATAGTTGATTTTCCCGGTCTCTTTCACAGCTTCCTCCTTGATGCATAACGCTTTGCACAGGGGCAACAATGACAGTGGCCGGCTCTTTGGCCGCTTTTGTTGTTGTCCCTTGCTGCTACTGGTTAGGGGTTTAATTCACTTCGGATTTTACTATGTTATTCCGAAGTCGCTCATTCCCCCAACCCGTTATTTATTTAACTTCGGACATTAATACTCTCTCCGAAGGCTCGTATTCCACTAATACGCTTTAAACTATATTCCGCTTTATCCATTTTGCACGAAGAACTGAGCGAAGAAATTTAAACTTACAACTCAATCCTTAATGTGGGATGCCCCACAACCTAAGCGGATATTTACAAAATAGCACGGAGTTTAACTTTTGCTTTGACGAGGGTTAACTCATGCCGTTTTGCTTAACTGCGGCGTACCCTTTTTGACGCTAAGGCTACCATTACCCTCTACAGTCATGACCCCTAACGCTTGCAGCATGCGCGCCCATGGAATGGAGCCAAAGGCGCAATGTAATGGGCGTCGCCGTGCCTGCACTGGTTATGTGATGTTTCAGGATGCATCGGCTGTGTTTTTACTCATTAGCTCACCTACGCTTTCTACAGTCGTCCAAATAAGTAGGCCAACCCCCGCACCCAGATGCCACGGGGAAAGAATTACAGCGCTAATCAAGATGAAGGCTAAGGGGAGAACTGGAAGCTTCATAACCCCTGAGGCAAGGTTCATGACCAAGTTCACAACAGCCAAAGCCACACCAATCCAGAACAGCCAGAATATGTCCGAGAACCAGCCTATAGCACCGGCCAAAGGCCCGGAAAGCGTAAACAAAATGAATGGATTCATGCTTCCTTGCTCCTACACATAACGCTGATGGTAACCGGCG
>NZ_JAHKPV010000013.1 GCF_018860765.1 Marinobacter salexigens
CGTAAGCGCTCCACGAACCCCATCTTAACCGCCTGACCGGAATTCGCCAGAATCAAAGCCTCTCAATAAGGAGGCTGATGATGAATCACCAACTCACATCCACTCAGGCATTTTGGCTGGGGCACCTGCACCACGCGTTTTCATTGGGCCAGTCACTGAGTCGTTATGCTCATGAACAAGGATTGAGCTTCGCTGATCTGATGGTCTGGCGGCAGCGACTGATGATCCAGAAGATTGTTGTTCCCGACATGCACCGCCCCAATCGCTTTGTCAGTGTGGCGGTGGTCCCATGATGCGTCCAGAACTGACGATGTCGGTGTACCTATGCCGGGAGCCGGTCGACATGCGTAAATCCATCGACGGGCTATCGCTGCTGGTTCAGGAAGCGATGGAACTGAATCCCTTCGATGAAGCGGTCTTCGTATTCTGTAATCGCCAACGCGACAAGGTCAAGATTCTGGCTTGGGAGCGGAATGGCTTTGTACTCTGGTATAAGCGTCTGGAACGGGAACGATTCAAGTGGCCCGACACAGTGGGTGACGACGTTATGACCCTGTCAGGCCAACAACTGAACTGGCTTCTGGACGGTTACGACATTGCTCGAATGCAGCCTCATAAATCCTTATTTTTTGACGCCGCTGGGTGATTTCAAGGTGCTGATTTGTAGGCGTTTTGATACAATAGCCTCATGCCAAGCGCCGCTTCCGACTCACAGAAAATCATTGCTGAACTGGAGCAAAAGCTCCGTGTTCAAGCGGCGGATATTACTCGCCTAAAAAAACAAAGCCGGTCACTGGAACGCGAGAATGAGTCTCTGGAACGCAAGGCTCAATCTCTGGAAGCCGCCAAGCGGGAACTGTTCGAACAACTGCGCCTACTGATTGAAAACCGCTTTGGGCCTTCCACCGAGAAGTACAACATCCCTCAAGAAGACTTGTTCTTCAACGAAGCCGAAGCACTGGTAGAGAGCGAACCGGCGTCAGACAGTGACGACGTTCCAGAAGACGTCGCGGACACACCGACCAAGCCAGACTCTGCCAAGTCCCGCACTCGCGGTGGCCGTCTGGCGCTGCCAGTGGAGCTGCCGCGGGTGGAGATCGTCCACGACGTGACGGACGGTCAGAAGCATTGCCATAACGACGGAACCGAATTGGTCTGCATCGGTGAAGAGATCAGCGAGCAGCTCGACATCATTCCCGCCAAGATCCAAGTGATCCGGCATATCCGACGCAAGTATGCCTGCAAGACCTGCGAAGACGGTGTCGTCACCGCACCCATGCCGCCGCAACCCTTACCCAAGAGCAATGCCAGCCCCAACCTCTTGGCTTATTCTGTCATCGCCAAATACGTGGACGCCTTGCCGCTTTACCGGCAGGAACGGGCGTTCAAGCGGTTGGGCATTGATCTGCCCAGAAATACCTTGGCTCGCTGGATGATCCAGACCAGTGAATTGATCGAGCCCCTCATTGAACGAAGCCGACAGCATCTGCACGCCAGTGCTGTTATCCACATGGATGAAACTACGCTGCAAGTGAATACCGAACCGGATCGCAAGGCCAGCAGTCCTTCGTACATGTGGGTACAACGAGGTGGGCCGCCCGGGCAGCAAGTAGTGCTCTATGATTACGACGCCAGCCGTTCCGGTCAGGTGCCAACGCGACTGTTGGAAAACTATCAGGGCATTCTGGTGACCGATGGTTATGAAGGGTACGCCCAAGTGGTTCGGATCAATCAGCTTACCCATGTGGGTTGCTGGGCGCATGCCCGCCGCAAGTTCGTGGAGGCCCAGAAGGTACAACCTAAAGGCAAGGTCGGCCGTGCCGATCAGGCCTTGAGTCTGATCCGCAGCCTGTATGCCGTAGAGCAAAGGGCCAAAACGATGAGCGCGGAGGAAAGGCTGTCCTTGCGAGACACTCAAAGTCGTGCACTCATCGAAAAACTGGAAGCCTGGCTAACGAAATCCTTGAATCAAGTGCCGCCGAAAACGGCCATTGGCAAAGCGCTGATCTACCTGAACCGACAGTGGCCCAAGCTAACCGTCTTCCTGACGGATGGTCGGATCCCGCTGGATAACAACCCGGCGGAAAATGCCATACGCCCGTTCGTCATTGGTCGAAAAAACTGGCTCTTCAGCCAGACACCAAAAGGTGCGCATGCCAGCGCCAGACTCTACAGCCTGATCGAAACGGCCCGAGTCAATGGCATTGAGCCCTATCCTTATATAGTAGAAGTGCTCACCAAACTGCCATCATTGACGACCGACGATGAACTCGACCGATTGTTGCCTTGGAATCAGGGCGAAACCATCCCGGTGTAGTTCGTGGAGCGCTTACG
>NZ_JAHKPV010000010.1 GCF_018860765.1 Marinobacter salexigens
GACTCGTCGAAAATTGAGTTTTGTCTTGAGCAAGAATTAAGAATCTTCGGATTCTTGTATGATTTAAACTGAAGAGTTTGATCATGGCTCAGATTGAACGCTGGCGGCAGGCTTAACACATGCAAGTCGAGCGGAAACGAAGATAGCTTGCTATCAGGCGTCGAGCGGCGGACGGGTGAGTAATGCTTAGGAATCTGCCCAGTAGTGGGGGATAGCCCGGGGAAACTCGGATTAATACCGCATACGCCCTTTTGGGGAAAGCAGGGGATCTTCGGACCTTGCGCTATTGGATGAGCCTAAGTCGGATTAGCTAGTTGGTGGGGTAAAGGCCCACCAAGGCGACGATCCGTAGCTGGTCTGAGAGGATGATCAGCCACATCGGGACTGAGACACGGCCCGAACTCCTACGGGAGGCAGCAGTGGGGAATATTGGACAATGGGCGCAAGCCTGATCCAGCCATGCCGCGTGTGTGAAGAAGGCTTTCGGGTTGTAAAGCACTTTCAGTGAGGAGGAAGGCTTTCAGATTAATACTCTGGAGGATTGACGTCACTCACAGAAGAAGCACCGGCTAACTCCGTGCCAGCAGCCGCGGTAATACGGAGGGTGCAAGCGTTAATCGGAATTACTGGGCGTAAAGCGCGCGTAGGTGGTTGAGTAAGCGAGATGTGAAAGCCCCGGGCTTAACCTGGGAACGGCATTTCGAACTGCTCGGCTAGAGTGTGGTAGAGGGTAGTGGAATTTCCTGTGTAGCGGTGAAATGCGTAGATATAGGAAGGAACACCAGTGGCGAAGGCGGCTACCTGGACCAACACTGACACTGAGGTGCGAAAGCGTGGGGAGCAAACAGGATTAGATACCCTGGTAGTCCACGCCGTAAACGATGTCAACTAGCCGTTGGGGATCTTGAATCCTTAGTGGCGCAGCTAACGCACTAAGTTGACCGCCTGGGGAGTACGGCCGCAAGGTTAAAACTCAAATGAATTGACGGGGGCCCGCACAAGCGGTGGAGCATGTGGTTTAATTCGACGCAACGCGAAGAACCTTACCTGGCCTTGACATGCAGAGAACTTTCCAGAGATGGATTGGTGCCTTCGGGAACTCTGACACAGGTGCTGCATGGCCGTCGTCAGCTCGTGTCGTGAGATGTTGGGTTAAGTCCCGTAACGAGCGCAACCCCTATCCCTAGTTGCTAGCAGGTAATGCTGAGAACTCTAGGGAGACTGCCGGTGACAAACCGGAGGAAGGTGGGGATGACGTCAGGTCATCATGGCCCTTACGGCCAGGGCTACACACGTGCTACAATGGTACGTACAGAGGGTTGCAAACCCGCGAGGGGGAGCTAATCTCACAAAACGTATCGTAGTCCGGATCGGAGTCTGCAACTCGACTCCGTGAAGTCGGAATCGCTAGTAATCGTGAATCAGAATGTCACGGTGAATACGTTCCCGGGCCTTGTACACACCGCCCGTCACACCATGGGAGTGGATTGCACCAGAAGTAGTTAGTCTAACCTTCGGGAGGACGATTACCACGGTGTGGTTCATGACTGGGGTGAAGTCGTAACAAGGTAGCCCTAGGGGAACCTGGGGCTGGATCACCTCCTTAAACGAAGTTGAAGCTTCGGTCAGAGTCCACACGAATTACTTGGTTGATTGATAAAGAGAGCAAGGGTCTTTGCAGGCCCGACTTGGCTTATCTTCGGATGGGCAAAACCGGGTCTGTAGCTCAGGTGGTTAGAGCGCACCCCTGATAAGGGTGAGGTCGGTGGTTCAAGTCCACCCAGACCCACCA
>NZ_JAHKPV010000014.1 GCF_018860765.1 Marinobacter salexigens
GCTTATTTCAGCGTTAGGAGCCACGTTTATGTCTCAACCCGACTGGAAGCGTTACGAATCTGCTTCAAGAGAAATACTGCAGCATTTCGCGTCGGAGCTAGGAATTATTTCGGTTGACGGTGAGGCTGTGCTGCCTGGGAGCTCTGGCACTAAATGGCATGTCGAAGGAACGGCAACATGTCTGGATGAGGGTGGATTTCTTATCTTGGAGTGCCGACGATACACCGCTAAACGACTGAACCAAGAATCTCTCGGGGGTTTAGCTTTTCGAATTCTTGATACTGGAGGTGCCGGGGCTATTATTGTCACTCCGTTGCCATTACAACAAGGAGCTAAACTTGTCGCGGAGTCTCAGAATATTGTCCCTGTAGAAATCGCGGAGTGGAGTACAGCGCAGCATTATCTTGCCCGTATTTTAGGGAAAACCTTTCATGGGTTTGGTTATGTAGAAGCTATACAGGTATCGGCTAGTAGTGTGGTGTCAATTCAGCTGACGAGAGCCATCGCCAGTGAAGATGACTCCTAACAATCGCAGGCACAGGGACAAAATTTCCGCTGCGCTACAATTTTGCCCGTGCTGCGGGCGTTATGTGCAAGGAAAGCTCGCAGAATCATGAAAGCTTTAAAGGTTACCGGAGCAATTGTCGTTGCTCTAATCGGAGCTTGGTACCTACTCGAGGATTACTGGTATAGAAAAGCTATTCCAGAAAATATTGGTCTCAGTTACCGCATATCTATCACCTCGGATTCTGGGCTTAGGGAAGGTTGTGGTACGGCTGTCTACAAATTGGGCGGTAAAACAGCAGAAGCCATCAAAGAGCAAGGTGTTAAGTTTTTCGAGGAATCAGGCCAGGCTCGAGGTCATTCTGACCGGTACTATACATATGGCGAGTGGATGGAAACTCCAAGAGATGACTGGACTAGGTCGGAAAATTGGTCATATGAACTGCTTTGCGGCGGGAGTATCGGTGGCTCTTTGCATGACGACATAGTAGAGAGCGGACGAACCGGTGGTTCGTACTATTCGTTCAAGGATGAGGCCGTCCTGATGGTGATACCCGACAAAAAACTGGTGGTTTTCAGTCACAATGGTTAAAGCACATAACCAGTGCAGGCACGGCGACGCCCACTACATTGCGCCTTCGGCTCCATTCCGTGTGCGCGCATGCTGCAAGCGTTAAGCTCTATTGTTGCATGGTGCGCAACATGCTATAATTCCCTCATGATTAAATCATTCCGTCACAAAGGACTGAAACGGTTCTACTCGACCGGCAGCACGTCCGGCATACAGCCAGATCACGCCAAGAAACTGCGCATGCAGCTGGCTGCTCTGGATACTGCCACTTCGGTGGAAGACATCGACATCCCTGGTTTTCGGCTTCATCCATTGAAAGGTAAAGACAAAGATCGGTGGTCGATTCGGGTTAACGGAAATTGGCGCATGACGTTCGAATTTCAGGACGGCAACGCCTACATTCTTGATTATGAGGATTATCACTAATGACTATGCATAATCCGCCGCATCCCGGTGAATTCATTCGCGAGGTGTACCTGGAGCCTTTCGGTATCAGCTCTCGTCAGCTTGCTTCCAGTCTGGGCGTTTCACCTTCTACTTTGTCTCGGCTGCTCAAAGGGGATAGTGGCATTAGCCCTGAAATGTCTCTGCGGTTGTCCAAGGTTCTCGGGCGTACTCCTGAGAGCTGGTTGGTGATGCAAGATATGTATGACCTATGGGTGGCTCGCGGCACGGTCAACCTGGATGGTATTCACCGTCTGGACTTCGAAGCAGCTTAACCAGTGGCTGTTGTCGGACGCGCCTGCGCTGGCGCTCCGGCACGCCGCAAAGCCGGGCGTTAGGAGCTTGAGTGATC
>NZ_JAHKPV010000009.1 GCF_018860765.1 Marinobacter salexigens
ACGCAACAACGAAAAAATCAACATCACAACTCTCTATCTCATCCCCCAGTGATCAACCGTTTTGTCTGACGACCATAGCGGCTTGGAACCACCTGATCCCATCTCGAACTCAGAAGTGAAACAAGCCTGCGCCGATGGTAGTGTGGCACTTGCCCATGTGAGAGTAGGTCATCGTCAGACTCTTAATACTAAAAACCCCCTCCGGATAGCCGGTGGGGGTTTTTTTATGCCTGAGTTTTGAACCGCCGCACATTTAGAAGTGTAAATAATTGATACGCTTCTTGGAAAGAACTTGCAAAGCGCAATAGAAATAGGCCGGTACCAAAGGACGCATCAATCACCGTTAGTATGCTGTCATAACAATAATGCGGTAGTTGTGAGATGTAGCGATGAGTAGACTAATTGCAGTGGTTTTCCTTTCATCCCTTTCTACGGCCTTGAGCGCCGAACTTAGCCCAATATCTGATCAACAAATGTCTGAGGTGACGGGGCAGGCATTCGTATCCGTCGATCGACAATATCACCCGGATACTAGCGATGCGACAGCTTATACACGAGTAAACCTCGGTATGGATATCGAAATCCAAACCAATGTTGATGTGCTTGAAGTGGGCCGTTACGAACGTGACGGAGAGAAACCCGGAACCTCTGACGTTTACATCGAAGATTTTGCTCTAGGCTATATCAACAATCAGGCATATTACGATGCCAATCCCAAAGCTCCCAAGCAGCGTAAGCCAGATGGCAGCGCTTATGCGGAGGGGGAGATTGTTCCCTTCATGATAGACAATCCCTTTTTTGAATTCGCATACGATCAAGCCGCCGAAGAAATAGTCGGCTTTCGGCTAGGTTTCGGAGAGGCTATGGGCGTGCTCTCCGGTAAGATCGAAACCCTGTCTGGAAACGTTAACATCGATATTATTGATAAAGGTGAGGGGCTAAAAAATGCAAATTCCAACGGCAATGTCGCAGACAGGCTGATCACTTTGCTCACGCCATTGCTAGAAGGTAGTAGTCCGCTACAAACAAAGGCGGAGCTGGTTTATGGGGCCGATGGCGATCCTAATCTTGGTGAGTTGGACCCGGTCCGCGCCGAGTATATTGGTATCCCTAACGGTGAGAAGTTTGTCTTAGAAGGTGCGAGCGGTTTTACTCGCTGGGCCCTTAGGAACTTTATTGCGCCGGGCTCAAGTTCCCGAATAGAGCTACCTGGCTGCACGTCGTTCTTTGTGTGCCCTGGGGGTGATATCTACGTGTACGCTCAGGATTGCCTTGTTCTTGGCATAGACTCCTGTTTCGATCTGGATATATACAATAGTTTCTCAATTGGAGAAATCGGTGTAGTAAATGGAGAGCGCCGCATCGTGGCACCGGCCGATGGAGCCTTCATCTCCTTCCAAACAAAAGACCTTGATTGGCTGAAGGATGTGAAAAAAGAGAATTTCACTCCAGAAGATTTTATTAGAACTACGGCAGGCGCGTTCTTCAATATTCCGAACGGCGCAACTGAAGTTAACCTTAGCGAGGCTCTTAATGGGACGCAGCGTGTACGTACTGAGTACATAGATCGCGGCAGGGGGTTGTTCTAGGTGGCCATGATGAAACCCGTTAAAAGATTGTTCGGTCGTTTAACTGCATGCGTGCCTGCTACAGCGCTCGGCTTGTGTCTTGCCGGTAGCGCCATGGCAGAGCTTGAGGGGCTGTCTGAAAACGAAATGTCGGAAATTGATGGAGCGGCCATTGGCGTTGTGCTTGAAAATTTTAAGTTTTCCCACGGAACAGATAAGCCTGATGCGACTGGCAACCAAGCCCGGATATTTCGGATTGCTGGCATTAAAAGTACCGATGGACGGGATGTGGATATCACCGTAAACCGATTTTATGTGTCGGGTGCAAATAGTGATTACGGCGAAAACCTGACAGGGGTAAACCTTGGGCGGCTCATTAATCCTTGGCGCATTGATGTTGTAGACGGGGATGATATTGGCATAGACCATAAAGCAGTGCTTGAATTCGCTGCTCCTGCAATGGTTTCGGCTGCGGAAGGATACGATTGTTTGAGCACGGGAGCCGTAGCAGGAACCGGTACCTGCTCAAGTCGGCCAGCTACCGCTGACTATAACGGTGAACGGGCAGATATTGGCATGCAAATGAATGTGGGTATAGGGGCCGATCGCTCCGCCAATATCAATATTCACGCCCAAAGTGCTGTCATTGATGGTAGTTACTTACGGCTGTGGGGAGATGGCGATCGGAACCAGATGGTTGCTCAGTTCAAACTGAATTTTTACACGCCTGAGCTCTCTGTAGATGTTTGTGCTCACGATGGCAGTACCTGTGATTCACGGATTTACATGTCTGATGTTGTCATGGAGTTAGCACTGGGAAACCAGCTGCAACCCTTATTCCTTGATGTCGATGGCGGAGGTAACTTTGTTATAGATATTGCTGCCATTCGCAAGCCGGCAGCGGGAGAGATCGGCGCAAATGGCCTCCGTGGTAGCAGCAACACTGAAGCTTGGGATTTTTACGAGTCCTACTACGCCAATCCCGAGTACAGGAGCAACTTCAGCATTGGAAATTTTAGTGTAGGAAGCAAAGATTTCGGTTCCGCGCGGGTTCAGGGCATGTTGATCCAACACCTGAGTATACGAACGAAGGACCTTGCACAATGAAGACTGCCAGCTCAATTGTTAAACCTGTGGCTATATTGTGCTTGTTTGCGTTCGCGTGGCCAGCTGCCGCCGAGATGACACAGATTAGCGACGATGCTATGTCAGACGTCTCCGGGCAAGGCGGTATCTACCTCTCAGGGGACGTCAGCATCAACGAACTCGGTGGCCCGATAGAAAACAGTTATTTTGGGCGCTGTGATGATGTAACAAAGAAGTGTGGGGCCCGCTTAGCCTATCGCTTAAAGGATACGGGTGGCTGGATGGTCCTTGATGAGCTTCGCGGCAGTTTTGCGTTCGAAGGGCTTACTCTGGGTATGAGAACCATAGATTCTGGTTTCGCAGGCGATGGAGAGCTATTCAATGGGGATGTTTTGGAGCTCGGCCTGCCGAATACTGTGAGGTTCGACGATGTTCGCTTCAAAATCGCGGCCAGCAATACTCCCCGGCCAACTGACCCCGGCTTTCAGCAAACGGATATTTTCTCTGTAGAGATGCAGGGTAGCGTCATCATGGAAGGTAATCTGCTTGTCTTCCCGGCGGGAAATCCCTAAGAGGTGAGGCGAAATATGAAGACAAACAAGAATCGCAACTGCATTCTCGCCCTTCATTCGGGAGTTTTTCTACTTGGAGCGTTTTCGGTAGCCTCCGCTGACATGAGAAGCCTTGATGATTCGGAGTTGGCGTCCGTTAGCGGGCAAAGCGGTATAACTTTGGAAATGGATCTAGGGGCTACCGCAGATAGGATATCCTATTACGATGATGGCAAGGGCGTCCATCTTGAAGGGTTTCGGGTGGGGTCTTCTTCAAATCCCACCGGTCAAGCACATCATACAATAAAGGTGGATATAGGAGCTGAAGCATCCCTTAACCTCGACTATCTAGTCGAAGACCGCAGGGTCGAATTTGGTGATATCCGTCTGGCTGGAGCACCTGGCGTTAGCATGGGCGGCCTCTTCTTTGACCACTCTCTTGAAGGTTTTTTGAATATCAGGTCCGGCGGTGCCACCGGGGGTGCCGGTTATACCTTTGATTCTGCATACACCATGACTGGTGGGCGGTTGGGCTATAGAACCAACGGCAATGAGGTGTTTCTCGACGGCATAACTATGGACGTTGAGGCTTTAGGCGTTACGCTTGATGTGGTTGGAGATACCTTAAAGCTCGACGCACCTAGAATTGTTGGCACATGGCAGGTCGATGCTATTCGCTACAGTGGTAATCCTGCAAATCACGGAGTCAGTCGTGATGTTGGTTCCGGTGCTCTGCTGGCATCGTATGGCGGATTAAGTGGCCACTATGAGTTGTCGTCTAGTACGGATATTACTGCGGGTGGTCGTGATGGCGAGGGCCTGAGGATCGACAACTCAACAGCCATCCACAGTGCCTCCTTTCTCTATCATGACGATGGCAACGTTTTGGCACTTCGGGACATTACCGGCTACCTAAACGTTAACGACATGCGGCTTGATGTGACTACCGACTGGCAGAGTAGGCCAGCATTGGCATTGACGCTGGGTTCTGCTGTGGGCGAGTTGAATATTGGTGCCATTGAGATGGGCAGGGATGGCCGTAGTATTGGCGAAGTGAATGCAAGCTTCCTGTTCGAAGACCACGCGTATAATGGACGTGCATACACGAACGCAGTGTATCTTCAGGGTGGCGGGCATGCAGATGCAGGGCTGCAAGGTTTGCGGCTGGCAGCAGAGTGGAGCTTGCGCCGTGCCGATTTGAGCTTCACCGAAGACGGAAATCGTGTGATATTCAGTGGCCTACAGTCATGGGGTCGAGGTGACATAACCGTGAATGTTACCCGCAACGAAGTTCGAGGTGGCACCCAGTTCTACGACGGTCTTAGAGTCGGTTTTGAAGGAGTTAAGGCAGGCTATCGAATTAATGGCCTGAAAGTCGGCAGTGAGGACGCTCGGTTGCAAGGCGGTACTGAGCTGCTACTCGCGCTTGGTTTCTATCCGGCTTACGAATTTGAGCTCGATGGGCATATAACCCTTGGTGCCGGCGGAGCAAGTGGCGAAGGCATCACGGTGAACTCTGACGTTCGAATCCAGAATGGTAAAGCGGCTATCATTGCGGATCCTTACGATAAAGGAGCCGGTGAGATCAGTCAGAAAGGCCTTTGGATCAGTGAGCTTGAATATGATGGCCATGTACGTGACATGACAATAGACGCAACGGATGAAGGTTTAGCTATGGTTACCGGAGAATCCTGGGGCACCATGGATATTGGCAACTTGCGAGTAGGGGACAAGTCGTCGGGTAAGAGCTTTGGTCGGTTTGTGCGGCAAAGTTACGAGGTCGGAAGCAGCATGACCATTGTCCCGGGTGGTGCGGGAGATGTCTGTGCAGGGGGCTCGGGTAGTACCCAGATAGTATGTGAGGCATCCGGTGGCATATGGGAAACCAGAGGAGAAGAAGGTGTTACAGTCCGCCTGAAACAGATACTTGCCAAAGCTGACGGTGATGGCCGAAAGAATGCGTTTACATGGGAGACAAACCGGGAGTTGGATGGGGCTGACAACCCAATCAATGGTACGGGGACCAGCCTGATATTAAATGATATTTATACAGGTGACGGAGGCGATTTCGACGGTGACGGTATCGAGGACAATACCTTCGGGATTCGCACGGACTTAGCCGTTGATGTGTATCAGACGAAAGTCGTTAAAAAGTCCACTGGCCCTGATTCTTTAGGTGTCATCGGTTCAAAGGGGGATGAGAAAATTATGGATGTTGCGGCAGCGCAGGGCTACCGTTACGTGAGCAATCCTACGCCGGGTGAAGTAAATAGTCGTCCTCTTGGTTTTGCTGTGAAGGCCCAGAGTCAGTTTAAAGAGCTTTCTATTAACACTGTCGATCTTGTACATCAAGCTGGTGGCGCCCAGACTGCTATTTACGGCGTTAAGATGCAGAATTTCAATATACGAGCAAACCTCACCGCAACACCTATTCCTTGATGAATTCGGTGGCTCGACGAATTAGGTCGGGCCGCCAATTTTGTTTTTTAGCCCCTTCTGGTGTTTAATCCGCCGATACAAAATCTTCCGGCTGGATAATCTCTGATGAAACTTAAAGCTCTTATTGCCCTTCTCAGCGACGGCCAGATTCATTCTGGTGAGTCCCTTGCCCGTCAGCTGGGTGTGAGCCGTACCGCGATTTGGAAACAAATAAAGCGTATCGGCAATGAGGGGTTCGAGGTGGCAACCATTCGGGGGCGAGGTTATCAGTTAGTGTCTCGGGTTGATTTGTTGGACTCTGCGTTGATAGTGGGCCAGCTAGATCCCGGCGTGTCCGGCCGGATCGATTTGCGGGTACTGGATGAGGTGGATTCGACCAATGCTGAGGTTTTTCGCCAAATTTCCGAAGGCGGCAATAATAGGTTTCCCGTAGTTATTGCCGATCTTCAGACGGCCGGGCGAGGCCGGAGAGGTCGAAGTTGGCGTAGCCCTCGCGGAGAGAATCTCTACCTAAGCATGGGGTTAACCTTTCACGGAGGGTTTGCCGTTCTTGATGGGCTTAGTTTGGTCTTGGGAGTGGCTGTCGCAGAGGCTCTTGAGACCCAGGGGGCGAAAAATATTGGTTTGAAATGGCCAAATGACATATTTCTTCCTGCTGGAAAACTAGGTGGCATACTTGTGGAGTTGCAGGGGGAGTTGCAAGAAGGCTTGGTGCAAGTGATTGCGGGTATTGGGATTAACGTTCATATGTCCAGTGCTGACGATGTCGACCAGCCTTGGAGTAGCCTAACGCAGGCGTTTCCGGATATAAGCTGGTCGAGGAGTCAGCTTGCGGCAGCAGTGATCGAGGCTGTATCCGGTGCCGCAGACGTGTTTTCTCGCGACGGTTTCAGCGGTTTCCGGGCGGCCTGGCAAGAGCGTGATATCTACTGTGATCGGATGGTTCAGGCGCAGGGCGGAGATATCAAGGGAGTGGGTTGTGGTATTGATGCAACGGGGAACTATCTACTTCGTACCCCAGAGGGGAGTGTTGTCCCAGTGCGTGCTGGAGAAATCAGTTTGCGGGTGGCGGAATGAGGCTAGTGATTGATGCCGGCAACTCTCGACTAAAATGGCGACTAGATGGAGCGGGCGGAGTATTAGCGCAGGGGTTAGGTGGAATCGAAGACGCTGACCCTATCCCGGAATTACCTGTTGGCGCTGGAACTATTTCCAGAGTAGCTGTATCTACAGTGGCATCTGAGGAAAAACGGCTGCACCTTTTGCAAAATCTGTCCAACCGGGTAAGTGCCCCTATCAGGTGTTACTGGTCGGAAGCCTGCCGGGATGGGCTTGTGAATGCTTATAGTAACTACCAGCAAATGGGAGCGGATCGATGGCATGCAATGTACGGCGCTTGGCTGGATTGTAAGCAAGGTTTTATTGTGGTGGACGCTGGCAGCGCCATTACCGTCGATTATGTGGGGTCTTCCGGTCAGCACCTAGGCGGTTTTATTGTTCCGGGCTTGCATATGATGCGACGGAGCTTGCAAGTGGATGCGGCCCGCATAGGCTTTGACGCTAGCAATGTTTCTGACAGCTCACCGGGTAAAAGCACAAGTGAATGTGTTAATCATGGTCTGACCTGGCTGTCCAGCGCCCTTATCGGTCGGGTTCATGGTGATTCAAAGAATGCAGGTGTCCGCGATATTTTGGTCACGGGTGGGGGGGCTGAAAGGCTGCTTAGCCTAGGTCTGAAAGCAACTTACCGTCCGTCACTGGTGTTAGATGGGTTGGCTGCGATAGACGCACAGGTCGTTACAGAATGAAGTGGCTGGTGCTCGTTTTGGTTGTTTGTAATCTTAGCGTTTGGCAGTTGGGGGCAATATCGAAGTCCGCGACTCGGTCTGACACCGTTGCTAGCGGCACTCTCCCGCGAGTGGCAAGCCTTAAGGTTCGAAGTGGAGCGGCAGATGCGGCCAGTCGCTTGACGGGCGAGCGCGCATGTGTCCGGCTGGGCTGGATGCAATCGCTGGATGCCGCTAGGGCCCTCAAAGCCCATCCGGCACTTACACGCGCTTCTAGGTTGTCGTTGCAAGAGGTTGATCGGCCGCTGCCCGTTTTGCATTGGGTGATTATCCCTCCCCAGCCAACCGATGTTGCTCTTCGCCAGCTACGGGAGATGCAAGATCAAGGGGTAGATTCTTACTTGGTTACTGAAGGTCCCAACAAAAATGCAATTTCTTTGGGGCTCTTTGAGTCCCAAGATGCAGCAATATCTGTGCTGGAAGAAAAAAAACACGAGAATTTTAACGTGGTACTGGTCAACTTCGACCGAAATCAGATAAGCTACGCGCTCGCTTTCGAGGCAGAGCCAGATTTCGCTATGGAAATGGCTCAGGCGCTAGAGGCGGATTATGGTTCGGAATTTGATTTCATTGAAATCGATCGTTGTGAAGGTGTTGCAACGGCCGAAAAAAATCCGTAGTATACCGCCCTCGCTGAACAAGCGAATGTGAGCTGGCGTAGCTCAGTTGGTAGAGCAGCTGACTTGTAATCAGCAGGTCGGGGGTTCGATTCCGTCCGCCAGCTCCACTTTTTTGTTGTGACAGGTGCAGAAGATCGCACCTGACTCGGAGGGGTTCCCGAGTGGCCAAAGGGATCAGACTGTAAATCTGACGCGAAAGCTTCGCTGGTTCGAATCCAGCCCCCTCCACCACTTAATTGCTCGCGGGCATCGTATAGTGGCTATTACCTCAGCCTTCCAAGCTGATGACGCGGGTTCGATTCCCGCTGCCCGCTCCAATTTGATTTGCAATGCTCATGTAGCTCAGTCGGTAGAGCACATCCTTGGTAAGGATGAGGTCACCGGTTCAATTCCGGTCATGAGCTCCACTATTTATCCGGTCAACGCTGCTATCTGGGTTGATTAGGGGGATTGGTCGAATGTCTAAGTCTAAGTTTGAACGTCTCAAGCCACACCTGAACGTGGGCACCATTGGTCACGTAGACCATGGTAAAACGACTCTGACCGCTGCTCTGACTCGTGTATGTCACGAAGTGTGGGGTACGGGTTCTGCGAGTGCATTCGATCAAATCGATAACGCACCGGAAGAGCGTGCGCGTGGTATCACCATCGCGACCTCCCACGTTGAGTACGATTCTCCAACTCGTCACTAC
>NZ_JAHKPV010000019.1:0-315896 GCF_018860765.1 Marinobacter salexigens
TGGTCAATTTGTTAAAGAGCGCTTGAGCCGTTGCTCAATCAAGGTGGCGTATTCTACATCGTCTCGCCGCCTTGTCAACCGTTTTTTTCGAGTCGTTTCAGAAGCTTCCCTTCCAAAACCACCGATACTTACCGGCTGCTTCATACTTGATTTCGAGGGGCGTATTCTACATCGAATCCCAACCCTGTCAACTGTTATTTCGAAGAATCTTAAAAGCTTTTTCTTCAATACTTTCAAACAGTTAACTCTCTCAAAACACTCCGCTGTTCCGGTGTGTCCCTCAAGCGAGATGCGCATTCTACAGAGCTGGCTGGAGGTGTCAACCATGTCACGAAATTATTTTAAAATTGATCTACAACTTAACCTCTATCGCTTCAGCGGCAACCACCGCTTTGGCTTTTGCTTCCTCAATTGTAGACCCTATAGCCAGAGCGACCCCCATTCTGCGACGACCTGAAAGCTCGGGCTTTCCAAACAGCCTTAGTTGTACACCCTTTTCAGACAACGCCTCATCCAACCCAGAGTAGGATATCTCTTTGGATTCCCCTTCCGACAGGATTGCTGCTGAAGCAGAGGGCCCGTACTGGCGAATCGACGGGATAGGCAAGCCAAGTATAGCTCGCGCATGGAGAGCAAACTCTGATAAGTCCTGCGACACCAATGTGACGAGTCCTGTGTCGTGAGGCCTAGGCGATACCTCCGAGAAGTAGACCTCATCCCCATGAATAAATAGTTCCACTCCATAAACTCCGTAACCGCCAAGGTTTTCGGTGACTTTCAAAGCCACTTCTTGAGATCGCTCCAGTGCCTTAGCGCTCATTGTTTGCGGCTGCCAAGATTCCCTATAGTCGCCGTCCTCCTGTCGGTGCCCTATGGGGTCGCAAAAGCTCACCCCCCCAGAATGCCTTACAGTAAGCAGGGTTATTTCATAATCAAATGTCACAAAACCTTCAACGATAATGCGACCCTTACCTGCGCGCCCCCCTGTTTGTGCATAATCCCAAGCAGCATCAATTTGGCTATTTTTAGTTACCGTACTCTGGCCCTTGCCAGATGAACTCATAACAGGCTTAACTACAACCGGCAGACCTATGGCAGATACCGCCTCTATAAAGTCTTCCTTTGTATCAACGAATCGATATGGGGATGTATTCAACCCCAACTCTTCTGCGGCAAGTCGACGGATGCCTTCTCTATTCATTGTGAGATTGGCAGCTCTTGCCGATGGGATTACGCTGTAGCCCTCGCACTCAAGTTTGAGTAGTTCGGCAGTCGCAATCGCTTCGATTTCCGGAACAATGAGGTCAGGCTTTTCAACATCGACAACATTACGTAGCGCTTCGCCATCCAACATATCGATTACATGGCTTCGGTGAGCTACCTGCATCGCGGGTGCATTCGGATAACGGTCTACTGCTATTACTTCCACCCCAAACCTTTGCAACTCGATTGCAACCTCTTTGCCAAGCTCCCCAGAGCCACACAACAACACTCTGTAGGCATTTGCTTTTAGCGGTGTACCCAGCATTACCTTACTAACATGGTTCAAAGCCAATCCTCCAGAGAACACATCAATCCGGTTAGATATCTTCGTGTTCAGTTAAAGACTTATTTTCCGCTCCCGTTCAGCGACTTTCAAAAGCACTGCTTTACGCTCACAGTTAGTCATTGAGGTCCAACGCAAAATTTCATCTCCGGTGCGCTGGCACCCGATACATATATCGCGCTCATCTAGAGCACATATGCTCACACAAGGCGAGCGGACCCTCTCTTTCCGTTCCATAAAGATTGAACTCAATCGCTCTTGGGCTTTAGGCCACTCACATAGCGGCTTGCATTGTGTACGTAATGGGCGGCACTGAGTTCGAGCATCTTCCTTTGCTGCTCTGTGAGCTCCCGCTTAACTTTGCCCGGCGCTCCAATTACTAGCGAGCCGTCAGGAACCACCATGCCCTCAGGGACAAGCGTGTTTGCGCCAATGAGGCAGTGTTTGCCAATTTTTGCACCATTCAAAACAACGGCGTTAATACCGATCAATGAATAATCCCCAACTTCACACCCATGGAGCATGGCCTTATGGCCAACAGTCACACCTCTACCCAAAGTCAACGGGTTTCCCGGGTCTGTATGCAAAACAGAGGCATCCTGAACATTCGTCTCCGGACCAATCGTGATCAGCTCATTGTCCCCCCGAATCACCACGTTGAACCAAATACTGCTCTTTTCGTGAAGGGCAACGCTGCCGATTACAGTTGCGTTGCTGGCAATAAATTGGCCATCGCCGTGCAGTTCCGGCGCACGGTCTTCGAGCTCATATAGCATTATAGTTTTCCTCATTAGGTTCGGGGCTCAAGCAAATCTATGCCTGTATCGTACACAGCATTCAAAAAGTCGACCAGAACCACTGCCGACAACCCCCATATCTGATAGCGCTCCCAGCGGTAACAAGGCACGTGAATGGTGTGGTTTTGAAAGTGCAATGCATCTGTGCGCTCGCGCCGGTCTTCGAGAAAAAACGAAAGAGGAACACGAAAAACACTTTCGATCTCGTCCGGGTTAGGATCTAAAGGGTGGCTCTTGGGAACAACACCAACATAAGGAGAAACGATAATTCCATAACGTGACATCACCTGACTCAAGGGTGCAATAATTTCCACTTGGTCAGGCGGCAGCCCGATTTCTTCATGGGTCTCGCGTAACGCTGTAGCAGCTAGGGATGAATCTTCCGGATCACGTTTCCCACCTGGGTAGGCAACCTGCCCTCGATGAGTGCTCAAGTTTTCAGAGCGTAACGTAAATATCATTTCGGGGTTATCGGGGTCATCTGTAATCGGAACGAGTATGCCCGCCTCCGGGTAGTCCAGATCGAGTTTCCGGGGTGCATAATCTGTTAAGCGCTGAACAAGTAAATCACGCAAATCAGAACTCCTGCGCAAATCTGGTGTTGGGTGAGACAGCGGCGATCAAGATCATTAAACTGAACGCTCTACCAATTTAAGTATACGGGGAAAAACATGAAGTACTGCAGCACATGCGGCCATCTGGTTAAACAAAGTATCCCTGAGGGCGACAACCGATACCGCTACGTGTGCGTTAGCTGCAGCACCATTCATTATCAGAACCCCAAAATTGTCGCAGGCACCGTGCCCGTTTGGGACGGAAAAATTCTGCTTTGCCGCCGGGCAATCGAACCTCGCTACGGTTACTGGACGCTGCCCGCCGGCTATATGGAGAATGCCGAAACGACAGTAGAAGCAGCAGAGCGTGAAACATTAGAGGAAGCCCTTGCCGAGGTCCATATTGATGGACTCTATTCCATTATTGATGTTCCCCATATAAATCAGGTTCACATGTTTTATCGGGCGACCCTCAAAAACGGGCATTTCGGCGCGGGCGAAGAGTCTTTGGAAAGCCAGCTGTTTGCTGTTGATGAGATTCCATGGGAAGACATTTCATTCCCGACCGTTCGCAAGACACTGGAACTGTTTCTGGAGGACCTAAAAAAAGACGCCTTTGGCGTTCACATAAGTGACATTCGGCATCCAATGACTGCCACTCGCACCAAAGACGATCTATAACACCTCAAGACGATAGACCTCATAAGCAGGCTCTTCATAAGGATGAGCCTGCTTGAGGGCGGCAAGCGCCTCTTTGATCAAGTGATCGCGGCAAACAAGCTCAACCTTGAACTCCCCCACAGTCTCCAGCGCCCCACTCGATCCCAAATACGGATTGCTTCCCTGAAGTGGGCGGAACTGACCCTGTCCGTAGCATTGCCACGCACAAGAATCGTAATCCCCAATACGCCCCGCTCCCGCTTCAAAGAGCGCCTGTTTGGTTTTCTCCAAGTGTGTTTCAGGTACGAAATAGCAAATTTTGTACATGATACCGGCCCATCTCAGGATATTTTTTGTACAGATTAATAGCTTAGCCACTTACCCACAGATTCTGTGGATAACTCTGGGGAAAGATTTGGGGAACACCGCTATAAACCCCGTATTTACTGCACTTAGGTTAAATTGGTGACAATTTCACCCGATTAATTTAAGTCATATATTTCAATGCGTTACAACTTTTCACTCAAAACTGCAGCCCTATCCACCGCATTGCGCACAGAATGCACAGAGCACCGCCCGCAATGTGCATAAAGATACTGAGTCAAGCGGTATTTTTCCAATATAGTGACTTTTTTAGCTTGAAAAACTATAAAACTACCGAATCCCATACACAAAAAAACCGACTCCAGAAAGTTACCCTAACGGGGCTTACTAAAGTCGGTTTTTTGAAGCTTCGTTCTCTATTTAACCGAACCAGCGCCTCGCGTTCCGGAACATGCGAACCCAGGAGCCATCTTCCTGCCAGTCAGTGGGCCTCCACGAGTGCTGAACCGCACGGAATACACGCTCAGGATGGGGCATCATAATTGTGATACGGCCGTCCCGGGTAGTAGCACCTGCGATACCATCTTGTGAACCATTGGGATTGTATGGATAGCGCATTGTTGCCTGGCCCCGGTTATCCACGAAGCGCAGCGCTACTCGCTCACTTTCCGCAAGATCTGCAGCGGATGCACTTCCTGAAAACTCTACTCTCCCCTCGCCATGAGCAACCGCGATTGGCATGCGTGAACCAGCCATCCCGTCCAGAAAGGCAGAAGGTGACTGCATCACTTCAACCATCGCCAGTCGCGCTTCAAACTGTTCGGACTGGTTACGAACAAAGCGAGGCCAGGCTTCACTGCCCGGGATCAGCTCGTGCAAATTGGAAAGCATCTGGCAGCCATTGCAAACACCGAGCGCGAGGGTATCCTGCCGATTAAAGAACGCCGCAAATTGATCACGGACGCGATCGTTGAACAGGATGGACTTTGCCCAGCCTTCGCCAGCACCCAAGACGTCTCCATACGAGAACCCACCACAAGCGACGAGACTGTTAAACGCCTCCAAGTTCGAGCGCCCCGAGAGAAGGTCGCTCATATGAACATCAACAGACTCAAAGCCAGCTCGATCAAATGCTGCGGCCATCTCAACCTGCCCGTTCACGCCCTGCTCTCGCAAAACGGCTACTTTGGGTCGAGCACCTTTGTTGATGTAAGGCGCAGCTATATCATCGTTTACATTGTACGTGAGCTCTACATGCAGCCCCGGGTCATCCGCATCCAAGAGATTATCAAACTCCTCCAGAGCGCAGTCCGCATTATCCCGCATCGACTGAATTCGGTAGCTTGTCTCAGACCACAGACGCTGCAGTTCTGTTCGCGAGTTATCAACAACCGCTGTGCCTTCAAACGTCAGGCGCAAACGGTCTTCATCATTCAATGTGCCAATGACATTAATATGATCGCCCAGACCGGCTGCAGAAAACTGCTGTAAAACGAAGTCAGTGTCTTCCCTGCGCACCTGAATAACGGCACCCAGCTCCTCATTGAACAACTCGCGGGCAAACTGGCTGGGGTCATCTGCTAATCCGTCCAGTTTTATATCTACACCGGTGCGGCCAGCAAAACACATCTCTGCAAGTGTCACAAACAAGCCGCCGTCAGAACGGTCGTGATAGGCGAGAAGCTTGCTGTCTGTGTTCAACCCCTGAATGACAGCAAAAAAGGCCTTGATGTCTTCTGGATCGTCGAGATCGGGCGCCACCGCCCCGACATGTCGATAGACTTGAGCCAATGCCGACCCACCGAGACGGTTTTGCCCTGCGGCCAGATCAATAAGAATCAGGTCGGTCTCACCCCCATCTTTTATCAATTGGGGCGTCAAAGTGCGCGAAACATCGGTGACCGGCGCAAAACCACTGACAATCAAAGAAAGTGGCGCAGTAACGCTTTTATGTTCGCCGTTATCCTCTTCCCAAACCGTCTTCATGGACATGGAGTCTTTACCAACGGGAATGGTGATTCCCAGCTCCGGACATAATTCCATACCAACGGCGCGAACTGTCTCGTAAAGGTTTTCGTCCTCCCCGGGGTGGCCAGCAGCTGACATCCAGTTCGCCGACAAACGAATATCCGAAAGCTTACCAATAGCAGCGGCCGCCATATTAGTAATAGCCTCACCTACCGCCATGCGGCCAGAAGCAGGGGCATCAATGGTTGCTATGGGCGTACGTTCGCCCATGGCCATAGCTTCGCCAGTCAGCACATCGAAGGAGCTTGCAGTAACCGCTACATCGCTAACAGGCACCTGCCAGGGGCCAACCATTTGATCTCGAGCAACCAGCCCGGTAATCGTACGGTCACCAATGGTTATCAGGAAATTCTTAGAGCCGACTGAAGGCAACCTCAACACTCTGCGTATCGCATCGTTCAGGTCGACTTGTGTAGAGTCAAATATCGGTTTGCTGAAAGATGTTCGCTTAATGCTGCGATGCATACGAGGCGGCTTACCGAACAGCACATCCATCGGCAGGTCAACCGGCTTGTCATTAAAATAAGAGTCGCTCAGCTCTAGGTGGTGGGCTTCCGTTGCTTCACCAATTACTGCGTATGGGCAGCGCTCCCGACGACACAGCGCGTCGAAAAGCTCCAGATTCTCAGGAGCCACCGCCATAACATAGCGCTCCTGCGACTCGTTGCACCAAATTTCCAACGGAGACATACCGGGCTCGTCGCTAGGAATATCCCGCAGTTCGAACTTTCCACCGCGACCGCCGTCTTTGACCAGTTCCGGCATAGCGTTAGATAGGCCCCCAGCGCCAACATCATGGATAAAGCACAAGGGGTTTTTCTCGCCCATCTGCCAGCAACGATCAATCACTTCCTGGCAGCGGCGCTCCATTTCAGGGTTATCACGCTGTACGGAGGCAAAGTCGAGATTCTCATTACTGGAGCCAGAATCCATGGATGATGCCGCGCTGCCACCTAGACCAATAAGCATGGACGGACCACCCAACACTATAAGCTTGGCGCCTACTGGTATCTCGCCTTTTTCCACATGCTCCGCGCGGATATTACCTAGTCCGCCAGCGATCATGATGGGTTTGTGGTAGCCACGCACTTCATCGCCTGCAGGACCTGCCACTTTTGCTTCGAATGTCCGGAAGTAGCCCGCTATGTTAGGACGGCCAAACTCGTTATTGAATGCAGCCCCGCCAATAGGGCCTTCAATCATGATATCCAGAGCGGATGCGATTCTGTCTGGCTTGCCGTAATTGATCTCCCATGGTTGGGGATCGTCTGGCAAATTAAGATTGGAGACGGTAAACCCTGTAAGCCCGGCTTTCGGTTTGGAGCCACGGCCCGTTGCACCTTCATCACGAATTTCACCACCAGAGCCGGTTGCCGAGCCTGCTGCTGGGGCAATAGCTGTCGGGTGGTTATGGGTTTCCACTTTCATAAGAATGTGGATGTCTTCTTGGTTATAGCTATAAACACCGGTCACCAGATCGGGGTAGAAACGGCCACCCCGGCTGCCCTGAATAACCGACGCATTATCTTTATAGGCAGACAGTACGCCTTCGCTGTTCATTTCGAAGGTGTTACGGATCATGGCAAAGAGGGATTTTTCCTGCCCTTCTCCATCAATGTCCCAAGAAGCATTGAATATTTTATGACGACAATGCTCGGAGTTTGCCTGCGCAAACATCATAAGCTCAACGTCGGTTGGGTCTCGCTCAAGACCAATAAATGATTTCACCAAATAATCAATTTCGTCATCTGCCAGCGCAAGCCCGAGGCGCTTATTTGCCTCCACCAGTGCTGATCGACCTCCGGCCAAAACTGAAATACGTTCCAGCGGACGCGGCTCTTCATGGCTGAACAATAGTTGAGCGCCCCCCATTTCATGGAAGACTTTTTGAGTCATGCGATCGTGAAGCAGAGCTGCTACCTTCTCGCGCTGGTCTAAGCCCAGCTTTTTGTTCGATTTAATATAAAAAGCCGTGCCACGTTCGATACGCTGGATCTGGCGCAAGCCGCAGTTACGAGCAATATCGGTTGCCTTACTGGACCAGGGAGACAAAGTTCCCGGGCGAGGTACAACGAGAAATAGCACGCCGTCCGGCTCTTCAACCGGTACGCTGGGGCCGTATGTAAGCAGCCTATCAAGGATGGCCTGCTCGGAATCAGAAAGCGTGCCCTCCAGATCTACGAAGTGCATGAATTCAGCATAAACATGCTCAACCTCGGGCACGATGGCCTGAATTCTGGCGTACAGTTTATGAGAGCGGAATGGCGAAAGCGCGGGAGCGCCGCGAAGTTCAAGCATGATATCAACCTGTATCGCGCGAAACGGGGAAGTCCGGGTGCATTCTGAGAAGGCGCATATGATACTTGAAAGCTTTGCCAGGATACAGCGCCTGAAAAGTTATTCCTCTAATGTGCATTTGACATTATTTTGCACGGTTTTTGATCAACTTTATTGACCGCTCTTCCCGCAGCAGGGATCATTAGGTTGTGGACATGGAGACCACACGCTAAAAGACACCGGATGCTGCCAATAAGCTTGTGCGCATCCCGATGACCCAGCGGTAACGGAGAACAGGGACTTGGCAAGAAACCTAACTGCACGTATTGCAGCGGCGGTAAATAAATCATTCCTCGCCTGCACGCTAACAATGATCCTGCTCAGCCTTAATGGGTGCAGCCAGCCCAGCACGCTGCAGGAGATTCGCAATGAGGGCGTACTGCACGTCATCACCCGGGTAGCACCTTCTATTTATTATGAAGGGCGCGGTGGGCCCACAGGTTACGACTATGAGTTGGCCAAACTCTTTGCTGAGGAGCTGGGTGTAAAGCTTCGCCTCAGAGTTGCCGATGACAATACCGAAGTGCTTTCCGTAATATCCAGAGACTTCGCGCACATCGGTATGGCGGGGTTGTCTGCACAACCCTTGTTCGACAATCAATACAAATCGCTTCCTACCGGCATTGAAGCCCAATCAATCGTTGTATACAACAGGGATGTCGAACGCCCCGAGTCTTTGTCAGATCTAGCCGGCGAGCGCCTCCACTTGGTGTCCGACAGCAATCATGAGTATCAACTGCAAGCTATTACGAACACGGCCTCCGGTGTTTCGTGG
The DNA here is from genome assembly GCF_018860765.1 of Marinobacter salexigens. Taxonomy (GTDB): domain Bacteria; phylum Pseudomonadota; class Gammaproteobacteria; order Pseudomonadales; family Oleiphilaceae; genus Marinobacter; species Marinobacter salexigens_A. The sequence continues at coordinate 9,022 of NZ_JAHKPV010000019.1, forward strand.
CAAGTGCACCCCGGACTGGATGCTGCAGGCATTTTGGCGCGCCTCGAAACTGGCGAACTATCCTACGCTGTAGTTTCTTCGAACGAACTTGAGCTTAACCACGTTTTTTTCCCTCAGGTTAAACAGGCCTTTGCGCTTGGCGATGCCATGCAACTGGCATGGCTGTTTCCCATCAATCAGGACGACTCGCTGGTGAACGCAGCAAAAGCGTTTATGGAAAAAATGCGGGAAAACGGCACCATCGCCCAGCTTGCTGAACGCTTTTACGGGCACTTGGATCACCTGAACTACGTGGGTGCGCGCACGTTCATGCACCACGTGGAAAACCGCCTTCCGAAATACGAAGGGCTGTTCAGAGAAAATGCTTCCGTTTTCAATATGGACTGGCGCTTACTTGCTGCCATTGGCTATCAAGAGTCGCACTGGCGACCCAATGCGGTTTCTCCGACAGGAGTCCGTGGGCTAATGATGCTCACACGGAACACGGCAAACTACATTGGTATCAATAACCGGCTGGACGCTGAAGAAAGCATTCAAGGCGGCGCAAAGTACTTCCGCATAGTGCACGAAAAAATCCCCGATCGCATCGCAGAGCCTGATCGCACCTGGTTCGCCTTAGCGTCTTATAACGTAGGCTTTGGGCATCTGGAGGATGCCCGCAGGCTTACCACGAGTGCCGGAAAAAATCCGGACCGGTGGATGGATGTGAAAGAGTTTTTACCTTTGCTCGCACAAAAAGAGTGGTATAAAAAAACCCGCTATGGCTACGCCCGCGGCCACGAGCCCGTTCTCTACGTTCAGAATATCCGCCGCTACTACGATGTACTCGCTCGAGTCATGAAGCCAACGGAGCGCGTAGCTGCTGCACCCTCTTCCTTCGTTGGGTTGGAGCAAAGCGCGGATGGACGCTCCAATATGGACAGTCCAGAGGAAGATGCGGAACACCGTGCTAGCCTGCCACCGGAACTCGGGATGGTCCCTCCGACACTTTAGAACCCAAGTTAGACTTCAGGATCGTCCGGCTTGCTCACTTCAAGCACCCGCTCCACTTGATTGCGGGTGAATCCCCTACGAGAAAAAAAACGGGCCTGACGCGCCTTTTCGTCCCACTCGTTACTCAAATCGGTTAAGCCAAACCTCTTTTCCCTCAACAAAAGTGCGTTCCGGACCCAATCGGCATCATCCAGCCCACCAACACAGTCCGGCAAAGAGTGAATACCACGCTGTTGTAACTCTGCAATAACTTTTAGCGGACCGTAACCCAAATCAATTCGTTGGCGTGAATAAACATCGGCAAAGCGATTGTCATTCAACCAGTCCTCATTTTCGTAATCATCCAGAACTCTGGAAATAACCGAGTCATCAAGCTGACGCTGTCTCAGCTTGAGTGTCAGCTCTTGGCGACTATGCTCGCGCCGGGCAAGCAGTCTAAGGGCCACCGAGCGTGCTTTGTATTCTTGATCCTCGCTATTTTCCTGTTTTGCCATTCAGCTCTTCCCGCAAACGCTCACAAAACGCTAGACTAGCCCCGATTTAACTCTGTCGGCGCAGATTCCAAACGCCGACACACAAATTTCCAACAGTAGTGACAATAGTGTCCGGCGCTCTGAGCTTGCATTGCAGAGAGCTGATGGCCGGTGCTGGCTTACTTTGCCCGACACCGCAGACTGGTTTCAATCCCTAAGGATATCTTCATGGCTGCATTTCTCCAGAAACTGTTCAGATCCCGTAAACCCTCCGCCTCGGATCGCAAGGCACAGGCTCGCATTCAGCCGCCGACAGAGCCGGTGGAAGATAAGCGCGCCCAATTAAGGGAAGATCAGTTGCAGGTGTTACAAGCCGGCCCAACTCAGAAGGTTGCGGCGAGCCTCGCCATTGAAGGTTTAACGGCAGACACACGGCTCAAGGCCGCCGGCTTGCTGCAAGACGCAGAACTGTTGCAGCAGGTACAAAAACAGGCAAAAAACCGCGACAAAAGCGTATACCAAGTAGTTCGGCAGAAATTACAGGTAATCCGGGATGAGCAGGCTCATAAGGAAGCCGTTTCAGCCACCCTTTCCGCACTGATCCGCAATGCCAAGGATCAAGCTAAGAGTGACGACACCAAGCTTTATGAGGCCCGTCTGGAGACACTTTTAAGCCAATGGGCAAAAGTGGAGCCTGAGGCAACACCAGACCAACTAAGCGAGTTTCTTGAGTCGGTTCACCTTTGCCGCGAGCGCTTATCCGACTTGAAAGCAGCTCAGGCGGCGGAAGAGCAGCAACGAGAACAACAACTTCAACGAGAGGAAACCTTAGCGTTGATTGCCCGAACACTGGATGACTTGCGAAGCCAGCCAGCAGAAGCACTTGCATCTTTGGCATCTCTGGATGCTCTTCAGAAAACCCAAGAAAACAGATGGTTAGAAGCAACGCGGGACACTCAGGTAGAAAGACAGCAGCAAAAAGCCTATGAAACATCGATGATGGCGTTGCGTAACTATATGAGTGCAGTGCGCCACATCAGTCAGGCAAAAGAGACACTTCAGGCACTCTCGGCTATTGCTGATGACGACGCAAGCCTGGAGGACCGCGACCAAGCCTCCACGATGATCAAAGAAATCAATTGGCCGGAGGGCTTCCCTGCTCCGGATCTACTGACGCCTCTGTACAAGCTGGCCAAAAAACCGAAAGCGCCGGTCAAAAAGAATGATGATCAAAAGCAGCAACAAGCTGCGACAGAGAACTTAAAAGCAACGCTAAACCAGCTTGAAGAGACTCTGGAAGCCAAACAGCTCAAGGAATCCCGTCACCTGCTGAAAACCGCCCAGCAGTATCTAAAAAATCTTGACCACCGCAACAGCAAGACTTTTCAGGCCCGAGTTCAGCTTCTCACAGGTCAACTAAGAGAACTGACGGACTGGCAAGGATTTGCGACCGAACCCAAGCAGATCGCCCTTTGTGAGCAGATGGAATATCTGGCAGAACAGTCCATGGAGCCGGAAGCAAAATCCGAGCGCATAAAGGAGCTCCAAAAAGAATGGCGAGAACTTGGTGGCTCGTCAGACCGCACTATGTGGGCACGCTTCAAACAAGCGTCGGATAAGGCCTATGAGCCCTGCAAAACCTACTTTAAGGCAAAGTCGGGCTTGAAGCAGGCAAATTTGGAAAAACGCAAAACAATTTGTGCCGAGCTGGAACATTTTGTTAGCGGAGCGGACTGGAGCACCATCGATTGGAAAGCTGTTGAGCATATTCTGCAAACCGCCCGTCAAGAGTGGAAATCTGCCTGGCCTGTGGAGTTTAGGGATAATCGGCAGGTACAGAAGCAGTTTGACGAGCTGCTTAAAAAGCTAGAAGCCCCTATTGATGATGAGCGCCGCAAAAACGAAGCATTGAAGTTGGCAATCGTTGAACAAGCGCAAGCGCTAATCTCTCACGAACCACTTCAGGAAGCCATGAGCAAGGCAAAATCCCTGCAAACAGACTGGAAGGCAATCGGCATTACCCGCCACAGGGAAGACCGAAAATTATGGCAAGCATTCCGCAAAGCTTGTGACGATATTTTTGCACGCCGAGATACCGAGCGCTCAGAACAACAACGCGCGACACAGGAAGCCGATACCGCTGCCGAGGCAATGCTTGAGCAGGCTATGAGCATGGATTCCAGTCAGGATGAACATGCTCTGGAACAAGCATTAACCTCATTACGCAGCCTTGACGCCATGCAAACATCTGCAGCAGTAACTGAGAAAATCCAAAAAGAAAAACAACGCTTGAATCAGGCGATTGCAGCACAAAGACTCAAAGCAGGTATTGCAGAGTGGCAAACGCTTGTATTGGCACGCGCTGGAGATGAAGCAGCTCCGGACACCCTACCAGCCAAGTGGCCTCAGTTCGCCGAAAGCTTGCCCGAACTTGACGATCAAGAAATCGTCATCCGTGCAGAAATTCTTGCAGGCATACCATCGCCAGAGGCTGAGCAGAAAAGGCGTATGGAAATACAGGTTCAGCGTCTAGCTGAAGGTATGGGTTCCTCCGAAAAAGCCTACAGTGCTTTAAAGAGTGTGGAGAGCCTAGTTGCTAGCTGGTGTCTCAAAGCACCCGACAAGGTCGCAGACCCTGCGCTGGCCGAGCGCTTGAATAAGGCGCTGGATGCGCTAATTACAAGCTAAACATTCAGCGCTCTACTCGCGCTGATGTTCTCTGACAAAATCCCTGGCGTTTTTTACAGCGCTCAGGGATTTGTCTCTCATGCCCTTGAGCTCCTCGTCTGCTAGATAAAACATCATGTCAACGGTGTGTCTGTAGTATCGTGGCGGCAGCCTGTTAAGCGCCACACACATAACGTCCGCCAGATAATCTGGCGTATCCTCCGGCTTTCTTGTTGCCTCTATTGCGTCTATCACCAAACGTTCGTAAAAATTCTCGACCGCATCTCTAAAAGACATGTAGCTGTGCCTCCGGAATCCAAGTGGGCGCACTTCAAAAGTCGGCGCCTTCTTCTATAAACAATAGAAGTTGAATCTCAGCCTGTCATGCCCACTGAGCAATTTTGTCAATCCGATTGGCAGGCGGCGTCATTACACACAATGGTGCTAAGGGGCTATGGTGACAAGCCTGATAAATAAAACACAAAGCAACAATCACCAAAGGAAAAGCAATGACCACCGAGGCGTATATCTTCGACGCGGTCCGCACGCCCAGAGGGCGCGGTAAAAAAGACGGCTCACTTCACAGCGTCAAACCCATTACATTACTGACGACTGTGCTCAATGCGCTACAGCAGAGAAATAACCTGGACACTGCTCAGGTAGACGATATAGTGCTTGGTTGCGTCTCCGCCGTTGGCGATCAAGGTGCCGACATTGCTAAAACAGCGGCACTTGCCGCAGATTGGGATGAAAAAGTAGCCGGCGTTACCCTCAACCGATTCTGCGCTTCCGGCCTTGAGGCCGTTAATCTGGCAGCCATGAAAGTCCGCTCTGGCTGGGAAGATTTGGTTGTTGCCGGTGGCGTCGAGTCTATGTCCCGCGTGCCTATGGGCTCGGATGGTGGAGCCTGGGCTATGGACCCGCATACCAACATGCATACCGGCTTCATGCCTCAGGGTATTGGCGCTGACCTTATTGCCACGCTTGAAGGGTTCAGCCGGGAAGATGTTGACGGATTCGCTGTAAAGTCCCAGCAAAAAGCCGCTAACGCTTGGAAGAACGGTTACTTCGCCAAGTCTATTGTTCCTGTTACCGATCAAAGTGGCGTTGTCATTCTCGACCGTGATGAGCATGTGCGCGGCGACACTACGATTGACTCCCTTGCGGGCCTCAAGCCTTCTTTCCAGATGATGGGAGAAATGGGCTTTAACAGCGTGGCTCGGGAAAAGTATCACTATGTTGAAACGATTAACCACGTACACCACGCTGGCAATTCCTCTGGCATGGTGGACGGTGCTACAGGCATTTTGATTGGCAGTGAGGCCAAAGGCAAAGCAATGGGCCTTAAGCCCCGCGCTCGCATCGTGGCCACTGCGGTTACGAGCACGGATCCAACCATTATGCTCACCGGCCCTGCGCCTGCCTCGCTAAAGGCATTGGAAAAAGCGGGCATGACGGTAGATCAGGTTGACCTATTTGAAGTAAACGAAGCCTTTGCCTCCGTGGTAATGCGCTTTCAAAAAGAACTCTCGATTCCTGATGAAAAAGTGAATGTTAACGGCGGTGCGATCGCCATGGGCCACCCCCTCGGCGCCACCGGCGCAATGATTCTCGGCACCCTGCTGGATGAACTGGAGCGCCGGGAACTGCGTTTTGGTCTGGCGACGCTTTGCGTCGGCGGCGGCATGGGCATTGCCACGATCATTGAGCGGGTCTGAGCCCCATACTTTTTCAAATAGGAGAACCGATTATGAGTGCCATCCGTTATGAACTGGGGTCAGATCAAATTCTGACCCTCACCATCGATATGCCGGGCCAGTCCGCAAACACAATGAACACGGCGTTTCGTGAAGCTCTTGATGAAACTGTCAGCAAGGTTCAGGGCGATCTGGAAAATATTCGCGGCATTATTGTTACCTCGGCCAAAAAAACATTTTTTGCCGGTGGCGACCTGAACGAAATTCATAAAGTCACCCGCGACGATGGCCAAGCCTTTGAGGACATGGTCAATAGCATGAAAGCTCATATGCGGGCACTAGAAACCTGCGGCAAGCCGGTAGTTGCAGCCATCAACGGCACGGCATTGGGGGGCGGATTTGAAATCGCCCTAGCCTGCCACCATCGCATCGTCCTGAACAACAACAGCCTTCAGTTGGGGCTTCCGGAAGTCACTCTTGGACTACTTCCAGGTGGCGGGGGTACTCAGCGCTTGCCCAGAATGATTGGCCTGGAGGCGGCGTTCCCGCTGCTGATGGAGGGCAAAAAGCTACGCCCTTCTGCCGCACTGAAGGCTGGCATCATTGACGAAATTGCAGACTCCCCTGAAGACATGATGGCCAAGGCACGGGCGTTTATCGATGCCAATCCCAAGTGCCAACAGCCATGGGACAAAAAAGGCTTCAAGCTTCCAGGTGGCGCTCCCCACCATCCTGCGATGGCACAAAAATTGGTAATTGCACCTGCAATGCTGAAGCAGAAGACCAAAGGCTGTTACCCAGCGCCCGAACGCATTATGGCGGCAGCAGTTGAAGGTGCTCAGGTGGACTTCGATAATGGCAGCCTGATTGAAACCCGCTACTTTGCAGAACTGGTTATTGGCCAGGTTGCCAAGAATATGACGGGCACCTTCTGGTTCCAGCTAAACGATATCAATGCGGGTGGAAGCCGCCCTGAAGGCGTGGAGAAAGAGACCTTTAAGAAAGTAGGGGTACTTGGCGCCGGAATGATGGGGGCAGGCATTGCCTATTCCACAGCTAACCGCGGTATCGAGGTTGTGCTTAAAGACGTTTCACTCGAAAGTGCCGAAAAAGGCAAAAGCTATTCGGAAACTCTGCTAGCGAAAAAAGTTAGCCGCCGCCACATGACCGAAGAAAAGAAGGCGGAAATTCTTAGCCGTATCAAGGCAACAGACTCTACTGCTGACTTAGAAGGCTGTGATCTGGTTATTGAAGCCGTATTCGAGGACAGCGAACTGAAAGCCAAGGTTACCGCCGAGGCTGAGCCCAAGTTGGTCAACAACGGCATTTTTGCCTCCAATACTTCAACCATTCCCATTACCCAGCTAGCAGAGGCCTCCGCCAAGCCCGAGAACTTTATCGGGCTGCACTTTTTCTCACCTGTAGACAAAATGATGCTGGTGGAAATCATTGTGGGCGAAAAAACCTCCGATGAAACATTGGCTCGGGCATTCGATTACGTTCAGCAGATTGGCAAGATTCCTGTAGTTGTTAACGATAGCCGAGGTTTTTTCACATCTCGCGTGTTCGGAACCTTTGTCAACGAAGGCATCACTATGCTGGGTGAAGGTGTTCACCCCTCCAGTATAGAGAATGCTGGCTTGTTAGCGGGCATGCCCGTCGGCCCGTTGACGATCTCCGATGAAGTCAGCATGACACTAATGCAGCACGTTCGCAGCCAGAGTAAAAAGGATGTGGAAGCAGCGGGAGGAACATGGAATCCGCACCCGGCCGAGGCAATCATCGACCAAATGGTTATTGAGCACGGGCGCAAAGGCAAAGCTGCCGGCGCCGGTTTCTACGAATACCCCACCAAGGGAAAAAAGTACCTGTGGCCTGAGCTTGAAACTCTCTTTGTGGACAATGAGAAAGCTCGCGATGTAAAGCTACAGGAACTGAAGGATCGGATTTTGTTCATTCAAGCCATTGAGACAGTTCGTTGCTTAGAGGAAGGCGTATTGCGCACTGTTGAAGACGCCAACATAGGCAGCATCTTTGGTATCGGGTACGCGCCCTGGACGGGTGGAGCGATACAGTTTGTTAACCAGTATGGAGTGAGAGCCTTTACTGAAAGGGCTCAGGAGCTCGCAAACATCTACGGCGAACGCTTTACCCCGCCCGCGCTGCTGCTTGCGCATGCGGAACAGGAAAAGCCCTTTACCTGAAGTGCCTGAAAGGCGGGGGGCCAAGCTCCCCGCCGTACATTCTTTTTCCCCTTCCCACACAGTCCCCCTTAAACTCTTAGTCTGTTTCGCTTGTTAATCCATTCAGATCTGTTTTCTTTTTAACGAGAAAACGGCAAGTTATGGACAGATTGTCACGAACCGATACGTCATGCCTATAGCAACGGGTGTAGCCCTTGCCTACAATAAATCTATCAGCCCACGGGTTAACCGAGTCCAGTTCTGTCTGGCGGGTACCCAGCATCGTCAGGTATGTTTTTATGACCATCGCGAAAAAATCATCTGTTCGTCACGTGCCGTACAAAGCTGGCAGGGTGGGTGTATGTAAAGCGCTTACCATCGCCCTGCTTCTGTCGGCACCTTTCGGAGCCCAAGCAAAAGCAGAAGAACCGGAGGTCTATACGCCGGTTGCGCCAACGATTGATCAGGCGCGAGCCAACATTCTTATTGCCCGGCAACTGCAGTTCACCCATTTTCGCGACTTGGGCATTAGTGACAAACTTTCAGGTGACGTGTTTGACTCTTATCTGGATTACCTAGATGGGCAGCGGGTCTATCTTACTGGAAGCGATGTTGAGGTACTGTCCAAAGTCAGAAACCGCCTAGGTTCGGCCCTTAAAACTGGCCAACTACAGCCGGGCTTTGATATCTACAACCTGATTCAGCAGCGTATTATAGAACGCCTACAATTCGCGCTGAACATTCTTGATGAGGGCATCGAAAATCTGGACTTCACCGCTAATGAAAGCATTTTGCTTGACCGCTCTGAAGCTGAGTGGGAGCCAGACAAAAAAGCGCTAGATGCCTTGTGGGTGAAACGCATCAAAAACGCTGTACTGGCTCAACGCCTCAACGGCAGCGATGACGAAGCGATTAAAGATACGCTTAAACGACGGTACGAGGGCCAGCTAAAGCGCGCTTATCAAGCCCGCAGCGAAGATGCGTTTCAGGCTTACATGAATGCATTTGCTGGCATGTGGGACCCGCATACTTCATATTTTTCACCGCGAACCTCTGAAAATTTCAACATTAATATGAGTCTCTCTCTTGAGGGCATAGGCGCGGTTCTGCAAGCGGACAACGAATATACAAAAGTTGTCCGTCTGGTTCCCGGGGGGCCTGCTTCCAAGCAAGGCCAGCTTAAACCGGCAGACAGAATCGTCTCGGTTGCACAGGAAGACGAGCAACCGGTTAACGTGATTGGGTGGCGCTTGGATGAAGTGGTCGATCTTATCCGCGGCCCCCGCAACTCCGTAGTTACACTTGAAGTTGTGCCAGCTAGCACAACCGACGAAACCCTAACCAAGTCCATTTCTATCAACCGGGATGAGGTTAAGCTGGAAGAACAAAGCGCTAGCAAAGACACGATTGAGTTTGACCGCGATAGCGAAAAATACACCGTTGGAGTAATCACCATTCCCACCTTCTACGCTGACTTCCGGGCTATGCAGGCTGGCGACCCAAACTACAAGAGCACAACCCGTGACGTGCGAAAATTGATCGGAGAGCTGCAACAAGATGGTGTAGATGGGCTAGTTATGGATTTGCGCAATAACGGCGGTGGTGCTTTGCACGAGGCCAATGACCTAGTCGGCTTATTTATCGACACTGGCCCCACCGTACAAATTCGCAACTCGAGTAACGAAGTTCAAGTTCTCAGTGACGACGATGCTTCAGTTGCCTACGACGGGCCTTTGGTGGTGCTCACCAACCGTATGAGCGCATCGGCCTCCGAGATATTTGCAGGTGCCATTCAGGATTACGGTCGCGGTCTGGTAGTCGGCTCGCAAACCTTCGGCAAAGGTACCGTACAGGCCGTTCGTCCCCTCAATCATGGCCAACTCAAGATTACCCAATCCAAGTTCTACCGAGTATCTGGTGGTTCAACCCAGCATAAAGGTGTGATTCCGGATATCGAGATCCCTACACGTATTGATAAAACCCGAATCGGCGAAGACGCGCTAGATCACGCCCTGCCTTGGGATCAAATTGATGCGGTTCCACATACCCGGTATTTTGACTTCAGTGGCATTATTGAGGAGCTCCGCCAACGCCATGACGACCGTTTTGCCAAGAGCCCGGATTTCAGGCTCCTTCAAAAGGAAATCGATTTCCTCAAAGATCAGCGCCAAAGGGATACGGTAAGCCTTAATCTGGACGAGCGCACTGTCCAGCAGGAACAGATCGAACGTACAAGACTGACCATTGCAAATGCTCGCAGAGAACTGCGGGGTGAAGAGCCTTTCGAGTCTCTCGATGAACTCGAAGACTGGCAAGATCAGCAAGCTGCCGATCTCGGGTCTGGAAATGAAGAGCTAGATTTTGTTATTCGCGAAGGCGGCGACATTATGGCGGATATGCTCGAGCTGGATAAACGCATGGCTTCCATCCTCACCCCGCAACAATTCGCAGCTCAGGCGGACGCGCTGTAATGAGCCAAAAGTCAGACAAGCCTGTAACCAACGAGCAGGAGCATCAGAACAAAGCTCGAGCTTTACAGGACATGCTGCTGGATGCCTTGCACGCTATGCGCTCGCAAGAAGAGGTGGACGTACTGCGCAAACCGACTGCATCGGAAAAAGCGCCAGACAGCATTATCGACCGTCTTGCCAGCCTTACAGGTTCAGCATTCCGATTCGGAGCGCGCGCCACCGATAAGTCTTTGCGCGTAGGTCGGGCTCTGATCAACTCTCAAGATCAGCTCCGCGCCATGCTTGCAGCTGGCCAATCGCTGAAAGATATCCGAGAAGTGGCCGGGCTTACGCTGTCAGAAATGAGCGAAGCCCTCGATCTCCGCGATAAGTCTGTACTTGAGGCCATCGAGAACGGCACAGCCACACTATCGTTTGAGTTGATCCTTCGCTTAACCGCCCTGATAGCAAGAAATGACCCTATCCCCTTTATTATGCGTACCACCCGAAACTATAACCCGGAGGTTTGGCAGATTCTCAACGATTGGGGTGTGGCTAGAGTTCCGTTACAGTTTGAGCGAGAACGGGAGTTTATCAACATTTTCCGCCGCCATGACTCGGCAAGAACCCTATCGGATGAAGGCTTTCGTAAGGTTCTAGATTTTACGCGGCAAAGCTTCGAGATGTCGCTGCACTTTGCAGAGGATCAAGAAAAGCAGGTTGCTGAGCTCCGCGAAAGCTTCGCAAGCCAGCAAGGTGCGTTTACAGAGAAAAGCACCGCTACTGGCAAAAAGCCATTATCCAAATAGGTTACGCATCCCGATTATATCCGGGTTTCGCACTACACCTTTTTCTGTAACGATCACATCAATCAAGCTCGCTGGCGTCACATCAAATACTGGATTGAACACCGACACCTCCTCTGGTGCCAGCGGTATGCCTCTTATCTCACGAACCTCAATGCCATCTCGCTCTTCAATAGGAATATCTGCACCAGACTGCAAATCCATATCCACGGTGGTGGAAGGCGCAACAACCATAAACCCAACTTTGTGGTGTCTTGCCAAAACAGCAAGGCTATAAGTGCCAATTTTGTTCGCCACATCGCCGTTGGCGGTAATCCGGTCGGCACCCACAATAATCCATCGAACCTCGCCCGCGGCAAGAATGGCTGCTGCAGCGCCATCGGCATTCAGCGTTACCGGAATACCATCACGCATCAACTCCCAAGCAGTAAGGCGGCTACCCTGGAGCCAAGGCCGGGTCTCATCTGCATACACCTGCTTCAGCAGGTTTTTCTCATGCAGCCGACGAATAACACCCAGCGCCGTACCATAGCCACCGGTTGCGAGCGCCCCTGTATTGCAGTGAGTCAGCACCGAAACTTGAGCAGCGCCCTCCGCGCCGGCGGAAAACCCCATCGCTTCAAGTGCGTAATCCGCCATGGTTAGGTTTGCCGCAAGATCCTCCTGATGAATGGCAACCGCTTCATTCTCCAATCGCGCCAGCGCTTCACTGGGTGTGCCGCAACCGACAAACACTCGCTCCATGCGCTGCAAGGCCCAGAACAAGTTAACGGCTGTCGGCCTCGACGCAGCCAAATCACGGATAGCCTCTTGTATTTGAGCGCGCCAGTCGCTCGCTGTTGCCTGCCGCGCAGCCAGAGCGACACCATAAGCCGCGCTGATACCAATGGCAGGGGCACCACGAACAACCATATCGCGAATGCACTGCGAAACGCCGGATGCGGTCGCCAGCGTTAGCCACTGTTCCTGAGCGGGAAGCAAACGTTGATCCAGTAATTCTAAGCTAGCACCAAGCCACCGTAGTGCTACGGTGCCAGTAGATTGCGTGCCAGAAGAAGGCGTGGGTGAAAACTGGGATTCTTTGGAATTATTCATCGTCTGGCTCCGCTTTCATAACGCTGAAAACGGCCAGTATAACGGTTATACTTCCGGGCTACATTTTATCGTCCGGCGGCCTCGTGCTCTGTTTATATGCTCTATAGCATTCGTCGCCGGCACCGCAAGGCAGGGTTAATGACGGCAGATACTATCACCGCAGCCGATATTCGCATCAATGCTCGCTGGCTGATTCCGATTGAACCATACGGGGTGGTGCTTGAGCATCAAGCCGTGATCATACAGGGTACCAAGATTGCTGCCGTTATACCTGTGGCGCAAGCAGATCGCGAGTTTCGTACCAGAAAGACTATTAACCTGCCCCACCATGTGGTTATGCCAGGATTGATCAACATGCATGGCCATGCGGCTATGTCACTGTTTCGCGGCATGGCAGACGACTTACCGCTAATGACCTGGTTAAACGATCATATCTGGCCTGCTGAAGGCCGCTTTGTGAGTGAACAATTCATTGCAGACGGCACGCAGCTCGCCATGGCCGAAATGCTGAGAACCGGCACGACTACTTTCTCAGACATGTATTTTTTCCCGGAAATTGTCGCCCAAATGGCACATGACACGGGCATGCGTGCGCAAGTTTGCTTTCCTTTGCTGGACTTCCCAACTGTGTGGGGTTCGGGGCCTGACGAATACCTGAGCAAGGGTGAGGCGCTAATCGATGAGTGGCGAGGCGATGATTACATTATGCCCGCGATTGGCCCGCATGCGCCCTACACTGTGTCGGATGGACCGCTAAGCAAGGCTATAGCGCTTTCCGAGAAAACCGGCGCGCGTATTCAGATCCATTTGCATGAAACCGCATTCGAAGTAGCAGAAGCTACAGAGAACGAAGGTAAACGCCCTATCGAAAGGCTTGCGGAACTTGGTGCTCTTAGTGACCGAACCCAATGCGTTCACATGACCCAACTTACCGATTCTGACATTGCACTTGTTGCGGGCACAGGCGCGCACATCGTTCACTGCCCGGAGTCCAACTTAAAGCTCGCTAGCGGCTTATGTCCTACCCACAAGTTAATGGAAAGCGGTGTTAACCTCACCATCGGAACAGACGGTGCCGCCAGCAACAATGATCTGGACCTGTTTGGTGAGACCCGCACGGCCGCAATGGTCGCGAAAGTGGTTGCCAATGATGCTGCCGCACTTTCAGCCCATCAGGCTTTGAATATGGCTACCCTTAATGGAGCCAAAGCTCTGGGGCGAGAACATGAGTTGGGATCGCTACTAGCCGGGAAACTCGCCGACATCATCGCCATTGACCTAAGTGATCCATTTATACAGCCAGTTTATGACCCAGCCTCCCATCTTGTTTATAGCAACCATGGGCGCGCTGTAAGCCATAGCTGGATTAACGGCGTACCTCAAGTACAGGATGGCAAGCTAACGCGTATAGATGTACCGGATCTAATGCTTCGTGTTGCAGGCTGGGCGGAAAAAATTCGCAAGCAACAGGCTGACTAACCGAGTTTCGACAGATTGACCAGGCAGAAGATAAGATGACAAACCAGAACGTTGACCGTAACGAAATTGCGAAGTTTGAAGCCCTTGCTAGCCGCTGGTGGGACCCCTCCAGCGAGTTCAAACCGCTACACGATATTAACCCCTTGCGCCTTAACTATATTGATGAGCGCGTATCGCTTGCCGGCAAACGAGTAGCAGACATTGGCTGTGGCGGCGGCCTGCTCTCCGAAGGCATGGCCCTGCGCGGCGCCCATGTAACCGGTATAGATATGGGGGAGGCGCCTTTGGCGGTGGCGCGGTTGCACGGTCTGGAAAGCGGAATCAAGGTGGACTACCGGCAAATCACCGTTGAAGAACTGGCACGGGACCCCGAGCACGCTGGCCAGTACGATGCCGTTACCTGTCTGGAGATGCTAGAGCATGTGCCCGACCCCGCCTCGGTTATCAAAGCATGCTCTACCCTACTCAAGCCGGGCGGGCACATGTTTGTATCAACCATTAATCGCAATCCGAAATCTTTTCTGTTTGCGATTGTAGGTGCCGAATACGTTCTAAACATGCTCCCCAAAGGCACCCACGAATGGAAGAAGTTCATCCGGCCATCTGAAATGTCAGACCACCTGCGCCATGCGGGACTGGACGTGCACGAACTCACAGGCATGACCTATAACCCCCTCACCCGCACCTACAAGATTGGCCGTGATGTAGACGTTAACTACCTAATGCACGCCCGGGATACTCGTGAAGACTGACCAACCTTCCACCATTCTGTTCGATCTGGATGGCACCTTAATTGATACAGCGCCGGACTTTATCCGCTGCCTAAATGAGATGCGTCAGCAGCACGGGCTTCCGGCGCTTCCGGCAGACCACATACGCAGGTCCGTTTCCAATGGTGCCCGGGCTATGGTGCGTGTGGGATTTGGGCTAGAGCCAGACCATCCGGATTATCTTAACAAGCACACAGCGTTTCTAGATTTGTATGAAGCGGGTGTTGCCGTTGAAACCCGGCTTTTTGAAGGTATGGACACACTGCTCCAATCGCTAGAGCAGCGGGGGATCCCCTGGGGAATTGTTACTAACAAACCGGTACGCTTTGCGGAGCCGCTGGTTCAGGCTCTTGGCTTGGCAGAGCGTTGCGCATCACTGGTGTGCCCAGACCATGTCACCGACCGTAAACCGCACCCGGAAGCCTTATTTCTCGCCTGTAAACAAATCGGTGTAGATCCAGAGCATGCGGTGTATGTGGGCGACCACGAACGTGACATCGAGGCCGGCCGTAATGCGCGCATGAGAACCATTGCGGTCCGCTACGGCTACATTGAAGAACCAGAAACCGTTGACCTATGGCAAGCAGACTTTATTGCCGACACCGTGAACCATCTCGCAAAGCTGTTACAATAGCGTGCTTCTGAAACGGACCATTTTGACAGACTTTGATAAGCCCCAGTCTGCTACGGAGACAGGTTATGCAAGATTACAAGGCACCCGCTGATCTGCTGAAAGACCGCATCATCATGGTGACCGGCGCGGGCAGCGGCATTGGCCGTACCGCCGCAAAAACCTATGCCGCCCATGGTGCCACAGTGATTCTTGTAGGCAGAACTGTGGGCAAGTTGGAAACGGTTTATGACGAGATCGAAGCTGCCGGGCACCCGAAACCTGCCATAGTGCCGATGAATTTCGAAGGCGCTGCGGTAAAGGATTACGAAGAATTGGCCATGACTCTCGAAGACAACTTCGGAAAACTCGACGGCCTACTGCACAACGCCGGTATTCTTGGCGACCGAAGCCCGGTGGAAATGTACGATCCGGAAACCTGGAACAAGGTCATGCAGGTAAACGCCACAGCGCCATTCTTGCTGAGCCGGGCGATGATCCCGCTGCTGCGCTTGTCCGACGCGGCCTCGGTTATCTTCACATCTTCTGGTGTTGGTCGACAGGCAAGAGCCTACTGGGGCGCCTATGCGGTTTCCAAGTTTGCGGTTGAAGGCCTGAGCCAGCTTCTGGCTGATGAACTGGACGATGAGCGACATAACATTCGGGTAAACAGCCTGAATCCAGGCGCCACCAGAACCAACATGCGAGCCCACGCCTACCCGGCAGAAAACCCGCAGCAAAACCCGGCGCCGGAAGAGTTGATGCCCATTTATCTCTACCTGATGGGTAAAGACAGTGAAGGCGTGAACGGCCAGAAATTGGATGCCCAGCCAAAGTAATGGAACTACTTTTTTACACGACATCCCAATGCCATCTGTGTGAACTGGCAGAAGCCCTGCTAGTGAGCACACCTATGCCCATGCCGATACCGGTGGACGTAGTGGACATCGCACAATCTGAAGAGCTTGTAGAGCGCTACGGCACACGAATCCCCGTTCTTCGCCGCAACGACACCGCGGAAGAACTCAACTGGCCATTTACCCGGGAACAGCTACTTACGTTTCTGCAATGAGGAATTATCTGACATGTTGATGGTTATCTCACCGGCTAAAACTCTCGATTACGAGAGCCCATTGGCAACGGAAACCTATACCCAGCCAGACTTTCTGGATGACGCCTGCGAACTGATTGACCAACTCAAAGAGCTGGAGCCCCATCAGGTCAGCAATCTGATGAGCGTCAGCGCCAAACTAGGCCAGTTGAATGCCGAGCGCTTTCAAAACTGGCACACGCCCTTCTCGCCCGAAAACGCCCGTCAGGCTGTGCTTGCGTTTAAAGGCGATGTTTACACTGGGCTAGACGCGGAAAGCTTCAGCGAACAAGACTTCAACTTTGCCCAAAAGCACCTGCGCATGCTGTCCGGGCTTTATGGCATTCTCAAACCTCTCGACCTGATGCAGCCATACCGTTTGGAGATGGGCACCAAATTCGAGAACAACCGGGGCAAAGATCTTTACGCATTTTGGGGTGACCGCCTCACGCAAGAGATAAACCGTTTACTAGAAAGCGACGACGAAGTGTTAGTTAATCTGGCTTCGAACGAATACTTCAAAAGTATTAAAAAGAAAGACCTTGAAGGGCAGCTAATTACTCCCCACTTCAAGGATTGGAAGAATGGCCAGTACAAGATAATCAGCTTTTACGCTAAGAAAGCCCGAGGCCTAATGTGTCGGTACGCCATCCTGAACCGTATTACCAATGTAAACGACCTCAAGGGATTCGACCTTGACGGTTACTATTTCAGCGAAGACCAATCCGATAAAAATAACTGGGTTTTCCTACGGGATGAGCATTAAACAGAAGAGACACCTAACCCAGAGTTAAATCGGAGTAAATCATGAATGAAGCAGTATTTTCCCAGATCGCCATGATGGTGCTTCTGACAGGTCTTATTGGTTGGATGGGTTTTATCGTTTGGGATTTGGCTAAGAAATCACAGGCCGGAAAGTTTGGTACCATCGCCCTGTTTACAGTGCTGGGGGCGGGTGTTTTCGGCTTTATCGTTAAAACAGTGCTCGTAGAAGTTATCCAAATATGAAAGACAAGGATCAAGCCTGATGTGGTTTCGCAACGCCCGCGTTTTCCGTTTTACCAAGCCGTTTGATATTTCTTCTGAAGCGCTGGAAGAAAAGCTCAGCGCCGATGCGTTCAAACCCTGTGGCCCACAAGAAACCGCTCGTCAAGGATGGGTTCCGCCACTGGGCAAACACGGTGAACTACTGGTTCATAGTGCCAATGGCTATCATCTGATTGCCTTGCGCAAAGAAGAGAAAATTCTACCCGGCCCAGTAATAAAAGATGCGGTTGAAGAAAAAGCCGAAGCCATAGAGCATGAACAAGGCCGCAAAGTTCGCCGCAAAGAAAAGGAAGAAATTAAAGAGCAGGTGATGCTTGAAATGCTGCCTCAGGCATTTTCCCGCAACCGTCGCAGCTTTGCGTATCTAGCGCCTAAAGACGGTATTCTAGTGGTTGATGCAGGCTCCGCAAAGCAGGCGGAGGATATGGCCTCAACGTTACGCAAAAGTCTGGGTTCTCTACCGGTGCGCCCTCCTGTACTGGAGCAATCGCCTATATTCACCTTTACCGGCTGGTTGAACGAATCCATTGACCTGCCAAATAGTGTGGTACTTGGGGATGAGTGTGAGCTAAAAGACCCGTCGGAAGATGGCGGCGTGGTCCGTTGTAAAGGGCTGGATTTGAAAGCGGATGAAATCCGCAATCACTTGGAAGCCGGGATGGAAGTAACCAAGCTTGCCTTAACCTGGGATGACAATGTGTCATTCGTTCTTGATGAAGAAATGGGCATTCGCCGACTGAAGTTTGGTGAAACACTTCAAGAGCAGCTCGACGACGTGGATGTGGACGACGCCGTTGCGAAGTTTGACGCAGCCTTCACACTCATGACGCTGGAACTGTCCAAACTGATTCCGGGCTTACTAGAGGCAATGGGCGGCGAAGACCGTTCGGCCATTGTTGAAGAGTAATACCTTTAGCCTATGGGTAACGCTGGGGCCTTTCTAAGAAGGCCTCAGTGGGCGCTTTTCCCTAACCGCTCTTTCTGCCAGTCATTTTCCGGCTCGTTCAGCACCAGCCGCAAATCCATAACCTCTTCCTCAACGTTGTATTTCACTTCAAACCCCATGTGCTCCGCCAACTGCAGCATCGGCCGGTTGTCTGCTAGCACATTCCCTACCATTTCTACCGTTCCACGGGCGCGGCAGTAATCAATCATCTTCTGCATTAGGGCAACACCAAGCCCCTCGCCCTTCATTTTATCGTGAACCATTACGGCAAACTCACACTGGAGGTTGTCTGCATCTGTCCAGGTTCGCACAGTGCCCAGAGTTTCATCCCCTTCCCCGTCTTCTCTTGGCGCGTTGGCGATGAAAACCATTTCTCGGTCGTAGTCGATCTGTACCATCTGAGCGACATCTTCCCGAGTGAAGTGTTTACGATACTGAAAAAACCGATAGCGAATGGATTCGGGTGACTGAAGCTCATGGAAGACCCGGTGGGAGGGCTCATCCTCGGCCAGAACCGGGCGGATAATCACCCTTCGACCGGATTTGGGCAACACCAACCATTCCTCAAGTTCTCTCGGGTAAGGCTGGATAATCGGCTGGCCTCGCGTTTCCGACAGGTTAATGGTCACGTTCACCGCTACAGCACCTTGTTCATTGAACAACAAGGGTGAAATCTCCAGCCCCTGAATTTCGGGTATATCAATAACAATCTGGGACAGGGTGACCAAGGTTTCTGCCACCGCGCGGATATCCGACTCCGGCTTCAAGCTGTGCTCACGAAGCAATTTAAACATATAGGTCCGACGCAGTAGCTCTCTTGCAAGGACCATGTTCAACGGCGGGAGTGCTATCTGGCGATCTGTCATTACATTGATATGGGCGCCAGACGCACCGCAAACCACCAAAGGCCCAAACTGGGCATCTCTGGTAATCCCTACACTGAATTCAATACCGCCAATGTGCTGATAGGAGCGCTGCATGGCAAACCCAAGAAAACCACTGTTCGGGAAGTGCTCCTGATACTCTTCCATCAGAAACTGGCAGGCATCAATAATCGCAGCCTCGCTGCTCAGCTTCTGAACCTTACCCTTGTAGCGGCGCTGGGCAACCGTCAAGGTAAAAAAAGGGTGACAGGCTTGCTCGTGCACAAGGGTTACGTCCACGGGGCGGCGCTCTATGGAAAAAGCTTCGAGAACTTCTTCTACGTCTTCGCAATAAATAGTCTCTATGGTATTGATACCATAATCGCAGATCACTTCCCGGGCTTCACGGCTCGACAAGTGCTTTCGGCCTGAGCGCAACGCATTCATTACCAATCGACGTGGTTTTGTGTAATCCGAGAAATGATCCGTAAACGACTCGGGGGTTTCCGTCAGCAAGCGCTGGATACGCTGGTGCCGAACATGCTGCATAAAAGCAACAACCGCTTTTTCCGGGTTAAAAAACGAAGGCACCCCGGCGCGATAAAACTCATCACGGGCTTCCATGACCGTACTCTGCCCCAGCCAGCAGGTGAAAATATTAAGTCGCGTGCCCTTTGCCGCTTGCACCACGGCATCAGCAATCTGCAAACTGTCTTCGGTCAAACTGGGCGCGTACATTACCAGCACGTTGGCCACTTCTGGATCTTTGGCCAGAATCTTGATGGCATTGCCATATAGCTCGGGAGACGCATCGTAGTTGAGGTCGATGGGGTTCTTGCGTGTCCAATATGATGGTAGAAGTTCCGCGAGAGACGTAATGCTAGACTCGGACAAATCTGCAAGCTCGCCTCCCAGATCCGCCAGCCGATCCACTGCTAAAACGCCCGGCCCCACGCCATTGGCTAAAATAGCAAGGGTCTCTCTGCGCAAAGGCCGCATACGGGTAAGTGTTTCCAGAGCGTCGAACATCTGCCCCAGACCATCAACCCGCAGCACACCGGCACGCTGGAGCATGGCGTCATATATGGGGTCGCTCCGCCTTATGCCATCCGGTAACTCATGGGGTAGCCACTCAGATTCTGGCACTCTGCCAGATTTAACGGCGATAACTGGTTTAGTTCTAGAGGCCACTCGCACGGCGGACATAAAGCGACGTGCATTTGGAATATGTTCAATGTGCAGGAGAATAGCTCGGGTTTGGGAGTCTTGGGCGAGGTAATCAATCAGATCGTCATGATCTATGTCCATGCCGTCGCCGAGGGTGAGAAAATAGGAAAAACCAACCCCCCGTGCAAAGGCCCAATCGATTACTGAACTGGCAATGGTGCCAGACTGGCCCACGAACGCTACGCGGCCGGGAAGCACCCCCATGTGCGCATAGGTGGCATTCAAGCTTCTGGCCGGGACCATCAAACCAATGGTGTTGGGACCCAGGACTCTAATGCCCGTTTCCTTCGCCGCATCTCTCACCGAGTACATCAAAGGCTGGCCGGTTTTACTGTGGGTACGGGACATGCCGCCGGTCATCACGATCGCTGTACGCACGCCCGCCTCACCCAAGCGCCGGATGGTTTTGGCAACTGTATCAGGTGGCGTACAGACAATGGCTAGGTCTGGCGTAAATTCCATTTTGGAAATATTCTTGACACAGGGTACGCCATGGACATTTTCGTAACCCCTCTGGTTAACCACCAGAAGCTTGCCCGGATAGCCGCCACTCATCAGGTTTCGCAACACCATACCGCCAAGGTTGCCCGTCCGCTCCGATGCTCCGACCAACGCAATGGAGTCAGGGTTAAATAGACTTTCCAGATACCGGGTGCTCACGCTGACTCTCCTTGGGACGTTGTTTTAGCTATCTTATGCATTGAACAACCAATGTGAAATGCCGATTACCACTATACGACCAAAGAAACTCGGCGCCATCAGATTTTCCCTGATAAGATTGAAGAAAATACAAGTATAGCCGGGACGTTTCGAGATTTATGACCACAGCATTTTTTTCTCACGATGACTGCATGAAACACGACATGGGGCCGGAGCATCCAGAAAGTCCCGCTCGTTTGGCGGCCATCATCAGCTATATAGCCGACACCGGTATTGCAGAAAAACTCGACTGGGTGCGCCCAGAAGAAATTACCCGCGACCAACTATTAAGCGTGCACCCAGAAAGCTACCTGCAACAGCTCGACATGATGCAGCCCACTAGAGGGCGGGTGTTCACCGATCCGGATACCGCCATGATGCCCGACACCCTACGCGCTGCAAGATTGTCTGCCGGCGCTAACATCCAAGCGGTGGATATGGTCATGAGCAGTCAAGTTACCAACGCCTTCATCTGCGCACGACCTCCAGGCCACCATGCCGAACGCACCAAATCGATGGGCTTTTGTTTTTATAACAACATAGCTCTTGCAGCCATGCGCGCGCTCAATTTTCATCATCTTGACCGAGTGGCCATTATTGATTTTGATGTGCATCAAGGGAACGGCACTGTGGATATTGTGAGCGGAGATGAACGCATCTTGATGTGTTCAACCTTCCAGCACCCTTTATTTCCATACTCCCATGTACACCGGCAAGCCGATAATATCGTGAACATTCCCATTGAAGCCGGATGCTCTTCCGCAGAATACCGCAAGCAGGTAGAAGCCGGATGGATAAAACGCCTGAACGCTTTTAAGCCTCAGGTAATTTTGATATCCGCCGGATTTGACGCCCACCGATTGGATCCGATGGCTGAAGTGAATCTGGAAACAGAGGATTACCGCTGGCTAACGGAGATGATGGCAGGCGTGGCGAATGAGCACAGCAACGACCGAATCATTTCCACTCTGGAAGGCGGCTATCATTTAAAAGCGCTTGCCGAAAGCGTGAATGCCCACTTGGAAGTGCTGAGTTCGGTTTACTGAGGTTTTGGGTTTAGAGCTCTCGCGCCCAAAACTTAACCCGAAGTAAAGCCACCGTAGCCGTTAGCCTGCTGCATTCCGGGGCGATCACTCTCACGCTGCAAACGGATGGTAGTTCGCCGGTTGTCGGCAGGACGTCTAGATACAGGGTACCGGTCGCCGTGGGCCCTTACGGTGATTAGATCTGAATCTATCCCACGGCTTTTCAGATAGTCGGCAACCACATTGGCTCGTTCCTCAGACAAGGCCCGGTTATCGATGCGGCTTCCAATTCTGTCGCTATGCCCGTCAACAAACACACGCTCCACCGTGGAATCCGCCATCAGGTAGGCCACAATGTTATCAAGCAACTCCATATCGGCTGCAGACAAGCGCTTGCTGCCACTGGCAAACGCCACTCTCGAACGACTTATCTGATCGATATTCACCGGCAATAAATTCGCAGCGCACGCGCGATAGCGCTGGTATTGGCCGTTGAAATTAACATTAGACACCTGCACCCGAACGGGGCTGCCGTCGTACCAAGAGGCGCGGGTAACGGTAGGGCGCATGCCCTCCAACAGGCTTTGTGCAAGAATCACTGACTGCCGGGCTTTCAGAGACACCTGTCGACGCCCATCCGATACATCAACCACACCCACAGACCTTGGAGCCACGCCTGGCCGCCATGCCGGTGCCTCAACAACTAGAGAACCTTGCCCAGGGCGCATCAAATTAAATTCGGACTCCAGGAAAAATGACAAATCCTCACCTGCCCTGTGCCGGAACACGGCTCGCCCGAAGCCCGGAACCTCATGCACCAATGAGCACTCGAAAACGGATTCAGCAATATACCACTGGCTATTTGTGATTCCGGCGCCATAGCTTCCCGCCCAGCTTGCACTGGGCAAAAAGAGGCCTAATGCCAGCGTCCCTAGTCGGTACCGCATTTGCTTAGTGAAAACCTGTGTCATAACAGTCATACCGTTGTTTCACGGATGTTTCGTGGTTTCCATGCTTAACGGCACAGACCCGGCGTTCTTTAATCAAACACGGGAAAAACAATCACCGGCACCTTCTGCTATAATCTGCCAAATTTTTAAGAGCCAAAGCACCTTCCAAAGTGAAGGCGCCTTCAACGCCTCTTATCCCAGTTATTAGAAAGTAATGCGGAATCCAGCCCATGAACGAACAACTTACCCTTGTGCGCCCCGACGACTGGCACCTCCACGTTCGTGACGGCGAAGTGTTAGAAGACGTCGTGCCCGCAACGGCGGCCTGTTTTGGACGCGCGATCATCATGCCTAATCTTGTCCCACCCGTAACTAACGCCGCTGAAGCCTCAGCGTACCGGGATCGAATCCTAGCAGCGGCCAAAGGCACGGGTTTCCGGCCCTTGATGGCACTCTATCTAACAGAATCTACAACCCGTCAGGACATTCTTGAGGCAAGCGCCGACGGTGTTGTGGCGGCTAAGCTTTACCCGGCAGGCGCTACCACTAACTCTGCATCGGGTGTGCAAGACATCCGCAATATCTATCCTGTACTTGAAACCATGGCAGAGTGCGGCATGCTGCTGCTTGTTCATGGCGAGGTGACCGATGCGGATATCGATATTTTTGACCGGGAGAAGGTCTTTCTCGAGCGAGTGCTTGCCCCCACACTGAAAGCCTTTCCCAGCCTTAAGGTTGTTCTTGAGCATATAACGACCGCTGATTCCGCAGAGTTTGTGCGGCATTATCAAGGCAACAACCTTGCTGCAACGCTTACCCCCCAGCACCTGATGTATAACCGCAACCACATGTTAGTCGGTGGTATACGCCCCCACTTGTATTGCCTACCGATCCTCAAACGTAATCGACATCAACAAGCGTTAAGGGATGCGGTTGCAAGTGGCGATAAGAGATTCTTTCTAGGGACGGACTCCGCACCTCACTCGAAAGACAAAAAAGAGGCGGCATGCGGCTGTGCAGGCTGCTATTCCGCATACGGCGCGATTGGCTTGTACGCAGATATATTCGAAGAGCTGGGAATTATTGACCAACTGGAAGCTTTCGCCAGTTTTAACGGTGCGGATTTCTATGGTCTTCCGCGAAATACCGATACCATTACGCTGGTGAGAGAACCCTGGACCATGCCGGACGAATTACCACTGGCCGGTGGTACCATTGTTCCACTAAAAGCTGGCGAAACCATTAACTGGCGCCAAGCGTAACTCACCCCGACTTATTGAAAACGGCCAAGACCGGAGCTTTAGTGACTGAAGAAAACCGACAATCGCACCCCATGTCCCGCAGATTTCGCGGCTTTTTACCCGTCGTTGTTGATGTAGAAACAGGCGGGTTTAATCCGGAACGTGATGCTCTGCTGGAAATAGCTGCGGTGATGCTCACCATGGACGAGGACGGTCGCTTACACCGCGCCGAAACGCATTTGCAACAGATTGACCCGTTCGAAGGCGCCAATCTTGAGCAATCCGCACTGGACTTCACGGGCATTGACCCGTGGAATCCGGAACGGGAGGCCGTTCCTGAGCGAGAAGGCCTTAGCGAGATCTTTCGCCCAATCCGCAAAGCGGTCAAAGCACACGATTGCAAACGTGCCGTGCTGGTGGGACACAACGCAACTTTCGACCACAATTTTGTATTTGCTGCGGCACAACGAGCAGAGATTAACCGCAACCCGTTTCACCCCTTCTCTACCTTCGATACAGCAACCCTTGCTGGTCTGGCCTACGGCCATACAGTGCTCGCACAAGCCTGCAAGTTGGCTGGCATTCCGTTCAGCAATAAAGAAGCTCATTCAGCAGCTTATGATGCGGAAAAAACAGCCGACTTGTTTTGCGGCATTGTTAATCGCTGGTTGGATTTGGGCGGATTTCCGCCACCTTTTATGGTGGACGAGAGCGACCAATAACCTCACTTAGTACCCACAAAAAAACCCGCTGTGCGGGTTTTTTTGTTTCATTGCTCTAACAGTACTTCGCTTACCAGTGGATGCCTCGCATCACTGCTGCGAATGCCACCTGCTCTGTAGACACCTTAGGCTTATCAGTAGGCTTGCCACCAGCAGCCTGAGCCGAGTCAGGGAACATGCGGTAGCCCGTGTTCATAACAATCTCGCCCACCTTCGGTGCCAGAGCGTGCAGCACCTGTGCTGTAATACCAAGACGCGTAGCAACGCGCTTGGGGCGATCAATGATTGAGTTAGTCACCAAGTCGGCGGCCTCTTCCGGCGAAAGAGTTGGCACGGAATCGTAGATCTTGGTGGGTGCAATCATCGGAGTTTTCACCAACGGCATATTGATGGTGGTAAAGGTTACGTTCCGATCCGACCACTCAGACGCAGCACACCGGCTAAACGCATCCAACGCCGATTTAGACGCCACATAGGCCGAGAACCGGGGCGCGTTGGTCAGTACACCAATGGATGAAATATTAACCACATGCCCACGCCGACGCTCCAACATAGAAGGCGCAAAGCCCATGATTAGGCGCACTGAACCGAAGTAGTTGAGCTGCATAGTGCGCTCAAAATCGTGGAAGCGATCAAAAGACAATGACAGTGAACGGCGGATTGAGCGGCCTGCATTATTCACCAACACGTCTACATGCCCGTGATTATCCAGAACGGTTTTCACAAACCGGTCGCAATCGTCCATATCGGAGAAGTCGCACTGATAGGCGTGCACATTACCGCCTCTTGCTTCCAAAGATGCACTCACCTCATCTAACGTTTCTTTTGTGCGAGCACCAATCACCAATATTGCGCCAGCGTCTGCAAGCTTTTCAGCCGTTGCCAGGCCAATACCAGAAGTAGCACCGGTTATTACACACACCTTGCCGCTAACTGTTCCCTTTAACGTGCGATCTTTGAACAGATCTGGGTCAAGATTGCGCTCCCAGAAATCCCAAATCACCGGCGCATAACGCTCAAGGCGGGGCACCTCAATACCCGTTCCTTTGAGCGCCCTCTCGGTTTCACGGGCATCAAAGCGCGTGGGGTAATTAATAAAGGACATCACGGAGCGTGGAATACCCAGATCATCGAGCACTGCACTGGTGATCTGCTTAACTGGTGGCAGGTTTTTCAAACTTTGACGGATAAATGGGGGAATAAACCCAAACATGCGGGAATCAATACGCATACCCATTTTGGGTGCATGACCCGCCTCGCAGAAAATATTGAGAATCTCGCCAACTTTATATGGGTCGGTATCCACAAGGTGGAAGCAATTTCCGTCTTCGCCTTCAAGGTGAGCAATGTGATCCATTGCATTCACCACAAAATCGACAGGAACAACGTTCAGCCGACCGCCTTCAACACCAATTGTCGGCACCCACTGAGGCAGAGTACGACGAATTTTCTGAATCAACTTGAAGAAATAGTAAGGACCGTCAATCTTGTCCATTTCTCCGGTTTCTGAATGGCCAATCACCATGCCCGGCCGATAGATACGGAAGGGCACCTTGCACTCTTCACGCACTACCTTCTCGGATTCGTGCTTGGTCATTAAGTACGGGTGATCCAGCTTCTCCGCTTCTTCAAACATGTCTTCGCGGAAAATACCCTTAAACAGACCTGCTGCAGCGATAGAAGAAACATGGTGGAAATGTTTTGCTTTCATGGCTGCAGCAGCATTCACTGCAGACCGGGTGCCTTCGATGTTCGTGGCCTGCTGCGCTTCTTCATCGACGCCCATGTCGTAGACAGCCGCGAGATGGAAAAAGTGGTCCACTTTTCCTGCCAAGGCTTTAAGGGTTTTGGCATCAATGCCCAGGTTCTTGCTCGTGAGGTCGCCAATAACAGCCTTTACACGAGACTCATCGACACCCCAGCTTTCTCTGAGCGCATCAAGCTTACCTTGAGACTGCTCTCTTACAAGCAGATGCACGGTACCGCCACGCGCCAGCAGTTTTTCCACTAGAAAACGACCAATAAAACCAGTACCACCGGTCAGGAAATAATTCATTGATAATCCACCCTGCTTGTTGCTCTATTGTTGTCTATCCATGCCGACCACCTTAGACCAAAGTCTTACGGCAACCCATAACGGACGGCATTGTACTTAATTGCAACCTTCATGTATCGGAATTAGTTAGAACTTTCGCCCTGCAACCCATTGTTTTTGTTAGAGCTATTACTCTAAAATCGTTTTGGGCGACTGTATTTTTACCCGACACAACGCAATTTAGACTAGCACAGTAATTCGCCCGTGCCTCACCTCAAATGTGAATTACGGCAAAGCAATGAAACAACCCGCCAGCAATGCGATAATCCGGAACTTGTAGCCTATTCAGGCGTCAAAACGTCCTCCAGTTCAAACGATACCCGGAAAACCTAGAATGCAGAAAGATAACCCGAACACTGATCGCTATATCACCATTGCCCGCGCCTGCTTGAAAGCTATCAACGACACAGCATCAGATTCCGGAAGCAGGGAACAGAAAATTCAAGCGGTTTATCAAGCCATAGACAGCGCCTTTCAATCTGAGTTTGCGGATTACCGCCAGTCTGTCGCTATTATGGCGTCTGTACTTGAGCGCATTGCCTCTGGCGAACTTGATGCTGAAAAAGCGGCAGATCTCGCCCGAAAAACCCTCGATCAACAGCCGAAAGAAACACGCAATTCAAAGGCGCACTGAGCATTAGCCAGTGTCGCACCTCAACTTTTCAGGCTCCCAAACGGATACGAGAGGCCCTATGTCTATAAGTTCGCCCAAGAACCTTGTTACACAGTTGCTAGCCACAAAAGTGTTTGCGCTACTGGTATTGTTCCTCGCCAGCACTTTTTCCGTGGCGGCACAGACTCCAGATAAGAGCCCGAACGACAACAACGAATACAGGTTCATAGAACTGAATAATGGCTTGCGCGCTATTCTCGTATCGGATAAAAGCGCGGACAAAGCTGCAGCTTCCATGAATGTGGCCGTTGGCAGTGGTGATGACCCGAAAGAGCGGGAAGGCATCTCGCACTTTCTGGAACACATGTTGTTTTTGGGCACTGAAAAGTATCCTGAGCCCGGAGAGTACCAGCAGTTCATCAAAAGCCACGGCGGCAGCCACAATGCCTTCACAGCGTTTCGAAACACTAACTACTTCTTTGATATTCAGGCTAACTATCTCGAAGCAGCACTGGACCGCTTTGCCCAGCAGTTTGCCGCACCACTGTTTACCGCCGAACTGGTAGACCGGGAACGTAATGCTGTTCATTCAGAGTTCAGTGCGAAACAAAAAGAGGATGGCCGTCGTTTTTATTCAGTCAAAAAAGCCACTAGCAACCCTGAACACGCGTTTCATCAGTTTGCTGTAGGCAACCTAACTACATTGGAAAATACCGAAGCGAATCCACTTCGGCCCGACCTGATCGAGTTCTGGAAAACCCATTATTCCGCCAACCTGATGACGCTAGCCGTTTATGGCCCCCAGACGCTGAACACACTTGAATCGATGGTACGCGCGCGTTTTGAGGCCATAGAGAACCGTAATCTAAAACCCAGGGTTCACAGCGCGAGCCTACTTGAAGACCATAAACTGCCTGCAAAGGTAACTGCTGAAGCCATCAAAGATGTTCGCAGTTTGTCACTGTCGTTTCCCATTCCATCCCAGAAGGAAAACTACCGCACGAAACCTGCCAGCTACCTAGCAAACCTGCTTGGTCATGAGGGGCCGGGAAGCCTATTCGATGTGCTCAAAAGAAACGGTTTGGCTGATAGCCTCTCTGCAGGCCTTGGAATGGATACCGGCGAAAACGCCACATTGGACATCAGCATTGCGCTCACCCCAGAGGGCCTCGACAGGCATGAGGAGATTCTGCCTCTGGTGTTCCAATACATCGGCATTATCCGTGAACAGGGCATCAGCCAACAGCGCTTTAAGGAAATGCAGCAGTTGGCGCAAATTGACTTTCGCTTTCGTGAGCAAAGTGAACCTATGCACGAGGCCATGCGGCTATCCAGCCAGCTTCAGGATTATCCCGCTGACGACATTCTCAGCGCGCCTTGGTTGATGGAGCGCTATGCGCCAGAACAGTACAAGGCCATTCTTTCCCGGTTAACGCCGGATAATCTAATGGCCTACTTACTGGCGCCACAGCCTGAACTGACAAACCCAGAATATACTCAATGGTATGAAACGCCCTGGCAACTTGAACCCTTGAACGCAGAGCTACTCCAAAACAATGCGTCCAGCGCATTGAGTGAAGCGCTTCGGCTTCCACTACCCAACCCGTTTGTGCCTGAAAACCTTGCTATGGTTTCAGGCAAAACCATGAGCAAACCCGAGCGTTTGGGCAACCAGGACGGCATTGCGATTTGGTTTGCCCGGGATACCCGTTTCAATACGCCCAAGGCCAACGTGTTCTTCAGCTTACGCACCCCAGCTGTCCAGGTTTCCGCCCGCAGCCACGTGCTCACACGTCTACTGGTGGACAACATCAACAACAACCTGAATGCCTGGGCTTATTCAGCCCGCCTAGCCGGGCTGGATTACAGCATTTATCCTCACCTGCGTGGCATCACCGTGCGTGTAGGCGGATACAGCGACAAACTCCACACGCTGATGAACCGTATTCTTATGCAGGTAGCAACGCCGGAGGTTAGCCAGCAGCGGTTTGATATTGCTCGGCAGAATCTTATAGACAGCCTGCAAAACAAAGCGAAAGATCGCCCAGTGGCTCAGACCTCGGAATTCATTCAGTCGGCCTTGTTGGAAGACACCTGGAGTACCGAAGAAAAGCTTCAAGCAGCCAAAGAAGTGACCTTCGAAGAGCTTATGTCTTTTGCGGATGCGTTACTTTCAGAAGTAGACCCGGTGCTGTTGGCCCACGGCAATATTACAGAAGCCTACGCCCTCAATCTTGCCCAACAAGTTGACGCAATCGTATTGGGCAAGAGTGAAATTGTAGAGGTTGAACGCAGCCGCATGCGGAAGCTACCAGCCAACGAGACGCTGGTATCCTTGGATGTAGAGCACCCGGATACCGGTTACACGCTCTACACCCAAGGTAAAGACACCGGCTTTGACGAACGCGCCCGCTTCCGCCTACTGGCCCAAATAATAAGTAGCCCGTTTTACGAAGAGATCAGAACCACCCGCCAGCTTGGCTACATTGTTTACGCCACACCGTTTGAAATGCTGGAGACTCCGGCACTGGGCTTTGTAGTGCAATCACCGACCGCAAGCCAGAACGACATTGACCAAGCGGTTCGAGAGTTCTCAGAAGGTTTTGATAAAACTCTCAGTACCCTAGACGAAAAACGGCTGAATCGTGAAAAACAGGCGGTAATCAGCAAAATTCTGGAGCAAGACCGCCAGTTGGGCGAGATATCAGGGCGCTACTGGCGCGAGATTGACCGTGGCTCTGATAACTTTGATTCCCGCGAGCAACTCGCAAAAGCTGTTAAAACCGTCAGCTTGGAAGAACTAAAAGCCACCTTTGAAAGCGCTGTGGTAAACAGAGATAGAGCTCTGCGCGTAGTAACCGGAGGCGATGGGTTGAGTGCGTATGAAGCTCGCGCTCTAACCCTTCAACAGCCCCCCGTTACTTCAAGGTAAGCTGAAAACGCGCCCAATCCTCCGGCTCATCCACATCCCAACGGGGCTCCAGCAAACCAACGCTGAGCCCCATTTTTTTGATTTGCTCGCAGGTTTGTTCCAGAGCGCTACCGGTACCCCATTCAACACCATCGAGCATATGCGGAACCACCCGGCGAGCGCCAATGAGCACATAACCACCGTCGTCTGACGGGCCCAACACCACATCATAGTCTTCCAGACAACCCACGGCCTGCCGAACATAGCCCGGATCAACGGAAGGGCAATCACTACCTACAATCAGCGCCAAACGGTGTGACGCCAACCCAACTGCAAGGGCATTGAACATGCGATCACCCAGATTCATACCTTGCTGAACCCGCTGCTCTACGCCTCGCTGTTCAATGGCCTGCACAACCTCTTGTGCAACTTCCGGAACGGGCTCTAATTCCCTGTCCCACCAGAATTGCACAGCAAAGCCAGAATCATCCAAGTTTTCCAGCACTGCAAACGTGAGTGCCACGTGCGCACGCAGAGCGCCTGAAACACCCAGAGCTGGGATAAGGCGGGTTTTCACCCGGCCTGCTTCCGGCCACTTAGCGAATTGCATCACCACTGCATCAGCGGACTTATTCTTTGCCATTGCGAACATCCGAACGGTAAGCGTGGACGAGATTTTCTGGCGAGTCACCGCGCCAATAGCGCCAGCGCAAACGCCACATTAAAAAGATGGTGCGCCAAGTGCCTCCCTGCTCCCAACGGCGGCTATCCGTTGTAACCGGTTCTCGAATACAAAAGGGGCGGGATATCAACCCGAGCCTGCGAGTAAATTCAATGTCTTCCATAATAGGCAAAGGCTCAAACCCACCCAAAGCCTCAAACACTTCTCTGCGCACAAACAGCGCTTGATCGCCCGTGCATATACCCGTTAACCGCGAACGCTGATTCATAAACCAAGCAATCACACGGAACATCACACCCCGACCGCTCAGGCGCACATCAAAACGCCCCCAAGCGTTGTCGCTGTGAACAAACTTACTCAGCTCGCTCAATGCACTTGAGGGAAGACGGGTATCCGCGTGTAAAAACAGCAGCAGGTTGCCTTTCACTGCTGGCCGGGCAACAGACGCGCCAGCATTCATCTGAACGGCCCTACCCTTCCCCGATTGAACCACCCGGTCCGCAAGAGGCTGCGCCAGTTTGGCCGTGCCATCGGTGCTTCCAGCATCCACAACGATAAGCTCATGGCCAGCAGTACGTAACGGCTGCAGCGCTTCAAGCGTTGCCACAATACTGGCTGACTCCATCCATACAGGCACGACAATACTTAGTGAAAAGAGTTCAGACAAACGCCACTCCCAAACAAACAGAAAACTCGGTAACACCTTGAGCCATAAGCTTCAGGCCGTTATCATACCGACCTTCTCAAAGAAGCGCCTTCGTAGCTCATCTGGATAGAGCGTCCCCCTCCTAAGGGGAAGGTAGCAGGTTCGAGTCCTGCCGAGGGCACCAGTTCCCCCTTCCGCACCAACCCACAAGCCACGACAAACCTCTGTTTTTAAACACACTTCCCCCCTCCTTATCGTTCCAAAACATTCCACCCCAACCTACACATCCTGAGGGTACGTTTGGGGTGCACACTGAAATGCACCCCGTTAAAGCAGATTTTATACCCCCAAAAAGAGTTTAAGCTCCGCCATGGCTCCCTGTGGGGTCATAGGGTTTGACATACCATCACGACCAGATACCCTTATTGCTTGCTAATATCCTGTAACCGCTGAGCCAACTCGGTTGAGACAGAGCTCATATTTTTTAGCTCGGTAGCATCCTGAGCATTTTGTTCCGATATGCCACGGATGCGCTCAGCCAGTTGGCTAATTTCGTCCGTGACATTGGCTTGTTGTTCCGATGCAGCGGCGATGCTGACGGTACGTTCTTTGATATTATCAAAGGCGGTAACGATCCCTTCAAAGCTCGCCTGAACCTGCTGAGCTCTTTTGAGGGATGCCTCAGAGAGATGGCGGCTAGATTCAATAACCTGAACACCCTGACGAGCAGCATCCTGAAGCTGGTGAATCATGCCATCGATTTCGTTCGCCGACTCCTGTGATTTTGCCGCCAATGAGCGAACCTCATCGGCGACTACGGCAAAGCCGCGCCCTTGCTCCCCGGCACGGGCAGCTTCAATGGCCGCGTTAAGCGCCAGCAGGTTGGTCTGTTCTGAGATGGTTTTTATCACGTCCAGTACCGATCCCACCTGTTGTGAATCGGCGGCCAGCTTATCGATTACCGATGAAGCTTTGCTGAGCGCTTCGGCCAGTTGGTTGATGGCCTCACTATTTTCACTAACGACACTGTGCCCGTCCTTAACCAGTTGAGAGGCTTCTTCTGCAGTGTCGGCGGCTGTATTGGTGTTATTTGCTACTTCTGATGCACTGGCAGACATTTGATTGATCGCAGAGGCCAGCGTCAGGTTTTCATTCATCTGGTCATTAGCCCGATCATTCAGGGTATTACTCAGTGCTTGAAGGTTGTCGGCGCCAGCTTTCACACTGTTTGCCTCTGCTGCAATGTGGTCAAGAGTAGCTTCCAGATGATCTCCGTACTCGTTAACAGCTTTTCGTAGAGCACCAACCTCATCGGCACGTGCGATGGTGAGTTTGCTGCCTCGCTGCCCTTCGCTGAGGCTGTTCACCTGATGGGTCGTTTCCTGAATGCTCCTCAAAAAACTGCGGCCCAGCAAAACAACCGCTGCCGCAAACAGCACTACCAGAGGCAGCAGTGTGAAGTAAAGGCCTGAACTGACCCGGTTCAGTGCTGACAGGGCGGTAGACTCCGGAAGAATCATTGCAACGGTCCACTTTTGTTCCTCCAGAGGTACCTGCACAAGTAGAGATCTGTCCCCATCAACAACACCCTCAGGCAGGTAGGTTTGCTGCGTAGTATTCAATGCTGTTTTTAACGGAGTCAGGTCTGAGTATTCGCCGACCGCATCATCCAGAGTTTTCATGTTGAGGTTTTTTGAACGTATATCGGGAAAAGAGACAATCCGTCCAGTTTGGTCGATGACCAGACTGTATCCACCGGTCACTTTGTTCTGACTCTCCAGTCGGTCGTTCAGACCAGCCAGCATCAAATCAATCGTCGCAACACCCCAGAACTGACCACCACGTCGGATTGATACGGTGCAGGTTACCATTGGCATGCCGGATACAGCATCTTGGTAGGCTTCAGACCAGACACACTTTCCAGAGGAGAGATTCCGGCCCGTCGTATACCAGCCTTCATTGTGATAGCCCGAGCCACCGGGGTCGTTGTAATCATCCAGTAACTCCAGCTCACCTTCAGTATTGCGGGCCCAGAACAACGAATCTCTATCTTTACCCAGTGTCAGCTTGCCCGGCTCTGGCCATATGCCGCCGCCGGCAATCAAAGCATTACCATAATGGTCAACAACTGGGGCCAACTCCTTGATAAACAGATCTTTCTCCAATGGCAGAGTTTCTGACAGAGCTGCCAGTGTGCTTGTCAGCACAGCCGCCTCTTGGAGGGTTGTTTCAATTTTGCTCTTGGTATTGTTTACCGTTTGGTTGGCACTGGCTATGGCCTGCGCCTCAAGCTCCGGATGGGCTATAAGAGTCATAACCAGATAGATTGTAATAAAAGCCGCCACAAGAAGGCTTACACCTAACAGCTGTATCTTTCGGTTCAGGGTTAACATAGGAGTCCTCAAGGCGATTACGTTGGCGCTGCTTACAATCAACAGTCTAGGCGGGCTACCAGTATTTTGAAAATATAAACTATCCGATAAGAATCGATATTATTCTTATATAACAACCCTTAAGGAGGTGCCCCCCCGGAGCTGAACGCAAGGCACTGCGCAAAAGCTCCGTCCCTGCCCCTACACTCCCACCGGAAGCGCCGACACGAGAAAGTCCACCAACGCCCTCACCTTAGGCGTAACAAACTTGCGGGTGGGATAGACCGCGTAAACGCCCAATACAACTGAGCAGTATTCCGGCATCAACTCGACCAGTCGACCGGCATCCAGATCGTCCTGCACAAGGAAGCTAGGCTGATGGATCACGCCTTGGTGTGCCACGGCCGCGGCACAGCAGGTTTCGCCGTTGTTGGCCTGCATCCAGGGGCGTACGCGCGTGCTCACTCGCCCGTCTGGAGTTTCAAAGTGCCAGTCGTTGCCGGTGGCCAGATTGCTGTAGGCAATGATCTTGTGATGGCTCAGGTCCTCGGGATGTTCTGGCGCACCGTGAACGCTGAGGTACTCAGGGGATGCACAAACAACAAGCCGCGTGGTGGTGAGGCGCCGGCTAACCAGGGTGGAATTTCTCAGGCTGGCGATGCGAATGGCCAAGTCGAAGCCTTCTTCAACGATATCCACAATGCGGTCGGACAAGTCGATGTTGAGCTCCACATCCGGGTATTTGCCATGGAACTGCCCCCACAGGGGCGCCAGATGGCGAATGCCGAAACTCACTGGGGCGTTGATACGCAACACACCTTTGGCGACGCCGCTGCGTGAGGTCAGTTCTGCCTCTGCCTCTTCCACCCCCGCCAGCAACTCACGACAACGCACGTAGAACACTTCCCCTTCCGCAGTTAGCGACAGTCGCCGGGTAGTGCGGTGCAGTAGTCGCACCCCAAGCCGGGATTCGAGTTCACCGATGTATCGGGATACAGCGGCTTTCGACATACCCATTGTCTCTGATGCGGCAACAAAGCTGTTTTCGTTCACCACGGCACAGAAGGTCTGCATCTCAAGCAATCGATCCATTTAATTGTTCCATTTATTGAAACAGTAAATTCGGCAAATGCATGTTTATCCCAAAATTCGATACTCGTAAAGTATCCCCATGCTCAAAGCACGCCTCACACACAAGGAAACCCGATCATGAACAACGCATTCGTCAACAAACTGCTCGACACCAACGCGGGCTGGGGCGCTCTTGCCCTGCGCATCCCTGTCGGCATTATCTTCGCCGCCCACGGCGCCCAGAAGCTGTTCGGCTGGTTCGGCGGCTACGGTCTTGAAGGCACCGGGCAATGGATGGACTCCATCGGCCTGAGCCCAGGTTACCACATGGCCCTTCTGGCTGGTGGCACCGAATTTCTGGGTGGCCTGACACTGATCATCGGCCTGCTGGTTCGCCCTGCCAGTGCAGCGCTGGCCTTTGCGATGTTAATTGCCATCGTCAGCGTGCATTTCCAAAACGGCCTGTTTATGAGCAACAACGGCTATGAATTCGCGCTGGTATTACTGGCGGCTTCTGTTTCGATGCTGTTCAGCTGCGCCGGGCGCGCTTCCGTTGATCGCTTGGTAAGGAAATAACAGGAGTAACACGCCATGACCAGCCTGTTTGTATCCCACGGCGCTCCCACCTTCGCACTTGAACCGGGTCTGGCAGGCCCAGCCCTCTCGCAGCTTGGAAAGGAACTGCCCCGACCGAACGCAGTACTGGTGGTGTCTCCACACTGGATGACGCCTGAGGTGCGGGTGGGTCTGGCGCAAACGCCGGGCACTATCCACGACTTCCGGGGCTTTGAACCCGCCTTGTACAAACTGGAATACCCTGCGCATGGTCATCCAATGCTCGCGAAGAGGGCGCTGTCGCTGCTGGATAAAGCCGGATGGCAGCCGATGGCGGACGTTCATCGCGGCTTGGACCACGGCGCCTGGGTGCCAATGACGTACCTCTATCCCGATGCCTCCGTGCCGGTGTTTCAGGTGTCACTGCCAGCAAACCTTGATAGTCACTCTGCGTACCAAATGGGCCAGATTCTGGCGCCACTGCAAGAGGAAGGTGTATTGGTCGTCGGCTCGGGCAGTCTGACTCATAACCTGTACGAAGTGCGCTGGAAAGACAACAGCGGTGCAGAGTATGCAAAGGCGTTTAGCCAGTGGATTCGTGAAGCCGTTCTGGAAAACGATCAGGCAAGCCTGATAAACGCCATGGCCCTCGCACCATATGCAAAGCGAGCGCACCCCACCAGTGAGCATTTCCTGCCCCTGCTGTTTGCATTGGGTGCCGCCGGCCCCAATGCGCGGGGCTCAGTTATTGAAGGCGGCATTGAGCACGGCGTACTGTCGATGGATTCTTTTATATTTCAGAAGGGATAGAAGGCTGTATCAGGATTCCGGCACTCACAGGCGGAGGATATCGGCCCGTTCAAATTGAGTGACCTCGTGGTCCTGCCGGGCCAACAGGATGGTGGAGGCGAGCCCGGCGTTATCCTAGCCGTGGTGGCGAACCTTGCGGCGCACTCATTCACAACAGGCAAGCAACCGCGTGGCGTGCGCCCGCAAGGCATCTTTCAAGCCATCGGGCTTCAGAACAGTAAACTGGAACGGGAGGTGCATCACACGCCAGGCAAACCACTCGAGACTGTCGGTTTGTGTCGTAAACAGCAGGCCATCATCGCACTGTTCGAACCCCTCCGCACAAAAACCAAATACTGCTGCGGCAGACTCATGGTTCGTATGCAGCACCAGAGCAACCTCGTGGGTTCCGCTCCAGGACATGAAGCTCTCGCTCAGGAAATCCGCCGCGTCAAAACCCGATGGTCGCTGGAAGGTTGGCGTTAAGAGGCGAACATTACTGATTCGATCCAGCCGGAACGACCGCATGGCCTGCCTGAGATGACAAAAGCCTGTGAGATACCAGCGACCCTGTCGAAACACTAGCCCATACGGATCAACGCTGCGGTCAATCCCGCCCTGCTTCGGGGAATGGTAGGTAAACCCGACCGAACGCATCGCTTCAGTGGCTACGGTCAGCGTTTGCAAGGCACGGTCGTCCAGACTGGGCTCGCCACGGGGCAGGATTACCCGGGTAGTCTCGCTAACACCGCGTACCCGCTTTTTCAGGTTGGCCGGCATCACCCGTTCCAGTTTCGCCTGCACACTGGCAATCGCTGGCGCCGCGTCCGTCAGCCCAAGTTGCCGTGCCGCCAGCAAACCCAGCGACACCGCCAACGTTTCTTCCTCTGTGAACATCATCGGCGGTAATTTGAAGCCGGCGACCAACCGGTAGCCCCCATAGCGCCCTTGCTCCGTCATGACCGGAATACCCAGGTCTTCGAGAACGGTGATGTAGCGCCGGATCGTCCGGCGATCCACGCCCAACCGTTCAGCTAGCTCGGCACCGCCGATTTGGCCATGGGTCTGCAACAACTCCAGCACGGTTAATACGCGGGTAGTGGGACCAGACATTGTCGCCTTCCTCTTAGCAGTCTTTTCCGATGGGTGACATTAAATATGCATAGTCCCATTTATTTAGGACAGATATTCGCCTATTTGCACATTAATCTGCCCCCGCAGTATCCAAAACCACTATAAACACTGGCTTGAAAAGGAGATCAACATGTCAGAACTCACGTTTTACTCTCACCCCATGTCACGCGGTCGCGTTGTTCGCTGGATGCTTGAAGAGGTTGGAGTTTCGTACGCGGTAGAGACGATGAATTTCGGTCGGGATATGAAAGCCCCAGAATATCTGGCCATCAACCCCATGGGCAAGGTGCCAGCCATCAAACACGGCAATACCGTGGTGACCGAAGTGGCGGCCATCTGCGCCTATCTGGCGGACCAGTTTCCGGACAAGGGTCTGGCGCCAAGGCCACAATCCCTAGAACGCGGGCCCTATTACCGCTGGATGTTTTTCATCGCTGGTCCCTTCGAGATGGCCACCAGTGCCTTGGCCTACGGCTGGAAAATCGATAGCAGTAACGCCCAGTCCGTCGGCTGCGGCCTTATGGAGGACAGCATCAATACTCTAGAGAAAGAGCTAGGCCAGAGACCCTATATCTGTGGTGATCAGTTTACCGCTGCGGATGTACTGGTCAGCAGCTACCTCCGCTGGGCAATGGTGCAGAAGAATATTCCGCCGAACGACGTCTTTCAGGACTACATCAATCGCACCGAAGGTCGGCCTGCAGCGAAACGTGCTAATGAATTGGATAATGCTCTGGCTGAGACGATAAAGGCGGTCGAAACCTGAGGTTCAGTCAGACTGAGGCAGCCGGCGATAGCGAACACAATCCGCCGGGTACATTCCGTACCCAATCGCGGATGGCCAGTATCGTCGGATTCTGCTGGCGGCTTTCCGGGTACACCAAGTAGAAGGGTTTGCCTTCCAGTTCTGGGCCGAACGGCTGCATCAGGCACCCTTCGGCCAACTCATCCACAATCAACGTCCGGCTCATCAACGCTACGCCCTGACCACCCACGGCGGTGGAGATGGCGTGGGTTTCGTCCGAAACCACCAACCCGGCACTGACATCCAGCCCATCTATTCCCGTCTGTTTCTGCCAACCAATCCAATCTATCGGGTCGGCTATGGTCTGGTGAACAGGACGCCGGTTTGGTCGAAGCCAAGAAGAGCATAAACTCAAGGCATATAAGAGGCTATAAAGCGCCGAGGATGATAGCCGGAAGACCGTCAATTCTGGCCCCAAAAAAACTCCAACGTGCATTCACCGTGAGTCGAGCCGATAAAGCCGGGGTAGCCGACATCACCTCCATTCGTACCTGACAAGGCTGGCTGTATCTCGCGGTGGTGGTCGATCTGTTCTCCCGCCGTGTGGCGGGTGGGTCCATGAAACAAACGCTGCACCGGAGCATCGTAGTGGATGCACTGCTGATGGCTATCTGGCATCAACGCCCGAAGGACAAGGTATTGATTCACTCGGATCAAGGCAACCGACAAACCCTCAGGCTCTGCGCTTGTCAAGTGCACTTTGTTGATACCACCGAGCGCTCGCCTCAATAGCCAAACCTATCTCGGGCCGGAGTAGCTCCTGATGCTCAAGAAACTGATCCGTAATGGAGGTATCGAAGCGCTTTGTTTGAATGAAATTCAACGCTTCGGGATAGGTATTCATAAGTTTAGGGATTCCGGGAATAGACAACAGCGCTCGCAGCACGGGTATGGGAACATATCGACGTGGCGGCTTAACGCCTATCGAACCACCAACCAACGCTAGCATTTGCTGAAGTGTCGGTGTATCCGAGTCCAAGCACAACAATCGCTCCGGCACATTCTTCGCGATCGCGGCTGCGGTGATCAAAGCCACCAGATGATCCACAGTGGTAAGCGGTAGCCAATGCTCACTCGTACCTGGAACCAGTGCAAGGCGCCCTCGGGACAAGTTGTCGATTAGTTGGAATAGCGGTTGTGCAGCATCCAACTCGCCGGTATGGCTGTGGCCTGCAACTGTCGCGGGCTGAACTTCCACCATATCAAGCGCTGTTTTTGCTGCAAATGATCGAACCTTCAACGCGGCTTCTAGCTTGCTAGCTTCATAGGCACCAGCATGCCGGTACACCTTCCGCCAGTTCGTCCTCTCTGGTTGGGCAGGGTTAATGCCCAATTGATTCAAATGCTGCAAATTTTCAAGCATAAACCCGCTAATGAATACCAGTCGGCAACCAAGCTCCCTAGCCAGTTCTGCAATGGCCAGACTACCTTCTACGTTTGTTGTGTAGGCGCTTTCATACTCAAGCTGCCAGGCAAAGCGAGCACCAAGATGAATGATGGCATCCACTTCAGCTAATGATTCAGTAATGCCTAACTTGGGCTTCGCCAAATCTCCAGATATCGCTTTTATTAACGTTCCTCTTCCGCCTAGGCTATATACGCTTGCCTGAAGGTTTGGGAGTTCATGAGGCCGGCGCATCAGCGCAACAACGGTATGGTGTTGAGCGGTCAAGTGAGCGCACAGATGACGGCCAATAAAGCCTGTCGCACCAGTGATTAACAGATTCATAGTAAGTTCCATTTGGTTGAGTTCGCGACAACTCTAAGGTATAGAGTGAACTCTAAGGTCAATAGTCAGGACGACTTATTTATGAAAATATCCGAGCTTGAGCAGCGCACCGGCGTTAACCGTCATACGTTGCGTTACTACGAAAAACAGGGCTTGTTGCTGGAGGTAAGCCGGCAAGGCAACAACTACAGAGACTACCCAGAGCAGGCAGTTAAAAGGGTCAACATGGTGCGACAACTGAAAGATCTGGGATTCTCTCTCAGGGAGATCTTTGATGTGCTCGACGCGCTTAGAAAAGACACTATGGATTGTGCACAAGGCGCTGTGTTGATGGCACAGAAACGTGCCGTTGTAGACGCAAAAATTGCAGAATTGGAAGCCCTCAGGCTACTGCTAACCGAAGAGCAGCAGCAACTGGAACGCAGTGCCAAGGAGCGAGACTTACAACATAAATAAATATGTCGGGTAACTTTACACTCCACTCCTATAAGCCGCGACCAGAATCCCCAGGACATTGAAATAAAAAGACAAAAAATTATTGGCACGTATATTGCTTAAATTTAAGCATTCTAGCAAAAAACCCAGTGAAGGAAAATTTCATGTCTTTACGCAACCGCATAGCCGCTTTCAGTGCTTTAAGCCTATCGCTTGCCATTGCAACCCCTGTCAGCGCCAATCTTATTCAGAATGGCAGTTTTGAAGATGACGTTATCTCAGGAAATAGCTGGCAATCGTTCTCTGACATAGCCGGATGGGAAGCCAATGCCAATAATGAACGATTCGAAATATGGAACAACTACAACGGCGTAACCGCCTCCGAGGGCAACCAATTCGCCGAACTGAATGCCCATCCTGGCTCAGGTACTGCGTTCAGCATCTTTCAGGAGTTTGCGACCGTTGCCAACCAGTCTTACGACATTAGCTTTGCCTACCGGGCACGGGCTAACAACCAAGAAGAGTTCTCTTTCGATGTCATTTCCGGCACAAACTCCTTGGACTGGCTGCTAGACGACCACACAACAAATGGTTGGAGCATATTTTCGAGTTCTTTCGTAGCTGCAGACACAACAACCAAAATCTCGTTTACCACTGTGAATCCTTTGACTGGCACTGTTGGCAATTTTCTGGATAACGTAAGTGTGACCGCAACAGTGCCTGAGCCGGGCACCCTTGGCTTACTTGGCGCTGGCCTACTCGGCTTGATGGCTGCCCGTCGCCGTCGCGCTTAATTACAAGACCTGAAATACATTTCGAAAAAAGGCAGCATTCGCTGTCTTTTTTCGTATCAAAGCGGTATCGAAAGCACCTGCTGGAGTGCCCATCAATACGACTCACTGACTGAAACATTTGGGGACTATGGCTATGGCCTCGTCGCCAGCCTGCCCTAGGCTTTGTGAGCCCTTGCAGAAAATACCCTAGCCCAAGCCCGCTCCAACGCTTCAAACAAACTATCAGTCGCCAGTGCCAGAAAGCCGATTAGAATGGCGCCTTGCAGTACGTAGGCAGTATTGCCGTTAACCAATCCCGCAATCACCGGGTCGCCAAGTGTGCGGGCGCCGATGGTGGACCCAATCGCTGCAGTGGCAATGTTGATAGTAACGGACGTACGTATCCCCGCCAGTATCACTCGCCCAGCCAGAGGAAGCTCTACCTTAAACAAAACTTGCACTGAGGACATGCCCATCCCTTTAGCGGAATCGAGCACCGCTGGGTTAATGCCACCTAGCCCTGCCAGAGTATTCCTTAGTATCGGCAGTAAGCCATAGAGTACCAATGCAAACAGCGTAGGCTTCTCACCAAAACCCATGGCAGGCACTGCCAGAGCCAAAACCGCCACCGGTGGCACGGTTTGACCAATTGAGGCTATTTGGCTGACCAACGGCATAAAGTCGCGGCCTGCAGGACGTGTCACGAAGATACCTGCAGATACTGCAACCAAGGTGCCCATGGTGGCAGACGCCAACACAAGCCAAATGTGGCTCTGCAGCAAGGTGTAAAAGCTATCTCTGGTATAAATCAGATTGTCTGTGCCACCTTCCACCCATGAAAATAGTGGCGCCATTGCGGGGAGCAAGGCTGTTAGAGCGCACAAAGATGCGATCCAGATAACCGGTGTGAGCCACAAGCGCATCAGGCGCCCACCTTCAGCAGTTGCTCTCGGTTTACTATGCCCACCTCTGCCCCTGACGCATCGAGAACCGGGAGTTTTTCTGTGTTGTTCCAGAGCATCAGGGATAATGCAATGCGTAGGCTGTCTGACTCGTTCAGGCTATCTGTAACGGGTTCGGGGTGTCGGGGCTCAGGATGCCGTTCCATCAGGCCGCTTACGGTGCGCAAAGCCAGAAGCTTCAACCCACGATCGCCCTTCCCGATCAGGTTCTCCACAAAGGCGGATGCCGGCCGCCGAAGGATTGCCTCTGGCGTATCGTGTTGAATAATCCTCCCTTGGTCCATCACCGCAATACGTGAAGCCAGCTTCAGCGCCTCATCAATATCGTGGGTTACAAACACAGTGGTTTTATTCAGCTGCCGCTGGATTCGCAGCATTTCCTGCTGCAGACTTTCCCGGGTGATAGCATCCAGTGCACCAAATGGCTCGTCCATCAAAAGAATATTCGGATCGCCCGCCAGTGCCCGCGCCACGCCCACCCGTTGGGCCTGACCACCGGAAAGCTGATGAGGGTATTTTCTAGCGTCGGTTTCCGGGTCCAGCCCCAAAAGGGCCAAGAGTTCGGTTACCCGCTCATCACGCTTTTGAGCAGGCCACTTAAGAAGCGTTGGCACCACGCCGATATTACGAGCGACCGTCCAATGGGGGAACAACCCGGTGCTTTGTATGGCGTAGCCCATATTCAACCGCAGCGCCTCTGGGTCCGCTTTGTTGATATCCTCGCCATCCACAAGAATTTGGCCGCTGGTGCGAGGCAAAAGGCGATTGATCATCCGGAGCGTAGTGGACTTTCCGCAGCCCGAACTGCCCACAAGCACGCAGACCTCACCGGTTTCGATGGTCAGGTCGATATTATCAACAGCCACGGCTTCACCGAACCGTCGAGTGACGCCTTTCAGCTCAATCACCTTGGTGTCTCCTGAAATTTCAATGCTGACAAGATGGCATCCGCCGCCAATGCCAAACAGACGGTGGGCAAGGCACCAAGAAGCACTAGATCCATAGCGGCTTGGCCCAACCCCTGAAAAATAAACGTGCCAAAGCCCCCAGCGCCAATCAACGCAGCGACAGCGGTTAGTCCGATCGCTTGAATAGTAGTAATTCGTACGCCTTCAATAATGACCGGCAACGCGACAGGAAGCTTCACTTGCAGAAAAACCTGTCGCTCGCTCATCCCCATACCCCGGCCAGCATCCACTACAGCCTCGGGTACTTCCATCAGGGCAACGTAGGTGTTGCGCACCATTGGCAACAGGCTATAGGCAATCAACGCCAATAAAGCAGGCGCCCAACCAATGCCTCGTATTCCCAAGGCCTGCAGAGCGGGAAAGGCTGCCGACAATGCCCCCAAAGGCGCAATCAACAGCCCAAAAAGCGCCAGGCTGGGAATGGTTTGCATAAAACTAACCAGCCCCAGCAGGGGCCGACGCAGCCGCTCTCGCCTCACCATGGCCAACGCCAAGCCAAAAGCCAGTACCGCGCTAATGGCAACAGCGCCTAATGACAGAGACAAATGTACGGTTA
Organism: Marinobacter salexigens; assembly: GCF_018860765.1. GTDB lineage: Bacteria > Pseudomonadota > Gammaproteobacteria > Pseudomonadales > Oleiphilaceae > Marinobacter > Marinobacter salexigens_A. Next base: position 53,151 of record NZ_JAHKPV010000019.1, read on the forward strand.
GAGCTTGTGAGAATTGGTCTGCCCGGTTGGCGTATTCGCGGATCAGCGATAGGCTGGAAAGCCCTTCACGTGCGGCGCAAAGCCACCAACCGGCAGCTACCAACAGCACTACTGATAACTGAACGCGGCGAGAAGCTTTCAGTTGGCTCAAGGTTTCTAAGAGCATTAGAGCGAGAAAAAAAGCCAAACACCAAAACCCGGCACCTATGCCGATTCGAGCGTAAGCGGAATCCGCTGGTAGCTTGCGCAGCGCAAACACTTCAAGCAGCAGCGGTAAGCTCATGAGTGCAGCCGTCAGCAAAAACGACAGCACCCAAAAACGATTGCGGATAGGTTTTGTTGCGAGCACAACCACAACCAATAGCAGGGACGAAACGGTGCCAGCCCCGAACCAGCCTGTGGCATCAAACAGGCCGTAGCCCGTGCCAGCCACAATGCGATTAGGCTGTACCACACCAAGGTTCAGCAGCCACACTAAAACGAACGCAGCAAGTGCCAATACGGGTATTACACGGTTCGGTAGCCCAGTCGATGAAGGCACTGATTAGTCCAGACTAAGGCTTTCCAGATAGTCCTTCGCCACCGCTGCTGCAGGAGCGCCTTCAACGGCTACTTTTGCATTCAGTTCTTGCAGTGTTTCCAGATCAAGCGATTCAAACACCGGCTTTAATAGCGGGCGTATGTTGGGGTAGTCCTTTAATACGCTGGCTCTGATTATGGGTGTTGGCTGATAAACCGGCTGCACGCCTTTGGTGTCGTGCATCACTTTCAGGCCCAAAGCGTTGAGGCCTCCGTCGGTGCCATAAGCCATAGCGCCATTTACGTCATTGGAGTTAATGGCCGCTGCCCTTAGGGTCGCTGCGGTATTACCACCGGAGAGAATCAAAAGCTGATCAGACGTGAGCTCAAACCCGTAAGCCTTCTGGAACGCAGGCAAGGCACTGGCTGACTCAACAAACTCCGCGCTTGCGGCAAACTTAAACGGCTTGCCAGCGTTGATATAGTCCGCCAAATCTTCCAGTGTTTTTAGGTTATTCTTCTGCGCCAAATCACCGCGCACACTCATGGCCCAGGTATTGTTGGCATTCGCAGGCGTTAGCCAAACGATGTCTTCAGCAGTACGGTCAAGCTCCGCCGCCATGTCGTATGCTTTTTCAGCATCCTTCCAAACCGGGCTATCTGCCTTGTCATAAAAGAATGCAGCATTGCCGGTATACTCAGGGTACAAGTCAATTTCACCTGCTTTAATTGCGCTGCGCACTATGCTGGTGCTACCAAGCTGTAACCGGTTTTCTACCGGAATACCCCCACTCTCCAGACGCTGAAGAATCATCTGGCCGAGCACGCCACCCTCCGTGTCGATCTTCGAGGAAACGACCACCGAGTCTTGTGCTGACACGGCACTTGTTAGACACATCAATGAAACAGCAAAACACCGTCTCAAAGATTGCGCAATTCCACGATGTGCTCCATTCGATGCCTGAGTTTCATATTCAAGCCCTACACGACATGTTCTTGTATTTGGGAGGGTCACAGGTATGCCTCTCTTGGTCATTGGACTGCTTTAGGCAGCCCAGAGTTCAATGAGTTTAATGGGATGAGTATATCTTACGACAAGAAACCCGAATGGCTCTCGCACGCAGACCCCATTACAGATTTTTCCTCAACCTTGGATCGCCGCAAAAGCTACCCTCAGATTCTCAACTGTTCTGTCCAGATTATTCAGTTTTTCCAAACCAAACAGCCCCATGCGGAAGGTTCGGAAGTCCTCCGATTCACCACACATCAGAGGCACACCTGCGGCTACTTGCAAGCCCTGCTCACGGAATAAACTGGTGTTATGAATGTTAATATCGTCGGTGTGTAAAACCACAACACTGGGCGATTCGAAACCTGCTGCGGCAACACTTCGGAAGCCAGCACTGTAAAAAAGCTCACGCACCTGTCTGCCAAGTTCTTCCTGCCGCTTATAAAGCAGGTCTGGACCAACTTTTACCGTTTCGAGCATAGCATCACGAAGAACAACCAGCGTGTCGGTAGGCATGGTTGCGTGGTAGGCGTGATTGCCAGACTCATAAGCTTGCATGATTTGAGACCATTTGCGCAGGTCTGCCGCAAAACTGGTGCTGGTTGTTTCATTCATGCGTGCAATGGCGCGCTCGCTCAGTGTGATCAGCGCAGCACAGGGTGAGGCGCTCCAACCTTTCTGCGGCGCCGTGATCAGCACATCCACACCACAGGCTGTGGTATCAACCCAAAGAGCACCGGAAGCAACACAATCCAGCACAAACAAACCGTTGACGTCTTTTACTGCATCGCCAATAGTTTTTAGGTAATCGTCTGGCAGCACAATCCCGGAAGCCGTCTCCACATGTGGAACAAACACAACGCCTGGCTTTTCCGCTCTGATGCGCTCCGCAACCTGCTCCGCGGGCACCGGGGTGTACGCCGCTTTTGCGGTGTTATCTGAAGCCTGCGCTTGGAGAACGGTGACACTATCGGTGATTCGCCCTGCTTCAAGTATTTGTGTCCAGCGATAGCTGAACCAGCCATTGCGAACAATGAGACACCGCTCGCCGTTGGCGAACTGACGAGCTACAGCCTCCATTCCAAAACTGCCACCCCCGGGCACTATTACGGAGCCCTTGGCGTTGTATACCTGCCGGAGCGTTGATGAAATATCCCGCATTACTTGCTGAAACGGTGCAGACATGTGGTTTAGCGAGCGGTCGTTAAACACGACCGAGTATTCCAGCAACCCGTCTGGGTCAACAGAAGGAAACAATTTGGACATGGTTAAGAAATTCCTTGCCTAATACGGTTTATGGATAAAGTTCTAATGATGCCAGTCTAACAAATCTGGCGTTATGCGCTTTATTTCTTACGTTTTCCATAAGCCCACTTGTGGAACCCGACAAAAGCTTATAAATTGACCAGAGCGGCCAAGTTGCCGCTTTTCCTTTTTGTTTATCCAGACAACGCACTAGGTGAACCTGTGAGAACGCTTTTCTCAGAGATCATTCCTTTCTACCATTTAAGTGCCCGCCGTCAGGCAGGCACTGCCGGTGTGTTGCCCGCATTCCTCTTTTCTCGCTGAATCCGCTTTTACGTGCCGGGTTCGGCGCCTGAACCCTTGAGTTTCGAATAACTATTTATATTTTGGAGATTACTATGGCAGATATGCCGGAAGTTTTGGTTGCTGAAGAAGACTTTAACCGTTTGACTACCTTGATTGAAAAACAGGGTGATTCGGATGTAGCAGACGGGCTAGATGATGAACTGAGCCGCGCCACACTAGTGCCACTGGCAGAGATGCCAGCTCACGTAGTGACTATGAACTCAAAGGTTCGCTTTATGAATGAAGACAGCGGCCAAGAACAAGAGTTGACGCTGGTCTATCCCCATGAGGTGGGCACGGGAGAAGGTAAGATTTCTATTTTGGCCCCTGCGGGCTCAGCTTTGCTTGGTCTTGCGGTAGGCGACTCTATCGAGTGGCCAATCCGTGGCCGCAACAACATCCATCTCAAGATCATTGAAGTTACCCGAGAGGGCTAACCCTCGGATAAGGCTTGCCGGAGCCGCCCCAAAAGGGCGCCCGGCTAGCGATTCTTTTCGGCCAAGCGAAACTGCTCGATGGTTTCCCTGAGTGTTTCCGCCATCACCAACAAATCCCCCGCTATATTCGCCGTTTCCTGAGCATCTGTTGATGCCTGCTCTGCCGAACGGCTGATTTCAATTACATTCTGATTGATGGCTTCCGACACATCACTTTGCTCATTCGCCGCGCTTTCCATTTCCAAATTGAGCGATGCAATCTCGCGAACTGCAGAAGCAATGTCCTGCAACTCGGATTCTACTTTCAAAATAGCGTCGACTTGTTGCCCAGCCATATCTGACGCATGGCTCATAGTTGCTACACAGTCCACCACTTCACTTTTAAGGTCGTTAATGGTTTTCCGGATTTCCTCTGTGGACACCTGTGTACGCGATGCCAAAGCACGAACCTCGTCTGCTACAACCGAGAAACCACGCCCCTGCTCCCCCGCTCTGGCGGCCTCGATAGCGGCATTCAACGCCAGCAGGTTGGTTTGTTCGGCAATATTGGAAATCTCTTCCAACATGCTCGCCATCTGACCTGTACGCTGATTGAGATCTTCAATTCTTTTAGCGCCACCCTGAACCTCTGTATTCAATGCCTCAATACCCTCAACGGCTGCGCGTGCAAGCTGCTCGCCACTGTTGGCAGACTCAGCCGTTTCGGACGACTTGCGGGTTGTGTGAATAGCGTTTTCGCGCACCTGCACAGCCGATGCGGCCATTTCTGTCGTGGCGCTGGCAACCTGATCGGTGTTGTCTTTCTGAGCCATAACTTCACGGCCGGTGGTGTCAGCTTTTGCAGCGATACTGCGCGCTGCCTGCTCAACCTGTGCAGCGTTATCCATAACCGTATGCATGCTCTCACGGATTTTCGCCATCATGCGATTAAACGCCAAAGAAACGGAGCCGATTTCATCATTGCGGGCGACATCCAGTTCAATGGTGAGATCGGAATTTTTGGAAATTTCATCCATACTCCGCTGAAGCCGGCGCAAACGGGAGAAAACCAGACGATTCAAAACCAACCCGGTCAGGAAAAACACCGCAACAAAGATAGCTATTTGAATTCCGCCACTGGCCAATAATTGCTGGTGCAGGGCGTCATCGCTTTCAGCAAGCGAATAGTCCACACGTATTGCACCGAGCACATCGCCGTCTTGGGCCTGATGGCAACCCAAGCAATTTACGCCTTGATAGTCTTCCCGGGCGATAACTGGGTCAATCAGCGTGTAAACGCGCCCATCCTCGTTATTTGAGTAACGCTCAATTCGCTGGCCCGCCAAGGCTTTTCTGTCATCAGAATCACGCGTCTTCTCTGCTGCGGTGCCACTGCCAAACATGCGATTCAGCTGATCGCTTCGGATCACCCTCACATCTAGCACGTCCGCCGGAGCCATTACTTTGTCCCGGAGTACATCACGGTTGCCGATGGTGCCAGTAACCATCATGGTATTCAGGCCGTCAAAATAAGACTTGGCAAGGCCATCCACGTACTTATGACTAAATTCCTCCATGTGATCACGCTGAGCACTAGCGCTGAATAGCACTGTAAACACAAGAACAAGTGAAAACGCGGCTGCCAAAGCCGCGAGCAGCAGAAAACGAATGGAATATTGTTTTTTCATAGCGACCTGATCAAAAGAACAATGAACGCCAGCTCAACCCGGCAATTTAGAGCATCCTAGGTGGTTGACGGCAAAACGACGTTTAACTTTATAGATATGCGTCAAATATTTACTGATTTAGATCAGAAACCGGGATTATCATCGACTGGCCCGGAATGTGCTTCCGTTAGATCATAGACGATAATTTTCTGGCGCGCTTCTGCGAGCCGGTGGAGGAATACACGCTATGTCATTGCTGACATCTCTTATACAGGCAAGCACCCGTTTCCAGCAGAGCTTGGAGAAGCGCCCGGCGGTAAATGATGCCGAGGGCCAGAAAGCTAAAGGCATGGGCAGTGCAGACCTGCTTCAACCCGCAGGCCCGGGGGATGACCGTTTTACGCCATCAGGCGCATCGCTAGGTGATGCCAGCAGGCTGAAATCACAGAAACTGCCTCTGGCAGATTACAAGCAAACAGTAGGGCAGGATCTTGCCTTCATACGGGAAACGCTGCGGCACAAACTTGCCGAGTACAACCTAAACCCCAACTCGGCAATAAGTGTCAACAAAAACGAAAATGGTAAGATTGAGGTGGGCGGGATTCTGGCGGAAGAAACCCGCACTCGAATCGAGAACGACTTGAACGTAAACAAGAGCTTCGAGGATGCCTTCAGCCGCCTGAGCGTTAACGAACCTACGCTGCACTTCATGGACAACGCCCTAAAGCTCAACCAGGCCTATGGGGTAAATAACTCGCTGCTCGATACACTGGTCAGTGAAAACCAACAGTTCAACGGCCTGCAGGATCTCGTTCACCGCTACGACACCCTACGCCGTTCTGCCCCAACAGACCAGTTTGAAGTTGCTGCAAACCGAGACAGCTACGCCTTCAACCTGAATACCCGAGCCTGAGCAAACTCACTCAAAGGGGGTTGGATCACCCTTGCCCACCCGGGTAACTTCCGGCAAATCGCCGGTAAAGTTCACCACCGTGGTTGGCTCCATGCCACAAAATCCACCGTCAATAATCAGATCAAGCTCATGCTGCAGCGTATCCCGGATGTCATAGGGATCCGTCATCGGGTCTGACTCCCCCGGTAATATCAGCGTGCTACTCATAATAGGCTCACCGAGTTCGCCCAAAAGGTCGCGAACTATCGCATTATCAGGAACCCGCACACCAATCGTGCGCCGTTTCGGGTTCAGCAAACGCCTTGGCACTTCGCTCGTTGCATCCAAAATAAAGGTATACGGCCCCGGCGTGAAGGTTTTCAGTAGCCGGTACTGAGTGTTATCTACCTTGGCATAAATGCCGATATCCGAGAGGTCCCGACACACTAGTGTGAAGTTATGCTTATCGTCCAGCCTTCGAATGCGCTTTATCTTGTCTGCAGCCGGCTTCTCTCCCAAGTGGCACCCAAGTGCATACCCGGAGTCAGTGGGGTACACAATCACACCGCCACCACGAAGAATCTCAACCGCCTGCTTGATCAACCGCTTTTGAGGATTTTCCGGATGAATCTGAAAAAACTGGCTCATAATAGCCCTCCGCTTTGTTTTTTAACCACCTGAAGCCGCATATTAAGCATCAACCTTGGAACCGCCCATACAATTCGGCGAAGAAGGCGCAACTTGCCCAGACGCCTCCCATTCATCTGGAGAGTATAGATGCAACGCCAACGCATGCACGCCACCAGCCATCTCCAGCTCATCAGAAAGCACCTTGTAAATAGCTTGATGCCGCCTAACCTTCATCTGCCCTGCAAACTCTGGTGACACCATGGTCACCTTAAAATGCGTCTCGGAGTTAGGCGGCACACTGTGCTTATGGCTCTCGTTCTCTACCTGAAGAATGCTGGCGCTAAACGCCTTATTCAGCTTGGTTTCAATTTCGTTCTGTATTTTCATAACCGGTTAACTCCTAAATTTCGGTCAGTATCTTTAAACGTCGATACCTCGGAGCCAGAAGCGGCTGTGGGCGTTGGCTTCCCAAAAGTGTGTGTTGCCAAGAATGGCAACACCAAGCCCCCACGGACGGGTTCACGGCGTCTTTTGGGAAGCCCTCGCCCACAGCCGCGACCTCCAAACAAAACAGTCTACTACAGAACAAGCAGCCCCCGAACCTTGACACCCAACACCCAAACCGCCACATTCCCCACCACCCCAAAACCAGACTCAACCGTATCCAAACATGCTCCTCTATATTGCCGAAAAACCCAGCCTCGGCAGAGCCATTGCCGCAGCCCTCCCCGGCCCCTACCAAAAAGGTCAGGGCTGGATCCGTTGTGGCCAAGGCAGCGAAGCGGCCACCGTAAGCTGGTGTATTGGCCACCTGTTAGAACCAGCCGAACCCGCCAGCTACAACCCAGCATGGAAAACATGGCGCCAGCACGACCTACCCATGTATCCGGACAAATGGCAACTAACGCCTAAAGACAGCGTACGCCAACAGCTGAACGCCTTGGAGTCCTTAATCCGGAAGGCAACGACCATCGTCCATGCAGGCGATCCAGACCGGGAAGGCCAATTGCTAGTGGACGAAGTCATACGTTACTTCGGAACCCGGGCGCCGGTAAAACGTATACTTATTAACGACTTGACGCCTTCAGCAGTTGCCAAAGCCATACAACAGCCCAGAGATAACCAGGAATTCAGGCGCCTGTCCCACTCGGCTCTGGCCCGGCAACGTGCCGACTGGCTTTATGGCATCAACCTGACCCGCTTCTACACGTTGAACTACCAGCAGCAAGGGCAAAAAGGCGTCTACTCCGTGGGGCGAGTGCAAACCCCCGTACTAGGATTGGTGGTTGAGCGCGATAACACCATAGAAAATTTTGAGCCCAAACCCTACTTCCGCATTGAAGCCCGCTTCAAAGCACAGGAAGAAGAAGCCGACCAACAAGCGTTCACGGCTCGGTGGCTGCCGGATGAACAGTTCCAGGACTATCTGGACGAAGAAAACCGCTTGCTAGACCGCGCCACCGCCGAGCACATTGCCGCCAGTATTCATAGCCGACCCGGTTCAATCGTCGAATCCCGCTTTCGCGACCGACCAGAAGCACCGCCTTTGCCCTTATCTCTGTCGGCTCTGCAAATTGAAGCGGGTCGCTTGTTTCGCATGGGCGCCAAAGACGTACTCGACACAGCTCAGAATCTTTACGAACGCCACCAACTAATCACCTACCCCCGTTCCGATTGTCGATACCTGCCAGAAGGCCACTTTGCCCAGTGCAAGCAGGTTGTGGGCGCGATTGCACGAGTCGCACCAGACCTTTCAAACGCCTGTAGCAACGCAGACTTGAGCCGCAGAACCGCGGCTTGGAACGACAAAAACGTTGATGCTCACCATGCTATTATTCCAACCAGTCGAACGGCATCGAACGGAAAGCTCAGTGACGCCGAGCAGAAAATATATGGTCTGATAAGCCGTTACTACCTCATGCAGTTTTTTTCAGATGCCATACACCGAGAAGGCCGACTAACCGTGCAAGTTACACAACACCGGTTTCGAGCCACAGAAACTGCGGTACTCACGCCAGGTTGGAAAGCACTGGAATTAAAACTCCGTGAAAGCAGTAGACAGACAGAGAAGCCACCGCTGCCACGTTTGGATAAGGGCGAGCCAGTATTCTGCGAAGACAGCAGCGTAAATGAGCGTAAAACTCAACCGCCCCAGCACTTCACTGATGCAACGTTGCTTTCGGCAATGACCAACATCGCCCGTTTTGTAACTGACCCCGAGCTTAGAAAAACCCTACGTGAGACCGATGGCTTAGGTACGGAGGCGACCCGCGCGAGCATTATCGACACGTTGTTCAAGCGCGACTATTTGTTCCGTGACAGTAAACATATTCGCGCGACCGACAAAGGAAAAACCCTGATCGCTGTGCTTCCGGACTCAGTTAGCAAGCCAGACAGAACGGCGGTTTGGGAGGCGACTCTTGAGAGCATTCGCAGAGGTGAAGACGATCCCCGTAAATTTCTGGAAACATTAAAAACAGAAATAAGGGTGTTCATTGGCCCCAATGGTGAAGCGCGGGCGTCAGAGCCAGAAAGCAAGGCACCAAACTGCCCCAAGTGCCGCGCGCTAATGACCGAAAGAGATGGCAAATTCGGTCGGTTTTTCGCCTGCACTAGATACCCGGATTGCCGAGGAACCCGGCCGATTGACGACGCAGCACCGGAAGATGGTACCGGCGAAAAACCGGTGCCCTGCCCGCATTGTTTTTCACCTCTAGTACGCAGAAAAGGTAAGAAAGGCTGGTTCTGGGGCTGCAGTAATTTTCCTTCCTGCCGACAAACCTTAGATGACAACAACGGAAAACCTGAAGTTCGCTTACGCAAGGCTACATAACAACACTGACTATAGCAGAGCAATTTGTGATAATTACCTGATATGGCAGGTTATCCTGTATCGCTCACAGCGAAACCGAATCGCAACGAGTCATCATCTAATCCGGGAGAGGCACAATGCGCATTGCTCTGCTTGAAGACCAACAGGAACAGGCGCAGCACATTCAGTCTATTTTGTCTGAGCGTGGGCACGACTGCGACAGTTTTCCTACAGGTCAGAGCTTTATCAGCGCCGCACTGCACCGCAGTTACGACCTGATGATTCTTGACTGGCAGATCCCTGATATGACCGGTATTGATGTGCTAAAAAGCGTAAGAGCACAGATTAACTGGCCTATCCCCGTGGTTTTCCTCACTCAGCGCGACAGCGAAGCCGATATTGTTGAGGCATTGGACGCAGGCGCAGACGACTTTATCGCAAAGCCCGCCCGTGCTGCAGAACTAGTGGCACGCATAAACGCTCTGGCACGCCGTGCTAATCCGGATAACGAAAAAGCAGTCCTTATATATGGGCCTTTTGAAGTCAATACACAGCAAAGAACCATCACCCTGCATGGTGAAGCTCTCTCGCTAACCGACAAAGACTTCGATTTAACGCTCTTCCTATTTCAGAACCAAGGCCGGTTACTCACACGTGATGTCCTTCTGGAGCGCGTATGGGGAATGGCAAAAGACATCAATACCCGAACCGTCGACACCCATATGAGCCGCTTGCGGCGTCGATTGGGCCTAAACCCGGAAAATGGCTTCCGTATCAAGACAATCTACCAACGCGGCTATCGCCTTGAAGCCATGAAAGCCGAGGCCACAGTTACAGAATGAAGCAAACATCTTTGTCCTCATTTACGAAAGCCTTCCTAATGCTGACACTGTTAGCATTAGGTATGCCCGTAGGTGCAGAGCTTTCCATTACCCGCGGCTCAGCCAAAACCTTCGCAAGCGCCTCTCGCGAAGCGGTGCCTGAATGGATTTATACTCTGAAGCGTGGCGAGAGCTTTGCGGAAGTGGCCAGTGATCTTCTAGTTAATAAGCACAGCCCAACTCAGCTCCTGCGATATAACGCTATCGGCAACGCATCCATTCTTGGGGAAGGCGACCGGATTCGCATCCCATTATCCTGGCTAAAACGACAGCCCAATCCTGCTCGCGTCACCTCGGTTTCTGGTAATGTTCAATTAATATCCGGTATTGATGGCCGGAAACGAGTTTTGACAGAAGATGCGCTTATAAGAGTTGGTGACGAGGTGCTCTCAGCCGCTGGAGCCGCGACTATCACTCTGGCTGACGGGTCGGAAGTGCGCTTGTCTCCAAATTCCAGATTGATCTTCAATCGACTGACCCAGTACGGCAAGTCCGGCATGGTCGATACACGGCTAAGGCTCTACCGCGGAGAGGTACACACCCGTGTAAGGCCAGTGATTGAAGGAGGGGCCCGTTTTGAGATCGAGACCCCGTCTGCAGTGGCTGCTGTGCGAGGTACCGCTTTCTCACTACAAGCCGGGCCAGAGGGCACGCACCTGCAAGTCACCGAAGGCGTTGTCGATTTCGGTTCTCCAAAGCAAATCCATCGTATTCCCGCAGGTTACAGCGCGACTGTTGCCAGCAATAACGGGAACAAACTTAGCATTCGCAAAATGCCCCCGGCACCCGCACTAACCCCCCTCCCACCGGTGCTTTCGCAACTGCCCGCCGAGCTAACTTGGAAATCAAGCCCGGCAAGCACCTATCGCTTGGATATTTTTGAGACAGAAAGTGGCCGCTGGATTGAAAGCCGCGAAGTCAGCGGTAATCGCTTTGACATCAGCCGTTTGGATAACGGCCAGTATGAAATTCATTTGGCCGCGTTCGATCAACAAGGCATGACAGGAATGCCCGGCATACTGCCCATACAAGTGGATCTACAGGCACGAACCGCCAAACTTCTAGCCCCGGAAGACGGTGACAGTGTAAATGATGATATGCCGGAATTCCGCTGGGAACTCAAGGGTGAGAACGAAGTAGCGCGAGTAGAAGTTGCTGAAGATGAAGCCTTCAGGAACTTGGTTGCAACCAGCGAGTGGGCGCCAGGAACCACCGCTCTACCCTCACGCCCCCTAAGCCCCGGCCAGTACTATTGGCGCGTTGTAACAGAGGCAGGCGGAAACTCGGTGGCAACTACTCAGCCCAGAAAACTGGTTGTAAATGGCACGCTCCCGCCGGTGCGCATTATCAGTATTAACTATATAGACAGTCAGGTTCGGGTGTTCTGGGAGAAAGTTGATACCGCCGCGAATTACCGCATGCAACTATCCGAAGACCCTAGTTTCAACGATATTATTAAGGAAGCTACGCTGCCAGATACAACAGCGGCCTTGCGTCTTATTCCCGGAAGGCGGTATTTTGTGCGCCTGAAAGTGCTTTCCGATGGCCCATTGGAAAGCCGCTGGGGCCCAGGGAGGGAGCTGTATCTAGAATAGTATCGAACAATTGACGCACAAGTAGGACTCATGAACCGGGATTGGTTGCCAATAAAAACGACCCCATGGACACTCGGTCTTGCACTTTTGTTCCTATCCTTGCTCGCCGAAACAACAGACTTGCCGCAGCGAATTGATTACTGGCTTCTGGATTCTGCCCTACTAGCCAACCCCACTGTTACCTCTCCGAACATCGCCATTGTGGCTATTGATGATCTCAGTCTGGCCCGTCAGGGCCGCTGGCCATGGCCTCGCGAAACTCATGCGAACTTGATACATAAGCTGCATCAAGCTGGCGCAAAAACCATTGTGTTCGATGTTCTATTTACCGAACCCTCTACGGATGACACCAAGCTCGCAAGTGCTATGCAGGCTCACGGGGACGTAGTGCTGCCAATTCATCTGGCACCCTCAAACCCGCGCTTGCAGCTAAGCGAGCAGCTACCTCCCGGCAACTTGATATCAGCAGCGTCACGCCTGGGCCACGCACACGTTGAGCTGGATCATGATGGTATTGCCCGAGGGCTCTACCTATTTAATGGCATGGGACGCCAATTATGGCCTAGTCTCGCACTTGCGGCCTCAGGCGCCAGCCCCCGAGAACCCGATACACAAGGGTTACCGGCATTTATAAATGTACGAGACGATTACCGGATTGTTCCGCTTGCAGGCAGGGCGGGCACATTATCCACCCACTCCTACAGCGATGTGCTTAGCGCGGCCATGTCGCCAGATGCCTTTCACGGAAAAACGGTCTTTGTTGGCGCCACGGCAGCCGGATTGGGAGACATTTTGCCAACGCCCTTTTCTGGCCTCAGCCAGCCCATGTCTGGTGTGGAGTTCCACGCCAATACATTTTCAGCTATTCAACAGCTGCGCCTAATCAGCCCAGCCCCTAAATGGACAGGCGTAGCCCTCGCCCTGATCACACTTGTAGCCCTGGCTACCTTGTTACCCCGAGTGCGCCCAGCGCGCACGCTCTTGGCATGCATCACCGTTGGCGCCGCCATTCTAAGTCTGTATTTAGTATTGTTGCATACAGTCAACATATGGCTTCCTGTGGCTAACGCTTTGATCATACCTTTAGTCGCCTTCCCTGTTGCCAGCGGTATGCGCTTAGCGATGACCAACCACTTTCTGAACCGCCAGCTGGACGGACTGGTTCGCACCCCCAGAGTAGCGCTCCCCGAACCAGCAAAGCACCCAGCGAGCCAACTCCTTGAACACTTCCAAGCACTGTTTCAGCCGCAAGGCTGGCTGCTGACGGAAGCTCACGACATTATATCGAGCCGAAACCTGAACCTGAAAGATGTCCCCACCAACTTGGAGGCGGGGTTGTGGCATCACAGCGGCAACCAAAGCTGGATTCGGCTCGACCGTGGCAATGTTTGCTACACCTTGGGGCTTATCTTACCCAACAATTTGAACCTAGAGGCAATACAACGCTACTTGCGGCGCCTTAAGCTCTCAAGCACAGAAACCTTCGAAAAAAGGCTTAGCCCCAGCGAAAATATTTCAGCTCGTATTGAACGGGTTAAAGTAGCTACACAGCGCTTAAACCACATGCAGGAATTTATCCGGCGCAGTTTCGAGCGCATGCCGGATGGCATCATCGTAACCGATGAACTCGGCATCATACGGTTCGCCAACGGCCACATTGAAGAGTGGTTTGGCGAGCCCATGCCCAGCCTTAGCGGGCTTCCCCTAACCCGGCTTTTAGAAGGTCACGACCCACGCGAGACACCACCCTGGTATGAGACCGTTTCTGAAACGCTCACGATGCTGCAAAGCCGCACAGTGGATCTAAAAATACGGGATAAGGATTTTCTCATCCATTTTGCACCCTTCGCCCTCCCCGATAGCGTGCAATACGGCATCATTGCCAATATTTCGGATATATCCGAGCTTAGAGAACAGCAACGCCAGCACCGAGAGGCGATTGACTTTATTTCACACGATGTACGCTCACCGCTGGTGTCTCAACTGGCACTGATTGAGCAACTAAAACGCGATCCCACTCACATTGACCGAAGCCAATTGGAGCAACTTGGGCGATTAGCAAGACGAAGCTACCATCTAGCTGAAGAATTCGTGCAACTGGCCCGTGCAGAACAGCTAACCGAGACCCGTTTTTATGAATGCGAGTTTTTGTCCATTGTTGAAAATGCCCGGGACAGCGTGAGTGAGCAGGCCGTAGAGAAACAGATCGCACTACAACTGCAAGGCACAGAGGATTTGTGGTTGAGGGGAAATGCCGAACTACTCGAAAGAGCCGTTATCAACCTGCTCACCAACGCCGTACAGTACAGCCCGGCCGGTTCAGCGGTGAGTATTCAAGTATTTCGTGCGGGACACCAGGCTTGCCTGACCATTGTCGACGACGGTGCAGGGATTGACCCGGAAGAGCTGCCTTATCTATTTGACCGGTATCGGCGCCAAAAAAGCAGTGAGCTGGCGGGCGTTCATGGAACCGGGCTGGGGCTTTCGTTCGTGAAAACAGTCGTTGAGAAGCATCGAGGCGAGATATACGTTGTCTCCCGCCCGGGAGAAGGGGCATCATTCACGCTTAAGCTTCCGATTGCCGAACCCCTGCCCTAGCCCATAGCGGCAACAGTAACCAATCGGCAGGTACCAAAGCTCCCTAGAATTCAATTTCTTTGCTAACCATTTCGGACGGCGCGCTAAGCAAACCGCCGCTATCTTGAACCAGAATCGTAAAGTACCAAACCCCGGCATCCAAATCGCGCACTACATACACCATGTGCGCGTCTTTCTGAGCATCCGCAATAATAATCTCCTTATCCAAAGCACCGGCATTTGTACCATAACGAATGATGTACTTGTCCAGCTCGGCCATCCTTATGCCTTCGCCGTTCACACGGCTTCTTGGCGCACTCCAGCTCAGCATTGCCGCTGTTTGACTATCAAGGCCTGAATAGGTGGGATCAGAAGAGCCGCCGCAGCCCGTAAGCAATATTCCCAGAGCAATTGGAGCAATCCATGCATTTGACAGTTTAATAACGAGCTCCATAGCATGATTCCACCAACCCATTGTCGCAACTATTGAATTGTACAAAATGCGAACAGGGATCGATATAAAATTAGTGAAAACCAGAAAATCCGGTTCGTTTTTAGGCAATGGTCAATTCCATTAGTCGCACGTTCCGCCGCACCAAATGCTCCTGCATCACCGCCAACTCATGGCGCGCCATATGTTCGGCAATGGCTAGAAGCTCCCCGGTGGCCCGGTCTTTCAGTCTTTTCAGAGCTACGGATTGACTGCGGTGCACTTTCGGTTGGTTAAATGGCGTGTGCCTATCAAGTTCTCTCCAGTCCGCGGGGACGAGCGTGCAGCCCTTACCTTGATCGAGAGCGAGCGACTGCCCAGCTGGATCATAATCGAAAAACCAAGCCAATTTATCCGCAGGATGATTTATGGCCAGTTCAGTAACCCCACGAACGTTTTCCCGGTGCCCCCGGTACAGAATGATTGAGTTCGTGAACTGAACCGGAAGCTTGAAGTCCGCCCAGTAGGGCATCAAACCACCGTTTTCGATGATGACCAGATTTTGAGTTTGAAGACAGTCTGTGTCCAAACACTCAGAGCGCACACTGAGCACACTGCCCCGAGGTGTTGAGACACTCTCACCGCTCACCCTTAAATGTGTAGCTCCGGCAGTCGCCAACACAAGCAGTTCGCCGAAGACTGAATCCGGGCTGAGCTTTTCACTGGCATTGTGGCTGGCCATTGCCATGCGGCCGCCCGAGAGGGAGTCATATTGCGGGTCTAGACCATGTTCAGCTTTGGCGTATTCTCTCAGCCGCTGCCGCTCTTCCGGGGTGAAGTGAATCTCCTTGCCAACAACCTGCCCAACGCCCGTCTCTACGCATATCTGGTCCCAGACTTTGCCGCGCCGCACGGTCGCTTTCCCAGCCCTTAACAAGCGCTCAATCGCGCTGACTTCAGCACGCATTGCTGTGCCGTAAGGTGAGATCGGAAACCATCACATTGTCTGGATAGATGCGGTGTGGCACCCGATGATAGATCACCTCAATATACTGTTGGTCGCCATCAGACAAGGATTCAATTTCGGACACAATGGCCTGTAGCCAATCGGCTTTATCTATCTCCAGTCCCGTGCTGGCCAGAGCTTCTGAGGCGAGAATGCTCCGTTCGCCAAGAGCACCGTCAACCACCTGCTGAATCAGCCCTTCAATAGCCTCTTCTACCGGGTCTTCTTCCTCGACTTCTGTCTCACCATCAACGTCAAAGTTAACCGTGGCCATACCTTCCGGAACAGACTTATCTTCTATCTCTATAGGGATTGTCCGCGCCTTTGCGGCGATTTCTATCAGCTCCAGATCGTCAGCTGAATCGTAAATATCGCCGAAGCCCTTTATTTGAAACGGCTCCACCGTATTCAGATACTCCGGAACATGCCTCAAGTCCAGATGATCTATTGAGGGTTCAAATCCTCGGTTGTTAATAAAGTGCGCTTCGAAGGCACCCACCATTCGACTCAGCCGTTGATCCTCACGCATGCGCACCAGCATTTTCCGCAGCTGGTTAAGGGCGTAGGAGAGGTTCTTCTGTGAAGATTCCAAGGTGGCCGGCAAATGCCGCAATAACAGTCGCTTCAAGAAGGCATCGGAACCCGCCTGCTCCGCCAGCTCACGAATACGAAAGCTCTCAAACAAGGTAATGAGGCGACCCGCGCGCTCGATAACCCGCTCGTTTTCACGAATGCGCAATTGCAGATCTGTGATGTAGGCGAAGCCGGTATTGATGTAGGTGGCGAAGGCCTCGGTGGCGTTCCGGATATCCTCAATGACATCCGCGAGGCATTCCTTGATCTCTCCTTCCAGCCGGTCAATATCAGTCAGAGCCGACCGCTTTTTTGCTTCTTTGTATTCCAGAAACAAGTCACTGAGTTGCTGCCAAAGAATATCCACTTGGGCACTGGCGTATCGGCGCCGCTCCGATTCGGTGATGTGATCCAGAAACTGGACCAGCACCTTCTTCAGTTGCAGATCTTCGTTATCACCAATCCGCCATACCAGGCGGTGATGCTCAAGGGTTTCGATCAGGCCAAGGTTGTCATCGGAATCCGGCACTCGGTTGCCGTTTCGTAGGTGCGCCTCCAGAATGGCTTCGCCATACTTGGCCAGCGCACGAAGCGTTCCATGGGCATCATGAGCGCGGGCCATCAGTGCAGCCTCATTTGCTCGGAGTCGGTGTCGTCAGAGCCCTGAATGCCTTCGTGGGTCTGTATGAATGTCATGGCATCGTACAGCCAGCTCCAACGGCCAGTGGCTCTGAAAAGGCTGCCGCTGGTGCCTACAGCCTTCAAGTAGCCCATCTTTTCCAGGCTGGAAAGCACTGCACGAATCTGGCCGGCAGAATCTGCACGCTTGGTGTGAAACACCTTTTTCTCCGCCAGCGATCTCAGTTTCGATTCCAAAGAAGGCGCTGCCGCAATACGGTCGAGTATGGCGCCTTCAGATAACTTGTCGCCAGGTAAAATTGGGCGGTCGTTTGCTTCCAACATCATCACAAGCCGCAGAAACTGCACGAAGGCTTCAAGGTTGTTGGCAACGTCCCGGAACTGATGACGAATCGCATCCTTGGTATCGGTGTCGGAGGTGTCCAGATAGGCGCAAACGAAGGCATCGCGAGCACTGGTCTGACGAAGCGTTCGGTTTATCTGAGCCAGGAATCGATTCACAGAGTCCTGATTGGCGGGCATAAGCAGGTAGTTGTACAGCTCATCATCACTGACCTCACAGATAACCCGCTCCTGCAGCAACGCCGTTACGGTTCGCTCGAATAACGGACTACTCATGCCTTGTTACCTCGTCTGTTACTTTTTCATTCTGGCTCACGCTGGAGAACAGCTCCGCGTGTTTTCCTTCAATCCCGGAGGATTCGTAGGTATGAATCCGTCCCTGTTTGAGGGAGATCTTGTTCTCAAAGAACTTCCTCAAGCTTCTGTCGAGCTTAGGGCAGGCAGAAATCATCGTCAGATTGTTGGCTTCCAGCATATCCGCAAGATGAGAGATGTTATTAGGGCTGAGCGTACCCAACTCGTCAATGGGCCAGGTAATGCGCGTATTCAAATCTGGGCACAGATAACGAGTGAGCCCCATGAACACCGTCATTATCGCCAGATAGGTCAGGCCGGTTGAGCTAGCCGACAGGAAGTCCGCATCGGTGCGGATGACCACCTGGCGATCGTTTTCTTTCATTTCCAGGCGCATGTCGATCATCGACTCGACACTGTCTTTTACCTTGGCATCACTGAGCGTGTCAGTAACCAGCTTAAAGCGCCGAAGAATCGCATCACTGGGCAAAGAGCGCCGGTTCATTTGAATCCAGTTTTGCCATTGGTCCACAAACTCTTTCAACGGCTGCCAGGTTTCGTCCTCGTAGATTCTGGGTTCGAGCACAACCTGTATATCGCTCAGGCTTTCAATGTGCTGGTCGGTATTAATCTTTTGTTTCAAAAGATTGGAAACCGCCTTCACCTCACGAGCCATAACTTCCAGGCTATCGAAATACTTCTCCAGGCTGCCAGCCTCAGACACAAACTGATCAATCAGTGCATCCCGGAGCTGAGGTATATCGGTATCCAATAACTCTCGCAGATCCGGAACCCGCGCCAGCTTGAAGCTCTCCTCATGGTCCAGCACCTCGCCCGCAATCTGTCCGCGCCGATAGGCTGATAGCTTCTGCCACGCTTGCTGGATTTGGGTGTTGTCGTATCGGTTCAGGATTGCGGTGGCCTGATCGAACGTGCCCACCACCTCTCTGCGCAGCTGCTCCAGCTTTTGGTAAGCACCCTGAAGCTCTTGGGTAAGATCGGCTATATTACCCGGGAAGCCTTCGGAGAAGGTATTGCTCTGGAAATGCTTGAGCACAGCCTCTGCCGCTTCCGTTTGATCGCGACGTTTTTTGATTGCTGCTTGATGCTCAGCAATAGACACCTTCAGCTTGTTGTCCTGCTCTTTCCATGAGCGCTCTGCTTGCTCTCGGGTACGGGCGGCAGCCTCACATTTGGCTTTGGCTTGATTGGCTTGCTCGGTAAGCGCTTCAACCTTGCACCACTCCTGCTCGCGCCATTTGCGATAGCCGCGAACAAGGTCTTCAGACGCCACAATGGTTTCGACAGTGTCTTTGAGCTTGTTTAACGCCTCTCGTGCCTTTTGAACTTCCTTCGGATCAATGCCTTCTTCAGACAGACGCTGATCGTATATCTGGCGTTTGCTCTTGAGCCGGGCTTTGTGGTCGGATTCCGCGGAAGCGATCAGCTCGCTTTGGTGATCTATGCTGGTTTGCAGTTCGCACTCTTTCTCTGCCCAATGAGCGCGCATATCCAGAACTTGTTGCTGGAACCCGGATTCAACCTCCCGCACGCCCTCGCCTGTTTGTTCGTCAAAGGCCTGAAGCTTGCTCTGGACGGCCTCAAGCTCTTTAGTGACCTTTGCGATCCGAGCGGCCTGCGCCTCTTTAACACGTTGGCGCACGTTAGCTAATTTGTTCTGCGCGTTATCGCGAGCACGCTTGAACAGCGAGAACTCGGTTTCCAGTCGATCGGCAGCGGCGGCACGTTCCTTGTAGGTCTCATGCCTGCGCTGAGCCTCTCGCTCGGTTTCCGCCCGTTGTTTGAACGCAGCCTGGCGTTCTGCATCTATACTCCGGCTGCTTTCTTGTAGGGCTTCTTCGGAGGCAGCAAAATCCGGAATGGGCAAGGCATCCAATGCAAGCTGCCAACCCATAACAGCCGCGCTATTTGCATCATGATCGCGGGTTGGCGCTAGATCTTTTCTGTGCAGCAGACCGGGATTGACGACCTTTGCCAGGTGGTTGCCCCACGCCGGGTCTTGGGCCCGTAGCTGTGACAACCAGGTACCGTCTTCAGGGGCAATCTGCCGCTGCAGTTCGTTAAACCTGTTTTCCAGCGTCTGGATTTTGTCATCCATGTGCTGAACCTGATCCTGCGCAACTTTCCAGTCCCGGTCTGCCTGGTCTCTTTTGCGCCCAGCTTCTAACCGATTTTCATGGGCCAGAGACACCTGCTCCGATGCTTCTTCAGCAGCCTGCTCCGCAATCGCGATTTCCTGCTGCTCCGTTTCCGTTTGCCCCGGATTTTCCCGCAGTGCTAACAGACGGGCCTGCTCACTCGTCAGTTCCGAGCGCTCCTCCGAACGGCCACCCTTGTACTCAGATACCGCCGTAACCTGACTTGTTTTGATGGAATTCAGCTTCAGATCATAGGAATGCTTTGCTGAGGTGAGCGCGTCAGTGGCTTCCCTCAGCCGCTGCTGGCGTTGGGTCTGCTGCTTTTCATGCTCGCGCTGAATGCTCTGTTTCTCTAGCTCATACTCGCCTTCAATGGCAGAGGCTTTACCCGTAAGACTGTCGTAGTCTGCTTGCGCTGTAGCCAAGCGCTGCCGGTAGTCGGCGAGATTATCGAAACTCTGGGCCAGCTCTGAGAGCCCATCCTCTTCATATCTGTCGTTCTGCTTGTGCAGGGCGGCTACTTGCCCGTCCAGGGATTCAAACTCGGCATTGCGATCCGTTACCTCTCGGGCCAGTTGGCGATCGCTATCTTCAAACTCCGCTCTTCGATTGCTTCTATCCGCTTCAAGCCGCTCTTTCTGCTCCCCCAGTTCACTGACCTTCTCCCGGGCCTCATCAACAGACGCGTGCAGGTTGGCTACGGACTTATCCGCCTGTTCAAGAATCGCCCTGCGCTCTGCATCCTTTCTCAAGCATTCACGGATCTTTTCTTCTTCGCCTGCAAACGCAGAAAGGCTCTGTATATCCGCGATCAGATCTTTGCGATCAATGGCGCGAGGCTTGGCGTGCTGATGGATATTCTCAAACTGGGTTTCGCAGATCATGGTTTTGAAGCTGCTAAGCAGCCGGTGCTTGTTCAACACCACATGGGTCAGGCGGTCAATGTTGGTCATCTGGGTGTCGCTGTCACCCAGGCCAAACTCAGCCGCCAGAGCCCGGAGCGCTCGGGCATCCGCAGGAAGCCGTTTCAACAGCTTTTGATTGCGCTGAATGATGGCCCGGTAATTGGTAATCGTATCTATAATTTTTGAAACAGTAGTGCCGCGTTTACGAAGCGCTGCGAACACATCATCTGCAATGGCCCCGGCCTGAAGCAACTCTTTCACTTCTAGTGCAAAAAAGGTTTCTTCAGCGGACCCGGCCACAAACCGGTAACAGGGCTTTCCCTGTGCATGGCGGTACATCACCGCACAGTGCAACCCCGTGCTTCGCCGGTACTCAAAAATGATCAGGCTTTGGAAACTGGGCAGATAATAGTCCAGAAAAGACAGTTTGCCCGATGCTTTGGTAACGATGCGCTCCGGTTCTTCACCGAAAAACGCCGGAACAAGAGCCAAAACAGAGGTTTTACCAGCCCCGTTGACACCACCCAGATGGGTTCGTTCACGGCAGTCGATTTTGATGGTTCGCCCCTTCACTTGTTTGAAGGAGTGATGAAGGATGATGCTTTCCAATCCGTAGCTTACAGTCTCGCCAGACAAACTGATTTCCCCGTAACGGCAGGTCGTTCTTGATACCCGCAGTATACAGGGAATAGTTTCCGGACAAAGCTATGGAACTAGCTCAAACATCGCTCAGAGCCGCTGGTCATAACTTGTCTACCTAATGGCTCTGAAAAGGTGGATTAGCCTTTAAGCTTGGCTGCGATTTTTGCTACATGCTCACCTTGATGGCGGGCAATACTCAACTCACGCTCATCTGGCTGGCGTGAGCCATCGCCACCGGCAATTGTGGATGCGCCATACGGCGTGCCGCCACCCACTTGTGAAACATCAAACAACGCTGGCGTGGTGTAGCCGATTGGAACGATAACCATGCCATGGTGTGCCAAGGTGGTCCAGGTCGACGTGATCGTCATTTCCTGACCACCACCGGTGCCTGTTGAAGTGAACACACTCGCTACCTTGCCTGCCAGAGCACCTTTAGCCCAAAGGCCGCCGGTTTGGTCAAAGAAGGTGCGCACCTGACCGGCCATGTTGCCGAAACGGGTCGGTGTACCAACAATAATGGCGTCGTAGTCGCCCAGTTCGATGGGTGAAGCAACAGGTGCCGCTTGATCAACCTTGCCGCCAGCACCTTTGAAAGCTTCAGCATCCATGGTTTCGGGTATACGCTTCAGGGCTACTTCCACACCCGCCACGCTGCGGGCGCCTTTAGCTACTTCGTTTGCCATGGTTTCGATATGGCCGTACATGGAGTAGTAAAGAACCAGAATCTTCGTCATTTATATATCCTTCTTCTGTTTTGGTTTATACATGTGCATATTTTCAGGAGAGAGGCGGGCAACACTCTCACTCAATGTAGTAGTGCAGCCCGCCTCCAACAAACCGGAAAGACTTCTCAGGCCACATCTACCAGCACGATTTCGCTGTCTTCCAGCCCACTTACCTTGAGCAATCGCTCATCGCTGATCGCAACGCCATCGCCCGCAGAAGCAACTACTCCGTTTACATCTATCTTGCCGGTCGCAGGCACCAAGTAGACTTTGCGCCCAGTGGCAATACGGTATTCAGTGCTCTTACCTGCCTCAATCGTTGCCGCCACCATGCGTGCATCCGTTCGTATAGGCAAAGCATCGTCATCGCCGGGAATACCGCTGGCGAGAGTAACGAATGATCCACTGCGTTCACCCTTGGGAAACGGCTTAGTGCCCCAGGTGGGCGGCAGGCCCGCTTCGTTAGGCATGATCCAGATCTGGAAGATCTGCGTGGTTTCATCTTCTTCATTCATCTCGCTGTGGGCAATACCTGTTCCCGCGCTCATCACCTGCACATCACCGGCCTCGGTACGGCCTTTGTTGCCAAGGCTGTCTTGGTGCGTTATGGCTCCCTTGCGGACATAGGTAATGATTTCCATGTCGCGGTGCGGGTGGCGTGGAAAGCCAGAGCGCGGAGCGATAGTGTCGTCATTCCATACTCTGAGATTTCCCCAGTGCATGCGATTCGGGTCGTAATATTCTGCGAATGAAAAGTGGTGGCGAGTATCCAACCAACCGTGATGGGCACCGCCGAGTTCACTGTGGGATCTAAGTTCAATCATTGTGTGACCTTCTGTTTCGTGTAAATCATGACGGTAAAATCATGGTGCTTTAAGGGATTAAAACGATCTTTTCAGACCCACCCTTATGTACCTTGTTGTACGCCGCAATAGCTTCCGAGAGCGGCACCTCGGTAAAGTTGTCAGGAATAGGCAGGTCGCCATCAAACGCTGCACTGATTCGCTCAAACATCTTTGCGCAATCTTCCAAGCTGTATAGCAGCGAGTTAACCCCGATGACCGAGCCGCCACGGCGGTATAGGTCAAGAATGGGCATGCTAGTCAGCCCGTCTGCCGGTGCAGCAATAACCGCTATGCGCCCAAAGGGGCCGAGCGCCTTCACCGCAGTTGGCAGCCAGTGGCCAGTGGTATCGAAAATGACCTCCGGCGACTGCCCCTGAAAGCGAGTTTGTGCCTGCTCCGGCAGCTTCTCGGCCTCTGGTAGTTGGAAAGCATTAATACCCTGCGCCTCCAACTCCTGCGCAACCTCGGCACGGCGAACACCCAGTACAACATTGGCACCTCTGGTTTTCGCCAGCGCCTGCGCTGCCTTGGCTACGGCTCCAGCGCCGATGATCAAAAATCGGGTACCCTCCGCAACTTGGCTCCGCTCCAAGGCATCCCAAGCTGTAATGTACGGAACTCCAAACGTGGCTGCCTGAGCAAAGGTGAGCGATTCCGGTTTGGGCGCCACGGCATTCGCGGGTATAACCACATACTGCGCATGACAGCCATCTTGAGTGAAACTAAAGCCTTTACCTGTACCGCCCCAGACTGCCTTGCCTATAAGCTCCGCAGGCCCGTCTGCAACAACACCGGCGAAATCCCTACCGGGAATACGCGGCGTTGTGGTGTAGGGAAAAAGCCCCTGTACGTTTTTCAAATCGCTGGGGTTCAGGCCTGCAGCCCGAACCTCCACCAAAACCTCGCCAACACCCGGCACAGGCTTGGGTATATCGTTTATTTGCAGCGAATCGAGTGAGCCGGTTGCTGAAAACTGTAAGGCTTGCATAATCGCCCTCGATAATTAGGTTTAGAGTTTCACTTTATCCGTTACTGCGAAGCGTCACCGGTTGATACCACCGAAGCGCTCCAAATGATGGAACCACTCTACTATCGCCCAATCGCAAGAATAAGCGGGCTATTGTTGAGTTACTATCAACGCAGCGTTGATAATCGATGAAAACCTCAGGACCAGGATGAACCTATGGACCGCCTCGATGCCATGCGCGCCTTTGTTACTGTGGTGAGTGAAGGCGCGTTTACCCGCGCCGCAGACAAGCTAGACATGTCCCCACAGTTGGTCAGCAAGTACGTTTCCCAGCTCGAAGAACATTTGGGTGTGCGCTTGCTCAACCGCACCACTCGGCAGATACATCTGACTGAGGCAGGAGCCAGCTATCACCTGCGGGCACAACAGGTGCTTCACGACATTGAAGATATGGAATGCCAAATTGGCGACCTGCAATCTGAAGCTCGCGGCCTGCTAAGAATCAGCGCGCCTGTGTCCTTCGTAATTCGCCACATGGCCCCCATGTTGAGCGAGTATCAGAAAGCTCACCCCGGGGTGGGCATCGACTTGCAATTGAATGACCGCAAAGTAGATGTGGTTGAAGAGGGGTTCGATGTAGTGCTTCGCATCGGCCACCTGAAAAGCTCCTCACTGATCGCCAAGCGGGTTGCCCCGATTAGAATGGCGGTATGCGCTTCACCGGACTACTTGAAGCAAAATGGCACCCCCAAACATCTCGAAGATCTTCAGGGCCACCGTTACCTGCGTTATAGCTACATAGAGCTGGATTCCAGCCAACCTCTACACCGATGGTTGCTAAACAATGGTCAGAACGACAGAGCCGGTATTACCAGCAACAATGGGGATGTCCTGATGGAAGCAGCTATCAGTGGAGCGGGAATCGCCTTGCTGCCCACGTTTATTTCAGGCCCGGCCATTAAAGAGGGAAAGCTCAAAGTTATCCTACAGGAGTACGAACCCGAGCCCATGGGGCTCTATGCGGTGTACGCACACCGGCAGCTTCTGGCCAGCAAGGTTCGGAGTTTTGTTGATTTTATTGATGGGTATTTTGGCGATCCACCCTACTGGGATTGAGCTCCGCCTTGCTCTATTGCTCAATCTCAGCGGCGGTTAGCCCACGGTTCTTGGCCTTCAGGTAGCTTAAGCAGACTGGAACATTAGTTTTTCCCATGTATCTATGGAGATAAGGCAAAAACCCTGCGTTGTTGCCTTTAAACTTGGCGTGGTGGAAGTCGTGATACACCGACCCCTGATACACAGGAAGCAGGTGTACCGGGTTCCATGGAATGTCATAACCGATATGGCCATCGGCACCTTCAATCTGCCGAATAATCACTCACAGCCATAATACATAAATGTGCGCGCCCAATAGAATCGGCCCTATCAAGGTGACCGCAGCGGTCAAGGTGTACTCCAGCCAGTGCATGCAATTCCCGATGACACCGCAGGTGTGGCGTACTCGGTGGTGCACGCTATGCACGTTCCGGAACAGCCACTTGTTCTCATGCATGTACCTGTGCACCCAGTAATACAAGAAGTTATCCAGCAGTGAGCTTCAACACCCGGCAACAATCCCGCCATGCTAATGGCGAGCGTGGCCATGGAAAACTGCCAAAACCAAGGGTCGTTATAGGATGCTCGCTTACACCACGCACAGGATTATCTGCAGCATTTGAACTTGAGTATATTACAGATCAGCCAGCTACTCGGGTTTAGAGAACAAAGCTCGTTTAACCACTTCTTTCTAAAGGGCTGTGGTTTATCGTCTAAAAAGTGGCAGGAGAAAAGTAAGGCCTTAAAAAACTAGCGCCCCCATAGCGAGGGCGCGGCAAGTGCATGACAATAAAGGCATTTAGGACTTCTGGCGTTACTCAGGCGTTTGCGTATCTTTTCCCGCAGTCGCCTCTGCCGTTTTCACTGGCGCATCATGTTTGCCGACCCACTGGCTCGCTTTTACTTTCAGTTCCTCAAACTTGTCGGAAACCGAATCCAACTTCTGTTCCCACTCTGGGTTCGGTTGCTGGCCTTCCGTTGCTTTAAAAAATACCTGCATCAAAGCCGTCATCCCAAATGGCTCAATCACCGCCTGCTTAATACCCCAAGCGAATACCAAAGCAATTGCAAAGGTCAGCGGCCCGGCAGTACCGGGGAATAACGCCACCAGCCCGGCGACCGGAGCAAGGATAATCAAGAAAACGATGAAGGTTAAAAACCAGATAATCAGCGCTAGAAAGGCCGCATTCTTTAGAAAAACTTGATAATTCTGGGCGTAAAGAATCAGCGCGCTGCGGCTAGAAGCCCAAGGATTGTCGGACTGGGTACGTATGTTGTAAGCGAGAATCACTTCATCCAAATAAGTTAGTGACAACCGAATCACGGTATTCAGAAACTTCGCAACCGCTTCAATACCGGGGATCGGCAGAATTGCGGCTAAGGTGAAGAAAGCCCGGTTGAATGATTTGAGAACACCCTTGATTAGCTGGTCCACGCCAAACAGCACAGAGGATTCAGCAAAACGCTCTTTGACCACGGCTTGCGCATGATCAATTTGTCCACGACCTTCTGGAATCTCCCCACCGTCCATCACCTCCACCAATACAGCGATATGCCCGGCTTTGACCATATACAGGAGATACTCGCGCAGGAAATACATGATGCCACTGGCGATACCAAACCCAATAAGGCCGCCATAGGTGCCACCAACGGCTGAATCCCCGAACACGGCCCCCGCACCATAGCCAACCCCGGCACCAGCACCGGTGATAATTACATACCCTAAAGTTATGCCAAAATAGATCAAAAATCGAAAAATCAAAAATGGCGCCGTGCGCCGGAGCAGCCCAATAATAGTCCCTACTTCAAAATCCTTCATGATTGTCGCCTATCGTTCCCAGATGAGTGGATTCTATTACTTATAAACTCTTAATCTAGTAGCCGCGATCATCCCGTCAAGCCCTTGCCAGAACTCGTCGTCGGCCTCCCCCTCAATTTACTCGTTCCGCAACAGTGCGCACCTCTTCTTGGGACGCCTTTGGCTGTTATTCTGCCCCTGCAAAAGATAGAGTCATACTGTTACCAACAAGACAGCGCCACTACTAGGCACGACAATGCAAGCCAGATAGGGAGATCACAGTAGATGCAGAAAGTTAGCACGTGCTTCAAAAAAACTCCCCTACATTGTATCACGCGGGCTGCGCTCGTTGGATTGCTCTTTGCCGGGTTTTCTGGCTGTGCAACACTCTCGGAAGGCGAGTGTAAAACTGCTGACTGGCAAGAAATCGGCCGCAAAGACGGATCTAAAGGTTACACCCGCGCCCGCTTGCACAAGCACTACGAAGCATGCGCAGAGTACAAGGTTGAGCCGCAGGCAGACCGCTACTACGCCGGCAGGGACGCAGGCCTAAAACAATACTGCACGCCACGCAAAGGGTTTGATGAAGGGCGCGAAGGCAATCGCTACCGTGGCGTATGCCCACCAGACTTAGAACGGGGCTTTCTGGCTGAGTTTAGCAAAGGCGAGATGATTCACGAGATTGATACGAATATAGAGACCGTCGAACGAGACATCTCGCGTAAGGAGCAACTCCTTAGCGATGACGATACATCGTCTAAGGAACGGCTCGAAATAAACCGGGAGCTGCGAGAACTTTACGACAAACTGCGCGAGCTGAATCGCGATTTGTTTCGGTTGGAGAGATTGTACTTGTTGGACCTTTGAGTGGTCACTTCGATCACTCTCACCCTCAGACGCAGCTAGCTCCGATTAAAACGATCTTTCGCTCCCGACCGTCATGTTATAACATATCACTCAAAAGCGAAGCGCAACCGGGTTGCGGTGATGGAGCCTGTAGTACACTGTTGGCTTGGCACATAGCCCACGTTCGATCCACGCCTTGTATGAACAGTCAGGAGTACTACCCAGAATGAGACTGCCGCTTGATTTAACACTAAGCCAAAAATGTCTTCTGGGTGCTGTAGTGGTAGTTGTATTCGTTGCCAGCTTGCTGCCAATGAAAACGTCGCCCGCATTGACACAGAAGCCTTTGGCTGAGAAGGACAGTTCTGAGCCACGCTTGTTGGAGCAGTATGCCAAGGACAATTTTTCGAGTACGAGCAAGGAGTGGTCTGAAGAGTCACTATACAGTGGCGTACGAGTAAGGCACGTCCAGCCCGGAGACACCCTGAGTGAGATTTTTCAGGCCAGCGAAGTGCCTTCGGCCGACTTATCCCGAATCATGGAAGCAGATGCTGAGTACCTGTCTCTGGAAACACTGAAGCCGGGGAGCGAACTTTCGTTCTTATACGGTTCCGATGGTGAGTTTTCGGGGCTGGCGCTCCGGCTGGACGCGGCCCGAAAAATAGCTTACATGAAACTGCCGGATGGAAGATTTGAGTACCAGAAGCTTGAAAAGGATACTCATTGGGTCTCGGAAGTCCTCAGGGGCAGGATTGACGGAAGCCTTTATGCTTCAGCTTTACGTTCGGGGTTGACCAGAGCTCAGGTTCTGTTGATAGACCAGTTGTTGGGGAGCAAGCTGGATTTTCGACGCGACTTGCGAGCCGGTGATACATTTACAGTAATGGTTGGTCATGAGATGACTGACAGCCATGGCACAGGCAATACCCGGCTCGAAGCTGTGTCACTCGCACGCGGCTCCCGAACCCTCTCTGCGTTCCTGTTCGATGATGGTAACTACTATAACGAGAAGGGTGAGAGCGTGACACCGGCTTTCCTGCGCTGGCCCACCCAAAAACCTTTCCGTGTGAGCTCTGCCTTCAATCAAAACCGCTTACATCCGATCACCGGGCGCCGGTCTCCCCATAACGGTGTAGATCTTGCCACCCCGACAGGTACACCAATAGTCAGCACGGGCGACGGCACGGTGCGAAGGATTGGCAACCATCCCTATGCCGGGAAGTATATCGACATTGATCACGGTGGCGCTCACGCAACGCGGTACCTCCATCTGCACAAGGTTCTGGTCAAGAAAGGCGCGCAAGTACAAAGAGGTCAGAAAATTGCCCTGTCTGGCAATACCGGGCGCAGCACTGGCCCTCACCTTCATTTCGAGCTTCACATCAACGGTCGCCCCGTAGACCCCCTGACCGCTGACATCCCCACAGCAGCTTCCGTACCCAGGGGTGCTATAGCGCGCTTCAAAGAACAGCTCAGCGAGCAACTGGCTATTATGAAGTATGCCGCCAGTCGGTCGGAACTGTTCACGGCCGACACACCATCATCCCTGAAGCCGAAGAGCTGAATATCCATCGGAAACCGTTCGCGCTCACGTCTCCGGAGCTACCCGGAGTATAAAGCTAGTCACTTCATGCTGGTATTTTTCAAAATCAGGAAAGCCAATCCAGGCCCAATATAAGCCGGGGGCTGGTGCCCGGTTCTGGGGAACGATGGACAAGCCCCCGGCCCTCATTGCCTATCCACGACTCCCCCTTGAGAAGAGACACAGCACCGGTTGGCATAATCTGGATATCCGTGGCGCTGACTGTCTGATCGGGAAGTGGTCCGGGCGACGCTCCCCGTTTTACTTGATTCTCAGCTAACCACTCGGTACCCCTTCCCGCATAGGTCACCAGCAAGCGCACTGGCACCCGGTCGGTGTGAAACCGGGGACACATGGTGTCCGGGAGCACGTGTAACCGGACGCCAATAGCGGCAGGCTTGAACAGACAGCCAAACATCTCAACAACCTCATTTACATCTGCCAGCCAGGGTATAGCGCCCGGCAGTGCCTGAGCCCAGGTAGGCAGGATCTGGTCAACACTATCCCCCAGCTCTATGCCCACAAAACGTTCGAAAACGCCGGCTTCTTTTGAAAATTGATGAGCAAAGCTGACGCTTTCACTGGAGAGCGGGCGCTCCCACACGGCCAGGTTAACTTCATCTCTGAATATTTCAGTCAGGCACTCGGGTATACCGCCGTGCACCGCTATCGGTAGGGAAAGGCCCGTGTTTTCTCCAGACATCGTTGAGTGCTCCTGAGGCTCACGTCTCGCAAAATGCGTATCACTTTTCAGCAACAAATGTTATGTTATAACATATCTACTGTAAAGCAATGTGCAAACACTGAACCTAACTACCAAGGAGATTGTGCATGGATCATCTGGATACCCGCCTTCCCGTCACCGTACTGTCCGGATTTTTAGGCGCAGGTAAAACGACGGTACTGAACCATATCCTTAATAATCGGGAGGGAACACGGGTTGCTGTGATCGTCAATGACATGAGCGAAGTCAATATTGATGCCGCTCAGGTTCAACAGGAAGTCACCTTGAACCGGTCGGAAGAAAAGCTCGTTGAAATGAGTAATGGCTGTATCTGCTGCACCCTGAGAGAAGATTTGTTGATCGAAGTGCGCAAACTTGCTGCAGAAGGTCGTTTCGACTGTCTGGTCATCGAATCTACCGGGATCTCTGAGCCTCTGCCGGTAGCAGAAACCTTTACTTTTGCTGATGAAGACGGTGTAAGCCTGTCTGATATTGCCAGGCTCGACACCATGGTTACTGTGGTGGACGCAGTTAATTTCCTGAAGGATTTTGATGAAGCCCAATCGTTACATGAAACTGGAGAAAGTCTGGGCGAGGAAGATGAGCGCAGCGTGGCGGACCTGCTTGTTGATCAGATTGAATTCAGCGATATCCTGCTGATCAGCAAAACGGACCTGGTCTCCCAAAGCGACCTGGACAGACTCAAGGGCGTGCTTCGCAGCCTCAATTCAGAAGCGGAAATATACCCCATAGAGAAAGGCGCCGTACCACTTGAGAAGGTGCTGAATACCCACAGATTCAGTTTTGAGCGTGCTCAGCAGGCACCAGGATGGTTAAAAGAAATGCGCGGCGAACACATTCCGGAAACGGAGGAGTACGGCATTTCCAGCTTTGTGTACCGCGCCCGTCGCCCCTTTCATCCTGAAAAGTTCTATGAGTTCCTGCACCAACCGGTTTCCGGTGGCAAACTTATACGTTCCAAGGGTTATTTCTGGCTTGCCACCCGTCCGGAGTTCGCCGGGCACTGGAGCCAAGCGGGAGGCATAGCTCGGCACGGGTTCGCCGGAATGTTCTGGAAGGCCGTGCCAGAGAACTCTTGGCCTGCAGATCCGGAGTATCGCCAGTCGATCATGGAAACCTGGGTAGAACCGTTCGGCGATATGCGTCAGGAGCTGGTCTTCATTGGCCAGAATCTGGATCAGGCCGCCATTTCCCGTCAGCTGGATGAGTGTCTTCTGGATGAAGAGCAGCTTCTCGCCGGTAAATCGTTCTGGCAAACACTGAATGATCCCTTTCCGGCTTGGGAGTAAATGGGAATGGGTATAACGAAAGATGAACTGTTGCAGGCTTCTGCTAACGATTACATGAACGAAGCGCAACTCGATTATTTCCGGCGGGTGCTCGAAAAGCTGCGCATCGAGACCATGAGTAGTATTGAAGATGCCAAACAGCAACTCGCCTGCCCGCCCGAAATGAATGATGAAGCAGACCGCGCCTCCTATGAGGAAGAGTCGCGGCTGGCGCTTCGCATTGTCGACAGGGAGCGCCGCCTTCTGCCAAAAATCGATGCTGCAATGAAACGTATTTCCAGCGGCGACTATGGATACTGTCTGGAATCAGGCGAACCTATCGGGATCGCCCGGTTGCTACTTCGGCCTACTGCAGAGCTATGTGCCGAGGTAAAAATACTGAACGAACGTAGAGAGCAAAACTATCGGCACTGAGTATTGGCAGGCTTACAGTATGGTCGGGTTTGGCGCATCGCCATACACTTCAACTGGATCAAACTGTTTGTCATGCTCAACAAACATCAGGGCGTCACTGTTTGCTCTCTCTGCCGCAATCGGTACCTTTCGGTAAAAGCACGAACGGTACCCCACGTGGCAGCTGGCGCCTGACCCCGAGACTTTTACCCTGAGCCAGATTGCGTCCTGATCGTCATCCACACGCATTTCGACAACCTCCTGAACCAATCCGCTGGTAGCACCTTTATGCCAGATAACCTCACGACTGCGGCTCCAGTAGTGAGCTTCCCCTGTGATAATGGTTTTCTCGAGGGCTTCCTTGTTCATGTAACCCAGCATGAGCACCTCGCCACTGCCTGCATCACTGGTTATGCAGGCAACTAGGCCGTCCGAACCAAATTTTGGTGCAAATTCGTGTCCTTCTTCCACTTGCTCAATGGATGTTCTCGGAGCAAAACCTACCGGGTACCGGGCGGCATTTTGCGGGCTGGAAGGTTGTTTTTTCATGGGATTTTTCTCTCTGATGATATGTAGATTCAAAAAACGGCAGGTGTTTCCAGAAAACGGATGGGGTGCCCTGGGGGTGCGCCCACCAATGCTTCATCGCGCACCACCACCCGGCCACGAACGACCGTATGGATTGGCCAGCCAGTGACCGGCTTGCCATCATATGGGGTCCAGCCACTTCGGCTTGCGATCCACTCGTTGTTGATGGTTCGCCGGGCGGCCAGGTCTACCAGTGTCAGGTCGGCGTCGTACCCCACGGCAATACGCCCTTTACCCTGAATCCCGAAAATGCGGGCAGGGCCAGCACTGGACAGGTCAACCAGCCTTTGCAGGCTTAGACGTCCTGCATGCACGTGGTCGAGCATTACCGGTAATAATGTTTGCACGCCAGTCATTCCGCTCGGTGATTGGGGATAGGGTTTGGATTTTTCTTCCAGTGTATGCGGGGCATGATCGCTGCCGATTACGTCCACTACACCGGTTTGGATCGCGTGCCACAAGGCATCCTGGTGACGCGGTTCCCGAACCGGTGGATTCATCTGTGCCAGGCTGCCCAGACGCTGGTAGCACTCCGGTGCCGCCATGGTCAGATGGTGGGGTGTCACTTCCACAGTTACTCGTTGCTTATGCTGAGCCAGGTACTGCATTTCCTCGGCGGTTGATATATGAAGAATGTGCAGTCGGCGGCCTGTCTCACCGGCTATGGCAACGATGCGTCGAGTGGCACTGAGCGCGCTTTCTACATCGCGCCAATCGGAGTGGTGGCAAATGTTACCGCTGTCATCAACGATAGATTTGCGCTCACGTAGTCGGGCTTCATCCTCGGCGTGCACGGCCATGCGCCTGTTACCGTGATGCAGAATGCTGCGTAGTACTGCTTCATCGTCTGCAAGCAGGTCACCGAATGAACTACCCATGAAGACTTTCACGCCGGCACATCCGGGCAGGTTTTCCAGTGTTTGTAATTGTTTGGCGTTGACACCGGAGCCGCCAATGTAGAAGGCATAATCACACCAGGCACGATCTTTGGCGGCATCAAGTTTGGACTGAAGGTCTTCACGCCAGAGTGTCAGAGGGTTGGTGTTGGGCATTTCGAAAACGCCCGTTACACCGCCCAACACAGCGCCACGGGTACCGGCCTCGAGGTCTTCCTTGTGGGTCAGACCGGGCTCACGGAAATGCACCTGGCTATCAATGACCCCGGGCAACACATGCAGGCCTTGGGCATCCAAACAGGTGTCTGCCGTCCATCGGCCTTGCAGGGCCCCCATTGCAATGATTCGGCCGTCAGAGCATGCAATGTCAACCAGCTCTGCTCCGTTCGGTGTCATTACCGTGCCGCCTTGCACCAAAAGATCTGCATGGCGTATGGGTGAGTCTTCGTTATGGGTTATATCGCAGTTGTCCGGCATGGTCATTCAGAATTCGTTCTGGATGTGTTTGTAGCCGCGGACCAGATCGTTGTTGGTCCGGGCCACATCTTCAGAAAACTCGCTGGCATCGGCCGACACTTGCGGTAAAGACGCAAGGTCGGTTTCCGCGCCAATGCGTTCGGTAGACTGGACGTAAAATCCTGGAGGCAAATGGCAGCCATCGACTACAGCGTTGTAGCGCACAACGCAGCCGTCTTCGATAACGCAGTTGAAAAGAACGCTGTTGAATCCGATGAACACGCCGTTGCCGACTGTGCATGGACCGTGCACGATGGCGCGGTGTGCAATGGAGGTGCGCTGGCCAATGGTGACTTTTGCCCCAGATTTCGAGTGAATAACCACGCCATCCTGAATGTTGGAATGGGCACCGATGATGATCGGTTCTATGTGGTTGTCGGCATCCATCTCATCCGCCCGTATGACCGCATAAGGGCCGATAAATACATTCTCCTCCACAATCACCAGCCCGCAGAGGATAGCGGTTGGATCGACAAAAGCGGTGGGGTGAATCTGCGGTAAGTCGCCGCGGGGGTTTTTACGAATCATCCGGAGTTTTCCTTATGGGGTAGCTACGGTATGGCTTTGTGCCAACGTGGACCTTGCTCGGTGTCCTCAATGACCACACCGGCCAACTCCAATTCTTCTCTCAGGGCATCTGCACGGACGAAGTCACGCTGATGGCGGGCCTCTTGTCGCTGGTGGACCAGAGCTTCAATACACTCGAGCGATATTTCGTCAACTTCGGCTTTGGCAGCCTTTCCGCGCAGTTCACTTAATACCAGCTGGGCAGGTTTCTGCAGTAAGCCGAGTAAACCGGCAGAAGCACGGAATTTCTGTGCCAGCTCGAGGGCCAGCTCGGCTGTGCTGGCTCGATCCACAAGGCGACAGAGTTCGTGCAGCCTTGTCAGCGCCAGAGGTACGTTAAGATCATCTCTGAGGGCGCTCATCACCTCGTCGTCCGGCTCGGTGTCAGACCAGTCCGTAAACGTTTCGCCTTCGGCCCTTACCAGAGTTGCGTACCAGCGCGTTAATGTTTCAACCGACTGTGTCTGACGCCTCTCGTTCCAGTCGAGCGGGTGGCGGTAATGCGTGGACAGCAGGGCCAGCCTTATGGCTTCGCCCGGAGTCTGGGCGAGCAGGTCTCTTACCAACAGCACCTTGCCTCTGGACTTGGACATCTTTTGCCCGTCCACGGTTATAAAGGAATTGTGAATCCAAGTCCGGCAGTAACGGGTTCCATTGGCGCAGGTTCCCTGGGCGATTTCGTTCTCGTGATGAGGGAAAATCAGGTCCTGTCCGCCGCCATGGATATCGATCGTTGTGCCGAGGTGTTTGCCGATCATCGCGGAGCACTCCACGTGCCATCCCGGTCTTCCGTAACCCCAGGGGCTTGCCCAACCGGCCTGATTTCCACTCGACGGCTTCCAGAGAACGAAATCCAGAGGGCTCCGCTTATAAGGTGCAACCTCCACCCGTGCACCAGCCAGCATATCCTCCGGCTTGCGTTTGGATAGAGCGCCGTAGGCGGAATACGATGGCACATGGAAGAGCACATGTCCCGAGGCTTCATAGGCATGACCTCGTATAATCAGCGTCTGAATCAGTTCTATGATGTCAGGGATGTGACCGGTAACACGGGGCTCAAGGTCGGGGGGAGCAACACCTAGCGCTTCGAGGTCTTCGTGATAAGCCTCAATATAGCGATTCGTGATGGTATCAATACCAACGCCTTCGGCAACGGCTGCTGCGTTAATCTTGTCGTCCACATCCGTGAAATTACGGGCGTAGAGTACGCAGCGGTAGTCGTGGCGCAGCAATCGAGCCAGTACATCGAAAACCACGGCCGGGCGGGCGTTGCCGATATGGGCATAGTTGTAGACCGTTGGTCCACAAACATACATGGTTACGCGCCCGGGTAACTCTGTGGTTAAGGGTTCTTTACGAC
Organism: Marinobacter salexigens; assembly: GCF_018860765.1. Taxonomy (GTDB): domain Bacteria; phylum Pseudomonadota; class Gammaproteobacteria; order Pseudomonadales; family Oleiphilaceae; genus Marinobacter; species Marinobacter salexigens_A. The sequence continues at coordinate 88,944 of NZ_JAHKPV010000019.1, forward strand.
TCTCAAGGGTGTTGTAAAGTTGGATAACGCTAGCGCCCATCAGATAACCCCATGAAACCTTCGCTGGCAGACGCTACAGCGTCATGAGGATGCAAGCTTTCCTGATGCCGGACGTGAGTACTGAGGTTTTCGTACCCAGTGGAAAGGGCGTTCTGGATTCGCCTTGCTGCGTCCTCTACATACATCAAATTTTGGCCGTTCAGCCGTGCGAACGCTTGCTCATCCGCTCGCTTGACTGCGGTCTGGACTGGTGTTGCCAGAACTTCCTCTATCAGATTAACGATCGTCATTAGTCCGAAATCCCTGGCGGTGCCGGGAACATCAACGCTAACGCAGGCGATGCTACGCTGGCTGTGAGGTGTCGCAAGCGTGGCGTTCTTCTCCAGCCAGGCGACAACGTCTTCCTTCGCAAGTTCGGTACTTTCTGCGAACTGTTCCCTGAAGCCATTAGCCACCAGTTGTCTAGATAATGCAGCAGAGCATGGGCAGGTGGAGGAATACTCCACCTCAACGGATGCGTTAAGGGAGAAGGTGCCCTGATACAGTTTTGCCTCAAGCTGAACCGGGTAGGCCTTCCAGCCAGAAAGTTCCGGCGAGCGAAGTGCCGGACGTCTGGCCAGAAGACTGAACGTCAGCATCACTCTGGCGCCATTGGTGTAACAGTCATGATGACTCTCAACCATGCGCTCCAGTAGTGTTCTCAGGTGCTCTGGTGCCATTGCGTCCTGCTGGGACATTTCATTCAGCATTCGGTAAAGGCGGGACATGTGAATGCCTTTTACCCTCACAGAAGGCAGGTTGACCTGAGCATCCACAACCATATGGACTGGCCCCGGACAGCCGGGTTCCGGCAGGTTGATCGGTAGATCAATTTGGCTCATCCCGACCCATTCCAATGGGACACTGATTTGAGAGGCTTCGTTGCTGGCAACGTCCGGCAGGTCTGTACTCATGCTAACCCTGTTTCAGTTTGGTGTAAGTGGGGCTTTCTTTGGCTTCGTGCGAGTGATCGGAGCACATAGAACATGCGCCATGAAACTCAACAACGGTGCGCTCCACCTTAAAATTCAATTGGGCGAGGCATTCATGCAATTGTTTGATTTCCTGTGCCTCAACCACCTCATGGATATGGCCGCAGTGATCACAAATCGCGAAGGCACTGGGGGTGGACTGGCTTTCGGCCGAAACAGCGATGTAGGCGTTCAGGCTCTCGAGCTTTCTGGCCAGCCCAAGGTCTACGAGTCGTTCCAACGCCCGATAGACCTGAGTTGCGCCACGGAAGCCAGTTTTTTTCAGGATGGCATACGCACCGAGCGACGCATCCGCTTTTAATAGCACATCAAAGACTCTGCGCTGGTTTGGGGTCAGGCTGGTCATATGAGTCGGTGCCCGCAAAATTTGATTAAATAATAGGCTACCTGAAGCCCTTCACGGTTGAGGCCGACATTGTTCCAGACTGGCCATTAACCTCTTCAGCATTTCCGTGTAATGATCAGTGCCGACTTTGATATCCGCTCCCAATGGGTCCATAACACCGATTGTATTGACACTGGACCCTTCGAAGACGGTATCAATCAGGCCTGGGTTGTATTGCGGTTCAGTGAAGGCACAGGTCACCCCAAGTTCTGATACCAGTGCCTGAATTTCGCGAATCCGCGCAGGGCTCGGGTCGGAGGCATCAGACAGCGCAATGGCTCCTGCTGCAGGTAAGTCGAAACGACGCTCAAAGTATTGATAGGCATCATGGAAAACAATGAACCGGATACCGCTGAGGCGGTCTGCACGCTCGCTGAGTGAGCCTGTCAACTCCTCTAGAGAACCCTGAAAGGCTTGAGCATTTTTCTGATAAATTTCTGCATTCGATGGATCCGTGCTGGAAAGTACTTGTGCAATTTCGCCGGCCCACACTTTCGCATTCATTGGGTCCAACCAGGCGTGGGGATCATATTCGCCATGATGATGTTCTTCGTGACCATCGTTATGTTCTTCGTGTTCTTCGTTGTGACCGTCCTCATCACCGTGGGCGTGAGATTCGAATGTTGCACCTTCCCTGAACGGGTGGCCTATCGTCGCCGACAAATCCAGCATTTCAACCTTATGCGCTGAACTCGCCAGATTCTCCAGCGGGTTCTCCAGCCATGGAGTTAGGTCCTCGCTTATCCAGAAAACAACCTCTGCCTGAGATAGAGCCTCTGCTTCAGACGGTCTGAGGGAGTAACTGTGTGGAGATGCTCCCGACTGAACCAACAAATCTGGATGGCCAACGCCGCTCATTACCTGGGCGACGATGGAGTGCAAAGGTGCGATATCAGCCACAACGTTGGGAGCGGCCGCCCAGCTATACATGGGCAAAAGGCAAAACGTTAGACCTGTTAAAAGTGCCGGTCGGACCATCGGGATTCTCCTGAAAAGCTTAAGACTCGTAGTGAGATGATATGGGTGACGCCAAGATGTGTTATGTTATAACATATCTCTTGATTTGAGAACCCGTTATGCATGAGGCCGTCAAACCGGCCCGCACTTTTGTGTTGAACGCTGCTTTGAAGGATGCCGAAATGTTGATTCAAGCCCGCAATCTGTCAGTCCGAATTGGCAAGGTACCGATTCTGAATGGCATTGATCTCCATGCAGAGCGCGGTGAAATCCTTACGGTTATTGGCCCCAACGGGTCTGGCAAATCGACCCTGCTGAGAACACTCATTGGTGCTTTGAAGCCTTCTGGGGGCCAGATAATCAGATCGCCCGGACTATCCATCGGCTACGTGCCTCAGCGATTACATGTCGACGAAACCTTGCCCATGACGGTTAAGCGGTTTTTGCAATTACCGCACCGAGTATCATCCGCTGCAATGCAGGCGGCCATGGATAATGCTGGCGTGCCTGGCCTGCTGGGCCAACAATTAATATCCTTGTCTGGCGGCCAATTGCAAAGGGTCCTGCTGGCACGGGCCCTATTGGATAAGCCCGGTCTTCTGCTACTCGACGAACCAACCCAGGGGCTAGACCGCCGGGGCACGGCCGAGTTTTATCGGCACATCGACACCACCAGAAAGGCACTGAATTGCGCTGTCATCATGGTTAGCCATGACCTTCAGGTGGTGATGCGCCAGTCCGAGCGGGTGATCTGTCTCAACGGCCACATTTGTTGTGAGGGTAAACCCGAGGTGGTCAGCAATTCCGCAGAGTACCGTAACCTGTTCGGATTTGAAGACGACGAAGACACACTGGCGGTTTATAGCCATCGGGGCCATAACCAAGCCCCCGACGCTCTGCAGGAGGCCGTGTGATGCTGGATGACTTCCTGGTCAGGGCGGCTCTGGCAGGGGTTGGTGTATCACTGGCTGCAGCACCTCTGGGATGCTTTATTGTCTGGCGGCGAATGGCCTATTTCGGTGACGCCACTGCCCATGCTGCCATGCTTGGCGTTGCATTATCGTTGACGCTATCAACGCCAATCTTTGCCGGCGTGTTACTGATATCCCTGCTGATGGCGGTAACCGTCTCAACACTAAGCGGTCGCGGCTATGCCATGGATACGCTCCTCGGCGTTATGGCTCATTCAGCACTGGCTGTGGGTCTGGTGGCGGTCTCGTTTCTGTCGGGCGTTCGCATTGACCTTATGGCTTATCTTTTCGGAGATATTCTGGCCGTGGGCAAGACCGATCTGGCAATTATCTGGGGTGGCGCACTGCTGGTTCTGGTGATGGTGGGTTATCGCTGGTCCGCACTGTTGTTATCCACCCTGAACCCGGATCTGGCCATGGCCAGTGGTATTTCACCGCGCCGGGAACAGCTGGTGCTTACCATTGCCCTTGCGATAGTTGTCGCGGTTGCAATTAAAGTGGTCGGGGTTCTTCTCATTGCTGCCATGCTGATCATTCCTGCGGCATCAGCTCGCAGATTCAGCCGCACGCCAGAAGTCATGGCACTGATGGCCGCCATTATTGGTGCCTGCGCAAACGTGGCGGGACTTAGCTTCTCCTACCACTTCGACTCGCCGACTGGTCCAACCATTGTATGCGTTGTTGCCGTACTATTTATCGCTCTTAATACCATCCAGCTCATTAGCCAGCGATTAAGTGCAAGGCTCACCAGTATCAGGCAGGATTAGCTAATTTAGGTATGGGGTAAGCGAGCGGGAAATCGAAAATGAGCAGAGATGTAAGTCGTACTCAGGACTCCGCGGTCTCAATAACTAAGTGCAACACCCTCTAATCGAGTATCGTGTTGCCGTAGAAAAACACTATCATCACCTCAGCACCCTAAGCCGAGAACTGCGTCGACGCACAGTAAAAGGTCAGCCTTACGACGCTGAAGCTGCGGGACTTGCAGCGCGTTTAGCCCGCTCACGGTGTCGGCCACGGCGCAAATTGGTTGAGGGCACCGACTTGCATGGGGTCCTTAGCGACGACGATACATCGTCTAAGGAACGGATCGAACTGCACCGGGCGCTGCGGGAACTCTACGACAAGCTACGTGAACTGAATCGTGATTTGTTTCGGTTAAAGCGGCTTTACTTGCTCGATCTTTGATTAAACTCTACAAACTCCCGGCAAAGTCGAGTGGCCGCGCCCCTAAAACTCCATGCGAAGACCCAGAGCGTAGGAGCTAAAATCATAGCGGTCCTGTAACAACAGTCGTTCATAGCGAATAAAAGCTGATTGCCCGCCACCGAAAACTGCGGTTAATGAGGTGCCTAAGCTCATATATTCAGTGTCTGACTCATCGGCACTAATACTGAAATTTCCGGCGGTGGCCGCATTCGCAAAGTTGTTACTGATATTATATTTTTTATTGTTTTCTTTAACATATTCCAAATCAATGCTGGGGATTATAACCCCGCGGTTCCAACTGAAGGTATGGTTAATCCGCGCACCCATAGCGCTAGTAAAGCTGTTAGTATTTTGTTCTTTTACGGTAAGCGCCATGCTGCCTCCGGTTTCAGTATACCCCTCAATATCCAGATCAGAGTATTGTAGGCGGCCGTAGACAGTGCTCTGCCAGCTCTGGTAGTTAAACTCATAACCAACACTGGTAGCTGCCGTTAATTGTCGGCTCTTGGTATCTGAAGCCAAATCCTGTTGAACCATTGCCACATCAACACGACGGTTGATGTCCATATCACCCTCTGTCCACATAGCGAAGCCGTCTACGTAGAGGTTGTCGACTGGGTAGTAGTTGCCAAACGATATCAGGGAAATAGACTGGGCATCCTGATGCCCTTGCATAGAGGTAAAGTCCGTATCGGATTTACTAACCCCGGCGGCAGCGCCCAGCACGACGGTATCGCTAAAACGGTAATCAAGACCAAACGTCAGGCCGTAGCCGTCTTGATCATAGCTTGGCCGGGTGCTCGTATCTTTGCTTTTCCCTATACTAATATTACCATTGACGAATGCACCCCAAGGGCTTACCAGCTCACCATCGCCAGCTGCGCCGCCGCGCAAATTACCTTGCAGGGCCTGAGCCAAAGGCGTGCTTTCCCCCATGATGGCCAGATTTAAATCATCAATGCTAAGTTGATTACGTTGGTCGCGAATTTCTCGCAAACGCGAACTAATATTGCTGGTTTGTAGCTGTAGCATCTGCCGCATAATTCGTGATTGCAGCTTAGTGTGACGCCCCGAGACCTGCTGTATCAGTTGCTTTTGCTGATCTGGGGACATGCTTGCGATTTCGCCACAAGGCAGAACTTCGTAGTCTTGCCCGCAAGCATCAATAACAACAGCGAAGACGCGGGCCTCTTCCTCTGTGAGGTTACTGGGCATCTCAAGCTCATCCTGCCCCGACTCCTCGCTAACATTCACCGTGACGACTGCCTCAGAGAAGCCGTTTTCTCCCCTCAAGGTATAAGTGAAGGTATCGGTTCCGATAAAATCGGTGGGAGGCGTATAGCTAATAGATGACTCGCTTTGGATAGCAACCACCCCGCCCTCTGCCGCCTCACTGATACTATCAACGACCTCGACAACCCCATTTACGCCGGCAAGTTGGTCATTCTCTCGAACATTCAACGTGACCGTGTCTGCGTTTTTCTGGATATCGAATGTATCGTCGACGGCTTCAAAACTGACGGGCGCTTCACCAACATTCACTGTGACGGATGCTACGGAGGTGTCATTCCCTCTCGTTAAGGTATAGGTAAATGAATCGGTGCCAGAAAAATTGGCCGGTGGAGTGTAATAGATAGAAGGACGGTCTTCGAAAGTGAGGATCGCCACGGCTCCACCATTGGAGGTGGTCGCGTTGTCGATCGATAGGACTGGTGAAGGAATAATATCATGCACAGGTTGATCATTTAACCGCACATCCAACGGCGTAGCGTCCGCATTTTCAGGCACATCGAACGTATCATCTATAGCCTGAAAGTTAGCGTTAGTATTCTCTACCGCAATGAAGACGAAAGCTTCAGAAGTGCTGGTGCTGTCGGTGATCGTGTAGCGGATTTCTGCAACTCCAGAATACCCCGGATTCGGCTCAAACGTTGGTCCATTGGGGGATATATTAATGTCCCCCTGACCTTTTATAAGTTCAAAACTTGCACTAGTGAAGCCGTTAAAACCACTGTCAAAGGTATCATTGTCACTCGGGTAAAAGAAAAGCGTAGTGCTACTCTGCATATTGATAGAATAAAAATCATTAACGGCTGTGGCCGAAAAAGCGAAGGGACTAGTTAAAAACAGCAACAGCGCGCCAATAACAATTTTTATTGGATTTTCCATAATCACACCGAAAGAAAATAGGTGAGCCTAAGTATAGAGCAGAACATAAACTTTGCGTAACTTTAGCGCCGCATGAACGTGTTGTAATGCCCCCAGAAAATAATTGGAAACCTGAGTAGAGATTTTTACAACGATCGCAAAGATCGAAAAGCGAACATTCAGATTCGCCCTTCCTCTCGACTAAAAGGTCAATCTTTCGTTCACAACCAAGATGGGGTTATTCTTAAGCAAGCAAAGGTATATTAAAATGGATGTTTCATCGTTATGCATAAGGCTTTTCAGCCCCCCACAAGCATTGATCCCGAATGTAGTGGTCAACTCATCACTGGGCACAATGCCCTATACTTGGACTAATGCAGCTGCCAGGAAGGCAAGAGGAGTCTGTATGAAAAGCGTGGTACTGATGTTTGTTGGTGGCTTGGTGGGAGGCCTGATTGGGCCGGTGATGGCATTGGCCGGTGGAGTAACCGGTTGCCTGATCGGTAGAGCCCTGACGCACCCGGCAGCTGCGAAACCGAATGAAAAAACGTCAGCTTGCCGTTAAGCCGAGCGCGCGCCGGACGATGCAAAGGTCCAAGCTTTTAGATTTCAGGAACCATTTGGGCACATTTTGGGCACAGAGAAATCTCGAACGCCAGAAACGAAAAAAGGCAAACCAGTAAGTTACTGATTTGCCTTTAAATATGGTAGCGGGGGCAGGATTCGAACCTACGACCTTCGGGTTATGAGCCCGACGAGCTACCAGACTGCTCCACCCCGCATCAAACTGGTTGTTGCCGGGCCACCCCGATCAACGTGCGCGTATATTAAGGATTCCGGAGTGCGTTGTCAATCACTGTTTTCAAAGAGGTCGGTTGGATAGTGGAGGTTATCTACCGCTGGGGCTACTGACTCTTTGAAAAAACCCACCCGCTCCAGCGCTTCCTGTACCGGCCGAAACGACTTCCTATGCTCTGGCGTTACGCCCAATCGGAATAGCGCTTCCATGTGTACAGGTGTGGGATAGCCTTTGTGTTTGGCAAGGCCATAACCCGGGTACTTATCTTCCATCGCCACCATCTCCCGGTCCCGGGTCACTTTGGCGAGGATGGACGCAGCGCTGATGGCTTCTACTCGGCTATCGCCCTTTATTACGGGTTCTGAGGGCCAATGCCACTCCGGGCATTTATTGCCGTCCACCAGTACGTATTCGGGAGCAACACTCAGGCCAGCGACGGCACGCTCCATTGCAATCATCGTGGCCTGATAGATGTTAATCTGATCAATCTCGTGGGCTTCACAGCGGCCTAAACACCAGGCAGTCGCATGCTCAGTAATTTCGTCGTACAGCGCATTGCGTTTTTTTTCTGTGAGTTTTTTCGAGTCCGCCAGCCCTGCAATGGGTCGATCAGGATTGAGAATTACCGCAGCGGTAACAACCGCACCGATGAGCGGACCTCGCCCTACTTCATCGACGCCAGCCAGAAGTCGGCCCTGATAGGCACATTCAAACGGCGGCAATACGAGTGCGCGGGCCACTCAGTGCGTTCGCTCTTCAAGTAGCATGGAAATGGCTCGGGCGGCTTTTTCATCGGCATCCTGCCTCAAGGTATGATGAAGCTCCGTGAAGGCGTGTATCAGCCTACCCCGCTCTTTTTGATCTTCCATACGTTCCAGCACCGCTGCGCCAAGTGATTCTGGCGTCGCGTCATCCTGCAACAGCTCGGGAACCAGAGACTGCTTCGCCAGCAGATTGGGCAAGGAAACGTGAGGCACTTTCACTAACCGAGAAAGCAGTGCCCAGCTGACGTTGCTCAAGCGATAACCCACAACCATGGGCTTTTTCAGCAACATCGCTTCAAGGGTCGCGGTTCCCGATGCCAACAGAACAACATCGGAAGCGGCCATCACTTCTCGGGATCGGCCTCTTACAATCGTAACCTGCAATTTTACATCCAGTGCTTCGATAAGATCGCGAACCTGCTGTTCCCGTTCGCGATTAACACAAGGTATAACCAACTGCATATCCGACCGCTTGGTTTGTATCCAGCGCGCAGCTTCCAAAAACAGTGTCCCAAGCCGCTCAACCTCACCGGCTCTGCTACCGGGCAATATCGCCAGCAGAGGTGCGCTCTCATCAAGCCCAAGCTCTTCACGGGCTCTACCGGTCTCGGGAACCAGAGGGATGCGGTCTGCAAGAGGGTGCCCCACAAAGGCAACTGGCACTTGATGCTTCTCATAAAACTGGGCTTCAAAAGGCAACAAGGTGAGCATCAAGTCCACGGACTTGGCGATTTTGAAGATGCGCTTTTGGCGCCATGCCCAAACGGAGGGGCTCACATAATGAACAGAAGGAATGCCTGCTTCGCGGCAGCGCCGCTCAATGGCCAGAGTAAAGTCTGGGGAATCAATGCCTATAACTACATCCGGGGGAGTGGCAAAGAAATAGCTCAGGAGGCGAGCACGGATACGAAAGAGCTCTCGAATACGTCCAAGAACTTCCACCAGTCCCATAACGGAAAGACGTTCCATGGGAACCAGAGAGTGGAAGCCTTCCGCGATCATCTCGTCGCCGCCGATACCAACAAAACGCGCGTTTGGATAGCGCTTGCGAAGTGAACGAATCAGGCCGGCGCCCAGAATGTCCCCAGACGCCTCACCGGCAATGATTCCAACAGTAGTTCTGCGCTCACTTACAACCGCAGCTTGGAGATGCTCCATCCAACAAGGCTCCTGCTCGCTCAGCGAATAATTCCGCGATGAGCTCCGCGCAGAGAGTCAATCAACACGCACACTTCGGGCGTGTCAGAGTATTCCTCTTCCAGCTTTTCGACGGCCTGCTCAGTTGTCAGGCCATGACGGTAAATGACCTTATAAGCCCGGCGCAGGGTCATCAACACCTCTTTGTCGAATCCACGACGCTTGAGGCCTTCGACGTTCATGCCGTGAGGCTCTGCAGACTGCCCCGCCGCCATAACATAAGCGGGAATATCCTTTAGTACGATACTGCCGCCAGCAGCCATACTGTGCGGGCCTATATGGCAGAACTGGTGAACCATAGTGCCACCGCCAAGAATGGCGTGGTCGCCGACCGTCACGTGGCCCGCGAGTGTCGCACAGTTTGCAAGAATTGTGTCGTTGCCAATCACGCAGTCGTGGGCCACATGCACATAGGCCATAAGCAGGTTATTACTGCCTATGCGGGTTTCACCCTGATCCTGAACTGTGCCACGGTGAATGGTGCAATTTTCGCGAATCGTGTTGTTATCGCCGATGATAAGCGTGGTTGGCTCCCCGGCGTATTTTTTGTCTTGGCACTCTTCACCAACGCTGCAAAACTGAAAGATACGATTATTACGGCCAATAACCGTTGGGCCTTTCACAACCACATGGGAAAGAATCTCTGTGCCTTCGCCAATTTCAACGTTCGGGCCAATGTAGCTCCAAGGGCCAACCGTTACGTTATCCGCAAGTTTAGCTGATGGGTCTACAATCGCTTGAGGATGGACACCCGACCAATCATTCGTCGCCATTAAACTTCTCTCTCAGCGGTCAGTATCTCTGCCACACAAACAATCTCACCATCGACCAGTGCGCGACAATCGAATTTCCAGATACCGCGTCTTTCCGAGATAATTACCGACTCCATACAGAGCCGATCCCCGGGTAACACAGGGCGCTTAAATCGCGCCTTACTGGTCCCAGCCAAATATTGTACCAGCCCGTCAGAAGGTTTCCGCCCCACTGTCACAAAACCGAGAATGCCAGAAAGCTGCGCCATGGCTTCAATAATCAGTACACCCGGCATAATCGGATTATCGGGAAAATGGCCGGTAAAAAACGACTCGTTAAAGGAAACGTTTTTGTAGCCTTTGATTGACTTGGACTTTTCAATTTCGGTAACCCGATCCACCAATAAAAACGGATAACGGTGCGGCAGGTGTTCCATTATTTCATCAATATACATCATTGTGATCGGCCTCAGCCCTCTGTTTTCTTTTCCAGCTCTTTAACACGCCGTGCCAGAGCATCCAGCTGACGGAAACGTACAGCGTTTTTGCGCCATTGCCGATTCGTATCTGCACTGGTTCCGGAGGAATAGACCCCTGACTCCCGAATATCTCCGGAAACCAGTGTCATGCCGGTAAGGTGCACCTGATTTGCAATTTCCAGATGGCCAGCGACTCCAGAAGCTCCACCAAACACACAGTGGCTGCCAATCTTTGTACTGCCTGCAATGCCAACCATTGCAGCCATGGCACAATGGTCACCAATGCGGACGTTATGGGCGATCTGAATCAGGTTATCCAGTTTAACGCCATTACCTATAACCGTGTCATCCAGAGCGCCACGGTCAATCGTTGTGTTTGCACCGACCTCCACGTCATCACCGAGAATCACACGGCCAAGTTGGGCAATTCTGTGCCAGTGGCCTTTTTCATTCGCAAAGCCGAAACCATCAGAACCAATCACGGCGCCACTTAGAATATGGCAGCGCTGCCCCACCACCACATCATGGGCGAGTGTAACTCTAGGCCTTATAATGGAGCCGGAACCAATACTGGTGCGAGCACCAATCACACTGCCCGCACCGACAACAACCTGCTCTCCAATAACCACACCCGCCTCAATAACGGCGTTAGGCCCTATACTAGCACTGGTAGCCACGGTCGCGCCGGGATCAACCACAGCTGAAGGGTGAACTCCCTGAGGCGCAACGGGCGTCGGGTCAAACCAGTGACTCAATTGAGCATAGCCTAGGTAAGGATTCTCGAGTAACAGGACGTTGGTCGGACAGTTACCCGCGGCGGCAGGCGATAAAATGACCGCTGCCGCTTGAGTATCTGTCAAATGCTTTGCATAGGCGGGGTTTGCCAGAAAGCTGAGCTGACCCGAGCCAGCAGCCTGAAGCGTTGCAAGGCCAGACACCATAACGTCCGGATCGCCACGAAGCTCTGCGCCCAACGCTTTTGCAATTTCTCCAAGCCGGTAAGACTTTACTGTCATCACGCGCTCCACAACACGCTAGCGAGCCCAAGGGCTCTCCGGCAAGAATTTAACGGTTAAGCTTTTCCAAAAGCTGTGGTGTTAGGTTCATATCCGGCTTCACATAGACAACCGCTTCGCTCGGAAGAATCAGGTCAAGATCGTTTTCTTCCAGCAATTCTTTAACGGCCGCATCCACTTCCGGGCGAGCCTCTTCCAGAAACGCCTGCTTGCGCTGATTAACCGTAGTATCGAGACGTTGCTTGAGGAAGTTGAACTCTTTTACTTTCTCTTGAAACTCACCAGCGAGCTTGTTGCGCTCGCTATCGTTCATCATGGCGCCGTCTTTTTCCAGACGCTCTTTCAAACTACGTGCCGCTTCTTGAGCTTCGCGAACTTTCTGCTCATCACCTGCAAAATCTTTCTGCATGTTTTCGCTAAACGACTTGGCATCATTCGACGAAAACAAGGCTTGGCGAAGATCTACAACACCAATGCGGCTCTCTGCGGCGACGGGCAACGCCAGCGCCATGGCTGCGACAAACATCAATAAGCTTCTGAACATGTTGGGGCTCCTATGTATCGTTCGTTTCTATTTCTCGTGGTGTTTAATCTGAATGCCGAGGAATCAGAATGTCTGGCCGAGCGAGAACTGGAATACCTGAGTATCGTCCCCAGGCTTGTCGTTCAGCGGTTTGGCAAGGCTGAATGCCAGCGGACCTACGGCCGTAATCCACTGGAACCCGACACCTGCAGAAAGCCGTAGTTCCTCGGGTTCAGGTTCGAATCCGCGATCCGGATCAAACACTTGCCCTGCATCTATAAAGAATGCAGTGCGCATGGAGCGACTGTCACCGGCAAACGGCGTCGGGAAAATCAGCTCCAGAGAACCTTCTGTCAAGAGGTTACCACCAAACGGATCCGGATCCGAAGAATCGTTGGGGGCGTTGGTAGCGCGCTGCCCCAACGAGTTGGCCCGATAGCCGCGAACCGAGCCATAGCCTCCAGCATAAAAGTGCTCGTAAAACGGCATAAATGACCGATCGCCATAACCGTTGCCGTAGCCTACTTCTGTTCTTGTGCGTACAACCCAGCGATTGTTATCTGTAATCGGGAAGTAGAAGTCAGTTTTATGGGTGGCCTTATAAAACGTAAGATCACTACCCGGCACAGCCACGTCAACAGACAGTGAATGACTATAACCTTCCGTTGGCAAAACACCCCGATTCAGTGTGCTACGGCGCCAACTCCCGAACAGGAAGTAGTTATTGAAGGAGTCGCCTTCTTCGTCGATAAAATCCGTAACTTCCTGCGAGGTAAACACGCCGCCTTTGAGTTTCGAAAGCGTATAACCTAACCCAAAGTTCAACCTCGTGATGTTATCAGTCGGATAACCAAAGGTGACACGGCCGCCATACTCGTCGAGCAGGTAGGACGAAATATCCTCTTGCTCAAAATCCGTCTCTCTGGCAAATACACTGAAACCGCGGCTCACTCCGTCGACAGTATAGTAAGGATCCATATAAGAAATATTGGCGCTTTTGACCGAGTCACTGGCATTTACGCCAAAAGATACCCGCTTGCCCGTACCGAAAAAGTTATTTTCAGATACGTTCGCACCAAGAATAATGCCGGAATCCTGAGAGAAGCCTACAGATGCCGAAAGGCTTCCTGTCGGCTGCTCCTCAATTGAGTAATTCACATCTACAAGGTCATCGGTTCCGGGCACAGGGACCGTGTCCACATTCACGGCCTTAAAAAACCCGAGCCGCTCTAGGCGGGTTTTGGAAAACTCTATGCGGTCCGACGACGCAATACCGCCTTCCATTTGGGTCATTTCCTGACGCAGGACATCGTCTCGGGTGGATACGTTACCGTCAAAATTAATTCGGCGAACATAGGCCCGCTTGCCGGGCTCAAGATAAAACGTGACAGCAGCTGTGTTATTCGGCCCTGGTTCGGGTACGGCGTTTACGTTGGCAAAGGCATAACCCTCTTTACCTAGCCGGAAGGCCAGTGTTTCCGAAATCGCCGTCATGCGGGCACGGGAGAACACATCACCCGCATCCACCGGGATTAGCTCCCGCAACTCATCTTCATCAACGATGAGATTGCCGCGCAACTTTATCTCTGAAATCGTGTATTGCGGCCCTTCGTTTAATGCAACCGCAATAAAGACCTGTTGTTTATCCGGCGAGATAGAAACCTGACTGGATTCTACGTTGAAGTCTAGATAACCACGGTCGAGATAAAACGAACGCAGGGTTTCGAGATCACCACTCAAGCGTTCCCGCGCATATTTGTCTGAGTTAGTGAGAGAATTCCACCAACTGCTAGTACGCAACTCAAACAGGTCGCGTAGCGATTCGTCACTAAACTCCCGGTTACCAACCAAGTTGATATGCTGGATAGCAGCAACAGTACCTTCGTTTATGTCTAGGCGAATGGCCACGCGGTTTCGCGGCAGCACTTCAGCTGTTGCTTTGACTCGGGCGTTATAGCGCCCTTGCCCGATGTACGAGCGCAAGATCTCCAACTCTAACCGTTCCAGAGTTGCTCGACGGAACACCTGACCTTCCTGAAGCCCGGCGCCACCCAACGCATCCATGAGCATGTCGGTTTCAATATTCTTGTTGCCTTCAATATCGATTGAAGTAATCGAAGGCCGTTCCCGCACGGTGAGAATCAAGATGCCAGCGTCGCGGCTAGCTTCTATGTCGGTAAACAATCCTGTCCGGAACAGTGATTTAATCGCATCGGCCAGTTCGGCTTCGTCCATCTGCTCGCCAATGTTAACGGGAAAAGCAGAAAACACGGTACCCGCAGAAACACGCTGCAAGCCTTCTACTTCAATGTCTGCAACCGTAAATTCATCTGCAAATGCTGGCGTCATGCCGGTTGCGGCAACAACGAGGCCAACGGCTAAACCTAGAAGAGAACGTCTCATTCAATTATTTCGCCTGATTAATGCGCGTAAGGAGCCCGCAATTCTCACAACCGCATCAGGTCGTTGTAAAGAGCAAACACCATTAATGTAAGAATCATTGCCATACCAATTCGTAACCCAAGCTCCTGAACGGCATCTGATACCGGTTTTTTGCGGATGGCTTCGATGGTGTAATAAACAATATGACCACCATCCAGCACAGGAACGGGTAACAGGTTCAGGATGCCCAAACTGACGCTTAGGTAAGCCAGAAAACGAACAAAATCTTCAAATCCGGAACTAACACTGGCTTCAGCTACACGGGCAATTGTAATTGGGCCGCTGAGGTTACTGGGTGAAAGCAGCCCTGTAACCATTTTTTTGATGGCGACAAGTGTGAGGCGGGTATCAGCCCAGGTTTCATCCAGCGCAATGGGGATCGCCGCCAAGGGACCGTAGCGAACGTCCCGCATGGCATTATCTGGCCATGTGACCGGCTGAACGCCAACACCTACAAATCCGATTGTCTCGCCATTGTCTTGCACTTTTTCCGCTGGCGTAATTCGAACAGATCGTTCGGCTCCAGCACGCTCGATGGTAAGATCAAGCGATTGTTCTGGTGCGTTGCGAACAAAATCAACCAACTCAAACCAATTGCCCACTGGCTCACCACTGACCGCAATTACTCGATCCCCTGCTTGAAGACCTGCGGCCTGGGCGCGACCACCGTCAGCAATCTGGCCAAGTACGGCAGGTACGTCTGGTCGCCAGGGCGTAACGCCAAACTCACCGAGTGGATTCGGTGTTTCATCGCTCAGACTCCAGCCGCCAAGCTCGCCACTCAATGTTCCGTGCGCACCTGAACTGGACACATCCAAGGTTATCAAACCCTGCTCACCGGCACGCTCAAGAATGCGCATGTTTACATCGCGCCACGAGCTCACTCGGTGACCATCAACTGCATGGATTTCCATGCCTTCTTGCAAGCCGGTATTGCTGGCGACACTGTCCACTGCTACATCGCCTACAATCGGCGCAACATGGGTAACACCCACAACGCTAAGCAACCAGTAGGCAAAAATAGCAAACAGGAAGTTGGCTATCGGGCCTGCGGCTGCAATGGCGATCCGCTGAGACGGCGGTTTTGAGGTAAAGGCCTGATCTCTGAGGTCTTCGGGTACGGGCCCCTCTCGCTCGTCCAACATTTTAACGTAGCCACCCAATGGGATAGCGGCTATTGCAAACTCAGTTCCGTGGCGGTCGTACCAAGAGAACAAGGGTTTACCGAAGCCCACGGAAAAGCGCAGCACTTTCACGCCACAGCGGCGCGCGACCCAAAAATGGCCGTACTCATGCAGGGTCACGAGTATCCCCAAAGTAAGCGCGAGAGCAAGTACGGTTTGAATAATCTGCATAACATTCCCGGTGTAAACGCCAATCTGGCGAAAATCTCTAAATTATTTCAGACAGTTAACAGGCCAATCTGTTCCCGAGCCCGCTGCCGCGCTTCTGAGTTCTTCGCAAAGATGGTATCAAAGCTGTCTGCTGGCACCACGGGGGTTGCAGCGAGTGTTCGCTCAATGACTACCGGAATGTCCGTAAACGCAAGATTCCCCTTAAGAAACTCACCCACCGCGACCTCATTTGCAGCGTTAAGCACTGCGGGCGCGGTCCCACCCAACTGAAAGGCCTCTGCCGCTAGGCGCAGGCAGGGGAATCGCAACAAATCCGGCCGTTCAAAATGAAACCGCCCGATTGAAAAAAGGTCCAAGGGAGCAACACCTGCATCAATACGCTCGGGCCAGGCCAAACCGTTGGCGATGGGCGTTCGCATATCAGGGCTGCCGAGCTGTGCCAACACCGAACCATCGGCATACTCTACCATGGAGTGAATAATGCTCTCTGGGTGTACGTGAACTTCGATGCTTTCTGGCGTGGTGTTGAACAACCAGCAGGCTTCAATCAGCTCAAGCCCTTTATTCATCAGAGTGGCCGAGTCCACAGAAATTTTCTGACCCATCGACCAATTCGGATGGGCGCAGGCCTGCGCTGGCGTAACCGACCTTAAATCTTCCGCACTGTGCTGTCGGAATGGACCTCCGGACGCTGTAAGAAGAATTCGGGTAATGCCCGCGCCTTCAGGGTCGCGTATTTTATCTGCTGGCAAGCACTGGAAGATGGCATTGTGCTCAGAATCTATAGGCAGCAACTCTGCTCCAGAGGCAGATACCGCATCCATAAAAAGCTGGCCGGACATAACCAGCGCTTCTTTGTTGGCCAACAACACCCGCTTACTAGCGCGCACAGCGGCCAGTGTGGGAGCAAGCCCCGCCGCTCCAACTATCGCCGCCATGACGGTACAGGCACTCGGGGCGGAAGCTGCCTCACAAAGCCCCGCTTCGCCACTCAAAACAGATATATCCGGTAGGTCTGAAAGCAATTCAGTCAATCGTTTTGCGGCTGCTGCATCGGCCATAACTGCAACTTTCGGATGAAATTCACGGCACAGCGTTGCAAGCTCTTCGGCACGGGTACTGGCGGTTAGAGCGTAAACAGAAAATCGATCAGGGTGGCGGCGGACAACATCCAAAGTGGAGAGCCCGATCGAACCAGTAGCCCCCAGCACCGTGATAGAGCGGCTCTCCATATTCACAAAGGCCCAACCGCGAGCCAACCCAATAATGTGATTATGAGCGCGAACACTGGAATAGCCGCCGTTAGGCTGTCGATCCGGTCCATGATGCCACCATGCCCGGGCAGCAGTCCGCTGCTGTCTTTAATGCCTCTAAAGCGTTTGAGCATGCTTTCAAGCAGGTCGCCAAGTACCGACACGAAGCCTGTCACTAGGGTAGCGACAACCAGCAAAATGGTTTCCATAGCGCTTGCAGAGGCAAACAAACTTACAATCAACGCAAAAACCGCTACCGCAATCAACCCGCCGTAGACTCCCGCCCACGACTTTCCGGGGCTGACTCTAGGCGCTAGCTTGGCTTTGCCGAATGCCCTACCGGAGAAATAAGCACCAATATCTGCAACCCAGACCACGCAAAACACATACAAAATCAGCAGCAGATTGTTGTCTGTGGTACCGAACTGAAAGCCGCCGGTTCGTAGGTGGTTTAGCCCCACCCACGCGGGCACCAAAACCAATACTCCCATGAACGCTCGCACAGGCGCACTACCCCAGCGCTCGGAACCTGCGGGATAACTGCGCACCAACAAAAAACAGCCCCCCCACCAGATAAGTGCAAGCCAAAGCACGGGTACAACAGATACGTTAAGAAGACTATAGAGAATGAGTGCGATAGCAGCAGCATAGGCAACCCGCCCCGACTGCTGCTCAAAGCCAGACATATTCGCCCACTCCCAAGACCCTAACGTAATTATCGCAGCGGTAAATAACGCAAAACCCATTGGTGGTAGAAAGAAGATGCCACCGATAGCAATGGGCGCGAGAATAAGAGCTGTGATGATTCGGGTTTTTAGCACAATAGAGGTCGCTGTAATTCGTTATTGTTGTACGGGCTTGGCAGCAATTTGATCGTCTGTTTGACCAAAGCGCCGCTGGCGTCCTGCGTAGGCCTGCAGCGCTTTACGCATTTCATCCTCTTTGAATTCAGGCCAGAACACGGGCGAAAAATACAGTTCGGTGTAGGCCAGATGCCAAAGCATGAAGTTGCTAATCCGTTGCTCACCTGCGGTTCGGATCATTAAATCCGGCATTGGGAGGTCACCAATGCTCAGGTGTTGCTGAATAAGATCATCGGTAATGTCGGAGGGTGCAACCTCGCCGCTCTTCACCATTTCAGCAACCTGCCGGGTCGCTTGGGTGATATCCCAGTGGCCGCCATAGTTTGCAGCAATGACCAGTGTCATTCTGGTGTTGTGCTTTGTAAGGGCCTCGGCCTTAGCCATGTGTTCTTGCAAGGTAGCGTTAAACGCGGAGCGGTCACCAATAATGCGAAGGCGGATATCATTGCGGTGCAGCTTTCTAACTTCTCGCTCCAAAGCAAAAAGAAACAGCTTCATGAGAGCCGACACTTCGTCCTTGGGTCGCCGCCAGTTTTCGCTTGAGAAGGCGAACAGCGTGAGCACCTCCACACCTTCTCGGGCACAGGTCTCAACAACCGCCTTTACAGCATCAACACCGGCTTTATGCCCCGCCACCCCTTTTAACCGGCGTTCTTTCGCCCATCGGTTATTACCATCCATGATAATGGCCACATGCCGGGGCCGGTTATCAGCCGACACCGGAATTTCTGCGGATACTGTTCCCGTCATGAAATCCCCTGTACGGCCTGCAGAAATCCACTGCAAGCCGTATGTTTCTATTGCAAGTGAACCGAGGCGATCAAACCGCCATTAGGTCCTCTTCTTTTGCCTTGAGCATCTTCTCGACTTCGGCGATGTAGCGGTCTGTCAGCTTCTGGATTTCGTCTTCACCTCTGCGCTCATCATCTTCCGAAATGTCCTTTTCCTTCAGCAGTTCTTTCATCATGCTGTTGGCATCACGGCGCGCATTCCGCACAGAAACACGAGCATTTTCGGCATCCGCTTTGGCTTGCTTAACCATTTCCTTACGGGTCTCTTGGGTCAGCATAGGCATTGGAATGCGGATAAGATCGCCGCTAGTTGCCGGGTTGAGCCCTAGATCGGAAGCCATAATAGCCTTTTCGATAACAGGTACTAGGTTCTTTTCCCAAGGCGATACGGCCAAAGTACGGTTATCTTCCACGTTTACGCTGGCAACTTGCTTCAGCGGCGTCTCTTGACCGTAATAGTTAACCATCACGCTGTCCAAAATAGACGGGTGGGCACGGCCGGTTCGGATTTTATTGAATGCCGAGGTCAGAGCCTCCAAGCTCTTCTTCATTTTCTTTTCGGCTTCAGTTTTTATATCGTCAATCACGTAATCATCCTCAATTCGTTCGACGGGCAACCACTGCGCCCATTATTCAATCAGTGTACCTTCTTTCTCACCGGTCACGATGCGCGTTAGAGCGCCCGCACGGTTCATATCAAATACTCGCAGCGGCATGCCGTGATCCCGCGCCAAACAGATTGCTGTAAGGTCCATCACACCGAGCTTTTTATCCAGCACTTCATCGTACGTCAGCTTGTCATACTTTTCGGCGGTCGGGTCGAGATAAGGGTCCGCAGAATAGACACCATCAACCTTAGTTGCCTTGAGTACGGCATCTGCTTCAATTTCAATACCACGTAGGCAGGCTGCAGAATCGGTAGTAAAAAACGGGTTGCCGGTGCCTGCGCAAAATATAACCACATCACCATCTTTCAAATCGCGAACTGCGCGCCGGCGATCATAATGCTCAACAATACCACTCATGGGGATGGCAGACATTACCCGGGTGCGAATGTTCGATCGCTCGAGAGCATCGCGCATGGCTAAACCGTTCATAACGGTTGCCAACATGCCCATATGATCACCGGTTACTCTGTCCATTCCTGCTTGACTCAGCGATGCACCCCGGAACAAATTGCCACCGCCAATCACCAAACCCACTTGAATACCGATTCCGATAAGTGCGCCGATTTCAAGGGCCATACGGTCAAGAACTTTGGGATCAATACCGAAATCGTGTTCGCCCATCAGGGCTTCGCCACTGAGCTTGAGCAAAACCCGATTGTATCTTGGCTGGTTTTTAGGTGATGTCGGCATACTGATCCCCTTTCGTGTGTTGGCTGCTATCCGGCGTGATACGCGTTGCAGGCTTGTATCTGACATATCCCTTAAAAAAAGGGGCATCTCAGATACAAGCCCGCCACGAGAGCCGGAAAAACCGGCCAACGTGGCAGACTAGAATAGCGCTGTAACTCGGTGTCAAAGCGCCTAAAAGGGATTAGGCCTTGCCTTCGCTGGCTGCAGCAGCAACCTCGGCGGCAAAGTCCACTTCCTCTCTCTCAATGCCTTCGCCTACTTCCAGACGAACGAAACCAACCAGCTCACCACCAGCCGCTTTGATAAGCTGGCCAACAGTCTGCTCTGGGTTCTTTACGAAAGGCTGCTCAACAAGGCTGTTTTCCTTGAGGAACTTCTGAATACGACCGCCCATCATTTTTTCAACGATTTCGGCAGGCTTGCCTTCCATATCCGGCTGGGCTTTGATTACTTCTTTCTCTTTTTCCAGCTCTTCAGCAGGCATATCTTCTGGCTTGGCAACCCGTGGGTTAACCGCAGCAGCGTGCATGGCGATATCGCGGGCAAGCTCAGCGTCGCCAGCTGTCAAAGCCACAACCGAAGCAATTTTGTTGGTGCTGTGAACGTAGCCACCTACAACCGGGCCTTTGACGGAAACCAGACGGCGAACAGTGATGTTCTCACCAATCTTCTGAACCAGAGCTTCGCGCTTGGCCTCCAGATCACCTTCCATCAGCTTGGCAACGTCGGTTTCGTCTTTTTCGAACGCAACGCTCAATACGTCGTTGGCAAAGCTCAGGAAGTTGTCATCGCGAGCAACAAAATCTGTCTCGGAGTTTACTTCCAAAACGTAAGCAACAGTGTTGTCGTCGGAGATTTTGATCAGCGACACACCTTCAGCGGCGGTACGGCCAGCTTTTTTGGCGGCTTTGAGGCCAGAAGACTTGCGCAGCTCTTCGATTGCCGCGTCTACACTGCCTTCAGATTCAACCAGAGCCTTTTTGCACTCCATCATGCCAAGGCCAGTGCGCTCACGCAGCTCTTTGACCATTGCAGCGGTAATTGCAGCCATGTTCAGTCCTCTTAACTTTTCCGAATTCGGTAGGGAGGCATACCCGGCAGTTCACCCGGGCATGCCTTACATCTCATCAGTGACGCGGATGCATCACTCAGCAGCTGGAGCGGCACCTGCAGATTCTTCTGCAACTTCTACAAACTCGTCAGCGCCACCGGCTTGCGCTGATTCCAAGCAGGTATCAGCAACAGCTTTTACGTAAATCTGGATCGCACGAATAGCGTCATCGTTACCGGGGATAACGAAATCAACGCCGTCTGGGTTGCTGTTGGTATCAACAACACCGATAACGGGGATACCCAGCTTGTTGGCTTCTTTAATCGCAATACGTTCGTGGTCTACGTCGATAACGAACAAGGCATCAGGCAGGCCGCCCATATCCTTGATACCACCGATAGAACGCTCAAGCTTGTCCATTTCACGGGTGCGCTCGAGGGCTTCTTTCTTGGTCAGCTTGTCGAAAGTACCGTCTTTACTCTGGGCTTCCAGATCACGGTAGCGACGGATGGACTGACGAATGGTCTTGTAGTTGGTCAGCATGCCACCAAGCCAGCGGTGATTAACGAAAGGCTGGCTGGAACGCTCTGCTTCTTCCTTGATGACCTTGGCTGCGGCGCGCTTGGTGCCGACAAACAGGATCTTATTCTTGCTTTCTGTCAGCTTCTGAACGAAATCTAGAGCTTCGTTCATAGCAGGAACAGTCTGCTCAAGGTTGATGATATGAATCTTGTTACGGGCGCCGAAGATGAACTTCGACATTTTCGGGTTCCAGTAGCGAGTCTGGTGACCGAAGTGAGCACCTGCCTTGAGCAGGTCACGCATATTTACCTGAGCCATGATATTACCTTAGTTTAGCTTCGGGTTAGTCCTCCACGCATCCAATTACCCCAACCAGGCATCCCTTACACTTCTTAAAGCGGGAGCAGGCACCCTGGGGCAACGTGCTGACACGTGTGTGAATTTGCCGGATTTGTTTCCGGCGGGCGCGTTTATACCATAAATCGGTGACCTCACGCCATTAATTTTGCATCGAGCCTTCCTTGTACCCTGAGCGCGGGACCCTTAAAATGCTCGTTTGACACAAATCAATGGGAAGCTCAATGCAAGTATCGATCAAGACTCCGGAAGAAATTGAAAAGATGCGTGTGGCCGGTCGCTTGGCGGCTGACGTTCTCGAGATGATAGGGGAACATGTCAAACCTGGTGTTTCCACCGAAGAGCTCAATCAGATATGCCACAACTATATTGTTAACGAGAGGGATGCCATCCCGGCCCCACTCAACTATAAAGGCTTCCCGAAATCTGTTTGCATATCCGTTAACCACGTCATCTGCCACGGCATACCTTCAGAGAAAAAGATCCTTAAAGATGGTGACATCGTCAATATAGATGTGACTGTAATCAAGGATGAATACCACGGCGATACCAGCAAGATGTGGATTGTCGGCAAGCCCAAGCCGGGAACAGAGAGGCTGATCAAAATTACCCAGGAATGCCTATATAAAGGCATTGAACTGGTCAAGCCCGGCACACGCCTGGGTGATATTGGCCACGTGATACAGCAGCACGCTGAAAAACATCGTTATTCCGTGGTGCGTGACTACTGCGGGCACGGCATCGGCAAGGTGTTTCATGAAGAGCCACAGGTTATGCACTACGGCAAGCCAGGCACCGGAATGGAACTTCAGGAAGGCATGACCTTTACGATCGAGCCGATGATCAACCAAGGCAAGTACCAAACCAAACTGCTCCCGGATCAGTGGACCGTCGTCACCAAAGATCACAAGCTTTCAGCACAGTGGGAGCACACAATTCTTGTCACAGCTGATGGCTATGAAGTGCTGACCAAGCGATCGGAAGAGTCCTTCTAAGTGGACCGTCAGGAACTGGAAGCCAGGATCAGCGGTGACACCTCCCCTGTTATGGCTGCCAGAGAGTTGCTGAAACAGCGCTACGATGCAGATGCCGAGGCCTTTCGACAAGGCGCCGATGTGAGGGCTCTGGTTCATTCCAGAGCTGATACTGTCGACACAGCACTAAGACTGATCTGGAACCGGTACCCATTCTCCAGCTCTCCCGATATCGCGTTGATCGCCGTTGGCGGATATGGCCGAGGTGAGCTTCACCCCCACTCTGACATTGACCTGCTGATTCTGACCCGCGACGGTATCGAGCCCGACTGGCAGGAAGATCTTGGCGCTTTCGTTACCCTGCTGTGGGACCTAAAACTCGACATTGGCCACAGCGTCCGCAGCATTGAAGAAAGCAAAGCAGCGGCACGAGATGACATATCGACACTGACCAACCTTCTGGAAACCCGCACGATTGCCGGCCCGGATGAGCTACGCGAAGAGCTCAGTGAACAAGCCTACTCAGACAACATCATCACCGACCGCGACTACTTTATAGCCAAGCGTAAAGAGCAAGAGCTTCGCCACAAAAAATACAGCGACACCGAGTACAACCTGGAGCCCAATGTAAAAAGCTCCCCGGGTGCCTTGCGAGACATACAGACCATTGGATGGATTACCAAACGGCACTTCGGCCTACAAAGCATTGCCGACCTTACCCGCTTCAGCATCCTCACCGACGAGGAACACCAGATTCTGGTTCATGGCGAAACCCTGTTGTGGAAGCTGCGCTACGGGCTACAGCTGATTGCAAATCGCAACGAAAACCGGCTGCTGTTCGATCATCAACGTGCGCTGGCGCAAATGCTGGGTTACAAAGACGAAGGCAAGCGGCTCGATGTAGAGCTCATGATGCAATCGTACTATCGGGCTGTATTGGCGCTTGCCGAGCTGGCTGACGTTATTCTTCAATTCTACGATGAGGCAATACTCGGCACCGGCTCAGAGGACAACATACAGCCCATCAACAAGCGCTTCCAGATTCGCAACAGTTATATAGAAGCGGTAAACAATCAGGTGTTTGCCTACTCGCCCTACGCGATTATGGAAATTTTTGTACTGATGGCGCAGCACCCTGAAATAAAGGGAATCCGAGCGACCACTATTCGTTCTTTGCGGGCACACAGACACCTGATTGACGACGCTTTTCGGGCTGACTTGGCTGTAACATCCCTTTTCATGGAGCTGTTGAAAACACCCCACGGGCTGGATACAACCCTCTCTGCCATGAAAAAGTACAACGTGCTGGGCCGCTACCTGCCCGAATTCGGCCAGATTATTGGCCAGATGCAGCACGATCTTTTCCATATCTATACCGTTGACGCGCATACCATGCGGGTTGTTCGCAACATGGTTCGAATGAGTGGCCCGGAGGCTCGTGACGACTATCCGCTAGCCGCCCGGTTAATCCATGGCCTACCTAAGCGAGAACTACTTTATATTGCGGGCCTATACCACGACATCGCCAAGGGCCGTGGCGGAGACCATTCAGAGCTTGGCGCCGTAGATGCCGAATCCTTCTGTGAGCGCCACCACTTAGGTGAGCGCGACACCCAACTGGTTTCTTGGCTGATAGAAAACCACCTTCTGATGTCGATGACGGCGCAGCGCAAAGATATTTCCGACCCGGACATTATTCGCTCCTTTGCTCGCGCAGTGCCCAGCCAGGCGCATTTGGATTATTTGTACATCCTCACGGTATGCGATATTAGCGCCACCAATCCAAAACTCTGGAACACCTGGCGCGCATCCCTTCTGCGTCAACTGTATCTAGAAGCCAAGAGAGCCCTAAGACAAGGCACTGAAATTCCTGTAGATAGACAGGAATGGGTACGCGCGACCCAGTCTGAGGCAAGGGATATTCTCCACGCCCAAAACATCACCGACGAGCAGATAGATGCTATCTGGGATACTGTCGATGAGGACTACTTCCTACAGGACTCCACGGTTGATATTGCTTGGCAAACAGCCGCAATCATTAATCATGGCGACACGCCAGGGCCACTGGTGCTTATTCGGGATACTCACGGCGGCCCCACCGATGGTTTCTCCCAGATCATTATTTACATGGAAGACCGGGCCACCCTGTTTGCAGCAACAACAGCCGTGCTGGAGCAACTCAACCTGAACATTGTTGATGCCCGCATTAGCTCGAATGATAGCCCCTTCACCATCAGCTCCTATGTGGTTCTGGACGAGCAGGGCCAACCACTGGGAGTGGACCCAGCCCGCAAAGAGCGTGTGCGCAGACGCCTGATCGAAGAGTTGGATGATCCGGAGGATTATCCCGACATCATTCACCGCCGTACACCACGGCAACTCAGGCACTTTTCGTTTCCTACAGAGGTGGTATTTTCCAATGACACTGTCAACGACCGGACAGTCATTGAAGTGATAACACCTGACCGCCCCGGTCTTCTGGCGTGGGTCGGACAAGTTTTCCTACACCACCATATACGCCTGAGCAACGCTAAAATCGCAACGCTGGGTGAACGGGTGGAAGACGTGTTCTTTGTGACCGACGAACACGGGGAACCGATCAGCGATCCTGCAGTATGTCAGGCGCTGCAACAAGACTTATGCAAAACGCTGGATGACATTCAATGAATCCGAACCTTAACAAGCTTCACCCCTATCCGTTTGAAAAATTGGCAAAGCTCAAAGCTGGCATATCGGTACCGGCCAACCTGTCATCTATTTCCCTCGGCATTGGTGAGCCCAAGCACCCTTCTCCTGAATTTGTGAAGCAAGTGATTGCCGATAATCTGGACCGGCTGGCGAATTACCCGACAACCAGGGGCACGAATGAGCTCAGAGAGGCCATTGGTGAATGGGCTACCCGTCGATTCCACCTGCAACCAGGATCCCTGAGCCCGGATCACAACATAGTGCCGGTGAATGGAACCCGGGAAGCGATATTTTCTCTGGTACAGGCCGTGGTCGATGCAAGTAAGCAGCCAACGGTTGTGAGCCCGAATCCGTTCTATCAGGTATATGAAGGGGCGGCATTCCTTGCCGGCGCGACACCCGTTTACCTGCCTTGCGATGGGTCCAACGGTTTTATTCCCGATTTCGAAGCCGTACCAGAAGCGGTATGGGGAGACTGCCAAGTGCTGTTCCTGTGCTCTCCAGGCAATCCCAGCGGCGCAGTTATTTCCAGAAAAACCCTGTCAAAAGTCATCGAACTGGCTGACAAGTATGACTTCATTGTTGCTTCTGACGAGTGCTACACCGAACTGTACCCTGATGAAAACAAGCCGCCTGAAGGTTTGCTGCAAACCTGCGCAGCGATAGGCCGACATGACTTCGCCCGCTGCATTGTTTTTCACAGCCTCTCGAAGCGCAGTAATCTGCCCGGCCTGAGATCAGGTTTTGTCGCCGGGGATGCAAACATATTAAAAGGCTACCTTAATTACCGCACCTATCATGGTTGCGCCATGCCGGTTCACAACCAGCTGGCCAGCATTGCTGCCTGGCAGGATGAGAGCCATGTGCGGGACAACCGGGCAGCTTACCGAGCTAAATTTGAGGCTGTAATACCTATCCTGCGCGAAGTCATGGACGTGGATTTCCCTGATGCCGGTTTCTACCTTTGGCCTACTACCCCAATGGATGACGAAACTTTTGCGAAAGAGCTGTCTGCCCAGCAGAACGTTCATGTCTTGCCCGGTCGCTACCTGTCCCGCACTGTGAACGGTCACAACCCGGGGAAAAACAGGGTTCGCATGGCATTGGTTGCACCACTGGAAGAATGCGTGGAAGCTGCGAGGCGCATCGTTGAATTTGTAAAGGCAAACTGACTTATGAAACTCTATGGCATTCGCAATTGCGACACCGTCAAAAAAGCCCGTAAATGGCTTGATGAGCAAGGCATTACCTACGAGTTTCACGACTTCAAAAAAGAAGGGCTGGATGAGAACCGGTTATCCCAGTGGGAAAAAGCGGTAGGCTGGGAAACCCTCCTGAACCGCCGTGGCACCACTTGGCGCAAACTCAGCGACGAGGTTCGTGATACTATCAGCGCCCAATCTGCCCACGACATTATGCTGGAAAACACCTCCATCATTAAACGGCCCATTGTCGAATATTACAGCGCGGTTTATGTCGGCTTCAACGCCGACGACTGGGCGGCAATCATCAAAAAACACCATTAAATAGACGTCACCAAACAGACAGGAGCAATCACTGCATGAGCTTTGCATTCGGCATAGGTATCGGCACCCAAAACAATCAGGGAGAATGGCTGGAGGTTTTTTACCAGCAACCGATCATCACCCCCGAGACAGAGCTGATTGATGTAGTGGGGACGGCTCTGGATTATAAAGGCGGGAATCAGGCAATCCATGCTACCGCTGAACAACTGGTTCAATTTGCAAATGCCCTGCGCCAAATCGGCTCAACAAATCAGGCATCACTCGCAGAGAAGGCCGCCAGCAGCAAACGCCCGGTTGTAGTGACCGTTCTAGAAACAGACGATACCGCTTCAAGCACGCCGGAGGTCTATCTTAAGCTGCATTTGATCTCCCACCGACAAGCAAAACCCCATGGCCTGAAATTGGACGGCATCTTCGGCCTACTGCCTAACTTGGCGTGGACCAACGAAGGCGCCATTGACCTGAACGAGCTAGCGGAACGTCAGCTTAAGGCCCGCCTTGAAGGCCGCTCTCTGGAAGTGAAGTCTGTAGACAAATTCCCGCAGATGACGGATTACGTAGTGCCCAATGGCGTTCGCATTGCAGATACAGCGCGAGTGCGCCTTGGCGCCTACGTAGGTGAAGGTACAACCGTTATGCACGAAGGCTTTATCAACTTCAATGCTGGCACCGAAGGCACCAGCATGATTGAAGGCCGCATTTCTGCAGGCGTGATGGTGGGCAAGGGGTCAGACCTTGGTGGCGGCTGTTCGACCATGGGCACTCTGTCGGGTGGCGGCAACATGGTTATTTCTGTCGGCGAAAACTGCCTGATCGGCGCAAATGCAGGCATTGGCATTCCATTAGGTGACCGCTGCAAGGTTGAGGCCGGCCTGTATATTACTGCCGGTACCAAAGTTGCTCTACTGGACGACAACAACGAATTGGTCGAAATCATCAAAGCCCGCGATCTGGCCAACAAACCAGACCTTTTGTTCCGCCGTAATAGCCAAACCGGCGCGGTTGAATGTAAAACCAATCGATCCGCTATCGAACTGAACGACGAACTCCATGCAAACAACTGATTCATCAACAATCAAACTGGCCATCGACCTGATCAGCCGGCCATCAGTAACGCCAGATGATGCTGGTTGCCAAGAGCTGATGATGTCGCGGTTATCTCCCTTAGGTTTTGCCGCAGAGCACATGCGATTTGGCGACACTGACAACCTCTGGGCGCGCAAAGGCTCAGAGGGGCCCGTGCTTGCGTTTGCAGGGCATACCGACGTGGTTCCTACCGGGCCTAAAAAAAACTGGACTTACCCACCGTTTGATCCGGTTATCAAAGATGGCTACCTCTATGGCCGGGGCGCTGCCGACATGAAAGGCAGTCTCGCGGCCTTCATCACTGCATGTGAGCGCTTCGTAAGCGCTCACCCGAATCATCGTGGCTCCATTGCCCTGCTGATTACCAGTGACGAGGAAGGTCCAGCCCAAAACGGCACTGTGAAGGTTATCGAAGCACTGGAAGTCCGTTCAGAAAAGATTGACTGGTGCTTGATTGGCGAACCCTCCAGCACTCATGAAGTCGGTGATGTCATAAAGAATGGTCGCCGGGGCTCGCTGCACGGCTACTTAACGGTACAGGGCGTTCAGGGCCATGTTGCTTATCCCCATCTGGCAGAGAATGCCATCCATGCAGTCGCACCAGCTCTGCATACGCTGGCGAATGAGTTCTGGGACAACGGCAACGATTATTTCCCGCCTACAACCTTCCAGATTACAAAAATGGAAGCTGGCACTGGTAGCAACATCATCCCCGGCGAGTGCTTGGTGCACTTCAACTTCCGATACTGCACAGAAAACACGGCGGAGAGCCTTGAAGAGCGGGTGGTGGCAACGCTTGAGAGGCACAATCTCAAATACGACCTGCAATGGCACCTCAGTGGCCGCCCCTTCCTAACGGATAAGGGCGCGCTGGTGTCTGCTAGCCAGAGCGCCATTCGGAACGTAACCGGGCGCGAGACTGAGCTCTCTACGTCTGGTGGAACGTCTGATGGGCGTTTCATCGCACCAACCGGCGCGCAGGTTGTAGAGCTGGGCCCGATCAACGCGACCATTCACAAAGTAAACGAATGCGTAAAAGCTGACGACCTAGACACTCTATCCCGCATTTATGAGCAGATTCTTGTGGAATTGCTAGCCTGAGCGACTCGCTTGAAAACTAACGCAAGCAAAGAGGCCAGAACATTGTTCTGGCCTCTTTGTTTTATGAATCAGTAGTGAGGTGGCGGTAACTCTTCCTCTTCACGCTTGATATTAGACGACGAAAAATCCTTGATCTGGCTATGCAATAACCGCTTCGCATCCCAGAGTTCACGAATATCCATCTCTTGCTTCGCCACCTGCTCGCTCAGGGTATGAATAACATCATCCTGAAAGGCAAGCCGTGTTTCCAGTTCGTCCAGTCTGGTTTGCAAATCGTTTTGACTCATCAGCTACTCAACCCTCTTGGATAATTGGTTCGCGTGAATGGGTAAATATGAGATCCAGATCCTGCCAAGAGCATTCAATGCCACAGCCGTTTGGTATGCCGCAGGGATAATCTGCTATCATGCCGCTTTTGCCCGCCCGAGCTTTCGTTTTTAAGGGAATCGGGGGGTAATCACTGGCCGGATAAGCGATTTTACCCGATATCCGGTTTTTTATCGTCAGCGTTAATGAAAAATGGAGAATTCTCAGTCAATGCGTAATCCAGCCAAAGCGATCCTTGTTGCTCTCCTGATCGCTATCCCAGCACCATTGGTACTTGCCCTTCTGCTCTCATTTACCCCTGAACCACTTCGCCTGATTGCCATTGGCGAATTTGTAGAGGCTCTGGGCAGCTCCCGTGGCATTGCCGCATACGTCATTACCTTCATTGTTTTCGGTATTACCGGCTTTATTGCCGTTGCAGTTGCCGCTAAACAGCAACCAACACGCAGTGCGCCGCAGCGTAGCAGCTCACCGTCTCGGAGCCAGAGTTCTAGCCAAGGCTACGCGAACTCCGATACCGATGATGCCGACTATGATGACGACAGCCCCGAAGGCGATGAAGAAGGCACTGTTAAGTGGTTTAACGTCAAGAAGGGATTTGGCTTCATTGTCCGCGACAGCGGAGACGAAGTCTTTGTTCACTTCCGCGCTATTCGTGGAAGTGGTCGTCGGGTTCTTCGCCAAGGCCAGCTGGTTCGTTTCAGTGTGGTTGACGCCGATAAAGGCCTGCAAGCAGATAACGTTTCGATCCTGAGCGACTGAAACCTAAGCTGATACAAAAAGGCAGCCCACTATTTAATTAGGGGCTGCCTTTTTCGTTCCGGACGGCACACAGCTAGTCAATTCCAAACAACAAGCTGCTCTCCCCGAACGTCCAACCGCCACCATTTTTCATTTTCCACCGCCTCACCCTCTTGCCACTCCCCCGGGCTGCAACGGACTTCGGTCTCCATCGCTCGCCATGCACTGCGTGCACAATCCAGATCGCTACTCCAAGGTAACTTCTCACCTTCAATAATCAACGAGGTAAATCGCTTACCAAAAGCCTGTGGATACAAGGTGATTTTAAGCCGCTCTTCGCCAAAATACGCTGAGCCTTTGGCAACGGATGCGACATCACTGTCATCAAGCACCAACTGCTTTATGTGGCTTTCAAGCCAACGGACAACGGCGCCTGCTTTCAAGTCACGAATGTAAATTTCAAGATCCTGCACTCGCAGATTCTCCATGCTGGTGATCACAATGCCGCACATAGTGAACCGGCCCGGGCCGCGCTGCAAGCCAGCGTTCCAGTTCATACCGTAAATCGTCCACCGTAAGCTTGCGCAATGTGCCTGCTGCCTGCCGTTCGTACCAGTCAACTTCGGCAGCGACACGCAACAACTGTACTTCTTCAAGCGACTGAGCTATTTCATCCAGTGGTTCTTGCCGCGCCATGGCAACAAGACTCTGGCGCCGGAGTGTATCCTCTTGCCCGGAAAGCGCTACCGACTTCACGGGCCCGCGCCGGGCAAATAGCTCAAGCCGCGCTGCAGCTCGCTCTACCCACTGGAGCATTCCGCCCGGAGTAGAAACACACCGGCTGCGCCGGGAGGCTGCAAATTGAATCACCGGTTGCGGCAAATGAATGTTCCATCGGCGCTCTATAGCTGCCTGATGAGCGACCAAGATAGCCTTGCGCTGCATCTCACTGGAAAGCGGCGCATTATACACCTCCAGCGCCCGCCCAAGCTGTTGCTCCAATGTACGGCAGCTTTCAGCACTTACAGCCTGCACATCCGGCCCCAATAGCATCACGGGCCCCTGCCACCGCTGGACAAGCTCAGAAGCAAGGCCCGAGGGGCTAGCCATCAACATGAGTAAGTCGGCCGGAGTCACATTATCTAGCACCAATACTGGCCAGAGCCTTTTGCCAGAGACCGGAATAACGGCGAGTTCGCTAGCCATTAATTCCGCTTCGCGGCGCAGGTCCATTTCAACATAGGGTTGCGCGAACGATGATAACAGAGAACGCAGCCAAGCAGATTTACCCGCGCCACGCTCTCCCCTTACCCAAACTAGCGCATTTGGTGTTGCGGCCAGAGTGATAGCAACGTCTTCCGCCAGTTCAATCCAGTCCGTATCGGTAATAACAACCGGGGCCGTTTCCTCATTAATTCCTGAGTTTGCGAGGCTTCCGTCACTATTTAGTTGATCACTATTTAAGTGATTGCTATCCATCTGGTCACTTGAGGTCGGCCACCGTGAAACCAACTCAAGAACCGAAACATACGCCTTTTCCTGCAGGCGCTCTGCGTATCGTGCAAGCACCTCTAGGAGTTGCGGCCAATCGAGCCAAGCAGGCGTCCCATAAGTTTCTCGTGCAGTCGCCAACCAGTAGATCAGCTGAGAAGAAAGCAGGCCTTCACCGCCCACTTCGGTCACAATCGGCTGTTCACACTGAACGGTGCGGATAAGCTCATCCATATCGACACCGGATCCACGCAAAAAGCGGCTTATAGGAGGGCTGGTGTTCAACAATGCAAGCAGAAAATCTTCGACCGTAATTACTGCGCCGCCGCGACGATCAACATCTTCACGGGCATTCAGCAATGCAGTCTGACATTGAGGGGCCAAGCATCCTTGCCAGTCTTCCATGAAACATCTCCCTGTTTTAGCGCATCGTCCTGATGCTTTGAGCGTGATACCAACAAGCTAAGTAAAAGTGATCCAATGATTCTATGGACGTTTTCTTACATCTGCAATTCCCGTAAGCCTATTAAGCTTACCAGGTGCCCGTATTCTCCATGCTTGCCCAAGGTTCCCTAGGCGCCAGTGGCTCACCGCTCTGCAGTAACTCTATAGATATATTATCCGGGGTGCGGATAAACGCCATGCGCCCATCTCTCGGTGGGCGGTTGATGGTAACGCCGTTCGCCTGTAATGACTCGCAAAGCGCGTAGATATCGCCCACCCGGTATGCCAAATGACCAAAATTACGCCCACCTTCGTACGCTTCCGGGTCCCAGTTATAGGTTAACTCCAGCATGGGAGCCCTGTTTTCACGAGCTTGCGCCTCATCTTGCGGTGCCGCCAGAAATACTAGAGTAAATCGGCCTTTTTCGCTGCTTTTACGGTCAATCTCAACCATGCCCAACAGGTCGCAAAAGAAGTGCAAAGTTTGTTCGAGATTACTAACGCGAATCATCGTATGTAGGTATTGCATGCTGCTCTCTCTGTAATCGGCCGTTTTATGCGGTAACTTGTTGCGATTAGGCCTGCGGGCCTTTCGATTAAGCTTGCAGCCCTTTCAAACCTCACACCTTTATTGACCGATAGTTTACGGTATTCTGGGTGGATGAATGCAAACCTAGCCGCCAAGCTGATCAATTCTTACCGTACACCAGCGATACGACATCTCGCTTGGTTATGCCAAACACCGCAACTGCTGCGCTCGCCGATCACATTCGATCCAGCGCACTATTTGCCCCCAAACTACCCCGATTTACTCAAACGCTGGGACCAGAAACCTGAAACGGCACCGCTCCTGCTGAGCGAACCACCGCAGCGGAGGTTGGGTTTTTATTTTGAGCGGCTGTATCAAGTTTTGTTAAACGACTTGCTAGGTTGGCCCATCCTACTAAAAAACCAGCAAATCCAATCAAACGGACGCACCATCGGAGAGCTCGACTTTGTAGCGCACAATCTAAAAGACGACAGGGTCGAGCACCACGAAATCGCCATCAAGTTTTATCTTGGTGTACCGACCTCAGGCGGCCCTACCTTCTGGCACGGCCCTAATGCGCGGGACAGGCTGGATATAAAAACAACCAACCTGCTTGAGCATCAAAGCCGACGCACACAGCTGCCTGAAACCCTCGCACTCCTCTCTGAATTCGACATAACCGGCCCGCTGACCCCGCGAGTATTCATGCCGGGATACCTGTTCTATCCCACCAACGAACAGGTGCAAACGCCCACTTATGTTCCCGATAATCACCTGCGCGGGAGTTGGATGTATATTACCGACGCCAAAGCTCTAGACACGTCGCACTGGGTTGTTCTCAGCAAACCACACTGGATTGGTAACTGGTATCAGAGTGATCCGCCTAATACTACGTACACTCTGGAAGCACTGGAACGCGTGGAGCATAGAGCCGTGCCTCAACTGTTCGCCATGATGCAAAAAGACCCGGGAACAGGAAACTGGTTGGAAATAGATCGAGTTTTTGTAGTGCCGGGAGTTTGGCCGGGAGCAAATCGGTCAGCATCCCAATAAGTCGGGCGGTTGACCCCAAAGCTATTCTGCTGCAGGCTAATCTGGTTTCGTTACGCAACCCAAGGAGCAACCCGGCTCCGAAAGGCCTCACTACAGATAGGGAGGAATACTATGAGTCAGTATCAAAATCATGCCATCGTACTGAAAAAACGCCCCAACGGGGAAATCCAAGACGGTGATCTCGTTATGGAAGATCGCCCAGTGCGCAAACCCGAAGAGGGTGAAGTTGTTGCACAAGTTCTTTGGTTGTCATTAGATCCATACATGCGCCCACGCATGAACGATGCTAAAGGGTACATGGACCCTATCGGGATCGACGACCCCATCGTAGGCGAGAGTGTAGCGAGGATTGTCGAGTCTCGTTCAGACAAATTACAAGTCGGCGATTTAGTTACCTGTTACTCCGGCTGGCAGGAGTATGTAACCTTTCCAGCGGACGCCCCAATGGTTTACAAAATCCATCAAAAAGAAGGCGTTCCGCTGCAAACATACCTTGGTGTTGCCGGTATGCCTGGCCGCACCGGTTACTGCGGTTTAACCTATGTAGGCAAGCCTAAAGCGGGAGAGACCGTCGTGGTTTCCGCCGCATCAGGCCCTGTGGGCACAGTGGTTGGCCAAACTGCAAAAACGAACGGTTGCCGCGTTGTCGGTGTTGCCGGTGGTCCGGAGAAGTGCAACTATGTTGTTGACGAGCTTGGTTTTGACGTTTGCGTAGACTACAAAGCCGGTAATTTGGAAGCCGATTTGAAAGCTGCCTGCCCAGACGGCATCGACATCTACTACGAAAACGTGGGTGGCGATGTAACCAGAGCCGTTGCGCCGCTGTTAAATGCAGGAGCAAGAGTGCCGATTTGCGGTTATGTCTCAGCTTACAATGCCAAGAACACAGACAAAGTAGAGACGCCGTTTGATATTCTCAAGCGTCTGGACCCGGTACCTGAGCACCGCTTCTTTCTGGTAACCGAGTGGCAGGACAAGCATCAGGAAATAACCGATATCCTTACAAGCCGTATTGCGTCCGGCGAAATCAAGTACAGGGAAACCGTTGCTGAAGGCCTCGAAAATGCAGTTGAGGCCTTCAAGGGAATGCTGAAGGGCAAAAACTTCGGCAAGCAACTGGTGCACATCGCCGACTAAATTAAACTGCCTTAGAACACCGGGAAGACTACTCCCCTATCTGGAGGAGTACCTTTCCGGTATTTTTGTTCGCCGCCACGTGTGCCATAGCCTCCTCAGCCTGCTCGATGGGCCATACACTGTCGATGACAGGCTCAATTTGCCCGGCTACTAGAAGCGGCCAAACGTGACGGTATAAGTCCTGCATCACTCGCTCCTTGTCTGCTACTGACCGAGAGCGCAGTGTAGAACCAATTAACTTGTGGCGCTTAACCAACATCAAGCCCAAGTCGACCTCCGCAAAACGCCCCCCCAGAAGGCCGATCAAAACAATCCGGCCATCGGCACTAAGAACCTTTTGGTCATCCTTGATATAACTGCCACCAACCGGGTCTAGCGCCATGTCCACACCCCCCCAACTCTTCACCGCGTCGACAAATGAGCCATTTTTGCGGTTCCAGGTGCCGGTTGCACCCAGTTTACGGCAAACTTCCAGCTTTTCGTCATCTCCCGCGGTCGCGAATACCGGATTACCAAAAGCCGTAGCAATCTGGATAACTGCGGTGCCTAGACCACTACCGGCAGCATGCAACAAAACCCTCTCACCAGGCCTCAGGTCGGCTTCCTGGTACAGATTAAGCCAGGCCGTGGCATACACCTCAGGAAGTGCCGCTGCTTTTTTCAATGAGAACCCTTTGGGAATAGGCAATACCTGTGCAGCAGGAGCCACTACCTGAGTTGCGTAACCACCACCGGTGAGCAAGGCGCACACTTCGTCGCCCGGCGCAAAGCCGGTCACGGCCTCGCCAACGGCAGAAATACGACCGCTCACCTCTAGCCCCAAAATTTCAGAGGCACCCGGAGGCGGAGGGTAAACACCGGCACGTTGCGACAGATCCGCACGGTTAACGGCACTCCAGACAACATCGATTGCCACGTGATCCGCTGCTAACTCTTCAAAGCTTGCGCAGTCTTCCCATACAAGGGCGCCATCGGTTACCTTGATTGCTTTCATCATGTCTTTAATCTCAGCACTCTGAATATCCGGTCAGGATACCCCAACTGTCTTCACGGTTGTAATGAGTATGCTTTCATAATTCGCTTACCTCTGCGCCTCGGGAAAAGAGAGGGTCTATTTCTTGAGTGCCAGGGAGGATGAGGCAAGCATTTTAGAAATCAGGGCATTTTGTTTTAATCCCGATTGGACAACCATACGCTTTGATAAGGCTTCAAGGTAATGCAACCCGAAAGGTCACTGATTGCGGTACCCGCAATCAGATCAATCCAATGATCGGTCCCAATCAGATTGATATCACTCAACGCCACCTGCTGCAGTTCGTCACTGATATTATGAATGCAGAAAACGGACTGTTCCCGCCGCATGCTTTGGCGCCAGAATCCGAACAACTTGAGCCCCAGATGCAAGGTAAACTGGGTTGCATTTGGATGGAAAGCCGGCTGCTTTCGGCGAATCGCAATCAGACGCTTCAGCTCCTGATAGGCTTTACTGTGATGACTCAGCGGGTTGTCGAGTTCCTGTTCCAGATCCGCAAGCTGCCACTGACTCCTATTGATGGAGCGCAGGCGACCGGTATGCTCCATTCGCTCGGTATCGTTTTCCTTCGCCAGCAAGCTGTGTATGTAAAAAGCGGGTATACCCTCCAACGCGAGCATGACCGTGTGCGCACAAATAAACCTCTGCAACTGCCAGTGGTCAACACCGTTCCCGGAGGTGCCCTTCAATGCATCATAGAGGGCAATATTGATTTCATAAGGCTGGTCCCGGCCATCAGGTGTGCGCCTGAAGGATACTTTACCGCCGAATGACTCCATGGTTTTGAGCAGTCGCTGCTTTTCCTCTTCAGACAACAACCCGTCCGTGGGGCGCATTCCCACACCATCATGGGATGCAATAAAGTTCAGATAGGTGGTTCCCATCTGTGCCGGCGGCATACTCATGAGCCAGGTTTTGAGGTGCTTGCAGTCACCTGTCACCAGCGTATTAATCAGTAGCGGCGGCAACGAAAAGTTGTAGATAACATGGGCTTCGTTGGCATTACCAAAATACGTGAGATTCTCGCGGTTCGGCACATTGGTTTCCGTGATCACCACGGCGTCCGGGCTGTGGTGCTCTATCAACAAGCGCAAAATCTTGATCAATTCGTGGGTCTGCTGAAGATGGATACTCGGGGTTCCAGGCTCTTTCCATAGGAAAGCCACAGCGTCGAGCCGGAAGATAATGACGCCTCGTTCGAGGTAGTAACGAACAATGGCGGCAAACTCAATCAATACCTGAGGGTTGGCAAAATTAAGATCAACCTGATCTTCACTGAAGGTACACCAAACATAACGCTCGCCGTCCTCCGTATGAACTGACGTGAGCAATGGCGACGTGCGTGGCCTGACAACAGCGCTCAAATCATCCTTAGGGTTTCCCTCAAAAAAATAGTCCTTGCCAGGGTCAATCCGCCTCTTAAAATTCTCAAACCATCGGCTACGGGCTGACATATGGTTGATCACCAGATCCGCCATGAGCTTGAAGTCCTGCGCGATGGCTTCGACGTCTTCCCAGTTTCCGTGGGACTCATTGACGGCAAGGTAATCCATCACCGAGAAACCATCATCGGAGCTGTAGGGAAAGAAAGGCAAAATATGTACGGCGGAAATACTGTCAGAAAGACATCGATTCAGAAACTGACGCAGTGTGACCAAGGGCTTTTCATCGTCTCGCTGAACGGTGTCCGCATAGGTGATCAGAACGATATCCGATTCCGTCCAATGGTTCTGATGAGCTGCTGGCGGAGGCTGGTCCGGACTCAGGCCCATCGTGGTCAGAAGCTCACTGGCGAGGAAATCACAATCCAGCGCCGGATAAACAGTTTCGAGCATACTAACCAGCTTGGCGCTCAGAACCTGACTCATGGCCGATAGTCCTTATTATCCAGGTCCACGGCCTCGAGCAATTGCTCCTTGATATCCGGAATAGCACTGGTGACCCGGTTCCAGCTTGGAATGAATGGCGTATCCATGGGGTTCTCCAGAAAGTAAGCACCTGCGCTCATCACATTCTGGGCGAACAGTTCAACGGCTTTCTCTTCCTTATGCCGATCAAACCCAAGGCCGTTGATAATTGCATCGTTCTGATAGGTCTCCACAAAATCCAGAGCGATGCGGAAATAGGTGGCCTTGATGGTCCGGAACTTCTCGCTCGAGAATATCTCACCATTCGTTGCCAGTTTTCTGAACAGCGCCTTGGAAATATCCACACTCATCTTGGACAAACCCTGGCTGGCATCCTCCGGTGAGAGGTCTTGGTGTTTATGGTCGTAGACATCGGCAATATCTACTTGGCAGAGCCTGTTGGTGGCATAGTTCCGCTTCATTTCCGACAACACGCCAATCTCCAATCCCCAGTCACTGGGGATTCGAAGATCATTAATCACATCTGTGCGGAAGGAGAACTCTCCGGCAAGGGGATATCGGTAACTGTCGAGATAATCCAGAAAATCGCTCGGGCCACACACCTTTTTCATGGCACGAATCAAAGGAGTCACCAGCAGGCGACTGACACGCCCGTTCATCTTCCCATCTGCCACCCGGGCGTAGTAACCCTTACAGAACATATAATTGAAGCTCGGATTGGCCACAGGATAAATCAGTCGTGCCACCAGCTCCCGCGAATAGGTAAGAATGTCACAATCGTGCAGTGCGACGGATTCACTCACACCAGAAGCCAGGACATAACCGAAGCAGTACCAGACGTTGCGGCCTTT
This sequence comes from Marinobacter salexigens, assembly GCF_018860765.1. Taxonomy (GTDB): domain Bacteria; phylum Pseudomonadota; class Gammaproteobacteria; order Pseudomonadales; family Oleiphilaceae; genus Marinobacter; species Marinobacter salexigens_A. Next base: position 128,016 of record NZ_JAHKPV010000019.1, read on the forward strand.
ACCCATTTCCGTGGGAGCCAGCCCCTGCTCCCGAAGCTTCAGATCAATGGCACGGAGGCGTGGGCCATCGTTCCAGAGCACCTTGAAGTTTTGTGGGAGCCCAGAGAAATATTCAAGCGCATGGCGATATTGCTCTTCGTTAGCCCGGTCCAGACCGATAATGATCTCGTCCAGATAAGGCACCTTCGCAAGTTCCTGCACAATGTGCTTTAACGCTGGCCCTTCAAGTTCGGAATAAAGAGACGGCAGCACAAGTGACATGGGCCGGGTCTTGCGAAAGGTCATCAACTCAGCTTCCAGATCCGCCACTGGCCGGCGAACAAGGTTATGCAGCGTGGTTACAATGCCATTCTGGTAAAAGTCGCCCATGGCGATTCTCCTTTGCAGTACTAGTATCCGTACTCAAACAGGAGATTGAGTACACACTCATTCCATCCCGCCGGGCCGGGTTTGAGAGAGCGCATGGCGTGTTTTTCCGAGGGCAGCTGCACCTCTTTGCTGTTAACCCCGCGGATGACGACCGGAATATCTGCTTCCTCCAGCATTTGCTGGTCGTTGGGGCTGTCCCCCAGCGCAATAGCCGTCACTCGCTGGTAGCCATAGCGCTCCAGGTATAGTTCTCTATATTTGTTTAGCAAAAAGCGGGCCCCATCGGCTTTATCAAAGATTCCCATTGCGTGGTAAAACCGACCACCTTTAACCAGGCGCAGGTTTTCAGTACCCAGCGCGGCTTCAAAACGTATCCGTTCTTCTTCGCTCCCCTGCCAAACCAATGGCTCGGTTCCCAGACGCTCCCGGGCGCGGGCAGACGAAGCTGAATCTAGCCCCGTGAGCTGGGCCAGTTCGTCATCCTCCATATCAGCAAAGCCTCGAAAGCGTGCGCCGCTGTCCCTTTGTGCAGAGAGCACTTTAAGAACCTCTGACCGGGACGCCCCAAAATGCACTACCTGCTCACTATCACTCCCGAATATGTCCGGAGGAATAACCACGGCTGCACTGTTTTCGACGATGAAAGGATCGGTGTTTCCAAGTTGCTGACGCAGCACCCGGATTTCCGCAGCAGTTTTGCTTGAGTTCAGGATCAGCGGAATACCGGCCTCCGCAACCCGCTCTAGCGCAGGCGCCGCCTGCTGCCAACGATAGTTTTCATGGTTGAGCAAGGTTCCATCCAGATCTGAAAATATGACCAAGCGTGACTTGGGCATGGGAAACTCCTTCAGGATTGAGTCCGAAAAATGGGGCGGCTCAGGGAATGATCATCGGACACCTCAATCAACACATCCGCACGATCTGGCAGTTCCCTAAGGCAAGACCGGGTTACCCGCTCATAGTGCATAATGAAGCGGGCTACCTCCTGATCGCTCATGATGCGCAATTCCTGAACAGCTTGCGCTGGTGCGCCCTCATTTGGTGCGCGCGCCGTTTTCTCTGCCAACTTATGCTCTTGCAATGTGCGCCATTCCAGCACCCGGGACATCGAAGGCGCTTTAAGCATAATCAGGCTATCCAACTCATTAAAAAACGCCTGATACTCACCCTTGAGACACTCATTTACATACCTTCGCCAAATGCCCAAGGGATCTTCCGCTGCCTCCAGTGTGTTGAGAGGTGCAGCCAGTGCCTTATCATCTTCAGGTAAAGCCCCTAGGCACCAGCCTTCAACAAGAACAACTTCTGCCCTGCCTTCAAAAACAGGCCATTCGTTCGGAGGAACACGGTCGTCGCGGGATTTGTCGAAAGCCGGAATACGGGTGCGATCGCAAGGGCCGGCCATTCGAAGCTTATCAATAACCTGCTCGCCAAGTTCCAGATCGTGCGTTCCCGGCACACCCCGGGTCATAAACAGAGGGTGTACGCGTTCAGCCAGTGCCCCCCGCTCAGCTCTGGTAAGGTACAGATCATCCAGTGAAATGCTCACTGTCGGGCATTGATAGTGATCATAAAGCAGTCTGGTCAAAAACAACGCCAAAGTGGACTTCCCGGTGCCCTGAGCACCATGAATTCCCAAAACAATGGTTCTGTTCTTCGCGTTCCTTAACGAGACAATGTGCTCTATCAGAGGCAGGATGGTCTGTTCTACTGTAGTCGCGTAATTTTGAGGAAGCCCTTCTTTCTCAATCAGGGCATCAATAATTGCTCTAAGCTCACTGTCAGACACGTTAGGTTCCCGTCTTTGATGGATCAGTTAATCAACTATTCAATAGATCAGCAGAATTCGTACCATATGGGAGTATAGGCTTTTATGAGTAGCAACGATTTCCGTGTAGAACACCGCTACCTGGAGCTCCCGGACAGCTTCTACACCCGAGTGCAGCCCACTCCGCTTAAAGATGCAAGAATGGCCTGCTTCAACCACAAGCTAGCTCAGGAACTAGGTTTTCATGTCACCAATGAAGCCGATTGGGCTGGAATAGGCGGGGGCACGGAACTGCTGGAGGGCATGGACCCGGTGGCCATGAAATACACCGGCCACCAATTTGGCATGTACAACCCGGAACTGGGTGATGGCCGAGGCCTGCTCTTATGGGAAACCATAGGCCCTGATGGCCGCCGCTGGGACTGGCACCTGAAGGGCGCGGGGACAACGCCCTACTCCCGTTTTGGTGACGGCCGAGCGGTTCTACGTTCCACTATCCGCGAATACCTGTGCAGCGAAGCCATGCAGGGTCTGGGCATTCCAACCACCCGTGCTTTGTTTATGGTCAGTGCCCGGGATCCGATTCGAAGGGAGTCTATTGAAACCGCTGCCGCACTGGTGCGTGTAGCGCAAACCCATATCCGCTTTGGCCACTTCGAGTTTGCGGCGCACCACGAAGGACCGGAAACCGTTAAAACCCTGCTAGAACACGTTATATCACTTCACTTCCCACACCTGATCCTGCTAGCTGAGGAAGAGCGCCATGCGCGCTGGTTTGAAGAAGTCGTTGAGCGCACAGCCCGCCTTATTGCCGACTGGCAAGCCGTGGGCTTTTGCCATGGCGTGATGAACAGCGACAACATGTCTATCATTGGTGACACTTTTGATTATGGACCTTTCGCCTTTCTGGATGATTTTGACGCCGGTTACATCTGCAACCATACCGATCAGGGTGGCAGGTACGCCTACAACCGCCAGCCTCAGGTAGGCTTTGCAAATTGTCAGTACCTTGCCAATGCGTTGCTGCCAGTAATGAATGACAACACCATTCGAAAAGGTTTACAGCGCTACGAAACCGCCTACAACGGGCGTTTTTTACAGAACATGCGGGACAAGCTTGGCCTAGTCCAAGAAGACGAAGGCGATCTCGGGCTGGTTACGGACACCTTCAGCATGCTCAACGAGCACCGCACCGACTACACGGCTTTCTTCCGCGCACTGTCCAACCTTTATGACCACGGCCATGCGCCCCTGAGGGATCTATTCGTAGACCGACAAGTGGTAGATGAATGGCTTGCGCGTTACGAGGAACGGCTGACAAAAGAAACCCGCGCCCGGGATGAAAGGGAATACGAAATGCGCAGGGTAAATCCCAAATACATTCTGAGGAACTATCTGGCGCAGAAAGTAATTCTGGAAGCACAGAACGGCGACTTTGAGCCTATGAAGGAGTTGATAAAGGTTCTGGAGAAGCCCTTCGACGAGCAACCGGCCTTTGAAAAATATGCAGAGCTACCGCCAGATTGGGGCAAGCATTTGAACATTAGCTGTTCAAGTTAACTTTAGGGAAACAGGAAAAGAAAACCGAGGGCCAGATTTAGAAACCCGACCCTCGGAGTTAAAGACTAGCTAGTTTCAAACTGCCTTCGCAGCGATAATCTTCTCTTGCCACTCCACCGGGCCTGTTTGGTGTACAGACGTGCCTTTGGAGTCCACCGCAACGGTTACCGGCATGTCTTCCACATCAAACTCGTAAATGGCTTCCATACCCAGCTCAGGGAAAGCAACCACTTCCGCGTGCTTGATGGCTTTGGAGACCAAGTAGGCTGAACCACCCACAGCCATGAGATACACGGCACCAAATTCCTTAATTGCATCTATGGCCACCTGACCACGCTCGGCTTTACCAATCATGCCGGTGAGGCCGGTTTTCTCAAGCATTGTGTGAGTAAACTTGTCCATACGGGTCGCAGTGGTTGGACCAGCGGGGCCGACCACTTCTTCACGTACAGGATCAACCGGGCCAACGTAATAGATGAAACGGCCTTTCAGATCTACCGGCAGCTCTTCGCCGTTATTGATCATATCAACCATCTTTTTGTGCGCTGCGTCGCGGCCGGTCAGCATCTTGCCAGACAACAGAACGGTCTCACCTGGCTGCCACTCTTTTACTTCTTCCGGCGTGACGGTATTCAGATTAACCCGACGCACGCCCTCGCCTACTTCCCAAGTGATTTCTGGCCAGTCTTCTAGGCTCGGCGGGGTTTGCAGAGCAGGACCACTGCCATCAAGCGTAAAGTGTGCGTGACGGGTAGCGGCACAGTTAGGAATAATCGCTACAGGCTTGTTCGCTGCGTGGGTAGGATAGTCTTTTACCTTTACATCCAGCACGGTTGTCAGGCCACCAAGACCCTGAGCACCAATACCCAGATCATTCACTTTGTCGAATAGCTCAAGGCGCAGCTCTTCGGCACGGTTGGATGCACCGCGCGCCTGAAGATCGTGGATATCGATAGGATCGAGCAGCGATTCTTTTGCCAACTGCATAGCCTTTTCAGCCGTACCGCCGATACCAATACCCAGCATACCGGGCGGGCACCAGCCCGCTCCCATTTGCGGCACCATTTTCAAAACCCAGTCCACAACGGAATCGGATGGATTCAGCATGGCAAATTTGGATTTGGCTTCAGAGCCGCCACCTTTAGCCGCCACATGAACTTCAACCGTATCACCCGGCACCATTTTGTAGTGAATAATCGCTGGCGTATTATCACCTGTGTTCTGGCGCTTGCCATCAGGGTCGGCAAGAATTGAAGCCCTCAGTACGTTATCCGGGTTGGCATAGGCACGCCGTACGCCCTCGTTGATGACATCGTCCAGCGCCATCTCGCAGTCCCACTGAACATTCATACCAATGTTAACGAACACGGTCACAATACCGGTGTCCTGACACAGCGGGCGGTGGCCCTGGGCGCACATGCGGGAGTTGATCAGGATTTGCGCCATGGCATCCTTGGCCGCCTGGGACTCTTCCTTCTGGTAAGCCTCGTAAACACCGTCAATGAAATCTTTAGGGTGATAGTAAGAAATGAACTGCAGCGCGTCCGCTACGCTTTCAATCAGGTCATCCTGGCGGATTACAGTGGTCATAGGCGCCTCATCAGGTTGGTCTCGTTATAGTAAATACGTCAAAAAAACAGGTGGCACAGTTTACCAGAAATTCGTGCGCACTAGGCACTGGACAGAAGGCGAAGGTTTTCTTAACAATCGCCGGAAAAAAGGTATCATCCTAACCAAATGACAAAAAACACTTATTTAGGAGAGACCGTGACAGATTTCATCCAAACCGAGCTCAGCAACCAGATTCTTACCGTTCGCATTAAACGCCCAGAACGCAAAAATGCCCTTACTCACGCCATGTATACCGCGCTTGGCGATGCGCTTGAGCAGGCCGAAGCAGATGCTGGTATTCGTTGCGTATTATTTACCGGCAACGAAGACTGTTTTACTGCTGGAAACGACTTGGGCGACTTTGCCAGCGGTTTGCAAGGCGCCTTCACAGAAACGCCCGTGGGCCGCTTCCTGTTTCTTCTGGCCAAGGCTACGAAGCCGGTAGTGGTTTCGGTAAATGGGCCAGCGGTGGGAATTGGCACTACTATGCTGCTGCACTGCGATATGGTGTTTGCAGGTACCAATGCCCGCTTCCAGATGCCCTTTGCCAGTCTGGGGCTGTGCCCGGAAGGCGGCTCCAGCCTACTGTTGCCCACTTGGTTAGGCCGGGTGCGTGCCGCAGAGCTGTTGATGCTGGGCGGTGCTTTCAGTGCAGAGGATGCGCATCGTATGGGCTTAATAAATCGAATATGTGAACCAGCCGAGACAGACAAAGTCGCTCAGGAAGCCTGCCAGAAACTCGCCAGCCAGCCACCAGCCGCTATACGCGCAACCAAAAAGTTATTAGGCAGCCCAACTCAAGAAGCACTTACCACCACTATGATGGCCGAGGGCGAGCTATTTGCAGAGCGCCTGAAATCGCCGGAAGCGGCCGAAGCCTTCAGCGCCTTTATGCAAAAGCGCAAACCCGATTTCTCACGTTTCAAATAACCTACTCGCCCGCCGGAACACATAGTCTGGCGGGCGTTTGATACATTTTGTAAAAACCCCGGCATATCGTTGGCTTGGGCTCGACAAACGCCTCTCAGCCAACTATTTTTCATTAAAGCCAAGCTCCCCTTTCGTGCGAGGAGGGCCCAAATAGCAAGAATCACACTTTTGGCTGATCAACACTGGCTTTAGTGTCGCTATAGTCATAAATACAGAAATTGGCTTGAAGCGCTGGCTACAATTTCAGACAACCGTTTAAGCAGAACAGGCCACTGACACCGGGTTTACCGCATCAGACCGGCCCCGTTAGTTGCCGAACATAACGATACAACAACAGGAAAAGGTTCCACCCATGTTCAAGAAAACTCTAATAAGTCTTGCCGTGGCGTCTTCCCTTGGGCTAACAGGCTGCTTTAGCGGCGCTGACGAGGGGGCGAATGCAAACCCGGATTATAAAGTTGACGATACAACCATTGATCGCAGCCTTGTAAGGCCAATTTATCACCCTAACCCGTTGGCTGGGGAAAATGCTGCCTTCCCGATTAACTCAGACCTGATCCTGCTGCTGGGTGCAACCCAGAGCGCCAATTATGATTTCACTGGTCTGTCAACTGGCTCTACCCCTGCCGACGATGCAGTAAACCGGCTCTCTGGGTTTTCCACTTCCGGCGCATTTAGCTTGAAGTTTGATGGGTCACTGAACCCTGCTTCTGTGTTGGCCAATGCATCTGTTTTTCTGGTTCCGCTTAACGTAGGTCCAGCCGTTGCTTCTGCACCACTGGCGCTTCCCAACACAAACCCAAGCAGTATCGTAACTGCCGATCCGTTCGGCCAAGGACTAGAGACACCTCTTGTACAGCCAAATTTCCGTGCCGATGTAGTCAGTCTGGATGGCGGCAGCGACAACGCAATCCGCGTAGTGCCTCTTGAGCCGCTTGAGGAAGGCCAGAAGTATCTGGTCATTGTTTCTGACGCTGTTCAAGACACCAACGGCAAGTCAATTACCCGCTCTGTTCAAGACGTTGCGCTGGCCGATGGCGTTCTTGGTAACCCAGCACTGGGCAATGTGAAGAGCCTACTTCAAAGTCTAGATGCTTTGGCGAATGGATTCCTCGCAGCCAACAACACAGGGTCCAATTCGGCGCTCGCTTATTCGTTTACTACAAATTCAGACAAAAACGTTCTGAAAGCCATGATGGCACCGGCCGCCTTCGGCACAGCACTAGGCCAGAAAATCGGCTTTACGGCACAGTTGAAGGTTATCAGAGACAACTATCCCACTCTGAACTTTTCAGAACTTACGGAGAAGCTTGGAGAAATAGCTGTCAAGGCTGGCCAATTGCAGCAAGGCGAGCTTGACCCAAGCACGCTTACAGCCGCTGAATTGGCGTCAATTACTCGGTTGAGCCAAATTACGCCGCGTATTACTCCGGAGAACATTGGTGCTGCAATAGCAAACGAAGTTGGAAAATCCTTGCATATTCCTGTTCCACGCCCGTCGTTCTTCTATCCAGCAAAATCTGCGGCCACATTGGCGACCATTGCCAATTTGGATGCAACCAGCCCCATCAAAGGCGCCGCACAGCAAGTACAAGTATCTCAGGGCGCAATTACTCTGCCCTACTTCCAATCCCTCCCCGGTGACGACGGCACAGGCATTGTAACGGGTAGCTGGTCTGGCAGCACAAGCCTAGAAGCAGGTTTGAACGAGAGCCTACAACCGGGCGAGCAAACCTTCTCGTTCCTGCGGGACATCGACGGAAAACTGAACGTGAACGGCTACTTCCCGTTCCCACAACAAAAAGCAAATACCACCGTTCCTGTGGTTGTTTTCCATCCGGTACTGGATGGAACAGCTGCGCAGCCTGCGGCCTGCGTCAATGCAGAGTCTGGCAAGCCTAATGGCGTGACCATCTTCCAGCATGGCATTACCGTAGACCGCAGTGTCTCAATGCTTCCCGCGATTTTGCTTGCTCAGGGCGCTTGCCAAACCGTTGTTGCCATTGACCAGCCATTGCACGGTTTGGCGGGTGCAACAAATGGCCGCGTACCGGGTCTTGATACGCTCGACGAGGCAACTCTGACGGCAACGATTGGTCAGGTTCTTCAGGCGCCCGGCGTTGCCGGTTCACCGCTCGAACCTCAACTAAACGCCTTGATCAATGCGGACTACATTGGTGAGCGCCACTTCGGCTATACCAGTAACGCTCAGTTGCAGCCCGTTGAAGCTGGTGCAGCTGACATCTCCTCAGGCAGCCTGTTTATCAACCCAGGCAACATGATGAATAGCCGTGATAACCTGCGCCAAGGTGTTGTGGATCTGTTGAACGTAGCAGCGTCTATTCAAACCTTTGACATAGATGGCAACTACGCCACACAAGGTGACCTTGCTGGCGTTCCAGTGAATTTCGTAGGCCATTCTTTGGGCGGCATTTCTGGCACCGCATTTGCGACACTTGCAAACGACGGAACGTTGAATCAAACACTAAATGGCATTTACCAGTCGGCGGGTGCGCCATTAAATAACTTCGCTTTCCCATCCTTGAACTCGGTTGTGCTCCATGACACCAGCGGACAGGTAACGCGGTTGATCGAGAACTCGCCAGCCTTCTCCGGCAGCCTGCTTGGTGGCTTGGCAGCGGCGAACGTCACTCAGGGAAGCTCGAACTTTGAAAGCTTCTTCTATGTGTTCCAGTCCATAGTGGATGCATCGGACCCTGTCAACTTCGCTAAAGATCTAGGTGCTTCTACAACCAACATCCTGATGTCGGAAGTTGTTGGCGATACCACTGTACCCAACGAAGCAAACGTGAATACGCTTGGTAGTGCTTTCTCAGCCCCGCTGGCAGGAACCGAGCCGCTCATGGCCCTGATTGATCTGGGCGCTGGCGGTAGTTCTTTGGTTGATGGATCTGAAGGCCTTGGCATCATCGATACAACTACGCCAACCGGTAGTGCAATGCCAGTTGCGAGTTTCTTCGATGGAACAAACCCATGCGCTAGCGCAAACCATGGCACCTTTGTTGGGCCGGTTGTTGCTAACGAAAACTGCCCTGGCGGAGCGGCGGATACAAGCGTTGCATTTAGTGCAATGATCACTCAAACGGCTCAAGCCCTTAGCGGACAACCCATCCCGGGGCAATCTGCCCCTGCCGTTGGCGCTTCGCTTGGCAGCAGCCAGACAATCGACAAGGCTCTGGACCAAAACCAGTAAGCCACTATAAGCACCAAAGCCCCGAGCCTGGCCGGGGCGCAAAAATAAAAAACCGGCGGATGACTGATCATCCGCCGGTTTTTTTGTATCGACCCCTTCCATAGGGTCGGACTCTATCACATTCTCTTCACTATAAATTGCCTACTGACTACTTATAGTCGACTCACCATTAGTAACTAGGCTCGCCGCAATTTCATCCTCCGTGAACGGCAACTTGCGATACATTTTATCGGAATACATCTGACTCTGATCCTTGAAGTAAGGCGACATAGAGTCTGATGACTGAGAATAGCTTACAAGTCCGTAGGCCTCTGGCCCGTTCTCGGTGAACTCAAGCCCAAAGTGCCAGCTTGTCCCTCTGGACATCAGCCAGCCATCAACCCCATCGCTGCCATCAGAAAGCCCTGCGGTGTTAGGGATAGTGCTGGGCGCAATTCGAGGCAGCCTCGTGTCCTCAGCAACCGGACTACCGACAACGCCTATAGCATTGAAAGCGCCATCAATATTACCGTCGCCCCCATGCCAGGGAATCCCGACCATTTGAAAGGTTGGTGTGTCGCCAGAATCAGGTGTTACACCGCCGGATGCGCGATAGTATTGGAGATCACCCAGTTCATCAGCAGGCTGAATGCCTTGGGATTCCAGCGCGGCAACCCCTGCGGAGAGAGCCTGTAGCATTGTGTCCTCTGGTGTTCCAGCATTCTCAGTGTTGGGTAGCGCAGGCGTTCCTACTGGGTCTGCCGGGCTGAACGGCTTGGTCAGGTCAGAGTCTATCTCACTCAGATAGTTCGCCATGAACACCCGGAAGATATGCGCACCTTTGCTATCAAGGTTATAAAGGCCATCCCAACTATCGAGCGTCTGGCACCAGGTAGTTAAATCACGACCATCGACCGGGGTGTTGCCGACATTATTACAGCGATTGCGTAACTCAGGGAGAAGCTGCTCTGCGTACCATGCTCGGTTATTCCAGATAACACCTATAAGCTCCTCAGCACTGAACTTACCATCTTGGCCAGCAATGAGCGGTGCTGAAGGGAAACCGGAATCCATTGGATTCTGTAGCATTTTTATCCCAAGGCGAGTCCGGGCGTTGATGGGTGCATTCTCGTCGCCATAAAGCGGTGAGTACCCGGTCAAGAATTCGCTTGGGTTGGTTGCCCAGTGGCTACTGTTAGAGTTCTGAACCCAATCAGTGCGCAACAGCTTTGGCTTCTGTTCATAAGTTGTGAGGGCACCACACTCGGTTTCTACCCAATCTTCAATAGACTTGCTGCCATCAAGCAGAGTAACACCTTGGTCAAACAGCCCTGCATAGGACGGCTGCAACCGCCTTAAATTAACGAGTGCTGCTGCCTTATCCGAGAGATTCGGCACGGAACTGCTATCTATGTAGAACGCATTTCCCTGATCGTCGGCATAGGTGGTGTTCGTCCAAAGCGTTGAGCCGCAGTTTTTAAAAACGTCCTGAAACTCAGTAAGGTTTTTTGCAAGGCTCATCTGAAGCCAAGTATCCAGCAGGCCACCGGTATTGGCATTGGCATCGCGATAGGTCATCGCGATTCTCTTACCGGAGTTCAGAGCACCATTCCCTCCCCATGCGGGCAACTGCGGGTTGATTGCATTGGCTGCGATCATGGGGCCATATTCGGAAAAGTAGAAGTCCCGCTCCAGCACCAACGGGTCTGCCATACCCGGCATAGCCACTTCGATTTGGTAGGTTTCAACGGTAATCGGCTTTTCCTGACCATCTTTAATATAGGTTAGATCATCACCGTCTTTCAGAACCAGTTCATACCAAGTGAAACGACGACTTGTTGTCACGGTATGTGACCAAGCTAGGTTTTCATTGAAGTTAATCAGTGGAATGGCAGTCCCAAGCAGCCCTGCACCGTGAACGTTAATATAACCCGGCACAGTCATTTGCGTTTCATACAAGCGGCGGTGGCCAGTATAGGGGAAGTGAGGGTTCGCCAGCAGCGCTCCACGCCCCTGTTCGGTCATAGTTTTACCGATACCCCAAGCGTTACTTGCCAAACCTGTATCGCTAAAGTCCTGAACGGATTGTGCGGAGGCTGAGGCGGTCTTAACAACATCTTGTTGTAACTTTTCAACGGCGTCGCTGGCGCCAACAGCGGTCACCGGGTTGGGCGCAGGGCTTACGTTCGGGGGCACCGCTAGAAAGGCTACACCGGTGGCAAAGGAGTTCCCGCTCGCGTATTGCCCCACAATCCGATAATGGGCGAGTAGATCAACCGGCGTAATAGTTTTCACCCATTGCTGGCTCCGGCACTCAGCCGGTAGGGTCGCTGGATCTGTTTCAGTAATATAACGGTTATACCCCTCAACAAACCCCTCGATTAGCGCCCGGCTTTCGTCACTAAGCGTGGGCAACTCTGATTGCGCACCACTGTAAATTTTCTGCGCTTTGTAGCTGAAGTCGGTAACAACATTCAAGCCTACCCCGAATCCAGCGTCTGGCCCTGGCCCAAAGTACTTGGAACGCTCGCTACGCGCCTTGACAACCGCCTCAGCCAGCAAACAAACATTATCCTGCGCTTGCGCATAACCATGCCCGAATGCCGCTGACTTCAAGTTATCAGCTTTAATATGGGGAACACCCCCTTCGGTTCTCCTTATGGTTGCTTCCAGCTTTCCATCGGCGGGAAACAAGTTGGTGTTGAGTTCAGGCTCGGTTGATCCCGATGATGAGCTACTGCCATCAAAACAGCCTGCCAGCATAGTGCTACCTAATAGCACTAGCGCTGCGCCGCGCGCTGATCGCGTGGCCCGATTACTCCAGGTTTGCATAGTGTCATCCTTATAATTGTTAACTGCAGGATTCGCCGTCGTCGGCGACACTATTAAACCTAGCAGAAGGCCGGGAAAACTGAACCTATATTCAGATTAAATCCCGGCTTCGCTTTTAATTACTCGCCCATAGGTCGCCCGATTCGTGTGGTCGACGCGGGCGTTTTCTCAAACTTAATCGGAAACCCTATTTGCTTCTGCATTGTGCCGTCACCTCGATCAACCCCAATCACCATATCCCGCGCTTTTAGTTGTGGGTGTTCAGCCGCCTCCGAAATACTCAAAACCGGCTCCACACATGCGTCGACATCGGCGAAAACTGTCTGCCATTGCTCCAGCGTTTTCTGCTGTATCTTTTCACGGAGCGCAGCTTTAAACGAGGTTTGGTGCTCGGGGTTTTGGCTCATGGCAAAGCTCTTCATATCAGTCAGCTCAAGAATGTCGCACAGTCGCGCGGAAAACTGTGGCTCCAGACTTCCCACCGAGAGCCAACGATTATCCTGAGTTTTGTAGAAATCATAGAAAGAACCACCATTGAGCATGGAACTTTCGGGCTTCTGTTCCTGACCACCAGCCAAATTAGCGGCACCGGCCATGCCGTTAAGTGCAAAGGCCGCGTCTGTCATGCTGATGTCTACAAACTGCCCCTCTCCGGTCTGTTGACGATGAATCACGGCTGCCAAAATGCCCATTACCGCATGGTGGGAGCCCCCTGCAACGTCGGCAATCTGGATGCCCATAGGTGGAGGCCCACTTTGTTCACGACCGCAGTGGCTGCTCACTCCAGCAAGGGAGAGGTAATTTATGTCATGCCCGGCGCGATCTTTGTAGGGTCCGGTCTGGCCATAACCTGTGATGGCGCAGTAAATGAGCTTAGGGTTAACCGTCTTCAAGGTTTCGTAACCAATACCCAAGCGATCCATAACGCCAGGACGGAACTGCTCAATCACAATGTCATAGTCTTCAACCAACTCCAGAATCTTTTCTTTGCTGCCTTCTTTTTTCAGGTTAAGCGCAAGGGATTGCTTGCCACGATTCAGAAAACCATGGGCAGTACTTACTCCTGCATCGTGGGGCGGCATCATGCGGGTTAGGTCGACTCGGTCTGGCGCCTCAACTCTCAGTACCTCTGCGCCCATGTCTGCTAAAAGCATGGTAGCGTATGGCCCCGGCAGCAACGTGCTGAAGTCCAGAATCTTCATTGAGGTCAATGGACCTGCCATAGTGTTCTCCTTTGTTATGCGATGTATTGTTCTTTATCGCTCCATGCTGCACGGTTTTGCAATAGGGGCCAACTGCCTGTTGCGCCATAACAATTAGCCAATTGTTACAGCAGGTCCGGTTGCATTGTGGCTAGGGGGTTTTATGATAGGTCTCGTTTTTACCGAATGGCGAGCTAGATGTCTGATCTGACCGTTTCACGACACTTTGTGCAGGCTGCCCTATCGGGCGCGGAGCATCTGGGTATGGATACAGATGCGATCCTCCGCGAAGCTGGCATATCTCCTGATCTTCTGCGTATTGAGATGGCGCGGGTTAACAGCGACCAGTTCAGTTCGTTACTACAGATAGCCTGGAATCGCATGAATGATGAGTTCCTGGGCATGGGACCGCGGCCAGCGCGAGCGGGCACCTTTGCAACCATGTGCGCTCTGGTTATCGATTGCCCAACTCTGGAAACGGTTTATCGTCGGGCATATCAGTTTTCCCGACTGTTTGATCCTATGGTCACTCTGGAACTGGAAACCGATGGGGAAAAGGCCCGCCTAATTGCGCGAATTGAAGGTAAGATCTACGACCCCGATTATTTCCTACGTGAGAGCATACTAGTGATCTGGCACCGACTGGGTAGCTGGTTGGTAGGACAGCCGATCGAGCTGGAGAAAGCCGAATTCAATTATCCCCAGCCACCTCACAGCGATGAATATCGGCACATTTTCCACTGCCCTCTAGCCTTTGATTCAGACTGTACAGCCCTCACTTTCGACAAGCGCTTCCTGTCAGCGCCTGTTATTCGAGATAAGCCTGAAATGCTACAGTTTCTGAAAACTTCGCCGGCCGATTTGTTATCCCGTCCAGATGAGAGCAACACCTACACCGGGCGGATTCGGGCACTCATTGGCCGGGATCTCTCAAAACCTCTACCCGATTTCGAGTGGATTGCGAGCGAACTGCATACCAGCCCTCAAACTTTGCGTCGTAGGCTGAAACAGGAAAACACATCGTTTCAGGAGATAAAGGATTTACTACGAAGAGATATGGCAATTTACTATTTGGGGCGGCAAGAACTATCTATTAACGACATAGCCGAAAAAGTCGGATTCACTGAGCCTTCAACTTTCCACCGAGCCTTCAAGAAGTGGACCGGCGTGACCCCGGGCGCCTATCGTGAGGGCGAACGGGGTTGAAAATCGTCGATAATCTCTCTTCTAAACATTAAGAGCCTGAAGGGACCTGCAGGTTGCGAATCAGTTTGCCCAGTGTCTGGGCAACTTCTTCTACCTGACTTCGATTTGGCGCCAGTTGGAACAAACGCGAGCCGTCTCGTGGGTCATATACCCAGCAGGTCGCTACTGCAGACTCACAGCCCCACTCGACTTGGGGATTTACACCAAAGACCTGCACCTGCGTCGCTGTTCGGGTAGCACCGCCAGCACTATTCAGTTTAATTTCCTGAATGGCAATGGCATTCCCGCTCACGTTCACGCGATACTCAATATCCGGCCGCTTATCAAGGCGCACAACCTCTTGACTTTCCCGCCATGCTGCAGTGCCCAACAAACTGTTGAGATGCAATAACAAGGCTTCTCGGTCGGAGTCTGCCAAATACAACTTCCGCAAAGATTCAAGCCGACTGTCGCCGGCAGGCTCAATCACGGCTATTTTGGCATCGCTGCTGGTTTGAGGCGCCTGAGCTTTTGCTTTGCGCGCTCGCTCGATGTTGGTAAGGAGCTTTAGGCCTTCCTGGTAATGCTCGCCTTCCGTACCCGCTTTCGTCACATACGCTTCAAATGCTGATTGAGCTTCGTTGAGGTGCGAAGATTGCAGCATTACCTTGCCGCGGTAATAGTGATAGTCGACCGGTTTTTCTGCCTCCAATAGCTGCAAGCGGTTTAGGTACTCACCAGCTTCGCCCCAGCTCTCATCTGTTACCGCCTCTTCTATAGCAAGCATTAGCCGACGCGCTTCGTGCTCGGGCGCAAGCGCTGCCACCTGCCCGGCCACTAGTGCTGAAGCCATAACCGCCACTTTGACCATGTGGCGACCTTTTAACCTCCAAACCGATAAGCGGCTATTCCCGAAACATACTGCCATGGCACTTACTCCTGATCGTTATCTGCACCAATTGCCTGCTTTTCTGAATCCGCCTTTTCGCGGGTTAACTCCTGCTCAGAATCTACCTCTGCCTGATCCACGATAGCTTTTGGCAGCTCTCTTTTTACCCTCACTCCAAGCTCAACAAACCTATTAGCTTGTGAGATAAGGTTGCCCCGGCCCCTAGTCAGCGTGTTCATGGCGGAGTCATAAGTAACCTGAGCGGTATGAAGCTGCCCACCAAGGCGCTCCATGGCTTCAACAAACACCCTGAGTTTGTCATAAACAGCGCCCGCGCGCTCTGCTATCAAGCGCGCATTCTGGCTCTGGCGTTCGTATCGCCAGATGTTTTCGACCGTGCGTAGGGTTGCCAGCAACGTTGTAGGTGTTACTACAATAATCTTTCGCTCGAAAGCTTCCGAGAAAAGGTTCTCGTCTTTCTGAAAAGCTGCCACAAATGCCGGTTCAATGGGCATGAAAAGAAAAACAAAGTCTGGCGAGTGTAGGCCGTCCAATTGACTATAGTCTTTCTCACTGAGCGTGCGAATATGATTCCGCACAGCTTCAACGTGATTTTTAAGGGCGTCTTCCCGGGCATTATCATCTTCTTCCGTGACCCACTTCTGATAGGCCACCAAGGATACTTTTGAATCAATCACCAGATTACGATTATCCGGGAGATGCACCACCACATCCGGCCGAAGCAAATGGTTCTCAGTGTCGCGGTAACTGCCTTGCGTGTCGTACTCAATACCTTTACGCAGCCCGGATTTTTCCAAAACCCGCTCAAGAATCAACTCACCCCAGTTGCCCTGAATTTTTTTGTCGCCCTTCAGGGCGCGGGTCAAGTTAGCGGCCTCTTCAGTGATCTGCCGGTTTAGATCCTGAAGCGACTTTATCTCACTGCGAAGCGCTTGTCGGTCTCGAGTTTCAGTGGTGTATACATCTTCCACCCGCTTTCGGAAATCCTGCAACTGGTCACGGAAAGGATTGAGCAGAGTATCCAGACTGGTGCGCGTTTGCTGAGTAAAGCGCTCACTCTTCTGCTCGAAAATGCGGTTGGCAAGATTTTCGAATTCCTGTTTCAAGGCATCTCGGTTGCGCTCCAGCAGCGCGAGCTTCTCCGTAGCCGAACGCCTTTCCTCTTTCAGAACAGCCTGCTGTTCTCGCAACAAGGCACGGGCTTCGCCCAACTCCCCGCCGAGCCTATCAATCTTCGCTTGCTGGTTTTGGCGCTCTTCTAAAAGCTCTTCTATTCGCCTGTTCTGGGCAGCTACATCCGATTGCAGGCCAGCCGCCCGCCTTTCCGACTTAGCCCTTGCCAGAAGACCCACAATAACAACCGTGGTTACAAACAGCAGGGCAACCAGTGCCGCCATCATCTCAGGCCGGGATAGCATCAGTTCGCTCACGGCCTTAGGCACAAGCAAAGCTCCTCCGGATTATCCGTATATTTAAGGATTTTCGTAATGTTAATCGCGTATTACATTGTATAGGAGCATAACGATTTTTTCGCTGGCGTTATTTTCTATGAGGCACATGCACGGCCTGCACCACGACTGCTTGGCATTTTGGTCACGCACCTAGAATCGGCTCTAGACCCAATACATAATATCGATTAAAAGAGTAGTGTCGTCCGCAATAAATGGCATTACACTTTTTTAACGGCTTTTAGGTCGGCACAGAACCAAACTGGATTACTAACAATGCTGAAAGAACTCTGGCGAAAGCTAGGTGCAGATTTTCTACAAGCCGACAGCCCATACGACGAGTGCACAGACTTAGCACCGGAAGGTTATGGTCCAGAGGATTTTAGGATTCTCCCCCATATCACCCACACCGGCGAGTTTCACCTTGAGAGGCTCACAGCGCTGTTAAAAAGCCGATATGGAAAAAGCTCTGAAGCAGAAAGCGCCCTAAGCGACGATGCGATACGCGACATTATCGTTTTTGCCGCGCGAATTCAGGACCAAGACATACAAAAAGAACTGCTTCTTTTTTATCTCAACTGTTCGCCAGTGGTGCAAGAACATTTGCGTTCTGATGAAGTGCTTGGTACCAGTCATTTCTTATCCCGCTGAATTGCTT
Organism: Marinobacter salexigens; assembly: GCF_018860765.1. Classification (GTDB taxonomy): domain Bacteria; phylum Pseudomonadota; class Gammaproteobacteria; order Pseudomonadales; family Oleiphilaceae; genus Marinobacter; species Marinobacter salexigens_A. The sequence goes on from NZ_JAHKPV010000019.1 coordinate 145,682, forward strand.
CTTCAGGCGGTTAAAAAGCATCCCCTTAACCAACTGTAAAACAACGACACACGTTGATTGTTGTATACTCCCGCTCCGGATCATCTCCGTATAAACTTTTAGACCGTCACATTTTCTTTTTCGGGATGTGACCGACAACGGGCTCAGGGGTTTTTCATGTGTTTTAAACGATTGCGAGCTGGTCGATCGGCGCTCTCCGTCACAGTTCTTACTGGCACTGTATTGCTAGCGGGTTGTGCGACAGACAGCTATTTCATGGTTCCGAAATCCGATCTTGGCGAGCTCAAAACCTCGGTTCAGAGCCAGCGCGCCACGTTGGTCACCATGGAAGACAACGCAAAGGTTCGACATGAAAAGGTCCTGGAGCATACCGATGCCTCAACCCAAAAGGTCCTTGAAGCCATTGCAACGCAAGTTGCCAAACCTTCCTGCCCTCCCATGCCGGCCCAGAAAGCCTGCCCAGCCTCCGACAAATCAAAAGGGCAGGCTGATCGACTGAAAGGAAAAGTCATTGTTGGTGAGGTAGAGAACTTTTATCTGGCTGGCCCCGGGCTTATCTACAAAGCCCGCATTGATAGCGGAGCGGAAACATCCTCGATAGATGCCCGAAACGTTACTCGTTTCGAACGCGACGGCAGCAATTGGGTTCGTTTTGACGTTCCTGTTCCCGGCGCTGAAGAGTTCATTACCCTTGAGAAAGAAATTTCCCGACGCGTCAAGGTTATTCAAGCCAGTGCAGATGGCGCGGAACGGCGTGTCGTTGTAGAGCTTCAGTTCTCCATTGGTGACCACCAGCAAGTGGCAGAGTTTACGCTCGCAGACCGAAGCAACCTCACTTATCAGGCTCTTATTGGCCGCAACGTGCTTAGGGACGTCATGCTGATTGATGTCGGCAAGGAGTACGCAACCGAGCTGCCTGAATCCATCCGTACAGACAACGGGAAATAATAGTGACCAGTCCCTCCCGCCTACCCTTTTATATTGCTGTATTTCTGCTCATTACTGCCGGCATTTCACTTGCTGTTTGGCGACACATTGAACTTGGAATCCCCTGGCTCACCGGGGAACAGCGCCCGGTCTGGATGGTCGAAGCACGGGTAGATTTTGATGGCTCAAATGAGCCTGTGGTGGCTAGCCTGAACGTTCCCGAGCAACCGCCCGGATTCCGGATCCTGACTGAGCAAGCCGCTTCACCGGGCTATGGTTTTTCGATTATTGATAAGGCAGGCAGTCGGCGGGCTGAGTGGACGAAGCGAGAAGTAGTTGGCCCGCAAACTCTGTACTTCAAAGCCCAGTTCATACCAGACCCCAACGCAGAACCTGCTCCCCCTGCCCAGCCACCCAAGACCAAACGATTGTTTTGGGAAGAGCCCCAAGCCACCGCAGTACGGGAAATTTTGGCACAGGCTGAGGCTCGCTCAAGCACACCCGAAAGCATGACCCGTGAGCTGATCCAGCTGATGCAGCCTGACACCCGTGTTCAGAACACAACCCTTCTTGTATCCGAGGCGAATTATCTTCAGCTACTCGTGAACATGCTCAATCACTCAGGGATTCCGGCACGGACAGCCGATGGCTTAAAACTTGAAGACGCCCGTCGGCGGCAACAACTCACACCTTTCCTACAGATATACAACGGTGAGCGATGGCTTACCCTGAACCCGAAAACCGCTGCTCAAGGCGTGCCGGAAGACCTAATACTGTGGCGACAGGGCTCGGAGTCCTTACTCGATGTGGTTGGTGGTGACAACTCCGAAATTAGCTTCTCCATGCTGCGTCAGACTGTACCCGCGCTGCAGCTTGCTGCCATGCAGTTCGACGGCGACGGTTTGAGCTTTTTGAGCTTCTATGAACTTCCCATCGAAGAGCAGAGCATGTTCCGTATGCTCCTGTTGCTACCACTTGGGGCGCTTGTGGTTGCGTTTATGCGCATTGTAATTGGTATCCGCACCTCGGGAACATTCATGCCGGTACTAATTGCGGTTGCCTTTGTTCAAACCACACTGGTACCCGGGCTCGTTGCCTTTCTGTCCGTCGTAGCTATTGGCTTGGCGATGCGGGGCTACCTTTCTAGCCTGAACTTATTGTTGGTTTCGCGAATATCAGCGCTGATTATTCTGGTTATTTTCATCACCGCAGGCCTAAGTATCTTCGGTTATCAGATGGGCTTTAACACAGGCATGACCGTCACCTTCTTCCCCATGGTCATAATTGCTTGGACGATTGAGCGCATGTCCATCCTATGGGAGGAAGAAGGCGGCCAAGAAGTACTTGTACAAGGTTCTGGCAGCCTATTCGTTGCTATCTGCGCCTACCTGCTAATGAGCGCACCCTTGGCAGGCCACCTAACATTCAATTTCCCCGAGTTGCACTTCGCAATTTTGGGACTGATTTTGCTAATGGGCCAGTACACAGGCTACAAACTCAGCGAGCTCAGACGCTTCACGCCGATGAAGGTCTACGACTGATATGGACTGGATCTCTCCGCGCGCACTAAACCGGCTGGGCATGCTGAATATGAACCGGCGCAACGTGGACTACATCGCCCGTTATAACGAGCGCTCGTCCTATCCATTGGTAGACAACAAGCTTAAAACAAAGCTGGCCGTTGCAGAATACGGCGTAAAAACGCCGCAACTCTTGCAGGTAGTAAAGCAGCAGCACGAAATCTCCCGTTTTAGGGACATGGCCGAAGGGCTTGCAGGGTTTGCCATCAAGCCCGCAAAGGGTTCTGGCGGCAAAGGCATCACGGTAATCACGGGCCGTGATGGAGACGACTACGTAAAAGCGTCTGGCGCTCGCGTGGGCGCCTCTGTGCTGGAGCGGCACCTCACCAACATTCTGGCCGGGCTGTATTCACTTGCCGGCACACCCGATGTAGCCATTGTCGAGAGTCTGGTGGAATCAGCCCCTTCACTGGCCCGCTATTCCCACCAAGGCGTACCTGATATACGCATAGTGGTGTTTCAGGGCTACCCGGTAATGGCCATGTTACGCCTTGCAACCACAGACTCCGACGGCAAAGCCAATCTGCACCAAGGTGCTGTAGGGGTTGGTCTGGATATAGGCACTGGGAGAAGCCTGAATGCGGTACAGTTTAACCGCCCTATAACACTGCACCCCGACACAGGTTTGGCTTTAGAAAATATCAATATTGATGATTGGGAAGAGATGCTGGAAATGGCCTCCCGCTGTTATGAGGCTACAGGTCTAGGCTATATGGGTGTTGACCTTGTGGTAGATTCCAACGAAGGGCCACTGCTACTTGAACTCAACGCTCGACCCGGCTTAGCCATTCAGATGGCAAATGGCCGCGGCCTGCTACCCCGGCTGCGTGCCGTCGAAAGCCTGAAACGCCCTCACTTTACCCCCGGAGAACGAGCAAACTATGCCATGAAAACGTTTGCGAGTCTTTGACCTGGATAGCAGGCATAAAAAAACCGGAGACAGTTGCTCCGGTTTTTTTATACCTCATTGCTTATTACATCTCGCCTCTGGCGATCAGCAACTTACGCTCATGAGTAAGGCCTTTGAGTAAGCCCCAAGTCATGATCAGGAGAATCACCGTGAACGGTAAGCCCGCACTCACGGCAGTCGCCTGAATAGCGCCCAAAGCATCTGCACCGCCACCAAAGATCAATGCGGCTGCAATCGCCCCCTCCATAACTACCCAGAACACGCGCTGAGCGGTTGGCGCATCGGTTTTACCACCAGCCGTTATGCTGTCGATTACCAGCGAGCCGGAATCCGAAGATGTAATGAAAAACACCAAAACCAGAACAATGCCAATGAACGAAAGAATACCGGTCAGCGGAAGGTTTGCGAACATTTGGAAGGTCGCCAGAGAAACCTCTGTAATACCATTTTCCGCTAGTGCACCAATACCCTGATCGATTTGCTCAAGTGCCGCACCGCCAAAGGAACTCATCCATACCGCTGTAATCACCGTCGGGATGATCAGAACCGCCATCACAAATTCACGAACCGTTCTGCCCTTGGACACTCTGGCGATGAACATACCCACAAACGGTGACCAGGAAATCCACCAGGCCCAATAGAATACGGTCCAGCCGCGCATCCAAGCTTCATCGTCACGACCAAACGGGTTGCTGAACGCCACAACATTGCTCACATAACTGGAACTGGTCGCCCATAGGTTTTCCAAAATACTCATGGTGGGGCCAGCAAAAATTACGAAGAACAACAGAATACCTGCTAGCGACATGTTGATATTACTCAGCACTTTCACACCGCCGTCGAGGCCTCGCAGCACAGACATAAGCGCAACCGCTGTTACACCAACAATAATGGCCATTTGAACGTTGATGCCCGAACCCATGCCAAACAGATAGTTAAGGCCGGAAGCCGCTTGTTGTGCACCAAAGCCTAGGGAGGTTGCCAAGCCAAAAATGGTGGCAACAACGGCCAAACTATCAATAATATGCCCGGGCCACCCCCACACTTTGTCTTTCAGCAAGGGGAAGAACGCCGACCGGATAGTTAACGGCATGTTCTTGTTATAAGCAAAAAAGGCCAAAGAAAGCGCAACAATAGAGTACACAGCCCAAGGGTGAAGCCCCCAGTGGTACATGGTAGCGCCCATGGCCAGATTACGGGCCTCTGGCGTATTCGCTTCTATGCCAAACGGCGTGCCGAACCAACCCGTGTAATAAGCCACTGGCTCTGCCACCGCCCAAAACATCAAGCCAATGCCCATACCAGCCGCAAAAAGCATCGCGAACCAGGAAATGGTTGAGAACTCCGGCTTGGCGTCCATACCGCCCAAGCGAATTTTCCCCACGGGCATAAAAATCAACGCAATACACACGATGACAAAAATGTTGGCGCTAAGCAGAAAGAACCAGTCGAAGGTTTCGATGATGTCGTTCTTGGCGCCATCCAGCAATTCCTTGGCGACCGTTGGGAACATTAAGGTTCCAATAACGAAAACCACCACCAGTATTGCCGTGATCGGAAAAACCGGCGCATGCAGATCTAGCCCGAATGGTCTTATATTATCCTGGCCAGCTACGTAATCCGTTTGATACTCGTCTTTAACTACGTCGCCCACGTATTGGCGCCTCCTGATTTCTGAATTTGGTATCGAAAACTCGTCATAAATCTGGACTCATACATTACAGACGCGCCATGTTAATGTTTTGAACTCAAAACATCAAAAACACAACGTGTTCATCTCAGCATAGACTAAAGGGGACGCGCCAAAAGCTAAAAGCTCAAGCAATCGACTATCAGTCCGGTGCCGTATCGATATACTGGATATAAAATGGCGTACTGCACTCTACTCACAGTTTTACGGAGCCAAGCGAGATACTTATGGAGAAAACGAAAACCTTCCCGGTGCGCTACTCGGCCTATGCCATTAGCATTGCGGGCTTTCTTGTTTCACTGGCGCTGAGTCTGTACTTTGAGGCAGGGTATTTTTTCCCTGTTATTTTTGGCGCCCTGACTATTCTAGGCACCTATGACCTGCTGCAAAAGAAGCGCACAATCAGCCGCAACTACCCCATCATGGTGCACTTTCGCTACCTGTTTGAATCCATAGGCCCCGAAATTCGCCAATACTTCATCCAGTCGGACAACGACGAGCAGCCATTTTCCCGCGACCAACGCACGCTCGTTTATCAACGCGCCAAAAACGTACTGGACAAGCGCCCTTTCGGCTCACAACTCAAAATGTACGAAGACGGTTTCGAGTGGATCAACCACTCACTCCGACCTTCAAAAATACAAGACAGCAACTTTCGTGTGCAGATCGGCTCAGGCTGCGCAAAGCCATACAGCGCCAGCGTTTTCAACATTTCCGCCATGAGCTTTGGAGCTCTCTCTGCGAACGCAATTTTAAGTTTGAACGCGGGCGCAAACATGGGCGGGTTTTACCATGACACAGGCGAGGGTTCGATTTCCCGATACCACAAGCAGCCCGGCGGCGATCTAGTGTGGGAAATTGGCTCGGGATATTTTGGCTGCCGTAACACAGACGGGACTTTCGACGCTGAGGCGTTCCGGAAAAACGCCACCCTAGATCAGGTAAAAATGATAGAGGTCAAACTATCTCAGGGCGCAAAGCCCGGCCATGGAGGCATCCTTCCAGGCGCCAAAGTAACACCGGAAATTGCCGAAGCACGGGGCGTTTCTGTAGGTGAAGACTGCGTATCGCCTGCACAGCATTCGGCATTTTCCACGCCAATTGAAATGCTAGAGTTTCTTGATCAGCTCCGTGAACTTTCGGGCGGCAAACCGGTTGGCTTCAAGCTTGCAATCGGCCACCCATGGGAATGGTTTGCCATTGTAAAAGCCATGCTCGAAACCGGTCGCAAACCGGACTTCATTGTTGTTGATGGCGGCGAAGGCGGCACAGGTGCCGCGCCGCTGGAGTTCATCAATCGAATCGGCACGCCCATGACAGAAGCCCTGCTCCTTGTAAACAACACGCTGGTAGGCACCAATCTGAGAGAAGACATATCCATAGGCGCCGCCGGCAAAATCACTTCGGCCTTTAATATCGCTCGCACTTTGGCCTTAGGAGCCGACTGGTGCAACTCAGCCCGCGGATACATGTTCTCGCTGGGTTGCATTCAAGCCTTGAACTGCCACACCGGGCGCTGCCCTTCTGGGGTAGCTACGCAAGATCCGAGAAGAGGCAACAAGTTGGACGTGCAGGACAAAAGCCAGAGAGTATACAACTTCCATAAAAAAACTCTGGAAGCCCTACAAAACCTGCTGGAAGCTGCTGGCTTGCGGGATGCTTCGGAACTTGGCCCCGAACACATTGTTCGCCGAGTTTCAAAAACCGAAGTGCATTCCTACATCGACCTGTTTCCATTTCTGGAACCCGGTGCCCTGCTTGAGGGAAAAACCGGCATGGCCGTCTTTGATAAATACTGGGCCGAATCGAAACCGGACAGTTTTGATCCACCGGAATTCATTAGGCAACTCAGAGAAACCAAGTTGCGCTAAAAATTCGGGAGCAATTCCCACAATGCCTGTTTATTTTCAATCCAGGCTAGTGTAGACTTCGCTCCCGCTAAGCCACTGAGATTCCTCTTTAAGTCTCTTTGGCAATCGCCGTCAAAGCTCGGCTTTAAATAGGCAGCAATTAGCGAATCGGGGCGTAGCGCAGCTTGGTAGCGCACTTGCATGGGGTGCAAGGGGTCGTAGGTTCAAATCCTACCGTCCCGACCATATTCAACGCATAAAGGCACATCTTCGGATGTGCCTTTTTCGTTTTTGGGCACTAGACTATATATTCAAAATAGATCTGAATAAATTATTTATTATTCTTTCCAGTTTTAACTGGGTTTTGGTAGCTTACTCCTCATCAAATCATCTGATTTAGGGGATTGTCATGCCAAGTAAACTCAAAGGCCTGGTTACCGGTCTTGCGCTAAGCGCTTCACTCTTTGCTCAGCCGGCGGTATCTGCCGACCGTGAACTGCTTAACACCTCCTATGACATCGCCCGAGAACTGTTTGCTGCCTACAACGTGCACTTCAACCAGTACTGGGAAGCAAAGACCGGTGAAACGCTGGAAGTCAGCCAGTCTCACGCAGGCTCCTCAAAGCAGGCGCAGGCAATCATTCAAGGCTTAAAGGCCGATGTAGCCACGTTCAACCAAGTTACTGATATCGATATCCTGCACGCCCGTGGTGGCCTGATTCCGGAGAACTGGGCTGAACGCCTACCCAACAACAGTTCGCCCTACTACTCCACCATGGCCTTTCTGGTGCGCAAAGGTAACCCGAAGAATATTCAGAACTGGGACGACCTGATTAAGGAAGACGTTGCCTTGGTTATGCCGAACCCGAAAACTTCAGGCAACGGCCGTTATACGTATCTGGCTGCCTTGGGTTATGCCCAAGACAGCTTTGGCAACGACCAGAAAAAAATAGACAGCTTCCTGCAAGACTTCCTTTCTCACGTGAAGGTATTCGACAGCGGCGGGCGCGGCGCAACCACTACGTTTATTGAGCGTGAAATTGGTGATGTGCTGCTGACGTTCGAGTCAGAAGTGCTCAACCTTGCCGATCGTTACGACAATGGGGAATATGAGGTGGTAACGCCGAAGGTAAGCTTTTTGGCAGAGTTCCCGGTTACCTGGATCGACGAATACGTGAAGCAGAACAAAACTGAAGATCTTGCAAAAGCCTATCTGGAGCACCTGTACAGTGAAGACGCTCAGCGCCTGCTGGCTGGATTCAACTACCGGGTTCATAACGAAACGGTAAAACAGGAAACGTCAGACCGCTTTCCTGAGGTAAAACTGCTGCCGATTGACGTTATTGCTGGCAGCTGGGAAAACGCCACCAAAGAACACTTTGCCAGTGGTGGCAAACTCGACCAACTACAACGTCGGCGATAATTCATGTCAACGGCTAATCAGGCCAGCGCTGTAATCCCACAGCGTTGGCCGAGGATCGGAAGCCGCAGCAAGCGGGTACTACCGGGGTTCGGTTTGAGCCTCGGTATTTCGCTTTTGTTTATCAGTCTGATTTTGATGCTGCCACTGACCGGGCTGGTGATGGAAGTATCCGCCATGAGCTTCGATCAGTTCTGGTTTGTGATCACCGACCCGAGGGTAGTCGCCTCTTACAAAGTTACCGCCCTTGCAGCACTGGCAGCCTCGTTATTTAACGGCCTCTTCGGATTGCTGCTGGCCTGGGTTCTGGTACGTTATGAGTTTCCCGGTAAGCGGCTGATCGATGCCGTAGTTGATTTGCCGTTTGCGCTGCCAACCGCAGTAGCCGGTATCGTTCTCGCTACCTTGTTTGCAGAAAACGGCTGGTATGGACAATGGCTGAGCAAATTGGGAATTGAAGTTGCCTTCACGCCGGTGGGCATAGTTGTGGCCATGGCGTTCACCAGCCTGCCCTTTGTGGTACGCACCGTTCAGCCGGTACTGGAGGAACTCGCCCCCGAAGATGAAGAAGCAGCCGTTAGCTTGGGAGCAAGCGATGCTTTGGTGTTTCGTCGAGTGATCTTCCCAGCCCTGTGGCCAGCTCTGTTAACTGGTGTGGCCTTATCGTTTACTCGCAGCCTTGGCGAGTTCGGTGCTGTTATCTTTATTGCGGGCAACATGCCTTACGTGAGCGAAGTAACCAGCCTGATGATTTTTGTCCGCCTGCAGGAATACGATTACGCCGCCGCCAGCGCCATAGCGTCTGTGGTTTTGTTGGTATCACTGGTGATGCTTTTCGCTATTACCCTGTGGCAGGCCAGATACCTTAAACGCATAGAGGGACGCTAATTCCATGAACGCCTCCCAATCTTCCCGACACCGCCGTGTTGGCGATAGCCCGGCAATAAAATGGCTTTTGATCGGAACGGCTGTTGCTGTCGCGATTGCTTTGTTGATCATGCCATTGCTGGTGATCTTTGTTGAAGCACTCGGAGCTGGCTGGGGTACTCTGGCAGATAATCTAACGGATCAGTACACACTGCACGCGATCGGCTTAACGCTGTTTGTGGCCGCTCTTACTGTTCCCCTCAACCTTGTCTTTGGCACTGCGCTGGCCTGGCTGGTAACACGTTTTCGGTTCCCCGGGCGCAAGCTGCTGATCACACTGATTGATATTCCGTTTGCAGTGTCGCCGGTTGTAGCTGGCTTACTATACCTGCTGCTATACGGCCGTAACGGTTGGGTGGGAAGCTGGCTTGCAGATCACGACGTGCAGCTGATGTTTTCCTGGCCCGGTATTGTAATGGTTACCGTATTTGTTACCTGCCCTTTCGTTGCACGCGAGCTAATACCACTCATGCAACAGCAAGGCAGTGAGGAAGAAGAAGCCGGAGTGGTGCTGGGCGCCTCCGGCTGGAGAATATTCCGTACCATCACACTGCCAAATATTAAATGGGCACTGATTTACGGCGTGGTACTCACTAACGCAAGAGCCGTAGGCGAGTTTGGCGCGGTATCGGTGGTGTCCGGAAATATCCGCGGGCAAACCAACACGCTCCCCCTGCACGTTGAGCTCTTGTATCAGGATTACAATATTGTTGGCGCGTTTGCGAGCGCCTCGCTACTGGCCGGCATCGCTGTATTTACGCTGGCTGTTAAAGGTTTCGTGGAATGGCGGCAGACACGCACTCTGAACCGTCTGCAAACAGAGGAGACAGCTTAATGACTATCACGGTTGATGGCATCAACAAGCGTTTTGGACAATTTCAGGCGCTGAACAACGTCTCCTTGAATATTCCAGAAGGAAAACTGACCGCGTTACTGGGGCCATCCGGTTCCGGAAAAACAACGTTACTGCGTATTATTGCGGGCCTCGAATCAGCCGATAGCGGGCGAGTCGCCTTTTCCGGCAAGGATGTAACCAAACTGCATGTACGCGATCGCAACATTGGTTTCGTATTCCAGCATTACGCCCTGTTTCGTCACATGACCGTTGCCCAAAACATTGCTTTTGGCTTGGAATCACTGCCACGTAAACAGCGTCCGCCCAAGGCGGAGATTCAGAAACGCGTCAGCGAACTATTGGACATGATCCAGTTGCCACATCGGGCACAGCGTTTCCCTGCCCAGCTATCCGGTGGTCAAAAGCAGCGTGTGGCCCTTGCCCGCTCTATTGCTACTCGGCCGAAAATCCTGCTTCTGGATGAGCCTTTCGGTGCTCTGGATGCCAAGGTGCGTAAAGACCTAAGGCGCTGGCTGCGTAATTTGCACGATGAGTTTCACTTCACCAGCATCTTTGTGACCCACGATCAGGAAGAGGCTCTGGAGCTGTCCGATCAAGTAGTCGTAATGAGTCAGGGCAATGTGGAACAGGTGAATGAGCCGACCGAGCTTTACGCCCGCCCCGATAGCCGTTTCGTGTTTAATTTCCTCGGGCAGGTGAATGTTCTATCTGGCGAGGTCAAACATGGGAGCTTAAGTCAGGGCAATGCCCGGGTGACGTTACCGGGCATTCAGCATCAAGGTAGCGCCCAGCTTTACTTGCGGCCACACGAAGTGCGCTTGGCCACAGTGCCGGCCGAACATGCGAATCTACCGTTACGCATCGAAGCTGTTAGCCTAATCGGCTCCGAAGTACGGGTTGAGCTGCGCCCGGAAGGCTGGACTAGCGAAGGCTCAGATGACATTTGGGAAGTCGGCATCAGCCACGCGGAATTTAACGACCAGCGCCCGACCCGTGGCGACCTGCGTTACGCCGTACCAGAAGTCGGGCACCTGTTTACCGGAAAGGACACCCAGCCGGAAACGGTTAGTTGGGCCGAAGCAAAATCATTCCCCAGAGTTCGCCTAATTAACTGAGTGCGACTATGCAAAGTTTGTGAATACACTGCCAGCAGACTCATTTGCCCCTCCCATGTTCTGCTGACAGCTCTGGCAGAATATGAGAGGGGCAGAATGTTAGGGGCAACGCCTTAAAACTCACAAGTTTATTTTGAATTGGCCAACAGCGTCAACAACTTGCTGGGCTCCAGCCCGCATTTCATTCATTACCTGCCCTGCCTCATTTGAAAAAGTGAGCGCCTGACCGGTTTTCTCCTGACTGCTTGCAATTAACGCCACTGCCTCTTCCGTCAGTTTTTTATTCTCAGAAACCACCTTGACGATTTCTTCAGTCGCCGAACTTGTTCGCGATGCAAGCTGCCGCACTTCATCTGCAACCACCGCAAACCCACGCCCTTGATCACCCGCTCGCGCTGCTTCGATAGCGGCATTCAGGGCAAGAAGATTGGTCTGATCGGCAATACCTCGAATACTCTCCACCAGTTCGAACACTTTGGCAGATTGATGATCCAAGGCGGCGATCCCCTTGCTAGCCTCTTCCATCTGCGCCGATAACTCATTCATGGTTCGAACAGTCGACTCAATAACAGCGAGACCGGCAGAAGCGTCCTCACCGGTTTTTCTGGAAATATCGCTGGCTACCTCGGCGGTATTCATAACCTCCTGATCACGGGTCACCTGCTCTGTTATTACAGTTGCAAATTTCACAACCTTGTAGAGTTCTCCTGAGTCGTCATGCACAGGATTGTATGTGGCCTCCAGCCATATATCGTTGCCTCTGCTATCCAGACGCTTGAATCTACCGGAGACAAATTCACCTGATGCAAGGGTTTTCCAAAAATTCGCATAACTTTGCGAGCTTACCTCCTCCGGCTCGCAGAAGATCCGGTGATGCTTGCCCACGACCTGACTTCTGCTGTAATGGACACTACTCAAAAAGTTGTCATTTGCGTTAAGTATTATGCCGTCCAGACTGAACTCGATAATACCCAGAGAGCGGTTCAGGGCAGCAAGTAAATCCTCTTGCTCGCGGGACTTGGAGATAGTTTGAGTCAGTTCCTTGGAATAGCACACCAGCTCCGTTTTCTGACTGCCTGTGGATTGTCTGGGCTGCATAATAGTGCGGTACCAGCCCGAGCGACCGTCCTTGTGCACAAGCTGTAGCGCACCCTGCCAGGATTTCTTCCCATCAATAGCCGCAAACATTTGCTTGCAGTGCGCCTTATCCCGGGATTTGTCGAACACGAAGGGTTCGAAACTCTCGCCAGTCAATTCCCGCTCTGTATAGCCAGTAGACTGCAAAAAATGATCATTTACCTCTACAAACCTTCCTGCCGCGTCCAGCGAGAAAAAGATCATCTCGGCTCGCAGTTCCCTTTGGATGTCATGGTAGGCTTTTAATTCCTCCTCTAAAGACTCGATTCGGGTCTGCAATTTATGACGGCCAAAAAACATCTATTATTCCTCAAGGTTGGACCCGACCTCGAATCCAATACAGTTTGTATATAGGCCTCGTTAACGGCGGTCAGGGGCGTTTCTTTAACGCGTGGGCCATATACGAAACCCAGAGCAATTTGAATCAATTCGTCATCATTAGCCAACCTGTTACCATGCTAGAAAATCCACTGAAAAGAGATGAACCATGCTGGATACGAACACTTTTTATATTAATGGCAAGTGGGTAACGCCAGAAGGATCCCAAACACTGGATATCATCAACCCATCCGATGAAGCCGGGTTCTCAACGATAGCTCTGGGGTCGCAGGCGGATACAGACAGCGCAGTCGCTGCTGCGAAAAAAGCCTTTCCAAAATGGTCTGCCACAAGCAAAGAGCAGCGCGTCGAGTTGCTGGAGCGCTTGTTTGAAACTTACAAAGCCCGGGCAGAAGAGATGGCCCAAACCACCAGCCAAGAGATGGGCGCGCCTATAGATCTTGCGCGAAGCGCTCAGGTTGGCGCTGGCGCCGCTCACCTCAAGAATACGATCCGCGCGCTAAAGTCGTTCGAATTTGAGCACCCCCTTGGCGAGCACGCGCCAGACAACATCATTCTGCATGAGCCTGTTGGCGTGTGTGCCTTGATTACGCCTTGGAACTGGCCGATGAATCAGGTAATGCTGAAGGTAGCTCCCGCTTTGGCCACAGGCTGCACAGTGGTTCTCAAGCCGTCGGAAATTTCGCCACTATCAGCCATGCTCTTAGCCGACATGATTGACAGTACAGGCTTCCCACCGGGTGTTTTCAACCTTGTGAATGGCGACGGCGCCGGTGTCGGCTCCCAACTTTCTGAGCATCCTGACGTTGATCTAGTCAGCTTCACCGGCTCAACCCGCGCCGGCAAAGCCATCACCATTGCAGCAGCCGATACTGTGAAGCGGGTAGGTTTGGAACTGGGCGGCAAGGGTGCCAATATTATTTTTGCAGATGCCGATGAAAAAGCAGTTACCCGTGGTGTGCGCCACTGTTTTGCCAACTCGGGCCAGTCCTGCAACGCGCCCACACGAATGCTGGTAGAAAAATCTCTATATAAGCAGGCGGTTGATACCGCTGCAATGATCGCGGGCAAAACCGATGTAGGATTGGCGAGTGCAGAAGGTCGCCATATCGGGCCTGTCGTGTCCCAGCAACAGTTTCAGAAGGTTCAGGCCCTAATCAAAAAGGGTATAGAGGAAGGTGCCTCGCTAGTGGCTGGCGGTGAAGGCAGGCCAGAAGGCCTTGAAAAGGGCTACTTCGTGAAGCCAACCGTTTTTGCAGACGTAACGCCCGCTATGACCATCTGGAGTGAGGAAATTTTCGGTCCGGTACTCGCTATCACACCTTTTGAAACCGAAGAAGAGGCCGTAGAACTGGCAAACGATACGCTTTACGGGCTTACCAATTACATTCAGACTTCCGATAAAGAAAGAGCTCGCAGAGTCGCACGTCAGGTCAGATCCGGCATGGTGGAAATCAATGGAAAATCCGGCTCGGCAGGCTTCCCGTTCGGCGGCATGAAACAGTCAGGTAATGGCAGCCGTGAAGGAGGCGTTTGGGGGCTGGAAGAGTTTCTGGAGGTCAAATCCGTCACTGACTGGTAACACTTGCACAAAGGTTGATTGAAGCTCAGCTATTGTCCCGGAGTTTTGAAACTGCCTCCGGGGCAATAGCTCTAAGAGCCTATTAGTTCAATTTTGCCCCGCGCCAATCGCACCCTGCTCTTTCGTTCAAGCTCTTTCAGCAACCGGCTGACAACTTCGCGGGCAGTTCCCAGCTCAACAGCCAACTCTTGGTGTGTGATGTGTATTGGGCTCCGACGGGCCTGCAGCCACTCTTCAAGCCGTTCATCCATACGACGAAATGCCACTTCTTCCACCAACAACATCAAGTCGTCCAATCGGCGCCCGTAGGATTCCATGATTCCGAGCCTAAAGGCGGCAGACTGATCCATTAGCCGATCAAACAACCCCCGAGGCACCATAGCCGCTTCGGACTCTTCTTCTACAACAGCCTCTGCCCTATAACCGTAGCCCGTCATCAAGCAACCAATAGAGAGGGTACAAATATCATCAGCACCCATGCGGTAAAGCACAATGCTGTTTCCGGAAACGCCTGTCATCTGGACCTTTACCGCACCGCTAAGCATCAGCGGCAAGCCCTGACAGTGCTCTCCCGCTTGAAACAAAACCTTACCCGGCGGAAACCTCATAATCCTAATGCTTTCAAGAGCTTCCTTTTGAAGCTCCCTGGGCAAAGTCTCCAGAATACTGTGATCAAGCATGAGTTTTTCCGTGGAGTTTTGATATAGACGAGATCAGTGTGACTTTATCACTGAACTGTCTCTCTGTGGGATCTAAAGTAAGAATCCTAGGATTCCTAGTAAGCCTCATGCAACACAGGAGAATGGACTATGAGCATTAATATGGGTTCTGCTGATCGGATTATTCGCGCTATTGTAGGCATCGTACTGCTAGCGTTGGTGTTCGTAGGGCCGCAAACACCTTGGGGCTGGATTGGTATTGTGCCGCTAGCTACCGCACTGATGGGTAACTGCCCTGCGTATTCATTGCTGGGCATTAAAACCTGCAAAAAGCAGTAGTTTAAAGATCCCACAAAAAAGCCGAAGTGATGGGGAATCGCTCCGGCTTTTTTATAGCAGTACGCAGCTTATTTGGCGGGTGCGTTGAGCACTTCCAACACCTCTTCCAGCTCGGTAATCATTTGCCGGATCAACTGCTTATAGTGCGTGGTATCGTCTTTTACTTCATGACTGCTGAGTTTTTGCTTGGCACCACCAATGGTATACCCCTGCTCGTAAAGCAGGCTGCGTATCTGGCGGATGGTAATCACATCGGCTCGCTGATAATACCGGCGATTACCCCGGCGCTTGACCGGTGACAGCTGAGGAAACTCTTGCTCCCAATAGCGCAATACATGTGCTTTTACTGCACACAGGTCCGCTACCTCACCAATCGTGAAGTAGCGCTTCCCTGGTATCGCGGGGAGTTCATTGTTATGACTGGGTTCCAACATACGCTTCTACTTTCTGTTTCAGTTTCTGGCCCGGACGAAACGTAACGACACGTCGTGCGCTTATCGGAATTTCTTCACCCGTTTTTGGGTTTCGGCCAGGACGTTGTTTTTTATCCCGCAGATCGAAATTACCAAAACCCGAGAGTTTTACCTGCTCGTTGTGGCTGAGTGCGCCTCTGATCTCATCGAAAAAAGCTTCCACCATTTCCTTGGCTTCGCGTTTGTTCAGGCCCAATTCCTCGTACAAGCGCTCTGCCATTTCCGCTTTCGTCAAAGCCGACATGTCTCAACTCCTCAGTGTTGCTCCCAACTCTTCTTTCAGTGCCTCGATGACACCGTTAAAGAGCGAATGCACTTCATCTTCATTCAACGTGCGTTCAGGATGCTGCCAGAACAGACTTAATGCCAGACTCCGGTTGCCCTCGCCTAGACTCTCTCCCTCGTAGACATCAAACGCACGCAACGCTGTCAGCTGCTCGCCTGCGTGTTTTCGTGTTACACGCTCTACGTCGGCAAACGCGACATCACCACCGATAATGATCGCCAAATCCCGCCGAACTTCAGGAAATTTCGAAATTTCTTTGAAATTAGGCACATATCCGGTAATGATCGAATTCAAGGATAGCTCAAACATCAGAATGGTGCCATTAAGTTCAAGATTTTTCTGAACCTGTGGGTGCAGTGTGCCCAACCACCCTACATGTTCGCCATCCCGAAGAAGCTCAGCCGTTTGTCCCGGGTGTAAAGCCGGGTGCTGACTGGCGATAAAATCGATTTGCACGCCAAGCAAACTAAAAAGACCTTCCAATTCACCTTTTACATCAAAAAAATCGGCAGTTCTGCGACCGTTCACCCAATTTTCAGGGTATTGGTTGCCGACTACCACACCTGCCAACATCTGCTGCTGATCAATACGCTGATCATCCTGCAAAAAACGCAAACCCGTCTCAAATAGGCGGATGCGTGGTTGCTGACGGTTTTGGTTGTGAGCAACCGTTTTCAGCAAGCCGCTCCAAAGGCTTGTGCGCATCACAGACAAATCTGACGAAATAGGGTTCGCCAATGCTATGCCTTCACGCTCCGGATCCACTTGCGTCTGTACCTTAGGATCAACAAAGCTGTAGGTGACCGCTTCCTGATAGCCATGGGAGACAAAATAATTTTGAATGGCCGATACGGGGCGAGTTGCTTCCTCGTTTACCCGCAACCCAAGCGAGCCTGTAGGCTCTGTGACAGGGAGGTTGTTATAGCCATAGATACGGCCGACTTCTTCAATTAGGTCTTCTTCGATGGAAATGTCTGGGCGGAAGCTGGGCACCTGAATTCGCCAGCCATCTTTCAGAAGCTTATCAACACGCAAACCTAGTCGGGTGAGAATCTCTTCCACCGTGGTGCGGTTTATTTCCAGACCTAGAACATCCGAGAGACGCCTTGATCGCAGATCAATTTGGTGTTGTTTCGGCAGATTGTCGGCACTGGCAACTTCGACAATTTCACCGGGCTCTCCACCCACGATATCCATGAGAAGCCGGGTTGCCCTCTCCATGGCTTCACGGGCGAGCTCATAGTCCACACCACGCTCAAATCGGTGTGAAGCATCTGTATGCAAGCCATAGTGGCGAGCCTTGCCAGCAAGGGTAATCGGGTCGAAATAGGCAGATTCAAGCACCAGATCACGGGTTTTCGGGCTCACACCTGAATGCTCACCACCCATAACACCAGCAATGGCAATGGGCTTTTCGTGATCAGCAATTACCAGCGTCTGATCGGTCAATTCCACTTCCTGTCCGTCCAACAACACCAGCTTTTCAGCGGGGCGTGCCATGCGCACAACAATACCCGTGCTGATCTGATCGCGATCAAACGCGTGCATTGGCTGGCCTTGTTCGAGCATCACATAGTTGGTTACATCCACAGCTGCATCAATCGAACGTACGCCGGAACGGCGAAGCTTTTCCTGCATCCACAAAGGTGTTTCAGCCTGAAGATTAACGTTGCGAAGAATTCGGCCCAGATACCGGGGGCAGCCTTCAGGCGCATCCACACGAATATCCGGCACTTCCGAGTGTACAGCTTCAACCGGCTCAATCTGCGGCGCTTCCGGAACCAAACTATTCAGCACAGATACTTCGCGGGCAATGCCTTTAATGGAGAGGCAATCGCTGCGGTTAGGCGTCAGGTCTACGTCGATGGCTATGTCGTTCAACTTGAGATAGTTGCCCAGTTCTGTGCCAACCGGCGCGTCAGAAGGTAGCTCCATCAGGCCTTCATGACTATCAGACAAGCCCACTTCAGACTCGGAGCACAGCATGCCTTCAGAAGGCTGGCCGCGCAGTTTAGCTTTCCGAATTTTGAAATCACCGGGCAATACAGCACCAACCACAGCAAACGGAACTTTCAAGCCTTGGCGCACATTAGGTGCACCACAGACAACCTGAACCACTTTGTTGCCGTCACTAACCTGACACACCCGCAACTTATCGGCGTCTGGGTGGGGCTCAACAGACTGAACCTCGCCAACCACAACGCCTTGAAACTTACCGGCCACAGGCTCAAAGCCGTCGACTTCCAGCCCTGCCATTGTAATTTGATCCATCAACTCCTGAGAGCTGATTTCCGGGTTTACCCACTCGCGCAGCCACTGCTCACTGAATTTCATGGTTATTGCCTTGTCCTGATGCGGTTTTGACTATTGGTTCGGATGCCGTATAACGTCGAATTAGCGGAATTGGCGTAGAAAGCGCAAGTCGTTCTCGAAAAACATACGCAAATCATTTACGCCATAACGGAGCATAGCCATGCGTTCGACACCCAAGCCGAATGCAAAGCCACGATATTCCTCGGCATCAATACCGCAATGTTCAAATACTTTCGGATGCACCATGCCGCAACCCATGATTTCCAGCCACTTTATGCTGCCATCGGCTTCGCGGCCCCATTCAATATCTACCTCGGCAGAGGGCTCGGTAAACGGGAAATAGGACGGCCGGAAACGAACCTGAAGATCACGTTCAAAAAACACTCGAAGAAACTCTTCAACTGTGCTTTTCAAATCCGCAAAGCTGACATTTTTCTCAACCAACAACCCTTCAACCTGATGAAACATAGGGGTGTGCGTCATGTCGGAATCACAGCGATATACTCGCCCGGGGCAAATCATGCGGAACGGCGGCTTGCCAGCTTCCATGGTGCGAATCTGTACCGGAGAAGTATGAGTACGCAACACGGTTCCGGGGTTGAAGTAGAACGTATCGTGCATCGCCCGAGCGGGGTGGTGATCAGGAATATTGAGTGCTTCAAAGTTGTGATAGTCATCCTCGATCTCCGGTCCCTGCTCTACGGTATAACCGGCACGGGAAAAAAACTCCTCGATACGCTGCAGAGTGCGGGTGACCGGATGCAGTCCTCCCAGATCTTGACCACGACCGGGCAGACTCACATCAATGGATTCACTAGCAAGCTTTTGCTCAATAGCAACGCGCTCAAGCTCACTGCGCTTGGCATTAATCGCTTGCTCAACCTGCCCTTTTGCCTCATTGATCTTCTGGCCGGCCGCGGGGCGCTCTTCGGCAGAAAGTTTACCTAGAGTTTTTGCTTGCTGGGTAATAACGCCTTTCTTACCAAGATACTCCACACGAATGTGATCAAGCGCCTGCAAGCTGTCGGCTTTTTCTACTGCCGTCAAGCCGTCCTGAACCAATTGCTCCAGGTTTTCCATTGACCCTGCTCCAAACCAGAAATGAGGATTTCCAAAAAAGAAATCTTGAAACAAAAATAGGGGAAGAGCGCGCCCTTCCCCTATTAAACGGTGCCTGTTGCGCGAATAGATTGACGCATGACACCGGTTCGATTCGTAATCGATGAAAGAGCTAAGCGATCAAAGAGACGCTTTAGCCTTCTCAACAACAGCGGCAAACGCCTGCTGTTCGTTCATGGCCAGATCAGCCAGAACCTTACGGTCGATTTCAACGTTTGCCTTTTTCAGGCCAGCAATCAAGCGGCTGTAAGACAAGCCATTGGCCCGGGCGCCAGCGTTAATACGAGCGATCCACAATGCACGGAAGGCACGCTTGCGGTTACGACGGTCGCGATATGCGTATTGACCGGCTTTGATAACCGCTTGCTTGGCAACGCGGAATACACGGCTACGAGCTCCGTAGTAACCCTTGGCCTGCTTTAAAATCTTCTTATGACGACGACGTGCGACCACGCCACGTTTAACACGAGCCATACTATAATCCTTCTACCTTAAAACCGTTGTGAGTGTATTGCTAGGTTATTGACCGAGCATACGCTTTACGGATGCCACATCAGATTTGGCAACCAATGAAGTACCACGCAGCTGACGCTTACGCTTTGGGGTCTTCTTGGTCAGGATGTGACTGGTGAAGGCTGACTTGTGCTTGAAGCCGGAAGCAGTTTTTTTGAACCGCTTGGCCGCTCCACTCTTCGTTTTCATTTTAGACATTTTTTAAAACTCCGCATTCTGTTTTTTTAACTACATAAATGGGAACCTGAACGACAAAACCCCCGCCTATGCTACGGCAGGGGATTCATCATTGAATCAAGTTCACTTCTTTTTGCGGGGAGCCACAATCATGGTCATTTGCCGGCCTTCCATTTTCGGCCGCATTTCGACCTGAGCCAGCGCCTCAATATCTGCTTCAATTCGTTCCATGAGTTTCATACCAATTTCTTGGTGTGCCATCTCACGGCCACGGAAGCGGATAGTGATTTTGCCGCGGTCCCCGCCTTCAAGGAAACGTACCAGGTTGCGTAGTTTTACCTGATAATCCCCTTCTTCAGTTCCTGGTCGGAACTTAAGCTCTTTGACTTGCGTCTGTTTTTGCTTTTTCTTGGCAGCAGCCTTCGCCTTTTTCTCGTCGAAGACCTTTTTGCCATAGTCCATTATTTTACAGACGATCGGATCGGAATCTGTAACCTGTACCAGATCCAGAGTCGCCTCCTCTGCCATTCTGAGGGCTTCTGCGATCGGAACTACCCCTACCTGAGTGCCTTCGGCATCAATCAGGCGGACTTCAGTTGCATCAATATTCTCATTGATCGGCGCCTTTGGAGTACGCCCACCCCGATTCGTTCGCTGTTTAATAGTTAAATCTCCGTCTTGATTCTGCCCTTGCGCTCAACATCTTCTTTCAGAAGTTGTTCAAACGCTTCGAGCGATAGAGTTCCCAAATCTTCACCTTTGCGGGTTCTCACCGCAACGGCGTTGTTCTCGACCTCTTTATCACCGACAACGGCAAGAAAGGGAACTTTGTTAATAGTATGCTCGCGGATTTTAAAGCCGATCTTCTCGTTTCTCAAGTCAGCATTAACCCTAAAACCTAAAGAATCCAACTTTTTCGCGAGATTCTGACAATAATCACGCTGATTATCGGTGATATTGAGAATTGCGATCTGAGTCGGGGCAAGCCATGCAGGGAAAGCGCCCTCGTACTCTTCAATCAATATGCCAATAAACCGCTCGAAAGACCCGAGTACGGCGCGATGTAGCATAACCGGTGTTTTACGCTCGGAATTATCAGCAACATACTGGGCGCCCAGACGACCAGGCATCGAAAAATCTACCTGAATAGTGCCACACTGCCACACCCTTCCGATACTGTCCTTGAGCGAAAATTCAATTTTCGGTCCATAAAACGCGCCTTCGCCCGGCAATAGTTCCCAATCTACACCTTCACGATTCAGCGCTTCTTCCAAAGCAGCTTCTGCTTTATCCCATACCTCGTCTGAACCTACACGTTTTTCCGGGCGAGTGGATAGCTTGTACAAAATTTGATCAAACCCAAAATCTTCATAAACTTCGTGGAGAAGCTCGATGAACTTTGAAACTTCCGGCTGAACAGCGTCTTCTTCACAGAAAATATGGGCATCATCTTGGGTAAACCCACGCACTCGCATCAAACCGTGCAAGGCGCCAGATGCTTCATTGCGGTGGCAAGAGCCAAACTCCGCAAGGCGCAGAGGTAGATCCTTATAGCTTTTCAGCCCCTGATTAAACACTTGGATATGACAAGGGCAGTTCATCGGCTTAATAGCAAAATCGTGCTTTTCGGATTCCGTGGTAAACATATCATCACGGAACTTGTCCCAATGGCCGGATTTCTCCCACAGGCTGCGGGATACCACCTGCGGCGTTTTGATTTCCTTGTACCCGTGACGGTGCAGCATGTCGCGCATATACTGCTCAATTTGCTGATAGACAGTCCAACCATCAGGATGCCAAAAAACCATGCCTGGGGACTCTTCCTGCATGTGGAAAAGGTCTAGTTTTTTCCCGAGTTTCCGGTGGTCACGCTTTTCTGCTTCTTCCAAGCGGTGCAAGTAGGCCTTGAGGTCTTTTTTGTTGCCCCAGGCGGTGCCATAAACCCGCTGTAACTGCTCATTACTGGTATCGCCGCGCCAGAATGCGCCGGAAACCTTAGTTAGCTTGAATGCTTTTAGCTTGCCGGTACTGGGCACATGAGGGCCACGGCAAAGATCGATAAAATCGCCCTGACGGTAGAAAGACAGATCTTCATCGCCCGGAATATCTTCGATAATGCGAACTTTGTATTCCTCACCCATCTCGTCAAAAAGCTTTATCGCTTCGCTGCGGGAAAGCACCGAACGGGATACGGGGATATCCTGCTTTGCGAGCTCTTCCATACGCTTTTCAATTCGGGCCAAATCCTCATTGGTAAAAGGCCGGTCAAATTTGAAATCGTAGTAAAACCCGTTATCAATAACTGGACCGATGGTCACCTGAGCAGCAGGGAACAGCTCTTTGACTGCCATGGCCAACAGGTGGGCCGTTGAGTGGCGAATAACGTCGACACCGTCTTCATCACGCTCCGTGATAATAGCCAGCTCGGCATCTTGCTCAATCCTGTAGCTGGTATCTACAAGCGTACCATCCACTTTTCCGGCAAGAGCTGCTTTGGCAAGGCCAGCACCAATATCGGCGGCAACATCATGAACGGTAACGGATTCTGCGAAACTACGGTGACTGCCATCCGGCAGAGTTATGACGGGCATGAAAGACTCCTGATTGATTACTCAGCGGTGATCTATACGAGAGATCACATGGTGACGGCATTCCGCGATACAAACCGCGAGCCGTTTCGAGGCGCAGTTTAACAGAAAAAACCCCGGCAGGTTAATGCCGGGGTTTGTTTAGAGCCTTACTTAGCAATTTACATATTTTGCCTACCGGTTATCGGGAACAAAAGCTGGCCGCTCCCCCTCACCGGCCCTGCGCCGCAACTGCAAAAAAGCCAGAGTCCCAAGTAGGAGAAGTGCGGGAATGAACATCAGCTCTTTCGGGGGGCGCGGATTTGCCACTTGCACGGTATCAATAGTCCAACCAAAGCTAAGCCCGGCCTTTTCCGCATCGCTACCGAAATTAACAAACTCTACGTTCATCACTTCACCAGCCGTCGACACTTCCAATCCGGCGGCAGCCAATCGCTCCTCTGGTGTGTCTCCCTTCGGAAGCGGCAGTTTCATAAACTTAGAAACATCATCACCAGACAGCGACATGCCCGAAGCCTGAAGGATAATGGGTTGATCTGCGGCAACCTCGTCAACATGCTGCATCAGTTCAGCACCGGGGCGTTCGTTAGTGGGAGGATAGATTTCATCCCACCAGAAACCCGGGCGAAACAGGGTGAAAGTAATCAACAGGAGGCCGATGGTTTCCCACCAACGGGTTTTGGTAAACCAGAACCCCTGAGTAGCTGCAGAGAACACCAACATTGCCGTGACCGCGCTGAATACGGTTACCAGCAAATCGAACCAGCCGGTCAAACCGATCAGCAACAACTGAGTATTGAAGATGAACATGAACGGCAAAATGGCGGTTCGAATGTCGTAGGTGAAGCCCTGAATACCCGTTCGTATCGGGTCTGCCCCCGAAATCGCTGCCGCTGCATAGGCGGCGAGCCCCACCGGCGGCGTGTCATCGGCGAGTATACCGAAGTAAAACACGAACAAGTGCACAGCAATTAGTGGAACCAGCAGACCGTTTTCTGCGCCCAAGGTAACGATAACCGGCGCCATCAAGGTGGAGACCACGATGTAGTTGGCGGTGGTGGGTAGGCCCATTCCGAGTATCAGGCTAATAAGGGCCGTGAAGGCCAACATCAGCAGCAGATTACCACCGGAGATGAACTCCACGAACTGCGTCATCACCAGCCCTATGCCGGTTAGCGTGACGGTGCCGACCACAATACCTGCAGTCGCCGTCGCTACACCGATACCCACCATGTTGCGGGCGCCGGTAACGAGCGACAGCATCAGGTCTGAACTGCCCTGCTTCAGACCGTCCAGATAATTACCGCTATCTTTAAAGAAGGCTTTAAGCGGACGCTGGGTGATGATGATAAACACCATAAACACGGTAGCCCAGAAAGCCGACAGCTGCGGCGAAAAACGCTCCACGGTCAGGCACCAAACCAGCACGACCACGGGCAACAGGAAATACAGCCCGGTCTTTACCGTTGGCCCCACTGGTGGCAACTTATCCATAAGTGAGTCAGCCGCATCTTCCTCCAAATCGGGGAAACGTGAACCGTAGCCCACAAGGCCAACGTAGATCGCAACCAGTAGAGGCGCCAGTATCCACATGGCCGCGCTACCGAAAACATCCTTCATCCAGCCGACACCGTAATAAACTGCCAGAGTCAAAATACTCAGCCCGAGCAACATCATCACCCAAACGAGCATGCGCTGAGCCAAAGTAGGTTTATTCAGGCGCTCAACGCCCTTCATGTTCATCTTGCAGGCTTCCAGATGAACAATGTAGATAAGCGCAACATAGGAAATCATCGCTGGCAAAATGGCATGCTTGATAACTTCCAGATAAGAAATACCCACGTATTCAACCATCAGAAACGCTGCAGCGCCCATAATGGGAGGCGTCAGTTGGCCGTTGGTAGACGCCGCCACTTCCACAGCACCGGCTTTCGTAGCAGGAAACCCGACCTTTTTCATGAGCGGGATAGTAAAGGTGCCCGTTGTCACCACGTTAGCGATAGACGAACCAGAAATTACACCACTAAGGCCACTGGCAACTACGGCTGCCTTGGCGGGGCCACCGCGCATGTGACCTAGCATGGCGTAGGCCACTTTAATAAAGTAGTTTCCGGCACCGGCACGTTCGAGTAAGGCGCCAAATAATACAAACAGGAAAACAAAACTGGTTGATACACCCAGAGCGACGCCGAAAACACCTTCCGTACCCAACCATTGGTGCGATGCCAACTTATTGAGGCTTGCCCCTTTGTGGGAGATCACATCTGGCATATAAGGTCCGGCCAGAGAGTAGATAATGAATACGCCTGCAACAATCGTGAGGGGTAGACCCAGCGCTCGACGTGTAGCCTCCAAAAGCAAAACAAGCCCCGCCATCGCGACCACTAGGTCTTGCATATTGGGAGAACCGGGACGGTTTGCCAACTGATCGTAGAAAACGTACAAATAGGAGGCGGTAAAAGCTGCCGCAAGTGCTAACAGCCAATCGTAAACGGGCACCTTGTTAACATGCCTACCCTTAATCATGGGGAACGCAGCAAAGGCCAGAAACGAGGCGAATGCGAGGTGAATAGAGCGCGACTCCGTAGAGTTAAGCACGCCAAATTCGAAAATATAAGGTAGTGGTGATGCTATCCAAAGCTGGAAAAGAGACCAGAGCAAAGGAACAACAAAAAGAATGATAGCCGCAGATCCGGTTGCAGCTCTTCCACCGGATTCGGTTTGAAGAAACTCCTCGACCTTCTGCTTATCGATGCTATCCCCGGCTTTCGGCTCGCCATTGGTCATAGCAGAATCCTGTTAGAGGGAAACGGTAGGTAAATTATAGCTGCGGGCGAGGTGCCCGCAGCCACTCCAACTGCTAGAGACCGAATTAATCGATCAAACCAGCTTCTTTGTAGTACTTAGCTGCACCTGGGTGCAACGGCGCACTCAAAGCATCGGATACCATTTCTTCCTTCTTCAGGTTTGCGAAGGCTGGGTGCAAACGCTTGAAGCTGTCAAAGTTCTCAAACACCGCCTTAACCACTTCGTACACAACGTCTTCAGGTACGTCGGTAGACGATACAAACGTCGCGGCCACACCAAAGGTAGTTACGTCGTTGTCAGAGCCACGGTACATCCCACCTGGAATCACAGCTTTCCGGTAGTAAGGGTTGTCATCGATCAGTTTTTTGGCTGAGTCGTTGTACACGTTAACCAGAGTGCTGTCGCAGGATGTGGTCGCTTCTTTGATAGCACCGGAGGGGTGGCCAACAGTGTAGAAGAAGGCATCAATGTTGCCATCACACAGCGCCTGAGATTGCTCAGCAGCCTTTAGTTCGGCCGCCAAGGAGAACTTATCCATGGTCCAACCCATTTCGTCCATTAGCACTTCCGCTGTGGCACGCTGGCCAGAACCCGGGTTGCCTACCGAAACCCGCTTACCAGCGAGGTCTTCAAAGTTCTTGATGCCCGAGCCTTTGCTGGCCACTACGGTAAATGGCTCTGGGTGCAGGGAGAAGACCGCACGCAAATCTTTGTTTGGACCATCTTCTTTGAACTTACTGGTGCCGTTGTAGGCATGGTACTGCCAATCTGACTGGGCGACCGCGAGATCCAACTCGTTCTGGCTGATCGCATTCAGGTTGTATACGGAACCGCCCGTACTCTCAACCGAGCAACGAATGCCGTGCTCTTTACGGTCCATATTCACCAAGCGACAAATAGCACCACCTGCAGGATAGTAAACACCGGTAACACCACCGGTTCCGATCGTAACAAAGCGTTGCTCTTGTGCGGAAACCGCAGTAGAGGCAGCACCCAAAGTAACAGCCGCAGCAACTGCAAATGCGGAGGCTTTAAGTTTCAGTGTCATGTAATCATTCCTTATTTTTAATCGTTGTAATCAACTGCCCGCCTGAGTACACGGGCAAGCATTGTGCTCACAATAGAACATAGACCACTTCACACCATAAATAAAGCTTGGATTAGCTCGCTAACCAGTTGAACAGACAACAAAAAAGCCCGCTCAGTTGCGGGCTTTTTTGTTAGCGACTGCCAGTTCTATTTTGCAGCGCGTGCTTTGGCGATCATCTGATCCGGCCGCAGCAGGAAGCGCGCAAGGGCCGGAAGCAGCCAAATTGCGCCAATCATATTCCATAGGAACATGAAAAATAGCAGGAAGCCCATATCCGCCTGAAACTTAATGGGTGAGAAGATCCAGGTCACAACACCCAGCCCCAAGGTTACACCGGTAAACATAACAGCTTTACCAGTAGAGCGCAGGGTCTCGAAATAGGCATTTTGAAGCGTCTTACCTTCGAGCAAGTATTTTTCAAGCTTGCTGTAAATATAGATGCCGTAGTCCACGCCAATACCCACGCCAAGCGCTATCACAGGAAGGGTTGCTACCTTTATACCAATACCCGACACAGCCATGATCGCCTCGCAAAGAATCGAGGTTAACCCCAGCGGCACAACAATACACAGCACAGCCCGAATAGAGCGGAATGTGGCAAAGCACAATAAGCTCACCACGCTGTACACCATAATAAGCATCATATCCTTGGCGTTAGCGATAACCTCATTGGTAGCCGCTTCGACACCGGCATTGCCCGCTGCAAGCAAGAAGGTGTGATTGTCGTTACTGTTAGCTTCGGCAAATACCTCCACTCTCTCGACCACAGTCTCCAGCGTTTCCGCTTTGTGATCTTCAAGGAACACAAGCACTGGCGTTAGGCTGCACTGTGTATTGATAAGGCCAGACGGCGCTTCTCGGATGGAGGCATTAATTATGGTCTGGTTGCGGGAAATCTCATACCACTTCCAGCTGCCTTCGTTCAGCGCCTTGGTCACGATCTTGGAAACATCGGCAAGCGACGCGGAGGACTGAACACCAGGTGTGTTTTGCAGCTCCCACTGTAGCGAGTCCATAGCCCGCAACACATTGTACTGGGTGCATTGCTCCGCCGGCGTCTTAACCATCACAACCAGCACATCGGCACTTGTTGAGTAGTTGTCGATAATATAAGCGTTATCCAGATTGTAGCGCGAATCGGCACGTAGCTCAGGGGCACCCTGATCAAGATCACCTACTTTCAGATCCTGCTTGTAGTAAAGACCAAGCCCCAAACCCACCACGGCAATAAGCAGTGAAATCGGTGCAACGCCCGGATGTGCGAAGTACGACATCTGCCGCCACTTGCGATCTTGTTTTTCGCCGTGGTTCTGTACGTGACGAACACCACCCTTTGAAATACCAAGGTAAGACATGATCAGTACATGCAGCACAAGATTGGTGATAATAACGAATGCAACACCCAAACCCGCGGCAATGGCCAGATCACGGATAACGTCAATCTCGATGAAAAACAGCGTGAGGAAACCGAAGGCATCGGAAATCAGCGCTAACATACCCGGGATATAAAGCGCACGGAATGCCAAGCGGGCAGCGGTGATCGCATCAAAGCCTTTAGCAGCCTCTACCGCCATAGCGTTTACAATTTGCACGCCGTGGCTGATACCAATGGCAAAAACGAGGAAAGGTACGAGTACAGAATAAGGGTCCAACCCGTAGCCTAGCAGCCTCAGAGCGCCCAACTG
Organism: Marinobacter salexigens; assembly: GCF_018860765.1. Classification (GTDB taxonomy): domain Bacteria; phylum Pseudomonadota; class Gammaproteobacteria; order Pseudomonadales; family Oleiphilaceae; genus Marinobacter; species Marinobacter salexigens_A. The sequence goes on from NZ_JAHKPV010000019.1 coordinate 174,065, forward strand.
CAGGAATACTGCAACAATGGAGGTAAATACAGGCACCAACGTGCCAGTGATGCAACGGGAGTACCAGAACAGTAGCAACGTAGTCAGCAGGATGGTAATGCCTGCAAACCAGGCTATCGAACCAATCCCTTCAATCAAGTCGCCCACTTTTTTGGCGAAACCGACAATGTGGATTTTAATGTTGGGATTTTGCGCTTCGTACTTATCCCGGATTTTTTCTTCCAGCTCTCGAGAAAAGGTTGCGTAATCCAGCGGCTCACCGGTTTCCGGGTTTTTCTCATACAGGGGCGCGTACACGATTGTAGACTGGAAATTATCGGATACCAGCCGCCCTACTTCGTTTGATCGCAGGATATTCTGGCGCAACTGTTCCAAGCTTGCAGGCGAGCCGTCATAGTCATCAGGAATAACGTTGCCACCCTGAAAGCCTTGCTCTGTTACTTCCACCCATCGAACGTTTGAAGTCCAGAGCGTCTTCAGGCCCGACCGGTCTACACCGTTTAAATAGAACACCTCGTCTGTGATTTGCTTCAGAGTCTCCATGTACTCTGGAGAGAATATGTCACCGGTCTTGGTTTCTACGGCAATACGCACAAAGTTGCCGAGATTTTCCAGATCGTTGCGGTGTTCCAGCATATTGATAACATACGGGTGCTCAAGTGGAATCATTCGCTCAAAACTTGCATCCGGCTGGATTTTTACCGCGTTATAGCCCAAAAACGCCGTTAATATCAGGAAACCGATGAGGATCACCGCCCGATTGTTGAAAATCAGGCGCTCCAAAAACGGCTCGGCCTTCGGCGTTGTCAGGTAGTGTTCACCCCTGTCGTGGTTCGGGTTGGACATTCAAAAGCCCCTCTATTATTTTTTCGGTTGTTGCCACATCAGGGCGTTATTGAAGATTCTTTCCGCGCGCATCGGTAATCTTCACGCCGCTTTCACCTACAACGAGAAGATTGGTTCCGGATACCGGAACAACGCTCATTATGCCCGTCCGGTCACTCCGGAAGTGCTCACGAAACGAATCTGCGCCGTTGCCGCTCATAAGCACAGCGCCACCATTACCAACCAAAGTTATGCGGCCGTCTTCAGCGACAGCGCCACCATTAAGCGTTGCGCCCGCACTGTTCGGCACCATTCGCCAGCTTTTCCCCAAATCGGTAGAAAACAGCATGTTGCCACGCAGGCCAAAAGCTAGAATCTCGTTAACCTGTCCGGTTCCAATGACGCCAAACAGAGAACCCTCGTAGGGGCTTTCTCGGCGCTCCCAGGTTGTACCGTTATCCACCGAAACGTGGATTTGCCCGGCTTCGCCAACGATAACAAGTGCACCACCGGTAACACGAGTGATGCTGTTAAGATGAAAGTTTTGATCGTTCTGAATTTTGGGCGCCCAATCGCTCCAACTATTTCCGCCATCTTGCGTGCGCAGAATCATGCCATAGGCACCAACAACAAACCCGTGCCGATCGTTCTCAAACCAAACACCAAGCAAAGGGTTTACAGGGCCGATATCCAAATCTGATTGCATATTTTCCATAGCGAAAATCAGATCATCCATTGCCCATTCAAGATCACCTTTCTCCGACTCGGGCGCTTCCTCAATGCGCTCTTCCATCGCAGCCACTTGATCTTCCTTGCTTGCAATGGCTAATTCGGATGCATCAATACCCGTTAGCTGGAGGCTCCAATTCTCACCACCGTCCTCGGTATGCAGAACCACGCCGCTGTGGCCAACGGCCCAGCCATGGGTTTCTGTTCCGAAATCCACAGCTGTCAGAGTGACAGACACAGGTACACTGCCCTGCTCCCAGGATGTTCCTCCATCATCGGAATATATGATGTGCCCCCTCTCACCAACCGCCACTATCCTGTCACCCGCTCGAACGGCGTCATTGAGAAGATTGGATGGGGCCAAGTCGGTTTGCCGGGCCGGCGTTTCGATAAGATCCGCAAGCGCATATGCCGCTGGCGCGGACCAAACCATGGAAAGCCCGAGGCAGGCTGCCCCTAGCGTCTTGCACATCAACCTTTTAGCCATTCAGATTGCCTATTATGTTGTTTTAACTGTAAATCTCTGGCGCGCGCCTTAGCGAACACTCCTGCGACGCAGGGAAGCCGGAGAGTAATAGCGCTTGTTCGGAACTTCTTCTGTGAGCACACGGGTATTTGGCTCTTCAGTATCAAGACCCAGCACATGATAACGACGCGCCTGTAAATCATGATAGACATCCAAAACCGTCCACACACCCGGAAGTTCATAATAATTTTTCGCCAAACCCATGGTCACGCGCCACAGTTCCCCACGGCCGTCATACTGGTCTAACAAAAGTGTATTCCAGCTATCCTCATCCACATAAAAACGACGCTTGCCGTATATATGACGAGCACCGTCTTTCAGGGTAGCTTCAACCACGTGCACACGGTGCAATTCCCAACGAGTCAGGTCTGGGTTCAAGTGGGAAATGCCAAGAATTTCAGAATAAGGAGTGCCTTTTTCACCAATACGGTAGTTGTTATAAGGAACGTAAATTTCCTTTACACCCTCATAATTCCAGTTGTAGCGGTCCAGAGCACCGTTGAAAATATCCGAATCGTCCGCTGTGCGAAGGTTATCCGCCGTTGCAATTGGTGAATCATAACCCAAGTTCGGGGCTCTACGAACTCGGCGTTGCCCGGCGTTATAACCCCAGCCATTTCTTGGGTTAATGACTTGATTCAGTGTTTCGTGAATCAGAATGGCGCTTCCCGCAAGGCGCGGTGGCGACTGGGTAAACGAGGTGTAATAGAAAATAACGTTATCCAACTCCTCCTCGCTGCCCTCGGGATTATAGAAGTTGAAAAACGCCTCTTGCTGGGTCGTAACCAAGGAATAATCGCCATTGGCTTGCACCGCAACCTCACTTGAGCGACGAGTGCCAGACACTCCGCGCCAACGGGTAAGATGATTCCAGACAACCTGCCAAGCTTTTTGCTCGTCATTGCCTCTTAGAATCGGGAAGGGGTAGCCGCCATAGGCGCCGTCAAGACCTTCACCCGTTCCAACAACTTCTGCCTTAACGGCATTCTCACGGGTGTTTTTAGCAACCCATTCGGGTACTGCATGGGTACGACGGGACTTGTAAACCGGAACACGAAAACTGGTTGGATAGGTTTCAAGCATTGCCAGAACGCCGTCTGAAAGATGCGCCGCGTACTGGCCTTTGTTCGCTGCAGTGATGGTGAACAGCACTTCGTCGTTCGGAAAGGGATCTATATGGTGCTGACCTGCTTCATTATAGCCAGCGGGAGGCTCCGTTATCCCGCCCGTCCACTCCGGGATAGTACCGGATTCATTGCCCGCTTTGGGGGAGCCAAAAGGTGTGAGGGTCTGGCCGAGGCGTGATGCTTCAGCTGAAGAAACGGCCGCCCATGAAGATGATGACGCTATCGAGAGGGCGAACAAGCCCCCGAGTAACGCACTCTTTTTATAGTTCATATATCGCCCTGAAATCATTTTGGAAGCCTGTGGGAAGGCTTTTTTATTGTTACCTGCTGGAGACGCAGGCTTTCTAACAGGTTAGCCAATCTGTCAAGGTTGTCTATCGACCGAAAGTGCGATTTTGTATCCAGCTGCAATCGGGACGCTCAATTACAGCTGGTTTTTTCACACGCGGCCTTAGGCCTCAAGACTCTTATGCACCACCTCGTACAAATCCGCTGACAGCTCGGGCTTGTCTCGGATCTTTCCCAGCGCCTTGTGCATTAGTGCGCTGTAGGTTGGCGCAAACTTCTTCCAGCGTGTCAGTGGCGCCACCAAACGAGCGGCGATCTGTGGATTACTGTCATCCAACCGGCACACCTGATCTGCAAGGAACCCGTAGCCCGAGCCATCTGGATTGTGGAAGGCGGCCAAGTTCTGGCCTGCAAACACGCCAATAACGGAACGTATCTTATTGGGATTTTTCCAATCAAATGCCGCATGTTTTAGCAGTGTCTGAACCTGTGGCAATTGCCCCGCCCGATCGCTGGAGGCTTGCACGGCAAACCACTGTTCAACAACTTGAGGGTCATCTTGAAACCGCTCGTAGAAATCAGCTAGAGCTTGGCTTCGCTCCGCCGCGTAATCAGAGTTAACCAATGCGCGCAAAGCACCCATACGGTCGGTCATATTGTCAGCATCGCTGTACTGCTTAACAGCCAGATCGCGACCCGCGTCGTCATTAATCAGCAGCAGCCACGACAATGCTGTATTCCTCAAGCTGCGGCGAGCGATAGACTCCGGCGTAACTTCATAGGCTCCGCCGCCCGTATTTGCGTGGTAGCAAGCCACCAACTCATCCCTAAGCGAGGTGGCGAGGTGACTCAATACACGCTCGCGTGCACGGTGAATAGCCGCAACATCTGGGCTATCCGCCAGCTCGATTAGGTAGGCTTCGGAAGGCAACTGGAGCATTTTTGCAACCAGTGCCTGATCGAGTGACAGATCGGCAAGCAAGGCTCTGTATGCCTCTACCAATCGCGGCTCAATCTCTGCCGTCTCAGGGGAGCTAATCAGCGACTGGATCACATCCACAGCAAGACGTTGGCCAGCGTCCCAGCGATTGAAACCATCCGGGTCGTGGCTCATCAAAAACACCAGCTGTTCACGGCTCCAGGGGTAAACCACCCGCACCGGCGCAGAAAAGTGGCGGAGTAGCGAGGGCACAGGCTTTTGGGCCAAGCCATAGAACTCGAAGGTTTGGCTTGCTTCTGTCAGTTCAAGAACCCGCTCGGTCGGCGCGTTTGCAGCATCGCCAGTGCTTTCGAGCCGCAGGGGCAAGGCTTCGCCCTCAATACCCAACAGGCCCAAAGCAAAAGGAATATGCTGAGATTGTTTATTGGTCTGCTCTGGTGTGTCTGGAATCGTCTGCTGAATCGTTAGGCGGTAGACGCCTTGTTCCGAATCATAATTGTCTGACACCGTCAGCAAGGGAGTGCCTGCTTGGTCGTACCACAAGCGGAACTGCGTCAGATCACGGCCAGAGGCGTCCTCCATTGCTTTTACAAAATCGTCAGTGGTGACTGCTTGGCCATCGTGACGCTCGAAATACAGATCACTGCCTTTACGGAACAGCTCCGGCCCTAGCAGGGTATGAATCATGCGTACAACTTCTGCACCTTTTTCATAGATCGTCAGGGTGTAGAAATTGCTAATTTCCATGTAGGAGGCAGGTCGCACCGGGTGCGCCATGGGCCCTGCATCTTCTGCGAACTGGGCGGTGCGAAGTAGGGTTGCATCCTCTATACGCTTAACCGTTGGAGAACCCATATCAGCCGAAAAGGTGGAATCCCGAAATACCGTAAACCCTTCTTTCAGGCTCAGCTGAAACCAATCTCGACAGGTTACCCGGTTGCCAGACCAGTTATGAAAATACTCATGGGCAACGATGGCCTCAATGCGCTGAAATGCTAGGTCCGTGGCAGTCTCCTGGCTGGCCAGAACACATGAGGAGTTAAAAATATTAAGGCCTTTGTTTTCCATGGCCCCCATATTGAAGTCATCTACCGCAACGATCATGAAGATATCGAGATCGTACTCGCGACCGTAAACCTCTTCATCCCAGCGCATGGAGCGTTTGAGGGAGTCCATGGCATGCTCGCATTTAGCAGCGTTACGGGTTTCAACATATATACGCAAATCTATGTCTCGGCCGGAACAGGTAGTGAAGGTATCCTGTTTTTCCACAAGATCGCCCGCTACGAGAGCAAAAAGATAACTCGGTTTGGGAAACGGGTCTTCCCATGTAACGAAGTGGCGACCACTCCCCAGATCGCCACGGTCTATATCATTGCCGTTCGACAGCAACACCGGGCAAGTCGCTTTATCTGCCTCAATACGGGTGCGATATCGGGCCATCACATCCGGCCGATCCGGAAAATATGTAATGCAGCGAAAACCCTCCGCTTCACACTGGGTACAGAACATACCCGAGGATTTGTATAGCCCTTCAAGGCGGGTATTGTTCTGGGGTTCAATCCAAGTCACAACGGTTAATTCGAACTGGGATGGCACCTCAGTAATAACGAGATGCTCACCGGTCTCCTCATAGTCGTCGCCCGCTACCAGCGCCTTGCCGTCCAATGTAACCCGCTCAAGGTTTAAGCTGTCGCCGTCTAGCGTAAACGGTGCGGACACGTCTTTAGATTCCGGGTTTTGGCGCACGCTCAATGTGCTGTGAACCCTTGCGCCATCATCATAGAGCTGAAAGCAGAGATCGACGGTGTCCACCAGATAAGTTGGTACTTTGTATTCGCTCAGGTGTATGGTTTGCGGCTGATTGGTGCGCATTTATTGTCTCCAGATTTCTCAGCCAGAGACCTGCTCAAAGCAGGTACTCAGGCTTTATAAAAGCGGCCGGGAATGGATGGCTTATCAAGCACCCATCACCCGGAAACGGACTTCGTAACCGGTAAATTTGCGAATATTGAACACACCGGTGTCGAGCATTAGATATTGCCCCTTGATACCCTCAAGAACCCCCTCTACTTCCGGCGTCTTATCCAAATTGTGGGTTTTGATTTTTTCTGGCCAGACATGTACCGGGTAACTCAGGTCAAGCCCTTGCTCGTCCACCTCACGGATGGAATCTTGTCCATGCTCTTCCCGCAACGCAGCGATGTCATCCGCAATAAGGGATAGGATTCTCTGGCGCTCCTGCACAAGATCCAACTCCGGCACATCACCTTTAAGCATGGCGCGCCAGTTTGTGCGATCCGCAACGTGCGCTTTACAGGCCACCTCAACAAGACCGGAAAGGTAGCGAGTAGCTACCCTCATCATGGGAATGGCATCCACTGCACCCTGATCAATCCAGCGCGTTGGCACCTGAGAACCGCGGGTAATGCCCACTTTCAGGCCGGACGAGTTAGCCAGATAAACCACATGCTCGATCATACAGTGAGTTTCGCCCCACTCAGGCTCACGACAAGTACCCAAGTGATAATGACACTTTTCCGGGCTCATTATGCAGCTATCACACGCCGCCAGCTTGCGAAAACAGGGGTAACAGAACCCTTGATTGAAGCTCTTTTTCGTTATTCGTTCGCAGTTAACACATCGGATTACGCCTTCGTAATCGAAGCGTATGGGTTTGCCAATGAGATCATTCAGTGGCACCCGAACATCGCCCACAGCCAACGCATAAGACACTGGGTCGGCAGTTTCGGCAGGCATTTTCCTGAGTCGCCCAGTTACGTCTGCATGATTGCTCAAGACTTAACCTCAACAAACTGGTCAGGATCAATAGTGTTACCGCCTGATTGATTACGCTGCACGCTCGGGTCACATGCGGTGCCAGCCTTACTACCTCGATCGAGATAGCCCACCCGCTCCTGCTCCGGGATACCATGCAGGTTCTCGTAGTAAATAACAGCTTCCAGACTTATTTCACGCTGCTGCGGCGTAAGCTTCCGGCCATCGGGCCATTTTCCAAGTTCAATGGACTGGCGCAGGCTCTGGTAAACGTTGGGGTCGAGCCGTTTGATTAATTCTTCGTAGGTCATCCGGTTCTCCTGAACAAACCTTCATAAAAAAGTAGAGGAATCGTTTGACAGATATAAACGATAATGATTATCATTGCTCTACCAAATGACGACGGTCGTATCATTTGGTCTCTCTCATCAGGAGCAATTTGCTTCTTTTATACCCCACCTCTGGTGGGGTTTTTTTATGCCTGCCGCTTAGTACGTGGCGGCAAAATCGCGGCTACAGCCAAGCCCGCGACGAACCCGCCCAAATGCGCTTCATTTGCCATTCGCCCTAGCCCTAGCATTTCGGGCAAAGGGGTGAAGCCAATGACCATCCACACCACAGCAAAGGTTACCAGCGCTGGCGGGAACTGGAACCTCGGCACTGATCGTTGGCTTAGCCAGCAATAGCCAAGAATCCCATAAACAACGCCTGAAAGACCACCAAAAAACGGCCCCGAAACAATGTATTGCAAGCCGTTGGAGAGAAGACTGGTCACTATAAAAAGCAATACCAACCGACCACGACCGTCAAACCATTCGATTTGGCTTCCCAGAAACCATAGCATCACGGAATTGAAAATTATGTGAGTCCAACTGAAGTGCAGGAAGTCAGGGGTAAAAAGCCGCCAGATCTGGCCGCTAGCAAGCGTTGCGGCAAGCGCATCGATGCGAGCAGCAATAGCGCCCCAGTCGTAAACTCTAGGATCAATAATGAGCAGATTAGCCGTGAGCTGATTACTGCCGAGCCCCGTAAACCAGGCCATCAGCAGGCCAAGCACAATGATCCCCAACACCAGAGGGGCGTGCCGCGGGGAGGGCTGCCAACGCCCAGCCACAAACACCGGCGAGTGATTCTGCTCGTCAACCGCCTGTCGAATGCCGGGGTCGGCGAGGAAACGTTCTAGAGCTTCCAAAACGGGTTCGGCATGCTCGGAATGTTCTAGCCACAATACCTGAAAACCGCCCTCTTCACTGATTCTGTGAGGAACTCCTTGGCTTCTCAGCCACTGGCTGAACCCGCCAAGATCTACACTGATATCCAACTGCTTTACTCGGTACACAATCTACCTTGCCTCGCGGGATGTTCAGATCAATGAACCACGCTACTATTGCTTAGCATTTAGCGTGCGACACTGTCCTCACTGGTGGGATAATCCGGGGAGTCTTGATGATCCCGAGAAACGTTCACCCATACGAACTTGTCGCGGGAAAGCTCTCGCTCGCCATCCATTCGGTAGGCCACCAGTCGGCCGTATTTTACTGCGCTGAAATCAATACATGCGACGTTAGATTTTAACGGAGCAGGCTCGCTGTCCATCCAGTAATGCCCCACAAACACCGGTGGTGCATCAAGCGGATAACTGATTAACTGCTTGCGTTCGTCATCGGTGAGGACGCGGTTTGCCACCTCAGGCGGCAACGGATCAGGCTGAAACACAACATCCGCATAGGTACGAGGATTATCGGCCCAGAACTTGGTGCGGAAGAACTCTCGAACGTAGCCGTCTCGCCCCGTTATTTTCATACCCGGAGGAAGGCGCAAATCCGTTCCACGCAACAAGGTATCCATAACCTGACCGGCAAACGAATCAATTGCTGCCGACGCGTGAAGAAAGTCCTCATCAATGTAGGCACCGCCTTGTGCTTGCTTGAACTTCTGAATGAGCTCGTCATCCCAGCAGGCGTGCACCGCACGGAAATCGTCCTCCTCGATGAATAAAGGGATAGTGTAAAACCACTCGAGGAAGTCGTTCCATTCATGGGGGTAGGCGTCGAACTGATCCAGTGTTTCCCGAATCAATCGGTCGTGCCTCGGGTTGTGCTCACGCAGCCAGGTTTTATCGCTGCCCGCCCGTGCTCGGGTGCAGTAACCCAGAGCATTATATTCGTGGTTTCCCATGACGATACGCGCGGAACCACGTTCGACCATATCCCTAACCATATGAAGGGCCTCACGAATTCTCGGGCCGCGATCAATAATATCGCCGATGAACACAGCCTGGCGCTGACGATGCTGATAAACGCCGTTTACCTTACTGTACCCCATCTGCTCCAGCAGCATCGCAAGGGTATGTGCACAACCGTGGATATCGCCAATGACGTCGTAACCACGACTTGCAGTATGATTATTTCCAGCCATGCTCAACTCGCTGCTATCTCATTTGCCCAACCAAGCTTATCGCGGCAGGTGGCATAGAAATTGTGGTCTGTAGGATGAATTAACCGAATCTTGAAAGGCTTTTTGGCGATGCGGATAATGTCGCCCGGTGCGCAGGCAATATTCATCTGGCCATCAAAGCTAATTTGCGGGTAGGTTTCGTTGGTTTCGCCGATAACCAGTTTTATCTCGCTCTTTCCATCCACCACAATTGGGCGGCTACTGAGGGTATGCGGGAACATAGGAACTAAAACAATGGCATCCAGTTTGGGGTGCATAATGGGGCCACCCGCAGATAGCGAGTATGCAGTAGAGCCGGTGGGGGTTGAGACAATCAGGCCATCCGAGCGTTGGCTGTATACGAAATGACCATCAACATAGAGATCAAACCCAATCATGCGGGTAGATTTACCCGGGTGCAGCACCACGTCGTTCAGAGCAGTACCAAAACCCAAGGGTTGTCCGTTGCGCTCTACATTGCCGTCCAGCAAAAACCGAGTTTCTTCAATGTATTCGCCTTCAAGTACTTTACCAAGGCGCTCTTCCAGATCAACGGGTGAAATATCGGTTAGAAAACCCAGCCGTCCCCGGTTTACACCGAGCAATGGAATTTTGGACTTGGCCAGTTCCCGAGCCGCGCCCAATAAACTTCCATCACCTCCCACCACAATAACCAGGTCGCATATTTCCCCAAGGAGCTTTTTACTGGCAACCTGCAAGCCATGGCCGGGCAGCATGCTGGCAGTGTCTTCCTCAAGGATAACGTGGTAATGGTTGGCGATCAGGTATTGTTTTAATTGGCGTAGAGACTCGACAACCTTCACGCTGCCCATGCGGCCAATAACGCCGATATTTCTGAAATGATCCATGAAGCTTCCTGTAATGTCGGAATACGGTTTAAACGGCCAAGCCCGCTCTCGCCCATATCTATCTGAGCTACAGTCTACCCAAAGTCACCCGGATACTGAAAAAAGTTCTGGCGAACGCACTCGGTGCGGGCACTATTTTGAAGGCTGATGGTTCTCACAACGATTGTCGATTCCCGGCCGAAAATCCCCGGGCTGACTGACCCGCAACAGTGGCTCGCCGCAGGGTTCTTCGTTCTCCATACAATGCTGGCAAACCGGATTCTCATAATGCGCAAGCCACTGTAGATACGCGGGTTCGTTCATGCCACAGCGCTCAGCAGCGTAGGCTGTCGGGTTGCCAAAATAGGTTTCAATATCTTCGTAGGGCAGAGTCAAATGCCCCACACCCGGACGGTAGGCAACTAAAAATACGGACTCCGCTTTTAGGTGGCCCATCACCGTATTTTCTGCCGGTTCCCGGCTTCGAAGCTCATGCACTTCCTGCTCCAGAGCAACAAGCTTTTCATCTCTGTATTCCAGCTCACGCTGCTTGCGCTCTAGCTGTTCGCGGAGCAGGACCAATTCGGCAATGGCCTTGGCATCTTCCCGGTCTTTCCCCGCGTCATTGGGCTCAACTTGCTCCTGCATGCTCAGGTATTGCTGGTTACGCTCAGCCAAACGTTGCTTTAATTGTTCGTTGCTGTGACGTTGCCGCTCGTACTTCTGCTCCAGATCATCAACTTGAGTTCGCAGTGCTTTAAGTTCAAGCCGGTGCTCTCGCTGAACATCGGAAAGCACATCCCGATGCACGCTTTGTAGAGTTTTAATGCGCAAGCGCTGTTCGCGAATTAATTGAGCCAAGCGGGCCCGGTCAGCGCCAATGCGTGATTCGTCATCCGGGGCGGGCTCGTTCTCTCCGGCTCGTAGCACCGGGATATTTTCTTCTTCGGGAGGCACATGGCGGAATTTCAGCGCATTGGCACTGACAGTTTTGCGGATAAGTTGAAAGTGGTTGTTCCCCGGCGTCATGTCCGGGTCCCACAATTCAGAGGCGTAACTGGGCTTTGGGCACAGGCTGCGACATACTAGGCGTATTGCGCCGCCCCCCATATCCGGCCCCTTTGCACCCATGCGAGCGAGCTCTTCGATGGGCACGCTCCAGTTGCTGTCTGCCCTGCCTTCCTCATCAAACCAGATACGGAAAAACACCAGAGCGCGCACGAGAAGATCGCTACTTAGGTCCACCAGAACGGCTTTCACATCGGTTTCAGCAAGGTCCGACAGTCCAACATAGCCATCAAGGAAAGCACCAAACTCACTGGCACGCATCTGCCGGGCCACTTGGTTACCTTCGATAAAGAATACGGCCGAATAATCATCGGTTGCCTGACCGGCAGATACCATTACAGACTCCCCAAAATCAAAAGACTCTCTGGCAGACTAAGAGTTTATAGTCTAGTCAGAGAGTCTCTGATGCATAGGAAAAAACTGCAATGTTTTGTGATTAGATCTCGGCGGCCAACCGGCTACCCTGATCAATCGCCCGCTTAGCGTCCAGCTCTGCGGCCACATCGGAACCACCAATCAGGTGCACAGGTAGCCCTGCCGCTTCAAGCCCGCCCTGCAGTTCACGCAATGGCTCCTGACCGGCGCACAGAATAATGGTGTCTACCGGCAGAATTCTATCTTCACCCTGCTCAGCACCCTTGGGGGTGACGGTAATGTGTAGGCCTTCGTCGTCAATCTTGCGATAGGTCACACCGGGCACCATCTGAACCTGACGGTTTTTAAGTGATGTTCTGTGGATCCATCCCGTGGTTTTGCCAAGGTTCTTACCTACTTTCGATGTCTTGCGCTGCAGTAAGAAAACGTCGCGAGCTGGCTCAGGGACATCTGCCTTCATGCCTTTAATACCGCCGCGGTGCTCTACCGTTAGGTCAACGCCCCATTCCCGCATAAAGTGATTCGGATCCAAAGCGGCAGAGGTTCCCTTGTGTACGATAAATTCCGACACATCAAACCCAATACCGCCAGCACCAACAACGGCAACCTTCTGGCCTACCGGTTTACGCTCAAGCAGAGCATCCAGATAACCGATCACTTTTGGGTGATCAATACCTTCGATATCCGGCGTACGTGGCTCCACACCTGTTGCCAGTACAACCTCATCAAAACCACCCGCCTTCAAATCATCCACGTTTACACGGGTTTCGAGGCGCACATCTACGCCGTGCTTATCCAGCATCACGCGGAAGTAGCGTAGGGTTTCATAGAACTCTTCTTTACCCGGAATCAGCTTGGCCACGTTGAATTGACCGCCAATTTCTTTACCCGCATCAAACAGCGTCACCTTGTGGCCACGCTCTGCCGCCACTGATGCAAACGCCATCCCTGCTGGCCCTGCTCCCACAACCGCAAGCGATTTGGGCGCAGCGGTTTTCACATACGTGAGTTCCGTTTCATGACAAGCGCGGGGATTAACGAGGCATGACGTCAGCTTACCGCTGAAAGTATGGTCCAGACAGGCCTGATTACAGCCAATGCAGGTGTTGATTTCTTCTGCACGGTCTTCAGCAGCTTTCAATACTAGGTCGGCATCCGCAAGGAATGGTCGAGCCATAGACACCATATCTGCGTCGCCTTCAGCCAGAATCTTCTCGGCAACATCCGGCATGTTGATACGGTTGGTGGTAACCAATGGAATACTTACTTCGCCTTTAAGACGCGCGGTTACCTTAGTGAAAGCGCCGCGGGGAACAGACGTGGCGATAGTCGGCACCCGTGCCTCGTGCCAGCCAATGCCGGTATTAATAATAGTTGCGCCGGCCTTTTCGATTTCTTTAGCCAACTGCACCACTTCTTCCCAGGTGCTGCCATCTTCAATGAGATCCAGCATAGAAAGACGATAAATCAGAATAAAGTTTTCGCCGACTCGCTCGCGAACGCGACGCACAATTTCGATTGGCAGACGGATACGGTTTTCATAGCTACCACCCCATCGGTCTGTGCGATGGTTGGTGTGAGACACAATAAACTGGTTTATGAAGTAGCCTTCGGAGCCCATAATCTCGACACCGTCATAACCTGCCTTCTGTGCCAATTGCGCACACACTGCATAGTCTTCAATCTGTTTTTCAATACCGGCTTCATCCAGCTCTTTGGGCTTGAACGGGTTGATGGGAGCCTGAATAGCTGAAGGTGCAACTAGCGCTGGGGAGTAGGCATAACGGCCTGCGTGAAGGATCTGCATGCAGATTTGGCCGTCTGCTTCATGCACGGCGCTAGTGATAACTTTGTGCTTCTCCACTTCTTCATCATTGGTCATCTTGGCCGCGCCCTGAAAAACGCCACCTTCTGGGTTAGGCCCGATACCACCTGTAACGATTAAACCAACGCCTCCGCGAGCACGCTCTGCATAGAACTCAGCCAAACGTTGAAAGCCGTTTTTAGCCTCTTCTAGCCCAGTATGCATGGAACCCATTAGTGTGCGGTTTCGCAGTTTGGTGAATCCTAGGTCAAGCGGCTCAAGTAAGTTCGGATATTTGGCAAGGCCAGATGTCGTGCTCGTGGTCATAACGGATCTCCTCATAATGATCATTGGCAGGGTCTTCATCGCCCCACTCCTTTTTAGTGACACCTAAATTACCGCTGCAGCTTGCCTTCAACAATATCCCTGAATAACATTCTACTATCCTCAGATGACACCCCATGGCAAATCGACATGAATCCAACCGCTCTTCCGCCCTTCGCAGATCGCAACCCACTCGGCGACATCAGTATTCTCCATGTTTCGGTACTGCTCCGGGCTGCTGAAGCGGAGGGGGTAAATGTGCAGGAACTTGCGCGCCGCTTTCATCTCAACGAACAAACCCTTACGTCCCCCGAAGCTCGAATCAGTATTCCACGCTTTATGAGGCTTGGGCACGCAGCGATTCAAACTTGCGGCAACACCGCGCTGGGGTTGCGGATGGGCGCCTTGACCAGACCTGTAGATATGGGCCTACCAGGCCTTGCAGGTGAATGCACCAATACTGTCGGCAAAGCTATACAAACACTGATTCACTATTCCCTGCTCACCAGCCGGAATAGCCGTGGAACACCCACAGCAGAGCCCGAAAAACGGCTCATTCAGTTCTACTCCATTCAACCCTACAACGCATTTAACTATTTCGTTGTAGACTCGGTGCTAAGTGCCTGGACTCAGTTTCTGCGCACAATAAGTGGGCACTGGGATGTATTAGAGAGAGTGACTATAGAGTATCCATCCACTGGCATGGATGAGCTTTTTGAAGCATGGTTTCGCTGCCCGGTTCAGTTTGGAGCAGCCGCAAACGGCATAACGGTAAGGCAAGACATATGGAGGCAAGACACTCTGCAGGCGCAATCAGCAATGTATGACAAGCTAACACTGCTCTGCGATATGGAAATGCGGGAGATTCAGAGGGGATGGACGACAGGCGATAGAGTAAAGAGCCTGCTAACGCCCCTTTTCCGGGGGGAAACACCAAGTCTTGAGACCATTGCCTCGAAGTTGGGTGTTACGCCATGGACATTACAGCGGCAGCTCGGCTCTGAAAATACAGGGTTCAGAGAGTTGATGGACGAAACCAGAAAGCAATTGGCGCGAGACTATATTCGGGAAACGGAAACATCACTATCAGAAATCGCCTGGTTGCTGGGCTTTTCCAACCCGGCGGCATTGCACAAAGCCTACCGCCGTTGGTTTGGAATAAGCCCGGGAGAACACCGGAAACAGTTCCGGGCCACCCAGTGACAACTACAGGCCATTCAACCCCGAACACCTGAGGGCGCCCAGAATAGAAATTACTTGCTCAGATGCTCAGCGTGGAAGCGCAGGTGCTCCTCAATGAAGCTAGCTATAAAATAATAGCTATGGTCATAGCCTTCGTGACGATTCAGAGTCAGCGGATAGCCACTCTGCTTCGCGGCCGCCTCCAACGCTTCGGGCTTCAGCTGCTCAACCAAGAAGTTATCAGCCTCACCTTGATCTACCAGCGTAGGCACAAACTGCGTAGCCGTTTTCATCAACAGGCTGGCGTCGTAGTCAGCCCAGCGGTCGGTATCATCACCCAGATAGGCGGTGAATGCCTTCTTGCCCCAAGGGCAATCTACTGGATTACTAATTGGGCTAAACGCCGATACGGACTGGTAACGCTCGGGATTGCGCAGCGCCAACACCAGCGCACCGTGACCACCCATGGAGTGACCAAATATTGATCGTTTGTCGCTCACCGGGAAAACGGACTCAATGAGATTCGGCAGTTCATTCAGCACATAATCATACATGCTGTAGTGCCGGTTCCAGGGCGCCTGAGTAGCATTTACATAGAACCCTGCTCCTTTACCCAAATCGTAGGCTTCATCATCTGCCACATCATCACCGCGGGGGCTGGTGTCCGGCGCAACAATAGCCACGCCCAGCTCCGCAGCCATTTGATGGGCAGCGGCTTTCTGCATGAAGTTTTCATCTGTACAGGTCAGGCCCGACAACCAGTACAAGGCCGGAATCTTGTTACCGTTGGCAGCCTGAGGTGGCAGATAGATAGCGAACCGCATATCGCAGTTCAGCGTGTCTGAACGGTGGCTGTACTGCTTGTGCCAGCCACCAAAACTTTTGTTTCGACTAAGGTTTTCAATATTCATCGCAATCTCCCTGATCAATGGTCGCCCTTGCCTTGCACAGGCGACCCTCCTCGTTATGTGTTGAAGTGAATAACGGTACGAATGCTCTTGCCTTCATGCATCAAATCGAAGGCTTCATTGATCTTTTCCAGACCCATGGTGTGAGTAATAAAATCGTTAAGCTTGAACTCACCTTTCATGTACTGTTCGACAATACCCGGCAACTCTGAACGCCCTTTCACACCACCAAATGCAGACCCTCTCCAAACTCGGCCGGTGACCAGCTGGAATGGGCGGGTAGATATTTCCTGGCCAGCACCGGCAACACCAATAATCACCGACTCCCCCCAGCCTTTGTGACAGCATTCCAAGGCCGAACGCATCACATCTACGTTGCCAATACACTCGAAGGAATAGTCGACACCGCCATCAGTCAGCTCAACAATTACGTCCTGTATCGGTTTGTCGTAATCCTTCGGGTTAATGCAGTCGGTCGCGCCAAGCTGACGGGCCAGCTCAAACTTGCTCTCGTTAATATCGATGGCAATGATGCGGCTGGCTTTCGCCATGGTGGCGCCGATAACAGCTGAGAGGCCGATACCGCCCATGCCGAAGATGGCCACTGTGGCACCTTCTTCTACCTTGGCGGTGTTCATTACTGCGCCCATACCGGTGGTCACGCCACAACCGAGCAAACAGACCTCTTCAAGCGGTGCGTCTTTGTTGACCTTCGCCAGCGCAATCTCGGGCAGTACGGTGTATTCAGAAAAAGTAGAGCAACCCATGTAGTGGTAGATCGGCTCGCCGTTCAGGGAAAAACGGGTGGTGCCATCTGGCATCAAGCCCTTGCCCTGAGTTTCACGAATCTTCTGGCACAGGTTGGTTTTGCCAGAAGTACAGAATTTGCACTCACCACATTCGGGGGTATAAAGCGGGATTACGTGGTCGCCCACCTGAACACTGGTTACCCCTTCGCCGATAGACTCAACAACACCGCCACCTTCGTGACCCAGAATGGCTGGAAAGATACCTTCTGGATCTTCACCAGACAGGGTGAACGCATCGGTATGGCAAACACCACTGGCAATAACGCGGATTCGCACTTCACCCGGCTGCGGCGGCATAACATCCACCTCCTCGATAGAGAGTGGCTGTTCCGGGCCCCATGCGATGGCGGCTTTGGATTTAATTGTTCTGGTCATATAGCGCTCCAGTCGTTGTAATACTCAGGCAGAAGGCTCCGCCATGTTGATAGAAGCATTATATTATTTCTGTATAGATAGATAATCCCAACAATCAGCAATTCACTTTTACCAATATGCAACAATGATAGACTGCATGCCAGCCTTACGCATGTCGTTACCTACCATTCACACCACAACTAGAAGGAGACAATTTTGATATGGGAAGGAGTTAGTGAATTCGTAGCGGTGGCTGAGGCACAAAGCTTTACTGCAGCAGCAAAGAGGCTGGGCATTTCTACGGCTCAAGTCAGCCGTCAAGTTAGCGCATTGGAAGCCCGGCTATCTACAAAATTGCTCTACCGAACCACTCGCAAGGTGTCGGTGACTGAAACCGGCCAAGTCTATTATCAACAGTGCCGCAGAGTACTTGATGGGCTTGAAGAGGCAGAACGTTCCGTCACCAACCTTCAACTTGTTCCCAAAGGCCAACTACGACTGACAGCGCCCGTAACATTTGGGGAAAAAGTCATCGCTCCTCTAGTTAACGACTTTGCACTACGCTATCCAGCTCTTGAGGTGGACATGAACCTCACCAACCAAACGCTAGATCTGGTTGCAAAAGGTTATGATTTAGCAGTGCGAATGGGCAAACTTGAGGCTTCAAGTATGATGGCCAAGCGGCTCTCATCGAGAACCCTGTACGTATGCGCCTCACCCGACTATTTGTCGAGCTATGGGGTTCCTCACTCACTGTCTGAACTGGAACAACATAACTGTTTGCAGGGCAACTTGGACTATTGGCGCTTTCAGGAGGACGGCAAGCCGCGCAATATCCGGATCACGGGCAACATAAGGTGCAATAGTGGCTGGAGCTTGCTTGATGCGGCTCTGAAAGGCATCGGCATTGTTCAACTGCCAGATTATTATGTGCAGCCTTCTCTGGATTCAGGCCGATTGATTCCCCTTCTGGCGCATTGGCAAGAGGCAGACGACGGCATCTGGGCCATCTATCCCCATAATCGCTACTTATCGCCGAAGGTGCGCATGTTACTGGACTACCTCAGCGATTGCCTTCAACCGAACGCTAGACACCAAATGCAAGAAACAGGCAGGAACGATTAATCAGATCTTAGAACGAAAAAAGCCGTTAGCTAGAAACTAGCTAACGGCTTTTTGAAATAGTGGCGGAGCGGACGGGACTCGAACCCGCGACCCCCGGCGTGACAGGCCGGTATTCTAACCAACTGAACTACCGCTCCACAGTTATAACCGATTGCTTTTCCGAAATACTTTCAAAGCGTTGCAAACTTCAAGAGATTGCTCGGTGACAACGAGAGCGCATTATAAAGAGGTGCCTGACTAAGTCAATGCCTTTTCTGAAAAAAACAGGAAAACCACGTTTTACATGGCATCAACCATCGCATCTTTACCTTGCGCTGTTTTCCGGTACTCAATCGGGGTCATGCCAGACCACCGTTTGAACGCACGGTAGAACGTACTTGGCTCAGAAAATCCGGTGAGGTATACAATTTCATCAATCGACTCATCTGTCGTCGCCAGCAATTGCCTAGCAAGGCGATAGCGGAAATCAGCCAGCACCTGATTAAAGCTGGTTTCTGCCTCGGTAAGCCGGGTGCGCAATGTACGAGGCTTTATGCCTAACCGCGTCGCTACCGAATCTAAGGTCACGTCGCCGCTATCGAGCAATTCTGCGATGATTCGCTCCACCTGCCCGACAATATCCTTTTTCTCCAGACGAGCAACCTGTTCACTGGCAAAACGCTCGTGCAAGTCCAAAAGCTCCGGTTCCGCATGTGGAGACGCGTGGGAAAGCAGACTTGTGGGAAAATACAAACGGTTTTCCTCAGCACCGAAAACCACCTCGCACCCCAGCACTTCGACCACATGCTCGCGCCCTTCTTTACGCTCATGCTCAAACTCGATCCGCGACGGGTGAAACTGGTTATCCGTAATGGATCGAAAAAAGGCAATCAGCCCTTGGACAAAACACTCATTAAAATGCCGCAGGCGCCGGACATCATCGGAAGCTGTGTCCAGTAACATATAGGCATTCTCGCCCTCGATGAAAAAATCTGTGTTGGCCGCATCGCTTAGCAAACGCTGATAGTTCTTTGCACGCCGCAAGCCTTCCCCAAACGTCGGGCTGCTTAGAAACAGGTATTCCAGAACTTGACCTTTATAAACCGGCAAAACCTGACCAAGATGGAGGCCAACATCGGGATCACCGGAAACTTCTTCTACAGCTTGCCAGAAAAACATCTGGGCGCTATGCGGAGTACGAAGCTGCTCCGTGTATACATAGTTTGCATCCACGCCCAAGCGACTAAATATGAGATCGGTATCAATACCCTTTGTCTTCATCGCCTCGTAGATAAGGCGCAACATCACGCCTGCGTCACGTAGTTCCTGCATATAATCCCGCTTTGTATTTATTGGATACTACTTTGGCCCGACGGACATCCGCCGGAACACCCTAAGTCAATGCGTCGTCTGGATGGGTTTGCCAGACTTGCAAAAAGCTTGAGCGAACGGCCTGCCCAACTCTAATTCTGTCCGAGTCGCAAAAAATCGACTTAGACTATCGTCTTACATTAGAGCATATCAGGCCATAGACTCACAGTTTTACCAAAATCCGAGCGCAACGGGCACTTGCATTCGATTTCTTTTGCTTATCTTTCATGCCCATAAATTACCGAATTGACCATTGGGAACACATGCTTATGTCGAACACGCTTGTATACAGAGATACACCACCCTCGTTGTTACCGCTTTTCGCCAAAGCAGCGCTACCGAAAAAAGCCTCTTCCGGAACCGACGTGAGGGTTCCCGAGCTTTCTGCAACGCTTCTGTATGCGCACACATCGCGAGCCGACCTAAAACAATACGAGCGTGTTTGCGGATTTCAGCCTAGCAACCAGCTACCCATTACTTGGCCTCATATTCTTGCGTTTCCGCTGCACTTGAAGTTATTAACCGAAAAAGCCTTCCCGCTTCCACTCCTTGGCTTAGTGCACTTGCGCAATAGCATTACCCAGTTCAGACGAATTGGTACGGGCGAAGCCCTGAAGCTAGATGTGCGCCTAAGCGGGCAGGAGCGCACCACCCGAGGCATTGAATTTGACATGATTACCACGGCGAGTTCTGCAGGCTCTATGGTTTGGGAAGAGAGCAGCACCATGTTGTTCCGCCAGCCCGAACCAAATAGGAAGTCGACTGAAAAAACCGCGCCACCCGCTTTAGAGCATTATCCGAATACAAAAGAGATCAAGGTGGGAGAGTCTATCGGGCGCCAGTACGCAAAAGTGTCTGGTGATAGCAACCTGATTCACATGCACGCCCTTACCGCCAAAGCTTTCGGCTTTCCCAAAGCCATTGCACACGGCATGTGGAGCAAGGCATACGCGCTGGCCATTATGGGGCAGCAGAATGGGTGGCGATCAGGCCCACTAAAGGTTAGTTGCCAACTCAAGAAACCCGTATTTCTGCCGGGCACAGCACAACTGAACTGGCGGGAAGGAAAAAACGCATGGGATTATCAACTACTGAATGCGAGAGGTGATGCGCCTCACCTCAGCGGTCAAATCGAATGGCTTTAAACGGCACCACAGGAGCTCTCGTCGCTCGTTGAGGGGGACGGTGCCGCCACAGGAAGCGTAAAAAAGAAACGGGCGCCACCGCCATCCTCGGGGCGCTCAAAACCTATTTCCCCTCCTTGAGCCTGAATCAGCGAACGACAGGTGGACAAACCAATACCCATGCCCTCGTCTTTGGTGGTATAGAACGGCAGAAACAGCTTCTCTTCAGCGTCTTCAGCTAGCCCTACGCCGTAGTCACGCACTTCGATCCGAACACAGCTGCCCTCGGTCACTTGCGCCGTCACTTCCACTGGCAGGTCGGATTCTGCTGTACGCGTGGCCTCAAGGGCATTACGAATCAGGTTGAGCGCAACCTGTTGTACTTGCACGGGATCGGCCAAAATATCCGGCACATCTTCCGGCACAATAAGCTCAATGGCGCCGTCGTTATTGCGCGCATCCACTTCTGCAAACTGGCGAGTATCCTCGAGCAATGAGGATACAGATAAGACCTCTTTGCCCGTCGCAGGTTTCTTCATGAACCGGCGAATTCTACGAATAATCTCACTTGCTCGATGAGACTGGGCCTCGATTTTATCGAGAGTCTCCTGCAATAGAGTCAGATTAGGATTTTCAACCGCCATCATCCGCTTAGACACTCTGGCGTAATTCGCAATGGCTGTTAGTGGTTGGTTGACCTCGTGAGCAACGCCTGCAGCCATTTCACCCATGGTGGTTAAACGGGAGGTGTGCGCCAACTGATCACGCTGTTCCTGAACAAGTTCTCGCGCTTCCTCCAGCGCCCTCTCGCCCTCAAGCTCGGCGGTAATATCCCGAAACACCACTACTGCACCGTGCAACTCCTCGCCATCAAGTTTGGGCGCAGACCGATATTCCGCCGGAAATCCGGTGTCATCAGCACGCAGCATTCGTATGTCGCGCTGATTTTCAGCAACACCCTGACGGCAAGTGGCATTTACCGGGAGCCCATCCGGGCATTGCGCCGCTGTAGAGAAATGCGTTTCGAAAAAATTGCGCCCGATCAGGTCCTCAACCGGGCAGCGCATAATGACGGCGGCCGCTGGATTGGCGAACTCGATGGTGCCGTTCTCATCGAGACCATAGATGCCTTCACTGATCGAGTTGAGGATGCGGGCCTGATCGCTCTGAAGCTCCCGATTACGAGCTTGCAGTTCACGCTCAAGCCTAATAACGCGGGCGTGGGTTTTAACTCTGGCTATAACTTCCTGAGACTGGAAGGGTTTGGAAATATAGTCCGCACCGCCGAGGGCAAAGCCTTTTACTTTTGCTTCCAGATCATCAAGGGCCGAAAGGAACACGACGGCGCAGTCGGCTGTTTCAGGATCGGCTTTGAGGCGCTCGCACACCTCGTAACCGTCCATCTCAGGCATCATAATGTCGAGCAAGACGACTTCAGGCTGATGACGATGGGCAAGATCCAGTGCCTTTTCGCCCTCATTGGCAATTAAAAGCCGATACCCTTTGTCTTTGAGTGTCTCGTAGAGAACTTTCAGGTTCTGTGGATTATCATCCACGAGCAGAACCGTAACCTCTGAATTTTCGCTGACAGCTGCAGTCATATAATAAAAGGCCGGTCAAAAAGATAACCGCATGATGCCGCCGGGATTACCGCGCGTCGATAAGGTTCTTTACGGACAGCACCATACGCACCAGATGTGCGAGTGAGTGGGTTCCCATTTTATGCATCACCCGGGAACGGTGAATCTCTACCGTGCGCTGGCTGATTTCCAGCTCGATAGCAATTACCTTGTTCGCCTGACCTTCGATCATACGATCCATGATCTCATGCTCCCGAGGCGTTAGGCTTTTAACCCTGCGGATGATCTCCTGCTTCTCATCCAACGTTTTGCGCTGTTCAAGATCTTGTTCCAGAGCCGCTTCAATCTTCTCAAGCAGCGCTTCTTCGCGATAAGGCTTCTGGATAAAGTCCACGGCCCCTTCTTTCATGGCATCAACCGCCATGGGCACATCGCCATGACCGGTCACAAAAATAATGGGCAGAATCGAGTGCTTATCGTTCAGCTTTTTTTGCAGTTCCATGCCATCCATACCCGGCATGCGGATATCCAACACGATGCATCCTGCCATTTTTTCGGAGTATTCCTTAAGGAATACCGCAGCGTTTTCATAGGTTTTGACCGGCTTACCATCAGATTTCAGTAACAGTTCCAGTGAATCACGAACGGCTTCGTCGTCCTCGACCACGTATACAGTTTGCTGGATATCAGTCATGGGGGTGTCTTCTCCTGTCTATTTTATTATGCCGACCGGTCAATGGATTGACGGATCTTTCTGATCGTCCCGGGCATGTTCCTGACGCTCGTGCTCGCGCATTTGCTCAAGCCGTTGCTGGATAATGCCAAAAACACTTTGTTTCGGATAGTTGCCTTTGTTGTCTGCCTTACCTGCTGGCTTGCCCAACAGCAGCGTTACCGCATCCTCAACACTTGAAACAGAGTACACAGCAAAGCGCTTGTCCCGAACAGCCTGCACCACCTCGCTGTCTAACATCAGGTTCTGCACGTTGTTGGCTGGCACGATCACGCCCTGAGTTCCGGTGAGTCCATCCTTAAGCTGACAAGTCGCAAAAAAACCCTCGACTTTTTCATTCACCCCTCCAATCGGCTGCACTTCACCAAATTGGTTGACGGAACCGGTAATGGCCAACTCCTGACGCACCGGGATTTGGGATAGCGAGGATATCAACGCACAGAGCTCCGCCAATGAAGCACTATCGCCGTCTACCTCCCCATAGTTTTGCTCAAAGGTCAAGCTAGCTGACAGGTGCATAGGATCTGTGACGGCAAAGTGCGAGGCAAGCCAAGAACTTAAAATCATCACACCCTTGGAGTGAATATTGCCGCCCAGTTTTACATCGCGTTCAATGTCTATAATGCCGCCGTCTCCATAATAGCAAGTCGCGGTTACGCGATTGGACAAGCCAAATTCAAACCCGCCAGTAGAGAGCACAGAAAGCGCATTCACCTGACCAACAACCGAGCCTTGGGTTGACACCAGTGTAGAGCCATCGCGGATCGAATCGTAAAACTGATCACGAATACGGCTACTGCGGTATTTGGCGCTCTCCAGAGCCCTTTCCACATGAATGTCCTGAATGAGCTTGGCATTTGCCTGCCTGGCCCAAAAATCCGACTCCCGGAGCAGGTTGGCGATGTTGGCGGCATGCAGGGAGAGTCTGTCTTGATGCTCGGCCATGCGGGCACTGTATTCAATAATTCGCGCCACAGCTTTATTGGTGCAGTGCAGCAGGTTTTTTTCTTTCACTACACTGGCAATAAACTTTGCATAGGTAACCTGACTGTCTTCGGAGCGGAACATCTCGTTCTCAAAATCTGCCGTCACCCGGAACAGTTCTGCAAACTCGGGATCATAGTCCTGCAACAACATCCAGGTTTCACGGTCACCGAATAGCACAAGTTTCACATCAAGCGGCACAGCTTGCGGCTCTATGGAGATAGTACCTGAGAGCGTAAGCTCACGCTCAAGAGAGTTAATCTGGATAGACTTGGAACGCAGTGCCCGCTTGAGCCCATCCCACACGAAGGGCTGCTCTAGCACCTTGATGGCATCCATCAGCAGGTAGCCGCCATTAGCCCGGTGCAGACTGCCTGCCCGGATTAGAGAAAAGTCGGTAAATACGGTGCCCTTGTAGGTAACATTCTCAACGTACCCGAAAAGGTTGTGATACGTTGGATTATCCTCCACCACCATGGGTACTTCGTTGGTTTTCTGGTGCACCACGACATTCACGAGATAGCGCCGCGGCATTTTTTTATCCAACGACGCATAGGCGATGGCAGCCTGCTCTTCGTTATCGTCGAGGAAAATCTCGAGATTCTCAACCAAATCTGCCCGCACCGCTTCGAAGTAAGCAACCACATCCGGAAGGCCTTTGTAGTTCTCAATCAGCTCATCAATTTGATGGCCGGATATGCCTTCCAGAGTTTCTTTGTTTAGCGCTTGCTGTTTATCTGCATACTCCTGCTCCCAGTCCGCCAGTTTACGCAGCGCTTGGCGAAGTTTTTTCTCAAGCTTGTTGATGGAGTCTTCAAACTTATCGCGTTGTGCATCCGTCAACTCTTTAAACGTCTCTGCGGTATGCGGCTTGTCACCTTTCATCGCCACAAGGCGGTAACCGCCAGGTGTTGTAATGGTCAGGCTGACTTTCTTACGGCGGGCCTGAGCGGCCACTTTCTCAAGCTCGTCTTCCTGCTTCTTGCCGTATTCTTCTTTCAACTGCTCCGAACGCTCAAGAAAGCTGTCGCTGTCGAAGGTTTGGGGAATAACTTTCACCAGCCGACTCATGAGCTTTTCCATGTCTTGCTTTAGCCGCAAGCCCTTTCCGGCAGGCAACTGGAGAAGCTTGGGAACTCGCGGCTCCTCAAAATCCGCGACATAGCACCAATCGTGACTTTGCTGCTCGGTATCCACATGGTGCTCAAGATAGCGCAACATCATGGTGCGTTTACCCAAACCATTTCGACCCACGGCATACACGTTATAACCGCCATGGGGCATGGCCAACGCAAAGCGTACAGCTTCCTGAGCACGGTTTTGGCCAACTATTTCTGCCAACGGCTCCAGTTGTCTGGTGGATTTGAACGGCAGTTCTTTCAGAACGCAGGCTTTATAAAGCTGATGCAGAGACAGTGACTTCAAGGTTGGGTCCTAACGGTTGACTCATTGACCGGTCATTGTAGGTTCTGTGAACCGGTCTGTCGCGCTCAGGAGAGAGAATTGTGGCAAACACCTCGGAACTGCCATCGTGTGACCAAGCTTACGCTTTTTGTTTTATGGCTGTTCTCAAATTTTTAGGCCATGACACTTCATCTTGCGGCTATTATTCTTTAGTCTTAGAGACGGCCATAAAAACTACAAAATATGCAACGGATGACGACTTATTATGAGTGTTTCCGAAGATCGTCGAATCAAAGGTCGCTACCCTGCCGCCTGTCTGAGAGTACAGATTAGGGAGCGCGGTTTTTTCATCAAAAATAAGCAGCCTTTTCAGGCTACCTGTCTTGACCTGAACCGCTATGGAATGGCCTTGCTATGTCCACGGCCTCTAGAGCCCGGCACACGCTTACATATGGATTTTGAGGGCAAGTACATTAATGAATCGAAGGTTTGTGCCCGCGTTGTGGAGTGTCGCCCCTTTCAGACTGGCTACCGGGTAAGCGTGCAGTTCAGCTATTACCTCAACAAAAAAGGCTATTCCAGAGCAGTAGATAACGCGTTGTCACGCATTGAGGGCTTTTATAATCGCTGTGCTTGTTAGTTCGCCATTCAAAACCCCAATATAAACAATGCCCTTCCTGAGCGTATGCCTTTATTCTAGCTAGAAATTTTAGAGGTCCTGCCGCCGAAATTCAGCGGCAGGAATACGATTAGTACATACCAACTAGTACATACCAACGGCGTTAATAAACCAGCCGCGACTTTTGAACGACATATCTGTCAGGTCATCACTGAAATCACTGAAGTTATAACCCAAACCCGCTTTGAGATGATGACCAAAATGACGGTACACACCCACCAGAGCTCCTTTTCGGCTATCGTCTGCGGTTAATTCATCACGCCTGCGAACCTCTGTCATCAGATCCCACTTATGCGTCACATGCCAATCGATCCGAACCGCTGCAAGTTGACCACGACTATCGAACCAGTCAGTTGAGTTGTCGCGGCTCATCCGCAGCTCGCCAAGGCGGTAAGCGTACTTGCCACCAATGCTCCAGCGCTCTGTCAGGTCGTATATTGCATCTATCGCAGCGACATGACTGCGCTGGGAGTAATCAATAGCTCTACTCGTCGTGCTGCTCAGCTGGTCCGGCGGGGCCAAATCAGAAAGATAAGTGTACTTGGCTAACAGATTAAGCCGATCGTTGAATACAGGGCGGTAGGCATAACCGACAGACCCTTCAACAAAGTTTCCATCGAAGAAGTCACCTCTGGTTGAGTTACCAATCGAAAAATCCAACTTACTAATAAAACGCCAATCTGGGTTGATTTTGTAGCTAAGATTATTGCGCATCAGCCAGACATCACGAGTTTCGGCATCGCTTTTATCTTCACGATATTCAAGCGCACCCGCATAGCGCAGCCAATCGCCGCTATACCCAACCTTACCGCCAACAGCGCGCCGTCTAAGCTCATCACCCGACTCACTGTTAATCGTTCCAAACTCGGTATTAAGACCGTAGCTCCAATCGTCATTGGGTGCAAAATCCAGACCATAGGCCTGAATCAGGCCACTCTGCTCAGTTGCATCCTGATAGCGCTGCTCCGCAAAAACACTCACAGTATCTGTCCAGCGCGAGCGCGCACCCGTGACGATTTGACTGGCTCTACCGCCCAACCCGTTGTCAGTGCGATCGTTATCTAGCTCATAATTGAGATAAAGATTGGTGCGGTCAGAGGCATCGTAGTTAACGCCCGCTTTGCCACCCACACCCAGATTGCCGTCGGAGATCTCACCGCTTACCAAAGCGCGGGGGTTGATTCGGTAACTCCCGCCTAAACCGCCTCTGTTATTCGCGGAGCGGCTACCGCTGCGATCAAGCGTGCCCTGCGTGAAACCATAAACAGACCAGTCGTCCTCATCACTATATTCCGCTTGAACCAACAGATCGTTACGCCGTCCATCGTTTGTTCCTAGCTGTGTCTCCTGATCCTCGTTGCGAACACCTGCGGACAGCTGCCAGCTCTCATTGAGATCATGTGCAATAGCAGCCTCAGCAGCGCGTTTTAAGACGCCTCCTTGCTCATCCAGCTCATCGGCTTTAACAATCACTTGGGTCTGCTCAGTCAGCGGCGCCGCAAAGCTACCGCCCACTTGCTCGGTATCAAGACTCGTTAGCCGGCCAGGCGCAGAAAAGCCAGCGTCTCGAAGCTCTAAATATAAGGTACCAGTGCCCTCGTTATTGCTTCCAAGGTCACGCAAGGCAAATGCTGTTTCCACACGATGCGCACGGGCGTCTGAGTCAGTGCCTACTACACTGCTGCTGAAGCCAAAACCACCATCAAAAGAGGATAACTGCTCGAAGCCATCGCCAGTGCTCTGTGCCGATTCGAGCTTGATCCAGCTGTTTTCGCTATGGCGTAGCAACAGATCAACACCGGCCAACTCCTGAGTATCGCTCCCGGTCTGCTCCTGACGGCTACCTGTCGCACCAATGCGCATCCAGTCTGCAGCCCAGAAGGAAATACGTCCCCCAACCGCCAGATCATCTAGCTCACCTAATCCAGGTGAGTATTCATAGCCGACAACCAGATAGACAGCATTACCACTAAGGCCGCCGCTTGACCGCACTAGCATGCTGCTATCTGAAGTGCTGGAAAGCGGTTGAGCTAGGATAATGCGCCCCTGCAAGGCATTAACATCGTAGTCAATACCGGAGACCAAATCCTGTGCATGCAACACCAAATTAGAGTCTTTGTCCCGTACCTCAACACGCACCCGCTCACTGCCTTCGGTCAGATCCTGATGCCGTAGGAAGTACAGTGAACCTCCGGTTCCCCGAAACTCCTCACGTGCCGACGCAGTACCCGGCTCTGCCGCAAACCCTTCGAACTGCAAACGACGCTCGCCAAAGGCCGTGTATTCATCACTGTTGAATCTAAACTGAGCGCCGTAAAGACTGCGATCAATCTGGCTGAGCTCTGTCTCACGGATCTCTTCCCGGAAATTACCCCACAGGGCATGGGATTTAACATCTTCTAACTTGATATAAAACTTGCCTCGTGTGGGTGCATCTTCTACCAGAGTTGAATCGTCGCCAAACGTCGCCCAACCCTGATTTCCGTCCATCCTTCGGAGGAATTCCCGCGGATTCTTGTCATTGAAATTGCTTAGAATGCTGCTAAACGACTCCTCTGTAGTATCTACACTCGCGGTTACCGTGTACGTGTCGTCGATCTTACCCTTGGTGTAGAACGCCAGACGGCCATCAATATAGAGCTTGTCGTCATAATAACGATCTTCACCCGTTACCAAACGGGCAGGTCCTGTGGTGTTCTGTTGCCCTACAGTAATGTCAGCAATGGCTACGGTAAACCAGTCTTGGCCGGGTAGGCGCAGATCGCGTCGATATATTCGCCCTTTACCATCATCGCCCAGCACAGCAACTTCTACACTGTGCAGGCCACGGGGGATAATTTGACTGCTCGCAAAACGACCATTGCGATCTACCGGAACAGGGCGCCCCAGAACATAAACTTTTTGATTCGGCCGGACCTCCTTGCCATTGACCGTAATCGTGCCGCCAGCGACTGGAATGCGGTGGCGCTGCAAGCGGTTTTCGCCAAACCCTGCCAACAAGTCACCTCCCACATCGGCAGCCTCTTCTCCCGTTGCCGGAGATCGCGACAGATTCAGAGGCTGGAGACTCGTTTCGTCAAACCTGCCTTTGGCATCGTATACCCGTAATTGATAGTAAACGCTGGCAGGAAGCTCATCCGTTGGTACCCACTCCCCTTCTAACTGCTCATCGAGTGTTATCGTCGCCAACACATCATTGGGTAAAAACGTGCCTCTGCGGCCCACAATCAGAACCTCTGCGCGCTCTATCC
The DNA here is from genome assembly GCF_018860765.1 of Marinobacter salexigens. GTDB lineage: Bacteria > Pseudomonadota > Gammaproteobacteria > Pseudomonadales > Oleiphilaceae > Marinobacter > Marinobacter salexigens_A. The sequence goes on from NZ_JAHKPV010000019.1 coordinate 203,616, forward strand.
AATGCAAATAATTGCTATAGCCCCGGAACTTCAAAGGTTCTCCGACGTGCGCCACACGCGGTCCAGTAGCAATGTTCAATCGCGGTTTTGCAGATAGGTTGTCGTAGCGCACCTGCAATAAATCTCGAGCCAAGGCGACATCGACACAACGCTGCGTATCGGCACTACCTGACTGGCTCGACATTTCCTGCTGCTGGCCATCCAGACTAATGCGAAACGGTACAACGTCGTCAGCTGCGACAGATCCAGGCGAACAAGCCAATGGCACCGGCGCTGTCACAGATTTTGGCGCGGCAATGTCATACCAGATTTCTATTTCTACGCGGCGGTTTAACATCATACCGGCCGGTGTGTCGTTACTAACCAATGGCGCATCTGGGCCACGACTTTGAAACTCAAGCTGATCGGCCCCAAGATTGAGGCGTTGTGTGAACAGACGACCTACCTCCTTTGCTCTTTGCATCCCTAGGTCGTAGTTATCGACATACAACGCCTTTGCACGCTGTGATAATTTTTGTGGGTCAGTATGACCAATAAAACGCATGCGCAAGTTTCGCTTCCCATTGAGGCGGTCAAGCAACTCCTGCAGCGCTTCGCTATCTTGTTCAGGGATAAACGAACGCCCAGACTCAAAACGTACCACGGGTAAATCTGAATCAAGCGATACTGAGCTGATCTGTTCACCGTTTAAGCCAAGTACCTGTGCACGCTCCGCCAGAACATCACCCGGCAGTTGCCACAAAACCAAGTGCTCGCGAGGTAGTTCACGCTCAGAGTCTTCAGGTAAAGCCGGCAACCCACCAATCGCAAGGGGGCGTCGCTGGACAAACGAGTTATCCTGCATGGCTCCACGCGGCCCCTGTAAACCACATCCATTATCTGCGCTACATTGCTGTGGCGAGTCATCTGCTATGACTGCCGAAGACAAAAACGTTAGCGTTGCAACAGCGCACTTCATCCATTTGCAAGCTTTCATCGGATCACCTCTACACTGTCAGTCGCCGGAACAATTTCTTCTTCAAGTTGCAGGTCATAGCAACAATCTCTTGGCTCCCAACGTTCTGTTATCCAGTCGCGGGCGTACCCGATACGCTCATGCGCCTGATCGACCGATGAATCCATTGGCATCCGATAAGCAATGCGGAGAATTGAAGGCTCTGCGTGCAGAAGGTCCAATACTTCATGCATGCGTTTCTGGTAAGTGGGGCTCAACTCGTTATCAGAGTTAAAGGCTTCGCTGCTCAGGTCGAGGCGGATGACTCGGTGGATGCTGGCACCGAAATTGGCTTTGGTTATTCGACCCTGTGTAATGCGAACAACCCGTGGGTTCTCGGTCATGATGCGATAACCGCTTGGCAGGGTGCGTTCATCCACCTTTATGATGAAATTCGAACCACGCATCTCACTTGGTACATCAGCACACGCAACGTGGTAACGGCCAAACTCATCCGACGTTACGAGCCAACCATGCGTTGTTGCCAGACGAACACCAGGCAAGCCGCTCTCTCCGGAATCTTGATATCCATTGCGATTTTCGTCGTCGTATACGGTGCCAATAATGTCGCTGCAATCGAAGGTCGGGTCAGGTGTAACCCGGACAGTTGCTGTAGCAACATTGGATAACCGTTGGGACGCCAACTCGCTAGAAGCCCAGCCCTGATTTACATAATCATCAAATCCAACACCCGAACCCACAACTAGAAGCAATTGGACTGTAAGGGTCTGACCACCGATCAAGTTCTGCTCCGGCCATTGCAGAAGCTTACCCTGAACAACCGGCTCAACCGGAACACCATCAATACGGGCCGAACCGCTAACGTATTGAAAGCCAGAAGGAATCTGATCCGCTATTGTAATATCCGGCAAGTTCATAGTGAGCGTGTTCGTTGCAGTAAGCACGTATGGCACCAGCTCGCCACGGTTAACGCTGATTTTGGGCGTTGTTTTGGTCATAAAAATGGCGCCGTTGGAGATCGGATCAACCGGCAGGTGATTGTTCACCACATCAGCTGAACTGCCGTCGAACTCAAAGCTTGTGAAGTACTGGGTACTGTTCGCACCGGTGGTTAAACTTGCAGAGCCAGTGGGACAACCCAGCGGATCGTGTATTGGTGACAACTCGCTTGGAGGCTGATTGCTGCTTTGAACCAAGGCAGGATCTGGAACAGCGCCTACCGTAAGCGTGTTGTTACACTCCTCTATTAGCTGCGAAGGCGCAGGTAGATACCCTGAAGGGGGCGTTACAGTAAGCGTATAGGTTCCAGACGGCGCGGTATCCAACAACAGAAACTGATAGAAACCGTCACTACCAGTGACATGGTTGGTGGATCCGCCCAACACGTCGGCGGCGGAGAAGCCAGAAGGACCACTAATGGTGACAGTGGCACCGGGTACCGGCAAGCGGCTAACTGCATCGTAAACTATCCCTGCAGGATCTAACGGCAAGCTGTGCTCGCGAATGTTCCTCCCTCCGGGGATCGTCATCTCGCTCAACGAGCCAGTTGTATTATCGGCCCCGACAGGGTTGCCTGGACCAACCACACCCACGCTAAACTCTGCCCCCGATTCATTGGGTACAGGCCGACCAAAATAACTACCGCTGCTGGGTTCTCGGAAACGCACTTCATAACCACCGCCAGGTGTCAGGTTGCTGAATTCATACCCCCCATCAGTGTCGGTAAGCATTTCGGCAAGTTTGACGCCGTTACGCCAAAGCTCGACAGTCCAGCCAGGTATCGAAATTTCACCCGGGTCGTACACATCATCGTGGTTGGTATCTCGCCAAACTCGCCCAGATAGCGACGGGATTGTCCATTCCGCAAAATCGTTGTTTTCTGAATCAAGCACAGTGGTCACATCGATTCCAGAGATCGCACTGGGGACAACCTCCACTGGCGTGGCCTGACCACCTGCAGTGCCAGCTATTGTTTCTCCGTTCAACAAGCCATCAGGCTGATCAGGCTGGGTCACGTGATAGACGCCCGGCGGCAACTCCGCAAACATGTAGGTGCCGTCGCTGTTGGTAACGACACTGGCGCTCACTGGGTTGCCATCGATATCGACACCCGAAAGCAGTACACGCTGTCCACTCAGGCCATTGTCATCGCCGTCAAACAGGTCATTGATGTTACGGTCATGAAAGATGCGACCAGAGATGGTTCGCGTATCCCCCGCCAGACCACTCCACTCGGCAAAGTTGTTTTCATGGGAGTCCAGAGTGCTTCTTAAATCGATGCTAAAAATAGCACTTGGCGTTGTTGTCTGCGCCGTTGCATTTCCTCCTGCGGTGCCCGGCACAGTAGACCCATTCATCAACCCTGATGGTTGATTTGGCTGGGTTACTCCATAGATACCAGGCGGCAGGTTATAAAATGCATAAGTGCCATCAGTACTGGTGGTCGTGGTTTCCCTAACCACGTTATTGCTTAAATCCCTGCCTACAAGCACGATGAGCTGACCGCCCAAGCCGGTATCAGCTCCGTCAAAAAGATCATTTTTATCCAGATCGTGGAATACCCTTCCCGTAACGGTGCGTCCGGGAGGTGCTGGGATAGCTATTTCACCAAAATCGTTACCAACTGAAATGCGTGTGACTGTTAGATCAATCTGAGATATAGCACTCGGGAGAACCTCCGGAAGCGTTGCTACCCCCCCGGCAGATCCAGCCAACGTTTCACCATTGCGGTACCCGCTCGGCTGATTAGGCTGGGTAACGTCATACTCTCCCGGCGGCAAATCAGTGAACGCGTAGGTGCCGTCATCGTTAGTGACTCGGTTAACATTGACAAGGTTACCGCTTATATCGACACCCGACAGCACAATCAACTGCCCAGAAAGCCCCCTATCGCTACCATCAAAAACGCCATTTTTGTCTCTGTCATGAAAGACGCGACCAAAAATACTGCGCCCTGTGGCTAGCTCGCCAAAATTGAGATCTTCCAAACTGGTGGCTGGCGCAAGGACTATGTTTTGTATATTGCTGGGTAGCACGTTAACAGCGGACGGGTTACCACCGGTTGTACCAGCGCTGGTGATACCGTTGGCAGTACCAGCAGGCTGACTTGGCTCCGTTACGGTATATTCACCAGGCGGCAAATCCTCGAACACGTAGTCGCCGTTGCTATTAGTAGTGGTCGCACGGGTAATCGTACGGCCCTGCCAATCAGTGCCCGACAGGTTCACTGCAACCCCCGGAAGCCCTGTTTCACTGCCCTGACGCACGCCGTCGTTATCCAGATCGATATAAACAGTACCGCCAAGGCGCGAAGGCGCAACTTCGGGGAACAAGTTGTTTACTGAGCCGCTAACTTCGCCGGAGCCGTTAGCACCAAGAACAATACCGGTAATCTGGCTGAAAGGTGATCCCGAAGCGGGGTTAAACGCCACGCCCGGTACGCCCGTGCTGCCGTTGAGGGTGTTGATACTACCGGCAATCGGATCGGCGTTAAGCGAGCCAGTCGGTTGCTCGTTTTGGCACACGGAATAGGTTCCGGCAGGCAGCCCGCTGAAAAGATAATTACCAGACCCTGAAGTTTGCACGGGGTTCTGAAGGGTTGGAATACCACTGACCAGAGCGCCGGTGCAATCACTGCCATTGCGCAACTCTATAGCCACACCAATTAGCGGATCGTCGACGCCCGGAACGTAAACCTGCCCGTCCGTCAAATTGTTGTCCAGATACACACGGCCCGAAACATAACCCAGAGTGCTCACTGCCAACGATGCATATGCCGGTTGAGCGTTGTTCCCTAAATCAGTCTCCAAAGCGCCAGCATCAATGATGTTAGTGTGCTCGCCGGATGCAGAAGCCGTCACATCGACCTCAATGGTGCAGCCACCTGAGGGCACCACAGTGCCGTTAGCAAGCGCTACCGTGGCAGCCCCAGCAACAGCGGTAATATTGGCAGCAGTGCACGTGCCGCCAATGTTTGGCGATGTTGCCACTACAACAGGGCCTGGTGAAACGGGAAGAGTGTCTGTGAGGTCTGACGCCAACGTCATAGCGCTATCGTTGGGGTTGTTGACGTAAATAGTCAGCCGAGAAATGCCATTTTGCGCAATAACCGCTGGCTCAAACTGTTTTGCGACGGTTGGAGGCGAGGAAATAACGATGCGCGCACGCGTAGCCTCCGAGTTGGTGACGCCCTCAGTGGTTCTGATCGCGCCAGTGGGCAGTGTATTGGTATAAGTGCCCGCGACATTGCTTAGAACATCTACGCTCACAGTACAGTCAGTATTGGCTAAAATCACTCCGCCGGTCAGGCGCACTGTCTGTCCTGAGGGCGTTACGGTTACGCTACCCGAGCAGGTGTTTGCGGCATTTGGCGTCTGGGCAATAACTAAACCGCTTGGTAGGTTGTCCGTAAAAGCCAGCCCGTTTAGAGCAATATTGTTTGGATTTCTGACACGAATGCTGAGGCGATAAGGAGTGCTGGCCGAACCTTGTGCAATGCCTGTACTAAATCCAGCAGGATTGCCAGCATCAAGCGTTAAGGTTTCAATCGCCTTATGCACTTCCAAGCCAGACCTTGCCCGCAAAGTGCCCTGAGCTGGATCATTATTACTAACAGGGCTGCCACCGATCTGGCCAGTTACATCACCCGCTGGAATTAAATTGTCATAATCACCTTGATTCGCTGCAACAACATCGATTTCCAGATAACAACTGGCCGGGCCTGTCGATGTCCCAGCAGCAATCTCACCCCCAGTGATAGAGAACTGGTCTGTGGTGCTATTCAAACTACCTTGGCACGTGCTCAAGACGTTCGGCGGAGAAGCGACCACCAACCCACTTGGAAAATCATCGACGAGCGCAAGGTTTCTGACAACTTGCGTCGTGGGATTATATAAGGTGATGCGAAGGCGAGAACGCTCCCCGGGGCTCACAACCTGCGGGTTGAAGTCCTTAACTACACCCAACCCAGCGCTGGTTTGGAGGCTGCTCAAGGCAGGGTCGGCGTTGGTAATGCCCTGTGCAGTTGTGATTCCGCCAGCCGGAATAGTCGCGGTGACGGTACCGGTGGTGTCCATTGTCACATCAACGATTACATCACAGCTCTGCCCTGTGGCCAGGCTAGCCCCCGTCAGACTCAACTCAGTCGAACCCGGCGCTACGCTAACAACGCCATCGGCGCAGGTAGTCGATGCATTCGGAGAGCTTGCAATCAGCTCTCCTGTCAAGTTACCCGAGGCCAAGCCGGTATCGGTAAAATAGCTTGGCAGGTTCAAGTTCGTGAGATCCAAGGTGCCGTTATTGAAAAGCGTGATGGTAAGCTGAGTAGCAGCTCCGGGTGCCGACAGGCTAGCGCTCGCATGATTTAACGACACCGTAAGGCCGCCGCCCGCAGCATTTTGCAACGTTGCACTGAACGGCCCGACATTCTGGACACCACCTGCAGCGGTCAACTGACCCGCTGCGATGGTATTAACCCAGTTGCTACCTCCGGTTGCCGTCACATCGAATAGTAGGTCGCAGCTTCCGGTTGCAATTTGAGCGCCACTAAGACCGACTGTACCCGCTCCAGGCTGCGCATTGATGACGGGCGTACCGGCGCAGGTTGAATAAGCGTTTGACGGATCGGCAACCAGCATGCCAACTGGCAGGTTATCTGTGAGGCTGACGTCTGATAACACACCCGGCAAGCTATTTTCCAACCGAATAGTGACAGTTGAACGCCCACCGGCCTGTATGGTATTTGGGAAAAATGATTTGCTGCCGCTTAGGGCGGACAAGAAATTAATACTACGATTGACAGGACCGGAACTTTCCGTGGTGCGAGTAGTGACCCCATCCGCGAGCACTTCGGTTCCCGTGGCAGCGCCTGGCGGCAAGCTATTTACGTATGATCCAGCAGCACCCGACACGTTAACAGTCAATGTGCAGCGCCCAGCCGCACCAACACCAAGGCCAGAGCGGGCTGGCACCGTCGCTCCGGACAGCACAACCTCATCGCTATCTGGCAACGCACTAATAACCCCGCCACACGTGTTCGACGCGTTATTGGGTGAAGCCACCCGCATTTGAGTACCGTTGTTACCTATTGGCAAACTATCAGTCAGCGTAACGCCTGTGATCGGCTGCGCCGACCAGTTCACCAAAGACAGTGTCATCGTAGCTGGCGTGCCCTCAGGTTTGTCGGCCGCATCAAACACTTTCTCGACCGCCAACGTGGAACTGCTTATATCAAAGCCAGCACTGGCTGAGGTGTCACTGCAGATACCTCCGCCGCATACATCACCACTACCAATCTCATTTATAATCGTAGCGCCCGCAGGAGCACCCTCAGGCGCCATGGCCCAAAAACGCACCGAACAAGCGGCTGGAGAACCGTCAGATCCCGCTGGCATATTAAAAGTAAAGGTTGGAACTTCCGGGGTCCCAGCAACATTAAGATTGGAACAGCTCGTCCCACTTAACGCAGGGGCCGGATACGACTCAGCGACACCTAGCAGTTGCATCCCCGCAGGCAGGTTGTCAGTAACCGTAACCGTCTGCGGCTGAATACTGAAATTTCTGACTGACACATCAAAGCGTACCGGGTTGCCGGGCGCTACAACCGAAGGGCTGCGGCTCTTCTCGACGCGAAATCGGTCCGCCACGTTCACCGACGCCACGGCCTGCTGACTGAAAACACCAGCAGGACTGGTAACTGCAACGCTTCCTGCAGGAATAGTATTGGTAAAGGTCTGCGCCGTACCTGCTGCATCCAGCGTTGCGGTGTAGGGAACGGTTATCTGACAGTTAGTATTCGGTTCTAAGGTCCCACTAGTGAACGTGAGATTCTGACTACCCTGACCGGCCAGCCCAGAAAGGCTTGATCCTCCAGTACAAGTGGCTGTGGGAGGGGAAGAGATTTGCAGATTGCTTGCCGCTCCGTCGATATCGTCAGAAAAAGCGCCTAATTGCATAACAGTCAGCGGGCTGGCGTTGGTCAGGCGAATAAGTAACGTAGATTCCTGATTTGCGGAGATTGTCGCAGGTGTGAAGCTCTTGCTAACGCGTAAAGGAGCAGTGACACTCAGACTGGCACTAGCATTCGATGATGGCGTAAGGCCACGCTTGTTACCGAAGTCGACGTTGCGGTCAATGACATTGGTAATACCAGTTGAGTAAGCATTGTTAACGCCATCAGCAACGACCATAACGCTCAACTGACAAGAGCTGTTTGCTGCCACAATGCCGCCCGTGGCGACGACAGTGCCGGCTCCGGCGACTGGAGCAAAAGCAGGAGGATTAGATCCACAGGCGATCTGGGTGTCGGGCGTTGCAGCCACACGAAGTCCGTAATCACTGAGCCGGTCACGGATGGCAAAAGCGGGACTATCTCCAACGTTATTCAGCGGCAAGGGCTGGGATGCGTTGTTAGAAATAGTGATCGTTAGGCGCGTTGGCTCTTCGGCTTTCACGATTTCACTATTACTAAAACTCTTGTCAATCGTCGGCAGATCCAGCGCCAGAAAGTTTAACGATTGAACCGCTGGATCCACATTACTTACGTTCGACCCATTCCGAGTACCAGTAACGCTTCCAACGGGCAACTCGTTGGTACCGGTTCCTGCTGTGGTCGACGTTACCTCTACAGTGAGTTCGCAATAACCTGCCACGCCGCCTCCATTGCGGGGCGGTATCACACCTCCAGCTAGCGCGAACGTGTTGCTACCCAAAGGCGCGGTTACCGTTCCGGCAAAGCCAACAGGATTACCTGCTCCGTCCTCACAGTCCGTTGATACAAGTCCAGCGCCTGCCACTCGAAAACCGGGAGGCATGTTGTCAGTGAAACTGACCGCTGTTATGGAGTCGTTTGCATCGTTATTAGTTAGCCTTATTCGGAAAGCATCAATATCACCAACATACTTGGTGCCAGAGTAGCCGGCAGCTCGAGTTTTACTCACTCCTATATCGGCATGAACCAGTGCAGGCAACATCATTGAGCACATAAAGCTCAAACTGACTAACAGGCGCACAAAGCGCTGCATAATTTCCGAACTAGACATAACAGAATTTCCTGGTCATTAGATGCTCTGTACCGACGCTTCAGGCACAAAAAACGGCAGCTTAACACTGCATTACGAAATAGTAACCTGCCAAACGAAGGCGCGAATATACCAGAAAAACGAACACTGAGTTGCAGCCAACGAGCTGAACTTCCGCTTGAGCAAAGGTAAAAGCAAAACCCATCGCACACGCCAACGGCGGCTAAGCAGCTACAGCAGTACCCGTCAAGTAAAATGATACAAATCAGAGAGCTTTGCCTGAGCGGACGAACAAGTTGTTTCTAAGAACGGTTGACTGAAGGCAGACCACGTAAAATTTGTAGATCTGAGTCAAACACTTCAAAATCAAAGACGATTACCAGCCACCCCATGGGTCCCGTAATGCCCCAACCGCGCTCAATTGCTTTTATCTGCTGCTTTCTGCTTTGTGCAACAGCGGCAGCACACCCCTCTGCAAACAATACTGTCGACATTCTTCACTGGTGGGTTTCCGAGGGTGAGGAAAATAGCATTGGTATTATTCAGCGCTATATAGAAAAGCAGGGTCTTGGCTGGCACGCCGAGGCCGTTGCCGGAAGCGGCACCTATCGATTCAGCGACGAGTTGCGCAAGCGAGTAGCTTCTGGAAATCCGCCCATGGCATCACAGGCTATTGGCTATGATATTCGCGACTGGGCCCGCCAAGGCAAGCTATTGAACCTTGATAATATCGCCGAGGAATACCAGTGGGATGAAGTCATCCCATTCGCTATCCAGCACCTTTCGAAATATCAGGGACACTGGGTGGGTGTGCCTATAAACACGCATTCCACCAATTGGCTCTGGGTGAATCATGCACAACTAACACGCTTGGGCCTGAAGCAGCCGGACACCTGGCCAGATCTGATTAATATGCTCAATACAGCCAAAGCCAGCGGACTGATCCCAATCGCAATTGGCAGAGAGGCTTGGGAGCATACCTTGCTATTTGAATCGGTGGCCGCTGGGGCCGGGGGGGCAGAGTTCTATCGGCGAGTATTTCTGGATCTGGACCCTACTGCACTCGACATGAAGATCATAGATCAGATATTTCAACGCATGAGCATGTTACGAAACTTTCTGGACGCGGGGGCAATCACTCGCAACTGGAATCAGGCCACCGAACTTGTACTGTCAGGACAGGCCTTGCTGCAGGTTCAGGGAAGCTGGGTTGACGGTGAGTTTAACGCCAGTGGGCTTGTCCCTGGTCGTGACTACGACTGTTATCGCTTTCCTGATACTCAGGGATTAGTACTGTTCAATAGTGATCAGTACATCCTATTCAAAGACCATGTCGTCGAACCTGAAACAAGAAACACATTTGTTAAGACACTTATGGACGTTGAGTTGCAACGAGATCTCAACATCGCTACCGGCGCTGCGCCCGCGCGGGTGGACGTGCCTCGAGCGGACTTTAACCAATGTGGTCAGCAAGCTATCAACGACATGCGTGCCGCCAATATGCGAAGAGCGATGTTGGGATCGATTGCAATGGGAAACGCCAACCCCGGGCCTGTCAAAAATGCTCTTTACAAAGTTATCAGTGATCACCTTATGGGCCACATAAGCAACAGCCAGGCGGTAAGCCGCCTTGCTCAAATCATTTCTCAAGCACCTCGCCCATAGGAAAGCCAATGCATCTGTTCAGTAATCTTAAACTGACCAGCAAAATCGTTATGCTGGTTCTCCTTTTAGGCGCTCTGGCTGTCAGCATCACGTTCTATTCCATGACTAATCTGTACGACGTGAATCACAACTACCGTGCTCTGTTGAACAGAGATGCTCAGGCCTCACTTTTGATCAACAAGGCCCTACTGGACCTGAGCGATTCCAGCAAACTTGTACTCTCTGTTCTGACCGAACAGGAAGTGGCAAAGATGCGGGCAACACAGGAAAAGCTCAAGAATCTTCAGATCCAGCTCGATGATAAAATCACACGCATTGCACCACTGCTTGATGAGGGAAATTCAAAACTCGACGCAATTCAGCAACAGAAAGAGATAGTTTTTGCGCTGGCTGACGCAATTATTAACTCCGCCGCCCGCTGGCGAGGCGATAAGGCTCTTAATATCATTCATGAAGAGTTTGACCCGCAACTCAACGCGATGCGTCAAGACATGGACGACCTCAAAGAAGCCACTATCACGCGTTTTCAGAGGGCTTCACAAACTCTTGATATGACAACCCGCAACACTCTATTCAATACAACGCTGCTCTTTAGCCTGGCTCTGGTGACCGTCATCGGCCTCTCGGCCTACCTGTCATTTACTCAGATATCACGCCCCATAAAACAACTGACCAACGCAATGCGCAGACTGAGTACTCGGGATTACCAACAGAATATCCAACATACTCAACGCCATGATGAGGTCGGCGAAATGGCAAAGGCTCTCCAAGTGTTTCGTGACACTATGCTACGAGCCGACAGACTGGAGGTTGAAGCAGCAGATAACGCCAGAGCACGGGAGCTTGCAGAACAAGTGGCTCAGGCCAAAGCCAACTTTCTGGCAACGATGAGCCACGAAATCCGCACCCCAATGAATGCCATTCTGGGGCTCGCACAACTCAGCCTTCGCCACCCGCTAGAGCCTCGCCAAAAAGACCGGGTAGAGAAAATCATGCGTGCAGGTGAGCATTTGCTGGGCATTATTAACGATATCTTGGATTACTCAAAGATAGACAGCGGTCATGTCTCCGTAGAGACCATTTCTTTTTCTCCCGAAGAATTGTTGACCGATGTCGAAGAAATGCTTGAAGAAACGACTGAAAGCAAGGGGTTGAGTCTGGCTCTGGATGTGAAAGACTGCCCTGCCCTGCTCGTCGGCGATCCGATGCGGATTAGCCAGATTCTGCTTAACTATACCAACAATGCAATAAAATTCAGCGACCACGGGCAGATCGTTATTCGCCTGAAATTAGAACAGGAAACCGATAACACTCTGTATCTGTACGGTGAAGTTGAAGATCAAGGCATTGGCCTGGACGACCGGCAAATTCAGCAGCTGTTCCAGCCATTTCATCAGGCTGACAACTCGATTTCCCGACGGTTCGGTGGTACAGGTCTAGGCTTGGCAATTTCCCGCAACCTTGCCGAATTGATGGGGGGCAGTACCGGAGTCTGCAGTACACTCGGCCAGGGCAGCACCTTTTGGTTTCGTGTTCGGGTTTATCTCCCCGAGGCGGATGAAACAACTCCCGCAACTGCTCCCCTCAGTCAGAAGCTTGAGCCCACTCACAACCTGCAGGGACTTCGCCTACTTCTGGTAGATGACAACGAACTTAACCGGCTTGTTGCCAGCGAACTGTTAATGGATGCGGGCATTCTGGTTGATAATGCCAGCGACGGGCAGAAGGCCCTGGATATGCTTGAAGCCTCGGCTGACAATACCTACGACGTGATTCTTATGGACATGATGATGCCAGAGCTTGATGGCCTCAGTGCAACCCGCCAGTTACGCAGAAACCCACGCTTCAGAAAGATTCCAATCATCGCTATGACAGCCAACGTCACTGAGCGGGATGTGGCATCGTGCCTTGAAGCAGGCATGAACGCGCATGTAGCCAAACCTATAGATGACAAGGCACTCCTGAGAATTCTTGCGAAATACTGCAAAAAGAGCCAGAGCCGGGCTCTGGATCCAAGGCCACTGGAGCATCTCAAACGCCTTATTGCCCCGGAAAAGTTCAACACTATGATTGACATGCTCCTTGAGGATTGCCAGCAACGCGGGCAGGTGTTTCAATCACTGACAGCACAGACAGAGCCGCAACAACTTCTTCAGCACGCCCATGACCTGATCGGTACCGCCGGGCACGTAGGCCTCAATAACCTGAAAAACCTCGGCGAGGCCTTGAAAAGGGCAACTCGGGATGGGGATGCTCAGGCGATACAGCAATTAGTGCAGGACATTTATCATGCGACGCTGGATGCCACACAGGAATTGCAACAGCACTTTCAACGGTGATTTGCCCACACAAGGTCGGAACCCGGTTTCATGCATAGCCTTCTAAGCCAGCAACGCTGCACAAAATCAACGAGTTATAGCAGACAGCAAGTCCTTATTGTCGACGATCAACCTCTGAGCCTTGCCTTTGCGTCTGCAGAGATCGAGGATATTTGCAATCCAATACAAGCGCATAGCGGAGAGCAGGCGCTTCAGCTAGCCGCGAGCGAACAACCAGACCTGATCCTTCTGGATGTGCATATGCCAGACATTAGCGGGTTTGAGGTCTGTCGCCGCCTAAAACAGAACCCTAAGACAGCCCACATCGCCGTGATATTTCTGACGATTCTGGATGAAGAAGTTAACGAAGAGCAAGGGCTGAGCCTCGGGGCTATAGACTACATAGCAAAACCCTTTAGCCCCGCCATTCTAAGGGCTCGGGTACGCAACCATCTACTCATCCAGCGACAACGCATGCAACTGCAGCGACTGGCTCAGTTTGATGGCCTCACAGGACTTGCTAACCGACGCAGCTTTGATCAGGCTTTGAATGCGGAATGGCAGCGCCTTACCAAGCTCCAAGAACCACTCGGTCTAATAATGCTTGACGTTGATGCGTTTAAGCCCTTCAACGACCACTACGGCCATCAAGCGGGCGATCAAGTTCTCGAACAGGTTGCCAACGCAATCAATCTGCAGATGCAGCGGAAACATGATCTTGCCAGCCGATATGGCGGTGAAGAATTCGCGTGTATTCTGCCTCACACCGATAAAAAAGGTGTCTGCAGCATCGCTGAAGGTATCCGTGCTGCTGTATACGGCCTCCATATCCCCCATCGAACGTCCACAGTCGCTCCTTGGCTTACCGTAAGCATTGGCGCGACAAGTATAACGCCAGATACCGAAAGCAGTCTTGAAAGTTTAATCGCGGTAGCCGACCAGTGTTTGTATGAAGCAAAAAACAAAGGGCGTAATCAGGTTACGGTGAAATAAGAGACGAATGGATTGGGCAGACCTGATCTATGCAGGATAATAGATCCTCTGTACTAGACGGCTTAAGCAATACAGCATCGAAAGACAAGTCTTGCATATCGGGCCGAGAGCGTGCAGGAGAAGCCGAATAGAGTAATACCGGTAACTTGGGACGGAGACGACGAACTTCCCTCAGTAAATCCCAACCATCTGCACTTGGCATAAACTGATCAGTAATAATCAAATCAACCTGTGTATCTCTCAGGCCGGCTATAGCTTCTTCCACATTAGCTGCCAACGTCACCTCAAAGCCATAACCTGAAAAAAGATCACCGAGAAACATTCGAGGTAACGCCACATCATCGACTATCATAAGGCTACGCCCGCCGCCATCAGTCGTGTCGACATGACTCTCCACAAACACTGAGTCCATCTCTTCTTCCGAAGCGTCATTCAGCCATAGCACGAAACTAAATTTACAGCCCCCCTCCTCATTCTTCTCAAACTTCAGGTGAGACCCCATCTGCGCCAGCAAGTTTTTAACGATCGACAAACCAAGCCCAACACCTTCTACACTCTCTACATTACTGCCACGCTGAAATGGCATCAGTATTCTGTCACTCGCCCCCTCTGGCAACCCTATTCCGTTATCTACAACTGAAAACTGTATGCAAAACTCCCGCCCTTGGCTTCCGATAGTTTCAACATTCAGATCAATTGAACCCTCTTTTGTGAACTTGGCTGCGTTATTCAACAGGTTGATCAAAACCCGCCGGAGTTGACGGAAATCGGCGTTGACCAGCCTAGGCAACCCCTCCGCAAAGGAGCAGTTCAACCGGTTGCGCTGACGTGAAGCGAGGTAGCCCCCTTCATCTTCAATCTCTCTCAAAAAACCGAACAGATATCCGGGCGCCAGGCTAAGTTCAATCTGACTCAACTCAGTTTTGGAGAACTCGAGGAGGTCGTCAATGAACTCAATTTGTTGAAGAGCGATGCGTTCAATTTTGTTGAGATATTCAGGAATCAGCTGAGCTTTCACTTGACGCACATTACTAATGATACGGTTGAGCGGGCTCCTAAGGTCATGACTAACTCGCGCCAGCAGCGTGCTTCGAGCATGTAGCGCTTCGCGTAATTGCCGAGTGCGTAAATCAACCTGTTTCTCAAGCCGTTCACTCTCCACACGCTGCAGAAAGGACACCTCGGCAAGGGCATCTCTCTTTTGCTGTAGTGAACGGACAATGCCAAAAATCAGCGTACTTATGACGACGACACTCAGAGCAAAAACAGACTCCCTTGGATGTTCCGCACTATAATGCCAGAGACTTTCCCCGGTTTGCTGCCATGACCACCAGCCAATCTGAACCAGCACCAGACCTCCGGGCAGCCATGCAAGCTTGCCAAGCTTAATCCCCCGGTAAAAGGCGAACAACGGTAAAGCCATCACCAGAGGGTAATGTCCAATCATGAAAAAGGAATACAAACCGGAACTCGATACGGGATCTACAAAAGCGCCTGCCAAAAGCCCTATAGAACCAATGAAGGCATAGACGCAAAATACGAGACTCATCCATGAACCCCAAAAGCGCACCTGAAAAAGTGAATAACAATAGGCGTAAAAAAATACTGCGAAAGCCGCTGACAGTAGTCCGATCAGCTCGCTAGTCCAAGGCAACAGCGATGGTAAATAGAGCAAATAACCGGCTACTACAAGGGACATTAACGAGTAAAAAAATAGAGCCAAACAACTAAGCGACAGCAGGTAAAATTGCGTAATTATGCTAATCACCAAGCCCATGCCAACAAGAAGTAAGATGGCACCAAGGAGGGCCCCCTCAGCGAGACCGCTGGATGCCACATTGTGAACGACCCCTATCTCATCCCACAGCATTGGTTCAACCCACCTTGAGCTTTAACTGACAACACTTACCAAAACCTGCATCTGATCATGAGCGCCAAGTAACCAACGCTCGCAAATAGAGCCTCCGCTATTTATCATCTCAAAGCAAAGTCATTCCCAGCCGAAGTACAAGGCTTCAGCGTTTCCTGCACAGACAGCGATATAGAATAAACGGCAAGTGAAACGGTCAGGCTTGCCATTAGGTATCGATATACCAGTTCAGCTGCCCTTAGCCTGCTGACGAAACTGGGTCGGTGTCATACCTACGCCATTGCGAAAAGCCGTCGTAAAGTTGCAAGCACTGCCAAAACCGAGCCACTCAGAAATGTCTTGTACACTCAGGTTGCTATCACTCAGCAGCTCCTGACCTTTTCGCAAGCGTACTTCTCGGATATACGCAAATACTGTCACCCCCATATGCTCACGAAACAACTTAGATAGGCGTTTATCATGAGTTCCTACACTACGCGCGATCTCTTGTAGCGACGGAAGCTCTCTTAGGTTCTGCGAAATGTAGCGCACTACCGCCCTCAGCAGGAGCTCGTCCTCACTTGTAGTCGCCAGCACAGGCTCGCCAAGTTCCGACGTATCTCGATGCTGTAGCTGGAGATGGATTCGCATACGCGCCAGCACTTCCAAGGGTTCGTAAGGTTTGAGAATGTAATCAACGCCCCCCATTTGAAGCCCTTCCAAGCGATGATCCAACGACCCTGCTGAAGTAAGAAAAATAACAGGTGTAACCCGCGCTGCGTCAGACTCGCGCAGTAAACGGCAAAAAGTAAAGCCATCCATGTGGGGCATTTGGACATCCAACAAGATCAGGTCGGGTTGCAATAGAAGTGCTCGTTGAAAACCTTGACGGGCATCATGAGCTAGAGAAATTCGCCACCCCTGATCGTTCATTGCCGACACCACAGAGCGGACATCATCGGGCGAATCATCAACCACTAAAATGTGTGGTCTGGACATCTTATCAATGGATGGAACATGCTCACCAAATGCCGCTCTGGTGTTATCCATAGACCATTTACCCTAAATCAAACTTTTTTTGGAGGTTTTCCGCGCAAGCAAAGCCTTAAACCGTGCATTCAAAAGCACCAGACATTACGCCGCAGTAACATATCACGAATATCGCAGGCATTGCTCCAGCCAAACAATAAATTGTTATACCGAGGATAGAACGTTGCGCGATGCAGATTATTTTACTGAGTTGTTCTGGTTCACTTCGGTTGTGGAGCTAGGTAGCTTTTCAGCAGCCGCGGAACATATGGGTGTCGCGAAGTCTGGACTGAGTAAAAAAGTTAGGCATCTTGAAGAACGGTTGGGCGTTCAGCTGCTAAACCGCAACAACCGCAAACTTGTTGTTACAACAATAGGTGAAGAAATCTATCGACACGCTCTTGATATGTTGGCGGCAGGTCATGCTGCACAGATTAGCGCCTCAAATACACAAAAAAAGCCGGGCGGACTTATTCGCGTAGCCATACCAACGATTCTATCGAACTGGCTATTCGACGTTATGAGCCAGTTTCAAAGCAAAAACCCAGACGTACGCTATGAAGTTCACATCGTTGACAATGCAGTCAACACTGCCTTACTCCACGTCGATCTTTGTCTCAGCGTTCACCCTTCTCCGATAGATAGCACCGACCTCGTAGTCCGTCCACTAGCGACCTTACAACAGCAATTGCTTGCAAGTCCGAGTTTTATCCGGAGGTTGAATAATGTGACACAAATGGCAGACTTAAGAGACCAGCAACTTCTTGTCTGGGGCACCTATGGCGCCCCCAAACCTTGGGTGACAAAAAACACCACCCGAATTATTAAAAACCCCGCTGTCATGGCTCCTGATCTTTACGCACTGAAAGAGGCTGCCAAAGCTGGACTAGGAGTTGCGTGCCTCCCATTGTTAGTATGCCGAAACGAGCTCGACAGTCGTGCGCTCATGCCCGTTTGCGAAAACGTTCTGCCCGAACCACTCCAGTTAAATAGTCTTACACCCTCAATTCGTGGCATTACGTTGACTACACGCTGCTTTATTGAAGCCATTAAGGAAACGCTAACGGAAGCTGGAAACCAGAAAGAGGTACACAAATAAGCAAGATCCACTCATTCAAACCCGGCATCCAAACTAGCCGCAACGTACATCCTTAAATCACGGCACTGCTCTTCAAATTCACCGCGGTACTCTCCACGGCAAATCAAAGGGTCCTGAACCACCGTTCAACGCAGCCCAGTGGAGGTGCTTTCGATTGCACGTTGTGGGCCGGTGCTGTCCTGACCAATGCGAATGTAGTAAGCAAATGGCAAAGCTTAGGTTTTCTCCAGACAGGGATAGTAGCTCCTATCTAAGGTTTCCTATACAAATATGGGATTCGCCACTCCGGTCGCAAAGCGGGCATTCGGGTTGGACTATGACACAAAGCGCACCGGTGATTTTTATGGAGCGAAGCGGCGTAAAGGGCATCCGAGTAATGCGTATTTTTACATTTTGGGCTCAAGTTCTAGTAATTTAGGTGACCATTTTTCTGGTAGTTGTAGCGCTAGACTCAAGATGGGATTGCCGGACGGTTACAGTGGGTACATCAAGTCCACGGTGACACCTCTCGCATTTTTAAAATCATTCTTCTGCCCTTTGATTGGCAAGTCGGCCGGTAGGCTACGTCGAAATGCATAAAAATCAGCGGTTATTCTTCCGGCCGGCTTCGCCTTAAAGAAACGTCGTGATAGGAGGGTGAGGGCTGATATTCCGCCGAGTATTGAATGGCTTCCACGGTAGCGGGTGACAGGGGGGCATCTATCATGGCTGAAGTTGTTGTGATCAAATCCTCAACTCGGACCCATCCCTCATCTGATCGGAATTTGGCACCTTTCTCAGATATTATCTGTTCGAGTACGGCCATTCCGGAAAGATGCAGAGACACAGCATTCGCATAACGTTGATTGACAATAGCTGTGGGTAAGTATGGCTTGGCATCGCGGAGCGCACTCAAACACCTACGAAGACCTTTATCATGCACGCCACTGAATTTACGCCATGCAGCTCGGTCTGCACGCAATTGCACCAAAAAACGCAAATAGTAGCCAGGGCTTCTCCTATCCAGTAAGTAGTGAGCCAGCGGCAAAAGTAGGCATCGCACGACCTGTTCCGATGAAATCAGGTGCCCCGAACTTTCTGCCTGAGCCTTGGCTAGCATATCCTGCCGCAACTGATCCATGGGCTTTGAATGTAGGTGGAGCACGGATTCGATAATCGCATCCTGAGAACCAAAGTGATAATGAATAACTGACTCATTCTTTTGCCCCGCTTCCTCTCGAATCTGTCGCTGGGTGGCCCCCCTAATCCCATTGAGGGCAAATACTTTTTCCGCAGCTAGTGTTAATTCAAGGCGGGTACCGTTGATCGCCGGGAGTTTACTTTTACTTTGTGTGCTCTTGCTCTTGCTCTTGCTCTTAACATCAGCCACTACAGTTGCCCATTTTTAAAAGTGTGGTCAATCTACCACAGCAATAATTATTGAATAGGCACAAACGCTTGCTTTATCGCATAGCGCACGAATTAGCCAAGCTTAAATCATCCCCTTACATCCGTTCATACCCGCGTGTCGATTGGTGGGACACTATGAGCAATACTGACCTAGTGATACATGGGGTCCTATTGAGCCTTTTAAACCATTTCCATTATAACATGGTAGCACGCAGTTCAAGTCCTGCGAAGAGAAAATTAACCAAAAAACTCTCATGAAATTGGCGTTAAAGTACCATGTTGTTGTTCTGGAAGTGAATCGGTAGCTACTCAAGATGAGCTGACCAGCTAGGTATGCCCTGATTGACTTAAAGATTAGCAGCCGCCAATTGCCCAAAAAAGACATTTCTGCAGCCTTAGTAATGCCATAGCATTATAATATGCGCAGGTACAGTTAGAACACGCATAACCAAAATTTGGACTCTAAAGAGCGGGAGCGCGCAAAAGCCTAAAACTCATTCTCGGATAATGCTTTGCTCCCTGAGCTATATCCCACCTTTAGCCTTTATCTCCGAAGATTTTTATTTCACAAGGAGAAAGTCTCAATAGCCTTCGAATCAGTTGCGAAAATATTTTCCTCTTTGATGTGCTGGGCCAGTCCTGTCCGTGAAAGCGCTTCCCTCAGCGGGAGCTTGGGGCCGGACAGATAGAGGGTAATGCCCCTTGCATCTAGGAAGGACCAGATATCCTGAAGCGTATCTAGGCCGGTAGAGTCGACCTGATTCAGGGAGGAGGCGGAAATTAACACTGCTCGTACGTTCGGATCGGCATCCACTCTTTTGCGAATAGCGCGTTCCAGCATTGGCGCTGTCAGATAGGTTAGGGATGCATCCATACGAAGGCCAAGAATCCCCTCGGCAATGGGTGGCAGTTGATAAAGGCTTCTGTCACGAAACCCACCCGTTTCGTGGACACCCAGTTCAATGATTCGCGGCATGGCATGGTGATACAGAAAGGCGAGCAGAGAGGCTGCCATTCCCGCCACTATTCCCCAGTAAAGATTGGGCACGGTAAGCAGTGTCACAATCAGCGTAACGATGGCTACTGCGCCATCCTTGGGGTTCTCGCGACATAACCTGATAAGGGATCGGACATCAATCAGCCGGGTGACTGGCACGATGATAATGGAGGCAAGAATCGCGGTCGGCAGGTGATACAGGAGTTGTGTGAAGCCGAAAAGGGAGGTCAGCACCACCAGCGAGGCGATCAGGGTGGATCGGGCGGTTTTTGCGCCACTGTAGGCATTCAGCGCCGTGCGAGAAAAGGAACCGCTGACAGGAAAGGCGCCGCTGAAGCCGCTGGCCATTTTTGCCAGTCCCTGACCGATTAGCTCCTGATTTCTGTCCCAGGGCTCTCCGGTCATTCGCGACATGGTGCGACAACTCGACATCGCTTCGGTAAAGCTGATCAGGGCGATGATAGCCGCGGGCAGAAGGAGGGCCAGGTGCTGATCAATGGAAAGCGTCAAAGGCAGCGAAAGCTCGGGGAGGCCACTACCGATAGGCCCAATGACGGAACCACCGTGCCCCCCGAATCCCAGCAGGTAGCTGCCGGCAATTCCAATCAATGTCACGACCATCACAGCCGGCAAGCGTGCTGAGAATTTCCTGAGTAAGCGCAAGACCACAACGCCACTCAGGCCGAATCCGGCGGTTACCATTAGCCGGAAGGAGTCTTGTTGCCATTCGTGCCGGATCGTGGATAGCCAGCCGCCTTCGGTGCCCGTGCTGAAACCCAGCAAGGAGGGCACCTGAGAAACGATTATGATGACTGCGGCGGCGTTCACAAACCCCTGAAGAACGGCATTTGAGACGAGGTTGGCGAGGATGCCCATGCGGAAAGTGCCCATGGCAAACTGCATGAGACCGGAATAGAGGGCGAGCCATATCGCCATAACCACCCATTCCGGTGACCCAGCTTCGGCCAGGGGTTGAAGCGCTGCAAAGGTCAGCAGACTGGTCAGCGCAACAGGCCCTACCGCAAGTATCGACGATGAGCCGAACAATGCCCCGACAATGCCTGGCAGCAAGGCGGCATAGAGCCCCGTGACGGGGGGCATCCCCGCGAGTTGGGCATAAGCCAGCGCCTGGGGAATCAGTACCAGCCCAACCGTTATGCCGGCAATGGCATCTGCCCGGGCCTGCTGTTTTGTGGGCCTGGCCCACTTCAGGAAAGGAAAGAGCTTGAAGAGCATTTTGCTTGGGGACCCCCTCATAAAAGCTCTGAGCGGCAATGTGTAACGCCTGAGTGAGAGCCACTATGGGCTCGAACATACTGCTTCTCACCTAAAGACTGACAAGATGAGCGTCTTCCTGCCCTGAAGCATGCTCACGCTGCCTCTATCAGGAGTGGTTGCGCGATTCATAGCCAAATATTTTGCTATCGGCTTGAACCAATAATCAGACCATTGAGTTTTGCCCGAGCCCCTTAATTCTACTTATAGTTGTATGGCTATAACTTATCTTTTACCCCGGGCGGAATAAGATCAGAAGGTACCTCGACACCGGCTTCCTTGTAGTAGCGATAGGCTCCGGCATGCAATGGCACGTTCATCTCACTGAGCGCCGTTTCGAGTGTGATCACCTTCATCCAGTCCGCCGCCTGATGAAAAGCTTTGATGTTCTCGAAGATCGTCTTCGTTACCTTGTAAACAATCTCTTCTTCGACGCCAGCATGGGTACCAATCCCCGCCCATGCGCCAATCGCTACTACGGATCCATCATTGGCCTGACTGTCACCGTAGAGGTCCGGTGGAATACGCTCAATTGTGCGCCCTACAATACCCAGAATTTCCTGCATCCTCGGCGTCTTGATATCATCCTCAGAGAGACCGATAAGTCGGATGTCGTTCAGGAGAGCGAATTGTGAGATCAGCGCTGAAGGCATTTCGGTTGGGATAATCATTAGGTCAACCTGGCGATCCTGAAAAGCTTGCTGCCCCGAAGACCAATCAAGCCGAGATTGTTCGAAGTCCTCACCTGGCTCGAAGCCGGTTGCTGCCTCGATAATTCCAAGAGCGGTGGTCGTTGCCGATCCCCCGGGAGGACCGAGGAAGACTCGCTTTCCCTTGATGTCATCCAGAGATTCAATTCCAGAGTCGGCGTAGGTAACAATGTGATAAGGCCCTGTCGGAAAATTGAACACGCTTCGAAGTTCCTCGGAGAGCTCTGGCGCCGAGGGCATATTCGCGAACATGGCGGTGCCCGTCTGCATGTACTGATTAATGGCAGGGGACGAGATGTAGAAGTCAACTTGCCCGCTGGACGCATCCAGAGCCGAGCGAGGCGACGCCATGCCTGAGGTCAGGTTGATCTTAACGGGCAGACTTTTCTGCAAAACCGTCTGCATAGTGGTCGAAACTACGAAATAAGATGTTCCCGGAGATGCGGTATGCATCCGTAGCTGGATCGTATCCTCAGCCCATGCTGTCACGGATGTACTGAGCATAAGTGCCGCCAAGAACAGACACACGGTACGTTTTACAGTTCTTAAATTGAGCATTAATATTTTCCTTTTCTTTTCAAGCACGGGGAAAAGTCTAAATAGCCCGTGTACAGGGATCGAATATGAGCGACCAAACTTAAATTGGTCGCCGCCCGACAACTTATTTAATCTCTGGAGGAATAAGATCTGAAGGCACTTCGACACCGGCCTCCTTGTAGTAGCGATAGGCTCCGGCGTGCAATGGCGCGTTAATCTCGCTGAGCGCAGTCTCGAGTGTGATCATCTTCATCCACTCCGCCGCCTTGTGAAAGGCTTCGATGTTCTCGAAAATCGTCTTCGTGATGTTGTAAACCAGCTCGTCATCCACACCTTTATGAGTGCCGATGCCAACCCACGAGCCCACCGCCTCAACTATCTCGGTATTGGTCTGATTTTCGCCGTAAATGTCAGGCTGTATGCGCTCAATAGTTCGCCCAGGGATCGCCAACACGCTCTGCATTGCCTCAGACTGTTTATGCTCTTCCTGAATGCCAATCAGACGAATTTCACCCAATAGAGCATATTGAGAGATAATTGCTGAAGGGAGCTCAGTGGGAATAATAGCTAGATCAACCTGTCGATCCTGGAAAGCTTGCTGACCAGAAGACCAGTCAAGGCGGGCCTGGTCATAGTCAACGCCAGCCTTGTATCCTGTTGAACCCTCTACAATCGCCAGAGCGACGGTAGTGGCCCCGCCGCCCGGGGGGCCCAAAAAAACACGCTTACCTTTAATATCCTTAAGCGTTTGGATTCCGGAATCAGCATAAGTGATGACATGATAAGGCCCCAGAGGGAAGTTCAGTACACTTCGAACGTTCTTATAAAGTTCCGGCGCCTCGTTCATCTCCGCATACATTGCGCTACCGGTGTCCATGTAGTGGTTAATGGCCGGCGCCGATATGAAGAAGTCCACCCGACCATTAGCGGCATCTAGTGTTGAGCGGCTAGAGGCCATACCCGATGTCATATTGATGCCGACGTCTAGGTTTCGCTGCAGAACAGATTGCATCGTGGCTGAAAAGACAAATGCAGAATTACCATGTCCCGCCGTGTGCATTCTGATTTGGGTTTCAGCTATCGTCATGCTTGCTGCGACAGCCAGTGCGGCGCCAAGCGCCAATGCAAAGTTACGTTTTACTAGTGACATCAGTGTGCCCTCCTTCTGATTGTTGTTGTATTGTCGTTATTACTCATTCGCTCGCTATCCGTCTTCGTCGAGCAAAGATTTTGTCTCCGAAGAACAACAGCCCTACCAAGGCGAGCCCGATCAGTTCAATTGAGGTACCTTTAACCATGAGCAGGATGGCTGCGGAAATACGTAGTCCGCGATCAATCATGGTTAGAGGTCGAGACCCATAGCCAGAAAAGGCCGTCGTCAATGCCCATATCACAGCTGCGATCCGTAGCAGGCCCCAGAACAGCTCTACCGGATCAGATCCAACTCCCAGAAGAAGCGATGGATTAAATACAAAGAGGAACGGAATAATGAAACCAACGAGTGTCAACCGGATCGAGACGAGACTGACCATGAGGGGGTTCGCGTGAGCGATTGGGGCTGCGGCAAAAGCAGCTAAGGCCACTGGAGGCGTAATTGCCGAAAGTACCCCGAAGTAGAGGACGAACATGTGAACTGCTATGGTGGGCACACCAAAACGTTCAATGGCGGGCCCCATGACCAGCACTATGATCAAATAGGCAGGCAGAGTTGGCATGCCCATGCCGAGAACCAGACACCCTAGAGCAGTCAGCACCAAGCTCAGGAAGAGGTTGTCGCCTCCAATCGCTGCCACAGACTGGGCAAAGCTAAGGCCCAACCCGGTCAAGTTCATCCCCGCAATGATGATTCCGATCGCGCCGACTGCAATCATTATTTTCGAGCCGGCCACTCCACCTTGTGCCAGCGCGTACATTAGATTCTGAGGAGCGCGGCGGATTTCCGGATTCAAAAACCCGAAGACCATCGCCGAGATTGTGGCCAACACCCCAGCCATGGCTGGCGAGCGCCCAGTCGCCATAACTCCGATTACTGTTATTACCGGAACGATGAACATCAGCGACCGGAGCCAATCATCGCGGGTCAAGACAGGCAGTTCGTCCTTGGGCGTTGGTTTGATACCCAGGCTCTTGGCCTCGAAGTACACCGCACAAAACAAACCCGCCACATAAAGCATAGCGGGTAAAAGAGCGGCGAGACAGATGAGCAAGTATGAGGTCCCAGTCAATTGAGCCATCAGGAAGGCCACCGCGCCCATGACCGGAGGGATAATTTGACCTCCGGTCGACGCCGCCGCCTCCACAGCTCCAGCAAATGCAGGACTAAATCCCCGGTTCTTGATCATTGGAATGGTAAAGGCGCCTGTGCCGGCAACGTTAGCGGTTACGCTGCCAGACATAGTGCCAAACAACATGCTGGCAAGAATGGCGGAATGGGCGGGGCCACCGGCTATCCGTCCCGTAGCGCGGATAGCCATTCGAATCAGAGCTGGGCCAGCACCGGTAGCCTCCAGCATGACCCCAAAAACGATGTAAATGAAGAGCAGCTCGATTACCACGGCCACTGGCATTCCGAATACACCAGTAAAGCCATACCACATTCCCTCTATGGTCTGGCCCATTGTGAACCCAGCGTGCTGGAAAACACCTGGCAGCGACTCACCGAAGAAGCAATAAATTAGGGTCAGGGCGCTGAAGAGGGATAATCCAAGGCCAAACTCGCGGCGCGTAAATTCGATAAGAGCGATCAATGCACCCAGCGCAATTAACTGATCCTCCAGGGAATAGGAGACCAACATATTCTGAAGATTGGCCGCAGAAGCAACGAAGCGCTGAATACCCAACAGAAGGACGCCAAGCAGCACGAGATCGATCATCCAACATATAGCGACTAATTCTCGCTTGCGGACGTTGTACACCACGGCTAATGGCCGAACAAGCACCGCAACCAAGACACAAGCGGCGAAAAAAAGAGGCCGATGGTACGCCGGATCAAAAGTACCGAACAAGGCCACGTAGATTGCCAACATGGCCAGTACCGCACCGACCACGAGCCCTATCCGACGACTGTAAGTTGCAAGCATCTATCCTCCCAGAACCATCCAGAATTGTTTTTGTATTATCGCTGTATGAAAACATCGAATTTAATGGATGTCAATTATAATTAGTCATATTTACTTAACATAATCAGTAGCGCGTGGCTCACCGCAGAAGAAACCCAGCTTTGGTCATGACTCAGCGCATCGATAGCCAAAAAGAACGCAGTGTGAACACTGAATAGCAGCCTACATAACTATCTTCAGCCAAAATTAGCACGGTCAAGGCAACAAAAAATCACTTAACACGCATCTGCCAAAGCAACACAATATAATGGAGGTTACTTAATAAGGTGCACTTTTCAACAAATAGTGTCAAAACCTTTAGAGGATACAACCTGACCACGGGAACCAGTCTTTCCCGGGAACTCATCTACGAGCGAAGACGATGGCACCGAGACTTTGACACCCCGCACTACTACGCTGACCATCCGCAAATATCAAAACCTCTTCGGCACGACCTTTTCTCAGCTCGGTAAGGGGGGGGGGTATAGGTTGACCTTATCTCTACACACCACTGCGTACCCTCTCTCTTCAGTAGTAGGCGAAGCTATTCTCGAGTACTTAAAAAATGCACGCCCACACGTCGAGGAGCGAAGGCTGTTTTCCGGGTTGTGGCGCCCGTCCGACCTGTACCGGCGGTTACTGTGTCCAGCCGCGCGACGCACTACTTGCGCAAAGCGGGTATTAATGTCCGTCGCCCGAGTTCGCACACCTTGCGCCACACTTGCGTACAGCGATTGGTCGATGCCGAGCTCAACTTCAAGGTCATCGGCGATTACGTTGGTCATGCATCGCCAAGTTCCACCCGCATCTATACCAAGGTGGACGTGGAAACCCTGCGCATGGTGGCGCCGGGCCACGAGGAGGTGTTGCCATGACCGCCTCCTTCCACAGCGTACTGGGCAAGGATTTTTCGGCTTACTTGAGTTACAAGCGCGCGCAGGGCCGAAAATTTGATACTGAAGAGCTCGCCTTGTAATTATTCGATCGATTTTTGATCGAGGAACGGGTGAGCGATGCGGCGTTAGTGCAACCGGCGTTGATTGACGCCTTTCTCGCTTCGCGGCCACGCCCTCGCCCACGCAGCTATAACCACCTCTTGGGAATGCTCCGCTGCTTTTTTGCCTGGCAGGTGACTCAGGAGCGGCTAGCGCATTCTCCGGTTCGTGCTCACCCTGAGCCGGTGACTTCCCAGCTTAAACCCTTTCTGTTCGAACCGGCTCAGGTGGAAGACATCCTGACGTTGGCGTCACAGCTTCCGGACAATTCCCGGGCACCCTGTCGTGGCATAGTCTACCGAACAATCTTCAGGCTGATGTACGGTCTGGGCCTGCGTGTCGGCGAGATTGTGCATCTTCGGTATCGCGACGTCGATTGCCAGCGCAGCCTTCTGGCGATCGACAAGAGCAAGTTTGGCAAGACGCGTTTGGTCCCCTTCGGCCCGCGCATGGCGCAACAGATCGCTGTCTATCTACAGTTTGGCGTTGATCGGTATGCGCCATGGCAGCCGGATAATCCGGTATTTTCTTTTAGCTTATTCCCAGAGCGCAAGCCAATGCGTACTGAGACGGTCAGTCGGACATTTCACCACTTGATACTGAAGATGGATCCGTACGTGCCATCTGGCGTACGCCAACCTCATCTGCACTGCCTGCGCCATTCCTTCGCGGTCGCAACTCTGCTCCGCTGGTATCGCACCGGCGTGGATCCCAATCAACGACCCTTTCATCTATCAACCTTCATGGGCCATGCCGACCCGGCATCGACTGCCTGGTATCTGACCATCACCGAAGCACTGCTCCGGGAGGCGAGCCAACGGTTCGATCAGTTCGCCGATCCCCGCAAAGAGGAGGAACTATCATGACTGATCAATTGGAGCCTCTCGTCTTTGCCTTCTTAGAAGATCACCTTAAATGCCAACGGGGGCTGCGCCCGGCCAGCATCCGAAGTTATAAGGAGAGCCTGCGCCTGTTCTTGCAATTCGCTACAAAGGATAAGCATTGCCGGATCACCTGCTTGAAACTGGCCGATCTCACTGGTGAGCGAGTGCGCCATTTTCTGCAAAACCTTGAACAGGAACGTGGTAATGGGGTTAGAACCCGAAACCAGCGCCTGGCGGCGCTGCATACCTTTTTCGAGTATCTTGCCGGCGTGAGCCCTGCGTGCTCGGGGAAGCACAGCAAATGGCCTCCATTCCCGTCAAACGCCGGCAACCGGGCGAGACTCTGTATCTCGAACGCAACGAGATTAATGCTCTGTTCGCTGCCTTGCCCACCCTCAGGCTCTGCGCGACCAAGCCTTGCTTCGCTTCCTTTATAACACCGGAGCACGCGTACAGGAGGTAGCGGATCTGCACGCAATGCATTTGGAACTTGGTTCTGAGCCTCGAGTACTGCTGCATGGTAAAGGTGACAAATGGCGTACCTGTCCTTTGTGGATGCGAACGGCGGGTCTGATGCAGGACTTACTGGAGAAAAATCGGCAACGACGCCACTCCAATGACGCCGTCTTCCTGGTCCACAACAGTACGCCGCTGACCAGATTTGGTATCTACAAGATCGTGCGGCGTCATACCGTCAAGGTGGTGAAGAAAAGCGCAGATGGCACAGTGCGGCACATCTCACCCCATGTCTTACGCCACACGACGGCCGTGCATTTGCTTGAAGCAGGTGTCGAGGTCAACGTCATCCGCGCCTGGCTTGGACGCGTCAGTTTGGAGACCACCAACCGATACGCCGAGATCACCCTCCGAGTGAAAGTGGACGCGCTACGCACCTGTGAGTCTGTGAGTCTGTGAGTCTGTGAGTCTGTGAGTCTGTGAGTCTGTTCGGGATTCTCCGGCGGAGTCCCACCGAAAGCTAGTATGGCGATCCAATTCTGAGCTGCTGCAATGGTTAGAATCCCTGTGATCGTCATGTGCCTCAGTGCAAGGGGACCTCCCTATGTTTTCAAGGTCTTCCAAAGTCAACGGAACATAATGGGATTGGGAACATAAGCCGGATAACCTGCGCAGTGGTGTCAGCATGGCCTGTCGGTATGATCCGGAGCTGAATCCCAGCTACCAACAACTGGCCAAGCATTATCAGGTAGCCATCCTCCCGGCCAGCCCCTACAAGCCCAAGGATAAATCCAAGGCAGAAGTGGGCGTACAGA
This sequence comes from Marinobacter salexigens, assembly GCF_018860765.1. GTDB lineage: Bacteria > Pseudomonadota > Gammaproteobacteria > Pseudomonadales > Oleiphilaceae > Marinobacter > Marinobacter salexigens_A. The sequence goes on from NZ_JAHKPV010000019.1 coordinate 232,698, forward strand.
TCGTTGAAGGCTGGAACCTGGCACGATTGTGCCACCACACCTTCTTCACCCTCGCCGAAGCCAATCAATGCTCTCGACCGTTGCTTGAAGAACTCAATAGCCGCCCGTTCCGGCGGCTGCCGGGTAACCGGCAGATAGCCTTCGAGACATTAGATTAGCCAGCTCTGCGCCCCTTGCCGAAACAACCTTATGAGTACGTCGAGATCCGGCGTTGCCGGGTCAATATCGATTACCACATCGAGTTCGACCAGCACCATTACTCGGTACCGCACCAGTACGAGGGCGAGCAGGTAGAAGTCCAGACCAGCGATCACTTTGCAGATCCACTTCCGGCAACGCCAGGTGGCGAGTCATCCACGGCGTTACCGGCCGGGCACCACCACCGAAGCTGATCACATGCCTGCCCGGCATCGCAAACATCAACAATGGACCCCGGGGCGTCTCAAAAACTGGGCCCGGGAGTACCCCAGCCAACGTCTGAACGTCGGCTGCCGCATCGCCAATCGAGAAGGCCTGAACCGCCTAAAGCACATCAAGGCCATTCTCCAGAGCAACCGGGACAAGCTGTCGGAACAGCTTCCCCTGAACGCCGAACTCCCCCAGTACCACGAGAACATCCGTGGCCCGAAGAGCTTCCACTAGGACATCACCCATAAGCACAACACAGACCCTGGCACGACTGAAAGACCTGAAGCTGGGCGGCATGGCTGCCGCCCTGAAACACCAACAAAACCAGCCGAGCACTTACGACGAGCTGCCGTTCGCCGAGCGTCTGGAACTGCTGCTGGACTGGGAGTTCCAGGCCCGCTTCAAACTCCGGGCCTCGATCCAGGACATCGACTACCAGCACCCCCGCAATCTGAAGAAAGCTCAGGTGGCCCAGCTGGCTCAGACCGACTGGCTGGAGCGTGGCCAGAACCTGTTGATCACCGGCCCCTGCGGCAGCGGGAAAACCTACCTGGGCTGCGCACTGGGATATCAGGCCTGCCTGAACGGCCTCAGCACCCGGTACTACCGGATCTCCCGGTTACTGCTGGAACTGACCCAGACCAAAGCAGATGGCACCTACCAGAAGACGCTGAACCAACTGGTCAAAGTGAAACTGCTGATTCTGGATGACTGGGGGCTGGAAGCCCTGAAACCGGCACACCGGAACGACCTGATGGAGATCATGGATGACCGCCACGGCACACACTCAACCATGATCATCAGCCAACTGCCTACCGATCAGTGGTATGCCACCATCGGCGATAACACTCTGGCTGACGCCATCTTGGACCGGCTCATGCACAACGCCCATCGCTGGGCGCTGAAAGGAGAATCAATGAGAAAACGACTTTAGGAAATTGACTGAACGTGAACACCCGGAGTAAAACCTCCGGTGGGTGATGCGTTAAGAAATGAGGTGTTCACGTTCGCCGGAATACGCAATTTACTTTATTCAATAATCGAAAAAAACCCGACCCTGTGGGTCGGGTGAAGCACAATACGGGCTTCTCAGATACAACAAACCAATTCGAACACCAGCACCACTAGAAGCTGTACATCAGCTGGGCTTGCAGGCGCACCGCGTCACCCTTTTCTCCAGCCTGAGTCTCACGGCTATGCAGTCCAGTTTCAATGCCATAACGGATACCCTGCACTGGCGACCACATATAGTTAAGATAAATACTTTCAAAGGTATCGTTTGCATCTCCAACCAGAGCACCCGCCCTTACAGCGTCATCCAAGTCGGCCGTTGAAAGACCATAACCAAGGTTAAGAGTGCCCACACCAGCCTTCGCAGATAACCCCAGGGTTCCACCAATCGACTCAATAGTCTCTACATCACCGGATAAGTCCACATAAGCTGGAGAGGCAGGATTAAGATACTGATACCCACCCATTCCATCACCAGCGGTCAGCGAACCTCGCACGGTGAGAATGTCTGTGACTGGAGCTGATGCCTCTAGATTAACACCCCACCCGAAAGCACTTTCCTCTTCATTAGTTACTTGGTCAAAGTACTCTAATTGACGAACTACAGCAGACGCACCAATCTGGGCACCGCTGAGAACTGCCTGATAGCGCAGCGTGAGATCTGGGAGGCTCTCTTTTGCAACTGGCTGAATTGCAACATTGGCACTCCCAGCAACACCTCCTCGCCATGCACCTCCCTGCTCCAAAGCCACGGACAAGCCACCAGTGGTGTACCTCAGTTGTGGCTGGCGTAACATAGCGCCCTGACCCGGCTGCCCCAGATGATCCAAAGTAGGAGTATTACCTACAAATGTACCAAAATTAGTCCAATTTTGGCCTGCCATAATACCGTTGAATTGTAGATAAGCATGGCGGAGGCGAAATGGACCAGCCCCGCCAGGCGTATTGAAGTCACCCTCTATAACAGACGTAACATTGCCATGCTTAGTTTCCGTGTCAGTCCGCACGCCAAGACGGCTGTGAGAAGCATCAAACTGAGTATGACCGGTCACACTATCGACGCTATCTAAATCAATAGCACCCAGGGTCGCATAAGTGCCCAAACGATTATCAACGTCGTGAATCATGTTGAGCTTGGCAAAGCCATAAATATTGACCTTGGAATCTCCCGCACTGAAGCCGACAGCCGGCACTTGGGATGCACTCAAAGCACTGATGGCGAATACCAACGCAGCCCTGCAGAATTTTTTATTAGACATGAACTCCCCCTGAAATATCACTTTTTGTTATAAAATGTGTTTAGTTTCTCTAAACTGATAGTGACTTACTGCTATCCAGCCCCTCTTAGTTAACGCAACCCTCTATCCCTGACAGATCTGAAATGATCATCTCCTGCGAAAATCATTCTGTTGCAGGAGATTGACGTCCCCCGAGCGCCTCGCATCCTAAAACGCTGAGACCCCTGAGGCTATCTGTCGGTCCAGCGATTCGACTGAAGGCGAACTCAGTACATCACACGGTTTAATGTGTGTCAATTATTTCTAGGACAACCAATCTTCCTCACGGAGAGTATCGCTGCGATACAAGAAGAAGTTTTTTCTGAGGTATAATATTCCCTTTTGTTATATTGAATAATGAAAATCGCACCATAGAATTACAAGTTACGCTGTTTTTATTAGTTTTTTTAAGGCTACTCCGAGGCCATATATTCCTTTTTGGCATGCATTGGTATTTTCTGAGGAATGCTTTTAGTCTTTCTTTCACCCCCTCCAGCTCCACAGACTTTGCACTTAAATCAATCAAATTTTTATCCGAAATAATGAATTTTCATGGAATTCAATTATTGTTTGCAGAGAAGACTTAGCCCAAAAAGCATGCCTAGACCCACTGAAGAGCGGATTCCCGTCGTCTTGAAGCCGTCGCGGAGGAAAGCCAGAGACTGAAGCGAGTGGTGGATATCCCCAAGCCAGGACAAATCAGGCTCCAAGACGTGCTGTTTGCTCGCCTAGCAATCGTCATTTTATCGGTGGTCTCCGAAAGCGATTCGAGGGAGGAGAAGTTGGTTTTATTTTACGAATCCGTTGCTCCGAATTCATCGTCTTTGCACATGCTATACCGGGAAGAGGGCCTGTCACTGAAGCTCAAACGGGCCAAGGAAGATGAATGCAAAGAGTCGCAGCGAGTTTGTCAATCACAGCTGGGAGATGGACTTCCTATCGAATGCGCTGTTTGACGGCAATCGACTTCGATTTGCTGACAACCATTGATCCGTTCACGCCGGAGAGCCTTGGCTTCATCGCAGAACGGAGCTTGAAAGGTACAGACGTCGAAGAAGCATTAACGGGAGCGATTATCTTAGAAACCATCCTCAAATGTTGAGGTCGCGGTAGGAATGCTGATGACTCCGCACCCCTCGCACGGATCCCAGCAAGCACAGGGCTCCTCCCTCGGGTTCTAGCGTCAAAACGATGCAACGGCTGTGGAGTAAGCGCCAATAAACCAGCACCTACATTCAGCTCTTAAGATTGCCCACACTGATTTCCTCGTCAACCTCAGGAGGAATCAGCATGACGCAGGCCGAACGAAAACGCGCTTGGCAGCGGCATATCACGGACTGGCAGGCGTCTGGCTTGTCCGGAATGGCGTACTGCAAGCAGCAGTCACTGACCTATTGCCAGTTTGTCTATTGGCGCAAGAAACTGATCAATCCGGAGCCGGTTTCGGATGAGCCAGCGATGTCCGGGTTTGCCAGAGCTGCCCCCATTCCGGGCGCGGACTCACCAGAAGGGTTAACCGTTTCATTGCCGGGCGGTGTCTCGATCACCGGCCTGCACGCTGGTAATGTCGAATTGCTGAGCGCCGTTCTGAGGCAACTGTGATGCGCCATCGGTATCTTCGTCCCTCTTGGGATTTGCCGGAGATTTACCTGTATCGAAAACCCGTCGACTTCCGGAAGCAGGCCAACGGTCTGGCTCTGATTGTGGAACAGGAGTTGGGGCACAGTCCCTTCTCCGGAGCGCTTTATGCCTTCACCAACCGGCAACGCAACAAGATCAAGTGTCTGATGTGGGAAGACAACGGCTTCGTGCTTTACTACAAAGCTCTGGCGGAAGAACGATTCAAGTGGCCGGGCCCGTCCGATGAGCTGATGTCGCTGACTGGCGAGCAGATCAACTGGTTGCTGGACGGCTACGACATCACGCTGTTACGAGGCCATAAAACCCTGCATTATGACAGTGTTGGGTAGCACTTTTAGTGGCACTTTTTCTGTGATTTAGGGCGTTGTTTTTGCTATAATTTCGCCATGAAAACAATGCCTGATAACGCCTCCGGAACACCCGATCTCAGCGGTCTCTCCAGCGCTGAAATGATGGCCGTTATCCGTGATATGCAAGGCCAGCTGGCTGCAAAAGAAGCCGAACTTCAGCAGCGTGATCAAGCGGTCAAAGTGCGCGAAAACTACATCGCCATTCTCGAAGAGTTACTACGCTACAAAAAAATCCAGCAGTTCGCTGCCAGCAGCGAAAAGCAGCCCAACCAGATCACCCTGTTCGATGAGGCTGAACTGGAAGTCGGGATTGACGAGTTGCGCGATGAGTTGCCTGAGGGGATCGAAGAGGCTGATGCACCTCCTCGTTCACGCAAGCGCCGTCAACGTGGCTTCTCCGATAAGCTGCTACGTGAGCGCATCGAACTAACGCTTAGCGAGGAAGAGAAAGCCGGGGCCAGCAAGACCTTCCTCACCAAGGTGAAAGAAGAGCTGGAATACATCCCGGCCCAACTGAAAGTGCTGGAATACTGGCAGGAAAAAGCCGTCTTCGAACAGAATGGCGAAGAACGCATTGTGGTAGCGTCTCGTTCAGTCCATCCGCTGGGCAAGTGCATTGCCACACCGTCACTGCTAGCCTACCTCATCACCTCCAAATACGCCGACGGCTTACCGCTGTACCGGCAGGAGCAGATGCTCAAGCGTCTGGGTCACGAAGTCAGTCGTACCAGTATGGCGCATTGGATTATCCGTCTGAACGATGTATTCAAACCGTTGATCAACCTGATGCGGGAAACCCAGAACAGCAGTAATTATCTTCAAGCTGATGAGAGCCGGATTCAGGTGCTCAAGGAAGACGGTAAATCGGTTCACTCCGATAAATGGATGTGGGTCACCCGGGGTGGCCCACCCGGCAAGCCCACGGTTCTGTTCGAATACGACCCCTCTCGTGGCGGCAAAGTACCCGTGCGCCTGCTGGATGACTTCCGGGGCATCCTGCAAGCCGATGGCTATTCCGGCTATGGGCAGGTGTGCCGCGAAAATAAGCTGACCCGGATAGGCTGTTGGGATCAGGCTCGGCGTAAGTTCGTGGAAGCGTCCCGTGCTGCGCTGGCCAAAGGCAAACCCTCGAAAGCCGATGTGGCCTTGAGCCACATCCGGAAACTGTACGCGGTTGAAAAAGCCGCTCAGGATCTGAGCGATGCCGAGCGTTACCGGGTTCGTCAGGAAAAGAGCCTGCCTCTGCTGAAAGCCTTCAAAGTCTGGCTGGAGAAACATGCGCCAAAGGTGATGAAAGGCATGCTCACCCGTAAGGCAATGGACTATACCCTGAACCAGTGGGACACCCTGACAGGCTATTGTGAACGTGGCGACCTACAGATCAGTAACGTGCTGGCTGAAAATGCCATCCGGCCCTTCGCCGTTGGCCGCAAGGCCTGGCTGTTTGCCGATACCACACAAGGCGCGAACGCCAGTGCCACCTGCTATTCTCTGATCGAAACGGCCAAGGCAAACAATCTGGAGCCCTCCGCTTACATCCACCATGTGCTGAAGCACATTGCCGAAGCGGATACCCTTGAAAAACTGGAAACACTGTTGCCCTGGAATGCTGAGTTGGCGGGTTCAAAAAAAGTGGCTCAGTACGATTAGGGCAAGTGGGTCGATTTAACGGCGCTTACGCTACAACGAGCAGCGGCAACGGCTTTGTGCGCCATCTCGCGACGGAGAGATGGCTTTACCACTTTCCCTCAAGAGCTTCCTTGCGCAACTCAGACTTGAGCCGTTCTTCGGCATACATCTTCTTCAGCCGCCGGTTCTCATCCTCAAGCTCTTTCATACGCTTGATCATGGAGGTATCCATGCCGCCAAATTTGGCTCGCCATTTATAAAAGCTGGCACTGCTCATGCCGTGCTCGCGGCATAACTCAGGAACGGGCACGCCGTTTTCAGCTTGCTTCAAGATCGCCATGATTTGGCTATCGGAAAAACGTGACTTCTTTTGAGCACCTCGGTTTTGCGGGGGGATTACCCCCGGCACTAACTTCAGTCTCCTAACAGTCAATCAACGCGCTCAGGCAGAGGAGGATAGTACTCACCGTTTATGAAAGATTGTTCCGGGAAGTAGCCCCTAAGAAAAATAGCAAAATGGCCATTTGGGGCAGGCAACCAATTATTAAGACGATTTTCACCGGGTTCATCATGCGAGATCCAAATGTCTAGCGAACCATCGTCGTTCCAGATGAGACCCTGTGTCCTGTCACCTATCGAGTGTCTATTGAGTTTATTTTTCGTGAAGAAATAGCGCCCTTCTCCATCAGGCTCATACAGGCTGATTGACCAGAAGGATTTAACAGGAGGAAGCTGGTCAGCCGGGAAGTGCAGACGCCATAGGTGGGTGCCGTCTAACACCAAGTTGTCTTGCCCTTCCATAAAGCGCGCATAGATAGCTTCATCAATGGTCAATGCGCCAAGACCACTCATAGAAACCCTCGCACGATAATGGAAATGCTGCCCAAAATTACCAATGTAAGGCTTTGGAAATACCCACCTACTCGCTTTGCCATTAGGTAATTTAGTTGAAGCTAGATGATCATGAGCCTCCCTAATTCCCTCAGAAATTGCCTGAAGCATACGCTCATCCTGGCTATTACTCGCCCGATCCAGCCCCATCCGCCGGAAGTTATCAATAAACACCTCATCCTGCTTCGATGGTGGATTTTCTTCAATCAGCTTCCAAATAGTTTCGAGCCATTCCAAGGGCTTGTCTGGCGACTCCGGAGGCATAACAGGAGGGCCTGCAGGTGCTGGCGCATCAATCTGAATATTGTCTTGAACGGCATGAGCCTGCGGGAGATCCTCCTCACCATTCACCAGCGTTCTCCCGAGCACCCATAACCACGGTGTAGATGCCCTAGTAACCCCTTGCGTTTCAACTTCGTCAGAATCAGGGGCAATAAATTTCCTGGTCTCGGATTTACCGTCAGTCTGGCTGGTCCCCATGTACACAATGTTATTGGTGTACATGTCCAGGAAGGCCAGCGAAAAATACCGATCTCCGGTATCAGGAGTTGTAATTATGATTGGCCCGTTTCTCAAATCAAGCCACGCCATTGAATACAGTGTGTCGTTATTCGGAGTTGTCACAACTCGCTCTCCATGACTGAATAGCGCCCTGGAGTGGTGAAATTCATTTACATCGGTTTGACTTAGCTCTTTTTTTCTCGACAGGGCCATTTCAATAAGTGGACATGAAAAAGCATAGAGATCTTTGACAGACTCCTTAATATCATCATAATTATTTTTATCTAAATTGAAGTCAAAAAGCGGATACCAGACTGTCATTGAAAACTCCTTAAAGATAACATTAGATATATAAAATAAAACTATAGGGCTTATTACCGTTGTACTTTTTCGATACGTGGAAGAAAATAAACCCCAGATATCATCTCTGGTTTAGCCAGATAGGCACGAAATAAAAGGACAAACGGGCCCGAAGGTCCCGGCAACCAATTAGATCTTTTGGATACGCCAGGATCCTGATTCCCGATATAAAGATCGAGAGAACCATCCTGGTTATAACTCAACTCCTTCGTTCGATCCCCGATTGCATAACGATTTTCACTGTTCTCATAGAAAAAAAACAAACCTTCCCCGGTTGGCTCGTAGAGTGTCAGTGACCAGAATGCTTCTACCGGAGGTAATTTATCTGCTGAAAAATGAAGCCTCCAGTTTTGCCTACCATCCAGATATTCTCCACCTTGCTCATTGTATGAACGCATATAAGTTGCTTCTTCTGGAACAAGAGCAGCAAGAGAGTGAATAGCTACAGCAGCCCGCAACGAATATTTATTTCGGAAATCTCCAATGGCTCCTGAAAAATAACTCCAACCATCTGACCTCATTTCGTATTGAGCCTGAATGGAGTCGAGAGCATCTCTTGCTTTCTTGACGCCCTTGGCAATAGCCTCCCTTTCCTCGTCACCGAAAGACAATGGATCAAACCCACTACCATCACCCAGCCCCGCAACGGCAAGACGACTAATGATTCCGCGATCTGACGCCCTCGGATAATTGCACCTAATCAATAAGTTTGAAGCTTCAAAATACTCGTTCCACTCTGATAATCTGTTGCTTTCAATCGACTCGGGGTGGTGCCCCGTTTCTTTTGCCGAAATTTCAAATTGGTCCTGTAATGCTCGAACCTCATCCAGATCCTCATCCCCATCAATGAGGATCCTTACAAGCGCCCATACATAAGGTGTTGGAGATCGAATAGCGCTATTATCACCATCAGGTATATCGCTTAACGGTGGATAGATATTAAACTCCCCACCAAGAGCACCAATAGTTCGCGAACTGATAATTTCAAAATTGTTCGTGTAATAGTCCATTAGCGCAAGCGAATAATATCGATCTATGATAGCCGGAACCTTAATAGTCACCGGCCCTGATGTGAGATCAAGCCATGCGTCCGAATACAAGGTATCGTTGTTCGGCATGGTCACAACCCGACTATTGGCATTAAGCAGCTTTTTGGAATGCAGCCACTCATTCATACCTTTCTTTTTTATTCGCTTTTGACGTATATCCTCCATCACCACCAGAGGAAGACTAAAAAGGTAGCCATCGCGGGCCGTGTCCTCCAAAAACTTCAACCAATCCTTTCTGCGTCTATTAGCAAGAGAGCTATGAGCGGTCATAATCTTGCCCTCATTACCGGCCAATCATTAAGGCATCAATCGCTACAACACCTTTCCCTTTTTCTTTAACAAGGAGAGGATTAATATCAAGCGAGTCAAGAGTTTCACCGGCGCTTATCGAGAAATTGGAAACCCTGACTATGGTTTTAGCCAATGCATCAACATCTACAGTGGGACGCCCGCGCACTCCATCAAACAGAGCTGCGGCACGAAGCTCGAAAATCATTTTTTTTGCATCGACAAAGGTAACAGGAGCGGTCCGAAAACTGACATCTTTAAGTACTTCAACGAAGATACCGCCGACACCAAGCATTACGACTGGTCCAAACACGAGATCCCGGTTGACCCCAATAATACATTCAAGTTCGCCTGACTCCATTGGTGCTAGCATCACGCCATGGATATCAGCATCTGGTTGATTAGACGAGACTGACGATAGTATCTCATTAAAGGCTTGGCGCACTTCTTCCTGATTGGCCAAATTGAGTTTAACCCCTCCAATATCGGACTTATGTAAGATATCTGGGGAAACAACCTTGGCTACACATGTCACGCCTTCTAAAGAATTGAATGCTTTTACTGCTTCATCGGCGGACTTGGCAAGAATTGCCTTACTTGTCGGGACACCTGCTCTGGCAAGCAAGCTGAACGCCTCAGGTTCGGTATATATCTTGCTTTCAAGCTTGAAAACGTCCATCGGACTCTCTAGCTCTGAGTCGATTGAAGTAGAACAATCTCCGCTCAAATTGGCTAACTGTGCCAGCGCCGCTAATGCTCGTATAGCCCTTGTCGGATCTTCAAACACCAGGCATCCATGTTGCTCCAGTATGCTTCTGGTTTCGGCCGAACATACGGTCACGACTGTAAGTGGATAGTTTTTGAACTCCTGTTTCACTTCAATAATCTGATCAACCATTCCTTTGGCGAGAGGCCCCATGCCTCCTGCTGCAAGAAAACAGATCAATGAATCGTATTGACCTGAATCCAACATCAGCTTCATCGTTTTGCTCATCAGTGCCAAGTCGTTAGTAATCTGACCGGTGATGTCGACTGGGTTACGTGGGGCTGAGAAAGGAACAAGCTCCAGTATTTTTTCCTGTTCCGGCTTCGGTAACTCTGGCAGCGCCAAGCCATACTCATCGGCTGCATCCGCCATCAGGACGCCAGCGCCTCCAGATACCGTAAATATGCCTGTTCTGTTACTTTGCGGAAGTCCCGCGACCGAAAAGGCATAAGCAACATCGAAAAACTCTTCAATAGAATGAGCCCTATAAGCACCATGCTTTCTGAATACAGCATCAAAAATCGCGTCCTCGCCTGCCAGCGCCGCTGTATGAGAAGCCACAGCCTGAGCCCCAAGCTCGGTTTTTCCAACTTTAGTAACGATGACAGGTTTACCAGCCTTTCGAGCAGCTTCTAAAGCACGCTCAAGCTTACGACCGTCTTTGCAGCCTTCCATATAACCCAAAATCACATCCGTATCAGGATCATTAGCTAACCATTCAACACATTCAGAAAAGTCGACCCCGCCTTCATTCCCGGTAGCAACCCAATAGCTCAGCCCCATATCCCGCTCCCGGGCAAGCGCAAAGACATACGCGCCGTATGCACCACTCTGGCTAACCACTCCAATACGTCCCGGTTTGGTAATTCCCTGACGGATGACCGGTGTAAAAGTTGAGAAGACTTTGTTCTGGAGGTTCATGAAGCCCAGACAATTGGGACCGAGTACCTTGATACCAGCTTCCTCCAGACGGGCAACGAACTTCTCCTGGACTCTGGCACCCTCTTCGCCGATTTCGGAAAATCCAGACGAGAATACGACTACGCCCTTTACTTTTGCGGCAATAACGTCGTCGACTACTTCCAGAATATACTTACCAGGAGCTGCTATAATCGCAAGATCAATGGATCCTTTAATATCCCGAATTGATTTGTAAGCCTTTAGTCCCTGAATCTCTTCTGACTTAGAGTTAACCGGATAAATCTGACCTTCATAACCATGCTCTTTTAAAGAGGCTATTGGCAAGCCACCAATTTTAGCCGGTGAGGAAGATGCACCGATAACAGCTATAGATTCAGGTTTAAACAGCGCATCGAGAGTATTCATTGTCATAATTGTTTCCTTATGCATCGTCACTAAAGAGCGAAAGCGTTATGTGCTAGATGTTTTTGCCGCTGAAGCCAACAAGAGGTCACATTCCGTAGTGATATACTGTTTTTTGCCAGAAGAGGCCCGCACACAACACCTCCCGCTGGGTGAACCATCTCGTTACTGAACAGCAGAGCTGCTGCGATCAATAACCTTTTCGGAACGCCAAAATTCCTGGTCGATCAGCTGCAAAGTCAACCAAAGTTGTTAGCAGCAGCCACATGCAGCCACTAAATCACAAACAATTAATTGATGTCAATTAGTTTTGGGAAAAGGCACCGATGTAGCTTTTCCTTGACCACCAAGAGAGACAGCGCCCCCCCTGCCATGGAGGTATCGTTCCACCCCACAACTAGACCAACCTTGAACGACCAAGATTTATTCAACATATTGTTTTTTATGAATTATTATAATATTTTATGGAGAGCCTGCCGCTCAGAACTCCTGAATGACACCCCTCTCGATCACGATAAACTCAAACAAAAAGACACTTAGGGGATTTTGGCAGAGCAAGGACCATAAAGCCCAAATAATGTAGGTACATTACTTGCTTGTCGCCGGCCAGTCCGGGCTTATTCCTTGAATCCCAGGCGACTCGGTTTGAAGATGTAAGTGGGTCGATCTAGGGGCGCGGTAATGCCCCCGAAAAACCGAGGTGCTCAAAAGTAGAATTTTCCGTAAGCTAAACGCAGGGAGATTCTGCATGAAGAAATCACGTTTTTCCGATAGCCAAATCATGGCGATCTTGAAGCAAGCTGAAAACGGCGTGCCCGTTCCTGAGTTATGCCGCGAGCACGGCATGAGCAGTGCCAGCTTTTATAAATGGCGAGCCAAATTTGGCGGCATGGATACCTCCATGATCAAGCGTATGAAAGAGCTTGAGGATGAGAACCGGCGGCTGAAGAAGATGTATGCCGAAGAACGGCTCAAGTCTGAGTTGCGCAAGGAAGCTCTTGAGGGAAAGTGGTAAAGCCATCTCTCCGTCGCGAGATGGCGCACAAAGCCGTTGCCGCTGCTCGTTGTAGCATTCGCCAAGCCTGCGAGGTCTTCAGTGTCAGTGAGTTCTGCTATCGCTACCGGGCTAAGCTCAGTAGTGAAAATGTCGAGATCGCGGATCTGTTGGTGCGCTTAACCTATAACCAGAGAAACTGGGGGTTCGGTCTGTGTTTTCTGTACCTGCGCAACGTGAAGGGGTATCACTGGAACCACAAACGCGTTTACCGAATCTATCGGGAACTGGAGCTGAACCTGCGTATCAAGCCTCGTAAGCGGCTGGTACGTGAGAAACCCGAGCCATTGTCGGTGCCCACGACCATCAACACCAACTGGTCCATGGACTTCATGCACGACCAGTTAGAGGATGGCCGAAGTTACCGGCTGTTCAATGTGATTGACGATTACAACCGGGAAGGTCTTGGGATTGAGGTAGACCTATCACTGCCCTCTGAGCGTGTGATCCGAGCTTTAGACCAGATTATCGAGTGGCGGGGAAAGCCCATGCAAATTCGCTGCGACAATGGTCCAGAATACATCAGTGCTACCTTGGCCGCGTGAGCTAAGAGGCACGATATTACACTGGTCTTTATCCACCCCGGCAACCCACAGCAGAATGCGTACATCGAGCGTTACAACCGCACTGTGCGTTATGGCTGGCTGGCCCAATACCTGTTCCACTCGGTTGAAGAGATTCAGGAATATGCAACACAGTGGCTATGGACCTACAATAATGAACGGCCCAACATGGCTCTCGGAGGTATTACCCCACAACAGAAATTGGCCATGGTGGCCTGAACTCTACTTTTGATGCCCTCTTAAAATGGGGGGATTACCGCGCTTACAAAGAGGATAGCCAGCGACCGAAGAAGCTTGTGCGCGAAGATTTTGGCAGCTCCAACTGTCTGAGCTGAGCAGTATTAATTACTGTGTGGATCCATTAACCATTACATAAGACCATCAGATCTTCCCCGAGCCGAGCAGATGCTGGCTCACTGCCATATCGATGGCCTCTTCTCTGGTTGTGACATTCAATTTTTTAAAAATGCTGTTAATGTGTGTTTTAACCGTACTCACTCCCACAAAGAGTGAGCCAGCAATCTCATGATTGCTCCGCCCGTCCGCAATCAGCCTGAGGACATCCAACTCTCTTTTGGTCAGCCCCTCTATCGAAGCACCACCAGGCTTTACGTTCGAAGCATAATGCCCAGACGGCGCTACCAGCAGGGATTCAACGAATTCCCTATAAGTCAGTAAAGCAACACCACGCTCGTCTGGCTGGGAGGAGGTTACCCCCTCACGGAAAAGCTCCAACAAATCACGCCCTTCCTGATGGAACAGCGTCAGCAAGTCATATTCAGCGGCCAGCCTGACCGCATCATCTATGGCCGTGATAGCACGATCAATACGGTCTCTGTCCCGATATAGAGCCGCCAGAAGGATGTGTGCCTCAATCAACAAAACACGATTACTTTGAGCACCACATTCCGAGATCAGGCGCTTGCAGGTGCGGAAGGATTCCCGCCAACCACCTGCCCGCATTTGCAACCAACCATAGGTCAGGCGCTCCTCAGGAAGGGTGTTGACTCCCATCTGTCCGTGAATACCATCCCACTCCAACTCCCAAGTTCGGACAGCGGGATCGTCCGTCGCTTTTCTCAGGCCAAGCCGAGCCCGGTGGGATGAGCACAGTCGGTATATACCGTTCAGTTCATATTTGTCAGCAATAGTTCTCGCATCGTCCCAGGTTCTCGCGGCGATTTCGATATCGTTTCGGGCGCAACACACTAACGCTATTCGGTGTAAGACCCAAGGAAGAGCCGCTGTTGGCGGATATTTCTGGGCGATTGCGAGCGCGGTTTCCAATAGCTTTTCTGCCTCCTCAAGTCTGTTCTGGACAGTGCGCAGCGCCCCCAACCCGAGAAAATAGAAAATATCGTAGAAGTTATAGCTGGCCGAAGGGGAAGTCTCCGAAGGTTTCAGCCCTAGGAATCGCTGCTCGGCCAGCTCCAGATTCCCCTTGGCGAGATCAATCTGCCCGAGAATGTAAGCAGGCGTGTTCGTGTATCCAACCAAACCAAATTGCTTTAACTCAGCCAATGCCTGCTCTGCATCTTCCCTTGCTTGTGGCAAGATACCCAATGCCAGATAGCAGTCGGCCCGGTGATGTCTCATAACAGCAGTTGCTGCGTTATCTGGACGGCCCTCATGCAGCACATCGTCGGCTAACCGTATACCCTCACAGAAATTACCTCTGAGATGAGCCAGATGTGCCGCAAGATAGGCGCGAGTTTGATAAAGCCTTTCCCTGCTCGCGTATGCCGGGGGGCTTTCGATCAACCGCTTAAGCCGATCCATACAGATTTGAATTCGATCCACATCATGTATGACATGCACAACGGCTGATTCCATGACCGTAACTGCAAAAAAATCGTCCCCAAGATCATCCGGCAAATTGTCCAACCCTTTTACGAGGTCACTGACATCTCCTTCCCGTATCAGGTCAAACGTATGTTTTTTCAGTATATTCAGAAAGGCTTCAACATCCCGGCTTCGACCATATTGGTGCAAGGCTTCAGCATAATGTTCATGTTTATGGAACCAATCCGCAGCCCTATGATGAAGGAACTGGGCCTCAGTAAGCGCAGTGCGGCTGTATCGTCGATATAGCGCCTGCTGCAATATGGGATGGAATCGATACCAACCTTTGGTACTGGATTTAACCTGGAGAAAACAATTTTCTCGGATCAAACGTTTGATGGGAACGCTTTGTGCGGGGAGTTTTGACAACAACTGCGCCAGCTCGATACCGAAACTTTCCACGACCGACATATGAAGCATAAATTGCTGAGCAGACACAGGCAGCTTTACCATCACCTCTTCATAGAAATAGTCATCAAGGTATTGCTCTGCCAGCGCACGCACACGTTTTATGTCGGGAAACGAATCATTTCGTCGGCGCATTTCGAGGTAGGCGACTGACCACAATTGAATACCAGTCGGCCACCCTTCCAGGATGTTGTTTAACTCATAAACATCCTCGGATGATATGTTCACCCCTGACATTTTGAACATGCTGACTGCTTCCTCGGCCCTGAAGGCGAGTTCCTCCTCAGTAATATCAAAAACCCGGCCCGACGCCCGCAATTTCGCCGTGGCAAACAGCGGTTGGCGCCGGGATCCCATGAGAAATTTGACGTTCGCAGGTGCGTGTTTAAGTATCTGTTCTATAACCCGGATTGCTTGGGGAGATTTAATGAAATGGCAATCATCCAACGCAAGCAGAACTGGACGTTTGTATCTCTGAATCAAATTTAACAGTCTAGATAATACGGCTTCGGAATCAGCTTCGTTGTTCAAACCAACTTTATTGGACTTATCCTTGGTGTCTGAAACCATTTCAGCTCGAGCGAGTGCCTCGGCCAGGTGCTCTACCAATCGAGTGGGGTCATTATCTTTCGCATCAAGGCTCAGCCACAGAGAGCGTCCTTCAAACTGGCGGCAATACTGGATCATGGATACGGTTTTCCCGTACCCCGCCGGGGCGCAGATGAGTGCCACTGCGGACCCACCCAGTTGCCGGTACTGATCTATTAACCTTTTGCGTTTTATTTCAGTGGACAGAAAACAGGGAGGCTGGAGTTTTCCATCAAAAACAGGAACGTTAGTCATATCCGACATACCTAAACCGAACGGCAATACTGGTAGTGTATCGTCCATGATGCACGGTGCGAATGGTACCTGAAGCTCTAAAGAAGTCTAATCCCCATAATTGGTCCCAGATGCTCACCTACTGAAATCTCAACCCGTCCACCCTAAATTCCAACCCGGTTTCCACCTTCAGGTGGAAGCCGATATCACGTTTGACTGCTAAAAATGAGAACCTTCCAATGACAAAATCAGGAACTTCCGATGATCGAACAACTACTGGATGAACGGGATATCACCTTTCAGCTTTATGAGGTGCTGGACTCAGAAAAGTTGTTGAAGCGTCCGCGATACAGCGAACACAACCTTGAAGCATTCAAGGCCACATTGGATACCGCGCAAAAAATTGCAAAGAAGTATTTTGCAAATCACAACCACAAAGGCGACGCAGAAGAGCCGGAGTTTGATGGTGAAAAGGTAAAACTCATTCCAGAGACCCTAGAGGCCTGGAATGCATTTGCGGAATCCGGCTTTCTGGCAGCACACCACGAGTTTGAGCTTGGCGGCATGCAACTGCCTGAAGTCATTCTTAGGGCCAGTATGGCCTATTTTAATGCTGCCAACATAGCCACAACGGGGTACCCATTCCTGAGCATTGGGGCCGCAAACCTAATCAAGTCATTTGCCAGCGAGTCTTTACGGGCACGCTTCCTGCCCCCAATGCTCGAAGGACGCTTCAGCGGCACCATGGCTCTGACAGAACCCAACCAAGGGTCTGCTCTTGCCGACATCAAAACCAAGGCCACGCCCCAAGCCGACGGCACCTACCTCATCCGTGGCCAAAAGATGTACATATCTGGTGGTGACCATGAGCTAACAGAAAACATCGTTCACATGGTACTGGCCAAAATTGAGGGCGCTCCTGCAGGAGTGAAGGGTATTTCATTGTTTATAGTACCCAAGTTCCAGGTTGACGATGATGGTCAGAAAGGCGTTCGGAACGATGTGGCGCTGGCCGGTTTGTTACACAAGATGGGCTATCGGAACACGACCTCAACCGTGCTGAATTTTGGTGAGAAGAAGGGTGCGTTGGGCTATCTGGTGGGAGAACCCCACAAGGGGCTTCAGTACATGTTCCAAATGATGAACGAGGCCCGTATTGGCGTAGCTCTCGGCGCTGCAGCATTAGGGTACCAAGGTTACATTACATCGCTGGCTTATGCCCGTCAGCGGCCACAGGGCCGACTCCCGTCAAACAAGAATCCCGAAAGTAAACAGGTAAACATCATTGACCATGCGGATGTCCGGCGCATGCTTCTTGCCCAGAAGAGCTATGCCGAGGGCGCTTTTTCCCTTTGTCTCTTCGCCAGCTCCCTGTTTGAGGATCAGCACACAGCCGAGACTGAAGAACAGCGGAATCGAGCTGCCGGACTTCTCGATCTTCTGACGCCAGTAGTGAAATCATGGCCATCAAAGTACTGCCTGCAAGCCAACGATCTGGCAATCCAGGTACTTGGAGGAGCCGGTTACACCCGGGAATACCCAGTCGAGCAGTACTACCGTGACAATCGTCTTAACCCCATACACGAAGGTACGGAAGCAATCCATGGCCTTGACCTGCTTGGCAGGAAAATCTGGCTCAATCAAATGGCTGCCTACAAGGATTTCAAGTCAGAAGTCAGGGCCTCTATTGCCGATGCATACAACGGTATCGATACGGTGGAAATGGCCAAGTGTCTCGACAGGGGGTTGCAGCTTCTCGACGAGGTGACAGACAGCCTTGGTAAACAGATCGGCGGGCAAGTCGACAGAGGTCTCGCCAATGCCACCGTATACCTGGATCTTTTTGGACGCGTAGTTGGAGCCTGGATTTGGCTACGTCAGGCTATCAAGGCTACCGAAGGACTACGGAAACCCGGTCTCACAGACAAAGACGCGGCTTTTTATCGAGGAAAGCTTCAGGCTGCCCGATACTACCTGACGTGGGAACTACCCATGATTAACCCACAGGCGGATCTCCTAAAACAAGGCAATAGCGTCTGCTTCGAGACCGAAGATCAGTGGTTCTGAGTCCGGGGCGCTCACCGGAAACGTTTCAATATTTCAGCTAAGGCAACTAAAAATGACGCAGAAAGTAGAGTACACAGCATACGGTCAGATCGCTGTAATTAAGCTTAACAACCCGCCAGTCAACGCACTTGACCACGAGACGCGCCTGAACCTGCAACAAGCATATCATCAGGCTCTGCAAGATGACGCGGTTAAGGCTATCGTCTTGGGATCCACCGGTAAGCTTTTTTGTGGTGGTGCCGATATCCGTGAATTTGGCACCAAGATCGCCTGGGCGGCACCATCACTGCCGGACCTGTGTAATGAACTGGAAGCTTCCAGCAAACCGCTGATTGTCGCGATTAACGGAACGGCAGTTGGGGGTGGTCTGGAGATCGCCTTGTCCTGTGACTACCGAGTAAGTACTAGGGATGCCAAGTTAGGCCTCCCAGAAGTCAATATTGGCCTCATTCCAGGTGCTGGCGGAACTCAACGCCTGCCGCGCCTGGCCAATGTAAAACTTTCCGTGGAAATGATTACCTCCGGGGGCCCAATAACCGCGACCAAAGCTCACGAAGCAGGCCTAGTTGACCAGATTGCTGAGGATGGCCTACTGGAAGCCGCCATCAACTTTGCGCATCAGGTTTTAAAACAGGAAGCACCGTTGCGCACTTGCGCAGAGATTGATGTCGAAACGACAGGCTTACCCCAGGGTTTTTTCTCCGAGTTTCGCGCATCGATTGCTCGAAAAACGCGCGGCTTTCTGGCCCCTGAGTACTGCATTCAGGCCGTTGAGGCCGCTTGTGAGTTACCTCTCGAAAAAGGTCTGGAGAAAGAACGCGAGTTGTTCAACCAGTGCCTGGAGTCCTCCGAGGCACGAGCACAACAACACCTCTTCTTTGCCGAACGGAATGCCACCAAAGTTCCCGACGTAGATCCCGCAACAAGCCCAAGGACTGTCAACAAGGTTGCCATTATTGGTGCGGGCACTATGGGCGGCGGAATCGCCATGAATTTTATCAATGCGGGTATTCCAGTTAGGTTGCTGGAGCTGAAGGAGGAAGCGCTGCAAAAAGGATTGGCAGTTATTCGCAAGAACTACGAAATATCTGCCCAAAAAGGACGCCTTTCGGCGGAGGATGTAGAACAAAGAATGTCACTGATCAGTGGCACCCTCGATTATAGCGACCTTGCGGATACAGACCTGGTGATTGAGGCCGCGTTCGAAAGCATGGAGGTGAAGCGCGCGGTATTTACACAGCTGGATACCTACTGCAAGTCGGGCGCCATTCTCGCCTCCAACACATCAACACTGGATATCGATCAAATCGCATCCTTTACATCCCGCCCCAGGGATGTCATCGGCTTACACTTCTTCAGTCCGGCCAACGTTATGCGTCTGCTTGAGATTGTTAGAGGTGCAAAAACCGCTGACGACGTTGTCGTAACGGCACTGAATATCGCAAAAAAGATCCGGAAAACGCCTGTCGTAGTCGGAGTCTGCTTCGGATTTGTCGGCAACCGAATGCTTGAACCTTACGCTCGTGAAGCTCATCGACTCGTACTTGAGGGCGCCAACCCCGCTCAAATTGATGGGGTACTCACCGACTTCGGAATGGCGATGGGCCCACTGTCTATGTACGATCTGGCAGGTATCGATATCGGCTATCTAGTCAGGGAATCCCGCCGTGACGCCATAAGTCATGACCCCAGCTATGCTCTCATTGGCGACCGTTTGTATGCACTGGGCCGATATGGCCAGAAAACCGGCCGAGGCTTTTATATCTATGAAGGTCGCGAAAAGCATGAGGATCCGGAGGTTCTGGAGTTGGCCAAAGAAATTGCCGATGAGTTGGGAATTCAACAGCGAGAAATTTCCGATCAGGAAATCCTGGAGCGCTGCATTTACATGTTGATTAATGAAGGTGCCGACATTGTTGAAGAAGGTATAGCTTCTCGCTCCAGCGACTGCGATATCGTCTGGATAAATGGCTACGGTTTTCCGGCATGGAGAGGGGGCCCCATGCAATACGCTGATGAGATCGGCCCCGAAACAGTCCTGAAGGCAATCCAGCATTACCGGCAATCGCTAGGTAGCTATGGTGACATGTGGTTCCAGCCATCTGAATTGCTGAAAAACACCGTTGAAAAAGGCCAGAATTTCAGCTTGATCAATAAGTAACCAAAACTTTCCAACACACTGATTCAGGAGAACCAAGTTATGAGAGAAGCAGTTATTGTATCTACTGCCCGCACACCTATAGGCAAAGCCTTCAAGGGCGCTCTGAACAACATCAAGTCACCGACGCTGGCAGCCTCAGCCATCAAAGCGGCGGTTGAGCGCTCCGGCGTTGATCCAGCTGAGATTGAAGATGTGGTGATGGGAAGTGCTCTGCAGGCCGGGACCTCCGGATGGAACCTCGGGCGCATGAGCGCACTGGCGGCCGGGTTGCCGTTAACAGTCAGCGGCCAGACATTGGATCGGCAGTGCGCCTCAGGCCTTATGGCCGTGGCAACGGCTGCGAAACAGGTTATGGTCGACGGCATGAACGTAGTTGTAGGTGGTGGCCAAGAGAACATCAGTGCCGTCCAGAAACAGGCTCTGAGCTGGGCGTTCGATTCAAAAGACGAAACAGTAATCAAGCATGCTGAACACGCTTACATGCCCATGCTGCAAACTGCTGAAATAGTTGTCCGCAAGTACGGCATAAGCCGCGAGGCTCAAGACGAATACTCCCTGTTATCTCAGCAGCGGACTCATGCCGCTCAGAGTGCCGGAAAATTTGATAATGAGATCATCCCGGTCACCGCAACCCAGGCTGTCGTAAACAAGGAGACCAAAGAGGTTTCCTACAAGGAAGTAACGCTGAGTCAGGACGAGGGGAATCGCCCCCAGACTACACTCGATAGCCTCGCCAGCCTCTCACCCGTTATTGAAGGCGGCACCATTACCGCAGGTAACGCCAGCCAACTATCAGATGGCGCCTCCGCCTGTGTAGTAATGGAGCGCAAACTTGCCGAAAAAAGAGGGCTCACACCGCTTGGCATCTACAGGGGCATGACCGTTGCCGGCCTGGAGCCTGAAGAAATGGGAATTGGCCCAGTATACGCTGTACCAAAGCTTCTGAAGCAGCATGGCCTGAGCATTAACGATATTGGCCTGTGGGAGCTAAACGAGGCCTTTGCATGTCAGGTTCTCTACTCGCGGGATAGTCTGGGCATCGATAATGATCTGCTTAACGTTAATGGTGGTAGCATCTCCATTGGCCATCCTTATGGTATGAGTGGTGCCCGGATGATTGGTCATGCATTGCTTGAGGGTAAACGACGTGGAGCCAGGTACGTAGTAGTGACTATGTGTGTTGGCGGAGGAATGGGAGCCGCAGGTCTATTTGAGATCTGCTAGGTTCTTGTCATAGTCTCGGAGAATCCAAAGCTCTCGAATACGAACTGAGGGCTTTGGACCGCTCGCTTCATCGGTCTATAGAGAGATCCCTTTTCGAATACTTCTATAAAATAATGTATGGAGATTCAAACTTTTCTTTGCTATCGCAAAACTCCCTGACTCGAATGTTCGCTTTTTTTTTAAGAGCAGACAGCGGGAACAAACCGCGGGTACCGTTCCACTCTGGCGTATTGCCCGATAAACGCACACGGATGTGAATATACGCCACTACCCCATCTTCCTCCCACATCATCGGGCATAAACATCACCCGTCATAGCGATTCACTTTAATCATCCAGCCATCACCCCTGTCAGGCCTAGCTGACTAAGACGAAGTGCCCCGTGGACAACCAGTCGAAACGGACCTTTCTATAACGCCCAAGAAACTGACAGCGTCCCAAAGCTGAAGTTGTCTTTATGACGCTCGTTTTCGCTGGTCGTGGCACGCAGTGTGACGGAGGCCAGCAGGTGATCCCACTGCCCGGTAGCGCCCAGACCGAGCTGACCAATCAGCGGCCCTTCGTCAAAACGATAAGCCCCGGCATTATCGTCAATATAGGAATAGCCTACATACTCCACGCCCAGCCCCACATACACAGACCAGCTACTGCCTGAATCTTTGAAAGAGCCCGGCAGGGCGATGGTTGAAGAGGTGCCTGCGTAATCCGGCACAAAATTTATTGGAAGGTGCCTACCAAGCTGCCAGACCAACCCGGTCTTTGCAGAAGTTCGAAAACTGGACAATAGCGCAGTTCCAATCACCGACACACGCTGTTCAATGTTGCCGCCTTGCCCTAGTTGCAGCAGCTTTCGGCCATGCGCACCCTGAATGCCACCCACCACATCGGTTCCAAGTTGGTTGCCCCATCCTTGCGGCTTATCGCTTCCAGTGGCTTTATGCACCCATTTCTGAACCGACTCGGCACCGCTTTCGGGCCCAATAACACCGATATGAGCGCCAAAACCGGTAATTGTATCGGCGTCCCAGCTCCAGAGCGTGCCACTGAGCGACAGGTGGCCGGCATAGGGAATGTCGTCGAATTGCGGATTTTCAACCGTGATATCTTCAGGCGTAACCATGAATTGCCGCAAACTCAGTGTGGCCGCATGCTCTGAATCGGAAGCACCTATACCGGGCAGAAAGCGCAGCCCATCACGCAGAGTTCGGACAAATCTTGCAGACTTTCCATCGTTCTCGTCAGCGGTGCCCGTCAGATACGACACGCGTACCCCGTTTGTATATCCGCGGTCGGTTCCAGTAAGCAGGTCGTTATCCCAGGACAGGTTCACGACTTCTGCCTTCAGGCTGGTTGGCAAAACACTAATAAAGAAAAACAGCAGGAGGGTACATTCGCAGCGATGACTCAAATCCAGTCCCTCCAGTTGGTATTAAAAGAGTAACGAGCATGGCCTAATGTTCGGTCTCAGAACAACACTGGTTCCGGCAACCAACCCGCCAGCCCCATGAAATGGAAAAAGATGGTCAGCCCGCCGAAAATCAGAACCAGCGCAATGCCCAACTGGCCGCCCGGGGCCATAAAGCCACGACGCCCACCCTTCAGTGTTCGGGATTTTCGGGCCAGCAGCGCCGGAACAATACAGGCCCAGACCGCCGCAGCCGCACCGGCATAGCCAATGGCAAGAACGAAGCCGAACGGAAAAAACAACGACAACAGCAGTGGCGGAATAAAAGTAATTGCCCAGGTTTTGGAGCGCCCTTTGCGGTCGTTATCGCAGCCCAACAGGTCGGCCATGTAATCAAAGGTGCCCAGACCAACGCCGACAAAAGACGACAAAATGGCTGCCGTTGAGAAAGCACTGATGGTGGTCGCCACCCGCTCGGAATTGATGGCAAAACCAAGGGCGGCGAGCAGAGCATCCACGTCACCGCCCTGAGCGACCACCGGGCCGAAATCCGCTCTCGGCAGATTGCCGAATATAGTGATCAGCCACACGAGATAGAACATCAAAGCCACCAGTGTACCGCCCAGAATGGCTTTCTGCGCCTTACCCTCCTCGCCATAATAGGCGCGCATTGATGCCACCGAATGATGATAGCCAAAAGATGTTAGCGCCACTGGTAACATTGCCATCGCATAGGGCGCGTATTGGCCGCTGGCATTCGCGGAATCAAGCAGTATAGCCGGGTCAATTCTTACCGCCAGGCCAGAGACCCCGAGTACAAAACTCACCAGCATGAAAATGATGAGCACCACCGAAAGTCGGTCCACTGCACGGGTTGAGTGCCACACTACCAGAGAGGACACCAGGACAAAAACAACCGAAGCCAGCTTACTGTCGACCCCGGTCATGCTCTGCAGGATCAGGCCAGATGACGTGATGTAGGCATACAGGAGAATGCCGCCAACAAAGTACACCGTCAGATTGCTGAATGCGTTCACCCGGGAGCCGAGCAGAGATTTGGTAACGGTATTGAACGATGCCCGCAAACCGAAGTGCTTGAAGGCTTCCAGCAGCATCCAGCCGGACAGTGTCATCACGACCATGGTAAGCACCAGAGCCAGACTGGACCAGATCGCCCAGGCACCAGCACCGGAACTGGGCAAGCCCAGCATGCCAGCACCGACGCAAACACTGGCAATAATACTCGCCCCGCCAATCAGGGAAGGCCTGAATCTGGATTCTGGGCGTTCGGTCAATGGGCCTCCGTCGTCGCGTATCAGCTTTTGGATTTAACAGCGGCTGCATGATACCGCTTTGAATTTGCCGACACTACGGGCAGAAACAAGGACAGAAAGAATGGATTTCCTGAGTTTAAGCCGGAAATGTTAGCTGATGCTTAATACTTTCCTCGACAGGGCACCTCAGATAATCGCCGCCTCTAAGCTGGCTGCTATCGACAATCCAAGCTCCTCACACTGGTCAACAAACTTCGCCTGAAACTCCCCCCGACAGATAAGAGGCTCTTGAACTAAGCGCCATTTTAAGCCGGTAGTAATGCTCTCTATTGCTCTGCGAGTCCCGGTGCCATCGTGGCCGGCGCGTATGTAGTAAGCAAATGGGAGAGCTTGGGTTTTCTCTAGGCATGGGTAGTAACTGCGATCAAAAAAATCCTTCAAAGCACCGCTCATATACCCTAGATTTTCGGTGGTGCCGAGGATAATGGCATCACAGGCAAGAACATCATCCGGGCCAGCATCTAATGGCGCCAGCACCGTTACTTCTACGTTTTCGATATCTTTGTGCCCTGCACCCTGCGCGACTGCATCGCGCAGGGTGCGAGTATTCGGGGAAGGAGCATGGGAAACGATAAGTAATTTCTTTTTTCGGCCCATATGCACCTCAAGCTGCCTTAGAGCAGTTCACCGTTCGCTTCAGCCGGAACTTCCGCGGCAGCGTCTTTGGCGACCGGCTTCGGCATCAAGCTCTCGCGCACTTTGGCTTCGATTTCCTTGGCGATCTCAATATTCTCTTCAAGGAACTTGCACGCATTGGCTTTGCCTTGACCGATTTTATCACCGTTATAGGCGTACCAAGCGCCAGACTTGTCCACAAAGCCTTCTTTAACACCCATATCAAGCACCTCAGCCATGTGGTAAATGCCCTTGCCATAAAGAATTTGGAACTCGGCCTGACGGAAAGGCGGGGCTACCTTGTTTTTGACCACTTTAACCCGAGTCTCGTTACCCACAACCTCATCGCCATCTTTCACAGCACCGATGCGGCGGATATCCAAACGCACAGATGAGTAGAACTTCAGGGCGTTACCACCGGTTGTGGTTTCCGGGCTACCAAACATCACACCAATCTTCATACGGATCTGGTTAATAAACACCATCAAGCAGTTGGCATGCTTAACGTTACCCGTGAGCTTCCGTAAAGCTTGCGACATTAGGCGAGCCTGCAGACCAACGTGGCTATCGCCCATCTCGCCTTCGATTTCCGCCTTTGGCGTAAGTGCAGCAACAGAGTCAACAATGATGACGTCAACTGCGTTGGAGCGCACCAGCATGTCTGCGATCTCTAGCGCCTGCTCACCGGTATCCGGCTGGGAAACCAACAGGTCGTCTACATTAACGCCGAGTTTTTCTGCGTAGATGGGGTCTAGCGCGTGCTCAGCATCGATGAACGCACAGGTTTTACCAGCTTTTTGTGCTTCGGCAATGACTTGAAGAGTCAGCGTGGTTTTACCGGAGCTTTCAGGGCCGTAAATCTCCACGATTCGACCATAAGGCAGGCCACCTATACCCAAAGCAACGTCCAAACCAAGGGACCCGGTAGAGACCGCAGGAATGGCTTCGCGGGGCTGATCACCCATTTTCATCACGGCGCCTTTACCAAACTGCCGTTCAATCTGGCCTAATGCTGCGCTCAATGCTTTTTTGCGGTTGTCTTCCATCAGTGTAAACCCTCTGTTGCCTTGGCCAACGGCACTATAGTCAAGCCGGTGGAGATATAGTTAAACGGGAAGCCGTACAGTGGTTACAGCATATTCCCTGTATATTTGAACAGTATTAAAACATACCCCGAAGAAGAGGCCAACCCCTGTTATTGTGAAAGCCTTCGGGTTTGTCTCAAAAACTGCCTGACACCTCGCAGGACATAGATAACCGCCTGTCGACGCACCTGATCACGGTCACCACTGAAATGCTGAACAACCGCTTCGGTACTCTCGGTACCCGTCCCCCATGCAAACCAAACCGTTCCGACCGGCTTTTCCTCGGAGCCACCACCCGGCCCTGCTACACCGCTAATCGCAACTGCAACATCCGCCCCGGTTGTTGCCAGTGCACCGGCAACCATTTCCCGAACCACCGCTTCGCTTACGGCTCCGTGGTTGTCCAGCGACCTACCGGTAACACTCAGAAGCTTTTGCTTCGCCTCATTGCTGTAGGTAACCAGACCACCTATCACGTAGGCGGAAGATCCCGCTTTATCGGTCAACACCTTAGCCACCCAGCCACCAGTGCAGCTTTCGGCAGTAACTACAGTGAGCCCGGCTTTTAGCAATTCATCAGCCAATTGGTTTCCTGCTTGTTCGAGTTCGTGGTCAGTGGCAGGCATAATGGTCTCCCTCGTTTCATCACGGGCGTTATTTTCTTACAATCCGTGGCTTCATCCAAAGCAAGATTATCCGGACTCGTCCATGTCAGCAGCTCAAAACAGCAAACCCCAGCACACACCTATGATGCAGCAATACCTCAAAATCAAGGGCCAGCACCCCGATGAGTTAGTGTTCTACCGCATGGGTGACTTTTACGAGCTGTTTTACGACGACGCCAAGAAAGCCGCAGAGCTAATGGATATTACCCTCACCGCAAGGGGACAATCCGGCGGTAACCCGATCCCCATGGCGGGTATACCGTTTCATTCATCTGAAGGCTACATTGCCCGTCTGGTCCGTGCCGGTCAATCCATTGCCATTGTTGAGCAAATTGGCGACCCGGCAACCAGCAAAGGCCCGGTAGATCGTCAGGTGGTCAGGATTGTTACGCCGGGCACTCTAAGCGACGACGCTTACTTGGAAGACCGCCGCGACAACTTGCTAGCTGCAATCTACCACCAGCGCGAGCATTTCGGTTTTGCCTCACTGGATATCTCCAGCGGTCGCTTTGTTGTTTCTGAACTGGATAGTCTGGAAGCCCTACAAGGCGAACTGCAACGGCTACGTCCAGCGGAAATTCTTATCAGCGAAGATTTCCCCTATCAGGACGTTGTCGCCGGGCTTACCGGCGTTCGGCGTCAAGGCCCTTGGCTTTTTGAATCGGATACTGCGCGCCGGGTGCTCACCCAGCAACTGCAAGTTCGCGACCTCACCGGCTTCGGCTGCGAAGATCTAAGCTTGGCTATTTGTGCAGCCGGTTGCCTGTTGCAATATGCGAAAGAAACTCAGCGCACGGCCCTACCCCACATTCGCAAACTCACCCGGGAACGCCGGGATGAAGCGGTGGTTCTCGATGCTACCAGCCGCCGCAACCTAGAAATCGACATTAATCTAATGGGCGGCCACCAGCACACACTGGCCTGGGTAATGGATAAAACCGCTACTTCTATGGGCGGCCGCGAGCTGCGGCGTTGGCTAAACCGCCCTCTTCGGGATGTAAACGTGGTTCAGCAACGCCAGCAAGCCGTATCAGCCCTGCTTGAAGGCTTCCATTACGAACCTGTACACGACCTACTCAAAACCGTAGGCGATATTGAACGCGTGCTCGCCCGTGTGGCCCTGCGTTCGGCCCGTCCGAGAGACCTTGCACGCCTGCGGGATGCATTTCATGCACTTCCAGAATTACAGGAAGCCCTAAAGCCGGTTACCTCCCACCACATTGTTAAGCTCGCGACGGTAATAGGCGAATACCCCGAGCTCGCCGATATGTTGGAGCGCGCGATTATCGACAACCCTCCCGTCGTAATTCGCGAAGGCGGGGTGATTCGAGAGGGCTTTGATGAAGAACTGGACGAGCTGCGTAACATCAGCGAGAACGCGGGTCAGTACCTGTTGGATGTCGAAACCCGTGAACGGCAGCGCACCGGTATAAGTACCTTGAAGGTTGGCTACAACCGGGTACACGGCTACTACATCGAAATCAGCCGGGCTCAGTCTGCTCAAGCTCCGGTGGATTACATCCGCCGTCAGACTCTGAAGAACGCAGAACGTTTTATTACACCGGAGCTGAAAGAGTTCGAAGACAAAGCTTTGAGTGCCAAGAGCCGTGCGTTGGCTAGAGAAAAAGCACTCTATGACGAAGTGTTAGAAACCGTTGCCGAACAACTCGCCCCCCTGCAGGATGCCGCACAGGCCCTGTCAGAGTTGGATGTAATCAGCAACTTCGCTGAACGCGCCACCACCTTACGCTTTGTTGCACCGGAGTTTCGTGATGCCCCGGGGTTTGATGTTGAGGATGGCCGCCACCCGGTGGTTGAACAGCTTCTGGATGAACCTTTCGTACCCAACAACCTGCTAATGGATACGCAGCGCCGCATGCTGGTTATTACCGGCCCCAACATGGGCGGTAAGTCCACCTACATGCGCCAAGCGGCGCTGATCGCTTTGTTGGCTTACACCGGGAGTTTTGTACCCGCCAATCGCGCCGTATTGGGGCCAGTTGATCGAATCTTTACTCGGATGGGGTCATCGGATGATATCGCTGGCGGACGTTCGACCTTTATGGTGGAAATGACCGAAACCGCGAACATTCTGCATAATGCCACTGAACTCAGCCTTGTACTGATGGACGAAGTCGGCCGGGGCACGAGCACCTTTGATGGTTTGTCTCTGGCTTGGGCGACTGCAGAACATTTGGCAAAAGAAATTCGCTGTTACACCCTGTTTGCTACGCACTACTTTGAACTTACACAGCTTGCAGACGATCTTGAGCTCGCAGTGAACGTGCACCTTACAGCAACAGAGCACGACGACAGCATCGTATTCCTGCACAATGTACACGAAGGCCCCGCCAGCCAGAGCTATGGCCTGCAAGTAGCGAAGCTGGCAGGCGTGCCCCAGAGCGTTATAGGCAACGCCAAGGCGCAGTTAAAATTGCTAGAGGGCAGCGCTGTACCTGCGGCCATTGCACCTAAATCCGTCGCAGAGTCACCCAAAAGACAGCCAGCAATACCCACCCAAACCGTATACCAAGGTGATATGTTTGCCAGTGCAGAGCCCAGCGCTGTTGAAGACGCTTTAAAAAGCCTTGATCTGGACGACTTATCCCCCAGAGAAGCCATGAACCGGCTCTATGAATTGAAAAAATTATTGAAAAACTGAGGGGAAATTGACCTGAGTAATAAGGTTATAGCAGCCAGACGCTTGCGGCAGTGCGGGCTGCTCCCTACAATATCGCCCATTAAATATAACCATGGAGCCTGACAACATGCTCCGGATGAGATTGACCACTGGACCAGGGATCTGATTATGGCGTTTATCGTTACCGATAACTGCATCAAGTGCAAATACACAGACTGTGTGGAAGTATGCCCGGTAGATTGCTTCTACGAGGGGCCAAACTTTCTGGTAATCGATCCCGACGAGTGCATCGACTGTGCGCTGTGTGAGCCTGAGTGCCCGGCCGAGGCGATATTCTCTGAGGACGAACTGCCAGCAGATCAGCAGCCGTTTGTGGAAATTAACGCCGATCTGGCAGGCAAATGGCCCAACATCACCGAGAAGAAAGATCCGCTGCCGGACGCCGAGGAGTGGGATGGCAAGCCCGACAAACTCCAATATCTGGAGAAGTAATTCCAGTGCGGTT
The DNA here is from genome assembly GCF_018860765.1 of Marinobacter salexigens. Classification (GTDB taxonomy): domain Bacteria; phylum Pseudomonadota; class Gammaproteobacteria; order Pseudomonadales; family Oleiphilaceae; genus Marinobacter; species Marinobacter salexigens_A. The sequence continues at coordinate 262,582 of NZ_JAHKPV010000019.1, forward strand.
TACTACAACCGCCTGAATCAAAAAAGGGAAGCCGGCTCCGGTTTCCCTTTTTTTATATACCCGGTCAATTGCTTGCCAGCTTTGCACCCATCAAAATGAAAAAGCTCCCTGTCAGCCCATTTAGCATCCGCTTTACCCCCTTACCAACACCCACACCCCGGAAACACACCACCATCCAGGCCAACCCGCACTGCCAGAACATCGCCAACAGAAAATGCACGCCCGCCAGCACCAGTGATTGTTGAAAGGCACTTCCCGAGGGATCTACAAATTGCGGCAACAGAGCCATATAAAACAGAGCGGTTTTCGGGTTGAGCACATTTGAAAGCAGGCCCTCACGAAACGACATCTGCAGCGGAAGATTGCGGCGGGTAACGGCGGGTGACTCTGCATCAGCAACAGGCTCGCCCTTTACTGCGTTCCTGAGCGAACCCAGGCCAAGCCAGATCAGATAGCATGCGCCGGCCCATTTAAGCGCAGAGAATGCCCAAGCCGTTTCCAGCAAAAGAAGGGAAATACCCAGTGCAGAGAGAGTGGCGTGAATAAACAAGCCACTGCAGATACCCACACTGGTTACGCAGCCATCCCGGAAGCCTCCGCGACCGGCATTTCGCATAACCAGCAGCGTATCCACACCCGGCGTTACGGTAAGCAGACTTATGGCAATCAGATAAGCCCAGAGCAACTCGGAAACCAGACACACCTCCACATCGCTTGTTGCGGAAGACTGAATGTGTCAGGCCTCCCGCTCTAGAATTTTGCGTGCCGCTGCAGAGCTATAGAACGCTGTCAGTCGCCGACGCACAAGGGACTCAACATAACCCTCTTCCCGGAGGACGTCTAAAACTGGAATGGCCCAGGCGTCCACCTCGGCCATAATCACCTCACGGGTAACCCCCAGATCGCCGAGCAGATCCGTCAGTGGGCGATCACCATACTTTACGAACAGGTGTGCAACCACAGCCCGGGCGCAGCCTTCGAAGTACTCAGTCTTGCGGAATTGTAACCAGAACTCATAGCCCAGCACCACAAATGCTTGAAGCTCAACGTCGCCAAGGCCTTCACGAAGCTCATCAACCGTGCGGTCCTCTACGGCAACCCAGGCTGCCATAACCGTATCCCGCACCTCATCATCGGATAATGCACGCTGCAGGAACTGCTCGCTGCGACTAATTAGTCCTGGCAAGCTATCGGAAAGCCAGGCTTTTAGCCTGCGTTCAAAGGTTTCATCCAATCCGGGCACGGCTTTGTTAGCCATGCGCTTGCCAAACTTCATCATGGAGCCAACACCGGGTACCGATTTTGTGATCAGGTTGTCTTCATAGAGATAGTTAACAATGCCCTGATAGACCACATTCGAAACTAGCTCCTGATAGACTGGGTGAGCCATGATTTCGCTGATTACCCGTTCGCGCTGCTGGCGCAACTCAAGCATTTCTTCTACAAAGCCCGTCGCTTGCTCACGGGTGATAATGTCACTCAATACCGTGCTTGCCTGAACGGGTGCATTGAGTACCTCGGTGGCCATCTCACCCGCCAGCTCAGGGATGCCAGCATCCAATTCCATGTCCACAACAACCCGTTGAATGGTCTCCATCACCTGCTCTTTCGAGGCTATGCGATTCAACGTTATAGCGCCTGCGTGGTCCAGAATCTCACTAACCTCCTGATTGAGAAATTTGCGGAGTTTAGCGCCTTTTAGTGAGGCAACTTCGTGCTTTACATGCAATTCCAGAAGTTGACTGGCTGGATCGATTTTGTCCTTGCTCATGGTATTCACGGCCCTGTTGTAATGATGAAACTCAGCTTAATTTGAACTGGGTACCGGGAGGCTAACACGAAGATCTTAAAGACGGGTTCGCCGTAAATACGGTCGAATTGCTGCGGCCGGGCCAGTACCTGTCGCAGTAGAGGCTATTATTGAAAATCGCTGAAATTATGCGGTTCTGCCGCCAAGGCCAAGCAAAGACTGCCGGGGCCAACATAAATACTGCTGGTGATGCCCATTTGTGAAAGCAACAACTCAACACCGTTTTTCTCACAAACATTTCTAAGCTGATTCAGGCCTGGCAAATCTTCGATCTCAGGCCAGGTTAAACCACAGGACAAGCTTACGTATGGTGTTAGCAACCCAGCCTCAACTCTGGCGGTGGCATAGTTCATAACCTTCTCCACAGCCATATCGAAACTTCGGGTTTTTGCAACTGGTTGGCCTTCAGGGCCCTGACCAAAGATAACCGGCGTAATGTTCAGAGCCTTACCTAAAAACGCCACGACACCCGATATACTTTTGTCACCGCGGCGCCTGGCACGGTCGCGGATATAATGGAGGTCACGGGGTATAACGCAGGTAAATATTTTGTCTGAGAACCGCTCTACCTCATTCCGCAGAGCGTTCTTGGAGAGCTTTTGATCAATCAGTTTGAGCGTATGGGCCGCCAGTAGTCCCTGCCCGGCAAAGATCTGCTTGCTATCGATTACCCGCATAGAGAATTTACCTTCACGGCCTGAAGCTGAGCGCGCCTGCTCGTAATTGGCCATTACGCCGTTCATGGCTTCGGAAGCATTTTGAAAAATAAGGCTTCTACTGCGAGCCACCGTCTCACAGATAGCCACATCAAACTGGGGCACAATCTTTTCCATGAATAAATCATGGATCTGCTCTGCCGAAAAAGCATGGGTTTCAGCATGATGGCCTTTTTGCAGCAGCCCGCTCTGATAAAACTCTTGGGTTCTTACGGGATCATGCTCGTCAATATATGTCTCACCATCGATAACGGCCGTCACAGGGAGAATAAATAAGTCATGCTTGCGGCTGAATTCGTAAGGCAAATCACAAGCGGAATCGATGATCAGTCCTACTTTCATGCCAAGCCTCCCGCATCCAACTCTTTCAGGTTTTTCTCCAAAAGCGCTCTGTTGTCCTGCTGCCAAGGATGGAAACCTTTGCGAAAGTAAGCCAGAAACTCAGGTAAACACTTGCGCAAAATACCAGGCTTCCCCCACAGAAAGTTAAATCCGCCAACCCAAGTACGAATGCTCCAAAACTTGCCGTCTGTTTTTAGCAAGCTGCAGGTATTCAAAAAGGTGTATTTAAAGAAATTCCAAGTCACAAATAGAAAAATAATCCGCCTTAAGTGCTCATTTCCTACACATTCGCAGTAAACATCAAACGCCACCGACTTATGCTCGGTTTCTTCGATCGCATGCCAGCGCCAAAGTTGCGCCATAGCCGGTGTTGCACCCTCTAGCCATTCAGGGTGGCTGAGAATGGCATTCGCCAGCACTGCCGTGTAATGCTCGGCACCGCAGGTGCCTGCTAGCTGCCGACTGGGTGGAAGCTTTCCAACCCATTCCATGTGCTTGCGAAAACGGCGGTCGAGCCTATCAACATCATAACCGCGCGCTTTCAAAGCCTCGTTGTATGCTTTGTGTTCCCGGCTATGCAAGGCTTCTTGACCAATAAACCCACGAATCTCGGCCCTGAGTTTCGGGTCCTCGATTTTGTCCCGATATAGCCTAACCGCATTAATAAACTGCTGCTCGCCATCGGGAAACTGGAGCGACAGGGCATTGAAGAACGCTGTACGGAACGCATCATCGCCATGCCAGTGGTTTTTTAGATCTTCGCTGACATCAAAGTGCAGGTGCCGTGGTTTAACGGACACGCCATCGGGGGTGGAGCTTATTGTCATGACTGCCTCCTTTTTATTATGTCTTTTGAGCAGTGGGCAAAAAATCATCAATATGGGCAGTTTAGTACCCGGAGCAAGGCAGAAGGAAGGGGCAAGCCAGAAAAACGGACAAGTTGTCACAAAATGACACATCGTCATTCAAAAGTTATAGGTAAAAAAAGGGGAGGCATTTCGCCTCCCAAAGACACACGGACTCTAAACTGCCTCCAACTGAAGCCGGAGGCCAAAACTTCAATCCTTGCTTGACTCTTCCACACCCGGCGCTTCGGGATCTGGAGTAAAGCCAATCAGTTTGGTTCGCTCTATCAGCAAGTAGAGCACCACTCCGGTCCCAAGGCCCCAGCCTGCTCCATAGACAGCCAATACCACGCCCATGGTGCCCGCAATACCCCGCTCGGTATTATTTTCCAACTGCTCCAAACCCACCATCAAACAGATGTAGCCGGTCAACAAGAGCGTCAGAGACAAGGCTATGGGCAATACCGGCTGGAAAAAGCTCACCAAAGGTAGGATAAACAGGGCAATAAAGCCGGTGATCCAGAAGGTGCCGCCGCCACTATAGATGGAGTCCATAGCGTTGCGTCCGTATTTGTAACGCTCGGCCATGGTGGCGGTTACGGCGGTCCAAATTGGGCCAGCCAGACCAGGATATGGCGCAAAGAACGCGTGACCGCCGTTACGGATGGCCGTTACCAAATGCACGCGATCTATGCTGTTGTCGATATCCTCGTCTTTACGCAGATGGTCCACACGGTTCATAAGGGATTGGCCCACTACAATATCCCCGAAGGCAATAATGTAAGCGATGACCGCGGTCGGAACGGCGTACAGGAAGACTTTGGGGTCGGGGAATCCGACAGTAAACGGCAGATAGTTCCACAACTCGTCAAAGGCGGGTTTGGTAATGCCCCACTCAACATTCGGTACATCGTATTCGCCTGTGGCAAAACCCACGAGAATAGCCACAACCATACCCGGCACCATGCCGTAGTTGGCGATTTTGCGGGCAAAGGAATTGCTCTCAACAAAGCCCTTGAACGACACAGAAAACATGAGGTACAAACAAACCAAGCCGCCAACAATCAGCGATATAGGCGTATTGGCCACGCGACCGCCTACTTCAATTTCGCCCATCAGAGCTGCGATGCCGGCGCCGATAATAATGCCGCCCTTCATGGACCGAGGAATAAGATCCACCAACTTGCTCCCCAACCGGGTGACACCCAGAAATAGGAAGATAATAAACACTAAAAACTGCAAGGCGAACATCGCCTGTATAGCCTCGGGGCCCGGCTCGAAATCACTCAGAAAAAGCAGCACAACGGGAATACCCGGCGTAATCCAGCCCGGAACCAGTGGTACCCCCAGCAAGGCCGGTAGCATAAAGCCAATACCGCAAATAACCGCATAGGCAAGTGCTACGTCATAAGGCACTCCAAGGTATTTTTGCAGCAGAGGGATCATGGCCAAGCTAACCACAAACATGATCAGTGCTTGGACCATTTCCGCAAATTCCCAGCGATAATGCACAAAAGGAAGGCGGATTTTGAAAGGGCCTGCAGGCCAGAACGGCTGCTCTTCCCCGTTTTTTCGATGGAACATTTGCATAGCAGAGTCTCCCGGCACAGTCGCTCAGAGCGTGCCTGATTAGGTTATTGTGATTTGGTATCCGGCAGCGCCAGAGTTGGCGCTGCCCTTTGGGAGGTCAGTGAAGCTCTTTGGCTTGATCCCTTAATACGAACTTCTGGATCTTGCCCGTGGACGTTTTGGGCAGTTCTGAGAAGATAATAGTTTTTGGCACTTTAAAGCGAGCCAAGTGTTCGCGGCAGAAGTTGATAATCTCTTCTTCGCTCACATCCCCGGCCTCCGGTTTTAAAGTCACAAAGGCGCAAGGCGTCTCGCCCCACTTCTCATCTGGACGCGCGACAACAGCGGCCTCCAGAACAGCAGGGTGTCGATATAACGTATCTTCAACCTCTATGGTGGATATGTTCTCACCGCCAGAAATGATGATGTCCTTCAAACGATCCTTGATTTCCATATAACCGTCTTCGTGCCATACAGCGAGGTCGCCGGTATGGAACCAGCCGCCACGGAAGGCTTCTTCAGTGGCTTTCGGGTTTTTCAGATAACCCTTCATAACACTATTACCGCGCAGGAATATCTCGCCAATGGTTTTGCCATCTTTGGGCACGGCTTCCATGGTATTCGGATCGCCCACCATGGTGCCCGCGAGGGTGTGATAGCGCACGCCTTGGCGGGCTTTTATCTTCGCTCTATCATGTAACGGCAGATCATCCCACTCAGACTTCCACGCGCACACAGTCACCGGGCCATAAACTTCCGTTAAACCGTAAACGTGAGTCACTTTGATGCCCATTTCCTCTACCGCACCGATCACTTGGGCAGGTGGCGCTGCGCCAGCTGTCATCGAACGCACTTCGTGATCAATGCCAGCTTTAGACTCTGCAGGTACATTCAGTAGAGCGTTCAGCACAATGGGTGCGCCGCACATGTGCGTAACCTGATGGTCGCGAATCAACTGTAGAATTTTTTCCGGATCAACCCTACGCAAGCAAACATGAGTTCCTGCCATAGCAGTGATCGTCCATGGAAAGCACCAGCCGTTGCAGTGGAACATTGGCAGGGTCCAGAGATATACCGGATGCATTCCCATCGACCACACAGCCTGATTACCCAAGGCGTTGATGTAAGCGCCACGGTGGTGATAAACCACCCCTTTCGGGTTGCCTGTGGTGCCGGAAGTATAGTTCAACGATATGGCGTCCCACTCGTTGTCCGGAAAGCTCCACTGGAAGTTTGGATCACCTTCCTGCAAAAACGCTTCGTAGTCCAAATCACTGACCTGAACACCCTCACCGTATTCAGGGTCGTCCACATCGATAACCAACGGTTTGTTTTCCAAGCGGCTGACGGCATCGCGCACCACATCACCAAACTCACGATCGGCAATAACAGCTTTTGCTTCGCCGTGCTCCAGCATAAATGCAATGGCCTCTGCATCCAGACGCACATTCAGAGTGTTTAAAACAGCGCCCATCATCGGCACACCGAAGTGGCACTCCACCATGGCTGGAATATTGGGCAACATGGCGGCCACAGTGTCTCCACGATCAATACCACGACCTTTCAGCGCCGAAGCAAGCCGCCGGGAGCGGTCGTAGGTTTGGGCCCAGTTATAGCGGATAGCCCCATGAATAATAGCGGGATAATCCGGGTAAACGCTGGCCGTGCGTTCGATAAAATCAATCGGCGATTGAACTGCGTAATTGGCATCAAGGGGCGTAAGGCCTTGATCGAAGATTGAGGTCATGGGGGTATTCCTCTCGGTAGGTCTGCCGTCTGTGAGGCTGTTGTTCTTGTGGCGTATTCCGCAAAATCGTTAGACTACTCATAGCCTTTTATGGCCGAAATAATATTAAACCAAACAAAAACTAGAAATTGCACCATTGTATTATAGTACAAACACTATATATTTCATTTTCGGAAAATGCGGTTATCACTATGAGTATTAGTTTGTCAGATGCAGACCCGCAACCCGGGCTGAGACTGGATAAGCTCGCCAGCGTCTTACAAAGCAATCTGGCAGCCAAGGAATTGGGGATAGAACATGACCTGACAAACGCCGCTGGTCTGCTGCCAACGAATGTTCAGGCTTTGGTAAAGGCCACATTGCAACAAACCCGGGCTATTGAAGATGTCGAAACCCGGATCAACAACACCATACTGAAATGGACGTTTATTCCCTGCGTGCAAACTGGCGAGGTGCTCGCCCGAGGTCGGGATGCCACAGCCGACGTTCTGACCCACGAGCAAGCCATCCGATCAAACCGTCTCTACCGAGTGATCACCGAAAACACTACCGATCTAATTTCACGGCATGCTCCGGATGGGCGCTTTATCGACGCAACTCAGGCGTCATGGCGCTTGCTTGGGTATTGGCCAGAAGAGCTTAGGGGCAAGTTACTAGAGGACATTTTTCAGAGTGACAGCGCCACCCGACAGCTAACGGAGACGCGCAACCGTTTGAGAGATGATGGCTATGCCACCATGACGTTGGACTTAACCCACCGTGATGGGAGTAAACGCTGGTTCGAAATCGCAAGCCGGGCTATTAGAGAAACCTATACCGGCGCTGTGGTTGAGGTCGTAAGCGTATCCCGGGACATCACGGCAAGGGTAGCGTCAGAAGACAACAACCGCCTTTTGGCCGACGAGCTTGCTCGCACCGCCCGGCTTGCTGCACTTGGGGAATTAGCGTCCAGCATTGCCCACGAGATGAACCAGCCTCTGGCAACCATCGTCAACTTTGCCAGCGCCAGTCAACGCTATCTGAAAAGTGCAGACACACATGCCGAACACCTTGAGCGTGTTAATGATGGGCTTGAGAAAATCATCCACCATGCCAATCGCGCTTCTGAAGTCATCAAACACTTACGCGCATTCCTGCGCAAAGGCCAGAAGCGCACAGCAGCTGTCCAGCTAAACGAAACCATCATGAATGTCGCCCGCCTTTGCCAATGGGAGGCTGACAAAAACAACGTCGATATTATCTGCACACCTGCTACCAGTGAACCGACGATTATCGCTGACCCGGTGTTGATGGAGCAGGTACTGATCAATTTGATCCGTAACGGTATGGAAGCAAATGCGGAGGCGCGCACCCATCGACGGGACAACGAAGGTTCCCACCTGATCATCTCAACATCTATAAACAGCGAAGGTGAAACACTGATCGATGTAACAGACGAAGGACCCGGCCTTGATGAACAGGGAATCAGGCAAATGTTCCAGCCCTTTTACACTAGTAAACCTCGGGGTCTTGGGCTAGGCCTTTCCATGAGCCGCTCGATTATTGAAGGCTTTGGCGGTTTTTTGGACGCCCAGACAGCTCCAACAGGCGGCCTTACTTTAACCTGTCGCTTCCCGGCTGCACCTGCAAACAAACGCATACAAAGCATGGAGACTGCTCCGAATGAGTAACCAACCTGCCCCGGCAACCCCCACTGTTTACGTTGTTGATGACGACGCTGGCATGCTGGAGTCAACCCAGTGGCTGCTAGAGTCTGTCGGTTTGAATGTAAGGGCTTATAGCGACGGGCGAAAGTTCCTTGATGCTCTTGACGATGAAAAAGGGGGCTGCGTAGTTCTGGATGTAAGAATGCCTGGCCTCGGAGGGCTCAACGTTCAAGAGGAGCTGCAAAAGCGTGGTATTAAGTTACCGATTATTTTTGTTTCTGGCCATGCCGATGTTCCCATAGTGGTCCGGGCCTTCAAGTCCGGCGCCTTCGATTTCATTGAAAAGCCATTCAATGAGCAGCTATTACTGGACAGCGTGCAACAGGCACTAGAGGCTCACCAGCACTCCAACAACCGCCAGTTGGGCGACGAGCAAACACACGCGCTCATCTCAACACTAACGCGCCGCGAACGGGATGTTTTTCTGCCTATGGCACAAGGCTATATCAGCAGGGAAATTGCCGAACAACTTGGGGTGAGTGTCAAAACGATTGATCTTTACCGGGCGCGCGTCATGAAGCGACTGGGCGTGGAACGACTGCCCGATGTTACAGGGGTAGCAGTGACCGCTGGATTGATTGACCCATTGCACCTGCGCCCTTAGCCTTTCAGCGCCTGCTCTTCATGGGTCAATGCACCAAGTCTCGCAATGGCTTGATCAATTCTCTCGCACCACGGATTACCACCGTTTAGCCGTAGGCATGATTCGAACTTGCCTGAAATCGAGAACATCAGGCCCGGTGCAACGTTGATATTCTCTGCACGCGCACGATGATAAACCCGTGTGCCGGAAACGCCTGCAGGCAATTGCACCCAGAGCACAAAGCCCCCCTGAGGCCTGCTGACTGCCGTACCCACTGGAAATGAGCGTGCCACAGCGGCTCTCATGCGCTCTATCGCCTCGCGGTAGTTCTGTCGGGCTGAGCGCAGATAGCGATCGTATCCGCCTTGTTCAAGAAAGTGCGCAACCGCCATTTGCGGAATAGACGATGTCGCCAGGTTGGAAAAGTATTTTTGCTGCCGGGCACCTGCCATGTGGCGACCGGGCAACATCCAACCCAGCCTAAGCCCGGGTGAAATGGTCTTTGAAAAAGAGTTGCAGTAGATGACGTTATCGGCGCGATCAAAGGCCTTGGCAGGTCTTGGCCGTTCTCCTGTGTGATAAAGGTCTCCGTAGATGTCGTCTTCAATCAAAGGCACATCAGCGGCGGCTAGCATGGACACAAGCTGCTTCTTGCGCTCGTCCGGCATTCTGGCTCCCATAGGGTTGCTGTGATTGCTCACCACCACACAGGCTTTCAGGGGCCACTGCTCCAAAGCGAGCTGCAAACCTTCAAGGCTAAGGCCATCGGATGGGTGAGTGGGTATTTCTATCGCTCGCAGCCCGACCACTTCAAGAGCCTGAAGAATACCCGGAAACGATGGCGACTCAACGGCGACAATGTCCCCGGGCTGGGTAACGGCACGCAAGCCCAGAATAATAGCTTCCTGAGCACCATTGGTGACAAGAACATCATCTGGCGTAACCGGAACACCCACAGAAGCCATACGCTGCGCAATCTGTCGGCGCAGTGACTCTTTGCCGGGGAACGCATAGTCCAGTGTCTCAAGGCCATGCCGTGCCGCCCACATCGTGCTCTGCTGAATCTGCCGCAACGGCAGAAAGTCAGCATGGGGAACGGCGGTCGCCAGCGGCACCATGCGCTTCTGCTCATCTGCACACAAGTCCAAAGTCATCTCGCGCGCACTAACAGGGACAGGCTTGCTCCGATGCTTACGCATAACCGGTTCTGGCACGTCAACGAGAGGTAAGCGCACAAAATACCCGCTGCGCTCCCGGGCTTGGAGGTAACCTCGGGCCTCTAGGGTTTGGTGCGCCTGCAGTACCGTTGAAATACTTACTTCCATCTGTTTGCTCAATATCCGTACACCCGGCAGGCGGTCGCCATCACGGTATACGCCGTCTTGTATCAGCGCCTGCAGCCTATCTGCTACTTGGTTATAGAGAACACCCATTCGATTTGCCTCGCTTAATCACTCATTCACTTGCCTGTAGCGGCACGCGAGCTGCCATTGCAGCAGATCGGCATCCAACGAGAAGAGTACAGATACCGGCAAAAATAACCGGTACAGATTGCGCAACAACCATTCTGTACCGGTTCAAAATCATACTATCTGAATCTGTTATGGCTGTATGCACAGGAGGACAATGACTTCATCGCAAACAGAAGAAGGAGTTTCATCGTGGGCATAGCAAATAATCACGCACAGGCGGCAACACGTAACAATCTTTTTGGGTTTCAGCCAAACGTTCCGTCATTATTTGAGGACGGAGGGAAAACTAGCCACCAATGGCTGGAACATTTAGGGTTTTCTGTTAATAAAGTGGATCAGGAACACTGGGTGGCAACACACCACACCGCCCTGCCCGAACTCCATTTTTACAGTGCCCGTGAACTTGCTCAGTTTGCCAGCTACAAAGCTCACCACTACGCTAAGCGTTTGCTTCCGGAGAATAGAACATGACTTACCCTATTTATCAGGTAGACGCGTTTACCAGCGACATTTTCAAGGGTAACCCCGCCGCCGTGATGCCTTTGGGAAGTTGGCTTCCGGACGAAACCTTGCAGGCACTGGCGGCCGAGAACAATCTGGCAGAAACGGCCTTTTTTGTGCCTGAGGCCAACCCTGAGGGCGCAAACTTTCAGATACGCTGGTTCACTCCGCGCGTAGAAGTACCGCTCTGCGGGCATGCCACTTTGGCCAGTGCTTGGGTCATTTTTAACAAACTGGGCTGGCCCGAAAACACCGTTCGCTTCCATTCCAAAAGCGGCCCTCTGGCGGTACACAAAAGATCTGGCGACTGGCTGGAGCTAGATTTCCCTAGCCTTTCGATAGAAGAGCGGCAGGCGCCCGCAATCGTCACCGAAGCCCTCGATCATGCGCCTGCGAGCGTTTTTCACGTGCCGGCAGATACAAATGACATGATCGTTCTGGAAAACGAAGCAGCGGTGAAAGCGGCGCAGCCGGACCTGAGAATATTAAAACAGCTGGGCAATATGGGCCTAATCATTACCGCACCCGGCGACGAGGTGGATTTTGTGAGCCGCTACTTCGCACCGGGCTCGGGCATTGATGAAGACCCAGTTACCGGCTCGATTCACAGCGCTTTAGTGCCCTACTGGGCCGAAAAGCTCGGCAAAACCAAACTGGAAGCTAGGCAATTGTCTGAAAGGGGCGGTGTACTGCGCTGCGAACTCAAGGGCGATCGAGTTGCAATCGCCGGGCAGGCTGCGTTTTATATGGAAGGCGCGGTTTATCTGGAATGAGCCGAATCGAGGCTTTGAGGCTGGTATACTGCGCGCCAAACAAACCAACCGGCGAGCAGCAATGGCGGCAAGTTCCAGCACCCAGTACGATGTGATCATTATCGGCGCAGGAGCCGCTGGCCTCATGTGCGCTGCCACAGCAGGTTATCGCGGGCGCAAGGTGTTGGTAATTGATCAAGCCAACAAGCCCGGGAAAAAAATCCTCATGTCTGGTGGTGGGCGCTGCAACTTCACCAACCTGAACAGTACACCCAGCAATTTTTTATCCGACAATCCGCACTTTTGTATTTCTGCCCTTAAGCGCTACACCCCACAGAATTTTCTGGACCTCGTTGAACGCCACGGCATTGAGCACGAAGAAAAGGCCGCTGGCCAACTGTTCTGCAAAGACAGCGCGAAAGAAATACTTGCCATGCTGCTGACGGAGTGCGAATGGGCCGGAGCTGAAATTCGCATGAAAACCAGCGTAAAGAGCATTACCCGGAGTGCTGGAGACTTCCGCGTTAACACCAGTTCAGGCACCCTCACCTGCGAATCTCTGGTTATCGCCTGTGGCGGTCTTTCCATCCCCACCATGGGCGCCACAGGTTTTGGCTACGAAGTCGCACGGCAATTCGGGCTTACTGTTCTGCCCACCCGAGCTGGGCTTGTGCCTTTCACTCTGCATCCCGAATTGAAACAACAACTGGCCCCGCTCTCTGGTGTTAGCTGCCCCGTGGAAGCGTCCTGCAACAACCACTATTTCCGAGAACCCATGCTGGTAACACATCGCGGGTTAAGCGGGCCATCAATGCTGCAAATCTCTAGTTTCTGGCAACCCGGTAACCCGCTAACCATCAATCTGCTGCCGGAGCGCAACATTCGGGAAGATTTAGAATCGCTGCGCAAACAAAAGCCGCAATCAACCATCGCACAATATCTTATCCAGCATTTGCCTAAGCGATTCGCACAGACCTTTAGCGAGCTACACCGCTGGGAAGGCCCTCTGCAGAACTATAAGAACAGCGATCTTGAAAGAGTCTCGGAAACGCTGGGCCAGTGGACGGTTAAGCCGGCAGGCACAGAGGGATACCGAACGGCCGAAGTTACCTTAGGCGGCGTAGATACCCGTCAGCTTTCGTCGAAAACGATGGCAGCACTGGAGCATCCGAACTTGTATTTTATCGGCGAGGTTGTGGATGTGACCGGGCACTTGGGTGGGCACAATTTTCAATGGGCTTGGGCTTCGGGGGTCGCGGCGGGGTTGGCAGTTTGACGACTGCACCATTGCCAGATCATCTATGTGCTGAATTGCGCCACCTGACTAGCCAGATTCTGAGCCAATTTCGACAAGCTCTGACTGGCCTGAGCAATCTGATTAGATGCAGCCGAGGTTTGATCAGCCACATCGGAGATTTGCTCCACATTCCTGCTCATTTCTTCTGAAACTGTCGATTGCTCTTCCGTTGCGCTGGCAATTTGAGCCCCCATATCGGAAATGCTATCGACACCCACCATAATTGCCTTAAGTGAAGCTTCCGTTTTATGAGACAGGTTAACGGATTCGGCGCTCGAATCATGGCATTTATTCATGCTCTGCATCGCAGTTTTTGCACCTTCCTGTAACCTGTAGATCGTGTCTCGAATCTGTTCAGTGGAGGACTGTGTTCGCCCGGCAAGCGACCTCACTTCATCAGCGACTACAGCAAAGCCTCGCCCACTATCACCCGCCCGAGCGGCCTCGATGGCCGCATTGAGCGCAAGTAGATTGGTTTGTTCGGCAATATCACTAATCACCTGCAAAACTGACCCGATTTCGTTGCTGTTGGCATTCAGTGCTACCACAACCTCAGTTGACTGGCTCAGGGCATTTGCCAGCCCAGAAATTTGCTCCGTCATCTGATGCAGTATAGCGTTTCCGTCCTTGGCTTGATCTTTAGCTGCCATCGCAGCATCAGCGGCGAGTTCAGCGTTTGCGGCGACTTCACGAACCGTAGTCGACATCTCGGTCATGGCAGAGGCAATCTGATCCGTCTCATGCTTTTGTTTATGGACGCTTTGGGCACTTTCTTCCGTTACTGCAGAGAGTTCTTCCGACGCCTGTGCCAGTTGCTCGGCAGATCCCGTAACCTGCTTGACGATATTCCGGAATTGATCTGCCATTACATTTAGCGACTCAGAGACTTCCGTTAACTCGTCATTTCCCAAGCGTTTCGCCTTGTAGGTAAGATCACCTTTTGCAAGCGCCTCCGTAGCCTGCATAAGATTGCTGATACTGGCGTTAACGCCGTTATAGAAAGAGGTAAACAGGTAACACATGGTCAGCAGGACCAGTGCCAGCAAACCAATAGTGGAGTGAAAGACGAAAGCCGCAGCAGCTTCTCTCTCTGCGAGAGCGCCATCAACCACAGGAATCATTCGGTCGAACTCGCTATAGACTTCATCGATCGCCTCAGTTGCTGTTTCACTGATCTGCACCGCAGACACGCTGATTTTTTCCGGCTTACGAAATTCTTTATGCAGCAATTCAATATACCGACTAACAACTCGCTGCATTTCTTGTTTAGCCTGATTCAGTTCCTTTTTGAGCTCAGGCTGGTGGTGCACAGATTGGGATAAATTAAACTGGATCAGCTTATAGTACTGGCTTATGCGATCCTGGCGATTGGCCAAAGCAATACGGCTATCACCCTGATGTGCACCTCTTGCCGCTATGCCCGAAGCTAAGCCGCGGGCCTGCCCCATGGCCTCAGCAATTTGTGGATAGGAAGTCGTTATGAGGGAAATGAGATAGTAAGTGTCAGCAGATGAATCGAGGCTAAGGCCGGATTTCTCACGAATGGTGTCGCCCATCGCAAACAGATCACTGATCAGATCCGTGTGCTGCCTGAAGCTTTTCCCCTGATCGAGATCTTTCAGGTTGTGCACCAGTTGCGCCCAAGTTGCAGGCAAATCCAGCCCCTTTTCGGTCAGAGTGAGTTGACTCAGGTGCTGCAAAGACTGCTGCACCCGCCCCTGAAGCGTCTTCATTCGTCCTACAAAATTCTCTGCACCGCCCAGATATGCGGCAGACAGCCCCCGATGCTCCTGCACCAACTCAATTGCAAATCGAACCTGCTTTATTTCTACTAAGCCAACCCTTTGATTAGCTGTAAAACTTACAACTCCAGCCTTCTCCTGCATCAGCAGGACACCAATGATCAGGAGAGGGAGAAGAAAGGCCACTCCGATCACCATAAACTTTTTCGAGTAGCGTAACTTTCCTAGAATATAAACACCGGGCTTAAAGAGCGACTTCAACATAAGATACAGATCCGTAAAGAGTTTTGTTTTTCTGATTAATTACCCTCAAGAGTCCAATGCCCTGACCAACACTATGTGTTCATTCCAGCGCTCCCAAGTGTAAAAATTCTTGAAGATCCGAGACGCTCATGGGTCTTCCGAAAAAATAGCCCTGCAATTGATCACAGCCACAATGATGTATAACACCTGCTTGAGCGGCTGTTTCCACCCCCTCACCAACAGCCGTTGCACCAAACGCATGCGCCATAGCTATGGTTGCCTTAACGATGGCCGCATCACCTTGGTCAGAAAGCATATCGCGTACAAACTCCCGATCGATTTTGACCTTGTCAAATCTGAACAGTTTTAAAAAGCTCAGACTCGAATACCCTGTACCAAAGTCATCCGCAACCAAACGCACCCCAAGCCCCTGAATTTCATCAAGTATCCGACGAGCTATGATCGTTCCCTGCAAAACACTCCCTTCAGTCAACTCCAACTCAAGCTTGTTTGGCAATAGGCCGCTAATCTCTAAAGCCTTCTGTACCGTCTGCGTCAATGCAGGCTCGCGCAACTGACGCGCAGACACATTAACAGCCACGAAACCAGTCATAAGCCCTAAGTCCTGCCACTTTCGCGCTTGCTGGCATGCTTGCTCCAGCACCCACTGCCCAATGTCGATAATGAGGTCACTTTCCTCGGCTATGGGAATAAACCGGTCTGGCTGCATAAAGCCATGCTTGGGATGCTGCCATCTCAACAGCGCCTCACAACCAACAATCATTTTGCTTTTAGCATCAACCACTGGCTGATAGTGCAACCTCAACTCATCGTGAGCTAGAGCATGTCGTAAGTCATTTTCAATATTCAGGCGCTCTGAAACCTCTATATTCATCTCAGGCACAAAGAAACAATGTCTGTTTCGCCCTGCTGATTTAGCCTGATACATTGCTGTATCGGCGTGCATCAGCAGCGTTTCAGGATCGTTACCATCAAAGGGATAAATGCTAACCCCAATGCTGGTAGTTACAGTAAACTCCCGCCCCATCAGTAAGATTGGCTGGCGCAGGGCTTCGCCTAGATTTCGCACAATTGTCATGGCATCTTCAGGTTTGGACAGGCGATCCAGAATAACTGTAAATTCATCTCCCCCCAGGCGTGCCTTTGTGTCATGTATGCGCAGGTGCGCCTCTAATCGGCGCCCAATCTCACGCAGCAAAATGTCACCAACTGCATGGCCCATCGTATCGTTAACCAGTTTGAAGTTATCGAGATCAATGAACACAACAGCGACCATCAGGTTATTCTGTTGCGACTGATGAATAGCTTGTTCAAGACGATCCTCAAACAGTGCTCGATTAGCCAGGCCGGTCAACTCATCATGGGTGGCTCGCTGTAACAGCTCCGCTTCAAACCGCTTACGCTCACTAATGTTTCTGGCAATTGCCGACAAGTGGCGCTCGTTTCCGTCACCGCTACTGTGGGCAATCAGTAGTAACAAAACAGGAATTTCTCCTGCCGACTCGCTCCATAGCTGAAGTTCCCCACTCCAAAGACCATCGGACAAAGCCTTGGGTAAAGCCTGTTCGCGTATCAGTCGCAGTGAGGCAGGGGTTAACAAATCATCCAGCTTTTGATTTGCGACGTCTTCGGTGTGAATTCCTCTAAGCAATCTTCGCCCTGCCGGGTTGAGGTATATCAGCTTACGATCTTTCGTAAACATGGCCGTGATGTCTGGCGTTGCATCAAGGATCGACAAAAGGCGCTGCCGGTCTGCCTCCATTTTCAACCGCTGGGTAGCATCCCGAACCACCGCGATCACTCGGTGCTGACTACTATCGCTTACCGGGCTGAGGCTAATCTCTACCGGTACCTCTTTGCCATCCTTGCGCAAAGCAGCAATGGTGCCCCCCATCGCTCGAGCTTTTGGCTGGCTGATATAGTGACTGTGATTGGCACGGTGAGCCTTTCGATAACGATGCGGAACCAGTTCATCAATATTTCGTCCCAACAGCTCTTCTCGCGGGTATCCGAAAATTCGCTCGGCCTCCCGATTCATTCGAACAATGTTTCCATCACCCGAACTGATGATTATCCCATCTGCAGCAGACTCCAAGATGCTGTCGGTTTCTATTTCAGCACACCGCGCAACCTCCGCTTCCTCCCGCAACTGATCGAGAAGATGCCGGGTTCGACGATTACTCTTGTTAAAGGCTTCAACCAGTTCGCCTATTTCATCACCAGCTTGATACTCAAGCTGCCACCCGTAATCGCCCAGTTCAAATTGGCGCGCTAGAAGCGCCAGATTACGCAAGGGGCGCACACCCTGCCGGTAACCTGTAAATGTAATCCCAATTAACAGAAGTAACCCTGAAAACTGCAATGCGTTTAATACCTTGTGCTGCAGACTCTGAGCACGACGCTGGCTTGCAACCAGCAGTTCGGTCAGAGTTTGAGCCCGGGCCAACAACCGCTCGTTATTTGATTCAAAATACTGCTTTTGATCAGAAAATCCGCCCGCGGGCAAGGGGTCGAGTACTAGCTCCGCAGCGGCGCGATACTTGACCCAAGCGGACTGTAACTCTTCAACGTTCGCTTTAATCTGCTGCCGGTCGCTTTTGAACAACACTGAGAAGGGGGCAGTCTTCAAGACTTGCAGGCTCGACTCATAGCCATCGATGCTCTGCTCGATAGCATCAACACAGGAAAGGCCAGAAGCACGCTCCCCTAAGTCACCACTCCCACAAATGATTGATAACAACGCAATACGCTGACTATGCATTCGCAGCTTACCGGCCTCGTTAACCAGCCCACTAAAAGAAGCGATCTGGCTCCTCCCAAAATAGCCAACACCGGCATGAGCACTCCATAGGACCAAAAAAGCCAGCGTTACCAGCGCCAGTTTGCGGACCAGAGTTAACCGAAACGCGCCTTGACTGCGCTGCTCAAAAGAAGGAGACGTAAAGGCTTGCCTCTTGAGTAGGTACTCTCGGTCCATTGCAAGCCCCGCTATCTGAATATTTTTATTCTTTATTTATTTATTTATGTACTTTTGATAGTCATATATACATATGGCTATCATTTTGACACACGTCAACTTTTTGAGGTTTTCCTAATATATCCTCCGCGTAGTACAGTCCGACCCGAACGCATCGTTTGCGTCGAATGGCACTCTCATGGCAAATGCGGCCTTTCCGAGTATTATTTGAGGGACTCTTAGGAGGGCGCTATTATTGCTCCATAATTTCGCGCGAGACACCCTATATGAGCACCGATTCTCCCTACGATAACCTGCCCGACGCAGAAGGCTTTTTTGGTGAATTTGGCGGGCAGTTTGTGCCGCCGGAAATGAAGCAGGTAATGGACGACATCAGTGCTGCCTATCAGGAAATCCGTCAACGTAAGGATTTTCAGGAAGAGTTGGCCTATCTGTTAGCAGATTACGTGGGCCGGCCGAGCCCGATTTTTTACGCACGGCGGCTATCCGAAAAACTCGGAGGCGCCCGCATCTATCTGAAACGTGAAGATCTGAACCACACTGGCGCCCATAAAATAAATCACTGTTTGGGTGAAGCCTTATTAGCGAAGTTCATGAACAAAACCAAGGTAATTGCAGAGACTGGCGCTGGCCAGCACGGCGTTGCCTTGGCAACTGCTTGCGCTCTAGTGGGCATTCCTTGTGAGATCCACATGGGCACAGTGGATATTGCCAAAGAACACCCCAACGTAACCAAGATGAAAATTCTTGGGGCAACGTTAATTCCTGTCACCCGTGGTACAGCGACCCTCAAAGACGCTGTCGATAGCGCATTTGATGAGTACCTTAAAGACCCACATAACTTTATTTATGCAATTGGCTCAGTCGTTGGGCCACACCCTTTCCCGGGTATGGTTCGTGATTTCCAATCCGTGGTGGGTCGCGAAGCCCGCGAGCAGTTTCTGGAGCGCTACAGCAAGCTACCGAATTACATAGCAGCCTGTGTAGGCGGCGGCTCTAACGCTATGGGCATTTTTACGGCTTTCTTGAACGATGAAAGCGTCAAACTGATAGGCGTCGAACCCGCCGGAGAAGGGCTCGACACAGAACGCCACGCAGCCACCATGACACTTGGTAAGCCGGGCCAAATACACGGCATGGCCTGTTATGTGCTCGAAGACGACGAAGGCAACCCGCTGCCAGTCCACTCCATCGCTTCCGGGCTAGACTACCCGGGGAGCGGTCCTCAACACAGCTACCTGAAAGATCTGGGCCGAGTGGAATACGCCAGCGCCGATGACACTGAGTGCTTGGACGCTTTCATGATGCTGTCACGAGTAGAAGGGATCATTCCTGCGTTGGAAAGCGCCCATGCTGTAGCTTGGGCTATACGTGAGGCGCCTAAACTGTCGCAGGAACAGTCGATACTGGTTAACCTTTCAGGCCGTGGGGACAAAGATGCCGACTACGTGGCGGAGAAGCTGGGGCTGAACTAAACCGGTCAACCGGGTAGTCCATCTGCACGCACACTAACTAAAAACCGTGCATAAGCGATCACGTACAGAAAGTACGCAATCAACCACAGCAAAAAAGGCAAGCCAACGCCAGCCAACAAATACATCTCTGGCCACCAGATCGGCACGAGGGTGCGCAGCAATGCGGTAAGAAAAAGCGCACCCAGTGCTGGCCAGATAAGCCTTGGCATAGTAAGCGAACGCCCCGTATGCCGTAGCCCGGCAATGCAGAATACAGCCAGAATAGCGGTGCCAGCCGCGCCAACAGAAAGTGCATGACGGCCAGCATAGCCCGGCAAGCTATCTACCAATGCGCTGATACCCACTAGAAACAAGCCAGCAATCATCCATAGGTAAGCCGTTGTCAGTAGTAACAAATATAATTTGCCCATGGCCTTACCCCATGGCCACTCGCTCAACCTGTCTGCCTGAGCGGCTGCGGCTGCCAGCGCAATCCAGCCGGTAACTGGGTGCCCCGGTGCAAGCATATCGGCCACTACGTAAACGATAAGGGCAACAATTGCTAGATACTCACGGGCAGGTGTCAGACGCACTGGGCCAGTTTCCCCGACCTCCGTTCTTGCGGCCATCGCGACCACCCGCACTATGCGTGACGCTGTCAGCGCGACCAAAACAAGCAATACATTTACCGCAGTGTTAAGAGCAGCTTGAGGCGATAACAACGCTAATTCTGGCCAAAGCCAGCCTAAATAGAACAGTCCCTGAATTAGGACAAATGCCAGCAATACAACACCTATACTTAGGTGTTTACGCCCTGTTGCAGATAGCAAAGCTAGCATTGCCCAGAAAATTACGGAAAGTGGAAAAGCAATATTTAATGCTGCAATCAAGACTCCCGGTAGGCTTGCTGACAACCAAAATGCCAGCCTGCCCAGAAGCCATAAAACAACCAGAGCAGCAAGCGCTTTACCTTGAACATGTGGTACGCTCGCCCAGGATGGAATAGAGGTTAATAAAAAGCCCACCAACGCAGCGCTGGCAAACCCGAACAGCATTTCATGGCCATGCCAAAGGATAGGCATCATCGCCATGGGCAAGGTAAATTGTTGAAGCAGCGTACCTACCCACGGAACCAATGCAAACGGAGCGTAAAGAGCCGCCAACAAAAAGAATGGCCGAAACCCATAGGCAAGCCAAGGGCTTTGAAAGCCTGCTATTCCAGTCTTCATGCTTTGCCTTCAGCTTTTGTAGCTGTCTCCGGAAGATAGAAATCATTGTCGGGCAGTTTGCCGCCGATAAATCCGCTGGAGAGGTCTGTAAGCGCAGAAAAGAACGACTCAAGCTGTGGTCGAGACTCTGCGGCAGAGGCCATCCTAATTTGAGTTCGAGGTATTGCTCCTTCAAACACCTTGGTAGATAAGGGAGAGTTTTGGCTCCCAACCACGGCCGCGTCATTAGGCTTAGCTGCCACCCAGTCCACTGCGCGTCTGATGGCACCTTGTATTACCGCAACCTGCTCAGGATATTGATCCAGAAGCTCTCGGCGACAAACAACTCCGGCTTGCGGCAGACCCTTTATTTCACCAGTAAGTCGCGCCCATTCTTCTTGTAAATCCAGCTCCGTCGGTAACTGGCCAAACTGTGCAGCTTGCAATCGAGTAGCTGTGCGCATGGGTTCAGGTAAAACGGCTGCATCGAGGCGTTGGGCAACAAACATTTGTACGGTTTCGAAAGGGCTCGACTGGTAGCTTACTTTAAGATCCCGACCTACTTCCAAACCCGCTTTCCCGAGAAGATACCGAAATACCAGATCTGGCATGTCGCCACGCCAAGGCACACCCACATGGCGACCGGCAAGATCCTTCACGGATTGCAAGGGGCCCTCCTCTTTCAACCCGAGCATACCGAGAGTACCCCATACATTTACATTCATTAGTACAAGGGGAACACCGCGGTTATAGAGGTTAGCGGCCACATTCGTGGGTGTCGCGGTAAGCATCACCTCTGCTCTGGCTAACCAGGCACGAAGTTGGTCGGGGTCCTTCCACGCCTTCAACTCCCGTTTTGGAATCAGCTCTTGCACGGAGGGGTCTTCCAGCGCTCTCGCCAGAATCACCTGTGGAATGCCGTAGGGTGTTGCTGCGACAAGCTGACCGGATGCCTGCGCAATGGCACGCTGGAAAGGCAAAGCCGTTAATAGCGTCGCGTTGGCTGCCAATTTCAGTAAATCACGACGACTTAACGGGTTCATGCTACCTCCGATTGGGGTTTATAAAGGAAACTCTCATTAACCACAGGCTGCCTCAACAAATGAGCTGCAGCTTCATAGAGCCAGGACTGAGTCCTGCTCGCAAATGGCTCATCTACCCGATGCTCGTAAACTATATGACCAGGGGAACCCGAAATAACGACAACACGGTGAGCCAATCGCAAGGCTTCGGTTAAATCATGCGTCACCAACAAACTGGCAATCCCACGATCAACCACAAGACGCTGTACCAACTCCTGAGCTTCATTTCGCAGCCCGACATCCAAAGCACTGAACGGCTCATCCAGCAGAAGCAGATCAGCCCCTACAGCCAGTGCCCGAGCTAAAGCCACCCTCTGCTGCATACCGCCGGAGAGTTCGTGAGGGAATAATGTGTATTTGTCTGCAAGGCCGACTGAATCTGCCAACTCCCGCGCTATCTCCAGACGCTCTTTTCGTGGGACGCTTCTGGCTTTCAGGCCCAGCGCGATATTGTCCAACATGCGCCGCCAGGGTAGCAGTCGCGGTTCCTGAAATACTGCCGCCGTGCAGGCAAAACGGTTTTCCACTGAGCCACCAGAAATATCGACTAGCCCGGCTGCCAGCCTTAATAAACTGGTTTTGCCGCACCCCGATGGGCCGACAAGACAAACTGACTCACCTGGCTGGACACTAAAGTTGATGGCCTCAAGGATTCTATTGGGCCCAAGCTGCAATGAAGCATTGCGAAGTTCCATCATGCTTTTGCCTGCGAGACGCTCTGGCGCCATGGTTCCATTTTCTTTTGTAGCGGTCGCAAAAAGCCATGCTCAGCAATCAACAAGAGTGCCACTACAACCAAAATCCAGCCCATGGCGCCAGCTGTATCGAGATTCACTCGGGCCATTGCCAGACCAGCGCCCACACCATTTTCTGTGGCAAACAATTCCGCCATGACTGTCACCTTCCAAGCCACACCCAGAGCCGTAATCAACGCCGGAAACACATACGAAACGATATGGGGCAGATAGAAATCCCACAAACGCATCCAAATCGAAGCACGGTAAACATCGCCCATTTCCTGCAGCCGTTTATCAAGCGTGCGCGCACCGATCTGTGCACCCGCAAACGTGACGGGTAAGGTTGTTGCGGCAACTGTGTAGATAGCCGCCATCGACCCACTCCCAAACCATAAAATAGCTAGCACAATCCAGGCGATCGGAGGAATGCCCAATAGAACGGTTGATACCGGCTCCAGCGCTCGCCCAAGCGTGTGAGACAGGCCGGCCAACAAGCCGAGTATCAAACCGGCCAAAGATGCCAAAGCAAACCCGGTCATTGCTCGCCAGGTTGTGGCCCAGACCGCAGTCAAAAGCTCTCCCTGTTGCCAAAAACCCTGTATGGAAAGAAGAGCATCTCTCGGCCCCGGCAGTAAAAAGCTACCGTAGTTCAAGCTCCCCCACTCCCATAAAGCCACAAACAACAACATACCGGTAAGGCTGCCACCCCAACTCAGACTGGTTCGGATCAGACGACTCATAGTTCAACGCTCTTTGATCAAGAGATTAGGGTAAACGTTACTTTCCCATGATTACTTGACAAAACTCAAATGATATTCATTTGCAATTAGATTATTATTGATAATGACTTTTATTTGCGTATCACACACATCATCCTCGGAGCTTTCATGACCCCCAGCCGATTGAGCATTGCTATTGCTTTAGTGTCTTCCACTACCACCTTCGCGGTACCAGCATTCTCGCAGCCAGCACAACTAAATGAACTCGTCGTCACGGCGAAAGGGTACGAGGCTGACACTCTCGAAACAGCCAGCGCTCTAGAAAAACTGGCAGCTGATCAAGTAGCCGCAGCGGAAACCGCTGGTGACTTGTTTAGAGGAAAGCCTGGCCTTGCCGTTCAGGGCGACGGTGGCGCCTGGGGCGGTAATCCGGTAATACGTGGGTTAAAAAAAGAAAGCGTTGTTATGCTAGTAGACGGCGTACGACTTAATTCAGCCCAACCTCAAGGTGCCATTGCGTCTCTTGCGGCCATGAGTCTGTTGGATAGTGTTGAGGTAGTTAAAGGGCCTGGCTCTGTTCAGCATGGTACAGGAGCCCTTGGTGGCGCTATAAACCTGCGTACTCCGGAAGCGACATTTTCAGAGACTGAAGAGGTTCACGGCCGACTCTCTGGTAGCACGGGAACGGTAGACAGCAGTCTTGCTGGCAGAGCCCTAGTTAAACTCTCAAGCAAAGATCATGGTCTGGTTCTCGGGGCAGCCGTTAAAGATGTAGACGACTACGAAACCCCGGCCGGTAATGTCGATAAAAGCGGTTACCGCTCGGAGTCCCTTCTCGCCAAGTACGCCTATAGGCTCAGCGATGATCAAAAGCTGACCCTGAACCTGCAAAAACATGAGGATCGCGATGTCTGGTACCCCGGCTCGGCAAAAACGGGTCCTGGCGGTAATGGCACACTCATAATTCACTCCCCCAAACAGACCAGAACCCTGACTGAGCTAGGCTACGAAGGCTCGATCGGGCCAGGAACACTGGAAGCCAGCATTTATCAACAGAATGTTGAACGGCAGATAAGAGCATTCTGGGACTTTAAAGATAGAAATCAGGTGTGGAACGACGTGAGCTTTGATACCGATGGTGCAAAAGCGCAATACAGAATGCCCCTTGGCAATGCCCATCTGGTTACTGTTGGGCTGGAGGCCTGGGAGATGACGGCAGACCCCGCACGTTTTACCTACAACCCACCGATGTCGAATACAGCCATGTCCAACTCTCCATTTCGAGATGGAGAAATACAAAGCCAAGGCGTGTTTGTTCAAGACGATATAGCAACAGGCAACTGGAATATTCAGTTCGGTGCCCGATATGACAAAGTTACAGGCGATGCCCGAGTAGTGGGCAACGGCCCGGGCGCGCGAACGACCGGCTTGGAAAGCAGTGCCGAAACCCTTTCCTGGTCAACCGGTGCTATCTACAACGTAAGCGCTATGGTCAACCCCTTCATCTCAGTAGGGACAGCCTACCGAGCCCCAGATATGCGGGAGCGTTTTGAAGATGCATCCCGTGGCGACGGCTATTTCCACAAAGGGAACCCTCAACTCGATCCGGAAAAATCCACCAGTGCAGAGATTGGCCTCAAGGGGCGCGGTCGCTTCGGTGAGTATCAGCTTGCGGCATTTTATACCCGAATTGATGACTACATCGCGGGCCGAGTAACGGGTGCCAACAACCCGGCCAACAACCTGCCGATAAAACAAACGGAAAACCTGGATGAAGTAACAATTTACGGGGCGGAAGTTGGTTTCATCACGCCTCTAGAAGCAATGAATGCCAAAGCTCCATCTATCGATATCGACGGCAGCCTCACCTGGCTTCGAGGTGAAAACAAACAGGACAATGAGCAGTTATACCAAATGCCAGCGCCAGAATTGACCCTTGGCGTAGGCCAGCAATCCCGTCCGGGATTCAATTGGCATGGTCAGGTTCGTGCGGTAGCAGAACAGGATAGAACTGCAGATACTTTCTCCAACAATACAGAAACCTCAACGCCCGGCTATGCGACCGTGGATATAACGCTAGGATGGAACTTTGACTCAATAGGCGATATGAACAAGCTGAAGGTCACCTTAGAAGGCAACAATCTGTTGGACAAGCAGTATCGAGCACACCTAACTGATGGCGAAGTCCTGTCACCGGGCAGGGGTCTTATTGCAAGGCTTGAGAGCAGTTTTTAACTCAAGCAAATTAAAGGGCTCCGAAAGTTGGAGCCCTGAATCACGCCCGCACGTCAAACCCCTCTGACTTAGCTGCCAACGAATTCCGGAGTTCTTCGATATCAGGTGTTGAGATATAACTTTCCCCTAACGTTGGATTTAGCATTTGTGCAGTACGGGCCACTTGTACTGAGAACCGCCTTACTCCCCTGTTTGCCAATTGTTCGCTGATTTCCAACACCTGCTCAAAACTGTGTAGAGCGCTGTGCCACGTCATTCGGCATTCAAAACTGACTCCTGAGCGCTTCAATTCATCAATGGCGGCCCAACTATCTTCACCCGAGCGGCTACAGGTAGTTACGGGTTGGTACCCTGAAGGCAACGCTTTGATATCCAGACCGACCCAATCTAGCCATGGTAATAACGGGCGGAGCGATTTTAGACTGGGCGCCCCCGTGTGAAGCCCGTTTCGAAACCCCATATCCCGGGTTTGCTGAAGAGCGGGTAACAGTGCTTTCTGAATCGTGGGCTCTCCCCCGCTGAATACCACGGCATCTAGCAACCCTTTGCGCCGCTTTAAGTGGCTACAAACCCTTTGCCATGTAGGTGCGCCATCCACCGGCTTTAACGGAATGAGGTGCGGGTTGTGGCAATAATGGCAACGCCAGGGACAACCCTGTAGAAACAGGGTTGTCGCCAGATGTTGCGGATAATCAACGGTAGAAAAGGCTGTCATACCGCCTATTACCAAGTTATCCGCAAGCATATCAACGCTCCCTAAAATGAATACGTTCGTGGTGCTCTGATTGCTTGCCTTTGTTAAAGGCAGAAACAGGGCGGTGGTAGCCCATAACCCGCGTCCATACTTCACAGCGTTGGCGTTGATTCTCGTTGGGTAGCTTCTGGTTTTCCATAACATCTCCTTTACATTTACTTCTCTGGGAAATTCGGTAGGTTGCTTTGCTCGTAGCGACCCACCGTCTATACCGGAGCGGTGCTCCGAAATTCAGGCAATAGCTGCAGCAGCCATTTGCGTATTCTGGCCCGCCATCAGCAACTCATCACATTTGGGACAGAACTCGTGCTCGCCGTTGAGATAGCCATGCACAGGGCAAATGGAGAATGTGGGCGTTACCGTGATATACGGCAGTCGATAATTTTCCAAGACACGCCGAACAAACCGGCCACAGGTGGCCGCATCACTGATACGTTCGCGCATATAGAGGTGTAAAACCGTGCCGCCGGTGTAGCGTGTTTGCAGCTCATCCTGCAGGTTCAGCGCTTCAAACGGGTCATCAGTAAAACCTACGGGCAGTTGACTGGAATTGGTGTAATAAGGTGCATCATGCGTTCCCGCCTGCAGAATGTTCGGAAAGCGTTTTTGGTCTTCCTTGGCAAAGCGATAGGTGGTGCCTTCTGCCGGGGTTGCTTCAAGGTTGTAAAGGTTGCCGGTCTGTTCTTGAAACTCCTTCATTCGATCCCGAACGTGATCCAACAATTCCAGCGCAAACTCTCTGCCCCACTCGGTAGCAATGTCCTCGCGGTCGCCTGAATAATTTCGAATCATTTCGTTTAGACCATTCACCCCAATGGTAGAAAAATGGTTTCGCAGGGTACCTAAATAACGTTGGCTATATGGCAGCAGTCCCTCGGACATGTGTTGGCTTATTGTCTCGCGCTTTGTTTCCAAACTCTCCCGAGCCAATGCCATCAGTTCATCTAGTCGGGCATATAACGCCTGCTTACGGCCTTTGTATAAATACCCCAGACGGGCACAATTAATCGTTACCACACCAAGAGAGCCGGTTTGTTCTGCAGAGCCGAACAAGCCATTGCCGCGTTTTAGCAGTTCTCTCAGGTCCAGTTGTAAACGGCAACACATGGATCGCACCATGCTGGGCTCCAGGTCTGAATTGAGGAAATTTTGAAAGTAAGGCAGGCCATACCGCGCTGTCATTTCAAACAGGCGCTGGGCATTTTCAGATTCCCAGTCAAATTCCCGGGTAATGTTGTAGGTAGGAATCGGGAAAGTGAATACCCGGTTTTTACTGTCTCCAGCAGCCATCACCTCAATGTAGGCTCGGTTGATCAGATCCATTTCTAACTGCAGATCACCGTAGCTAAAAGGCATCTCTTCACCGGCAATGACCGGTATCTGTTCTCGTAGATCCTCCGGGCAAACCCAATCAAAGGTGATGTTGGTAAAGGGCGTTTGGGTGCCCCAGCGTGAAGGCACGTTGAGGTTGTAAACAAACTCTTGGATGCACTGGCGTACTGTTTCGTAATCCAGATTATCCTTGCGGATAAAAGGTGCCAAGTAGGTATCGAAAGAGCTGAAGGCTTGAGCTCCGGCCCATTCGTTTTGCAGCGTACCCAAGAAGTTTACCATCTGGCCGATGGCGCTCGATAAGTGCTTCGGGGGTGCTGACTCCACCTTACCGGGCACGCCGTTAAGGCCTTCATGCAATAAGGTACGCAGCGACCAGCCAGCACAGTAGCCACTCAACATATCTAGATCGTGTATATGAAGGTCTGCCTCACGGTGCGCCTGTCCGATGGTTTGTGTATAGACATCATTAAGCCAATAGTTGGCGATGACTTTTCCGGCAGTGTTCAGAATCAGGCCACCCAGAGAGTAGCCCTGATTAGCATTGGCATTGACTCGCCAATCGCTTCGCTGAAGATATTCGCTGACGGTTGCCGAGATATCCAGTAACGAAGGTTCAACTGGCTCGGGAATTGCGGGGAAAGCTGGCATGTTACGACTCCTGGTATCGCGTCAGGTATATTCCCTTCGCATACACAGGAGGCCGTTCACATAGGGTTATCCAACGGATAGTTGCCCCGTGCAATTTGCCAACTGTTTACCCTGAGTCGCGAAGGTGCAGTGTTGAGTGTCTTGGCTGGTCTTCGGACTCAGGGGCGTGAACCTTTCGGCTCTGCCTTACGTGGCGACTTCCCGGTTCCCACCAGTGTCGTCATTGCTACGTTTGTTCCCCAATACCGCTGCGCGTCAGCTCCGGAGTCTCACCGGATTCCCCACTACAAAACACAACATATAGTGGAAAGCCAAGACAAAACCACTATATACGCCAAAACTATAAGTCGCAATAGAAATATATGATTAGCACCTTAAGATAGTTTTTGGGCTTGACCCAGCAACACAAATACACTGCCACAGGATCTCGCGAATTGAGGCTGTACAGGTAATGAATATTCTGATTTTGACGGTATTTTCGCTGATATCCTGCACGGCTTCCGCTGAAGTGGCCGACAAGATTCAGAGCTATCAAGGCATGTGGTTTTCGGCACTGCTTCTCGCAGCGCTTTTGGGCGGGCTTAGCTATCTTAGGCCACTGTTTCTAATACCAGCTGTCGCTACTTTCTTATTTTTCGCTTACGGCTATTACGACATAGCGTCGGATCATACTATTCGACAGCTGGTACTCGCTGAAATGGGGGCAAACTACTTCATTCTTGGTTATTTCTCTTCCTTCACCCTGTTGGCTACCGCAGTCTTTGGCGCTGTTTTTTCTAGACTCCGCAATAAGCACGCACCCAAAACGCAGAGTTCTAACGAAGAATAACCAGCGGCTTCTCCGCTGTTCTCAGCATGTTTGTAGTCGTGCTGCCAACAAAGAACTGGCGAATACGGGAGTGGCCGTAGGCACCCATAACGGTGATATCGATACCGTTCTTTTCCTGATAGCTGTGTAGAGCCTGCTCCACATCGCCGGCCAGAATGGTCAGGGTGATATCCGCATCAAGCGGCGCCAGCATCAGCTTAGCCTTCTCCAACTGGCCCCAATGCTCTTTCGTGTCTGATCCGACCATCACTAGGTGTAAGGGCATGCCTTTGAGTACTGGGCTGCCAGCCAACAGCTCTACGCCTCTAAACGCTGTGGCACTGCCATCGAACGCGAGCATGGCCGTGCGCGGTGTTGAAAACTCGTCTGGCACCAGCAGAATCGGCCTATGTACACTGCGGATTACGGTTTCGAGCTGGCTGCCAACGCGAGCCTCCCGATCCGAACTGCTTTCGCCGTGCAAGCCCATGACAACTAGCCGCGTTTCATCTTCAATGGCCAGCAAAGATTCGGTCAAGTCACCATGGCGTTGGCGCTTTTTGATCTCGCCAAGACCGGCACCCTGCAACCTGTGGACGGCTTCGTCCAACATGTGGTTACCGTGTTCCAACGCCAGTTTGGCCCGCTTACGATCCAGCTGCGCCAGCTCATCGAGCAGGTGCTCACGACTACCCAAGCCAATATTACCGGCAAGATCTGGCTCTGACGGATAACGCTCTTCGTCAAGTACATGCAGAAGCGTTAGCGGCGACCCCATATGCTTGCTGGCCCAAGCTGCATAGTCACATACGGCTGGCGCAGCGCGGGAACCGTCCACACAAGCCACAACCTGCAACGCATCCTGCTCGCTTGCTTGAGAATTTCCGTTTGTATCTTGCATATTAATGGCCCATCAGCTGATCAATGCCTTCCGGCTTATCGTGCACACCAAAACGGTCTACGATGGTAGCGCTGGCTTCGTTCATGCCAATCACTTCCACCTCGGCGCCGTCTCGACGGAACTTGATGACGACTTTGTCGAGCGCGCCCACAGAAGTAATGTCCCAGAAATGGGCCCGGCTCACATCAATGACCACTTTATCGACCACTTCGCGGAAATCAAAGGCTGCAAGAAATTTTTCCGATGAACTGAAAAATACCTGACCCATAACCTTATAGGTGCGAGTGCCCGATTCTTCATCCAGAGTGGACTGCACTTCCATAAAGTGCCCGATTTTGTTGGCGAAAAACAGAGCCGCGAGCAACACACCGGCAAACACGCCCAGCGCCAGATTGTGGGTGACAACCACTACGCACACGGTGACCAGCATGACAATATTTGTGGAGAGAGGGTGAGTCTTCAAGTTGCGAATGGACTCCCAGGAGAAGGTACCGATAGACACCATGATCATGACTGCAACCAAAGCAGCCATGGGAATTTGCACCAATATGTCGTCCAGCACCACAATCATCACCATCAGGAACACGCCCGCGGTAAACGTAGAAAGCCGACCTCGCCCCCCAGATTTTACGTTGATAACAGATTGCCCAATCATCGCGCAGCCAGCCATACCACCGAACAGACCGGAGCCTATGTTGGCAATGCCCTGCCCTCGGCATTCGCGGTTGCGGTCACTTTCCGTATCGGTTAGGTCATCCACAATGGTCGCAGTCATCATGGACTCCAGTAAGCCCACCACGGCCAGTGGAATAGAATACGGCAAGATAATCATCAGGGTTTCAAGGTTCAGCGGTACGTCAGGCCAGAGGAATATGGGCAGGGTATCGGGCAGCTCGCCCATGTCACCCACCGTGCGCACGTCTATATTGAACAACACCGCAACAATGGTCAGCGCCACAATGCAAATCAGTGGGGAGGGCAGCAGTTTTCCCAGCACCGGCACATAGGGAAACAGGTAAATAATACCCAGCCCTGCCGCTGTCATGGCGTACACATGCCAGGTTACATTTGTTAGTTCGGGCAACTGCGCCATAAAGATTAGGATAGCCAGAGCATTCACAAATCCGGTAACCACCGAGCGGGATACAAACCGCATTAGGCTGCCCAGCTTCAGCCAACCGGCCAGAATTTGGATTACACCGGTTAACAGGGTTGCCGCCATCAGGTATTCGAGGCCATGTTCCTTAACCAGCGTTACCATCAGCAACGCCATAGCACCGGTTGCCGCCGAGATCATGCCGGGGCGGCCACCCACAAAGGCAATGATCACGGCAATACAAAACGAGGCGTATAGCCCTACTTTGGGATCGACGCCTGCGATGATCGAAAAAGCAATTGCTTCCGGAATCAACGCAAGCGCAACCACGATCCCGGCGAGCAAATCGCCCTTAATATTGGAAAACCATTCGGTTTTCATTGTATTTAACATAGCTTTGAGTACCCGGGTGGCAGCGCTGTTTAATGAAGATAGGATTGCCGTTGCTTGAATTGCGGATTACGGCAAAATAAAGGGCGCGAATTCTATCAAAATACGGGTTCCGGCGTAAGGGCGCCTGTCCCCCAAGCCTTGCAGGCTGCTATTATCCCGGCAATACCTACACTCGGAAGGAGTTACATTCGTTCATGGACGATGTTGCATCCCAGTTTCTTATCGCAAACCAGACCACACTTAACCTTGCCGTAGCCCTTCTACTGGGCGCTATCATAGGTTTGGAACGAGGCTGGGGATCGCGCGAACAGAAATCCGGCGAGCGTATAGCTGGCATTCGCACGTTTTCCCTTATTGGTCTTTTGGGGGGCATTTCTGCAGTCCTTGCAGAGGAAATCACCGTCTGGGCGTTTCCAGTTCTTTTGCTGAGCGTTGTAGCAATGGCGATTGTGGCCTACAGCGAGCGGCTCGATCATATTCGTAACTTCAGCATCACCGGTATGGTAAGCATGGTGCTTACCTTCTGCTTTGGTGCCATTGCCGTCGCCGTCGACCCGGTGGTGGCAACCACCGCTGCAGTCATTACCGCTATTATTCTCGATAACAAACAGGAAATTCACGGCTGGGTGCAAAAGCTTCAAGCCCATGAACTGGACGCAGCGCTCAAGTTACTGGTGATTTCCGTGGTGATGCTGCCATTACTCCCCAACGAGCAAATGGGCCCCGGCGGCGTGCTAAACCCCCGAGAGATTTGGTGGATGGTGGTAATGATCGCATCCATATCCTTTGTGGGATATTTTGCCATGCGAATGGCAGGCACCAACAAAGGTATACTTTTTACCAGCCTGTTTGCGGGCTTGAGCTCATCCACCGCTCTCACTCTGCACTTTGCCCGTCAAGCTGACAGGCACCCAGAACTAAATGCCCAATTTGCTACAGGCATTCTGATTGCCTGCGGCACTATGTTCCCCCGCATTCTGGTTTACTGCTTCATTATCAACCGGGAATTGTTGTCAAGTCTGGTCGGGCCGGTATCGGTTATGACAATGCTGCTCTATATACCGGCAATTATTATATGGCGCAGGAACTCGGGCACAGCTCAGGTTAGCCAGCCCACGCTTAATCAGAACCCGTTAGATCTAAAATCCGCTTTGGTTTTCGGCATGTTGCTGACGGCTATCCTGTTACTTGGTAATTTCTTGCAAAACTGGCTTGGGGATACCGGTATCTATATGTTGGCGGCCACCTCCGGCATTGCAGATGTAGACGCCATCACCTTGTCGCTCACCCGCATGTCGAACAACGGTCTAGCCATGAATGCAGCTGTTTTCGGTATTGTTATTGCTGCGGCCACCAACAATCTGGTCAAGTCTGGCATGGCATGGGTGATTGGTAACCGAAAAATCGGGTTTTATGTGGCCGGGCCTATGCTGCTATCACTGGCCGCGGGGCTTTTGGTGGCAGGGTTTCAATGACCAAAGTTGCCAGAATCCCAAACGACTAACGGGCACAGCGGAACGTGAGATTGTATCGGCAAGAGCCGGTCAGCGGGTGCTCTCCGGCCTTGAGCGTAAGCACACCGTGATAACGTAACCGTGCCGGCCCACCCCAGACCACCACATCGCCGTGGTAGAGCGGAATATTTCTTGGCCGTTCGCCGCGCACCAACCCGCCAAATTGAAACACTTGAGACAAACCTAGCGACACAGACACAATCGGTTGGGTGAAATCCTGCTCGTTTTTGTCCTGATGCAGTCCCATTTTTGCACCGGCCTTATACCGATTGATAAGGCAGGAATCCGGGATAAAATCGGCGTAGCCCGCTGACTGAGCAGCTGACTGGGCCAAATCGGCAAAGGTAGTAGGCATTACAGGCCAAGGTTTGCCAGAACTGGGGTCTTCCCGCTGATAGCGATACCCTCGTGCATCGGTCACCCAACCATAGCGTCCACAACAAGTCATGGCCGCAGACATACTGTGCCCGCCGGGTGTTGTCATGTGCCGAAAAGGCGCTAAGGCGATTATCTGGCTAATTTCAGTAAGCAGATCATGCTCCTGTGTCGTGGCAAATTGCCTAAGCACAAGTGCGCCCTCCGAGACATGCTCAGTGAAGGCTTCAGTTGGCAGGTCTGCGAACAGGTCAAGTGTCATAAATGCTATGTTTATCACAAAAAATAGGCCCGCATACAAGCGCTAACAAAAACAGATGGCCTGAATGAAAGCCTGTTCATGAAGATCCTCAGAAAAACACGTATATTCTGTAGCCTTATCCATAATTCCTAAAGGACGCTTTAATGCTGTTTGCAATGATCATTGGTGGTTTGATTGGTTACGCCTTTGGCAAATTCCCCGGCTTTCTTGTGGGGGCAGCTCTTGGCGCATTTTTGCTTAGCCGGCTGAAAACCCGCCTTATTGGCAAACTCCAAAATATTCAATCCGGTTTTGTTGAATCTGTATTTGCGGTTATGGGCGCCCTGTGCAAGGCCGATGGCGTCGTCTCAAAAGACGAGATCCAGATGGCAGAAGCCATGTTCGTGCGCTTTCGCCTGAACGAAACCCAGCGGGCAACAGCGAAAGCCGCCTTCAGCCGTGGTAAAGCCGACGACTTTGATCTGGATGCCGAGCTGAGTCACTTTTTGAGCATCAGCGGAGGCCAGCCCGCCTTTCTCCAAATGTTCCTACAGGTACAAGTTTCCGCAGTTGCGGCCGACGGTGTTGTTCATCCAGCAGAGCACGAGATGCTTGTTCGTGTTGCTCGTGGCCTTGGTCTGCCTGAAAGCCAAGTAGATCAACTGGAGGCCATGTTACGCGGCGCCCACGCGGGGCAGGCCGGCGGCCAACGGTCTACCGCACAACAAACCGACGATGCCTATAAAGTGCTGGGGGTTTCTCCATCAATCAGCGATGCGGAGTTGAAAAAAGTGTACCGCAAGTTGATGAGCGAGAACCATCCGGACAAGCTTGCCGGGCGGGGTCTTCCGGAAAGCATGCGCGAAATGGCAGAAGAACGTACACAAGAAATCACCCATGCTTATGACGTTATTAAAGAATCCCGTGGAAGCCATACATGAGTCAATCTGTTGACGCGCCACGAACCGCACACACCTTCACCAACGATGCGCTAGGCAATGATGATGCAACAGCATTAGCAGAGCGCATTCGCAACCGCGAAGTATCCGTTACGGAAGTGACACAGGCTGCTATCAAAAGGCTTCAAAAGGCTGACCCCCTAGTGCACGGTGTTGTTGCGGAACGCTACGAACAGATGCTGGGAGCGGCAGCCACGCTGGACAAAGAAAAAAGTTTGTCAGATACGCCATTTTTCACAGGCGTGCCAACGTTTATAAAAGACAACACGAATGTGGCTGGAATGCCTACGCGCCATGGTTCGCAAGCTGTTCCTCCCGGGCACTGTGTAGAACACACTAGCCCTTTCGCGCAACAGATGCTGGCTCAGGGCTTTTTGTGTCTGGGCAAATCCACCATGCCTGAATTCGGATTTAACGCGTCTACCGAGCCGGTTCATGATGCACCTACCCGAAACCCATGGAATCTTGCGCACTCTAGTGGCGCTTCCTCAGGCGGTGCGGCCGCATTGGTGGCAAGTGGAGCGGTACCCATTGCCCATGCCAACGACGGGGGCGGCTCCATACGCATTCCTGCAGCTTGTTGTGGACTTGTGGGTTTG
Source organism: Marinobacter salexigens (assembly GCF_018860765.1). Classification (GTDB taxonomy): domain Bacteria; phylum Pseudomonadota; class Gammaproteobacteria; order Pseudomonadales; family Oleiphilaceae; genus Marinobacter; species Marinobacter salexigens_A. The sequence goes on from NZ_JAHKPV010000019.1 coordinate 297,963, forward strand.
AAGCCGACACGCGGGCGCGTTATCGACAACGATGCCGCCAAATCTCTGCCTATCAACATTCTCAGCGACGGAGTGGTTACGCGGTCGGTGAGAGACACTGCCAATTTTATGTATCAGGCCGAACGGTATTTCCGAAACCCCAAACTACCAACCATTGGCAAAGTAGACGGCCCACCTACGAAGCAGTTAAGAATCGGCTTGGTTATCGATTCCATTAATGGTCACAAGACCGACGATATGACTCGCCAGACGGTTGAAGCCACCGCACAAAAACTAGAAGCTCAAGGCCACATTATCGAGCCTGTAGCAACACCAGCAAACTCACACTTCCCAGACGACTTTGCAATGTACTGGACGATGCTGGCCTTTGGCATGAAACTCAACGGTCGCAAGATAACCCACTCAGGTTTTGATAAGCGGAAGGTAGACGGTTTAACTGAAGGTTTGGACAAAATGTTCAAGCGAAGTTTCTGGAAGATGCCTGCAGTTCTGTGGCGCTTGCGTCGGGCCAGATCGGAATACGCCAATGCTCTGGTAGGCTTGGATGCGGTGCTGACACCCACTTTGGGACACACCACTCCGAAGTTGGGTCACCTCACCCCTAAAGTACCTTTCGCTGTACTGTTTGATCGACTAGCCCGATATGCGAACTTTACACCGCTAGCCAATGTTACCGGCTCGCCCGCGCTGTCGATTCCCACAGCCATGACGCCCGAGAACTTACCAATTTCAGTGCAGCTTATGGGCAAACACGGCGATGAGCGCACTCTGCTGGAGCTGGCGTTTGCTCTAGAGTCTGAGTACTCGCCTTGGGCTGCGCCGACGAGCACCAGAACAGCGAGTCTGGCCTGAAAGTTGGCTGAACTAGAGACATTTCTTTGCAGGCTGTAGTCGGCGAAATGTCTTGCGAACAGCCTGCCCCACCCGCTCACCCAGCACGAGCATCGCCGGTGTGAGCAACAGAGTCAGAATCGTGGCAAATGCCAGACCACCGGCGATAGCGCTGGAAAGCTGCGCCCACCATTGGGTTGATGGCGCTCCCAGACCAAGGGATGGGGTGAGCAGGTCCACATTGACACTTAGTACCATCGGCATCAGCCCAAGTACCGTGGTAACAGCTGTAAGCAATACGGGGCGCAAACGCAGGCAGCTGGTTTCAAGCGCCGCTTCATAGGCCTCCATACCGTCCTTCTTCATCTGATTGTAGGTGTCGATCAGAATGATGTTGTTGTTCACAACAATACCCGCCAGCGCAATAATACCCATACCCACCATTACGATTCCAAAAGACTGGCCATTCAGCAGTAACCCCAGAAGGACTCCCCCCGTTGAGAGAACGATCGCTGAAAGAATCAGAAAGCTTTGGTACAGCGAGTTGAACTGGGTCACCAGAATGAGCAGCATCATGGCAATCGCGATCAAAAACGCACTGATCAGGAAATTAGAAGCCTGTTGCTGGTCTTCGTTTTCACCAGCAAACTTTACCGACACACCCTCTGGTGTATCGGGGAGCTTGGCTTGCAACTGCTTCAACAAGCTGTCCACCTGCTCACCCGGCTGAATATCGGATTTGATGGTAATCGTTCGCTGGCCATCGACACGGGCAATGCTGCCGGTTTTGTGTCCCGGTTGCAGATCGAGAAATTGTGAGAGAGGCACCTGCCCCCGAGCTGTGTTAATCGTTTGACGTTGCAAATGATCCAACTCACGCCAGTTGTTGGGAACCCGCACAGCAATATCTACCTCGTCACGCACATCTTCCGGTCGGAAGGTAGCTATAACCAATCCATTGGTGACCAGACGAACCGCACTACCAATGCTAAGCACATCTGTTCCAAAACGGGCCGCGGCTTCGCGATCGACTTCCAGCCGCCATTCAATCCCTGGCAAGCTTCGGTCATCCTCAATATCCAAAAAGCCACCTTGGGTGCGCATCTGATTCTCGATCTGATCCACATAACCGTCGAGTTTGTTGCTATCCCGACTGCTTATTTGAAGTTCTATCGGTTTACCGCCAGCCGGTCCATTTTCCTGTTCGCGAAATTCCAATTCAATGCCCGGTACACCCCGCGTACGAGCCAGAAAATCATCCAGAATCACGCTGGCTGGGCGACGGGTAAACCAATCGGTAAATTGGAACTGGAGCACCCCAATTACATCTGGTGCCATTTGCGTGCTGGTGCTCAGCATGGAGCGCGCATAAACCGCTTTCACCTCCGGCATGCCCTGCAATCGCTCTTCAACCTTGCGCACAATGGCGTCCCGCTCTAACACCGAGAGATCACCTCTGGCGCGAACCTGCACCTGAGCAGAGTCGGGCTCTACGCTCGGGAAAAACTCGATGCCATGGTTGAACTTTCCATAGGCAACGTACACCAACACAACCACCCCCAAAACGCCCACCAGCGTAAAACCGGGATATGAGAGCAATGTGGAAAGCAACTTGCGGTAACTCTGCATCATCGGGCCGTTTTTGCTGACCGTGCGGGCACGACGTCCGCCGCTAACGCCGCCCAGTACCGGCAAAAACACCAGAGCCATGGCGAGAGAGGCAATCAAACAGATAATTACGGTGATAGGTAGGAATTTCATGAATTCACCCACCACGCCGGGCCAAAACAGAAGCGGCACAAACACCGCAAGGGTGGTCGCAGTAGACGCAATTATCGGCCAAGCCATTCGGCTTGCGGCTTCCGCCCAAGCGCCTTTCACGGCATGCCCTTCAGACAGATTTCGGTCTGCAAGTTCCGATACCACAATGGCTCCATCCACCAGCATCCCAGCAACAAGAATGAGGCTAAACAGCACCACTATGTTGAGGGTAAGCCCCATGGTCCAGATAACTAAAATGCCGGTTAGGAACGCGCCCGGAATGGTAAGCCCCACTAGCAAGGCAGAACGTGGCCCCATGGCGGCAATGATTACGATGATAACCAACACGATGGCGGTCAAGACGTTGTTGAGCAGGTCGCTCAGCATGTCGCGAACCTCATCGGATTGATCCATGATGTAACGCACATCCAAAGTATCCGGCAGTTGCGGCTGTGCTCGTGTGACCAACTCCCGCACCTTAGCCACAGTTTCAATGATGTTAGCCCCGCTACGCTTGGATACTTCCAGCACTACGGCGGGCTCACCATTAATGCGTGCAAACCCAGTCGGGTCTTTGAAGGTGCGCTGCAGCATGGCAACATCGCCGAAGGTGACCACGGTATCGCCATCAACTTTCACGGGCATAGACATAACGTCTTCGATATTCTCAATAACGCCGGGTACTTTGAGTGTCATACGACCGTTGCCGGTATCCAGTGACCCGGCTGCCACTAGCTGATTATTGCGGGTCACTAGGTTGCTGAGCTGGTCGAAATCTATCCCGTAGCCTTCCAATACCTGAGGGTCCACGATAATTTCCAGCAGATCTTCCCGGTCGCCACCGATCTCCACCTCCAGAACTTCGGGAATCGCTTCGATAGCATCCTGAAGCCCACGGGCAATAGTAATCAGTTCGCGTTCAGACAGCGGCCCTGAAAGGCCAATGGAAAGCACTGGAAACAGGGAAACGTTTATTTCATTAACCCGAGGTTCGTCGGCTTCCCGCGGCAGCTTGCTGCGGGCCGTGTCTACTTTTTCCCGAACATCTTGCAAGGCTGTGTCCGGATCGAAACCAGCATCGAATTCCAGCATCACAGAAGCATGTCCTTCAGATGCAGTGCCACGCATTTCTTTTACGCCCTCGAGGGAACGCAGCTCCTGCTCCATAGGGCGCACCAACAACCGCTCCGCATCCTCCGGGCTTATACCTTCCAGTGTCATGGAGATGTAAATCATGGGTATGGTAACGTCTGGGTTAGCCTCTCGCGGGATAGCCTGAAATGCCGCAATACCCCCAAGCGTTAGAAAAAACAGCGTCAGCAACGCAGTGCGGCTGCGGTCTATGGCCGCAAAAATAAGTGTGCGCATCGTGTTTAGCCCCGCTCTTCGGAGGCGTCTACAGCTTCAACTTGCTCGCCCTCACTAACAAAACCGGCACCCCGGGTAATCAGGCGGGTCTCTTCTGGCAAGCCTGTTACCCAGGCGCCTTCGGTAGATACACTCAGCAACTTCACGTTGCGGAAAACGACTCGGTTCTGCTCATCCACATACTTCACACCCGGGCGACCATCGTCCCCAAGCGAGAGATACGCTGGGGAAATAAACGTGGCTTGCACATCAGCCAGAGCAACCCGAAGGTTAACGCTACCACCAGCGATACGTTTCTGATCCGGGTTTTCCACGGCAATTTCAACCGCAAAACTCCGAGTTTCAGGATTTGCAGCACTGGCCACAAAGGTAACCACCCCATCGAGCGGCTCTCCATCCAGCGGTTGCACCCTCACGCTTTGACCCGGTGCAACTTGCGCAACAGACTGCTGAGGCACCTGCCCTCTAGCCTTGAGACGATCTGTACGCACCAACTCATACAAGGACGAGCCCACCTGAACCAGACTGCCGGAATCAACGTCTTTACGGTTGATTACACCATCAAAGGGTGCTGTGGGCCTAAGATGGGAAACGGCAAGCTGCGCGCTTTTCAATTCCGCGCGCGCAGCCGCCAATTCGCTTTCAACATTAAGAATTTCCGACTGCGAGGCCAAATTCCTAGAGCCAAGCTTTTGCGCTGCAGACAAATCCGCTTCCAGCTTTTTGACCCGCGCCTGCCAGCGCTGAACCCCAGCGCCTCGGCCATCTTCAGACAAGGTTAAAAGCACGTCTCCTGCGTTTACTGTATCGCCAAGTTCTGCCGCAATGGACTCCACCGTACCCGCAACCCGCGCGCTCAGGGTAACCGCACTCCAAGGTTCCAGTTGGCCCTGCAACAACAAGCCCGGCTCGTATAGCTGTGCGTTGAGCGTGGTCACCTGAACCCGTGTTCGCTCCTGCTCTGCAACTTCGGGTTCTGCAGGTGCTTCAGTACTGGCCTCTTTGATTTCGCCGGTTGCTATCCAGATAATCAATGCAATCACAACAACCACGGACAGACCCAGCGAACTCCACTTTACTTTGCTCATTAAGTACCTACACAGCCTGTAATTGGTGAACAACAGCTCGGAAAGCCGCGTTGTTTGAAAAATAAAATGATTAAACGGTTGCAACCGGTTTCAATCGTGGGGTAGATTCTACACAGAATCATTGATCAAATTCAGAGCAGATTGTTCTTTTTATGAACCTCAACTCAGTAATTATCCTTGCGGTGCTAGTCCTCGTGGTAGTGATACCTTCCGGGGGATTTTGCGTGGATAATCGGGTGAGATAGCGACAAACCTGACACAAACACCAGAAACCCCCGGCACCGAAAGGTCCCGGGGGTTTCTTTTTTGCGAAAGAAAAAAAGGGAACACGATAATGAACGGCGCACAGCACATTCTCGACGCATTCCATCGCCACAACATCCAAACGGTTTTCGGTTATCCGGGTGGCTGCATCATGCCATTGTACGATGCTCTGGTGGATGATGTGCGCGTGGAGCATGTGCTCTGCCGCCACGAGCAAGGCTGCGCTCTGGCTGCCGACGGCTACGCCCGGGCCAGCGGCAGGCTGGGGGTTTGTATTGCAACATCAGGCCCGGGTGCCACCAACCTGATTACCGGCGTGGCCAATGCGCATCGAGATTCTATCCCCATGCTGGTTATTACCGGTCAGGTTCCATCGGCACTTATTGGCACCGATGCCTTTCAGGAAACCGATGTTTTGGGTATGACGCTTGGCATCGTAAAGCACAGTTATTTGATTGAGAGCGCAGCCGAACTACCCGAAATTCTTGAAGAAGCCATGGACCTCGCACAAAACGGTCGGCCCGGGCCGGTTTGGATCGATATTCCTAAAGATCTACTATTGGACGACGTAACCGCTACACCGATGACCACACAAGCTCAACCAAATGCCACCTGCCCCGATCTCGAAAGCGCGATAGCTTTGCTGCGCGCAGCTCGTAAGCCGCTACTTTATAGCGGTGGCGGGATTAGCTTGGCCCACGCAGAGGAAAGCTTTCGGGCGTTTGCCGAGTGTTCTGCAATGCCTGCAGTAGTAACCCTCAAAGGTATAGGAAACTCTGGTAAAAACAGTGCCCACAACCTCGGCATGTTGGGTATGCACGGTTCCCGCGCTGCCAACAGAGCCGTAGACGAATGCGACCTTTTACTGGTCATTGGCGCTCGCTTGGATGACCGCGCTACCGGCAAGCTGGATGGCTTCGCACCCAACGCCCGAACAATTCACATCGATGCCGATGCAGCAGAATTCAATAAACTTCGAAGTGCTGAAGTTGCGCTTCGCGGGGATCTAAACACCATTCTTGGTGAACTGACCCACTCACTTAGGGAAACCCCTCTTGCGATCAACGATTGGCGCAAGCAGTGCCAAGCCTGGCGCACAACGGGTGGGTTTCAGGCAGCAGATAACGAAGAGCCCTTGGCGCCCATTACCGGCCCGGCTTTTATCAGCCAGCTTTCTCGCACCACTCCAGAAGACACTATCATCGCCTGTGATGTTGGCCAGCACCAGATGTGGGTTGCCCAGCATTATCAGTTTGATCACCCGCGGCACCATCTTACCAGCGGTGGCCTCGGCACTATGGGTTTTGGGTTGCCAGCGGCTATAGGCGCTCAGTTTGCGAATCGCGATAGCACGGTTATCAATGTTACCGGCGATGGTTCCTTCATGATGAACGCACAGGAGCTGGCCACTGTTCGCCGATATAACCTACCTGTGAAGCTGATCATTATGGATAACCAATGCTTAGGCATGGTTCGTCAACAACAGGAACTGTTCTACAACAATCGGGAAAGCCAAATTAACCTCGATGACAACCCAGATTTCGTTGCCATGGCCCGAGCATTCGATATTCCAGCGCTGAAAATTGATCGCACAGATCAGGTGCGGCGAGGAATTGAAACCATACTGGCATACAGCGGCCCTATGCTGCTGCACGTAGCTATTGCCCGTGAAGAAAACGTTTGGCCAATTGTTAAACCAGGCGGAAGCAACAAAGAGATGATTGATGAAACTCGCCGCACTGCAGCGGACAAAAAGGAGATGACCGCATGAAGGTTGAGAGCAGCCATAAGACATCAAACTACACTATTACCTGCCGCATGAATCACGAAGCCGCAGCACTTGAGCGCCTGTGCCAAGTGGTTCGCATTCGAGGATTTCGAATTGCAAAGATGGCGGTGGAGACAGCAGACGGGGCGCTGGATATCGCGCTAACCATTCAGGGCACGCGCCCTGTGGCTATGCTTCAGTCACAGCTTGAAAAGCTACACACCGTAGCGGAAGTTAAGCTTGCTGCGCCGGTGGTGGCTGCGGCAACTCGCATTGCGTGATTTAGCGTAAGCAGGGCAAGCTTTTCCCTTGCCCTGCTCGAAAGCATCAGACCAGCTCGATAGCAACCGCGGTCGCTTCGCCGCCTCCAATACACAGAGACGCAACGCCGCGCTTAAGGCCTTTCTGTTTTAAGGCGTTCATCAGCGTAACCAAAATACGCGAGCCGGAGGAGCCGATGGGATGCCCCAACGCACAGGCGCCGCCGTATACGTTCACTTTGTCTGCATCCAATCCCAACTCATTGATCGCCAATAAGGAAACGACGGCGAAGGCTTCGTTGATCTCAAACAGATCTACATCGTCCTTGGTCCATCCTGCCTTTTTCAACACTTTTTCGATGGCACCGATGGGGGCCAGAGTGAACTCTGCGGGTAACTGGGCGTGGGTGGCGTGGGCGACGATTTTTGCCTGAATTGCCAGACCACGCGCTTGCGCTTCCTCAGCCGAGGCCAACACCAAAGCCGAGGCACCATCACTGATGGAGCTGGCGTTGGCAGCCGTTACGGTACCGTCTTTTTTGAAGGCCGGTTTCAGATTGGGGATTTTCTCGGGGCGAGCATTACCGGGTTGTTCGTCAACGCTTACCTGAGTATCGCCACCACGGGCAGATACGGTTACCGGGCAAATCTCCGCCTCGAACCAGCCGTTGCTGATGGCTGCGTTGGCGCGCTCCAGAGACCGAATGGCAAAATTGTCCATCTGTTCACGGGTAATTTTGTAGTCGTCTGCGCTTTTTTGCGCGAACACACCCATCAGGCCGCCTTCATAAGCATCTTCGAGGCCATCGAGGAACATGCTGTCCATCACCTGCCCGTGACCCATGCGCATTCCGCCACGAGCTTTTGGTAGCAGGTAAGGTGCCTGGCTCATGTTCTCCATGCCACCGGCAATCATAATATTGTTGGTGCCAGCTTTAATCTGATCATGGGCCATGATCACTGCTTGCATGCCGGAACCGCACATTTTGTTCACAGTGGTGCATCCGGAGCTGTCAGGAATACCTGCACCACGGGAGGCCTGACGAGCAGGGGCCTGACCCAATCCGGCAGGCAACACGCAACCCATGATCACTTCCTGAACATCCACAGGCTGCAATCCGCTGCGCTCAATGGCTGCTTTGATAGAAGTAGCACCCAAATCCGGAGAGCGTACGGAACTTAGGGATCCCATCATTCCACCCATGGGGGTTCGGGCGGAGCCGGCTATTACTACATCGCGTTCTTTCATGGAAACTGTCCTCAGCATTGAATGGGAATTAACGACCTAAAATCGACCGTGCAATAATCTCCTTCATCACTTCCGACGCGCCGCCGTATATGCGCTGCACACGCGCATCCATAAAGGCGCGAGAAATGGGGTATTCCGTGGTGTAGCCATAACCACCAAACAACTGCAAGCAGCCATCTGCGACACGGCACTGCATTTCGGTGGCGCTGTATTTAGCCATGGAGGCGGTGGGTGCATCCAGCTCACCGGCTTCGTACTGACTTATGCACTGGGCCACAAACGCTTTGTTAACCTGATAATCGGTTTCCATGCGGGCGATTTCAAATCGGGTATTCTGCAGTTGAGCCAGCTTCTGACCGAACAACTCCCGCTCTTGGGCGTATGCAATGGTTAGATCTAGCGCACCTCTGGCCGCAGCTACGCCAAGCGCACCTATAACCAACCGCTCCCGCGGCAGTTCCTGCATCAGATAAACAAACCCCTTGCCCTCTTCGCCAACAAGCGCCGATGCTGGCACACGCATATCAGAGAAGAACAGTTCAGAGGTATCGCCACTGTGCTGGCCTATCTTGTCGAGATTCCGTCCTTTGCTGTATCCGGGCAGGCTCGTGTCCACCAAAAACAAGCTGATACCTTTGGCACCAGCAGCAGGGTCGGTTTTTGCAGCAACAATCACCATGTCCGCGTGCTGGCCGTTGGTGATGAAGGTTTTCGATCCGTTCAGAATATAGTCATCGCCATCCCGCACAGCACTCGTGCGCATGGCTTGCAGATCACTTCCGGCACCTGGCTCGGTCATAGCGATGGCGCCCACCACCTCTCCCGACACCATTTTCGGCAGCCATTGTTGCTTCTGGGCTTCATTCCCCAAATGGCTGATGTAGGGAGCAACGATATCCGAATGCACCATTACATTGGTGGAGAGCGCACCAAACCCCATGCGTGCGAGCTCTTCGCCAACAACCACAGAGTACTGGAAAGGCGCGCCACAGCCGCCGCAATTCTCGGGTATGTCGACACACAACATGCCTGCATCGCCAAGAGTGGTCCAAAGCTCACGGGGCACAAGGCCGGACTTTTCCCAAGCCTCGTAATGAGGCGCAACTTCTGTTTCCAAAGCTTTGATGACAGATGAACGGAACAGAGCCAACTCTTCTTGATCTACCGTGTTTGTCATTGCGCTCTCCTTTAAAGGGTATTGGATTTATTTAGGCGCCATGCGCAAAGCGCAGTCCAGCCGGATGGTTTCGCCGTTTAAAATGGGGTTACGCACCATCTGGTCTACCATCATGCCAAATTCAGCAGGCTCGCCCAGGCGTTTCGGGAACGGCAGAGTTGCCGCCAAGCTGTCCTGAACCTCTTGCGGCATGCCGGACATCATAGGAGTCATGAACAGGCCTGGTGCAATGGTGTTTACACGAATGCCTTCGCGGGCAAGTTCACGAGCCGACTGGATCGTTAAACCCACAACCCCACCTTTCGAAGCACTGTAGGCTGCTTGCCCTATTTGTCCCTCGTAAGCCGCCACTGATGCCGTGTTGATGATCACACCGCGTTCGCCGTCAGCATTTGGTTCGCGCTGGGCCATATCAGCAGCAGCAAGCCTTAGAATGTTGAAGGTGCCAATCAGGTTAATCTGTATAACCTTACTGAAGCTCTCTAGCGGCATAACACCATCGCGCCCCAGAATCTTGGCCGCGGGGCCAATGCCTGCGCAACTCACAGCAATGCCACAAAGGCCATGGGCTTCACGGGCAGCAGCTATTGCCGCTTCCGCGCTTTCAGCCGAGCTCACGTCGCAGTGCACAAAAATTCCGCCTATATCCGCTGCAACCTTCTCACCCTGCTCTTTTTGCAGATCAAAGATTGCTACTTTACAGCCAGCAGCAGCCAGCGCCCGGGCCGCGCCCTCGCCAAGTCCTGAGGCGCCACCTGTCACAATGGCTGGTACATTATTAAATTCCATCAACTTCTCCCTTCAAACTGGGTGTTATAGGCTGAACTGGCCCCATCAATGTTTACGTTAACGTAAACTGTAACCAATTCAGCTTTAAAAAGAAATCTGTGTGTTACATCAGTTAATGCGCTCAACGATCAACGCAATTCCCTGACCACCGCCGATGCACATGGTTATAAGGCCATAGCGTCCGCCGGTGCGCTCAAGTTCAGCAAGGGTTTTAATGATAAGAATGGAGCCGGTTGCGCCCACTGGATGGCCCATCGCAACGGCACCGCCGTTCGGGTTAACCTTATCCGCTGACAAGCCCAACTCCTTGCTTACAGCCAACGCTTGCGCTGCAAAAGCTTCGTTAGACTCGATCACATCCAGATCGGCCACGCTGAGTCCGGTTTTCTCCAGTACGGTCCGCACCGCAGGGATGGGTCCAAGCCCCATCACACTCGGGTCTACCCCGGCAAAGGCATAGCCCACAATGCGTGCACGGGCTTTGAGGCCGCGCTTTTCCGCTTCCGCTGCGCTGGTCAGCACCATGGCGGCGGCGCCATCATTAATGCCTGAAGCATTACCTGGAGTAACGATGCCGTCTTTTGTGAAGGCCGGTTTCAAACCTCCAAGGCTCTCTGCTGTGGTGCCCGCGCGCACATGCTCATCCTGTTCGAAAACAACCTCTTTTCGCCCCTGCTTTACGGTTACCGGTACGATTTGTTCTTCAAAGTATCCTTGTTCAATAGCTTGGCTGGCCCGACGGTGGCTTTCTGCGGAGAAGGCATCCAAATCTTCGCGGGTTAGGCCGTATTTTTCCGCAATACGCTCTGCCGTCATGCCCATGTGGCCACTGCCAAACGGGTCGGTGAGCGTTCCCAGAGTCATATCAACCGCTTTCCCGTCACCCATCCGCAAACCTTTGCGAACGTTGGGCAGAACATAGGCGCCCTGGCTCATGATTTCAGTGCCTCCAGCCAGAGCAATCTGACTGTCACCCATAATGATCATCTGTGCGGCACTGATAACCGACTGCACGCCGGAACCACAAAGGCGGTTTACGTTGAATGCAGCAGAGCCTTTCTGCAGGCCGGAGTTCAGGCCGATGTGGCGGGCTACGTAAGCATCGGCCGGGCCAGTTGGAATAATGTGACCAAACACCGAATGATCGATGTCTTCCGCAGGCACGCCAGAGCGGCTAATCGCCTCCTTAGCTGCGAATGTTCCAAGCTCAGCTGGGCTCAGGGAACTCAGGCTGCCGCCAAAACCACCAATGGCAGTACGGGCACCGTCGAGAATGACAACATCAGTAAGTTTCATTACTTTTTCCTCAATATCTGGATGACTGGAATTCCACAAAACGCATAATCTATTTACCCAACATGGAGCGGGCAATAACTTCTTTCATAATTTCGGATGTGCCGGCATAGATTGTCTGCACACGGGCGTCTACGAAGAATCGCGATACAGGGTACTCCAGGGTATACCCGTAGCCCCCAAATAGCTGCAAGCACTCATTGGCGATATCGCACTGCATTTCCGTAAGCATCAATTTGAGAATGGCGGCTTCCGTTGGCCCCATTTCGCCTTTAAGGTAGCTTCCGATGCATTGATTCAAATAGGCTTTCGCTACCTCAAGCCGTGCCTTGGCCTCAGCCAGTTTGAACCGGGTATTCTGGAAATCCGCAACCCGCTGACCAAAGGCGTGGCGTTGTTGCACATAATCCAGAGTCAGCGCCAGCACGCCCTCAGTTGCACCCACCGCTTGTGCGCCTACCCCCAAACGTTCCCGGGGTAACTCCTGCATGAGATAAGCAAAGCCCCTGCCCTCCTCACCAAGCAGTGCATCATGGGGTACCAAAAGATCAGAGAAAAAAAGCTCTGCCGTATCGCTGGCATGCTGACCAATTTTACGAATACCTTTCCCGCGGGAAAACCCGGGCAAGCTGGCATCCACAAGAAACAGGGAAACACCTTTCGCACCGGCTTGGGGATCGGTTTTGGCACACACAATCACCAATTCGGCGTGCAAACCATTGGTAATAAATACCTTGGCACCATTGAGCACATAACCTTTTTCCGTACGCTGCGCGGTGGTGCGCATAGCCGCCAGATCGCTACCGGCATTCGGCTCGGTCATAGCTATTGCACTGAGAATATCGCCGCGAATCATCGCTGGGAGATAGTGCTGTTTCTGGGCCTGCGTACCAAGGTGCAGAAGATAGGGCATAACTATATTGGCGTGAATGTTGTAGCCACCGGCCAGACCGCCAAAGCCCTTGCGAGCTATTTCTGAGATCGCCAGCTGTGAGATTTCGAAGCTGGCAGCCGCGCCTCCGTACTCTTCCGGCATATCAATACCGAGCATGCCGGCTTGCCCCAGTGTATTCCAAACCGAGCGCGGGATTGCAGATTGTTCCTCCCACTGTTCGTAGTGTGGCGCGATTTCCTTATCTAAGACCCGGTTGATCATTTCATGAAACAGCGCGGTATCTTCTTGGTGTCCGGACATAGATAACCTCTCAAGTAACTTTAATTAGCAAACCTATCAACAAACCCATTGGTCATCTGATTATTCAGGCAGCCAATCATTTAAAGGGTTATCCTGCTCGTCGGGAATGGCCGTACAAGCCGAAAAAATTGACACAATACGCACCTGATCATCCGTATATATGCCGAAACCGCAATCCGTACCCCACATCGCCAACCACTACCTGCAAGCTTCCATTCGCGGGGCCGAAAGACAAGGGTTGAGCAAAGACACCCTTCTGGGCAAGGCAGGGATTCCAGCCGACTGGATCAGCAAGCCCGAGCAACTCATTACAGAGCAACAGCTCACCCAGTTAATTAAGAGCGTGTGGCGAGCAACCCGCGATGAATTTATGGGGCTTTCAACAAGCCCCTGCAAAAACGGCACCTTCGCGTTGATGGCAGACTACTGCCTTGGCTCAGCGTCTCTAGGGGCCGTATTGCGCAAAAGCGCCCGGGTATACACCGTCGCCTGCAACAACGTCGATATCGGTCTGGGCGAAAGCGACAGCAACAAACTGGTGCTTTTCCGCCTTAGTCTCGAAGATGCCAGCCAGGATACAGACCACATGCTGCAGGAATTTCTGCTTCTTATGTGGCAACGGTTCGCCTGCTGGCTGGTAGACCAGCAGATCCCGTTCGCCACAACCTGCTTCAGTTACCCCGCGCCGAAACATGTTAACGAGTATCGCGCTATGTTCCCGGCGGAGTTGAAGTTTAACGAGCCGGTATGCGGATTTTCATTGCATGAAAAGTACCTGCAACTCCCCATAACCCGGAGCGAAGCAGAGCTGGAGGTGTTCCTGAAGGAAGCGCCAGCCTACATCCTGCACAGGCCCGATATCGACGACAGCCTACGCAACCGTGTTCGCGCCTTGCTGGCAAGCCAGAACCTGAACAACATGCCCAGCCTTGCTGAAATTGCAGAACTGCTGCACATGACGCCCAGAAGTATAGGCCGCAAGTTACAGGAAGAAGGCACCTCTCTGCGTCTGATCAAAAACAGTCTGCGCAGGGAGTATGCAATCAAACTCATGAGCACAGAAAACCTCAGCGTGGCAGACATCAGCGAGCGGGTTGGCTTCTCAGAAACCGCCTCATTCTGCCGCGCCTTCAAGCGCTGGACGGGCAAATCTCCCTCGCAATGGGCTGGCTGACAACCATGTGAAAAAAGCAATTACTTGGCCGATTGGGTCAATTTTTTCGACCTGACAGGTCATTCCCCGAGCCAGTGCTTGTCTGCGTTAATGCCAGCCATACCAGTATAAAAACACCAACAGAGGTACTTGAATGAATACCCATAGCACAACGGCCTCCAGCTCTCTGCCAGCGGGTATTGCCCGTGCACTGCGCAACACCATAGGTGATGCCCTAGCCCGCTCCGCCCGCACTCATGGCAAGCGCACAGCTCTGGCATTCGAAGATCGGATCTGGACCTACTCTGACATTCACACAGCCTCAAACCGTCTGGCCCACCGCCTTATTGGGCTTGGACTCACCAAAGGCGATCGTGTTGGCGCTTATGGTAAAAACTCTGATGCCTACCTGTTACTTTGGCTTGCCTGCACAAAAGCCGGGCTTATTCACGTGCCTGTTAACTACGCGCTCATTGGTAAAGAGCTGACCTATGTAGTGAACCAATCTGGCTGCAAAGCCTTGTTTTTCGATACGGATCTGCAACCTCAAGTAGATGAAGTTAAAAGCACTGTGGAGGTTGGCATCTACGGGTCTCTTCACGGAGGCCACAGTGAGAACAACCCGGACGCGCTAAAACTCGCACTTGCGGCGGGTGAAGACACGGCACCGGAGCTAGAGCTTTCAGACACAGATGTTGTGCAGATACTCTATACCTCCGGCACGACGTCCGACCCCAAAGGCGCCATGCACACGCACCGCTCGTTAATGAGCCACTACAGTGCCTGCCAGTACCATTTGAACATCCGTGTCAGCGACCGCTCTCTCGCAGCTTTGCCTCTTTACCACTCTGCGCAAATGCATGTGTTTTCCATGCCAATGCTGCTCAGCGGTGGCTACAGCCGACTGATCAACACGCCAACGCCTGACGCTATTCTCGGGCTATTGGCCCGTGAACAACTCAATACTTTCTTTGCGCCACCCACCGTATGGATTGCACTGCTGCAGAACCCGGGATTCAGTCAGGACAAACTCCAGCACATGGACAAACTCTACTATGGCGCATCTATCATGCCTGGACAGGTCGTGAAAGAACTGGGTGAAAAACTACCGGGCGCAGGTCTCTACAACTGTTACGGCCAAAGTGAAATTGCACCACTGGCAACCGTTTTACTCCCGGAAGAACATGTTGACCGGCCATCTTCTGCTGGCCGCCCCATGCAAACTGTAATGACCCGCATAGTCGACCCGGTGACGGGCAAAGACTGCAAGTCTGGCGAGCAAGGTGAACTGGTGCACCGGTCCCCTCAACTGATGGTCGGTTACTGGGCCAAACCCGAAGCAACCGAAGAAGCCTTCAACGACGGCTGGTTCCATTCTGGCGACCTGGGCTATCAGGATGAAGAGGGCTACATTTACATCGTTGACCGCATTAAAGACGTGGTGAATACCGGCGGTGTTCTGGTTGCCAGCCGTGACGTGGAAGAAGCGCTGTACCAACATGAGTCCGTGGCTGAAGTTGCTGTGATTGGCGTGCCCGATGAAAAGTGGATTGAAGCTATCTGCGCGGTTGTCGTGCTCAAAGACGGACACACTGAAGATTCAGGCGCCTTAATGAGCCATGCGCGCTCAAAACTCGCAAGCTTCAAGGTGCCGAAACATATTCATTTTGCAGATCAGCTACCCAAGAACACCGCGGGCAAGCTGTTAAAAAGGAAGCTAAGAGAAGACTTCTCGTAACGCTCATACTCCGAAGACGTCAGGCTCTCTTTCTTCTCGTGGAGAGCCTGACCAACTGCCTGCCGTCTGATATTCTCTCCGTCACTAGGGCCCTTTACTAAGTGCCCTCCATTACGCGCAATAACTTCGCCTAATTCCGTCAGGCCACATTAAGACCTCTTTCGCCCCACCAAATACTTTACGTTAACGTAAACTTACTCTAATCTAGACTAAAAGAAGGAAACCGCCATGATTCAAAAAAGAACATTCAGTATCGGCGAACTCTCCAGCGAGTTTGACGTAACAACGCGAAGCATCCGTTTTTATGAAGATCAGGGGCTGCTAAAACCGACACGGCGCGGGCAAACGCGCATATTCAGCACCAAAGACAAAGTGCGCCTAAAGCTGATCCTCCGGGGAAAGCGCATGGGCTTTTCACTTGCCGAAACCAGAGAACTTTTCGATCTGTGGGATGAAACCCCTACCGGAAACGAAAAACAGCTACTAAAAATGCTGACTATATTGGGCAACAAGCGCGCTCACATGGAACAGCAGAAAAGCGACATAGCCATGGCAGAAATGGAAATCGACACCGCCGAGGCCCGTTGTCGTGAAGCCCTCACCGAATTGCAGAAAAAGAAAAAACAACAAGCTCCGGCTAATGACGAGCCAGAGAATGTTGCTAAAAAAACGGACAACAATTGACCTCTGGCCACACAACCTATTTCTAACCACATATCTGGCAGAATAAAAGGCAACCAAGCATGAAATCACAATACTCAGAACTCAACTTCGGCCTTGGCGAAACACTCGACATGCTGCGCGAGCAAATCAACGGATTCGCTGCATCTGAAATCGCCCCCCGCGCCGAAGAAATCGACCGCACCAACGAGTTCCCCATGGATCTCTGGAAAAAATTCGGCGACATGGGCCTTCTGGGTATTACGGTGGACGAAGCTTATGGCGGCTCAGGCATGGGTTACCTCGCACACGTGATTGCCGTGGAAGAAATCAGCCGCGCATCAGCCTCCGTTGGCCTGTCTTACGGCGCCCACTCCAACCTATGCGTAAACCAGATACATAGAAACGGAACCGAAGAGCAAAAACAAAAATACCTACCCAAACTCGTCAGCGGCGACCACATTGGCGCATTGGCAATGTCTGAGCCCAACGCCGGCTCCGACGTTATCTCCATGAAACTCAACGCTAAAGACGCCGGCGACCACTACGTGCTGAACGGCAACAAAATGTGGATCACCAACGGCCCCGACGCCCACGTGTACGTCATCTACGCAAAAACCGACGTAAAAGCTGGCTCAAAGGGCGTCACCGCCTTCATCGTAGAACGCGACTACGAAGGCTTCAGTCGACACCAGAAACTCGACAAACTCGGCATGCGCGGCTCCAACACCTGCGAACTGGTCTTCCAAGACTGCAAAGTGCCCAAAGAGAACGTACTGGGCGAAGTAGGCAAAGGCGCAAAAGTACTCATGAGCGGCCTAGACTACGAACGCCTCGTACTAGCGGGTGGCCCGCTAGGCATTATGCAAGCCGCCATGGACGTTGTGATCCCCTACGTTCGCGAGCGCAAACAGTTCGAAAAAGCCATCGGCGAATTCCAACTGGTTCAGGGCAAAATTGCCGACATGTACACCTTCATGAACACCGCCAAGTCCTACGTTTACATGGTGGCCCAGTCTGCCGACCGCGGCGAAACCACCCGCAAAGACTCCGCTGGTGCAATTCTCTACTCAGCCGAAATGGCCACAAAACTGGCTCTGGACGCCATCCAGCTTCTGGGCGGCAACGGTTACATCAACGAATACCCCACGGGCCGATTGTTGCGGGATGCCAAGCTTTATGAAATCGGCGCGGGCACATCCGAAATTCGGCGCATGCTGATCGGTCGGGAACTGTTCCTGAACAACTAAACAGCAGGTTCGAGCCTTAGGCTTCCTCGGCCCACTTGTCCGGCGGAAGCCAGCACCCAAGTTTGACAAGGGACTGGCGGGGTGTCGTTC
>NZ_JAHKPV010000019.1:315971-572546 GCF_018860765.1 Marinobacter salexigens
GAACGACACCCCGCCAGTCCCGACGCAACCAGGTCAGGAAACCATGACAATACTCCAAAGCAAAATAAACCCAAGATCTGAAGAATTTCAGGCCAAGCAAACCGCCATGACAGAAGCCGTCACAGACCTGCGGGAAAAAGTCGCCACCATCCAACAAGGTGGCGGCCCCTCCTATCAGGAACGCCACATCGCCCGCGGCAAACTTCTACCAAGAGACCGCATCAACCACCTACTAGACGACGGCTCCCCCTTTCTTGAAATAGGCCAATTTGCCGCCTACAACGTCTACGGTGAAGAAGTCCCCGCAGCAGGCGTTATCGCAGGCGTAGGTCGCGTTTCAGGCACCGAATGCATGATCATCGCCAACGACGCCACAGTTAAAGGCGGCAGCTACTACCCACTGACCGTCAAAAAACACCTGCGCGCGCAAGAAATTGCCCTGGAAAACCGCCTGCCCTGCATCTACCTAGTAGACTCCGGCGGTGCCAACCTACCAAGGCAAGACGAAGTATTCCCCGATCGCGACCACTTCGGCCGCATCTTCTACAATCAAGCCCGCATGTCCGCCGACGACATCCCGCAAATCGCCGTCGTAATGGGCCTGTGTACTGCTGGTGGCGCCTACGTACCCGCCATGGCCGACGAATCCATCATCGTGCGTAACCAAGGCACCATCTTCCTGGCAGGCCCACCGCTGGTAAAAGCCGCCACCGGTGAAGTCGTTACCGCAGAAGACCTCGGCGGCGCCGACGTACACTGCAAAATCTCCGGCGTTGCAGATCATTACGCCGAAAACGACGCCCACGCGCTTGAAATAGCCCGCCGCTGCGTTTCCAACCTCAACCGCAAAAAGCCGGTACCCGTTGAAATACGCAAGCCAAAAGCGCCGCTATACGACCCTGCCGAAATCTACGGCATCGTTGGTACCGACCTGCGCAAGCCCTTCGACGTACGCGACGTGATTGCACGCACCGTAGACGGCTCCGAGTTTGACGAATTCAAACGCTACTATGGCCAAACTCTGGTCACTGGCTTTGCCCACATTCATGGCTACCCGGTCGGCATCATCGCCAACAACGGCATTTTGTTCAGCGAGTCGGCACAAAAAGGCGCGCACTTCGTCGAACTCTGCTGCCAGCGCAATATCCCTCTGCTATTCCTACAGAACATCACCGGCTTTATGGTTGGCCAAAAATACGAAGCCGAAGGCATCGCCAAGCACGGCGCCAAAATGGTCATGGCCGTTGCTTGCGCCAATGTACCCAAAATCACCGTACTGATCGGCGGTAGCTATGGCGCTGGCAACTACGGAATGTGTGGCCGCGCCTACAGCCCCGACTTCCTATGGATGTGGCCAAATGCCCGCATATCCGTAATGGGCGGCGAACAGGCAGCAGGCGTACTGGCTCAGGTTCGCCGTGATGGAATGGAGCGTAAAGGCCAAGAGTGGAGCGCCGAAGAAGAGGCCGCGTTCAAAAAGCCAATCACCGATACCTACGAAGAGCAAGGCCACCCTTATTATGCCAGTGCCCGCCTGTGGGATGACGGCGTAATCGATCCAGCACAAACCCGGGAAGTCGTTGCCCTCAGCCTCTCTGCCACCCTTAACCGGCCGGCGAAGCCCACACGCTTCGGCGTGTTCCGGATGTAATCGGGGAGAATGATCATGACAGAACAGAAATCCGCCGTTCTACTCAACCGCCGCGCTCAAGGCGTGACAGAAATCATTCTGAACCGGCCAGACAAACGCAACGCCTTTGATGACCTGATTATCCAACAGCTTATCAGCGCGATAACAGAGATAGACGCCGATAATGACACCAAAGTGGTGGTTCTACGCTCAGAAGGCAAGCACTTCTCAGCAGGCGCTGATCTGGGCTGGATGCGCCGTATGGCAGACAACAGCCAGCAAGAAAACCTAGAAGATTCACGCCAGCTCGCGCGCCTGATGAACTGTCTGAACCACCTCAGCAAACCCGTCATCGGGCTTGTTCAGGGCGCTGCCTACGGCGGTGCCGTCGGCCTTGCAGCATGCTGCGACATAGTTATTGCTACAGAAACATCCAGCTTTTGCTTGAGCGAGGTAAAACTTGGCTTGATCCCGGCTGTGATAAGCCCCTACGTAGTGCGTGCCATTGGAGAGCGTCAGGCCCGTCGCTACTTCATTTCGGCGGAAGTCTTTAGCGCCCGGACAGCTGAGCAACACGGCCTTGTGCATATTATCTGTGACGACGTTGATGCCATGAGCGCCCGATGTGACGAAATGCTACAACAGCTAGCCCAGAATGGCCCCGAAGCCATGATAGCCGCCAAGAGTTTGGTATTTGCCGTCAGCCACAAACCGATTGATAGCACCGTAATTGACGACACCGCACACCGTATCGCTGATATCCGCGTAGGCAAAGAAGGTCAGGAGGGGCTCAACGCCTTTCTGAACAAACGCCGCGCCAACTGGATTCCGGAGAGCAACTAACCATGTTCAGCAAAATCCTCATTGCCAACCGCGGCGAAATCGCCTGCCGGATTATCCAAACAGCACACCGCATGGGTATCCGCTGTGTCGCCGTTTATTCCGATGCGGACGCCAACGCCCACCATGTCGCCATGGCAGACGAAGCCTTCCATATCGGCCCGGCTCCTAGCTCGGAAAGCTACCTGCGCGGTGAAAAAATTATCGAAATCGCCAAACGCAGTGGTGCTCAAGCCATCCACCCGGGCTACGGTTTTCTATCGGAAAACACCGGATTTGCCGAGGCCTGCGAAGCCAACGGTATCGTCTTTATCGGGCCGCCCTCTTCTGCCATTGCGGCAATGGGTTCCAAATCCGCCGCCAAGGCCATTATGGAGAAAGCCGGCGTACCTCTGGTGCCCGGTTATCACGGCGACGACCAAACCCCGGAAACCCTTCGTGCCGAAGCAGAAAAGTGCGGCTTCCCACTACTGCTAAAAGCCGTCGCCGGTGGCGGTGGTAAAGGCATGCGCGTGGTTGAGAACATAGGCGAGTTTGATGATGCCCTCGCCGCCGCCAAGCGCGAAGCCAAGAATGCCTTCGGCAACCCGGACATGCTCATAGAACGCTATCTTACCCAGCCGCGCCACGTTGAAATTCAAGTATTCTGCGATCAAAGCGGCAATGGCGTATATCTGGCCGAACGTGACTGCTCGGTTCAGCGCCGCCACCAAAAAGTTCTGGAAGAGGCACCGGCACCCGGGCTAGGCGAAGACACCCGTAAAGCCATGGGGGAAGCGGCTGTTAAAGCGGCTCAAGCCATCGATTATGTAGGCGCTGGCACCGTAGAGTTTCTATACGATGTGGACGGCTCGTTCTTCTTTATGGAAATGAACACCCGCCTGCAAGTTGAGCACCCGGTCACCGAAATGGTAACGGGGCAGGATTTAGTGGAATGGCAATTAAAAGTCGCCTGGGGTGATCCCCTGCCACTGGAACAGCCTCAGGTCAAAACCCGCGGCCATGCTCTGGAAGCCCGAATTTATGCCGAAGACCCGGATCAAGATTTCCTCCCGGCCACTGGCAACCTGCGCTACCTGAGCACACCCGACGAAAGCGCCCATGTGCGGGTAGACACCGGTGTTATCGAAGGCGATGAAATCAGCATCCACTACGACCCGATGGTCGCCAAGCTGATTGTGTGGGACGAAACCCGAGATCAAGCCATCAACCGCATGGTTCAGGCGCTTGAGCATTACCGGATTGCAGGTGTGAAAACCAATATCCGTTTCCTGCATGCGCTGGCCGATTCCCAGCCATTCCGGGAAGCGGATCTTACAACCGGCTTTATCGACAGCCACCGGGAATTACTCTTCCCGAAATCAAAACTCGACACCCATAAAGCACTGGTTCTGGCAGCAGGTTTTGTGTTGGAAGAACGCAAATCCGCAGACTCTGTGAGCACTGACCCCTGGTCACCGTTCGGTCGCCGTAACAGCTGGCGCATGAACTCGGAATACGCTCAACCCCTGCAACTGCAAGTGGGCGACGACATACATGAGCTGAAAATTCTGGAGAAAGACGACCACTATCAGGTATCTGTAGATAGCAGCGTTTATAACCTCACCGCTAAACTTGCTGATGACTCACTGCAAGCCGTGATCAATGGCCATCGCATCAGTATCCACGGCAACCTGCACAACAATCAGCTCGTACTCTTTTACGAAGGCGACAGCTTCCAGTGCACCCTCTACCGGGAAAGCTACGTTTCCGACGACATGGCACCCGAAGGCGGCCTGGCCGCCCCCATGAACGGTGCAATAGTGGCAGTTCAGGCCAAAGTAGGCGACAAGGTCACCGCTGGCCAAACGCTGGTCATTATGGAAGCTATGAAAATGGAGCACGCTATCAAGGCTCCGGCAGACGGCATTGTCAGCGAAGTTTTCTTCAATGAAGGTGAGCAGGTTTCCGAAGGCGCAGAGCTGATTGCCATCGAGATTGCAGAAGCAAACGCAGAGCAGAGCGATGAGGAGGCAGGCTGATGGCCTTTCCCAAACAGGTGCGGCTGGTTGAAATGAGCCCCCGAGACGGTTTGCAAAACGAATCGGGGCCGGTGATTGCCACAAGCATCAAAACCCAACTGATCGAACGGCTTGCCGATTGCGGCCTCAACCACATTGAGTCTGCCAGTTTTGTGTCACCCAAATGGGTGCCACAGATGGGTGATGCCGCTGACGTAATGGCAGGTATCAAACGTAAAGCCGGCGTGCGCTATTCGGTTTTGACTCCCAACCTTAGAGGCTTCGAGAATGCTCTGGCAGCGGGCGTGGATGAAGTAGCGGTCTTCGGTGCAGCCTCTGAATCCTTTAGCCAGAAGAACATCAACTGCTCAATCGCGGAAAGTCTCGAACGCTTCCGACCAGTGATGGAAGCCGCCAGTAAGCACAAGATTCCGGTAAGAGGTTATGTATCGACTGTGCTTGGCTGTCCCTATGAAGGGGAGATTGCGCCTGAACAAGTCGCAAACGTTGCCAAAGCGTTGGCCGACATGGGCTGCTATGAGATTTCGCTGGGCGATACTATTGGTGTAGGTACTCCACTGAAAGCAAAGCGGATGCTGGAAACAGTGGCAAAACAGGTACCCGTTGAACGCTTGGCTGCACACTTCCACGACACCTACGGACAGGCACTAGCCAACCTGTATGCAGTGCTGGAAGAAGGCGTGGCGGTTCTTGATGCCTCGGTTGCGGGCCTTGGCGGCTGCCCTTACGCCAAGGGTGCCTCCGGCAACGTCGCCACCGAAGATGTGCTCTATATGCTTGAAGGACTTGGTATCGGCACAGGTGTAGATTTGCATAAATTGGTGGCTACCGGTGATTGGATCAGCAGCCAACTCAACCGTCTTAACGGCTCAAAAGTGGGCCAGGCTCTAAAGCCCTAAGGATCTGACATGACCAATAAAAAAGACGTTGTCGCTCTAGACCTCCCTATCCCAGACCTGAACGATCTGCCTGATGATGTCCGTAAGTATTTTGAAATATGCCAAGAAAAGCTGGGGATGGTTCCCAACGTGCTTACCGCGTTCAGCCAAAACCTGAACCAGCTAGACGGTTTCACGCGGTTCTATAACGAACTGATGATGGGTGAAAGCGAGCTGAGCAAACTCGAAAGGGAAATGGTTGCGGTAGTGGTTTCATCCGAAAACAAGTGCTTTTACTGCCTCGTAGCCCATGGCGCAGCAGTAAGAGTTTTGAGCGGCGACCCCGCCCTTGGCGAACATCTGGTGATGAATTACCGTTCGGCGAAACTCGACAAGCGCCAGCGCGCCATGTTGGATTTTGCATCCCACCTTACACGCTCCCCTGCAACGGTGGCTGAAGACGAAGTACAGGCACTGCGGGATGTAGGCTTTAGTGACCGCGGAATATGGGATCTTAGCAACGTAATCGGCTTTTACAACATGTCGAATCGCGTGGCGATTGCCAGTGATATGAGACCGAACCCGGAATACCACAAACAGAGCCGTTAACCGGCGCCCTAACTCCTAGACCTCGACCACAAAAACAATTGGAGGCAAACATGAACCAGACTCTTCCAAGCTACAGTAGCGGCACCTCCACCACACCGCTTCTGGGCATGACCATTGGCGAAATGCTTGACCGCACAGCCGCAAAATACCCTGACACCGAAGCCCTTGTGTGCCTGCATCAAAACATACGCTGGACCTATAAAGAGTTTCTTGCGAAGGTAAACGAGGCGGCCCGAGCCTTTCTTGCCATTGGCGTTAAGCGCGGCGACCGCGTAGGTATTTGGGCACCCAACCGCTATGAGTGGACAGTCACCCAGTTTGCAACCGCAAAAGTGGGTGCCATTCTGGTCAACATCAACCCTGCTTACGGCCTGCACGAACTGGAATACGCCTTGAATCTGGCGGGCATCAGCGTGCTGGTAACCGCAGACAGCTTTAAAGCCTCCGATTACCGTAAAACACTGTACGATCTGGCGCCCGAGCTGAAAGCCAGCACTCCGGGCAAGCTCAAAGCCCAGAAGGTTTCAGACCTGCGTGCGGTGATCAATCTGGATACAGAAAAACATGCGGGCATGTGGAGCTGGAGTGAATTTACCGGCTTTGCAAACGAGGTAAGTCAGGAAGAAGTCGATAACGTTCAGAGTCAGCTCCAGTTCGACGATCCCATCAATATACAGTTCACATCCGGCACCACTGGCAACCCAAAAGGGGCCACCCTCACCCACCACAACATACTGAACAACGGTTTCTTTGTGGGTGAAAGCCAGATTCTAACCGAGAAAGACCGACTGGTTATTCCCGTGCCTCTGTACCACTGCTTCGGCATGGTGATGGGCAACTTAGGTTGCATAACCCACGGCTCCACTATGATCTATCCGGGTGAAGGCTTTGAACCCAAAGCAGTGCTGCAGGCAGTGCATCAGGAGAAGGCGACGGCACTCTACGGCGTGCCTACCATGTTCATAGCAGAACTGGCCGAGCCCGAGTTCGAGTCCTACGATCTTTCAACCTTGCGCACCGGCATCATGGCAGGGTCCATCTGCCCGGCGGAAGTGATGAAAAAGGTCAATGGCAAGATGAACATGAAAGAAGTTCAGATCGCCTATGGCATGACTGAAACCAGCCCGGTTTCCACCCAAACCAGCTCACTCGATCCCTTCGAAAAGCAGGTTACGACCGTGGGCCGCACCCAACCTCATCTGGAGACCAAAATTGTTGACCCAGGTACCGGCAACGTATTACCCCGTGGCGAGATTGGCGAGCTGTGCACCCGCGGCTACAGCGTAATGCTGAAGTACTGGAACAACGAAGAGAAAACCCGGGAAGCCATCGACGCTTCTGGCTGGATGCATACGGGCGATCTGGCCACCATGGACGACGAAGGTTATGTGCAGATTGTCGGCCGCATTAAGGACATGGTGATTCGCGGTGGTGAAAACATCTACCCGAAAGAAGTCGAGGAATTCCTGTACACCCATCCCTCCATCGAGGAAGTGCAAGTAACCGGCATACCCGATGACAAATACGGCGAGGAACTGATTGCCTGGGTAAAATTGCGACCTGATGCAGAGCCGGTAGATGCCGATGGACTGATGGCCTTCTGCAAAGGCAAGATTGCCCACTTCAAGATCCCACGGAACTACAAATTCGTGGATGAATTCCCCATGACGGTAACGGGTAAGATCCAAAAATTTAAAATGCGTGAAATCTCCATTGAGGAGATGGGGCTCAAGTAAAAGCTCTCTGCATTCACAAGCCCTGGTTCGCCTTAGCTGCGCACCGGGGCTTTTTTTCGCCTTTAAAAATCTGTTTGACTAGGCTTCAATTTCGTGATGTTATCGAGGTTAACATTGTTACCACCGATAACATTTACTGAGTACAAGTAACACATGGCAAAACCGGCCTACCATCACGGGGATCTGCAGCTTCAAGCTCACTTGTTGGCCCTCGACACGCTCAGAACGCATGGGGATACCGCCATCAGCTTGCGGGCTCTGGCCAAACAACTCGGTGTCAGCGCTCCCGCGCTGTATCGGCACTTCTCAGACCGCGAAACACTGCTGGCCGAGCTCGCCATCGAAGGGTTTGAGTCTCTTCGTGATCGCCTGCAAGCGGTGAACCAAGAAGTTCCGCGCACTGCACTGATCGAGATTGGGCTGGTGTACGTCGCCTTTGCTCAGGAAGAACCCAACCTATACCGCTTAATGTTTGGAGGTCGGGTGTTACCCAAGGGCGCACATCCGCGTTTGGATGCTGCAGGCAAAGGTGCGTTTCAGGTTTTGGAAAGCACCGTGGCCCGTGCCCGCGATCTGGGCTATCTCAAGCCCTCGTCCGTTTCGTTGATGACAGCCGCGGCCTGGTCTCTGGTCCACGGGCTGTCACAACTCACCATCGATGGCCATTTGCCCAGCACGAAGGTAGAGCCCGCGCTAACCGAAGGCGTACTCAGCCTGCTACTGGACGGCTCTCGCGCAGATTCTTCTCAACAAACTGAACAATCACCGCAACAACAATCACAACAGGATTTAACCAATGAGCAGCCCTAAGCCAAGTACCATCCGCGTTGGTAAACGCTATCGCGAAAACCGTCTGAACGGTCCCTACGATGCCATCATTATCGGCTCTGGCATTGGCGGACTGACTGCGGCTGCCTGCATGAGCAAGATGGGGAAAAAAGTTCTGGTTCTTGAACAACACTATACCGCCGGCGGTTTCACCCACAGCTATGACCGAAACGGGTATGAGTGGGATGTTGGCGTGCACTATATTGGCGACATGGGTGCAGACCACACTCTTGGTAAGCGGCTGTTCGATCACATCACCGATGGCCAGTTAAAATGGGCGCCCATGGATGCAAATTACGACCGCATCTTTCTGGGCGACAAACATATAGATCTGGTTGCTGGTCCGGATGCCTTCCGTGCTGAATTAGTTAAAGCATTCCCTAAAGAAGAAAAAGCCATCGACACCTATCTGGGTTATTTACGCCAGGTATCCAAGGCCATGCCAGCGATTGTTTTGAGCAAAGTCTTACCAAATCTGGCCCTTGGCCCTCTAAGCATGCTTGCAAAACGCAAAGCGCCAGAGTTTCTCAACAAGCCTACCCGCGAGGTGCTTGAGAGTATTACTAGTAACCAAGAGCTGATTGCTGCGCTCACCGGCCAGTGGGGCGACAACGGCCTGCCTCCAGCAGAATCGAGCTTCATCATCCACTCGCTTATCGCACGCCACTATCTATATGGAGGCTACTACCCTATCGGCGGCGCCTCTGAAATGGCGAAGACCATCATCCCGGTGGTTCAACAAAGCGGTGGTGAAGTGTTCACCTATGCAGATGTAACCGGCATTTTGATCGAGAAAGGCAAAGCCGTTGGCGTTCGCATGGCCGATGGTGCAGAAATCCGTTCGCCAATCGTTATTAGCAATGCTGGGGTATTTAATACCTTCAATCAGCTACTACCTAAAGACGCACCCAGTTGGGATTACTATCAGGACAAGCTGACCACCGTTCAGCGCTCCATGGCCAGCAATTGCCTGTATATCGGCCTGAAGGATACGGCTGAAAATCTCGGCCTGCCGAAAACAAACTACTGGATATACCCGGGACCGAATTACGAAAAACAGATGCAGGACTTTCTGGCCGACCCCGAGGCCAATGACATCCCGATGACTTATATTTCATTCCCGTCCGCAAAAGACCCTAGCTTTTCCGAACGCTACCCTGACCGTGCCACTATCGAAATAGTAGCGCCCGGGCCGTTTGAATGGTACGAGGAATGGGCCGACAAAACCTGGGGCAAGCGAGGCGATGAATACGAAGCCAAAAAGGAAGAATACGCCCAGCGCCTCTTTGCAAAACTGTACGAGAAGTTCCCTCATTTGGAAGGCAAGGTGGATTACTACGAGCTATCCACCCCCCTTTCTACTGATTACTTCTGCCGTTATTGCAAGGGAGAGATCTACGGTTTGGACCACACGCCTGAGCGCTTCGAACTGGACTGGCTGAAGCCTAAAACCCGCATTCCCGGGTTATATCTCACAGGTCAGGACATCATGACCTGTGGCGTTGTCGGGGCGATGCTCGGTGGCCTGCTGACAACGATTGCCGTCAGCGGTTTCAAGGGGCTTCCGCTCGCAAAGAAGATGTTTGTAGGCTAATCACTGTCGGCGAGTTCGGTGTCACTGTCACAAAAGTGGCACCGACTTTATTCGTCTAGCACAACCTGAAAACCGCCGAAAATCATACGCGCCCCGTCAAAGGGCATAGGGTTGTCATCAACGTTAGATTGCCACTCCTCCATAACATTCTTCATACCCGAATCCCGGGCGTCACGTGAAGGCCAGATAATCCAAGAGAGAACCACTGTTTCATCATTTTTACATTGAACAGCCATGGGAAAGGACGTCAGCTTGCCCTCAGGAACATCATCACCCCAGCATTCAACAAGACGTATCGCACCATGCTTTTTGAACAGCTTCGCCGCCTCGGTAGCGTGCTTAATATAAGCCGCCTTGTTCTTAGTAGGTACCGCCAATACACAACCATCAATATATTCCATAACCGCCTCACTGATTGTTTGGTCTCAATAAGATAGCTCAAAGACAGCAAAAATTTCAGTCGCAGGGATTGCCCAAAATAAGAATGGCGGTTTAGGTGTGCCGCGTAGGTTAGCGGCACCCCACAACTTTCTGCCATGTCCAGCCATTTTCTTCAACCAGTGCTTTAAGGAGCTTGCGCCTTTCGGTCACTGATATTGCGCTGTGCTGTTCAACCAATCGATAGGCTACATTCGCGCTATCGCATCTAAGAGCTGGAGGTTCGGTGTTAGCAGCTTTTATATGGACGCTGGAGAGCGTGGTAAGGAACTCAGTGATTGCTCTCGTACAATTTGGAACGAGAACGTACAGCTCAGCCTGCTTTTCAAACGCTTCATCAGGTAAATTTCGCAATACCTCGTCCAAGATGGACACCTGTAACGCAAACGAAGCTTTCTCGGTAGGGCTATGAAAGTAGTGCAGAATGGGATACGCCAGATGGTTTTGGGCGACAAGTAGGATTTCGGTCGATATTGTTTTGAGATAACCCGGAAGCGATGTGTAATTCCTATCACTTCCCATGTGTTCGAGCACCGACTTTGTATTATTTCCCCACACCGAAAACTGGTTTGAAAGCGCTCGTTTAGCTGCGGTCGCCTGAATAACCGGTATAGCGTAGGTAATAGACAAAGTAACCAACACAAGCCCATTAAAAGCGGTAATGACGGATATCAATTCCCAGAGAGTACCGTTGGGAACAAAATCGCCAGTTCCCAATGTAGTGAGGGTGAAGCCCACAAAGTACACTGTTTCAAACATGTGAGCGGGTAGACGATCGCTGGAACTCACCACTGAGACCTCACCAGCCAAATAAATGAGCGACCAACCTAACCAGCTTAAACCAAACCAGAGGAAAATGAGCGCGAGGGTGATGCAAGGGCCTGCAACGACTCTCCACGTTTGTGATTGAAAAGTCTTGCTGCCCCACTTAAAGAATTGGTGCAAACCGTCAGAGAAAAATCTGCAAAAGATGCCAGTCGATGAAGCAGTCATCGCGGTAGTCATAAAGTCCAACCACACACTAATCACGATCAGAATGCCTGCCCCTGTTAGCACGCAATTCTCAAAGCCAATCGCCATCATCTATCACCCTGCTTTGCTCACTTTTTCAGCGGTAGAGCTATTATCCGTGTTATTTTCCTCAGCTAAGCGGCGAAAGGAGGACGAAGATGAAAAGTCCGTCGCATTTAGTTGTTCAACAGTTTTTCGAAGCTTACGGCGCTGACGTATGGACGCCAACTGCTCTGTATCCCAAGACGCTGGCTTGAGACCCAAACGGTTCTCGCTAACGTTTAAATCAAAACTTCGCTCAGCACCAATGGGCATATTTTCCGGACCGTATATGCCTATCAGGCTCAAGGTCAGGCGGGTAAATTCAAGCTTGCCCTGAGGCATACCATCGACAACCTTCAAATTCTCATCACGCGTAAGACGATGGATGAGCTCGCAGAAAGTGCCAATATGTAAGAAACCGCCAGACTCAATTGGCCCTTGCCTCGTATTCTCTCTTACGTTCAACGACGGCCGGTCGTCATCATCGCCCTCGCTATATTCCCGCTCGAAGTCAGTGACGTCCATCGTGATCTCACCTTCAGACGTTTCGAGCTTAGCGATGATGTATTCGATAAACACAGATTCTGCACTCATATTACTGATGAGACAGAGTGCATTAATGTCTTTGTTGCGACCGCGGTTGATGATCAAACGTGGGCTACGCTGCCGCCGAAATCCCAGATACAGGAGCTGGGCATACACCAGCCATATAACCAACGAACCAAAACTGGCAAATACGGACAGTACTTGATGATGCTCAGCTATCCACTTATACACAGTTGCCCCCTATTTAGATTTTTGCCCTGCTAACCCTTCTGCTTTGCAGCGGCGGCACACCTTGGTTAGCCAACTCCGGGAAATCATCATGCATGGACAAAGGCGAGCAATTTTCTCGAGCCGCAAGGTGTTCAGGGCGTTCACGCTTCGCAGAGTATGGCTCGCCCAATGTGTTTTCGACACTGTTATACACAAAGAAAAGGTTCGAGCGCGGCCAAGGCGACATATTCGTATTGGATGCGTGCAAGGTATTGCATTCAAACAGAAGTAACGAACCAGCAGGCCCCTTCGGCGCCTCAATACCACCTCGCTCAGCCAGTTTCGCTAGGCTATCACGGTCGGGAACACCAACCTGCTGTGCCTTAAGCGACTCCCGCCAATTGAGGTCTGGAGTTTCACCAAGACACGGCACAAAATAATGGTGCGACCCAGGTATCAGCATTAGGGGGCCATTGAACTCATTGTTGTCTGTGAGCATGAGAGAGGCACTGACGGCCCGCATTCTTGGCATTCCATCTTCGGCATGCCAGGTTTCAAAATCTGAGTGCCAGTCGAAGCCGCTGCCTTCAAACCCATATTTGTCGTTAATCCGCGACTGATGAATATATACCTCGCTGCCTAACAGCTGTCGTACCATTCCAAGTATTCGAGGGTCTCGCGTTAAGCGACTGAAGTTCTCAGACAGCTCGTGCATCCCAAAAACAGAGCGTATCTCACCCGTGTTTGGGTCATGAATAACTCTTCCCGATTTATTGAGTTTTTCGTCATTGGCCATTTCTTTGAGTTCTTCAAAGAATGGCAGCATCCGCTCCTGATTGAAAAAGCCTTCAAACCAAAGAAATCCGTCTCGCTCGTAACGAGAAAGCGAGACTTCATCGAGCGGCCCTTCCCAGCGATGTTGGTTGCGGGCATGAACGACTGGGTCTGTGCGCAAAAACGGACTAATTGGCTGCTTTAGGCGAGATGGAAAAGGAACAGTTTTATGTATCATACAGTCTCCCTACTTTAGTTGGTTACACCAAAAGTAATGACCCTGTTTAAATCTTTACCCTGTAGCAAATAACGTTAAGTGGGCTTCTAAGCTCTCTCAACCTAAGACGCAAAATTTTAATGAGATTTAATTTTCGCGACATATCACGGTAATGCTGGAAAAGGGCTAGTTGTATGCCCTCCCACTCTGTATCGCGCTCCAAAGTAAAGTATCTGAAAGATAACTATAAAGTTTGAATACTGTCGTCCATTGCCGTTTTCGCTAATTTTTGCTGGTCTAAACTGTCGCAGTGCGCAACCACTGTCCAGCGCCCTTCATTTTTTGCCGTACGTGCCTTTTCTATCAAGACATCATGATCCGGTCGCATTGCGACCGCACCGGCTAGCAAAAGAGCCAACACGGCGAACAAGAAACTTACCGCGATAAACGTCATTACGGGGCTTGAACGAGTCAGCGCAGGGCCAACCGTCACCAAGAGCCCTGCGACAGCAAGACCAACCACGAGCCCTATCACTCCGAAACGGACATGCGCTTTGATTAAAGACCGAGCAACACCATGTGTTTCGGGCTCAACCTTCTTTGCCATATTGGGGTCATTAGGTTGAACGATACGAATCTGAGCAAGGGGAATGCCTAAGCTTTCCAATGACTCTGCACCGCGCTCCGCGGCTACCTGACTATCAAATTCTGCGCTTATTTTGTGCGAATAGTTTTCTCCAAAAACTGCCCCATCGTGTTCAGACATATTTATATCTCCCTTAAGGTGTAAATTACGATGTTTAATAAGGGTAGACACGCGAAAGCTCAAAATGCAAACTCTGAACATCTAACAAACACTACGAAAAGTTCATATATCAACAGTTATTGGACTCAAGAAAATGCGCCAACTTTAAACTTTCCGTAAGCCTTTTTTATTTACGACCCGATATTTTCAATTATAAAATTTAAATTTAGAACAATGTAAGAAATTAATTCAACCATCTCCAATTGTCATATTTCAAGGAGAATGCTGAAATGGCTAAAAACCCACATAGTGAGAGTAATTCGGGGCCAGCAAACGATATAGGCCAAACCAACGAACATCGAAAAAACGAACAACTGGAAACGATGCGCTCCAGTGCCGAAGGGCACGATCTGCGCACTAACCAAGGTGTTCGTATCTCCGACAACCACAACTCTCTGAAAGCGGGTGAGCGTGGCCCAACGCTTCTGGAAGATTTCATCTTCAGAGAAAAAATGAATCATTTTGATAACGAGCGCATTCCCGAGCGTATCGTTCATGCCCGTGGCGCCGCCGCCCATGGCTACTTCCAACCGTATGAGAACGCTGCCCAGTTTTCCAAAGCTGGATTGTTCCAAGATCCTGATAAAAGAACCCCGGTGTTTACACGCATTTCAACAGTCCAAGGTTCTAGAGGATCGAACGACACGGTTCGGGATGTACGTGGCTTTGCGGTGAAGTTCTATACAGATGAAGGGAATTGGGATCTGGTAGGAAACAATATCCCGGTATTCTTTATTCAAGATGCCAACAAGTTTCCGGATTTCGTTCATGCCGTAAAACCAGAACCTCACAACGAAATCCCTCAGGGCCAGTCAGCCCATGACACTTTTTGGGATTTTGTCTCTCTTATGCCAGAAGCCACACATGCGGTGCTCTGGACTATGTCTGACCGAGCGTTTCCTCGACACTTCCGCAATATGGAAGGGTTTGGCGTACATACCTTTCGCCTAATCGATAAACAGGAGAAATCGCGCTTTGTTAAATTCCACTGGAAACCCGTGGCAGGTACCTGCTCGTTGATCTGGGACGAGGCGCAAAAACTCTGGGGCCGTGACCCGGATTTCAATCGCCGTGGTATGTGGGAAGATATCAGCAACGGCGATTTCCTAGAGTGGGAGTTGGGGGTTCAAGTGATCGAAGAGGAAAGCGAGCATTCATTCGATTTCGACATTCTCGATCCGACCAAACTTGTGCCTGAGGAGCAGGTACCCGTGATCCCCATTGGTAAAATGGTCCTGAACCGTAATCCAGACAACTATTTTGCAGAAACTGAACAGGTGGCGTTCAGTCCCGGCCACATTATTCCCGGCATCGACTTTTCCAATGACCCACTGTTACAAGGTCGCCTTTTTTCCTATCTCGACACACAAATGTTGCGATTGGGCGGCCCCAATTTCCACGAAATCCCGATCAACCGCCCAGTGTGCCCGTTCCACAATAACCAACGTGATAGCGTGCACAGGCAAACTATCAATACTGGACAAGCCTCCTACGAGCCCAATTCTATTGATGGAGGATGGCCGAAAGAAACACCCCCTGGGCCAGAGAATGGTGGTTTTGAAAGCCACCATGAGCGGGTCGATGCAAACAAGGTGCGAGCTCGAAGCGATTCCTTCGGCGATCATTATTCTCAAGCTACTCTATTCTGGGATAGCCAGACCAACGTTGAGCAGTCTCATATCATTCAGGCTTATGCATTTGAGCTGTCTAAAGTACAACGACCCCACATCCGCGAAAGAGTCATCACTGAAATCTTACCCAACATATCAGTAGAATTAGCTCAGGCGGTTGGTGAAATGCACGGTGTGGATACGCCCTCTGCGCCCACAGCTTCCGTAGAGGAGCTTGGCAGGAGCTCTCTAAACGAGTCCCCTGCCCTTAGCCTGATGGCCCGCCTACCAGGCAACATCAAGCACCGAAAAATCGCCATTCTTGCGGCGAATGGTGTTGATTCTGATCAGGTGAACACGCTACAAAAAAAATTGGCGGCAGAAGGCGCTACTGCGATGGTGATTGGGCCATCGATGGCACCAATCAAAGGGGCTAATGGTAGCTTAGTCGAAAGCGATGCAATGCTTAATGGTATGCCTTCAGTAACTCTGGATGCGGTCATTGTTCCGGGCGGTAAAGACAGCGTGGCTGAGCTCGCGAGTTCTGGTCAGGGTCGTTACTATCTGCAAGAGGCCTATAAGCATTTGAAGGTCATCGTGCTTCTGGGCGAAGGCAAAAATATGCTATCCGCCTCTAACGTGCCTGAAGATGAGGGCATATTACTAGGCGAACATATCGATGATGTTTTCGACCGTTTCAAAGCGACACTTGGTAAGCACCGGGTCTGGCCCCGTGATAGCGTGGCCAACGACATGCCCGCGTAGACCAATGCGTGTTCAGATCGAACCGCCTTTTAACCGAAGGCGCCACTGCGATCGCGAACACCATTGATATCGATGATGCTTGGAAATTTAGGAATAACGAAATACGGCCGATAACATTGGACACATCATCGGCCGTACTCAGAAACACAGATAACGATTACTTGGTGAGCTTATCCCACTCCTTCTCCGCTTCGTCTTTCTTCATTCCGTATTTTTCCTGAATCTTACCGACGAAGTGATCTTTTTTCCCTCCGATCTCTTCAACATCATCATCGGTCAACTTACCCCAGTTTTCGCGCACTTTACCTTTCAGCTGCTTCCAGTTTCCTTCCACAACGTCGTTACTCATATCGTTCTCCTGTCAAATGAAAAATAGCTTAACTAATCATCTATTGAGAGTTGAACTACTTATTTCCTATCTAAAGCGCAATGACATTTATGGACCACGCCCTTTCATAGCGTTCATTACTAACGAAACAACAAGCAAAACAATAAAAACAAAGAATAGAATTTTGGCAATTCCGGCTGCAGCCCCGGCAATTCCGCCAAAACCTAGTACGCCAGCTACAATGGCTATAATCAAACAAACTATCGTCCAATAAAGCATCAGTAACTCCTTTCTCCTTTCTAGTTAAGCGCTTTAATTCGATCAATTAATAATTAGCTTAACTTTCTGTGAATTGAGACTGATATAAAAAGACGTAAGGCAGCTAGACTTGATTACCACTGCGTTACGTCTATATTCAACGTGCCACATAGCTAGACTATCAACAACAGCCGAAACAGCTAAATTACTATCACAACCGATCAACAAACCCGTAAATCAATGAAATTGAATAAAATTTTCATTTCATTATAAATTCTTAAGATGGCGGTAAGGTATCCAAACTTTAGCTACCCAAGATTCTTCCGCACAAATTTCTGGATCTCGCCAACAATACCGCTTCTGAAAGCAAGTACAGTAATAACGAAGACACCCCCAAGAATTGGATCGACCCAGTCCCGAAGAGGGCCCTGCGATAGGTGATACTCAATGTTGACCACAAAGGTTGCACCAATTACTGGTCCAAGCAGGGTGCCCATGCCGCCAACCAGAGTCATTAGGATTACTTCGCCAGACATGTGCCAGTGCGCATCGTTCAACGAGGCTAACTGAAACACCACAGACTTCATGGATCCCGCCAGCCCCGCCAGAGCGGCTGAAATAACAAACGCCAGCACTTTGTAACGATCGACGTTATAGCCCAGTGATACCGCCCGGGGTTCGTTCTGCTTGATCGCTTTCAACACCTGCCCATAAGGACTACTAACAATCCGCTGAACCAACAGATAACACCCGATAAATACCGCCAGCACGAAATAATACATATTCAGATTGTTTTCCAGATCGATAACACCCAAAAGATGGCCTCTGGGAATGCCGTGCATGCCGTCCTCCCCGCCCGTAAACTCAGACTGCACGAAAAAGAAGAACACCAGCTGTGCCAATGCCAACGTAACCATCGCAAAGTAGATACCCTGCCGCCGAATAGACAACAGCGCAAATCCAAGCCCTAGGAACGTAGCCGCGAGCGTGCCCGCAATAATACCTAGCTCGGTAGACAACCCCGAGTAGTTGCTGAGCAGGTAACCCGTGGTATAGCCGCCAGCAGCAAGAAATGCCGCATGACCGAATGAAAGCAAGCCGGTAAACCCGAAAAGAAGGTTAAATGCCACCGCAAACAGGGCGAAGCACAGAATCTTCATTAGGAAGACCGGGTATATTGCAAACGGAGCCGCAAGCAGCAGAAGCAACAGGCCCGCATTCAACATGAGCCGCTTGCGCTCTTGCGCCGCCTGCTCTTTCACAATCGACTTATGGATGTCGGCAATCTTTGGTGATTGGTCCATGATTATGCCTCTTTACCAAACAAGCCACTGGGCCGGAACATAAGTACCAAAACCATGACCAGAAAAATGACCGCAGATGAAGCTGGCGGATAAAACGTTTTGGTAAGGCCCTCAATAACACCCATGAGGATGCCCGTTATGATGGCACCGCCAATTGAGCCCATGCCACCGATTACCACCACCGCAAACACTACAATCAAAGTAGTGGAGCCCATCACCGGTGTTACGGAATAGATAGGAGCGGCCAGAACACCCGCAAAGGCTGCCAGCGCAACACCGAACCCATAGGTCAGACTGATTAGCAGCGGTACGTTGATTCCGAACCCCTGCATTAGCTGGGAGTCCTCGGTTCCGGCACGCAGATAGGCGCCCAACTTGGTTTTTTCAATAACAAACCAAGTCCCAAAGCACACCAATAGCGCGGCCACGATAACCCATGCACGATAGTACGGCATGAACATGAAGCCGAGATTGATGCCGCCTTTGAACATGTCTGGCATGGCATAGCGCAGTCCAGATACTCCAAACCAATTAATAAGTACGCCCTGAATAATTAGGGCAACACCGAAGGTTAAAAGCAGACTGTAAATATGATCCTGACCAGCAATACGACGTAATAGGAAGTACTCAATAACAACGCCAAACGCACCCACCAACAATGGCGCCATAAAGAGCGCCACCCAGTAGTTAACACCCAAAGCATTGAACATAAGAACCGTTACCATGGCGCCGAGCATATACATGGCACCGTGGGCAAAATTGATAATCTTCAGCAAGCCGAAGATAACCGCGAGCCCGAGGCTCAACAGGGCATAAAATGCGCCGTTTATGATTCCGATCAGTAGCTGGCCAGAAAGCACAGCTAAAGGAACGCCGAAAATCATGGACATTGGGCTAACTCCAGAGGCAGTACAGAGGTTGGTATTTGGCTTATTGTCGGTTTGGCCTTAGCAGCGCACCCTGCAAGGGCACGCTGCGGGACCACACGCTTTAGTTATTAACCAGTTTGCACTTACTCTCGGAAAGCGGACGGTAAGACTCTTCTGCTGGAATCGTGCGAAGAATCTTGTAAAGATCCCACTCGTTCTTGGATTCAGCAGGTGTTTTTACCTCGGCCAGATACATATCGTGAACCATGCGGCCATCAACACGAATCTTGCCGTTCTTCGCGAACATATCGTTGATTGGCGTATCCATCATCTGCTTGCGCACAGTTTGCGCATCATCAGAGCCTGTGGCCTCGATAGCCTTGAGGTACTGAATAGTGCTTGAGTAAATACCTGCGTGAACCATGGTCGGGCGCACACCGGTTTTCTCCATAAAGCGGTCTGACCACTCGCGGGTCTCTTCGTTCATGTCCCAGTACCAACCGGTAGTCAGCTGGATTCCCTGAGCGGTTTGCGCGCCAAGTGCGTGAACGTCGGTCAAAAACAACAGCAGGGCCGCAAGAGTCTGGCCCGATTGAGTGACACCGAACTCACTGGCAGTGGTGATTGCGTTGGTGGTATCCGCACCGGCGTTTGCGAGGCCGACCACATCAGCACCGGAAGCTTGGGCCTGTAGCACGAAAGAAGAGAAGTCCTGTGTCGGGAACGGGTGACGAATGGCACCAACAACCTCACCTCCGTTAGCCTCCACAACGCGCCTTACGTCGCTTTCCAGTGAGTGGCCAAAAGCGTAATCAGCTGTCAGCAAATACCAGCTTTTTCCACCTTCTTTAACGACGGCACTCGCAGTGCCATTCGCCAGAGGATAGGTGTCGTACACATAATGGATATGGTTGGGGGTGCAGTGCTCGTTTGTGATACTGGAAGCTGCGGAGCCCGAGATAATACCAAGCTTGTCGTTTTCCTCCAGAATCTTGCTCACCGCGATAGAAACCGAGGAAGCCACCATACCTGCGACCATGTCTACGTTCTCGTTTTCTACCCAACGGCGAACGGTGCTGGAAGAAGTATCAGGGCTGTTACGGTCATCAGCGCTGACGATCTCAATGTTCTTGCCCTTCACGCTTCCGCCAAAGTCGGCGATAGCCATTTCAAGAGCAGACTGACCGTTCGGCCCTGCGAGATCCCGATATGTGCCAGACATATCTGCCAAATACCCGATCTTAACGGTATCGTTTGAAATGGCAGCCTGAGCACCACTGGCCATTAGGGTTGAGGCAATTGCTGAAGTCAGAAGCTTTTTCATCATTGTCATTGTTGTATCTCCGCTACTGTGTTGCATTAGTTCAAGTTTATTGTTGGTCTTGTTATATCTTGCGTTCTTGCCTATCCAGGATCACACCCCCAAATAGCCATCCAGCACCGACTGCTTGGCACTCAGTTCATCGGCACGGACTTCTTCCACAATCCGCCCGTGCTCAACAACGTAATGTCGATCAGCCAGAGGAGCTGCGAAGTGGAAATTTTGCTCCACCAATACAATGGTCAGCCCTTTTTCCTTGAGCTGGGTTAGAACATGACCCAGTTTTTCGACAATAACCGGGGCAAGGCCTTCGGTAATTTCGTCGAGTAGCAGCATGTTCGCGCCGGTGCGTAGTATGCGCGCTAGAGCCAGCATCTGCTGCTCACCGCCGGATAGCTTGGTACCCTGGCTAAAGCGACGCTCGTAAAGGTTGGGGAACATTGAATAGATTTCTTCGAGGCTCATGCCGCCACTGCGCACTATTGGTGGCAACGTTAGGTTCTCATGCACGTTGAGCGAGGCGAAAATACCGCGATGCTCAGGGCAATACCCCACTCCCATTCTGGCGATATGGTGCGGAGCGCAGGACATGGTTTCTTCTCCGTTGACCATGATGGAGCCGGTGCGACGGCCCACCATATTCATGATCGCCTTCAGGGTAGTGCTACGCCCGGCGCCGTTCCGGCCAAGGAGCGTAACCAATTCGCCACGGTGAACGACCAAATCTACCCCATGCAAAATGTGGGATTCACCATAATAAGCGTGCAGACCGGATATATTCAGTTGCTCGTAGTTCCGAGTCGCATCTGTGTTCATTGGCTGGCCTCCGCTTCGGCGACCGCACCACGCTCACCGCTGGCACCTGTTCCCATATACACTTCGCGCACCCGGGGGTCGGCAGAAACCGACTCGTAATCACCCTCTGTAAGCACGGCGCCCTGCGCCAGAACCGTAATTCGGTCACACAACTTACTAACAACGCTCAGGTTGTGTTCAACCATTAATACCGTGCGGCCTTTAGCGGCCTTACGCACCAATTCAACCACCCGGTCTACGTCCTCGGCGCCCATGCCCTGCGTAGGTTCATCCAACAGCATCAGCTTTGGCTCCATCGCAAGAGTGGTCGCGAGCTCCAGCGCCCGCTTGCGGCCGTATGCCAACTCTACCGTTGTGGTATTGGCATACTCGGCAAGGCCTACAGATTCCAACAGCTCCATGCTGCGCTCGTTAAGGCGGTTAAGAGACGCTCCAGACTTCCAGAAACTGTACGAAGTACCCTCGAAGCCTTGCAGAGCAACCCGTATGTTTTCCAAAGCTGTCATGTGCGGAAACACCGCTGAAATCTGGAACGAACGAACAACCCCTTTACGGGCAATTTGAGCGGATTTTGTAGAAGTGATGTCTTCCCCGTTGAACAGTATCTGGCCACGAGTAGGAATCAGGAACTTTGTTAGCAGGTTGAAAACCGTCGTTTTGCCAGCACCGTTGGGGCCGATAAGGGCGTGAATGTGGCCTTGCTGAATCTGAAGATCCACGTCGTTGACCGCAACAAAACCCTTGAACTCTTTAACAAGGTTTCGGGTCTCCAGAACGTACTGGTCACTCATGAGCCAATTTACCTTTTGTTATTGTTTTAACGTTTAGCGTTACAAGGCAGATTAGATTGACGTTTACGTATACGTCAATCTAATTTTGATATTTTTCAGGTGGTATCGAATAGGTCATGGTTGAGTGGGCAACGGGTTCATCAACACCTTCCGAATAAACGAACACCTCGCCAACACCCATCGTGCGGCCAACTTTGAGCATAGTCGCTTTCGCGCGAATGGGCGTGTGGGCTTGCGGCTTACGCAGAAAGTTAATGTTCAGGTTGGTAGTTACCGCCAGAGGCACAAGCCCGATTTTACTGAGTAACGCTGCATAAACGGTGACATCTGCCAGCCCCATCATTACCGGGCCAGACACCGTTCCACCCGGCCTAAGGTGCCCGTCGTCCACATCGAGCGTCATCTCGGCCCAACCATCCCCCAGCTTTTGCAAGCTGCCGTAAGCAGCTCCCTGGGGGAATTGGTCCTGCAGAAACCTATTCAGCTCTTCAAACGTGACCTTCATGAAGCCGACTCTTCCTGAGCTTGGTTACGCAACACAAAGCGCTGGATTTTGCCGCTGGGCGTTTTCGGGAGCTCATCCACAAATTCAATTTCACGTGGAAAGGCATGCGTGGAAAGGCGACGGCGTACAAGCTCCTGAAGCTCATCCCGCAGAACCTGCTCGTCCGCCGGAGCCTCGTCACCCTTGATAACCACATAGGCTTTAATAATGGAGCCGCGTTTTTCATCAGGCTTGGCGACCACTCCAGACTCTGCAACCGCGGCGTGCTCCAACAAGGTACTCTCTACATCCGCGGGACCAACTCGGTAACCGGCCGTCGTAATAATGTCGTCGTCTCGGCCACTGAAAGAAAAGCTGCCATCGCCATGGCAAATCGCCATATCGCCCGTAAGGTAATAGCCCTTCACGAACGGATCTTTTTCGCCCCAGGTATAGCCATCAAAGTGAAACAGAGGAGAAGCTTTCACATCGACAGCGATTTGCCCTACTTCGCCCTCGCCCACCTCTTCGTTCTTCTCATTCAGGGCGACCACTTTGTGGCCCGGGGACGAATACCCCATTGAGCCCTGTCGTACCGGATGCTTGAGCGCATGAAAGTTGCAACAAGTCATACCGGTTTCAGTCTGGCCATAGTGATCCATAACCGGACAATAGTGGCGGCTCTTAATCCAGTTAACGACCTCTGGGTTCAAAGGCTCACCGGCACTGCTGGCAACACGCAAGCCAAGGTTCTCGCCTTCGGGTAATACATGGTCATTGGCCTTTAGGAGCCGATAGGCAGTTGGTGCAGCGGCCAGATTGGTAATCTTGTACTTGCGGATCATGTCGTAGGTGGATTCCGGGGTAAATGCGCCCGGGTTGAAATGGGTGGCATGGCCCATCAGCAGCGGGCCCACCACCGCGTAATAAAGGCCATAAGCCCAGCCAGGGTCCGCAACGTTCCAGAAAACATCGTCATCGCGCAGGTCGATGGCGTATTTCATATAGACATAGAAAGCCAATAACGCGCGAGCCGGCACAGCAACGCCTTTGGATTTACCAACTGTACCCGAGGTAAACATCTGCAGGAACGGATCGGTGCCCTTGACCAAAACTGGCTCAAAATCATCGCTCTGTTCGTTTAGAGCGCTGCGAAAATCGCGAACATCTGCATCGGTTTTTTCTACATCAACACAAATAACCGGCGGGCAATCCTTCACTTCAGTGAGCTTAGAGTAGTTGGCAGGGTCTGTAACGACCAACTTCGTGCCTGCACGCTCAAGGCGGTATTCGATAGCACCGGAGCCGAATGCGGTAAACAGCGGCTGATAAACAGCACCTGCACGCAGCGCACCGGCAATAACGATAAGGAGCTCCGGGGTTCTCGGTAACAGTCCTGCAACTCGATCACCCTTTCCAATACCCTGAGAGACAAGATAGTTCGCAAAGCGTGCAGACTGCTCTTTAAGCTCTGCGAAGGTCAGGGTACCGTCGCTGCCGTCCAAAGCCTCATAGAAGAGGGCAACTTTTTCGGGGTCGACAGCCCACTTATCACACATTTCATGGCAAACGTTCAGCCCGTTCTCAAGGCTTCCGTCCAAGATCTCCGCTTCTAGAGCGGCAGGGTCAAAATTGCGATAAACGTCAGCGTATTCCGGAAGGCTCATGATCTGCTCCTGCTATTATTATCATTAAATGCATGGAACAAGATTTACCATAGCCCGCACTTTACGTAAAGGTAAACTTTAGACGAATACACATCAGAAAAGCGAGTAATTACCGAGGACATGACGAAGCCCATCGCAGTCCACTAAAGAGTCATCACAATTCACGACAATATCCGAACGCGCTAAAACATAGCCCTTGCCAGTGATGTTATTTTCAACAACCTGATACTCGCCCGCCTGCTCTATGCCAGAGAACTCACCAATAAAGCCGGTCTCACGCAACGAGATGGTTTCAAGTTTGTCTCCGGGGCGAATGAGCCCTTCATAATTCATAAGAGCAAGCCGCGCCGAGGTGCCGGTTCCGGTGGTACTTCTGCAGATAACACCCGGATGCACGTAGGTCGCAGAGCGGGAACGATAATAGCCCTCTGCGACTTGGTGTACAGGCCCCATAAAATGCAGAAATGGCAATGGCCCCACGTCGCCCAGAGTGTAATGGGAAAAACCCCGTTCGGCCTGAATCGCTTCGACAATGGCGTGAGCTGCAACTGCAAGCTCACGCTCTTCATCGAGCGTAAGATCAAAACCCAATGATTTTGCGTCCACCAATGCGTAGAAGCCGCCGCTGTAGGCCACACTGTAGGTGACTGTGCCAAGTGATGGCACATCGATACTGGCTTGATGGGTATGGATATAGCTTGGCAGGCCTTCGCAGGTTATCGCTTCAACCACGCCGTTTTCCACAAGCGCTTCTATGCGTACAAGGCCTGCCGGGGATTCCAGTAAAAAGCTCTGCCTGCCCTCCTTTTTGGGCACAATTCCAGCTTCCAAAACCGCCGTTGCCGTACAGATGGTGTTAGAGCCGGAATAGATCGGGTAACCCATCACTTCCATAATGATGTATCCGACTGCAGCACTCGGATCCGACGGAGGAACCAACAAATCCACAGACATCTCCGGGATACCGTAGGGTTCTTCCAGCAGCAGTTTTCTCAAACCATCGGCTTGATCGCGAAGGTACTCCATTTGCGCCCGCACACTGTCGCCCGGCAAGGGGATAATACCCCCCGTAACAATGCGGCTTACATCACCGCCAGCATGGGTATCCAATAGCTGAATGGTCAACTCTTGCTTCATGCGTCCCTCTCCAACGACCAAAGTTGGCCGTGTTCTTCCCATTGGGAATCCGGCACAATCACAATTTTGCCGAAATAACTGCTACCACGATTCATGAAGTAGCGCTCTGCTTGGTGTAGTTCCGATAGCCGGAAAGTACCGTGCAAAACTGGCTTTAGCCGCCCCTCGCGAATCCAATCCACAAGTTGCTCAGCCTCTTCTCGCGTACCGTGTGAAACCCCGAAGAGCTGCACCTGATACAGATATATTCGTGTCCACAAAATTTCACTAACGTTGCCGCCACTGGCACCCGCGATGCTCAGGCGAGGATAAGTGCTGCGGGCGTTCATATCGAAGATCATGGCGTCGATGAAGCGGTCGGTCATCTCGCCGCCTACCAAGTCCATTACGGCATCAAAGGGCCTACCACCTGTTTCGGCCTTTACGCGCTCAACAAAGCTGCCCATTTCGGAGCGATCAAGTACAGATTCGGCGCCCAACGCCTTAAGAGCCGCAGTTTTATCGGGCGTACTTAACGCGTAAGGAACGGCACCCATAATTCGGCAAAGCTGGATCAGCGCCGTTCCTACACCGCCGCTTGCACCGGTAACCAAAACACGCTCCCCGGCCTCCACTTTGGCAGACGTGAGCATATGCATAGCCGTCTGATAGG
Organism: Marinobacter salexigens; assembly: GCF_018860765.1. GTDB lineage: Bacteria > Pseudomonadota > Gammaproteobacteria > Pseudomonadales > Oleiphilaceae > Marinobacter > Marinobacter salexigens_A. The sequence goes on from NZ_JAHKPV010000019.1 coordinate 342,153, forward strand.
AACACATTCCCATCGCAGCTAACTGGGCATCACTCAAATCCTTGTTAGGCACAGCGTGGAACTGATCTGAAGGAACAGCCACGTATTCGGCGTAGCCGCCGTCTGCACCATGGCCATAATAATCGGGGGTTAAGTTGATATCCCGGCGGGCACTGCCATACATATTGAAATCCAGCAGTCCCCTGTCGCCAATGCGGCTAGGCTCGACGCCCTCACCCACAGCCACTACGCGGCCAGCAATATCGGCACCCTGAATTCGGGGAAAAATCAGCGTAGGCTTGCCGCCCATCTGGAATGAGGTGGTTTCACCTTTTTTCGTGGGATATAGCCCTTCCCGGGCTTTGCGGTCTGTATTGTTCTTGGCGGTAGCGGTTACCTGTACCAACACCTCGCCGGCCGCAGGAGACGGCGTGGGTACGCGTCTATACTCAAGCTTTTCGATACCACCATGGCCAGTAAGAACCATGGCCTTCATGGTATTCATGATATTCAGAGTCATAATTATGTAATCCTCCCTGCCTGCAGAACAAAATCAATCCACTTAGAGTAGGAGAGATTTTGGCAGCTGTCAGGGAGTGATGAAAAGTGACGAAGAGTAATAGGAGGAGCAAGGGGAATGGAGAGTGATCCCCCTTCTAACTACTGGGCAATCACCTTATAAATAGGCCGCAGCTTGGGGATTTGCTTTAGCACAACCTGTATAACAGTCATCAGCGGCACCGCAAGCAACACGCCCACAGGCCCCCAGAGCCAACCCCAGAAAAAGATCGAAACGAAAATAATCACCGGGTTAATCGACATGCGAAAGCCGTGTATCCAAGGCTCGATGAAAAAGCCCACCATAGTGGTCAAGGCAAGATAACCAACGGGTGCAATGGCCATCATCCATAACGTATCCAAGCTTACCGCCGAGACAACCGCCAACAGAAGAATGGTGAGAATAACACCAAGATAAGGAATGAAGCGGGCCAACCCAGCCACCAGTCCCCACACGGCTGGATCTGGCAAGCCAACCGCCCAAGCCATAAGGCCGGTTGCCACGCCAACAGAGGTATTGCTGATACCCAGAACCGCCAGATACTGGGCAATTTGGTGCTGAGAATCGCGGCTAATGCGCAATACTCTTCTGCGGTGGCGCCGCGGTAATTGCCGTACGAAATTAAGCACCAATCTATCGCCGCTAACCAGCAAAAAGTAGGTAAGCGCCATAGCCAGCGCCAAACCAGCAACCCCGTCACGGGCTTTATTCATAAGCTGGGTGCGCCAGGAGTCCGTTTGCAGAACCACGGTTGTTGGCTCTACCTCGGCCTTTTTACCGCCCGTATCCGAGAGTTCATTCACCGAATCCTCCACCTTCTGGGCTGACTCAGTTACCTTGTTTATCTGCCGCTTAAGTTCGCTTTCCCCAACCAGCAAACGGGAAATACCCTGTGGAGCCTTGCCCGCCCACTCAAGCGCAGGTGTTGCCACAGCCATCGACACACCAGCGATACCTGCAACCACAAGCAAGACCAGTATCAGCGAACTCACTACCCGTGGAATACGCAACCCCGAACACATACGCGTAGCAAGAGGCGATAACAGCAGACTTAAGAGAAGCGCCAGAATCATCGGCAAGACAATCTGGTGAGCCAGATACAAGGTGTAAAGCACACCTAGAATAAACAGGCCGTAAATAGGGGTAGAAAGATCCGCTAGCGTCTTCTTAGCTTTGGAGTTGCCCTGCTCACTTGATTTGTGTTCATTTTCCATAAGGTACCCATAAGCCTATCAGCTAGCAGTCAGACCAAGTAGTGTACCTCTGGTAAGGCTTCAGCGCATTACACAAACACTGCACTGAGGTAAAGGCGATAAAGCTGCGCAGACTTACACGCCGCACTCTTTCTGTACGCGCGCTTTGAACTCCTTGCGAAAGCGTTCGTTCTCTTCGTCATTCACAAAAACCCGCTCACCTTCTTTATTCAACTCATAGATGCCCGAGACCCTCGATAGATACTTCAACCGGGCTTGCAAACCCTCGCAGAGAGCTTTTTGCTTCGCAGCCCTTGCCTCCTGCTCAGCTACCACTTTTGACCGCGCTTCACGCTCCTTTTCACTATTCTGAAGAAACTCGTTCAAGCGCTGTTTGCGCGCAAGGGCTTCCGCATCAACCGACGGTGGAGCAGCCTTTAGGCGAACCTCATCAGTCACAACGTTTTGGGGCGGCCTATCACCGAAATGCGTTTGCCCGTTCTCGTCAACCCAGCGGTAGGTGCCGGCGTAAGATAGGGAGGCGGATAAGAACAATATAGAAATTATGAGTCCCTTCATTGGTTTTGATCCCTGTGTTGGTATTGGGTTTACATGCTTTGTGCCGAGTACAGCGATTTCGATCATAACTTTGTATTGGTCGTTGCTGAATCCTGAGAGAGCAACTTATCTTGCAACTCACCGATCACTCTTAACACACGGCTCATTTCTCGCTGGGTTTTTAAGTCCAAACCCAGCTTGCCGTCCATCAGTTTTACCAACGGAACAAGAGATTCCTCAAAAATCCGCGCAAAGGCCGTGAGCGCCTCACCGACCTGCGGCGGGCTATCCAAATTTACTGTTATAGCCGGGCTTAGTTGCACAGACTGCAAGCCTTCGGTTAGCCCGTTTTCGAGGGAGCGAGATAGCTCCCCGAGAGCTTTGTTGACATCTGGCTCTGAGTCTTTTTGACCAGCCATGCCAGCAACCATCTGAAGCCCTAGTTGCTGCATTTGTTCAGCGATCAACCCGAGCTGGCGCACAACTTTCACCCCGGTTTCTTCATCGCCTCCCGCCTGTTGGCGACGCCGATACTCTTCGCAAATGGCTTGCCAGCGGCTGGCTTCGGCTTCCGTCATGGTGCCGCGCATTTGCTTGAGTTTAAGCAGATTCTCTTCCGCGCCTTGGGTCAGCAACTGGGATTCGCCCTGATAGTGATCATCAATCAGAGCTTCCAGCTCTTCGTCGCTCATCACCGGCGACAACTTTTCCGCCAGCTTATTCATATTCCGGTAACTGCCCTGCAATTTGAAGGTAGGCTCGGTGCGATAGGCTTCAGCCTGAGCACTGGAGGCAATGTACGCTTGGTTAACCCGCAACACAGTTTCCCGAACACGCATCATCTTTTTCAGCAAAGAGACAATCTCGTCCCGCTCGGCAGAGCTGTAATCATGTTCGAAATCTGAGCCAGCAACAGCCTTGCCTGCAGCCAAATCTGCGAACCGGTAGAAATCCGCCATGCCACGGGTGGCCAGCGGCGCCAGTACCCGGTTAGCGCTGAGGCTGTTTTCGATATAGGACAGCTCGAAAGCATGCTCCATACCCGAAAGCACATCCCCAAGATTGTAGATATCTGCCCGGTTTGCCAGCATATCCGGCACTTTGAACACTTCCCCGCTCTCGGTGTACGGGTTACCGGCCATAACCACACAAAAACGCTTTCCACGCATGTCGTAAGTGCTGGTACGGCCCCGCCATACACCTTCTATACGCCGGGTGCCGTCACACAAAGAGATGAACTTTTGTAGAAATTCAGGATGGGTGTGCTGGATATCATCCAGATACAGCATCACATTATTACCCATTTCCAGCGCCAGATTGAGCTTAACCAACTCTGCCTTCGCTGTAGAATGCGGAGCCTTCTCCGGGTCCAGAGAGGTGACGTCATGGCCCAAACTAGGGCAGTTGATCTTCATGAAGATCAGGCCCAGCCGGTTAGCCACGTACTCCATCAAGGTGGTTTTCCCGTAACCCGGCGGTGAGATCATCATTAACAGGCCGGACTGGTCGGTACGCCTGTCCTCACCCGCGGTGCCCATTTGCTTAGCCAAGTTATCGCCGATGATTGGCAAGTAGCTTTCGCTGATTAACTTATTTCGCACAAAAGAAGAAAGTGGCCGGGGCTGGTACTCTTCAAGGCGCAACTGGTCGCGCCATTTTTCCAATACCCTGTGGCGAACTTCTTGCAACTGTTGCCAACCGGGAATGGTTTCCTGCCGGTGATAGCGCAAACGCTCTTCAAATTCATCCAACTGCAAGTTGAGGGCTCGCTCGTTAATGTTGGCATGCTGGCCAAGCAAACCTTCTATCTTAAACGCCAACTCCACGCTACGTATCTTAGTAGTAACAACCTGCCCTGCGTTGAGAACGGCCACTGCTTCCGGCAGATAATGCAACAGGTGTTGCTGGTTCGCTTTATCCATCCAGGCTTTTAGCCAGTGACTGGTAATACTCCAGCGAGCCGCTGGCTGATCGGCAACCACACCCAAAGCGTTTTGGTATTGGGTAAACTGGCTATCGCGCTTCAAAGCTTCCGCAAAGCCTTCCGCCAATTCACCGGCGTAACGAGTAATTTCAAACGCTTCCGACTCTTCTGCCAGTTGTAAAACCAGAAACTCAGCAGCCGAGTTCAACAAAGTACGTTCGGCACTGCCCTTTTCAGCCAAGACAAGTTTGTGGGTTTCTATATACTCCAAGAGTTTGGGGCCAACTTCTTGCTCCAAGGCCTGCAACAGCTCATCTGACTGCATCATGCGGCTGAGTATGCCCGCAGACAAACAACGTGAACGTAACTGTTGTGCGAAAACCTTCTGCTGGCTCAGATCGGCCCAGAACAACATGGCGAGCGCCCGGGCTTTGGGACTAAAGCGTAGTAACCCCGCATTTTGAATAGCTGGCCAGAGAGTGCTAACAATCAACGCAGCATCGTGATCGTGGATGCCTTTTTCATAACCCTCACGGTATCGCGGTGATGCAAATGTGCGAATGTAGTCCGTCAGCTCATCAATATTGGCGACGTTAACCGGCAAAGTAGGCAATTGCCGGAAGCCTTCGATCACTAAGGCTGCCAGATACTCACCCCGGTAAACCTTGCCAGACTCAGACGGCTGGCTCATATTCCAGTAGCTCCGCAGGCGATCCAGATCCGGCTCATCCAACCGTTCGTAATACTGGGTGCCGGTCAAATGTAGCAGCACATGGTCATCCCGGGGAATGAGTGTGAGATCTAGTTCCTGCTGGTTCACGCTGAACTTGTGTTTGCCTAGGCGTATGACCGCCCCACCTTCTTCAAAGATATCGGCTTTGTCACGAACGCTGCGCAGGGCGGTGTCTTGAGCGGCTTTTAACTGCCCCAAACAATCATCGGCTTCCATAGCCGCGCCCAGTTCCCGCAGTTCCTCAGCCATACTACGCAGGCGTGAAACCATGGCATCGGATGCAAAGAAAGCGTGCAACTCTTCCACACTGGTAAAGCGCTCGGTGCGGCGATTAACGTTTTTCAATATGCGTTCAGCCGCATCCGTCAGGGTTGTCACTCGGCGTTGGCGCTGGTCCTGTAGCTGCTGGCGCCGAGCTTCAATACTTTCGTGGGCATTCTCTCGCTGTTCCAACACGGCGGCGAGAAATTCATCGTATTCGCCAAATTGGCTTTCAAGCTCTTGCAGCTGGTCGAGCATGCGAGTCATCAACCCATCGCATTCCCGCACATCAGAAAGCGAGCTGACGCCGTTCGCCAGACTCTGTTCAAACAAACGAATGCGGGCGGCAAACTGGGCTCTGGCTTCTGCACTGCCTTGCTCTTTCAGGCGGATTTCCGCTTCCGAACGCTGTTGATTAATGCTGGCGTATATACCTGAAATGTTGTCGGTAATGGCGGTTTCCAGCGCTGCATCATTTCCCGCCATGGAAGCGAGCATTCCCTGAATCATATCCAGACCGGTAGTCAGCTCTCGATACCGTCCCACAATATCTTTCAAGGCGTCGCGGCTCTCAGCCTCAGCCAGATCGGCTTGCAGTTCTGTCAGGGTTTTGCGGTAACCCTCAAGGGCTTCCGGTGATGCAAGGAAACGGAAGGTGCGTTCGGTCAAGCGCTCTTCGGCTTCTGCCAACTCTTGCTCCAGCCGGTCTATGCTGGCCTTATCTGCATAGCGGCGATCGTTCAGCGTTCGCACCCGGCCCCGATGTTCCCGCAGCCGGGCCAAATAGCCCACGAACTGATCTGGCGCTTGCCAGCTGTCTGGCTTCAAGTCCCGCATCAAGGCACTTTGGACATCCGCCACCTCGCTGATTGCGGCTTCCGTTTGAGCGCGAATACTCTGAACTTTTTCGTACTCATCCAGCACCAGCTCGGCAGTACTACGAATAATGCCCAACTGCTCATGCAAACCGGTAAATAGCGCTTCATCTTGCGCTGCCGTCAGCCAATAAAACTGATCGAGAACACGATCAAGTGTGCGAATCAACGCTGTGAAATGCCGCTCACTGGCACCTTTGGCTTCAACCAAAGTAATGACGGTATTCAACTCGGCAATGCCGCGCACCAAATCCGGGTTGCCAATGCGCGCCAGCTCAGAGTCGTTGGCCACACTGGCTTGAGCATGGAAATTCTCTGAGGTAAACGGTGTTTCCCAAACCTGCAACGGGTGAACCAGAGCAGGTTCCTTGTCGGCGCTGAAAACCACCAAATGCCCGTTTTCGAACAGGGCAAAGCCGTGCCCTATCAGTGGCACATCCGCCTGCTTGCGGATTAAGTTATAGCGGAAAAGAATCACCTGCCCGGTGAGCTGTTCAAAAAACACATATAGAACATCCTCACCGTTAGGCGAGCGCAACGAGCGTTTGAGGCGGAAATCCCCTTCGGGAATTTGGAAGGTTTTTAGCTCGCCTGTGGTGAGGTAAAAGCCGGACGGAAAGATAAGCCCGTGGTTATCCGGTAACGACGCCACAGAACCCGCCATGCTATCAACCCGTTCAATGTTCCGTTGTGTCCGGTTGAACAGGTAATAGCGCCATTGCTCTTCATTGAATGGCAGAATGCGAACCAACAGCATCTCGCCTAAATCCGCATAATCGAATGTGGCATCGTCCAGCGACTGGGAATCGGAATCTACCGGGTCTGCATAAATACCTTCACCGGTCGCTGTGTTGTTCTCCACCTTGAAGGTAATGTTGCCCCGAAGGTTATCCACAAACAGCGTATCGGCAATATTCAGGTGCGGAGAGCGCCCCTGCACCTGAGAGTCACGACCGACTGTTTTCCAAGGGAAGCTGTACCGATCCGGAAAGGTAAGGTCTCGCTCTCCCCGGTTGTCTATGTAGCGGTTAACCTCACCGTTAGGCTTCAGTTCCCAACGGAAAACACGTAAATCACTCAGTTTGTCGCCGATGCGAAACGCCATCAGCAGCATCCCCTTAAGGATCACTAACTGAGACAAAGTGGCGGTGTTGTAATACTGCTGCAGTTCGCGAAAATCGCTAGCAAACCGCGCATCCTTCAGGAAGGTGCCATCAATGGCGGCCTCGGTCATCTCAAAGCCACCGTCGCTATCGTTTAGGTGGTAAAGGCAAAAAACATCATCCAGTTCTAGGGTTTTCCGCAACCCAAGCTGCAGGTTAAAACCGAACAACAGCTTATCGCCAAGGCGCACCACATCCCTAGCGATGGCGTTGTTCTCAGTTCTAACCCGAGCGCGCCCAAGCACATTCATGCCAGCGCTGCCAAAAATTTCTTCCCGGGCCTGGTTGAGCTCTGAAACCTGCTCGCGAAGCTGCTCGCCCTGATCTTTTAAACGGCGCTGAATGGTTTCGAAGGCAGAGCCTTCTTGAACGATGCTCTCAAGGCCGGTGCGGTCCGTCGACATACCAAATCATCCTGAACGGAGGGAAAAGGGAATTTTGAACGAATTGAAAAAGGCACGCACCACCAACGCCAAATCAGGCATGGATGGTGCGCAATCTATTAAGCCGTTTCAGAACCGATGTTTGGCTTTTCACCAGCGGCTCGCCCAGCAATACCCGCCAGAGCAGCCTGCAGCGACGGGGACTTATCCAGCACACCCTGCACGCTCTTGCCGTAGCCCAACCCTTGAGCAAACTTCTCGAAAATGCCGCCATCACCACCGATCATCTCAAACTTGGCATCCTTCAACGCGGCGGCCATTACGCGGCCATTTTCCAGAATACCGGTTTGGTGAGCCTCAATCTTAGCCATCACTTCTTTCTCATGAACTTCCAAGTTCATGCGGAATTCTTCGAAGTGACGGGCTTCTTCAGACATGTCGTTATAAGCCTTGAGCTTCTCTACCAAGCCAGACGCTTCGGCTTTCGCCATAGCTTCACGGGCATCAGCCTTGGCATGGCCCATACGCTCTTCGCCTTCAGCATCCGCCAACATCATCGCCTTGCGGGCATCGGCTTTTGCCAGACCCAGTTTCTCTTCACCCATGGCTTCCGTTTCAAGGCGCTGCTCCAACACCCGAACCTCAGCCATACCGGCCTCTTCATCCGCTTTGGCGGTCGCCGACTTAACATCGGCCCGAGCCACACCATCCGCCCGAATGGCAGACGCCTGAGCCTCTTTAACCTGAGCCTCCGCCAACCCGTCAGAGGCAGACATAGCCTGACGACCACGAGCCCTCTTTTCATCCGCAATGGCATGTTTCTCAGCCGCGTCCAATTCCGCCTGAGCCGTTACGCGGATTTTCTCCGCTTCCAACTTGGAGCGCTCAAACGCGGCTTCTGCTGCTTTCACATCCATCAGCTTAAGCTCATCGGCATCCGCTTCCGCAGCTACAACCTTGGTGACCTTCAACCGCTCTGCCTCGGAACGGTTGCGAACATCTTTTATATTCTCTTCTTCCTCAGCCACATTGCGCTCAACTGCAATCCGCTGGCTGGTAATGTCTGCAATTTCCTTGCGCTCGCCCTCAAGCGCCTTTTCCATGCCAATACGCTCAATTTCAACCGCACGTTCACGGTTTACGTCTTCCAGCTCACGGGCCTGACGAATGCGCACCTCTTCAATCTGTACCGCCCGTTCACGCGCTTTCATCGCCATTTCAATTTGGCGTTGCTTGTTTTCATCGGCGATAGCCAACTCTTCATCGGTTTTAATGCGAGCTGACTCAGCACGGGCGCGCTCTTGTTCACGTACCTGCTCAGTTTCGGATGTTTCACGAGCTTGCAGGGTCTCAATTTCACGGCGTTGGCGGGCTTCTGCGTCTGCCTGGCTGCGCTCCAGCTCCAGAGACGCCTCGCGTGCAGATACATTTTTCCGTTGAATTTCTAGCTCTTGATCGCGCTCTAAACGGTTTGTCTCCACATTATGGAATGCGGTGATCTCTGTAATCCGCTTGATACCCTCAGAATCGAGAATATTGTTGGGGTCCAGAGAGGTTTTCGGCGTTTGCTCCAGATAATCAATGGCTACGTCTTCGAGAATGTAGCCATTAAGGTCTTCGCCAATGGTTTCAATGATGGAATCACGGAAATGCTGGCGTTCCTCAAAAAGCTGCATAAACTCCAGCTTTTTACCAACCGTTTTCAGCGCTTCACTAAACTTGGCGTTAAACAGCGTATTTACCGCATCGCGATCAGAGGCGCGGCCAACTCCCACAGATTTCGCCACCCGCAAGACATCTTCTGGGGTTTCATTAACGCGCAAGTAGAAGGCGACGGTGATATCTGCGCGCAGGTTGTCTTTACAGATCAACCCTTCCTTACCAGTTCGATTCAACTCCAGAGTAATAACCGAGATCTTCATGGTCTCGGCACGGTGAATAACCGGCAGCACCATGGCACCAGTGAAGTAGACCTTCGGCGTAGGAGAAAGATCGTTCACAATCAGAGCCTGCCCCTGATCGACCTTGCGATAGAACGCCTTGAACAGGGTAAGCACACCCAGTATCAGTATGACCAGAACACCGATGGTCGTGAGTACTGGCATCATCCACGATAAATCCATTTAGCATTTCTCCTAAGCTGGTTAAAAATAAAAGCGCTGGGTTATCCGGCAGAATCACCGGTATAAAATTCGGATTCCGGAACAACCCACCAAGCGTTTTCATCCGGAATGTGTTCAATAATGACCGCCCCTTCCCGATGGGAAAGCGGTGAATGACTGCGTATTTGAAGAACAAGGTGAGCGCCATCAAGAATGGCTTCACCACGGCCTGAAACCTCAGTAACCGCTGAAGAAATCACCACACAAGGCGTACCGACAATGCGCTTTTGTAGCGGCTGCAGAAACGCCCGACGAAATAGTGGCCGCAGTGGACGCACCAACACCGAAGTAGCCAATAACCCAAGGACTAAAGCCGCAAAAATAACAGCCGCACCGTACAACCAGTGCAGCAGGCCGCTAGGAATCAAGGCCCCGAAAATTAGATCAATAAAGTAACTGGCCAACCAGCCTGTTAAAAATAAGAGCGTGAGTACTAAGGGCAAAGGCACGCCTTGAAGTCCCAGCGTCACCATTAGGCCACTAAAATCGCCACTGGCATCAATATCGCCATCAGCCTCGATATCCCCCATTCCAAAAAGGGAGATCAGCCAATAAATGATGGCCACACTCAACAGTATGGAGAAAACCACTGTAGGGAAGGAAAAAGCAGTGTTTAAGAATGTTTCCATGCGTAACCAGACTATCCATTCCGGTGATCTAAAAATATGACAGTTTGTGTCAACCAAGACCGTCGTTATATCGCAATTAAACTATTTCTTGCAAATGTTTAATTGGGAGGTATAGACTCAAATTATTGACATAAAATGTCAAGCAGCAGGACAAGGTTCGTCCGAATCGGCCGAATCGATTCAACGCCACAGGAAGGAGCTATTCGTGGATATTCAAACTCTCACCCTTACTCTGGGTGACTCTACGCATGCCGGCCGAACCTTCGACGTCATGCCAATAGCCGGAGAAGAACCGGTGCTTCAGGTAACCGTTTCCGGAGCAGAAGAAACACCGGTGTACGTTACGGTAACCGACACTCAAATTCTGTGCCTTGCGTACCTTTTTGAAGAGCAAGAGCTGCTCCCGCAACGTGTAAACGAACTGCATGAAAACATGTTACGACTCAGCGTACCCATGCCCCTTAGCTCACTTGGAAAAACCGGTGATCACTATGTGGTGTATGGCGCTCTCAGCCCCACCTCCGGCACAGCCGAAATCATGCAAGAACTGGTAACACTGGCCGAGAATGCCATCGACTTGTTACAGACGTTTGAAGACTATCTGGCTTAAGTGAGGGCTGAGACATGAGATCTGTACTGAATAAAATTCTAACCGCAATGCGCGGCAGCGTTAACGAGCTTGGCGAAGCTGTTGTAGATAGCCAAGGCAACCGCATTCTGGAACAAGAACTGCGGGACTCTGAGCAAGAACTAAAGCAAGCCAAACAGGAGCTCGCCGCCTTAATGGCAGAATCCGCCTCTTTGGCCCGGCAAATCCGCTCGGAGCAAGACAGCGCCAGCAAACGCGAACAAGATGCCCGCAAAGCCATCACAGCAGGCCAAGAAGAACTGGCCAGAGAAGTGGCCGAGCGAATTGTTGGCCATGAGCGCCGTGGAGCTGAACTGACCCAGACCCGAGAGATACTGCAGCAACGCATTGATAGCATCAAAGAGCGAGTTCAACGGGCTGAAAAGCAACTCGCCGACTATCGCAGAGAGCTGCAGGTGGTGAAAACCAATGAGCGAGTACTACGCACCACCGCCCAGATTGACACCAACATCAACAGCCAGCAGTCCTCCCTGAGCACCGCCAAGGAAACCCTTGAGCGTATTCGTGAGCGGCAAGCCCGGGAAGAAGACCGGCAAACCGCCAGCGCAAGCCTCGAAAAAGAACTGACTGGCGCTGACTTGGACGAAAAGCTGAAAGCGGCTGGCATCGACGGCGAACAAGACGCAGTAGATAGCGTACTTGCCCGCCTGAAAGACAAACCCGCCCAGTAAAACTAGCGCCCTCGTAACCTCTATCGAAATATGGGGGCGCAACTCTCAGGTTAATCTCATGACTACACCACCGGATTGGTCAAAGGAAGAGAAGGCCGTACAGGCCGTACAAATGGCCTTCGATCTCTCCAATGACATTCAGCGAGCGTTTCGCGTATCGGCCGCGCTACAGGATATGTCCACCTCAGATATGGTGCGTAAGGTGCTGCAACTGCCCTATCAAAAAAACCGGGCCAGACCCCGGTTAACCATTACGCTAAAGGACGAAGACTTTGAACTGCTTGCCGAGAAGTACGGCCTTGATCCGCTCGACAGAGCAACGATTCGACACCGGGTGTCGGAAGACTTGCGGGCGTTTGCTGGTAATTATTTAACTGAGTCTTAGTACGATTGTGCGACCCCATCTGACTGCGTAATCAAGCAGGGTAGTCACTGGGTGTAGCGGCATAGCGACCCTCCAAGAAACAAAACCGCTGAGCCACACGAGGTCAGATCAAGCTAAACTGTACCCCCCCCTGTTAACTTTACAGCCCAAGCCGTCCCTGTCCACAATACGCGACTCAAGATATAATCCATCCCCATCCTGCATGGCCTCTCATCCACTTTCTACCGGATCACCCCATGAAAAAAATCGCTATCATAGGCTTGGGTTACGTTGGTCTTCCTCTGGCAGCGGCTTTTAGCGCAAAGCATCAGGTTGTTGGCTTCGACATCAGCACAACCCGCATTACCGACCTAAAAAACGGCGGGGACTTAACTCGTGAAGTTTCGCCAGAAGAGCTCGCAGCAGCTACCCAGCTATCATTCACTAATTCGCTGGATGCAATAGCCGACTGCTCCGTTTTTATCGTAACCGTGCCTACCCCTATCGATGGTTTTAACACTCCGGACCTAACACCTCTAATTGCAGCCAGTGAGAGCGTGGGCAGTGTGCTCAAGCGCGGCGACATCGTGATTTATGAATCAACGGTTTACCCCGGTGCTACAGAAGAAGTGTGCGTTCCGGTGCTTGAGCAAGTATCAGGCCTAAAATTCAATGTGGATTTTCACGCCGGTTACAGCCCTGAGCGAGTCAATCCGGGAGATAAGCAACACCGGGTAAGCAGCATCATGAAGGTCACCTCTGGCTCTACGCCTGCCATTGCCGAAGAAGTGGATGCCCTATATGCGGGCATTATTACCGCAGGCACCCATAAAGCCAGCTCCATCAAAGTGGCAGAAGCAGCCAAAGTGATTGAAAACACCCAACGTGACCTAAACATTGCTTTGATAAACGAGCTAGCGATGATCTTTGCCCGGCTAGGCATCGATACCCACGAAGTTCTGGCAGCCGCTGGCACCAAATGGAATTTCATACCCTTCAAACCCGGCTTAGTAGGCGGCCACTGCATTGGCGTAGACCCGTACTACCTAACCCACAAAGCCCAAGCTATCGGCTATCACCCTGAAATCATCCTCGCAGGCCGAAGAGTTAATGATGGCATGGGAGCATACGTGGCCGCTGAATTGGTGAAAGCGATGATTAAAGCCGGGCACACCATAGCCAAAGCCCGCGTATTGGTGATGGGATTCACGTTTAAAGAAAACTGCCCGGATTTGCGCAATACCCGAGTCATAGACGTTGTGAAAGAGCTGCAGGAGTTTGGTTGCGCGGCAGATATCACAGACTGCTGGGCCGACAGCACCGAGGCCGAGCGTGAGTATGGTATTAGACTTACCGAGCAGCCTGAACAAGGTTCTTACGATGGTGTGATTCTGACGGTTGCACACAGTGAGTATGCCTCAATGAGCGCGGACGACCTGCGAGGCTACCTGAAACAAGATGGCGTGCTATATGACCTGAAGGGCTTATTACCTTTGGGTGAGGCGGATTTGCGGCTCTAATATGCTATGCAGCTTATAACAACCATCCACTAAGGGTAATCCAAGCTAAATTCAGACGGACACTGGGCACCCTTCCGCAGCTGACTCTCATCACCCACCAACTCATAATGGACTTCGTCGGCCTTTAGGCGACGCCCTTCCGCGACATACAGTATGGAGACACTCGCAGGCTCGCCGTCAGACGCCAGCCCATTGACAGTTAGGCAGATGCCACCGTTATCTGCTCGTTTCTGATAGTGGGCTCTTTCATTTGCAACCCACACTGGGTAAGCAACCTCAGCCATAAACTGCCGACGTTCATCGTCGTTGGCAGCCTGATCGACGAAAGACATGAGTCGGCCCGACAGATAGGGCGACAACTCCACCGCCCCACTTTCTTTTGTAAGTTCTTTTTCAAAAGACTTGTATTCACCCCAAGCATCAGCACTTGGCACTTTTGAAGTCACACACCCAACTACTATGGCAGTCAGCACAATCACAATAGAAGACTTAAGATACATGTTAGTTGCCTAGCGCATTCTGCAAATCACGGTCCAGCTGAGCGGGTCGCCTTTTCATAGCACGCGCTGCACGACATAATATCCCTGAGCAAGTCGAAATCAGTTTTTCAACGTCAACTGAAATGTCAGACCTTCCTTTTTGCGGTAAGACAGTTCTAGTAGTTTCGCAACGGTGAGACGGATTTCGGCTGTATGTGCTGGAGTTTTCATTGGGTGCATTCCTTTGCTTTCGAGTGCTGGCTAAGCAACACGCAGATGAAGTAGCAAGTCTCCGCGAGCTACGAGGGAACCTAGATAATAAATAAAGACGCCAGAGAACGCAAAAACCTCTCTTGATAGGCAAAAGCCACCGAGCATTTAAGGTTTAATCAGACTAAGCAGCGCCTGTCCATGATAATTGCAGTGCCGAGGCGAAGCTTGGGTACGGCATTGGGCTTACTGGGTAGCCTGAACAAGGTTCTTACGATGGTGTGATTCTGACGGTTGCACACAGTGAGTATGCATCGATGAGCGCGGACGACCTGCGAGGCTACCTGAAACAAGATGGCGTGCTATATGACCTGAAGGGCTTATTGCCGTTGGGTGAGGCGAACTTGCGGCTCTAATTTATCACACTCGAGCTATTTGAATACCGATGTGAATATGGTGTTCCGTGAATTGCGGGCCAAGAACGCTTGTCCGTAACCACTACGCCCTGATCAGATCTGTCACCTGCAACCAGAAGGCAAATAAGAAGCTTTCCAGTTAGTCGCCGCACTCGTATCGAGAACACACTCCCAAGCTCCTGCAGGGCTGCGTTCTAAGCCCACAATCACGCCTGTCAAATTTGGGTGCGCTTTGCCGCCCATGGTCACCTGAAGCTGACCGGAACCGTCAGCGTTTAGCACCCCAATATCAACAGCCTGGCTACCTGTAGTGAGATTGGAGGGGGTATAACCGATATCAGTATTTGCCACACTTCCGTCGGAACCCGCTCGCTCCTCAAAAGGAGCTTTGTATGCAGCCAACTCACCAACTGCACGGCTTATTTGGGTTTTGACTACATAGCCTTGGTAGCTAGGAATTGCCACTGCGGCAAGAATGCCGATGAGCGCAACAACAATCATCAATTCAATAAGGGTAAAACCGTTGCTTTTCGTCATATCGTTGCCAGTTATCGATGACTTGTTTACCGATAAACAAGCAATTTCAGTGCCTATCCTCGAAGAATTCCTCTCGCAAACAAACAAAACGCAGCCATGTAGGGAGCAAGCCGAGGCTTCCGAGAGTCAAGTCAGACAATGCTCGAAGCGCTGCGCCTATTTTGTCGTTTCAGGTTTATTCATGAGGGGTATTTTCACACCCGAATAGAAGGTTCTCGGTGTAGTTCGTGATTCGAGCACAAGATCAGACCTTGTCGAATCAGCATCAAGGAAATAGCTTATTGAGGGCTTACACTAACCAAAGCCTCTCGAATATAGTCATAGAACCCTTGCAAAGAATCCTCTTCGGGCGGGTAAGCTCCGGCGCCCATCCAGACCAACACCCCCCCATAAGGGTCAAGGATGATAGCTGAAGAGGCTCCTGGAAGCTTTCCTCCGTGGATATGCAACGGTATAACATCAGGGGACGGCCGATAGCGGTAGGTGCCATAGCCAAAACACTCCTGAACCGCTACGGAGTTACAATTCTTTTTCGCGCCTTCAAGAATTGTCAGTGGCCCACTCTCAAGGGAACTCTTCACCAAAAGAGCCAAATCCGACGCATTCCCGGAGAGGCCAGCAGATGAAGAAAGGGCATAAAAATCCATAGCCTCAAAATAATCCTGAGTATAAAAATCTTCGTTGCGAAAATCGTAAAAGACCTCATCCTTCAAATAGGGGCCATCAACGAACTCAAGAGTGGTTTCACTAAGGTCAAAATGGCTACGAATATAATCCCTGAATGGCTTATCCGTTATCTTTTCTACAACCAAACCTAGCAGACAATACCCCAAATTTGAGTATGCCTCTACGCTCCCGGGATCATAGAACAAGCTGGTTTTAGCAAGCTCCTCCGGCTTGTAAGGACACCAAGGCTTAACATTTCGTGTAAACATTGGGTCTTGGCTACGCTCTCTATCCCAGCCCCCCCTATGGGACAGCAAGTGACCGATTGTAATTTCGCCTACGCGGGGATCTTTGAGCGCAGAAGCCGAGGTTTCATCACCCAGCAGCAAATCAACAACTCTGTCATCAAGAGACAACAGCTTCCGATTAATCAAATCAAGAATAGCGACGGCTGTAACTGTTTTAGTCGTGCTGGCAAACCGAAATCGAGTATCAGGCTCCAGCGGTTCATCACCAAAGACTCCATCCTTCCAGCCAGTTTCGCAATGGAATGCATGACCCTCAGCATTAATATATGCCAATTGGCTGACCGAGGCTCCCATGTTTCTAGTGGCGTAGCCCTGAACATGCTCCATCCAAACAGGGGAGCCGGATTTGCAGGACGTCGTTAATTGAACTAGTGGTGCTTGAATATAATAGAGCAGGCGGGATGGGCCAAGTGGATTTGTTATAAAATAATGAGATACAGCCATCAAAAAGGCGATAAAAACAAATATAAAAACAAGGTCTTTGACTCGTGCTTTTTTCATAACTTTTAAATTACTAGCCAACTAAAAATACCTCTAAATACAGAAGCACGACAAACCTAGCCCTTTTCTGGACTAGCAACCTTAAACCTTATCCAAGGTACAGAATCATTTTTAAAATACTTCGCTTTTTCGTTAACATCAAAAATCGGAGGGACATGATCACCAACTATAATCACTTCTGCACCCTCAAGCTCAGGATCATCCAAGATCGTTGACAAATAATAAAAGAACTGAGCATGCAGCTTTAAATTTCGACAAACTTGACCATCCTCTTTAACCTGAAAGCTCTCACAATCGAACACATCCTTATAAATATCCCTCCGATCATAAATAGAATGGGAGTTCAAAGTTAACCAATAGAAAAAAGCTTTTTCAGTCTCAGAAAATACTTTGGTCAACTCACTTATCAATTCTCGATCGCAAGCACCGGGGAATGAGTGGCACTTCTCAGACCACTGCTTGGTTTCATAAAAAGTGCGATGATCAAAGCCGGCTCGCGGATACCAGTACGCCCTATCATACATAGACCCGACGGCTCCATGTAAAGAGTAAGTTTCATACCCCATAGCCCTCAAGCGATTAGGCAAGCAATCCTCGAAACCCGTTACGAGATCCTTGAAATTAAAATTAGCAGACGATAATTGGCACAACTCTCTGAGTTCTCCGTCGACCGTAGCACCGCTAAACCCCAACTCTCCTCTTTCAATGGAAACTATATGGTCACCTAACTCATAGATCGGTGATAATACAGAATCCATAATTTCATCAGATGACACCCCCCAAGACTCACTCACAATTAATATTGTTTTATCGCTGAGCTCCATAGGGCTCGAAAACCATGGAGAGGTTGCACCTTTATATGACGCTTTTACAAGTGGCTTACTCTCTAAATCAAAACTCTCTAAGAAGCCAGTCCGCCTGTGATCAAAGCTAAAAACTAGTACGCTATCAAAAAATCTTTCACTACTGTAACGATAGTACTTACTTTCAGAATCATCAAAATAGCTAAAGTTAAATACGTATAAAATCAAGGCTAAATTTATGAAAGCCAGCTCTGGGACTCTTTTCTTTAAGCGCAAAAAAAACGCACAAAAAACAAATAGCTGAACTAAAACAACCAAAAACATCACCTTGTAGTAGGAAGGCGAAGAACCTATCAACCCAACAAAATACAATAAATCTGAAACTCTCAAAAACGGAAACAATTGACCAACCAAAAACACAACATCAAATACATAGACTAACGCCAGAAACGCAACACCCAACCAATTCAACCCAAAGATAAAAAAAAGAGACACAATAATGTAGTCAAAATTAACTAACGGACGACCAATTCCGAAGGTGCTAGAGATCACAAAGAAAAGTATATTAGGCAAGAAAAAAAGAACAAAAAAAACAAATATAGATCTCTTCACCTGAATCAACCCCGAAGCAATATCAAGTTTTTCTGCCATCAAAAAAACTAAGCACACAAAAGACTTGCGCTACATATCAAACAAAACAATAGAGAGAAACGATAAAAAAAGGCGCCTTAACTTAGGCGCCTTTTCCAAATCAACTACCTGTTTTAGCTTCCAAGCCCACAACCTGCTGGCTTGTATTTATCCTCAACAGTAGTGCCGCAAGACCATGCTCCAGTATCTGTACGCGTCCAAGTCAAGGTTTTACCACTTATAGCCGAAGATGCATTGCCTCCGAACGTAGCTTCAAGCGTAGAAGTGCCGGCAGCCAAATCGTATGTAGCAGAAAGGCCACTCTGACCTGGATCAGAAACAGTGGAGCCAAGCAAGTTGCTGTTGGACCAGCCCAGTTCACAATCAGCCTCGGCGATGCCGTTCATCATGCAGCTCTCAATTGCAGTTCGCATAGCACCAGTCTCGCCCATAACGCGGCTAACCTGAGATTTCGCGATGTAGTTCTGGTACTGCGGAATAGCTACCGCTGCCAAGATACCAATAATCGCAACAACGATCATCAACTCAATCAGAGTAAAACCTTTTTGAGCATGGTTGATTTGCATTTTTTTCATAATTTCGGCCTCAGCTTTGTCGTTTAGTTACTCATTTTGGCTCGGGGCCGGTGGAGCTTTGCCCCGTAACCGGTTTCGATGAGCCTGAGATTACCAAAGCACCTCCCATGCCAAGATTTAAAAGATAGACACAAAGCCATGCCAATCAACCGGTAAGCTGCGCACTTGCGTTGAATGCTACATATGAAAAAAATCAATACGCGCCCAGCACTGTCACTCAGTGACATTTTTTGTCACCCACTTGCAATGCAGCCAACTACGCCCACCCTGCTTAGATTTAGCCATAAGTTGACCCGATGCCTTTCCAAACCCAAGCCAGCCATCTAAACTCTGTGCAATTATCGAAATACCCTTTTCAACCACTTAGGCAGCATTCTTTACTCAGTTTATGGCTACCAACAAAAGCAATATCACGCTAACCGGCTTAGCCCGGCGCTTTGTAGACGACGGGCTGCTTGATGAAGCAACCGCAAAGGATGCCTTTTTACAAGCATCTCAAAATCGTATTCCTTTAATCACCTACCTCACCCAGAATCAACTGGCTGATAGCGCCAAGCTTGCCTTTTCTGCAGCTATGGAATTCGGGGTGTCGGTGCTGGATCTTTCCTCCTATCTCCCGGAAATGATGCCCGAGGGGGTGGTAGACGAAAAGCTAGTGCGCAAACACAACGCGCTTCCTCTCTATAAGCGAGGCAACCGTCTTTTCATTGCCGTCTCAGACCCTACCAACCTTCAGGCTCTAGACGAGATAAAGTTCAATACCGGGCTGAGCACCGATGCGATTCTGGTGGATGACGCAAAACTTCGAGAGGCGATAGACAAACATCTTGAGTCTCAAGACACCACCATGGGTGATCTGGACGATACAGATTTGGAGGGTGTCGAAACCGAAGGCGACGATCAAGATGATGATGGCGTCTCTGCGCAAAGCGATGTTGATGACGCCCCTATTGTTAAGTATGTGAACAAGATGCTTTTGGACGCCATACGCATTGGCGCTTCAGACATCCACTTTGAGCCGTATGAAAAAGTCTATCGGGTAAGGTATAGAACAGATGGCATGCTCAAAGAGGTTTCACGCCCCTCTATTAAGCTGGCACCCAAAATATCTGCTCGCGTAAAGATTATGTCGCAAATGGACATATCCGAGCGCCGAGTACCCCAAGATGGCCGTATCAAAATGAAGCTGTCTAAAACCAAGGCCATCGACTTTCGCGTCAACACCCTGCCAACCCTGTGGGGTGAGAAAATAGTGCTTCGAATTCTCGATCCCAGTCAGGCCAAACTTGGTATTGATGCATTGGGTTATGAAGATGACCAGAAACAACTGTACATGGACGCGCTATCTCAACCCCAAGGCATGATTCTAGTCACCGGGCCAACCGGCTCAGGCAAAACCGTTTCTTTGTATACTGGCTTGAACATTCTCAACACGGTGGATATTAATATTTCCACTGCAGAGGACCCCGCAGAAATCAATCTGGAAGGCATCAACCAAGTAAACGTAAACAACCGGGTCGGTTTAGGCTTTGCCGAAGCTTTGCGAGCATTTCTACGACAAGACCCGGATGTAATCATGGTCGGTGAGATTCGAGACCTTGAAACCGCGAACATTGCGATCAAGGCAGCCCAAACCGGTCACTTGGTTCTGTCCACACTGCACACTAATAGCGCAGCAGAAACCCTCACGCGAATGATGAATATGGGCGTACCGGCCTTCAACATCGCAACGTCTGTAAGCTTGATTATTGCTCAGCGTCTGGGCCGAAGACTTTGCAGTGCCTGCAAGCAACCGGGCGATGTCCCCAAAGACGTCCTTTTGGCCGAAGGCTTCACACAGGAACAAATTGATACAGGGTTCACGTTGTACCGCCCCAAGGGCTGTGATAAATGCAATGGTGGGTATAAAGGCCGCGTCGGTATTTACGAGGTGGTTAAAGTTACGGAGCAATTGGCTAACATGATTATGGAAGAGGCCAGCTCCATTAAAATTGCAAAGCAGGCTGAGGCCGAGGGCTTCCGGAATTTGCGCCAGTCAGCACTTTTGAAAGTGATTGAGGGCGTAACCAGCCTTGAGGAAGCCAACCGCGTGACGAAGGATTAATCATGGCAGAGAAATCACAGAAGCTGGAATCGTACCTTTGGGAAGGTAAAGATCGAAAAGGCAACAATGCTAAGGGCGAGATTGCTGGCTCCAGCTTGGCTCTGGTAAAAGCCCAGCTACGCAAGCAGGGCATCATTCCAGACAAGGTAAAGAAAAAACCAAAACCATTGTTTGGGGGTAGCAAGAAAATCACCCCCTTCGACATTGCCATGCTCACCCGCCAACTGGCGACCATGATGAAAGCGGGCGTGCCTCTGGTCCAAAGCTTCGACATAGTTGCGGATGGCCTCGAGAACAAAGGGTTACAGGAACTTGTTATGTCAATCCGGAATGACATTTCTTCCGGTACCAGTTTTGCAGGGTCGCTCCGTAAGCACCCGAAGTACTTTGACAACCTTTACTGCAACTTGGTGGATTCTGGTGAAAAGGCTGGCGCCTTGGAACAGATGTTGGACCGAATTGCTCTTTACCTCGAAAAAACAGAACTACTGAAGAAAAAAGTTAAAAAGGCGATGACCTACCCCATTGCAATTATTGTCGTGGCCATCATTGTTACCGCAATCCTATTGGTTAAAGTTGTTCCCCAGTTTGAAAGCCTATTTCAAGGTTTTGGGGCAGAACTACCGGTATTCACCCAGATGGTCGTGCGACTTTCAGATTGGATGCAGTCTTGGTGGTTTGTAGTGTTAATTAGCATTGTGGGTACAATCTTTCTATTTAAAGAAGCCAAACGTCGCTCACAGATGTTTTCGGATATCGTAGATAAATACGTTCTTAAGCTACCGGTTATTGGCGAAATTCTCGACAAATCTGCCGTCGCTAAATTTGGCAGGGTTTTGTCTACGACCTTTGCGGCGGGCGTGCCACTGGTAGACGCGCTGGACTCCGTCTCGGGTGCGACCGGCAATGCGGTTTACCGGGATGCTGTTAACCATATCAAGAACGATGTTTCCAGTGGCACCCAACTACAGGCTTCTATGCGCCAGCAGGATGTTTTCCCCGTGATGGCCGTGCAGTTAACGGCTATTGGTGAGGAGTCCGGTAATCTGGACGAGATGCTCGAAAAAGTAGCGGTGCACTATGAAGGCGTGGTTGATGACATGGTGGACAACCTGACGGCGCTGATGGAGCCTATGATTATGGCCGTGTTGGGCGTGCTTGTGGGTGGGTTGATTGTTGCTATGTATCTGCCGATATTTCAGATGGGTGCGGTTGTGGGGTAAGAGCCCCGTCCCCTCTCCCGCAGGGGGAGAGGGAGTTTGAAAGACACCCCTCTCCGATACGTCGGACCGCCCCACCCCCTCTCCCGCAAGGGGAGAGGGGAGTCAAAACTACAACGCTTGAGCTTTTGAATGGCTACCTTAGATATCCTTCTCTCGACACCTTGGCTTTTGTACTTTGTTGTTACTTTCGTTTCTCTGTGCATCGGTAGCTTTTTGAATGTGGTGATTCTTCGCCTGCCGAAGATGATGCAGCAAGAATGGCGTTGCCAGTGCGAGGCCTTTTTGGAGGTCGCCGAGGGTGAACGCAAGCAGGAAGAGCGAGTTACGCTTTCCAGCCCTGCTTCTACCTGCCCTTCTTGCGGACATAAGATTCGCGCTTGGGAGAACATTCCGGTTGTCAGCTACCTGCTTCTTGGTGGTAAGTGCAGCGGTTGTAAGTCGCACATTTCTATTCGTTACCCGCTCATAGAAGCAGTTACGGCGCTATTTTCGGTGTTGACAATTGTGATCCTCGGCCCTTCGGCAACCGCTTTGTGGGCGCTGCTACTGGTGTGGGCGCTGGTTGCGCTTACGGTGATTGATTTCGATACTCAGTTGCTGCCAGACAGCATCACCCTGCCCTTAATGTGGCTCGGGTTAGTTTTGAGTTATTTCGGTTTTCTTGGTGAGTTCACCAGCGCTTTTTGGGGTGCGGTGATTGGTTACCTTTCTCTCTGGTCTGTTTACTGGCTATTTAAGCTTGCCACCGGTAAAGAGGGCATGGGGCATGGGGATTTCAAGTTGCTTGCCGCTTTGGGTGCCTGGCTGGGCTGGGAGTTGCTGCCCGCGATTATTTTGCTGTCATCACTCGTGGGTGCAGTGGTGGGTATTAGCTTAATGGTCTTTAAGAAGCACGGACGCGAGGTGCCAATTCCGTTTGGGCCTTATTTGGCGGCGGCCGGATTGCTGTGTTTGTGGTTCGGCGCGGAAATCCAAGCACTTTGGTTCGGGCTGCTGGGCGCATGACGGATCAACCGGTGGTTATAGGCCTAACAGGGGGCATTGGTTCCGGAAAATCTACGGTTGCGCGGCAGTTCGGCAGTTTGGGAGTGCACTGGGTAGATGCAGACGATGTGGCCCGCGAGGTGGTTGAACCGGGCACTCCGGCGCTGGCCGCCATTGCCGAGCACTTCGGGGCAGGCATTCTTACGGATAAGGGCAGTTTGGATAGAGCCCACCTGCGGCAAATCGTGTTTGAGCAGCCAGAGCAGCGTGTGTGGTTGGAAGGTCTGTTGCATCCGATTATCCGCGAGGAGTTGATTCGCCAGTTCCATCCGCAAGACTATAAGTTGCCTTATGTTCTTCTGGTATCGCCTCTGCTATTGGAAACCGACCAACATAATCTGGTGGAGCAGGTGCTGGTAGTGGACGTGCCAGTGGAGGTGCAGATACAGCGCACTATGGGGCGCGATACCAACTCCCGGGAGCAGGTGGAGCGCATTATTGCCGCTCAGATGCCCCGCGAGCAACGGCTTGCCCGTGCAGATGTTGTCATTAATAATAACCAACCTTCCAACAAGGTTGCAGCCGAGGTTCGTGCATTACATGAAGCATTCATGGTGGACTTTGGCTGATCGGCATTACTTCGTGCGTGGTATGAAGAGCAGCATCAGGAACGGTATCGGCCTCACTTTTGCTGGGTCAATAACCATCCTACTCTTCTTAATCAGTGCAAAAAGCTATGGCGCGGAGCCTGTGTTTGAGATGCAAGAGCGCTCTATTTCAAGCGCCTTGTTGCCCGAAAAGCTACCCCTGTCTTTCTATACGTTTGATCCAGACGAGTATTGGGCTGAGCCTGAGGATTCTTATTGGCTGGATTTCAGTAACTTTATTTTGCGCCAAGAGCGTATACAAGGGCCAAAGGTTCAGGCTCTTGGCCAGTGGGCAGATAGGACACTTTCCGGCGAAGCCCACAGATTGCCAACCAACGACAGTTACTTGCGCGTAGGCTTCGCTACAGAATCCGAATACGGCGACCCGGCGCAATTCGAGCCGGAAGTTCGGTTCCGGCTGGATATACCCACAACCAAACGCAAGTTACGCTTGGTTATTGAAAGTGAAAGCGACGAGCTAATTCCTCTGGAAGAGCGCCAACGCGACCGCCAGCTTACGGAGCCAGACCGTTCAGAAACTCAAACCACCGGCGCTTTGCGGTACATCTCGGAAATTGGCGATGCCATCAATCTATCTAATGATGTGGGTGCGCGTTTACGTTTTCCGCCGGATGCTTTTTGGCGGGCAACGGCAGAGAAGCGCTGGAAGCTGGATGAGGATTGGGGGCTTAGAGCCCAGCAGAGGTTTTACTATTATCACCAAGACGGTTGGGGCGCCCGCTCTATGATCCGTGCGGCCCGAAATGTTGGCAATGATTGGTTTTTCAGGTCCAGCGCTGAACTGGAATGGGTTCATCGCAAAAGAAAGTTTGAGGCAGCGCAAATTTTTAGTGTTCGCAAACGGCTCAGTAACCGCTCGATAATCACGCCCCGCGTGGGTGTACTTGGTGAAAGCCAGCCGAGCTGGCGCACCACTTCGGCCTTTGCTGATCTCACTTGGCGCTACAGGTTGCACAGCGACTGGTTGTTTGCTGAGCTGATTCCGGCGCTCACCTTTCCCAGAGAACGCAATTTTAAAGACCAAGGTTCGGTACTCTTTCGTATCGAGATGTTTTTTTCCGGTAGCATTAACCCAGACTTTTAACGCCCATGCCCCGACACCATGCCATCCCAGCAGCAGAAGCCTTGGCTTTGAATCCCATTGCCATCACCCACTCTTGTTTTAAGGATAAGTTCGGGGTTCCAAGGCAGCCCGGGCTTACCCGTTATGCCAGAGCCGATCTTATAATCCAACCGCCTTATGATCGTGAAGATGCCTTTCGAGGCTTGGAGACGGCTAGCCACCTTTGGTTAATCTTTCAGTTTCACGAAGCCGTGCGGGCAGAGTGGCGGCCGGTGGTTCGGCCTCCTCGCCTTGGAGGTAATCAAAAAATGGGCGTATTCGCCAGCCGGTCCCCCTTTCGGCCGAACAGTTTGGGGCTTTCTGTGGTGCGCAACGAAGGGCTTGTGCGCAAAAATGGCAAACTGGCCCTACAGATCAGCGACCACGATCTGATTGATGGCACGCCTATTCTCGACATTAAACCCTACCTGCCGTTTGCAGACTCAATACCTGACGCAAGCCTTGGCTGGGCCGAATCTGCACCCACAGAAAGGCTGGAGGTTGTGTTTCTGCCAGAGGCAGACGCCCAGCTTGCAGAACTTTCACAGGTGCACTATCCCGATTTTAAGTTGTTGATTACCGATGTAGTGAGCTACGACCCTCGCCCGTCATTCCGGCGGGGCCGCGACGAGGAACGGATATACGGCGCACATCTTTACGATTTGAACGTTAGGTTTCGGTTTGTAAATGATGATTCACACAAGCGTGTCGAAGTGCTGACGGTCTGTTAAACTCGCGTTGACGATTTTTCAGTCGACACAGGGAATTTGTGCCTTGCCTTCAACCCGGTTTTTCTCGCGTTTGGGTATTCGGCCGCTCGCAATGCGGCTGCTTGCATACGTATTACTGTTCAGCCTGATCATCTCGCTGGTAGCCACCGGCGTGCAGATGATTGGTGAGTTCGAACGCCGAAAATCGGACCTTCAAGAGACTCAAAAACGCGCCGCAGGCCTAGTTTCAGGCGCCATGAGCAACAATATCTGGCTGATGAACTTCAGCGAAGTGGCTAACAGCTTGGATGACATGCGGGCGGTAGAAGCCATTCATTACGCCAGAGTTGTCACCTCAACCGGTGAGCAGTTCACCACCGGAAGCTACCCGGAAGGCCGGGTTATATCCCAAACGTTCCCGCTGATATTCAACCGATCCACCTTCCGAGGCCCGGAAGATGTGGGCACTCTAACTCTTACCTCTTCCGTAGAACAAGTGTATTCAGACCTTCGCAATCGGGCGCTGATCAATCTTTTGTTCCAGTCAATCGTGGTGATGCTGGGTACTCTGGGGCTAGTGGTGATCGTTCGTCTTATGCTTTCCCGCCACTTGGAATCGATGGCTGATTACGCCGCCAAGCTTAATTTGGACGCATTGGTCGATCCACTGCAACTCAAGCGCAAGCCGCCCCGAACCCCGGATGAGCTGTCTGAGCTTGAGCACGCGCTTAATAAAATGCGCCTGCAAATTCTTGAAGATACCCGCTCACTCCGGCAAGCCACTCTGCAGTCGCAAGGTGAGCGAGATGAGGCTATTCAGGCCAACCGTGCGAAAAATCAATTTCTGGCCAATGTGAGCCATGAGTTGCGCACGCCTTTGCAGTCAGTGCTCGGCTACGCCAACCTGCTTACAGATACACCGCTGGATCAGGAACAACGAGACTACGTACACACGCTGCTCAACGCCTCTGAAAGCCTCTCTGCCATTATTAATGACCTTCTCGACATATCCAGCATGGAAGCCCAAAAACTGGTGCTTGAGAAGATTCCTTTCGACTTGCGGGAGACTCTAAACGACTTGGTGCACATGCTTGGCGGGCGCGCCCGCGAAAAAGGACTCGCACTGGAGTTGCGCATTGAGGAAGAGTTGCCCTGGGCCTTGCGGGGGGATCCAGCACGCATTCGGCAAGTGCTCATAAATCTGGTGTCTAATGCAATTAAATTCACAGATTCAGGGCATGTTCTGATCAGTATTGAGGTGCTGGGGCGGCGCGACGATAAGGTTCGCCTGCGCTTGGCCGTGGAAGATACCGGTATTGGTATCAACCCGGAAGATTTGCCGCTAGTGTACGAGCCCTATGTTCAACTGGGCCAGAGATTTCAGCGCCAACTTCCCGGTGCCGGGCTTGGGCTAACGATTTGCCGCCAACTCGTCACTCTAATGCAGGGTTCTTTAGATGTGGAAAGCCGGCCCGGTGAAGGCTCTACGTTTTGGGTTGAACTAACACTACCCACCGCGCCCGAGAGCACAGCAAGGGTGCGCCCGGATGCACGTATGATTCGAGGCAAGCGTGTTCTTGTGGCGGATTCCTACGAGCTGTCCCGAAAAATTACGCTGGAAATGCTGTCGCGCCACGAGGTTCACATAGAGGCTGTAAAGTCCGCTGGGGAAGCCCTTACATCGTTACGCTTGGCGTTCGATAATCAGGAGCCGTTTGATGCCATTATTCTGGACGGCTTTTTGCCGGATATGGACAGCGACTTGCTTTGCAAGCAGGTTCGAGACAATTCCCTGTGGGCCGATACACGGCTCCTCATTCTCTCTTCAAACCCCCAACGCGGCGATGCCGAGCACTTCCGTCAGGCGGGTGCAGATGCGTTTCTCAGCAAGTCTCTGCGGGAGTCTTGCCTAACGCCTATTCTCAATAAACTTTTTGAAGATCTATCAAAGGGTAAGCGACGCTTCCGTACCCGGTTTTCCCTTCAGGCCAGCCATGAAACGGGCAAACACCCAAAGCTGGAGTTGCGCCGCATGAAGGTATTACTGGTAGAAGATAACCCGGTAAACCGAACCCTTACCCGCAGGCTATTAGAGAAGCTTGGCTGCGAAGTGATGACAGCCAATGACGGTGAGGCGGCAAACAGCCTGTGGCAACTGCATGCATTTGACCTTGTTTTTATGGACTGCATAATGCCCAAAGTTGATGGCTTTGAAGCGACCCGGCGTCTCCGCACCTGGGAAGCAACCCACAACCGCACCAGAGTGCCAGTGGTGGCGCTCACAGCCAGCGCCATGGAAGAAGATGAAGAACGCTGCCGCCGCGCAGGCATGGACTCTTTTGTTGCCAAGCCTGTTAACATTGAAACGTTGCGGGCAGTGCTGGACCAATACGCCCGTGGAGCTTCGAAATGAACGTAAACTGCCCTACCTGCAAGAAATCCGTGGAATGGAAAGACACCAACCCTTGGCGCCCATTTTGCTCGGAGCGCTGCAAGCTCATTGATTTTGGCGCCTGGGCCAACGAGGAATATCGGGTTCCTGCAGAAACGGCTTCACCAGACGACCTTGATCAAGGCGGCGACACAACCCGCCATTAAACCCTCTAACCCGATATCGCCTTAAATTTACCTTAAGTTTAAAACGTGACTTACATGCTTGTAAGTTGTGGTGCAGCTGGTAGCCCGTTACCATTCCGACTGTAACATCTATCGTTAATGTCGGCAGATTCCGGCTTGTTACTCGCACCGTAAATTTATAAGGTAAAAGTATGAACGTATTCCGCGTTTCCGTATTGGTTCTTTCTCTGGCTTCGGCCCCTGTGCTTGCAAGCGATTTGGACCTGAGCCTAACCAACGACTCCGTAAAGGGGCAGGTTAATTTTTTCGGAAACAATAGCGATCTTCAACTGGGTGCTGGCTACACCTATCATGAAGGCAGTCGCCACATTGGTAATATCGACTTTCATGCCCAAGGTCGCACGGCTTTGGGCAATTTACCCACAACGGCTGGCATTGGCATGCGCGGCATTGTTTGGGATCAGGACCGTGCCGACGGTGGCGCAGTGGGGCTCGGTGGCTTTGCAACGGTGAATATCCCTAAAGCGCCCGGTCTGTCATTCACTGGCGGCCTGCATTACGCGCCGAGCATTCTATCGTTTGGTGACTCTGACGATATGACGAGTCTTGAACTGCGCGCCAGTTACCGGGTTATTCGTAATGCAGAGGTGTTTGCGGGTTACCGTTACCTGAATACTGAGCTGGACTTTCCATCCAACCCTGACGTAAACCTCGATGAAGGTGTTATGGCTGGCATGAAGATTTTCTTCTAAACCAGTTATCACCTCAAACAGAACAGGCGTCCAACATTGGCCGCCTGTTTCGTGCCCTTACTCACGCTTTACCAAAACCTGCACTGTTAGACTGGCTGTCAGCAATTTCAAGATCACCACTACACTCTCTATCATCAATACCGCTTTAGCACGGGCAGCCTGATATGCGACTGACACTGGGGTTACTTCTTTTCTCTGCACTTACCTTAACAGCCGGGTGCAGCGGTGATTCCGCTATTGACGGGGCAAAAGGGCAGCCCAACTCGTTTGCAGGTGAAAAAAATCCTGCTAATGATTTTACCCCCGGTAGTACTGGAGACTCTGGCGATAACAGCGGACTCGCAGCCAATGAGGTTCGCGTAACCATGGAATTGCCCGGTGGCCTTGCGCCAGATGGTGAACCAACACGTCGCAACCTTCGCATTGTGAAACCCGATACGGTTCGGGTGTACCAAACCAATAGGAACCTGCAAGTGCTTGGCGCACCGGAATACACCACTCGGGAAGATAGCAACGGCGTAACCGTGATCGCCTTTGAGAACGGGCAACCCCTAGCTCCAGACGTTGTCATTGAGGCCCAATATGGCAATGCTGTTTTACGGGCGTTAGCAGCTGACGCTGACCGCGATATCAAGGTTAACCCGTTTTCCGAATATCTCGTGCGCAACACACTTCCGCAATACTCCGCCAGCGAGTTCCAGCGCATTCTGGATTGCGCAGATGAAACCAGCGACTCTCTGTGCATCAACAAATATGTTTGGCCTGCTTTGGCTGATCAAGTTCACGATTTCGAGATTGATATCCCAACCGGCGCTAGCATTGCAGGCGCACTGGATCTACTCGCCCAGCGGGCAGACTTTGCCAGCTATGTTGTTTCAGCGGCAAATTACCCGTTGCTGGATAACCAGTCGTCAGACAGCATTTCTGCGAGCTCGGCGGAATACAACTCTGTTTTTATGGGAATAGAGCTGGGCCAGACGTTTCTCGAAAGTAGCTTAACCGGCTCTGGCCAGTGGGGTATCCGCATGGGGCGTGAGGAGTCCACCAGCCCCAGTACCGAAACGGCCTACACCTACCCAGGGCTAACCTTGGCAAGCCTTGATGTTTTCGATATCAACGTTACTTCTCTGGCCTCGCAGATTCCCTACGACCGAAAAACGTTGATTCATAAGCAAGGCAACGAGTTTTTCACTCGGGGCACGGATACCTGGGCTTTGAATACCCACTCGACCTCCCCCGGTGGCGCCACACTCGATAGAGATACTCGCTTGCTGGCAGTGCGCGCCCTTTATCAAAGCATTACCGGAAGAAACAGCTCGAGAACTATAGGCTGGACCCGCAACCCTTACTTTCTAGACGCTTACGTTGGCGAAACGGGTGGCGACAATATTGGTCCAGACCGAGCTCTAGCGGGCTATTTTAGCGCAGGCAAAGCCATTCAATTGGAATCGGAGAATGGCAAACTTGCACGTAAAGAGACGCTGGAAACCCAGTATGTATCTGCGCTTCAGCTAAATCTATTACGGCGAGAAGGCTTTGATGCGAACACTCTAAACGGCCGCGATTACAACCTCGTTTATTTTGCCACTCGGTTTTCAGAATCCACAACGCCGCTACAAGTTGAGTCAGGAAATGGGTTATGGCAGGTGCGAGCAAACGGGGACCACAGCGACATCACCCAAACGCAAACCTATAGCACCCTAAACCGAGACAGCTCGGGAGCCGTTCTGGTGGGTGGTACCGGCAGCCGTTCAGATAATTGGATCATCACGCCGCGCCCCGCACGCCTGAGCACGGGAGATAAAAACATCGGGCGACTGAATCTCGATGTAAATAACCCGGCTGGAGCATTCGGGCAGCCGGATCTGGGCGTAGGCGCTAGTGTGCCGGATGGTTCCCTGATGGCGTTTAATCTTGTCAATGCTGCGTCGTCTAGCGGCATCATTGGTGATGGTCTGCTCATCGTGGCAGAACGGCGCCCGGCGCCTGCACCACAATCTGGGCGTTACCGAGTTCAAGGTTTTGCTATGGGCATAGAAGACGGCCTCAATAGACTGATCCACTTGAACGACGGCACTCTGAATCTTTCCGGTAGCACTGCAAGCTTGAACAGCAATACGCTGAACGTTGTTCATTCCGTTGATAATGCGGCGGTTGCGGCGCCCTCCTCCGGACAACTGTCTACAACTTTGGAGTACACCGACAAAGGCGATGGCGAAGTGAGCTTTACTGCCGGAGATCTCTCGCTCACCGGTTTTGTAACGGCTGACCAAACCCAGTTCTTCTTGTTATTCCGTAACACGGTTAACGGCGAAGAGCAGCGAGGCCTTCTTATGGCAACCAAGCTGCCGTGAACCCTCGAGCAACCTAATTCGTACAACCTGTTATAATCGATAACATCGTGCTCGGTGTTTATAAGTTTTCCGACTATAAAAACAGGTTGTAACGAGAGGTTTTATGTTCCCCGCAACGCGTGCGTTGATGCTGGTTATTCCGTTATTAGTTTTTGCCATCGCAGGTGGCCTTCACACACCGTCGGACTCTTTAGGAAACAACACAGGCTCAGAGCCAGCTCTGGATTCGCTTCCGCCTTTGCCTGGTTGGGCCCTAGCCGATTTGCCAGATTTCTCTAGTTATCGGGATACCACCGAGAAGAAAGTCGCCTTCTTCTCATTTCTTTATCCGCGCATTGTGCTTGCCAACTCCCGCATCCTGATTGAGCGGGACTATCTTGATAGCCTCACCCGTAAAGAGACTTTATCCAAAAAAGAGCACATATGGCTTGCAGCTCAAGCCAAACGTTTGCGCGTGGACGAAGAACCCGGCACGCCAGAGCAGTTCAATCTTCTGCGAAAACGGCTGGACGTTATCCCGCCCTCACTTATTTTGGCTCAGGCAGCCAATGAGTCCGCCTGGGGCACGTCGCGCTTTGCCCTTCGCGGTAATAATCTGTTCGGCCAATGGTGCTTCTCGAAAGGCTGCGGCTTAGTTCCACTAAACCGTGTAGAGGGCGCCAGCCATGAAGTAGCCGCCTTTCCTTCGCCATATCACTCCGTTCGAGCTTATATTCAGAATCTCAACCGGCATGAGAGCTATCAGGGTTTACGAAACACTCGCCTTGATGACAGAGACGCAGGCGACCCGCTCTCCGGGCTTGCTTTAGCTCGGGGGCTAGTAAGCTATTCCGAACGCGGAGAGGAATATGTTGATGAAATCCGGTCGATGATTCGTTATAACAACCTTGAGTTCTACGATATCGAATTCCGAAAGATGCTACGTGATCGCAGCCCTTTGCATTTGAAGAGTCTGGCATCGGCAAGCGCTGAGCAGATTTTGCTGCCCGGACAGATTAGTGGTTCTTCTGCTGAGGGCTAACAGCCAACTCACTTTTAAACATTATTGTTTACACATAACAGAGACGTTTTCGAATGCTTTATTTTTTACCTGCACCGCTAAAAGGCACTCTGGCGGTTCTGCTTGTAATATCGAGTACCCTCGTACTTTTTCCGTTTCTGATGGTTTTTGCACTGCTGAAACTGGTGTTCCCGGTTACAGCTATTCGCAAAGGCTGCACCGTCGTATTGAACCGCATCGCCCGCCTATGGATAGGGTTCAACAATCTGGTGATGGATCTCCTACACAAGATTGAGTGGGATGTAAGAGGCACGCAGCATCTCAGTCAGGAGCATTGGTACTTTGTGACCTGCAACCACCAGAGTTGGGCCGACATACCGGCCATACAGTATGTTCTTAACAGCAAGATTCCGCTGCTCAAGTTCTTCCTAAAGAAGGAGTTGATTTGGGTACCACTGCTAGGGGTAGCTTGGTGGGCGCTGGATTTTCCGTTTATGCATCGTCACACCAAAGAACAGATTGCTAGGAAGCCGGAGCTGAAAGGCAAAGATATAGCCGCAACCGAGGCAGCATGCGAAAAGTTTCGTTATACGCCAGTGACCATTTTCAACTTTATGGAGGGCACCCGCTTCACACCTGACAAGCATCAGCGACAAAACTCTCCATACAAACACCTGCTCAAGCCACGCGCTGGTGGTACAGCTTTTGTATTGGGGACCATGGGCGAGATGTTGCACACCATGCTGGATGTAACCATCGTTTACCCCACAGAACAGCCTGTCGGCATTTGGGATTATCTCAGTGGGCGCATTCGAAAAATCACGATCGATATTAAAGTGCGAGAGATTCCGCCGCAGTTTTTAGGAATGGACTACGAGAACAACCGTGAAACCCGGGTGGAGTTTCAGCGGTGGGTCAGTGCACTCTGGGCGGAAAAAGACGCTCGTATTGAAACTCTGAAAAGCGAGAGCGCCCAAAACCTTTAACCCAAAGCCCACAAACAGCAGATTTACTACAACAGCCCGAGCTCTCTGGCTCGAACCGTTGCCTGAGTTCGGGACCGCACTTCCAGCTTTGCGTTTAATCGGCGGGCATGGGTTTTGACCGTATGTAGTGAGATGTGCAAGGTGTCGGCAATTTCCTGATTCGACAACCCCTTGGCAATTAGCTCCAACACAACCAACTCCCGCTCGCTGATGGGCTCGGCCAGTGTAGCGGGTGATTCCCCTGCCGCTAAACCAAACAAGCGGCCCAGAGCATCCCGGAACGGGGTTTTCGGTAACTGGCCGTAGGATTTTACCATCAGCTCGCTCAATTCCAGTTTCAATTCCGCAAACGGGCTGATGAAGTGCTCTTTGGCCGCTTCGGATACCACCGCCAGAAGTATATTCTGCGCAGCTGCAAAGCTCTTGTCTTGGTTGACCAGTATGGCTTCCAACAAACGCATGTGCAGGTCTACCCCCCATGGAATGGCTTCGCCATGGCGTTTGCGCGTGCTGGATAGCGACTCACGGGCGTTAAGAGTTTCTCCTCTGGCGAGGTCTAGCCGCACCTGAAGGCAGTCGAGCAAGCCCGGCATCATTGGGAACAGTTCTGGCACACAGCCAGCTTCGCGATAGGGCTGTAGCTTTTTAAGCGCCTGTGTAACGCTCTCCAGCTGATTCTGGGCAAGCCAGCAACTCGCTTTGAGGGCTTCGAGTACTGGCACGTACAGGGACTCATCCACTTGCCAAGTATGCATGGTTCGCTCTGCCCTGCCGACCCACGTGAAAGCCTCTTCCAAGCGACCTTGAGAGCGACACATCAGCACTCGAATAGCCATAGCCAACAACAAGCCGAGATCGCGTGTCTGTTCCGCGTGGCGACCACAGGACACCAACAAACGGTCTGCCTCTGCGTCACGCCCCTGATGCCAGAGCACGAGCACCAGATTCAGCTGAAGTCTAGTTTCACCAATGCGCGCAGGCCGCGCCTGTTCTTGTATGACTGTATCCAATGCGGTTCGCAGCAGCTGTTCTGCATGCTTCAATGAACCTTTCCCCAACTCAATTCGGGCATGAGCGTATACGGCCAACGCTTCCGACCCTGAGTCGCCAGCCTCCCTGGCCAAACGGGACGCCGCCCGGTTAGCCTCGCGGGCATCCGAAAACCGACCAGAGGCGCACAATGCACTGGCGCGAACCATTTGCGTAACAAGCTGACCCTGAGGTGATAGCTCGCCGCCGGAAAGAGCAAGGTCCGCCATTTCTAACGCAGGTGCCACCTGTCCTTCGCCACGCAGAATAAACGCCTTAATTGCACAGATCCGTGTTTCGTACTCCTGATAGCACTGCTCATCCATGCCATCTAACAGCGTTTTTGCCTGCCTGAACTGCCCTCCGATAGCATGTACCCAACTGTACACAATTCTCAATCTTGGGCTACGTTCGAGCAACTGGGCGGGTAGGCTCTTACGCAAGCGCAGTAGCGAGGCGGTGTCTTGCCCCAGAAGAAGCGCTTCGGATCCTTCAGATGCAATGCGAATGACTTCTTCCGAGTCCCCGGCTAGCAAAGAGTATTTCAAAGCTTCGGGAAACTGGTCACGACTGCCAAACCACCGGCTTGCAGCGAGCATTCTATCGCTATAGCCAGCCATTACAGGGGCTTTTAGCCATTCCATCAATAGCGGGTTGAGCCGGTACCAGCGACCCCACCCGGGCATAACCTTTATCGGTAAGCCCCGTTCATAAGCCTCGGATGGAAGTATAAAACCGTCTGGAATGAGCGGTTTCAAAGCTAAAAGCAGCTCATCCGAGCAAAGCCCAAGCTCTGACATGGCCTTTAAAGAGCGCGTTTGGCCATGAGCCAAGCCTCCCAATACAGACTCTTTTAAGAACCGCTCGACACCGGGCGCTTCTGAAACAGCGTGCCTGTCGGCGCTGTGAAGAATATCGCGGCGGTATAGAGCAAGGGGGGTGGGCCAGCCTTCTGTCAGATCGTATAAGTGGTCTATAGCTACACTAGTGAGTTGGTGAGTACTCAGGACATC
Source organism: Marinobacter salexigens (assembly GCF_018860765.1). Taxonomy (GTDB): domain Bacteria; phylum Pseudomonadota; class Gammaproteobacteria; order Pseudomonadales; family Oleiphilaceae; genus Marinobacter; species Marinobacter salexigens_A. The sequence continues at coordinate 377,424 of NZ_JAHKPV010000019.1, forward strand.
GCGGAAAAGCTCAAAAGTCTCGCCACGGCTGAACTCTAGTTTTTCAGGCCCTATGCGAGTGAACCGGTTTTCCAGCTCTAAAGCGTGGGTTTCATAAGGCAACGCCTGTCGGGAGAGCATGATGACAGAAAAGTGTGCTGGGATATCTGCTACCAATTGTTGCAACAGAACAATGACCGCGGGGTTTGTAATCTGATGCAGACCATCCAGCACCAGAACGGAGCGTTGCTCTGTTGGCACTCTTTTTAAAGCCAGAAGCATTATGGCCAGAACATCGTGAAAGGTGGTGCCCCCTTGCAGACTAACGTCACAAGATTCGGGAACATCCAAGGCCACAGACAGCAGGTTTAGAAAGCGGGTGGGCGCGTTGTCTTGGCAGTTAAGCGGCAGCCATCGTACATAATCTTCCGGTATGCCAGCTGCCTTAACAGCGGTTGCCACCGTATGGGATTTTCCATAACCACAAGGAGCCTCAACAAAAAGCACGCCCTGCGGGGCTAGCGCATCCTTGACCAAAGCATCCAGATGGGGACGCTCTAACGAATGTTCAGGCAAAACTGGCGCCTGCAGTCTTTGCCTAAGCAAGTCTTTTACGAGCTCACCTCGCTGCAGCCCACTGTTTGCAGATTGGAACTCGTCATTGGCTGCATAGCCATCACGGTATGATTTCACACGCTGCCCCGAATACAACTTTAGTAGTGTTAGAAGGTTAAACCAACTAAGGGTTCGGCTGCAAAGTTTTGACGTGGAAGCTATTAATTTGGCGGCAATTTTTTATCGCAAAAACAAAAACGGCGGGCCAAGGCCCGCCGTTTCCGAAAGATCCACCTTTACCCTTATCGGGTACCTGCACGGCGCAATGCCGCTGGCGTGTAATCTCTAGACTGCCGCTTAACACCAAACTGGTACGGGTCGACCTCTTCGTTTGTCAGGCCTAGAACCAAGTAGCGACCGGACAGAAGGTCATACAGCGTCTCAACCGCATACCAGGGCACAACCTGATCATAGAACTGCATCGAGTGTGCTTCCGCCACACGCCAGAGCTCGCCACGGCCATCGAAATGGTCGATAACGGCGGCCTGCCAGGTATCTTCATCAAAAAAGAAGTCTCTCTGGCCGTAAATGTGACGCTCACCATCTTTAAGCGTTGCACGTACATGCCAAACACGGTGAAGCTCGTAACGGGTCAAATCTTGATTTATGTGCCCTGCTTTAACGATTTGGTCATAAGTTAGGTCACGGTCCACAAGTTTGTAGGAGTTGTATGGAATGTACATCTCCTTTTTGCCCAGCAATTCCCAGTTGTAGCGGTCTGGGGCGCCGTTAAACATGTCGAAGTTATCCGAGGTACGCATGCCATCAGAGGCTGTACCCGGTCCGTCGTACGCGACCTGAGGGGCACGGCGAACGCGACGTTGGCCAGCGTTATAAACCCATGCACGGCGTGGTTCTGAAACCTGATCAAGCGTTTCGTGAACCAGCAATACGTTACCAGCCAAACGTGCTGGCGCAGTAATAGCCTGCTTGAAGTAGAACAACACGTTGGCATCTTCGCCCGGCTCGTAATCCTGCAGATAGGTTCTCCAACTCAGCTCATCCTGAAACTTTACAATGGAGTAAGCACCGTTTGCTGTAGGTGTTGCCTGCCCAACGTTACGCTGAACAGAGCCGCCACGGTAACGGGTAATGTGGTTCCAGATCACTTCCAACCCGTTCTGGGGAATCGGGAATGGTGTCGCGCTCTGGTAGTTAGCCATCCCGTTACCATTCTTGATCAATTCCGTTTTCGTCGCGTTTTTAACCGTCTCTTCCATTACGTCTTTCGGGTAGGCCCCTGTACGGTGCGTCTCGTATACCGGAAGAACGTAGTCTGGGTATTGCTTGATCATTGCCACCTGTCCGGGGGACAGCTTGTCGGCGTACTCTGCAACATTGCTCTGATCAATAGTGAACTTTGGCTTCTCGTTCGGGAACGGGTTCACATAAATACCGTCACCTTTGTACCCAGCCGGGGGCGTTGTAATGCCGCCATCCCACGCAGGTATTGCACCACCATTACCTGCCTTTTCTGCACCCATGGGTGTTAGTGTATCACCCAGCTTAGCCGCTTCTTCGGCAGAAACTGCACCCCAAGCCTGACCTGCAAACAAACTCGCCGCCAGAACACCCGTGGCCAGTAGTTTCTTGTTTAGTTTCATTTAAAATACCTCGTTAAACGAATTCTTGACGGTTTAGAATGAGTAGGAAACGCTAGCACTCACGAAATCCCGGTCAGTCAACTCGTTATACGGCTTGCCACCGAAAAAGTTTGTGTAACCGATGTTACCGGTAATTTTGTTCTGGTAAACCGCTTCAACGGACAAGCCAATCGCCTTGTTACCTTCGTTAAAGGCACCACCGGGCTGCGGGCCATAACCTTCTACATCATGACTCCAAGCCAACTGCGGCGATAGGTTGATACCCGCAAAGGCATTCGGGTAGCTCCATACCAGGCGTGAACGGTAGCCCCAGGAGAAGTCTGTGGTGAACCCGTCATTCGTGCAGTAGCTTGCGTTGATGTTGATGCCTGCCGCACAAACGTCAACCATGTTTCCACTGCCATCATCCGTCGGCAATGTGCCAAGGCCAAAGGTACCTGAGCGACCGTAACGAGCCTCATCAAGACCTGGGAGGTCATGAATGTAAGTGGCGCCAAACTCTGTAATCAGCGACACACGGCTTGCGCCCATAATCTGATCAAAGAACTTAATCAGCGTGAACTGGACCTGAGAAACGCCAAACCGGTCGTTACCCGAGACTTTGGATCCTGGCAAAAGCGTACCACCCGCTTCTTCGAGGCGTTGCTGCTCCAACTTACTGACTGGGCTACCGTCGGCTGGGTTTTGTAATCTAATACCACCGTATATCAGCTCAAACGCGTTCCATTGCAGGGGCATTTTGTCGCGATAGGAGTACTCCGCGCCCAATGACCAACCACCCGGAGTGTTGGTGTTGATACTGATACCGTAAAGGTTAATATCTTCCGGATATTCAATAAAGTAGCTCGGAAACTGTTCGCCGGTATCTTTGATAGTACCGCTTACATAAGGTAGACGGCTGTTGTACTTGATGTAGTAGAAGCCCAGCTCCGAATCATTCAGCGCTGGAACATACCAACGCATTGCTACACCAAACTGGTCCTTCGAATCGGCTTCCACATCTGCAAGGCGAGGTGCCACAAATCCCTGAGCCAGAGCTTGCGAGTCAGAGAGCTGGCCTGCAAGCAGTACTGGGCCACAGCCGTCGGCTGCAAAATCATTAGTAGAGAAAAATGTGCCACAGTCATCCGGACGGACAGGCGCCCAATCTGTCTGTACAAACGTTTCCAGTGTGACGTTCTCTGTTATACCGGCTGACATGTAGAACATTTCAACAGGTAGAAGAGCATCTTTGAGCTCAGAGCCGGGGGCACGGAAAGCTGGTATATCAACAGGGTTGATGGTGTTAATCCCCCCCTGAATAAAGGTACTCTCACCCCAGCTCAGCACTTGCTTACCGTAGCGTACGCTCAGAGGAACATCACCCAGATACCAATCGGTAAATACATAAGCATCGAGAATTTCGCCGCCCGATGCGTTACCTTTTGCTGAGCTGTTAAGCTCACGGCGCTGACCAACATCATCAACTGCACGTCTTTCATCTTTTAGTTCGAAGTCATACCAGTAACGACCGCGAACCAAACCACCGACACGGGTCAGATACTGGCTATCGACTGCATAATCAAGGAACAGCTCGCTGTTACCTTTAACAATCTTGGAGTAGGTATCACCCTTTTCAAAGTTCAGGTTGCCGTCATCGTAGTTGTTCGTTGATGCCCCCTGAGTGGTGTTAGCAAACTGCGGACCCAAATTACCTTGTGCTATCAGGCGCTGATCGCGCTCGGCAACTCGCCACCCTGCCCCAGCAGAGAGAGTGGTGTTGAACTGCGCTTCCACATCCCCCATGTAAAAAGAGTATGCAGATGCGTGGCCGGACATACCGGCCGCCACTGCCACGGCAAGCGGTAATCTTGTCCAACGCTGCCATTGATGTGTTTTTCTTGTCATTGGAAGGCTACTCCATTGTTGTTCTGAGTCGCTGCTCTGATTATTGGTATTCACGAAGTATTGGAGGCTTCATGCACAGTGCTCGTGATGTAGGCACTATAGCTAACGCTGTCCAGTGCTTTGATCAGCCAAAAGTATGATTTTGCTCTCACCACCTGCTCACCGCCCCGATCAGTGTCGGGTTTACTCGCACGCATTCACTATAGACAAGAATTCCGCATGCAACCACTTTGCTTTTGATGGTTTTTTCCACGGTTAGGGCTTATGCGGTGCCTCCAGATACTCCTGAGACTGCATTTCCAGGAGGCGCGATTCAGTACGTTCAAATTCGAAGCTTAGGCGGCCACCGGAGTATAGCTGGGTGATAGGCGCTGCTGCGGAAATGATGACTTTTACGTTGCGATCGTAGAACTCGTCAATCATGTTTACGAAGCGACGGGATTGGTCATCCTTGTCACCTCCGAGCACAGGCACATTACTGACAATGATCGCGTGAAACTGGCGGGCCATTTCAATGTAATCATTCTGGCTGCGAGGCCCGTCGCACACGTCTTTAAAATCAAACCAAACCACATCATCCGCGTGCGCTTGGGCAGGAATCTTACGGCCATTAATTTCCATGCTTTTACTGTGCTTGCCGGCTTCAACCGCCAGCGCATCAAAACTTTGCCGCAAGCTGGCGTCAGCATCGGCGCCCAGAGGCGAGTAGTAGAGTTCGGCTTGCTCTAGCGTTCGCAGACGATAGTCTACGCCACCGTCTACATTCACCACATCTGTGTATTTATTTACAAGCGCAATGGCTGGCAGGAAGCGCGCCCTTTGCAGCCCATCCTTATAAAGACCATCGGGAATGATGTTGGACGTACACACTAACGAGACACCCCGCTTGAACAGCCCCTCCATTAGAGTTGCGAGGATCATGGCATCGCCGATATCGGAAACAAAAAACTCGTCAAAGCAGATTACACGGGTTTCATCGGCAAACTTTTTAGCCACCAAATCCAAGGGGTCTTTTTTGCCTTTAACGTTTTTCAGTTCTTGGTGAACACGCTGCATAAAGCGGTGAAAATGCACGCGCATCTTGCGCTTAAACGGTAGGGACTCGTAAAAAGTGTCCATCAGGTAGGTTTTTCCGCGGCCTACCCCACCCCAGAAGTACAGGCCTTTAACGGGTTCTTCTTTGCCTTTTTTCAACTTGCGCCGCAATTTGGTTACGGGTTTGCTGCGTTCGCTTTCCGCTTTCACCAGTTTGTCGTAAAGTGTCTGCAGACGTCGGATCGCATCCGCCTGTGCAGGGTCTTTGTGAAACTCCGGTTGCTCAAGATCCTTTTGGTAACGCTGCCAAGGTGTCTCGCTTGCAGTGGTTTCAGAAAGCATAGAATCTGTCATCAGGAATTCCCGGAGTCTGATCATGGATTTTGGCGGCGCATTATCGCGTATTTACGCTTTTTTCGCCACGCTGGCGAGCCGCTGGGCAATACGACGATTGGCGCAGCATTCAGGCATGGGCTGTTTAGGCTGCGAGCGTTATACTCTCTAGTGGATTAGCTCATTTTCAAAGCAACAGGACGACGAAACATATGACAAACCTGATTCTGGCAGCGGTAGCCGCATTGATTGTTGGCATTGTCATCGGAGTGATTTTTGGCCGTTCGGGGCAAGGTTCTTCGCTTCGGCAGCGCCGTGCGGAACAACAGGCAGAAGAGGTGCGTAACGAGTACACCCGCTATCAGGCTCAGGTAAACGAGCATTTTATGGAATCGGCGGATTTGTTGCGCCGTTTCAATGACGCTTACCGGGATGTAAACCAGCATATGGCTCGCGGGGCGAATCGTCTTTGCAATGATGAAGACTGGATGGCCGAGCTTGCCGAGCAGACTTCCCGCAAGCGTCTGGAAGAAGTTAGTGAGGATGGTCTTGAGCCACCCAGAGATTACGCGCCTAAGACTTCCGGGACGCTTTCCGAGGACTTTGGCTTAAAGAAGGGTGATAAGGCTGCCGAGGCCTGAGGACAGCTATCTAAACTGGGTTATCGCAGTCGATAAAACGGTGTTTGACTCCAAATTCTTTTTCTAGCGCCTCTCCCAGTGCTTTCACTCCATAGCGCTCTGTGGCGTGATGACCTGCTGCGTAATAATGGATTCCGCACTCGCGGGCAGTATGAGTGGTGGGTTCGGAAATCTCGCCACTGAGATAGGCGTCGAGGTCAGCGTCAATGGCTGCATTGATGAAACCTTGTGCAGCACCGGTGCACCACCCTACCCGTTTGATTTCGGCCTTCCCGGCTCCGACTTTTAGCGGTTCGCGGTGGAGCGCTCGGGCAATATGAAGGGAAAACTTTTCGGGGCTCATAGCTTCCAGCAACTCGCCTTCCCACACCAGTCCATTTAACGGGCGGGGATTTTCAATACCGAGGATATCCGCCAATTGGCGATTGTTGCCGTATTCGGGATGGTCGTCCAATGGGAGATGGTAGGCGACCAAGTTTATATCATTGTCTAGCAATCGCTTTAAGCGCTCACGCTTCATGCCCCGTATAGCTTGATCTTCGCCTTTCCAGAAGTAACCGTGGTGGACGATCAGCATGTCGGCATTTGCTGCTATGGCAGCTTCTATGAGATCACGGGAGGCGGTTACGCCGGTGACTATGGTGTTGATCTCACTTTTGCCTTCGACTTGCAGGCCGTTGGGGCAATAGTCCTGAAAGTTCTCAGGCTGCAGCCATTCATTCAGAACCGCAAGAATGCTTTCGCGTGTTGTCATGCGTTTTCTCCGCGTATATCACCGAAATTCAGGCGAGCGGGGCGCAGCTAGGCTTCCGGGAATGCCGGCGGCCAAGGATGGCCGACGACAAGCGCACATGGATGTGCTCGTAGCGGTTCCCGGAAGCCTCGCTGCGCCTCGCTCTTACCGTGAGCCTTAAGGCTAGGGTAATCGAAGAGCAGAGATCAATGCGCCATTTTGCTCTGGGGTACCAATGGTAATCCGCAAAAACTCGCTGATTCTTGGCTTGTTGAAATGGCGAACAATGATGCCCTGCTCTCTGAGCGCTTTGGCCAAGCTTTCACCGGACTTTTCTTTGTGGCGAGCAAACACGAAGTTGGCTTTGGAGGGTAGAACTTCAAAGTTCAGGTCTTCCAAGGCCTTAGTCACGCGCTCCCGCTCAGAGATTACACCCTCACAGGACTTCTGGAACCACTCTTGATCTTCATAGGCGGCTTTTGCTCCAGCCTGCGCCAGTCTGTCCAACGGGTAGCTATTGAAGCTATTCTTAACGCGATTCAGCGCTTCAATCAGTTCTGTGTGCCCGATGGCAAACCCAACTCGCAAGCCAGCCAATGAGCGGGCTTTGGAAAGCGTTTGGCAAACAAGCAGGTTAGGATATTGATCCACAAGTTTGATGGCGGATTCGCCGCCAAAATCCACATAAGCTTCATCGACCACGACAACACGCTCGGAGTTGGCCCGCAAGATAGCCTCTACGTGCTCCAGCCCAAGATAGCGGCCCGTGGGCGCATTGGGGTTGGGGAAGATAACTCCCCCGTTGGGCTGTTTGTAGTCGTCCGGATTGATCTCGAAGCTGTCTGTGAGGGGTACTTTGGTGCCTTCAATATTATAAAGACCGCAGTACACCGGATAGAAGCTGTAGGTAACATCCGGGAACAGGATGGGCTCGCCATGCTGGAAAAGGGCATAAAATATGTGAGCCAGCACTTCATCTGAGCCGTTGCCGAGAAATACTTGCTCGGGTTTTACGCTGTGATAGTCAGCGATGGTTTGGCGCAGGCCTTCGCCTTCGGGGTCCGGGTAGAGGCGCAGGCTGTCGTTGAGTTCAGCTTGAATGGCTTCTATGACTTTTGGTGATGGCCCGTAAGGGTTCTCGTTGGTATTTAGCTTTACCAGATTGGTCATCTTTGGCTGTTCGCCCGGTACGTAAGGAACCAGGCTTTTCACCATTGGACTCCAGAACTTACTCATCGTTTTGAATCCTGTACTCAGCTGAACGAGCATGGGCAGTAAGCCCCTCACCTCGCGCCAAAACCGACGCGACGCGACCCATCCGGTCTGCGCCCTTGGCGCTGAAACCTATGATAGACGAACGCTTCTGGAAGTCGTATACACCCAGCGGTGAAGAGAACCGAGCTGTACCGCTGGTGGGCAACACATGGTTCGGGCCAGCGCAGTAGTCGCCCAAAGCTTCAGCGGTATATCGCCCCATGAAGATGGCGCCAGCGTGACGGATTTCATCCAATAAGGCTTCGGGAGCTTCTACCGATAGCTCCAAGTGTTCGGGAGCGATGCGGTTGGAAACCTTAGCCGCCTCGCTTAGGTCTGTAACCTGTATCAAGGCCGCCCGGTCAGTCATGGACGTGCGGATAATGTCAGCTCGCTCCATGGTGGGTAGCAATTTGTTGATACTGGCTTCAACGGCATCCAAAAAATCGGCGTCCGGGCTGATCAATATGGACTGGGCTTGCTCATCGTGCTCAGCCTGAGAGAACAGATCCATCGCGATCCAGTCCGGGTCGGTTTTGCCGTCGCAGATCACAAGAATTTCCGAAGGGCCAGCGATCATGTCGATTCCGACAGTGCCGAAGACTTCCCGTTTCGCTGTGGCCACAAAAATATTACCGGGCCCAACGATTTTATCGACAGCAGGGATGGTTTCAGTACCGTATGCCAGAGCACCAACAGCTTGCGCACCACCTACGGTGAATACGCGATCAACGCCTGCGATAGCGGCTGCGGCAAGAACCAGATCATTCACTACTCCATCCGGGGTGGGCACAACCATAATGACTTCGCCTACACCGGCCACCTTGGCGGGAATAGCGTTCATCAAAACAGAAGAAGGATAAGCCGCTTTACCACCAGGCACATACAGCCCGGCACGATCCAGTGGCGTTACCTTCTGGCCAAGCACGGTGCCGTCTTCGTCTTGATACTGCCACGACTTCTGGTTCTGGCGCTCGTGATAATCCCGAACCCGGTCAGCAGCCTGCTCCAGCGCGACGCGCTGGTCTTCTGGAATAGCTCTCAAAGCCTGCTGCAAACGATTCTGGCTCATCTCCAGCTCAGCAACGCTGTCAACATTCAGCCGATCAAACTTCTCCGTAAACTCCAGAATCGCTTCATCACCGCGAGTTTTAACTTGATGCAGAATATGACGCACTGACTCGTTTACCTGATGATCAACGCTGTCATCCCAAGCCAGCAGCGTGGCTAGCTGGCTATCGAAGTCATTTTGGGAGGCGTTTAATCGTTTGATGTTAACGGTCATTGCTCAAATCCTGCTTTGGATTATTAACTTTATCTACGTTTATCGACGGCTGACGCCATCTTCTCAATGATGGGGTTAATCTGATGATGCTTCATCTTCATCGAAGCACGATTCACCACCAGTCTGGTGCTAATGTGGTCAATCAGCTCACGGGCTTCAAGTCCATTTGCTTTCAGAGTATTACCGGTATCCACGATATCAACTATCTCGTCAGCCAGACCCAAAATCGGCGCCAACTCCATCGCACCATACAGCTTGATGATATCCGCCTGCCGACCCTGCGCCGCATAATACCGGCGGGCCATATTAACAAACTTGGTTGCCACACGGATGCGCCCGGCAGGGGGCGTTCCGCCCTTTGGCCCAGCCGTCATCAGACGACAACGGGCAATGTTCAGATCCAGTGGCTCATAAAGCCCTTCACCGCCATGCTCCATCAGCACATCTTTACCCGTTACACCTAAATCCGCACCACCGTACTGTACATAAGTAGGCACATCGGTTGCGCGAAGAATAAGCACCCGCACATTAGGATCAGTGGTGGGAAACACCAGTTTGCGGGATTTTTTAATATCATCAACTAGCTCAATCCCGGCTTCCGCCAGTAATGGCAGAGTTTCTTCCAGGATTCGCCCCTTCGACAAGGCGATGGTAATGGAATCTGTCATGCGTCCTTCCGGTTTCCCGTTTGTGTCTGTCACGCTGGCAAACGGCGGATGCTTCCACCCAGCAGTTGCAGTTTCTCTTCAATGCACTCGTAACCGCGGTCAATATGGTAGATACGGTCAATAATCGTATCTCCGTCGGCCAAAAGGCCTGCGATAACAAGGCTAGCGGAGGCGCGCAAATCCGTCGCCATAACTGGCGCACCTGTAAGGTGCTCAACACCCTTAATAATGGCTGCGTTACCTTCAAGAGTGATATCAGCACCCATGCGAGTCAGCTCTTGCAAGTGCATGAAGCGGTTCTCGAATACAGTTTCGATGATGGTGCCTGTACCTTCCGCTATGGCGTTCATGGCAGCGAATTGAGCCTGCATATCGGTTGGAAAAGCCGGATAAGGCGCAGTACGAATGTTGACTGCCTTTGGCCGTTGGCCTTTCATATCCAGCTCAATCCAGTCGGGACCAGAAGTGATGTGAGCGCCAGCTTCTTCCAGTTTGAGCAACACTGCGTCTAAGAGATCTGCACGCGTATCTTTCAATTTTACCCGGCCACCCGTTGCAGCCGCTGCCACGAGATAGGTACCGGTTTCGATACGGTCTGGGAGCACGTTGTAATGACAACCGTGCAGACGCTCAACGCCTTCAATTTCAATGGTCGAAGTACCATGACCGGTAATCTTCGCACCCATGGCAATCAAGCACTCGGCCAAATCCACCACTTCTGGCTCGCGGGCAGCATTCTCAAGAATGGTTTTGCCGTCAGCAAGGGTTGCAGCCATCAATAGATTTTCAGTACCGGTTACCGTCACCACATCCATGAAGATGTGTGCACCCTTTAAGCGGCCGTTGGTCTTTGCCTTGATATAGCCGTTCTCTACCTTGATCTGCGCGCCCATTTGTTCAAGGCCTTGGATGTGCAGATTCACCGGACGACTGCCGATAGCACAGCCGCCTGGCAAAGACACTTCCGCTTCACCAAAGTGCGCCACTAACGGACCAAGAACCAAAATAGAGGCACGCATCGTCTTGACGAGTTCGTAGGGTGCGTGGAACTGGGTGATGGTATTGGCGTGTATCTCCACGCTCATTTTCTCATCAATCATCAAATCCACGCCCATGCGGCCCAGCAGCTCGATCATGGTGGTAACGTCGTGCAGATGCGGCAGGTTGCCAATCGTTACCGGCTCATCTGCCAGCAAGGTTGCAGCAAGGATTGGGAGCGCGGCGTTTTTGGCGCCCGAAATCCGGATTTCGCCGTCCAGAGGCTTGCGGCCCCGGATTAAAAGTCTATCCACAATAATAATCCTGTCGTGTGCGAGCAGCTCAGCTCTGGCGCGCAGCCCATTCAGCCGGTGTAAAAGGTTTCGGGTGAAGAGCGTGAATAGTGCCATCCAGAATTTGCTGGAATAGCGCCTTGTTGATCAGTTGCTGCCGCTTTATGCTCGACAGACCTTCAAAAACCTCACCTATAACAACCACCATGTAATGGTTACCGTCGATCTGCACCTGCACGTCGCAATCAGGCAGTGCTTGTTTGACCAACTGGGTGACTTCGGTGGCGTCCATAGTAAATCCTCAGGTATTTATGAAATCAGGGGCGGGATTGTAACCAATCCGCGAGGTTGCTCAAAGCGGCAAGCGAAACGAGACGATCAGGAGCGCCAGTGAATGATAGAGAAACGCCCTGCTTTTCCGCCAATCGAGCCCAGCAAAGAAGCATTGAAAGGATAACGCTGTGAGTCGTAGCCAAGCCCGCCAGATCCACCACCACCCCCTCGCTGGTGGCTGCAATCAAGCGTTCGCCCTCTGCTCGCAGTGGCGTCACATTGTGGGCATCGATTGCGCCGGAGACAGACAGTACGCCTGCCTCTAGCTGCACACTTGGGTAGTCAGTGCTCATGACTTATTCACTTCATCTTCCAGATTGAGTGATTTCACGGCGTCACTCCACCCTTCAATCACAACCTGAACCTGTCCACGGTTGGCTTCCATCTCTTGGGTAAAGCGGTCCCGGAAGGCAAGCCCGATATTCACCCCTTCAACAATCACATTTTCCATCATCCACTTACTACCTTCTTTGCGATACATGGAATAAGTCACTGCATGGCGATTTCCAGAAGCGGTGATCACCTCCATGGCCACAGACGCGCGGTTGCCGTCCTGAGGGTTAATCGCGGCATCGTTCACATTGATCTTAAAATCTTCAGCGCTCACCAGCGCCTGAGCGTAGCTATCGAATAAGCTGCGTTTGAATTTAGCCACAAACTCATCCCGCTGCTCAGGGGTCGTTTGACGTGCATAACGACCCATAACCCGGGCCGCGATTCGGCGAAAATCAACAAAACCTTCCAGCGCGTCATCCATGTTTTGGTAAAACGCTTCCGGGTCTCGCTCATAAAGGCCGCGCTCAGCCATGAGCTTTTCCACCAACCGTTGGGTATTTTCGTCTACGTACTGTTGTAAATCTTCTTCCGGACCGGCCTGAACTGATGCCACACAAAACGCCATCAGTGTCAGGGCGAAAAGAAATCGTTGTGTTAATGCAATCATCGGGCTTCTCCTGTTCTGGTACTCAACTGGCTTATTTGCCAGACGCAAAATTGCTGATCAGTCGCTCAATGTTCATGGCAGACTGAGTGGCGTAAAACGTATCGCCCGGTTCGAGGGAGTCCATGTCACCGCCAATGGATATATCAATGTACTGTTCACCCAGCAAACCGGATGTACGTATTACTGCAGCGCTATCCGCCGGAATGTTATCCACCTCGCCGTGAATAGACATGGCAACCCGCGCCTGAAAGGTTTCTTTGTTCAGAGTAATAGAGTCGATACTACCTACCGTTACACCTGCCATAGAAACCCTGCCACGGGGCGTGATACCGCCGGTATCGTTAAAGTCAGCATAAACGGTGTAGGTGCTTTTGGCCGACTTGGGTGATAACCCACTTACCTGCAGCGCCAAAAACAGTAGCGCAGCCAAACCGGCAAGCATAAACAGCCCAACTGCGATGTCCGTTGTTCTTTGTGTCATTACCGGCTCCCGGTGTTATCTCGTCAATCGTTAATCAGAAGTTGCCGAACATTACGGCAGTCAGCACAAAATCCAGACCCAACACAGCCAGCGAGGAATAGACCACCGTTTTTGTGGTAGCCGAGCTGATTCCCGCAGATGTGGGCACACAGTCGTAGCCTTGGTAAACAGCAATCCAGGCACAAACAAAACCGAAGACAATGCTTTTTATCACGCCATTTATAACATCATCCCGGAAGTCCACAGAGGCCTGCATGTTTCCCCAGTAGGAGCCTTCAAAAACACCAAGCCACTCAACGCCAACCAGCATGCCACCCCAAATACCTACCATTGAAAAAATGATAGCCAATACGGGCATGGCTATGAAACCCGCCCAGAGTCTTGGGGCGATAACCCGGCGCAATGGGTCCACACCCATCATTTCCATACTGGAGAGCTGCTCCGTGGCTTTCATTAGGCCGATTTCAGCAGTCAGCGCAGAACCTGCACGGCCAGCAAATAGCAATGCCGTCACCACGGGCCCGAGTTCCCGCACCAAGGTAAGCGCAATCATCTGGCCGATAGCGGCTTCGGAGCCAAAATCACTGAGTATGGTGTAGCCCTGAAGGCCGAGCACCATACCGATAAATAAGCCGGAAACAACAATGATAGCCAGCGAAAGCACGCCAACCGAATACAACTGCTTCAACAAAAGCGGGAAGCCCGTTACCGGGCGAGGAATGCCTGAAAGTACTCCTCCTAGAAACTGGCCAGCGCGCCCAATTGAAATAACAAAGCCTATACTGCTGCGCCCGAAGGACGCGATTCTGTCAATCACGAAGCACCTCCGGCTAGCCCGAAGTCTTCGGTGGCTGCCGAAGATGGGTAATGGAACGGTACAGGGCCGTCAGGATGCCCATTCAAAAACTGCTGCACCTGCTCTGACGGGTGCGCCTGAAGCTCTTCGGGCGTTCCGGTTCCGATCACTTTTCCGTCCGCAATAATGCAAGCGTAGTGGCAGATACTAAGAGATTCTTTAACATCGTGAGAGACCAGAACGCTGGTAAGCCCCATGGAGCTGTTGAGATCGCGAATGAGTTTTACCAGCACACCCATGCCAATCGGGTCCTGCCCGGCAAAGGGCTCATCGTACATAATCAACTCAGGATCCAGCGCAATACTACGAGCAAGTGCCACGCGCCGGTTCATACCGCCGGAAAGTTCCGAAGGCATAAGCTTGCGAGCACCGCGCAGTCCAACGGCTTCGAGCTTCATCAACACTATGTCGTTTATCATGTCTTCCGGCAGCTTGGTGTGCACTCGCATCGGGAAGGCCACGTTCTCGTAAACGCTCAAATCAGTAAACAGCGCTCCACTTTGAAACAGCATGCCCATTTTTTCCCGAAACTTATAAAGCTCCTTGCGGCGGAGTTCGGAGATAGCGTGGCCATCCACCGTCAAGCTCCCGGAATCTTGCCGTAACTGGCCACCTATCAGGCGTAGCAAAGTGGTTTTTCCGCTGCCACTTGGCCCCATAATAGCAGTGATTTTTCCACGGGGAATATCAACAGTCACACCGTTAAAAATTCGGCGACCAGAGCGGGAAAACACAACGTCTTTTAATGATATGTACGAACCCAAACCCATAGCTCTTACCTTTAAGTCCTTTGCTTCCACCCCGGAACTTCCTATTGAATCGATCACTCTTAGCTTTGGGGGAGCGGCTACATTATGCCAAGGAGCCTTCAAGCTCAATCTATGGTTCCCAAAATGAATTGATAGCAATGATCAATTTCACCGAACTTACCGGAACCGAACTGCTCAACCCGCGGGAAATGTTATACTCCTTCAACCGAATCGCGCTCCCGTCTTTCAAACAGAAAGCATTAACGAGAAAGCAGGCCCTTCGCCCAATGACTGATCTAAAAGCACAGGATTTCCGGAACTCTGCACTTCAGGCCATACGCATTGAGCGTGACGCCATTAGCGCGCTAGAAAACCGCGTAGACCATCATTTTGTACGTGCCTGTGAAGTTATCATGGCATGTAGAGGCCGGGTTGTTGTTACGGGTATGGGTAAATCCGGCCACATTGGCCACAAGATTGCGGCCACACTTGCCAGCACCGGCACCCCGTCTTTTTTTGTTCACCCAGGGGAAGCCAGCCACGGCGACATGGGAATGATTACCAGCCAAGACGTGGTTATTGCCATTTCGAACAGCGGCAACACCAGCGAAGTAGTTACCATTTTGCCACTTATTAAACGAATGGGCGCCCCCTTAATCAGCATGACAGGCAATCCGGATTCCACACTGGCTAAAGAAGCGGTCGCAAATTTGGATGTCAGCGTTAAAACAGAGGCTTGCCCGCTTGGCTTGGCGCCGACGTCCAGCACCACTGCTACGCTGGTAATGGGCGATGCTTTAGCGGTAGCTTTGCTTGATGCTCGGGGGTTCAGCGCAGAGGACTTTGCGTTCTCGCACCCGGGAGGTAGTCTGGGGCGGAAACTTCTGTTACGAGTGTCAGATATCATGCACGTTGGCGACCGAATTCCCATGGTTGATGAAGACACTACCCTGAGCGGTGCTTTGCTGGAGATATCCCGAAAGGGTCTGGGCATGACCACGGTAGTGAGCGCCACCGGCACCATGACCGGAATTTTCACAGACGGCGATCTTCGCCGCACACTTGATAAATCCATTGACGTTCACACTACCCCCATTCGGGATGTAATGACTCAAAATGGCAAAACCATTCAAGCGGACCAACTGGCTGCCGAAGCGCTCAACATTATGGAAGGCTTAAAAATCAGCGCGCTCCCTGTCACTGACGGAAGTGGTGCCTTGGTCGGTGCCATCAACATGCATGACCTGCTACGCGCCGGTGTTATCTGAGCAATACACATCAAAAGGGCAACACCATGGCAGAACTAAAAAGCCCGCTGGAAGATATCTGGCCAGCACCGCTACTTGTGAAAGCGGCAGCCATCAAGCTGCTTGCTTTAGACGTTGACGGTATCATGAGTGATGGCACGGTCTACTTCAGCGCCACAGGTGACGAACTCAAAGGCTTCAATATTCTGGATGGGCTTGGCCTGAAGCAGCTAATGGCCGCCGGGATCACCGTGGCGGTCATTACCGGCCGCAGCTCGCCCTTAACTGAAAAGCGCATGTCAGACCTAAAAATCCCCCATTTAATGCAAGGGCGTGAAGACAAAAAGGTCGCACTTGAAGAGCTGGCCAGCGTTTTAAAACTTGCACCGGAAGCCATTGCCTACATGGGCGACGATCTACCGGACTTACCCGCCATTCGTTATGCCAGCTTAGGGGTGACGGTACCCAACGGATATTGGCTGATCAAAGAGCATGCGGATTACTGCACTCAGGCTAGCGGAGGCCATGGTGCAGTGCGCGAACTCTGCGACCTGCTGTTGACAGCCGGAGGGCACCTAAGCAAAGCCCTGTCACCGTATTTGGAGCCATAAGCATGGCAGAAAATGCCAAACGTAGCCGCCTGTCAAAATTGGCTCTGGCAAATAAGCCAAGACTGCGCATGCTAGGCTTGGCAATAACCGTTGCCGCTACTTTTTTTCTGCTTTGGCAAGGCGATGAACCACCGCTTAGTAGCTACAGTGATGCAAAAAAGCTCCGGGGTGATGCAGAGCCAGACGGTTTTGTCATCAATGGCAGCTACACATCATACGATGAAGTTGGCAACCGTAAGATCGTCTTTACAAGCCCACGCATAGAGCAGTTTGAAGAGGGAAATGTGGCCACCATGGAGTTTCCCAGAGCAGAACTGTTTGGCACCACCGGAGAGGGGCCGTGGGTTCTGAATGCTGAAAACGGTAAGCTACGGCAAAACGAAGACCTGCTTTATCTCACCGGCAAGGTTAATGTGGTGCGAACAATTGGAGACCGGGAAGCCACACTCAAAACCGAAAGCCTTACGTTAGACAACAAAAAAGGCACTGTTTACACCGGCGACCCGGTTGAAATTACAGACAGTGTTGGCACTACAAGTGCGACAGGGATGAAGGCGTGGATCGACGAACGAATTCTGGAGCTCAACTCTCAGGTAAAAGGACGCTATGAAACCGCTCAATAATCTTATGCGCAAGCTTGTGGCGGCCTTTCTGGCCGTAGGCCTTGCCAGCTCTGCAATGGCGTTTGATCTTGATTCCGATCAGCCAATCACGGTCAGCGCTGACAACGCCCGGTTGGATGACGGTCAGGGCATAGCCACCTACACCGGGGCGGTTGAACTGGCACAGGGCAATACCCGGCTTACTGCCGAGCGGGTCGTTCTGTACCGCAGCGCCGAGGGCCTCAATCGAATCGAGGCTAACGGTTCCCCTGCCCGCTACCAGCAACCGGTTGTCGGCGGCGAAGGCGAAACCGATGCCAGAGCCCGAAACATTGTCTGGTCCGCCACTGACAAGCAGCTCATCTTTGAACGAGGTGCTGTCATTGAGCAGAATGGCAATATATTCCGTGGCGATATTATTCGCTATGACACCGAGCAACGCGTGGTTACCGCAGAGGGCGGCGAGAATAGCGGTGGCGGCTCGGGCCGGGTCGAGATGATTATCCAGCCCCGCGGCAACAGTTCCGGCTCCACCCAATAACAGCTGATCACAGCAAACAGGAATCCGATGGCAGTTCTCAGAGCGAGCAATCTGGCGAAAAGCTACAAGCAAAAAAAGGTGGTTATCGACGTTTCGTTGGAAATTCGCAGCGGTGAAATCGTCGGCCTGCTTGGCCCTAATGGTGCAGGCAAAACCACATGTTTCTACATGATTGTAGGGCTAGTAAACGCTGATAACGGCCGTATAACCATCGACAGCCAAGATATTACACCTCTCCCCATGCATGGGCGGGCACGCAAAGGGATTGGCTATCTGCCGCAAGAGGCCTCGGTGTTCCGTAAGCTGTCAGTGCGGGACAACATTATGGCGATTTTGGAAACCCGCAAAAAACTCACTCGGGCCGAGCGTTTGAGCAAGCTTGAACAACTACTGGAAGAGTTCCATATTACCCATATCCGCGACAGTCTAGGTATGGCACTTTCTGGCGGTGAACGGCGACGTGTAGAGATTGCCCGGGCCTTGGCAATGGAGCCTGCCTTTATTCTGCTGGATGAACCATTTGCAGGCGTAGATCCCATCTCCGTAAGCGACATCAAACAAATTATCCGGCACTTGCGGGACAAAGGCATTGGCGTGTTGATAACCGACCACAACGTTCGGGAAACGCTGGATATTTGCGAGAACGCCTATATTGTCTCTGGCGGGCACATTATCGCCTCTGGAAACTCCGAAACCATTCTTGCCAACCAACTGGTTAAAGAAGTCTATCTTGGCGACGAGTTTCGCCTTTAGGCTAGATTTTCGTTACGACAGAACGACCGCTCGATTGTTTTGCTGACCCGGAGCAAGTAAACTCGGCAGAGAACTTGCTAGAGTATACTTAATTGGCGGCAAGTAGCCGACATACAAAGATTTTTTGCCAATGCAAGAAATTCGGAGCGGGTATAAGTGACGGATCCTGAGCAATGGTTATGAAAGCCTCATTACAATTAAAGCTGGGTCAGAGCCTGACAATGACGCCCCAGCTGCAGCAGGCGATCAGGCTTCTACAGTTATCGACACTCGACCTTCAGCAGGAAATCCAGCAAGCTCTGGAATCCAATCCCCTGCTGGAATCCCAAGAGGACGACGATCAAGTCGATATGCCTGCTGCCGACGGCGAGCAGAATCAGGACCAAGCCTCGGACGAGAGCTCATCTGAACCGGTAACAGATGCATCCGGCTCAGACTGGGACGAGAGCGAAAACGGCCCTGACTGGCAATCTGAGAACGACATTCCCGACACCATTCCAGACGACCTTCCCGTTGACACTGCCTGGGACGATATTTATCAGTCTGCCCCTGCCCCGGCAGCGCGCAACGAAGACGAAAGCGATCACGATTTCGAGACCCGGAACTCTCCTAGCGAAACCCTTAGGGACCATCTTGAGTGGCAGCTAAACCTAACGCCTTTGAGCGAGCGTGATCAAGCCATTGCCCATGCGCTCATGGACGCCGTAGACGAGCAAGGCTACCTCACGAGCCCAGTAGAGGAAATCTACAGCGGGCTGTCGGACGATACAGAGGCAGACCCTCTGGAGCTGGATGAAGTGGAGGCCGTATTACGTAGGCTGCAGTACTTTGATCCACCCGGGGTCTTCGCCCGAAACCTCCAGGACTGCCTGCTAATTCAGTTGAACCAACTACCCCCAGAAACCCCTTATCTTGCTCAGGCGCGACTGGTCATCACTCATTACATAAACCTTCTAGGCAACCGAGACTACGCCCAACTACTGCGCCGCAGCCGCCTAAAAGAAGACCAGCTACGCGACGTACTCGCGCTGATAACCAGCCTCAACCCTCGCCCGGGAGACATCATTGACCGCACTGAGCCGGACTACGTCATTCCAGATGTTATTGTGCGCAAACACAATGGCCGCTGGCGAGTCGAGCTAAATCCTGAAATTGCACCACGCATACGCGTAAATGCCAGCTATGCTTCATTAATAAAGCGAGCGGACAGCAGTGCTGACAATACTTACCTGCGCGATCAGCTTCAGGAGGCAAAATGGTTTATCAAAAGCCTGCAAAGCCGAAACGAAACCTTGTTGAAAGTTGCAACCCGAATTGTTGAATATCAACAAGGTTTTCTGGATCACGGCGAAGAAGCAATGAAGCCACTGATCCTCTCGGATATCGCCCAGCTTGTGGAAATGCATGAATCGACTATTTCCCGTGTAACCACACAGAAATACATGCACACACCCAGGGGGGTATTCGAGTTGAAGTACTTTTTCTCCAGCCACGTCAGTACCGATGAAGGTGGAGAGTGCTCATCAACGGCTATCCGTGCAATGATCAAAAAGTTGATCGCGGCAGAAACACCGAAAAAGCCATTGAGTGATAGCAAAATTGCAGCCATGCTGGGGGAACAGGGTATTAAGGTGGCGCGTCGCACGGTTGCAAAATACCGCGAGGCGATGCACATTCCGCCTTCCAATGAGCGCAAGCGACTGGTTTAAACCCGGCACCGAAAATAGATTTACGTGGATTTTTCGCTGGTGCAGCCATGCTCCGGCACTCAGGCCGGCCACTAGAGCCGGAACGGATGACAATAGGAGACGTCTATGCAACTCAACATTTCAGGCCATCACGTAGAATTGACTCCAGCCCTGAAAGACTATGTAGCTGAAAAACTTGAACGACTTGAGCGGCACTTCGACCACATTAGTAACTGCCAGGTAACACTGGAAGTGGATAAGGTTCGACAGATTGCGGATGCGACGCTCCACGTGGTGGGTGGTGAAATCCACGCAAAAGCTGAAAGTGAAGATATGTATGCGGCAATCGATGGCCTCGTCGACAAGCTTGATCGACAGATCATCAAGCATAAAGAGAAAAATTTGGACAGGATGCAGGGAAACACCGCCCGCTAGGCGATAGTTTTCAGGCATGTCATCTAATCAGGCTGCGGCGCGGGCAACGTGTCGCAGCTTTTTTAACGGAAGCGCGGTCGATTCATGAGCGACACATCCCTAACAATAGACAATATCCTTGCGCCGGAACTGACGCTATGCAAGGTACCCGCATCTAGCAAAAAGCGGGTTCTGGAATTCATTGCCGAGCAGATTCGCCAGCACAACGATGTTGTCAGCGAAGGACAGATTTTCAACAATCTGATTGCTCGCGAGCGGCTTGGTAGCACCGGCATCGGCCAGGGGATTGCGATTCCCCACTGTCGTCTAGAAGGGCTTGAGCAAGTCATCGGCGTACTGATGACCCTGGAAGAGGCCGTTGATTTTGATGCAATCGATAACCAACCAGTGGATCTTATATTTGCACTTGTTGTGCCCAAAGAAGCCACCAGCGAGCACCTTGAGTTACTAAGCCAGCTCGCCGAAAAATTCAACGAGCGCACGTTCTGCGACAGTCTTCGGCAGTGCGAAGATGCGCAAACGCTTTACCAACGCATGACCGCAACAAGCGGCTGATATTCACTCTGGCAACAGGCTGTTTCACTATGAAGCTGATCATCGTCAGTGGCCGGTCCGGCTCCGGCAAGAGTACCGCTCTTCACGTGCTGGAGGATCTGGGATTCTACTGCATTGATAACTTACCTATTGGGCTTCTATTCCCTCTTACACGGGAAGCCGCAAACCAGAGCGCGCCAGGGCGGCTTGACAAGATGGCCGTCAGCATTGATGCCCGTAATCTGTCTGGTGAGTTGGCTAATTTTGAGGAAATCTACCGTAAGCTCCGCAAAGAAGAGATTCAGGTAGAGATCATCTATCTTGACGCCGACGAGCAGTCTCTGCTGCAACGATTCCACGCTACACGGCGGAAACACCCGTTGAGCGACGACAAGACTTCCTTGAGAGAAGCCATTACCAACGAAAAAGATCTGCTCGAACCGCTTTCGAAGCTCTCAGATTTGTACATCAACACCAAAGGTCTGTCGATGTATGAGCTTCGGGATATGGTGAAGCAACGAGTTGCTGGCCGAAAAGACCAAGAGCTGGCGCTACTGTTCCAGTCCTTCGGGTTTAAACACGGTGTGCCTCTGGATTCGGATTACGTATTTGATGTACGGTGTTTGCCCAACCCCTACTGGGACACCAGCTTGCGCAAGTTTACAGGCTTGGACCAATCGGTTATCGAGTTTCTCGAGAACGAATCCGCTAGCCGTAAAATGGTGAATGACCTGATTGCGTTTCTGGAAAACTGGATACCATCCTTCGCCGACAGCAATCGCAGTTACATGACCATTTCTATCGGCTGTACCGGCGGCCAACACCGATCTGTGTATATCTGCGAGCAGTTGGGACAGCACTTCCGCGAGCACTCCAGCAACGTGCAAGTACGCCATACCGAATTGCCCCACCTGCAGGACCGGAACGAGGTCTGATATACCGTGATACGTCACCCCATTGTTATTATTAACAAACTTGGCCTACACGCTCGGGCTACTGCGAAATTGGTGGCCACCGCTTCAAAGTTCGACAGCTCCGTGAAGGTTTGCGGCAAAGGCCGCGAGGTGGATGCAAAAAATATCATGCAGGTGATGATGCTCGCCGCCAGCAAAGGTACCGAAGTGGAATTGGTGGCCGATGGGCCAGATGAGCAAAAAGCTATTGAAGCCTTATCTGAATTGATTACTGACTATTTCGGCGAAGGCGAGTAAACCGCTCTTTTTTGCACCACCCTGCCCCTTTTCTCAGATACATTCCTCTAACTCTTTCTCACTTGCACCGGCTAACTTCGTTATAATACAGGCGTTTTCTGACTGCAGGTGATTCATGTCCGATATTCTGGAAAAAAGCCAAGCCCGCCAACGTTTACGCTCACTCAGTGAAGCGCTAGATAGTGGTGCGCTGAAGCAGGTTGCCCGTATTCTCAACGGCGGCCTGAGCCCCAGCGATATTGCCCACCTACTGGAATCATCGCCACCACGCCAGAGAGCCCTGCTCTGGAATCTGGTCGATAAGCAGCTGGAAGGCGACGTTCTTCAGTATCTTAACGAGGATATTCGGGCCGAATACCTGAGCCGACTGAACGCTCAGGAACTGGCAGATATCATTGAAGACTTCGAGTCGGACGATCTCGCCGACCTTCTGCAACAGCTGCCAGACAAAGTCATCCAAGAAGTTCTGGACACCATGGATGATCAGGACCGGCAGCGGGTTGAGGAAGTCCTATCCTACCCGGAGGACACTGCCGGCGGCCTGATGAATACGGACACCATCACTGTCCGGCCTGATATCAGCATTGACGTCGTATTACGTTACCTTCGTCGCCACCGCGCGCTGCCCCCGATGACCGACAGCCTGATTGTGGTAAGCCGACGCGACGAGTTCATCGGTATGCTGCCTATCACCAAAATGCTTGTTTCCAATCAGGCGGCCACCGTTCGCGAGGTAATGGATACCGACATTGAACCCATACCCGTCACACTTTCGGATACCAAAGTAGCCACTCTGTTTGAACGCTATGACCTTATCTCCGCGCCGGTGGTGAATCAAGAAGGTCACCTGCTAGGC
The DNA here is from genome assembly GCF_018860765.1 of Marinobacter salexigens. Taxonomy (GTDB): domain Bacteria; phylum Pseudomonadota; class Gammaproteobacteria; order Pseudomonadales; family Oleiphilaceae; genus Marinobacter; species Marinobacter salexigens_A. The sequence goes on from NZ_JAHKPV010000019.1 coordinate 400,569, forward strand.
CGAATCACCATCGATGACGTGGTAGATGTTATTCGGGAAGACGCAGATCATTCGTTGTTGAGTATGGCCGGTCTTGATGATGACGAAGATACCTTCGCGCCCGTTTGGAAAACAACCCGCCGCAGGGCCGTCTGGCTGGGTGTTAACCTGCTAACTGCTTTTATTGCTTCTGCCGTGATTGGACTGTTTGAAGACACGATTGAGAAGGTGGTTGCTCTAGCAGTGCTCATGCCCATTGTGGCGAGCATGGGCGGAATCGCCGGTAGCCAGACCTTAACACTGGTGATTAGAGGCATGGCTGTTGGCCAGATCAGCGGCACCAACGTGGGCTGGCTACTGAACCGAGAGTTTCTTTCCGCTATTCTCAACGGAATGCTCTGGGCTGGCGTGGTGGCAGCGGCAGCCACCATCTGGTTTCAGGATCTAACGATAGGCGCCATTATTGCCGCTGCATTGATTTTTAATCTCGTTGCCGCGGCGCTAGTGGGTACAGTACTGCCATTGTTCCTAAAATCCCGTAACATCGACCCGGCACTGGCAGGTAGCGTTATACTGACAACCGTCACAGATGTGGTCGGGTTTATGTCTTTTCTCGGCCTTGCGACCATTTTTTACGCCTGAATCGGCAAATTTGGATGAAATCATGATCGACGACCACCAAGATGACGAGGCACCGCAATACTCGGGGCCAAGCAAGTCTCAACTTAAACGGGATATGCATGCACTCCAAGGCATTGGCAAGCGCATGCTGGAGCTGAGTAACGAGCAGCTTGATACTCTGACCATCAGTGACACGCTTCGAAGCGCTATTGAGGAGTCTCGAAGGATCAAGCAAAACGAGGCCAAGCGCCGCCACCTGCAGTACATTGGTAAAATTATCCGGCAAGAAGACGATCCCGAGGCGGTAGAGCGGGCTATTGATGCTTTCGATTCGGGGAGCGAGGAACACACGCGCCGCCACCACTTGGCTGAGCGCTGGCGCGACCGCATGATTGCTGAGGGCGACTCGGTAACTGGCGAATTCTTCAATTACTGCCCCGACGCTGACATACAGCACCTACGCAATCTTGTTCGCAATGCGCGCAAGGATATGGAAAAACAGAAAAATACCGGACAAGCCCGCAAGCTATTCCGCTACTTACGAGAGTGCGTCGACGAAGCGGAGGCCTGATTCTGCGAGCGCCAGCCGGTTAATCACCCGTATCGAATACGCTGCGTAGATCCACCAAAGGGTCGTCCCAGGTTCCCGTCACGTTATAGGTGGCGCTTGTAAGCCTACTGAGAGGATCACCCAGTACCTTGTCCAGCACAAACAGCGCGCCTCCAATGGGCGCGCTGGCTCCCATGAGCAAGGCAGCCAAGGGCAGGTTTTGGGTGAGCGGCAATACCACAACCAGCCGCATATCAAATACCTCTTGGGCGAGACTGGTGCTTCCGCTGAGTTTGAAAGCACCTGAAGGTCCTACCACCTGCAGCTCCGGGTTCATCGTCAGAAGACCATCTTCAAGGCGAGCATGACCCGAGATGGCATCAAAGGCGACACCCCGTTCATACAAATCAGAGAAATCCAGCTTTAGCCTACGCCAAAGCGTATCGGCATTAAGCAGGTTGAATATCCTAAACACCTGCGCGCTATTGTTGCTCTCCAGAATGACTCCGTCATCTAAACGAAAGCTGACATTTCCGCTTAGGCTCGCAAGCTCAAACTCGTCCGGGCGCCCGGGCCAAGCCAAATCCAATTCAATATTGGTCTGTTTATTGGAGAGTGGCACTTCGGCATCAAACAGCTCGCCAAGATCTGCCAGCGCGCCACCAGTGATCGAACCGGCAAACTGACTGGTCTCACGGTTATCCACCACACTCCATGACATATCGCCCAGCAGCCTAATCGATTTGAGTCGACCTTCGATGCCGGTTATGTTGAGCCTCTGGTGCTCGGGCCGTATGTGGAAAGACCAGCGCCCAAGGCTTTCATCGTTAAGGCGCAGATCGGAGATCGCGATATCCACATCTGGCCAGCTTCCGATATCCATAGAGCGAAAGGCTTCCAGTTGCTGCTCTATGGTTAACAGTTCTGGGGCTTCCTTTGCTGCGGTTTCGTCCCGCACTAAACGCACTGCGGCAAAATCGGCGGTGATCAGGCTTCGATCATCAGGAATATCAACCCGGCCAATCGCCCGCTCTGAAATGGTACTTAAAACCCAGCGGTCGCCCAAATCAAGAGCCTCTAGCTCTATGTTTGTAAGGGTTTGCCCCCCTAAATAAAGCTCTTCTAAGGTCAGCTGAACCCCAGAATCCTTCCACAACAACTCAAAGGTCCCACGGTTCTCCCAGGTACCCGAAATGCCTAGCCCTCTGTCCGACTCAGTATCTATCTCGGCGACCAGAGGTGCGGCCTGACTTGCCTCTTTGGAAAAAGGTTCTGGCCAATCGATAGTTAGGCCTTCCAGATTGGAACGAACCGTTAAACGCGGGGGCCTTTCCTCCGAAATATCCAGTTGTGCAGAGTATTCAAAAGTACCTTTAAGCCCGTACTGGCCGCTACCGGAATCACCGCCGTTCGAGTTCTGGTCGTCCATACCCGCCATGCGGAGTACGCTAGGAACAGACAGAATACCGATTTGCTCGATCCGTAGCGCACTTGCAGCTCCGGGCTGACTGAGCGCGACACTCACTGGCTCATCAAGAAAGTTTGCTCGCAAGGGTGCTCCCGAAAAGCCTTTTAAAGAATGGTAAGTCAGACCACCGGAGATTCTGTCCCAGCGCAGATCTGCATTGGGATAAGTTATCGAGCCATCCCTTGTGCGTATATTCGCCTCGACCACTGGGGGTGCCTTGTCTTTAAGCGGCAGGTCAATGGCTAGATCGAGTTTGTAGCTACCGCCATACTTCAAATTAGCGGCCTCGGTACCAGCCATATCGCCAAAAGGGGTGTTAGCCATCCAGTACACGATGGCATTGGCCGGCACCGGCGCTGAAACATCCACGCGCACCAGCGCACCCTCTTTTTCAGGGGTAACCGCTACGGTACTTGGCTCCAGCGCCAAGCCTCCGGTTGTCCCAGTCGCCAGAGACACCAAAGTGTCGCCGTTCTGTACATCAACGCGCCCTGTTGCATCCGTCACCTCCGGCCATTGGTCGTCGTATCGAACAGTGGCGCTCTCAAACTCATACCACATGGAGGATACAAAGGAGCCCGAGGGGGAATTTTCGCCGATTTGGCCGTGCCCATAATAAACACCTGATGTTACATCGGCTTTCGTGATGGCTGTGGTTAGCCACTCATAAAGCCCTTCATCCACCACTTTTTGTGGAACGAAGGCCGATAGCATAGAAGCCTCACCATTCTCGACACCCACACGAAGACCGAGGTTGTCTTCGCCTTGTTCATCTAGCCTGAGATCGAAAGCACCGCGCAAACGGGTACGTTCGCCATAGCTCAGGCGTATGTCATCTGCATAAACCCGGGTTATCGGGCCATCCAGACGCCAGGCGACCGTGGCAGACAACTCGGGGAAAGCCCATTCGCCGCTGAACAACTCCGGGAACGATAGAGTCACCGGCTGCACACCTGAACGCGCACGCACATATCCGGCACTCTGATCCACGTATATAAAGCCGTTCACCCCGCCTGCTGCCGGAGCACCATCGTATGCCGCGACCCCGGAATCCCGTAGTCGACCTGAGAATTCAAACGTATTGTCTCCACTCCCCGGTACCCGAACTTTCATACCATCCAGAAAACCCACTGGGCGATAATCGTTCAGTGCATCAATGGCCCATGGGGGCAAGATCGGGAGTCTGGCAGTTAGGCGCCTTAGGGGGCGTAGAGGCAAAGCGTCGGCGGTGATGGTTATTCCGCCGGGCTCCGGGAGCAGCTTCAGGCTGAACGGCGGTACCTCGTCCCCATCCCAGGTCCAAGCTAGCTGTTTAAGGTGCCACTCACCGATGGTCTCTGGTCGGTCACTATCCTCGTCCGGGTTTTCCATCACAGCACTATGGCGGCGCCAGCCAAATTGGGCGCCGATATCTTCCAGAGGAGCCAAGGATTCACCATCAACGCCCAACTGCAAGTAGGGCGTTCTTACGGTGCCACTGACTTGTTGCAAGATACCTTTGCGAAAAGTCAGCCAGGCTTCACCTCCCAGATCAAACCCTTCAACACGGATATCTCGCCATTGGTATTCGTCAATCAAGCCATCAAACAGGCGACCAGAATCCACATCAAGGTAAAGCTGGCCACTGAAATCACCGCGGAAGAAGTGTTTTCCAACAAGGGTGAAGCTGGCAAGTTGTTGGGTTGTGGCAGATTGCATGGCACGCCCAGATGCACGGAACAAGCCTTGCTGATATCGCAGATCGAGCTGGGGGATATCAAGGTGACGGAGCTGACCTTGATTATCTCGAATGCCTAGGTTCACCCGAGTCACTTTTATATAAGGATCCGACAGCCATTTTCCGGCAACTTCCAACCAATAGCGAAAGCGGTTATTGAGGGGCTCCGGGAAATCGGCACCCCTAACTCCCACTTCACCGCTATCCATTTGGCTCAGTGTCAACTCAAGCCCGTCGGCTTCAAAATCCTCAAACACGATTCGAAAACGCATTAACGATGCCAACGCATCAAAGCGGATAGTTAAATGCTGCAAACTCACCACCCGAACTCCGGAATCCGGATTGGTAACTTCTATGTTTTGAGCGGTAAACGAGGGATCGAGCCAAAACCAGCGCGAAGAGAGGCTTCCAATCCTGACTTCGTGGCCTAGACGCGTGGAGAGTTCTTGGGAAAGGTCATCCCGGAAGGCGTCCACATTTTGCGTAAGCTGGCGACCAATGCCCGCGTAGAGCGCGAGTAGCACAAGCACAACCAGCAGCAGCCACCAAACGGCATTGGTTAAAACGGCTATCAAGCGCACAGGTTGGCTTTCCGGGCAGTTCTCCGGCAAAGGAGGTGGGCGTTCGGAAGAAGACATCCGGGGTGTCACGTTTAATCACCCCCTATGCCGATAGGTCGCCTCGGAGTCAGAGCAAAACCACATCATACTGCTCCTGGCTATAAAACGGCTCCACCTGAAAACGGATAGTTTTGGCAATGAAGGTTTCGAGATCTGCCACGTTATCGGACTCTTCATCAACGAGGCGGTCCACCACGCTCTGCGATGCCATTACCAGATAGCTCTCGGTATCGTAGGCCCGGTTTACCCGAAGAATTTCCCGGAAAATCTCGAAACACACAGTTTCGCTGGTTTTCAGGAAGCCTCTGCCATCACAGATTGGACAGGGTTCGCACAAAACCTGACCGAGGCTTTCGGTGGTTCGCTTTCGCGTCATCTCCACTAATCCCAGCTCAGACACACCGGTGATTTTGGTTTTGGCGTGATCCCGCTCAAGCATTTTTTCCAGCATCCGGTGCACCTGACGCTGGTGTTCAACATCTTCCATATCAATAAAGTCGATGATGATAATGCCACCGAGATTACGCAGGCGCAGCTGACGGCTGATCGCCCGGGCGGCCTCAAGGTTTGTTTTGAAAATCGTCTCTTCAAGATTCCGATGCCCCACGAAAGCACCGGTGTTGATGTCGATGGTAGTCATGGCCTCAGTTTGATCAATGATCACGTAGCCACCGGATTTAAGCTGCACCTTACGGCTCAGGGCCTTTTGTATTTCATCTTCCACCGAATAAAGATCAAAAATGGGCCGTTCACCCGGGTAGTATTCCACCTTATCGGCAAATTCCGTGACAAACTCATCAACAAATTCTATAACCCGCTGGTGACTCTCGCGGCTATCTATGCGCACCTTCTCGGTCTGCGGCCGAATAAGATCCCGAATAGTGCGAATGAACAGGGGCAGGTCTTTGTAGACGGCTGCAGGCGCCTGCACCTTGGCAATGCGGTCATGGATGGACTGGCTCAGGTGGTGCAGGTAGTTCATATCGGCGAGCAGCTCTTCAGCCGTTGCCGCCTCAGCCGCCGTTCGGATGATGTATCCCCCCTGTATATTCAGGTGTGCTGCGGCGCCTTCCTCAACAAGGGCCTTCAATCGGCTGCGCTCGGCTTCATCCTCAATTCTTTGTGAAATACCCACATGGCTAACATCTGGCATAAACACCAGATACCGGGATGGGATTGAAAGCTGTGTGGTTAGCCGTGCACCTTTTGTTCCGATAGGGTCTTTGGTGACCTGTACGACCAGTGATTGGCCCTCCCTAAGCAAGGTACGGATATCGGGAACGGTTTTTGGGCCATCACTGGAATCGGCTGTGCTTGACTGGTTAGGAACCACATCAGAGGCATGTATAAACGCCGCACGCTCCAGCCCTATATCAACAAACGCCGCCTCCATACCGGGAAGCACGCGCACAACCTTGCCTTTGTATATATTGCCTACAATGCCCTTGCGGCTGGCACGCTCTATGTAGGCCTCTTGCAACATACCGTTCTCAACCAAGGCGACCCGGGTTTCAACCGGCGTTACGTTGATTAGGATTTCTTCGCTCATGATTGGCTCTCCGTACTACTCGGCCAGTGTTTCCATACAATACAGCCAGCGTTGGCCAGCAAGGCAGCGGTTTCTTGCAACGGCAGCCCAACAACAGCACTGTAACTCCCTTTCAGTTGCTTCACAAAAATACCACCAAGCCCCTGAATTCCATAACTACCAGCCTTGTCCATCGGCTCACCTGTGGATACGTAGGCTGCAATCTCGCCTTGCGCCAACACCCGGAAACTTACGTCTGTAACCACTAGTAGGGATTCACAGTGCTCACCTTTGGTCACTGCAATGGCTGTCATCACTTGATGGGTTTTGCCAGATAGCCGCGTCAGCATGGTCGTGGCCTCAGCCTCGTCAGATGGTTTACCCAAAATGGCGCCTTCCAGAACCACAGAAGTATCGGAGCCAAGAACAATTTCACCCGGAAAATCGGTTGAAATCGCCAGAGCTTTCTCTCGGGCAAGCCGCTCCACGTAATCACCCGGTGACTCCGATGCACGTGGCGTTTCGTCAATGTGTGCAGGCTGCACAGAAAACGCCACACCAATCTGCGTAAGCAGCTCCGAGCGGCGTGGCGATGCTGAGGCGAGAATAATCGATGTCATGGCTAACCCAACTTCCGGTTAATGTTATCCATCAGTATGCAGAACACTGGCCATAGCAAGGCGCTTGTGAGCGCGGGCCAAAGATAGCTGAACCCGGCTTCTTCACCGCCAAACATCTGCTTAAGGAAGTGAACCAGCATCTGATTGATACCCAGCAACAAAAACACCATCAAACATTGCTGCGGCATTGGATACATTCGCAACCGTTGGTGAATGGTGAGAACCAAAAAGGCTATCAACCCCATCGCCAGCGCATTCACGCCCAAAGGAGTGGCCTCGAGCACATCGAGAAGCAACCCTAAGCACCACGCTAGCAATATGCCGAACTGCGCCGGCGTGCGGAAGGTCCAGTAAAACACCACCAGCCCAAGCCATTCGGGACGAAATTCAAACCATCCGACGGGGAAGAGCGAAATGCTCAGCACCAGCGATACAACCACGGACAGTAAAAATACCGGGTAACTGATAACGGATAGCATCAGCCTTGCCCCTCCTGCGCCGTTTCGTATGCCGGAATATAAAAAGGCGTGTCAATATTCGCCTCAGATTCAGCCGGGGATTCGCTTGATGGCGGAAACACCACCAGCACCAGACGGCTCTGGGTTAGCTGCGCTTTAGGGAGAGCGCGTATAGCAACAAAAGGCTCACCCGGTTCCTTGTTGATCAGACTCACCTCGGCAACCGGATACCCTCTAGGAAAGCGCCCACCAAGGCCAGAGCTTACCAACAGATCTCCTTCCCGGATATCCGCTGTGTCTGGCACATGAACCAAATCAAGAGTATCGGAATCGCCAGTGCCCAGAAGAATCGCCCGAAGCCCGTTACGCACAACCTCAACCGGAACAGCGTGACTGCTGTCTGAAACGAGGAGTACGCGGGAGGTAATCTGGCTGGTCTGTACCACTTGCCCCATGAGGCCGTGGGCATCCAGTATGGCTTGCCCCACTTGCAAGCCATCGCTCCGGCCTTTATTGATAACGATTTCATGGGAGTAAGGGTCAGGCGATACGCCCACTACCTCGCTGACGATAACCCGGTCATCAAGGAGTTCCGAGGAATTCATCAAGCGGCGGAGTTCGTTATTCTCGGAGGCTAAAGCAGCGTATTTGAGGGCCCTGCGCTCAAGAATAAGCAGCCGGGCTTTCAGGTCTTCGTTTTCCTGCTTTACGTCTTCGCGAGTGGTAAAAAGCCCGGCAACCCAATCACTAAATTGATATGGAGCGTTGCCAAGCCAATAGACTGGCGTGAGACCAGTTGCCAAAGTGCTGCGGATGGGAGTTACACGGTCAAATTGATAATCGGCAACGATTAACGTCGCCGATACAATAATAACGAGCAAAAGCCTGAGGCCCGGTACCGGCCCCTGAACGAAAATGGTTTTAATGGCGATCCCTCCCCAAAGGATTATCCCTCCTGGGAGAACATTCCAATGCCACCCTGATCAATAAGTTCCAGCGCCTTGCCGCCACCACGGGCAACGCAGGTCAGAGGATCCTCTGCGATGATCACCGGCAGCCCGGTTTCTTCACTGATCAGCTTGTCTAACCCACGCAACAATGCACCGCCTCCGGTCAAAACAATGCCACGCTCGGCGATATCAGAAGCAAGTTCGGGTGGTGACTGTTCCAGCGCGCTTTTAACCGTCTGTACGATCTGAGCCAATGATTCCTGTAGGGCGTCCAAAATCTCTTCACTGTTAAGTGTGAAGGCGCGAGGCACCCCTTCTGCCAGATTGCGACCGCGCACGTCAATTTCGAGAATTTCCAAACCTTCATACGCGCAACCGATTTCATGTTTAATGCGCTCGGCGGTGGTTTCGCCAATCAGGCTGCCGTAGTTACGGCGCACGTAAGTCACAATGGCTTCATCAAATTTATCACCACCCACCCGCACTGAATCAGCGTAAACAATGCCGTTTAGGGAGATAATAGCTATTTCGGAGGTACCACCACCAACATCCACGATCATTGAACCACTGGCTTCTTCTACCGGTAGTCCGGCACCAATTGCAGCCGCCATGGGCTCTTCAATCAGAAACACTTCCCGAGCACCGGCGCCCAGAGCCGATTCACGGATGGCTTTGCGCTCTACTTGGGTAGACTTGCTCGGCACGCACACAAGAACTCGTGGGCTTGGGGTAATAAAGCTGTTTTCATGCACTTTGTGAATAAAGTGCTGAAGCATTTTTTCGGTCACCACAAAATCGGCAATTACGCCGTCTTTCATGGGACGAATGGCGGTGATGTTACCGGGCGTGCGGCCCAGCATACGTTTTGCCTCGGCGCCGACAGCGGCAACCATTTTTTGGGAATTACTGGTACGAATGGCTACTACGGATGGCTCATTCAGCACAATCCCGCGGTCACGCACGAAAATAAGGGTGTTGGCGGTGCCCAAATCGATGGACAGGTCGCTGGAAAATAAGCCTCGGAGTCTTTTAATCAACATTCGTGTAGTTTCAACCTAAGAGTTGCGGTTGCAGAAAGATGCGGCAACTTTAGCAGTGCCCCCCCTCTCAGGCAAGGCACAGCCTGCTGTTAAGGCAAATGATATCCAGCCCAGCATGAACAATTGTTCATGCGCTCACAGCATTAGATTCCGCAAGCGGTCAATTTGCTGGTTGACGCAGGCATTGAGTTGAACTTTGCTACACACTAAAGTCGGCCTAAAAAGCCATACCTCTGTCTACTAAATCCGCCAGAATCGGGGCTGCCTTTGACACCACCAAAGATTAGCATGGCAGAACGCTCTTCCACATCTCCCATTCCACTGCACCTATTGCTGGCCTTGGCGCTTTTTCTCGCGTCAGGGGTCCCTTCACTTGCACTGGCTCAGCAGGGTGAGGGTGAGCAAGCTGGCACCATCGCCATAGAGCCCGGCGCCGAGAGCGACAAACTGATTGCGCAACGCATTACCAGTATTTTTGAACAAATTCCTCAATTCGAATCCTTACAGGTTGGTGTCAACAGTGGTGTTGTGGCCTTGTCAGGCCAAATTGCCAACGAAGCTCAAGCCCAAAGAGCACTGAAGCTGGCTGAGCGGGTTGAGGGCGCTATCGCCGTTGACGACAGAATCGTTCGCACGTTGGATTTACAAGACAATCTCAACCCGCTTTGGGATTCACTACAAAATTCCCTACGGGAATGGATGAGAGCCTTGCCTTTATTACTCGTGGCTCTGGCCACTTTCATTATTGTAGCCTTTGCCGGGCACCGGCTGGCTGGGCACACTCCGCTCTGGTCACGGATAACCAAAAATCCCTTTCTCGCCGAACTCGCCGGCCACGCAGTCAGGCTGGTAACTATTCTTTTGGCTTTGCTGCTTGCCCTGAACATTCTTGGAGCCTCAGCGCTGATGAGCACGCTACTCGGAGGAGCAGGCGTATTGGGGTTAGCTATCAGCTTTGCCGTTAAAGACTCCATGGAAAACTACATTTCCAGCATTATGCTGAGCATTCGCCAGCCTTTCAGAGCCCAAGAGCATCATCGAGTCCGTGGGTGACTCCAACATCCTGATTAAATTTATGGCCTGGATTGATCAACGCGAATCGGATTACGGCAAAGCCCGCAGCCTTTCGATTCGCGCCGCAAAAAATGCACTAGAAACACAAGGCTTTACCTTACCCGAACCCATCTATCGGCTACGCTTTGATCAAACGCCCGACACATTGGCGCCGGATGCTCCAGAACAGCCAGTGCAGACCCAAGAGCCAGCGAAAGAAAAGGCTAAAGCCCCGCCACCTTCCGAATTACCAGCTGAAGAATTGCTGGATGTGCGTCCAGATACCCATATTTCCCGACAAGTGCGGGAAGAGCGGAGCGACGCCGCAGCCGAAGATTTGTTGGACGATACCCGGCCAATTGAGTAGGTTTTCGCCCCCTCCCGCCCAGCCACGAATCTGTTACCATAACGACCTTATTAAAAACGCTGTTTTATACTTTGGAGTCAACGTGACCATTTCCCGCGAAGACATTGAAAAAGTCGCCGTGCTGGCCCGTATTCGCCTCGATGAAGAGCAGATACCCGCACTGGAGAACGACCTAGGCAACATCCTCAGTCTGGTTGATCAGCTCAGCGCCGCCGATACCGACAACGTAGAGCCCCTTGCTCATCCGCTTGATGCTGTACAGCGTTTGCGGGCCGATAAAGTGACCGAGACGAATCAAAGGGAAGCCTTTCAGGCTATTGCCCCGGCCACCGAAAGCGGCCTTTATCTCGTGCCACGCGTTATCGAGTGATCTGTCGTAGCCATAATCAGCCCACTATCAGGATTGAACATGCATAACAAATCCGTAGCAGAGCTTTCCCGCGAGCTGGAAAGCGGCAAGATTTCAAGCGTGGAACTGACCCGTGAGTTCCTCGATCGTATTAAGGCTGAAGACCGCCAATACAACAGCTTTATTACCGTTACCGAAGATCAGGCTCTGGCAGATGCCAAAACGGCAGACGAGCAGCGTGCTGCGGGTAAAGCCAGCGTTTGGACAGGCGTACCCTTTGCCCATAAAGACATTTTTTGCACTAATGGTATAGCCACCACCTGCGGCTCCAAGATGCTGGCCAACTTTGTGCCGCCCTATGACGCCACCGTAACCGCCAACTTTCGCGCTGCTGGCGCAGTATGTCTTGGCAAAACCAATATGGACGAATTCGCCATGGGCTCGTCCAACGAGTCCAGCTTTTTCGGCGCAGTGACCAATCCTTGGGGCTTGGGCAATGGCGAAAAGCGCGTGCCCGGTGGTTCTTCAGGCGGTTCTGCAGCGGCCATAGCTGCCCGTTTGGTGCCTGCAGCCACGGCAACGGATACCGGCGGTTCCATCCGCCAGCCAGCCGCCTTGTGTGGAGTCACTGGTCTGAAGCCCACTTATGGCCGAGTATCCCGTTACGGCATGATTGCCTTTGCCTCCAGTCTGGATCAAGGCGGCACTATGGCGCGCACCGCTGAAGACAATGCGTTGATGCTAAATGTGATGGCCGGATTTGACCCAAAGGATTCCACCTGCGTTGATCGTGCGGTGCCGGACTATACCGCCACTCTGGATGAGCCTTTAAAAGGGCTTCGCATTGGTCTTCCAAAAGAGTATTTCTCCGACCAGCTCAGCCCCGCAATGGAGCAGCAGATACGCAATGCAGTGAAGGAATACGAGAAGCTGGGCGCTACGGTAAAAGAAGTATCGCTACCGAACGCGAAGCTGGCCATTGCCGCTTATTACGTAATTGCACCTGCCGAAGCCTCCGCCAACCTGTCGCGCTTTGATGGCGTGCGTTATGGCTACCGCTGTGACAACCCAAAGGATCTCAACGACCTTTATACCCGCACTCGGGCAGAAGGCTTCGGAGGCGAGGTGAAGCGCCGTATTCTGGTTGGCACCTATGCGCTTTCAGCAGGCTATTTTGACGCCTACTACCTCAAAGCCCAAAAGGTTCGCCGCCTGATTCAACAGGATTTCGTTAACGCCTTCAAAGAGGTGGATGTGCTGATGAGCCCGGTAACGCCCTCACCTGCATTTGTGCAAGGTGAGAAAACCAGCGACCCGGTGACCATGTATCTGGAAGATGTTTTCACTATCGCAGTGAATCTTGCGGGCGTGCCTGCTATGTCTGTGCCAGCAGGCTTTGTAGACGGCCTGCCGGTGGGGCTGCAGATTATCGGGAACTATTTCGAAGAAGCCCGTCTGCTGAACGCCGCGCACCAGTATCAGCAGGTTACCGACTGGCACCAGAAGCTTCCCCAGTAAGCCCGAATCAGGAGAACAGTTATGCAGTGGGATATTGTGATCGGGCTGGAAATTCATGTTCAGCTTGCCACCAAAACCAAGATTTTTTCCGGCTCCAGTACCGCCTTTGGTGCCGAGCCCAACACTCAAGCGAGTGCCGTTGATCTGGCGATGCCGGGCACCCTGCCTGTTCCGAATGAGCAGGCTTTCCGCTATGCAGTCATGTTCGGCTTGGCGGTGAACGCCGAGATCGGGCGGCGTTCGGTGTTCGATCGTAAAAACTACTTTTACCCGGATTTGCCCAAGGGCTATCAAACCACACAATTGGACCACCCGATCGTCGGACCCGGCTTTGTGGATATTGATCTGGACGATGGCAGCAGCAAGCGCGTGCGCATTCACCATGCCCATTTGGAAGAAGATGCGGGCAAGTCGTTGCACGAAGATTTTGATGGCATGACAGGCATCGATCTGAACCGCGCAGGCACGCCGCTGATTGAGATTGTTACCGAGCCGGATATGACCAGTGCGGAAGAAGCCGTTGCCTTTGCCAAGAAGCTGCACAGCTTGGTGTCATCAATCGGCATCTGTGACGGTGATATGAGTCAGGGCTCCTTGCGTTTCGATGTGAACATCTCGCTTAAACCGAAAGGCTCGGATGAGCTGGGCACTCGCACAGAAACCAAGAACCTGAACTCGTTCCGTTTTATGGAGCAGGCTATTGCCCATGAAGTAGAGCGGCAAATGGATATTCTGGAAGATGGCGGTCGTATTATTCAGGAGACCCGTCTTTATAACGGCGATCGCGACGAATCCCGATCTATGCGCAGCAAAGAGGAAGCCAACGATTACCGTTACTTCCCCTGCCCGGACTTGTTGCCCGTTGTAATCGACGATGCGTTTATTGAAAGCGCCCGCGATTTGCTGCCGGAACTGCCCGATGAGCGCAAGGCTCGATTCAAGGAGCAGTATGGCCTCAACGATTATGATGCTCGCTTGCTCAGCGACGACGCCCGGATTGCAGCCTTTTTTGAAGAGGCTGTAGGTCAGGGTAAAGATGCCAAGTTGGCCGCTAACTGGGTGTTGGGTGAGTTTTCCGCACGTCTAAATGCCGAGGACAAAACGGTGCTCGAAGCGCCTATTACTGGCTCGCAATTGGGCCAGTTGGTGGCGCGCATTGCCGATAACACAGTGTCGTCTTCGGGAGCCAAGAAGGTATTTGAAGCGCTTTGGAATGGGGATGCGGATAATGCCGATGCCATTATTGAAGCTCAAGGCTTGAAGCAGGTTTCAGATACTGGTGCTCTGGAGCAGATGGTGGATGAGGTTCTGGCTGGGATGCCGGATCAGGTTGCGCAGTATCAGGAAGAAGCTGACCCTAAAAAGCAGAAGAAGATGTTGGGTGGGTTTATGGGGCCTTTGATGAAGGCTTCTAAAGGTCAGGGGAATCCCAAGCTGTTCAATGAGATCCTTGTTCGGAAGCTTGGTGGTTGATTGGCTTGGGTCGGGATTTCTGACTCCGACCCAAGCTTGTTAGTTTTGAGGTGGAGCGGGTTGTGGCCCCTTCCCAAAAACCGCTACGAGCACATCCTTGTGCGCTTCTCTCCGGCCATCCTTGGCCTACGAGATTTTTGGGAAGGGGCCACAAACCCACCCTGCCTAACACCAATATAACTCCTGAAAACCATCATATTGGCATCCGGAACCCAGCTAATACTATTTGCCAGCCAACCGCCCGAACAACTGCTCGAACTGAGCAATATTCTCCTGAACGTAGTCGACAAAAGCCTTCATAGCAGGCGTTGGATAACGCCCCTGCGGATGGACCACACACCAACTCCGCCTTAATGGAAAGCCAGCTATATCAAGACCGACCAAGGAGCCCAAGGCTAGCTCAGAAAGAATACTCAACTTGGGCAATACTGCTATGCCCAAGCCCGCCAACACCGCATGTTTAACCGCATCGTTAGAGCCCAATTCCATAATTGGGTTGATTTTCAAATGGTGTTGCTGGCAGTAGACTTCCAGTGCTAACCGGCTGCCAGACCCTGGCTCTCTAGTCAGGAGTTTGCTATTCAGAAACTCCTCTGCGGTGACAGTTTTCTGCCCAAGCAAGGGGTGGCCAGCCACGGCTACAGGTACCAGTTCGTTGTCCAGAAATGGAAGGGAAGTAAGTGGCCGTCCCTGAGGCACCATGCCCATGATCACCAGATCGTCGTTATTGTCGTTTAACCGCTCCAACGCTGTCGCCCGGTTGACAACGGCTACGGATATGTTGACCTGTGGGTTGCGTTGAAGAAACGGGCCTAGTAGGTACGGCACCACGTATTGAGCTGTGCTCACTGCAACCAACCGCAAATCCCCGGCTACTCTCCCCTCCAGAGCCGCTAAGCGGTTTTGCATGCTGGCAAGCTCGCCAAACACTGCCCGCACGCATGCGGCCATTTCTTCCCCTGCAGCTGTGCAATAAAGCTTGCGCCCAACATACTCAAACATCGGCATGCCCAGTGCCTGCTCCAGATGACGCACCTGACTACTGACGGCAGGTTGGGTTAAGCCCAACAAATCCCCGGCCTTGCTATAGCTTTTCAAATCATAGACAGCTTTGAATACCTGCAACTGACGAAATGTCAGTCTATTCGCCAATTTCTGGATACTGAGCGGCATAAACTCTCCTTCATGACTCCATATATAAGTAATTATTTATATATAAGCGAAATAATATCAACTTTTACTGATCACAACTCCTCGTTATTCTTCTTCCACTGTCATTCGGGACGAAGCAATGAGGACTTTCCCATGCTGAAGAAAGTGTTAATCGCTAATCGCGGAGAAATTGCTGTCCGCATCGTGCGGGCCTGCGCAGAAATGGGGGTTCGTTCAGTGGCTATCTACACCGAACCAGATCGCTATGGCTTGCACGTGAAACGAGCCGACGAGTCCTACTCTCTGGGTGAGGATCCGCTTGCAGGATACCTCGACCCCGCTCGCATCGTGAGTCTGGCGGTAGAAACCGGCTGCGATGCCATTCACCCCGGCTACGGCTTTTTGTCGGAGAACGCCAATTTTGCCAGCTTGTGCGAACAGAAAGGTGTGGCGTTTATCGGGCCGAAGTCCAGTGTTATTCACGGCATGGGTGACAAAACTCAGGCCAGAGACAGTATGCGTGCGGCTGGCATTCCTATTACTCCGGGATCAGAGGGCAATCTAGATAGCCTTGAAGACGCTATGGAACTAGCAAACGATATCGGCTATCCGGTGATGCTAAAGGCGACTTCCGGCGGGGGCGGGCGTGGCATTCGCCGTTGCGATACGCCGCAAGAGCTAAAAGTTCAGTACCCTCGGGTGATTTCCGAGGCCACAAAGGCGTTTGGCTCCGCCGAAGTGTTTATGGAGAAGTGCATTGTGAACCCTCGTCACATTGAGGTGCAGATTCTGGCAGACAGCCAAGGCAATGCTATCCACCTGTTTGAACGCGACTGTTCCATCCAGCGCCGTAATCAAAAGCTGATCGAGATTGCTCCCAGCCCGCAACTGACACCAGAACAGCGCCAATATATAGGCGATTTAGCAGTGCGCGCAGCCAAGGCCGTTGGTTACGAGAACGCTGGTACTGTGGAATTTTTGCTATCGGGCAACGAAGTGCATTTCATGGAGATGAACACCCGGGTTCAAGTGGAGCACACCATCACTGAAGCCATCACGGGCGTGGACATTGTGCGCGAGCAACTGCGCATTGCTGCTGGCCTGCCTTTAAGCTACCGGCAGGAGGACATTCAGTTTCGAGGCTACGCATTGCAGTTTCGCATTAATGCGGAAGACCCAAAAAACGATTTCCTGCCCAGCTTTGGCCGCATCACCCATTACTACGCCCCCGGTGGCCCCGGCGTTCGGGTCGATACTGCCATTTATACCGGTTACGAAATCCCGCCCTATTACGATTCCATGTGCCTAAAGCTTGTGGTGTGGGCACTGACTTGGGATGAGGTGATCGCCCGGGGAAAGCGAGCGCTGGATGATATGCGGCTGCACGGGATCAAAACGACTGCCAACTACTACCAGCAAATTCTGGATCACCCGGATTTTCGCAAAGGGGATTTCAACACCAGCTTTGTGCCCGATCACCCAGAATTGCTGAACTATTCCACCAAGCGCCACCCCAGTGAAATTGCGCTTGCCCTCGCCGCCACCATTGCTGCGCACGCAGGCTGGTAATCCGCAGGAGTAAATACTTATGACCCATGCGAAAAAAATTGAAGTTACGGATCTTATTCTACGCGATGCGCACCAGTCGCTTATCGCTACCCGCATGCGCACCGAAGATATGCTACCTATATGCAACAAACTGGACCAAGTTGGCTACTGGTCATTGGAAGTTTGGGGCGGAGCCACCTTTGATGCCTGCGTTCGCTTCCTGAAGGAAGACCCTTGGGAGCGTTTGCGCAAACTGCGCGAAGCCCTGCCTAGTTCACGCCTGCAAATGTTGCTACGGGGTCAAAACCTGCTTGGCTATCGCCATTACGCTGACGATGTTGTTGAAGCCTTTGTGCAAAAAGCTGCCGATAACGGCATCGATGTCTTTCGGGTATTTGATGCGCTAAACGACCTGCGCAACATTGAAACCGCCATGAAAGCGATCAAGAAAGCCGGTAAGCACGCGCAGGGTACTATTTGCTACACCACCAGCCCGGTGCACACGCCTGAATTGTTCGTGCAACAAGCGAAAGAAATGCAGTCTATGGGCGCCGATTCTATTGCCATCAAGGATATGGCAGGACTGCTGACCCCTTACGCAACCTACGATCTGGTGAAAGCCATCAAGGCGGAAGTAGAGCTGCCTCTGGTTATCCACAGCCACTCAACCTCTGGCTTGGCTCCCCTTTGCCAGTTGAAGGCCATAGAGGCAGGTGCCGACAGAATCGACACCGCGATTTCTTCGTTCTCCTCCGGCACCAGCCACCCCGCAACAGAATCTCAGGTAGCCGCACTCAAGGGCACCGAATACGACACAGGGCTAGACTTGACGCTGTTGAGCGAAATTGCCGATTACTTCCGCGAAGTGCGCAAGAAGTACCGCCAGTTCGAAAGCGAGTTCACCCGCGAGGATGTATCAGTACAGATCAATCAGGTGCCTGGCGGCATGATGTCCAATCTGGCGAACCAGCTAAAAGAACAGAATGCACTGAACCGAATCCGCGAAGTTTTTGAAGAAATCCCGTGGGTGCGAGAAGATTTAGGCTTTCCACCGCTGGTTACACCAACCTCACAGATTGTTGGCACTCAAGCGGTATACAACGTGTTGGCTGGACAGCGTTACAAAACCATCACTAACGAAGTAAAACGCTACCTGCAGGGCGGCTATGGTAAACCACCTGCTCCGGTCAGCGCCGATGTACGCAACAAAGCCATTGGCAATGAACCGGTTGATGAAGGGCGCCCCGCCGACCAGCTCAACCCAGAGATGAACAAACTGCGCGAAGACATTGGTGAGCTGGCCCTAAACGCAGAAGATGTCCTCACCTATGCCATGTTCCCCGATCTAGGCCGGGAATTCCTGCAACAACGTAAAGATGGCACCCTTGTACCAGAATCGCTATTGCCACCAGAAGACACATCTCGGGAACGCCTGAACGCTGGCGTAGCGACAGAATTCCGTATTGAAGTTCACGGCGAAAGTTACGAAGTGGCTGTTACCGGCTCTGGAGATTCGGGTGCGGGAAGGCGAAAGCTCTACCTCTCGCTCGATGGCATGCCGGAAGAAGTGGTATTCGAGCCCCTTAACGATTATGTGGCTGAGGGCGGCAACGGCCGCAAAAAAGCGTCTACGCCCGGCCACGTAAGCACGGCCATGCCGGGTAACGTGGTTGAGGTTCTAGTTAACGAGGGAGACACCGTCAGCGCTGGTCAAGCCGTGCTGATTACCGAAGCCATGAAGATGGAAACTGAGGTACACGCAAATATTGACGGAAAAGTAGAAGCCATTTATGTAACTAAGGGAGATCGGGTAACGCCTGGCGAAGTGCTGGTTGAGATCGTGTGATCAGCTAGAACAACGCGAAGTATTAGTAGACCGCCTCCATTCCAGATGCGGTCTACCGATTTCCATAACTGATCAGACTAGAACAGCCCAAAGGTCGTGTTCGTCTGCGTGCTCAACCACCGCGCGAACAATCTGACCGGGCTCCAGATCTGTGACATCGTTGAGATATACCATGCCATCAATTTCTGGCGCATCGGCTTTCGAGCGACCGATGGCACCTTCTTCGTCTACCTCATCAATCAACACATCAATGGTCGTGCCAATTTTCGCCTGTAAACGGGCAGCTGAGATTTCCGCCTGCTTTGTCATGAAGCGCGCCAAGCGCTCTTCTTTGATGTGTTCAGGCACAGCACCTTCAATCTCATTGGCCTTGGCACCCTCGACCGCGCTGTAAGTAAACGCGCCCACGCGGTCCAGTTGTGCTTCATCAAGCCAATCCAACAGGTACTGGAAATCTTCTTCCGTCTCGCCCGGGAAGCCCACAATAAAGGTGGAGCGAATCGTCAGTTCCGGGCATATTTCACGCCATTTACGGATGCGATCCAGAGTTTTACTGTCGTGGGCCGGCCGCTTCATCGCTTTTAGTACTTTCGGGCTGGCATGCTGAAATGGAATGTCCAGATACGGCAGGATTTTGCCTTTGGCCATCAGCGGAATAATGTCGTCTACGTGCGGATAGGGGTACACATAGTGCAAGCGAACCCAAACGCCCATCTCGCCCAAGGCTTCACACAGCGATTGCATTTTAGTTTTCAGTGGGCGCCCCTGCCAAAAGCCCGTGCGGTACTTGGTATCTACACCATAGGCCGAGGTATCCTGAGAAATCACCAATAACTCTTTTACCCCGGCGTTGACTAACCGTTGGGCCTCGTCCATCACATCGCCAATCGGTCGGCTAACCAGATCACCACGCATGGATGGAATGATGCAGAAGGTGCAGCGATGATTGCAGCCTTCGGAAATTTTGAGGTAAGCATAGTGCCTTGGCGTCAGCTTGATACCTTGAGGCGGAACCAGATCGGTGAATGGGTCATGCTCGCGGGTTTGCGGAACAAACTGATGTACGGCACCCACCACTTCTTCATAGGCATGGGGGCCAGAAACCGCCAACACACCCGGATGGGTTTCGCGGATTTTGTCCGCCTCCACACCCATACACCCGGTAACAATCACTTTGCCGTTCTCGCTGATTGCCTCACCAATTGCATCCAGGGATTCCTGTTTCGCCGCATCGATAAAACCGCAGGTGTTCACGACAACAATGTCCGCATCGTTATATGTGGGCACAACATCGTAACCATCCAGCCGCAACTGAGTGAGTATGCGTTCGGAATCTACCAAAGCTTTGGGGCAACCTAGGCTGATAAAGCCAACTTTGCCGTTACCGGACACTGTGTTTTCGGTTTTTTCTGTCATAAAACGTTTCAAGATTCCTGACGCCCGCACGCGAATGATCGGCGGGAACGTGCTAATGAATAGAAGCCCGAATTTTACACCAGTAACACCCTCTTCTGCAGCAAAAGCGGAACGGCTTTTGGAGCGAACGATGCGTGATGTGAGTCAAAATTATGAACCAATGTTCAGGAAACCCATAAAAACCTGCCTCAACCTGCGACACGAAAGTTGCTGACCAGAAAACAAACAACTACACTTTTGGTCGTTTACACCTTGTTATGAAACAGTATTTAGACCTGAAAACGCCCTTAAGTTGCCAACTAACTTCGCCAACAAGAGTCCACATGAAAGCAGCCACCGTTAAGCCAAACCTGCGCAACCAGCAACGTGTGGATATTGTGAGTGACATCGTTATCGAAAAACCGGACGGGTGCCAACTCACGTGCAAGATATCCAACCTGTCTCGTACCGGAGTTATGGTTTGCTGTAATCATAAAACTGCCGACCAACTTATACCGCGCCTGCAAGCCCCTACTCCGGGTAACTGGATTGACGTCAAAGCCCACTTCTCCGTACCAGTCGTTGCCACTCAGCCAGTGTCTATTTTTGCCACCGGACACATTGTTCACCTCAGGCGCATGGCACGGGACGAGTTTCAGCTCGGCATTCAGTTTGAGAATTTTGAAGGCAATGGTTTTGATTACGTCGACAGCTATGTACGCAAATTTCTATCCGATATGCCCAAACCTGCCTGACCTCGCGAAACCAGATCATCCAACCCCGTTAGCCGCCGCGCCAGCGGGAGCGCTATATTTCTATAACTTAAAACTCTAACCGAAGCACTTCTTATAGCCATATCGGCTCTGATACAATCAGTAAACTCATTTGCACGCCCTCAAGGCCCGCCGCGGCAACGGATTATCATGACCACATACAACCTTACGCATCTAAAACAACTGGAAGCGGAAAGCATCCATATCATCCGGGAAGTGGCTGCCGAGTTTGATAACCCGGTGATGCTCTACTCCATCGGCAAAGATTCAGCGGTTATGCTGCACCTTGCCCGCAAAGCATTTTACCCCGGAAAAATGCCCTTTCCCTTGATGCACGTAGACACCACCTGGAAGTTTCGGGACATGATCGATTTCCGGGAACGTAAGGTAAAGGAATATGGTCTGGACCTCATTGTGCACACGAATCAGGATGGTGTGGATCAAGGCATTGGTCCTTTTACCCATGGCAGCGCAAAGCACACAGACATAATGAAAACCCAAGCCCTCAAGCAGGCTCTGGACAAATACGGCTTCGATGCCGCTTTCGGTGGCGCCCGCAGGGATGAAGAAAAGTCCCGAGCCAAAGAGCGTGTGTATTCCTTCCGCGACGAATACCACCGCTGGGACCCTAAAAATCAGCGCCCGGAACTCTGGAACACCTATAACGGCAAGGTGAATAAGGGCGAAAGCATTCGCGTATTCCCGCTGTCTAACTGGACAGAATTGGACATCTGGCAGTACATCTACTTGGAAAACATCGAGATTGTTCCGCTTTACTATTCGGCAGTTCGCCCGGTGGTAGAGCGCGATGGCTCGCTGATTATGGTGGACGACGACCGCATGCCTCTAAAAGAGGGTGAAAAGCCGATGATGAAATCCATCCGCTTCCGTACTCTAGGCTGCTACCCACTGACCGGCGCCATTGAATCCGAGGCGGATACATTGCCGGAAATCATTCAGGAAATGTTGCTGGCCACCAGCTCAGAACGTCAGGGCCGCGTGATTGATCACGATTCGGCTGGCTCCATGGAACAGAAAAAACGCGAAGGGTACTTCTGATATGTCACATCAATCTGACCTTATTGCCGACGACATTCAGGCCTACCTGAAACAACACGAAAACAAGGAACTGCTGCGCCTGCTTACCTGCGGCAGTGTAGACGACGGCAAAAGCACCCTTATCGGTCGCCTGCTGCACGACACCAAAATGATCTACGAAGACCACATGGCCAGCCTGAAAACCGACAGCGCCAAAATGGGCACCACTGGTGAAAAGCTAGACCTTGCTCTACTCGTTGATGGGTTGCAGGCCGAGCGCGAGCAAGGCATTACTATTGATGTTGCCTACCGCTACTTCTCTACCGATAAGCGCAAGTTCATCATTGCCGATACGCCGGGGCACGAGCAGTACACCCGCAACATGGCCACCGGCGCGTCTACGGCTCAGGTTGCGATTCTGATGATTGACGCCCGCCGTGGTGTATTGACGCAAACCCGCCGCCACTCCTACATTGCCTCACTTTTAGGCATCCGGCACATCGTTGTGGCGGTGAACAAAATGGATCTGGTGGATTTCAGCGAAGATCGCTTCAACGAGATCAGAGAGGAGTACCTCTCGTTCGCCGCAAAACTCGGGCTGAAAGACATCCGCTTTGTACCCATCTCAGCACTGGAAGGCGACAACGTCGTCAACCGCAGTGAGAACACCCCTTGGTTTAACGGCCAGCCACTAATGGACATTCTGGAAACGGTGGAAGTAAACCGCGACAAGAATCTGGAACACTTCCGGTTCCCCGTGCAATACGTTATCCGTCCCAACCTAAATTTCCGTGGCTTTTGTGGCACCATCGCCTCTGGCGTGGTTCGCCCTGGCGACAAGGTAATGGCCTTGCCCTCGCGGCGCACCAGTACCGTCAAGGAAGTTGTGACGTTTGATGGCAACCTGAACGAAGCTTATATTGATCAGGCGGTTACACTGACGCTGGAAGATGAAATTGATATCAGTCGCGGTGACATGCTGGTTAAACCGGAGGACGAACCGGAAGTGGGCAACCGGTTCAAGGCCAACATCGTGTGGATGGCCGATGCGCCTTTGCATACCGGCCGCCTATATGACATCAAGCTGGGACCCACATTCACATCGGGCACCGTTCGAAAGATTCACTATCAGACTGACGTGAATACGCTGGAGCAGCACGCCAATCCTGCCCTGTTGCAGGTGAATGAAATCGGCCTCTGTGACCTCACCCTGAGTCAACCAATCGCCTTTGACGCCTATCAGCGCAACCACGCTACGGGCAGTTTTATTGTAATCGACAGGCTCACCAACGTAACCGTTGGTGCCGGTATGATTGATGGCTTGGCAGATACTGCAGGCACCCTGGAGCCCGTAAGCCCTGAGGAGCGGGAGCGTAGGTTGGCGCAGAAGCCGCTGATTATTGGCTGCTCTGGTAAACAAGCCCACGCTCTTGCTCTGGCGGTTGAGCGTGCGCTGTTCGATCAGGGCAAAACTTCGGTGATCTTGAGCGAGGATAATGCCGGTAATGCCGACGACCGCCGCCGCACTGCGCAACTGCTAACTGCTTACGGTCTGATAGCCATTGCCGTAAATCTGGGCACTGACATAGCCAACGTTTCCGTAAAGGCGGAAGACACCGGGGAAGTTTCTAGTGTTGCTACGTCACTGGTTCAGGAGCTGGCTCGGGGGAAGCGAGTTTAACGCCAGGACTGGGTAGATAGGTGTCTGCCGCGGGGCGAGGAGTCTTTGCTGCTATTCTCATTTTTAGTCGTGAATGTATTTGTTGTCCGTGGCAGAATCTGTGGCCCTGAAGGTTTCCTTCGGGGCTTTTTCGTTTATTAATTCGGGAATTTTCTGTTTATGGCCATCAAGCATCTGCGCACCGCGTTTTCCAGTCAGTACCAGCCGGGGCAACCTGCCCGACTTCAGAGTGGCGAGGCGCTGCAGGAGCCAGGTGGCGATTATGAGGGCCTGCATAAGCAGATGAAGCGACTGTTTAACAGCAAGCCGGGCAAAAAATACGGACGGTTTTCAGATGACCTTGGTGAGAGCCCGTTTAAAGGTTGGCTGAAGGATTATCTGGAGGACAAGCAGAGTTTTGCTTCGTTCACGGATCGAGTGTTTGGGCAGTGGCAGGAGTTGCTTACGAGCTGCCAAGAAGAGTTTGTGGGGCAACTTGTAGTTGTTCACGAGGCTCTTGCAGATTCAGACGTTGTTTATGTAATGATTTTGGAGACTGACGGCGCTCTGCGCTTTGACGGCAATCAAACGCTTGATACAACAGATGTACTGAGCACATCGCGCTTGAACCTTGCTATGCGGGTTGAACTGGATGACTGGCTTGGGGATAACGCCGCAGAAAACTATCTCACACTGGTTCATGCCCGTGGCACTGGCGAGCCGGGGGAGCTGTTTATTCGGCTGTGTGGCTTCACCAATCAGATTGATGTTGAGAAGGAAACTCTGACGTTTCTGGATGCGGTGGAGGCGTTTGCCAAATCTTCAGAGCCCGAGAAAGCCGGCGAAGTGCGTACTCGAGCCTATGAATTCTGCAAAGAACAGCATGCGCTGGGCGAGCCCGTTGCCATTGAGGCATTGTCAGGCTATTTGGATGAAGACCAGCCAGAGCGTTTCAAGGAGTTTGCGAACAAGTCTACGGAGATGCCGGAGAGCGGTGTACTGCACCCGGATCACCGCAAGGTGAAGAAATTGGTGCGCATTGCGGGCTCTGGTGGCGGCATGAGTGTTTCGTTTTCTTCGGATTTGGTGAATCAGGCAATTTACTACGATCGCGACAAGGATGCGCTGACGATTACTCGCCTTCCCAAAGCTCTACGTGAGCAGTTGGAACGGTATTTGGAAAATCGCGAGGATTGATCTATTTGCGGCCTACCGCTTTGGGGGCTGGCTCCACGCCACGGGCCGATCTGGGCAAAAGGTGTTTACGTTAGCTGACTTCTACTGGGTTTTCTTCATTCCAGCGGGGGCGGTTTGCCCGCTGCACCCTTACTTTCTGCATCCAGCCTACTCCGTCGATTAGCTCACCAGTTTCGTGATCAATGGGCGGGTATGGCAGGTTTCGATCGTCGCAGTAGCGTTTGACGACGGGCTGGCACCAGCTGAAAAGTAGGCGGTTATAGTCTTCATCCGGTATGCGTCGGTTATCGAACAGGCCAGCTTCTTTGCGCTGCCGTTGGGCTTCGGAGAGGATGATGGCGCAGGCGGCGGATACATTGAGGGATTCGACCATGCCCATCATGGGGATGACTATGTGTTTGTCTGCCTGTTCGGCGGCCTCGGCGCTGACACCATCCACTTCGTTGCCCATGATTACGGTACAAGGCACGGTAAAGTCTGCGGATCGGAAGTCGATGGCCCGGTCTGACAGCTGCGCGGCGTAAATCTTTTGGCCTTGCCCTTTCAGATGCACTATGGCCTCGGCCATGGTGCGGTGGGTGTGAGGTGTTACCCACTTGAAGCTACCGCCGGCAGTTTTCCGAAAGGCCCGGAAGCCTTCTTTTGGCCACACGACGTGCATATTAGCGAGCCCGAAGGCATCGCAGGTTCTCAGTATGGCCGAGAGATTTCTTGGTTTGTGAACCTGATCAGTCAGGACTGTCAGGTCCGGCTGTCGGGTGTTCAAAACCTGTTTGATGCGGGCAAGGCGTTCGGGGGTCATGGGCTTTTGGAGTTATCTCGAAAGTTCGGGAAGCAGTTGGCGAGGTTCTTCCCAAAACTGTTGAGGGCCATGGACGGCCCGAAACAAGCGCACATGAATGTGCTTGTAGCGTGTTTTGGGAAGAACCTCGCCAACTGCTTCATGCTCGGATTGTCATAAAACGCGAATAATACCACAGCAAAACTGGCAGATTACCGAGACAACGCTGGTTGCAGAATGATCACCCCGTTATAATGCGCAGTTCTCCTTTTCAGAGCGCTCATTCCGGACATTTCATAATTCCGGGCGCCAAATACATCCAGTTGTGTTGAGACCCATGGCCAAAAAGCTGTACATCAAAACCCACGGTTGCCAGATGAACGAATACGATTCATCCCGCATGGCCGACCTGCTTAAAACCGGCGAAGCAGTGGAAATGACCGAATCGCCAGATGACGCCGACATCCTGTTGCTAAACACCTGCTCCATCCGTGAAAAGGCACAGGAAAAGGTTTTCCACCAACTGGGCCGCTGGAAAAAACTCAAAGCGAACAAGCCAGAACTGATCATCGGTGTCGGCGGCTGTGTTGCCAGCCAAGAAGGTCAGGCCATTCTTGATCGTGCGCCCTATGTCGACATGGTCTTCGGCCCGCAAACCCTCCATCGCTTGCCGGATATGATTACCGAAGTACGAATGAAAGGTAACGGCGTGGGCGTGGTGGACGTGAGCTTTCCGGAAATCGAAAAGTTCGACAACCTGCCAGAACCTGGCGCTGACGGGCCGTCTGCATTCGTCTCTATCATGGAAGGCTGCAGCAAATACTGCACCTTCTGCGTGGTGCCCTACACTCGCGGCGAAGAAGTCAGCCGGCCAACCGACGACGTAATCGCCGAAGTTGCACACCTAGCCAGCCAAGGCGTTAGGGAAGTAAACCTACTAGGCCAAAACGTTAACGCTTACCGCGGGGATACTCACGATGGCGATGTTATGGATTTGGCCGAACTGATTACCCTAATCGCCACCATCGACGGCATCGACCGCATTCGCTACACCACCTCGCACCCGGTTGAATTTACCGATGCGATGATTGAAGTCTACGAGCAAGTACCCGAACTCGTCAGCCACCTGCACCTGCCGGTACAAAGCGGCTCCGATCGCATTCTGGCCGCCATGAAGCGCGGCCATACGGCGCTGGAATACAAGTCCAAACTGCGCCGCCTACGCAAGATTCGGCCTGACATCAGCTTTTCTTCAGACTTTATTATTGGTTTCCCGGGCGAAACCGAGAAAGACTTTGAAGACACTATGAAGTTGATAAACGATATCGGCTTCGACATGTCCTTCAGTTTCGTCTACAGCGCTCGGCCGGGCACTCCAGCATCAGATCTGCCAGACGAAACGCCGATGGAAGTTAAGAAGCAGCGCCTTAAAATCCTGCAGGATCGGATCAATCAGACGGTGATGGATATCAGCCGCAAGATGGTAGGCTCGACTCAGCGCATTCTCGTTACCGGTTTATCGAAAAAGGATCCTGGCGAGTATTCAGGTCGCACGGAGAACAACCGGATTGTAAACTTCCGGCATGAGAACCCAAAGATTATCGGGCACTTTATAGATGTCGAAATTGTTGAGGCTTACGCTAACTCTTTGAGGGGCGTGCCTGTGGGTTCGGAGTTGTATTGAGTTTTAGGATGGCCCGACCGAGCCCTACACGGACGTATTCACGGGCGCTTTTTGGAAAGAGGTTTCCACTCCACTCCCATAGCAACCAAGCTTGATATGCGTACTCCCGAAACGAAGTAAAAACGGAGAAAATTTGAACACCAACGATTCCAGACAATTTGATTTACACCCGGCAGACCAACACAGGCTTACCACCCTATGTGGACAGTTTGATGAGAATTTGAAACACGTCGAACGCCGCCTGCAAGTCTCTATTAACCGACGAGGCCACCACTTCCGGGTGGAGGGTGAAACCGAACACGTTGCCGCTGCGGTGGAAGTGATTCGGCACCTGTATCGGGAAACCGAAGCCACAGACGACATCTCCCCAGACACCGTGCACCTGTACATCCGGGAAACCGGGTTTGAGAGGCTGCCCGAAGACATACCTTTTGATGGCGCCGTTACCATCATCAAAACCCCCAAACTCACCGCCAAGCCCCGTGGTGCGAATCAGCAAAAGTATGTTCACAGTATTCGCTCCCACGACATTAACTTTGGCATTGGCCCTGCCGGTACAGGCAAGACCTGGCTGGCGGTGGCGTGCGCGGTGGAGGCACTAAAAGACGAGCAAGTGAAGCGGATTCTATTGGTTCGTCCGGCCGTCGAGGCGGGTGAGAAACTTGGCTTCCTGCCCGGGGATCTAGCGCAGAAGGTGGATCCATATCTGCGACCGTTGTACGACGCCCTCTATGAAATGCTTGGCTTTGACAACGTTACACGCTTGATTGAGAAAAGTGTGATCGAGATTGCACCTCTCGCCTTCATGCGTGGCCGCACCCTGAACAACTCGTTTATTATTCTCGACGAAAGTCAGAACACCACCCGCGAGCAGATGAAAATGTTCCTAACGCGCATCGGCTTTGGGTCCACCGCAGTGATTACCGGCGATACTACTCAGGTAGACCTTCCACGCGGCCAAAACTCGGGGTTGATCCACGCAGCAACCGTTTTGAAAAATGTAACTGGCATCGGTTTTACCCGTTTTGAGGCCAAAGACGTGGTTCGGCATCCACTGGTCCAGCGAATTGTAGAAGCCTATGATTCAATTGACGAAGGGAGCAACAAAGGGAGCGACCGCAAACAGTGAATGAGCTGACGGTTGATCTCCAGAATGTATTCGATGGGTCTGGCGTGCCGGGTGAGTCACAATTTCAGGCTTGGGCTCAAGCAGCCTGGCTGGGTGCGGATACATCGGAAGTCACGGTTCGTATCGTTGGCATCGAAGAGAGCCAGTCACTGAATCACCAATACCGAGGCAAGGACAAACCCACCAATGTGTTGTCCTTTCCATTTGAAGCGCCAGCCGGTATAACGGTGCCATTGGCAGGGGATCTCGTTATTTGTGCCCCAGTTGTAGAAAATGAGGCAAAAGTACAACACAAAGAACTATCGGCCCATTGGGCACATATGGTTATTCACGGCATGTTGCATCTTCAGGGATACGATCATATAAATGACGAAGATGCTGATGCGATGGAAGCCTTGGAAATTCAATTGCTGGCAAAGTTTGGCTTCAGCAATCCCTACGAAGCAGAGGAAACGGTAAAAGACTCATGAGCGACGATCAGTCGAGTCGCAGTCAGGGCTCCAACAAGTCCTGGCTGGAGCGTATATCACATGCCTTCTCCAGTGGGCCAGAATCAGCCGAAGACGTGCTGGAGGTGCTAAGAAGCGCGGAAACTGAGGGCATCATCGACGCCGATGCCATGAGCATCATCGAAGGTGCCATGCAAGTCGTGGACATGCGGGTGGATGAAATCATGATTCCCCGCTCCCAAATGGTCACTGTACGTGCTTCTCAGGACCCTAAAGAATATCTTGGTGAAATTATCCGGTCTGCCCATAGCCGTTTCCCGGTTATTGGCGATAGTCAAGATGATGTGATCGGTGTACTTCTTGCTAAAGACCTCCTGCCTCTGGCGCTTGATGACGATATGGACTGGTCGCACGTGCGCGAACTTCTGCGCCCACCCACCTTTGTGCCTGAAAGCAAGCGCCTGAACCAGCTGCTCAAGCAGTTCAAGGAAAACCGCAATCACATGGCCATCGTCGTGGACGAATACGGCGGCACGGCGGGTCTGGTAACCATTGAAGATGTGCTGGAGCAAATCGTCGGAGAAATCGAAGATGAACACGATTTCGACGAAGAAACACACATCAAGGCCCGAGGCGATGGCTCCCACACCGTAAAGGCGGTCACCCCGGTTGATGACTTCAACGAGTTTTTTAATACCGGATTTGATGAAGAAGAGTTCGACACCATTGGCGGCGTAGTGCTCAAAGAATTTGGTCACCTGCCCAGACGTGGCGAAACGGTTGAATTTGGCGGTTTGCGCTTTACTATTGCCAACGCTGATAACCGTGTCATCCGTCTGGTACAGGTAACCCGTAGTGAGCCTTGATCAACCATCGCCTTTTAACGCCCCAGCTTATTCGTTTTTCTCCAACCGCTGGTTAAGCGCGGCAACCCTTTTGGTTGCCGGCGCCCTGCAAACCCTGACCTTCTCGCCCTTCCACTTCTGGTGGCTTGGGCCGATTTCCGTGATGCTTATTGCGCTGGTATCCATTTCTTTGCCCGCAAGCAAACTATTCACGGCGGGTTTTCTGGCTGGCTTGGGGCTATTTAGCTCGGGGGCTACTTGGGTCTACATTAGCATCAGTGAATTCGGGAACACCTCCATTCCCGTTTCAGTTTTGCTCACAGCGGCCTTTGTGGCGGTGCTGGCTCTATTTCCGGCACTCGCCTTCTGGTTTTGGGGCAAACTGGCGAAAAACAGCGCTGTAAGGCGGCTGATTCTATTCCCAGCCATCTGGATTCTCGGCGACTGGCTCCGCGGCTGGCTATTGACAGGTTTCCCCTGGCTCTATCTTGGCACTGCCCATACCGACGGGCCACTGGCAGGATTAGCGCCCGTGGTCGGCGTTCACGGCCTCACGTTTGTGATCGCGGCAAGCGGTGCTGCCATTGTCGCTGCAGGCTGGCTTATCGCCCGACAGCGCTTAGCTAGCGCTGGAGTCGTCGCAGTTGTGGCACTCACTCCTTGGATTGCCGCCCCGGTGCTCAATAAGGTCGACTGGACCGATATCAGTACCGAGCCCACGTCTGTGGCCGCTATGCAGGGCAACATTCCGCAGCAGGTCAAGTGGGACCCGGAGTTTCTGAAGGACCAGATTGTGGCTTATCTGGGCATGACGGAACCTTACTGGAACACTGATCTAATCCTTTGGCCAGAAACGGCTATCCCCATCCCTCAGGATCAGGCAGGTAAGATCATTGACCACATTGCGGAGCAGCTGGGTGACGAGAGCACGCTGATAACCGGTATTCCGTGGTACGGGTTCAGCGAGCGGGCTAGCGACTTCACCTTCCACAATAGCATTACGGCCATTGGGAACGGCGAAGGAATTTATCACAAGCAGAAGTTGGTGCCTTTTGGGGAGTATGTTCCGCTTGAGGGCGTTTTACGCGGGTTGATCGGTTTTTTTGATTTACCCATGTCGAGCTTTACCCGGGGCCCGGAAAACCAGTCGCCTTTGATCGCTAATGGTACCAAGGTGATGCCTTTTATCTGTTATGAGGTGGCTTACCCGGACTTTCTTGCTCGCAATGCGGTGAATTCGGATTTGCTGCTAACGATCAGTAACGATGGTTGGTTCGGTGATTCTGTGGGGCCGTTGCAACATTTACAGATTGCGCGTATGCGAGCTTTGGAAACCGGGCGTTATATGATTCGCGGTACCAATAATGGGGTGACGGCGATCATCGATAACAAGGGGCAGATTACGGCACGTATTCCGCAGTTTGAGCGTGCGGTGCTAACTGGTGAGGCATTTAAGGCTAGTGGTAGCACGCCATACATGATGACGGCTTCTTGGCCGGTTCTTACCTTGGCGTTGATTTTGATTGTGTTTGTTCGTGAGAGGGTTATTCCTAAGAACTGAACCCCTCATAGCTATATTTTCGCAGCACGCAACCAAGATCGGGCAGCTTTTCAAAACACGCCGCAAGTACATCCTTGTAGGCTCGGCTCCGCCATCCATGGCTCCGCACGGTTTTGAAAAGCTGCCCGATCTCGGTTACCCCGAGCCCGGAAGCAGCCTGCTAGCCCCTCTTTCACCGACTAGGTATCAGCTTTCCTTGCGCGGCCAAATACTGGTAACCCGCTTGTAGTATTGCGATCCGCAGGCTTCGCATGGTTCTAAATGGCTAGTCGATGTGAGGCACAGCATGTGCTCGCAGTTCAGACACTGGAACATACCAGCGGTGGCCACTTCCCCGGCGATGTATTGCCCGGCGTCGTGGCTTTCGAGTTTTTGCTTCAGTGCGAGAGTATCGACCAACGTTTGGTCGGCAACCGACAACAAACGCTCGGAAAGCCGCTGCTCTAGCAACGCCAAATCAAGCTGCAACCATTCCGCCAATCCTTCACCGGTTTCGTCCACAAAGTGGATAAGGTGCTCAAGATCTCGCTGAAGGTAGGTCCCGAGGAGGCTGATTTCATCTCTGGTCATCTCCTCCAGCTCTTGCTCTGCCTCAATCGCTTTATCAACCTCTTCTTCCAAAGTGTCCAAAGAAGTTTCCTGTATTGCTCTTAGGCGGCTCTGCACTCGCTCAAGCATACGGTCATAGACCTCGAGGGCTTTTCCGGATAAGTGACTTCTTTCGGGCTCTGTCATTAAGGACTCCTCATAATTTACGGGGCGTCAGCCGGTGGGTCTCCCCGGAACTGTCGGCAGCAGGGATGCTGCCGTCAAGCCTACATGGATGTATTCACGGCGTGTTCCGGGGAGAGCCAACAGCTGGCAACCTTCAGCTTATTTATCATCATGGCACAGTATCAGGCTTTTGGCAGGCTACCTGTTACGCCTTGTGTGCGTTAGAATGTTCGGCCGCTCCGCACATCATTTTGATACAGGGTAACTTTGGTAATGGCAGGTATGGACGAGCAGTACAATCCCCGTGACGTTGAACACAATGCGCGCACCTTCTGGGACGAGAACAAAACCTTTGAAGTCAGGGAAGAACCGGGTAAGCCGAAATACTACTGCCTGTCTATGTTCCCCTACCCCAGCGGCAAGCTGCACATGGGGCACGTACGCAACTACACAATCGGCGACGTAATCTCCCGTTATCAGCGCATGCAAGGCAAAAACGTCATGCAGCCCATGGGCTGGGACGCGTTCGGCCTGCCTGCAGAGAACGCAGCCATCGCCAACAAAACGGCACCGGCAAAGTGGACTTACGCCAACATCGATTACATGAAGAACCAGCTCAAACAGCTGGGGTTTGGCTACGATTGGAGCCGCGAACTGGCTACCTGCAAGCCAGATTACTATCGCTGGGAACAATGGTTCTTCGCTCGCCTTTACGAAAAAGGCTTGGTGTACAAGAAAATGTCCACCGTTAACTGGGATCCAGTGGATCAAACCGTCCTTGCCAACGAGCAAGTGGTTGACGGCCGCGGCTGGCGTTCAGGCGCTCTGGTTGAGCAGAAAAAGATTCCCCAGTGGTTTATCCGCATTACCGATTACGCCGAAGAACTACTGAACGACATGGACGATCTCGATGGCTGGCCTGAGCAGGTCAAGACCATGCAACGCAACTGGATCGGCAAATCTGTTGGCACGGAGCTGACCTTCCCACTGAAAGACAGCGAAGACGGCCTCACGGTTTACACTACCCGCCCCGACACTCTGATGGGCGTGAGCTACATGGCCGTCGCCGCAGAGCATCCTCTGGCCAAAGCGGCTGCCGAGCGGCACACAGATGTGGCTAATTTTGTAGAGGAGTGCCGTAACAGCAAAGTTGCCGAGGCCGAAATGGCCACCATGGAAAAGAAAGGAGTTGATACCGGATTCAAGGCCATCCACCCGCTGACTCAGGAAGAAATTCCGGTTTGGATCGCCAATTTCGTGCTTACAGATTACGGCACCGGCGCGCTAATGGCGGTCCCCGGCCATGATGACCGCGATCACGAATTCGCACTCAAGTATCGCTTGCCCGTAAAACAAGTTGTCGCCGCCAATGATGGCCGCGAAATCGACGTGCAAGAAAAGGCTTTTACAGAAAAAGGTGTGCTGGTTTCCTCTGGTAAGTATAGCGGCCTGACCAGCGATGAAGCCTTTGACGCCATTGCCGAACACCTTGAAGACAATGGCATTGGTAAGCGCACGGTCAACTACCGCCTGCGTGACTGGGGCGTGTCACGCCAGCGTTACTGGGGCGCGCCCATTCCCATGATGACCATGGAAGATGGCTCCCAGCGCCCGGTTCCGGATGACCAACTCCCTGTTCGTTTGCCGGAAGATGTCGAAATGGACGGCGTTCAGTCTCCCATTAAAACCGACCCAGAGTGGGCAAAGACCTCCTTCAACGGCCAACCAGCAACACTGGAAACCGATACCTTCGACACCTTTATGGAGTCATCTTGGTATTACGCACGCTTCTGCAGCCCGAATTACGACAAAGGCATGCTGGACCCGGCGGCTGCAAACTACTGGCTGCCTGTAGACCAGTATATCGGTGGCATCGAACACGCTATCCTGCATCTGCTTTACGCACGTTTCTTCCACAAGCTTCTACGTGATGTTGGCCTAGTAAACAGCTCCGAGCCTTTCAAGCAGCTACTAACCCAAGGCATGGTATTGGCAGACACCTACTATCGTGAAGACGACAAGGGCGGCAAAGTCTGGATTTCACCCGCAGACGTCGTTGTAGAGCGGGACGAAAAAGGCCATGCCATTGGCGCGGTGCACAAGGAAGACGGACAACCTGTAATTGCCGGTGGCGTTACCAAGATGTCTAAATCCAAGAACAACGGCATAGATCCGCAGTCCATCATTGACGCTCACGGCGCTGATACTGTTCGCCTGTTCATGATGTTCGCTGCTCCTCCCGAGCAGTCTCTTGAATGGTCAGACAGTGCCGTAGAGGGTGCTCATCGCTTCCTCAAACGCCTATGGCGTTTGGTGAACGAACAGGTCGCAGGCGCCGCCGCCCCAGCCCTTGATGCCAACGCTCTGAATGACGCCCAAAAAGACTTGCGGCGCAAAACCCATGAAACCATTGCCAAGGTGAGCGACGATATCAGCCGCCGTCTCACATTCAATACCGCTATTGCTGCCGTAATGGAGCTGCTGAATGATGTCAGCCGCTTGAACAACGACGAGCCACAGACGCGCGCTGTTCGCCAAGAGGCTCTTGAGGCCGCTGTGGTGATGCTGTCGCCCATTGTGCCGCATATTTGCCACACACTGTGGCAGTCTTTGGGCCATAGCGATCCTGTAGTTGATGCATCCTGGCCTGTAACCGATGAAGCCGCTATGGTTCGCAGCCAGATACAGGTGGTTCTTCAGGTGAACGGCAAAGTGCGGGCTAAAGTCGACGTTCCTGCGGATATCAGCAAAGCAGATCTGGAGGCTTTAGCATTGGAGAATGAGAACGTCATACGCTTTGTTGAAAGCGCCACCGTTCGCAAAGTCATTGTCGTGCCCGGCAAACTGGTTAACGTGGTAGCTAACTGATATGCAGCTCCGCACTGTGTATGCAGGCACCGCCAAATGGGTTGTCGCCGGGTTACTGGCGGCCAACCTAGGTGCCTGCGGCTTCCAGTTGCGGAGCGCACCGCCGGTTTCCTCGGCTTTAGAACCGCTTATGCTGGACTGTCAGCCTCCCGTACCTACTTCCCTTTGCCTAGCCGTGCGTCAGCAACTTGAACTTGGAGGCGTTGAGCTGGCAGCGGAGAAGGCAGGCTCAAACTATCAGCTCAGGATTCGCGGCTTTGAGCAGGATCGTCGCGCCTCGGCTATTACCGTTCAAGCTGCAGCCGCAGAGTACACACTTAGATACTCGGTGAACCTCGAGCTGATGAGCACGGATGGCGTTCCCGTTATTGCCAACACACGCCTCACCACTACAGAGAGCTACAGGTACGACGAGACCAATGTACTCGCCAAACAGCGCGAGGAAGACAATCTGCAGCAGCAATTAAGCGATCGATTAGCCCAACAGATCGTCTTCCGACTTGCTCCGATTACCAGACAACGGCTACAAGAAATCCGCGACCAACACCAGAAGCCCAACTCTCCGGCAAAATCGCAAAACGCCGCACCATGAAGACCAATCCGGGCCAACTGACACAGCTGCTCCGAAAAGGTCTCGCACCGGTCTACCTTATTTCCGGAGACGAACCGTTACTGGTGCAGGAATGTTGCGATCAAATCCGAAGCGCTGCCAAAGATGCAGGCTTTCACGACCGTCTAACCTTTCATGCGGATCAACAACTCGACTGGAACACTGTGGCCGACGAATTCAGTGCCATGTCCCTGTTCTCCGACCGGCGCCGAATCGAAATCCGCTTGCCGACAGGTAAGTTGGGAGACGGCCGCACCGTTATAGAACGGGTTCTTGCACAACCGCCGGAAGACATTATCCTCCTGCTGATCAGCACACGTCTGGACGCGGCAGAAACTCGCCGTAAGTGGTACAAAGAACTCCAATCCACAGGTGTGCATGTACCAGTATGGCCGGTGGACGCAGACAAGTTTTCTGGCTGGCTTCAACAGCGGGCTAAGAACCAAGGCCTTAGCCTGACCCGCGGAGCACTCGCAATGCTGGCAGAACGGCTTGAGGGGAACCTGCTAGCCGCCAGTCAGGAGCTCAATCGACTGTCACTGCTGAGCAATGGCAGCACGATAGATGAAGAAACAATAGAGCAGGCCGTTCAGGACAGTTCGCGCTTTAACGGGTTTGAACTGGTAACCGAGCTACTTAGCGGCCGTGCGCCCCACGCTGGCAAGATGATTGGCGTGCTGCAGCAAGAAGGCGAAAACCCCCTCGGACTTCTGGCGGTACTAACCCGTGACATCAACTTGCTTCTGGAATTGAAAACGGGTGAGAACAGAGCGGAAACTCCCTCCGCATTCTTCAAAAAACGCGGCGTCTTCCAGCCACAACGGGCGCGGGCGCTGGAGCAAGCGGCCCGACGCCTTAACCCTGTTCAATTGCACGAAGCCTTAAGGCTGTGCAGCCAAGTTGATCGAGCCACAAAGGGCTTTGATACTCTGTCCCCCTGGCACTACTTACGCGATATGTCGGTACTTCTGTCTGCAAGATCCTGACATAGATCAAACGCAACCTATATATAACTTTTCTTGCCTCACTGTCACTTGACTGTTTTTCATACCCCGGCGCATGGTGGAGAACCACTCATTAACAGAGGTGCCTGATATGAGTATTCAAGAAGAACTTAAATCGCTCTCGGACAAAATCAAACAATATCGCGACGAAGCACGCGTTCAGCTGCATTTGGCGGGTCAGGAAGTGAAAGATGAATTTGATGATCTCGAACAGGAGTGGGATAAATTCCGAGTCCGATTTGATCAAGTCATGGATGAGGCGAGCGAAGCATCTCAGGAAGCACGGCAAACGGCAAAAAAACTGGGTGAAGATTTGAAGTCGAGTTACCAGAACATTCGCGACAAAATGAAGTAAAAACGTTAAGCCGTTAACACTACGCTGTAAATTTTAACCTAAGGGCTCTTGTTTCAGGAGCCCTCATGCCATAATCCTCTTTATAGGTGAACTGAGCGTCATAATTTAACAGGAAGTCTGGCCTATTTTGCCAATTGCAGTGACAAATGGGGCCCGGTTCGCCAAGGCGCCGTCAGACGCTAAGAGGTAACATTGGCTCATGAAAAACTCGCTTACCATCACCACTGCTCTTGTTCTGTTTGTAGCAACGACACTTGTTGTCGCACAAAATACACGCTTCAGCGACCCGGACACTGTCATTAAAGAGGAGTTCTGGGGGAACCTATATTCGGAAGGCGGTCAATCCTTCTTCTGCGACAAAGAATTCTCTAAGAAAGGCTTCTCGCTGACAGAGGGGTATATTTACCCTCTCGCCGATATACGCAATGCTCTTTCATGTGGCACTACACGTCAGTGCGAGCAAGACAACCGCTATCGCCAAATTGCTTCTGACCTTCACAATATGATTCCAGTAGGGAATCGTACCGAACTTCGACGCCGAAACACTCGCTATGACAATATTGAGGCCTCAATTGAAGAAAACGATTGTGGTATCCGAGAAAGCGGCCTCTTCTTCGAGCCTCCCACCAAAGTAAAAGGCGATGTCGCCCGCAGTATGGGCTATATGGTTGGCACCTACGGCCTGCCCTGGCTTGGGCCAGCTCAGGTATTCCAAGGCTGGAACCGAGCCGACCCACCAGATGACAGAGAGCTGTCGCGGCACAAGCGCATAGCGGAGATTCAGGGAAATGAGAATCCCTTTATCACTGATCCCACCCGCATAGAGCGCCTTTAATTTAGTACACCAGCTTAACTCACTGCCTAACGATCAAACTGAAATACCATAAAAAAAGCAGGCCAAAGAGGCTGCTTTTTTTATGGTCGATAGGGGCCTCAACTAGATAGAAGCCCCCACATAGGGCCGTTAAAATTCCTCGGCAGTATGCGCCATCATAGAATCACTACCACTGCGAATACCTTCTGCAAGAGACACGGTCTTCGGCAGGAGGCGGTCATAGTAGAAGCGTGCAGTCTTCAGTTTTCCACTGTAGAAGCCAGACGTATCATCGCCCGCCTTTGGTGCGGCCGCTTTTACGATACGGGCCCACATGTATCCCAATGCTGTAAGCCCGAACAGGTCCAGATAGTCCACTGAAGCGGCACCAATGGCGTTAGGGTTGTCGGAGGCTTGCTTGATAACATGCTCAGTCACGTCAGACAAACGCTCAAATGCAGCTGCGAGTGGCTCGATATATGGACGCAGACTTTCTTCACTGCTGTTTTCTTCAATGAAGCTGGCGACATCTTCAGCGAACAGCTCATACAGCTTGCCCTGACTGCCAACAACTTTACGCCCCATCAAATCCAACGCTTGAATACCGTTGGTACCCTCGTAGATCTGGGTAATACGGCAGTCACGTACCAACTGCTCTTGGCCCCACTCACGGATAAACCCGTGACCACCAAACACTTGCTGGCCCATAATGCAGGCGTCAAGGCCTCGGTCAGTTAGGAATGCTTTTGCGACTGGCGTCAGCAATGCAACCATGCCCTCTGCGTGCTTACGACGATCTTCATCAGCCGCATCTGCGTACTTGGAAATATCCAGCCATTGCGCCACGTACGTTGAAAAAGCGCGACCGCCTTCCACGTAACCCTTCATGGTCAACAGCATGCGACGTACATCCGGATGAACCAAAATTGGATCTGCCGCTTTTTCCGGTTGTTGCGCACCGGTTGGAGCACGGCTTTGGATGCGATCCATAGCGTATTCCCGCGCACTTTGCAGTGAAGCTTCTGCTGCTCCTATGCCTTGAATACCAACGCCTAAGCGCTCGTAGTTCATCATGGTAAACATAGCGTTCAGGCCTTTGTTTTCCTCGCCCACAAGCCAGCCTTTCGCGCCATCAAAGTTCATCACGCAGGTTGCGGAACCTTTGATGCCCATTTTCTTCTCAATGGAGCCACAGCTGAAACTATTACGCTCACCCAAAGAGCCATCGTCATTCACCAAAAATTTGGGAACCAGTAGCAAAGAGATTCCCTTGGGACCTTTCGGGGCTCCCGGCAGCTTGGCCAACACAAGGTGGATAATATTCTCCGCCATGTCGTGCTCGCCCCAAGTGATAAAAATCTTGGTGCCAGTTACATTGAATGATCCGTCGTCGTTTGGCTCAGCTTTGGTGCGGATAATACCCAGATCCGTGCCGGCATGGGGCTCAGTCAAGTCCATAGCACCAGTCCAAACACCGGAGTACATGTTAGGAAGGTACTTTTCTTTCAACTCCTGACTGCCGTGTGCGTCGAGTGCAAGGCAAGCACCGGCTGTCAGCATCGGGGCCAAACCAAAAGCCATATTGGCACCCTGCATCATCTCTTCAAACTGGGCCACCAGAGTTTTTGGCATGCCCATGCCACCAAACTCAGGGTTACCACCAAGTCCGTTCCAACCGCCTTCCACAATCGTCTGATAAGCTTCTTTAAAACCGTCTGGCGAAGTTACCTCGCCTTCATTCCATTTACAGCCTTGTTCATCCGCTTCGCGGTTTAGCGGGGCAAGAACACCACTGGTGATTTTACCAGCCTCTTCAAGAATCGCGTCAGCGGTGTCCGGATCAACATTTTCCGCTACTTTAGGTAGTGATGCCCAAAGCGCAGGAGCATCAAAAACTTCGTTTAGTATAAAACGCATGTCGCGCAAGGGTGCCTGATAATCAGCCATCAACTCTCTCCACTATCAAAAACAGTTCAATTTCGAAAAGTCCAAGTTCAAAACTCGTCTGCGTAGGTGGCTTGCGGATATAAAGCCAACTCACCTACTCGGGCCGTGTGTCCGGGCTAGTTATATTTTATGGACGTTATTCTAACGTAAAGTTGGTCTCAACTCATGAAAAAAGCCCGGCTCTTGAAGGAGCACGGGCTTTTGTTACCAGTTAAACTTCCATGCTCAAATTATCAGAGCGCGAAGGCTTCTTCCGGCATATCTAGCAGAGTGTCCGCACCTGCCAGCATGGTTGCAGCGTGGGTCTTAGTGCGCGGTAACATACGGGTGAAGTAGAAACGCGCTGTCTGCAACTTAGCGTTGTAGAACAACTCTTCAGTGGAGCCTTCTGCAAGCTTATCTTGTGCAATCTTAGCCATTCGGGCCCACAAGTATGCGAATACTGCATAACCTGAGTACATAAGATAATCCACCGAGGCAGCGCCTACTTCTTCGCGGTTCTTCATGGCGGTCATACCCACTTTCATGGTCAGGTCGCCCCACTCCTTGTTGATCGCCGCTAGAGGCTCAATAAACGGCTTCATTTGCTCGTTATCGGCATTCTCTTTGCAGAAGGTGTGAACCTGCTTAGTGAAGCCCTTGAGGGACTCGCCCTGAGTCATCAGAACCTTACGACCCAGAAGGTCCAGCGCCTGAATACCGGTAGTGCCTTCGTAGATCATGCCAATACGGGCATCGCGTACGTTCTGCTCCATGCCCCACTCGGAGATGAAACCGTGGCCACCGAATACCTGCATGCCCAGATTAGATGCTTCGTACCCAATTTCGGTCAGGAAAGCCTTGGCAATAGGGGTCAAGAAGCCCAAAAGCTCGTCAGCTTCTTTGCGCTCTTCTTCGGTTTTTGCACGCTCAATAAGATCTGCTTTCTGTGCCGTCAAATAGATCAATGCGCGGGCGCCTTCTGCTACCGCTTTTTGAGTCAACAGCATGCGGCGCACATCCGGGTGCACAATAATCGGATCGGCATAGCTTTCCGGGTTCTTAGCACCACTCAGTGAACGCATGGCCAGACGATCCTTGGCATAGGCCAGTGATCCCTGAAAGCCCAACTCTGCCGCGCCAAGACCCTGAATGGCCGTACCAATACGAGCTACGTTCATGAAGGTGAACATGCAATTCAAGCCACGGTTCTCAGGCCCGATCAGCCAACCTTGTGCACCATCAAAGTTCATCACACAGGTGGCGTTGCCATGGATACCCATTTTGTGCTCGATAGAGCCACAGGTTACCGCGTTGCGCTCACCGGCAGAGCCGTCTTCGGCGGGCAAGCACTTGGGCACGATGAACAGCGAAATGCCCTTGGTGCCTTCCGGTGCGCCCGGCAGGCGTGCCAGTACAATGTGAACGATGTTGTCAGTCATATCGTGCTCACCGGCGGAGATGAAAATCTTGGTACCGGTAATGCTGTAGGATCCGTCTGCGTTGGGCTCAGCCTTTGTGCGCAGGGTGCCCAGATCTGAACCGCAATGCGCTTCGGTAAGGCACATGGTTCCAGTCCATTCACCGCTGATCATTTTGGTGAGATAGGTTTGCTTCTGTTCTTCTGTGCCGTGCGCTTCTACAGTGTTAATTGCGCCGTGGCTCAGGCCAGGGTACATACCCCAGGACCAGTTAGCCGTGCCGTTCAACTCACTCATTACAATCCCGAGCGAGCTTGGCAGGCCTTGACCACCATAGTTGGGGTCAGCTGCCAACGATGGCCAACCACCTTCAACGTACTTATCGTAGGCCTCTTTAAAGCCAGTCGGTGTCTTTACACCGTCCTCACTCCAGACGCAGCCTTCTTTGTCACCAACCGCATTCAGCGGGGACAGTACCTGCTCAGCAAACTTTGCACCTTCCTGAATAATGGCATCAACCATATCCGGAGTTGCGTCTTCAGCACCTTCCAGATTGGCGTAGTGGGCTTCGCTGTCTAGCAGCTCGTTCATTACGAATTTGATATCACGCAGGGGCGCTTTGTACTCAGGCATGTAAACCACCTCGGTTATCGGTCTTGGCTGAAAAGTAATAACAGCTCGCGGCCTTGGGTTTGCTCAGACACTGCAACAGGGAGTGCTACAGCATTAATTAAACACTTGTTTGAAACATACGTTTAGAGGCACGGAATTGTCAATAGCCGGATGCATAATTTGTGTAGAAATTGGTCACCGAAACAGCTTATCAGGGCTTCGAAAACTGACAGGCAGTTGCATTCCTATGCCTGTAAAGGGTTTAAGGTGGTTTTTGTTAAAACGAAGGAAGAACGATAGGCGCCCAGACGATAACTGGCTAGAGAGATACCAAATCAGACCGATATGGGAAGGAAGCCGTCGCCCGGTGAGTCCAACCCCGATCCAAAACCTGCAACACTTTGATAGGCCGTTCTGGCCTGCTCAACAGATCTGGGAGATTGCTCCGATCCACTTTCCTGGCCACCATCACTTGTCGGTGAACCCCGTGAGGGCTCGCCGGAATCATTCGTGGATTCTTTGCTTGAAGGATTTGAAGATTCACTCTCCGATGCAAGCTCCGACTGGGCCTGCAACATAATTTGCATTGCCTGAGCAGCAACTGCACGGTCCTGACCAGAGGGTTCGGCTGGCGCCATGGCGGCTGATCGCACAACTCGCATTTTTTCGATCGTTGCCTGAGGGTCGCCGTTGACAGGAGAAATATCAATCGACACTTCGCCACCAACTGCGTACTGCGCGCCATCAGGGCCACGCTGGTATGAGAACGACATAGCACCCGCATACTGGCCACCCGCGGCCTGATGCGCCGCCTCATGAGCTCGAACTTCTCGGTCACGGGCTTTGAGCTCAGTAAGCTCTTTCAGTTCTGCCTCATCCAAACCACCCACTGTTTTATCAGAAGCATCAGCTTCCGGCGCTCTGCGGCTTGAGCCTGCACCTTCGTTCTCATCTGCGGCACGAACCGCTTTAGGGCCTGCTTCGGAAGGTGTCTCTCCCGTTGCATTGCCCGTACTACGGGACTCGCGAACAGAAGATGTTGAAGAGTTGAAATCTGAATTCGGTAGGGGGACGGATTGCTGGCTAGCTGGCAAACTGCCAGAAGCGCCTCTGGCAGAGTAATTCAATGCGGGGGAAAGTGACGAAAGCGGGCTCACGAATGAAAGCTCTCAGACCACGATATCTAGAAGCGTACCAAGCGTTTCATCAGCGACTTTCACTACCTGTGCCGACGCCTCAACACTGCGTTCATAGAGTTTGAGGTCGATGATGGGCTCAATCAAACTGCTCCCTGTCTCGGCACTGCCTTGAGGCCCGTCAATGCCCGCACGGGCAATTTTTCGTGCGGCATTCTCCATGCCGTACATGCCTTCCTGAATACCTTGGACACCCATTGCAAGCGTATTATTGATCATGACTGCTGCTTCCCGAGACCATTACTTAGTCCCATTAAGCCACAACATTGGTCAATTTTCAAACAACAAATCGATATCGAGATAGCGGCTCAGGGTCGCTGGCCCAACGCCTTCAAGCCAAGGCAGAACGCCTAAACAACGCGCCGGAAGTTGCTCCATCAAGTAATTCAGAGTTTCCTGCTCACAACTCATTGCATTTGGTTCAGCTCGATTTGCCACCCAACCAGTCACAATCAACCCATCATTGCGGATTGCTTCTGCGGTTAGTAATGCATGGTTAATACACCCAAGCTTGAGAGCAACCACCATTATCACCGGTATATCCAGAGCCTGGGGTACAGCTGCGTATGTTTCCCGATCATTCAGCGGCACCCGCCAACCACCAGCACCTTCAATCAGCAAAAGGTCTGCAGGTCGCATCTGCATGCCACGACAGAAACCAACCAGGCGATCCACAGACACAACTCGCCCTGCTTGCACGGCAGCGACATGGGGCGCAATCGCGGGTTCTAGTGCAACAGGGTTTACAAGCTCGTAGGTGAGGGATTCCGTGGCGGCATGTTGGAGTATTAGCGCGTCGTCATTGCGCAACCCCGCTGGTGTTCTTTCGCAGCCGGAGGCGATGGGCTTCATGCCCAGAGTGCGCTTGCCAGCGGACTTAGCAGCTTCCAAAATTGCAGCAGACACCATGGTCTTGCCAACGCCCGTATCTGTACCTGTCACAAAAAACGTTTTTTTAGCCATACCAGCAGGTTAACCCACTCTATTTATCAATCAGTGTATCGTCGTTGGCATCAGGGCTTGTCCAGTAAACCCATGCTGCCTCGTAACTTGCGAAAACACCTTCCTCCGGATCCGCGGGATAATGCTGGCACATGGCACGAAAGCGGCCCGGTGAAGTTACGGTTGAGCG
The DNA here is from genome assembly GCF_018860765.1 of Marinobacter salexigens. Classification (GTDB taxonomy): domain Bacteria; phylum Pseudomonadota; class Gammaproteobacteria; order Pseudomonadales; family Oleiphilaceae; genus Marinobacter; species Marinobacter salexigens_A. Next base: position 444,590 of record NZ_JAHKPV010000019.1, read on the forward strand.
CCTGTCGGCACTCTTATAGCCCGCGCCCAGTTGCCTCAGCTCCGATGCGAGAGTGAGAGGCGAATCGTAGGGCAGCTTCAGGGTTCTTGTTTCAATGTCAGCGTCCGGCAGTTCTTGGGAAGCCGAGCGCCTGAGTGCCCTTTCTGACTCAAACCGGTTTATGTGCCGTTGCCCAGGATCTGCCCGTTGCCAAGCTTGGTCCAGCTCCCTCAAGGTTCCATCAAGAAGCGTTGAGACCATCAACTTACCGCCGGGCCTGAGCACCCTCCGGCACTCTCGCAAAACCTGAGACGGCGTCGCGCACCATTGGATCATGAGGTTACTGAATACCAAATCACAACTCTGGTCAGGGAGGGGAATCGCCTCAGCGTCGGCAACAACCCATGCGATATCAGGCGGGGAATGTGCTCCTGCATGCTCTATCATGCCGAACGAAAGATCCATGCCTGTCACACACTCAGATCCCTCGAGATTGGCCAACTCGCGGCTAAACCAACCGGTTCCGCAGCCAAGATCCAGAATCTGGCCGCCCCTAAGGGGAGCTTGGCGCCCAAGCCTCTCCAGCATGGTATTGCCCATAAGCCGCTGCAAACGGGACGCACCCTCATAGGTAACCCGAGCCTTGCCGAACTCACGTGATATATCGGCCTTACTGGCAGGGCAAGAGGCAACCGCACTAAGGACACTCATGTATTCACCCCTTCCAGCGATTGAAGAAACTTTTCGATAACAACGTAACAGTCTTCCGCAAATACACCGCCTGGCCAATGGGCCATACCGGGCACACTAACCTCCACCGACGATGGCCGGGTTTCCAGAGCACCAGCCCAAGTCGCCACTACCTGATCACAAGCACCGGTAATATGAAGAACAGGAATATCAACTTGTGACCAAAGTAGCCGCTGGTCGGTTTGTTCCAGCCAGCCCAAACTTTTTACCAAATTGCCCTTCGAGACGGGGGATCCTTTGCCAAGCCATGTCTTGAGACGCTGGCGCTCGGACAAAGTGCTTGCCGAACCGTTTATCATTAGCAGCAAAAAATGCATCCAATACCGACCAGCCTCACGGCTCACGCCTCGGCTAAACACACTAAATTCCTCTACAGACATGCCATTAAGCCAACGTTCATCTGCGATGAACTTCGGGAAGCCCGCGAGAGTAATAGCCGCAGAAACCGCACCCGTACCCCGGCTAGCAGCTTCCATGACAATCTGAGCACCCAGAGACCAGCCCACCCACACAGAAGGCTTGGTATATCGCGACAGAAGCTCATCGGCCACCTGTGCCACCGACTCGCAACGCTCGATAAGATGGTCACCCAGCGATACCAACTCAACAGGCCCCGGCCAGTACCGGTATAGCTCTTCCAGCATTTCAACGCGAACGCCCCAACCCCCAACCACAACAAGACGCCGCATAGGCTTTTGCTGAGTGCTCATGACGCATTCCCTTTCTCATCCAGCAAATGACGACAGCCAGACAAAGCCTCCAACAAGCAATTCAAATCTTCATGGGAATGGGCAGCACTGAACGTAACCCGCAACCGCGCCTCACCTACCGGCACAGTCGGCGGTCGAATCGCCGTTACCAACAGCCCACACTCTTCAAGAGCCCGGCTTAGGGCTAGAGTCACCCAGTTCTCACCAACCATAATCGGCTGAATAGGCGTACGAGACGGCATGAGCGAATAGCCCAAAGCCGTGGCCTCCCGCCGAAACCGATCGATCAGGCTCTGCAAATGACTCCGCCGCCCATCACCGCCCTCTATCAAATCAATACTGGCGCAGGTAGCAAACGCAAGCGCAGGGGGCATAGCCGTTGTGTAGATATAAGTACGAGCCCTCTGCACCAAATAATCCATCAACACGGCAGGCCCCGCCACAAACGCCCCGCTGGTTCCGGCAGCCTTACCAAGCGTGCCTATCAGAACCGGCACATCCTCCTCAGACAAACCAAGCTCCCCCACACTCCCCTGCCCAAGCGGCCCAAGCACCCCAAATCCATGGGCATCATCCACCACTAGCAAAGCATCATGCTCGCGGCAAACCTCCGCCAATTCCCCCAAAGGAGCCACATCACCATCCATACTGAACACACCGTCAGTCACCACCAGCTTATGCCCAGAAGTCTCCGCAAGCATGGCCGCAAGCGACGCCACATCCCCATGGGCATAGCGACGAACCCTCGCCCGACTAAGAATACAGCCATCAATAATGGAAGCGTGATTCAGACGATCCGAAAAAACCGTATCGCCACGCCCTGCCAGCGCAGAAATTACACCCAGATTGGCCATATAACCGGTGGAGAAAAACAACGCCGAACTACGTCCGGTGAACGCTGCAAGACGCTCCTCAAGCAAGTGATGCGCCTCGTGATGCCCACAAACAAGATGAGAAGCCGCACCACCCAACCCCGCATCCGGCAGTGCGTTCTTCAGAGCTTCAACATTGGAAGGGTGATTGGCAAGGCCAAGGTAATCGTTGCTGCAAAACGACAGCAACCGCTTGCCATCAGCGGTCAAAACCGGCTGCTGAGGCCCGGAAATATGCCGGCGCGTTCGGTATAAGCCCGCCTGTTTTCGTTGTTCCAGTTCAGCTGCGAAATCACGCACGAGTGAGTTACCAAAGAAGGTGCAAGCATCTGTGCTTACTGGTTTTGAAGCGATTGAGCAGATACCCGAAAGTTGTGAGCAACAGTTGGCGCTTTCGCCTCGACGCTTGCACTCATCTAATCAGGCCGACTCAAGAGAAGCGTCATAGAAAAGATGCCGGTTAGCCTCATACTCCAAAGCCCCAACAATCGCCTCTTCCTCCTGCTCCTCAGAAGCACACTGCCCCCGCTGCTCCGGCCGAATACCCAACCGGCGGAACAACGCCATATCCGCATCCGCCTCCGGATTTGACGTCGTCAGCAGCTTCTCGCCATAGAAAATCGAATTCGCACCGGCCAAAAAACACAACGCCTGCATCTGCTCATTCATCGTCTCCCGACCCGCAGACAAACGCACATGGGAAGCTGGCATCATGATACGAGCCACCGCGAGAACACGAATAAACTCAAACGGATCCAGATCCTCCACATCTTCCATGGGCGTCCCCTTCACCTTAACCAGCATATTCACCGGCACACTCTCAGGATGCTGAGGAAGATTCGCCAACTGCACCAACATACCGACCCGGTCGTCTTGATCCTCACCCATACCCATAATGCCGCCACAGCACACCTTCATGCCTGCGTTACGCACGTTTGCCAGCGTATCCAGCCGATCTTGGTAAGTGCGCGTCGTAATAATATGGCTGTAATACTTCTCAGAGGTATCGAGATTGTGGTTGTAGTAATCCAGCCCAGCCTCGGCTAATTCTTCCGCCTGCTCCGGCTTCAGCATGCCCAGTGTCATACATGTTTCTAGGCCTAGAGACTTCACCTCCCGAACCATATCCAGAACATAAGGCATATCCTTAACGGTCGGGCTACGCCACGCGGCACCCATACAGAAGCGCGACGCGCCTTTCTCCCGCGCAACGCGAGCTTCAGCAACCACCTTCTCAAGCTCTAGCAGCTTTTCTTTTTCCAATCCCGTGTTGTAATGACCGCTCTGTGGGCAATACTTGCAATCCTCCGGGCAGGCGCCGGTTTTAATAGAAAGCAAAGTGCTAACCTGCACCTCATTGGGATCGAAATACTGTCGATGCACGGACTGAGCCCGAAACATCAGATCATTAAAAGGCATCTCAAAAAGCGCCCGCGCTTCCTGAAGCGTCCAATCGTGGCGTAATGCGGTGGCAGTCATACAGAAGTCCTGTTAACCTTTTTCGGTCTCTGGGTTTACGGATGGATCAAATGATAAAGGGACTTAACTGGCTGTCAACCTTAAATTCATCTATGGTTAACAGAGGGAAAACCAAAGGCCGCTGTGTTGCCTGCCTTTCCACCAATACCATCAACGGGTTATGCCACTTTTGCCGGGCCGACCTTCCGGTTAACCGGTGGCACTGCCGCTGCTGCGCTTTACCGATGGCGTACTCCGGGAACATCCACCTCTGTGGTGACTGCTTGGCATCACCACCTCCCTTCGACCGCACGTTCATACCTTGGCGCTACCAATACCCAGTCGACAACATGATCAGCCGGTATAAATACAGTAGGCAGCTTAAATTCGCTCGGCCGTTGGTTGCTGACCTTGCGAGTCACCTTGAGCTTGTATTTCAAGAACAAAACCATGAAAAACCGCTGTTGTTAATCCCCTCTCCCATGCACCCCGCTCGCCGACGTGTGCGTGGCTTCAATCAAGCTAGGGATATTGCTGAAAAATTAGGGAGTGTGCTGGATATCCCAGTTGACGCTGGGATTGTTCGTCGCGTACGAAAAGTTAAAGCCCAGCGGGGACTGAGTCGAGAGGCCAGACTGGCAAACCTGCGCGATGTGTTTGAAGTGCGCTCAGAAGTCCCGGAACGGGTTGCTATCGTCGACGATGTCGTTACAACCGGCGCAACGGTGCGAGTTATAGCTTCTGCTTTGCGAAGCGCAGGCGCCCGGAATATTCAAGTCTGGGCGTTAGCTCGCACCCCAGGATAGCTTTCATGACGGGGCATTAGCGCAGCTTTTCCTTCACAAGCTCGGCAATTGCCAAACAGGATGTAAGCCCCGGCGACTCAATACCAAACAGGTTTACCAGCCCCGAAACGCCATGCTCATTTGGGCCGTCTATCCTAAAATCAAAAAATCCGCCCTCCGCATCTTTTAGCTTGGGGCGAATACCTGCATAAGCTGGATGGAGGCGCTCGGAATCAAGGTTAGGCCACCATTGCCGGATCCCCCGAACAAACGAGTGCACCCTCTCTGGGTCAACCCCATAATCCTCCTGTTCAATCCACTCCACATCAGGGCCGAAGCGCGCCTGACCCGCAAGATCAAGAGTAAGGTGAACACCCAGACCACCAGATTCGGGAACCGGATAAATCAGATTGTTGAAAGGGTGGCGACCGCTGTAGCTGAAATAAACGCCACGAGCGAACCATTGAGTTGGTTTTTGTGCATCGGGGAGCCCTTGCCAATTACGTGTGAGCGGCACCGCACCCAAGCCTGCAGCGTTCACAAGGTTTCGAACTTTTAGAGTGCATGGCATTACACCCGCCACCTGTAGAATGTGCGCGTCACTCCACGACTCTATATTCTCAACCGGAGATCGCAGTATCAGTGAGCCGCCCGCATCCTCCAGCCCGCCTAGAAGCGAGAGCATAAGGCCATGGGTGTCTACTATGCCGGTTTCAGACGACCACAAGCCTGCACTGACATTTAGTTCTGGCAACTGCCTAGCAACAACGCTCCCATCCGCCAAGTCCAAATTGACATCATTGGCTGCTGCCTGAACTTTAATGCGTTCAAGCATAGGATTTTGGGCTTCATCCGTGGCAACAATCCATTTCCCACATTTACGAAACCCGACGTTATGGTTCTCGCAGTAATCATAGAGTTGCCTGCGGCCTTCAACGCAAAGGTTGGCTTTCAGAGAGTTCTCTGGATAATAGATCCCAGCGTGGATCACCTCACTGTTACGAGATGAGATGCCCTCGCCGAATCGGTCGCCAGCCTCTAATACGATCACTTCCCTGCCCGCTCGGGCAAGCGCTCGAGCCACCGCAAGGCCAACGACTCCCGCCCCAATTACAAGGGTATCCACTTCCAGATATTCGTTTGTCACCGACTGAACCTGCTATCAGTTGCCTTACCAATACGTTAACCCAATCCCAGACGAGCCGGAACCCATGGAAACATCCTTCGCTCGCATTACGGGAACACCGCCAAGCAGGTATACTTGGGCCCAACATTTACCAGTCTGGCCTCGCTCTATGATGAACGTTTCAAGCCATCCATACGATGCCCTAACACCAGACGCTATTCTGGACGCCATGGAAAATGCCGGCTTCGCGGTTAGTGGTCGCCTGTTTGCCCTGAACAGCTATGAAAACCGAGTGTATCAAGTGGGGCTGGACGAAGGCGCTCCAGTGATCGTCAAGTTCTATCGGCCAGGCCGCTGGACAGAAAATCAGGTGCGGGAAGAGCACGATTTTACCCGGGAGCTACTTGCTGCGGACATTCCAGTTGTGGCGCCTTTGGTAATGCCTTCCGGCGACACCCTTGGTAAGCATGGCGACTTCATGTTTGCCGTATTCAACCAGCGCGGAGGACAAGCGCCGGATACCAGCGTTACCGACACCCTCTACAGGCTTGGACAATGGCTAGGGCAGATTCACAACATCGGCGCCCTAAAGCCGTTTCGTCATCGCGTCGCCCTATCGCCCATGGATGGCATTGAAGCAAGCAATAACCTTTTACTCGAAGGTGACTGGATTCCGAAGGATCTTCGACCAGCTTGGGACAGCCTGATTCCAGACCTACTGACCCACTGTCGCGCTCGCATTGAAGACGCAAGAGAGGTTGAAACTATACGTCTGCATGGAGACTGCCACGCCGGTAACATACTCTGCCGGGACGAGCAGATGCTGTTTGTGGATCTGGACGATTGCCGCTCTGGCCCCGCAATGCAGGATATGTGGCTGCTACTGAACGGCGATGACCACGAGCGCGGCGCGCAACTTGGCGAGTTACTGGAAGGCTATGAAACCTTCCGGGATTTCAACCGGCGCGAGCGTCACCTGATTGAACCACTGCGCTGCTACCGTCAGATCAGCCACTGCGCCTGGCTTGCAAAACGCTGGGATGATCCTGCATTTCCGCGCTTCTTCCCTTGGTTTGGCCAGCCCAGATTCTGGTCCGATCAGGTGCTTTCATTAAGAGAACAACTGGCAGCCCTTCAGGCGCCCTCAATTACCCTTCCCGGTCAGTATTGACCGTTCATTCACGTACAAAATGAGGTAGGCATGAGCCAGAACGAGGCCCGTTACACCATTCGCAGCCTGTTTGTGACCGCTCTGGTCGCTATCGTCGGTACCGTACTGGTGCTGGAGCTGAGCGGCAATATCAAGCATTCCGACAACAAGGACCATGTTCCGGTGGGAGACTTTAAGGCGATTCATATCACTCAGGGTGAAACCTTCCGTATGTCGCCAAAATCCTCCGAACTGCACGCTGTCTGCGAAAATGGCTACATGGCTATTGCGGCAGATATCGACCCATCGTTCCGCGGCATACTTGTAGATTACAAGAACCGTGGAGTGCGCTGTTACCGGCCATCGCCGACCGCCCCGTCTGCCATACCTGAACCAGACCAAACTTCGGAGCCAGTTCAGGAAGCCCGCGATGAGTAACTCTGACCGAACTATAGAACCTCTAACAGACCGTTTGTTTGCCACGGAGCGTCAACCGGAGGATTTCCGCTTTGACGCGGCGGTTGCCCGTGTATTCCCGGACATGATTCGCCGCTCGGTACCCGGCTACACCACTATCATTCCAATGATTGAAGTCATCACCGAGCAGTACGCCCAGGCAGGTTCCAACTGCTATGATTTAGGCTGCTCTCTTGGCGCATCAACATTGGCTATGCGCCACGGCATCCCGTTTGGCGATTGTTCTTTGGTTGGCATTGATAATTCCACTGCAATGATTGAGCGTTGCGAGCACTATATCGCGCTAGACGACAACCCCCTCCCCGTGACCCTACGCTGTGAAAACATTCAGCAAACCGAGCTGTCAGATGCCTCAGTGACAACTCTGAACTTTACCCTGCAGTTTGTTCCACCAGAGGAACGCGGCGATTTACTGCGCAGAATTGCCAAGGCAACAAGACCCGGCGGCGTACTGATTTTGTCCGAAAAAATCCGCTTTGAATCAGAGGGTGAACAGGCCACTCAGACCCGCCTCCACCATGAGTTCAAACGCGCAAATGGCTACTCAGATCTGGAAATCAGTCAGAAACGCAGTGCCATAGAGCAGGTCCTGATCCCGGAAACACTCAACGCTCACAAACAGCGCCTGAAAGACTCAGGATTCGACCGCGTTCTGGTGTGGTATCAGTGTTTTAACTTCGTATCCATGCTGGCCATCAAGGCCGACTAACCACCAATCGGAGAACGGGCAGACCATGGCGCATTTTGACTGGCGCAGCTGTTTCGAGCAGCTACTGACAGAGCTGAAAGACACGGGCCTGAATGACTGGGCTGAAACCATCAAGGCTCAACTTACCTTGCGTTTTGATGACAACCCTCACGGCGATTTGGGCCGCTGGCAATCAGCGCTCGATAGCCTTCCAGCTATTCCCGAGACAGTCTCTGAACTCAACGCTTCTGCAGTGGCCCTTAGCTCACCTAATGAATTGAAGCCCAGCCAGCAACAAGCACTTGAAGCTGGGCTCCGGGGTCTTATGCCTTGGCGCAAAGGGCCTTTCGATTTCTTTGGCACCCATATTGATACTGAATGGCGCTCAGATTGGAAGTGGAACAGGGTATCACCCTACCTCGCAGATCTTTCTGGCCGGCGTATTTTGGACGTAGGCTGCGGCTCCGGCTACCACTGCTGGCGCATGCTGGGAGAAGGCGCAGGGCGGGTGATCGGCATTGATCCCGGGCTACTGTTCATGTTCCAGTTTCTCAGTGTGAAACGCTTTGTGGGCGAAGCCCCCATCGACCTTCTGCCCATACGCATGGAAGATTTACCCGAAAGCCTTGAAGCCTTTGATACAACATTTTCAATGGGCGTTCTCTACCATCGCAGATCTCCTCTCGACCATCTTCTGGAACTCAAAGGGACACTGCGCCGGGGCGGTCAGCTGGTGCTGGAAACTCTGGTTGTGGATGGACCCGAAGGCTACAGCCTGATGCCGGAAGACCGGTATGGTCAGATGCGAAACGTATGGTTTTTGCCGAGTTGCGACACCCTATTGCGCTGGCTGGATCGTACGGGCTTTCGCAACGCTCGAGTTGTGGATGTCTGTGCAACCACTACTGAGGAGCAACGCAGTACAGACTGGATGCGTTTCAACTCGCTTCAGGACTTTCTAGATCCGGAAGACCCCAGCAAAACCATCGAAGGCTATCCCGGGCCCAAGCGCGCCACTATTGTTGCTGAGAAGCCCTGAGTGCGATACGCATGATCACCCTACGTATTTTCTCGGCACTCTTTTGGTGACCCCGGTAAATAAATGGTAAGCGATCGTATCGCAATAGGACGCCACTTCATTGGCAAGCAAGTTATCACCCCAGAACTCTACTTCACTATCTGGCCCTGCCTCTGGAATGTCAGTTAAATCTACTGTCAACATATCCATTGAGACTCGCCCAATCAGTCGGGTTCGCTTGCCATTTACGAGTACCGGCACACCGTCAATCGCCTGCCGAGGGTACCCATCGGCATAGCCCATTGCGACGGTTCCTATCCTAATCGAGCGTTCTGCGACGAATCGCCCCCCGTAACCCACACTATCGCCCGGAGCCACCCACTTTGTGGCAATAATGCGGCTTTTGAGAGTCATGGAGGGGCGCAGTGCCTCACTGTATTGATTCTCTTTAGCCAGCGGAGACGCCCCATAGAGCATAATGCCAGGCCGCTGCCAGTGTTTTCTGGCCACCTTATGGGCCAAAATTCCTGCCGAATTCGCTAGACTCAACTCAATCTCTGGCTTCAAAAGAGATGACGGTAACCGGGAGATCTGATTAGCAACCGTAATGCCTTGTGTTTCGTCGTTGTCAGCATTCGCCAGATGCGTCATAACAGTTACGGCGCTTACCTGACGCATACGGCTTAAATCCCCATAGGCTTTGGTTGCTTGCTCGGGACTGAAACCAAGTCGATGCATGCCTGTATCCACTTTCAACCAAACAGGTAACGGATGGGGAATAGAACTCCGCGCAAGAGCATCTAGCTGCGTTTGGGAGTGTATAGCCGTCCATAATCCTTCGCGTGAGATCACATCGAGCTCGTCCGCCTCAAAAAAACCCTCCAACAGCAGAATTGGGTGTCTCAGCCCAGCTGCGCGCAACGCTAACGCTTCTTCAATGCAAGCCACAGCGAAAACCTCGACATCGTCTGCAAGGTATCTAGCAACTTCTGCAGCACCATGGCCGTATGCGTCGGCCTTTACCACCGCAATGGTTTTGCCATTTGGTGCCAAAGAGCGTGCCAACTGAAAGTTGGCACGGATGCTATCCAATTTTATTTCAGCAACAGCGGGTCTGGACATAGTGTTCACTCGCGTCATTGGTGCCAGTTCAATGGCTTATTTCATGTATCGGTCAATCGATAAACCTTCATTATCGATCTCTGGCGCCTTGTTATTAATAATGTCAGAGATAAGACGGGCAGAGCCCAGAGACATGGTCCACCCGAGTGTTCCGTGCCCGGTGTTTGTATAGAGATTCGTTATCGGCGTGGAACCAATAACCGGGACGCTGTCGGGCGTCATGGGCCTCAAACCGCACCAGAATGTGGCTTTGCTGATATCACCAGCACCAGGAAAGAGGTCACCCACAACAAACTCGGTGGGCTTGCGCCGTTTTTCCTTAAGACTCAAGTCAAAGTCAGCAATCTCGGCTGTCCCCCCAACCCGGATACGATCTTCGAAACGGGTCACCGCCACCTTGAAGGCCTCATCCATAACAGTGGACTGAGGCGCCTTGGTTTCATCCAGCAGGGGCAAGGTCAACGAGTATCCTTTGATGGGATAAATCGGCAGTTTGAACCCGATCGGGTTCAGCAACATGGGGGAATAGCTGCCCAAGCAAACCACATAGGCATCAGCAGTAAGCTCGCCCTCGGAAGTATGGACCGACGTGATTTTTCCAGAGGAAACCGCAAGCGCTTTCACATCCGTATCAAACTTGAATTGAACCCCGATTTCGCGGCCATGCTCTGCCAAGTTAGTAGTAAACTTCTGGCAGTCGCCAGTGCCATCCTGTGCAAAGCGCAGGCCACCAACAAACTTCTCCGGAACATTGGCAAGTGCCGGCTCGTACCGGATGCAATCTGCATGGTTAATTACCTCATGAGGCACGCCACACTCCTTGAGGGAAGCGAGATCTGCGCCAATGGAGTCCATTTTCTCCTGGTCCCGGAAAAGCTCAATGGTTCCCTTGCTCCGGTGATCAAAATCAAACGGCAACTGCTGTGTGAATTCGTCAAAACAGGTTCGGCTGTACTCCGAAATTCTCAACATCCTGCGCTTATTGATGCGGTATGCCTCTTCGCCACATTGCCCTAGCATGCGGAGCATCCAACTCGCCGTTTTTACGTTAAAGGAGCTCGGACTGACCAAGATGGGTGCCATGTCCTGCATCATCCACTTCAACGCTTTAAATGGGATGCCTGGCGCGGCCCACGGATTGGTATATCCGTACGAGAGCATGCCTGCGTTTGCAAAACTGGTCTCATCTGCCACTGTGGCGCAGCGCTCGACTACGGTCACCTCATGCCCGGAATTGGCCAGATACCATGCGGTAGAAACGCCTGTCACGCCGCCTCCAAGAACAAGAATCTTCATAGTCTTTGAACTCCGAATAGAGATATGTGCGGATTAGATTGCCCAGCCCAAACGTTAGGTTAAATAGCAATTTACTAACGATCAGTTCAGTAAATATTGAACAATCGATGGGTGCATACAACTTGAGATAGGGCCTAAATTTTATTTTTTTAAAAGTTTGACCATTTGGGAAAACATGGTCTAGGATCAATTTACCGCTTGGTAAAACGACCAGATCGCGATACCAAAATCTAATAAGCGAGCGCACAACAATAATAGGAGGCGCCGTTATCATGCTCTGCCATAGGGATGCCTTGGCGCTGAAAGAGGCGCCACCTTCAGAATTCGAGGTCTTGGCTAATCGCGCAGCCAGTCTGCGTGATGCTCACTGGGGTAAAACCCTGACCTACTCCCGTAAAGTCTTTATCCCCCTAACCACCATGTGCCGTGATGATTGCGGCTACTGCACCTTTGTGCAAAAGCCCGGAACGCCGGGAGCCTATGTGTTAACGCCAGACGACGTTATGAAGGTCGTGCGTGAAGGCGAAAAAATGGGTTGCAAGGAAGTCTTGTTCAGCCTTGGTGAAAAACCCGAACTGCGATATCAAGAGGCGCGTGACGCACTGGCCCGGCTCGGCCATACCAGCATGATCGACTACCTCGCCGAGATGTGTGACCTCGTGTTCAAGGAAAGCACCCTGCTACCCCACGTGAACGCCGGCACCCTGTCTGAAGACGAAATTGTTCAACTAAAAAGCGTTAGCGTGAGCATGGGAATGATGCTCGAGAATATAAGCCGCCGTCTTTTACAGCGCGGCCAAGCTCACTTTGCCTGTCCAGACAAAGTGCCAGTGCAACGCCTTCGTACTCTGGAACGGGCAGGCCATCATGGTGTGCCATTCACTACAGGCATCCTGATTGGTATTGGCGAAACCTGGGAAGAGCGTATAGATAGCCTCAAAGCGATAAATGATGCACACCTACGCCACGGGCATATTCAGGAAGTGATCGTACAGAACTTTCGCGCCAAACCCGGCACCGCGATGGCCAATCACCCGGAACCCAGTCTGGATGACATGGTTCGCACACTGGTGCTGGCCCGATTGACCCTTGACCCCTCAATCAGTTTGCAAGCTCCCCCGAATCTGGAATCGCGCTTCGCTGCTTATATCAACGCCGGTATTAATGACTGGGGAGGCATCTCGCCATTAACCCTTGATCACATTAACCCGGAACGGGCCTGGCCCCAGATCGAAGCTCTGAAGAACGCCACTGTACGCTGCGGTTACGGCTTGGAAGAACGCTTGGCAATTTACCCTCGGTACCTGCAAGAACCCGAGCATTTTCTTACAGACTCAATCGCTTCTCGACTGACCGGCATAGCGCGAGCAGATGGGCTTGCGTTGCAGCAGTGCATCTAGCCCCGAAAAGGAGACGTCACATGAACAACACTAATAAAGTCTATTATTCCGGCTTCGGCATCCCCGAGGAGCTTTCGCACCCTGAGGTGAGCAACACCATAAGACAAGTGCTAAGAGATGTTCTGAACGGCCAGGAACTGAGCGAGCCTGATGCTATTGATTTGTTCCAGGTTGAGGGCGCTGAACTCGACGCCCTGACAGCGACTGCTGATGTGCTTCGCCGCCGCAGCGTGGGCGACGACGCAACCTTTGTGATTACCAGAAACATCAACTACACCAATGTGTGCTACATGGGTTGCAGGTTCTGCAATTTTGCCAAGCGCAAGAGTGATCCCGACGCCGAGTTTTTTGACCTGGACGAAATCACCCGCCGCGCCCAAGAAGCCTGGGATCGAGGTGCCACAGAAGTATGCATTCAAGGTGGACTACACCCGAACATTTCCGGTCATTTCTACCGGGACATTGTCAAGTCCATCAAACGCGTGCTCCCAGACATGCACATACACGCGTTCTCGCCTTTCGAGATCTGGTACGGCGCCCAAAAGAGTCGCATGTCTTACCGCGACTACATTCGTGATTTGGTAGATCACGGCTTGGGCTCCATGCCGGGCACGGCCGCAGAGATTCTGGACACGGAAGTTCGCAAGCAATTGACCCGAGACAAACTCACCACCGAGCAGTGGGTAGAAATAATTACAACGGCTCACGAAGAAGGCTTGCCCACTACGTCTACCATCATGTACGGCCATATTGACGGCCCCGAGCACTGGGCTGCTCATTTGGGCTTGCTACGCAAGATCCAGAAGCAAACCGGTGGTTTTACAGAGTTCGTCCCCCTGGGCTTTATCCATTACAAAACCCCCCTATTTCTTGAGGACAAGGGCGTTCGTCCTGGCCCAACTCGGCTTGAGAACATTCGCATGCACGCCGTGGCGAGGCTGATGCTCAATGGCTGGATCGATAATATCCAGGCATCTTGGGTGAAGATGGGCCCTGAACTGGCCGGGGAATTACTCGCTGCGGGTGTCAACGATATGGGCGGCACTCTGATGAATGAAAGTATCTCCCGGGCAGCCGGCGCCATGCATGGTCAGGAAATGTTGCCTGAAGATATGGCACGAATCATTCGCGACATGGGCCGACGCCCTGTTCGTCGCAACACTCTTTATGAGCACGTCGAAAACTACGATGACATGCATTACTTCCAACGTATTGCAGGGATTCAGGTATGACTATGCGTATCACTTTGTTGGCTGGAGGTGTGGGCGGCGCGAAGCTGGCTGAAGGATTGGCCGCGATCTGTCCACCGGAAAACCTCTCAATCATTGGCAACATCGCCGATGACGAGGAGTTTCATGGCCTTTGGGTCTCACCGGATATCGACACTCTCACCTACAGCCTGGCAGACATGATTGACCGAAAGCAGGGCTGGGGTCTGGCGGATGAGCGGCATCGTGTACTGGCTGGGTTGGAGCGACTTGGCTGCGACACCTGGATGTCATTGGGCGACCAAGACATGGCCACCCATATATTTCGCACCCAATTGCGCAATCAGGGGGTCCGTCCCAGCGCCATTGCTCAAACTATTGCGGAGTCATTAGGCGTGAAGGCCCACATACTTCTGCCCACGGATGATCCGTTGCAAACGCGCATCAAAACGGAACAAGGCTGGTTGAGCTTTCAGGAATACTTTGTACGCGAACGCTGCCAGCCAGACGTGCTCGACATCCGCTTCAAGGGCGCAGAGGAATCCTGGCCAACTCCGGAAGCGGTACAGGCTATTAAAAACGCCGACCTGCTACTGATTGCACCAAGCAACCCAATTGTCAGTATCGCGCCTATTTTGGCAATACCGGGTATCCGCCAGGCAGTGGCCGAGACCCGTGCCGCCAGAGTGGCTGTTTCACCGCTTATTGGTGGGCGCACCATCAAAGGGCCTGCTGACCGGATGCTGGTCGCCTCAGGGTTTGCCTGCAACAGCCTTGGTGTGGCGGATAGCTATGCCGGCCTGATCGACGGGCTGGTTATTGACGATGAAGACCAAGCCGAACGCGAAGAGCTGGAAGCGCGAGGTTTTCAGGTATTAACCACCTCTACATTGATGACCTGTGCCGAAGACAAAAACCGTTTGGCAAAAGACGTGTTGGCCTTTGCCAGCACCGTCGGGGTGGAGGAGGCTGCAACGTGTTAAAGAAACCTCTGATTGTAATCCCGGTTAAGGGCTTTAATAAGGCAAAAACCCGCCTCGGCGGCAGGTTTCCTCCCCTTCGCCGCGCGACTTTGGCCAGACGTCTTTGTGAGCGTACCCTGCGGTTTTTCCATCGATACCTACCGGAATACGATCTGCTGGTTGTTACCTCATCTTCGGTTATTGCCGATCTGGCCAAACGCCATGGCGCTCAGGTTTTGCAGGAAGCCGTAGCAGAAGGCTTGAGCGCTGCCGCGGAACGCGCCGCTAAATGGAGTCAGATGCATGGCTATGAGGCCCAGCTGTTAATTCCGGCAGATATTGCCCACCTTGATGAAACCGAAGTTCGCAGCTTACTGGCAATCTATAGCGGCTCGCCCGGGGTAGTGCTTTGCCCGGCTGACGATGGCGGTACCAATGCCCTGCTGACCTCACCTCCTGACGCTATTCCTTTTCGGTTCGGCAAGCGTTCCGCCTCCGCCCACAAAGAGGCCGCATCGCAACAGGGCATACCGTGCCAGACGATTGAACTAACTCACTTACGCTTTGATCTCGACACCCCTGAAGATCTGGATACGCTCGATTCTATTGTTCAACAACACGGCGGTGACACGCCTCGGGAGCTAAAGAGGTTATGGAAACTGTGCTCAGCCCTACACGTGACAACACCTCGTTCAGCATGGATGACAACACAATGACAGCACAGGGCAAAGTGAGTCTTCGTGCACTGGAAGGCATTCCAGATATTCACCCTGGCGACGATCTGGCAGGCATATTGATCGAAAACCTGAAGCGCCAAAACCGCCCTTTGAAAGACGGCGACATTTTGGTAATTGCTCACAAAGTGGTTTCTAAAGCCGAGGGCCAGATTGTTGAATTGGCGAATATTACCCCTGAGGCTGAAGCTCTGGAGCTCGCCGAGAAAATACACAAAGACCCCCGCAAGGTAGAAGTCATTCTGCGGGAATCCACCCGTGTTGTGCGGGCAATGAAACGACCCGATCAACAAGAGGGAACCTTGATTGCCGAACACCGCTTGGGCTTCATTTGCGCAAACGCCGCGGTAGACGAATCCAACGTTGGTCGCGAGGACACCGTGATCCTTCTACCAAAAGACCCAGACGCAAGTGCCCACCGGCTTTGTGCCCGGCTGCAGGACGCATTCGGTGTGCGGGTAGGTGTCGTGATTACCGACACCTTTGGCCGGCCTTGGCGGCTTGGGCTTGTAAACGTAGCTATAGGACTAGCGCAAGTACCTGCCCGCATCGACATGGTTGGCGAACGAGACGCTTTCGGTCGTGAGCTGTCTGTGACCATGCCCGCTCTGGCTGACGAATTAGCTGCAGCATCGGGCTTGGTGATGGGAAAAAGTGACAAAACGCCGGCAGTACTATTCAGCGGCGTTGAATGGCAAACCTGCGACAGTTCTGCAGGACAACTGATAAGACCCCAACAAGAGGATATGTTCCGATGAGTATTGCTATTCTTGGTGGCACTGGCCCTCAGGGCCGCGGCCTAGCATTAAGGTTCGCCCGCGCAGGCCGCCCTGTCGTAATTGGCTCACGCGAATCTGAGCGTGCTCAAACAACGGCCGGCGAACTCAACAGCATGTTGTCTGGTGCTGCACAGATCAGTGGTGATGATATCCGTGGCGCTGTTGCAGCGGCCGGTGAAATGGTGATTCTCGCCGTGCCCTATTCGGCCCATAACGCCACACTGGAATCGGTCCGTGATCTGCTTGAAGGCAAGATTCTGATCGATATTGTGGTGCCGTTAGCCGATGGCGATCCCAAAAAAGTGGATATGCCTGCTGCAGGTTCTGCTACAGAAGCGGCCCAAGCACTGCTTGGGGATGAAATCCCTGTAGTGGGCGCCCTGCACAACGTCTCAGCAACCACCCTTAACCACTTGGACCAACGCATTAACTGTGACGTGCTTGTGTGTGGCAATGATTTGGCAGCCAAAGAAAAGGTCATAGAGTTGATTCGGTTACTGGAAGTGGAAGCATACAACGCTGGCCCCGCTGTCAACGCGCGCTGTATCGAAGCCATCACGCCAATCCTGATTCGTCTCAACATCTCAAAGAAAGTTCCGTTTACCCATGCAGGTATACGCATTTGGGCGCCCAGCGCCTGATACAAGAAAAATCAATCCGGCACCACTACAAATAAATACAAAAGAAGGAATATAACTATGGAATTCGGTATCTGTTTTAAAGGTTTCGTCAGCCCAGATCGCGCGCGCAGCTTGGTCATACAGGCAGAGGCAGCCGGCTTCGACTATTGCTGGTTTTATGACTCACACATTTTGTGGCGCGAGTGCTATCCAGCTATTGCTATGTGTATGGAGCACACGACCAAAATGCGCTTTGCTCCCTGCGTAACTAACCCCAATGCCCGTGACTGGTCGTTGGCGGCAAGCCTTTTCGCCAGTCTCGCCAAACAGAGTGGTGGTCGCTTCGACATAGGGCTTGGTCGCGGCGATAGCTCAGTAAGGGTTATGGGTAAAAAGCCGGCATCACTGGCCCGAGTAGCAGAGTTCACTCAGAAGGTCAAAGCGATGGTACGCGGTGAAGAGGTAATGTATGGAGACTGCCCGGAGCCTGTGAAATTCCCGTGGTCTGATGGCTACGAGCTGCCCGTGCACATCGGTGCGTATGGTCCCAAGGCCCTGAAAACTGCAGGCGAAGTTGGGGATGGCGTTATCTTGCAGATCGGCGACCCTTACATCGTGGAGTGGCTTGGCAACCAGGCTCGCACTGCTGGTGAGGAAACTGGACGCAACATGGACGATTACAAGGTAATCGTTGCCGCTCCTGCGTACTTTGGCGACAAAGACAGCTGCATTGAAGCCACCAAGTGGTTTCCCGCCATGGTTGGTAACCATGTGGCAGATATCGTTGAAAAATATGGTACAGACAGCGGTATGGTACCCAAAAGCCTTACAGACTATATAGAAAAACGTAAAGGCTATGATTACTCCAAGCATGGCCAAAGCGACAACCCTTATCTGGATTTCATAACACCAGAGATTGTCGATAGCTTTTGTGTACTGGGTCAGCCTGAAGACCATATCAAAAAGCTTCAGCATCTTCAGGAGGCTGGTATGACTCATTTCAACATCTATCTGGATAACGGAGATGAGGAAAACATAATCGCGCAGTATGGCGAGCATGTGATTCCACGCTTCCAGAAATAACCCAGGTAGCCGGTGGCAATGCCACCGGTTCCTCCCCCCCCCGTTGTATAGCAAGACTAAGCCACATTGTGGCTTGGCAAGGGATTCTGACGACTTTTTTAAAGCAAACTGAAGTCAAACAACGTATCGCGAGGCAGAGCATGAAAGACATTCGTATCAACAAGCAGCGCTTATGGGACACTTTGATGGAGATGGGCGAGATAGGCGGCACCGAAAAGGGTGGATCCTGTCGGTTAGCGCTTACCGACCTGGACAAGCAGGGCCGTGATCTTTTCGTTCGCTGGTGCGAAGAAGCAGGTTGCACCATCACCGTCGATAAAATGGGCAACATTTTTGCTCGCAGAGCAGGCGAAGATAACTCCTTGCCGCCAGTTGTAATGGGCAGCCACCTGGATACCCAGCCCACAGGTGGCAAATTTGACGGGGTGTACGGCGTACTGGCCGGCTTGGAAGTTATTCGCACCCTCAACGATAACGATATCAAAACTCGCGCGCCAGTCGAGGCCTCTGTCTGGACAAACGAGGAAGGTTCGCGCTTCCCACCGGCAATGGTTTCCTCCGGCGTGTTTGCGGGCGAATTCGACCTTGAGTATGGCCTGAGCCGGGCTGACCTTGACGGCAAAACCATGGGTGAAGAACTAAAACGCATTGGCTATGCCGGAGACGCCGACGTTGGCGGGCGGTCATTCAAAGCCTTCTTTGAAGCCCATATTGAACAGGGCCCGATTCTTGAAGACGAAGACAAAAAAATCGGCGTGGTGACAGATGCCCAAGGGCAGCGCTGGTACGAGCTCACCCTGACCGGTCAGGAATCCCATGCTGGCCCTACGCCTATGCCCATTCGTCGTGATGCATTGGTAGGCGCTGCACGCATCATCGATATGGTGAATCGCATTGGAATGGATAACCAGCCGAACGCCTGCGCCACCGTAGGTCTTCTGCAAGTGTTCCCAAACTCGCGCAACGTTATCCCGGGCGAAGTGTTCTTTACTGTGGATATTCGCCACCCAAATGACAAGATTCTGGAACAGATGGACCAGGCCCTACGTGAAGGTGCTGAGCGCATTGCTGAAGACGCTCGGCTGGAAATGGAGTTCAAGCAGATCTGGCACTCCCCGCCCGTTCCTTTTAACAAGGACTGTGTTGACTCTGTAAGAAGAGCTACGGAAGAGCTGGGGTTCAGTCATCGCGACATGGTCAGTGGTGCAGGTCATGATGCCTGCTATATCTCCCGGGTTGCCCCTACATCCATGATCTTCGTACCTTGCGAAGACGGTATCAGCCATAACGAGGCCGAACGCGCAGACCCGGATGACCTGGCCGCTGGGTGCGATGTTCTGTTCAGAGCTGTAGTTCAGCACGCCAACGATTAATTACAGGTTCGAACAGACCCCGGAGAATAACAATGAAAATATCAGTCATGCGAGAGCGCCATCCGAGTGGAGGTCGGGTGGCGCTCACACCCGCAAACGTTTCAGCTTTGAAAAAACTCGGTTGCCAGATCTTTGTTGAGACTGGCGCCGGTGATGCAGCCAGTTTCAGCAACGACAACTATCAGGAAGCGGGTGCCGAGATTCTTGAATCCCGCGCACAACTTCTGGAAAAGGGTGAGATCATTCTATGCGTAGACGCCTCCCGTGAGGAGGCGCTGGCCGACCTAAAGGCTTGCCACATATGTATAGGCTTGATGGATCCCCTTAGTAACTGTGATCGTTTCAGTAACCTCGCGAAGCGCGGCATCACAACAATTTCACTTGAATTGGTGCCACGTATCAGCCGAGCTCAGAGCATGGATGCACTCTCATCCATTGCGACTCTGGCTGGCTATAAGGCCGTTTTGATGGCCGCCTCTCATGCCCCCCGTATCTTTCCAATGATGATGACAGCCGCCGGTACCCTAAGCCCCTCCCGCGTATTCATTATGGGTGCCGGAGTAGCCGGTTTGCAGGCAGCCGCTACTGCCAAGCGATTGGGTGCTGTAGTGGAAGCCTATGATATCCGACCAGCTGCACGAGAGCAGATCCTCTCCGTAGGTGCAAAGCCTGTCGAGTTGGATCTGGACACCTCGTCAGCAGAAGGACAAGGAGGCTACGCCAGCAAGCAGGATGAAGATTTCCTCAAGCGCCAACGTGAACAGATGAGTACGGTGCTGGCACAACAGGATGTTGTTATCACTACGGCGGCCATACCTGGCGCGAAAGCCCCGATACTGATCACGGAAGAAATGGTGAAAGGCATGAAACCAGGGGCAGTGATCGTAGATCTGGCTGCCGAACGGGGCGGCAACTGCGAACTAAGCAAGGCTGGCGAAACCGTGACCGCCTATGGCGTTACTATTCTGGGCCCCATCGACATTGCAGCGTCCCTACCTAACCATGCCAGCCAAATGTTTGGACGCAATGTTGAGAGTTTGCTTGAGCACCTTCTCGATGAAGAGGGGCGGCTGACGCTGGATTTCGAAGATGAAATTCTGGATCAGACCGTCATTACACACGAGGGCGAAGTTCGTGCGACCCGCATTCGTGAACGCTTGACTCCCTTAATTCAGCCACAAGAGGCCATAGCGTAATGGACATCTTAATTATGCAGATATCACTCTTTGTGCTGGCGGTCATTCTGGGGATCGAATTGATCACCAAGGTACCCGCAACCCTACACACACCATTGATGTCTGGCAGTAATGCCATTTCAGGCATCACTCTGGTAGGCGCACTTCTCGCGGCTGGCTCGGGCGATGCCAACAGTTTATGGGTGTCGACTCTCGGCATGGTCGCAGTAGCACTGGCTACCATCAACGTGGTGGGTGGATTTCTGGTCACCAACCGTATGCTGCAAATGTTCAGCAGAAGGAGGTAAACCATGAGCCTTTCATTTGTTAATCTGTTTTATCTACTCTCGGCAGTGTTATTCATCGGTGGCATCAAAAGCCTGACACATCCACGAACCGCCGTACGCGGCAACTTGATGGCGGCTGTAGGGATGTTAGTGGCCGTTGTGGTCACACTGTTGGATCAGTCCATCCTGTCCTATGCATGGATTCTTGCCGGCGCCCTGATCGGGTCGGTTGTTGGCGTACTCATGGCCACCCGAATCCAGATGACTGCCATGCCACAGATGGTTGCCCTGCTTAACGGTTTCGGTGGTGGCGCATCCCTCGCTGTTGCGGTTGCCAGTTTTCTCGCTATCAATGGACCAGTTGCAGCCTCTGGTGTCATTGGCATGCTTGCGGTTGGCCTTACCGTTCTGATCGGCGCTATCACCTTGACAGGTAGCGCGGTGGCTTTCGGCAAGCTCCAGGAGTTGTTGCCGGGAAGAGCCATCGGATTCAAAGGCATTACTTTATTCAATGGCGTGATGATGGTTGTAGCCTTGTCTATCATCGCTGCCCTGACCGCGGGCCAAGGTGGCACGGGCTTGCTGCTGCTATTGATAACCATAGCTTTGGTACTCGGTGTAACTCTGGTGATTCCCATCGGCGGCGCCGATATGCCCGTGGTTATTGCGCTGCTCAACTCCTACTCAGGTATCGCTGCGGCAGCTGCGGGTTTCATAATGGGCAATACGGTACTCATTGTGTCGGGCGCTCTGGTAGGAGCCTCGGGCATCATACTTACCCGCATCATGTGTGTGGCCATGAATCGCTCCCTCACTGGGGTTCTATTCGGGTCTATCTCTGAGGAAGGCGGCGAGCAAATGGACGCAGATGAAGTCTATGCCGGGAAAGTAAAGTCGTCCTCACCCGAGGAGATAAGCATGTTGCTTGAGACGGCGCAGCGCGTTGTGATTGTTCCCGGCTTTGGCCTGGCCATGGCGCAGGCGCAACATGCCGTTCGCGATCTGGCTGACACCCTTGAACGCCGTGGCACAGAGGTAATTTACGGACTGCACCCCGTTGCTGGCCGCATGCCTGGACATATGAATGTGCTGCTTGCTGAAGCGGAAGTCGACTATGACAAGATGCAGACAATGGAACAGGTTAACCCGCACTTTGCGCAAACGGATGTAGTGATTGTTATCGGCGCCAACGATGTCACCAACCCTATGGCACGTGAAGACAAAGGAAGCCCGATCTACGGCATGCCAATTCTGAATGTTGATCAGGCACGCACCGTGGTAGTGGTCAAGCGCAGCCTGAGCCCCGGCTTCGCCGGGTTGCCCAATCCACTCTTTGCAAACAGTAATACGCTCATGCTGTTTGGCGACGGAAAACAAATGGTCCTGGAGCTAGCGGGTGCGCTCAACGAAGCCACACCACGTCAGGCTGCCTGATCAGGACCGGGGCCATCATCAAAGAGTAATTTTTAATAACAGATACGGGTCAAGAGTTATTATTGACCCGTATCTTCCATTCACAGCCTATCAATCGCTATCTAAGCCAGCGTTTGTTTAGTTTGGTCATAATCTTTTGCATAGATTACCTTATAAGCCGGTACGTAAATCACCACTGCGGTGATAATTGCGTTGAGCGGTGCAATACTAAACACACCGTCGCTCGGTGACATAACTGACACACCTATAGCCAAACCCCAAGCCAGCATCGCTGCCCAGTTGATCTCTTTAAATTTATGCGTCTTCGGTGACGGGTACTCCGTTTTACAGCGCAGATAAAAGTCGCCAATGATGACGCCTCCAATAGGCGGCAAGGAAACACTGAGGAAGACTAGCCAACCGACGAAGTTATTGTAAAGGAACTCCGACAAAACAGTGCCAACAACGCCAGCTGCCAACACCAAATGAACTCGTTTGAGCCCAGTAATATTGCGCAATCCAAGACTTGACGCATATAGGGCGTTATCGTTGGTTGTCCAGATATTCAGCACCAACAATGCAATACCGGCACCTAGCAAGCCTTGTGCGGCCAACACCTCCGAGATGTCCGACAGCCCGGTAGCCGTAGCGCCAACCGCTCCGAAGATAAACATCAGGCTATTTCCAAAGGTAAAACCGATAATAGTCGCCCAAACACCAACCCGTTTAGTTTTGGCAAAACGGACAAAATCAGGGGTTAAGGTGGCACCACTGATAAAAGAACCTACCGCCAATGAAATACCTACAGCAAAGGTTATCGTTTCTACTGGCTGCACTTGCACCAGCGTACTCAGGCCTCCATCAGTATCGGTGATCGCCTTGGTTACCGACGTAACACCCAGAATCAAGATGGCGGGCACCGCAACAATGCTCAACCATTCAATCGCTTTAAATCCGACCATCACGGTATAAGTCATGACGATACCGCCGCCGATTATCAATGGCAGGTTATCGATGCCTAAAAACTTATTGATCGGGTAAGCGAACATGGCAACGCCAACACCAAACCAGCCGATTTGAGTCAGCGCCAGCATGAACGATGGCAACTTCGACCCAAACACACCAAAGGCATAGCGTGACAGAACATGGGTCGAGAGGCTTGTTTTTGCAGCTGCATAGCCGAGCAATGAGCCGTAGACTCCCAAAATCACGTTACCACCAAGAATTACAAGAAACAGGTCGGGCCATAGTTGGAGACCCTGACCCAGCGTGCCGCCAGTCCACATACTGGCGGCAAAGAAGGTAAAGCCCAGCATGACTGCAGACATACCAACCAAGCCACGCCTTGCGTTTTCAGGTACCGGGGTAAGTGCATAATCATCGTGCGCGTCGGCATAATTTTCATCATCATTGCGTTGGGACATATTCAGTTCCTTATTGTTGTTAAGCAATGCAATAACTTTTGGTTTATCAAGTTGGGCTAGCTGCGCTCTACAGCAATATTGCCAACCCAGATCAGTGATTCATTCAGGTATCAGCCTTTTTCTCTTTTCGGTCTTATAGTTAAAGCTTGTGATTAAAATAAATTGCGGCTGAAATTGACGGGGTCACTGTGCTCTCCAATCAGCAGCGAAGTAGTCGCAGGTTCTGTCGTGGCAACCACTTCGCCACGACGGATGACAAACAGTCGTTCAGGCCGCAACCGTATAGCTTCGACAGCACTTGATGCTTGGAGAATAACGATATCCGCATTACAACCTGGCTCCAGCCCATAGCCATCCAGCTGCAATGTTTTTGCACCATTGCTAGTGATCGCTTGGAAGCACTGGTTCATCTGCTCAACACCGGTCATCTGCCCGACATGAAGCCCCATATGAGCCACATCGAGCATGTCGTGTGAGCCAAGGCTGTACCAAGGATCCATCACGCAATCGTGACCGAACGCGACATTCATTCCAGCTTCCATCAGTTCTTTAACACGAGTCATCCCCCTGCGCATGGGATAGCTATCATGGCGCCCTTGCAGAGTGATATTTATAAGTGGATTTGCTACCACATTTAGGTCAGCTTCGCGCATCAATGGAATCAAGTTGCTGACATAATAATTATCCATCGAATGCATAGATGTCAGATGTGAACCGCACACTCTGCCATGCAACCCCAACCGATTAGTTTCAAAGGCAAGGGTTTCCACATGGCGCGACATTGGATCATCACTTTCATCGCAGTGCATGTCGACCAAGAGGCCTCTGTTTGCAGCAAGTTCACAAAGCATCTTGATTGACTTCGACCCTTCGCTTTTGGTGCGCTCGAAATGAGGAATTCCACCAATTACATCAAGTCCCTTGTCGAGCGCGCGCTGCATGTTGTTCAATGAACCTCGGTAGCGCAGATAACCATCTTGTGGAAATGCGACAAGTTGCAGGTCGATGTAGGGCTTCATCTGCTGGCGAACGTCCAGCAGCGCCTCTACCGCTAGTAACCGATCATCACAAATATCGACATGACTACGTATAGCCAAGGTTCCGCGAGCGATTGCCCAGCGGCACATTTCCAACGCACGCTGTTTGATGGCGTCTACTGTTAACTGAGGCTTCAACTCACTCCAGATCTCAATACCCTCAAGAAGCGTGCCGCTCTGGTTAAGGCGAGGCTGTCCCAGGCTAAGAGCGCTATCCATATGAAAGTGGCTATCAACAAATGGGGGAGAAGCCAGATGTCCACGACCATCGATTTCCTTTAAAGCCTGCCCTTGGATCTGGGTCGAAACCTCGACAATTTTTCCTCCTTTAATCGCAATATCAAAGCCCTTACGGCCATCTGGTAAATTCACATTACGCACGAGCATATCTAGCATTTTTTAATTCCTTAGAAATCAAGTCAGCAAGAAAGTCAGATAATAAAATCCGTTAACGCAGGATAAAAACCATAGCAATAATATAATCTTAGGCATGAATATAATTGACGAAAAATCATCAACCACCAAAGACTAGAAAATAGCTTTATGAAATATTACTAATTGATATATCGGAAGGGGATACTAATTAATAATGTAAGAAACCTTTACTTTCTTAGCATTAAAAAGATAAATAGATGGCAAAAAAGGTGGTTTTTTTATAAAAAAATTGCTTTTAGAAAGGGGGTCTGAAAATGGGACCGTAAGTTCGGCAGGAGATATATGCACTTTTATAAAATATACAATAACAGATAAGCAATAACGCGCATAAACAGGACGTGAAACACTGCAGCAAAAAATATGCGGAAGTTTTTTATTGGCAGATAGGCTACTCATTGAACCCATTCTCTCAACAACCTATTTATTGACACCAACCTTAAAAATCGACGCTTATAATCCTTTTAATAGATATAAAACGCTAGTACAACAATAAAAGTACTACCATTCCAACCAATGGTCAACACTATTTTCCAGTCAATTTGACTTTATATTAAAATACACATTTCATCTTTTCTTAAGGAACAAGTCCCATGCCCTTGAGTAGAACATGAATTAGGAAATCACCAGCTTGAACAAAATCGTCTTCATCAAGCTGATCCTTGCCAAGAGCTAAGCTGATCTGCGCTGAAAAGTCCGCATAGGTCTGGGTCGTTGCCCATATGGTAAAAAAAAGATGCTTTGGTTCAACCTGATCCATGAGGCCCTGATCGATCCAGCTGTTGACAAGAGCTACGTCCGCTTCCAACTGTGGAAGCAAATCATTCTCTATGTAGCCCTGAAGGTGTCCCGCACCACTGATAACTTCACTAGCAAAAACCTTAGAGCCGTGGGGGCGGGTGTAGGATAGTGCCAGTTTTCCGCGTATATAGTTCTCAATCATCACCGCCGGCGTATCCCCTGCCTGCTCAATCAGGGCCATTTTCTCAATCCAAATGCCGAGAATATCTTTGAGTACGCGCTGATAAAGACTTTCTTTGGAGGGAAAGTAGTAAAGCATATTCTGCTTCGAAAGCCCGGCACGGTCGGCGATGGCTTCGATAGACCCACCACTGAACCCCTGTTCAGCAAAAACCTCTTCGGCCGATGCCAAAATCCTCTGCTCTATTGCTTCACGGTTTACTGAGCGCCGGCGTGGCTTTCGAGCAACATCAGAATTATTCATTCAGTATTCCTATGACCATATAAGATTTTAATCTTTCGTTGTACACGGCCATCTTTATAGCCCCGGATCAACGTACCTGCTCGTGATGCCCATCGCTATCAGAAAGCAATCTTCGAAAAACATCAAAGCGGGCAAGCGTATTATCAACAATTGGCTTCGGCAAGTATCGCTACGGAAGACGCATTTCAAAATTGCCACGAGAACGTGAATTTTCTGAACACTATTACGGATGGATCGTCAGTACAGACCACTGCCTTCTACAGGCGGGCCATTATAACGAAAGAGTGAAGGAGAAACAGAAGAATTGAGCCAGCGAAAGAAGTGCGTAGGCAAGATCTCATGGAAATTAGAACTTTTTGATGAGTAGGACCCCAATAAAAAGAAGAGCCACACCTAATGCTCGCAATGGAGTGATTGACTGCTGGTTAAAACCAAGAAAGCCATAATGGTCAAGTAGCGTCGACCCCAGCATTTGTCCGGTTACCACCAGTGCCAATAGCGTAGCTGCACCCAATTTTGGTGCGAAAACCACCATTACAGTAACGTAAAAGGCACCCAGAAAACCGCCCGACCAGGTCCAGATGGGTAGCGAAGCAAGCTGCTGCCAATTGGGCACTGTAATTCTCATAAAAAATGCTGTCACTAATAGCACCAGAGTACCAATTCCGAAGGAGGCGGCAGCTGCCCACAAAGGGTGCGAAGGTCGAGCCAAGCCGGCATTTATGCCGGCTTGGATAGGCAGCATCGCTCCCGCTGCCATAACTGTAAAAAAATAGAACCACATATACGACTGCCCTCAAATCGCCGGCGACTTTAGTATACCGCCGGCATGCCAGTTAGCGCTCCACTGCTTCAGGTTTATTAACTTCAGACTGGCGGGCTGCTGCTTCCAAGAAAGGCGCAAAAGTCTCCCGGTGCACATAACGTCCCGCACCTCGTTCCGCGCGCAATTCACCGTTGCACCACACAATTTTTCCGCGGCTCACAGTATGTGACGGGACGCCCTTCACTGTCCGCCCTTCAAATATATTGAAGTCGACGTTCATATGATGCGTCTCAGCCGAAATCGTGCGGGTCGCTTCGGGATCCCAAACAACAATATCGGCATCAGCACCTACCGATATACTGCCCTTCTGAGGGTACATATTGAACAGCTTTGCTGTATTAGTTGAGGTTACCGCGACAAACTCATTCATGGTCAGACGGCCTTTATTCACGCCGTCATCCCAAAGAATCGCCAAACGGTCCTCGATCCCCGCCGTGCCATTAGGTATTTGAGTGAAATCATCACGGCCCGCCGCTTTTTGTTCCTTACAGAAGCAACAGTGGTCGGTAGCAGTAGTGTGTAGATTTCCACCCTGCAACCCTTGCCATAGGGCCTCTTGGTGCTCCTTGGAACGGAACGGCGGGCTCATAACGTGGCCTGCGGCGAAATCAAAATCCTTGCTGCGGTATACACTTTCATCAATAGTAAGATGACCCGCCAAAACTTCACCATAAACTCGCTGACCTGATGCTCTGGCACGGGTAATTGCCTCCAGCGAATCCTTACAAGAAACATGCACTATATAGACGGGCGTATTCATTGCCTTGGCCACCTGAACCACTCGGTTAGCAGCCTCTCCTTCTACCAGGGGAGGACGAGACAATGGGTGAGCCTCTGGACCGGTTATTCCCTTTTCCAGCATTTCTTGTTGGAGCTGATAGACCAGTTCGCCGTTCTCAGCGTGCACAGTGGGCATTGCCCCCAGCTCTACGCAACGGCGGAAGCTCTTAACCAGAGTTTCATCATCCGCCATGATGGCATTTTTATATGCCATGAAGTGCTTGAAGCTGTTAACACCGTGCTCACGGGCAAGAGTTCCCATATCTTCACGAACTGAATCGTCCCACCAGGTAATCGCAACATGGAAGGTGTAGTCTGCGGCAGATTTTTCTGCCCAGTCCCGCCACTGCTCATAGGCCTCCATAAGCCTTTGCCCCGGTTTCGGAATCACAAAGTCGATAATAGTGGTTGTGCCACCTGCGAGCCCTGCGGCGGTACCCGTATAAAAATCATCACTTGCAACTGTACCCATAAAAGGGAACTGCATGTGGGTATGTGGGTCGATTCCACCAGGCATTATGTACTGTCCACTGGCGTCGACCACCTCAGTTGAGGCCGGGATATTCAGATTCTCACCTATAGCAGCAATTTTTCCACCCTCACAGTAAACATCTGCGCGGAATGTATGGTCAGCCGTAACGACCGTGCCATTTTTAATCAAGATGGACATAAAACTCTCCTTTCATGACTTAGCGTTGTTGTTCGGTTCTAACCAGCTTCGGGTTGTGCCATTGCTGCTACCGGATGGCTGATGCGCATGAGCACAAAATAAATGCCAGCGCCCAAGGCGACGCCTACAAACCAGGCATAGTTGTAGATGGTGGTGAAAAAATCAGGAACACTCTCAATGGCTCCTGCGGCCGCCAGAAATCCGGGCAGGTTAGGAAGAATCGCTACGACAAGCGCGATAAAGGCATTCGTATTCCAGCCGTTGCCGTAGCTGTAAACCCCGTTATTTTTGAATAGATCTGCGTGGGAAAGTTCTGTTTTTCGAAGCAACAGGTAATCAGCGAGCATAATGCCAGCCAGCGGGCCCAATAGAGCGGAGTAGCCTATCAACCAGATGAAAATATATGCACCCGTGGATTCCAGAAGTTTCCAAGGCATGATAGCGATGCCCAACCCTGCGGTGATGAAGCCACCCATCCGGAATGAGATTAAGCGTGGACTAAGGTTTGCAAAGCCATTCGCCGGGGCAACCACGTTAGCCGCTATATTCGTTGTAACCGTGGCAACCAGCAGCGCCAGCAATGCTATAATCACCGCGAAACCACCCATGCGCTCAGTAATAGCAATGGGATCCCACAGCGCCTCGCCATAAATAACCACCGTTGCAGAAGCTACTCCTACAGCGATGAAGGCAAGTAGCGCCATGGGAATAGGCAACCCAACTGCCTGACCAATAAACTGGTGGCGCTGATTTTTTGCGAATCGGGTGAAGTCAGGAATATTCAGGGCCAGAGTGGCCCAAAAGCCAACCATGGCTGTTAAACCAGGCCAAAATGCCTGCCAGAATTCGCCCTCACGAGCGCCGCCCTTCACGAACTCTGACGGGGTTGACAGCATTGAGCCAAAACCGCCTGCCTTAACAACCGCCCATGCCAGCAGACCAACGGACATAGCAATCAGGAAAGGAGCGGCATAGGTTTCCAGTACTCGGATAGACTCGGTTCCACGAGCAATGAAATAGATATGCATCCCCCAGCAAACCAGAAACGATAGAAACTGTGCGAGGTCGATACCCAGCCCCGGGATGGGTTCTCCCACTAAGGCCTGATCCGTCACAATATTCAGAATCACGTAGATAGCGGAGCCACCCACCCACGTTTGTATGCCGAACCACCCGCAGCCGACAACACCCCGCAACATAGACGCCAATTTGGCCCCTGATGTGCCAAACGATGATCGAAGCAGTACAGGAAAAGGGATACCATGCTTGGCGCCCGCATGCCCCAATAACAGCATGGGAATCAACACAATAAGGTTGCCAATAAATACTGTCATCACAGCCTGCCACCAGGACATTCCCTCCGGAACCAGACTGGCTGCCAGCATGTAAGCAGGAACGCAAACCACCATGGCAACCCATAGCGCGGCGATATTCTGCCAACCCCAGGTTCGCTCTTGGGGCTCTACGGGGGCGAGGTCATCATTCCAGAGATTGGGGCAATATCCGGTCGGCATGCCCGCCTGTTTTTTTTCTGACAAATTATTTGTTGTATGGCTCATGATTCAACTCATCTATTGTAATTGTGATACCTGAGACTCAGAACATCTCAGGGAGCTTCTCTTTTTTATAAAGCCTTATTGTGTAGTTAGTTTCTCGTATGAATCGGGGCGACGGTCACGGAAAAACTGCCACCCTTTGCGTACCTCACGAATCATGTCCAGATCAATCTCATGAACCAATAGTTCATCCTGATCTTCGCTCGCTTGAGCTTCAATTTGACCAAGTGGGTTGACGATGTAACTAGCGCCGTAGAACTCCCCCATTCGATCGTCCCAAGGGGCTTCTTTTCCGACACGATTTATCGCGGCGATAAACACGCCATTGGCTGCAGCGGAAGCTGGCTGCTCAAGCTCCCACAGATAGCGACTTTTCCCCTTGACGGTTGCTGAAGGATTAACAATGTATTCAGCGCCATTCAGCGCCAAAGCGCGCCAACCTTCGGGAAAATGACGGTCATAGCAAATGTATACACCGAGCTTGCAATAAGCGGTATCAAACACGGGATAGCCGCTATTGCCAGGTTTGAAGTAGAGTTTCTCCCAGAATCCGGGCGCCGTATCGGGGATGTGATTTTTTCGATATTTTCCGAGATAGCTGCCATCTGCATCGATCACCGCTGCTGTGTTGTAAAAAACGCCCGTAATATCCTCTTCAAATATCGGAACAACGATAACCATTTGATGTTTTTTTGCATACTCTTGCATCAATCGAGTGGTATACCCATCCGGAATACGCTCAGCGGCGTCGTACCATCTGGTGTCCTGACTCGCACAGAAGTAGGGCTGGGTAAACACTTCTTGAAAACAGAGCACTTGAACGCCTTGCTTACCAGCTTCGTCGATCAATGGTAGATGAGCAGATATCATCTCATCCCGGATCTGGTCAGGGCTCATCGAGGTATCACCTTTCAGTCCCATCTGAATCAAGCCGCACTTAACTTTCGCCATAGCTTTCACCTCTTTTTATTGTCAGGTAGTGTCAAAAGCCTTCGGTTTTCTTCAGCACTTCTGAATAAAAACCCCAAAGGCATACCACGCGGACTGAAATTACAAGCGCAATTTCAATCAAGTATTTTCGACGCACGCCGGAATGTTTTTGAAAGCCTAGATATGTCGTCATAGCCTTCTCCATGCCAGGCGACCTTCTCGTATCCCTCTGAAAATATTAGATTTAAATTATTAATTCAGAAGAAAATAGAATGTTATTTTTTTTACCTGTTGGTAAAGGTAGGAGCCGTTCTAGGGATAGTCAAGGGGAATTTTTTACAAAAGGAAAAATTTAGGTGCAGCCAGCACGTACCGTGCCGCCCCAGAGAGGACGGATAAATAAATCTTTAAAATCATAACGTTAGATCATTAAAGCCAAACTTTTAATTTTCACTATTCCTGCGTGAGCCTTCCATAAAGGAACCAACTAAGTTTCTGATTTAGATTAATTAAAGTTATTACTAAGTAAGGCAAACTATTGGCCGTTCACGCGATCCAGCTCTTCAAGATAACTTTCCAATACTAGGTTGGGCGGCGCACCTTTCCGAGTAATAGCACTATAACGAGTCATGTATTGGCATGTATCAGGCATCAAAGCCCGCATGTTGCCATCGCGCACCCAATGGTAGGCATAGTGGGTGGGCAGGTAGCCAATGTAGGAGCCTGATAAAATCAGAAAGGCTATTCCTTCGCGATCGGTTGAAGAAGCCAGTCCATTAAGCGGCTCCATAATTGCCTTAATCTCAGGTGCCTGAGCATAAGCAGGCATGACAGCATCGTGTTTAGTTAATTCTTCAAGACTCGTCAGCCCCGTCTCAAACAGCGGATGAGCAATGCCGCAGTACAGATAGGATACTTCTTCGTAAAGTGGGCGGTAGTGCAATCCCGGCAGCGTTTTCAGGGTTGGTACCACGCCGGTATGCAGGCGCCCATCCAACACTCCCAACTCGATATCGCTGGGTGGAATCATACGGATATTGATCTTTACTTCCGGGCCACGCTGTTTCAGCCTGCTAAGTGCACTGGTTATGTGCATTTCGGGTATGGTTACAAGGTTGTCAGTAATACCAATATTCAACTCGCCTTTCAGTCTCGCATGCAAACTGTTCACCCGAGTGCGAAACCCCTCAACTGACGCCAATAGCTGAAGAGTTGCCTGATACACTTCGGCACCTTCGTCGGTCAGCGAAAAGCCGCTGCGCCCCCGATGGCAAAGCCGGAGTGAGAGCCGTGTTTCCAAGTCGCTCATCGCCATGCTAATAGCTGCGCGGCTGATGTTCGCCTCAACTTCTGCTGCTGAGAAGCCGCCGCACTCAACTACCATTCGATAGATCCTGAGCAACCTCAGATCGGTATCACTTACCTGTCCGGATATCGCCTTATTGCGACGCTTCATACCACTTCCCCTTGGTGTCTTCTGAAGAATGCGGCCTATAGTTAACCAAATGCTTACACAAAAATAAATACATCGATATTTAACTTACCAACAAGCTGTCCCATGGTGTGAGTAAGAAAAAAACTAAACAACAACCCAAAGGTAGGGGGCTGCATGAATAATTTCGCGATTCAATCTGGAGCTGACGGCGAGAACGAATTGGCCAAGGATCAATTTTCCGGGCTAAGCCGTGAGCAAATGGATGCATTCTGGATGCCGTACTCAGGCAACCGGCAATTCAAACGTGATCCGCGTTTAATCACTAGCGCGAAGGGACACTATTTCACTGACGCCAGCGGACGTCAGATCCTAGATGGCCTTTCAGGCCTGTGGACTTGTGGCGCAGGCCACGGCAGGCCAGAAATCGCAGAAGCGGTAAGTCGGCAACTGCGGGAACTGGACTACGCCCCTTCTTTCCAGCTGGGTCACCCCAAGGCATTCGAACTGGCACACCGCCTGCGCGAGCTCATGCCCGAGGGTCTAGATAATGTATTTTTCACCGGGTCAGGATCAGAAAGCGCAGATACGTCACTGAAAATTGCCCGTGCCTATTGGCGGAAAAAAGGCAAACCAACCAAGACCAAACTTATAGGCCGCGCCAAAGGCTACCACGGCGTCAACTACGGCGGCGTCAGTGTGGGCGGCATTGGCGCAAACCGTGTCTTGTTTGGCCAGGGCTTAGATGCAGACCACCTACCTCATACTCTTTTGAAAGAGAACGCCTTCACCCGAGGCATGCCGGAGCAAGGTGCTGAGCGCGCTGAAGATCTGCTAGAACTTATTGCCTTGCACGATGCATCAAACATTGCTGCTGTCATTGTGGAACCATTGGCGGGTTCTGCCGGTGTGCTTCCACCTCCCAAAGGTTACCTGAAGCGATTGCGGGAAATCTGCGACCAGCATGACATCTTGCTCATTTTTGACGAAGTCATCACTGGTTTCGGACGTATGGGCTCCATGACTGGCGCTGAAGAGTTCGGCGTAATACCCGACATGATGAATATCGCAAAGCAGCTGACCAACGGCACTGTGCCTATGGGGGCTGTGATAGTGCAGAAAGAAATCTACCAAACGTTCATGGAGCATGGCGGACATGACTACATGATGGAGCTACCCCATGGTTATACATATTCAGGTCACCCAGTAGCTTGCGCGGCGGCGATGGCTGCCCTGGATATTCTGGAGAAGGACAAGCTGATAGATCAGGTACGCGCAATCAGCCCGAAGTTTGAAAATGCTTTGCATGAGCTCAAAGGTACTCGTTACATCAGTGACATTCGCAACTATGGATTGGCAGGTGCTCTCCAGATAGAAAGCTACCCTGGTGAACCGGCGCGTCGCCCATTCGAGATTGCTATGAAGTGTTGGCAGAAAGGATTCTATGTGCGCTACGGCGGCGACACCATCCAGCTTGGCCTGCCCTTCACCATCACTGAGCCCGAGCTTGATCGAATCATCAACACCATCGGCGATGCCATAAACGAAATCGAATGACGTTATACACACTCTTAACAGGACACAAACAATGAATACTATTGGACACTTGATTAACAGCAAAGTCGTAACGACCAGCGATCGCATTCAAGATGTTTATAATCCTTCCACCGGCGAGGTAGCAGGCAAGCTTAGTCTGGCATCAAAAGCGACTGTAGAAGAGGCAGTTGCTGCAGCACAAGCAGCATACCCTGCCTGGAGAAACACACCGCCTTCCAAGCGTGCCAGCATTATGTTCCGATTCAAAGAACTCTTGGAGCAGCATGCCAGCGAAATCTGCAGGCTTGTAGGGCAGGAGCACGGGAAGATTGTTCATGACGCAATGGGCGAACTGAGACGCGGCATTGAAAACGTAGAATACGCTTGCGGAGCACCGGAGTTACTTAAAGGCGATTACAGTAAAAACGCAGGGCCCAATATCGACTCGTGGAGTGATTTCCAACCGTTGGGCGTTGTTGCAGGCATCACGCCTTTTAACTTCCCGGTCATGGTACCGCTATGGATGTACCCTATGGCAATAGTCTGCGGCAATACATTCGTACTCAAGCCTTCAGAGCGCGACCCATCGTCGGTGCTGTTCATTGCTGAACTGCTACACGAAGCAGGTTTGCCCGCTGGCGTTTTGAACGTTGTTAACGGAGACAAAGAGGCCGTTGACACGCTGCTGGATGATGACCGCGTTGAGGCCGTCAGCTTTGTCGGATCAACCCCTATTGCTGAGTACATATACTCTCGTGCCAGTGCAAACGGTAAACGCTGTCAGGCACTGGGCGGCGCCAAAAACCACGCGATCGTTATGCCAGATGCAGATCTGGATAATGCGATTAGTGCTTTGACTGGTGCCGCTTTTGGCTCCTCCGGCGAACGTTGCATGGCGCTTTCGGTTGTTGTCGCTGTGGGCGATGAAATGGCGGACGCCCTTGTCAGCAAAATGAAAGAGCAGATGGGAAGTCTTAAAGTGGGCCCCTTCTCCGATGCCAAGAATGATTTTGGACCAGTGATCACGAAAGCACATCAGGAGAAAGTGTGCGGGTATATCAGCAGTGCAGAAAAAGAAGGCGCTACTGTAGTGGTTGATGGCCGCAGTGTTGCTGTATCTGGCCACGAGAATGGATTTTATGTTGGGGGCACATTAATAGACCGCGTAACCCCGGACATGACTTGCTACCTTGAGGAAATCTTTGGCCCTGTGCTGCTGGTAATGCGTGTCAATTCCATGGAAGAGGCAATGCAGCTGATTAATGACCACGAATACGGCAACGGCACGTGCATTTTCACTCGCGATGGCGAGGCCGCCCGTTATTTCAGTGACAACATATTGGTAGGCATGGTTGGCATCAACGTTCCACTGCCAGTTCCAGTTTCTTACCATAGCTTTGGTGGCTGGAAACGTTCTTTGTTTGGAGATCTTGGCGCCTACGGCCCGGATTCAGTCCGCTTCTATACACGGCGTAAAACGATCACCCAACGCTGGCCATCTGCAGGAGTTCGTGAGGGGACTCAGTTTTCCTTCCCTTCCTGACACAAATATAGATTGAGGGCGGCTTTTAGTAGTCGCCCTCAATCTATTCTGACCGGTACTCGTCAGCACTTATTCATCAAACGGGTGACGCAAGGTAATGGTTTCAACCCGATCCGGGCCGGTAGAGATGATATCGATGGGCGCCTCAATCTGTTCTTCTAGAAACTTGATGTAGGCTCTGGCGTTTTCTGGCAATTGCTCCAGTTTTGTCAGCCCGAACGTGCTTTCGCTCCAACCCGGCAATTCAACGTATACCGGCTCAATGTCCGTGTAGCTGTCACAACCGATCGGTGGACGAGTCATTTCGCCGTTAGGTGTTTTATACCCCACGCACACTTTAACGGTTTCCAGACCATCGAGAACATCCAGTTTGGTCAAGCAAATACCGGATACACTATTGATCTCTATAGCATGATGTACGGCCACCGCATCAAACCAGCCACATCGGCGGGAGCGACCCGTCGTAGTACCAATCTCATTACCTTTGACAGCTAGATGCTGGCCCATATCATCAAAGAGTTCTGTCGGGAAAGGTCCCGCGCCTACACGGGTGGTGTAAGCCTTGGTGATACCCAACACGTAATCCAGATACAAAGGGCCAAAGCCCGAGCCTGTGGCCGTACCACCCGCTGTCGTATTGGAAGATGTCACGAACGGATAAGTACCTAGATCTATATCCAGCAAGGAGCCCTGAGCGCCTTCGAACATGATATCCTGGCCGCGCTTGCGATAGCCGTGCAGCAAATCTGTTACATCTGCAGCCATGGGCAGGATTTCTTTGCCCATCTGCATCAATTCGTCCAGAGCCGCATCTATATCCTCGGCTTCTTCCTTGAAGTACTCTGTCAGCACAAAGTTATGATAAGTCATCAGTTCCCGCAGCTTCTCCTCGAAACCAGCTGGGTTGTGCAGATCGCCAATGCGAACACCGCGACGCGACACCTTATCTTCATAAGCAGGGCCTATACCCCGCCCCGTGGTGCCAATTTTGTCATTACCCTTTGCACGCTCCCGGGCCTGATCAATACGCACGTGGGTGCGCAGGATAATCGGACATGCCAAGCTAATACGAAGCCGGTCACGAACGTCTATGCCCGATGCTTCAAGCCCGCGGACCTCTTTCAGCAATGCTTCCGGTGATACCACCACACCGTTACCAATGAGGCATTCAACGTTCTGCCGGAGAATACCGGAGGGAATCAGATGCAAAGCCGTTTTCTTGCCATCGATAACAAGGGTATGGCCCGCGTTATGGCCGCCTTGAAAACGAACAACTGCTGCAACTTTTTCAGTTAACAGGTCAACGATCTTACCCTTGCCTTCGTCACCCCATTGGGTGCCTAGCACAACAACGTTTTTACCCATGATTCTCTCTCATTGCGCACACTGCTTTGGGTGCGTCTTGCAAATTTGGCACATGTACCTTTATGAGTTCAATGCGGTTCACTGGCGTTAATCCAGCACTAATCCAGAGTCTGGACTACCCATTGACCACCCTGTTTCACCAGCTGTCGGTCGCACCCTCGAGTAGAGGGGTTTACGCCGTTATCTTCCGGCAATGCCCGAATAACGATGTCTGACTTTCGCAATTCTGCAATAGCCCGCTCCAAGTCCGCATCACTCTGAGCAGGCGCCCACACGGCCTTACGGCTTTTGATCTCGCGCTCACCTAGCGTTACCAGTGCGCGTATATCAAGACTGAAGCCAGTGGCCGGACGTGCCCGTCCGAAATCGCTGCCAATGGCATCGTAACGGCCGCCCTTGCCAATGGCATCACCATGACCCGGTACATAGGCTGCAAACACCAGCCCCGTATGGTAGTTGTAGCCGCGCAACTCGCAGAAATCGAACCCGAAACTGACTTCCGGGAAATCCCTTTCGAGCATTTCTGCCACACGGCCCAGTTGATCCAGTGCCGCACTCAAGGTATCGGAGGCCCCACTTAAAATTTTACGTGCTTCAGTCAGTACTTCGGCACCCCCGCTAACACGAGCGAGTTCACGCAAACGAGCGCCAGCAGAACCATCCGGACAGTCACCTAAAAGCCGATCAAGTTCAGGAACCGACTTACGTGCCATAGCGTCGAAGATCGCGGCACTTGTGTTGCGATCGAATTCCGCCTCGCCAATCAGGCTTTCATAGATAGCCACATGGGCCAGATCCAGATGCACACGGGGCAAGCCAGCGACACGAAGTGCCTCAAGCATCAAGCTGATAACTTCAAGGTCTGCAGATTCAGAAGCGCTGCCAAACAGCTCACAGCCAGCCTGAATAGGCGTGCGGCTGGCAAGCATGTGTTTGGGGCGGGTATGCAGTACATGACCGGCATAACACAAACGGGTGATCCCTTCCTGCCCCAGAGTGTGGGCATCGATGCGCGCAGCTTGTGGTGTCATGTCTGCCCGAACACCCATCATGCGCCCTGTCAGCTGATCGGTCAGCTTGAAGGTTTGCAACTCCAGATCGTGCCCGGTTCCGGTGAAAAGGGATTCGAGGTATTCAATAAGCGGTGGGATTACCAGTTGGTAGCCCCAACGCTGGCAGGTATCCATTACATCCCGGCGCAGGGATTCTATCTGTCCGGCCAGTGGCGGCAAGATATCCTCCACCCCGTCCGGCAGTAACCAGCGATCAGATACTGTCATGAGATTCCGTTGTCCATCCAGCGCACCCCACTATTTATCGTAGTTGGAGCTAGCCGGTTTTTAGGGTGACGCTCGGGGCAGAAAAACCCGAACCAAAACCTGAGGGATTTTACACTGTTGGCAGACACAAAAAAACCGGAATACCTGAGCATTCCGGTTTTTCGCTATGCAAGGCGGGTTTTAATTTCCGCCCTGAGAATCCTTAAGGAATCTCATAAAGTCACTTTCGGCGTCAATAACCATCAAATCATCTTTACCCGAAAAGGTATTCCGGTAAGCCTGCAGGCTACGATAGAAACTGTAGAACTCCGGGTTGGAGCCGTATGCATCTGCGTAGATTCGGGCGGCTTCGCCGTCACCTTCACCACGCGTAGTTTCCGAAGATGCAAACGCTTCTGCCAAAGTAACCGTTTTCTGGCGGTCAGCATCCGCACGAATACCTTCTGCAAGCTCCTTACCGCGCGAACGGAATTCCTGAGCCAGCTTCTCACGCTCTGTCGCCATGCGGCGATAAACGTTATCACTGACCTGTCCCGGGAACTCAATGGCCTTAACCCGGATATCTTTTATGTCGATACCGAATTCCTTAACGGAGGTTTCGTTAACCCGGTCGCGCAGGTTGTGCATAAGCTCATCGCGCTGACCCGAAACGACTTCGTGCATGGTACGGATACCAAACTCGTCCCGCAGGCCGTTGTCTACTCGAGATAACAGCAGCGACTGGGCACGGAACTCATCTCCGCCGGTCGCCCGGTAGAACTGATCCACATCGCGAATTTTCCAAGCGATGTAGGAGGTAACATCAAGCGGCTTCTTTTCAACCGTCAGGTACTGCCTTGAGGGCAGATCCATGGTCAGCACGCGGATATCAAACTCCCGAACCTGGTCAATAACCGGCACCTTGAAGTGAATGCCCGCTTTGATGTCAGTCTCTACCAACTCACCAAATCTCAGCATCACACCGCGATGGGTTTCCGGAATAATAAACACGCTCGAAAGTACCAGCAGGACAACGATAAGAGCGCCTGCAAGACCCACTACACTTTTAGGTCCCATGATTATCTGCTCCTCCGGGTATTAGTGTCCTGTCTGGTTCGCAGCTCCTGAATCACTTGATCCGTTACCGTCTGAATATCCATTTGAGAGGCGCTTCCAGAGGTTTGGCTTCCACTCCGCGACGCTGCGCCTTGAGTGAGGCGATCCAAAGGCAGGTACATCATATTGCCGCTGCTTTCGGTATCCACAAGAATCTTGCTGCTGTTTGAAAGCACCGTTTCCAGTGTCTGCAGGTACATACGCTCACGAGTTACCGTGGGCGCCATCTGGTAAACCGCCAGTAACTCTAGGAAGCGGGCACTTTCACCACGAGCACGCTCGATAACTTCCTGCTTGTAGGCACTCGCCTCTTCAATCATGCGCTGCGCTTGACCGCGTGCTTCAGGAACCACCTTGTTGCGGTAGGTTTCAGCTTCTTCTTTCACGCGCTGCTCGTCCTCACGGGCACGCTGAACCTCACGGAACGCATCCTGTACCGCTGCGGGGGGCTGAGTGCTCTCAACGTTAACCCGAACAATTTCAAGGCCCGTTCCGTATTCCTGAAGGAAGCCCTGCAAACGCTGCTCAACACGTACCGCCAATTCCGCACGACCTTCAGTCAGCACGTCATCAAGGGAAGAGCTACCCACTTCGTGACGGAGCGCACTGTCTGTTGCAAATGCCAATGCCTGATTGGAATCCCGAACGTTCAGCACGTAATCGCGGGCGTCACCAACGCGGTACTGAACCTGTAGATCAACCGTAACTAGATTTTCATCCTGGGTCAGCATCTGACCACTGGACTGAGCGGTTCTCACACTGGTAACCAACACCTTGGTTACATCGTCAATCAGGGGAACCTTGAATCTCAAGCCGGGGTTTTCGGTCTTGGAGTACTCTCCAAACCTAAGCACCACGGCGCGTTCCTGTTCGTTTACTGTGTAAAACGACTGGAAGACGACATAGCCCACAACAAGAATGGCTGCTAACGCCAGTACGGCACCAAAGCTGCCCGCTGAACCGGAGCCGCCACTGCCACCCCCGTCTCCACCCGACTTTTTACCTTTGCCGCCCAACATTTTATTGAGTTTGTCGAGGCCCTTTTTCAGCGCCTCATCAAGGTCTGGTGGTCCCTGATCATTCCCGCGACGACCACCATTTCCCCAGGGGTCATTATCGTTGCGGTTTCCACCCGGTTCATTCCAGGCCATAGTGCTCTCCGTTCCTAACGTATCGAATGGCTGCAAATACTAGGGATTTATCATCGCCCCGGCAATAGTTGCTATGGTTTCAGGCTTGCCCGCTATCCAGGCGCACCGTTTCTTCACTCATATCTGCACGACTCAGTAACTGCAGCCAGTCCCGGTGTTGCAACCGAACTTCAACTACTGTGTCTCCGGTTTCCCGATGTTCTTCACTCAGCACCGAGCCCGCTTCGTGCAAAAGCGCCCGAAGCTTGCCATCAGCAGGCCCAAGCATAACAAAGTGATGGACAACATCTTCAGCTAAGCGCTCAACGATGGCATCGTAAAGACCATCCAAGCCTTCGCCGGTAACTGCAGAGACCCAAGCTCGCACAGGCACGCCATCTTCGTTGCGTTCCACCCGTGGCGCAAAATTGTCCAACAAGTCTATTTTATTGAATACCTGCAACACCGGTATCTCATCGGCACCGATTTCCGCCAAAACGTCTTCAACCTGCTCGATGTTTTCATCGCGTCGACTGTCGTGGCTGTCCACAATATGCAGCAAAATGGTTGCTTCAGTGGTTTCTTCCAAGGTTGCCCGGAACGCTTCAACAAGCTTATGGGGCAAGTGCCTGATGAAGCCTACGGTATCCGCCATTACGACCGGCCCGATGTCTGGAAGTTCCAGCCGTCGGATGGTCGGATCCAGCGTTGCAAACAACTTGTCCGCTGCATATACGGAGGACGTTGTAATTCGGTTGAACAGCGTCGACTTACCAGCGTTGGTGTAGCCGACCAAAGATACTGTTGGTATATCAGCACGTTGACGCGCTCGACGGCCCTGATTGCGCTGTTTGCGCACTTTTTCGAGCCGCTTATGAATAGACTTGATACGCTCGCGCAGAAGCCTGCGGTCTGTTTCGAGCTGAGTTTCACCCGGGCCGCGCAGGCCAATACCGCCTTTCTGCCGCTCGAGGTGAGTCCACCCTCGCACTAACCGTGTAGACATGTGCTCCAACTGGGCCAACTCTACCTGCAACTTGCCCTCGTGCGTGCGGGCACGTTGGGCAAAGATATCCAAAATAACACCGGTACGGTCCAGAACACGGCATTTGAGCTCGCGCTCAATATTCCGTTCCTGGCTTGGGCTCAGGGAATGGTTGAAAAGAACAACATCCGCTTCGTGCAGCGTTACAGCATCGCGGATTTCTTCAAGCTTGCCGTCCCCCACAAACAATCTAGGGCTTGGCTGCTTGCGAGACCCGGTTACCGTTCCAACCGCTTCAACACCGGCAGAGGCTACCAGCTCGCGGAATTCATCCGGATCTTCAGAGCCTTCGTGGGACGAGAAATCGATGTGGACGAGTATCGCTCGCTCACCAACATCAGGGCGTTCAAACAATGGGCATCAACTCCACAACAGTCAGTGCATTAACATTATAAAAACAAACACCCGCGGCCATCAGAACCCAGAGGCTCGTCAGGAACGCGGGTGGCAATACCGGAAACCCGGGCAAATCAGTCTTCAGGCTCATCCTCTCCAGCAGGATTCTGCTGTGGAATGCGAACATTCCGGGCAGGAACAACGGTGGAGATTGCGTGCTTGTAGACCATCTGGCTGACAGTATTTTTCAGCAAAATCACAAATTGGTCAAAAGACTCTACCTGCCCTTGCAGTTTGATGCCGTTAACCAGAAAGATGGATACCGGAATGCGTTCCTTGCGTAAGGCATTGAGGTAAGGGTCTTGTAACGAGTGCCCTTTTGACATGTGTATTCTCCTGTTTTTAGTAAATGCAGATCGTCATTATTCAGTGCTAAATGTGGTGTGAAGTCTGACTTTTTTCAAGGCTGCATCAGCGATAAAACTATCTTCGCTGTCGAGCCAGTGTAAATCAGTCCACTTTCGGAGCCATGTAAGCTGCCGTTTGGCTAGCTGACGAGTGGCCGCAACTCCCTTGCTTACAAATGCATCATAATCATCTACACCCACCAGATAATTCCAGGCTTGGCGATAACCGACACAACGCATGGACGGTAGGTCAGGGTGTAAGTCGCCCCTAGCCATCAGAGCCCGAACTTCGTCCAGAAACCCCGCTTCCAGCATATTCAGAAAACGCTGGTGTATCCTATCGTGAAGCACTCGCCTCTCCAGAGGCGCCATGGCAAGCTGTACAACAGTATACGGAAGCGATGAAGTTTCGTCTGCCTGCCATTGAGTATAGTAGGTGTAATCCTCAATACCCTGTTGACCCTCGCTTTGATTCGACGACTGGCCAGTTTCTGCTTCCCAGAACGCCGAAATGGGCCGTCCAGTCAACCGAATAACTTCCAAAGCCCGCAACAGGCGCTGGCGATTATTTGGGTGAATCAATTTTGCCGCCACCGGATCAGCAGCCTTCAGCTGATCGTGAAGTGCGGGCCAACCAAACTGGCTGGCTTCTGCCTCAAGCGTTTTTCGAAGTTCCGGGCTAGCCGATGGCAACCCGGACATTCCATGCAAAAGGGCTTTGAAATACATCATAGTGCCACCCACGAGCAATGGAATACGCCCGGCAAGGGTAATCCGATCCATTTCAAGCAACGCATCTCTACGAAAATCAGCGGCGGAATAGGTTTCGGCGGGATCGCAAATATCAATCAGCCGGTGCGGTGCGCGCGCCAGCTCAGCGGCAGTGGGCTTTGCAGTACCTATATCCATGCCGCGATAGATCATTGCCGAGTCGACGCTGATGATCTCGCAGGGCAATTGCTCACACAGCGCCATGGCAAGATCGGTTTTTCCGGACGCCGTTGGCCCCATCAAGAAGATAGCAGGTGGCTTAACGGCTTGGGGCGTTCCTGATAGCACTTTTGTTAACCCTCCCAAAACCAGCCTAGCGCCCCCGCAAAAAGAGCTTATCCAACTCTGCCAAGGTGACCAGCGCCCAAGTCGGGCGCCCATGATTACATTGACCGCTGCGCTCTGTTGCCTCCATGTCCCTGAGAAGTGAGTTCATTTCCGGGATGGTCAGCTGGCGATTTGCCCGCACTGAACCATGGCACGCCATGGTGCCTAGC
This sequence comes from Marinobacter salexigens, assembly GCF_018860765.1. GTDB lineage: Bacteria > Pseudomonadota > Gammaproteobacteria > Pseudomonadales > Oleiphilaceae > Marinobacter > Marinobacter salexigens_A. Next base: position 488,372 of record NZ_JAHKPV010000019.1, read on the forward strand.
AGTTCGTGGGTAACTGCCTCAACTCGGTCACTCTGGCCATGCTCAATCAAGTCAGACAACACGTCACGAACAAGCTGCTCGGCATCGGCTCCCCGCAACAACGCAGGCACCTGTCTGATAGCTAAAGTCTCAGGCCCGATGCGTTCAATTTGCAGCCCTAAATGCTGCAATTCCTCGCTATGGGTTTCAGCTAACGCTGCTTCTTTTTGGCTAACTGCGAGAGACAATGGCACCAGCAACGGCTGACTTTTGAGATCCTGCTCTGCAAGCGCACGTTTCATTCGCTCGTAGGTGATGCGCTCATGGGCCGCGTGCATATCGACAACAATCATGCCGGCACTGCTCTGGGCTAGAACGTAAATGCCATGCAACTGAGCAATGGCATATCCCAAGGGCGGCTCTTCGTTGTTGTCCGCCCCAGCATGCCGATCCGACGGGATTGCGGCTACGCCACCAAACGATGCCGGCTCTTGTCGGGTGCTGACGCCACCCCCACCGAGGGATTGGTAAAACGCCATTTGATCACTAGCTCGCCACTCTTGTTGAGGTGCAGCCTGCCCTCTGACCCCCTCTGAAGGTGAAGGCGTTTGACCACCCAAGGAAGGCGCCGTGGGCTGCCCGCTCCATGGGTAGGTTTGTGAAGGTGCTACCCCATCAGCCTGCGGCAATCCCTGCTCTTCCGTTTCGCGGCCAAACGACTGGGCTACAGCGCCCCGGAGATGATCATCGGGACGTACATCAGCCAAAGCCTTGTGCAGCGTGCGGAAGATAAAATCGTGGACCAGCCTGCCATCACGAAAACGCACTTCGTGCTTGGTTGGATGCACGTTCACATCAACAGTTGCAGGATCAACTTCGAGATATAGAACAAACGCAGGATGGCGATTGTTATACAACACATCGCGATAGGCTTGACGAACAGCGTGGGCAACCAACCGGTCGCGGATAACGCGACCGTTCACAAAGAAATACTGAAGGTCAGCCTGACTGCGAGAAAAAGTGGGCAAAGCGACCCACCCCCACAAGCGCAAACCTGTGGCTTCCGCGTCAATTACTACCGCATTATCGATAAACTTTTGCCCACACAAGGCGCCAATGCGGCGTTCTTTATCGAGCATGGACTCTGCTGCCCGTAAATTCTGAACAACTTTCTGATTATGACGCAGGGTAAAGCCCGCATCAAAGCGACTGAGCGCTTGCCGCCGCACGCATTCTTCTACATGGTTAAACTCGGTTTTCTCGGTACGCAGAAACTTGCGCCGGGCTGGAGTATTGAAAAACAGGTCTCGCACTTCCACCGTGGTGCCCACGGGGTGTGCGGCAGGTGCTATTTGAGCATCCATATCACGCCCTTCAACCTCCACCCGAGAGGCCGCCTGCTGCTGGTCGGTGCGGGAGGTTAGCGTTAAACGGGAAACCGAGCTGATACTGGCGAGGGCCTCACCTCTGAACCCGAGCGAGGCGACAGACTCCAAATCGTCGAGGCTAGCGATTTTGCTTGTAGCATGGCGGCTAAGCGCCAGAGGCAGGTCGCTTTCCGCAATACCACTCCCATCATCGCGTACACGGATTAGCTTTACACCGCCCTGTTCCACCTCGATCTCAACGCGATCAGCGCCCGCATCGAGTGCGTTTTCAACCAGTTCTTTGACAACAGATGCAGGGCGCTCAACCACCTCGCCGGCAGCAATCTGGTTTGCCAGCCGCGGCGAGAGTAATCGGATGGAGGGCATGTTTCGGAACTACCTCTTATTCAGGATGCGGGAATACGAATGGTTTGCCCTACCATAACACGGTCATCCCTCAGGCCGTTAAATTGCATCAACTCGCTTACGGTTGTTTGGTTTTCACGCGCCACTTCTGAAAGGGTATCGCCACTTCGAACCCGATACCTGCTAATCCGCCCACCACCTTGGCGGTTCTGCTTCTGCCACGCCAGCAGGGTACCGGGCGGGGGTGTTTTCTGGAAGTAGTCATCTATACCCTGCATGATGGCGCCAGCGAGCTTGCGTCGGTACCAGTCGGTAGACAAGTTCTTCTCTTCCTGCGGGTTAGATATAAAGCCTGCCTCCACAAGAATGGAAGGAATATCCGGCGATTTGAGAACGGCGAAGGCCGCCTGTTCCACGCCGGGTTTGTGCAAATGCGCCACTCCGTTGAGCTTGCCCAAAATTGAACTGCCCACACCCAAACTGGCATTGATACTGGCGGTCATTGAGAGGTCAAGCAGCACACCAGCGAGCATGTCGTCGCGACCATCAAGAGACACTCCACCTGTACCGCCAATCAAATCCGAGCGGTTTTCGCTTTGCGCCAACCAACGAGCCGTTTCACTGGTTGCGCCACGCTGAGAGAGCGCAAATACCGAGGCGCCCTTGGGTTGCGGCGTGCGGAATGCGTCCGCATGCACAGACACAAACAGATCCGCACTGTATTTGCGGGCCAGAATGGTGCGATTTCTCAGGCCTATATAGTAATCACCGGTGCGGGTAAGCTTAGCCGTATAGCCCGGCCGCTTATCAATCATCTCTTTGAGAATGTGAGCCATTTTTAGCACTATATCTTTCTCATGGGTACCCCTTGGACCAATAGCGCCAGGGTCTTCACCACCGTGGCCTGCATCGATAACAACGATAACGTCGCGCTTGCCCGCTGAGTTGTGAGTCACCGTTGGCTTGGCCGCCTTTTCCAACCGACTGCCACTTTCGTCAATTAGGTCCAGAACCAGACGATGACCATACTGTTGGTTGGGTTCTAACTGAAAACTTCTAGGCTTGATATCGCTAGCTAAATCAAGAACCACCCTTAGATCGGTGCCATTGCGCGGTGCACTGCGAATACGGCGAACCGGGCTGCCAGACAGATCAAGCTTGTCGAGGTCGGTTTTCAGGCGTGTGTTTTTGAGGTCAATCACCAAGCGCGAAGGATTGCTCAACGCGAACATATTGTGATCCACCTTGCCTGCGGTATCCAACACCAAACGGGTATGATCCGGGGCTGGCCAGATGCGAATCCCCTCCACCTGAGTACCTGCTTGCGCCTGTAAGGATGCCGAAAGCAACCACGCGGACGCCAGAGCCACTAATATCGTCATCGTCAGCTTGTGTTTTTTCATACAGTCTGCCTGTTTGTGCGGTTTCGGCCAGTCAATGCTCTGGCCCGATCAATTCCAACTCGTTCAACAGTGACGCACCAAACTCCGATCGCGCCCTAATGACCGCCGACCGACCGTCGCCCTGATGCTCTAAATGCACTTCGAGATCCGGGTTTGGCAGCACCCCCTCACCACGTTCCGGCCACTCGATAAGACAAATACTCTGGCCACTGAAATAGTCACGAATGCCCATGTACTCCAACTCTTCCGGATCGCCCAACCGATATAAATCAAAGTGATAGGTCGGTGGGACCAAGTCTTCGTAGGGCTCAACCAACGTATAGGTCGGGCTTTTTACAGCGCCCTCATGCCCAAGGGCTCGAATAACCCCACGGCTGAGTGTGGTTTTCCCCATTCCTAGGTCGCCCTCGAGGAATATGGTCAGCCCTTCACCCGATTCTTTTGCCAAACGGGCCAGTTCACTGCCCAGCTTTTCGGTCTCTTCTTCACCTTCCAGAAACAACCTGCGCTCGTTCCCGAAAATGCTCATTCTTCCTCCTCGCGGCGGCCAATGATTGACTCCGCCTCCCGGAAAACCTGCGGCAATGCATCAATCACGTCAGTGGCGATGAGCCCCATATAGCCTTTTTCAACGGATGCCCTGCTCGCCGCTTCAAGATGCACAACAGCGCCCAGTGTGGCGGCCTGAGCGGGTGACTCATTGATTTGGGCATAGAGTGCGCCAATGACTCCCGAGAGCACGTCCCCCATGCCCCCTGTTGCCATACCCGGGTTGCTGCCCTCGGCAATATCCACAGCCGCCTCGCCAGCGGAGATAACCGTTCCTGCCCCCTTGAGCAAGACTGCGCCCCCGTATAAGGACTGCAGCTTATTCGCGGCAGCCAAACGATCCGCTTCAATTTCCGGTACAAGACAATTTAGCAATCTCGCGGCCTCGCCCGGGTGAGGCGTTAAAATTTGATTGTTGGCTGGCACAGCTACCCGGGATGAAAGCAGGTTTAAAGCATCTGCATCCAAAACACGTGGCTTGCCGCTCTCCACTACCTGTTGCAGCATCTGCTGCCCCCAGGCGCTCTGCCCCATACCGGGCCCACACACAACAACCGTTGCGGCATCCAGCAGCGAGGGCAGTTCCGAGCCGTGGGTCAACCCATGAACCATCACCGAAGGGCAGCGTGCCAATGCGGCGGTTACATGCTCAGGGCGTGTTGCCAGCGACACCAACCCCGCACCAGAGCGCGCAGCTGCTTCTGCAGCGAGCAAGCCCGCGCCACCAAAACCACGATCACCTGCGACGACCAAAACATGGCCAAAACGACCCTTATGTGCGTTTGCAGGGCGCCGGGGCAGCCATCCCTGAACTGACTTCCAACTCTGAAGCATGGCTATGGGGCTTTCGCCGCTCTCGCGATTTTCACCAATGTCGCCGGCTTTCATGGCAGTGCTCAATGATTCAAACACCGTATCGCCGCACGCCGCCGCGCCGTGCCCGGTATACAACCCAGCCTTGCGGCCAATAAACGTAACGGTCATGCTGGCCTGCACCACCTCGCCCTTGGCTGCGCCTGTCGTCGCGTTAAGCCCGGAGGGCACATCAACCGCCAACGTAGGAAGCCCCGAACGATTACAGCGTGCTATTACACTGGCAAACGGCTCTCTGGGGGAACCGGAAGCCCCTGTCCCCAACATGGCATCTACGATTAACCCGGCGTTTTCTATTAACGAATCCAGCTCGGCCTCACTGACCTCGGCCAGCTCCCGGACCTTTACTCCGTCAGCAGTTGCCTTCTGCCAAGCCTTGCGGGCATCTCCGTTCAATTTTTCTGTGGGGGCAACCGCGACACAGTGCACAGTCAACCCGTGCCGCGCCGCATTGGCCGCTATCAGGTAGCCGTCACCACCGTTATTGCCTGCACCACAAAGAACCAGCAAAGTTTCAGTGCCGGGCCAGCGCAATGCTAGCCTGCGAAATGCCGCACGGGCAGCAGACTGCATCAAATCAAATCCATCGACACCGAGCTGTTCGATAACATACTGATCGATACGGCGCACAGAATCGGCGGAAAACAGCGCGTCTGGTAAACTGCCTCCAGCATGCTGTGGCATGAGCCTTTGCTCCCGTTACAGAAACCGGTTTAAGAAAATTGGCCAGCTATTTGTAAAGCATAGCAAAACCATGGAAAAGGTCATAACTTAATCAAATTAAATATCTGTACCTCCAGCTCGGGCATGGCGGGTACACCAATGGTACTTATGAGCGCACCCAAAACAGACATGTCTTTGCCACCAGAACTGGCTGATTTGCCTACACTTATCCGGCAATGGGCCAAGGAGCTCGGGTTTTCTGATGCAGGAATAACAACGGCGGATACCGGCGAACATGCCCAGCGACTTCAAGACTGGCTTGACCAAGGCTATCAAGGAGAGATGGAGTACATGGGACACCACGGGGATAAGCGCTACACTCCTACGTCGCTGGTGCCTGGAACAACCCGAGTCATTTCTGTACGCATGGACTACATGCCCACACCAGACAGCCCTAAAGAAGCGCTTACTAACCGGGAAGGCGCCTATATCACTCGCTATGCCCTAGGTCGCGACTACCACAAACTGATCCGGAAGCGGCTGGCCACTCTGGCAAAAAGGATTGACGAGGCAGTTAGCGGATATGACCACAGGGCATTTGTGGACAGCGCCCCAGTTCTAGAGCGGGCACTGGCGCAACGCGCGGGGTTGGGCTGGATTGGCAAGAACAATATGTTGATTCATCCTAAGGCTGGGTCGTTCTTTTTCCTTGGGGAAATATTCACCAGTGCTCCCTTGCCCGTAGACCCTGCCTTTCAAGCCGACCACTGTGGCAGTTGCTCTGCTTGCCTGGATATGTGCCCCACCGATGCGTTCGTGGGTGCTCACTTACTTGATGCACGGCGCTGTATCAGCTATTTGACTATTGAGCTTAAAGGCAGCATTCCGGAAGAGTTACGCGCGCCGATGGGCAATCGGGTGTTTGGCTGTGATGACTGCCAATTGGTGTGCCCCTGGCAGAAGTTTAAAAAGCCGACTCGGGAAGATGATTTTCAGCCACGGCATGGCCTGAACAATAGTTCGCTGGCAGAGCTGTTTTTATGGACGGAGGAGCAGTTTCTGAAGCGCACAGAGGGTTCAGCTATTCGCCGCACGGGTTACGAGGGTTGGTTGCGCAATCTGGCGGTAGGGCTGGGCAACGCACCTTCAACGATCCCGGTTATTGAAGCCCTTAAGTTGCGCGTGAACCATCCTTCAGAGATGGTCCGCGAGCATGTTCAATGGGCATTGGCCCGGCACGGTTTATAGCTTTTAGGTTACAGCTTGAAGAAGTGCTCGCGGTAGTGGCGCAGTTCGTTGATTGAGTCGCGGATGTCATCTAGTGCTAGGTGGCTGCCCTGTTTTTTTACGCCTTCTAGTACATCCGGGCGCCAGCGGCGTGCGAGCTCTTTTACGGTGGATACGTCTAGGTTACGGTAATGGAAGAAGTCTTCCAGTTCGGGCATGTATTTTACGAGGAACCGGCGATCCTGGCCTATGCTGTTGCCGCACAGGGGGGACTGGCCTTTTTCCATGTATTCTTTGAGGAAGGCGATGGTTTGCTGCTCGGCTTCGGCTTCTGAGATTTTGCTTTCGCGGACGCGTTTGGTTAAGCCGCTTTCGCCGTGGGTGCGGGTGCACCATTCGTCCATGGCTTCGAGCAGGCTGTCGGGTTGGTGAATGGCGAGAACCGGGCCTTCGGCTATGAGGTTTAGTTCGGAGTCGGTGATGATGGTGGCCATTTCTATGATGCGTTCTTTTTCTGGATCAAGGCCGGTCATTTCCAGATCGATCCATACTAGGGGTTTCCCTGCTGACATTCTGCTTTCCTCACTAATCAAACATCGGTGGCGAGTGGAGTGGCCCCTTGCTTTCCGGGAACCGCTACGAGCTCTTCCCTGAGCGCTTGTCGTCGGCCATCCATGGCCGTCGGCATTCCCAGAAAGCAAGGGGCCACTCCACTTCAAACTTTGGTGATATATCCCATATGGTTCGGGCAGTTTTATCTGGATAAGACACTGCACTGCCCGGAGGTTCGGTGATATGTTTCTATTAATCGGCTCGGTTAAAGCCGCACAAAATTTATTCCCGTATGATGGCACAGCAACGTCACAACTTTCATCCGTGTTAACTGAGACCTTATGGCAAAACGGCAACTGAACAAGCAACAGCAATTCCGGATCAAGAAGATTCAGGAGGAACGTGCGGCCCGTGCAGCTCGTAAAGAAAAGTCAGTTCAGGCGCAGGCCGATGCCGGAGAACTTGGTCCTGAGCAGGAAGGGCTGATTATTGCCCACTACGGTCAGCAACTGGATGTAGAGGCGCTGGAAGGTGACCGTAAGGGTGATGTTGTGCGGTGCTTTGTTCGGGCGAATATCGACAGTCTAGTGACGGGTGATCGGGTTGTCTGGCGGCCGGGTAAGAATGAAACCGGTGTGATCGTCGCTCGGTGTGAACGCGATAATTTGCTGCAAAGGCCAGACAACTTTGGCGCTGTAAAGCCGGTGGCCGCGAATATTGACCACATTATTTTGGTGATCGCGCCGGAGCCCGAGCCCCATGATAATTTGATTGACCGGTATTTGGTGGCTTCTGAGATCACGGATATTCCAGCTGTCATTTTGTTGAACAAGACGGATCTGATTACGGATCAAAATAGACCACACATTGATGCCCTACTCGCGCGTTATGCAGCATTAGGTTATGAGATTGTGCGTACGTCTGCGGTGCAGTTCGATGGAAAACCATCGCCGGAAGTTGAGACCTTGGTGAAGGATAAAACCAGTGCTTTTGTGGGTCAGTCTGGGGTTGGTAAGTCGTCGATTATTCAAACGTTGATGCCGGATGAGGCGATTCGTGTGGGTGCGGTTTCCGAGAGTACTGGCAAGGGTGTTCACACCACTACCACGGCGAAGCTTTTTCACTTGCCGATGGGCGGTGATTTGATTGATTCGCCGGGTATTCGGGAGTTTGGTCTCTGGCACATGAGGCCACAGGAGATTGAGTACGGGTTTCGTGAGATTCGTGAGGTGATCGGTTACTGCAAGTTTCGCAACTGCAGGCACATGGGCGACCCGGGTTGTGCCATTGATGCAGCAGCAGAGGCGGGCACGCTAAGCCCTGAGCGGCGACGTAGCTTCCATCGTATACTTCAAGACATGGCGGAGCAGCAGTCGCGGGGGTTAAAAGTCGACTGATAGGTTATTGCTGGGCTGTCTACCAGTTTAGTTCGCCCGGCGCCGGTTCTTCTTTTTCTCTCAGCCAGTCGCCACTTTCCAGATTATCCATGGCTTTTTTCTGATCTTCTTCTGACGGGGCCGTAAGGTCGATGAGGGGCGCGCCTTTGGCGCTGGCACTGTTGTGAATGCTGCTGATGGTTTTCTTGTTGAGCACGATAATGGAAATTCGGCGGTTTACGGGTGCCGTTGGTTCATCCTGGTCGAATAAAACAGAATCACTGAGCCCGACTACTCGGGCGATTTGTTGGGAGCGCACACCACCGGCAACCAACGCGCGGCGGGCTGTGTTGGCGCGGTCTGCCGAGAGTTCCCAGTTGGTATAGCCAGGGCGGCCGCCGAAAGGAGTGGCGTCTGTATGGCCGGTGAGGCTGAGCTTGTTATCAACAGACCCCAGCGTTTTCGCCAGTTCGAAAAGAATCTCCTGCGAGTAATATTTCAACTCGGCCCGACCGCTATCAAACATCGGTCGGTTTGAGCGATCAACGATCTGAATCCTCAGTCCCTCATCGGTAATATCAATCAGCAGTTGATCTTTGAACTCTTGCAGCGTCTGGTTTTCTTCAATCCGTTGCTTTAGCTCTTGAAACAGCTCTTCCATCCGGCGTTGCTCGAGGGTTTCCGACAACGTATCAACCACCTCATCCGCAATCACTACAGGGTTTGGATCAATATCCGTGCTGGCTTCGCTGACGACAGACGCGCTGCCTTCAAGATCGACCGGGTTTGGTGAGCCGCCGTCAGTGAAGCCCACAGGATCTTTAAAATAGCCTTCTACGGCTTTCTTTTGTTCCGGGGATGCGGTTGCGGTTAACCAGAGCACCAAAAAAAACGCCATCATCGCCGTTGCAAAGTCAGCAAACGCAACCTTCCAGGAGCCACCGTGATGGCCCGCCGCAATGACTTTTTTGCGTTTTATGATTATCGGCTGCTGTTCCACAAGACTACTCCGGATTCAGGCTAGGCTATTTTGAGCGTACGTGGTCGTTCAATTCCTGAAAGTCAGGGCGTTTTTCTGTGGGTAGAGCTTTACGACCGAATTCGATGGCCATTTGAGGTGCCTGCCCGGACACGGTGGCAACAATAGCGGATTTAACGCATTCGTAGGCTTTTAGCTCGTACTTTGCGGCATGCTCCATGGCAATGGAGGTTGGCCCGACAAAGCCATAGCCCATCCAGATGCCAAGGAAGGTGCCCACCAGCGCAGCCGCCACACTCAAACCAATGCGCTCTGGCCCCTCGCTTAGGAAATTCATAGTGATAACAATGCCCAACACTGCCGCCACAATGCCAAGCCCTGGCAGGGCATCTGCAATTTTGTTGACAGCATGGGCCGGCTCTTCAAGTTCATGTTGGCGGCTATCAATTTCGTTCTCCATCATGCCCTCCAGCTCATGGGTGGCCATGTTGCCAGCGCTGATGATCCTCAGATAATCCGTAATGAACGCCAGCAACTCCTTTGACTTCATAATTGCTGGATAGCGACTGAAAATTTGGCTGGACTCCGGATTATCAATGTCTTCTTCTATGGACATAACCCCTTGCTTACGGGATTTATCGAAAATCTCATACAGCATACTGAGCAAATCCATGTAATAGGATTTGTTGAACGGGGAGCCTGTAAGCAGGCGCAAAATACCGGAAAACACCTCTTTTACGGTATGCAGCGGGTTGGCAATGATAAAAGAGCCCAGGGCCGCGCCGAAGATAATGAGCAGTTCTGTCGGCTGCCACAACACCATTAGGTTGCCGCCATGGAGGACGTACCCACCCAGAACACTGGCAATAACAATTACTGAACCAATAATAAGTAGCATGAGAAGAATGTAAGCCTTTTATCTTGAGGTGTCGCCCAGCGCCGGTAACAATGACGCCTTTTCTGGCTTGATAATAGCAAGCCCCCGCCGTATCCGCGAAGCCATACAACAATTTCTATACATACGGTCGCCTGCGCAACACTCTTGCGAGACTATTTGTTAAACTTCGAGCCTTTGAGCACATAGGATCGCATTCAAATGTTCGACAAGCTGTTTATTCTGAGCCAGTACGTTACTCCGCAACTTGCGGTTTCCCGCGCCGCTGGTCGCCTTGCAGACAATGACCGCAATCCTGCGCTCAAAAATCGGGTCATCAAGTGGTTTGTAAATCGTTACGGCGTGAATATGAGCGAGGCGGCGGAAGCTGACCCTACGGCCTATCCCAGTTTTAACGCTTTTTTTACGCGCGCACTCAAGCCGGGGGTTCGCCCGATTGCCGAAGGGGACGATATTTTTGTTAGCCCTGTGGATGGAGCTATCAGCCAGATCGGTCAGGTAGCTGGTGGTCGTATTTTTCAAGCTAAGGGGCAGTCTTTCAGCCTGTTAGAGTTACTGGGTGGCGACACCCAGCGAGCGGCTACTTTTTCGGACGGCGAGTTTTCTACGATTTATCTTGCGCCAAAGGATTATCACCGTATCCATATGCCTATGGCTGGCACGCTGCGGGAGATGATTTATGTTCCCGGCAAGTTGTTTTCAGTGAATCCGGTCACAGCGGCAAATGTGCCTAATCTGTTTGCTCGCAATGAACGGGTTATTTGTATTTTTGATACGGCTGCCGGGCCTATGGCGTTAGTGCTTGTGGGTGCAATGATTGTAGGTAGTGTTGAAACGCCGTGGGCGGGGGTTGTGGCGCCAAATAGCAGTGGTGTGAATGCGATCAGCTATGAGGGTGAGAGTGCTATTTCGTTTGCCAAAGGTGAGGAGATGGGGCGTTTTCGGTTGGGCTCTACGGTGGTGATGGTGATGCCCAAGGGTCGTGTTCGCTGGGATGCCAATCAGGTAGCCGAGAAGGTTGTTCGCATGGGTGAGGCATTTGGGAAGCTTTCTGCCGAATAATCTTTTCAGTCTGGTGTCGGCACTTGCCGACACCTCGTCATCCCCTCTTACCCTCTAGCCTTCTGATTCTTGAGTCCGGCATTGCCGGGAACCTCTCCCCAAAACACGCTGTGAATACTTCCCTGTACGCTCCGCTCCGCCATCCATGGCTCCGCAGGGTTTTGGGGAGAGGTTCCCGGCAATGCCTCGTAGCTTTTGAGTAGACTTCACGCTCGCTCTAACGAGAAGGCCAGTACATCTGAAATATCCCGTGTGTCGATTTTGAGCATCAACAAGCGATCCAACCCTAGGGCAACCCCCGCGCAGCCTGGCAATCCGTGCTCCATGGCCGCAAGAAAGGCTTCATCTATATCCATTTCGGGTTTTCCATCGGCTTTTCGCAGGCGGTTGTCGGCTTCGAAGCGGGTGCGCTGTTCATCAACGTTGGTAAGCTCCCAGTAGCCGTTACATAGTTCTATGCCATCAACATAAAGCTCGAAGCGGTGGGCTACGTCGAAGCCGTCTACGTTGGAGATTTTTGCCAAAGAGGCTTGGGAGGCTGGGTATTGGTTTATGAATACCGGGGTTTCGGTGCCGAGGTTGGGTTCGACGGCGAAGCTCATTAGCAAATCGAGGCAGCCGTCGCGGCTGAGGTTTTGTAATTGTTCGGGTTCAAGCCATTCTCGGCAACGTTGGTGCAGGTCACTCTGTGTTATCACAAAGGGGTCGATGCCAGCCCAGTCGATCATCGCCTGCCGGTAGCTGATTGCCTTTGGTCTGGGGCATTCGAGCCAACCGCATACTAGGTCGGCAACTTCTGTCATTAAGGTCTCGTCGTCAAACCCGGTGCGATACCATTCCAACATGGAGAATTCGGGGTTGTGGCGGCTGCCGCGTTCGCCGTTTCGGAAGACCTTTGAGATCTGGTAGATGGAGCCCGAACCTGCAGCCAGCAGGCGCTTCATGTGGTATTCAGGCGAGGTTTGCAACCAACCCCCTTTGATACCCTGAGCATCTAGTTGCGCATGTATACCATCGAGATTTGGCTCTGTTACGCCGCAGCGCCCCAGCATTGGGGTTTCTACTTCCAACACGTCCCTTTGCGCAAAAAAGCCGCGCACAAAGGCTGACTGTTCTGCGCGGCTTTTCAGGGCTGACCGGGAGGCAGTGGGCTGCCAGTCAGGCTGATTTTTCATGTTGGGGTCAGTTTTTTACCCGGTTCATGTATTCGCCAGAGCGTGTGTCGACTTTGAGCACTTCGCCGATGGTAATAAACAAGGGTACGCTTACAACGGCACCGGTAGATAAGGTTGCAGGCTTGGAGCCGCCCTGTGCAGTATCTCCTTTCATGCCCGGGTCGGTTTCAACTACTTCCAATTCGACAAAATTTGGTGGCGTAATGGTCAGAGGTGCACCGTTGTATAGAGTGACGGTGTAAACATCCTGCTCTTTGAGCCATTTGATGGTGTCGCCAACGGCTTTTGCGTCTGCGGCATATTGCTCGAAGGAGCCGTCGGTGAGCATGAAGTGCCAGAACTCTCCGTCTGTGTAGAGATATTCCATATCCTGCTCAATAACGTCTGCCGCTTCGAGACTTTCGCCGGACTTGAAGGTACGCTCCCATACGCGGTTGCTCATCAAGTTGCGCAGCCGAACTCGGTTGAAGGCTTGGCCCTTGCCAGGCTTTACAATCTCATTCTCGAGAATAATACAGGGGTCGCCGTCCAGTAGTACTTTAAGACCGCCACGAAATTCGTTGGTAGAATATGAAGCCATGAAATGTCCACCTGCCAAAATGCTGTTTAAAATTCAAAGGCCGCTATGATACAGCGAACCCCTGCCTCTATAGAAGCCCGGCTTTCGGGCGATGATAACCGGAGCTGGCAACAACTGCTTTCCGATTCGATAACTTCACCGCAAGAATTGCTGGCGCGACTGGATTTGCCTGCTGAAAAATGGCTGGCAGGAGCTGAGGCGGGGCACCGATTGTTTCAAATCAGGGTTCCCGAGCCGTTTCTTGCGCGAATGGAGAAAGGCAACCCCGCAGATCCATTGCTGCGGCAAGTGCTGCCCCTTCACGCAGAAGTGAACACGGCAGAGGGATTTGTTGTCGATCCGCTTCAGGAAGACGACGCCATTCAAACCACTGGTTTGATCCGGAAGTATCGCAGTCGCGCTCTTCTCATGGTAACGGGTCAATGTGCCATCAACTGTCGCTACTGTTTTCGTCGGCACTTTCCTTACGACGAACAGCGCCTGAGCCCAGTCGACCGGCAACGTGTGCTGGACACTCTCTTGGCAAGCCCCGAAATTAACGAAGTCATATTCAGTGGCGGTGACCCTCTAGCGGTCAACGATCAGCTGCTGTCCCAGTGGACTTCAGCCATCAGCAGCATTCCACATATCCGACGCATTCGCCTGCACACTCGCCTGCCTGTGGTCATTCCGCAACGTGTAAGTGATTCACTGCTAAAGTGGATCAGTAGCGCACGGGTGCAGGTTGTCATGGTACTCCACATCAACCACTCAGCAGAAATCGACAAAACAACGCGTCGCGCCTTGAGCTACCTGCGTGCGGCGGGCGTCACTTTATTGAATCAGAGCGTGATTCTCAGAGGTGTCAACGATGATGCGGAGGTACTTGAAAGCCTGAGTGAAGCTCTGTTTGAGGCAGGTGTTCTGCCCTATTACCTCCACGCATTCGATCCGGTGGCTGGCGCCCATCATTTCGATGTCTCAGATGAAGAAGCCAGACTGTTGGTTCAAGATCTGCTTTCCAGACTGCCGGGGTTTTTGGTTCCAAAGCTGGTTCGCGAAGTTCCAGGAAAGCCTTCGAAAACACCAATAGACATTTTTTCGCCCCTCCCCTAACGATTGCTTAAAAAAGTTGGCCTCAGTTCACATGTCAAACATTGTCAACATGTGAATTTCTCGCTTTCTTGCACTAGTTTGCTACTTTAAAGTCAAGTAACGTCTATTTTGTAAAAATATGTATTTGCGGCATTTTCCCGATAAACCGGCGTACCCAAGCATCTATTGCCGTGCTGGCCAAGGGAATCCGTATACACAACATTGTCCTGACGGTGGCGCATTTTCATGGAAGGCACGATCCTTAAACCTGATCTCCGTGTTCCCGAGCAAAAAACGGCAAGCTTGTCGTTTTGCGATACAACACCCAAAGCCTTTAAGGCCTGGACGCGACAGCTTCCCATGGCCAATATCGGCGAAGTATCGCGTCAGCTCTATCACGCAATCATCGAGCTCAACCATCTGTTTCTTGCGCCTCAACACCGCCTGCAGTTTCTTGAACTGATTCGTGAAAAAATTCACTTCGTTTGTAACGAGCTCTCACGTCATTATTTGGGGCTCGCGGTTGCCTTACCAGAGAAGCAACGCAAAATAGCCAATCTCTCTCAAGCACTGCAACTGCACCTTTCCAGCGGCTATAAACTGTGCATTTTAGAGGCGCTGGAAGACGGAGGTTTAGACAAGAACCGAAAGCTGATCGCCATTGCCACTCACCGCGCTATATCTGAGCTTGCATCGACAATTTTACGTTCGCACCAGCTTTATTGCCCCAGTCCAGCCCTCAGCTGGCTCGAGTGCCACCGCATGTTCCGGTTTGCCCATCGAAACAAGCTTTCCGGCTCGGCAGTAGAAGACGCATCTCTAAAACAAAGACAGTCCTCCACCATCGCAGACAGCTATAAACGCCTTTTGCTGCTTGGGTGCGCCAGACCCAACCAGCTTAGGCAAACGGACCTGTTACAAGCATACGAACTGTTTGAGTCCTGGACAGAACATTCACGCTGCGGTCCCGATATCGGCGACGATAGCCTTTTTGTTGTCAATATGGAGCGGGACAACTCTCCGGTTTATAGAAGTTTGCTGGACCATAAGCCAGGCGATGAGAGCTTCGGTTTCGACACCAGAGAGCTGGCCAATATGATATCTGAGCATCTTGAAGCACGGCTTCGTAAGCAACCCGTGCCGGAGACACTGAGAGTAGGCAGCAATGTTAACGAAACACTGCTTACTCACTTGAGTCAGGCCTTAGGTATTTTGGCCACAAGAAACTTCAACCGGATTGCCAGCCACGGCACCCTTGAGGTGTGTGTGGGTCTCACAGCAGTGCATTATTTCATTGCCGGAGAAAAGTCGTTTACGGAATTTGTAACCGGTAATGATAACGGCCCTGAAGGTGAGGAAAACCTTTTCATTCGCTCATCACGAAAACGCGAAGATGCCTGGGGAGGCGCTCCAGACGCTGCACCGACCGATGAACATTTGCACGCTGCCGACACGCCAATCAACTTCCGCGGCAGCTTCGGAAACACACCCACACCCGCGAACGATAAAAACCGGCCCAAGTCACACTCCACCCTGCTGGTAAACACCAGCCCCGGCGGCTATTGCGTTTCCTGGGAGGCAAGTGTTCCACCCTCCATGCAAACAGGCGAGATTTTGGGGGTGCGAGAGCAACGCTCACATCCGTGGAGCCTTGCCGTCGTGCGCTGGATTCGACAAGTGAAAAATCACGGAACCCAAATTGGTATAGAACTGTTGGCCCCCAGCGCCTCGCCCTGCGGCGTACGCCTTCTCCAAAAGGTTGGGCAAAGTAGCGAATACCTGCGTGGGCTTCTACTTCCGGAGATCAGTGTGGTTAATCAGGCCGCAACCCTGATTACCCCCCGCCTTCCATTCCAGCCTGGTAGCCGAATCTCTATGCTGCATGATGGCCGGGAGGAACAAGGCCAACTAGCTACGAAAGTATCGTCTACCGGTAGCATCAGCCAATTTGAGCTCAAGCTTCAGAAAAATGTTACTGCCGCAGCGCCAGCAAGCACATCAGCGCCTGCTAGCGCCAGTGAAGATGATTTTGATTCATTGTGGCCTTCTCTGTAATTGTCTCCGGTTGATATATGTATATCCGCCGGAGGCTTGTTATTAAGCCTCAACCCCTGCATCATTCAGCGATAGTGACAGTCCGGTCTAGCAGTACGAGTCCACAGTTTCTAACAAGATACTGAATCTATGGCAGAGCATTTCTCTGCCGTGGCCGGCCCAGCCAACCTGTATGACGAGACGCCTTAGGAATGCAGAAACAGAACGCGACCGTACACCTCCTGATTCTCGACCCTTCGCAAAACGACGCCGAATCTCTGATTAGCTTATTAAGAAACTCTGGGAAAGCCACAAGAGCCCACCGGATTACTTCCGAAGAAGACATGGAAGAAGCTCTTAAAAACGGCAACTGGGATTTGCTACTTGCCCGGGATGTAGAGCAAGAGTTCACGGCAGATGAAGCCTTGGCCACGATTAAGCGCTTGGACAAAGACATCCCCTGCCTATTTTTAACGGCAGAGGAAAGCCGCGAGAGAACCGTAGCTGTCATAAAGGCTGGTGCACAAGGAACTGTGCAGTTCGAACACAGCGACCTTCTGATACTCAAAGTCAAACGTGAACTGACCGCGCTTGAAGACCGCAGGCGCAAGCGCGCGCTGGAATCACACCTACGCGAAGCAGAACAGAGGTGCCAGCTACTTCTGGAAAGCTCAAAGGACGCCATCGCCTATATCAATGACGGCATGCACATTTATGCCAACCAGTCCTATATGGAGTTTCTGGGCTACGACGATATCGATGATTTGATCTGCATTCCCGTTCTGGACACTCTCACATCGGAAAGCCAGAGCGAGTACAAAGCCTTCATGAAATCTTTCGCAGAAAAAGGCGAAGACGGCATGACCATTAATTGCACGGCAAAGCGTAGTGATGAGCACGAATTAGCGGTAACTATGTCTGTGTCTGCGGCAACCTATGATGGCGAAACATGCACCCAAATTGTTCTCCAACCGGAGCACAGCGACGCAGAGCTTGAAGAAAAACTAAGGGAGATCAGCAGTCAGGATCTGCTCACGGGCCTTTACAACCGCCAACACTTGATGAAAGAGCTTGATCAAGCGATTGCCAAAGCTGGCAAGGATAATAAAACCGGCGCGCTGGCATATATCGCTCTTGACAGTTTCATGGCCATGAAAGGTCAAGTGGGAATTTCCGGTGCAGACCTGTTGCTGGGAGATTTGGCCAGCCTTCTGAAAAACGAGGCGGGAGATGACTTAATGCTCGCACGCCTCAGCGATGATGCTTTTGGTGTACTTTGCCTTCCCTGTGATGAAAAATCCATGAGCAGCCGTTGCGAACAAATTCGCAAAGCTGTTGATGGGCATCTATTCGATATTAATGGTCGCACTGTTCCGCTAACCGTTAGTATCGGCATTGCATCCATCACCGAAAACTCACCAAAGGCAGAAGAGCTGCTAGCTCGGGCGCACGTTGCATCTTCGGAAGTACGTAAACAGGAAGGCCAGTCTCAGGGTAATGGAATCCGCATTTACAACCCGGCAGATTACGAAACTCTGGATGAAAGTAACTCTATTGAGGCGATACAGAAGGCACTGGATGATAACCGCTTCAAGCTTCTATTCCAGCCCATCATAAACCTTCGCGGTGAAGGCGAAGAACACTACGAAGCCTCCGTAAGAATGCTCGATAAGGATGATAAAGAAGTCTCACCTTACGACTTCCTTCCACCTATGGGGCCGAGCGATACCGCCATGAAAATTGATCGCTGGGTTATCCTGCAAACGATAAAACAGCTAGCTAGCCACCGCTCCAGAGGCAACGATACCCACATGTTCCTCAACGTGACAGCAGAGACTCTGCAAGACAAAACCTTTACGCCGTGGCTCAGCGTGGCACTGAAAGCAGCTCGCCTACCTGGTGACTCGCTTATTTTCCAAATTCGCGAAGGCGACGCGACCAACTACATGAAGCAGGCAAAGGAGCTTACCAAAGCCCTGCACCAGCTTCACTGCAAGGTATCTATTGCCCAGTTCGGTTGCGCACTGAATCCGTTCAACACTCTCAAACACATTGATGCGGATTATGTGAAAATCGATGGCTCCTTTACGGAGGAGATCCAGAAGAGTGACGAAGCCAAGGAACAGGTAAAGGAAATGGTCACCAGCCTGCAAAGCGCGGGCAAACTCACCATTATTCCGCTGGTAGAGAATGCCGGTATACTTGCCACGCTCTGGCAGGCCGGTGTGAATTACATACAGGGCTATTACCTGCAGGCACCGGCGCCAGAGATGAACTACGACTTTGGCGATAACTGAGACTAAAAAGCGCCGGTTCAGAAACCGGCGCTTTTTAGTCCCTGATTGGTTTCACTTTCACGAAAGCCAATTAGGTAAAGGATAGCATCCAAGCCAAGCGTCGAAATTGCATGACGGGCAGATTCCTTAACCAACGGTTTTGCCCGGAACGCAACACCAAGACCGGCCTGGCTCAGCATCGGCAGATCATTTGCCCCATCACCCACTGCAATAACCTGCTCTCGGGAAATGTGCTCTTTTTTGGCAATTTCCAGCAAAAGCTCCGCTTTGCGCTTACCGTCGACAATCTGGCCGGAAACCTCACCGGTTACTTTGCCATCCCGAATTTCCAACTCATTTGCATAGACGTAATCAATGCCCAGTTTGCTCTGAAGATGCCGGGCGAAATAGGTAAAGCCTCCTGAAAGGATCGCCGTTCGGTAGCCGAGCGCTTTCAAGCTTCGGATCAAGTGCTCCGCACCTTCTGTCATCTTCAGCCGACTAGCAACCCGCTCTAGCACTGATTCATCCAAGCCTTTTAGTAACGCAAGGCGTTCTGCAAAGCTCTGGCTAAAGTCCAGCTCACCCTGCATAGCGCGCTCGGTTATTTCTGCAACCTGCTCACCGACACCCGCTTCCAGAGCTAGCTCATCAATCACTTCCGCTTCAATGAGAGTGGAGTCCATATCAAACACCACTAAGCGCCGGTTTCGGCGGAAGATGGAGTCTTCTTGAAAGGCGATATCCACATTCATTTCGCCTGCAATATGCAGAAAATCGGCTCGTAGCTGCTCCAGATCCGAGGGTGTGCCACGTACAGAGAACTCAACACAAGCAATGCCGTTACCGGCAGTAT
The DNA here is from genome assembly GCF_018860765.1 of Marinobacter salexigens. GTDB lineage: Bacteria > Pseudomonadota > Gammaproteobacteria > Pseudomonadales > Oleiphilaceae > Marinobacter > Marinobacter salexigens_A. The sequence goes on from NZ_JAHKPV010000019.1 coordinate 507,658, forward strand.
TGAGTGACGGCCGCGCCGATAGCCGGGAGATATTGTCAATATTCAAGCCATGGCGTGCGGTTATCGCAGAGACACGGGCAATTTGTTCCGCCTTGATGTCGCGAGACAGCAGAGTAACGATGTAGCAAGCACGGTTCCGACCTTCTGCCCAGGTTTGGTACTCCTCCACGGTAATCGGAGCGAACCGAACCTGAAGATCCAGCGCGTGTAGGCGGAACAGAAGATCACGGATCACTGGCGAAGATTTCGATTCATCCGGAATCTCAATGAGGATGCCCCAGGTTAGATGATCGTGAATAACCGCCTGCCCTATATCCAGAATCCGAACATCGTACTGCCCCATAATACCGGTAATTTCCGACGTGAGGCCGGGTTTATCGCGTCCGGACACGTTTATCAGAACTAGTTCACTCACTGTCGGGATTCTCCACCTTGGCACTCTCCTCCTTCGCACGTTCGGCAGAGGGGATTACATCGATCGCATCAACGCGCTGCAAACCACGGGGCAGTTTATGCCCTCGCCTGCCCCGCTCTCCCAGATAATGCTCAAGGTCTGCAAATTGCAGCCCCATCTTACGCTTACCTGCACGCACCTCTAACTGGTCATCTTCAGCGAACACAGCAATAGCGACAACATATTCCTCACGGTTCTGCACCCGCGCAGAGGGAATGCTAATGATTTTATTACCCTTGCCTTTGCTCAGTTCCGGCAGTTCACTAAGCGGGAAAACAAGCATTCGGCCTTCGTTCGAGATAGCTCCCAGATACAGAGCTTTCTCCGTAACCGGAATAAGCAGCGGCGGCATAATCTTCGCCCCCTTAGGCACACTCACTATGGCCTTGCCGTTCCGGTTTTTACTGATCATGTCGTCCAGCGATGTCACAAACCCATAACCACCATCAGTCACCAGAAGCGTCTTGCGGGCCGGATCACCCATTAGGAGACCTGAGAAACTGGCCCCGGAAGGCGGGTTTATCCTGCCGGTAAGCGGCTCGCCCTGCCCTCGGGCAGACGGGAGGCTATGGGCCATCAGCGAGTAGGCCCGACCGGTCGAATCCAGAAAGATCGTTTGCTGATTATTGCGACCCCGTGCTGCCAAGGCGAAGCTGTCTCCAGCTTTATAACTCAACCCGTCCGGATCTATATCGTGGCCCTTGGCGGCCCTTACCCAGCCTTTGTCCGACAATACAACGGTAACCGGGTCGTTGGAAACCAGATCGTTTTCGCTAAACGCTTTGGCTTCTTCTCGCTCGACAATAGGAGAACGACGGTCATCACCATATTCTTGCGCATCCGCCTGTAACTCGCTTTTGATCAGCTCGCGCAAACGCTTTTCGGAACCGAGAATAGACTGAAGTTCATCCCGTTCTGCGGCCAGTTCGTCTTGCTCGCCACGGATTTTCATTTCCTCAAGCTTGGCCAGATGCCGCAACTTCAGCTCAAGAATGGATTCAGCTTGATCCGCAGATAATCCGAATCGCTCCATAAAGACCGCCTTGGGCTTGTCTTCAGTGCGAATAATGTGAATAACTTCATCGATATTCAGGTAAGCAATCAACAAGCCTTCCAGAATATGCAAGCGCGCCAGCACCTTGTCGAGACGGTGCTGTAGGCGGCGGGTTACGGTGGTGCGGCGAAATGCCAGCCACTCCGTGAGCATCTGGTGCAGCCCTTTCACGCCCGGGCGGCCATCGTTACCAATAACGTTGATGTTTACCCGATAGGTTTTCTCAAGATCTGTGCTGGCAAACAAGTGCGCCATGAGCCCGTCGAGATCCACGCGATTGGAGCGCGGCACAATCACCAACCGGGTTGGGTTCTCATGATCAGATTCATCACGAAGATCCGCCACCATGGGCAGCTTTTTGGTTTGCATCTGATGCGCAATCTGCTCCAACACCCGGTTCCCGGAAACCTGATGAGGCAAATCTGTAACAACAATCTCACCAGTCTCCCGTACCCAGCGGGCACGCATCCGTAAAGAGCCACGGCCCGTTTCATACATCTGGCGCAGATCTTTTTGGGGCGTGATGATTTCCGCGTAAGTCGGGAAATCCGGCCCTTTTACGTGCTCCAACAGCTGATCGACGGTTGCATTGGGCTCGTCCAACAATCGAATACAAGCTGCGGTCACTTCCCGTGCGTTGTGGGGCGGAATATCTGTTGCCATGCCCACGGCGATGCCGGTGGTGCCGTTTAACAGCACATGTGGCAGCCGCGCGGGCAGCACCGAGGGCTCATCCATAGTGCCATCAAAGTTGGGCACCCAGTCTACGGTTCCGTGCCCGAGCTCTGTCAGCAACAGATCAGAAAATTTTGCCAACCGTGACTCGGTGTAACGCATGGCAGCAAAAGATTTGGGATCATCCGGCGCACCCCAGTTGCCTTGACCGTCCACTAATGGATAACGATAGGAAAATGGCTGGGCCATGAGCACCATGGCCTCATAACAGGCGCTATCCCCGTGCGGATGGAACTTACCAAGGACATCGCCCACGGTGCGGGCAGATTTTTTGTACTTGGACGTGGACTTGAGGCCCAACTCTGACATGGCGTAAATAATTCGCCGCTGAACCGGCTTCAGCCCGTCTCCAACATTAGGGAGTGCACGATCAAGAATGACGTACATGGAGTAATCGAGATAGGCTTTTTCCGTGTAGTCTCTGAGTGATACCCGCTCAAAGCCCTCATCCGTCGTCTGAAACTCTGGCATGGATGCCTCTTTTTGCCTGTATTGCCTGATTTTAAAGAAGTCGGTGATGCTACCCTGCACACTCCACATAATCACGGAGAAATGGTGCGCCAAGGCAGAAGGACATTATATGGAGCACAAGGCTGATACACCAACAACCTGCGGATATATTGGCAGAAACACGCTACCCACACCCAACGCTGTCGATTCCAATAGCGGAATTCCCGCATGGAGAGACTGTAAGGAGCGCCGTATGCTCGTTGGTCAGTGATGAATAGAAGACCGTTTTCCTTTCTAACAAGCGGAACACTATGAAACCCAATATCAAAGCCTGCGGGCAAGCTATGGTTACGGCCATAGTGAATGCGGCACTAGCCGTGGCGTTGATGCTTCTTGTAGAATTTGCAATCAGTGGAAGTTTTCAGGTTCCTACGCCCTATCTCTGGGCTGGTTTACTGATAGGACTGGTTATTTTCGGTGCTCAGTTCTGGCGCCAGCGACACCTATACCGCTCCAGCGAAGCGGATGAGGAAACATCAACAACATCCCGCCAAGGCCTTCACTCAGATGCCTAGTGCACTGCTGATGTAACCACATTTCAATAATTTCCTACCACCCGGCTCAGGGCTGCTATGCTATGAAAAGTATCAGCAGACACTAGGGCCCATTATGACAATAAGTAAGCGCCTCGGGCTACGCTCGAAAATAGCACTCCCTTTTGCGATCACGTCTATTGCCCTTATTTTTATAGGGCTGTTCAGTGTTAACACTACCCGTCACTTGGTTTCAGGCACCGAAGATATTGCTGAGACTTATTTAACTTCCGTAAGCCAGATCCTGAATGGAGACCGAGACCTTTATCAGGCCTTGGTTGCCCAGATGGCCTATGTTGACGCCAGTATCAACAACGAAGACGGTTCAGAATTCATTTCAACGTTTGAAGAAAATGCAGATCAGGCACGAGCGCGCTTTGAGAAAACCGTAAAACAACTCGGTGGCACCGGCGTGGCCTCAGTCACTCAGGGGTTCGACACCGCCTTTGAAAATTGGCAGCGATCAGCTCGCAAAGTCATAAGTCTGGCGGAACAAGGTCAACCCAAAGAGGCTAGAAAACTCGCTTCAACTGAAGCAGCAAACCGCTTTGAAGCCCTACGGAACTATTTTGACAAGGTCGGCACCCATGCAGATGATAAGGCTCGGGAGCGAGCTTTAGGTGTTTCAAGCGAGGGTCAAAGTAGCTCCGTTGCAATCCTAGTAATCACCTCGCTCGCCATCATCGGTAGCGTCACGATCTTCATCCTATTCCTCAGGATGATCATTCAATCCATATCAGCTCTTCGTGAGCAATTGGACAACATTGCCCAAGGAGACGGTGACCTTACTCAACGTATTCCAGTTGAGGTTAATGACGATCTGGGCGCTCTCGCCAAAAGCTTCAATCAGGTTCTCAACAACCTTCAATCTATGATCGCCTCAATTCAGCAGCTGACTATAGAGCTGAGCCAAGGGTCTGATAGCCTGCGTCAGGCTTCAACTGACAATAACGAAGGTGTAAATCGACAAACCAGCGCTATCTCAATGGTTGCAACCGCTATCAATGAAATGCAGAGCGCGATAGAGGAAGTTGCCGGCAACGCGTCTCAGGCGGCAGACGTTACTAAGGACGCCGAAAACAAAGGCAATAACAGCGCAGACATTATCCGAAAATCGTCGGAGCAAGTTCGTCGCCTTTCAAGTCAAATCACAAAAGCGGTTGAGGTTATTCGCAAACTCTCTAATGACTCCGATAATATTGCATCGGTATTGGATGTCATCAGGGGCATTGCAGAACAGACGAATTTGCTGGCATTGAATGCAGCCATCGAAGCTGCCAGAGCAGGCGATCAAGGCCGTGGATTTGCGGTGGTTGCGGATGAGGTGCGTACTCTGGCAAAACGTACGCAGCAGTCCACGGAAGATATTCAAGCCATGATTGAAGCTCTGCAAACCGGTGTTGCCGATATTGTTGCCGTAATGGAGACTGGAAGTCAGGAAGCGTCGGAAACCGTGAAGCTATCAACGGAAGCCGAGCAGGAGTTAAATGCAATACTCGAAGCAATGACGACGATAACCGACATGAACACCAGTGTTGCCTCCGCAACCGAAGAGCAAACTCAAGTAGTAGACGAGATCAACCGGAGCATCACTGAAATTAACGATTTGGCAACCGAAAGCGCAACCCGATCCAAGGACATAAACGGCATCAGCCAATCACTTGACGAGTATGCGCGCGAATTAGAGAAGCAAACAGGTAGATTCCGGGTGTAAATCCGGAATCTACCATGTCAGGAGGCAGAAACTTACTGACGAACACCTTCAACCGAGATAGTAATCTCTACAGTTTCGGAAGCCTTTCCGAGGCTTGCAGGAATGCCAAAGTCCTCAAGGCGCAATTCCGTCTCAGCCTCGAATCCCATGCGGTAGCCGCCCCAGGGATCTTTACCGTGGCCTAGCATTTCCACATCCAACGTAATCTCGCGGGTTACACCGTGCAGTGTGAAATCACCTACGATATCCGCTTCACCTTCATCATCAACAACTACACGCTTACTTTTAAAGCTCGCTTCGGGAAACTCACCAACGTTCAGAAAGTCCTTACTACGAATGTGCTTATCCCGCTCAGCATGGTTGGAGTCCACACTGGAGGTATCAATGGTTACGGATACCGAACTGTTTTCAGGTTTTTTTGCATCGTAAACAAACTGACCATCAAAATCGTTAAAACGTCCATAAAGCCAACTGTAACCCAAGTGAGAAATTTTGAAGGTGATAAACTGGTGGGCACCCTCTTTGTCAAATGCATAGGTTCCACTGTGTTCGTCGGCTTGAACACTTCCTATCAGCGCCACAGAAACGGCAGATGCAAGCAATAATTTCTTCATAACACTCTCCTCTAAGTAGATAAACGCGCTGTTAAACACAGCGCTGTACGAATCAATCATTTCGCCGTGCAGGAACCAACATCCGGCCAAGGGTTTCATCACGATCGAAGAAATGGTGCTTCAACGCACCTGCAGCATGGACAGCCACAAGAGCAATTAGTGCCCATGTACTCCAGTAATGCACCAGACCAGCGGTATCTTCAAGCCCTTTGATTTGGCCAGTGACCGATGGTACGTCGAACCAGCCAAATACACTTATGGACGACCCGTCGGCGGTTGAGATTAAGTAACCACTCACCATCGCCGTAAAAACCAAGACATATAGCAGCATGTGAGCAATCCGGGCGATCAACACCTCCCAGCGTTTGTGTGCGGCAATAGGCTTCGGTAAAGATGAAGCCAACCGCCACAGAAGTCGAAAAATCATTAGCCCGAATAACAAAATACCAATGCTACGATGAATATCCGGAGCACGCCGGTACCAGTCATCGTAGTAAGACAAGTCCACCATCCAAAAGCCGAGGGCAAACAGGCCTATCACGGCAAACGCTACGATCCAGTGAAGCAGGATCGCCAACAAGCCATAGCTGGCAGGGGTATTGTTTACTTGCATAGCAATTTAGGCCTCATATTCAGGTCCGCAATTTGAACTGTATTGAGTATAAAAAGCCGCACGTTTAAAAGAAATCGGAATGTTTTGCCTTCCACCGTCAAAATTTTTGACCATGATAGCGTGACGATCGAAATGGCTTGACTTTGGTCTCATTCGGGTTGTACGGATTGTCGATTTTTATTAACCCGGTAGACTTTCTCTATGATTAAAGCGCCCCGTCGGGGGCCTCATTGAACGAGAGGACAGGACATGGAACTTGAATTCGACGAATCCGTTGTAATCCCAAGCAACAATTGATTATGTGGTAGCTCTCTGTGAAACCCTTTTCACGCACAGAGAGCTGCCAAATTTTAGCTACGCAGTAAACGAACTGGCCGATAATACTCACCGCTATGGCGTTCAGCCTGGGCTAATTCCGTACACCGTCGCAATTACCGTAACCGATACCAGCCCAACGAACACGTTCATTGGCAAGCCAACGCGCACGAAATCCCAAAAGCGATAGCCTCCCGGGCCAAATACCATCATGTTGGTTTGGTACCCCAGCGGCGTGGCGAAACTGGCCGATGCGGCCATCATTACCGCAATCACGAAAGGTTCAGCCGCAACCCCCATGGCGCTGGTCATCGATAACACAACAGGAATCACCAGCACAGCTGCCGCGTTGTTGGTAATCACCTCTGTCAGCACAGACACGGAAAAATAGACGAGAAACAGAGCCAGTAAAACATGGCCCTTGCTTAGGCCGAGAATAACGCCAGCAACATAACTGGCCGCCCCCGTTTCCTCTAGGGCCGCGCCCAGAGCGAACGAAGCCGCGATCGTGAGCACCACTGGCACATCCACTGACTTCTGCGCCTGACCTACGGAACAACAACCGCTCAGAATCATCAAGGCGGCGCCTAGCAAGGCAGCGTTTAGCATGCTGAGCACACCACAAGCCGCCAGCCCCACCAGAACAATCAAGATGCCCCAAGACAGCCACGCGCGATCGTGCCTCGGAGCCTCGGTTTCCAGATCATTTATAAGCAGGAAATCTTTGTTGTAACGTTGACGACTTACAAACGCGGGGCGCGCTTCTAGCAACAACACATCACCAGGCTTTAGGCGAATATTACCCAGATTTCCAGATACCCGGGCACCGCCACGGGCAACGGCCAAAACAACCGCCCCGTAACGTTCCCGGAACCGAGCATCACGAATGGTCAGCCCCAAGACCTCAGACTGGGGAGACAGCGCAGCTTCCATCAAACAACGCTCCGCGCGGTGCTGACTCAAGCTGGGCTCATCTGCGTGCACAGATGGCACAATGCCATTTATTCGTAGAAGATCTGAAATAGCCTGAGTATCTCCGGCAAATACCAGCCGATCGCTGCCGCACAGGCGTTCTTCAGAAGGCACAGCCGTGACCACGCTGCCATCACGCTCGATCTCTACCAGGTACAGTCGCTCCAACTCTCTTAGGCCGGCCTCACCCACGGTTTTACCGACCAAAGGCCCATCAACCGCAACCGCAACCTCCAGAGTGAACTCTCTCATTGATCCAAACTTATGCCTATCTTCCCGATTTGGAAGTGCACGGGGCATAAACAGCAGTATTGCGGCGATACCCAGAATGGCCACCGGCAGACCAACGGCCGTAATAGAGAAAATGGAAAGCCCGGTATCGCCAGTCAATTGCTCGTACTGGCCATTAACAACCAAATTGGTGCTGCTGCCTATCATGGTCAGCGTGCCACCGAGAATGGCGGAATAGCTAAGAGGGATCATCAGCTTTGATGGGGCAATACCTATCTTCCGGGACCAGGCATGGATCGCCGGAATCATGGTCGCCACAACGGGGGTGTTATTGAGAAAACCGCTCAACAATGCTACCGGAAGAGTAATGCGCGCTTGCGCCGAGCGAACGGTTTTGGGGTTTCTCAGCAAGTGCCTGACCAGCAAATCGACGCCACCGGAATGGTGAATGCCTGCCGCCACTACAAACAAGGCTACAACAGTAATTAGCCCGGTATTCGAAAAACCCGACAGGGCTTGGTCGGCTGAAACGATGCCACTGGCACTGAGCACAACCATCACACCCATCAGAACCAAATGGGGCGCATAACGCCCTGAGCTCATGAGTATAAGCGCGACGCCCGCCAGACCCAGCGCAAACCATCCTTGCCAGTCCATTTACGGCTCTTCCCGATCAGAAAACCGGCAGGATAACGAGTTTGCGGAAGACTTAAAAAGAATAACGTATTCTTTTTATATGACCAAAAAGAATAAGCCGAGAAATAGAAGAATGTCAGGTACCCACATCCGCCATATTTCCATAGGCCTCCAGCCAAGATCTCCGGTCTGATGCGCGCTTCTTACCCAGAAGCATATCCATGCGGCTGTCGGTATCATCTCCATCTTCAATGGTGAGCATGACCAAGCGGCGAGTATCCGGCGCCATAGTGGTCTCACGCAATTGCAGCGGGTTCATTTCACCCAGCCCCTTGAAGCGGGTTACCGAGATTTTGCCCTTGCGTTTTTCGGCTTCGATGCGGTCCAGAATGCCCTGCTTTTCATGCTCATCGAGGGCGTAAAAGGTTTCCTTACCCAAATCAACCCGATAAAGCGGCGGCATGGCAACAAACACGTGGCCTGCAGCAACAACCGGCCTGAAGTGTCTAAGGAACAGGGCGCATAAAAGCGTCGCGATGTGCAAACCGTCGGAATCCGCATCGGCGAGGATGCAGATCTTGTTGTAGCGCAAACCGTCCAACTGGTCCGAATTCGGGTCTACACCTATGGCAACGGCGATATCATGAATTTCCTGAGAGGCCAGAATTTCACTGGAATCCACTTCCCAGGTATTCAAAATTTTCCCACGCAACGGCATAACCGCCTGAAATTCACGATCGCGGGCCTGTTTGGCAGAACCGCCAGCCGAGTCTCCCTCAACCAGAAACAACTCAGAGCGAGCGGCATCACCACCCGAACAGTCCGCCAACTTGCCCGGTAGCGCCGGCCCAGAAGTCACTCTTTTACGCGCCACTTTCTTACTGGCTTTGAGCCTACGCTGTGCATTGCTTATAAATAGCTCTGCCAACACCTCGGCCACATCGGTATGCTGGTTCAGCCACAAGCTAAAGGCATCTTTGACCACACCGGAAATAAAGCCCGCCGCCTCTCTTGACGACAATCGTTCCTTGGTCTGGCCTGAAAACTGCGGCTCCTGCATTTTGAAGGAAAGAACGTACGCCGCCTTTTCCCAAATATCTTCGGGCGACAGCTTTACTCCCCGGGGCAGCAAATTACGGAACTCACAAAACTCCCGCATAGCCTCGAGTAGCCCGGTGCGCAAACCGTTCACATGGGTACCGCCCTGAACGGTAGGGATCAGGTTTACATAGCTTTCCATGACCCCTTCGCCACCCTCAGGCAGCCACTGAATAGCCCAGTCAACGGCTTCATTTTTACTGGAGAAACTGCCTATGAAAGGTTCCAGAGGTACTACTTCATAATCTACCAGCGCGGTGCGCAGATAGTCGCGTAGCCCTTCTTCATAGAACCACTCATCTTTTTCGCCCGTCTTTTCCTGCAAAAAGGTTACCGTCAGGCTTGGGCAAAGTACTGCTTTGGCCCGCAAGTTATGGCGCAGACGGCTCACAGAAAAATTGGGACTATCGAAATAAGCAGCATCCGGTGTGAACTTGATACGGGTTCCGGTGTTGCGCTTACCAACCGTATCAATAACTTCCAGTTCAGAAGCCTTGTCACCGTTGGCAAACGTCATGCGATGGAGTTGGCCGTTACGCTTTACGCTAATTTCAAGATGCTTGGAGAGCGCATTAACTACCGAAACACCGACGCCGTGCAAGCCGCCCGAAAAGTTGTAGTTACCCTGAGAAAACTTACCCCCCGCGTGCAGCCGAGTAAGAATCAGCTCAACCCCCGAGAGGCCTTCTTCTTTGTGCAGGTCGACAGGCATACCCCGACCATCGTCTTCAACACTTAGCGATCCGTCTGCATAAAGCACCACATCAATACGGCGAGCATGGCCAGCCAGAGCCTCATCCACACTGTTGTCGATCACTTCCTGAGCCAGATGGTTCGGGCGGCTAGTGTCTGTATACATCCCGGGGCGCTTACGCACCGGATCCAGGCCGCTCAGTACTTCAATGGCATCGGCGTTATATTGTTGCTCGCTCATAGGCTGGACGTAACTCCACGAGAAGGAAAATTCGATCCCATAGCTTATGGATTCATGGCCAAAGATCAACGGCTGATTTTTATTAGGGCTTTAAAACTAAATCCTGATCCCTAACACCCGACACTCGGATTTGCGACCAATCACGAGCAGGAACCGCCACCACTACACAGGGCGACGTTATTACCTGAGCGGTCATGGTTCCGGGCGCCGGCGAACGCATCGTCACCGCAAGCTGTAATGTGCTTGTGGTGCTCTGCGCAGAACTCAGGCTAAGGCTGTAACCGCTCGTTGGCCGTTCCCCTAACGTGACAAACAGCAAATGTTCTTTGGCGAGATCCACCTGTCGCAACTGCTGCACCGCCATATTCTGAGTTGGTAGATCAAGCATCTGCTGCAACCGCTCGGCAGCCTGAACATAGGCCAACCCGGGGCCCGTTAGCCCACAATGGGCTGATTGAGTAACCTGTCGCGCTAAGGGCACATCGCGCTTATCCTCGGTAACATGGGAAGACGCACACCCTGCCAACAACGCAAGGCCGGCCACCAGAGAAACTGATGACACGCCTGCAAATAGCTTTCTACATACAGAAATCAACGCTCTGCTCCAATCAGTTTGGGGGCGGGCTCATGGCCAGAACCGCTCTCTATTTGCTCTGGCAGAAGCTTATAGCCTCTAAACCCGGGGCGGGGCAATACATTGGGTGTCGCCGCCGAAATGGATGGGCGCGAATAGCTGGTTGTCATTTCTATACCTGTAAGCGATTGCCCCGGGCTGATGGTGATTTCCTGCCTGAGACCTGTCACCGGGTATTCCGCACAGGCTTCCCCCGCATGGCAAATCAACCCATCGTTATCCAGATCAGACCCGGCCACCAAAATATAGTTACCGGGCGGAACCTCATTGAGAGTTTGCGGCTCAACGCCATCATCAGGTGCAAAAGAAAACCGGTATTGCCCGTTATCAACCACCGCCGTCGTCTGGGCAACCGTAGTGTAAAAGTCACCTTCCGACTCGGGATCAACCAATAAAACAAAGTGTCTGCCTGCATCACGAGCTTGCTGGTCCGTTACCCTCTGGCCTATCACCGGGATTTCAAGCCTGCGTAACCTGTCGCTTCTGTATTCCACAACAATCGGTGCCCGTGTCGATATCCCAGCTTCCAGCGCTTCCGGACGCAATGTTAGGGAAAGGGTAAACTCGGTTCCGGTTGCCCCACTGGCAGGCGCAGAATCCAAACGCACCCAAGGTGCATTTACAGAGACAGACTCAATAGTTACAAGGCCCGGGTCACTGCCATAAACGCTCAAGGTCACGCTTGCGGAAGAAGCCCCCTCCGACGACAAGCTTACAATGGCGGGGGACGATGCCAACAAATTGGGCACCACCGCCGTAGAGGCCGCCAAAGTGGATTTACCCGCATCGAGAAGACCCCAACCCCGATCTGCGGTTTTAGAGCAGATTTCACGGCCACAATCCTGAAAGGTCAAGTCTCCAGCCATTAGCATGGCTCTCAGCGTGCCATGATCCAGAGCCGGATTGAGGCTCTTCATCAAAGCAAAAACCGCCGAGACATGCGGGGCCGCCATAGAGGTCCCTTGCAAGCCTATGTAGGTTTCTTTCAGGGTGCCATTTATCAAGCTGGCGCTGGTGCTGCTGACCAAGTCACTGCGCCCGTCAGCGTTACCATCACGGCTGGCATCGCCGCCAGGTGCCGCCAAATCGATCCAGCTGCCGGAGTTCGAATAGGCCGACAGCTCACCTGCCCCATCAACAGCGCTTACAGAAAACACTTGATCATAGGCCGCTGGATAGGAGGCAAGCGTAGACGCAGAATTTCCCGCCGCCGCGACAAATACCACACCTCTACTTACACCATCATCAATGGCCTCACTCAACTGCGACTGAAAAGGAAGCCCGCCCAAGCTCAGGTTAACGATATCCGCACGGGGGCTGTCACCTACAGGGCCAGCAACCCAGCGCAAAGCCGCCAACAAATCCGCAGACGAACCTGTGCCACCTTCGCCCAGAACCCGTACAGGAAGCAGCGAGGCGTTGTATGCAATACCGGCGCCGCCCGCACCATTTACCGCAGCGGCAATGGTGCCTGCCACATGGGTACCATGATAAACACTGGTGCCAACTGCGTTTCCTGGGTCCGAAGGGTTATTATCCCGCCCAGCAGGCAGGTCAAAGTCATTATCAAACCCTGCAGACACGAAATCCGCACCACCAACAACGTTTGCATCCAACTCGCTGTGCCAGTTACCCGGCTCGCCGTACAATCCCGTGTCCATCACTGCGACGGTCACACCAGCACCGCCATCACTGGCTAGTTGCCAGGCGGTTGGGGCGTTCACCAACTCATAGTGCCACTGCTGCCCTACGGATAGATGGTTATATAGCGGCTCATTCAGGGGCGTTGTGTTCATCGCCTTCATTTTGTAGTTGGGTGTAGCCGCGGCCACGTCCGCACGCTTGCTCAGGGCCCGAACCCACTCAAGAGTCGAGTCTTGTGGTTGCAAGCCATTACTACGCAACGCCTGAGCCGGGGCTTGAACCAGCCAAACACCCGGCGACAGCTCTTTTTTGGGCTCCATGCCTTCCCGTGGCCCAAACGAGTATTGGGACATCTGGCTCACCCCCTGCTTAAACTCAACGATGGCCTCGGAATCAACAAAATCGTGATCTGGCCATTCAAAACCAGCCGATAAAGCACTGCCTGCCGTGGACGTCGATAGAATATACAGCATAGGCTCAAAACCGGTCGCCTCAACAGCCAAGCTGTAAGAGCCTGCAGGCTCGGTTTCCGGTAGTGAAATCTGGACCGGGTCCGATTGGTTACCCGTAGACTCGGTGGCAATAAGACGATTACCTATGAAAAGAGATAATCTCAGCGGTGATGGGCCCTCGCTGGTAGAGAACGGCTGAAGGGAAATACTCTGCCCTGAATGTAAGGGCAAAGTGAAAATATCAACAGAGTCTGCAGAGTACACATTCCCAAGCCCATCGCCCGCGCCGGAATAAACTCCGAACATAGGACTAACATAACCCGCAAGAACAAATTCCGGAGGCAGAAGTTGCGCATCAGACTCGGGAGAGGCACCCAATGCCAACGTTTCTCCATCGTCAGCATCTACCCGGGTTCCGGCTTCAATAGCGATACTACCCGATAGCGCAACATCACCTGGTGTTAGCTCAATGCTTCCAGAACTTCCGTCACAACCCCAAAGAGCCCCTGTCAACCCCGCCAGAATTGAACACTTTAAAAACGTCGCTGCCATTGCGTGAGCAGGCATTCGCACTAGCCCCTGTTTTGATGTGCCAACAAGTATACGCTACACGGCCCTTCCCAGATGCCGAGAGCTGCTTAATCACTCTGGCATGATTCTACACAAATAAAAAAGCCGCCTTAGAAAACTTTCCGAAGGCGGCTCTGACATCTCACGGTAAAACTCAAGTCGCGTAGAACAACATAGGCACGAAGGCGACCAGCAGCAAGGTTGGCCCCATAACCGCAATAGGTAACAGGAGCCGCTCGTAGCGATGCCAGAAGGAGCCAACACGTTCAGCCGCCAGCACTTCGTTCTCTCCAACCACCTGCCGGGTAAGGAGATGGTTCAACGCCACAGGCGGGCTGAGGTAACCCAGCTCAAACGCTACCAAGCAAACAATCCAGAAATGCAAAGGATCAATACCCAGTTGAATAGCTGGCTGTGCCACGGTTGCCGACACCAGTATGACTGCGCCAAACGGATCCATAACCATACCGATAACCGTCAACATGAGCACGATCACAAACATCGCAAGCCAGGGACTGGTTAGATGCTCAGGGAAAAGCGCGTGAACAATCTCAGAACGTTCAAGAATACCCCCTAAACAAATCGAAAAACCGATCAATGCCAGCAAAGCACCAATATGCACGGCCGAATCGCTGGCTGCAGTGCAGCTTCGGCCCCAGAAGGCTTGGGTGCGAGTTTCGTTGTCTCCGCGGCTGCTACTATTGGCATCGAGAAACACGAGAGCAAGCATGACCAAAGGCAGGATCAAGGGGGCACTGTATTCGTTGAAAGACAGGCCAAGCACAAAGTAGATAACAAATATAACCGCCGCAGCCACCGCCACGTATGGCAGCAGGGGTTTGAGTTGTTGCAGCGATGCGTTGAAAGCACCCGGAGCCGGTCGTGGCCGCCAGTTGCCTTCCGTTTTACATACGATGATCGAGAACAGGGTGGCCGACATAATGAACACCCAAAAGCCCCAACCATACATTTCAGTGGTCGTGACTTCCTTGTTCAAAGCTGCGACAACCACAATCAACAAGCAGGGGTTCAAAACAACACCGAGACTCCCCGACATCGCCGTTGTCGCCAACGCCAGCTGCCGCCCAGCCCCTGCCCTACGCAACTCATCGTAGACCACGCCGCCGACAGCAAGAATGAAAATACCGGAGGCACCGGTAAACGCCGTGGGAAAAGCTGTCGCAAAGATAATCACAGAGGCCAGCATGGGGGCAGGCAAGTTATAGGGCTTGATGACGTTCAGCAATAACTCTGGCAAGCGGGTCTGTTTAAGAACCATGCCCACCAGAACATAGAGCCCGATGTTGATAAACATCGACGACAGGTTGGACATCATGCCGAAGTAAATAGCCAGCCCTGATGCGTAGCCATCAACAAAGAAAAAGTAGGTCATGGCTATCAGGCCCATGGTGCAATACAGCGGCAACACCAAACCCGAAGACAGGGCTAGCCCGCCAGGCTTTATATGCTTGGGCACGTAAAGAAAACGAAAGGCGTTGATCACAATGAACAAGCCGAACACACCTGTCCAAGCATACTGAAGTATGACTGTAGATTCGGCCCCGGGCGAGCTTGCCAACCGGCCCAAATAAGCATTCATCGAGAAGACCATCATGCCATTAACCGCAAACTGCACCGCCTGACTCAAGCGCCACTCTGACCGATTTCTGGGCAGCCGCAGTGCAATATGGTCGGCATCCATAGCTGCCACCGCCGCCGCCATCGCGAAGATTGCGATAAACAGGTACTTGGTTAACTCAATGTTCTCCAGCAGAAACGCCGCCAATCCTTGCTCAACGGTCTTGAAAGCGCCCAGCGCAGGCGTGGCATGTTCAAGGTTGTTCTGATAGGCAGCATGTTGGTCCGCGCACAGGACAAGGTTTCGTTCTAGCGAGGTGCGAATGGCGTTGGGGTTCGGTGGGGAATCAAACAGATCGTCCGGGTCCGGCTTATAGGCCTCCACCCTCTTGCGAACTTCTGCATCCACATTCATCTCCAACCGACACGACGGCTCTGTGGCATCTGGATTCAGCAGATAATAGTTCGGCCATGTTTGCTCACCAATCCAAAGCAAGCGAGAGTGAAGCGAGTTACCCATACCGAGGAGCAGGGTAAAAAACAGCAGCAACAACAGAATAGCTCCATGCATTTTATGCACGGGGTAAAGGGCTCTTGCGGCCGGTGCAGTTATGGCTTGCCAGTTCATGGGTAATCCGCCCTATTATTCCCGGTTTTCCGAGGTACACTCCGACGCTGACGGGTTACTGGCACAGCGAATTTTACTCAGCAGGCTCAGCATTTTCGGGTGGTAAACATCAGGTGCTCCGTTTAGGCCGTCACGCATTTCAATGCGGTTCTGACGGAACATTTCCTGATACCCCTGAATGTCTTTCTCTGGAATGCGAATCCACTTTTCTTCCGAAATTGCCGCCTCCTGATTGCTAATCAGGTTCATTGCCTGCGGGTACATATCCCAGGCTACTTGTCGAGAAGCTTGGGCGGTTTTGTCGTCCAGAACGCCTTCGCGGGCGATCACCTGAATAGTAAGCTGGGCCAAGGGGTAGTCCACGATACCGCCGGACTCCCCAATACCCTTGTAGAGTTCGAGTGCTTCATAAGCGAATGCCGGTGCGTAAGCGGTATCTACGGAACCGTTATTAAACTTGCCAGCAAAGTTGGTGATGTCTGAGGGCACCACGGTTGCCTTAACAAAGTTCACCATGTGAATGGCGTCTTTCTGGTAGTCCAAGGTCGCCATCCTCTTGCCCGCTAAATCGCCCGCAGTATCCATGCTGCGGTCGTTAACAAACAGATACCCGGCGCCAGCTGGCACAATACCCAGCACTTCATAACCATCCTGTTTCATAAGCGGTGCAGCCTTGGCTTGCGCCAAAGTCGCTAGAAGCGTTTTAAGGTCATCATAAGTAGGGAGCGCACCAACGGCACTAACGGTTCCCGTAAAACGATTAAAAGGTCTGGTGCGAAGGTCTGTCGCAGCAACGGCATCACATTGGCCCGCGTTGAAGTCACCTACTGCAACACCTTCATCGGTGTAGGGCTTCAGATCATAGTCCACACCGTGAGATTTCATCTCTAGGGCGTAGTCCTTAACCATGTTGAACATGTCACCGTTTGCGCCAATGACATCAAAGACGCACATTTTTACGGTTTGTGCTGAAGCCAAGGGCGCTATGGCAGCGAGAGTCAAGGCGGTAAGGGATTTACGGATCATAACGACCTCCTAATCATTCTTGTGTTTGTATTGAGTTTATTAGGCGGCCGAATACCGCCACCGGCGCTAACCAATCAGAGCAATCCATCCAGACTCATGGTTTCAATATTTTCAGTGTTGCGTTCCGGGCTCATTTTTCCGAAGAACGACTGTGGCGTGCGGTAGCCGTACTCAGCTGTCCAGTGCTTGTCTGAGGAAAACCGAATGATGTTCTCGGCCACATAGTCGGCCAAGCGATACTTCTCCCATACTTCAATGGTGTCGTCCGCTTCTACAAAGCGGTGAATAACATCAGCTAAAATATCTGTGCGACCGAAAGTTTCCGCCGCAACCGCTTCAAGAGCCATGGAAGCGCGCATACCCGAGCGCACACCCATAGCCGAACTGTTTTCAAGCACCTGCCAAGGATCGGGTGACTGTTCTGGACGGGTGTCCGGTAACAATAACCAAACCATCGCGCGCACAGCGTTGGGTAGCCCACCGGTTTTATCGTTATCAATACAGGTTGCGGCGCGCTCAGCTTGCGGCGCGATGTTACGTGGTATGCCTGCACGGGCACCGGAATTGGCATCGTTCACAACCGCTTGCAAACCCGTCAGCAAACCAAGCAGAAAGGTCATTTCCTCCTGCTCGCTTTGCAGGGTTGGACACTCAAGAGGTTCTTTGGAAGGATCAAAATCGTAAGCCGCCATAGCCCTGAGGAAAGCCAACTGGCGACGTTTAGCGGTGAGTGCATACAAGCGCTTGGAACGCTCGCGGGCGTCTTTGGCAGCAGGCACATCGCCTTCGTAGTCTGCCCGCAAATAGCCGAGTTCAGCCTCCCAGGCTTCGTACTCCATACAGTTGGCCGCTAGCAGCATCAACAACGAACCACTGGTATTCGGTGCATCGTTGATCCGCGAAAAAGAATAGAGCAAGGGGTCAATCCCTTCCCCAAGGGCGCATGCCATTTCCGGATCAGACATCTGCATGACATATGGGGTGGCTTCACCCTCAGAGTAATTTGCCAATACAAATCCGGTCGTTTTGTAGATCGGGTGTAAAGAGCAACCGGTAAACAAAACGGCGATTACCAGAAAAACCAGTTTATTGCGTACCGCCATCAGGCGGCTGGCATGAGTTGCCAGTGTGGACATCGTTAAATCACCCTGCTCTGAATTATTTTTATCAGCATGAAACACAGTCAGTCCTGTGATTCTGGTGGCAAGAGTGCGTTTAAAGGGGTGCTACAGAAATGGCTCGTTTGCCGAATCGCTTGTGCCTATCAGGCCAATGGCCTGATATGGGAAGCCTAATTTCGGCATATTTTAAGTTAAAACAATGCGATAAGGAGAAATACAAAAACAACAATTGTTCGAACATTTTGTTACAAACTGACGACTGGCTCTCATTATGGTCAGCCTGCACAAACAGGCTTTTTAGCTTAAGCCCAGCATGGCCACTACTTGATCGGTTAGGCCATCTTGAGTCAAACCGCCGCGGTCTGGGCGGTACCAAGTAACAGTCCAGCTCAATGCACCCGTTAACATACGGCGCACTATAAAGGGATCGGCAACGAGAGCGCCTTCCTGTTTCAAGCCAGTCAACACATCCAGCCACAAAGCCTCGTAAATATCTCGAAGCTTTAGCACTTCGGCTCGGGACGCTTCCGAGAGGCTACGCCATTCAAATACCAGAACAGCCATAGCTTCTCCGGTTTGGCCGTTAATCGATTCTAGCTCGGCACTTACCAGTGCTCTCAACTTCTCCCGGTTGGAATCAGCCGAGCTCATTGCGGCCTGCATCAACGCTGTGTTCAGCCTGATCGTTTCTACCATCACCGCCTTCAATATTTCTTCTTTGGTGCGGAAATGATGAAACAAGCTTCCGGACTGAATACCAACGGCTGCCGCCAAGTCCCTCACTGTAGTGCGCTCATACCCCTTCTCACGAAAAAGGCGGGCAGCTTCCCGAAGCAGTCGTCCACGGGCACTTTCGGGATCTGAAACCAGATTTTCGGTAACGAGTGATTGGAGAATTTTGTCTTGATTCACAGGTAATTCCAGCGGCTTTGAAAGAAGCAACATTCTACCTAAGATTTAGCTGTTTACAAACCAAGCGCTTGCTTGGTATGGTCTATTTGTTGGTTAATCGTCTGCTGGCACACATTCCCTGTGCGCTCAAGCAAACACAGGAACAGGATGCACAAACATGACTAGCTCACCGAAGACCATCCGCATTGGTTGTTCCTCCGCATTCTGGGGTGACACCGAAACGGCCGCAGCACAACTGGTGCACAAAGGTGACATCAACTATTTGGTTTCGGATTATTTGGCTGAAGTGACCATGTCAATCATGGCTGGCCAGAAGATGAAAGATCCCAGCCAAGGCTACGCCCGAGACTTCGTCGAAACCGTTATGGGCCCATTGCTGGGTGACATTAAAGCAAAGGGCATTCGCGTACTCACTAACGCTGGCGGCGTGAATCCAGTGGCCTGCCGCGATGCCTTGCAAGCGCTGTGCGAAAAAGCTGGCGTAGATATGAAAATTGCTCTGGTGCTTGGGGATGACCTGCTTCCACAGAAACAGGCCCTGAGCAAAGCCGGCATCACCGAAATGGCAACCGGCGAACCCATGCCCACCATGATGGTAAGCCTTAACGCCTACCTAGGAGCCTCCGGTCTAGCAGAAGCTTTGGATCAAGGCGCAGATATTGTTCTTACCGGGCGAGTGGTAGACAGTGCGTTAATACTCGCTCCTCTGGTTCACGAATTTGGCTGGGACTGGAAGGACTACGACAAACTAGCCCAAGGCAGCCTTGCCGGCCACCTGTTGGAATGTGGCGCACAATCCACCGGCGGCAACTTTACTGACTGGGAAGAGATTGCTGACGGCTTCGCCGACATGGGCTTCCCGATAGCTGAAGTAAGCGCAGACGGTGAATTTGTTGTCACCAAGCCGGAAGGTACAGGCGGAAAGGTCAGCCGTGGCACGGTCGCAGAGCAGCTGGTTTACGAAATTGGTGATCCCCGTGCGTATTTTCTGCCAGACGTAACCTGCGATTTTACCGATGTTGAACTTATAGAAAGCGGGCAAGACCGGGTAACCGTTCGCGGTGCCCGTGGCCTGCCTCCCACCGATAGCTATAAGGTTTCAGGCACTTGGCCAGATGGCTTCAAGTGTACAGCAACGTTCCTGCTCGCGGGCATTGATGCTCCAAAAAAGGCACAGGCAGTAGCCGAGGCCATCCTCACTAAAACATCGCGATTGTTTCAAGAACGCGGGCTACCAGATTACACCGAGACCAGCATTGAGTTGCTAGGCACTGAAACCACCTACGGCGAGCATAGTCGAGGTCAAGGTAGCCGGGAAGTCGTGGTTAAGATCAGTGCAGCCCATACAAAAAAAGCGGCGCTGGTGCTTTTCTCCCGGGAGATTGCACAAGCCGCTACCGGTATGGCTCCTGGCCTAACCGGAATAGTGGGTGGTCGACCAACAGTTTGGCCAAAAATCCGCCTCTATTCTTGTTTAGTTCCAAAGAGCGAAGTAACCGTGTCTGTTGACTTTAACAGCCAGACAACACCAGTTGATGCCGATTCCGTTGGTGGTTTCCAGCCCGGTCTAATCAATGATCAAGCTCCAATCGAAGTCGCATCAGCCACCGATACCACCGTACCTTTGGTTGATCTGGCCTGGGCCCGCAGTGGTGATAAAGGCGACCACAGCAACATTGGTGTTATTGCTCGCAAACCTGAGTTCGTTCCTTTTATTGCAGCTGCATTGAGTGCAGAAGCTGTGGCCGAGTGGATGGAGCACACACTGAATCCGGAAACCGGCAAGGTCACTCGCTGGACGCTGCCGGGCCTGCACGCATTCAACTTCCTGCTGGAGCACAGTCTGGGCGGAGGTGGCGTTGCCAGCCTGCGCATTGATCCGCAAGGTAAGGCGTTTGCACAGCAACTATTGGAATTTCCGGTGCCGGTGCCTGCTGGGCTGGTTCGTTCCTGATTCTATGGACCATGCACTCTGGCTGGCCGTCCCTCCTGGGACACGCCGTAAATACGTCCCTGTAGGCTTGGCCGCAGCATCCATGCTGCCCACAGTCCCGGGAGGGACGGCCACCCAGAGCGCTCATACATTGAGCAAGGTTATTAAACTATGAGTTATCAATCCGTTTTTCACCCTGACCTGTTCAAGGGTCACGTATTTATCGTGACCGGGGGCGGCTCCGGCATCGGACGCTGCACCGCGCACGAACTGGCTGCCCTAGGCGCCAAAGTTGCGCTGGTGGGTCGCAAAGTCGAAAAAGTTGAAGCCGTAAAAGCAGAAATTCTTGAAGACGGTGGCGTTGCCTCGGCTCACGTATGCGATATCCGCGAAGAAGAGTCTGTAAAAGCCACAGTCAAAGCGATTATCGCAGAGCATGGCGGCCTGAACGGCGTCGTTAACAATGCTGGCGGCCAGTTCCCTTCTCCTCTGGCGGGCATCAACCAGAAAGGTTGGGAGACTGTGGTTCGCACCAATCTCACCGGTGGTTTTTTGATGGCGCGAGAGGCCTATACGCAGGCACTTTCGAAAACCGGCGGCGCCATCGTGAATATCGTGGCCGACATGTGGGGCGGTATGCCGGGCATGGGGCACTCGGGTGCCGCAAGAGCTGGCATGGTGAATTTCACCCAGACAGCCGCTGTGGAATGGGGCACCTCTGGCGTTCGCGTGAATGCGGTTGCTCCGGGCTGGATTGCCTCCAGCGGCATGGATAACTACCCCGAGCACATGAAACAGTGGATTCGTAGCCTTGGGGACAATGTGCCAATAAAACGCATGGGCACCGAGTCGGAAATAAGTTCGGCCATCTGTTTTTTATTAAGTCCAGGCGCTTCGTTTATCAGCGGCGATTGCTTGCGAATTGATGGTGCAGCATCTCAGGGCGGTCGCGTATGGCCGTTCCCGAAGGCAAAGAACAACGAGCCGTACAACGGTTTTCATCGAGCAGTCGCGCCCAAAGTGTTAAGCGAGGATTGAGGAGTTTTTATGCAAACACTGGAAACCAGCGTTAACCCGCAATCCGACGAGTTTCGTGTCAACACCGAAGCCATGAACGGTCATATTCAGATCTTCCGAAATGTGGAACAAAAGGTTCTGGATCTTGCCGAAGCCGCACGGGAGAAGTTCACCAAACGCGGAAAGCTGCTCCCCCGGGATCGCATTAACCGTTTGCTCGATCGCGGCACTCCGTTTCTGGAACTGTGTTCACTCGCTGGCTACAAGATGCACGATGACAAAGACGGCAGCATGGCTGGCGGCAACATCATCGCCGGTATCGGCACCGTAAGTGGCATCCGCTGCCTCGTGGTCGCCAGTAACAGCGCGATTAAAGGCGGCACCATTACTCCGGCCGGCCTAGACAAGACCCTGCGCCTGCAACAGATCGCCAAGGAAAACAAGCTACCGGTTGTGTCTCTATCCGAGAGCGGCGGCGCCAACCTGAACTACGCCACCGATATTTTTGTTCAAGGCGCACGTGGTTTCGCCAATCAGGCACGCATGTCGGCGGCCGGGCTGCCACAGGTCACCGTGGTTCACGGCAACGCCACCGCTGGCGGTGCCTATCAGCCCGGCTTGTCGGATTACGTAATCGCGATCCGCGGCAAAGCCAAGATGTTCCTCGCTGGCCCTCCCTTGCTGAAGGCGGCGACCGGTGAAATAGCGGGCGACGAAGAGCTTGGCGGCGCAGAAATGCACGCTCAGGTTGCCGGTACCGTTGAATATCTAGCCGAAGACGACGCAGACGGCATACGCCAAGCTAGAAATATCATGGAAGCTTTGCCGTGGAATGAGCAGCTTCCGCCGCAGCGCGAACTGACATGGGACGAGCCCTTATACCCTGAGGAAGAGCTGTTGGGTGTGATCCCTTCAGACTCGAAAAAACCTTACGACGTGCGTGAAATCCTCGCACGAATTGCCGACGGCTCAAAGTTCATGGATTTCAAAAACGAGTTCGATGACCAAACCGTGTGCGGAACCATACGAATTGAAGGTCATTCCGTTGGCATCATCGGCAACAACGGCCCGATCACCCCGGCCGGTAGCGCGAAAGCGGCTCAGTTCATCCAACTCTGCGATCAGGCTGGTACACCTCTGCTCTTCTTGCACAACACTACGGGGTTCATGGTGGGTACGCACTCGGAGCAGAACGGCATCATCAAGCACGGTTCGAAAATGATTCAGGCTGTTGCTAACTGCCGGGTGCCGAAAGTCGCAATTGTGATCGGCGGTTCCTATGGTGCAGGTAACTATGCCATGTGTGGTCGCGGTCTTGATCCGAGGTTCATCTTCGCTTGGCCCAATAGCCGAACTGCGGTTATGGGCCCAGCCCAAGCTGGCAAGGTGATGCGTATTGTGGCGGAGGACAAGCAGCGCCGCAGTGGTATCGAGCCGGATCCAAAAACTCTGGAGTTTCTGGAGCAGGCCACAGCGAAAAAACTGGAGGACGGTTCCACTGCCCTGTTCGGTACTGCACGGCTATGGGATGACGGCCTGATCGATCCACGAGATACCCGGCGCGTAGTCGCACTGGTTCTCGATGTGTGCCGCGAAGCCGAAATCCGCCAGTTGCGGCCCAATACATTTGGCGTGGCCCGCCTCTAGAGGCTTGGGCAATGGTGTATGGAACCGGGCCGAAGCACCTCCCAAAAAACGCCCGTAAATACATCCCTGTAGGGCTCGGTCGCGCCATCCATGGCGCTCCACGTTTTTGGGAGGTGCTTCGGCCCGGTTCCGGCCAACCAAGAGTTATCTCACAGCAGCAATACAGAAGCTCAAAATAGTTAACAGGTAGCAAAGAACTAGCAGACACAAGCGGGTGTGGGGCAGACCTGCAACCCAAGTTAGCGAACCTGCACCCATAGGTGTAGATGAGACCCAAATGGCAGGAGAACAAAGCGTGAAATTCACAGCCGAACATGAAGCCCTGAGAAAAACCGTCCGCGATTTCGTGCAGAAGGAAATTAACCCCCATTGCGACGAATGGGAAGAAGCTGGCCAGTTCCCCATTCACGAACTGTTCAAAAAACTGGGTAACCTTGGCCTACTGGGCATCCAGAAGCCCGAAGAATACGGCGGCATGGGGCTCGACTACAGCTACAACCTCGTAGCAGCTGAAGAGCTGGGCATGGCCAACTGCGGCGGCGTACCCTTGGCAATTGGCGTTCAGACAGACATGTGCACGCCTGCTATCGCCCGCTTCGGTTCTGACGAACTAAAACGTACCTTTCTAGCACCTGCGATAGCCGGTGACATGGTGGGTTGCATTGGTGTGAGCGAGGTAGGTGCCGGTTCCGATGTGGCTGGTTTGAAAACCACCGCAAAGAAAGACGGTGACGATTACATCATCAACGGCTCCAAAATGTGGATCACCAACAGCCCTCAGGCAGACTTCATTTGCCTGCTGGCCAATACGAGTGATGACAAGCCGCATAAAAACAAATCACTGATCGTAGTTCCTATGAACACTCCGGGGATAACCTTCAGCCCGCATTTGAACAAACTAGGCATGCGTTCTTCCGAAACTGCCCAGATTTTCTTCGACGATGTGCGCGTTCCCCAGCGCTATCGCATTGGAGCCGAAGGGACTGGCTTCATGATGCAAATGCTGCAATTCCAAGAAGAGCGTCTCTGGGGTGCTGCGAACGTTATCAAAGCGTTGGAAAACTGCATTGACCAGACCATTGAGTACTGCCGCGAGCGCAAAACCTTCGGTACACCACTAATCGACAACCAGGTGATTCACTTCCGCTTGGCCGAGTTACAGACCGAAGTAGAAGCACTGCGAGCTTTAACTTACAAGGCATGTGAACTGCACATTGAAGGCAAAGACGTAACCAAACTTGCCTCCATGGCCAAGCTGAAAGCTGGCCGTCTGGGCCGTGAAGTGACCGACAGCTGCCTGCAGTACTGGGGCGGTAACGGCTTCATGTGGGACAACCCGGCTTCCCGTGCCTTCCGTGATGTGCGATTGGTGTCTATCGGCGGTGGTGCTGACGAAATCATGTTGGGGATCATTTGCAAGCTTATGGGCACCTTGCCTGGCAAGCGCAAAGGCTGAAGCTTGGTGCCAGACCGGCAGCCCGGTTGAACTCTTCAGGACACGCCCGCGAGTACGTCCTTGTAGGGCTCGATCGGGCCATCCATGGCCCTCAACGGTCCTGAAGAGTTCAACCGGGCTACCGGCCCCAAATAATGTTCGTGGAGTCTATCAATGCAAACCTTGCCTCATTGCGAAACACTGCTTCTGAAAAAACAAGGGCCAGTCCTGCACGTCACCATCAACCGGCCAGAGTCCCGGAACGCCATGAGCCTGCAAATGGTGGCAGAGCTGTCGACAATTTTTACCGAAGTGGAATCCGATTCCAGCATACGCGCCGTGGTCATTCGCGGCTCAGGCGGTCACTTCTGCGCAGGAGGTGATATCAAAGACATGGCCGGAGCCCGCAATCAAGATGCTGGCGAAGGCGAAACCGACCCCTTCTACCGATTAAACCGAGCCTTCGGACAGATGCTTCAGCAAGTGAACGAATCGTCGAAAGTGGTCGTTGCCGTAACCGAAGGAGCCATCATGGGCGGCGGTTTTGGTTTGGCCTGTATCTCAGACGTTGCCATCGCAGGGCCGACCGCCAAGTTCGGCATGCCCGAGACCTCCCTCGGCATCATTCCTGCCCAAATTGCGCCGTTTGTAGTGGAGCGCATCGGCCTGACCCAGGCTCGTCGACTTGCACTGCTTGGTTTGCGAATTGGAGCCGCCGAAGCCTGCGCATTGGGTATTGTTCATCAGGCCGCTGCCTCCGATGAAGAATTAAACGAAATGTTGGCTCAAGCACTGGATCGCATTCGCCACTGCGCCCCCAACGCCACTGCAGAAACCAAAGCCCTGCTACACCGGGTTGGCCACGAATCCATGGGAGGCTTGCTCGATAGCGCTGCAGATATCTTCGCAAAAGCTGTCCGGGGCAGCGAAGGCGCAGAAGGCACCATGGCATTCATGCAGAAGCGCCCACCAGCCTGGACAGACACGAAATAATTCAGAGGGAGTGAGAGCCGGTGGATGCGGTTTCAGGAAATGTCGTCGGCCACTCGCGATCAGGCATACCGTTTCGAATGATTGCGGAGCGAGTAAGGGACGATAAAGGTCTCCAGAAAATGTTGGAGGCCAAGGATGGCCGGAAACAAGCGCACATAGATGTGCTCGTAGCGGTTTTCTGGAGACCTTTATCATCCCTTGCTTGCGGCCTTGCACAGTAAAAGAGACCAAGACCATGCTAAAAAAACTATTAATAGCAAACCGGGGCGAAATCGCAGTCCGCGTTATTCGCACCGCCAAAGCCCTCGGATACCGCACCGTCGCCGTATACTCCGAGGCAGACGCCAATGCCATGCACACCGAACTGGCAGACGAAGCCGTTTGCATAGGCCCCGCACAGGTAACTGCATCTTACTTGAATGCCGACGCCATACTCGATGCCGCCTGCAAAACCGGCGCCGACTGCATTCATCCAGGTTATGGTTTCCTCTCGGAAAACTCCAGTTTCTCCAATGCCTGCAAAGAAGCTGGCATCGTATTCGTAGGCCCGCCAGCCGGTGCTATCGAACTCATGGGCAGCAAAAGACGCTCCAAAATCGCCATGCAAAAAGCTGGCGTACCCGTTGTTCCCGGATACGAAGGCGACAACGCCAGCGACAATGAGCTGATGGCCGCAGCAGCTGACATCGGCTACCCGCTGATGATCAAAGCCTCCGCTGGCGGCGGTGGTCGAGGCATGCGTCTGGTGCACAGCGAATCCGAACTGGCCGACAACATCAAACGGGCACGCTCTGAATCCAAGCAAGCCTTTGGTGACGACGAATTGATACTAGAAAGAGCGGTAATCGAACCCCGGCACGTAGAAATTCAGGTGTTCGCCGACCAGCACGGCAATGCCGTCTATCTGGGCGAACGGGATTGCTCCGTTCAGCGCCGCCACCAGAAGGTCGTTGAAGAAGCGCCCTCTCCCTTCGTGACCCCCGAACTTCGCGCCGCCATGGGCGAAGCTGCAGTAAAAGCGACACTGGCCTGCAATTACGAAGGTGCAGGCACAGTCGAATTCCTCGTCGACAAAGACCGCAACTTCTACTTTCTGGAAATGAACACTCGCCTACAGGTAGAACACCCGGTTACAGAACTGATTACCGGTCAGGATCTGGTGGCTTGGCAGCTCACCGTTGCCGAAGGCCTGCCATTACCCCTGACTCAGAGTGACATCGAATTGAATGGCCACGCCATCGAAGTCCGGCTCTACGCAGAAGACCCATCGAACGGCTTCACACCTCAGACCGGCCCCCTGCATGTTTTCCAACCTGCAGAAGGCGAAGGGCTGCGGTATGACACAGGTGTGCGTTCCGGTGATGAAGTTACACCCCACTACGACCCCATGCTTGCAAAGGTTATTGCCTGGGGTGAAAACCGCGACGAAGCACGCCGCCGCCTGATTCGCGCTCTGGAAGATACAACCGTATTTGGTGTTACAACCAACCGGTACTTCCTCGGCCGCATCATTGCCGACAGCACCTTTGGCGCCGGTGAAGCAACCACAGGATTCCTGCAACAGAGCTTTAGCGAAGACCCGTCACTCCAGCCAGCCAAACTGGAAATCCGTCAGCTTGCCATTGCAGCCTGTGTACTGGCACACGATGCATCCGGAAAGAAAGCCTGGAGCAACGCACCTGCCACCAACACACCCATGAAGTTGGGTATCGGCGACGAAACCGTTGAGCTACTGGTACAGGGCAGCGGTAACAGCGTGTCCTGCAGTCTGGGTGATCAACACCACGAATTGATCGTTACCAGCATGGATCATGGCATCTTGGGCATTATCGACAACGGCATTCGTCAGCGTTGCCAATATCACCGCGACGGGGATTCTCTATATTTACAGGCGTTCGGAAAGTCGTGGTCGGTTACTGATCTCACGCACCAGCCTGCGGCAGGTGCCAACGGCGCTGGAAGCGGGCGCATTCAGGCCTCAATGGACGGCGCCATTATCGACGTTCTGGCAGAGCCCGGGCAGGCAGTCCGCCAAGGGGAAACCCTGGTCATACTGGAAGCCATGAAGATGGAACACCCGGTCAAAGCCGACTGCGACGGTGTCGTTGCGCAGGTTTTGACGAGCAAAGGTGATCAGGTGAAGCGTAATCAGTTGCTGGTGGAAGTCACCACTGGCGAAACATCCGAACAGGAGAAGGATAGATGAGCACACTGAAAGACCAAACTGTATTTATTACCGGCGCCAGCCGGGGCATCGGTCGCGCTATCGCCCTTGCCTGTGCCCGTCAGGGTGCGAACGTAATTATCGCAGCAAAGTCCGACACACCGCACCCAAAGCTGCCAGGCACCATCCACACAGTCGCCGAAGAAGTTCGTGCGGCAGGTGGGCAAGCATTACCGTTGGTACTCGACGTGCGCGATGAAAACCAGATAAAGCAGCGTATCGATGAGGCCGCTGATCACTTTGGCGGCATTGACGCCCTGATCAACAACGCCGGCGCCATTCGCCTAACGGGCGTAGAAAACCTGAAGGTCAGCCGCTTCGATCTATTGCATCAAGTAAACGCGCGTGCAGTGCTTGCATGCAGCCAAGCTGCCCTACCCTGGCTCAAAAAATCCAAGCGTGCCCACATTCTGAGCATGTCACCGCCGCTGAACCTTGACCCAAAATGGTTTGCTCAGTTTGGGCCATACACCTCTACAAAATACGCCATGACCATGATCAGCATCGGCATGGCTCAGGAGTTCAAACGTTACGGCATTGCCGTTAACACGCTTTGGCCGAAAACGCTTATCTCGACCGCGGCCATTGAGCATGAAGCGGGCGGAGCGCAAATGATGGCCCAAGGCCGGACGCCCGAGATAATGGCAGATGCCGCGGTTAGCATTTTGAATCATTCCATTGAAGAGATGACAGGGCAAAATCTGATAGACGAAGACGTGTTGCGTCAGGATGGCGTAACCGATTTTGAAGGCTACCGTTATGAGGCCAATGACAAGCCATTATTGCCAGACCTCTACCTGGACTAGCCCTAACATATAAAAATAACCTGACGGACAAACCATGAGCCAAGATAACGTTACTGCGATGGATCTAATGCGCAGCCTGCCGGGAGTCTTCAAACGCCTCCCCGCAATTGCCAAAGGCTATTACTACTTCTCAGTGAAGAATGCGAGCAAGCCCCTCACCCTCGGAACTCTCATAGAGAAGAATGCCGAAAAATACCGAGATAGAACGGCTATTTTGTTTGAGGATCGCAGCATCACCTGGGGCGAGTTCAATGCCTGGTCCAATCGCATTGCGGCTTATCTTCAGGCTCAAGGTCTGAAAAAGGGCGACTCAATTGCGGTATTACTTGAGAATCGCCCGGAAATTCTGGCGGTGGTCGCAGGCGCGGCCAAGATTGGCGTTGCCTGCGCCATGCTAAACTCCTCCCAAAGAGGCAAGGTGCTGGAACACAGCATCAACCTGACAAGCCCAAAAATGATTGTGGTTGGTGCAGAACTGGTTCCATCCTTTGATGACATCAAAGCCAGTCTCCAGCTTGATCATCCCAGTCCATTTCTGTTCCTTGCTGACACCAACACCCTGAATTCCTTTGGCGATACGCCTTCGGGCTACGCCAACATGGCACAGCAGGTGAGCACATTTAACAGCAACAATCCGGAACTAAGCGACCCGCCCAGAACCGGCGATACAGCAATTTTCCTGTTTACCTCCGGTACCACCGGCCTGCCCAAAGCCGCACCCGGATCACACACCAAGTTCATAAAAGCCTACGGCGGCTTTGGGATGATGGCGCTTTCAATGACGCCAGACGACGTCTTCTACTGCACCCTGCCCTTGTATCACGGTACTGGCCTGGTGGTGTGCTGGAGTACGGCTCTGGCGGGCGGTTCTGCCTTCGCCCTACGCCGAAAGTTCTCCGCTAGCGCCTTCTGGGACGACGTGCGCCGCTACGATGCAACAGCCTTCGGCTACATTGGTGAACTCTGCCGCTACCTGCTAAATCAGCCGCCAAGTGATCAGGATCGCAACCATCGCCTGACCAAAATGCTGGGCAATGGTTTACGGCCCTCCATCTGGAATGAGTTCAAAGACCGTTTCGGTATTGAGACCGTCTCGGAGCTCTACGCGTCCAGTGAAGGTAACGTCGGCTTCAGTAACTTCTTCAACATGGACAACACTGTCGGCCTATCTACAGCACCGTACAAACTGGTCAAATTCCACGACGGTACCCGGGACCCGATTCGTAATGAAAAAGGCGTACTGGAGGAAGCCGAGAAAGGCGAGCCAGGCCTGCTTATTAGCGAGAACACAAAGAAATGGGCTTTTGAAGGCTATACCCAGAAAGAAGCCACCGAGAAATCCCTAATTCGGGATGCATTCAAAAAAGGCGATGCCTGGTTCAACACGGGTGATGTTTTAAAATCAATCGGTTGTGGTCACCTACAGTTTGTAGATCGAATGGGCGATACCTTCCGCTGGAAAGGCGAGAACGTTTCGACCAACGAGGTGGAAAACATGATCGATGGTTCTGGCATGGTCGAGGAAGCCATCGTTTATGGCGTGGAGATTCCGAAAACCAATGGCAAGGCGGGTATGGTTACGTTGGTACCGAGCAAGGGTAGTTTCGATATCAACAAGCTGCTGACCTACTTGCAAGCTAACCTGCCAGCATATGCGGTTCCAGTGTTTATTCGTGTGACTGAAGCCATCGAGAAAACCGGAACCTTTAAGTACCGCAAGGTGGATATTCAGAAAGCTGGCTACGCGCTGGAGCGTCCTAATGAAGAGGTTTATGCGTGGCTGCCAAAAACTGAGGGTTACACGCTGCTGACCCCTGATTTGGTTTCGGATATTGATTCTGGGCAGTTTAATTTCTGAGCATATCGCTGCCTGCAGATTATGGCCCTAGCCTTTTAGATCGAGGGTAGCCATGCAGGGCGGGTCTTCCCAAAAACCGCTACAAGCACATCCATGTGCGCTTGTTTCGGGCCATCCTTGGCCCTCTACATTTTTGGGAAGACCCGCCCTACATGGCTTTTACAATATAGTGCGATAGTCCTTAAAACAGAAACCCTCTTCTATTTATTGAAGCGCATTACTGGATATAACTGAGAAGCTGGATAGTGAGAGTGAGCGCCCCCTCCCAAAAATGTCTGCGGCCATGGATGGCCGCAGCCAAGCCCACATGGATGTGCTCGTAGCGTTTTTTGGGAGGGGGCGCTCACTCTCACCTACACCCAAGCCATCAGGCTACAAATGGTCAAAACTCAAGAGCCAATCTTCAGCACCACTTTGCCAGTAGCACGCCGCTCAGTGAGCGCGCCCAAAGCCTTGGCGTAATCCTCGAATTCGTATACTTCACTAATGTTCGGGTCAATTTTGCCGTCGGCATAGAGCTTCATCAGCTCCATCATATTCTGGGCGCTAGCTTCCGGCTCACGCTGGGTGAAACTGCCCCAGAAAACGCCAACAACCGAACAGCCCTTCAGCAGGGTCAGGTTGGCAGGAATTTTCGGAATGTCGCCAGCAGCGAAACCGATGATCAAATGGCGACCGTTCCATGCCATGGCTCGCAAAGCCTGCTCTGTGAAATCACCACCTACGGGATCATAAATCACATCCACGCCTTTGCTATTCGTCAGACGCTTCACGGCGTCCTTTAGGGGCTCCTCGGTATAGTTGATCAACTCATCTGCACCAGCCGCCTTGGCAATCTCCAACTTCTCGGCGGAGCTGGCAGCAGCGATCACGCGGGCGCCCATAGCCTTTCCAAGCTCCACAGTGGCCAGCCCTACCCCACCACTGGCACCCAACACCAAAAGGCTCTCGCCCGGCTGAAGGTTGGCACGCTGTTTGAGGGCGTAATACGAGGTGCCGTATACCATGGTAAACGCAGCGGCTTTTTCATCGCTCATGCCTGTCGGTATTGGCAGCAGGTTGTGCTCAGGCACGATGACTTCTTCTGCAAAGGCGCCGTAGCCGGTCAACCCAGCCACACGATCACCGATTTTAAAGCGGGTTACCTTATCCCCTACTGCAATGACTTCACCAGACAACTCACCACCGGGGGAGAATGGCATGGTCGGCTTGAGCTGGTACTTGCCTTCTATGATCAGAGTATCGGGAAAATTTAGTCCCGCCGCTTTTACGCGGACTTTAACTCCGCGACCTTTAGCTTCAGGGCTAGGTACATCCTCGATGACCAGGGTGTCTGCCGAGCCATATTCTTTACAGAGGATCGCTTTCATGGTGATTCCTTTTGATAAAAATCTGTTTTTTATTGAATGACGCCAAGCTAAACAGACTCTCCCCACGAAGCAAATAAAGAACTTTTATCCAGAAGTATAAACACAACTTATATCCTACCCACCAAAGACACGAGCCAGCGGATGAATCGGGCGCAATTTTCAGCTATTCTTCGCGTTCCTGATCCAAGCTGTTCAAAAACCGTCCGCCCTCTTTTCAGGATGCCTCATGCCAGATATTGTTTACTCCCTTGAAATGATAGGAATTATCGCCTTCGCCATATCAGGCATGATGGTTGCCCGCTCCAAAAATATGGACCCGGTTGGTGTCTTTACCATCGGGTTTATTACTGCTCTAGGCGGCGGAACCTTGCGCGACCTCATGATGGACAACCATCCACTTTATTGGATCAAACACGAAGAGCAGCCCATTCTAATTCTCGCCATGGCGGTGGTATTCAGCTATTGGAAGCATACTGAGCGTATTCGCCCATCATGGATTGTGTTTCCGGATGCCATAGGGCTTGGTATTTTTTCGATTCTGGGTGCGCAGCTAGCGCTCGATCTGGGCCACTCGTGGTTTATCGCATCACTACTTGGCGTGATGACAGGTACTTTCGGCGGTGCACTGCGAGATACGCTCTGTAACGATGTGCCCTTTATTTTTCGTAAGGATCAGATCTACGCATCTATTTCCTTTGCTGGCTGCTGGCTTTACTTCCTTTGCCAGTGGGGGCTTGAGAGCGAGACCTTATCGTTAACTATTGGGCTGCTTTTTATCGTTATTGTCCGCATGGCAGCGGTGCGTTTTGATATACGCTTGCAACGTGACCCCACGTAAGGCTGATGCTCAGGGACTCTCACCTTGGATCCCTAATCATCACTTGGCGGGACAACCCTCAACCGGTAAGATTACCGTTTTTTCACGCAGTCTTTATTCAATTACCAACTGTTTTCCGTTCTTAACAGACTCCAAACCCTACATTCTGGCATCCTGAGAGGCAGACACCCGTCATGCTCGAACGACTGTTCCAACTTCAGGCCCACGGCACCAACGTTCGTAAAGAACTGGTTGCGGGCATCACCACCTTCCTGACCATGGCCTATATTATTGTGGTCAACCCCAGCATCCTGTCCTCGACAGGCATGGATTTCGGGGCAGTCTTTGTTGCCACCTGTTTGGCAGCAACCATAGGTACCCTGATTATGGGGCTTTGGGCCAACTACCCGATCGCTCTGGCGCCGGGGATGGGGCTAAACGCTTTTTTCTCCTTCACAGTTGTGGGCAGTCTTGGGTATAGCTGGCAAGTGGCACTGGGGGCAGTTTTCCTCTCAGGCCTTATCTTCTTCTTACTGAGTATTTTCAAGATCCGCGAATGGATCATAAACAGCATCCCCATGTCTTTGCGATTCGGGATTTCTGCCGGTATCGGCTTCTTCTTGGCGCTTATCGCCCTGAAAAACGCGGGTATAGTGGTGGATCACCCTGCAACGCTGGTTGGTTTAGGCGAACTAAAAACCGCAGAGAGTCTGCTGTTCTTTGGTGGGTTTGTTCTTATCTGCGCCCTCTCTTTCCGCCGCATAACCGGCGCGGTAATGATTGGTATCATTGCAGTCACCGTGATTGCCATGATGCTGGGCCTAGTAGAGTACAACGGTTTTGTCTCCGCCCCCCCAAGCTTGGCACCCACGTTCATGCAGTTGGACATTGCCGGTGCGTTGAATGTTGGCATGATCAGCGTTGTTTTCGCGTTTTTGTTTGTGGATCTGTTTGATACCTCAGGCACGCTGATAGGTGCCGCGCAGCGCGGCGGCCTGCTGGACAAAGACGGCAAGCTGCCACGCCTTGGCCGTGCTCTGATGTCTGACTCTGTGGCCACCATGTCTGGCGCTGCTCTCGGCACCTCAACCACCACCAGCTACATTGAATCCACTGCGGGCATTTCCGCCGGTGGGCGCACCGGCCTAACCTCTGTCTTTGTTGCCTTGCTGTTTCTTGCTTGCCTTCTGCTTTCACCCATTGCCAGCATTATCCCAGCCTACGCTACAGCGCCAGCGCTGCTTTACGTTGCGGTGTTGATGGCCAGCGGGCTGAAACTGATAGACTGGGACGACATTACTGAAGCCGCTCCAGCAGTAGTCACAGCGCTGATGATGCCCCTTACGTTCTCGATCGCCAATGGCATTGCATTGGGCTTTATCACTTACGCTGTCATCAAAGCTTTAAGCGGGCGCTGGTCAGATCTGAACGCAAGTGTTGTGGTGATCGCCATCGTTTTCATCCTGAAATTCGTGTTTTTGGACGCAGGTTAAGCTGCGTCCAGAATAAGAGCCTGACTTTTTATGGATTACTTCTCTCAAAGCATTAAACAAGCCATCCGCACCGTGCCAGACTGGCCCAAGCCCGGCGTTGCTTTCCGGGATATCACCACGGTTCTACAGGATAAAACGGCCTTCCGAAAACTGATTGATGCCTTCGTGCACCGCTACCACGGCCATAAAATTGATGCTGTGGCCGCGGTGGATGCCCGGGGTTTCATCATTGGCTCGGCGCTAGCCTACGAGCTCAACGCATCGCTGGTCTTGGTTCGTAAGAAGGGAAAACTACCGTTCGACACACTTGTTGAAGACTATGAACTGGAGTACGGAACCGCCTCGGTAGAGCTGCACCAAGATGCCTTCAAGCCCGGCGATCAGGTGGTGCTGGTGGACGACTTGATCGCAACCGGCGGCACCATGCTCGCAGCAGCTCGGCTGATCCGCCGCATTGGCGCGGACATTGTGGAAGTGGCTGCAATGATCGATCTCCCAGACCTTGGCGGGTCGACCAAGCTGCAGGAAGAGGGATTGAAGGTCTATACTGTGTGTTCGTTTCAGGGCGAATAGCAGCGTCGCCCTCCTCGCGCGCAATCAAGCGCGCGGCTAAGGTCACTACCAGAACATCTGGAGGTCTACGTGGATCAGTATCAACATCATTGGAAAGATGGCACACCGGTGCACCTGCCTTTGGGCAAGATCGTCTGCGTTGGACGGAACTACGCGGACCACGCCAAAGAGCTCGACAATCCGGTGCCCACCGAACCTCTGTTGTTTATCAAGCCAGCGACCTCGGCCGTGCATGTAACCCGACCTCTAAGCTTCGCTGCCAATCACGCTCAGGTACACTTTGAAACCGAACTGGCTGTGCTGATTGGCAAACCTCTTACCAACGCTTCTGCCAGCGAGGCTCAGGCGGCTATTCTCGGTTACGGTCTGGCGCTGGATTTAACCTTGCGGGATTTGCAAAGCCAACTGAAAGAAAAGGGACACCCTTGGGAGCGGGCCAAAGCGTTTGATGGTGCCTGTCCTTTATCGCCGTTTGTAGCTGCCGAACACTTCCCTAATGACCACATACTCTTCAGCCTCGATATCGACGAGCAACGTCAACAAAGCGGTGATACCAGAGACATGCTGTTCCCGATTATTCCGCTGCTCGCTCACATTAGTAGCCATTTCACACTGTTACCGGGCGATGTAGTGCTCACGGGAACACCAAAGGGGGTTGGCCCACTGCACTCGGGACAAACTCTGGTACTGCAGTTGGAGGATCAGTTGTCTGTTTCCACCAAAGTGGTTTAACCTGGACTGACACAATCTTTCTATCTAAAGAGTACGTATAGTCAGGCATGGCAAAAAAACCGGTTACCTCACGCAGTGGTCGTTTCTTTAAGCTTGCTGGCATGACTGCCTCGGTGGCGGGCCAATACGCTGGTCAGAAAGCTCGCAGCATGTTCAGTAGCGAAAACGACGATGGCGCTCGCAGCGAAAGCTATACCCGCATGGCCAACCGGATCACCGATACGCTCGGTGAGATGAAAGGTGCGGCCATGAAAGTGGGCCAAATTGCCTCTCAAACTCAGGATTTCCTGCCCCGGGAGTTCTCTGATGCGCTTCAGAAACTACAGAAAGAAGCACCGCCCATGCCGTTCGAGGTTATTCTTGAGCAGGTAGAGACGGAACTGGGAAAACCGGTTGGCGAATTATTCGAGTATCTGCAAGAAACACCCTATGCCGCAGCATCCATCGGCCAGGTGCACCGTGCCCGGCTGCACGACGGTACAGATGTGATTGTGAAGGTGCAGTATCCGGGTGTGGATGAATCCTGCGATTCCGATCTTAAGCAGTTGCGCCTCGCCTTAAAGCTCGGTGGCCTGCTAAAGATGCCGAAAGAGTCTGTGGATCAGCTATTCACGGAGATTCGCGAGCGTCTGCGGGAGGAGTTGGATTATGAGAACGAGGCCCGCAACATCGATTTGTTCCGGGAGTTTCATAAAAATGATCCATGGGTGGTTATTCCTGCTGTCATCCCCGGCCACTCGACCCGTCATGTACTGACGCTTGTGCTTGAGGAAGGCGATCATGTGAGTGAAGTGACGCCGGAGCGTTATGATCAGGCTACAATTAATCTGATTGGCCATCGTATGTTTACCACCATGGCGGATCAGTTATTCCGCTTTGAATGCATTCATGGCGACCCTCACGCCGGAAACTTTGCGTATCGGCCGGATGGCAGCGTTGTGATGTACGATTTCGGCTGTGTTAAGAAGCTGAAGCCGGAGATTGTTGAGGCTTACCGTAATGCGGTTACGGCTGCGTTGGCTGAAGATTATAAGGCGCTGGATGCGTATTTGGTTGATTTAGGTGCTCGGGTTGGGAGTCAGCCAGCGATTGATGAGGCCTATTACGCGATGTGGCGGGATATTCTTGTGGTGCCGTTTGATTCTGAGCAGCCTTATGATTTTGGTGAGTCGAGTATTCATAAGGATGTGGCGGCTAAGACGAGTACGGTGTTTAAATATCTGGATTCGTTTAAGCCGCCTGTTGAGAGTATTTTTATTGATCGGATGATTGCGGGGCATTATTGGATGCTGAAGCGGCTAGGGGTTCAGGCGGCTTTTGGTGAGGAGCTTCGTAAGTATCTTGCTGAGTCTCGCTAGCCGGTTAATCTGGTGCTAACGGCCTTGGCGGGATACGTACAATTGAGTTCGGTGCTCCAAAAAACTTCTCACAAATTTGAACACTAACTGCCGCCGATACTTATCTGACCAGGAAATTCGCTGCCCATTCGGCAACGCCTTCTCCTGCACCTTTTCTGATAACTCTGGCACGGGAAACTCCAACGGTTTCGCCGGGATCTATAACTGTAATCGGCACATCTCTCTCCACTTCATGCACCAGTCCGGCAGCGGGATAAACCTGTAGCGAAGTGCCGACGATCAGCAGGTCGTCTGCGGTGCGGACTATATCGGCTGCTGCCTCTAGCATGGGGACTTCTTCGCCGAACCAGACAATGTGAGGGCGGAGTTGTTCGCCGTATTCGCAGGTCTCACCCAGTTCTATGTCCCGGTAGCCTATGTCGTAGACCAATTCCGGATTCACCGAGCTTCGGGCTTTGGTGAGTTCGCCGTGGAGGTGGATTACGTTACTGGAGCCGCCGCGTTCGTGCAGGTCGTCTACGTTTTGGGTGACGATGGTTACGCGGTGGTGCTGTTCCAGTTCGCCCAGCAATGTGTGGGCGCGGTTTGGCTGAACCATGGCGAGTTGGCGGCGGCGTTCGTTGTAGAAGCGTAGTACCAATTCGCGATTACGGGCGAAGGCTTCGGGGGTGGCTACGTCGTATACGCTGTGCTGCTCCCATAGCCCACCGTTGTCGCGGAAGGTGGAGAGGCCGCTTTCGGCGCTGATGCCAGCGCCGGTGAGTACTACGATATGCCGTTGCATCAATCGAAGATCTTGCCGGGGTTAATGATGCCGTTGGGGTCAAAGACTTGTTTGATCCCTCTCAGGTAAGCAATTTCCGCTTCGCTGCGGGTGTATTGCAAGTAGGGCTTTTTAGTCATGCCTACACCGTGTTCAGCGGAGACACTGCCCTGGTATTTTTCGACGATTTCGAACACCCATTTGTTCACCTGCTGGCACTTTTCGAAGAAGTCTTCTTTTGCCATGTCTTCAGGCTTGAGGATGTTGAGATGCAGGTTGCCGTCGCCAATGTGGCCGAACCAGATGATTTCAAAATCCGGGTATTGTTCTGCGACCAGTTCGTCAATTTCCTGCAAGAATCCGGGAACTTTGGAGACTACAACGGAGATGTCGTTCTTGTAGGGGGTGCGGGGCGCAATGGATTCCGAGATGCGCTCGCGCAGTTGCCACAGGTTCTGGGCCTGAGTTTCGCTCTGGCTGATAACGCCATCCAGAACCCAGCCGTTTTCCATGCACTGCTCGAACAGGTTCATGGCGTCTTCCATTACTTGATCCGAAGTAGCTTCAAACTCCAGTAACGCATAGTAAGGGGCTTCGGTTTCAAACGGCGCAGGTACTTGACCATGGGCCAGTACGTGCCCC
Source organism: Marinobacter salexigens (assembly GCF_018860765.1). GTDB lineage: Bacteria > Pseudomonadota > Gammaproteobacteria > Pseudomonadales > Oleiphilaceae > Marinobacter > Marinobacter salexigens_A. Next base: position 546,297 of record NZ_JAHKPV010000019.1, read on the forward strand.
ATCGCCTGATGCGAGAAGAATTCATAGGCGGTCAGGTCGAGACCGCCCTGAAAGGTTTTGAGTACGTCCATGGTGTTGCCAAGGTCATTGAGCCCGAGCACCAACACGGTGAGGTTGTCTGGCTGGCGCGAGAGTTTCATGGTGGCTTCGGTAATAAAGCCCAGCGTGCCCTCGGCGCCGATAAATAGGTGGCGTAGATCGTAACCTGTGTTGTTCTTTTCCAGATCCTTGTTCAGATCAAGGATATCGCCTTTGCCGGTAACCACTTTTAGCCCAGCGACCCAGTCACGACTCATACCGTAGCGGATTACTTTAATACCGCCCGCATTGGTGGAGATGTTTCCACCCAGCTGGCTGGAGCCTGCAGACGCGAAGTCTACCGGGTAGTAAAGGCCATTCTCTTCCGCAAAGTTCTGTAGCTGCTCAGTTACAACACCCGCCTGACAGCGCACAAGTCGGTCGCTGGTGCTGAAATCTAGAATCTGATTCATGTTGTCGAAGGCAATAACGACTTCTCCGCTGGCAGCAACAGCACCAGCGCTCAAGCCGGTACGGCCGCCAGAGGGTACCAGTGCCACACGGTTTTCGTTGGCAAATCGCACCAGCGCCTGCACCTGCTCAGTGGTTTTCGGGAGCACGATGGCCACTGGGTTGGGAGCATAAATGCGCGTCCAATCTTTACCGTAGCTTTCAAGATCCGCAGCGTCAGTCAGTACCTTTCCAGGCACATCGCCAGCGGCTACCAGCTCTTTTAGAGAAGCAATGATCTGTTCAGAGTTCATGAATGCATCAGTCTCGTCGGGGTTGGGCCGGCCATTCTGGACAACTGGTTTTCGGTTCAGTTGATCCAGGCGAACCGGCACGCTGTGAAAAGTTGCTTTTATGGTATCATAACGCCCCTGTTCTGTGAGCCAGCCCATAGGATCACTGGCTGCAGGTCATTTCATGCGACGAAAGGTTCGGAAGCAAAGCCCATGTCAACGACGTCTCTCGAAAAGAGCAAAATCCGCATTCTACTGCTGGAAGGCGTGCATCAGTCCGCATTGGATACTCTGAATGCCGCAGGCTACACAAACATTGAGTACCTCAGTCACTCGCTGGCCGAGGAAGACCTTATTGAGAAGATTGCCAATGCGCACTTTGTCGGTCTTCGATCCCGCACTCAGTTGACCGCGAAAGTATTCGAGGCTGCCAAGAAGCTGGTTGCCGTGGGCTGTTTCTGTATCGGTACCAATCAGGTGGATCTGCAGGCGGCTACCCGCAAAGGTATTGCGGTATTCAACGCGCCGTTTTCCAACACCCGCAGCGTTGCTGAACTGGTTCTGGCCCAAGCCATCCTGCTGCTGCGTGGCGTGCCCGAGAAGAGCGCGAAAGCCCATCGTGGTGAATGGCAGAAGTCGGCCAAGGACAGCTACGAGATTCGCGGCAAGAAACTCGGCATCATTGGTTACGGCAACATCGGTACCCAGTTCAGTGTTCTGGCCGAAGGTCTGGGCATGGATGTTTACTTCTACGACGTTGTGTCCAAGCTGCCCATCGGCAACGCCACTCAAGTCGGCAGTATGCAGGAGCTGCTCAACATCAGTGATGTTGTAAGCCTGCATGTTCCGGAAACACCGGCTACCAAGTACATGTTCAAGGCGGAGCAACTGGCCCAGATGAAGCCTGGCTCTATTTTGATGAACGCCTCAAGAGGCTCAGTTGTTGATATTGACGCCCTCGCCGATTCCCTGAGAAGCGGTAAGCTTCTAGGTGCTGCGATCGACGTTTTCCCCGTCGAGCCAAAGTCTAACAACGAAGAGTTTATTTCTCCGCTGCGGGAATTCGACAACGTTATTCTAACGCCTCACGTTGGCGGCTCTACCATTGAAGCTCAGGAAAATATCGGGCGTGAAGTGGCTGAGAAGCTGGCGATGTACAGCGATAACGGCACGTCGGTATCTTCCGTTAACTTCCCGGAAGTTGCCCTGCCTTCGCACCCGAACCAGCATCGCTTGCTGCACATTCATGAGAACGTGCCAGGCGTGATGTCTGAAATCAACCAAGTGTTCTCCGACAATGGCATCAATGTTTGCGGTCAGTACCTGCAAACCAAGGAAGACATTGGTTACGTGGTAATAGACGTAGATAAAGCCTACGGTGAACTTGCTCTGGAGAAGCTGCTTCAGGTTAAAGGCACCATTCGCGGCCGCGTGTTGTTTTAATAGACTGTCGGCCCACAAAAAAACCGGAGCACGCTCCGGTTTTTTTGTGCTCGGGCAATAATACCCAAGCTCAAGTTACGTGCCTGTTACTTCATAGGCACCAAAGTCAGCTCAACGCGGCGATTCTGCTCACGTCCTGATGCGGTATCGTTTGACGCAATTGGATAACGCTCTCCGTAACCCTCAGCACGAGTGCGTCTAGATTCAATACCTTGATTCAGCAGAAAGTCTCTCACAGAACCTGCACGGCGCTCGCTAAGCAACTGGTTGTAGCTATCAGCACCGGAACTGTCTGTGTGACCCTCAATCTGAATGATGGTCTTGTCGAACTCTTTCAACACCAGAGAGACCGACTCAAGCGTGCTCGTAAAGGCCGGGCGGATGGATGTTTGATTCAGCTCGAACGTAATATTGCCGGGCATTACCAGCTCGATTTTATCGCCGTTACGAACAACCCGAACACCCGTGCCTTTCAGCTTATGCCTCAGCTCCGCTTCCTGTCGATCCATGTAGTAGCCAATACCACCACCAACTGCTGCACCGCTTGCTGCACCAATAAGAGCGCCTTTGCCACGATCACTTTTACTCGAGGTCGCCGCACCTATAGCCGCTCCACCGACAGCACCTATAATACTACCCTTGGTGGCATTCGATGTTTTCTCCTCATCGGTGTATGGGTCATAGGTCATACAACCTGCGAGCCCCATGGTTGTTACGGCTAATGCAAGCATCGTTTTCTTCACGCAATTCTCCTGTGGTGATATTTTTGCAGGCGCTATCCAACTTGTAGCTTTCAACTACAGAGCCTTCTCGTCGTGGCTTCAGGTATTTTCAGAAGCGCCTACGGCTGAATGTTCAAAAGTATCAATAATTGTGTTGAATACGGTTGCCTGTAGGTCCTTAGCTTCGTTCACCAGATGATGACGTCCGTCGGCAATTCTCACTTCCTCTACCGCTGCGAACTTGTTGCGGATTATTCTTAGATTATGTTGCCAGTCTACGGTTTGGTCTTTTTCGCCCTGAACAACCGTCACCGGAAAATCGACCGGTCGGGCAGATTCAATATGCGGTATCCAGGTTCGTAACGCACTTACCCAGTCCACGTGCACCGCCCTCGCTTGTAATGGATCGTACTCACGCAGGAAGCGCAAAAAGCGAGTATTGCCACTATTGGCTGCAAACACACGCTGCCAACGGGTCATAAATGGCTTAACCAAAGTGTGCAGAACTTTGGCACCAAGCCAGCCCGCAGGACGTACCAAGGGTGCCAGCAACACCACCTTCCGAAACTCCGAGGTTTCCTTGGAGTGGTGGTTAGACAAAAGGTAGTCAATCAATATGGCTCCTCCCGTACTTTGTCCTACCGCAAACCAAGGCCCTCGGATTTTATCGCGAACATGGGCTACAACTTCTGATAACACACCCTGATATTCCAAAAAACTACCAATGGCGGCAGGTGTGCCACTGGAAAGCCCATGGCCCGGCTGATCATACGCCAGCACATCAAAACCGGCAGCGAGGCAGCGATCGATCAACTGGCTATAGAGACCAACATGATCAAAATAGCCGTGCATAATAAACACCGTGCCTTTTTCCGCACGAGGTTCGGGCAGCCGGAAGTAATGCACCATAACCTCATGTTCACCTGCCGTTACATAGCCTTGATGGTAGGCAACCTCAGGGTGCTCCACCCATAGGTCAAGGCCGTAGAATCGGCAATACGCCACCATCTCATCGCTGAGTTCTTCCCGTCCATCGGGATCAAAAGGCTCAAGCCTTTCAAGCAAGGAGCCACGATCCCAGTCGGGTATTTCTATGGTATCTGTTTTCCAGTACACGTAGAGTTAAACGCCTGTCATGAATAGATAATACGAATTACGATGTACAATCCTAACCCATAGCGGGGGCATAACACAGATGTTGCAACATCTTCTTGAAACTGCGCTGCGCCAAACCATGACCCGTTTGGTTAAGCCTGCTCTTCATCCAGCGATTCCAATTTCGGTTCAACGTAGGTTGATAAGCCAAGCCTACCGGAGCTCTATGCCGCCCCGTGGCAGCCGCTTTCAGACCGAAACACTGGCTGGAAGGCCTGTTATCAGAAGCTCTTTCGGCCCCACTACACAAGGCGCCGTGCTATATCTACACGGTGGTGGTTACATCATAGGCTCTGCAGCGACCCATAAAGGTCTTACCGGCCATCTGGCGAAGGCCAGTGGCTGCATGGTGATTGCACCGGACTATCGCCTAGCTCCAGAACACCCATTCCCGGCAGCTCTGGATGACGCCGAAGCTACTTGGCTGGCGCTAATTGATGAAGGCTTTGCCCCCGATCAAATAGCCATTGCTGGCGACTCTGCGGGTGGCGGGTTAGCCATTGCTTTAGCTATGCGCTTACGTGACCAAAAACACCCCTTACCTTCCTCCGTTACAGTTTTTTCACCCTGGACCGACCTGACCCAAAAAGCACTGTATTCACCGGAATGCGAGCCGGTATTACAAGCACGATGGACAGCGAAGTCGGCAAAACTGTATGCCGCAGGGGAGTCTTTGGAAAACCCTCTCATTTCTCCCGTTTTCGGGGATTTTGAAGGTTTGCCCCCCTTGCTGGTCCAGGTAGGGAGTCAGGAGATCCTACTTAACGATGCAGAGCGACTCGCCAATGCGGCGAGAACGGCCGGGGTAAGCACTCAGTTGGAGGTGTTCAACAGTCTTTGGCACGTGTTTCAGGTGCACAGCGGCCAGTTAGACAGAGCCACAGCCGCCGTACAAACGGCTGGCAAGCACATCAGAGCCCATCTGGCAGGCTGAGCTTACCCAACACCAGCGCCTCTTTGCGTTGTCTCGGCCATTGTTTGATATGCCACTCCAGCTTTGAAGCTCGGCTGCGATCCCCCGCTGGTAAACTAAGCACTAACTCCAGTGGGCCTTTGCCCCTCAAGCTCCGCGCTCCTTTAGGAGCGCCAGCTTGATGCTCGGCAAAGCGACGGGGCACATCGGTGGTAATGCCCGTATATAGCGCACCTCGCGCGGTGCGAACCATGTATACAAACCATTCACTGGCCATCTGCCAGCCCCTGTTCACGCTCTTTCGTTTTCTTCTGCTGCAGCCAGAGACCCGCCACAATCAACACCAATCCTATATAGGTAGAGGGTAAAATCTGCTCACCCAAAATGAAGTAGATAAACACCAGCGACAGGAACGGAGAAATAAAAATCAGGTTGCTTACCCGGGATGTGTTTTCAGCTTTTTTCATGGCGTAAGACCACAGCACAAAGGCAATACCCATCTCGAAGATGCCTACATACAGAGCGGCTACCAGCGACCCGGTTACCGGCAAATTCAAGCCTTCTGTCCACCAGCAGATCAAAGCAATTACCGGTAGACCGAAAGAGAAGTTCAGAAATAGCCCCACCACAGGGTCTCGAGTATCACGAGTAGCAATAATCCAATACGAAGCCCACACAAGAGTGCTGCCTATGGCCAGAGCAACCCCCAATGGGTCGGAAAAACTCAGGGTGGTCACAGCACCCCGCGTGGCAATCACCACAACGCCCGCATAGCATACCAACCCAGCCAGAATATCGAGCCTGCGTAAGCGGTGCCCCAAAAAAGGCACCGATAGGTAAGCTAAAACCAGCGCCCAGGTGTAGTTCAACGGCTGGGCCTCTTGTGCCGGTAAGCGGTCAAAGGCACCGAAAAGAAAGAAATAATACAGACAAGGATTTATCAACCCCATGCCAAATGATTGTATGTATTGTTTTTTCTCCAGCGAGAACACTAAATGCCAGCGCTTTTGCAGCATCAGAATAACCGCCATAACCAGTACAGACGCCGTGCATGCAACCAACAGCATTTGCACCGGAGCCAAATCCGCCAACGCTAGCTTGAAGGCGGTGGCAACCGTAGACCAGAGCAAAACCGTACCCAGCCCGTAAAGCATGGCTGTTTTCTGATCTTTCATTACACCTCTCCCCGGGGCTCTTTCGTATTAGCAGATATCGAGGAAGTGTCCTCATTGATTGTCTCGGCGCCATACTCTCCTGCAGCTAACCAACGGTACAAGGTGCGGCGATTGATACCTAAAATTTGGGCGGCACGGCGTTTGTTGCCATTCACCGCTTGCATCACTTCGCGCACGTAATCTTGCTGCAACTTTTCCAGTGTCGGCCATTGGGCGATGGTGGTATTTGGTGAGTGCACGGTTTTCGGGGTAGTTGCGCCACCTTGGCGCTTACGAATCCGTTCCGGAAGGTGGTCAGGCTGAATGGTATCGCCGTCACAAAAAGTCACCGCGCGCTCAATGGCGCTGGATAGTTCACGCACGTTCCCCGGGAACGGATAATCCATTAGGGTGCGAGAGCTCACTTCGCTGAGCTTCAAGAACCCGCGCTGATGCCGCCGCGCAGCCTCCCGTAAAAAGTGCATGGCGAGCAGATCAACGTCATCGCCTCGCTCACGTAGTGCCGGGATACGCAAGCTCAGGGTTTCCAGTCGATAGTAGAGATCTTCTCGAAAGCTCCCCTCACGTACGGCTTTAAGCAGGTCTACGTGGGTGGCTGCCAGAATGCGAACATCTACAGGCTCTTCCTGATCCGAGCCCACGGGCTTGACCATACCTTCCTGCAGCACCCGCAGAAGCTTTGCTTGCAAGGCCAGAGGCATTTCGCCAATTTCATCCAACAGCAAGGTACCACCGTGAGCCTCTGAAAACAGGCCTTTCCGAGCTTGGCGGGCCCCGGTAAAAGCGCCTGCTTCGTGGCCAAAGAACTCACTTTCCATGAGTTCCCCTGGTATACCAGCACAGTTAACCGCCACAAATGAACCGGAGCTTCGCTCACTGGCCCGGTGAATGGCTCTGGCCACCAGTTCCTTACCCGTGCCACTTTCGCCGCAGATCAATACAGCAGCTTCACTGCGCGCGATCTGCCGGATCTCAGATCGAAGCTTTACCATGCTTGCATGCTCACCAATCAGCCCAAGCGACTCCTCGGTGTCAGTATGCGCAAGAAACTGTTGCAGTTGCCGGGTAAGATCGGCCTGAGTTAGCAATCTGCGTATTTTCAGGCGCAAATGGTCGGTAGACAGAGGTTTGGTGAGAAAGTCATCTGCACCGGCTTTCAAAGCCTCCACAGCCTGATCAACAGTTCCGAATGCAGTAATGATGATAAAAGGAAGGCTGTGGCCTTCAGTTTGAGCTGTCTTGAGAAGCTCCAACCCACCGCCATCGGGCAAGCGGAGATCTGACACAACCAAGTCAGGTGTCTCGGCATTCAGCATTCTACAAGCCTCTTGCACTGTTCCGACACGGCTTACACTGTAACCGTCCAGCTCAAGCTCTTCGCTCAACAGCAGGCCGAGGCTCGCATCATCTTCCAGTAGCAGAATTTTGGCCTTACAGTCACTCATGTTAACGCCTCCACCGGCCAGAACAGGCTCACTCTGCAACCTCCTGATTCACTGTTGCCGATTTCAATCCGGCCTCCATGTTCTTTGAGAACGCTGCTTACCACAGCCAGCCCCAGTCCCGTTCCTTCTCCCGCTGGCCGAGTACTGTAGAAGGGCTCAAATACAGCGCTGCGCTTATCTTCGGCGATGCCGAGTCCATCGTCCTCAACCCGAACTTCCCATTCAGCGTCATGTCGATGCAGCGATAACAGAACCTCAGAGTTGGCGGCCTGACACGCGTTGCGCACCACATTTAGACACGCCAACTCCAGCCTCACGGGCTCTGCTTTCACTTTGGCCTCCATATCAAGCCCTTCGCTTTGCAAGCGCTTGCCTTCGCATTTCTCATCTTCACCGGCACGATCCAGCACATCTTTGAGAACCACACCAAGGCTTATTGGCCGTCTTGAATCTGGAACATGGCGAAAACAGTCTAAAAGTTGCTGGATTATGGTGGTCATGCGCCCCACTTGATAGCTGATATCATCCAGTTGTCGACGTTGTTCATCCGTAAGTTCATGGCGGGCCAAAATGTTGGCGCGACCCTGAATCACGTTCAAGGGGGCGCCAAGCTCATGCGCCACACCGCCAGCCACACGCCCGATCATGGCAACTTTTTCCTGATACTCCAGACGTTCAGCCAGCTTGCGTTCCTTGATCACGCGCTCCTGTATTTCTGCCTCTGCACGCGCCATGCGTTCACCCATGTCGCGAACACCACCGTATATCTGCCGCAGCTCACGGGGGCCGGACGGTTCTGCATGAAGCTGCCAACGACCGGGCGCCAGTGTATCCATGATGCTCAAAAGCCGGCTGACATGGCGCCCGACTGTTCCGTAGTGCCCAAGCACCACCACCAGAATGATCGTTGCCGCAAGCGCCGACCAGATAGACACCGCCCACAAGCGGCTTGAGGCAAGAAGCTCATGGAAGTCACTGCGCCTACGGGTGATTTGCAGCAACCCCTGGATCCGGCCGTCGTCGGCCACCAACGGGGTAAAGTGAGAGAACACTGACTGCCCGTCTACCCAACGAAAGGCTCCGCCCAGTTCGCCGCTGTTAATTGCCTGTTCGGCACTGGCGCTGTTGCCCACATTGGTGTCAGCCAGCCCAAGGCTGGCGATTCGAGTCCCCTCTTTGTCGAATACTGAGGCGCCGGAAACGCGACCAATGCGAAAGATCGATTTCAGGGAATCCCCCATCACCAACTCGTCTTTTTCTTGCATAGCTCGGGAAAGCGGGCCGCTGGCTGCGCGGGCGACCAGCTCCAGATCTTCCTGTAAACGATCGTTCAGGGCTTTTTCTACGGCTCCGAATCCAAGGTATATGGCAAGCCCGCTGATCACCAACAAGGGCACAACAATACTCAATACCAGCGTTAACTGTATCGACCCAAAAACGTGACCGGCACTTCTGAAAGAAGGTTTCATTTGGACTCTCACACCATAATTGCCACACACTTCTGCCACATGTGGCATTTCGCCACAACCTTCATTACTTGAGATTAATCACCAAAAATCCATATCTATCTGTTTTAAAACGATTTTACTGTAAAACCTGAAGCTGGCACGGCGCTTGATAGGTACTTAGTGACCGCAAATGAAATAGGAGAAGTCGATTATGAATATGAACAAGCTACTCGTATCCATTACTGCATCTATTGCTCTTCTGGCTGCCGCGCCCACCATGGCAGAGCAAAATCAGCAAAGCCCAGCAGCCACCGGCGATTCTAGCGGCTATTCGAATCCTGCGGCTGCGGGATCACAAAAGACGAACTATAACGATGCTGAACTGAAAAAGTTCATCGCAGCGCAAGAGGGCATCACCGAAGTGCGCGAAGAGTACATCGAAAAAATTGAAGCGGCGGATTCTCAGGAAAAAGCTCAGAAACTGCAGACGAAAGCCAACGATGAGATGGTCTCAGTCATCGAAAAGTCCGGCATGGATATCCCAACCTATAACGCCATCGCGACCGCCTATAGCAGCGAGCCGAAAGTACGTAACCGCATTGACGCGCTGATGTAATCGAGCGTCGACACCGGATTAGTTGCTCGTCAGTTTAGCCCCGCCTAGCGGGGCTGCTTATTTTGTAAAACGGACAATAGACTTGCATCAATCAACCGACCGAGACGGGTACAGAAACAAACTTTACACCCTGTCGCGCCAACTCCGCTGAGCCGCGGGCTGTAAGCTCAGAAATAAACTGGAACTGCTCCTTGGGGTCGAACGGATAAGCTTTCAAACGGTAATGCATGCCCCAGGGCTTATTGAAAACAATCACCAACACAGGCTGCCAAGTTTTTGTTCGCGGGCTGGTAAAAGCGACGTCTCTAAGTAGATCTCGCACTCTACTAACATCATGGTTGGCCTCAAGGTGGAAATCTGCCACACACATCAAGTTATCTGTACCGTCGTTACCGTTGGCAATGAGTGAATTCCAAAGCTTGTTGTGAGGAATAATCACAACCGTATCATCGGGGGTGACAATCTCGGCAGCCCGGGTACCTATGGCCCGTACTGCGCCGTATTGCCCATCAACTTCGATCCAATCCCCTGGGCGATAAGGCATCTCATAAAGAGTAACAATGCCTGCAATCAAACTGTTGGCGTAATCCTTGAAAGCAAAGCCCAGCGCCAGAGCCAGAGCGCCAAAAATGGCCACCATATTTTCGAACGATGGCTCCACCAGAATTGGAACCACGATCACAATCGTAGCGAAGATAATCAGCAATCGTAGTAAGGGCACAGATGCCAACAGGTAAAGGCGAGGCTTGCCACCGAGTTTTTCAGCAACGCGAGGGAGCACCTTCTGAACCGCCACCGTGATCAGCGAGGCAATGACAACAACCAACATCGCTTTCAACAGCGCCTGCCCGGTTATAGAGGCGAAGGCGTCTTTAACTCCCAGATCCTCAAACATAAAACCTCCTAGAACTGATCAAGTGGAAATCCCCAGCTCTGCAAGTGGCGTCTGACCGTGGGATACCCTATGGGTGTAACCTGCCAGCGTTGATCAAGCGGATCACAGGTGACCAACTCAGCGCGCTTTAACCGTGACAAAACCAAGCTCAATTCGTATGTGGAAACACCGGTAACCGCCTCCAAGGAGGCCATATCAAGGCCGTTATGCAGTAACAACCCGTGTAATACAAAGCCGGTAACACTCTCTTTGCTCTGAGGCATACTCGGAAGGCTCAATCGACCCAACGGCACAACCCAGCAATCCGCTGCCCGGCTCTGCTTGTCGGTTCTATCGTCGGTTTCCTCCAGTTTGGCGTCATCATCTGGCCGGGCCCGCAGGGACCTCTGCCAGATGGCTAAAGCTACGCCGGGGTTGCCGCGGGAGGTAGCTGCTAAATCACGTAAAAACGTGCTGTATTTGCGTTTTTTACGGCTTTTGCTGTTTTCAGCGGCGTCGGCCTCCGCCATAGGTAATACATACAGGCCATCGCCGGTCATTCTGGCAACAACCGTTGATTTGCCATTACCCGACGCCAAATAGGTAAACCAAGCACCTAGCCGGTCGGCATCCATGGGCGCTGGCGTCCAGGGCGACATCTGGGCGTTCTCAAGATAGTGCCCCCAATATCGCCAGCACCAGCTTGAACACCCCACAATGCCCACGCCGGAATCACCGTTCGCGACTCGGCGAAACAGCTCCCGGATCAAACCTAGACCTGAAAGGCTTCGTAGCCAAAAATCTGCCAACTCTGGAATCACCCAGGGGCGCGATAAATCCTGACGATCCCACCATTCAGACGCTTCCTGATCGTCAAAACACAGCGTGTCCGGCGGCGCAATTACTCTCCATGTTTCACTGCTGGTCTCAATAGAGTCGGACTGTTCAGGCTCTGAGAATCGCGTAAGCGCCTGCTGCATACCTGAGAAAGGCGGCGCTACCAAGCAGACCACTTCACGATTGAGCGAACCATCTGAGCGGGCCTGTTTTAAGCTACAAGCAATCGCTTCTGCCTGGCGGGCATAGTCCGGCTCGGGCGCCAATCTTCGCTGCTGTGCGGCAGACAGCTCCGGCAGTTCATCCATGCTTTCAAAGGGTTCTTCCGCCTGTGACACGCCTGCCTGCAATTGCTTTAGGGCATGGCGGATCGCGTCTTTCAATGAGCGCCGTACAGAGGTTTGTGGCAGTGCCCATTGCTCAGCAGGCATTAAACCACCGGGAAGACACGAGGCAGCCTTGTTGTCGTTGGTGTTATCCTTCAAAAAAACAGCTCCTGCTTGGCCAGTGGTTGCTTGACTTACTCAGGCACTAACCAACTGTATTCATGGGAGAGGTCTAGTACAGACTCGCCTGCAATATCTGCAATCATGGCAGAAAATCTATCTTCAAACCCCCACGGCGGATTAACGACCAGCATGCCCGAACCAGTCATGCCTCGCTCGGGAGGCGATTTCAGGTGCACCTCGCTGCGCCACACTTTGCGTAGTGAGCTGTCTTTCACCGCCTGCTTCAGCGTGGTATGCAAACCGTTGGTAAGAATGGGATACCAAATAAGATAAACGCCGTGGCGGCATTTGTGCCAGGCTTTCTGGAGAGTCGAGGCGACATCCGAATAGTCAGACTTTATTTCGTAGGAAGGATCAATCAGCGCTATCAGTCTAGGCTGGGCAGGAGGTAACTGCTTCAATAAGCCCTTTAGGCCATCGTCGTGAATTACACGTACCTTCTGGTTTGCGGCCCAGTCGGCAAGTTGGCCGCTTTCGGTTGGGTGTAACTCAAACGCCGTTAAAGAGTCCCCGGGGCGCAAGAACCGGCGGAACCAAGCCGGGGAGCCCGGGTAGACCGTTAACTGGCCCTCGCCCGCGTTGAAGCGCGACAGCACCTTTATAACAGGTTGCCAATCTTCAGAGATTAAAGCACTCCGGTTCGCCCAGAGCTTTTGCACGCCTGCATCCGCTTCCGACGTTTTACGCGCCCGCTCGCTCTTTAGGTCGTAAATGGCGCTACCCGCGTGGGTATCAAAGCAGGCAATGGCCGATGGCTTCGCTTGCATCATAGAGGTGGCAAGCGTTAGCGCCCCATGCTTTTGAACATCCGCAAAGTTTCCGGCATGGAAGGCGTGAAGATAACTCAACATGTATAAGCTCCCTAGTAACAGGAGCTATTAGGCCCGAGCGTACGCCGTCAGTGCAAGAGAGCATCCGAAAAAGCAACCGCTATGAATACATTAACCAGAATTACGATTGCGAGAAGTTGGCTGACATACAGCGCAGGATTCCTGCTCACTCTGCCGCACACTGGTTCTATCCACCGACTTGCGAAGTGATTGCCATGCGGTGAAAACAGTTTTTGAAGACCCTGCCAAACGCACTACTGATGTACTCATGATGCTTCCTTCCCAGTTAAAAACCCATCCAGATCGAAATTTAGCAGCACAAACATTATTTGCAAATGATTATCATTAAAATTTAATATTGAAAGATATCTTGATTAATAAACCTTGCTCTGCGTCAAGGTTTTCTTGCGTTGTGGCGCTTTAGTCAACATAATTACGAACGATAATACATCCTATTACCATAACCGTTCATCGAAATCCGGAGTTCTCTATGAAAGCACTGTTTCGACCAGCCCCTCTTGCGCTCACTATTGCCGCAGCTATGAGCGCAGGCTGTGCCAATACCGCCACGTCTGATTCAGCAACCTCACAACCTGCCACCAAAGCCTCAGTTGTAGAGCACTACGCGAACTTGGCCCACGCTGGATATGAGGACGCCCTGATTACCGCAAAAGCTCTGAATAAAGCGACAGACAAACTAATTGCCAATCCCACAGAAGCCAACTTGCAAGCAGCCAAAGAAGCTTGGCTTGCCGCACGAGTGCCATACCAGCAAACAGAAGTGTTCCGTTTTGGCAATGCGATTGTTGATGATTGGGAAGGGCAACTGAACGCTTGGCCTTTGGATGAGGGCTTGATTGATTATGTACAAGCCGATGACTATCAATACGAGCTGGGCAACTCTGGCGCAACTGCAAATATCATTGCGAATAACAGTGTCAACGTAGGCGGCGAAACCCTAGATGTGACCAACCTCACCCCGGAGTTGCTGGCAAACCTGAATGAGATTGGCGGATCAGAAGCAAACGTTGCCACCGGCTATCACGCCATTGAGTTTTTGCTCTGGGGTCAGGACCTGAACGGATTTGAGCAGGGGAACGGCGAGCGCCCGGTAACCGACTACGCAAAGGGCACAGATTGCACTAACGGTCATTGTGAGCGCCGGGCCGAGTATCTTGACGCCGTAACTGACTTACTGGTGTCAGATTTGGACTGGATGGTAAATCAGTGGGCAGCAAATGGTTCCGACAACTATCGCAGCCAGCTAATGAATGCCGACTCAGATGAAGGCGTTCAGAAAATGCTGTTTGGCATGGGCTCCTTGTCGTTGGGAGAGCTGGCTGGTGAGCGAATGAAGGTAGCACTGGAAGCCAACTCCTACGAAGACGAGCACGATTGCTTTAGCGATAATACTCACAACTCCCACTACTACAACGCTCAAGGCATCCAGAACGTATACACTGGCAGCTACCGCCGCGTAGACGGCAGTTTGGTGTCCGGACCATCTCTGTCTGACTTGGTTGGGCAAAACAACCCCGAGCTGGACGCACGCTTGAATGGCCAACTTGGAGCTTCCATGGAAGCTCTGGGCGCCATGAAAACCAAAGCCGAAGCAAGCCATAACCCCATGCTGTTTGATATGATGATCGCGCCGGGCAATGCTCAGGGCGCAAGCATTGTTAACGGTGCCATCATGGCGCTGGTTGAGCAAACTGGCTCCATTGAGCAGGCGGCCCGCCAACTAGGCCTTGAAGCCCTATCACCAGACGATGCTGGCCACACTTTCTGATCAATAACTAGAAAGTGACTGATACCGGGGGCACCTTCAGCCCCCGGCATTCAAGGAACAAGAACAAGCCATGGAAAGCCTGCTTTGAACAGAGCGGATTTTCCATGGCTTATTCAATTGTATGGTAAGAAATAATGACCAGAAAACGACTCATAACGGGGCTGTTGCTAGTAAGCATAAGTGTGCCGGTACACGCAGCCTCCCACGCGGGCTTTCCGTTACAAGATACACCCGATACCGGTGGCGACGGCACGGTTCAGCAATTCGACACCAACGCCTACTCTCTGCCTCAGGGTAACCTCTCCATGACGAAACGTCTGGATTTCAGTGTAGGCAACAGCTTCTTCCGCAACCCCTGGGTTGAAGCGCCTGCTAGCACCACGGCCCGGGATGGCTTAGGCCCCTTGTTTAATACTAATTCCTGTCAGGGCTGCCACATAAAAGATGGGCGCGGTCATCCGCCCGGCGTTGATGAGCCGCCCGTATCACTGTTCTTACGCTTGGCTGTTCCGGCAAATCCGGAGGTAGACGCGGACATTCTGCTTACTCATGGTTTTAAACCTGCACCGGTTTACGGCAGCCAACTGCAAACAGCCGCCCTACCCGCATTTAAACCAGAAGCGAGTATGGTGCTTTCATGGAACAAAATAACCAAAACTCTAGCTGACGGCACAGAGGTCGAACTTAGAGAGCCTGTTTACAGGATAGAGAACCCGAACTACGGCCCACTGCCCGAAGATCTTCTGATTTCTCCAAGAGTTGCACCTCCGATGATTGGCATGGGGTTGCTCGAGGCAATTCCAATTTCTGACTTGGAAACCTTAGCAGATCCACAGGATGCAAACGGTGATGGCATTTCAGGAAAGCTGAATCAGGTCTGGAATCTGGAAACACAGCAAACTGCCCCCGGCCTTTTCGGCTGGAAAGCGGCGGAACCCAATGTTCACCAGCAAAGCATGGGCGCCTTTGCAGGCGATATGGGGCTAACATCCAGCCTAAAACCTACTACCGACTGCACGCCGGAGCAAAAATGTGAACAGTTTCCGGACGGCGGCCAGCCAGAAGTCAGCGACAAGATCGCAAACTTTGTCACCTTTTACGCCAAGAGCTTAGCGGTGCCCGCACGACGGAACATGGAGAACCCTTCCGTACAACGAGGCGCGCGGTTATTTAACGAAGCCGGGTGCGCAGGGTGTCACACTCCACGACACACCACCGGGACCGACCCAGATCGGCCGGACTTGAGCAATCAAACTATCTGGCCTTACACCGACATGCTGCTGCACGATATGGGCCCTGCCCTTGCCGATGGCCGCGATGAGTTTCTGGCAAACGGAAGCGAATGGCGCACCCAGCCACTTTGGGGCATAGGTTTGGCGCAAACCGTTAATCCGCAAGCCGGTTTTTTGCATGATGG
Source organism: Marinobacter salexigens (assembly GCF_018860765.1). Classification (GTDB taxonomy): domain Bacteria; phylum Pseudomonadota; class Gammaproteobacteria; order Pseudomonadales; family Oleiphilaceae; genus Marinobacter; species Marinobacter salexigens_A. The sequence continues at coordinate 562,231 of NZ_JAHKPV010000019.1, forward strand.
TCGAGCGCGCACGGTGGAAGAGGCCATTCTCTGGCACGGTGGCGAAGCAGCCCCGGCTGTAGCCCAATTCAGCCAATTCAGCGCCGACAACCGACAAGCTCTGCTCAACTTCCTGAATTCACTTTAACGGAGCCTGATATGAAGCGACTAATACTGACACTCTTTCTGGCCTCGTCACTGATCACCGCGCCACTAATGGCAGCAGACGCCAACGGCGCCAATGAGTCGACAGCTGTTTATCGAACGCAATGGCATAAAGATATGCTAGCGGGCTACCAGAGTCTGGCAACACAGAGCCAAGCGCTGGAAAGCCAAGCGCAGACCTACTGCCAAAGCCCGTCCTCTGAAGAGCTGGAGGCAACTAAGCGCCTTTGGTTGGATGCGTTTCTCGCGTGGCAGCAGGTGCGCTTTATAGATTTTGGGCCTGTAGAAGAAAATAACCGTGCCTGGCAATTCCAGTTCTGGCCAGACCCAAAAAATTTGGTTGCGCGCAAAGCTTCCTATTTGCTCAAAGACGAGGCACCCATTACACCTGAAAAAATTGGTGAGTCCGGCGTCGCCGTACAAGGCTTTCCAATGGTTGAGTACCTGCTTTACGACCAGACATTTAGTAGAAGCGAAAGCGCCCTTCCGGCAGGGCGTAGTTGTCAGTTGCTAGTGGCCGTGACCCGTCATATCGCCCGCAACGGCGAAACGCTGGCTAATGATTGGAAAGGTTTTCAGAGCAACTACCTTGGCAGCGAGCAGTACACAGATACAACTATTCGTGCCGCCATGGCTGGACTGGAAATTCTTGAGGAGCGTCGTCTGGCCACACCCATGGGGTTGCGCGGCAATGGCAAGCGCTCGATTTACAGCGCTGATGCATGGCGCAGCGGAGCCAGCCTAATCGCCGCAGACGCAAGTGTTCAGGGGCTAAAGAAGCACTTCATGCCAGCCTTTTCAAAGCTCCTTAATGATCGTGAGCAAACCGACTTGGCTAAACGGATTGAGCAACAATTTGAGGAAGTACTCGCTAACTTTCCCGAACTCGATCGCCCGATGGCACCGTTGCTGTCTGACGACAACGCATTCAAACCCCTTCAAAGCCTTTATGTAGACCTCACACAGCTCACTGCTCTGGTGAATGATCGGGCTGCGGTTGAGCTTGGAGTTGTACGCGGCTTTAACTCCAGCGATGGTGACTGAGGAGCAGCCAATGCCTGAACTGACTCGCAGAAGCCTGATTAAGGCCACGCTTGCTGGTAGCGCAGCACTCACCTTCTCAGGTTGCGGTATGCTACCGCGCAAAGCTGGCAGCAATAGCCCACAGCAGTACACGGGGGCAATCGGTTTGGCAGACGGTCGATTTGCGGTGGGCGCCATAGCCCCGAGTGGGCAAATGCTATGGCAGGCCCCGGTTAATACTCGCTGCCATAGCGGCTGCAACCGACCGGGCACCGCCGAAGTACTGTTCTTTGAACGCAGGCCTGGCTGGGCGTTCTACGTACTTAACAGCAAAACGGGCGAACAACGGCACCGCATTGAAGCGGTCAAAGGCGAGCATTTTGTGGGTCATGGCGTATTCTCGCCAGACGGTCGCTATTTGTACGCTCCCGTTAACCGCTATGAACCCGGAGAAGGCATTATCGCAGTTTACGATAGCCATCAAAATTATCGACGGGTGGATACCTTTGAGCTGAACGGCATAGGCCCACATCAGATCACCATGCATCCAGACGGCCAAACACTGGTGGTGGGATTGGGGGGCATACTTACTCATCCGGATTACGATCGCATCAAGCTAAACCTGCCTACCATGAAGCCTGCACTGGTGATGATGGATAGAGTCTCAGGCAATATTCTCGCTCGGTTCCGGCCATCCCACCACCAACTCAGTACCCGGCATGTCGATGTGTCGCCAAACGGCACCGTTTTCGCAGCCTATCAATACCAAGGCCCAATCCACGAGCTACCGCCGCTCGTCGCCCGCTACCACAATGGGCATTATGAAGAGGTTGACTTTGGTGAGTCCGTTCACCGGGAGCTGGGTAATTATATTGCCAGCATAGTTGCGCATCCGGAGAACGAACTGGTCGCCATTGCCTCTCCGATTGGAGGCACAGCTCTGATCTTCAATGGACGCACTGGAGAGGTGATTGAAAAAAGCGCCATTGCAGACTGTGCTGGCGTTGAAGCACTGGCAGGTGGGGATTTTCTGGTGTCCTCAGGGCGTGGCAAGCTGGTTCGCATGGGCAAGGGAAAGCCGGGCGTAGAGGTCGCCAGCATGCCCGTTCAGTGGGACCATCATCTGGTGTAAAAGCCCGTAATCTGTACTTTAAGAGTTCAGGGCTTTATTCCGGGGGTCAGGACCGTATTCCGGGGTTCAGGAGCGCCTGCCCGGCTGGTATCCTTGGCTATCCATTTTCCGGAGGACGCCGGCTTGTCCCAGCAACAGACACCTTCACAGAACAATATATCGCCACAAGAAAGCACCGACGCAGCAACCGGCACTCTGGAACGCTCAGTCGACCGGCTCTATAGCCTGATTGCCAACGAAGAGGACGCCCGTGTCTGCAAAGACATCCCGGCGGAAGCCTGCCATGTGGTACCTCGAAATTTCTTCCTGATTTTGGCAGCCAACGTGTTGACCAAGCTGGGCGACCTGCTGATCAGCCCCAAAACGGTGCTTGCTTGGTTGATGAGCGCCATTGGAGCGCCCGCACTGGTGGCATGGCTTGTGCCCATCCGGGAATCCGGCTCTATGGTGCCCCAGATGATGATCGCAGCCTGGGTTCGCCGTAAACCTGTGCGCAAATGGTTCTGGACTCTCGGCAGCTTAGGTCAAGCGGCCAGTGTTTCGGCCATGGCTGCTTGCGTCTGGTTTCTTGACGGCTATACCGCCGGTAGCGGCATTATTGCCGCGCTGATCGTGTTTTCTCTATCGCGGGGCTTCTGCTCTGTGGCCATGAAAGACGTTCAGGGAAAGTGTATTCCGAAAACTCGCCGAGGTAGGCTCTCGGGCCTTGCGGCCACCATAGGCGGCACCGCTACTGTTGTTTTAACGGTGTTACTGTTCTGGGAGCGCGGCGACCCCACTTTGGCATTTTATAGTCTGTTACTTCTGCTCGCCGCCGCGTTGTGGATCATTGCCGGGCTGCTGTTTGCTGGTGTCGATGAACATGAGGGGGAGACTGGTGGCGGCGGTAACGCTCTCGCTGAAGCTCTGCATAGCCTGTCGCTGCTGCGCGATGACGCACCCTTTCGAAACTTTGTTATCACTCGTGCTTTGCTACTGTGCTCGGCACTGGCCTCGCCCTATTTCGTTGTACTGGCTCAGAAGGAATCGGATACTGGTTTAATGCTTGGCGTGTTTCTTTTGGCGAGTAGTTTGGCCAGCTCGGTATCCGCCAGCTTTTGGGGCTGGATGGCAGATACTTCCAGCCGGCGAGTAATGATTCGTGGCGCGGCTATTGCCAGTGCGGTGTGTTTGGGCGTTGGTCTAACCGCCATGTTTGCCGGCACAGGTGTTGGCAACGGCTGGTTTTACCCACTAGCCTTCTTTACATTGAGCATTGCCCATGCAGGCGTGAGACTGGGCCGAAAAACCTACTTGGTAGATATGGCAGGGGGCAACAAGCGCACAGATTACACTGCCGTCAGCAATACTGTGATCGGCTTTTTGTTACTTGCAACCGGAGGGCTAACTGCCCTGCTCTCACTGATATCAAACTCAGCGGTGATTGTGGTACTTGGCTTGATGGGCCTAGCTGGAACTCTTAGTGCCATTCGGCTCAAAGAAGTGACCGAGGGCTAGGCTACCCAGCCCTCGACTAGCTATTTAAACCGGGTGCTTTGCCGTCATTCAGCGCTAAGGCGCCCTTTACAATGCGGTAGATAACCCATATTGCGATACCAATGAGAATGAACCACCCGATAATAATAAAGCTGGTGACAACACCAATAACGGTCCACAGCAAGCCTATCCAGAAGGTGCGAATCTGCCACCGGAAGTGCGGCTCAACCCAAGTGTCGCGAACATCATCCAGTTTTATGTAATTGATGATTACACCCGCCAGCCCGGTAATGCCTCCTAGAAAAAACGATAACCCCTGAAGTATGTAGACAACAACCGCAAGATTACGTGCAGGATCAGTTCTGCGTGACAACTCATCCGCGTCATCATCGACAGGAATGTATTCCGGATCTGCCAAGGCATCTCTCCTTTTTAAGTGTAATCCCAGAGTCTATCACAAGCCATTGAGCGGTTTTCCCAGCCACAGGATCAGTGATTATCTGGACGGTATCCAAGCCGGAAACCACCCCAGTGCCGTCCATTTACATATATCGGTACCGAAAGATCATGCATTACTTCGCCGGTATCGCGCCTATAGGTCTGCAGCAACATATCTGCGGTATGGCTGCCACAACGGATGCCTGTACGATCATTAAACAAACGCTTGCTGCGACTGCGCACCAGATCAACATCTGGGTCTCCGGTGGGCGCATGGGCAAAATCCCTGTTATGGGTCGGAATGTAGCCATCCGGAGCCGCAACAATCGCAAATACCAGCGCCGGATGCGAAGCCTTTATCTTTTCCTGAACCTCAGGCAAAAACTGATCAGTAAACGCATCGAAGCTGCTTGAATATTTGGCAGGCTGAGTACCGGGGATCGGTTTTCTTGTTTTATCAAACAACGTGTTTTCAGTGAGTTTGCCATCGCGCACAGCCTTCTCAAAAATTTCTCCGATGTGCTCAGCGCCCGCACACGCCTGATCGTAAAAAAACCGGTGATAGCTGGAAACACTATTTAACGCAAAGGCCGCATTGCCTACTTCCGCAAGCTCCATCAGCGTAGCGGCCTGTTCCGCAAGAGAAACAACGTTGGTATCACTTTCAGAGATCTGATCTCTAACGGTTTCAATGGCAGAAAAAACATGAGTTAGGCTAACTTCGTTGTTCTGATCAATTTCAGCAATGCGTGCCACCTGTTGCTGCACTCGATTTGACTGATCCCTTATTTGATCAAGCCGCTCGCCAACGGTTTCTACGGAATCTAAGCCCTCCTCAACACTGCGGGCCAGGTCTTCGATGCGGGTCACAATCAACGCAGTATCGGAGCGAATCTCCTGCAGGGTTTCCGCTACCTCACCCGTTGCCTGAGCTGTGCGCCCCGCCAGCTGCCGAACCTCATCGGCAACTACGGCAAAGCCGCGCCCCTGGTCACCGGCCCGGGCCGCTTCAATAGCCGCATTCAGCGCCAGTAGATTGGTTTGTTCCGCAATGCCCTGAATGGTAGCGGTTACACCCTGAATCTTGTTAGATTTATCGTTAAGCTCCTGAATTAGTCGCAGGTTTTCGCTGGACTGCTGATGCACCACCCGAATGCTCTCGATTGCCGCAGTGAGCGCCTGACGACCTTCTGTACTGGTCTGCCGATTCTGCAGAGCCATGGTGGAGGCTTCGGTTGCTTGTTGTGAGGATTCCCGCACGGTTTCCGTAATCTGCCCAGCATAGTCTGCCATCTGGGCAGTTTCTTGAACTTGGCGCTCAAGCTGTCCTTTGAGCTGATCGGCAGCGAACGATACCTGCGCCGCTGATATAGCATTTTTATCCGCACTCCCGGAAAGCGCCTCCACTAAAGCCCGCCCCGATTGGGCGTCGGCAAGGAGCGCCTGACAGCGGGATCGAAGTGGGTGATCTTCTTCCAGTGCGCCACTATTCAAATCATTGAGGCCACGGTCAATCGGCTCCAAAACTCTAACAATCAAAAAGCCCGCAGCAGCCACAAGGCCGATAACCAAGCCTATTACCAGCGATGTCGGGTCCAAACCTAACAAGGGCGCCACCAAAGCAGAGGCAAACGCAAGAACGATGCTGATTGCGCCTCCCCAAAACACAGTTGCACGATTAAGCAACCCCATAAAAACCTCGTCATTGTTATTGTTACTGATGGGTACACGGTTATCCGGCCAATTTAGAGACTAGGGAATTGAAGCGGGTTAATAACTCATACTTTAGTTGATTTAATGAATATAACGGCCAAATTAGACCTTTCTTAAACAAAAAAACCGCAAACCCCGCGTGCCTCTTTGATCAGGCTGCCGGATTTGCGGTTTTCTATGGGAGTTAAATCTTCGTTCAGGCGCCCACAACACCATTATCGTTGCGGGTAACGATAACCGTTGCATCCCGAGGGTGGTCACCTTCGTTACCAAAAGGCCAGTCCTTCGCTGGGTGCTGAATATTCACGAACATGGTTTTAACATCCGGCGTAGTTACGACTCCCGTTACCTCACAACCCTGAGGCCCCACGAAGAAGCGCCTGATATCCCGGGTGGCAGGGTTGGCTGCTAGCATCATATTATTCTGATACGGCGGGGCGTCGGAGCCATCAGTTTGAATCCAAAGACGCCCGTTGTAGTCGAACCACAAACCATCCGGGCTGTTAAAGATATTCTCATCGGTAAGCGACACAACGACTTCTCCGTCTACTACCGTTTCTGTCCCCTGAGTCCCGCCAAAGACAAATATATCCCACTGGAAGCTTGTTGCTGCAAAGTCGCTGCTACCTTCGCTCCAGCGAATGATATGACCCGTGCGGTTCTCTGCCTGAGGGTTTGCGGCATCAACCTGTTCCTCGGTGCGGTTGGAATTATTAGTTAGGGTGAAATAGACTTCACCGGTATTAGGATCAACCGCGCCCCACTCTGGCCGGTCCATGGGCGTAGCCCCGGCAATATCTGCAGCCAAACGCGTATTCAAAAGAACATCCGCCTGATTTTCAAAGCCCTCAAACTGCACATCGCCAACCATCGTGCCCTGCGCTGCTTCCACACGGGCCATAAACGCTGGATCATCAAGCGCTAAAGCGAGCCAGTCGCCGGAGCCATCTTCGTTAAAACGCGCAACATACAGAGTGCCCTCATCTAACAGGTAACCGCTAGCGGTTGCGGCGTAGTATGGCCGCGAAGAAACAAACTTGTAGATATACTCAAAACGCGAATCGTCGCCGGAATAGCAAACCACCGGTTTGCCTTCTTCTACGGGTGCAAAGATCACACCCTCATGCCCAAAACGACCAAGAGCGGTGCGCTTCTGAGGTTTGCTCTCAGGCGTAAACGGATCGATTTCGACCATGTATCCAAAAGTGTTCGCCTCGTTACGATAGTCGTCCACAGCGCTCTCGGCAGTGGGCGTTATATTGAACCTAACGTATTGATCATCGCCACCTTCAGCAAGCTCCCAGTCATAGCGGCTGGCACTTCCAACGCCATGACGGGTTTGTTCCCGTGGTGGCGTTGCCGAGCCATTAGCAAAGTAACCGTGCCAGTTTTCCTCCGCCGTAAGATAGGTTCCCCAAGGCGTCAAACCCATTGAGCAATTGTTCAAGGTGCCGCGAGTTTGAGTGCCATCTTTACTGAAACGCGTTGAAAGCTTCTGGTAACCACGTACCGGGCCGCGGATATCCATCTCGGTATTGCCCGTAATCCTACGATTGAAAGGGCTTCCAAACACAATATCCCAATTGCCTGCACCGTCTTGTTTTATATGGACAACAGACACGCCGTGAGCAGCTACCTCCTTACGCACTTCATCGGTAGGGCGCATACTATTCGAGGTATAAGTGGGGCCGTCCGGGTGTAGAGCACTTTGGTTGATGTACTCATGGTTCATCACCAGCAGCCCCTCGTCAGAACGGCTGCCACCAGCTTTGAAATCAATCGGAAAGAAGTGCATACCGTCGTGGTGCATGCCTACCTGCTGCTCTTGATCCGCTCCCGAATTAGAAGCGTCGGCCCTAAAAGCCGGGTAGGAACCAGTAATCGGCGTTCCCCAAGGCAAGAACGCTTTGGCGGTATAGCCTGTTGGCACAACGACAGAGTTCGCAGTTGAAACAGCTACAGCTTCAAATCCAAGTTCGGTTGCGTTGCTCATACCCCCATCTGGATCGGTTGTTCCGTTTCCATCATCATTCTTGCTATCACTTCCACAACCGGCAAGCCCAACCCCCATAAGGCTGGCCAGAGCCGCGCCAACGCCGCCTTTCATCAGAGTTCGACGCTGCATGCGCGTCGCGAGCACGTCTTGGAAGGCCCTATTGCCGGCATGGTTGACAACAGGTTCGTAATCGGGATCCAGATAATTGGGATCAAGGTCATGCTTGGCCATATATTGTCTCTCTTTGTCTTTCTCAATATTCAACAACCGGGGTGTTGTCAGAAAGGCAGTATCGGCGGGCGAAATGACAATGCGAGGACGATAAAAAGACAAAACCGTTAATCTTTTATAAAAGACTAACGGTTTTGGTGTGCTCTAGCAGGAATGCCCAAGCGCAGGTGGTAAGCGCCAGGGCAAATAAGCGCGTAACTAGCCGCTTATTTAGTTACGTCGTCATAACCTTCCTCGATGGCGTCGCCTGCATCTTCAGCAGCATCGCCCATTTCTTCGCCAGCGTTTTCGACGCCTTCTTTCATTTCGCCCATTACACCTTCGTCTTGGCCGGTAGCTTCTTCATAAGTCTCTTCAATTGAATTGCCAGCATCGTCCATCATTTCTTCAGCGTTGTCCGCAGCTTTATCAAAATCAGCTCCCTCGTCCTCGGAGCTGCAAGCAGCAAGACCCAAAGTCAAAAACATAATAAAAGCGCTGAGAGTTAACTTATTCATCACATATCCCTCTGTCGGTAAACGTTTGTAACCGTGTACAGGGTAAGGCCATGTTCGGCACCACACAATTACTTGCAGATTACCCTTTGTTTAGCCGGCGCCTATAAAACTGCCTGTAAAGGTCTGAAAAGGAACGAAAATTCACGATCGAGCCAACTAACCCACACCCCCGAACCCGCCTTGTCATTTTGCGCCAACCTCCCAAACAATATTTATTATTGTTGCATTGCAATATTGTCCGACATAAATTCATACAACGCGCACTGCAATGGAGAACAACAATGAATGCCAAAACCCATGACACCGTTGGTTTAAAACCGGATTCAAAAACAGCCAATACACCAGTAGAGAACCCCACAGCAACCAACGTTGTTGGAAAGTGGAAAGACCCCAAGCGATATCTCTGGCTACTCGGGCCCGCCCTGCCCGGTATAGGTTTGGCGGCGCTAACCGGTTACGCGATAGCACCTAAAAAGCTCAAGGTGCTTGCTTGGACTGGGCCTGCATTGGTTCATGGTGTTATTCCAGCGTTGGACCGCGCCATTGGGGAAGACAAGAGCAACCCGCCGGAATCGGCAGTCAGTTCTCTGGAACAAGACAAATATTACAACCGCATCGTTAAGGCGTTCATTCCCACCCAGTATGCGATGACGGTGATGGGTGCTTGGCTTGCTAGCCGCAAGAACACACCGGTTGAGGATAAGATTGGTCTAACGCTGACTGTTGGCGCCATCAACGGAGTTGGCATTAATACGGCTCACGAATTGGGCCACAAATCCAATAAATTCAACAAACTTCTGGCCATGGCCGCATTGGCACCAACGGGCTACACCCATTTTGTTGTTGAGCATAACTTTGGCCATCACAAACGCGTCGCGACGCCGGAAGATCCCGCCAGTAGTCGTATGGGCGAGAGCTTTTGGAAGTTCTTACCGCGTACAGTGTTTGGCGGTATGAAGTCTGCGGTGGAGATTGAGAAGGAACGCTTGGGCCGCAAAGGCAAGGGGTTCTGGTCTCTGGATAACGAGCTACTTCAGGGCTGGGCCATGAGCGCTGGTTTCTTTGGTGCGACGACCTTGGTTTGTGGGCCTCGGGCCGCTCCGTTCCTTGCGGCTCAAGCGGTTTATGGTGCCAGTTTGTTGGAGAGTGTGAATTACATTGAGCACTACGGGCTACTGCGCCAGAAAGATAAAAACGGGAAGTATCAACGCACCCAACCTGAGCACAGCTGGAACAGCAATCATATTGTGACGAATCTGTTTTTATATCAGTTGCAGCGTCACTCAGACCATCACGCCCACCCGCAGCGCAGTTATCAGGCTTTACGTCATTTTGAGAAAGCTCCGCAGTTACCGGGTGGCTATGCATCTATGTTAATGCCCGCTTATGTGCCGCAGTGGTGGTACGAGACGATGGATAAGCGGGTGATCGATCACTACGAGGGCGATCTGAGCAAGATCAACTGGGACCCGGACCGCAAAGCGGAGCTGATGGCGAAGTATGCAGATTATGCTGCTGAGGTGGCGGCCAAGGCTGCTGCTCGTCGGGAGGAAGAGGCTAGTTCGCCTTCGGAGAAGGCTGCCTGACTCCAAATATTCGGAAACTCGAGCTCGGGGTTGCTGGCCTCGAACTTTTGGTGCGGGCCGCTGGTGGGCTCTGCCTCTCA
>NZ_JAHKPV010000019.1:572643-573564 GCF_018860765.1 Marinobacter salexigens
TGAGAGGCAGAGCCCACCAGCAGCTTCAAACTTCGCAGCGCCTGCCTTACTTTCCTTTGAACACTGCTTCTCGCCGCTCAAGGAAAGACTGGATGCCTTCTTTTACATCCTCACTGGCCATCACTGGCTGCAAATCCGGGAAGAGTCGCTGCTTGGCTGCTTCCTGACCTTCGCTTACCGCAATTTTGGAGGACCTCAGGCTGCCTCGCACACCAAGAGGTGCGGCACTGGCGATCTTTTCAGCGATTTCCAGAGCGGTATTGAACTGCTCTCCGGGCTCGACCAACTCCTGTATCAAGCCCCACTCATAAGCTTGCGCTGCCGTCCATTCATCGCCGGTTAGAAGGTAGCGCTGGGCATTGCCCCACCCAATTTCCCGTTGCAGGCGGATAGTGGCACCACCGCAGGCGAAGATGCCACGTTTGACTTCTAACTGTGCAAACCGGGTGCCTTTTGCTGCAACACGAATATCTGTGTTCAGCATCATCTCAACACCGCAGGTAAAACAAATACCCTGAGCGGCAAAAACCACAGGCTTGCTGAGGCCATCGCCGGTGATATGGAACGGATCCAGCTCGCCTTCCGCCGGTTCTATTCCCTTACCGTTTGCAAATACGCCTGCCCAATCATCTAACTGCAAACCGCTGGTAAAGTGGTCGCCTTCGGCATACATCAGGCCCACTCTCAAATCGTCATCGTGCTCCAGCAGGTAATAAGCCGCGGCGATTTCGTGGTACATGGCCCTGTTCATGGCGTTCATTTTTTCCGGGCGGTTTAGCCCTATGAGCAGGATATGGTTTTTCTTTGTTACGTTAACCAGTGACATCGGTGGCACCTATAGTTAGTGAACAGCTGTTTTTTTAACGTTTGGTAGTCATCTACAGAGCGTCCGCGCAAGCGGTGGGGGTCACCTCCCGGGAA
>NZ_JAHKPV010000019.1:573635-662292 GCF_018860765.1 Marinobacter salexigens
GGAGGTGACCCCCACCGCTTGTGCTTACTCCAAACCTAGAACCACTCAGCCTTCATGTTCAAACACGTGTCATCCATATTCCGCAACAACACCAAATCCTGAGCAACCGTTGGCAACTCCCAATGGAAGAAATACTGAGCAGCCTGAAGCTTGCCCTGATAGAAGTTGCGCTCATCATCAGTATTGGCAGACGCCAGCGCATTAGCCGCTGCGTTAGCCTGACGCAGCCACATCCAAGCTACAATGATGTGCCCGAACAGATGCAAGTAGCAGGAAGCGTTCGCCAGCGTTTTGTCCACCTCGCCGCTCATTAGAGATTTACCCAGATTTTGAGTCACTTTAACGGCCTGTTGCAGCGTCTCACTTAACGACAACGCCCACTGCTGACAGCGATCCGTTGTAGCAGCCTGCAAATCTACCTGCATCTCCTGCATAAGCAGCTGCAAGCCATGGCTTTGATCCTGCCAAATCTTACGGCCTAGCAGGTCCAAGCCCTGTATGCCGGTAGTGCCCTCATGGATGGGGTTCAAACGGTTATCGCGCCAGCACTGTTCCACGGGATATTCACGGGTGTAGCCAGCACCACCATAAACCTGAATCGCCAAGTCGTTGGCTTTCGGCCCATGCTCTGATGGCCAGGTTTTGATCACAGGCGTAAGCAGGTCAAGCAGCTTGCCTGCTTCGATTCGCTTCTGCTCATTCGGATGAGTGTGTTGATCATCCATCAAACGCGCACCGTAGAGGCAAAGTGCCAAGCCGCCTTCACTGTATGCCTTCTGAGCCAGCAACATGCGACGCACATCCGCGTGATCAATAATCGGTACCTGTGGGCTTTCCGGGTTCTTTTCCGACGCCTTACGGCCCTGCAGCCGGTCTTTGGCGTACTCAAGACTGTGCATGTATCCGCGATACCCAATCACCGCCGCGCCAAAGCCTACACCTACTCTGGCTTCATTCATCATCTGGAACATGTACTTCAGACCCTGATGGGGCTCTCCAACCAGATAACCGTGGCAAGGTGCATCATCACCAAAACTTAGGGCTGTGGAGGTGGTGCCGCGATATCCGAGCTTATGGATCAGGCCAGCAAGGCTCACGCCGTTGCGATCCGCCGGATTTCCATCGCTATCCACCCGGAACTTGGGAACGATAAACAGGGAAATGCCTTTTACACCGGCTGGCGCGCCTTTGATTTTGGCGAGCACCATGTGAACAATGTTTTCGGTAATGCTCTGTTCACCACCGGATATATAGATTTTTGCGCCTTTGATAAGGTAGTGGCCATCATCGGTTGGCGTGGCAGAAGTGCGAATGTCCGCCAAAGATGAGCCAGCATGTGGCTCCGTGAGGGCCATGGTGCCGCTGTAACGGCCACTGAGCATGTTGGGTAGAAAGCTGGCTTTTTGGGATTCGTTACCAAACACACGGATAAGGTTTGCAGCCGCTGTGGTCAAGAATGGATAACCTGCGGTTCCTGGGTTAGCGGCGGTGAAAAAACCGTTACAAGCTGCCATGACGGTCTCGGGGAGCTGCATGCCGCCCAATTCATAGTCATAACGCCCCGCAATAAACCCCGCCTCGGCGTAGGCATCAAAGGCCTGCTTCACTTCAGGAAGCATTTCGACCTGGCCGTTGACGAATTTTGGCTCATCTTTGTCTGCCGCACTGTTGTGATTGGCAAACTTCTCTCTAGCCATTTTATCGGCAGTTTCAATGACGGCATCAAAGGTATCGCGATTATGCTCGTTGAACCGGTCGCGGTTTATCAGGCTTTCGGTATCAAGCACTTCGTAAAGTTGGAACGCCAAATCACGGCGGTCTATCAGTGTATCGGTCATTGGTGCAGCTTCCTGATAATTGGCTGGAGAACTTTTTGGTTGTATACAGGCTCTCACAACCGGGTTTTTCTGGGAACCGTCATTTATGACACAATCATGGCCAATATCGCCATCCACCGTCGCCTTAATAGAGTTGCTCGACCGAGAGAATTCATGCAAAAAGTTTCAATTATTGGTTTTGACGGCGCTTTAGCCAGTGCCATCACAGGGATAATTGACTTATTCCGTCTGGCCGGTGTCACCTGGGCACGAATTCATGGTGAGTTCCCAGAACCACGTTTCACCACCCGCCTGCTAACCCGTAACGGAGATCCCTGCCGCTGCATCAATGGCATCACTTTGCTTTCAGATGGAAGTTGGGAAGAGCTAGATACAGAGACAACGGAGAACGCCGATTTGGTGATCGTACCAACCATCGGGGCGCCAATTGATCAAGTACTGATGGCAAATCCGGATCTAATTATCTGGCTGAGCCAGTTCAGTGCCCCGAATAGAAACAGCATCAGCCAAGTTCAACTGGCCAGCAACTGCACGGGAGCGTTTCTTCTAGCGGAAGCGGGACTGCTGAACAATAGAGAAGCCACCACGCACTGGGGTTTCAGTAACAGTTTTCGCCAGCGCTACCCACAAGTAAACCTGATTCCAGACAAACTGGTCACTGTAGATGGCCACATTGCGTGTGCCGGTGGCGGCATGGCGTGGTGGGACTTGGGCGTGCACCTTATAGAACGCTATGCAGGTGCTCAGGTTGCCCGTGAGTTGGCCAAAGCATTTGTTATCGATGCGGGGCGTAATAGTCAGGCACCCTACAGCGGACTTCAAACCAAGCGGTACCATTCAGACTCGGTGATCCTAACACTTCAGGACTGGTTGGATAGCCATTATGGAGAAGCCATAAGCCTGCAATCACTTGCCGCTTTCAGTGGTTTGACAACGCGTTCACTGATACGTCGGTTCAAGCTTGCGACTGGTGAAACACCGACAGGCTATCTGCAATCCATACGGATCGAAGCCGCTCGTCGGCATTTGGAAAACTCGCGGTTGGCCGTGGAGGAGGTTACCCGGCTGGTTGGCTACGAAGACGTCAGCTCTTTTAGTCGCCTATTTCGCAAGCAAACCGGATTGGCTCCCGGAGCCTACCGATCTCGGTTTGGGCGCTAACTACGAGCCGAGCGCTTGGCCCAGGTTATGCATCGAATTACCAAAACGGCCGCTGGCCGGATATTTCTGTAAATTATACTGACAGGTGTCATGCGGGAGAAATGTGCCATGAACGCACCAGTTCAACAAACCCAGCTTGAAGTTCTGAACAGATTGTACACCATGAAGCTTGCACAGGTTGAGCAGGCAACCCAACAAGGCAACAGTCTGCGTAGCATGGTGCTGGAAGCAGAGGCCGAAGCAATTTTCAATGCGCTCAAATCCGCCAAGTAGCGCAAAGGTGACAAAACCAGACGACAAAAATGAGCCTCTCTATGCCCTTCCACGTCACTTCCAAATACCCATTCTGCGCTTGATTGATCACAAGTTGACTTGACCTACGAGCACGGGCACGTATCATCGGATATCAGGTTTTACTAACGGAGCAACCATGACCGCAAGGTCCTTCGGCTGCATGCAGATCAATCGCCCCCCTATTACCGCTGACATCGCGCGGCAACGCGGGCGTTTACCTTACTTTCCAGACCCACCGGCCTTTCGCTGATCACTCTCTTGCTGCCTAACCAAATCGTCTTGATGCGATTTATGCAGGGTGGGCAACGGGAGGCTAGACTCAGGCTCATAAGCCATCTCCATTCATAAGAAAAGAAAACCGCTAACGAGGTTGCGATGTCGCTACCGCTGGTTGTACTACTGCCATTTTTGGGTGCCATAGCCGCCCCTCTATTTGCTCAGGGTGGGCGAACCGCTATCGCAATAGCATCATCCGTCCCTGCACTGATTGCGCTGGCCGCGCTATTTCCACACTGGTCTGTTCTTTCAGCAGGCGGCACGGTGCTTCACACATATGAGTGGCTGCCGGTTCTCGGGCTCTCCTTCAGTTTTCGCCTTGATGGCCTAGCGCTTCTCTTCGCACTGCTGATTCTTGTTATCGGCCTGTTGGTTATTATTTATTCTCACTACTACCTCAAAGCCAGTGAGAACGTGGCCAAGTTTTACTCCCTGCTTCTATGTTTCAAAGGCTCCATGCTGGGCATAGTGCTCTCTGGCAACCTGCTTTTGATGCTCATTTTCTGGGAACTCACTAGCCTGACCTCCTTTCTGTTGATCAGCTTCTGGACACACAAACAGGATGCCCGGCGCGGCGCGCGGATGGCGTTGGCGATAACCGGCGGCGGCGGGCTGGCGCTACTGGGCGGTATTTTGCTCATCGGCAATATTGTGGGCAGCTTTGAGTTGGACGATGTGCTTGCCGCGGGCGACCAGATCAAAGCCCATGCTTTGTATCCCGTAGCGTTAACTCTCGTTTTGCTTGGCGCTTTTACCAAGTCAGCCCAGTTCCCGTTCCATTTCTGGCTGCCCCATGCCATGCAGGCGCCTACTCCGATCTCTGCTTACCTGCACTCCGCCACCATGGTTAAAGCGGGTATCTTCTTGATGGCACGCTTATATCCAGCTTTGGCGGGAACCGAGCAATGGTTCTATATGGTCAGCTTTACCGGCATGGCCACACTGCTTCTTGGCGCTTATATCGCCATGTTCAAACACGATTTGAAAGGGCTACTCGCCTATTCAACCGTTAGCCATCTGGGCTTAATTACTCTGCTATTAGGCATGGGTACTCAGTTGGCTGCTGTTGCGGCGATATTCCACGTAATCAACCATGCCACCTTCAAGGCTTCATTGTTCATGGCTGCCGGTATCATCGACCATGAAACAGGCACCCGCGATATGCGGAGAATCAACGGGCTTTGGCGCTATATGCCCCACACAGCAACTCTGGCCATGGTAGCAGCCTCATCCATGGCGGGTGTCCCATTGCTGAACGGCTTTCTCAGTAAGGAAATGTTCTTCGCCGAATCGCTACAGCTCAATCTTCCTGGCCTCTGGGCCTGGATTCCGCCAATTGTTGCAACTCTGGCAGGCATTTTTGCGGTTGCCTACTCGGCCCGCTTTGTTCACGACGTGTTTTTCAACGGTAAGCCGGTGGATCTACCCAAGTTCCCGCCCCATGAACCGCCCCGTTACATGAAGTTTCCCGTTGAGATTCTTGTATTCGCCTGCATCATGGTTGGCGTCTTCCCAACTGTCTCCGTTGGCCCCCTGTTGTATTCCGCGGCATCTGCGACCCTTGGCGGCGATGTGCCGGATTATCAGCTTGCGATTCTTCATGGCTTTAACCTGCCACTGCTGATGAGCTTTCTCGCCTTCTTTGGTGGCCTGCTTATGTACACCCAACGCCAGCGCTTTTTCGACTTCCACGCCCAACTTAAGGAAGTGGACGGCAAAGCTGTGTTCGAGTTTGCAGTTTCAAAAATTGAAGACATGGCTCGCAGCTTTACCAAATGGCTCGAAAACGGCTCCTTGCAGCGTTACGCCATGCTTCTGGTAGTTAGCGTTATTGCGGTAACGATAATGCCGCTTGCAGAGCATGGCTTCTTTATTGGCGAAAACGGGCTAAGCCCTGTGGATTGGCCAACGGGCATTGCCGCCGGTGTGCTTATCATTGCAGCTCTGGCAACCGCACTCTGGCACCGAGAGCGTTTTTACGCGCTGGTACTTCTCAGCGTTGTTGGACTGATCGTAGCGTTAGCGTTCGCCCGCTTCTCTGCGCCGGATCTCGCCATGACGCAGCTTTCGGTTGAAGTTGTCACGATTGTGCTGCTCATGCTGGCGCTTTACTACATGCCATCTTGGACACCCATGGAAAGCTCTCGAAGCCGCCGCGTACGCGACGTTTTGATTGCTCTGGCGGCCGGTGCTGGCATGACCCTGATTACGCTGGCCATGTTGACCCAGCCATTCAGCTCTATCTCCGAGTTCTTCCTAGAAAACAGTAAACCGGGCGGCGGTGGAACCAATGTGGTTAACGTGATTCTGGTCGACTTCCGTGGCTTCGATACACTCGGCGAGATAACGGTGTTAGCCATCGCGGCACTTGGTATCTACGCCATGTTGAAAAACACCGCTCTGACTCCCCCGCCGGGAGATGGTCTGGGGCATGCTTGGACACGGGATCACTACCCCTTAATGCTACGACAGATTGCCCGACCCATGCTGCCGTTGGCACTAATGGTGTCTGCCTATATCTTCCTACGCGGGCACAACCTTCCCGGGGGCGGGTTTATTGCAGGATTGATTACCTCCGTGGCGCTGATTCTTCAGTATATCGCCAGTGGCATGGTGTGGACCGAGGATCGTATTCCGTTCCGGTACCACAACGTGATTGGTCTCGGTCTATTGTTTGCCACCATCGCGGGGGCTGGCAGTCTGGCCTTCGGGTACCCCTTCCTGACAACCACATTTGGCTACATAACCTGGCCTGTGGTTGGCAAGTTCGAAGTTGCTTCGGCTCTGGTGTTTGATTTAGGCGTTTACCTAGCGGTGATCGGTGCAACCTTGTTGGCATTGGTCAGCATCGGCCGGCTGTCGCCTCATTCGGCCATCAAAAGCAAAATGGAGGGCGCGTAATGGAGCTGTTATTTGCAATCGCAATCGGTGCCTTAACAACATCGGGGGTCTACCTGTTGCTTCGCGCTCGCACGTTCCCAGTGGTCATGGGACTGACACTGCTTTCCTATGGTGTGAACCTATTCCTGTTCGCCTCCGGGCGCCTTGCCACAGGCCAGCAGCCCGTCATCGGAACTACTGCGAGCTACTCTGACCCTTTGCCTCAAGCTCTGGTGCTCACGGCCATCGTTATTGGTTTTGCCATGACAGCGTTCCTAGTTGTTCTGTCGCTGCGCAACTTGGCAGACAACGAAAACGACCATGTGGACGGTCGACGTGAAGCCACCACAGCAGCCTCCAAAGTTGAACAAGAGGTAAGCAGTAAATGACTCACTGGCTTATTGCTCCGATTTTGATTCCGCTGCTCGGCGGTATTCTTCAGGTGTTCATGGGGTATGCCCCGATCGGCCTACGCCGCACTCTGGCAATTGCGACTACCGTGCTTATGCTCGTGTCCGCTGTTGTATTGTTGGCGCTTGCTAGCGATGGCAGCTACCGCGTTTATGCCTTCGGCAACTGGCAACCGCCTTTTGGCATTGTGCTGGTGCTCGACAGGCTGGCCGCCTTGATGTTGGTGTTAACAGCGGTTCTTGGCCTGTTTTGCCACATTTATGCAAGCGGCGGTGCCGATGAAGGTAACCGCCAGTTCCACACATTGTTTCTGTTTCAGCTGATGGGGCTGAATATTGCCTTTCTCACCGGCGACTTGTTTAACCTTTTCGTTGCATTTGAGGTTCTGCTTATTGCCTCCTACGGGTTGCTTATGCACGGCGGCGGAACATCCCGCACTGTGCCCGGGCTTCACTACGTGGTTCTCAATCTGGCAGGGTCGGCCTTATTCCTGATCAGCGTCGGCATGATTTACAGCGTTACTGGCACCCTGAACATGGCGGATCTGGCTGTAAAAATTCCACAGGTGACTGGCAGCAACCTAAACCTTGTTAAGGCGGGAGGCATGATGCTACTGGTTGTTTTCGCCCTGAAAGCAGCCATCCTGCCACTCTGTTTTTGGCTACCCAAGGCATACGCCAGAGCAACCGCCCCTGTTGCCGCCCTGTTTGCGGTGATGACCAAGGTAGGTATCTACGCCATTGTGAGAATCTACCCGTTAATATTCGGGGACGATGCTGGTGAGCTCGCCAATTTGGGTATGGATTGGCTCTTCCCTCTAGCATTGGTCACGCTCAGCATGGGTGTCATTGGGGCCTTGGGCGCTGACAACCTCAAAACCTTAGTCGCCTGGCAGGTTATTATTTCCGTAGGCACACTACTCGCCCCCATCGCTCTCGGCTCTGAGGCAGGCTTATCGGCTGCTCTGTTTTATCTGGTGAGCACCACTTGGACCGTTGCCGCTCTGTTTTTAGTGGCCGAATTGGTGGCGAGCCAGCGAGGTACCGCGGCAGACAAAATCATAACTGCACCCAAAATGCACCACAGAACCTTCCTAAGCGTGCTGTTCCTTATCGGAGCAGTAGCCGCTTCCGGGTTGCCACCTCTGAGCGGATTCTTCGGCAAATTGCTTATTCTTAAGTCCGTAGAGCCCAGCGCTGAAATGGCTTGGCTCTGGGGTGTTTTGCTGGTTGGCGGCTTCCTCACGCTGATCGCCTACAGTCGCGCTGGCAGCATTGTTTTCTGGTGGAACGTAGATGGCCATCTGGAAACCCCAGAACCCATGAACAACCGAGTAGCGGTTTCCACCGGAATATTAACTTGCCTCACCATGCTCATCGTTGTGCTGGCTGGCCCCCTGAGTGACTTCACCCGTGCAACAGCAGAACAACTGCATAACAATCAGGACTATATCAATATTCTGCAAACACCTATGCACGTTCCACAAAATCCACTGGTCGGGGAGATAAACTGATGTTTGATCGCCTGAGCTTTCCTCAACCCTGGCTGAGCCTCATTCTATTTCTTATCTGGCAAATACTCAGCGATGGCGTATCCGGCGGCAGTGTTGTTGTCGGCCTTATTCTGGCCTGGTTGATCCCTCAGATAACACACGGTTTTTGGCCAGAGCGGCCAGCGTTTGTGAAGGTCTGGCGCATGCCTGCTTATATTCTACGGGTGTTGAAGGACATTGTGATCGCGAGTTTTTCAGTCGCCTGGCTTATTCTGACCCCCCGTAACCCACGGCCAGCATTTATTAGCTACCCTCTGCGGCTTGACCACCCGTTGGCAATCTCCATTCTCGCCAGCACCATCTCGCTCACACCCGGAACCGTTAGTGCAGACGTAAGCGATGACAACAAAACCCTACTGATCCACGCATTGGACGCCACCAACGATCAGGAAGTTATTGACGCCATTTACAACAGCTACGAAAAGCCGCTGATGGAGATGTTCCAATGATCGTCATCGCTCTGTATTTATCCATCGCCATGGTCACTGTGGCCGCACTGTTAAACGTTTACCGCTTGATAAAAGGACCGGATGAACCCGATCGGGTTTTGGCCATTGATACACTGTACATCAACGCTATTGCCTTGATTATCCTACTGGGCATAACACTAGGCACACGCATGTACCTTGAGTCTGCCTTGTTGATTGCGGTTATGGGCTTTGTCAGCACTGTGGCTATGGCCAAATACCTGAAACGCGGCAGCGTCATTGAGTAAAACTGGAGTAGAATCATGAGCCCATTGGCAGAATACGCTATCTCGGCCCTACTGGTGTTCGGTGGTGCCTTTACTCTGATCGGTGCCATCGGCTTGGCCCGACTTCCAGATTTTTATACCCGGCTGCACGGCCCAACCAAGGCTACCACCGTTGGCGTGGGCGCTATCATGCTCAGCTCAGTTATCTATTTCAGCGCCATTGGAGAGGGGGTCGGCATCTCGGAAATCCTGATCACCGTATTTTTGCTAATGACGGCTCCCGTGAGTGCCAACATGCTGGCCAAAGCGGCCATGCACATAGGCGTAAAAACAGTGGAAGACACCGAAGGCAAACCATGGGAACAGTAGCTCCTGTTTAAGCTTGGTCTCCAACACCGGTAGAGGCCAGAGCTTAGCAAGCTTCCGATTTCACTCGACTTATGTCAGATTAAACCAACTTCTCAGACAAGACTAACAAACGGGAAAGAGGATTCCAGATATGGCACAAACGCGAATTTTACCTGCCGCAAAAAATGCCCACCAGTACCAGCTTCTGATCAAGCAACTGTTGCTCTCTGGGCCAAGATATTCGCCAGATCAGGAAATTGTGTACGCCAACAAGAGCAAGTACACCTACACAGATCTGGTCGAACGCATCCATCGCCTCGCCAACGCTCTCACCGATGCGGGCGTTAAGCCGGGCGATACGGTGGCTGTTATGGACTGGGATACGCCGCGCTATCTGGAGTGCTTTTTTGCCATCCCCATGATCGGTGCCGTTTTGCACACCATTAACGTGCGCTTATCACCCGATCAAATTGTTTACACCATGAATCACGCAGAAGACGATGTGGTTTTGGTGCATGATGATTTCCTGCCGATTCTGGAAGGCCTTCAGAGCGACATCACAACGGTTAAAACTTACATCCAGCTTAGCGATGAAAAAACCGCGAAAGGTACAAAACTCGATACCGCTGGTGAATACGAGGCTCTGCTAGCCGCTGCTGGTACAGAGTTCGACTTTCCCGATTTTGATGAGAACAGCCTCGCGACCACCTTTTACACCACGGGCACCACAGGAAACCCCAAAGGCGTCTTCTTTAGCCACCGCCAGCTGGTTCTGCATACCTTGGCCATGACAGGGTCACTTTCTTCCTACGACGAAATGCCTCTACTGCGCTCATCGTCTGTGTACATGCCGGTAACCCCCATGTTCCACGTACATGCTTGGGGTGTTCCCTACGCCGCCACCATGATGGGCATAAAGCAGGTCTATCCCGGCCGTTATGAGCCGGAATTGCTGGTTGATCTGATTAAAGAGCACAAAGTATCTTTCTCGCACTGTGTACCAACCGTCATGCAAATGATGATGGGCACTGAATCCATCAAAACAGCAGATTTAAGTAACTGGCAGGTATTGATCGGAGGCAGCGCATTAACCAAGGGCCTTTGTGATGCGGGCGCGAAGCTCGGCATTCGTATGTATACCGGCTATGGCATGTCTGAAACCTGCCCCTTGCTCAGCACCACATTCCTCAAACCGGAAGACCTAGAACTACCACTGGAGCAGCAAACTGCCAAACGGATCAAAACCGGCATCGCAGTGCCTATGGTAGAACTGGAAATTGTTGACCCCGCTGGCAACCCAGTGGCCCACGATGGCGAGGCCAAGGGCGAAGTTGTTGCACGTGCACCCTGGCTCACCCAAAGCTACATCAAAGAACCCGCCAAAGGTGAGGAGCTCTGGGAAGGTGGCTGGCTGCACACCGGGGACGTTGCCTCAATGGAACCGAACAACACGCTGACCATTAAAGATCGCATCAAAGACGTGATCAAAACCGGTGGTGAGTGGTTATCATCCCTCGATCTAGAAAATCTCATCAGCCAGCACTCTGCCGTATCCGGCGCTGCGGTGGTAGGTATTCCTGATGAAAAATGGGGTGAGCGGCCTTATGCTCTGGTTACCCTGAAGCCAGGCGAGCAAGCAACCGCAGAAGATATACAGAGCCACCTGCAGCAACATGTTGATAGCGGCGAGATCAACAAGTGGGCGATACCTTCCAAGATCGACTTTGTTGAAGACATTCCGAAAACAAGTGTAGGAAAGATCAACAAAAAAGTGATTCGTGACCAACTGCAATAAACCACTTTGCTCCTGACCGCTCTCTTGCGGGCAGGAGCAATCCCAACATTGGTCACCTTGGGAAACTACCCGGAGTTATTCAGGCTTGACCCGTTTGGACCCTCCATTGCGCGGCATAGGCCCCGCCCTGTTTCAGTAGCTCTTTATGTGAGCCCACTTCAACCACCTTGCCCTTCGCTATAACAGCAATTGAATCTGCATCAACAATGGTAGATAGGCGATGGGCGATCATAATAACCGTGCGATTGTGCCCAATTCTCCGCAGCGAGCGCTGAATAGCGGCCTCTGTTTCGTTATCCACGGCACTGGTGGCCTCATCAAGCACCAGAATAGGCGAGTCTTTCAGAAGTGCGCGAGCTAGAGATAGCCGCTGCCTTTGTCCGCCTGAGAGCCTTACCCCCCGCTCACCCACGGATGTGTTCAAACCCTCCGGTAACGCCTCTATAAACGCCCAAGCTTCTGCGGTGCGCGCGGCTTCTATGATTTGGGCGTCGGTCGCATCCGGACGGCCATAGACCAAATTCTCGCGGATGCTACCTTCAAATAGGTAGACATCTTGGCTTACCAAACCAATGGATTCGCGAAGAGACTGCAAACTTACCGCCCGGATAGACTGGCCATCAATGCGGATGTCCCCGCTCTCGATCTCGTAAAACCGCAACAGCAGCTTAATCAAAGTGGACTTTCCAGAACCGGTAGCGCCAACCAGTGCTAGAGTATTGCCGGCTGGGACAGTAAGTGAGATCTGATCTATCCCGGCGTTACTGGCAGGATAGTGAAAGCTGACATCACTAAATGTCACTGCTCCGCTCACTGGCTGCTGGAGAGCTTTGGTGCTTTGGTCTTTGACGTGAAGGGGCTCAGAAAGCAAATCTAGAATGCGTCGAGTGCTGGCCATGGCTCGCTCAAACAAGTTGATCACCTCCGCCATGCCAGTCAATGGCCATAGCAGTCGCTGAGTCAAAAATACCAACACACCATAAGCACCCACATTCAGATCGCCTTTCAGCGCCATCATGCCGCCCACCGTAAACGTCGCCAAAAAACCAGACAAAATCGCCATCCGAATAATGGGGATAAAGGCCGAGCTGATGCGGATGGCCCGGCGATTGGCATCCACGTAGGCGCTGCTGCTGACCTTTAGACGCTCCGCTTCGCGCTGCTCTGCGGTAAAGCTCTTGATAGTGGCGATACCGCCGAGGTTATTGGATAGGCGACTGGACAAGTCGCCGACCTTCTCTCGAACATCGGCATAAAGCGGCCCAGCTTTGCGCTGAAAATAGAAAGCTCCCCAGATAATTAGCGGGATCGGCATAAACGCGAGCACAGCGATGAGTGGCGATAGCACAAAGAATACCGCCCCGACAGCGACCACCGTCACCAGCACCTGAATCATGGCGTTGGCACCGCCGTCCAGGAAGCGTTCAAGCTGGTTAACATCATCATTCATCGTAGCCACCAATTGGCCGGAACTACGAGACTCGAAAAAGCCCATGTCCAATTTTTGGACATGCTCATAGGCATCTTGGCGCAGGTCGGATTGCAGTCGTTGGGCCAGATTACGCCAGAGAATCTGATACAAATATTCGAAAAGAGACTCACCTGCCCAAATAAAAAACGTGAGCACCCCCAGCACTAGAATCTGATTCAGCGACTCCGTGATCCCTAGTGAAGCTACGAAGCTATCTTCCTGATTGACGACAACGTCTAACGCAATACCGATCAGTATCTCCGGTGCGATATCAAACAATTTGTTAACAATAGAACAGGTGGTCGCTGCGACGATCTGGCGGCGGTAACCTCGCGCATAACGCAACAATCGAGCGAATGCGGCGAAGCTACTTGCAGCATTGATTTCTTCGGACATCGGATTTCCTTAGAAGGTCTTAATGGAGATAGCGGAACTGAACGCTGAGCTACGAAGTGTTAATTGAAGGCTTACGGTGCGTTTACACTAATCTAAAAAACAATGATGCGAATTATAATTATTTAGACTTCATCAATCCAGTTCACTTACTACCTCGAGCGGACCGTTTTTGTTTTTCATCGTATACTCACCCCGCTTCCATTTTTTTAATTCAATACTGCAAAAGAGTCCAACCGTCATGATGTCCAAACTTCGCAACTGGATTTCCAGCCCTAACGGTATACGTAAAATGATGAACGTATACGGCCCCTATGCAGGCGCCGGGGTTAAAGTGACTCACATTGCAGACGACTATCGCACAGCTTCAGTAGAGATGAACTTGCACTGGTACAACACCAACTACGTGGGCACGCACTTTGGCGGTTCGCTCTACAGTATGATTGACCCTATGTACATGCTGTTGCTGATGAACAATCTGGGGAAAGACTACATAGTGTGGGACAAATCAGCCTGCATCGACTTTATCCGCCCGGGTAAAGGCCGCGTAATGGCAAATTTTGAGCTAACACAAGAGCGGCTAGATGAGATTCGCAAAGCCACCGCAAACGGCGATAAAACGCTGCCTGAGTGGGATGTGGATATTGTCGATGAGAAGGGCGAACTCGTCGCCCGGGTTAACAAGGTTCTCTACGTTAGGAAAAAACGTTAAAGCCCGGAGAAGGTAAAATCCACCTCGGGCTTTCGGCCGCCAACGATATCTGCCAATGCGGCGGCCGAGCCACAAGAGTGGGTCCATCCCAGAGTACCGTGCCCGGTGTTCAAATACAGGTTTGCAAAGTGGCTTTTGCCCACATAGGGAACATTAGAAGGTGTGGCCGGGCGCAGCCCCGTCCAGAACTCGGCCTGATCCCAATAGCCGGCATCCGGCATTATGTCTGCGGTTCTGCGCACAATGGCTTGGCACCGGGCGTAGTTAAGCGTGCGAGTGTAGCCGTTAAGTTCAGCGGTTCCCGCCACTCTAATGCGGTTACCCAGCCGAGAGTACACCAGTTTATATTCGTCATCCGTGAGGCTCACATTAAACGCAGCTTCTTCATTTTTTACCGGAACCGTAATGGAATAACCTTTAGCGGGGTAAATATTCAAAAATAGCCCAAGTTTTCGGGCGAGCACAGCACTATAGCTACCAAGGCTGAGCACATAGGCGTCGGCCCTTAAAGTTTGGTGTTGCCCGTCTTTCAATAACTGCACACCAAGAATACGCTCACCCGAGTGCTCGAATCCAAGAATGTCCGTGCGGAAGCGAAACTCCACGCCAGCCTTTTGGCAGAGTTCGGCCACTGCTTGAGTGAACTTGCGTGCATCGCCAGATTCATCTTCAGAGGTGTAGGTTGCGCCTGCTATTTTGTGCTGGATAGGTTTGAGGCCTGGCTCAATCTCAACAGCTTTGTTTGCATCGATGACCTGACGGTCGCACCCAAGATCACACATGATGCGGGTGGGCTCAAGCGCTGCGTTAAACTCTTCAGGATTGGTATAGAAGTGCAAAATGCCCTTGGTAACCTGATCGTACTCAAGTTCGGTTTCCTGACGCAAAGCCTGTAACTGGCTACGGCTGTACATGCCGAGATTGACCATCTGGCGGATATTTTGGACGGCTTTTGCCGAAGTGCACTGGGTTAGAAAAGATAGGGCCCACCGCCATTGTGCAGGATCCATTTTCGGACGAAACAGTAAAGGCGCATCCGCTCGAAATAGCCATTTCAGAATTTTTAGAGGCGCGGATGGGTTGGCCCAGGGCTCGGCATGGGAAACAGAAATCTGACCTCCATTTGCATAGCTCGTTTCCAGGCCTGACTGGCTCTGCCGGTCTACTACCGTTACCTGATGCCCCTGCTTCTGCAAAAACCAGGCGGTGGTTACACCAACAACTCCTGCGCCCAAAACCACTATGTGCATGCCTGCCTCCGTTCAAAGAGCGCCCATCCAACTGACAATAAGTCAGGCTTACGGCAGGGCTCTGGCCAATGCTCAGTAAAAGAAATGCTTGTTCACGTGCCACGATTGTAGCGTGAGAGAGGCCAACTTGTGACTTATACCATCAGCCACCGGCGCGTTTCACAACCCAGCCATTCTGCTCCAGAAGCGGCACAAGTAGATCTCGCTGATCCCCCTGAATTTCCACCACACCATCTTTCACGGTGCCGCCAGTGCCGCATTTGGCTTTAAGAACCTTAGCGTAGGCTTTAAGCTCTTTTTCAACCATGGGGATACCAGTAACCAGAGTGACCCCCTTACCTTTGCGCCCCTTGGTTTCGCGGCTCACCCGAACAATGCCATCACCTTCTGGGCGCTGTGCCTGACCGCAGGTGCAGTCTGAAACAGGGTTACGACATTCTGGGCACATGCGCCCTTGTTCGGTTGAAAATACCAACCCACCTGCGGATCGTTTTGCCATGTATCCTCCGAGTATTGAACGGCTTACAAGAGCCCATCGCTTTTTCAGTCTAGTTCGGGAGGATACTTGCTGAACATCTCGGCGACTACCTCATCAACCAGCTTGCTGCGGCTTTTCGGCGATTGGTTTTCGGTCAGGTAACGACGACTGGCTGCCCGCCAAACTACTTTTTCTGAGCTCGCTTCCACCAACTCCACCACAAGCTTACCCTCTATAACCTCCCGCACTGGCGGCGGTGTAGACAGTCCCCAGCCGAAGTTTCCAGTACCAAAGCCCATACCAAGGCCAATGCCAGAACGCTCGAGGCGCTCCTGCTCCACAATCTGCCAACTCACCAGAAGGTCGGCCTCAGACTCTTCTACCTTACTCATTGCTTTGCGGGCGAGTTCACGCTCAACTGCTCTCTGTACACGGTCGCCATCCAACGAAACAAACGTGGAATTGCCAGCACCCGTCGCGAAGGCCCAAGTTGTGTAGTCTCCGAAAACCACCGTTGAGTTGTAGTCCGTCACCACATTACCGGCACACCCTGCCACGGCCGCAGCTACCAGTGCCACCATCAGAAAACGAACCATTACCTACTCCTTAATTTCCGAGAGTCTTAAGTTCAAGTATACGCTCAAGGCAGCGCAGCGATGAGCGTTTGCTTCGTCATGTTTCGAAACGGTAATTCAGCTTATGGGAATCACAAAAAGCCGTGAAGGTTTGCATCTGATCCTCGGGAACGAGAACCCGTGCCGTTACCGAACTGCCATAGCTGATGGATTCCAGCTCGGCCGCGTTCACATCGCACCAATGCCGCAGGGGCTGTTCATCTGCAAACCCCATGGTTATATTTGCTGCCTTCACCGGTTTATGAACAATCCTCCCTACCTCCGACAGCACACTTTCAGCTGCACCAGCATAAGCTCGAACAAGCCCCCCAGCACCGAGTTTTATGCCACCGAAATAGCGGATTACCATCACCAGAACATCGCCCATATCTTTGTGCTGAATAACATTCAGAATCGGCTTACCTGCAGTGCCGGAAGGCTCACCGTCGTCATTCATGCCCGCCTCGGCTGCTGAGCCGGGGCGCCCGATTTGGTAGGCCCAGCAGATATGGCGGGCGTCAGGGTGGTCCTGATGCGCCTTCTCCAACCAGTCTTTTAACTCGTCCCGGGAACCCACAGGTGCAACCCGGGCAATAAAGCGGCTTTTTTTCACCTCGGTTTCGCGCTCAAGGTAGCCGGCAGGAACTGGATAATCTTTTTTCATAAGATCGCCCGTGCTTTCATTAGTTGGCTGCGAATATCGGCAACCGAGCCACGATCTGCAAACCGCCACGCTCGCTGTTGTGGGCAGCTATCTCACCGTCATGGGCCAGAATAATATCTTTGGCAATTGCCAACCCCAAACCCCAACCTTGGCCACCCCGGGATTTGTCGGCCCGGAAGAAAGGCTTAAAAAGGTGTTCAAGAATGTCATCCGCAACACCCGGCCCTTCATCCTCAATCGTAAGGCTTACCCAGCCCGCTGAAAGCGCCAAGGAAACATGAACCACTTTGCCCGGCGGAGTGTAATCAAGGGCGTTCTGGAGAATATTATCGAATGCCCGCTGAAGCAGGCCCGCATCGCCCAGAACCGAAACACCGGTGCTTTCAGGCATTGAGTCAAGCTTACAATCCACCCTCTGGTGTTCGGCGTAGTCTGCAGCGTCTTGCAAAACCTGATTCAACAGATCCACCGGCCGCAATGGTTCACGCGCAATATCGCCGCCCTGCTCAGTCACCCGGTATAGCGTCAGTATCTGCCCCGTCATGGTTTCGAGGCGCTCATTCTGGCGCAGAATACTTGCCATCAGGTCTTCTTCTACGCCATTTTCGCTGGCAAGTTCGATAGCAACTCGCTGGCGCGCCAAGGGGGTTCGCAAATCGTGGGATATATCCCGCAGCAAGTGCTTTTGGCGATCCAGCAGGGTACAAAGCTGCTCTGTCATCGCGTTGAATGCGGTAGCTAACTGCCCTACCTCGTCCCGGCGACTGGCTATGCGCTCACTAACTCGCAGCTCGGTTTTACCTCCAGCGATAGCCTGCGCCGTACTCTCCATATGCCTCATAGGTCGCGAGACAAAGCGAGCAATCAGCCAGCAAGCCAAAGTAATTAAAACAAACGCCAATCCCATTTCTATAAACCGAAAAACTCTCGGTTCTAGCCAACCCTCACCGTGCATTTTCGGCCAGGCAACCAAGCGGTAACCATCGCCCACATCCACAATGGCCGGCTTTTGCCGGTACCAACCAGATTTTATGCGCGAACGGATTGCCGAGGGTAGGCGGTTGTCATCATCTGCGCTGATCATCATCAGATGTAGACCCAGCTCATCTCCCTGCGCGTTGAGAAATCTGTAAGCATCTCTACGTCCACGGCTTTCGCGGATAGCGGACACTTCAAACCCAAGATCCCTCAGCTCAAGCTGACGCTCGATTGCTGCGCGCTCCCGGTCGAGCATGACACCTGATGCAAGATTGCTGACAACCACAGTAACCACCATGGCCAGCCAGATGAGCAGGAAAATTCGCCAGAACAGGGGAATGATCAACCGACGTTTCATGTTGGCACCCGGTAGCTGTAACCAAGGCCTCGTACCGTCTCAATTCTGGGTGGGTCATCGGTACCCAATTTCTTACGTAGGTTGCTGATGTGCATATCCAACGTACGGTCGAATGCCTCTAGTCGCCGCCCCAATGCCCATTGCATCAAGTCTGTTTTGCGCACCACACTGCCGGCGTGAGCCAGCAATACTTGCAGAATTTCGTACTCAGTAGCGGTCAGATCCAATGGCTCATCGTTTTGATAGATGCGTCGATGGTCCGGCTCAACGCGCAGGTCTCCGTGGTGCCGGGCTGCTTTTGTCTCGGTCTTCTGGTCCCAAGCAACCCGGCGCAGAATGGCCTGAAGCCTAGCCACCAGTTCACGAGGGTTACATGGCTTGGGGATGTAATCATCCGCACCCACTTCAAATCCCACAATGCGGTCGGTTTCATCACCACGGGCAGTCAGCAATACAACCGGCAAATGGGTTTCAGTACGTAATTCGCGCAGCACTTCAAGGCCGCTAATGTCCGGCAGCATAATATCCAGAACAACAATATCGCAGTTCTGCCCTAGTGCCAGCGCTAACCCATCCCTGCCGCTGGCAGCCTCACGCACGGTAAAACCTTGGCCCGTTAAATAGCGCACGAGCAACTCCCGGAGTTCGTCGTCATCTTCTACCAGCAGGACCCTGTTCTGCATCTCTCGTTTCTACTCACGTTAATTTTCGATGTGTGCTTACTGTATTGCTCAAAGTTTAACACGGCCCCAAAGACCCGCATCCGCAGGCCCCGGTTCCTTTGCAGAACCTTTACATTGCATTGACGCTCATTGACCAAGCACGCAGTACTATAGGGGTGAATCATGCTTCTGGCGAAACCGCCAAGCAGTTACATAACGGCGAGAGGAATTATCATGAGCAAACGTAAAGCATCTATTATCACCGCAAGCCTTCTGGCTACCGCCCTATTTGCAGCCAGCCCGGCTTTGATGGCCGGCCACTCGCATGGCTCATCGTCAAAGCACCATGACGGCCAGCGCAACATGTCAGAAATGTGCGACAACATGCGCGAGGGCAAAGGCAAATTTAATATGGAAGAACGCCAAGCGGAAATGGCTAAACGCCACGAAGCCATGGCCGAACGCCTGAAGCTAAACGACGAGCAGCGCGGAATCTGGAACGAGATCCATGAAGAAAGGCGCCAACAACATGAAAAGCGCATGAGTGGCTGGGAGAAAAAGATGAAAAAGCGCTGTGCACAGCCACAAGAGTGATCACAATGCGGGTTTTGACGTAAGGTATCGGGAGCGATTAAGGAGCGCACCCCGAACATGTCAGAATCCGCAGTCAGAAACATAACACTTGAGGCCTGCCACTCTCTTTCCACTATTCCCCGAAAGGTGTGGGAGCGGTTGGCAGGCACCGATAACCCCTTTCTGCGATACGATTTTTTCGAAGCGCTGGAAACCACCCGCTGCACCAGCGAGGAAACCGGCTGGAAGCCCTGCCACCTGTTATTCCGCTTGGACGGTGAGATTGCGGGGATCGCGCCTGCGTATCTCAAATCCCATTCTATGGGCGAGTATGTGTTTGACTGGGCATGGGCTGACGCCTATCGACGCTATGGCATGGACTATTACCCAAAGCTCCTGATAGCGGTGCCTTTTACGCCCTCGCAGGGGCCAAGATTGCTACTCGACCCAACACTACGAGATACACTCGACTCCCAAGCCGTCCATGACCTTCTAAACACGCTTATCACTCGCATCGGCGCTCACTCCTGGCACCTTTTGTTCCCCAACGCAGACGACCAAAAATTACTTCAACAGGAGGGGCAACTGCACCGAATCGGCTGCCAGTTCCACTGGCACAATCGCAGCTACGAGTGCTTCGATGATTTTCTGGGTGAGCTCACCTCCCGCAAGCGCAAGTCCATACGCAAAGAGCGCCGTCAGGTGGCCGAACAAGGCATTACCTTCGTCCAGTTCGATGGTGTCAGTACTCCCAATCACGTTCTTGCGGCTTTTTATGTGTTCTACCAAGCTACTTACCTCAAGCGCGGGCAGCGGCCTTATCTAAGCCAACAGTTCTTTGAAAAGATACAAGAAAAAATGCCTGAGCACCTGCATATAATCATGGCTGTAAAAAACGGCGAAATGATTGCAGGAGCCCTATTCCTCAGCGGAGGGAACACCCTCTATGGCCGCTATTGGGGCTGCCTTGAAGAATATAACCATCTGCACTTCGAAACCTGCTATTACCAAGGCATTGAACTGGCCATCAAGCTGAGACTACAAACCTTCGACGCAGGCGCGCAAGGAGAGCACAAATTGGTCCGCGGCTTCGAACCCTTAATTACGCATTCATGGCACGGCATTGCCCATCCAGGGTTCCACGATGCAATTGAAGCTTTCACGCACGAGGAGGCGGAGCAAGTTATGGGTTATTACGAGGACGCGAAAACGATGCTTCCGTTTCGGCAGACAACGGGAGTTGAAGGCAATAACTAAAACTATTCTATACTGTTACTTCTAAGCCCAAAACAGGCGGGACTATGCTATTTCACTACAAAAAGACTCAAACGCGGCAAGCCGTGACTGTAGCACTCAACATATTGGCCATCCCCGTTATTCTCTATCTTTTTCAAAGCTTGTTTAAAGACCAACCTGACTTCCAACAGCTTTATGGCTTGGTTGAGAAGGGGGCGATTGCTGTTGCGTTAGTCTTAGCCATAATTCTAGTGTGGCTACTGAAAAGAAAGGACAAGTTCGAAATTTATGTGACCGAAACCGAGTTCTATAGCCACCATCCTTTCTATGAGGAGTGGTGCTTCAGCGTCAACCCTCAAGATATTCAAGCCATCGAGCACAAATTGAACATTGGCTCCGGCTACATGACCAACATAAACGTGCACCTAAAAAGTGGGGAAAGGCTACAGATATCCCAGAACTACCCTTTTTCTCGTAAAGCTCTATACGCCGCATTGAAGAAGGTAAACCCAGCTATAACCTTTCCGAGTAACGCCAACACATTTAATCACAAGCGAAAAAAGTAATGGGGCTGTCAAGACTTGGCAAACTCCTAACGCCAACTGACTTATTCGCATGGGCTCAATTTAGCTCAAGCCCACCCAAGATCCAGCCACATTCCACCAACAACTATCAAAATGACCCACCCGTTCCCTGAGATGAATAATATGGTTCCTAACAGTCTGTCAAATGGTGTTGCATAGCGCCTGACGGTTGGCACATCAATCATTGGATCATCCGTACGATTCCAGCGCCCAACCGGCAGTGCGATGGCATATACATACCAAAGTGCCCTCAAGCCCACCCCATCCCAGGCCGAGGAACGAGGGAGGCCATCCCTACTCATTTCCCGCTCAATGCGAGCCATTGATAAACGGGCGAAGCAAAGCCAAGACAAAAAAGTAACACCACCAAGAACGCAGAACGATATTTGGTACCAAGCATGAGCTGCACTTTCAAACATTCCTACCGATCCCAAATACTTGCAGCCAAACCTTGTCCTTCCTTATCGGCATAACTCCCCACCAAAAGACCCGCTAACACGCCCGCACCCACAATGACACCGAGAGCAGCCCAGCCCAGCGGCCCAGCAACAAGGAAACCTGCCTTAGCAGCAAGCATGGTTCCCCCGCCCACAACAGCTTTTCCTGTGAGGCCGCCAACTGCGCCCCCAGCACCAAACCCCACCATCTGAACAGCAGACTCCCTCATCCAGTCCCCACCCCCATCATGAATGGTATAAACCTTATTCACACGGAGGCCAGCATCCACTGCCACAGCTATACGTCCGGTATTGTTAAGCACTCTACTGAACTGCCCCATGCTTCCAGCATCATTGGCATCGGCCACAAACAAGCGAGGATCTGGCTTTGCGGCTGTGCTGCGCGACGCCAGCGTAATGGCGCGTTCAGGATTGCTCAGGGCATTGCCACGATTCTTATTGCGATAGGCTTCAGGTGCAATCTTGTTGAGCTCTACCCGGTAATGCTCTTTAAGTTCCGTATATGCAACGCGCAGTTTGGCCTCACTCTGCGCGCGCTGTGCACCGATACCCGACCCACCGTCTTTTTTAAGCTTGGCTACATCCAATACTGCTTTTTGATAATTTACTAAAGCCTGCTGAAAACCATTTAAACGAGCAAAGGCGGCTGTTGCGCCAGCACCCACAAGGCTATTTATTTCACTCAATTTCTGGGGTGACAAATAAGTCTCGAAGAAAGTTCTTAAGATACGGGCCTCGTCACCCATCACATCCGCACTTTTCGCGAGACACATGCGCTCCGAGGATGGCAAAGAATTCAATCTACGTAGGGCCGCAAGAGCAAAAGTACCTGAAGGTTCGAACGAATAGGCACGGCCCGGCTGTATCAGTTCCCTTTCGTTGAGACCGTTGGTTCGCAGGAAAGCTTTAAGCGAGTCAGCATCGGCGCCAAATAGGTCTTTAGGGGCAACAAGATTACGGGCAAAGAAGATTTCGGGCATAGACTTGTTCCTTAAGTCTTTTTTAGTGGGTCCATTTCCAACGCCGAGATGTTAGCCGGGAGCTTAGCAGTTGTCCAGACTCACCCCTCCAGAAAAAGCCTTCAATTACCAGCTTTCGAGCCGAACACTATAGTGCCCCAATGACCCTCAAACGGCAGTATTCGAGTCAGCCCTTAGCAAACTCTTGATATCGACTAGCCGCCTGCTTTTTCTCGCTCTGATTGTTCAACAACTCCAATCGCAACCTGTCGATGGCGCTCATATATTCATCCAGAGGCGATTCCGACTTTCCAAGATCCTTGGTTTCTTCAATAAACGTCTTTTGTTTTTCCCGGATTTCATTGAGTTTTTCAAGGGCGCCACGAATGGCCTCGATGCGGGCACCTTCAAAACCTCCTACTTCTTGAGTCCCTTCCGGGCCATTGCCTCTAATCACCTGCGTCGTCGCAGGCGCTTTTTCCTTACTTTGCTCCGCCAAATTGATTTCTTCGAGAGTGCGAACTTCACCGTCTGCTGTCAGATAGATACCGGAAGCCTTGATTTCTCCCAGAGGAATGCCTTGGCTGTTGGTAAGCGTAAAATTGTCTTCAGCACTGCCCACGTATAGGGCCTGCACTCCAACCTCTTCCAGAGTCTTCAACGCTTGCGAGCCATCGGCTGTTTGCACCCACACTGAGAGGGATGAAAACACTTCGTCGTTGGCATCGATCCATTGGTTGCCATCGTCATCAAATTTGGCCAGCTCACCAAAGCCGGAACCACTTTGAGGGCCGAACAGTTCCGTGCCATCATCCACCTGACCGTTATTGTTGCGATCAAAAACCAGATAGCCACTACCACTACCCAGAGTAGCGAACTTTCCGGTTTCTCCATTCCCTTCAAGATCGAATTCGAACAAAGTATCAGTAAGCTGAGCGGTAGCACTACCGAAATTGATAACCAGCGGATCGGTCATTGGGCGCTCTTCAATGCGCAAGCTTTCGGAGTATTCATAGTTTCTGGATTGTGATTGACGCAGAGACAGAGTGAAATCGACCGTCTCACCATTCTCCAGAGAAATACTGCCGGTAGCGGCAAACGACCGAGTTTCACTCTCCGAGTAGAACATGTAACGGCTTGCCTCTACAGACATACTGCCTTTTGCTTGAGTGCCGGACTCTCCACCCAGAGCTGCGCGGCCTACGCTGATAGCCTGCTGCCCCCGAAAAAACAGCTCTGTGGTTTTCTCTGCCAGCTCCGCGCTGGTAAACACTGCGTTACGATCAGCACCGCTAACTGTGCTGGAACTGGTGTATCCCATCCGCTCTTGGCTGTTGTAGCGGTACGTCGCATCGCGGGATATATTTAATTGGTTACCTGCAGCCGGACCTTCCGAGCGATCGCCAGATAGCGGCTGCTGATTAATCCGGAGTTGGCTTTGATTAAAGGCAGTTTCCTGACGGGAGCTTCCCTGAAGAAAAGAGATCTGACTGGATATAATCATGGCGTGGGCTTACCTCAAAGTTCCGCATATACCTACCCAACCTATCGGCTAAGGTAACGTGAACTTGAGCATTTTCTATGCGAGCTATAGCTTCGCAAACTACCGTAACGTCACCTAAAACACATAGCGAACAAGAGCAGCCGCAAGAATACCCGCAGCAATCGCTGGCAGCGGCTTTTTAAGCACAAGCATAACAACCGCAGTAACCAAAAGAGCCGCAAGCGCACCAGCATCACCGCCAAAAGCCATGGGTACGATAATGGCGATAAGTACGGAGCTGGCCATGGTATTGATAAAGCTCTCTATACGAGGGCTTATGCGCACAAAGGACATGATAAACACGCCCCCGAAACGGGTTACCAAAGTTACCAGCGTCATGATCAGTATCAGCAACAAAATGCCCGTTGATGTGGTTTCGATGGTCATGCTGACGCCTCCTTAACAGGCTCGTCATCCGGCTTCTTCTCAAGCCAGAAAAAGCCAACCACGCCGCCAGCAAGGGCTCCGGCAACCACATGGGTATTTGCTGGCAACCACTTCCAAGCTGCCAAAGAAGCCAGTGCAGCAAGTGCCCAAGCAACCAATACGCGAGGGTTTTTCTTGCCGCCTAGCGCCATCGCCAGCAGGAAGCAGCCTAGTACCATATCCATCCCGAGACTTTTCGGATTTTGTAAAAAGCCACCGAAATACACCCCGAGCCAAGTACCAACAATCCATGCCAGCCACAGCACAAGCCCCCCACCAAGAATGACTTCAAGATTACGCCTACCGCTTTGGTATTCCTGAGCAGACACCGCCCAATTAGCATCAGTGAGCAGTAACAGAAGGCCATAACGTTTTGCGGGCGAAACGTCCTTGAGCATGGGGTACAAAGA
Organism: Marinobacter salexigens; assembly: GCF_018860765.1. Lineage (GTDB taxonomy): Bacteria > Pseudomonadota > Gammaproteobacteria > Pseudomonadales > Oleiphilaceae > Marinobacter > Marinobacter salexigens_A. The sequence goes on from NZ_JAHKPV010000019.1 coordinate 598,654, forward strand.
GGCGCCCATCAGAAGGTGACGGGAGTTGATGGCAAACACTACGACCATAACGGGGATAACAGATACTTCAGCTCCCCACATGTCAATTGCAGCAAACTGCGACGCACCTGCAAATACCAGAGTGCTCATCAACAACGATTCGAGAGGCCCTAGCCCCTGCTGCACAGCCGCAAGACCGAAGGCAGCGCCGAATGCGACCACGAACAGGGATATAGGAAGCATCCGAATAAGTTCGTAACGAACCTTTTCGGGCTGGAACTGATAGGGATATGACGCATTTTTCATCTACGCAAGCTAAGGAAATTTTACCGACACGCGTATCAGTAGTTTCCACATGCGTGAGTTATTGATCTACCAACAAGTTTTGCAAATGCAACTAATATTCAAACAGCGATAACACCGGAGCGAACAGGTTTTACAATTGACCTCTACCGTTACAGCGATTAGTTTACGTCTAGCTCGGCCCCACAAGGGCTACCCCCTTCGGAAACCCCGAGCACCTGAAATCAAAACGCTGGCCAAAAGCCGGACGACAAAAACAACATTGCCAGTGCCGCCGAGATCCGGCCAACTGGAGAGGATTTCAAAATGCTTATATCAGCTCGCCTTCAGGGCGCCTTGTGCAGTGCACAATTGTGCCCGTCTGTTAAAACAAACACCTTTGATTTCCGTAGGATAACGCCCACATGGGCCAAGGAAGAGAGGTGATCCCCATGTCTGTATTCAGCCATCCCGAGTTCGATAACCACGAACACCTGTCGTTTTTCTGCGATCCTGAAACTGGGCTTAAAGCCATTGTTGCCATACACAACACCTCTCGCGGGCCAGCACTTGGCGGTTGCAGAATGTTCCCGTATGCCAGCGATGAAGAAGCCCTGCGCGATGTGCTCCGCCTATCGCGGGGTATGACCTATAAATCCGCACTGGCCAATCTTGATCTTGGCGGGGGCAAGTCGGTCATCATTGGTGACCCGCGCAAGCAAAAAAGCGAAGCTTTGCTGGAAGCGATGGGCAAACATCTGGAAGGGCTCGGAGGTCAGTACATTGCTGCTGAAGATTCCGGTACCAGCGTACCAGACTTAAAAGTGATGGGACGTCACACCAAGCATGTTGCAGGTGTTGTTGAACACACCGGTTTCGATGGCCAACCTAGCAATGGCGACCCCTCCCCCACAACCGCTTACGGCACGTTTGTTGGCCTCAAAGCGGCGGTTAAGCACAAGCTAGGCCGCGAGGACCTCACCGGTTTGAAAGTTGCCATTCAGGGCGTAGGCAACGTGGGCTATCGTTTGGCTCGGCACCTGAGAGAAGCTGGCGCAGAACTTTGGGTGTACGACATCCATCAGGAGAACATGCAACGGGCGATAGATGAGCTTGGCGCCCATGCGGCATCGAGCGAGGACATTCTGTTCCTGCCGGTAGACGTAGTCGCACCTTGCGCTATGGGTGCTGTGCTGAACGACGACAGTATCCCCCGCTTGCAAGCCACGGTTATTGCAGGTGCGGCTAACAACCTCCTGCAACGCTCGGATCACGATCAGGCATTGAAAGACCGAGACATACTCTATGCACCGGATTTTGTGATCAATGCTGGCGGCATTATAGATGTGTTCTACGAGCGTACAGGAGGCTCTCCTGAAGAAGTGCGCGCTCACGTCGAGGGCATTGGTCAAACCCTTGCGGAGATCTTTTCGCGCTCAGACAGCAGCGGTGTTCCAACCGGTTCCGTTGCTAATACGCTTGCTGAAGAACGCTTTCGTAAACGGACAGGCGTAGCTCACGCAGCACATGAGCAGCTTGCCAGCGCGGAGTAATTAAAGACATTTGCTTTGCGGGGCCTTGAGTCATTCAGGACCCCGCGCTTCCAAACAAAAACAAGTATCTAGCAGGAGACAATTATGTCGGAATCAAATGCGCCGATTACAGGGGCAATGGAAGGTTCTAACGCAAACCGAGGGCTTTGGTCCTCACGTTTTGCTTTTATTCTTGCGGCCACTGGCTCTGCCGTTGGCTTAGGTAATATCTGGAAATTCCCCTACGTCACCGGCGAAAATGGCGGCGGCGCTTTTGTCTTGGTTTATCTTCTTTGCATCGCCGCCATTGGCTTGCCCATCATGATGGCCGAAGTGTTGATTGGTCGCCGCGGCGGAAGAAGCCCAGTTAATAGCCTTAGGCAGATTACCCAGCAACAGACTCTCAACCCGTCCTGGCGGTGGGTCGGCGCAATCGGTGTGATCGCTGGCTTCCTGATTCTGTCGTTCTACTCGGTCATTGGTGGTTGGGCAGTCTCTTACGTGGGGACCGCAGCCACAGGGCAATTCACCGGCCAGTCTGCTGATGCTATTGGTACAATTTTCTCTGACCTGCTGGCAGACCCACTTACCTTGTTGATGTGGCACACCTTGTTTATGGCCTTGGTCATGCTCGTGGTGGCAAAGGGCGTTCGGGCCGGGCTTGAGCGTGCCGTCAGCATACTAATGCCAGCTCTATTCCTTTTGCTGCTCGCAGTCGTGGGCTATGCCATGACTACCGGTGAGTTCGGCCGGGCTGTGTCCTTCCTGTTTCAACCGGACTTCTCCAAACTCACTACCGCAGGCGTTCTGGTAGCTCTTGGCCATGCATTCTTCACTCTTAGCCTCGGTATGGCGGTAATGATGGCCTACGGCTCTTACCTGCCCAAAAACGTTTCCATTGCCAAAACATCTATTGCTGTGTGCGTTATCGACACAGGCGTGGCTCTGCTGGCTGGTTTGGCTATTTTCCCAATTGTGTTCGCCAACGGACTTGAGCCGGGTGCTGGCCCGGGCCTAATCTTCCAGACTCTTCCTCTGGCGTTTGGTCAAATGCCAATGGGTAGCCTGTTCGGAACCTTGTTTTTCATACTGTTGATCTTTGCAGCCTGGACATCCGGCATTTCCCTGCTAGAGCCCATTGTTGAGTGGTTGGAAGAACAAAAAGGTATGACCCGCATCACCAGCACCTTGGGTGCAGGCTTTGTATGCTGGGCTCTGGGTATTGCATCGATTCTGTCCCTGAACCTGTGGTCAGGCTTTGCACCTCTGGGATGGATAGGCATGCTTGAGGGTAAAACCATCTTTGATCTTCTGGACTTCTTTACTGCAAATATCATGTTGCCTTTGGGCGGTCTCCTGGTTGCGGTATTTGCTGGTTGGATTATGTCCCGCAAGGCCATGGAGGAAGAGCTTGCGCTCTCGAAGCCCATGTTTAATCTCTGGCTCGTCACCGTGCGTTTCATTACACCAGTGGCTGTGGGAACTGTATTCGTTTACAACCTTGTGGGGGCGTAAGCAAGCCTAAAGCTGATCGAGGGAGGCCTTTAGGGTCTCCCCGATTCTTGCATTCAGTTTCAAGTCCGCTAGATCTTCCGCACGCGTTCTACCCAGATTTAACGTCGCAATCGGCTTACCGAATTCTTTGGCGTACCGGCAAAAACGAAAGCCCGAGAAAACCATTAATGACGAACCAATCACCAGCAAGCCATCACTCGCCTTGAGCGCATCCAGCGCTAAATCTACTCTTTGCTTGGGTACATAGTCCCCGAAGAAGACGACGTCCGGCTTCAGTATTCCTGAGCATTGAGGACAGTCTGCAAGCTTGAAACTAGAGAAATCCACGTTCAAATCCGCGTCCCCATCCGGAGCCGTCTCCGCTTTGTACTTCTGGAAAGCCGGATTAAGATCCGCGCAACGCTCGTGAACGTCGTCCCGACGGCACCTATAACCACAACTCATGCACAACACTTCATCTGCACGACCATGCAGATCACTTACACCTTGAGTGCCGGCTTTTTGATGCAGGCGATCCACATTCTGGGTGACCACCAAACTGGAATGGTTGCGCAATTCCAATTCAGCGATATGGAAGTGGGAGGGGTTGGGCTTTGCATTGCGGATAACAGGCCAGCCGATCAAGCTGCGGCCCCAGTACCGCTGGCGGGTTTCATAATTGTCCATGAATTCCCGGTGTTGAACAGGTTGCTTACGTTTCCAAGCGCCTTCGCCATCACGGTAATCGGGAATGCCAGAATCTGTGCTTACGCCAGCGCCGGTTAGGATCATCAGATTGGGATAGCGGTGAATAAAGTCCGCCAACAGCTCTCCCGCCTGCTCCGGTGCATGCAATACCGGTGGCCTGTCTAGCTTCGGCAGGCGCTGGTTTGAGCTGAAGGGGCGAGTTCGGTGTGTTATCACTGGCATACCGCTCTCCTTTACATTCGCCGGCTGGTTCAGCCCGGTTTGCGGGCCACGTATACGGTGTTGAAAGACTCTCTGTTCTGGAACGGGTTGTAGAAGCTAACCACGTGGCAAGCCACTTCAGTGAAGACTTCCCGCAATACTTCCATGAATACGGAATCTTCGCCTTCATTGGACCACATGGCGAAGATACCACGGGGTTTGAGTTGCCGGGCCATGCGGCTAATGTTCTCGGTGGTGTAGAAGCTGGCGTTGGAGTCGTGCAGTAGAGCGCGGGGCGAGTGATCTATATCAAGCAAAATGGCATCAAATTCTTTGCCGGGTATTTGGGGGTCAAAACCTCCCGTTTCAGGTTCGGCTATGGCAAGGTCGAAGAAGCTGCCGTGAATGTAGCGGCTGCGGGCATCGGCGTTGATGTCTTTACCGAGGGGAACAGATTCTTGCTGGTGCCAGCGGATCACAGGTTCGAGGTATTCAACGATCAGTAGCTCTTCTACCCGTTGGTGTTTGAGTGCGGCAACGGCGGTGTAGCCTAGCCCTAAACCACCAACAACTACGCTGAGGTTGTCGCCTTCGGTTTGGTTCAGCCCGAGATCTGAGAGTGCGACTTCGGCGTCTACGAACATGCTGGACATGAGAAATTCTTCGCCGAGTTTTACTTCGTAGATATCTCGCTCGCCCAGTGCAGGGATGCGCCGGCGCCGCAGTGTGATTTCGCCGATTTCGGAGGGTTGGCTATCTATTTGCTCGAACAGTCGTGCCACTGTGTTGCCTCTTTTTTGTCTGGCTAAAGTCGGGGCTGCATCACATATACACTGTGCAAGCACCTATGGGGGCCCTCTCCCAAAAAACGCTGCGAGTACTTCCGTGTAAGCTTGGCTCCGCCATCCATGGCTCCGCACATTTTTGGGAGAGGGCCCCCATAGGTGCTACGGTCTACTCCCCTGTATTCCTCAACTTGAGTTTATTGAGAGTAGCAACTTTAATAGTTCTTTAATTGCTTCTCAGTTTTCTCTGTCGCCTTCAAACACCCAGCCAGAATATCTCGCATTTTCTCTGCACCAAGTTTATTCATAAGCTCGATATTTCGCGGTGGTATTCCATCTACATCCGGGTGGTTGTCGATCGCCGCCTCCAGACTCGCTTCCCGCAACAGGTGGAGCATCGGGAACGGGGAACGGTTGGTATAGTTCTCAGCAGCATCCGGTGCCGTGTCGGCAAACTGGTAGTCCGGGTGGAAGCTGGCGACCTGGTAGATGCCTTCCATATCCAGATAGGTCAACAACCCGTCCGCAGCGCCTAGAAACTCGTTGTAATCCGGAAAGTCCTGCAGTGCCTGAGGGTGTATCAGGAGGGTGGTTTCGATTTCCGGTTCATCGTCCAAGCGCAGTAGTTCGGTTTGCAGGGCCTGAAGTAGTTCGTCTTCGTTATTGGCCTCTGTTACAACAAACCGAACGCGGTCTTTGACCAGTTCGCGTTTAGCAAATGGGCATAAGTTATAGCCTATAACAACGTCTTCGACCCATTTCCGGGTTGCTGGTATAACGGTTCCTTCGTTCACCTCAAGCTCCTCTTTTGGTTGATCCAAACTGTGCAGTTCAGGTCGGGTAGGCTGGCAGGGCTGTCCAAAAAATGTGCGGAGCCAAGCGTACAAGGACGTATTAACAGCGGTTTTTTGGACAGCCCTGCCAGCCTGCCCAGCCCCAAAGGTATCAGTAAGGCTTAAACATACCCCTGACTACGAAGGTAATCATCATAAGTCCCGCTAAAGTCAGTAATCCCATCAGGCGTAACCTCAATAATCCGAGTCGCCAAGGAAGACACAAACTCCCGATCGTGACTCACGAAAATCAAGGTACCGGGATAGTTCTCCAGTGCCAGATTCAGCGCCTCGATGGACTCCATATCCAAGTGGTTGGTGGGCTCATCCAGCAGCATCACATTAGGCTTTTGCAGAATAAGCTTGCCGAACAGCATACGCCCCTGCTCACCACCAGAAATGACTCGCACCGATTTACCAATGTCATCACCGGAGAACAACATACGCCCAAGAGTACCGCGAACCAGCTGCTCACCGCCGGTAGTCCACTGTGCCATCCACTCCGAAAGCGTATCGTCTGCGGCAAAGTCGTCTGTATGATCCTGAGCGTAGTAGCCAACTTCCGCGCTATCCGTCCATTTAACCTCACCGCTATCTGGCTCATAGGCACCCGCCAAACACTGCAGTAACGTTGTTTTACCAATACCGTTAGGGCCAATCACTGCCACGCGTTCACCGGCTTCAACCTGCAAGTTCAGTTTGTTGAACAGCACATTTCCATCAAAACCCTTCGTCAGATCCCGAACAGTTACCGCTTGGCGATGCAACTTTTTGCCCTGCTCAAACCGGATAAACGGGCTGACCCGACTGGATGGCTTTACTTCATCCAACTGGATCTTGTCGATTTGGCGGGCACGGGAAGTGGCCTGTTTCGCTTTCGAGGCGTTGGCTGAGAAGCGGCTAACAAACTGCTGAAGTTCTGCAATTTGGGCTTTTTTCTTGGCATTGTCCGAGAGCATGCGCTCGCGAGCCTGAGTGGCTGCAGTCATGTACTCATCGTAGTTACCCGGGAACAGCCTTAGCTCGCCGTAATCCAGATCAGCCATGTGGGTGCACACGCTGTTTAGAAAGTGGCGGTCGTGGGAAATGATGATCATGGTGCTGCTGCGGGCCACCAGAATGTTTTCCAACCAACGGATGGTGTTGATATCCAAGTGGTTGGTGGGCTCGTCCAGTAACAATACGTCTGGGTCCGAAAACAGTGCCTGTGCTAGCAGAACTCGCAACTTCCAGCCCGGGGCTAGGTTGCTCATTGGCCCATCATGCTGCTCGAGAGGAATATCCAGCCCCAAAAGCAGTTCACCTGCGCGAGATTCAGCGGTGTAGCCGTCCATCTCGGCAAACTGTACCTCTAGATCTGCCACCGCCATGCCGTCTTCTTCACTCATCTCGGCGAGTGAGTATATGCGGTCACGCTCTTTTTTTACGTTCCACAACTCTTCATGGCCCATGATGACGGTATCCATGACAGAGCAGGTCTCATAGGCAAATTGGTCCTGCCGCAGCTTACCCAAGCGAACGTTCGGCTCCAGCATAACCTGGCCCGCAGACGGCTCCAGGTCGCCACCAAGAATTTTCATCAGGGTGGACTTGCCACAGCCGTTAGCCCCGATCAGGCCATAGCGATTGCCGTTACCGAATTTGGCAGAAACGTTTTCAAACAGGGGTTTAGCCCCGAATTGCATGGTGATATTGGCAGTAGAGATCAAGAAACAAACCTATAGATGTGAGGGCCAGCGCCGCGCTGGCTAAAGAAAGCGGGCATTGTACAGGTTTGCAGTGACAACTGTGAGGCCGGAGAAACACCCATAAAAAGGGCTTGCCTCAGGCGATGGGGACGGGCAGCATTCGTTGTCTGAGGTACACCTACATTTTATTTAAGGACAATTTCCATGACTCAAGCAACCGCACGCCACATTTTGGTAGACAGTGAAGCAAAGTGTGAAGAGCTAAAGAAAGAAATCGAAGGCGGTAAAGACTTTGCTGACGTTGCAAAGCAGCACTCCTCCTGCCCGTCTGGTCGTAACGGTGGCGATCTGGGCTCATTCGGCCCCGGCCAAATGGTTCCAGAGTTCGATAAAGTGGTCTTCAGCGGCGAAATCAATAAGGTTCTCGGGCCGGTAAAGACCCAGTTCGGATATCACCTGCTAGAAATAACTAGCCGCGGCTAAAGGGCTGCCTAGTGTATTGATTGGCTCCTGAATCAATCAGGAGCCAACCTCCACCCAACCAAAACAATCTGAGTATTCCTTACTTTTGTGGGGCGAGGAAGCGCGCCATTTGATTGCCGATGGATTCGATTGGATCGGTAATGGCCTGCTGAATGCTTCCAGTGACACTTTTCGTAAACGCCGACCCAGAGCCACTTTCCAGAAAGTTGATGTACAACTTCATTTCTTGATCGCTGATTTTTTCGTATGTATGCAGATAACTGTCATACACCTGCTGCTCAACAACACCTCGTATAGTGCCGCGCTGGCTCTCGAATTTCTGTTTTAGCTCATCGTAGTTTGCCGAATCTTTGCGAAAAGCAGCCATGGCCGTTGCCAGCCCAAGTTGCACGGCAATGGTAGTATCAACCGCGCTTTCAGTAGCGCGAGCCGCGCGATCGAACCGCGCGAACATCTGCGCACGCCCCGTTCCCTTGTACTTAGTATTCAGTTCCGGAGCCTTGGCTCGCATCTGTTGCCAAACGGCCGGGTCTGAAGCTGCAATTTCCGCCGCCGAGACTTTTCGCGCGACGGGTGTCGCATACCAACCTTCTACAGCTTCAAGCTGCTTACCGGAGAGGTCGCGCTCCAGATTGTTCACAATTTGCTGCTCTATATCCGCCGCACGAAAACTGTTGCTCACAACATACCCTATGGTGTCAGCAACCATTGGCGGCAGCTGCTGGCTACGCTTCAAGCCTTCACGAATGCCTTCACTCATCATCGCGGGGTAGCGATCAACAATATCGTCGATAGGCGATGCAGACAGAACCTGCTGGGCACTGGGTGCAGCCATGGTGGGACCAGCCAAAAACAGACCGGTGACTAAAAGAGGTTTAACTAGGGTACTAAGCTTCATTTCACTATCATCCTGTTTGATGGATGCAGCGTTTATGACACGCGCAGCCTCCCCTGAGCAAGTAATCCATGGGTCCCGGAGATGACAGTTTGGTAGGAAAATTCTGGAGGCCAACACGTCAACGTAAAAGAAAGCGCCAGACTCGCGGCAACCTGTGGCAGTCCCGCATGAAATGGTTTGGGCTTCCGGTTCTGGGTTTGGTTGTCGGTGTCTGGGCCACTCTGCGTTTTAGCTTGCTCGCCCCGGCTCCACCTGTAAACCCGAACGATCTGTGTGACATTTTTCGTGAGCACACCGTTTGGTACGACTACGCAAAAGAGTCTCAGGAACGCTGGGGCACCCCCATTGCCACTCACATGGCATTCGTATATTACGAATCATCGTTCCGAAGCCATGCCCGGCCACCCAGAACGCTACTATGGGGTTTTATACCCTGGTCTCGTCCGACCACTGCCTATGGATATGCACAGGCGCTGGATCCAGCTTGGGGGGAGTACCTTGCAGCCAATGGGGACGGCATTTTTACCGTGCGTACAGACATGGAGTACGCTCTGGATTTCGTAGGCTGGTACAACCATCTTACCAACCGCCAGCTTGGCATTCCTTTCTACAACCCTCGCCAGCTCTATCTTGCGTACCACGAGGGCCGTGGCGGCTACGCTCGCAAAACGTTTGCGCGTAAGCCCGAGGTTACAGCTTTGGCTTCACGGGTTCAGGCTCGCGCCTTCCGTTACGATAACCAGCTCAAATCCTGTGAGCAGGAGTTCCAATGTTGGCGCTGGTACCAGTTCTGGCCATTCTGTAGCGCGAGCCCATCGCCCCAGTAGTCAGGCTATCGGATTAAACTCAATGGCCGCTGCCTGCGCCTTTAGTCGATCAACTAGAAACTCCATCACAATACGAACTCTCGCCATCTGATGCGTGTCTTGGCTTACATGCACCCACAGATCAACACTTTCACCCTCAAGAGGGTCTGACAGGCGGCGCAATTCTTTTGTGCCCTCTCCCAAATAACATGGCAATACCGCAAGACCTGCACCTGATCGTGCCAACGAATGCATGGCATGCAAGCTGTTGCAGCGGATAACGGAGGTGGCATTTTTCAAATGCTTGCGATACCAGCGACCCGTAGCCAGATGACTAAAGGTGTCATCTGGAATTATCCAAAGACACTCCTCGGGCTGGTTTTCAATATCCATATTACGGTGGCGACGGCAATAACTGGCAGAGCCATAAACTGCGGATTCAATCGCCGCTATGCGTTCACCTTCCAGTGTTGCCTGAGGTTTGTTCTCAGGGCGCAGGGTGAGGTCTGCCTCCCTGTGCGTAAGATTGGTGACGTCGTTATCGGTAAGCACTTCTAGCTCAATATCCGGATACTCACGCACCAACTCAGCCAAAACTGATCCGAGCAGTTCACTCATCATCGTGTCTTCAGCCGCCAAACGCACCCTCCCTACCGGGGCCGCATCCTGCCCGACCAGCTTACGCTCGAGATTTTCCATTTCCACGGATAGTTTTTCCGCATTACGGAAAGCGGTTTCCCCCACCGGCGTTAGCTGTAATCCATCTCGGTTGCGCTCAAAAAACTGCACACCCAAAGACTCTTCCATCTGGTCTAGCCGTCGCAAAACCGTAGTTTGATGAACGCCCAGTATCTCTCCGGCTTTAGCGAGCGTTCCACCTATTGCCAGAGCGTGTATATATCGAAGATAATCCCAATCCATAGCTACTGCATATTTGCAACGTGAGTACGGAGTTTAACGTATTTACGCTGCAAAAAAATACCCCTATAATTGACGGTAAATTCGGGTAATCCCATTTTATTCACAGATAACTAGCAACTCACCAGATAAGGAGGAAGTCGCTATGGCACAAAGACATATAGCAACCGTTCAACCGCTACCATCCAGTATCCTCCACAACAGTACTGCGGTGAGAAGCCAGCACACACGTGCGGCTGCAAAGATGGCGGTTCAATTTATGAGCCGTAAGCTACGGTCATTTAATCGGAAGGCTGTAGCTGTAACACCTGATATCACGCAGATGCAAGGCGGACACTGATTCCAGTCGGGCTAACGTAAAGAGCTGCACCTTATAGCGCAGCTCTGAAGCAACTAGTCAAACTGAAAACGCCGGTGGTTCTGATCCCAGAGCCACCGGCGTTTTGCATTGTTACGTTAGAATTCCCACACCACCTTCTTTTTCTCCTCAAACCAAGCATCCATTTTGCGGTTGTATACATCCTCAATCACATTACGCTTGATTTTCATGGTGGGCGTCAGCATGCCGTTCTCCATGGTCCAAGGCTCTTTCACAACAACCACAAACGACACTTTTTCATGGGCTTCGCAGCCTTCGTTCACCGCATCCAATTCGTTTATCAGCTCCTGCTCCAACTCCTCCCGGTTCATTCCTGCTGCAAGCGCATCTCGAACTTCCTCTGATAGAAGCAGCATCAGGCAGGGTTGAGGCTGGTTTGCCCCAGCCACACAGACAGCTTCCACCGATGGATGATTAAACCGGTTTTCAATAGGAACCGGCACAACATATTTACCCTTCGACGTTTTGAACAGGTCTTTTACCCTGCCCGTAATCTTCAAGTAACCATCGGCGGTGATTTCACCCATGTCGCCGGTTTTGAGAAAACCATCGGGGGTAACGTCTTCGCGAGTTTTCTCGTCATCCTGATAGTAGCCCAACATCATGCCAGGGCTCTTCACCAGCAGCTCTCCACCATCGCCTATACGGTGCTCCACCCCAGGGTTTGCCACACCTATATAGCCGATTCTGGTCTGCCCCGGTCGGCTAACGTGGGAGTAACCGAAGTTTTCCGTCATGCCGTAAACCTCCAGCAATTCCAGCCCAAGATCCCGGTACCAGGTAATTATCTCTTCAGACAGCGGCGCAGCCCCTGTTAGAGCGGCCCGGCAATGGTCCAACCCCAGCTGTTTGAGAACCTTCTTTTTAACCACGGATCGAATCAACGGAATATTGAATAACAGTTTTTGCTTTTTGGGCGGCAATTTAGCGTTTATGCCAAGGTAGAATTTCATCCACAGCCGGGGAACCGAGAAGAACAGGGTGGGCCGGGCACGCTGCAAATCCTGCTGGAAGGTATCCAGTGTATTGGCAAAATACAGATGAAAGCCGAAGTACAGGGATTGGGTTTCAACAGCCGCTCGCTCAGCCACGTGGGCCAAAGGCAGATAAGACAGCATGCGATCCTCTGACGAAGCCGTGAACATTTGCTGCAAACCATCCGCAACTGCCATCATCGCGCGAAAACTGTGCATTACCCCTTTGGGGCGACCGGTACTTCCAGAGGTGTAAGCAATGGTGGCCAAGGTATCAGGATCCGGCAGTACCGGCGTTGCGGGTTCGTGCTCGGCAGTGATATCCAGCCATTTGGGCGTATCATCTCGCGGCGACATGGGCAAAGAGATAATGGGTAGATCTGAAGGAATGTGCCCTTTTATATCGTTCCAACCATCCGCGGTTCCGTCGAGCTTCCCTAAAAACAGCAGCTTTGCCTGACTGTGTTCAAGAATATAACCAGCCGCTTCACCATTGAGCGTAGGGTAAAGCGGCACAGAGACATGCCCTGCCGCCCAGATAGCAAGATCCGACAACACCCAGTGCGCGCTGTTTTTGCCCAAAATGGCTATTTTGCTGCGTTCTGGCAGCGCAAGGCTGTTGATATGAGCCGCCATCCGTGACACCTGATCAGCAGCTTGTTTCCAAGTAAGGTCTGCCACAGAGCCATCAGGGTATGGCTGGGTCAGGTATACCTTTTCGGGATTTTTCTCTGCCCAGTAATATAAACAGTGCAAAGATGTCTGCCTGCTGGGATTCACTGCCATAAAAAACTCCTTATTGTTGTTATCGCTGTCGGCACCCGACCAACATCGGAATGTAGATTCATCCTATTTCGTATCTATACGATAATAGAGATATTTTTTGAGACCTCAATGGTATTAAACACCCGCCTCACTGACCAAACCATCCGATTTTCAGCGAGCGACCAGAAGAGGCTGAAAAATTTTTATGTGACATCCATCAAGATTGGTCTAGAGTGAAATTTGCAGCGTATCGAATTCCCTTACTCATAGGAGATCACCATGAGACAATCGACCCGCTCTGTACTAATCTTCCCTGCTTGGGGATTTATTTTGCTTGGATCAGCCGCTTTCTTATACAGTGCCTACGCAGGCATGCTGGGTTCCTGAGACTCTTGCATTAAAACAACATGGGAAAGCGCCTAGCGGCGGAAGCGGGTTTCCAACACCACTGCCGAGTTAGTGCGCTCAACACCTTCAAGATTACCAATCTCATCCAATACAGCACTTAACTCTTCCAAAGACTGTGCCTGCAAAATCGCTATAAGATCGTACTCCCCGCTTACCGAAAACAGCTGTGAAACCTGGCTAATCCCTTCAAGCAGTGAGTTTGTTCGTGCCGTCAGCTTCTGGGCAACCTTTATAGAAACATGCGCCTCAACTTGGTTGGACGAAAAAGCTCCGCCCAATTGAACGGCATAGCCAGCAATTACACCGCTAGCTTCCAGCCGAGCTATCCTGTTTTGCACGGTTGAGCGCGACAGGTGCAGCACCTTGGCTAAGTCCGTAATACTGATTCTGGCATTTTTCCGCAGCAGCATAAGCAGTTTCTGGTCTTTATCGCTGATCATTTTGACAAGCTCTTAGGTTATTTTGACAAAAGCATAGCCCATTACGAGCAAAGTGCATCTGCAAACTGGCATAGCCACGCGGCATACTGTGGCGAAATAACGTCAGGTTGCATCCTATGATCATTCGCCCTATTACCGACAAAGATCTGGACACCCTTTTTCAGATAGCCGAAGAGTCTGGCCCAGGGTTCACATCTCTAATGCCCGATAGGGACGCTTTGGCAAAAAAAATTGACCACTCCACGGCCAGTTTTGAGCGTAAGGTGATTCATCCTGCTGATGAACACTATTTGTTTGTACTAGAGGATGAAGCCACTGGTGACGTTATGGGCACAACCGGTATTGAGGCTAACGCAGGGCATACTCGGCCGCTCTACCATTTCCGACGCAATACGGTTACCCATCACTCCCGAGACCTAGATCTCCGCCGCAGCGAAGAAACCCTCACTCGTTGCAATCATTACACCGGCTATTCCGAAATTTGCTCACTCTATTTACGCCCGGAATTTCGTCGAGCCAACGCGGGGAAACTACTCTCTCGGGTACGTTTTCTGTTCATGGCCCTCCACCCTGAGCGTTTTTCGCACAACATAATAGCCGAAATGCGTGGTGTCTCGGATTCTGCCGGACAGTCACCGTTCTGGAATTGGTTAAGAGCCCACTTCGTGGACATGGAGTTCAGTCAGGCTACGCATTTGGTTGGTACTGGCTACACGGACTTCATTGATGAGCTAATGCCGTCGCACCCACTTTATACCTGCCTTATGAGCCAAGAAGCGCGCACAGTTCTCAGCCAAGTGCACAGCCAAACCCGGCCAGCGTTGCGGATACTTGAAGCAGAAGGGTTTCAACACAAAGGGTTTATAGATCTTTTTGATGCAGGGCCAACGATTGAATGTGCACTGGCCGGTATTCGCAGTGTGAGAGCTTCTAATGCCTGCAGAGCTAGAGTTGATGAGTCAGGAGCATTTGGAAAAACCGGATTTGGGCACAGACAACATGGGGACAGCGGGCAAACGCTTATAACCAACGCAGGTACAACAGACTTTCGAGCGACGATCACAACCGACACATTCGAGGAGTCAGGTGACCTGATTATTTCTCCTGCGCTGGCTGACAAACTTCACCTGCAAGACGGTGATCCCTCGCGCATTTTGCCATTGAGCCAAGCGAGACCAGCACAAACCCGAACTACGGCCATGGAGTTAAGTTATGCATACTGATCGCAACACTTTATTCGAAAATCTTTGGGCCAATTATCAAAATGTTACGCCATCGGCTGTGCAAGTACATCGTATTCTGGGGGCCGAGGAAGACCAAACAATCATCAACGATCATATCGCGCTACGCACCTTCAACTTGCAGCCTGTAGGTTTGGATGCACTCGCAGAACACTTCTTGGGCTTAGGGTACCGAGAAAGAGGCGAATACCACTTCAAAGCCAAAAAGCTCTATGCCCGCCATTATGAGCACCCAGACCCAGAGGCTCCACGGGTATTTATTTCAGAGCTGTTAACGGAACAATGCTCACCAGAGCTCCAATCAGTGGTGAAAACGTTAGTTGAAGGAGTCACCGAAGAAAGCGTTGCTGCAGACAACTTTCTGTATTCAGGCCGACATTGGAGTTTGGATTACGACACCTATCGCAAGTTGTTGGACGAAAGCGAATATGCAGCTTGGCTCGCAGCTTGGGGTTTCCGGGCAAATCATTTCACCGTAAGCGTAAATCATCTGCATAACTTCGAGACAGTCGCTGATATCAACCAGCTCTTGAAGGATAACGGCTTCAAGGTGAATGGCTCCGGAGGCGAAGTGAAAGGCTCTCCGGAGGATTTGCTTGAGCAGTCTTCCACCATGGCAGACCGGGTTCCGGTTCAGTTTAGTGATCAGGAAGCAACCATTCCCAGCTGTTTTTATGAGTTCGCATTACGTTATCCCAAGCCCGACGGCAGCCTTTACAACGGATTTGTTGCCGCCTCTGCAGATAAGATCTTCGAAAGTACCAACGCAGGTATGTAGAACCTTAACGGCGCACTATGCAGGCCAGCAGACCCTGCTTACGCGCCGTTACAAAGAAATAACGTTTTACAACGGTGCGCAGCAAGTTAATTGTCTACTTTTTAGGCATTAGTATGTTTTGGAAGCAGCCAGTTGATGAGTATTGCAAGTGGCTACATAACAACAAAATAGCGGCAGCACCTCAATGGCAAGCTCCGCTGGAGAATAGAAATGTCTGCATCCGTAAACCACCTCGAAGAGCGCACCCAAGACTCGGGCGAATTACTTGAAGACATCATGCCTTCGGCGATCACTCTGGCGATGATGCTGCGCCATAAAAAAATGGCCGTATGGCTGCGCTCAGAGCTCGACGGCTATCAGGATCATGATGCCGCCCCTCCCTATCGAAAGGATTTGCCGGGACACATTGTTGCGAAATCTCCTCAATACGGATGGATTCCTGCGCCGGTAAGTGATCAACAAACGAAAGAGTTTGCTCACCTTGACCTGAGTGACGGCACCAAGTCTTTGGAAAAAATCTGCGTTAACAGCAAAAAGGGTGACGGCAACCGTCTACTGCTGGATACCGATGACATGGCAATCCTACAAAAGCAGATCAACCTTAGTGCCGAGCTGGCCATCAACCTCAGCCGAGACGTTTACTCAGGCATTCTCAAAACCGTGCGCGGCGCCGTATATTTGTGGACACAGGCACTAATAGAAAAAGGCTTGGAGGGAGATCATAACCATTACAGCCGTGAGGAACGTGCTTTGGTTGCAGAACTGGACACCCCAGAGTATTTTTGGCGCAGAGCGATGGACGAGCTAGACACACTGCCGATTCCCGACGTGCGCTCTGCCGGATTTTTCGAGCGGATGTTTGGGCGGGCAGGCTAGAGAACCACCGATTAGGCTAAACTAACACCTTGTTCCTGAACAATTCCATTTTGTTCCATGCAACAAGGAGTAACGATGAAGCCTGTTGTCACACTTATTATTGCCTGCCTGTTCTTACTGACGGGCTGCCAGTCACTGTCAGACAGCTCCCCTGAGAGCGCGGCGGGCAATGAAAACCGGTCATCAAAAGCTGAGGCGGCAGACCGCAATACGGTGCTTCTGAGCGCCCAGCACTGCCTGAGCGAATACCTTCAGGAACAGGGTCGTGTTCATCACGGCCCCTGCCTCAAAATCATCACGGTTAACGGTGATACGCCACAAGTTCGACAGGATGGCTTTATCGCCCTCCCCGTTGCTACCTCGATGACTCTCGGCATCAGTTGCGTCTACCGCCATGCCGACGGTTCGCCGATCCCCGTCACCATGGAAACAGCCGACTTCAGCATCTCTGCGCAAACCTTCACCAAGCCAGGAAACCGTTGGTATCTGCACGCACACAAGCAGGCAAGGCAGGTTATTGGTTGTGAGCCCACACTGTCACGATCAACAAAACCAACTCAGGCAACAGATTGAAATCGCTGGTTCTGCGCGATGGGCGCACATTAGCCTACAGAGACGTTGGCGACCTACACGGTTACCCACTGATTTTTGGTCACGGTATGCCGGGGTGCCGGCTACAAGGCCAGTTTTTCCATAATCAAGCACTGAGACATGGCTTCAGAGTTCTTGCGCCTGACCGCCCCGGTATCGGCGGTTCAGATTACCAACAGGGGCGCCAATTATTGGATTACCCGAAGGATATCGAGCAACTGGCTGATTCACTTGGCTTGGATACATTCAGTCACTTCGGTTGGTCTAGCGGCGGGTCGCGCACTCTGGCCTGCTGTTACGCACTGAGTGAGAGAGTAGAACTGGGCGTCTGCCTTTCGGGTTACACACATTTTTCAGAATACGACAGCCGCCAAACACTGGGCGAGGGAGCCAACTGGCCAATTCCATGGCTGGCACGATACAGCCCCGCTCTCGTAAAACTCGCAGTGCGGCTTATAGCTCGCCTCTCCCGACGCCACCCAAGGCTATACATGCAGGAAGCGAAAAAGCTGGTTAACCAATCTGATCACGACCTGTTAAACCTCTTGCTGCGTGGAAATACCTTCCAACACGACCAGATGGTCTGTATGGAAAGCGGCGGCAAGGCCATAGCAACCGACCTGCTCACCGAGCTTAAAGACTGGGGTTTCCGCTTAAATCAGGTACCGACACCTATTCTGATTTACCAAGGAGAGGGCGATGCATTCGTGCCCGTCGATTACGCACGTCACCTTGCGGAACATTTACCTAATGCAGAACTGACGTTGCTTCCGGCCACTGGGCACCTCTACCCCTTAGCTGAAAATTTTCAAGACAAGCTGTTCACAAACATTCGTCAACGGCTAGCAAATAAAACTAATGTAAGGAGCCCCTTGCCACAATGAATTCAGATATCAGCATTATTTGGCTTGGCGCGCTGGCAAGTCTGTTGGCAGGCCTTGCTACCGGCATTGGTGCGCTGGCCGTGTTTTTCATTAAAGACCTATCTAACCGGCTGCAAGACAGCATGCTTGCGGCAGCTGCGGGCGTGATGCTGGCGGCTTCTTTCTTTTCCCTACTGTTGCCGGGGCTAGAACATGGTGAGGCGCTGTTGGGCTCAACCTGGGCTGCAGCGATACTTGTCATATTCGGCATACTTTCCGGCGCAGCTGCCTTGTATTACGTTCATCAAAAACTGCCTCACGAGCACTTCAACCTTGGACCGGAAGGACCAGATGCCTCCCACATACGCCGCATATGGCTCTTTATTATCGCCATAACACTGCATAACTTTCCGGAAGGTATGGCTGTAGGTGTGGGTTTTGCCGGGGGCGACGTGCGCAACGGCTTTGTGTTGGCGCTGGGGATTGGCATTCAGAATATTCCGGAGGGCCTTGCCGTTGCGCTATCGCTCATGGCCATTCAATATTCCCGCACCAAAGCGTTTACCATTGCCTTGATGACAGGCCTCGCCGAACCCATCGGTGGCGTGTTCGGCGCTACCATGGTTTGGTTGGCAGAGCCCGTAATGCCTTGGACACTGGGCTTTGCTGCTGGCGCCATGCTGTTCATCATCAGCAATGAGATCATTCCCGAAACCCACCGGAACCACTACAAAGCGCAAGTAACATTCGCATTACTGATAGGCTTTGTAGTGATGATGTTTCTGGATGCCACATTGGGTTAATGTAGCGTACAACTGATATGTAAATCAGGCTATTAGGAGAAACAACCTTGCCCGATAACAACAAAACGCCGGGGCTGTTGGAGTTTGACTATATCGTAGCAGGTGCGGGAACAGCCGGTTGCCTGTTGGCTAACCGCTTGAGCGCGAACCCCAAAAACAGGGTGCTATTGATCGAAGCCGGAGGAAGGGATAACTACCACTGGATTCATATTCCAGTGGGCTACCTCTACTGTATCGACAATCCACGCACCGACTGGTGCTTTCGTACCGAGCCTGCACCGGGACTCAACAACCGGTCCCTGATATACCCTCGTGGTAAGACTCTGGGTGGCTGCTCAAGTATCAACGGTATGCTGTACATCCGCGGCCAAGCCCGAGATTACAATCGGTGGGCAGACATAACCGGCGATGACGCCTGGAGCTGGGACAATTGCCTGCCTGATTTTATGCGTCACGAAGATCATCACAGCTTGGACAATGGCGGCCCGGAAGATAGCGCCCAAAAGCTCTTCCACGGCCATGGCGGTGAATGGCGAGTGGAGCGCCAAAGACTGAAATGGAAGGTGCTCGAAGACTTTGCAGAGGCGGCAGTTCAAGCTGGTATTCCACGCACACATGACTTCAATCGCGGTGACAACGAAGGCGTTGACTATTTCGAGGTAAACCAACGCGCAGGCTGGCGCTGGAATACCTCCAAAGCCTTTTTAAGAAATGCCTCCAAACGCCCAAACTTAACGGTTTGGCACTCTACTCAGGTGTTAAGTCTGGAGATGGACACAACCGGGGAAAAGCCCAGATGCACCGGTGTACGCGTGGCTAGCGCCAGCTCAGGCAGCGAAAGGGTCGCAACGGCCCATCGCGAAGTCATTCTCTCGGCTGGCTCGATAGGCTCTCCACAACTGTTGCAGCTATCGGGCATAGGGCCGTCCGACTTGCTTCATACGTTGAACATTCCTGTGGTTGTAGACCTACCAGGAGTCGGTGAGAATTTTCAGGATCACTTGCAGATACGCTCTGTTTACAAGGTGAAAAACGCCCTTACCCTAAACACCATGGCCAACTCCTTGTTGGGTAAGGCAAGGATTGGTCTCGAATACCTACTAAAACGCTCAGGCCCCATGAGCATGGCGCCTTCACAGCTGTGCACCTTTACCCGCAGCTCGGATGAATACGACTATGCCAACATCCAGTACCATGTTCAGCCTCTGAGTCTGGATGCCTTCGGGCAACCCCTGCACGACTTCCCGGCTATTACCGCTAGTGTCTGCAACCTCAACCCCACCAGCAGGGGTACTGTGCGTATCCGCAGCCGCAACCCGCTGGAGGCGCCGGCTATTGCACCCAATTATCTGAGCACACCGGAAGACCGGAAAGTCGCGGCAGATTCACTGCGGGTGACACGCCGTATCGCCGGGCAACCAGCCTTCTCAAAATACCAACCCGAGGAGTACAAGCCCGGGCCCCACTACCAAACCGACGATGAATTGAGCCGTTTGGCTGGCGACATAGGCACCACCATTTTTCACCCCGTGGGCACCACTCGCATGGGGCGAGCAGACGATGCAATGGCAGTGGTTGACTCGCACCTGCGAGTGAGGGGCGTAAATGGTTTGCGCGTGGTGGACGCAGGAGTAATGCCAGTTATCACCAGCGGCAACACCAATTCACCAACTCTGATGATTGCGGAAAAAGCAGCGAGCTGGATTCTGGCGGGCGATTAGGCCGTGCCAGAAGCTAGCCTCACAATATCTTCGTATTGACGCACCTGAACAACCTGCTCTGCCACCGGCTCCATGGCCAATGAGCAGGCCTCGTTAATCATGGCAGACGCAACGGTTTGTGCTTCTATCCCCCGATATTTCTCCAAGGGCCCCAAAAGCACCCTGTTGATCAGCGGCATAGCTCTTGCGCCAATCGCTTCCCCAAGACGGTGCTCTGACCGATCGCCCAGTAGCAGGCTCGGGTGATAAATAGACAGATAGGGATATCCCAGTTTTTTTACAGCATCTTCCAGTTCGCCTTTGACCCGATTGTAAAAAATAGTCGAGGAGGATGAGGCCCCAATCGCAGACATCAAAATAAACCCACGCCCACCTGCTGCGCGGCCAAGCTCGGCGGCTTGCAGGCAGTAGCCGTAATCCACCTTACGAAACTGCTCCTGAGAGCCAGCCGCTTTGATCGTCGTGCCCAGACAGCAAACGACCACATCCACCTCAAAAAGCTCTGTATAATCGGCCATGCAATCGAAATCTATTTCCTGCTGACGCAGCTTTTCGTGAGCAGAATTCAGAAGTTTGCGAACAGGTACAACCACCGACTCAACGTCTTCACGAGCCAACAGCCCTTCAAGGACCAACCCTCCGGTCAGGCCGGTGGCACCCAGCAATAGCACATTCATAACGTTCTCTTTTATTTTTCCCAGATACTCATCGTACCAAACATCCGCCTTGATCTATGAACTGGTGATGCCCGAGAGTTGCTTACAGATCCTTCAGATATTTTAGACCCGAAAGCTGGTCCATCTGGCCACGAATCCAGAATGCCCGTTCTCTTACATAGGGCGATGGCGATGCAGCACTAAACACCTTAGGATTCGGCAACACCGCAGCAAGCCGGGCCGACTGACTGGCAGAGAGCTGATGCGCAGAGATTCCAAAGTGAGCCTTACTGGCAGCTTCCACACCATATATGCCAGGCCCAAATTCGGCGATATTCAGATACACCTCAAGAATCCGCCGCTTGGACCAAAGTGCGTCAACGGCAAGTGCGAGCCCGGCCTCCAGAGCTTTACGAATAAAACTACGGCCATTCCAGAGGAACAGGTTTTTTGCGGTTTGCTGGGTAATCGTGCTGGCGCCCCGAAGCCCTTCTCCAGCATGGTACTCTGCCAACGCGCTTTGGATTGCTGAAAAATCAACGCCCCAATGAGCTGGAAACCGTTGATCCTCGCTGGCCACAACCGCAAGCGGCATCCAGGGTGAAATTTCCGGCAGACTAACCCATGTATGCTCTATTTCTTTAGTCGGGTTGGCATAGCTATAACCGAGCATAAACGCCGAGGTTGGCGGATTTACATACCGGAACAGGATTAACACGGAGAAAACCGTCAATAGTACAATCGTCAGCGCCCAAGCAGCCCCGCGAAACAGTCGCTTTGCGACGGATTTACGAGCCATATACACCCTGTTGTTGAGAGCCGGACCGGCTACTTTCAGCTTCTCCGGTACGCACTACCGAAACACCAATTACCCGAAGACAATGCTTCCGGCACACCACCTGCAGTGGTGTTTTACCTGCTTCATCGCCGTCCACCGTCACAGTTTTCGGTTTTGACGTAATAACGTCGCAGCGCTTACCCTTCAGGTGCACCACCGTGCTAGTGCGATTCGGGGATTTACCGCTAAACCGAACCATAAGAAAAGTGAGCAATAGCTGAATCAAGGGGCGTGGTTTTACGGCAATAATATCGAGCATTCCATCATCAGCAGTTGCTTGCGGAATCTCATTCCCACCCCCAAAGAAGGCTCCGCTGGATACCGCAATCGATAGCCAGCGGCCCCGTACAAATGCTTCATCGCATGTTAGTTCTGCATGAAAGCCGCGTTTGGCATTTACTCGTCGTAGCAGCTCAAAGCCATAGCTGAAGCGACCAAACAGCTTTTTGGCGGCGCCTTGTGATTCTCTGGCCGGGAGCGTACCCAAGCCAACATGGGCTACATTAAGAAAAATTCCGTCACCGAACTCCGCTACATCAACTTGCTGAGTAGCCCCTCGTTGAACCAGCTCACACACCGCATCCGGATCTTCCGGCAAATCAAGGTTGCGGGCAAAATCATTGGCGGTGCCCGAGGGTAATACTGCCAGCGTTGCATTGCGCTCAAGGCACAACTGGGCTCCGGCATTTACCGAACCGTCGCCACCAGCCACCATAACAATGTCGTCAGATTTTACCTGCGCCTTCCAACCCTGCTCTTGAAAGTCGCAACAGCTTGGGTTCGTAATACCAGCGTTAGCCAGATGTTCTAGCCAAAAGTCTCTCCCTCTCTGGCCATCGCCTGCTTCCGGGTTTGCAACCAGCCAATAATTCATACCATCAAGATCTCTGTCGCAGCTTCAAAAAGTCCCTCAACACCCCATTAACAATACCTCAAAGGTTACCGTTCCGACGTTACGATTAGGACACCGGAGCCAATGGTATTGATCTGCCAGAGCGCTCCTTAGACGGGGCGTTTTTGAGACACCACCAGAGCGACCCCCGCAATAGACACAATGCCGCCAATGATAGCCAGTACGCCCAAGCGCTCATCAAACAGCCAGAAGGCTTCCAGAGCGGTTACCGGAGGGACAAGATAGAATAGGCTGGCCACCTGGGAAGCCGCACCCCGGCGGATCAGCCACATCAATAGCAATATGGCGCCAATGGAAACACCCAAAACCAGCCAGGCCATGGAAAGCTGAAGCGGCACTGACCACACCACCTCACGGGTTTCGAGCAGGAGTGCGCCAAGTGCGAAGAACGTGGTGGCGGCGCCATATTGAATAATGGTGCCAGCCACCAAATCCGCACCTGTACCATGGCGCTTTTGATACACAGTACCCAGAGAAATTCCTGACAAGGCAAGCAGTGCCCATATCAGCGTCCATAAAGGGAAACTCTCACCCGGATTGCCTGCCCCGCCAAACTTCTCTAGCAAAACCAGCGTTACACCCAGAAGGCCAAGCCCCAAACCCAACCATTGCCGCCATGAAACGGCTTCTTTTAGAACAACAACAGCAACACCCGCCGTCACCAGTGGCTGCAAGCCTACCACCAAAGACACTATCCCAGAGGGCATTCCACCCTGAATTGCGTAGTAAACACCACCAAGATAACAGCCGTGGACCAGCAGGCCTGTTACCGCAAGATGCCTTGCAGCCCTCCAACCAGGCCAACGGGTTTTGAGCATAGCGGCAAGCCCAGCAAGTAGGC
This sequence comes from Marinobacter salexigens, assembly GCF_018860765.1. GTDB lineage: Bacteria > Pseudomonadota > Gammaproteobacteria > Pseudomonadales > Oleiphilaceae > Marinobacter > Marinobacter salexigens_A. The sequence continues at coordinate 622,348 of NZ_JAHKPV010000019.1, forward strand.
CTAGCGTCAGCAGCATGCGAATCAAAAGAAGAGTAAATGGCTCAGCATAGGGCAAGCCATACTTGGCACCGATAAATCCGGTGCTCCACAGCCACACGAACAGTGCGGGAACAAAAAAAGAGTAAAACAAGGATTGCATAGCTGGCTGCCGAGGTCAGATTTCCAAAGCGCGAGCCAGTGTAGCGGCTGGCTCGCTTGCGGAACAGAGACAGACCTCCGACTGTGTAGCCATTACAAATAGCTCTCGGGGTCGCGTTGCGAACACTTAGGTCGTGAGGATGGACTGAAGTTTCTGGGTCAGCTCCACAGCTTCACTACCCATAGGCGTGAGATAGCCGCCGTCGTCCCGTGTAATCAGTCCCTTGGCATAAAGACGCTCCGCGGCGTGCACGGTTTCTGGTGCAGCATCGCCCTGATGCACTTTAATACCAGCCTGACCCGAAGAGGATTCAAACTGTGACAATAGATTGAGCTCTGCAATATGATCTGAAGAGAATGGCATTGTATTTCCTTGTCTGGTTTTGGTGGTCAGATACTTTCTTTTCTTTTTTTCTGCTCAAGGGTTAAGTTTTGCTCAGTTTCATTCCACTGTTCAGAAAGTGCTTCATAAGCCTCTGAAAAGCCTTTCTTAGCCCGCTCCCATGCCGTTGCTGAGCTAGCCTTGAGTTCGTTATACCAGTTTTGCACTCTTTCACGTTGCTCACGCAGGGACGCCAGACTGTCTTTTGAGCGTTCCCGCGCCGTGTTACTCATTTCATCCCAGTTTTCCGAAAGCTCTTGTTCAAGTTCTGCAATACGTTCATCTAACGTCGAGAGCGCCCGGTTAATGGAATCCTCCGCCTGATCCTTCTGGTCGGCCCCATATTCCTGCAATGCTTCTCCAAGCTCTCGGGTTTCCTGTTTGAGGTTTTCCACCGAGCGATTATCTGTTTCAGCCTGCAGCTGTGAGCTAAACACACACAAGGCAGAAACTAAAAGGGCAAACGCTGTGGGTCTTGCATTCATAGATGTCTCCGGAGCTAGGTTATTCAAGAATAGCAGTAGCACCACCATAACAATATCCCGACCAACAGCTTATCTTATAAAAGCTTAATAAACTGACAATAAAACTCGGCTATATCAATAAAAACAAAATCTTAAATACCTAGTTGGAACATAGAAATCGACCTAGACGGACTCCGCAGACAGTTGACGTTTGTGCATCATCCGAGCCTGTGCCATTTTGAAATGGAAGCCAAGCAAAGAGGAATAGTTATGCTCTATTGGGCTGTAGTTTGTCTTGTTATTGCCATCATTGCCGGTGTCCTTGGTTTTGGGGGCATTGCAGGCACGGCGGCTGGTATCGCCAAAGTCCTGTTTTTTATCTTCTTAGTTTTGTTGGTGATTTCTCTTGTTGCCAATGCTGTACGCGGACGTGGACCAAAGATATAGAGTCCTGTCTGACGCGATTTTCGGCCCGGGCGCTTTCTAAGCGCCCGGGCACCGAATTAGCCCTCTCCAGCACCGCCCGTAACATTTCACCCACAATACGAAATATCATTTCTTGCCGGTAACGCCGTATAATCTATGTTGTCCATGTTTTAATATTACTCGCAGCATGATTATTGATAGCGCTTCCCGTGAGTTGCAAATGATACACTTCCGAAAACTCGCACTGCCCTTTCTAATCGCTCTCGTCTGGTTACCTGCACCGGTTGCGGCGGACACTATCAAGCGTATTGTCCACCCTGATGGCAGAGTGGAATTTACCAATGTTAAAACCAGCAGTCGTGGTCGGGCCTCAAGTAAAAACGAGACAGTTTTTCGCTACAAGGACGATAACGGCGTTGTTGCCTACAGCGGCACGCAGCCTGACGTGGCGAGCTTCGACGTTATCAGCTTCTATTGCTACGCTTGCGATCCAGACTCCCACGTAAACTGGCGTACAACGCCCCTCTTTACCGGCCGCTACGACACAGAAATCAAAACAGCTGCTCTGGAATACGGAGTAGACCCCGCGCTGGTGCGCGCAGTCATTCATGCGGAATCCGCGTTCAATGAAAAGGCGCTATCCCCTGTGGGTGCTCAAGGGCTAATGCAACTGATGCCGGGAACGGCGTTGGAAGTTGGCGTGCAGAATGCGATGGTTGCAGCAGACAACATTCGTGGTGGAGTGACCTACCTCGCCAAAATGCTGGAACGCTTCAAGGGTAATACCCGGTTGGCAACCGCTGCCTACAATGCAGGACCGGGCACCGTGAGCCGTTACGGAGGCATACCGCCCTACGCTGAAACCAAGGCGTATGTTGAGAGAGTCGGCATACTGCATGAGCGCTACGCGAGCAATTAAGCCGAACTCTGGAAGCCTCATCCCTGAGAGCTTCCAGCGATAGGATTAACGTTACTCAGACGCTGCAATCAGACTAGCGTTACCTCCGGCCGCTGTCGTATCTACACATAGATGACGCTCAATTACAAAACGCTGATCGAGCGTGTGTTCTGTAATTAGCGGAAGCAGTGCACCATCGCGCTTGGCCAGCGCCAAACGATACTGGCGCAAGAGAATCTGGTCAGCACAGCTTACAACGGCTTCAAAGCCGCTGGCATTAGCAAGCACTTCCGGCTCCAGAAGCCCCTCAACGCCCACTATCGGCAAGCCAGCCTGAGCTGCACGACCGACAGAGTCGTCAATACCCGGTGCAATAACCACCACTTTGTTGCCTTGAGACAGGGCCATGGCGGCCTGTGCCAATGCGGTTTCTTTGTCTGGCCCCAAACACAAAACCGTTCCGCGAGGGTAGTTGGAAAGCCGGTTGAGTTCGCCCGTTGGTCCCGGCAACTCTTCAACCTGCGCATCTAGGGGGGCAGGCACCTTGCCGAAAACCGGCTCCATGGATTGGATTCTGGCTTTGGGAGCTGGCACGGTAAGTTTGCTCAGCTTACCAGCCAGCCCTTCGAGTTTTTTGCCATCAACAGCATTTGCACCAGCTTCTGCAGACCGCTCAGCAGTGGCACCTTTAAGGAAACGTCGAACGTACTGTGGCCCACCTGCTTTCGGACCAGTCCCGGAAAGGCCTTCCCCGCCGAATGGCTGGGAGCCAACAATCGCACCGATCTGGTTACGGTTAACGTAGGTGTTGCCAACCTTGATACGGCTGACAATCTGGTCAACACGGTTATCAACCCGGCTATGAATGCCGAATGTGAGGCCATAGCCTTTGGCATTTACCGCATCCACAACCTTGTTTATGTCCTTCGCTTCGAATGTGGCCACATGCAGTACCGGCCCGAAGATCTCTTCTTCCATGTCTTCAATCCCGCTGACCTTCAGTACAGCAGGAGAGACGAACAGCCCTTTTTCCGGCACCGGGAGCTTTTTCAGCAAGCGCCCTTCGCGCTCGAACTTGTCGCAGTGATCCACAATTTTCTTGCGGGCAGCTTCATCGATAACCGGTCCCACATCGGTAGAGAGCGCCCAAGGATCGCCAATGCCCAGCTCTTCCATTGCCCCGTAGAGCATTTCCAGCAAGTTGTCCGCAATGTCCTTTTGCACATACAGCATGCGCAAGGCCGAACAACGCTGGCCCGCACTCTGGAACGACGATGCCAACACATCACGAACCACCTGCTCTGGCAGGGCTGTTGAATCCACAATCATGGCGTTTAGGCCACCGGTTTCGGCCACCAGCGGTGCGTCCGGCGCCATGTTTTCCGCCATTACCTTATTGATACGCTGAGCCGTAGCCGTAGAACCGGTAAAGCAGACCCCCGCCACTCGGGAATCAGAAGTCAGTGCCGTGCCGACAGTGGCGCCCGAGCCCGGCAGAAGCTGTATGGCATCTTTGGGAATACCCGCTTCGTACATGAGCTCAACCGCACGAACGGCTAACAAAGACGTTTGCTCTGCTGGCTTGGCAACGACAACGTTACCCGCAGCCAAGTTTGCGAGGATTTGGCCAGCAAAAATCGCCAATGGAAAGTTCCACGGCGATATACAGCAAATAATGCCGCGAGCTTCACCATCGTCTTTGTAACGCAAACCTTCATTGGCATAAAACTGTGAGAAATCTACCGCCTCGCGGATTTCGGCAACACCATCCAGCAGGGACTTACCCGCTTCGCGGGTGGTTAGCGCAAACAATTCGTCTGCGTTTTCTTCCAACAAATCACCTACTTTGCGCACACACGCAGCACGATCTTCTGCAGGCATGGCCGACCAGCTCGCAAACCCTTGCTCAGCCGCTGTAATGGCCGCATCCACATCGGCTTCATTAGCCTGTGTGATATGCCCAACCAGATCATCTGGATTAGCCGGGTTTTTGACTTCCAGCACTTCGGTGCCGGTAACATCAGCAGCAAGCAACGGGCCTCCCGACCATTGATGACTGCGGAATGCGCCACGGCCTTCATCAATGCGGGCAACCGTTACAGGATCGGTAATGTCCCAGCCTTTTGAGTTGCGGCGTTTGGCACCAAACAGATTGGCCGGGTGCACTATGGCCTTGCTCGACAGGTTTTTGCCCAGCTCCCGAACCGAATCAATGGGGTCCTTGGCAATTTCCTCGGGAGTGATGCTGGTATCCACGATTTGGTTTACAAATGAACTGTTGGCGCCGTTTTCAAGCAAACGGCGCACAAGGTAGGCCAGCAGGTCGCTGTGCTTGCCTACAGGCGCGTATATTCTGCACGGCACTCCGCTCTCGCTCAGTACCTGATTGTGCAACGATTCGCCCATACCGTGCAGGCGCTGAAACTCGTAACTCTTCAGCCCGGCGATTCCGGTCAGTTCAAGAATGGCGGATACAGAATGGGCGTTGTGGGTCGCAAACTGCGGATAGATACGATCGCTCATGCGCACCAGCTTTTTGGCGCATGAAAGATAAGCAACGTCACTGCATGCCTTACGCGTGAACACAGGAAAGTTCGACAGACCCATGACCTGAGCACGCTTGATTTCGGCATCCCAGTAAGCGCCTTTAACCAGACGAACCATGATTCGGCGATCAAGTTTTACAGAGAGCGCGTACAGCCAGTCAAGCGTGTGGGAAGCGCGTTTGGCGAAGGCTTGCACCACCACGCCAAAACCGTCCCAGTTAGCCAATGCCGGGTCAGATAAAATGGCTTCGATAACATCCAAAGAAAGATCAAGCCGGTCCTGTTCTTCAGCATCAATATTAAAGCCCATGTTCGCAGCTGCGGCCTTCTTCGCCAGCTCAAGTGCGCGGGGAACCAACTCTTTCATTACCCGCTCTTTCTGGCCATATTCGTAGCGGGCCAGAAGGGCAGAAAGCTTGACCGAGATACCGGGGTTTTTCCGCACATCGCCTTTGCAGTTCTTAGCGATGCTATCGATAGCGTTGGAATAGGACTCGTAATAGCGACGGGCGTCGGCATCGGTGCGCGCGGCTTCACCAAGCATGTCGTAGGAGTAGGTGTACCCCTTCGCCATATAGGATTTAGCTTCATTCTGGGCTTCTTCAATATCACGACCGAGAACAAACTGCCGCCCCATTTCCTTCATGGCCTGACCCGCAACCGTGCGGACAACAGGCTCACCGAGACGCTTAACCAGTTTGCGCAGGGTATCGCCCACGGTATGGCGCTCGGAATCCTTAAGCAGGTTGCTAGTCATCAACAGCGCAACGGTGGTGGAGTTGATAAATGACGAGGTAGCTTTGCCCACGTGAGCGCCCCAGTTGCCTGAGGTAATCTTATCTTCAATCAACGCATTGACCGTTGTGCTGTCGGGTACTCGCAACAGCGCTTCTGCCAGACACATCAACGCTACGCCCTCTTTTGTGGTGAGGCCGTATTCCGCAAGAAACTTTTCCATGATTGTGGATTTTGCGCTTTGCCGGACACTGCGTACCAGATCGGCGGCACGGGCAGATATTGCCGCACGCTCGGCCTCAGACAACTGGGCGTCAGCAATCATCTCGTGAATCACTTTGTACTCATCTTCGAGATAGTAATCGCGAATTGCCTGCCGACTGCTGGCGAGTTCAGGAGCCACTGATTGCTGCGATCTCATACTTGTACCCTCATATTTGTTTATCTTTTCCGCATTCTACCGACAACGGCCAAGACTATTTCTCTGTAAGAACAGATCACTCTTACCTTTTCGGCTTTATTGACCCCTAAAAATGTATTAATTGCCCTTCATGAAATACAATTTCAGACAAAATGCCCTGAACCAGTGATTTCAACCAACGCAAAACCCTTGTGGTAGCTGGCATTTATAGCCTACAGCATAGCGCCCATGTTCCAGACTTGCCCAAAAGTAGCGGCTTTACGCATTACAGAGGATAGAACAACATGAGTGAGTTGGATCGAATCGATCATTCCATCATTCGCGAACTGCAAAAGAACGCTCGTATTACGGTTACCGAGCTTGCTTCAAAGGTGGGGTTATCCAAAACCCCCTGTCAGGTGCGTATGCGCCGACTGGAAGAACAAGGGGTTATTACCGGCTATACCGTGCTGGTTAACCAAACAAAACTGGGGCAAAGCCATATCGCCTTTGCGCAGGTCACGTTGAACGATACAAGCAGCGAGGCACTCAAAGCGTTTAACACGGCCGTCAAACAGATTAGTGCCATTGAGCAATGCCATATGATCGCTGCCAACTTCGACTATTTGATGAAAGTTCGAACACGCAATATGGCGGAGTACAGGCAGGTATTGGGAGAACAGATCTCCGCCTTACCCCATGTGCTACAAACCAGTACGTTTGTGGTGATGGAGAACGTGAAAGATGCTGGGCTTTAAACGGAAGAACTTAGCTTTTTACTCTCGCCAAGCCGAGAGAAGAGACATTCAGGCCCAGCTCACCCCGGTACATGGCGTTGCCGATCCCCAGCACTATGTTCTCCACTGTAAAGTTTGAGGATACGGCGCTGGCCCCGCCGGGAGAGCGGGATTCCAGAACAAGTACCAGCCGCAGAAGGTCCAGAAGGCGAATGACCAAATCCAGAACACCGAAATCCTCAGGGGCCTCATCTATTTGGGACAAAACATAAGCCTTAGCAGACTCCACAACAAAGGTTTCATGGCTGGTGAGGTGTTCTAGGCCAAGACACTTGATGGATTCCACGCGCTGTTCCCGCTCACGCCGAATAGCCTCCATGCAGACCTGCTCTGAGTTTTCTGCCACATCTCCCTGACGCAGAATACCCGCCAGCCGAAAGTCCACCTTACCCTCACTACGCATTTGCTCGAGCTCGCTTTTTAGACTCTCCTTTGCATGGGGCAAGTACCGGCGCACTGCAATATCGCGAGCCCGTTCCAAATCTTCTGTTGTGGCCAAGTTCACCAGCGAACTCATCACTCTCACACAGTGTAGTAAGTGTTCCCAAATGGCAGGCTCTATGGCAAGAGGATTACTAGGTAAGACACGCTTGATGGACACAAACTCAAAGTAAAGTGCCGTTACCTTCTGTTCCGAGAAATCAGAAGTACGAATAATCCTGTGCAAACCCAGCTTTTCTATATCACCTAAAAGGCTGGGAATCAGCATCAGAACGTAATGTTGCGCACCTTCCGATATTGGCATTCTGGTTAACGCTCCACTTTAAGACGATCTATACCATAGCTCTTTCCATAGAGCGGTAAAACATCTCGCCTTTCAGTTTCGTTAATGTTTATCATTAACTCACCACTTTCGGGTTCAGGGACGACATCAAACAATGGCGACACAACGCTTCCGGTACGCAGCCAGCGTACTTAAACGTAGTGCATTCCTCATCGTAACCGGATCATTTCTTCTAGTCTTACTAGCTAGCACTTTCCTGCTGCTAAACTTCCCCAACATCGAGGAGTTAGAGCTAAGCCAGCTATACCTGAATGAAAACGGCGACGTATATGTTGAGGTACCGCTCTTTAGCTTGGTTTTACTACTCGGCACCATTGTTATGCTTGCCAAGCACCAGATTCAATTAGTTCTCACTAACGAGGGGCTAACAATCAACATCCCCCGACTGACCGGACTAGGTTTGTTGGGCCTGACCACCGGTAGCCACCGCATCCCATTAACTGCCATCCAAAGTGTTGAACTGGCTCCCGCTAGTGGAGTTCAACATATTCCACAGGCTATCCAAAAGGCTAGGCTTATCATCATCACGCGCGAAAAAACCTATCGGCTGCAGCCCTATAATTTTTTAAGAGAGGGCGGCCCGGATCACCGGATGGGCTTTGGCACATTATTCGGAAAATCCCAATCCAAGGTCGAAGCGCTACTTGTTGAAGCCCCTCTCGTACAAGCTCTATCCTTAGCGACAAACAAGCTTAGCTTCACAACCACCTCCACAGATGAAACCGGACCATTGGCTGGCCATTTCGATTTGCTCAAGCATAAGGGCATGGTGATACAGATGGCGCTTCTGGCAGGACTGGGTATATATGCTCTCGTTGACTACCTACTGCTCACCAGCTTTTTGGTTGTCGGCGAATGGCCGTTATGGCCCTTTATTTGTAGCGGACTGCTAGCGGGGGCTCTGGGTGTTCATTTGGGAAAAGGCGCGCCAAAGGTAGAGCATATAGGGCTCTCCATCCTCCTAGGCTTAGTCGGTGCTGTTGCGGTTTATCCCGGCTTGCAAAGGTATACGCTTATAGCTGCCCCAGCGCCGATCGAAATCACTTACCAAATGACGGAGATCGGGTATTTTGAACACGCCAGCTACCCGGACATTGACCAACGTGAAAGCGGCATTCCCGAATATTGGGAAAGCCTGACGCTGGGGGAAAACTATTCTTTTCCTCTGTATGAGCCGGTGGTGGGGTTTGCGATGGTGGATATGACGCCCGTTTACGCGAAAAGCCGGGCTTTCTATGAAGCCGCAGAGCAATAACGTTCACGCCAGCGCAATTTCGTACAATACCGAGATTCAGGATCGCAGCAGACTCCTCACTCATAATCCTGAGATGAGGACTGTTTCAATGTCGTTTGCCTTACTTCTGCCAATGGCTGCCTTTGCACTGGCGGCCTCTATCTCACCCGGACCGGTGAACCTTATTTGTCTCAGTAGCGGCACCCGATACCCGCTGCGCCAAGGCTTATGGTTCGTATCTGGAGCAACACTGGGGTTTATCGCGCTGTTTCTTGCTATCGGGCTGGGGCTGCATTCGGCCTTGGCGTGGATTCCCGGGTTCGATCGATTGCTCACTTGGGCAGGCATCGCATTTCTGCTTTATCTCAGTTACCACTTGGTGACCGATGACGGGAAAATCTCAGACAAAGCTCTGGAAAACGCTCCCGGATTCTGGACAGGAGCTGCGATGCAGTGGCTGAACCCGAAAGCCTGGTTTGCATCCGCATCAGGTATAGGAGCCTACACATCCGGCGGCGACCTTACACAACTGGCCGTGTTTTCCAGCCTGTATTTACCTATTTGCTGGCTTTCACTTAGCACTTGGGTATTAGCGGGACGATTTTTGCGCCAGTATGTCCAGAGGACAAGCCTACTTCGAACGGTAAACTTAGCGCTCGCGGCATTGCTATTGGCCAGTTGCCTGTACCTTATACTCGGTCAGAATGCCGTTTTGGTGGTCGGCTATATTGACCCGGCGTAGCAGCAACCAACCGTTTAAAAACCTTTTGAAAATGCGGTTGGTCAAAAAAGCCAGCCGCCAGAGCTGCATCGGCAATGGGAGCACCCTGCCGAATAGCCCGTTGCCCGAGCTGAACACGTCGATTGATTTGATAGGCGTGAGGTGTCATGCCAAAGTATTTTCGGAACACCCGAACCAGATGCGAAGGAGACAAGCCAGCACGCTCCGCCATCCATTCAACAGATAACTCATCCGTGCAGTGAACGTCAAGATATCGGGCCAGTTCCCGTAACGATTCAGGTGCGGGTGGGAACGGCTTTTCCGCCTGCTCAGCCGCTTCAGATATCGATACCATTACCTCAGACAGAAATGCTTCTACGTCATGCTCTTTTTTCTCTGCGGACACACCATTATTCAGCAGGCAGTCGGCCAGTGCCTGAAAGCCGGTATACAAATCCGCAGACGTACTGACGTCGCAATGTATATCTTGCCAAACCGGCGCATCCAAATAACCCAGGCGAAACCTCAAACTAGCAAGCCAAGACGCATCCACATACAACATCAGATAAGCCCAGGGTTGGTTATCTACCGGATTGCAGGCATGGACCCATTCCGGGTTCATGAACACCAGAGAACCTTCACTTACGTGATATTGGCGCCCCACGTATTCAAAGGTACTCTCCCCACCGGTAATCGCGCCCATCGACCATTGGGTATGACTATGAGGCGCGTAGCACACAGTACGGCCATCGCTGACTTGCCGTAACTCAATGTGGGGTAACTCGCTGTCTCGCCAGAAAACTGGTGGTGTCGATGTAAGGCCGTTCATTAGGCTGGCTCCATTTCTCTACCCTTGGCCCTGCGCGCCATATGGAGCACGCCCACGCCAAGCGCCATCACCAGCAGCGTAAGCCACAAGCCGTTCGTGTAGTTCCCTTCAACGTCTGCCAAATAACCCACGACAGCAGGCGCCAGCATCTGGGCGATACCATAGCTGAAGGTAAGCCGACTCATGGGTCGGGAAGGATTTTCCGGGAACACTCGGCCCACCATTGCCAACATCATGCTGACAATACCAATAAAACTGGCGCCGTAAATCACAGCACTGAGCATGACGCTGGCCATACTCGTGTCCATGATCAGCATCAGAATACTGATCGAATTGAGTGTGTAAGCAATATAGAGGGCTGTCCACTGCCCCCAACGGCGGGAGAACACATCCCATAACCAGCAGGCGGGAGTGGCCGCCAGCCCGGCAATCAGCCAGATAAGCCAGCCACGACCACTAAGCTCGGGCATGGATTCAGCAATCGCCACCAAAAACGTTGCTGTTACAACATATCCGACACCGGCACAAAAGTAAGCCAACTGCAGTATGACGATAAACCGGCTTCGGTCTTCGCTAACAACCACGCTCCCGGTTCGCGGCAAAGCACAGGTACGGTAGTCTGGCATCCAACGCCACATAGGAACAATCAGCACCAGCCCTACCAGTCCGTAGATGACCCACTGTTGATCCCAGGTAAAGGGCTCTTTTATTAACTCCGCCAGCACGGCAGTGAGAACAATGCCCAGCCCGATGCCCGAAAAAAATACGCCGAGCTCGGACTTTTCATTATTCTTGATCAACCAACTCATTAATAAACCGGCACCGAGCAACATGCCTGCCGAAGTGCTAAGACCAGAGACAAATCGCAGAAAAAACCACAGCCAAAGGTCGGTGGTGTATCCCATAAGAACCGTAGAAACGACGGCCAGGATCAGGCCGAGCTGATACAGTTTCACCTTTAGATCAAGATCACTGATACGAGTAATCAGAAGCGCACCGGTGAGATAGCCGGCGTAATTGACCGTCGCCAGCATGCCAACAACGGACTGGCTTAGCCCGAGCGCTTCGATCATCTCTGGAATCATCGGCGTGTAGGAGAACCGGGCAATACCTACCGTCACGACAACCGCCATTACGCTGGCTGCCAATACCCTTATTGTTTCTATTGTTTTCACAGGGTTCTCCACACTCAGGGCAACTTCAGAACGCTACCAGATCATGCCCGGCTCAGAAATTTGCGCTCTTCCACGTTAACCTTGATGCGGTCACCCGTGGATATATGTTCAGGAACCTGAACCACCAAACCAGTAGCCATTCTTGCCGGTTTAGTACGAGCTGTCGCTGAACCGCCTTTAACCGATGGATCCGTCTCCTCAATTTCGAGCTCGACGGTTGGTGGCAGAGCCAAGGAAACCGGAGCTTCACTAACCAGAATCACCATTACGCCCTGAGTGTCTTCCGTGATGAACAGCAACTCGTCGGCAATCGCTTCCCGGTTCAAGCTGTACTGAGTAAAGTCTTCGCTATCCATGAAGACGTATTCATCGCCATCAGAGTAGGAAAAGGTAGCGGGCCTGCGCACAAGATCGGCAAGATTCAGCATATCGGAATCTTTAAAGGTTTCATCGATTTTATTGCCCGTAACTACGTCGTACATCCGCATACGGTATAGACTTCCGCCAGCACGGCCCTGAGGAACAGAGCGCTCGATATCCTTGACGAAATACACCCGACCTTCGTATTCAACTGCAGAGTTTTTCTTAATTTCACTTGCTCTAGGCATTTTTTATAGCTCCAAAACAATCTCTAAACGCATCCATACCGGGCATACGCCGGCGTGTTTTTTTTCACCCAGCAATTCTACCCTCAGACCAGTCCTGCTGATACAGGGCGAGCAGCTACTATAAGCCATTCGGGCAAAAGCTTCCCGAGCCTATAACCAGATTCGCATAAGAAATAGCAATTTGATGTAAGCTATGCACCATTATGACCATCACTGTTGCTCTCGCCTGATTTTAGGCCAACGCAGCGCGCATGGTCGGCACGCTTACGGCTAAACTGAAAGGTATTATGAAAGTACCCAAAAGATTACAACCTCTGGTCGACGACGGTCTGGTGGACGAAGTGCTTTACCAGCTTATGAGCGGTAAAGAGGCACAGGTTTACGTGGTTCGGTGTGGCGACCAAGTACGCTGCGCAAAAGTGTTCAAAGAAGCAAAAAAGCGCAGTTTCAAGCAGGCTGTTGAGTACCAAGAAGGTAGAAAAGTACGCAATAGCCGCCGGGCTCGGGCCATGAGCAAAAAAACACGCTACGGCCAGAAAGAACAGGAAGACGCTTGGCTTAACGCCGAAGTGGACGCCCTGTACCGACTTGCAGAAGCCGGTGTGCGCGTACCGGCACCCAAGGGTTTCGTGGACGGCGTGCTGCTGATGGAACTGATTGCAGATGCCGACGGCAAAGCCGCCCCGCGTCTGGATGATGTCACCCTAACACCGGAGCAGGCTCGTGATTACCACAGCCGAATTATCGCCGAGATCGTTCGCATGTTGAGCGCTGGGCTTATCCACGGTGACTTGTCGGAGTTCAACGTATTAGTAGACAGCAATGGGCCAGTGATTATTGACCTGCCCCAAGCGGTTAACGCTGCGGGTAACAACAACGCTGAACGAATGCTAGAGCGAGACGTAGACAACATGCGTCGCTACTTTGCCAAGTACGCACCCGATTTGCTTGTGACCGACTATGGCAAAGAGATCTGGGCGCTTTACGAAAGCGGCGACCTGCATCCTAGCAGCAAGCTGACAGGATGCTTTGAGCACGACACCGCCAGAGCTGATGTGGAAGAGCTTATGGCCGTAATTGACGCGGCAAAAGAAGAAGAAAGAGAGCGAATAGAGCGCATGCAGGATGACGACGAGGATTAACGCTCGTCACCCAAGCGTTTACCAAGCAAGCCAGATAACGTGTTTTGCGCCTTTCCCCGGGCGATGGGCGCGCACGGTTACCGCCTCTGCCGAGAGCCCCGCGCGCTTCAGACGCTCAGTAAACGCAGGATCTTGCCCGGCTGACCAATAGGCCAAAACGCCCTCAGGCCGCAACGCTTCCTGTGCTGCGGCAATGCCTGCAGCAGAATACAACCAGTCATTTTCCTTACGCGTAAGCCCCTCAGGGCCATTGTCAATATCCAGCATGATGGCGTCGTAACTGGCTGGCGAATCCTTAATCAACTGTACCACATCACCTATGTGCACCTTGGCACGCGGGTCTTTCAGTGGATAACCTGAAGCACTGCCCAAGGGGCCGAGATTCCACTGCTCCACTTCAGGCACGAGTTCGGCAACGGTTACTTCTGCAGTATCGCCCAATGACTGCAACGCAGCTGCAAGGGTGAACCCCATACCCAGCCCACCGATGAGCACTTTTGGCGCAGGATGATCGGCAATGCGCTCGCAGGCTAGTGTTGCCAAAGCATCTTCGGAACCATGCAAACGAGTATTCATCAACTCACCGCTGGTGCCAGCAATACGAATAGAAAATTCATCGTTGCGCTGCAGCAGCCTCAGTTCGGTACCCTTGCCGGGTATAATTGCAGTGCCTAGCAACTCAAAGCGAGCCATACAAACCTCTGAAGATAGAATACCGGAGTGCGGGTAGGGGATAGGAGTAAATCAGATTTGAGCGAGAATTGCCCGTTCAGTTTTACTACGCAGTATGCCTGTCAGCCACTCGGCTTTACTCCGCCTTTATACTCCAGCCCAATAGCAGCAGAATCAGGACTGCAACTGACGCACATCTGCCAGAAACTGATCAACAACCGCAGGTGTCGTGGCCCAGGAGCACATTAAACGTGCGCTACCACCGATAAAGTTATAGAAACGCCACCCCTTGGCTCGCAAGGCAGCCTGTAAGGCCTCAGGCATTTCTACAAACACCCCGTTTACCTGTCTTGGATACCTGAGTTTAATCCCTGGCAGCCTGGCCAGTCCGTCCGCAAGCCTTTTCGCACTGGCATTGGCATGGCGTGCGTTTTCCAACCAAACGTTGTTCTCTAGCAACCCGCACCAGGGTGCAGAGATGTACCGCATTTTAGACGCCAGTTGCCCTGCCTGTTTGCAGCGCCATTCAAAGTCTTCGGCCAAGGCTTTATTAAAAAACACCACGGCTTCTCCCAACGCTAGACCATTCTTGGTGCCGGAGAAACAAAGTACATCAACACCTACCTTCCAAGTGATTTCGGAGGGGTGTACATCCAGAGCTGCCACTGCATTCGCAAACCTCGCACCGTCCATGTGGATATTCAACTTATACTGATCCGCCAGAGTACGGATATCACGGAGTTCGTCTGGCGTATAAATTGTGCCCACTTCCGTTGCCTGAGTGAGGCTCACTGCCTTGGGCTTTGGGTAGTGAATATCAGTGCGCTTGGTCACCAAGTGTTCGATACTCTCTGGGGTGAGTTTTCCATTCTCACCCTGCCCCAACAAGAGTTTGGCACCATTGGAAGCGTATTCCGGCCCACCGCATTCATCGGTTTCAATATGCGCCAACTCATGACAAATTACACTGTGAAAGGATTGCCCCATAGATGCCAAAGCCAGCGAGTTTGCTGCCGTGCCATTAAACACAAAGTAAACGTCACAATCCGTATCGAACAAAGAACGCAGTCCGTCTGACGCCCGCTGCGTCCAGCTATCCTCGCCATAGGCGGGTTCATCCATACGGTTTGCTGCCTCCATTGCTTTCCAAGCCTGAGGGCAAACACCACTATAATTATCGCTGGCAAACTGCTCTGATCGTGACACGGCAACTCTCCTGTCTTAAATATTCAAGCATGATGAAAGGTTTTCGCCGTCCGCTCAAACGTCAAAGCCATACGCTCGAACATGCCTTCAATAGTTGCCGTTTGTGCATCTGGCTCTTTGGCTTCGTAGACAGCTCTTAACAGCCCGGCGCTGGCTTCTCTGAACCGAGAGTTCATAGTGCCACGCGCACTCATCAAATAGGTATCTGCCAGCACCCGCTGCCATTCAGAGAGCTTTGCATCCACTGATGCATTTCGATGATTTTTGATCCGCCGACGCAAGCGGATAGACATGTGCCCTATATTGAGCCCCGTAAAGCCCAAGTCCGTCATAACGCGGCTTGAGTTACCCGATGCCTGATCATAATTTGCAAGCCGAAGCAGGCGTTCTCCCATACGCCCGTTAAACCAGTTTTCGGGACGACGTTGAAAATCAATGGCGGTTAGGTCACGCGCCGTGGCCTTAAGCAGCCGGCGCTGCATCGTTTGGCCATCCAAAGGTGTGATCAATTTGAACACCCAATAAAGAATACTAATGCCTACAAAAAGCCCTAACGCATTACTGGTTGCAACCTCGGTATTAAACGTCATGTGGTTGCTCGGCTGAATGATAAGTGTAAAGGGAATACAGAAACCCAGCCCATACGGCAGGGTCGGCCGCTCGGCAAGCGCCAGCAGGCCCATAAAAAAGGGGCCAGCAAGCACCAGCACCAACATTTCAAAGTCTCCGCTGCTTTTCGACAACAGGCCCAGCCCGAAAAATAATGCTGTGGGAATCGCCACCACAACTCCGAGCAACAAATGCCGTAACATAACGGTAAGCACCACCAACGAAAATCGGGCAAACATCACCGAAAACACTACAGGCATGATCATCAACATAATGGCCGCCTGACTACCTGTACTTAACCAGATAGTTGCCCCAATCACGAATACGACCGCGGTTCGAAAGCCGTTAACCACGCCTATCAATGGGTCCCTATGGGTTTTCAACTTGGAAGCTTTGAGCAATGTCTGGTCACGGTTTTCCAGTGCATTGTAGGCACGCAAGACCATAACCAGATCTGCTACTAGCTCCACTGCCGTTTGGCTAAGGCGGTTTACGATAGCGGCCTCATTCACATAAGCGGCTTTGTGCTCTAGAAGCGCTCGCCTCAATTCCTGAGCCTGACGGTAAGACTCGTCATAGCTATCGGCCTCTGCGATTGCAATGAAGAGCGTTCTCATATCTGCCAACAGCCTGCCGAATGCAGGGGAAACCAAATCCGGATGATTTCGTGGAAAGCGCCCCATAATCTGGGTGACTGCCAGCAGAGACATCACCTTGTTACAAAGCAGGTTAGCCGCTCGGCTGCGCCCCGCTCCTTCCGGCCCTTCATAGGCAACCGCGCTGGAATCATCGTTCAAAACAACTAGGGTTTCGAGAATCTGATCGGCGAGTTGATGTCGCTGTTCATGGGTACTGTTGGAGTCCAACTCCAGCGAGAGATACTCAAGCGTATCGTTGATCACATTGCGGGAATGAAGGCGAAGGCTGTCTTTTACGGTCACCGGCCACAACAACTTGCTAACCAACATAGCGCAGAGGGCGCCCACTGCTATTTCACTGATTCGGGATTGGGCAATTTCAAAGACTGCGCGGCCGTCGGCGGCACTTGGATCGGCCATAACCATGATGATCACCAAACCAGCCGTCATGCCCGACATGGCATAGGCATAGATAAAATTGGTGTTGTGCACCATGGAAGACGCAGCAGAATTCAAACCAATCCAAAGCGTGAGACAGGCTAACGCGAGTAGCGGATAAGGCATAAAAAACGCGAGGATGAGAATGCCCACGCCACCGCCCACCACAGAACCGGAAATTTGGCAAAGAGCCTTTTCAATAACCAGTCCGCTTTCCGGGCGAATCTGTAAGAAAACAGCGGAAACCAGCGCCCAGTAGGGGCGGTCAAGCTGCAGGTACATAGAGACAAACAAGGCGAGCACCATGGATATCACCCCTTTCAAGGCAAATACCGCGCTCTGCTTGTTTGGCGTTAGGAGCTGGGCCAGTAGCGGAGGGAGCGTCATAGTGGCCACTTGGTTACTCGTCTTCCGGAGTTCTGTCCGCATCAGTTTCCAAATAGATGGAAACTGTCATTCCAGCGCTAATGATCACATCATCCGGGAGAGGGTCGAGGGCTATATCCACCGGGATCCGTTGGGCAAGGCGCACCCAGTTGAAGGCTTGCTGCACTTGCGGCAGCATCTGGCTATCACTACTGGTATTTGAATCCGCAATACCACGGGAAATGCTGACCACTTTGCCGCTCAGTTTTTTACCGCCAGAAAGTAGAGTAATCCGGGCCTTCTGCCCAACGTGCACCATTTGCAGCTTGGTTTCTTCAAAATATCCGGTTACGTAAAAGGAGTCGCTTTGAATCAGCGATAACACCGGAGCCCCCCGAGATACATAATTGCCCCGGCGCAGAGTGAGGTTATTAACAATGCCGGTTTCCGGGGCCACTATCTTTGACCGCTCCAAATCAATCCGGGCAGTGTAGAGCTCGGCTTGGGCAAGTTGATAACTAGCTTTGGCTGTCTCGGCACGAATACGGTATGCCTCAAGACTTTCTTCACTAATGGATTGGCGATCCGCCATACGCTGCCGCCGTTCATATTGGTGTTGAGCGAGATCCCAGCCAGTTCGCTCTTGAGCGAGCCGAGCGCTGCTCTCTGCGAACCTTGCCCGGTAGCGGGTATCATCAATGGCAAACAGCGGATCACCTTTACGAACTAACAGGTTATTTTTTACATTCACATCTGTTACCCAGCCGGACACATCGGGCGCAATAGTGACGACATCCGCGCGAATGCGCCCGTCCCGTGTCCAGGGCGAGTAGAGATAGTGATCCCACACCCAAGTCCCGGCAACAATGGCAACCACCACCACGAATAATGTCAGTCCAATACGCGCAAGCTTTCCCATGAATGCCCTTTAGTCCCCGAACAAATAAACAATAGCGGCCAGATAACAGACGAAGATGGCCACATCAAACCAAGCTTCCTTCCAGATATAGCGGCGCAGGCTAAAATAGTGCAAAACAAGCCGCGTAGAGGCGGCTAGAATAAAGGCCATAGGCACCAGCACCACAAAGGGGCTGAAAAGCATTCCACCAATACTCATTTCGTGAAGCATAACATCCTTACTATCAGCTCTTGCCACTGTGAATCGCTGCCAAGTGTTTGATCATAGGTGCCGTTTAAGCAATTGGCCAGTACGCATGTGCTAGAGTACCGGCTGTATTTACGACACGAGTTTACTCAGGATGTCCTCCGCTACTGTCTTTGCTGTCTTCGCCGTTATTTTCATCGCACTGGCTGCGTTCTATCTGTTTTTCTACCGCTCCTGGCGGCGAGATCGGGAGCTGAGACAACCTTTCCCGAAAGCTTGGCGCAAACACCTTCAGACAACAGTACCCCTATACCGCCTACTCTCGAAACAGCTTCAAAAAACACTGGAGAATCAGATTCAGCTATTCCTTGCCGAAAAAAACTTCTATGGGTGCGACGGATTTGAAATAAACGATCGTGTGCGGGTAGCAATAGCCGGGCACGCTTGCCTTTTGACAGTCATGCGCTCGTACAGTGACTACAACGAAGTGCGCAGCATTCTTGTTTACCCGGATGTGTATCGAGTACAAGCGCAGGAGCGCGATGGGATGGTGGTTGGCGTGAGCGACCAAGTCCGGGCCGGAGAGGCCTCATCGCTGGGGCAAGTTGTGTTGGCGTGGGCGGAATGCGAAAACGGCGCCATGCTATCGGGTAGTCCACACAATGTGATTCTTCACGAATTTGCACACCAGTTAGACTATCTGGATGGATCCGCCGACGGTGCGCCGCCCCTTAGTGGCGAGCATGCCGAAGAGTGGCAACAAACCATGACCATAGCCTATGACAACCTGCGCCACTCCCTGCGGCATCGCCGCAAAAGCTGGCTTGACCCCTACGGCGCCACAAAGCCAGCTGAGTTCTTTGCGGTGCTAACAGAAACGTTTTATCAGCAGCCACATCACCTGAAAGAGCACCAGCCAGCGGTATACGATCTACTTAGCACTTTCTACCGGATAGATCCCGGCGAGTTGCCCCAGAGCTAACTCGCCGAAATTGGCTTTTAGGCATTAATGCCTAAGTTCTCCGAGTCTTTCTTGATGCTTTGATCCAGCAGCTCAAGGTAGCCCGCCTTTGTTTTCACCTTGGTCTGGGCGTGCGCTCTCATATTTAGCTTGCGGAAGCCTTGCGCCAGTTCATTCGCACGGTTCATAAGCTGTTCTGGAGCAACCACTTCATCCAAGTAGCCGGCTTCCACAGCGCCTTCCGGGCTATAGATTTCAGCGTTGATAACCGAGCGATAGAAATGCGCGGGCGCCAAGCGGTGTCGCGCAATTTCGATACCTGCATGATGCATGGTCATACCAATGGCCACTTCATTAAGACCTAGCTTGAAGCTGCCTTCAATGCCCACCCGGTAGTCCACCGACAGCATGATAAACGCGCCCTTTGCAATGGCATGGCCACTGCATGCGCCAATAATCGGTAGAGGGAACGCGGCTAAACGCCGAGTAAAGGTTGAGCCTACGGTAACCAGAGCTTCAGCTTCTTTCATGCCTTTTTGCATTTCTTTCAAATCGTAGCCGGCAGAGAATATTCCCGGTTGGCCGGTCAGGATAACCACGGCTTTGTCTTGTTCAGCCTGATCAAGAGCTTTATTGAGCTGTTCGAATACCTGATGGCTCAGAGCATTCGCTTTCCCGTTATTGATGGCAATTGTCGCGACACCGTCGTTCAGTGTGTAGGTTACTAAGTCGGTCACCGGCGTTTCCTCGTGGTGGAGATAAGTCTGATTTCGCAGAACTTTGCCAGCTTATGCTGGCCGCCACAAATTATTCTTCGCCAAAACCCGTTTCATTTGCGCCTCAGCCGTTACGCCGCTGGAGTGTCATCCGCAATTGGGCGCTAAAACCTTTCTTTGACGACAGAGGAATAAGAAAGCTCTCACCCTCAAGCTCGGCTTTGCTTCCTCCCCGCTCACTCCACTGCTCATCCGTGGTTACATAGCGCAGATTCCAGCTATCTCCAGCTGGGGTCATTTTGAGGGTGAGCGTGTCACGATATAAGTACTCCCCTTCCACCCTATGTTCTGTCCAAAGCGCACCGTCAACAAAGTAATCCGTTGCGGATACCGCAAGTTCAACTGTCATCACCATCGTTCGCCCCCGCTCAACGGTAATCTTTGAGCTATCAAGAAAGGTGGAGAACAACATGGGGGAGCGGGCGGAATTCAGCCCGGCTTTTTTCGGCTTCATCATTTCGTCAAATTTTCGCAAAACCGCACTGAAGGTTTCCTTGCGCCTTTCCGTCAGCCGGAAACTGCGCGCTCCTCTGGGTGATACAGTGGCCTCGAAGTAATAGGAGGCGCGAACCCTGCGGCCTTCTTTGCGCGCTTTCTCGACAGATGGCGGCAATGGTAAGGATTCCACATCCATCACACCGTCTACACGCACATCCCCAAACAGAAACCGCACGAGGTTTTGGTAGCCGTCCTCAGAATTAACAATGCCGTAGGGACCACTGTGGCTGCGGTATACGAACGCTCTGGGTGCCCCTTGAATACTGGCATTTTCTATAGCCACCAGACCGTCACTCATCTTGCCCGCTAACCACTTCGAGACACCTCTGGCAGCGCCGTAATCTTGCTGATTGGTTCCGACCAGACAAAAAAACCGGTCCGGATCAAACTTACCATCGAGGGAGTCTACCCGTTCGGGCTTGCCATCGAACCCAAGATACTCCGCCATGGTTGCGCGATTAAAGTTGTTGATATCCCAAAGTCCCAGAAACGCAGGCACATTGATCCCGGCCATTTCTATGCCATTGTGCGGCGTAGCATAGGTAAACACCTTATCCACCATTTTCCGTACGGCTGGCGTACTGATTCCGCCATTCTGCAAAAGGCAACGGCACGCTAGGCCACCCATAGAATGCGCTACAAGGTTCACCCGAAACTCCGCCCGGAGTGCTGCATCATCACCGCATAGGTGATCTCGAATATTGAGTATCAAGTCCCCTAACTGCAGTGCTGCAGCAGGAATGGATAGCGGCTTGCCCTCACCAAAATCCCTATCTGCTTGGTCATAGTAACGATAGATAACAACGGTTTTCTGAGTAATCTCCCGGTCTACCTCGGCACCATCGGAAAACGCATCGGTGTAACCGTAATCCTTCATTAAGCGCATCATTGGCGATTCGAATACTTGTTTGTAGACGGTTCCATCCCATGATTGGCGCACCTTTGTAGCGCCTAGATTGAAGCCCATATAGGGCATGGATACGGTATCGGCTATTTCGCTGGCGGTCATGGCATAGCCACGAACATAAATGATGGGGTTAAACTGATTCATGAGACGTGCATCCTTTCAGGCTGATCCCAGCCTAGATGCATGCGATATTCGTTCCGGACGGTTCTTTATGCGGTAGAAGCGAGCACTTGCGTAAAGCTATCTCAAGCGGCCTGAAAGGAAGTGTAAAAAAGGCTGACGAGCGCAAGCCCAGAAATCCCTTTAAAAAAAGTAGTAACGAACGATCTGAGCAATAATCAGCACCGCAACCAACGGGAAAATAAAACGCGATAGGTTACCGCTGCTCCGCCCATCGTCTTTCGGGGCATACTTTTCCACAAGGGGCAGCACCACAGTCAGAGTCACAAATAAAACAGCAAGAATAATCAGTAGTGCTTTCATCGACTTTCTCCTTGGCTATCCATTTTCAGCACGCTACTTTTCATTACTGGAGGATAACGGATATCAGCCTTGTGAAAACAGCAGTTCTGGCATTCAGCCCTCTTGTGTCAGCCAGCGCCTCATACGCCGGAGGCCCCCATCATGCGCGTCTGGAGCTGGTTACCTATACGCCCGACACCGACTGGTACGAAGGCTTGGTCATGTTCAAATGTAGCGCTTCGCACTGAGATTTTGTTCACCGGCGATTTTGCCTCTAGCGTTTTTCTCCAACGCTCTTGCTCGAGTTGCTACTTATCTATGTATTCCGACAATGTCTGATTGATTACTCAGCCTTTTGAAGCGGCTACTGGTCACGGCGATCCGTCAGCGGAGCCCAGCTTTCCGCCCAGGTGTGGTTGGCACCTTCGCCCCGGTCAGCCAGTGCGCCGCTCAAAAAGTCGATGAACACACGGACCTTAGCGGGCAAGTAGTCACGTTTGGGATAGATGACGAACACGCCGTTGCCCGGTTCCGGAGGGCGGAAGTATGGGTAGAGTGACACCAGAGCGCCACTGTCCAGCCTCTCTTTGGCGAGGAAATGGGGCAGTTGGGCAAATCCAAGGCCGTCCTCGCACATGTACGCCATTGCCTCACCATCATCTGTTAAGTAACGGCGTTCCAGCTCATAGGGCAAATACTCCCCCGTTTCATCTGGCAGGAAGATCGGCTGTAACTGCTGGGTTTCCTTGATGCGAAAGCCAATCCATGGATGCGCATGAAAGTCTTCCCGGCAACGGGGCGTACCGTGCTCCTCCAGATACTGGGGCGAGGCGCAAACCAGAAAATCCATCGGGCTAAGGCGCCTTGCCACCAGACGGCTATCCTTCACGTAGCCAGTGCGCAACGCCAAATCAATGTCGTTGTCGATGATATCCACATGCAGGTCGTTGATCTCCAACTCCAGCCGAATGTCCGGGTACTGAAGACAGAACGCCCGCAATAAGGGGCGCAGGTAGAGGTGACCGTAACAGACGGCAGAACTGATACGCAGGGTGCCGCTGGGTGAACGGTTGATCTGCTTGAGCTCCTCTTCGCAGCCGGAGAGGTCCTGCATCGTCTTCCGTACCGTATCAGCGTAGCGCTCGCCCGCCGCGGTAATTCTAAGCTGCCGGGTTGAGCGCTGGAAGAGCGTCAGCCCCAACTCTGCCTCGAGCCTACTAATGGCCTTGCTGACAGTGGACGGGTCACTGCCGCACATCCTTGCCGCTGCCGCAAAACTGCCACCATCACAGGTGGCAATAAAAATTTCCAGAGACCGTAATTTATCCATCGCCCTAGTATAGCAACAATGAATCATGAATAAGATTCACGACTCTTTGGGACGCCTGGCCGATTCTCCCGGAATTTCAAACGCCTAGAATTTGCTGGGTGTCCGATGACAAACCTATTTGGGGGAAAATCTTGAAACACCGTCTGTTAAATCAAATACCCGCCACCAGCACTCTGGCTTACTGCCTTGTGGCATTTGTTGCCATGGCAGGCCTTGCCTATATTAACTTCCTGCCCGGTGTCGTCAGTGCGCTGGCAGGTGGTATCGGATTCAGTGATGCTCAAGCCGGGCAGATCGTTGCACTGAACGGGTATGGCGGTCTGCTGGGCAGTGCCGTTGCAATCTTCCTGATATCCCGAGTGCCATGGCAATACGCCATGATGGCATGTCTGGCGCTGCTGACCGTCGCTGATCTGGGCACGGCCTGGGTGGCCAGCTACCCGATGCTCCTTGGCTGGCGTTTTGGCGCCGGCGTGCTGGGCGGGCTCTGTGTCGGTACCGGGTTTGCAGTGATCGCGCGTTTGAACAACCCCGACCGAGCGTTCGGCTTACTTCTGTTCGTACAGTTCAGTCTGGGGTCTGTTGTTATCTACCTGTTGCCCGGTCTGGAAACCTCCCTAGGTGCCCACGCTGTGTTCTATGTGATGGCTGCTCTGGCTTTCGTGAGTCTAGTGCTTCTGCCGTTCTTGCCCGCCCTGCGCGCAAAAAGCACCTCAGCAGCACGAACCGGCCCACTGCCGGGCAACGCGGCGTTACTGCTGCTGGCGATTTTCGGCTATCAGGCTGCCGCCAGCGGGATCTGGGCCTACGTGGGACTGATCGGTCGTGATGCCGGTCTGGCCGCCGAGACAGTCAGCCAGTATATCGCCGCCACCGGATTGCTGGGGCTGCTGGGCGCCATGCTCCCGGTGATCAGTGGTAACCGTTTTGGCCGGCTTTACTGGGTAACCGCTGGGATGGCCATGTCGATCGCAGCCGCAGTCCTGTTGAGCTATGCCCAGAGCACGGCACTTTACGTGGTGGCTATGGCGCTGCTGTTCTTCGCCTGGCCCGCGGTGCAGTCCTTCCTGCTGGCGGTCACCGCGGACATGGACGGCACCGGGCGACTCTCTGCCTTTGCCGGCCTGATTGCCTATGTCGGGTTGGCCTCCGGCCCCTTGTTGGCCGCCAGCCTGCTTGGCAGCGGTAGCTTTGCAATGATGCTCTACAGCTGTGCAGTGATCTTCTTCGCAAGCTTCCTGCTGCTGTTTCGCCCTCTTCAAGCCAGGGAAGCTCGGTTTGAAACGGTATCGCTCTCGAAATAACTGGCCACAATCCAAAACTCCGATTCGTTCAATTTCCAAACAATCCATCAAAGAAGATGACCAACATGATCCGATATCTTTTAAACAGAATGCTGATGACTATGCACCGGCGCTACGACTACGACGTTCGCTACATGCAGGAAATCCTGCAAACCGACCTACCGGCTTTTCTAAAGTACCTGGGCTTTCAGATAATGGCCTCCCATTCCGGGAATATGCCTGCGGAGCAACTGTTTGCCACCAGAATACGCGCCATCATTTGGGACGATTGCGGGCCCTGCACACAACTGGTGGTGAACATGGCACTGGAGGCCAAGGTGAGCCCGGATCGGGTCCGCGCCATAGTGGATCTGGACCTAGACAACCTACCCGAGAACACTGCCCTGGTGGTTCGCTTTACCGAGTTGGTGCTGGCCCACAACCCGGAAGCGGGCGAATTGCGGGAACAGATCCGCGCCCTTTGGGGTACCAAAGGGTTGATCGCCATCGCCTACAGTATCAGCTCCTCCCGGGTCTACCCGGCGTTAAAATACACTCTCGGGTACGGACATGCCTGCAGCCGCGTACAGGTTGACGATCACACTCTGGTACCCAGCCGGTCGACGGAGTCACAGCATGGTTAAGCAACTGATTACCGGGACGGCCGTGGTGCTTGGGCTGGCCTCGCTTACGAACGGCTTTTTTATGCTGGTCGCGCCTGAATCCTGGTATTGGACCGTGCCCGGTGTGCCGGTGAGGGGATCATTCAATCAGCACTTTGTTAGGGACATCGGAATCCAGTACCTGCTGATGGGCGTGGCTTTTATCTATGGCGCCGCGAACAGCCGCCATCGACTATTGCTGTGGTGGCTACCCACCGCCTGGCTGGTCGGCCACGCATTCTTCCACGTATGGGAAGTCGCAGTGGGCTTGTGTGGCCCCAAATACCTGCTCGTAGACTTTGCCGGGGTGACCTTGCCAGCGCTGATAGGTTTTGGTTTGGTTTATGGTCACTACCGGGTAAGGGGGAAAGAGTAACCAGCCACTCTGGTTAGAATGTTGATGGCACTGGCATGTAGGAATAGCGAACAACCTACTTGCCAAAGACCATGTCGCGGATGGGATCAGGTACCGGTGCCATTTCAACCGGTGCTCCCATTACGGGACAGCCTGATAGTCATTCGATTTTGCTAACCAGTTTTGTGGCTCTCCTGCCTGTCGCAGAAAGCTTGTGAACCGCGATAAACTCCCTTGGACCGCCGATTCCATTGCTTTCAGGTGCTGCCACCATAGTAAGACCTTAACACCCGATGACGATGCCTGAAGATGAAGCGGTAAACAGGTGCTAGAACATATGCCAGCATCGGCAACCTGCACTGGAACTCGACGGTATCTGTGATCTGGGGCAACCCCTCATTTACCTTGATGTCTCGACGATGGTGCCACACCCTATTAATTATAGAGCTCGACGACTCCGAAAAACCCCGTTGGCGATCAACGGAGTTAAAAGAGAATGTGTGCCGATCGATGGGAAGGATGCCGAAAAGGAGTATCCAGCTTGAGAAGAGCACCTTGCCCGTAGGCCATTCAAAGATCGGCTTACTTGACCATTCCGAGGGTGCCGTCATGCAGATAATAGGACTCAATTCCCTATTCACACCCTTCATGGTGAGAAGCTCATCGATATCTTCGGGACTGATTTTCAGATTGCTCGATACTTCAAATTTCACTGACGTCTTCCGTGACAGTTAAAGCCAACAAGAAGCGGCGACCCGACAGGGGCGTCCGGTTGACTGCCTTGATACTGATTGAGCCTTCTCCCCAGCCCGGCGGTTACCCGCTAAGCTGGAAGGCGACCAAGCACAACAAGGGAGAAGACTCATTAACTTTTACCATAGCACTCACCGTCATTATTGTGGAATCGATCTACACGCTCGCAGTCTGTACGTCTGCATCCGGGAGAATATTATCGGCTATACGCTGAGGATAAGTACTCATACGCCGCCAGCATGCGGGGCTTTGAAGTGGAGGCGAAGCCGCAACGGAAAAGGCGTCACCGTGCCTGACTTGGTTATGAGCTTTACTCAAAACCGTAATCATCGGTGAATAAGTCCATCTTGCTGGTCACGTACTCCATAATTTCGTCATATTTGGCCTCTTCGATCTTTCCGGCTACTACAAAACAAAAGAGGTATGAGGAAACATAATGGAACTTATACTGATCCTTTGACCGTTCATCACAGACCCAATCCCTTTGTACCTGCTCTTCATTCTCATCCACCATCTCCTGAATTAGAGCAGCATTGTTCATGTTGTTTCTTTTGGAGTAGATCAGCGGCGCAATCATGTAGAGGTTTTGAGCATGAATTTCGCCAATCCTCTCCGCTTCCAAGGCCTCCGCCAGAGAGACTTCTGCTTCCTTAAGCCATTTCTTCATGTTTATCTGGGACCCTTATGGCGCATAATCGGGATAGGGATGCACCTCACGATGTCCCTCCTCCCACATTACCGGGCATACGGATCACGTACCACGGCGATTCAGTGACTTGATTCAATCCGTTACCGTACTGCCAGCTCCCCCCTCTGTCAGCCTAGTTGTCCAGTTGGCGATTTCGCCTGAATTTCATTAGTTGGGGCGGCATGGGAGCATTCATGCCACGTTATTCCGAAGAACGTAAAGCCGCCGTATTGAAGAAGTTGTTGCCTCCGCAGAACCGAAGTGTGGTGTCGACAACAAGGAATGCCCGTACCAGGTAATCGTAAAACCGGCGAAGACTGGGGCACCCACGAAGCTGAGCGTGAAGCCGCAGCCATAAAGGGCGAGCGAAGCGAGCCCACAATCTTTTGTGGGTAGTACACCAAAATCTAGGTGATAATTAATATCATTTAGATTGACGCGCCCACACTGCACTGATATTGTTATGTTATAACATATGATTTAGAGGTAATGATTTTGAAACCCAATATTCACCCTGACTATCAAAAAGTCGTTTTCCACGATACCTCAGCCGATACATATCTTTTGGTGGGCTCAACAATAAAAACCGAGCGCACCATCGACTACAAAGGAAAAGTGTACCCCTATGTCGCTATTGAAATTTCAAGCGTTTCGCATCCGTTTTATACAGGCGAACAACGAGTAACGAAGAAAGATGGTCGTGTTTCTAAATTCAAAAATCGTTTTGGGAACAGGGGGATTAAATAATGAAAGTACTAAGTTTTCTAAAAACTGCAAAAAACCGCCACCCCGACTGCCAAATAGTAAAACGCCGTGGTCGTCTTTATGTGATTTGTAAATCAAATCCGAGGTTCAAAGCTGTGCAAGGAAAAAGCAATAATCGATAGCAGTTTGTAGCCACATGCTGGCGGCCAACGGGTGGAGGGCGACAGCAAACGATCAAGGGTGCCGATGGAGTAATCTGTCGCGGCTTTTTGCGCTTCTTTGCAAAAGAAGCGACAGATTATGGAATCAGGTAGAGCGCCTTGTTAATTGGATACCTCAATGTACCACTTAGGCTTGATACGCCCGAAATCCCGGCGGACGTTTGATTTCAGTGCCTTTTTGGAATCCAGCACCTTTACCTCGCCGTCCTCTCTGACAAACACAACCCAATGCCAGAATTTTTTGCCCTGTTCCGTACGCCATTTAATGGCCATAAGAGCTTTGTCTGGAAGGCGCTCCCAAGACTCGAATGGTGTTTCATTGGGCGACACCGAGATACCGAATTCCCCCAGAAGTTTCCGGACGTGCGCAGTCTCCGACCAGAGGGATGTATCTGCGGCGTAGACGCCCAGAGCGTTCGCCTTTCGCTTGGCCTCGGCATAGCTGACACCCGCGAGAGCAGCGCTTGCAGCAATACCGCAGCCAGTTGCTTCTTCCTGAATGACTGGTTCCATGTCTCTACCAATTAACGCCTGCCAGCATGCGCGGCTGCGGAATGGAGGCGAAACCGCAATGCAGTAGGTGTCGCCGTGACTGGCCTTGTTAGCATCTAGTGCTCCTCGGCCCATTTCCCGTCAACGTTAATAATCTTGCACGGATGTTCAGCTTCGTGTCTTCTATTATTTCTTTGACAATCTATCAAAGAGTTCTCTATCGCGTGCTTTATCGACGTTCTGTTGGACTTCCAAGACCAAGCACCAACATCGGATTGAGCAAAAGCCTTGTGTTCAGTGGCATGGACATATTCCTCCCGATACGACTTTAAGGCTTGATTCGTCATTATCGCGGCCTCTCCAACAGCCTTTTGCTCAAAAGACGGCTCGACGGTTCCGGTTCCGGTTTCGCTTGTGCTCGTTGCTAAAGGAATTGGCTTTTCATAGGTTGCACATCCAACCAGCAAAGCACTAAATACGATGAGGATTCCTGATCTCAAGTCTGACTCCTTGATTGATGCTAACGCCCAATTAAGGGGTGAACAACGCCTCCCCCCAAACCTAAAGCATTGTGCCATAAACACTAAATTTGAAGTAGAAGCAAAAATTCCAAGCGTTGTGAACCCCTCTTAAATTGATTGTTATGAGCGGGGTTAAGATTGCGATTTGACGTACTTCTTAACCTTTTTCATAGCCATTTGACGCTTAAGTGGCGAAAGATAGTCGATAAACAAGTTACCCGATAAATGATCTATTTCGTGCTGCATTACGATGGCTAGAAACTCATCACTTTCGATGGTTATTGGCTTACCTTCGCGATCTAAAGCAGACACAACAACTGAAGTAAAACGCTCTACGTCCGCATAGTAATCAGGAACTGATAAACAACCTTCTTGACCCAATGCTTTATCCGAGCCACTAACCACTTCTGGGTTAACCAAAATTAACGGTTCATCTTGACTTTCTGAAAGGTCGATAATAACAACAGCCTCTTTACGACCAACTTGAGTCGACGCCAAACCGATACCATTGTCAGTCGCATATAGCGTTTCCAACATATCGTCTATTAATGTTTGTACCGTCGTAATATCTTGCACCTTTTCCGCTTTGACCTTAAGCCTTGGATCCGGTGCAGTCAGAATTTCTAAAACTGCCATATTTTCCTTCTAATTCTTGGAAGCTCATAAAGCTTGCAGCATGCGCGCCTACGCAATGGAGCCGAAGGCGCAATGTAGTAGGCGTCGCCGTGCCTGCATTGGTTAAAACCTACCATCAGGAACCTCCGGGGTTAGCCAGCCGCACCGCAACGTTGTTGTGTTGCGATCCAGTTTTATTCTCATGTTTTGAGCCGAAAAGATTGACCCACTGCCCCTGAACCAACACCAACTCTCCGTTGCCAGCACTGCTCCCATTGCTTGTAGTGTAATTGCCAGCATAGTTGAACTGAAATTGGTCGGACGAGCCCATGATTGGCTTGAGTTCATAACCTATGGACAACTCACTGGAAGAGGCAAAGCCTTTATCCTTGCTTGATACGCTAACCCTTAAAAGTCTCGATTCTTCCAGAAAGCTTGGCAATAAATCAGAGGGTAAGCTATCCGATTGTGTAGCCTGACACTCACAATACCGAACCTCCAACACCAGCGGTTTATTGGCGAGATAGTCTTCAGGAGCCGAGTTGTCGGCAAGAGCAATGCTAGGAATCAAGGATAGAAAGAGCAGATTAACCCGCAGAGTAATTTGTGTTGCGATCCGTTGCATGTGACCTCCTGTATTTACGTTTTAACAGCTTGTTATATTTTGCTGGCTTCCGGCTCTCGCCCGCCACGCAGAACCAAATATAGCAGCGGTCCAGCAGATAAAAACACCGCTGTTACAACGAAGAACGGAATGAGATAGCCCAGCCCTTTGCCACGGCTTTTGCCATCCTGGTATATCCAAACACACGCCAAAGCAGCGAGAATGTAGAGGTCAATGACAACCTGGGCTGTGTCCGGGCTGGACATGAGCTGAACGCCAAAAGCTAAAAGCGACTGCTCTGCGCCGGCCATTACCCAAAAGGTAAAGCCCATGAACAGACAGAGAATGATTAGGGGTAAAGTCGATACTCTCATGATCTTCCTTGATTGAGGTTTAAGAAATATAACGCCAAGATCACTCGCTTTTGAAAGCGCTAGCTTTTAAAAGTCGAGTGCATCGTCTTGTTGTACGTTTCCCGAAGTTTCAGATGTGATGCTCCTGATGATGAAGGTGCCGCTGTCGATTGCGTGCCTGATCAACTCCGGGGGACAGGCAGACACACCATGTACATCACTAGCATTTCGCCGAAACGACCCCATAACGTAAGCTGCTTGATTGATGGCACCACGATAGTTTTGCCATAACCTATTAACTTCGTTGCCATCATCGGTCATCTGACCAAATCTGTCTCGATAGACGGGCTCTAAGACCGCAAATGACCGAGACACCCTCTGCTGATATGAGTCGTCATGAGGGTTTCCAAGATCATGTACTGTGTAGAGGTAATTTGTGACTGTGTCTAATCCGCTACATATGGCGGTCATTGCGCCCGAATAATCTCCTTCGCCAAACCGCCGATATGCGGTTCGAAGAAGACCCTTCACTTCCGCAGAAAAATCTTGGACAGCATCATCGACTTGAAAATCCAACGGCCAAAGCTGCCCATCAACTAATTTCCAGCCAAACCTCTGTGCGCAATCTGAGATGCGAGCTTCAAGGTGGCTTTTCTGCTCAAGCATTGCGGCTATAAGATACTGTATTGCCTTGTCAGGATTAGGCTCTTTCGAAATCAAACCATCCAACGCATCAAGAAGCTCTCCTTTTGATGCTCCCTTCGCTGGCAATGACTTCTGTTGGAGGTGCGCCAACTCTTCCACCGGCAATGCAGCAGCCGCGACTACATCCTTTGTCTCATTAAAGGTGAAGCCATCTTTGACTGTTGGCCGAAGCGCACGCCAAACCTTTTTTATATCTGTTTTCATTGCTTACCTTTACGTACAACGCCCAGCTAAGGGGCAAAATTTGATGGCAGTTTTTTTGCGTGTTTTTGCAAAAAAGGTGACAGCATATTTTGTCCGTTTGAGCTGTTTGTTAAGCCATGCAGACGATAAAGAAACGCTTATCATCAATATTCTCTCCAAACCCTATTACCGGATTATCTATTCGTACTGATGAGTCATTGAATGTTTTCGAAAAAGCAGATACCAATGAAAACCCAGAGTCTATCGTTTCTATTTCTGAATATGCTTCAGAAACCTTTAATGCCTCTTTGCCAGGCAATATCTGAAAAAGGCACTCTTCATGTTCTATATCAACACCAATTTTAGCGATTGGCTCTATAGATTCCGTTCCATATATTTCACCGGAATCATCAATTTTTACGGAAAGCACGAACATGTCAAAATCGTCATCGATGACTTCTGACTCTTCAAGTTCATTGATAATACAACCAACATACTTACTCAATGTGCATATTCCTTTGTAGGCTTAACGCTTAGGTAACCGGCACCAGAGCGCCAGCGAAGGGAACCAAAAGCAGGAAGCTTTTGGTGTCCGGTTGACCGTCTGGTTACACCTTGCGACTTACTCAGTGCAGTTGGCTAAAAACTTCCGGATGTTGTTCTGCGATGCGCAACAGCGCAACTGCTGGGCCTTGTGGTTCTCTACGCCCTTGCTCCCAATCCTGTAGAGTGCGCACACTGACCCCCATGAGACCCGCAAAGGCAGACTGAGACATTTTTAGTTTCAGCCGAATAACCTGCGGCGCTGAGGGCTCAGACAACTCTTGAGTTCGCAGCGCCAGATTGCCCTTTTTGAACTGTTTGATTTCATCAAGCCCAGCAAGGATTTCCGCACCAAGATTTCTATCACTCATTTTTGATGGCCTCCGCTATCTGCTTGAGCATGTGCCCAGGAATCGAGGCACGCTCAGATTTACTGTACAACGTCAGCATCCATACTTCGTGGTCAGACTTCTTCCAATAATAAATTGCTCGAATGCCGCCACTCTTGCCCGATCCGGCTGGCGCCCACCGAACCTTGCGAACACCACCAGACCCTTTAATGAGATCGCCTGCATCAGGCTTCTGCAAAAGGTATGTTTGGAGCCCACGATATTCTTCGTCCGTGAGGTAGCTCGGCAACAGCTTGGTGAATGTTGAGGTTTCGATGAATAGCATAGCCAAAATATACGGCAATGCCGTACAAATCTCAAGATTAGCTTAGCGAGGTGTAACGCTGAGCGAAGCGGCGGCCCGTCAGGGACGTCCGCCTTACGCGGCTTGTTATCACTGCCTCAGTCATACTCTGCATGCTGAGGCAGATCATCCGTAATCTCGAACCAAGGTGCCTTGCTGCCCACGAATACGTGGCGCCCTGCTTTTACTCCCGGATCGGTATCGAGTGTTCCGAGTGGAAAGCCGTAGATCTCGAGATTAGCATCGAATTTTGTATAGAGGCTAGAACCGCAGTTTGAGCAAAAGCCCTTGTGCTCACCCGGAGAGGATTCGTAGAACTTCAACAGTTCCTGACCTTTGACGGTGCTCCAGTCCGAGGACTTTACCTTTGCCCGCGTTCTGAACGCTGAGGCATGGAGCTTTCGACACATTGAGCAGTGACAGTGAAGTACATCGGTCAGCGGACCGTTGATTTCGTACTCAATGCCTCCGCAGAGACAACTACCTGTTTGCTTCATTGATGCACCTCCTTGTGTGATAACGCTTAGTTCAGCTGCGGCCGCTGCGCAGCAGTGGACGTCGGCTGGAACGTATGGTTATGAATTTCTATATACCGAATCGAAATTCGAAA
Organism: Marinobacter salexigens; assembly: GCF_018860765.1. Taxonomy (GTDB): domain Bacteria; phylum Pseudomonadota; class Gammaproteobacteria; order Pseudomonadales; family Oleiphilaceae; genus Marinobacter; species Marinobacter salexigens_A. The sequence goes on from NZ_JAHKPV010000019.1 coordinate 655,581, forward strand.
ATGCGTCTTCAACTCGGTACTTAGTTTCCAAAGCTGCTGCGACCCTTACCGTAGCCTTGAATAAAGGTGCACTGTTTGGGATAGCACAGCTAGCTACGGCTCCCTCTCGCCCATGCTCATCTACTTCATAGCCCGTCACATTGTATGACACCGTTTGCTCCTCCCTGTGCAAAGAAAGGCGAACAGTCTTTGCATATCTATGCCGCTCCTCAATGAAACTGCGATCGCATCCTAACTCCAGAGAGTCGCCAAAAGGCCTAAATAGGTTCGACGTTGCCATCACAAACAACGTCGCAACATCCAAGCCCATTTCGACCTCATCTCTAGAGGGCTTCTTATACTCATGCTCAAGCAAATTACGAGTGAAAGACACCTTTCTCAGAATCGCAGGCATTAGCAGACCTAGCTCTTTCAGACAGTCGATTTTCTTGGGAATATTCCAAGAATAGGCGTCATATCCAAAGGACAGGAGAGCTTGATCCATCTGACAGACTATCGCCCGTTTGGCATTGGTGATGGAGTTAATCGAAGCAGACAGTCCACCAGTTAAAAGATCCTCTTCCGCTTGAACCAGAAATTCAGCTGGCTCAATTTCCATAGGCAAAAGACCGAAAGAACCTCCCAGCGTAGACACCGCGCAGTGTTGGATGTCCATATCCATTTCTTGAAGAAGATCTTTCAAGTCCAAGCCAGAGGCTCCAAAAATTTATAACGCTGAATGTTAAGCGGCGCCTACGGAGCGCAGCGTAGTAGGCGTCCGGCGGACGGCCGCCAGGCCGGTAGCGAACTTGAACGATTGGTTATACATAAGGCTACCACCCCCACCAATGCCAAACCTTGGCTATACCGCGCCAGACACTCCCAAGAATAGACGGGAAAAGTCGCGGGAGCAGCAACGCCAGCACAGCAAAACCCAAGATGGAGAAAATGAGGTAACGACTGCTCAGAAAGCCATCCCAGTATACGGCCAACTCCAAATTGACCCAGAGCCAAACGAATGCTGCCGTTGGGACAGAGAAAAACAGCGAGGCAAAAAGGCTGATCAACCTTATTTCAATTGGCCCATCTTGGCCGCGATTCCTTGCCATAATCTATGAACATTCCTTGTGTATAACGCCTTGGCTTTGCGGCGCACCGGAGCGCCAGCATAGGTGCGTCCGACAACAGCCATTTGTTAGGCTTCGCCACCGAATTGCGGGAACTTGGCCAGATACTGCTGAAGCCCATAATTGCCCTTCAAAATATCAGACTCTTGAAAAAGCTGCTCTAGGTCCAAGATGTCGATTGGATCTTTTCTTGTGTGGGGCCAAGCGGCAAATCCGTATATAACAATCGCTGATCGTGGTTCGATGGGACCAGCTTCGAAGTAGGAAGGCTGGGTGATGCGATCCCTATTGAAGAGCTTTAGGTAAAACTCATGGCGCCAATGCTCTTCGTGTTCCTCAGAGAGACGCTTATATAAAGTTGTCTTTAGCGATCTTCGCAGCGACTTGTATGACTCAATATGCCTTGCTGATGTTAACCAGTTCAGTCGATCAGGTGCAGGCTGTCCGTCCTCTCCTGCGTTCAGCATGAGAGAACGAAATGCTCTTTCTAGCGCTAAGACAGACTCTTTAAAAATCTCTGCGTCGTGAGTGTTTCGCCAAGGCACATAGATGGCCAGAATTGAAACCATCGCCGAGCCAAAGGCTATAGCTGCTGAAATAACGGCAATTTTATCTGTTATCTCCATGGCTACCTCAAGACGCCTAACGCCAGTCATAAACGGCCGAGTGAAACGAGGTCCGGCGACCGAAGGGAGCGAATTTGATGGCTTGGTTATGCGCGCTCTGCACTGAAGCTCTCTCCAATAACGTATGACGCTCCCACTTCAAGCGCTTTCAGCGTGGGATAGGCTATAAACTCTGTGCCAGTCCACCGTTTAGGAATGCTACCCTCAAGAGGATTTACTCGGATTGGATGTTCTTTCAGTGCCTGTAGAATCTTGTCTGCCAATGACCGGGGAAAGCGACCCAGCGTGCCGTACTTAGAAGCAACGATGCCGTCGACCGTAGGGTATAAATTCAAAAACCGGTGCAAATATTCTGCCCTTCCGAATACCTCAATACAGTTACTCAATAGTATTCCCAAAAGACATGCGGGATCACAATGATTTTCTGAAAACATGAGGTCTACTTCGCTTTCCCTATAGGGGATAAGAAGTGCCGACTCTTCGCTAACGGATAGAGTCTCTTCACCAACCGAGGCTATGCGCTCCTCGACTACTCCAGCACATGACACCTCCCAAATTTCAGGCTGTGTTTCTTCGCGCATAGATATGGATAGATTTATGCGCAGGTCGTCCGCATACCAATCGGCGTCGACTATACGAATCAAACCTTCCGCTTCGTCGAATTCCGATTCCAGCCTTCTGAGAAGATATTCCATAGCTACCCTAGTGCATAACGCCAGTGGTAATGGGCGCCAACGGAGCGCAGTGTAGTTGGCGTCCCGTTGACCACCTTGTTAAACGACTATTGCTCAGGTGACGTGCGTTCCTGGATTAAATCTCTGAGCACTGAGATTTGCCCTAATGCCCAGCTAACATGCTGATCTGTGCTGTGGCCGTTTGTAATGTCATAACCCACTGCTGCGCGAATGCTCCAGCATGCGGATGATAGCTTTTCAGCACTATAGCCATCCAACTCATCCTCAAGTGCGTCAAACTCAGCTTTGATCGCTTGCGTTGCAGCATATATGGCTGCCTGCTCAAGGCCGCTGGAAGCATGAGAGGCGAGATTAGCTAAGTCTTCAAGCCGATCCACGATTAAAAGCTGATCATTCATTGCACGCTCCTTGTTGTTTAACGCCGCGCTAAACCGCGCCGGCTCTTTCGGCGTCGGATTTAAGCGCTTTGTTATAGCGGACTTTAGTGCCGCCAAATGAAAAGTATGGCGATACTTAAACCCACTACAACTGATTGATTTTTACGGTGATACTGGAGTTGCACTGAGCGAGGAACGAACGATTGATATTGACGGCCATTCCTTTGCCAAATAGTGCAGCCTTCGATGACCGCGATGTGTTCTAAATAGTACCAGATTTTAACGAAGGCAACTGGTCTGACGTGTGAAGCTTTGGCAGAACAAAACCCTATGCCGCCCTTGAGCTATAACGCCGTTGTTCAGCGGTGCCCTTGTAGCGCAGCGAAAAGGGCATCCGGTGGAGGGCCGTCAGGCCCGGAACGAACTGGAACACTTGGTTAGAGCCGCTGCGGTCATGTGCCATGGATTCCAGCCCTCCATCGCCTGAAGATCAGTAGCGCAAGAAACACGATTGCCGCAACCAAAGCAATGTTCAAAGCTAACCTAGGAAAGGATACCCAAGTCGGATATTCCTGGGGAAGCATGACGGTATAGGAGCGCGGAAATGAAGGTGGATCTTGCTTCTCGACACTCTGCCACACAAACGAAAAAGGGAGACCGTGAGGAATCTTCCCCATTTCAGCTCTACTAAAAACAGTCGCCGGCAAAAGCAGCGACGCCATAACTAGGACAGCTGACAAACATGCACATCCGACAATCTGCTTAGTCATACCACCATTTCCCTGTGGTCTTGGTCCTACCCACGAAAAGTAGACACTCGGTTATGCGCATCTGCGCTCAAATTCTACCGGGCTAATATAGCCCAAGGCAGAGTGTCTTCTCTTCCGGTTATAAAACACTTCGATGTACTCGAAGATAGCCGATTTGGCCGCCCTGATCGAATCGAAACACTCTGCGTAGATCAACTCAACCTTGAGCCTGCTGAAGAACGATTCCATGGGGGCATTATCCCAACAATTCCCCTTCCGACTCATGCTGGGCACACAGTTCCTGGAGCGCAGATAGTCCTGATAGCCCGTTGAGCGGTATTGAACACCTCGGTCTGAATGCACAATCAAGCCGGGAACCACCTCGCGGCGTCCATAGGCCATGCTCAGTGCATCTGTAATCAGCTGCTCCGTCATGCTCGTATCCAGTGACCAACCAACGATCTGACGCGAGAACAAGTCCATCACCGTCGCCAGATATAACCATCGGTCGTTGACCCAGATATAGGTAATATCGGTGGTCCATTTCTGGTTTGGTCGCTCGGCAGCAAACTGACGCCACAACAGGTTGTCGGCGACATTGTTCATCGCCTCTGACGTGCGGCTATATTTAAAAGCCTTGCCATTGCGAGCGCGAATAGACTTCTCCCGCATGATTCCGGCCACGTAATTGACCGAACAAGGAACGCCGGTTTCGGTTAACTCTCTAGCAATGCGAGGGGCTCCATAGCGCGCTTTGAAGCTGGCATACGTTTTCATGATGGCTGACTCCATCTCCGCCCTTCGTTGATCCTTCAAGCTTGTAGGGCGCTGCTTCCAGCGATAATAACCACTGGCCGAGACCTGCATCACCCTGCACATAAGCCGCACGGTATACCACTGACGAAACTGATCCATCAGCGCGTACTTCACTCTTGGGACTTCGCGAAGTACGCAGACACCTTTTTTAGGAACTCGTTCTCCTTCTTCAGGGTATCCATTTCACGCCTGAGCTTGCGCATGGCTTCACTCTCAGCCTTGGAATAATCGACTCCACCAACCGAATTGAACTGCTTGTCTGATAGTCTCTTGAACTGCTGACGCCAGTTGTAAATCTGACCAGGGTGAATTCCCAGTTCGCGTGCCACAGCCGCAGCTGTGTTATCCGGTTGATCAGCTCTGCGAACGGCTTCCCGACGAAACTCTTCGGTATAAGCTTGAGTTTGTTTGCGGCTCATAAAACACCTCCGTGTTAGGGGCTACCCTAACTATAGAAGGTGTCTACTGTTCGTGGGTAACTCGGGTCTCTAACGCTGAACGAAGCGGCGCGTCTCACGCGTCCGCCTTCCGTGACTTGTTAGCTCTTCCTGGTTTATCGGCGTTTAACACAGCATTGATTAACGCCTTATATTCTCCGCTCTTATCAAACTCTCTAATGATGCAATAGACATTTTTCCCGGGAGAAAAATAGAGCTTTTCAAATGTTTCTGAAGATCGACTCTTGGAAACCTTTATGGCTGCCATATAACCAGCCATGTAGAATCTATAATGGTTTACGCCATTATATCGAGTACGATCCGGTGCCAGAATGCCGGTTTTATTTGCCGGCGCATCGAACTTAGACAGGGCAATGGCGAACTCACTATTGTCACCAGAATCTCCGCTCAACAGTAATGCCCTCAATTTTTCCTCAAAAGGGCCCAATTGCACATCATGGAAAATATCGTGTTTTGAGACAGAGGCCCGCCAAAGAACAGATAGAAAAAATAACTTCAGCTTTTCAACGTCGCACTTCCCAAAATTGTATGCGACCGCTCTCCCCCCATCTGATATGTAATTAGCCTCATCGAGTTCTTGGAATAGAAAGTTGTAGCCATAGTCGTCCCATGGAGAAAACATCTGCTCACAATTTTCACAAACAATTTCTTTATCATACGCACCAGTCTGGGAGCGCTTGGGATAGACACCAGCTTTGTCCGTAATGATGCGTGGTATTTGACCATTCTCTTTGAGTGGCTCATAGAAGCTGCGCGGGATGATGTGCGCTTCTATCAACTTCCGATCTTCTCCGCACATCCTGCACTTCATAAGATCATGCTCCCAAAAAAGCTAACGCCTGTAGCAGGCGCAAATATTGTGTTGTGGAGTTTGTGTAAAATGGGCGAAGCCCTTACACAAACGGAGCGACGCAATATTTGTCGCTTGACTACAATTGTTATGCATCCCGGTCCCAGACTTTATAGGCATTGTTCGTAACAATCTTTGCGTCACTAAGATCAAATGCGGCTCCCGCCTCAATTTTTGGGGTAACCCTACTCTTGTACTCGGCGCGCTGCGAATCGATTTCATGCCATTGCCAGTGTTCGAATTGACCAGTTAAGTTGTAATGCTGGCCTTCTAATAGGTACTGCCCGTCAATACCTACCTGAACGATGTCGACGAGTCTAGATCTGGCTTCCCGCTCCTCAACAGCCGAGTTTCGGAAGCATATAAAGTCCCAGTCAGAATCTGGTCGAAACTTGCCATTCGCGCGTGACCCAATAAACCAGACTGACTTAGAGCATGACTCCGCTTTGAGTTGGTCAATTACAGCCTGCACTTTTAGAGGAAATTCCATATTCGACCTATGCATAACGCCAGCAATAAACGGCGGCCCGACAGGGGCGTCCGGTGGAGGCCTATCGGGCCGGAACGAATTTGATTGCCTTGTTAATTGTCAATGGTCACCCCCGCATCCAGAACCCAGCAGCGATCATTATGGGTGTAACCAAGCTGACCATAGTATGAATTGGCTGCCGGTGCTGCGATGAGTATCAATTTGCAGAGTGGCCCCAGTTGCTCTTGGGTCAGTGACTGTAATCGTTTGCCTATGCCAGATTTTTGGTAGCTCTGATGAACTGCCAAATCTGACAGGTAGCAGGCATAGTGGAAATCCGTAACGCTACGAGCTATACCGACCAGCAAATCACCATCCCATGCGCTTACGACGAGATTGGAGTTGGAAACCATCCCCTCCATGCATTCTCGGTCATGGGTTGGCCGACGCTCACCTAGGGTAGAGCTTTCCAACAAACCGATGAACTGGTCAGTGGAAACTGGATAATTCAACTTGAAGCTGACAGTCATACCTCTCCTTGGCAATTAACGCTTGCAGCATGCGCG
>NZ_JAHKPV010000007.1 GCF_018860765.1 Marinobacter salexigens
ACTAGGCTGACAGAGGGGGGAAGGCTCCCATAAGGACATAATCGGAACTCTACCTAACAGTAAAACCAAGTACCCACTCGGTTATCAGACAGCAAGCCATGGATGGACCCATCGTGCAACAAGTCTTCCCCCTGTACAGACCAGAGGCAGCCCAAGCAAAGCAATCCAGCCACCTAGGTCAGGCATTGATTCATCAGCCCGGAAGATATGCATTCATTGGTCTATCCGCACTGTTATTAATTCTTCTAGCATTAGCGTTTCTTCTCCTTGGCTTCCATACCCGCAAAGCCACCGCTCCCGGATTGCTTGTTCCAAATCAGGGCGTACTCAGAATACTGGCTCCTGCACAGGGGCAGGTTCTGAAAAGCGGAAAATCTATGAGTGGATTCTCGAACCTGTCTTCTCAATGACAGGAAAAATATAGGGCGGTCAAGTAAAGGAAAAGCAGCATGAGAGTGACCAGTAGAGAACAAGATGTCTTTAAACTTCGTATCCAGGGAAAAACAAACAAGCAGATCGCAGCACAGCTAAACATCAGCGAAATTACCGTCAGAGATCACGTATCCTCCTTATTGCGAAAAAGAAATGTTTTCTCTCGCATGGAGCTAATCGCCGCCTATCATGCCGAGCTTGAAAAAACATCCCCCCTAGACATTTAGGACTTCCGACTAAAAAAATTAACGTGAAAATCATAAAACATAGACTAGATCTTAAATTCAACAATTCATACTTATAAAACCAAAATTTTATTAAATTGCACATAACAATGAACAGAAACAAAGAGAAAAACCTGTTTTCAAAAATGCGAGAAATAGCCTCAAAAGACATTGTCATCTTGTCAGCCCTAGCAATAGGCTCACTATTTCAATTTTCTATTTCAATAAATCAGATTTCGTCGGCTAACTATGAACTCGGATTCTTAAATCTTGGAATTGCCATGATACTTCTTGGAGGAACAAACAAACCCAAGACCTTTAACAGAAAGGCCAGCTTATTATGGGATGAAGATACCGAACACAATTACCACATTGAATACATAGGATTACTACTTATAACGTTAGCCGCATTGTCGGCCTTATAGAACGCATAACCCACTCTAAAAAGGACAATCAAAATGAAAGAGGACGTAGGTTTCGTTAACAGATTTAGAAAGTCTCACCGGCAGCTTAGTGCCTGCTGCAAAATTTACCTTGAGATGAATGCAAGAATTGCACTAAGAAGTTTCTCTGGGCATCCCTCCAACCAGACCACGAAAGGCTGCTTAACCCTCTACTCAAAAGAGCGGACAAATATAATAAGGGGAGAGTTACAGGGAGGAATTACAGGTTAAGTTGTCACCCAATTTGAAAAGGATACCCCCTACATCTGTAGGATTGCCACTTGAAACTTCTATCTTAGAATATCTCGCTTAATATTCAACAGAATCAGCCAACAAAGATCAAAAAATCATATCTTTAAATATCTTACATCAATGAAAAAAATACTGGAATCAAAATTAACGATCGTTTCTGGGTGGGGCTCTGGGCTGGCCATAATTTTTTGCTTTTTAAACAAAAATATTGGACTACCTCCAAATAAAATTGAATATCTAGACATCGCAATGTCAACATCCACCTTGGTTTTCATTATATGCATTACAAATGCAGTTATTAAAGGATTATCTCTGACAAAAGATGCAAAAAAAATGGAAAACCAAAGACCAGAAAATACAAATCCATGGTTTATTATCCCATGCTTAGGATTACTGCTACTAGGAATAGTATTTATAGAATTCGTTAGAGCAAATTATGGCGACACCAAAACAGCTTTCATTATAGGCACAGAATTACTTTCTATAGGTATATGCACGCTCTATTTTGGAATCAACAACCTAATAAGAACGAAATAGAATGAAAAACCCACCATTAGCGAGCTCTGGACCACATATTTCTGCTCGCTCTGGCCCTCGAACGGATGCTCCTTTTGTATGTTAGGGAGGAGGTGACCGTACTGGGCAACACTCTGACACTGGGAATGTTATTGGTATTTGAAGGAGATATGCGCATCGGAGACATATCAATTCGGCAGCTAGGACAGTCGCTATGGCTCACCGAATTATCCAGTTGAATAAAGGTTCAGTCATCGAAGATGTTCGACTGGATACCTACGAAATTGCATAACAATAGTAAGGACACTTTGATGATTCGTCATATCACGTTGATGTTATTCCTCTCGCTTTCTGCCTTCTATGGGCATGGAACAGAAACAAAGCTCCCTGTACCAATAAAAACTATGGAAGGCATATCAGAATACCGCCTGGACAACGGTTTAAACATCCTCCTTGCCCCAGACGCTTCCGCTGAGACAATTCACGTTGATCTGGTTTATCGAACAGGTAGTCTGGAAGACCCTGCGGCCAAGAGCGGGACGGCACATTTTCTTGAACACATGATGTTCAAGGGAACAAAACAGAGAACCGGCGAACAGCTTGTATCTGGCCTGCGCAAGCGGGGCATTCACTTCAATGCCAACACGAGCTTTGATCGCACCCGTTACTCGGCCGCTTTCGAATCGGACATGAATAGCCTGAATTACCTGCTGGCACTGGAAGCGGAGCGCATGACCAGCCTGCATTTTTCTCCTGAAGATATGAGCAACGAGCTTGAGGTGATCCATCAGGAAATAACACGGGCAAAAGACCAGCCTCTGGGCGCACTGGGAGAAAGTATGCTCGCCAGAGCATGGGGAGAGAAAGCCTATGGCCGTCCCGTTCTCGGAACTCTCGACGAACTCAGTACTATCACTCCTGAAGTCCTGCACCGGTTTTATGAACACTATTATCACCCGGATAACGCTACCCTTGTACTGACGGGCGGCTTCGATCCGCAACAAGCGTTAGAGGCTATTTCTTTATATTTCTCCGATATCACCCTCTCTCGACAGGTAAAGCCTGAACCGTCACCAACGATGCCAGAGCGCGGGGATGGGACTACCAAGGTACATCAGGGCAACGTCAACGTTCTTGCACTGGGCTACGGAATACCCGCGGCTGATGACGATAGCAACACGGCACTGGCTGTATTGGCGGATATATTTGCAGGGGAGCCCCACGGCCGACTCTATCAAGCGTTAGTGGTTCCGGGGAAAGTTCAGGCAGTGTTTGCCCTGCAACAAGCTTTCCAACAGAGGGGGCAGTACCTGTTCGGTGCCATCCTGACAGAAGGCAGCTCTCATCAAGAAGTGCAACAGGCACTGACAGAACAATTCAAAGCACTACGCTTAGATCCGGTATCCGCCGATGAACTGGAAAGAGCGAAGACAGCAATGCGCTTTCTGAAACCAAGAATCATGGACGACCCCGCCGCCTTATCCAATTTACTGTCCGAGTCTGTAGCCACGGGAGACTGGCAACTGCAATTACGTCGTTTTGATGACATAGAATCGCTGGACCTGCAGCAAGTGCGCAAACACAGTGAAGCTCTTTTTTCCAGCGAGAGGCCCGTCATAGGGTACTTGATTGCCGGAAGCGATGATGCACACCAGCCTACTCGCCAGCAAACCCGAGAGCAGGCAAATGTGTCACCTGACGCCATCAGGCAAGCTTCGCCCGCAACGCCTGAAAAAATGCCCGACGTAGCCAGGTTCAACACCCGAATAATGGAGATCGAAAACAGTATTAAACGGAGCACGCTTAAAAACGGCATGAAAGTCGCCCTGCGCCCCTTGCCTGGAGCACCGGGGGGCGTGCAGGGCCGGCTGAACCTGCGTTTTGGCGACCTGAAGAGCCTTCACAATAAACGCGCTGTCTCTGATATGGCTGGAACCCTGCTTATACGCGGCACCCACACACTAAGCTATCAAGAGGTAGTGGATCGAGCGAACCAGCTCGGGACGGGCTTTTCCATGGTTCCGCACGGTAACATGCTGACAATCAAGTTCGAGAGCCCTCCAGATAGCCTTCCGGAACTACTGGCGTTGATTGCCGACGTGCTGCAACACCCAGCGTTTCCCCAACAGGAGTTTGACTTACTCAAACGCCAACGCCTGCAAGCTCTCCGGATTCCCCCGGACACTCCAGCCCGCATTGCTTCTCTTGAAATGCATCGACAGGTCAACACCTATGCTGCAGGTGACATCCGTCGCTATACAGAACCTCAGGAAATGCGAGCGATGATTGAGAATGTTACGCGGGAAGACGTATTAGACTTTCACCAGTCTTTTTATGGAGCCCAGCATGGGGAGCTTGCCATCAGCGGAGATTTTGATCTGGAAAAGACCAGGGCAAGGCTGGAGTCACTTTTCGGCAGCTGGGTAAGCAAAACGCCTTATCAGCGGGCCATCGCCTCACACGAGGAACGGAAACCCGTGCTCCGTGCGGTGAGCACCAATACAACCGGGGGCTACTACATCGGACGACTGTATTTTCCCGCCAATGGTAATTCAGAAGATGCAGCTGCCCTCTTTGTTGCAGAACACATTCTGGGACGACACCCCATAGCCTCGCGGTTGGGCAAACGACTACGCGAACACGAAAATCTGACATACAACCTTCATTCCTCCCTGCGGCTCCCAACAACTGGAAACGCTGCAAGAATCAGTATTGAAGGTGATTTTCCAGCAGGGAAAGGCAAGTTGTTCGTAGACATCATAAAAGAAGAAATCGCCCGGCTGGCAGAGTCGGGAATCTCCCAAGACGAGCTGGACATGGCCAAAAGAACAATCCTTAACCAACGAAGCCAATACCTGAAAGTGAATAAAAACATCCAGAACATACTGACTGGACAGCTACGGGAAGATATTACGCTGGCTTTCTGGATCGAACGCAACAATGCTTTTACCTCACTGACTGTTGACGATGTCAATTCCGTCGCGCGTCGCTACTTGATCGCAGAAAATATGATTGAGGTTATCGTAGGCCCGAACGAAACGAAATAACTCAGCAGTGATCATCCTCGAACGCCTGTACTTAGCCCCCTCCCCTACAAAGCAAATATAGAGCTACTACACCCGCCAGACTTAGCCTCTGGCGGGTGTAGTACGCTATAATTTGTGTTCCCGCAATTTAATACCTGACTAATTTAGTATGGTATTGTACAATTACGAACCAGAAGCAGACAGATCAGGCCCCGCAACCCACTTCGGTTGCCGGCAAACCAAAGGGTCTTAGAGCCCGCGAGAGAGAATACGGAGCGACGATCATGACGACCGCCAACAAAGAGGTGAACGAACTGATCAAACGGGAATACGAACATGGTTTCGTAACAGATATCGAAGTCGATACCTTCGAACCCGGTTTGAGTGAAGACGTTATCACCCGCCTTTCTGAGATCAAGAAAGAGCCGCAGTTCATGCTGGAGTGGCGCCTCAAGGCCTATCGTCGCTGGCTTGAAATGGAAGAACCCGATTGGGCTCATCTGGGCTATGACAGAATCGATTACAACTCAGTTTCCTACTACTCGGCCCCGAAGCGCAAAGAAGACATGCCCCAGAGCCTTGATGAAGTAGATCCCGAGCTGCTGAAAACCTATGAAAAACTGGGTATCCCTCTGCACGAACACGCAAAACTTGCTGGCGTAGCCGTAGATGCCGTTTTCGACTCAGTATCGGTCGCCACTACGTTCAAAGAGCCGCTGGCAAAAGCAGGTGTTATCTTCTGCTCTATCTCGGAAGCCGTGCGCGACTATCCGGAGCTGGTGCAAAAATATCTCGGCACTGTTGTCCCCCATACAGACAACTTTTTTGCTGGCCTTAACGCTGCGGTCTTCTCGGACGGAACCTTTGTATATGTTCCCAAGGGCGTTCGCTGCCCCATGGAGCTGTCCACCTACTTCCGCATCAACGCCGCAAACACCGGCCAGTTCGAGCGTACACTGATCATTGCCGATGAAGGCAGTTACGTAAGCTATCTGGAAGGCTGTACCGCCCCCATGCGCGATGAAAACCAATTACACGCAGCGGTGGTTGAGTTGGTCGCTCTAGACAATGCCGAGATCAAATATTCCACGGTACAGAACTGGTACCCGGGCGACGAGAACGGCAAAGGCGGCATCTACAACTTTGTAACCAAGCGCGCCGCCTGTATCGGCAAGAACTCCAAGGTTTCCTGGACTCAGGTAGAAACCGGCTCGGCCATCACTTGGAAGTATCCCAGCTGCATCCTGCGCGGTGAAGGCAGCGTTGGCGAGTTCTATTCCGTAGCACTTACCCACAACCACCAACAGGCCGACACCGGCACCAAGATGATTCATCTGGGTAAGAACACTACCAGCACCATCATCTCCAAGGGTATTTCAGCCGGCAAAAGCTCTAACGTTTATCGCGGTTTGGTCAAATTTGGCCCCCGGGCAGAAGGCGCGCGCAACTTTACCGAATGTGATTCGCTGCTGATCGGAGATCAGTGCGGAGCGCACACCTTCCCGTACATTGAGAGCTTGAACAAATCCGCCATCGTTGAACACGAGGCCACCACGTCGAAAGTGAGCGACGAGCAGATGTTCCTTTGCCGCCAGCGCGGTATTGATATGGAACGGGCCGTTTCGATGATTGTGAACGGTTTCTGTAAAGACGTTTTCAAGGAACTTCCCATGGAGTTTGCGGTTGAAGCCGGCAAGCTTCTGGAAGTAAGCCTTGAAGGTTCCGTTGGTTAACAGGGCAGCAAACACAAACGTATCGCGGAAGCAGTCGGGTAGGCCCTTCCGGGATCGTCAAAATCAGGGATGATTTTGACGAGCGTACATGGACGTATTCACAGCGCATCCCGGAAGGGCCTACCCGATGGCTGACTCTCCCCAAGTCTGGGGCGGGCACAAAATTTCGTCGGTTAATAGAGAGAAGCAAACAAATGCTGAGCATCAAAAACCTGCACGCATCCGTTGAGGGCAAAGAAATCCTCAAGGGCATCAACTTGGAAATCAAGGCTGGGGAAGTACATGCCATTATGGGCCCGAATGGTTCGGGCAAAAGTACTCTGTCTCAGGTGCTTGCCGGTAACGACGCATTTGAAGTTACTTCAGGCAGCGTCACCATGAATGGTGAAAACCTGCTTGAAAAAGAGACCGAAGAGCGGGCACGGGATGGCGTGTTTCTGGCCTTTCAGTACCCCGTCGAGATTCCCGGCGTTAGCAACCTGCAGTTCATGCGCACTTCGGTAAACGCCATGCGTCACCACAGGGGCGAATCAGAAATGAACGCCGCTGAATTTATGAAGCTTGCCCGAGAAGTATCCAAGCAAGTGGATCTCGACCCTGCGTTCCTCAAGCGCGGTGTAAACGAAGGTTTCTCCGGTGGCGAGAAAAAGCGTAACGAAATCATGCAAGCTCTCATGCTACAGCCGAAGCTGGCCATTCTGGACGAAACCGACTCAGGTCTGGACATCGACGCCCTCAAGGTTGTTTCTGACGGCGTTAACGCCCTGCGGGCTGAAGACCGTGCCATTTTGATGGTAACTCACTACCAGCGCCTGCTTGATCATATTGTTCCAGACTTTGTTCACGTTCTAGCCGACGGCAAGATTGTGAAATCCGGTGGCCGTGAGCTGGCTCTGGAACTGGAAGATCGCGGTTACGCTTGGCTTGGCATCAAGGACGATGAAACTGCAGCCAACTCAGCCAATTAAGGAGACCGCGGAATGAAACCAGCACCAACTCTTCTTTCCCCTGCGTTCCTGCACCCGGCTGGTCAGGCATTGCCAGAGCCATTACTTGCCCTGCGCAAACAGCGTGGTGCCGCCTTGGTAGACATGCCCATGCCAACGCGAAAAACAGAAAACTGGAAGTACTCCAGTAAGTATCTGAAGCTGACCGACGAGATGGCGACCTCATTGCCTACCACTGGCAAGACAGGCAGTGCTTTAGCGGTTCCCGGTTACAAGGTGGTTTTCATCAATGGCGTTGTGATGCCGGAAGCCAGCGAGTATCCAGATCTCGACAACATCCGCATCCAACGTTTTGGCGATCTTTCAGATGCCGAGGCAAGCGATCTGGTTGAGCGTTTGGATAGTACACTTGACGCAAAAGCCGTGCAGTTCGCCGGGCTCAACACGGCACGTTTTGAAGATGGGCTGGTGATTCGCTTAAAGCCAGACGCCGCGCTTGACCAACCATTGTTCATAATCCATGAAGTGACAGCAGACGCCAGTGGCTCCGCCTTCCCTCGTATCTTTGTGGATGCAGGCCGCAACAGCCAGCTCACGCTGGTTGAAGAGTATATTTCCAGTGGCGAGGAAGCAGTTTTCGTAAACTCTGTCACTGAATTCACTCTTGCAGAAGGGGCGAATATAACCAACATTCGCCTCAGCATGGGTGGTGAAAACGTACAACACATAGGCGCCACTGGCGTAACCCAACAGCGCAGCTCCCGCTTCGAGAGCCACTGCGTAGGCTTTGGCGGCCCACTGCGACGCCACGACCTACGGGTGCGACTGGAAGGCAAAGGCGCTGAATGCAAACTCAATGGCGTTGTTGTAACTCAAGACACACAACACTACGACAACCACACGACTATTGAGCACGTAGCACCCAATTGCGACAGCGAAGAAACCTATCGCAACATTGCAGCGGATAAATCCCACGCCGTATTCAACGGTCGGATTCATATTCACCCGGACGCCCAAAAGTCCAACGCGAATATGAGCAACAAAAATCTTTTGCTCTCCACTGGCGCTGAAATCGATACCAAGCCCGAGCTGGAAATCTACGCCGACGACGTAAAGTGTGCCCATGGCGCAACCATCGGGCAGCTTAATGAAGAGTCGTTGTTCTATCTGGTTTCCCGGGGCATCGGTCGCAGGGAAGCCAACGTACTGCTAACCATGGCATTCATTAACGAACTGGTTACCCAAATTCCGGTGGAGGCCGTAAGGGATACTGTGCAAGCTCGGCTGAGCCAGTTCTTCGACCAAGCGTTCCAAGAGGTCTAAGTGGTATGAACGATCTGTCCATGGCTAACACAGCTACCCATAAGGCGTTTGACGTACAATCCATCCGCCGGGACTTCCCCATCCTGTCGCAACAGGTCAATGGAAAACCGCTGGTGTATCTGGATAACGGTGCCTCGGCGCAAAAGCCGCTTACTGTTCTGGATGCCATGGACCGCTACTACCGGGAAATGCACTCCAATGTACACCGGGGTGCACACACCCTAGGTGACCGTGCAACAGCTGCCTTTGAAGGCGCCCGCGAAACCATTCGCGCCTTCTTGAATGCAGGTAGCACACAGGAAATCGTCTGGACAAAAGGCACCACTGAAGCCATTAATCTTGTTGCCAATGGTTTGGCCCCGAAACTCAAAGCGGGCGACGAAATTCTGGTGAGCCACATGGAACACCACGCCAACATTGTGCCCTGGCAAATGGTTGCAGAGCGCACCGGCGCAAAGGTGATGCCAATTCAAGTCTCGCCTGAAGGCGAACTGGATATGGATGCGTTCAACAGCCTGCTGAACGATCGCACCCGCGTTCTGGCCGTTACCCACGTTTCCAATGTTCTGGGCACGATCAACCCGGTAAAAGAACTGGTAAGCCAAGCCAAGGCTCGCGGTGTCATCACTCTGCTTGACGGCGCTCAAGCCGTCCCCCACTTTCAGCCGGATGTGCAAGCGCTGGATTGCGACTTTTACGTGTTTTCATCCCACAAGCTGTTTGGCCCTACCGGTATTGGCGTGCTTTATGGCAAATCCGCGCTGCTGGAAGATATGCCTCCCTATCAAGGCGGCGGCGAGATGATTGAGCGGGTATCGTTTGAACGCACCACATGGAACGTTCTGCCCTACAAGTTTGAAGCAGGTACACCGGCAATCGCTGAAGCTGTGGGTCTAGGGGCTGCCATTGAGTATCTTAACGGCCTCGATCGGCCAGCAATGGAAGCGGCGGAGAATGCCTTGATGGCACGCGCCAACCAACTGGTTGAAACCGTTCCCGGCATGAGCATTATCGGCACCGCAAAGCAAAAAGCTCCCGTAATGTCCTTTAAAATCGACGGTTTGCACCCAAGTGATATAGGAACCTTACTGGATCAGCAAGGCATCGCAATTCGCACTGGCCACCACTGCGCCATGCCACTGATGGATTTCTACGGAGTTCCCGGTACAGCCCGGGCCTCCTTTGCGTTCTACAATACTCTGGACGAGGTGGATAAACTGTTTGCCGCCTTACAGAAAGTCCAGCGCCTGTTTGCCTGATGGAGGAGACACCATGACAGCCGAAGTCTTCACGCCGACCGTAGGCGTCACAATGACGCCAAGTGCCGTCAAGCACGTGCGCAAGCAACTCGACAAAGCAGCAAACGCCAAAGGTATACGATTGGCGATCCGAAAAAGCGGATGTTCCGGCTTCAAATACGAAACCCAGTGGGTGGACGAAGCCGCACCCGACGACAGAGTATTCCACATTGATGGCGTTGATGTGTTTGTGAAAGAGGAGCATCTTCCCATGGTGAATGGCATCGAGATCGACTTTGTTACCGAAGGCGTAAACTCCATGTTCCAGTTCCGCAATCCCAATGCCACCGCCGAGTGTGGGTGTGGTGAGAGCTTTACCGTAAGCTGACCCCCCCTCTCCTGCGCCATAAGAGGTCTAACCAGGCATGCAAGAAAGAGAAGTCGTCCTGACCAAACGCGAGGTGGAAGCCCGCCTTGTTCCTGTTGGAACAGAAATCATGATTCCGGCAGACACCTTTGTGACCATCACTCAGTCACTGGGCGGTACCTTTACCGTTGCGGTCAACGGCAACCTTGCCCGCATTGAAGGCCACAACGCTGATGCTCTGGGTAAAAAGCCCTTGGAAAGCAGCTTTGATACACCGGACGATGGCACGGTTAACGAAAACCAAGTGTGGGAAGCCATCCGCAACTGCTACGACCCGGAAATTCCGGTGAATGTGGTGGATCTGGGCCTTATTTATGAGTGCCGGATTGAAAATGGTACGCCAGAAGGCAATCACATTTACATTTTGATGACCCTCACCGCCGCTGGTTGTGGCATGGGGCCGGTTATTACCGACGATGTGAAAACCAAACTAGAGCACGTCCCCAACGTAGACAAGGTAACCGTAGAGCTGACCTTTGATCCGCCCTGGAACAACGACATGCTCACCGATGAAGCCAAGCTAGAACTGGGAATGCTGTAAATGCCAGCTACAGAAAAAGATTTTCTCGACAACCCGCTAGGATCTAACCCTACTCTGGAAGACGTTCTCGACGGCTTTGAGTTTCTTGATGACTGGGAAGAACGCTATGCGTTTATCATTGACCTAGGCAAACAGCTACCTGCCTTTCCGGACGACGCGCGGATTGAAGAGAACTACGTGCACGGTTGCCAAAGCCAGGTTTGGTTGATTGCCCACTACCATGAAGCCGACGGCAAGCTCTACCTGCTGATCGATTCAGACGCAATGATAGTGCGTGGCCTCGCTGCCATGATTCTGGTCGCGCTAAACGGCAAAACCCCGAGGGACTTGCTAGCCACAGATATAGATGAGATCTTCGAACAGTTGGACCTGTTCCGCCACATTTCTCCAACCCGTGGCAACGGCTTGCGCTCCATGATTGGAAAGATTCGTGATATTGCAGCGGCTGCTGTGTCTGCGTGAAATGAGTGCACAGTCGTTAGCGTGCGCTACCAGATAATGGCAATGTCGTCTCGCTGAATGTTTACCTGCCCACCTGTTACAGGCATTTTGCCATTACTGAAGTCTGGATGAACGTTGTTCAGGGTGACCGTCATCTGGCTATCACTCAGCTCCGGCGTCCCCCCCAAAGAATCAAAATAGCGGGCGCTGCGGTATAGATGCAACTCATCTCCGGGCCGCAAACCAGCGGTCGCGCCTGAAGCCAAGGTAACAAGGTGGCCCTCTACCCGGGTAATGCGCGCCATAAACGGCTGGCACGCGAGGGCTTCGGCTACCGCCTGCGTCATTTCCCCAATAGCACCCGCCACAGATTCTCCATACTGGGTTTTACGAAACCCTTCTGAGCCAAAACCGGTGGAACTGCCAGGGCCGGCATTCCAGTCGGCGGCAGTCTCGAAACGCTGCTGGTATACAGGTGAGCCGCTGAATCCGTCAAAAACCATCAAATCCACCGCAAAACGCCGGCGCATATCAGCGCCACCAAATCGCCTTTGCATTTTATCCAATACCGAGGAGCCCCAAGCCGCAGGATCCGCAACGCCAATGTCTCGAATAACACCGGCCACAACAAACTGTGCACCCATCTCCCGGGCTACCTGAACCACGTTGGTAAGCCGGTTGCCACCCTGCTGCAAAGTGGGCGCATTGAGTAGGTCAGGGAAAAGACGAGAGGTCGTCGCAGAAAACACCTGCAAGTTTCCAGCCTCTCGTAGGCCCTGCTGCAGCTGTTGCGGCAGAATTTCTCCGGCATCATCAATACGCCCTACCCGAGCCTGATCAGGATACAGCAATGGAAAGCCTGTAATAGCAACCCGTTTTTTTAACCGAGCGGCGTCTCCGCCATCGCAGCTGGCTCTGCTGGCAGAAATATCCCCGCGTACAGTTACACGCAAAAGGTTACCGCTACGATGCTCATCAATAACTTTAACATTCCGCGCTCGGGCGCTAGAGGCAAGGCGCACTCGGGATTCAGTTAAAACGCCGTTTTCCATAGTATCTCTAGTGCTCACCTGCGCTTCGTACTGCAAGGCGAGATCTCGCATGGCCGCACTGCGAGCTTCCGCGCGAGCAGACTCTAGATCCTCGTTGTAGATACTCGCGTGGCCCACGCCCTCAAGAACAACCGCCTGCGCGCTCGCACCCAACATCAACGGTATCAATGCACAGTAAAACGACAACCGTATAAACTGCTTCACAAACCCGCGCATAGCTTTCTACCCGTTTTATCGTTCAATTAGCACGTTTGAAATCTGCCGAACGAAGATCAATCCAAATAGTATAAGGAATCAACATTCTTGCTCTGCACATCGCCAACACTCTCGTTGTAGGTTGGTACCGATATTGGGCAGAGGTCTTTCACCTGTTCCGCTGCGACTCTGGACACACAGGCCCGAAAGCGTGACTCGAGCTTTAACTCCATCACGGTCTCAACAACTCCATCGCTGTGCTCATTAACAGCCACCATTTTTGCACCACGAATGTAGCTGTCTACATAGGTTCGGAACATATCATTTCGGAGAACAAACTCGTTCACGGTAGAGCTTCCAAAGATGACTGTCCCATATACTCGCTCTGCTAGGTTTCTGTATGCATCCACTTGGGAAGCTCTGCGCGCCATCAGCCTTTTACGGGTATTGAGACGATCCTTACCTGCATCCTCATAAGTGCCAAAGCCGCTGACCCTAACTGTAATAGGCTCAAACTGCGCATCGTTTTGGGCATTCTCACGTTTGTCGTCCGTATCGCCGCCCCACAATGCTGCGCAGGCCGTCAGCGTGAAAGCCAGAAAAGAAATCGATATCCAGCGAATGACCATGCTTTTTGTCTCCAGAATTCGTTTTGCTAAACCCATGAAAAATTCACGCCATCTTTTCTAAATCACTAATTTTAAACACCTTATTCTGAAACCTATAAAAGCAAAGTGAGAAACCGGCAAATATCTGCCTCATATAGTGTTTTCAGGGGTGGGCACGTCCATTAGCGCAAGCTTATTTGCTTGCCCAGCCCCAGCAACCGATAATTCCTGCACATTTCATAGAAAGGAACCTGTGTCTTCATGCAAACCTATCTGGTTGGCGGTGCTGTTCGCGATGAATTATTGGGGCTGACGGTCAAAGATCGGGACTGGGTAGTAGTCGGCGCAACCCCGAAGCAAATGCTTGCTCTGGGGTTTACGCAGGTGGGATCGGACTTCCCGGTGTTCCTGCACCCGAAAACCAGAGAGGAATATGCCCTCGCCCGCACCGAGCGCAAGCAAGGACACGGCTATCACGGGTTTTCTGTCTATAGCGCGCCAGATGTCACGCTGGAAGAGGACCTGCTGCGCCGTGACCTCACCATCAACGCCATGGCACGCTCGGAAGACGGTGAACTCACAGACCCTTTTAATGGCATGAGAGATCTGGAGGCCCGTCAGCTCCGGCACGTTTCTGACGCTTTTAAAGAAGACCCCCTTCGTATCCTGAGAACCGCACGCTTTGCAGCTCGTTTCCAGCCATTGGGCTTTAGCGTATGCTCAGAAACTATGGCCTTGATGCGCGATATGGTTGCCGCTGGTGAAGTAGGGCATCTTGTACCAGAGCGTGTGTGGCAAGAGATTCAACGGGCTCTGCACGAACAGTCCCCAACTACGTTTTTCCAAGTATTGCGAGACTGTGGGGCTCTCGATGTGCTGATTCCAGAACTTTCGCCCGAACCCCGTTTCCGGGCTGCCCTTTCCGCCTTACGGCTCGCCCATGCTGGCAAAGCAACAACACCAGAGCGTTTTGCGGCACTGTTCAGCACACTGGATGAGCCGTGTGGCACCAAAAGAGCCAAGGCACTTAAAGCACCGAACGATTGCCAGAATCTCGCTCGACTAGCTATGGCGTTTAAGCCAATCATCCAACAACTCGACCCGACGCAGCCAGATGCCAAAACCTTGCTCGAGTTACTGGAAAAAGCCGATTTGTGGCGGCGGCCCGAGCGCTTTTCGCAACTGGTTCTCGTACTTGAGTGCGCACTTGAAGCTACAGACCAGCAAAGGCTAAAGCCTCTCGAAAAAGCGGCGGATGCGGCATCAGGCATTGACCCCCAAGCGCTTATGAAGCGAGGCTTTGCGGGCAAAGAACTCGGCGAAGCAATCCGAGCCGAGCGACTGGCGCGTATAAAGCAGGCACTCTGCCGTTCATCTTCCTGAGGAACTACTATGCCTGAGAATACCCCTATCGCTCTGGTTACTGGCTCGGCCCAACGCCTTGGGGCGCACACTGCGCAACTATTGCATGAGCGTGGCTGGAATGTGGTTATTCACTTTCGCAGCCGCCGGGAGAAGGCCCAAGACTTATCGGAAGCCATGAACCAGCAGCGCCCGAACTCCGCAGTTGCACTGCAAGCCGACCTAAGCAAGATGGCCGATATTAATTACTTAGGTACTAAGGCAATAGAACATTGGGGGCGGCTAGATGCACTGGTTAACAACGCATCCGTGTTTTATCCAAATCCAACGCCGGAAGCGACCGAAGATGATTGGGATAGCATTATGCACACCAATCTCAAGGCGCCTTTTTTTCTACTGCAGACCTGCTTGCCAGCCTTGCGAGCAAGCTCCGGCAGTGTTGTGAACCTGATTGATATTTATAGCGAAAAACCGCTACCAGAGCATCCGCTCTACTGCGCAAGCAAGGCTGGCCTCGCCGCGTTAACCCGCTCCTGGGCGAAAGATCTGGCGCCAACAGTGCGGGTGAATGGCGTATCCCCCGGCGCGATTCTTTGGCCTGAAGGCGATGCAGCGGTAGACGCAAGCTACCAACTTAAAATTCTTGCGCAAACACCCCTCAATCGCACGGGCACACCAGACGATATCGCCCGTACTATTGTGTTCCTACTCACAGAGGCACCGTTTATCACCGGGCAAGTTATTTCCGTAGACGGCGGGCGCAGCCTGAATATGTAGACCGCGCTTTTGCCGAATCGGGCTTTCCGGCTACAATGCGCGCAGCTTTTCATTCTTCGCATTCTGCTCGGGCAAGACTCAAGTTGCCGCCCTGAAACAGAACATTCATTAATAACCGGAGTAACCTCATGCGTGATGTCGTAATTGTTGCCGCACGGCGTACAGCCATTGGTGCATTTGGTGGAGGCCTTTCCAGCCTTCGTGCGGATCAGCTTGGTAGCGCAGTTATCAAAGCACTGTTAGAAGACACCGGTGTTACCGGCGACCAGATCAACGAAGTCGTACTCGGCCATGTGTTGACGGCAGGCAGCGGCCAGAATCCGGCTCGTCAGTCAGCCATCAATGCTGGCATTCCGGCTTCTGTACCGGCAATAACCATCAACAAAGTATGCGGTTCTGGGCTCAAAGCCGTTCATATGGCAGCTCAAGCCATCCGCTGCGGTGACGCAGACATGATCATCGCAGGTGGACAGGAAAGCATGAGCCTTGCTCCTCACGTTTTACCTAACAGCCGCAATGGCCAGCGCATGGGTAACTGGACCATGGTCGATACCATGATTAACGATGGCCTCTGGGATGCTTTCAACGACTACCATATGGGCATCACGGCTGAGAATATTGTCGAGAAGTACGGTATCAGCCGCGAAGAACAGGACGAGTTCGCAGCCGCGTCGCAACAAAAAGCCACGGCCGCCCGCGAGGCCGGGGTCTTCAATGATGAAATCGTGCCCGTTTCTATCCCACAGCGTAAAGGGGACCCAATCGTTGTCAGCAAAGACGAAGGGCCCCGCGACGGCGTAACCGGAGAGGGCCTCGGCAAGCTGCGCCCAGCTTTCAAAAAAGACGGAACAGTGACTGCAGGTAACGCCTCGACACTCAATGATGGCGCGGCGGCAGTTATGGTATGCAGTGCCGAGAAAGCCAAAGAGTTAGGGCTTACCCCACTGGCGACAATCAAGGCTCACGCCAATGCCGGCGTTGACCCAACCATCATGGGTACCGGCCCGATTCCTGCCAGCCAGCGCTGCCTGAAGCTTGCAGGCTGGGGTGTTGACGACCTAGACCTGATTGAGGCCAACGAAGCTTTTGCGGCTCAGGCGATCTCTGTAAATCGTGACATGGGCTGGGATACCAATAAGGTCAACGTGAACGGCGGTGCTATTGCTTTGGGCCACCCCATTGGCGCTTCCGGTTGCCGTATTCTGGTTTCCCTGTTGCACGAAATGGTGCGTCGCGATGCCCATAAAGGTCTTGCCACCCTATGCATCGGCGGCGGTATGGGCGTTGCTCTGGCTGTGGAGCGCTAAGGCCCCGTGCTGAATGTGGTGCTGTACGAGCCGGAGATACCGCCCAACACGGGCAATATCATCCGGCTGTGCGCTAATACTGGCTGCAGACTGCATTTGATTGAGCCTCTGGGTTTTAATCTGGAGGACAAGCAAATGCGGCGGGCTGGTCTGGATTACAGTGAATATGCCACGGTAAAAGTACACAAGAACTATCAGGCCTTCCTCGAGAGCGAGCAACCTGAACGGTTATTTGGCTTAACCACCAAGGGCCATCGCTATTACCATCAGGTTACTTATCTGGATGGTGATTACTTAATGTTTGGACCGGAAACCCGCGGCCTGCCAATCGACGTACGCGAAGGCTTACCCCCAGAGCACTGTTTGAAAGTCCCCATGTGCCCGCAAAGCCGCAGCTTAAATCTCTCCAACACTGCTGCCTTAGTGGTTTACGAAGCCTGGCGACAGCTTGGGTTTACCGGTGCCGTATTAGAGGGCGAGGGCGAGAGCGAAGGCGAGGCGTAAACTGCCTCTGGCCCATCATCTCGGGGAACCACCAGCGGATACCCCTCCTCCAATTTGATAATTCTTGCAGACAGCCCGTAAACCGCAGCCAATACGGTTTCGCTTAGAACCTCAAACGGTTTGCCTGAGATGTAGCATTGCCCGTGGTGGAGCAAGAGCAAACGGTCTGCAAATCTGGCTGCCAAATTAAGATCGTGAGCCACCGCCAGCACTGCAAAGCCCCGTTGCTTTGCCAATCGCCTCAGCAATGAAAACACCTGCTGCTGGTGCGCAGGGTCGAGTGCTGATGTGCATTCGTCCAGTAACAGCAATACTGGGCCCTGCGCATCCCAAACTTGCGCCAGCACCCGCGCTAGTTGAACCCTTTGTTGTTCACCACCCGATAACCCGGGTGCAAGGCGGTATCGCAGGTGGGCGACGTCCAACAAATCCATGAGTTCGGAAACCACAGGCATGCTTTGCGATAGCGGCTCAACCGGTCGCCCAAGGCGCACTATTTCTTCTACGGTTAGAGGGAAGTTGACCTCAACCCGCTGGGGCATAACCGCTCTGCGCTTTGCTATTTCCCGCTTCGACCAGTGTTGTAGAGTACACCCCGCAAAACTAACCTGCCCATCGGCAATTTTATGCTCACCAGCCAGCCCTTTGAGGAGGGTAGATTTACCCGCGCCATTAGGCCCCAGCACCACCAGCAGCTCGCCCGCATCCAACTGGAAACCAAGATCGCGAACAACTGGCTTCCCCGCCAGATGTATACCCAAACCGTCGACGTGCAGAAGCATCAGGCTATCCTTGTTCGTAACAGCAACAACAGAAAAAACGGCCCGCCGATCAGCGCCATCATCAGCCCAATGGGCAGCTCCGCCGGGGCCACTACAATCCGCGCCAAACAATCAGCTCCAACGAGCAATGTGCCCCCTGCAAGCGCACTAGCAGGTATTACAATCCGATGTCCCGCTCCCAAGGTATGGCGTACTAAGTGGGGTACAACCAGCCCCACAAAACCTATCAAACCACTAACTGCTACAGACGCTCCTACGCCAAGCCCGGCGATCAGTATGGCCGCACGCTTGGTCCAGTCGGTGTTGTACCCCAGATGCCCAACCACCTGTTCTCCCAACAAAAACGCATCCAACGGCCTCGCTAAAAAAGGGGCTGCGCAGAGTGACAACAAAAGCCAAGGCGCGGCCATAGCCACATCATCCCATGCAGCATGGCCCAAGCTGCCCATGGTCCAGAAAGTCAGTGAGCGCAGTTCTTCATCTGATGAATAGAAGGTTAAAAGCCCTGTGCCAGCACCAGCAATGGCGTTAATGGCTATGCCCGCAAGTAGCAAAGTGGCTACCGACGTGTGCCCTGCTCTGCTCGCGATACGCCAGGCCAAAAAAACGGTTCCACTTCCGCCTATAAAAGCTGCAATAGGCAACGCCCATGCACCCGCAAGGTCCAACCAACCGCCAAGCCAGGTACCGCCAAGCACAATCACTGCAATAGCCGCCAAAGATGCGCCCGCCGAGACTCCGATAAGCCCGGGGTCCGCCAGCGGATTACGGAACAAGCCTTGCAAAATAGCCCCGCAAACCGCCAGTACTGCGCCTACCAAAAAACCCAAAACCAACCGTGGTAAGCGCACATCGAAAAGTACCATTCTGGCGACCTCATCGTTCAGGTCCCCAATCACCACGCCAAGAATGTCCCCAGCGGTTAGTGGGTAGGCCCCATTGGTGATGGAGACCACCGAGACCATCAAAGCAGCCCCCATGATCAGTAACAGTGCAGGCCCTTTTGCAAGCCGGCCGGCACCGTCAATGATCATTACTGGCCACCGGCCCCACTTGCCCCAACATGCTCGCGACTTCTTCCATAGCCTGCGGGAGCCTTGGACCGAACCCGAGCAGTAACATGCTGTCGCCTACGTAGTGCCTGCCCTGCTTCCAAGCATCCAGCGCCGCCAACTGGGGCCATTGGGTAATGTCGAATTGCCCGGGGCGGGATTCCGCGACAACAATCGCATCTGGTTGTGACGCAAGCAGCGCTTCGCGGTTCGCGGGTTTGTATCCGGTGACCTCCGCCATGGCATTGCTTGCGCCAAGGGCTTTAAGCAGCGCATCGGCAGCCGTGTCCTTCCCGGCAATCATAACGCCATGGTTACCGGCAGCCATGAGAAACAACACGCGTACGGAGTTACCTTCAGAAGCTAGAGGGATGCGCTCAACCCGTGTGCGAATGTCATCAATTATGGCGTTTGCCTGCGCTTGCTTGCCGAGAATCCGACCTACTTCACGGATACGGGCCATAGTGTCTGCCGGCGACCGGGCCACCGGTAACTTTATAACGTCCACACCCGCCTGAGACAGTCGTTCAAGAGTTCTATCCGGGGCTGCTTCTACCGTCGTAAGCAACATATCCGGGCGCAATGAAAGCACGCCCTCGAAAGGAAGGGCGCGCAAGTAACCCACCTTGGGCAACGACTGCACTTGCGCAGGGTAGTTGCTGGTTGTATCAACGCCCACTAGGCTACCTTGAGCCTCCAAGGCGTACACAGTTTCAGTGATACTGCCATCGGCACTAACAATGCGCGGTTGTGCAGCCTCGGTCAGGGTCGCAAATGACAAAAAAACTGCGCTCAGAGCCATCAAAACCATCAAGCGCATAAGCTGCTCTCCAACACTTCAACCTCGCGCTGCCAATCGGCAGATTCGGGGTTGCCCGGCTTGCGGTCGCCAAATAGCGTAATCACAATTTCGCCATCTGTGTTGTAGCCCTCTAACGACGTGATGGTGCCATCGCTTGATGGCCTGCGAACCACAAACCAGTCTTTGATCCCGTCGGTATTCGCGTGCAGGTTGAAGCCTTTATCCAACACGTTCATCCAAGGCCCCGTGCGCATCAGTCTGTCTACCTTTCCGGCAAAAATCTGAACAATGCCGGGGTTGCCCACAAACACCATGATCGCGCATTGACTGGCCTTGGCCTGCGCCAAAATCGCATCAAGAGGAGAAAGAACATCCTGCGCGCTTGGTTTTAGGCGAGTAACCCACTCTGAGCCAACCAGCTCTAATGCGGTTCGGCGGTCCACTTTGTTGCGCTTGAGCATCGCGTGAAAATGGTGCACATCCTTCAATTTGGCCCAATCATTACGCAAAGCGTCAACATCAACAGTGTTGGCATCAACGCGAGACGCTTTCGCAGGTACTGGCGCCAGCTGTGGCGCTGTCGATGAGTTATCGAGATAGTTACCTAGCAATGCATCCCAGGCAGCGGAGTCAGTGGCCTCTGTTTTATATATCTTGTGCAACGCCAAGCCGTAAGTACTGAAAAACTGCAGGCTTTCCCGATTGATCTGACCGGTGTTTTCAGTGACTAGGTAGCCATAGGCCCACTGGTTGAGGAATACACGAACATCTATATCTCCAACGGCTAACCCCATCGCACCCTTACCAGCTACTTTGAACTGGTTGAAGGTAGCCGTTACTTCATGCACAACCTGATCGTTTCGGGTCAGGATCATCACGTCGCCCACATCATCCATATCGCACAACAGGGCACCAAACTCATGCCTTAAGGGACGGACACCCTGATCACGAGTGAGCAAAAGCTCCAGCTCGCTCACGCCGAGTTGTTGCGCAGCATTACGAATGCGCAGCTTGGGCTGTTCTTGCAGTAGAGTGTTCCAACGCTGCGCCAAACTGCTTTCTGGCTTGGTTGCTATCGCTTCCATATCAATTCGCCTCGCTTTCAAGAGTCACTTCTTTCCAACGTATTTCGGGCTGACCACTTACACCGTCGGCACCGTAATAGTTGATAACCTGCATTGCGTAGACAGGCGCAGAAGGGTCACTGGAATTGCTATCAATTAGGTAAACGCGGAAGTTTGGCCAAAGTTTATGAGCGCCCTGCAGGTTATATTCGTACCAGCTGTTTTCGCTAAAGAGCCCACCGGTTGCATCCTCCGAATAGGCACGAGCAAGGGATTCGCCACTGCTGTCGATGGTCGCGCTGGGATAGGCCGAGAGTTCGGACCATGGGATAGGCCCGAGTGCACCACCATTGCCGGAGCCTGAAGGCCCGCTATTGGTTTTCACATACCATTCACGCCCCGAATACCCTATTTGGACATCCCAGGCATCGGAGGTGGCGCAATCAACAATGGAGTTGCTGTCAAAATCGAAGCAACTGTCACCACCGTCATAGTTTTCGGGCCTGCTTCGGCTGAAGGTAAGCGTAGTATCGGAGAGCTGAGTGGTGCCTGCAGCCTGCACCTGAAACTCGATGGTGAAACCCTTTATGCCCTCGGGCTGATTATTCTCATCTATCTCGCGCGTAGGGAAATTGAAGTCCAGAATACGCATACGAGCGTAACTATCACCAGTGTTTGAGCGCACCAGATAGCCAACATTCGGCGCTTCTGCTATTACACCTCCCGCACCATACTCGGACCAATCATCACCCAAAGCATAAACAACACCGTCTGGCACCCAGGTTTCGGGGGCCGTATATGTGTCCTTTAGGTGGTCCAGCTCGCCATCCGGGCTGGCATTTAGAAATTGATTGGCGTCAGCTTCGCCGGAGTCCGTATAAAACGATGCCTGTGCGTCCCCCAGTGCACCTACCACATTGCCGTCTCCGGAAGCGCCGGAATTCAGCTGGATATTGGTTCGATTGAGCGCTAGATGCCAGTCTCCATCGATGGCTACCGTCTCTCCTGTATCCAGATTCAGGTAGCTAGTTCCCGCTTTGGCATCAATAATTTTCTGGCTGAATTCACGGTCGGTTTGCCCACCATCCTCACCGTTTCCAGCAATGTTGTTATCACTACCACCGCCACAGGCGGTCACCATCAGGCCGAGGACCGGTACCAGAACTTTCAGGTATTGCTTCTGCATAGCTTCATTCCTTTTTGCAGTTGGTAAGGTGATCACTGACCACCCAGAGTCAAAGAAAAGCCGGTATAGAGAAAACGCCCGGCCACGGGCCGAAAGTCGTCGGGATCGGAAAAGTCACGCTGGCTGTCGGTAAGGTTGTCTGCACCGGCAAACAGCTGTAGTTCGGGGAATAGTTGGTAATTGAGTTTCAGGTCTAAAGCTGTATGTCCGGGGGACTTGCTGCCTGTGGCGGCATCCACGTATTCGGAGCTCTGGTTTCGGGCTCGCAGTGACCAGGACAAACCTTCAATACCGGTCAACCCGTCAATAGATGCCTGCAACTGATGTTGCGGGCGACGGTTAAGTTCATTTCCGCTTGCCACATCTTCCGTTTCGGTCCAGGTGTATCCGGCAGAGAGGCGCCAACCATCGGTTATTTGCCAGCCAGCAGTAGATTCAACACCCCAAGTGCGAGCCTGCTCAATGTTGTTGTAGCGGTAGATAACAACGTTGTCGGTGCGGGCATCGGTGGCTGTCTGGTCAATTTCTGTTTGGACAAGATCGTCGATATCATTGAAGAAGCCATTTACTTCGAACCACAGCGCTTTTTCGAAGTGGCCACCGAAGCCAAGCTGGTAACTGATGGAAGACTCTGGCTCGAGTTGCGGGTTACCATTCACGATATAACCCAGTTGGCTGTGATCGAAACGGTAATGACGCTCTTTGAGGTTGGCCACCCGGTATCCGGTTCCCACACCGGCACGAATAAAGCTGTCAAACCCTTTCCGATCCTCAAAGCCCAAACGGGCATTGATCTTTGGCGCTAGGTGGTAATCAAAGTCTGAGTCTTTTTGGCCACGCAGGCCTGTTACGACCTCTAGATTGTCCAATGCGAACCAAGTGTCCTGAACCCAGAGTTCATAGCCTTCCCGGGAGAATTTCTCATCGCTGGCAAGTTCTGACATGCCATCTTTGAATTGCTCAAGGGTTTCACGTCTTATGTCAACGCCAAGCTGTAAGCTGTGAGCCTCACCCACCGCCGATTCAATGTGTCCGGATGCTTGCGACATGGAGATATCCGCCTGACGGTTATCGAACCGGCCAGTGGCAGAATACTTTGAGGTATCATCATCAAGCTGCTCGTGCAAAAGTGCCCAGTGCCCGCGCATACCCTCGCCATTCCCATGATCACCAGCAAGTGTCGCACGCAACCTGCGCACATCTTCTTCTTTGCCCTGATTGATGGTGCCACCCGGGAGGGTGCTGAAGCGGGAACTCGACCTCTCATCGAACACCGACCCGGTCCAAGACAGCGCGTTATTTGCAGATGGCCGCCAATCCACCCGCATTGTGGCGTCGTTGCGGTCGTACTCATCACCCGGTCGAGCCCAGGTCTCCGGCTCCGGGTCAATGCCATCCGAATGCTGTGTTGAGCCAGAAGCTCGCACGCCCCATTGCTCATTACCGGCTGAAACCGCTGCGCGACCACTGTAGCGGGCGGAGTCCCATTTCTCCCCAGAGGGGTTCTGGTCACCATAACTACCGAGATCTGCCGAGAAGTTGCCTTTAATTCCGGTTGCCACTTTCCGGGTAATCACGTTGACAACACCGCCCATGGCGGCACTGCCGTATTGAGCCGACACCGCACCCTTCACAACCTCAATGCGCTCAATATCAAGCACCGAAAGTTGGCTCACATCGACAGAAGAGCCTGTGGTAGCAGTGACTGGCAACCCATCCACAAGCACCAGCACACGGTCTGCATCAATACCCTGCAACCAGACTTCGTACCCCGGCTTGCCGTGTATTTCCCGCAACTGCAGGCCCGGCACATTAATCAACGCTTCTTTGAGGTTACGAGCATGGGTTTTCTCAATCTCCCGAGCGGTGACCACTTCGGTTCTCACCGGAGTATCCAGAACCGTTCTTTCACTGCGGGTGCCCGTTACAACCAACTCATCAAGATACCCGGCGGCATGTAGCGGAGCAGACGTTGCCAAACACACAGCAACCGTTAGTGAAAACAGGTACACACTCGACAAAACGGAAACAGAAGAATTCAAAGCAAACCCCGTAAGCAATAATACGAATACGAGGAATTCTCATTCACACACAAACTTAAATCAAGGCTTTTCGTTAATGAGACTCAATTTTATTTGAACTGTGCTTGAAAGGCGGAGCTATGGATGAAGCGAGGGGCTAAAAACGAAGGAAGGCCGCACGGAAATCGTGATCGCAGGGATGGAGCGCGACTTCCCGTTAAACTACAAACAGCCCGGCACATGTCCGGGCTGTTTGTTACCAACAACTCGAATCTTTAATGAGTTTGCTGTTCTGCACCGGCTTCACCGGCTGCCTCTTCCTGCTTTCGCTGAAGCGCTTGCGCGTAGATAGCATCGAAGTTAACCGGTGCCAACATCAGCGCCGGGAAGCTGCCTTTATTGACTACCCCATCGATTGCTTCACGTGCATAAGGGAACAAAATCGTAGGGCAATAAGCGCCCAACATCTGACCAAGCTGAGGGCCTTCAATACCTGCTACAAGAAACACACCGGCTTGTTGAATTTCAACAATGTAGGCGACCTTCTCATCGATTTTCGCAGTAACCGTTAGGGATAGCACAACCTCATACTGGTTATCACTCACCTTGGAGTGCGAGGTGTTCAAATCCAGATTTACCTGTGGCTTCCACTGTTCTTGGAACACAGTTGGCGAATTAGGGGATTCAAAAGAAAGATCCTTCACGTAAATACGCTGCAGGGCAAATTGAGCTTGGTTCTGGTTGTCACTGCCTGCGGCGGCTTGCGGATTCTCAGCCATGTTCAGTCCTTTTGTAAGGAGTCATTAGAATGGGCTTAGGGCCCGTTTTTATGATTGCATCTCTCGCCACAGTCTACTGCCTGATGGCGATCCGTTATGTGAAACAGTGCGGCAGATCAATGCTCAGATCAAGCACAGCTATCGCTTTTACTTTTTTACCAGCGGTAGATTGCTGGCTTTCCAGTCACTGACGCCGCCATTAAGCCGAACCACATTGGCGAAACCCTCTGCGTTCAACTGTTTGACGGCCATGGCCGAATGCTGACCCATTTTATCAGCCACAATGATCTGCTTGCTTTTGTGTTTATTCAGCTCGGCAGCTCTGCTTTTCAGGCTACTCAGGGGAATATTCACAGAGCCCGTAATACGGCCTTCGCCAAACTCTTTGCGATCACGGATATCAACCACAATTGCCTCATCCCGGTTTATCAGGCTCACGGCGCCTTGGGCGGAAATTTTGGCGCCGCCCCGTCTGGATTCCAGCACCAGAATAGCGACCAAAAAAGCCACAAACAGCGAGGCCAGTACGTAGTGGTTAACGACAAATTCAAACAACCGATCCATGAGGTTACCCTGACAATAAGTTTGGGCGGATTATACACAGCCTGCTCGCCGGACAGAAGGCGACCATACAGGTGACGACTGTGGCCTCAAAGCCCAAAAATGGATAAGCTTAATATCTACTTCTGTAAACTTACCGCTATTCTACTTCCGGACTGAATGATGACAGCATTGCGCAAGCCGACAGCACTAATAATTCTGGACGGCTGGGGCCATCGCGATCCCGCCGAAGACAACGCCATTAGCAACGCCAAAACACCCTTTTGGGACAAAATTTGGGAGTCCAACCCGCGAACACTCATCAACACCTCCGGCATGTTCGTAGGGCTGCCAAAGGGCCAGATGGGTAATTCCGAAGTCGGGCACATGAACCTTGGCGCAGGTCGTGTGGTTTATCAGAGCCTCACGCGCATTGATAAGGATGTAGAACAAGGCACTTTCAACGACAATAAAGCACTTTGCAGCGCAATCGACAAAGCCATCAACAATGGCGGCGCCGTTCACCTAATGGGGCTACTTTCACCCGGCGGTGTTCACTGCCATGAAGATCACATACTCGCTGCCGCCGAGCTTGCAGCCGCACGGGGCGCGAAAGAAGTTTATGTTCACGCATTCCTTGATGGCCGAGACATGCCGCCCCGCAGTGCAAGGCCATCTTTAGAGAAAGCTGCTGCAAAGTTGAAAAGTCTAGGCGTGGGCCGGATTGCCTCTATTGTTGGCCGCTATTTTGCGATGGATAGAGACAATCGCTGGGACAGAGTGGAGCCTGCCTATAATCTGATGACGCAAGGAGACGCGGAGTTCACGGCTGCCGACCCGGTTTCAGCTCTGGAACACGCCTACAAGCGCGGTGAGAATGATGAGTTCGTGAAACCAACGCGCATCCAAAACGCTGGCGAATCTGCTGGTACTATTAATGATGGCGATGCGGTTTTGTTTATGAACTTTCGGGCTGATCGGGCCCGGGAAATGACCCGCACGTTTGTTGACGAGGGCTTTGACGGATTTGAACGCCGTAAACACCCTAAATTGGCAGACTTTGTAATGCTCACCGAGTATGCGGCGGATATAAAAACCTCTTGTGCCTACCCCCCCGAAAAGCTGGTGAATGGTTTAGGCGAATACCTAGCAGGGCTTGGCAAAACCCAACTACGTATTTCTGAAACTGAAAAGTACGCCCACGTCACCTTCTTTTTTAACGGCGGACAAGAAACACCTTTCACAGGTGAAGACAGAATTCTGGTGCCCTCTCCCAAAGTGGCCACTTACGACCTACAGCCCGAGATGAGCGCTCCGGAAGTCACAGACAAACTGGTTGAAGCCATCAAGAGCGGCAAATACGATCTAGTGGTGTGCAACTACGCCAACGGAGACATGGTTGGCCATACCGGCAAACTGGACGCAGCCATAAAGGCAGTGGAGTGTTTGGATAAGTGCGTACAACAGGTGGTAGAAGCACTCGAAGAAGTCGATGGACAGGCACTTATAACCGCTGATCACGGCAACTGCGAACAAATGACCGACCCGGACTCAGGGCAGGTTCATACTGCACACACCATCGGCCCTGTACCTCTGGTATACGCAGGCAATCGCGCGGTATCTCTGAGTGACGGTGGAAGCCTGAGCGATGTAGCCCCCACCCTTCTCGATTTAATGGGGTTGAAACTGCCGAAGGAAATGACCGGGCACAGCCTGGTGAAACTCGGTTGATCCGCAAACAGGCCCTAGCATTGCGACTGATTGCAGTATTGGCGTTGGCACTCACCTTCACGCTGGGTGTAGCGTCAGTGGTGCTCGCGAAAGAGGTTACACCAGCTCAGATAGAAGCTCTCAAGGAACGCATTGAGGATATCGACGACTGGCTGGCTGATGCCGAAGACGACCGCTCCGCACTAGAGCGACAGTTAGCTGCGGCTGAACGTACCATCAGCCGACTGACCCGCGAACGCAGATCGCTTGCCGAGCAAGTAAAGAAACAGCAGCATCGACTGGTCAAATTGCAAAAAGAAGAGCAAGAACTGGCGCGCACCTTGGAGCGCCAGAGAGAAAGCCTGAAGAAACAGATACGTACTGCTTGGATGGAAGGCGATGCCCCCGCTGTAAAAGTGCTGCTTAACGAGGTGAACCCGGACAACATTGCCCGGACCATGACCTATTACGAATACCTCAGTCGCAATACGGTTAAGCGCCTAGAAGCTTTCCATAAAAATCTGGAGGAACTCAAGGTTACCCAAGCAGCGGTTCAGAATACCCGCGCGGAGTTGGCCAATACAGAGGAAGGCATCGTTAAGCGCCAACAGGCATTGAAAGCTTCCAGACTGGAGCGAGAGAAGACGCTGGCAGCGCTTGATCAGGATATTCGCAGCCGTCGCAGCGAAAAAAGCGAGCTTGAATCTGACCGAAAACGGTTGGAAAAGCTGCTCTCCGAGGTACAACAAGCCATTGCAAACATTCCCTCCCCCAATGAGTCCCAACCGTTTCCGTCGCTGCGTAACAAGCTGCCATGGCCTACACAGGGCAAGGTAACCAGCCGCTTTGGTGATCAATATGCCGAAGGTAAACTACGCAGAAACGGGCTGATCATCCAGACCGGCGAGGAAGCCGACGTAAAAGCCATTCATTACGGTCGCGTTGTGTTTGCCAACTGGCTAAGGGGCTTTGGGTTGATAACAATTATTGATCACGGCGATGGCTACATGACACTCTATGGCCACAGCAGCAGCTTGTTCACCAGTCCCGGCGACTGGGTTGCAGCCGGAGAGCCTATCGCACAGACAGGGCGCACCGGCGGAACAGACGCCCCAGCACTGTATTTTGAGGTTCGCCATAATGGTAAACCGGATAACCCGGGGCGCTGGCTAGCCAACTGAACACCGGCAGCGGGGCTGACAAACGCGCCCGCTGACGCCATACTGTCGGGAACATAAAGCTCAGCCCAACCCTCTGCTCAACTATCGGAATAACCACGGGATATGTGAATGAAACGGGTCCGAAGTACACTCCAAGCCTTACCTTTGCGCTCAGCCATCCTCGCAGCCTGTTTCATGTCTCTTCCCGGGATTGCGCTCGCGCAGGAAGATCCCTCCGACAACACCCAGCTGTTGGAAGGCATTCAAAATGGTGAGCGGGTTGAAATCACCCTGCCCGACCCGGAAAAACAACTGCCACTGGACGATCTGCGCAAGTTCACCGAGGTTTTTAGCCGCATCAAGGCCGCCTACGTTGAAGAGGTAGACGATCGTCAGCTACTGGAAAGCGCCATAAAAGGCATGCTCTCCGATCTGGACCCCCACTCCACTTACCTAGCCCCGAAAGATTACGAAGAGCTGGAAGAAAGCACTTCAGGCGAATTTGGCGGCTTAGGCATTGAAGTCGGCATGGAGAACGGTTTCATAAAGGTTATCGCACCTATTGATGACACGCCTGCGCAGAAAGCTGGCGTTCAGTCCGGCGACCTGATTATTAAGCTTGATGAGAAACCGGTAAAGGGCATGAGCCTTGAAGAGTCTGTGCAGCTAATGCGCGGCAAACCCGGCACAGTTCTTACACTGACAATCATGCGCGAGGGCGAAAATGCCCCGGTAGAGCTCGACGTTGAGCGGGCTGTTATCAAGGTGACCAGCGTGAAGACCCGCATGATTGAAGACGGTTACGGCTATGTGCGCCTGACCCAGTTCCAAGCGGAAACAGGCGGGCAGTTTACAAAAGCTCTCAAGCAGCTCAAGAAAGACCATGGCAGTGATCTGGACGGATTGGTAATCGACCTGCGCAACAACCCGGGCGGCGTTCTACAAGCTGCCGTTGCAACGGCTGACGCACTGCTCGACGAAGGGCTGATCGTATACACTGAAGGCCGAATCCAGAGCTCACGCCTTCGCTTCAGCGCCAAAGATGGCGATGTGATGGCTGGCACACCCATTGTTGTGCTGATCAACGGCGGCTCCGCCTCCGCATCGGAAATTCTTGCTGGTGCGCTTCAGGATCATAAGCGGGCTGTCATTATGGGCACCCAGTCTTTTGGCAAGGGCAGCGTTCAAACCGTTATTCCACTGGACGAAACCCACGCCATCAAGATGACAACCGCTCGTTATTACACTCCCGACGGTCGCTCTATACAGGCCACAGGCATCAAACCAGACATTGAAGTAAAGCCAGCTGAGCTGAAGGAGTTGGATAGCCGCCCATTCTTTACCGAAGCTGATCTCAGCGGCCACTTGATTGGTCAGGATGAGAAAACCGAGGGCAAAGACAAGCAAGCCAAGACTGACGGTCAAAATGCCTCTCTGGCAGAAAGGGACTACCAACTGCGTTCGGCACTTAACCTGCTTAAAGGACTGCACATCCTAAATCGCAAGGGAGCAGACACAACACAGTGAAGGCCCTTTTTGCTTACACACCGGCCGGCTTAACCCTGATTAAGCTGGCACTGGCAGCACTGACAAGCGTGGCGGCTGGCTTAGTAGCGGCGGAGCCATCTACGGGTGGCATTCCGCCGACGATTGCCATCATCATTGATGACATGGGGCATAACCTGCACGAGGGTGAGCGCCTAGCCAATCTGGACCAGCCACTGACACTGGCGTTTTTACCCTACCGCAGGCACACAGACTCTCTTGCGCGTCTGGCGCACAGTCGCAATAAAGAGATTATGCTGCACGCCCCCATGGCAAACACCCGGAATTTCAGTCTCGGGCCGGGCGGGCTAACATCAGACATGGACGAGCAGAGCTTTACAACGACTCTGCGCCGAGCCCTGCAGTCTATCCCTTATGTACAAGGGGTGAATAATCACATGGGCAGCCTACTAACTCAGCAACTGAAGCCCATGGACTGGGTAATGAAGGAACTGAATCGTTACCCGGTTTATTTTGTCGATAGCCGAACCATTGCATCGTCTGTTGCGGGCGACGTTGCCGCCGCCTATCAGATCCCCACAATGACACGGGATGTGTTCTTGGATCATGAGCAAACAGAAGAGTTTGTGGATCAACAGTTCAGAGAATTGGTCCGGCGGGCAAAGAAAAACGGTAGCGCGATCGGTATTGGCCACCCACATACAGTGACAGTCGACTATCTGGAAAAGCACCTTCCGTTATTGGACGAGCAGGGCATTGCCATAGCTACAGTGAGCGGGCTTTGGGCAATTCGCAACAATAACAAAAGGATGTTCGCGGAAGGGGAAAAGCAGACCATTCGGTCTGCTTTCGCTAAAAAACACTAGTCTCTGACTTCAATACCTTGCGCCTTCATAAAGGCTTTAGCTTCAGGAATTGTGTGCTCCCCAAAGTGAAATATAGATGCTGCCAGCACCGCATCGGCGCCGCCCTTGGTAACGCCATCAGCCAAGTGCTGAAGCTCACCCACGCCACCTGAAGCAATCACTGGAACCGTCACCGCATCGCTAACGGCTCGCGTCAGGCCAAGATCAAAACCAATCTTGGTGCCATCTCTATCCATGCTTGTTAGCAAGAGCTCTCCAGCCCCCATTTCCACCATTTTACGTGCCCAGTCTACAGCGTCTAGCCCGGTTGGCTTGCGGCCACCGTGGGTAAAGATTTCCCAACGAAGTTCCTCACCCTCAGCACTCACCTGCTTGGCATCAATAGCCACAACAATACACTGGTTACCGAAGCGCTCTGCAGCTTCGCGCACAAACTCTGGGTTGAATACGGCAGCCGTATTAATGGCGACCTTATCTGCACCGGCGTTCAGCAGTTTACGAATATCTTCCACCGCACGAACACCGCCACCCACCGTCAAAGGGATGAAAACCTCTGCAGCCATGCGCTCTACGGTCTCGTAGGTTGTATCTCGGCTTTCATGGCTTGCCGTAATATCCAAAAAGGTGATCTCATCGGCGCCTTGCTCGTTATAACGACGGGCTACTTCAACAGGGTCGCCAGCATCTCGGATATCCACAAAGTTAACGCCTTTCACAACACGCCCTTTGTCGACATCCAGACAGGGGATAATGCGCTTTGCCAGTGTCATAAAATTACCTTGTTCAGCCTTTCAAGGAATCACAGAACGCCTGAGCTTCCGCAACGTCCAGCGTACCTTCGTAAATCGCGCGGCCAGTGATAGCGCCGATGATTCCTTTGTGGGCTACAGGCGCCAAACGCTTGAGGTCATCCATGTTGGTTACGCCACCAGAAGCGATAACAGGAATACCGCCCTCTTCTGCCAGAGCAGCAGTGGCTTCCACGTTTACGCCCTGCATCATGCCATCGCGGTTGATATCGGTATAAACAATCGCTTCAACGCCATCGCTGGCAAAACGCTTTGCTAGATCGACCGCCATCACTTCAGAAACCTCAGCCCAGCCATCGGTGGCGACGCGACCATCTTTGGCATCAAGCCCCACAATGATGTGGCCCGGGAAGCGCTTGCACATTTCAGTCACAAACTCGGGCTCTTTAACGGCTTTGGTACCAATAATAACCCATTGAACGCCGGCGTTGAGGTAAGCCTCAATGGTTTCCGCTGAACGAATACCACCGCCAATTTGGATTGGCAAATCCGGATATCTGCGTGCAATGGCTTTAACGATTTCGCCGTTAACCGGCTCGCCTGCAAAAGCACCGTTCAGGTCAACAAGGTGCAAGCGACGGGCACCGGCTTCTACCCAGCGGGTGGCCATATCAACCGGGTCGCCACCAAAAACAGTGGAGTCTTCCATACGGCCCTGGCGCAACCGTACACATCGGCCGTCTTTCAGATCAATGGCGGGAATAATCAGCATGTTCCATTCCAATCAGTAAAGTTCTTGAGAAGCTGCAGACCTGCCCCGGCACTTTTCTCGGGGTGAAACTGCACAGCAAAAATATTATTTCTCGCCACAGCGGCGGCTAAATCAACGCCGTAATGACTGCGCCCGGCGATGTCTGCATTACCCTCCGCCTCAGCGTAATAGCTATGCACAAAATAGAAGCGGTCACCATCAGGAATCCCCTGCCACAACGGGTGCTCCATCGCATGGTAAACCTGATTCCACCCCATGTGGGGTACTTTTAGGCGCTCGCCATTTTCTATCAGGTTTTCACCAAAGAAGCGCACTTCGGAAGGAAACAGGTTAATACCTTCAACTCCGCCATTTTCTTCGCTACGGGACATTAGTGCCTGCATGCCAACACAGATTCCGAGGAAAGGACGGTCACGGGACACTTCCCGAACCAAGGCGTCCACGCCCAACCGGCGGATCTCTGCCATGCAATCACGAATGGCGCCAACACCGGGTAAAATGACCCGATCGGCTTCACGGATATGGTCTGCGTTATCGGTTACTAGAACTCTGGTATCCGGGGCTACATGCTCTACCGCTTTGCGGGCAGAGTGAAGGTTACCCATGCCGTAGTCTATGATGGCAACGGTTTTCATGGTTAGTGCGGTGTCCTTGCGTGGCGAATTAAAGAGAGCCTTTGGTAGACGGGGTAACGCCCGCCATGCGCTCATCCAGCTCAACCGCCATACGCAAGGCACGGCCGAATGCCTTGAACACGGTTTCAATCTGGTGGTGGGTATTCTTGCCGCGCAGGTTATCAATGTGCGCAGTCACCATCGCATGGTTGATAAAACCACGGAAAAACTCTTCAAACAGATCCACATCAAAGCCACCCACAACAGCGCGGGTAAAAGGCACTTCCATAATCAGGCCTGGGCGGCCAGACAGGTCGATCGCAACACGCGAAAGGGCTTCATCCATGGGCACATAAGCATGGCCATAACGGCAAATACCCTTTTTATCTCCCACCGCTTGCTTGAACGCCTGACCAAGAGTAATGCCAACGTCTTCCACAGTGTGGTGGTCATCTATGTGCAAATCACCTTTGGAAACGATGTCCAGATCCATCATCCCATGACGGGCGATCTGCTCCATCATGTGCTCCAAGAATGGCACACCTGTATCGAAGCTGGATTTACCGGTACCGTCGAGGTTAATTTCAACAGTGATCTGAGTTTCAAGGGTATTTCGTTCTACCCGAGCCTTACGTTCGGCCATGGAGACTCCGTAGCAAATTAAGTGGCACAACGCCGAAAAATTCAATTCTCGGATTATACCTTTTATGCCCTCAGGAGTCCCATAACCTGTTTAATCGTTACGATAGCCTGCGTTATTGGAGAAAAATCAAAAAGCTTTTTTCAAGTTGTTCATATAGGTATCCACCAAACCGTTAAACTCGTGCTTGATAACGGGGCTAATGGCCAACTTCAACAAGCCCGGCAGCGGCAGCGTTAGCTCAGCGCTGGTCTGAAACTTTGCTGTCGTCGCATTATCGCCTTTCGCCTTCAGTACCCAAGAACCGCGAACCAAGCCGTTCCCTTCGCCCTTCACTGGCTCCCAAGTGATTTTCCCGGCTTCTTTATCTGAAAAATACTTGCTTGCGTACACAGACTGGATGGCGTGTTTGTCGACCCCAACTTTTTCCATTTCCCAGCGGTAGGTATTGTCGCCAAGATCCGTCAGCTTATTTACCTTCGGAAAGTGAGCAGCAGAACGAGGCACATCCGCCAGCAATTCAAAAACTTCATCATAACTGCCCGAAATCTCAATCTCCCGGTTCAATTCAATCGAAACAGTGATAGCCACAGCGAACTCCTTTTTATGTTTATTCAATACTGATCAGGTCAAAAACGATAGGTGCATTTTGGCCTAACACTACGGCATTGTCATACTCCTGCCCTGTTAATTTGTTAACCCTGCGTTATCCTTTAGCTAATTCGCACCCGGATTCGCCTCGAATCCTGAAAGCTCCCGGAACAAAAAAGGAAGCCGGAACTATGAAAGCCATACGTTATGTGCTGATCGCCATCGTTGCATTGGTTGTTCTCGCTGTCGCCGCGATTGCTATTGCCATGGCCGTTATCGACCCCAATGCCTATAAGCCAAAGATTGAAAGTATTGTTGAGGATAAAACCAATCTTGATCTCGATCTTGCAGGCGATATCGGCTGGTCTTTTATCCCACTAGGGCTCGAGCTAAATGATGTAGAAGCCAGCCTAGATGGCGAGCGCTTTGTCGCATTAAAGCGACTGGTAGCACAAGTGGACCTCTGGTCTCTGGTTGCTCTGGAGCCGCAAGTGAGCACCTTCGTACTCGACGGTCTAGATGCAAATCTAAGCATCAACGAGCAGGGAGAGGGCAATTGGACCCGTATAATGCCCGAACCCACAAACGGTGATACGAGCCAAGACAAGCAGGAAGTAGCCAGCGAATCCGAGCCAGCACCGGACGCCGACGCTAGCGGCGAAGCCCTGAACTTCAACGTCGATAATATACAGATCAGCAATGCGCAAGTGCATTACAGCGATTTGCGCACAGGCCAGAAAGTCACGCTTGAAGACTTCACGGTAAATGCCAGCGACATCACTTTGGGCTCCGAATTTCCACTGGAGATTGGCTTTCGTGTAGAAACAGCCCAACCACAATTTGCCGTGGACGGAAGCATAGAAGCCCGCCTTGCAGCCAACCAAGCGCTGAACGACTTTTCAGTTTCTGGCCTGCAAGCTGAATTTAAAATGAATGGCGAACCGTTTGGCGACAAATCAGTAACAGCCAAGATGAGCGGCTCGGCCAAAGCCAATCTGGAAAACGAAACCGCAACACTGAGCGACTTCACCGCCAGCCTTGCAAACCTGACATTGAACACAAATCTTGATGTTAAGGGCTTCGGCGACAAGCCAACCCTGAAGGGTAAATTAGCCATCACCGAGTTTTCCCTCAAAGAACTGCTGGAAAACATGGGCCAACCGGCGATCCAGACCACCGATGAAGCGGTTCTTCAGGCCATTTCCTTCTCTACTGATATCGCTGGCCCGGCGGGCAAGCCTGCGCTGTCTGATCTGGTGATCAAACTTGATGACACCACCTTCAACGGTGCTGGTAGTTATAACCTCGAAAACGGCGGTATCGTTTTTGATCTTCAAGGCGACAAACTCGATGCAGACCGTTACTTACCACCCAAAGTTGAAGGCGTTGAAACCGCAGACGAGGCCCCTGCACAAACGGCCAATAGTGGCCCGGAAGGCGATCTGCTTCCGTTAGAAACCCTGCGCGGCCTGCTTCTTGATATCGACTTCGGGTTAGGTGAGCTGGTTGTAAGCAACTTAACCATCAACGAAATCAAAGCTAGCACAACGGCCAGCAAAGGCCTGCTCAAAGTAGATGAATTCAGCGGCAAGCTTTATGAAGGTAGTTTTGGCGCAAATGCCACCATTGATGCCCGCTCCGACACTCCAAAGTGGTCCATCAACTCTGATGTAAGCAATGTACAAACTCTACCGCTGCTTGCGGATGTGGCTGAAATAACCATGCTTTCTGGCGGGGCTAATCTGAAAGTAAACGCTACCACCTCAGGCAATCGCATTTCGGTTCTAAGAGATAAAGCAGACGGCCAGATCAGCTTCAACCTCGCCAAGGGCGAATTCCGAAACATGAACCTTACCCGCATGGCCTGTCAGGGTATCGCGCTGGCAAATCAAGACGAGCTCACAACCGATGACTGGGGTGACACTACACCCTTCAACGACATGCATGGCACTCTGGAGATCAACGGCAACACCTTCAACAACACAGATCTTGTTGCCGCACTTGCAGGCATGAGACTGGAAGGTCAGGGCTCGGTTGATATGAAAAAGACTCTCGTCGATTACGAGTTGGGTCTGCGGATTGTTGGCGAGATTCACCGCGATAATGCCTGCCGCGTGACTGAATACGTTGAAGACGTTGTTATTCCGGTGGAGTGCCGGGGTGACTTTTCAACGGGTGCCGCAAGCCTCTGCTCATTTGACGGCTCACGCTTCCGCGACACGCTGAAGACAATTGCAAAGAACGCCGCGAAAGTAAAAGCCAAAGAAGAAGTTGACCGAGCCAAAGCCAAAGCTCAGGAGAAACTAGACAAGGAGAAAGCTAGAGTTGAAGAAAAGGCCCGCGAAAAACTGGAAGAAAAGCTCGGCGAAGGTGCTGGCGAAAAAGTAAAAGACAAGCTCAAAGGCTTGTTCAAGTGACAGCAGATTGCTTCGCGGAAAATCTTCTAAAATGGTACGACAACCACGGCAGGCATGACCTGCCGTGGCACCACAATCGAACTGCCTACCGGATTTGGGTTTCTGAAATCATGCTTCAGCAAACTCAGGTTGCCACGGTCATCCCCTATTATCTTGCGTTCATGGAACGCTTCCCAGACGTTCAATCTCTGGCGGAAGCACCGGTTGACGATGTACTTAGCCACTGGTCTGGGCTTGGCTATTACGCACGAGCCCGCAACCTCCAAAACGCCGCTCAAACCGTTATGGACGAGTTCGGAGGCGCATTTCCCGACACACAGGAAGCGCTTGAAAGCCTTAAAGGTATAGGTCGCTCTACCGCGGCCGCGATTATTGCCCAAGCCTTCGGTAAGCGCGCAGCCATTCTCGATGGCAACGTAAAACGTGTACTGGCTCGTTATCACGCAGTTCCCGGCTGGCCGGGGCAAACCTCCGTACTGAAGCAACTCTGGGAACATGCAGAGGAACACACACCGAGTGAGCGCATTCGAGACTATACTCAGGGCATCATGGACCTTGGCGCGATGGTGTGCACCCGCAGCCGACCCAAGTGTAACGACTGCCCTCTGCAAAAAGGCTGCGCAGCCTACGCCAGAAAAGAGACCAACCTCTACCCCGGCTCCAAGCCTAAA
The DNA here is from genome assembly GCF_018860765.1 of Marinobacter salexigens. GTDB lineage: Bacteria > Pseudomonadota > Gammaproteobacteria > Pseudomonadales > Oleiphilaceae > Marinobacter > Marinobacter salexigens_A. Next base: position 37,271 of record NZ_JAHKPV010000007.1, read on the forward strand.
AAAGCAAAACCTGAGAAAACCACTTGGATGGTTATTCTGGAAGACCAAAACGGCCGAATCCTGCTGGAGCGCCGCCCGCCCAACGGCATCTGGGGCGGTTTGTGGAGCCTGCCGGAACTGGACCCAGCCTATGGAGCCGATGAGCTACAGGAAGCTTGCGAACGCAACCTTGGGCTTGACTGCGGAGAACCCGAACTGATCAGTGGGTTTCGCCATACCTTCTCCCATTACCACCTGCACATTCAGCCTGCCCGTCTGGGCGTTACCGGGCAGCAAGGCGTTAGAGATAATGGCCAGCACAAATGGTTGCACCGGCACGAAGCACTGGCACTGGGTTTGCCCGCGCCTATCCGCACACTACTCACAAACCCGGAACAGGCCACCCTGCTCTGATAACAGGGCGGCCACACGCTCAGCCTGCACTATCTGATATCATTCCAGCCACTTACCTTTTACAACAGGAGCGATCATGAGCCGCACCGTTTTCTGCCGCAAACACCAGAAAGAACTCCAAGGCCTGGACTTCCCGCCCATGCCCGGCGCAAAAGGCCAAGATATCTACGAGAATATTTCCAAGCAGGCTTGGGAAGAATGGCAGCACGAACAAACCATGCTGATCAACGAAAAGCACCTAAGCCTGATGGACCCCAATACCCGAAAATACTTGCAGGCCCAGATGGAGCATTTCTTCAATAATGAGCCTTTTGACAAGGCTGAAGGCTACGTACCACCAGAGAAATGATCCGGTTTTGGTTAAAGCCTGATCAACCCTGAAAAGATTCGGATATTTTTCAAGGCTGGCCTTGACTCACCACACCGAAACCGGTTTAATAGCGCCCCGTTGCACAGCAGTATAGCAACTTGCCCGGATAGCTCAGTTGGTAGAGCAGAGGATTGAAAATCCTCGTGTCGGTGGTTCGATTCCGCCTCCGGGCACCATTAAGAATTCAGATGAAACCCGCCTTGTGCGGGTTTTTTCGTTTTTATACACCGGTGGCTGACAACAACGCTCAAGCCGCACAGCACACGCGGTTCCTCCCTCCAGTTTTCGCGTCATACAGCGCCTTATCGGCCCGGTTGGCGGCGGCTTCAAGGGACTCTTTAGCACTATTAATTTGCGTAACACCCAGACTTACCGTGACCCGGATACTCACACCATCACCAACCTGAACGGAATGCTTTTCAACACCCTGCCTAATACGCTCAGCACAGCCTTTTGCTTCTGCATGATCGGCACCGGGTAGCAGGACCATAAACTCCTCACCCCCAAAACGGGCAATCAGATCCCTATCGCGGCTGAATTTCTGGAGATTAACTGCCACACCTTTCAAAACCAGATCGCCTGCATGGTGCCCGTATGTGTCGTTCACCTTTTTGAAATAATCGATATCCAAGGTGACAACAGACACGGGCTCCCCTAAAGCCCTCGCCTTCTCAATCAGGCTCTCGCCTTCTGTCATAAAATACCGGCGATTATAAAGCTGGGTAAGCGGATCAGTGGCCGCCTGCCGCTTGAGCTCCCCTTGCTGGGCACGGATATCTTCCAAGACTTTAATTCGGTATGAAATGATGAACGCCAGCGTGATCGCTTCCAGCACTATGCCAATTCCCACACCGTGGCTATTGAGGTAGTTTGGTTCGATCACACCTTTGTAAAACAACACCGCGAATCCGTTGAACACAACGAAGAAGCTATGCCCCACAAGAAAGAATTTCGCCAAAGGATTGCCCTTCCGCCACATGGAGAGGCTTACTGAGAAGGTAACCAGCATCATCAGTGCCGCAAGGCTACTCGCAGGTATTAGAGCGGCTTCAATATCGAACAGCCCATAACAAAACCCTCCAACAAGCAAAACCAGCAATCCGCTCAGAACCCTATGCTCGGTAATGTAAAACTCGCGGGTTTCAAAAATCGACATCATGAACAGCACGAGGAAAATCGGCATGGTAAAGACCGATAGGTTCAATATGAAAACAGCGTCTCCGTATATATTGAAAGCTTCAGCAATCAAACCGTAGGACAGGGCTATCCAGACAACGCCAGATATGAGGTATAGGGAGTAAAGGATGTTCTCTTTTTTGCTGGTGGCGAAGTAAAGCAGGCCATTATAAAACACCAGCGCCACCATCATTCCCACCAGCAATGCGATGTCCAGATGCCCGCCCACCAAAGCCTTTCGTGAGTTTTGATCGTCATAGATTTCCGCAGCAAACCACTGATGCGAGTAGAGATGGCTGCGCACAAACAAAACCGTGGTTTCCCCCGCAGGCACTGAGAATGGATAGACCACGGTTCCTCGGTACATCAAAGGGTTATTGCTGGCATTGTTAAGATCCACTCTTGCCTGACCCACCAGACTCTGGGAGCGTTCCTCGTAAATCTCTAATGCTCGCACCTGAAAAGCCGCTGGCAAGTGCAGAAACAACGCCTTTGCCTCTGGCCCCGCGTTATCGAGCGTAATCCGGTGCCAAGTCACCGATGCGCCAGTACCGAGTGTTGCTGTGCTGTTTGTGGCTTCGAACGTCTTATTCTGGGCAGTTTCGTACGTCAACGACTCTGAGCTATCTATAAAGTAGCCGACAGGAAAATCTGCCAACCGAACATCTTTACCGCCCACATCCTGAGCTGGCACTGCGTATGCTGCGACACTCACAAGCCACAACAGAAAAATGTACAGAATCAGTCTGCATGGCGCCGCACTGGGGGAGATAATCGGGAGGTACATGGGAGCTATCCTTGTGCATACACATACCGGATATTGACCACTCCGGTTTTTAACTGCAATTTTTAGTCATTGCCATGACAGCTTCAACAGTTTTTGGAGGCGGCTATAGGTCAGCCTCTGGCCGCTCGAAAAATCAAACAAGAGCTGAAATACACCGACCTGAACAAAGAACTGACGCAAGATGCTGAATAGCCCCGAGGCCCCTGACCGTATTGAGCTTTAAACACAGCGTGGGGCTCCAGAAATTACCAGTATGCAAAAAACGCATACCGGTAATATTGGACATGTCGAGAACTGCTAAAGAATTCTTAGCAGTTCAGTTGGTGCAAATTTTGCACACACTGCCCGAGCGGAGAATTGCGCGATCCTTCCGGCATTTCCGGATAGTTCAAACCAAGTAGTGCGGATGTTCCGTTTTGGAACCCATCGTTAAAGGAAATCCGCAAACTCCCGAAGCTTCGAGACCGTTTGAGGCAACTGCTGCTTTTGCAGTGTTGCCAAAAACGTATCAACCGTAAGCGGCGGATTCTTAAGCGCTGAACGCTGCGCCTGAAAAGCGCGGAGACACGATGTGGATGCCATGTCGATCTGGTAAAGAATAAAGTCGTCCGGGTGAATCACTTCAATATCGTACTGGCGAAGCGCTGCTGCGGGAAAATCTTTCTGGTTGAAAGTAACAATAGCGTTAGCGTTACAACGGATGGCCGCTGCCAGCACGTGGCGATCATCTGGGTCCGGAAGTTCCAGCCCCTCTATAAGGGGCTCGTACCCATATACTTTTGCATCGCGCACATGCCGGTCCATCAGCTCCCTCGCTCGCAACAAGCTTTCCGGCGAATGCTTTTTGGCTCTCAGCAGCGCATTAATCCATTCATCATGGATATGATCCGTCCAGTGCGCCTTGAACAGGTCCGTCAATGCCAGGCGCATCAGCGCATCTCGCAAGGGCGCGGGATACAAGACACAGGCATCGAAAACGACGGCAAACTTGCTCATTTCCTGTTAGTACCCCATTCCTTCGTTCTGAGAAAGTTCCGCCAATTCGTCCAGCGCTGAGTGCCGCTCGCGGTCTACCTGTTCCTTGTAGCTCAATACATCTTGCAACTTTACTCGCCGGTGAGCACCCACCTTTCGAAACGGAATATCTCCTGCTTCCAACAACTTTACGAGGAAGGGGCGACTAACATTCAATAGGTTTGCCGCGTCCTGTGTGCTGATTTCCTGATGATAAGGGATAAGACTGATAGCATTACCCTGCGACACTTCCGCTAGCACGTCCAACAGTATTTGCAGCACATGCCCCGGCAACACCAACTCATCTGCCTCGCCGTTGCCGCCATGCAGCGAGAGCTGTACCCGGTCCACATCCGTGTACTTGGACAAGGTGCGGCTGGAAACCTTGGCCTGCTCAACCTCTGTCGCCGTTGGCAAATGCACAATTTTTTGAGCAGACATAGCGTCCTCCTGATATGCAAATGACAACTGTCTGGCCACCCATTATGCCGACCAAACGAAATAAACGAAACAATCGAAATAGACGATTTTGCTATAAGTACGTTCAAGCTGTAGCCATACCCCCCCCCGATAAATAGCTATGCGTCATCACTGCCAACACCCAACCTTTGTTCTCATCCCACCCCTACCACTAAATGTGGTGCCCATACCTCACAAGTCATGCTGACTGCGTGAAGCCTGCCCCGACCAGAAATGGTATTGCCGGTTTGTGAGGAAAAATCAATCGCGCTTGCAGCAGTGCTAGCGGAGGCCCGGAGCCATGACCTGAACATGGTTAAAACTAACTTAGCGGACAGGGACAGGGCCTGCGCGTGTGGAAAATTGAGAGATCCTGCCCCCATATGCTGAGGGTTTGCCACACAAGGACTATCCAGACGGCACAAGATATGAGGAAGAGATAGCTGCGACCTTGGTTTCCCCCACAGGCACCGATAATGGATAGACTGAGACTCCTCGGTACGTCAAAAAGATTATTGCTGGCACTGTTAGGATCCGCCATTGCCTGACTATGGGAAGGGGTTATCGACACTCTTGTTAACCGTAGAAGGGAGCAATCATGGTCACTTGCCAGTCAATACAACAACGCGTCAACACTCCCTAGGGAGCTGGAACACCATTCTTCCGGAAAGCTCTTACATTTTGCAGCTCTCGCTCGCACCGCTCAAAAGAAAAATTCCGCAGATAAAAGCTTTCAGGGCTATCGCCATCCCTGAGATCCAAATCTGATCGACTCTCGTGAAGCTTGGTCACAGTTGCCGCAACTGCATCCGGGCTCCACCCGGCCTCATCCGTCAGGTCCTGCACCTCAAAAGCAGCGTTACGGTAACGCTCCCCACTAACACCATCATTGCGATATGTGTCTGCGGTGTTAGCACAGAGTAGAAGATCCACATATGCGGTCGCCGCTGGCATTAAGCGCTTGTGGTATAACAATTCCTCGCCAACTGCATCGGCTGCCGGTACACATGAGACGGCTACACACAGGAGATAATGAATATACCGAATTGGAGTGAACCTTTTTTCAAACAACTTTATCTTCGCCATCTTTTCTTTCTGTCTGCTGCACTAGCGTATCAAGCACGATTTTATAACCGGCATGCAGCACAAGCGCAATTACAGGCCAAATTGCAGCGCTGAGCCAAAGGGTCGGCTCAGCGCCAAAGTAAGAAGAGATCAGAGTTACAGAGAGAGATATAAAAAATGCTGGAGCACCTACTAATCTAGGCCAAAGCCGTTCCTCCCTACTAACATTTCCGTTAACCAAGGCGCTAAGCGAGACGTAGTAAGTGAACGCCCCAAGCAACCCTGTGACAAGAAGTATTACCGCCATTCTATAGGTCGCTGTACGCAAGCAGCCCGCGAGCGGCGAGCTCCCGTTTCGCCATTTCAGACTCTTTATTTGCCATAATATTTAAGCCGGAAATAACGATAATGGCGGGTATGCTCATCATACCGATACCCGATACAATTCGATTCTGAAAGCCTAAGCGGCGCGCGATTTCTTTGACAAGCCCGCTTTCCTTGAAGGGCTCAAGAATCTGACTGGCCTGAGCTCTCAACCCATTCTTGGATGTGTAATAAATAGCCCCTGCCAATGCCCCCACTGTAAAGTTTGGCACGGAAACTGGGTTCATTTGAGCGGTAATCGCGGCTGTTGTTTTTGAGAACTGGAAAAACTCCAGAAGCTCTTCGTCGGACAGAGACCACATATACCAGTATGGCTGAACACTTTGATCTACTACGAGTGTCTGCAGGCGTTGCGTTATATGGCCTCTCGGCACCTCATCTCTTATTGACCTATTCACTTCAGCACGAGCTGAGGCGGGAAGGTGCCTAAATACAGCAATTCCATTCAAGATAGGAGCATACAAGTCCGGGGAAGCGGAAATCTGGGCTTTATAATTTCTTAAGCCCATCAAATCGGCAAGAGCAAGCAGAGGAGAGTTCTGAAAATCAGAGGTAACATAACGATCAGCGGCTACACTGTTCATAAACTATTCCTTGTCGTAAAAGTTTGACGATCCTGTCATTTAACCTTCAGGCATAATCACCTAGGTTGACTTTTCTGTCAATAGCTTCGAATCTCACTACCTATTGACCCGCTGCCGATGTAATGTCGAAGTACAAATAAAAATAATGAGGGCAGCAATGGCCGATCGTTACGTGGCATTTTCAATTCCTTTTTTTGCTCTTGAATCGCTCTATTTCTGGCGAAAAACCGCACATCGTTGCAGCTGAACGATAGCCTCACCGACATGAGCTGCGGCATTGTTACGCTGATTTTTCAGCTCTTTGCCAAGGGCAGGCTTTTTCTACTCTCGGGGACACCGCCTGCCCCATACCGTGAACTTCATATGGAGCGGCGACCTGCCCGATCGAAGTATTTGCAACTCTTCTGCTATGGCGGGGTGATCGTGTTTTGGGACAAGATTTTCGGCAATTGGTCTGGACAAAAAACCACTTAGGTCGTATTGCTCACAGCGCCCCCTCCCATTATCATCAGCCAGCCTTTTCAATTTCATAAAGCCAGAAAAACCAAGTAAGGGCATATACTTAGCGTTAACAAATTTCAACAGAAGAGGCCGCGCGCAAACACTATCCTTAACGCCCTATTCACCCCCCGCCTCTTCAAAAGGATATCCAACGCTTATGAAAGATACTGATCTGGTTTTCCAAAGCTATGGAAGATGCTGCAACAGTGACCAGTTTTTTGTGGATTTTTACGACTACTTTATGTCGAGCTCAGACGCTATCAAAAAGCGCTTTGTGAACACAGATATGCCTGCACAGCGTCACCTGCTTCGGAATGGCGTTATGCAGCTTATTCTCACTGCACGCGGCATGCCGGACCGTAAACTTAGGGCACTTGGCGAGAGCCATAACCGGAATCATTTCAACATCAATCCGGAATGGTATTCACTTTGGTTGGATGCCCTGATGAAGACCGTGCGCCTTCATGACCCTGAGTACACCCCTAAGCTTGAAAAAGCCTGGCGAGACGTATTAACGCCGGGGATTGATCTTATCCGTGGGGCCTACTAGAAGCCTAACGGATACTTCTTGATTCGGCCTGTTGATTTCCACACACTTGAAGCCCAGCCCCCAAGCGATAAACTGCGCTTATGCTCTACAAATTACTGCCTGGCTTGCTCTGGCTGCAGGGATATACCGCCCACACGTTAAAGCGAGACGTGGTATCTGGCTTAGCTATTGGCGTTATGCTGATCCCACAAAGCATGGGCTACGCAGTTCTCGCTGGCCTGCCTCCGGAGTTTGGGCTGTATGCTTCAATCTTTCCGCCGCTGCTGTACGCGTTACTGGGAACCTCCAATAAGATATCAATTGGCCCGGTGGCATTGGATGCCATTCTTATTCTTTCCGGTCTCAGCGTGCTCGCGGAGCCCGGTTCGGACCAATATCTTCAGCTTGCGATTGAGCTCACGTTACTGGTTGGCTTGATTCAGTTTTTATTTGGACTGCTGAGGTTTGGCTTTATCGTCAACTTCCTCTCCTACCCCGTTGTGGTCGGTTATACCTCGGCTGCTGCCGTTATCATCATCGGCAGCCAACTCCAGAACCTAACAGGCGTTCACGTAGACAGTGCCAATGTACTGGACCTCTCCTATCAGCTTTTACTGAACATCAGCAACTGGCACGGCATTACGGTAGGGATCTCCTTGGTCAGCCTTTTGTTCATCTATATTTGTAAACGCCGAATGCCAAAGGTGCCCAATGCTCTGATTTTGTTGGTTGGCACAATGGTACTTTCTGGGCTCTTCCATGCCGGGCAAGCAGGCGTAGAAGTGATCAATTCAGTACCAAATGGCTTTCCCGCTTTTCAGTTCCCTAATCTGGACTTTGACAAATTTGGTGAGCTGCTGCCGGTCGCGTTTACCGTAGCCTTGATGGGCTTTGTGGGCACCATGTCGATCTGTAAATCTCAGGAGTCCCCCAAAGACAAGCGCAGTGTTCAGCCAAACCAGGAGCTGATTGCTCTCGGTTTAGCCAATGCTCTGGGAGCCATGTTCCGCAGCTTTCCGGTTTCCGCTAGCTTTTCACGCAGCGCCGCGCTGCGTGAAGCGGGCGCACTCACCCAAGTGTCAGCAATCATTTCCTCCGGCCTAATTGCCGTTACAGTGCTATTTCTTACACCTTTGTTTACCGACTACCCCTTACCAAAGGCCGTTCTGGCAGCGATTATCGTTATGTCTGTACTGGGGTTGTTCAAATATAAGGAAATGAAGGTTCTTTTTAAGCAAGATAGAAAAGAATTTTTGATACTGCTGGTCACCTTTGTGATCACGCTGTTACTGGGCGTTCAGCAGGGCTTACTGGTGGGCGTTGCGGTATCGCTGATGCTGGTAATATACAACAGCACAACGCCACACATGACAGAGCTAGGCAAGCTCGACGGCGAAGACCTGTACCGCAACATTCATCGATTCGAGAGTATTAGCGTACGCAAAGATTTGCTGATCTTCCGCTTTGACGCGCCGCTGTATTTTGCCAACAAGGATTATTTCAAAACGCGCCTTTACAGCCTTATAAAGCAACGGCCCGAGGGTGCGCTGAAGGCGGTGATACTGGACGCCCAATCCGTAAACAGTATCGACAGCACCTCCCTGATTATGCTGGAAAGCGTGATCGAAAACCTGCGGGAACAAGGCATTCAGTTCTATATGGTTAGCCTGATAGGCCCTGTGCGCGACACTCTCACGCATTCTGCGGCGCTGCGTGAGTATGTGCTGGACGAGCACATGTTCCCCCAGATAACCGACGCAGTGCTTTACATCGATCAGGGCATTAGCTCTCGCGCGTCCATCGCAAAACAGAGCAATGCAGCAAAAACTCGCCGCTCTAAGGGCTAGGAGTTAGTAGTTAGTAGTTAGGAGAAGAGTTAAGCTTGCCCCGAACTAAGCCGTGCCTGCCGTTCAATCGCAGCTGGCCCGCCAGCAGCAAGAATGGCTGCGCCGAACACACAGAAAGCCATAACCAACACGATAGGTAACAAGGTGCCGCCTGCAAGAGTCGCAGAAAGCGCGCTTATACCCCCCGCAATTGTGAATTGTGCCGCCCCCAGCATTGCCGCAGCCGTTCCCCCGAGGTGGGGAAAGAACTCCAACGCATTGGCCATGTTGTTGGGAATAATAGCTCCCATAAACCCAACGGCGACAATGATGCAGGCAGCTATAACCCAGTATGGCGCACCAGCCCAAGCGCAGATTACCAGCGCGCTAACGGCAATGGCCTGCAAAAATACGCACACCCGTAAAATCCGCACCGATTGATACTTATTAAGCAGGCGCCGGTTAAGCAAGTTCAGGCTTGCCATAGCCACAATGTTGGCAGCGAACAACGCCGAGAACATCGAGTTTGAAAGCCCAAACCACTCTTGATAAATGAACGATGCGTGCGTGATAAACACAAGCATGGAACTGAAGCATAAGGCTTGTAAGCCAACAAACCGCATGGTAACCGTATGGCGAAGCACCAGCCCATAGTTGGTAAGTAATGTGGAAACAGGTGTGTGCTCCATTTGTCGAGGAGGCAGACGCCGAAACAGAACAAAATGCAGAACAATCGCCAACAGCGCGGCATAACCTGCAAGCATTAGGAAGATCACATGCCATTCGCTCAAATACAGCAGCGCAGAACCGATAGACGGTGCTGCGGCAGGCGCAACAAACATAACCAAGCCTATTAAGCCAAACAGGCGAGCAGCATCCTGCCCGCTGGTTTGGTCGCGGACAATGGCCGGAACAGACACCGCACAAAAAGCACCACCAATACCCTGCACAATCCGCCAGCCCAGCATGTTTGATAGAGTATCTGACTGAGCCACCATAAACGCCGCAAAGGCAAAAATCGTAAGCCCGGAAAACAAAATTTGCTGGCGGCCATAGCGATCGGAAAGCGGACCACCCAACAATTGCGCAAGGCCCAGAGCACCCACGTAGGCGCTCAGTGTTAGCCCAACCCCGCCATGCCCAATACCAAGCTCATCAGCGATTTCCGGAAAAGCGGGCAAGTATGCATCGAGCGCCAATGGACCTAATGCAACAGTCATCCCCAACAGCATTGCTAGTTGAAGATGAGATAAGGGTGTCGTATTCAAATCTGCCCCCAAAACGTCATAGCCAAACGGTACATACGAGAACCTTATATTGTTAGCGTGCTTACTAAACAACAGTCTACAGCATCACCGCAAGATACACTCCCAACTAATCGCTCGATTCAAACTACGACGCTTGCGGCGCAGGCTGTTGCCTTTACTGATACCATAGCCCGCCCGAAGCTGCGCTTGCACCTTCGCCAGTTTGCGCCGGTAGCTGGCACAAGCTTTCTCCTGCTTGGCAATCGCTTTGGCTTTCGACTTGGCGCGCGCTGAGCTCCCTTTGCGATCAGATGAGAGCATTCCTTGCACCTGTTTGCGAATACCCGAAATACGCCGGTGCTGCCCAAGGTTTTCCGACATGGTCACGGTTACTGGCTCGGTAACATTAACGGACTGGTGATTTTTGTCCGATGGCGGAGTGTCGGTGAAATGAACTGCACCACTGGCGTCTGTCCATCTATAGATTTCGGCAGCTGTTGGTGGCGAAAAAATAACGATCAAAATTACGAAGGCCAATATCCTTGGCATTAAAGTCCACTCCCTGTGGTGTAATCCAATACCTGCGCAGTATAACGCTTACCGCTAACAGTGTATGGCGGGCTCTGATTTAAATGCTTGCATTAAACACTCATTGCGCCACAATAAGTCGCAAAAAAACTGTCGCTAAAAAATCATAAAGCTGTGTGGAAGGTATTGATTTCCACTGCAACAGTCCGTAAAACAAACGCCTTTGAATGACAGCCTCAGGAGCCATCCATGGCGGACCAAGCGCCTTTGATCTGCAAGGACATACACAAAACCTTTGCCGAGCTCGAAGTGCTCAAAGGTATTTCACTTGAGACCCGCAAAGGTGATGTGGTGTCCCTAATCGGCAGTTCCGGTTCTGGCAAAAGCACCTTCTTACGCTGCATCAACCTTTTGGAAACCCCAACCTCCGGCGATATTATTGTTCACGGCGACCCTATAAGGTTTACCACAAATCGCAAGGGTGAGCGGATTCCGGCAGACAACAAACAGGTGGAGCTGATTCGAGCCAAGCTCTCCATGGTATTTCAAGGCTTCAATCTCTGGTCACACATGACTGTGCTGGAGAATATTATTGAAGCGCCAATCAATGTACTCAAGGTTCCTAAAAAAGAAGCCATCGAGCGCGCAGAAGCCTATCTCAACAAGGTCGGCATATACGAGCGCAAAGACTATTATCCGGCTCAAATGTCTGGTGGCCAGCAGCAACGTGCAGCCATTGCCCGGGCATTGGCTATGGAACCGGAAGTCATGCTGTTTGATGAGCCTACCTCGGCGTTAGACCCCGAGTTGGTTGGAGAAGTGTTGAAGGTTATGCAAAGTCTGGCCGAGGAAGGCCGAACCATGATCGTAGTAACTCACGAAATGGCATTTGCAAAGGATGTGTCGACTCAGGTGCTGTTTCTACATCAGGGCGTTATCGAGGAACAGGGTACACCCAAAAAGGTGTTTGATAACCCAGACTCGGAACGCATGAAACAGTTTCTGGCTCCCAAGTTCTAACATGCGGTGCTATCTTTATCGCTGTTGGAAAGTTAAATTCCAAAAAAATAACGCCCACAAGGCGACATACTGGAGAAGTGACACATGAAAAAACTGATGATTGCAGCGAGTTGCGCACTGGCAATGCTTACCAGCGGTGCCCATGCAGACGAGCGTAACCTGCGCATTGCTTTCGACGTACCTTACGAGCCGTTCGAATACAAAGATGAAAATGGTGACTTGACCGGTTTTGAAGTAGATCTGGCTGCCGCCATGTGTGAAGAAATGAAGGCAGACTGCGAATTCGTTATTCAAGCCTGGGACGGTATGATCCCTGGCCTGCTGGCCCGCAAATTCGACTTGATCATGTCATCTATGTCGATCACTCCAGAGCGTGCAGAACGTGTTCTGTTCTCCGAGCCATACTACAACACCCCAGGCGGATGGTTCGGCCCGGATAGCTTTAACGCTGACGTGACTGATGTGAGCGCCATGAAGGGTAAAACCGTTGGTGTTCAGCGCGGCACTACTATGGACACCTTTGTTACTGAAGAAATGAGTGGCGTAGTAACCATTAAGCGTTACACCACTGCCGATGACATGGTTCTTGATCTTGAAGGCCAGCGTTTGGATGTCGTGTTTGTCGATTACCCGGTTGGCGAGCAAACCGTTCTATCCAAAGACGGCTTCAAGGAAGTCGGCGAAGCCGTAAAGCTGGGTGAAGGTGTAGGCGTTGCTATGCGTAAGCGTGACAAAGACGTTGCTGAAGAAGTGAACAAAGCTTTGCGCAAGCTGAAGGAAGATGGCACCTACGACGCCATCATGAAGAAGTACTTCGCCTATGACGTGAAGGTCTAAAAAACCAGCTTCAGGGGTAGCCATTTCGGCTGCCCCTGCCTACCGGACATTCCCATGTTTGATTTGAAAGGCTATGGTCCGGCCCTTTTGAACGGGGCAGTTGTTACCGTAGAACTCGCTTTCCTTTCCCTTGCTCTCGCATTGGTTCTCGGGCTCATTGGCGCGGCTGCAAAGCTGTCAAATAGCCGTGTAGCAGTTGGTATTGCCACAACCTATACCACCTTGATTCGCGGCGTTCCCGATCTGGTTATGATGCTGCTGTTTTACTATGGCGGACAGGTGTGTGTGAACATGCTCTCCGACTACATTTGGGACACCTACGAAGTCGACTTTTTCTTCCAGTTCAATCCATTCATTTCTGGCGTCATTACCATCGGGCTCATTTTTGGTGCCTATATGACAGAGACCTTCCGCGGTGCTTTTCTGGCGGTTGAAACAGGACAGATTGAAGCAGCCCGCGCCTACGGTTTTAGCACCTGGCACACTTTCCGCCGGGTGATGGTTCCGCAAATGCTGCGTCATGCACTTCCTGGTATTGGCAATAACTGGCAGGTATTGCTGAAAACCACGGCGCTGGTTTCTATTATCGGCCTCACAGATATGGTGCGTGTGGCAGAGGAAGCAGCAAAAGCAGAGCGTATGCCGTTCCACTTTTTTATTCCTGTGGCCTTTGTGTACCTCGCCCTCACGGCAGGCTCGGAGCTTTTCATCAAGTGGCTCGATAAACGAGCTAACGCCGGCGTGATTCAGGAGAGCTGATAATGCCACCCGATTTTATCGCTGCCTGGCTTAACAGGAACGAGATTTTTACAGCCATGACCATCATGGAATACTGGGATGGAATGGTTACGACCGTTCAACTGGTATTTCTGTGCCTGATTATAGGGCTTGCGTTTGCGGTTCCGCTGGCGATTCTTCGCACGGTTAAAAATCCGTTCGTATCTGGCCCTGTTTGGCTTTACACCTATATTTTCCGCGGCACCCCGCTGCTAATTCAGCTTTATATTATCTACTATGGCGTTGCTCAGATTCCCGGTATTCAGGAAACATTCTGGTGGGAGATTTTCAGGGAGCCGTTTTACCCTGCCCTGCTGGCGTTTACGTTGAACACCTGTGCCTATACCACTGAGATTATTCGTGGTGCGATTATTTCGACGCCCCATGGTGAGATTGAGGCGGCGAAGGCTTACGGCATGAATTGGATTATGCGGATGCGGCGCATTGTGTTACCAAGTGCGGCAAGGCGAGCTGTTCAGGCGTATTCCAATGAGGTTATTTTCATGCTGCACTCGAGTGCGATTGCGAGTGTAGTAACGATTGTGGATCTTACGGGGGCTGCGCGGAATATTTACTCGCGGTTTTATGCGCCCTTTGATGCGTTTATCTTTGTGGCGCTTTGCTACATGGTGTTGACGTTTATTTTGGTGTTCGTATTCCGCAAGATTGAAAATCATTTGTTGCGGCATCAGCGGCCTGTAGGTTCCTGAGTATTCTTTTAGCATCAAACCTCTACTTCTGTGCATGGTCTGGCAGGGCATCACCTTCCGGGAGACGCTACGAGCACCCCTGCGGGGTCCGGCCAGCAATCATAGATTGCTGTCGTTCGGCGGCGCATGAAGCTACGCTTCATAAACGCTTGCCTCACCCATGTGGGCTTGACTGAAGCCATCCATGGCTTCAGTCACTCCCGAAAAGTGATGCCCTACCAGCCCCCAGACTCTTATCGGGGATTCTATGACGGCTTATCCACATCTTTTTGAATCCAGTTCTGATTGGCTAGCCCACACACTTGCCAATGCCTCAGCTGATCTTCCCGAAATCAAAGTCGCCCTCCCGGATGGTACCCGCGTAACTCGTAAAGCCGTTGGTGTTTTGCACATCACGCCGCCACCCGATCGTGCCAATCCGAACCAGGAGGCATTGGTTATCTCGACCGGTATTCACGGCAACGAAACGGCTCCCATTGAAGTTCTAAACGCGCTAGTCAACGAACTGTTGAACGGCGAGTGGCTGTTGGCTTGTCCGCTGCTACTGATTTTGGGGAACCCGCCAGCCATGGTGGCTAGGGAGCGGTTTTTGGACGTGAATCTCAATCGGTTGTTCAACGGTGCCCATGGCAGGCCAGTGTATAATGGGCTTCCAGAAGCAGCACGGGCGCAGTTTCTTGAGGAGATGTGCCGTCAATTCGCTATGGCGCATCCTCAAGCCCTTTCCCACTACGATTTACACACAGCCATAAGGCCATCACAGCGGGAGAAGTTTGCGCTTTATCCGTTTGTTGAGGGTCGGCAGGTGCCAGAGAGTCAGTGTGATTTTCTGCTTGAGGCAGAGGTGCAAACTTTGTTGCTGCAACATAAGGTGGGAACTACGTTTTCATCATTTTCTTCATCCGTGCTAAACGCTGAGAGTTATACTGTGGAGCTGGGCAAGGTCAGACCATTTGGCATGAATGATCTCGCGCGTTTTGACGGAATCAAGAAGGCGCTTCGGCGGCGCTTTCGTGGCAGCCCTACCCCGGCCAAACAGTCACCTTTTGACCATCTTACGGTTTTCGAAGTGGTGCACGAGATTCTGAATACCGGGAAGAACTTCCGATTTCATGTTCCGGACGATGTAGCCAACTTTACAGAGTACGCATCAGGCACCGTGATCTGGGAGGATGACGATACCTGCTACAGAGTTGGCGCTACACCAGAGGCGATTGTTTTTCCAAATCGGAATGTGCCCGTGGGTCAGCGGGTGGGGCTTCTTATTAAGCCCCGATAAACCCGCCAGTATGGAGCCCAACCTAAGCCGGAGCATTTTCCGGTTCAGCAACTTTCACTTTGATCAACTGAGTACACACTGCGGGTATAACCAGCAAGGTCAGTACGGTTGAGGCCAGCAGTCCGGAGATAATGGCCCAGGCCATCGGGGGCCAGAGCGTGGAGCTGGAGAAGGCCAATGGAAGCAAACCCGCTACTGTGGTTGCCGTGGTCAGTAGGATGGGGCGGGTTCTTTGTACGACCGCTTTGCGCATGGCTTCGTGGATGTTCTCGCCGTTTTCCAGCTCTCTGTCCATCACGTCAAGGAGCACTATGGCGTTGTTCACCACAATGCCCACCAGCGCGATAACCCCCAACAACGACTGGAACCCGAAGGGTGAGCCGGAGAGTACTAGGCCAGGGAAGATGCCCACGGTAGCCAAGGGTACAGTTAGCAGAATGATGCCAACCCGCCGGAATGAGTTGAACTGCAGCAGCAGGAAAAACAGCAGTAAGAGTATGCCGATTGGCGCAGCGGTTAACAGCGCGCCGTTGGCATCGCCAGAGCCCTCTGCATCGCCGCCCATTTCCAAGCGGGTGCCTTTAGGCAGTGGGTTATCCTGCAGCGCCAGCTCCAGACCACTCAACGCCTGACTAAAACTATACCCGTTGAGTAGATTAGCCGTTACTGTGTTTAGCCGGGTTCCGTTACGCGAATAGCGTGCGGCGGGCTCCCAAGTGGTTTCAACACTAGCAACGGCAGACAGGGGAACAGCTTCACCGCGGCTATTGTAGATGTTCACAGACAGAAGCCTTGCCAATGGCAGCGATGTACCTTCCTGCGACCGCAGCACCAGCGGTATCGGGTCTTTTTCTTGCCGGTAACGCTCGGCAACAACTCCAAAGCTCTGGCCATAGAGGCTTTGAGCAACGTCGGCGCGAGTGAGCCCGTATCTGGCTGCGGTGGCGTCGTCTACGTTGATGGCAATGCTGGGCACGCCAATATCCAAGTCATGACGAACATCTACGGTTCCCTCCACCTGACGTAGCGCACTAAACAGCTGCTCAACCGCGTGGGTGCGTTCCCTCTCATCGGCGTGATATACGCGCACTTCTACCGGGGCAACACTTGGAGGACCTTGGCCGAGCACACCAACACTTACGTCTAGTTCGGGCATTTGTTCATCTACATAGACACGAATCCAGCGAATCATTTCTGTCGTGTCTTCCAATGCTGGCGTCTCTACTACGAGCCGCCCTCTGTTCGGTGCCTGAGGTGCACGCTGAAGATTGTAATAGAAGGCTGGGCCGGTAAAGCCAACAAAACGATGGATTTGTAGCGCCGTGGGTTGTGAGCGTATGGCATGTTCTAGATTAGCAGCGGCTTCGGCTGTGCGTTGCTGATCTGTGCCCTCTGGCATGAACAACTCAACAATCACCTGAGGCCGGTCGGCATTGGGAAAGAACTGCTGCGCCATAAACGTGGTCATAGTCAGGCTGATCACAACCAACAAAGCACCAGCAACAATCAGCCGTTTCGGGTGCTGGTAGACCAGACCACCAAGAAAACGCGCCAAGCCAATCAAGCGATCAGCCTCGGCGTTGCGGCGAGGCTTGAGGAATCTTGCCGCCAGCAGTGGGACCACCGAAATCGCCAGTAAATAACTAACAGACAGTGTAAGCATGATCATCACCGGCACACCCCGAGTGAAGTCTGCCGCACCGCCTTTGGCCAGTAGCAGCGGCGCAAAGGCCGCAAGCGTAGTGCCCGTGGAAGCTCCAAGCGGGCCTGCAAGCTCGCTGACGGCTTTGCGAAGAGCGTCCAGACGACGCATACCTTCATCTAGGTGCCCCTGAATGTTTTCGACAATCACTATGGCGTTGTCGATCAAGATACCTAAGGAGATCACCATGCCGATCACCGCGATTTGGTGCAGAACACCCCCGCCGAGATCGTAGAGTCCAACACTGATTAGCGCCACCATCGGTAGAATAGACGCCACCAACAACCCCATGCGAATGCCCATGCCGGTAAACACCACCGCCACGATAATCAACACCGAAAGCACCAGACTCCATGCTAGGTTATCCAAGCGCTCCGAGACCTTGTCTGGCTGGAAAAACATCTCGCGAATTTCATAAGGTTCAAACTCGGACCTTACCTCGGCTAGCCGCTCACGCACTCTTTCACCAAACCGAATAGCATCGGTGGTGCCCTCTTCCATAATCAACGACAACAATACAACGCGCTCACCATCAAACCATGTTTCAGGCTGGCGCGGTTCAGCGGGACCACGCCATACATCAGCTGCGGCGGCCAGGGGCACCTGCGAACCATCTGGAAGCTCAATGGGCGTTGCACGAATGGCATCCATGTCGGCAAATTCAGTGTTGGGCAGCACGGATAACCGACGACCGTCTACAACGACAAAACCACCAGGGGTAGTTTGATTACGTTGAGCTAGGGTTTCTAGAATTCGCGCGGGCGAAATACCCAAACGATAAAGAGCGGCATCGTCCAAAGCCAACGTAATTTGCTCATCGGCGTCTCCTTCCAGCTCTATACGGGAAACGCCGCTAAGGTCGGATAGGTTCTGTTTAAGACGTTCTGCGACATCTGAGAGTTCGCTCACTGACGGCGCGCCACCAATCGCCAGCACGATGGCAGGGTTGTCGATCAACCGATCGTCCAGAACCATCTGGCCAACGTCGTCTGGGAAATCTTGCTTTGCACGTTCCATCGCTTGGCGGACACGATCCCACGCCGGGTCTGTGTCATAAATATCATCATTAAGGCGCAGCCGTACAAGCGCTACACCGGTGCGGGCGGTGCCCTGAGAAACGTCCACCTCCTCCACTTGCCTAAGCTCATCAGTGAGTGGCCTTAAAACTAACCGTTCAACCGCATCGGCGCTAGCACCGGGGTAGCTTACTGACACCAGACCCGCACGGTAGGGAAAAGAAGGGTCTTCCTGACGCGGCATAGTGCTGTATGCCGCAATACCCAAAAGGCAAAGCATGGTAACCACCATGCCCAATAGGCGTTGAAAATTGAGTAGCCGGCGCGTCATTAGCGCACCTCCACGGCATCACCGTCGGCGAGGCGGGTCATACCCGCGTATACCACCTGGTCTCCAGGCTCCAGCTCTCCGGTGCGCACCACAACGCGTTCACCGACTACACGCTCAACCTCAATAGGCACGCGCCGAGCCACGCCATCGCGCACGCGGAACACTGTCATACCATCCTCACTACGAACAACTGACAAAAGCGGAACCGTGATCGCAGACTCCCGAAGCGGTGTAATGCCCACCTCAACCGGCTCGCCAGTATCCAGAGTGTTAATCGGCAAGCTGACCAGAACCGGATGCAGCTCACCACGGATGGCTCCGGCTTGAGCAATTTCAACAACAGATCCGGTCACCGACGCTGCACTGCGATTCTGCACAGACCAAACAGGCAACTCCTGATCGAGCGACACATGGGCCAATAAGTAGGCAGGCACCCGTACTTCTACTTCCTTTCCCTCGGGTGAGGATAAGCGCATAACCGGCTGACCTGCTGCCACAAACTCATCCCGCTCTACCAACAGCGCTTCAACGCGGCCCGCAAACGGCGCTCGCAAGGTGCTTTCCTGCAACAGCTGAGTAGCCTCAGCCAGAGCTGCCTGAGCAGTGGCTACGCTGGCTTTTAGAGAGTCCCGGCGGGCAGCAATTTGTTCAAGGTTCTGCTCGGAAACCACACCGCGCTCATGCAAACGGCTGGAGCGTTCCCACTCACGCTTGGCCTGATCGTAACGGGTGTTCAACTCATCCAATTTCGCTTGTGCCGAATCCCGCGCTGGCTCCAGCGCAGGGTTGTAAGTCCGGGCTAGCACATCACCTGCTGCAACCGTTTGGCCCAATTCCACTGCACGTTCTTTCAGGGTACCGCTAACCTGAAACGTCAGTGTTGCTCGCTGGGTTGAGCGCACAATGCCGGAAAAACGTAGGGTTATCTCCTGAGCTTCGCCCCCGGTAACCTCTGAAACACGCACCGATACCACATGCTTACCAGATGACTTAGGCGGCATGTCATCAGCTTTGCAACCGGAAAGAGGTAATAAGCCACAGGCTGCAAGAAAAATAAGGGCAACAGGGGTGCGAAGTAGGGTCATAAAGTATCCTTTCGTCCGTGCTCAAGTTGGTGTCGATACCGCTTCCTGCGGAAATGCGGTTTGTGGTTGCGACATAATGTCATTCTTTGACATTATGTCAATAATCAGCTTTCATCCATTAAATGTATTGCCATTTCGACCAGGCCAATTAGCCTGTAGAAGACCCCAATGAGAGAACCGAATGACTGAACAGCTTAAGACACGCCGGGAACGGGAGAAGCAGGCCCGTTATGACACCATTCTGGATGCCGCAGAGCGGGTCTTTTCGGAGAAAGGGTATGAGCGCACGTCCATGGACGATATTGCACGCACAGCAAGCCTAAGTCGGGCGTTGCTGTACGTGTACTTCAAGGATAAGGCCGCCATTCAGCGCGGGGTTATGTTGCGGGCGGGGCACAGCCTGTCTGACCGTTTCCGAAATGCAAGGCAGACGGCTGATACGGGGCTGGAACAGATACGATCTATGGGGGAGTCTTATTACCGCTTTTATCTGGAAGAGCCGGATTACTTCTCAGCGCTCACCAAAGCTTCAACCGCCATGGCGGAGGCCGACGAAGCTCAGGCAGAGGAAATGCTTTGCTCTAAATCTGAACTGATGGGCTTGATGACAGAGGCCATCGAGTTGGGCCTGAAAGACGGAACCATGAACCGCCAGCGCATTCATAGCCCTGAACAAACGGCTCTATATCTAAGGGGCGCTTTGCACGGTGCTATTTTGCTGTGCCAGTCGGAAGCCAACGAGAGCAACGGCAACTTTCCTGCCGAGAGCCTTATCCGGCACACCATGGACATGCTGACCTCTTCCATAGCCGCTTCCTCGTGAGACCTTGAAGCGCGGCTACATCTGGAAGTCGTAGATAGACCCCAACCCCAGAATTCCGGTTAATTCATCCAGTGCTTTGCGCACCTCATCCAGCAACATAGGATCGGCCAGATCACCACGGGTAAGCTCACTGCGGTAGTGGGTCTCGACCCAAGTAGTCAAGCGCTCGTACAGCGCATCGGTCAGAAGCACCCCGCGATGCATCGCTTGAAGTTCGTCATCATTCAGAACCACACGCAAACGCAGGCAGGCGGGGCCGCCGCCATTGCGCATGGACTGTTTCACATCAAACACTTCCACCGCCGTTATGGGTCCGCCAGCGTCCAGCAATTTATCCAAATACTTGCTAACAGATGCAACTTCCCGACACTCGCCCGGCACAGCTAATAGCATGCCATCGGGTGTATTCAGCAATTGGCTGTTGAACAGGTATGAGGCCACCGCATCCTCAAGGGGTACGTCCGCATCGCTAACACGAACAGCCTCAAGTTCAGCGCCTGTAAGTCGAGCATGGATATCTGCCAGCACCTGCTCTTCGTTAAGAAAAGCCATGCTGTGATAAAACAGAGTGTTGCCATTGCCCACTGCGATAACATCGTTATGGAATACACCGGCATCTATGGCCGCTGGGTTTTGCTGGGCAAATACCACATTGTGATCTTTCAAACCGTGCAGCCGGGCAATGGCCTGCGAGGCTTCAAGGGTTTGTCGGGCCGGGTATTTTTGCGGCGCAGGCGCCTGCTCGTTGAAAGCCTCCTGACCATACACGAATAACTCGACTCCCGGCTCACCGTAGTGGCTACAAAGCCGAGTATGGTTGGCTGCGCCTTCATCGCCGAAATGGCTGACCGAAGGCAGTGCAGGGTGATGGGCAAAATAGCCTTCATCTGCAAAAATAGACTTCAGACTACGGCCGGTGACGGTATGTTCGATGGAGCGATGAAACTTAGCGCTCAGGTTCGCTGGCGTGAAATGTACTCGGTGATCGGTGGTATCGGCACTCGGCGACACAGTGGCGGCATTCGCCGTCCACATGGAAGAAGCTGAAGACGCCGCGGCCAGAATCGACGGACTAGTAGTTGCGACTTGCTCCAGAACCTGTGCATCTGTTCCGCTAAACCCAAGCGCTTTGAGGGATGGAATATGAGGCCGCTCATGGGGTGGAAGAATACCCTGAACATAACCACGATCCGCCAAACGCTTCATTTTTGCTAGCCCTTGAAGCGCAGCCTCACGGGGATTGGATACCGCATTCACATTAGACTTTGATGCCACATTACCCCATGAAAGGCCCGCGTAATTGTGGGTCGGGCCAACCAGACCATCAAAATTTACTTCTACCGCATGCTTAACCATGGTTTAGAGTTCCATCCATACGAATGCAGGAAATAAGGCTCAAAACTGATTTTCAAGAATCAAAATTAAGGCCAGGTGCCAGACTGTCCGGCACTTCGCTTTTGCTAGACTCAAGAGAGGCCATAGGCGAAGCGCAGTAGTCTGCTGCGTAGTAGGCACTGGCGCGATGGTTTCCACTAGCTCCCACGCCACCAAAGGGCGCAGCGCTGCTGGCCCCCGTCAAAGGACGGTTCCAATTGACAATGCCAGCACGTGCCTCTTCAAGCAATCGCTCGTAGAGCTTTCTGTCATCAGAAAGCAGACCTGCGGAAAGTCCATAGCGGGTGTTGTTAGCCAGCTCCAAGGCATCGTCAAAACTCTTGTAGCGATAGACTGTTAACAGCGGCCCAAAGAACTCTTCATCAGGTAGCTCCAACCCCGTTACATCAACGATACCGGGGGAAAGAAGGCCTGTGTTTGGTTTGATCTGCTTCATTTCCAATAAAGACGTTGCGCCCTGCTCCAGCATGCTCGCCTGCGCAGCCAACAGCTTCTCTGCTGCTTGCGCAGAAATAACCGAGCCCATAAACGGCTGCGGCTTATTATCAAACTCTCCCACCTGAATGCGCGCAGACACAGCAACTAAGCGATCTAGAAATTCATCGCCTTTTTTGCCCTTGGGAACCAATAATCTGCGGGCGCACGTGCAACGTTGGCCCGCCGACAAAAATGCAGATTGCAACGCGTGATGTACCGCACCATCGATATCCGCGACATCCTGAACAATCAGCGGGTTGTTGCCGCCCATTTCCAACGCAAGAATTTTGTCGGGCTGGCCGCCAAGCTGTTCATGCAACTTATGGCCTACCGTTGAACTGCCCGTGAAGAAAAGGCCGTCTATCATCGGGTGGCCTGCCAGCGATTTTCCGGTATCCGCTGCGCCCTGAATCAGGTTGATAACGCCATCGGGCAAGCCTGCCTTTTCCCAGAGCTTAACCGTGAGCTCTGCCACACCGGGAGTTAACTCACTGGGTTTAAAGACAACGGTATTGCCCGCAAGCAACGCAGGCACAATATGACCATTCGGGAGATGGCCGGGGAAATTATAGGGGCCAAACACGGCAACAACGCCGTGGGGTCGATGACGAAGTACGGCATGGCCACCCGCCACATCGGATTCAGTATGGCCGGTACGTTCATTATAGGCTTTTACCGAAATGCCTATCTTACCAACCATGGCTGCCACTTCCGTACGCGACTCCCAAAGGGGCTTGCCGGTTTCCAAACCAATCTGGTGGGCAAGCTCTTCTTTGTTGGACTCCAACAGTTCACCAAAAGCTTCAACAACCGCCAAACGCTCAGCGAAGCTCTTGCGGCGCCACTTCAGAAAAGCATCCCGGGCGCTGCGCACGGCTGCATCCACATCTGCAAGGCTGGCGCCAGAACCTTCCCAAACATTCTCGCCGGTAACGGGCTGAATCGACTCAAACGCGGGCCCGTGGCCTTGAAGCCAAAGCCCACCGATAAACAGCTCGCCTGTCATATTTGACATATCACTCATTCTCCCGTTACTGGATGTGTAGGGCATTCAGCCCAATGCGTGTACTGCTGCCTTTGGTTTTTCTTTCAAGGGTGCTAAACGCACCGGATCACCCGACTCAATCTGCAACGCTTCCGCTACAGCGGGCGGTAAGCTGACGGTATCGGTACTGATGCAACTGGCTGGCACCGTGGTTACTCGGAAATTACGGAACGAACGATTGGAAACCATTACTCGCTCTGAGGCCGGAACATTAAGGTTGATGGGCTTTTTGGCGATCATAGCATGGCGATTAACACTGTCGCGCACCGTGCGAATGGTGTTAACAAAGGCCTCGACCACCGGTCCCCCGTCAAAAATATCCACCATGCCATTAAAGTTGAACCCCTCGGCCTGCAGCATCTTGAGTGCCGGGGCCGTGTTGCCGTGAACGCGGCCAATCACCGCTCGCGCCGAATCCGGCAGCATGGGCAAGTAGATGGGATACTTAGGCATCAACTCTGCAATAAAGGATTTATTACCAAGGCCCGAAAGCACATCCGCTTGGGTAAATTCCATATCAAAAAACTTGCTGCCGAGCGCATCCCATAGCGGGCTCCGGCCCTGCTCATCAGACACACCACGCATTTCAGCAAATACTTTTTCAGAGAAGTGTTTACGAAACTCGTCCAGATACATAAAGCGGCAGCGTGATAGCAACAGCCCGTTACCACCGCCATGGTAATCATCAGAGAGCAGCAGCGAGCATATCTCGCTGGTATCCGTCATATCGTTTGAGAGGTGGAGCGTTGGCGTGCGCACATGAACGCCCAGCTCTTTGGAGGCATTTACGGTAACGCTGAGTCGGTAGTTATAAAACACCTCATCCAAACCTACTCGCGCCTGAATGCCGCTGATACCAACAGCCTTGCCAGTTTCCGTATCTTCCAGCGCAAACAAATATAAGCCCGCCTCTGGCGCACAACGTTGATTGAACGTTTGCTGAGCGTGAGCAATCTTGCGCTGCAATAGGTCCCGGTCGGCTGGCAGTGTCGTCAATCCCTTACCGGCCTTTTGGGCCATAGCGTAGAGATCTTCCAGGTCGGTTTCCTTTAGCGGGCGAATGACTAGCATGGCGCGACCCTCACCTGATCGCCGGCTGTTTTTTCCAGCACTTCCCATACTTTCACCGGCACCTTAAGTGTTCCCTCAAGCGTGCCAGCCGCTTTGGCCAGAGTACAACGGAATCCGGCGCCCTCCCCCGCAGCAATCAGGCATAGATCCCCACCGTCTTCTACCACGCTCTCGACCTCACTCTCAATGGCACCGTGAAGCGCTTTAGGCTGACTGATCACCAGAGTGTGCAATGCATCCGTACGCGCCTCTAGAACCGGCCCGCCATCAAAAATATCCAGATAGCAGCCTGCCTGAAATCCTTCTCGCTGAAGCAGTTCAAGGTTCGGCACAGTCAGTTCATGAGGCTGCCCAAGGGCCGCTTGAGCCGATTCAGAAAGCAGGGTGACATACACGGGATTGGGCGGCATTAATTCGGCAATAAAGGTTTTGCTAAGCAGGCCGGAATGCTGATCAGCAGTATCAAAGTCCATGTTAAAAAAATGGCGCCCCAAGCTGTCCCAGAAAGGTACGCTGCCGTCGGCTAGCTGAACGCCTTGAATCTCCACCGCAACCCTATGGGTAAACCAGTCTCGGTGACCCGCAATGAACAGTATTCGCGCTCTGGATAAGAGCTCAAAGGCGTCTGTATTGCGTAACTCAGGCGTGATGGAAAACGAGCAAAGCAGAGTATGGTCGGTTAACCCATGACTGGGGTAGAGAACGTCTACCCGGCTGGAGATGCCAAGTTCATGGGAGGCATGGATAAGTGCATCGCGGCGGTAATTATAAAAAGGCTGGCCATTTCCCGCACGCGCATCAACACCTGCCGTACCATGGATCCGCCCCGTGGCTGTATCTTCCAGTACAAATAGTATTCTTGGCGGTTGGCTGTCGCTAGAGGCCGTTCCGGCAAGAGACGCCTGTGAGTGTTGTATTTTTTCCGCGAGAGCTTCCCGCTGCCTTGGCAGCGTGGATGAAAGGCGGGCGGTTTCGGAATCGACCGTGCCCGCAATCGCAAGTATCTGGTTCACATCACCCGGCAAGGCCGGACGTACCAGCCACATAAAAGCTCCTAAGCAGTCAGTTTTTTAACAGCAGCTTCAAAGCGCTCCAGCGCCTCATCGATATCCGTATCCGGAATGATCAGCGAAGGTGCTAATCGAATCACATCGGCACCTGCAATCAACACCATCACACCTTCATCCAAGCCAGCGTTCAGGAACTCCTTCGCTTTACCTTTCCATTTTTCGGTCAGTACGCAACCCAATAAAAGCCCTTCACCGCGAACTTCACTAAAGATCTCATAACGCTTGCCAATATCCATCATGCCTTTACGCAGGTGATCAGAACGGGCTTTCACACCTTTGAGAATTTCTGGCTGGCTCACGGTATCGATAACCTTCTGGGCAACGGCACAAGCCAGTGCGTTGCCACCATAGGTGCTGCCGTGGGTACCAATGCCGAGACTCGCGGCAACCTTTGCCGTGGTCAACATGGCTGCTACCGGAAAGCCACCACCCAACCCTTTCGCACTGGTAAGAATGTCGGGCACTACTCCGTACATTTGGTAGGCATAAAGATGACCTGTGCGGCCGACGCCCGATTGAACCTCATCGAAAATCAACAAAGCGTCGTTGTCATCACAGAGCTTACGCAGACCCTCAAGAAACTCCGGGGTTCCGGGTACAATGCCGCTCTCACCCTGAATGGGCTCCACAACCACAGCACAGGTCTTAGCTTTGGATATCAACTTCTTAACCGATTCCAAGTCGTTGAAGTCTGCGTGGTGGATGCCACCCGGGGCTGGCTCGAAGCCTTCAAGGTATTTTGCCTGACCACCAACGCTCACGGTGAATAGGGTGCGCCCATGAAAGGCGTTTTTGAAAGAAATGATCTCATGCTTCTCTGGCCCGGTGTGCTCCCAGCCATAACGACGCGCGAGCTTGAAAGCAGCTTCGTTGGCTTCACCTCCGGAGTTGGCGAAAAACACCCGTTCAGCGAACGTAAGGTCGCAAAGGGTTTTGGCCAAGCGCAGAGCTGGCTCGTTGGTCATAACATTGGAAAGGTGCCAGATTTTCTCTGCTTGCTCTTGCAAGGCCCCCACCAAACCAGGGTGCGAATGCCCCAGACAATTCACCGCAATGCCACCTTGAAGATCTATAAACTCGCGATCGTCCTGATCCCATATACGGGAACCCTCGCCTCGCACCGGAATAATGGCACCGGGAGAATAGTTTGGCACCATGACTTCATCAAACAGTTCGCGACTCACAGGTTCTTTGTGCATAGATCTCTCTCAGGAAAGCAGTTAAGCCTATAAAAATAGTAGAGTTGCCGCTACAGACAAGTACGTATGTGTGCGGATCAATAACGTATATTACGCCACTCAGGGCATAAGCACATCCGGCTCGCCCACTGCGGGCAGCTCTAGCAGGGAATGATCCTGATGGCCCCCGCCCCGATACGGAGCCATCAGTGCCTTTATCAACAGCTTGTAGGAATCCAGATCGAAGGTGACAGACTGGCCACGCAGTGACAAATCCTGAAGCTCCTGCTCATCGTGCAAGGTGGCGACGTGCATCCAATTGTAGATCACCAGAATATCCGGCTGCACCCAGTCTGCGCGCCGCTCCACAATCGCAACGGGCCCCTTCCACGGCCAGGTTCGCAAGCGCAGTTCGTGGAATGCGATCTGCACTCGAAGATTGTAACGGGCAACATCTTCAATACCCTCACAAGCACCTTTGCATCGCCCCAGAGCACGCTGAAAACAAGGGCCGTCGTGCGCTGGCTCAAGCCCTAGCAGTTGGTTACAAAGCTCGTTCTTAGCTGCAACACCACTCAGCGCTCGCTCTGCATCACGCTTGCTACGAAATAACCCGTAATAGCTGGCAAGCCGGTGCGGCTCTATCTCCCTCACGAGCCCCGCCTGAAAATAGCCGGACTCGTTCGGGGCAAGCTCAATGCTCACTAAATTTTTAGCCGCTCTGGAGCGACGATTAAAAAGAGGGTTCAGCGTTTTGATCTGACGAAGCTCCAGCAATAAAGCGCCGAGCTCGCCAGCGGTTTCTGTACACTCCACGCGACGCAGGCTTTCAGATATGCGCACCCCTTTGCTGGTGTTATGGTCTCCCGAAAAATGCGACGCTACGCGCTGGGCAATATTGGTGCTTTTTCCCACATACAACAGCACATCGTTCTCGCCATAAAACCGGTATACTCCGGGCCCTTTCGGCAAATTCTTCAAGGTATCCAGCGGCAGGTGCGATGGAATGCTCGGCCGTTGCAAAAGTGCACCAACCGCCCCTTCTAATTCTTCATTGCCCTTTTCTGCCAAAGCATGAGTAAAAAACTCAAGCATGGCGGATACATCACCCATAGCCCGGTGACGCTGCACCTGCTTCAACCCATGGCGCTCAATCAGTGCATCCATATTATGCTTGCGGAACTCCGGGTACAGCCGCCGAGAAAGTTTCACAGTGCACAATACCCGCGCAGAAAATAGCCGACCAAGCCTGCGGTATTCCGATTTGATAAAGCCGTAATCAAAGCGCGCATTATGGGCAACGAATACCGTATCTCGCAGCTGTTCTTCAAGTTCATCTGCTATGGCTTCAAACGATGGCGCATCAGACACCATCTCATTCGAAATACCCGTTAACTGCTCAATAAAAGGCGAGATGCGGGCATTCGGATTCAGTAGCGTTTGCCACTCCCCAACCTCCTCGCCCGAACGCCAGAAACGAATTCCGATTTCAGTAATGCGATCGTGCGATGAGTTACCGCCTGTGGTCTCAATATCGAGAAACGCAAACGTGGTGTGTTTTAAGTAGGCATTTTGGGCCGTCATGCTCTTGATTCGATCCAGCTACGCACTGCGGAGCGTCTGTTCTAGAGGGCTCGAAGCACTTCTATACGCTCAAAAACTCGTCGCACCACCGCAACACTTTGTCTTCTGAAAAGGGTAGGTCTACTGCATCCTCACCACCAAACTCGTGCCATTGCTCAAGGAATTTACGCTTCACCACCGTTAAAACTGGAATACCTGCATCCAGCAACTGAGCAAACTCCGCGCGGAGTCCTCTACCGTCGATTTCCTGCTGTCCGAACCGGTTCACAACCGCCAGCTTAGGTGGCCGCTCTACCAAAGCGCGCAGCACGTTGGTGGCATCCGCCAGCCCGCGAGGATCGAGGCAACAAGATTGCGACTCCTTCCCCAGGTTCTGGGCTATGGAATACTCCTTGCCGGTTTCCAGATCTTGGAGCGCCATAGGCTCTCGCCGCAAGCCCTGCTCATTCAATGCCATCGTCAGCCCGGCAACTCTGTCGCCACGCTGATTCAGTGTTGCCGCTACCTTGTGCAGCAATTTATCCACAGGCTGCTCATCGTTGTCATAAATAATGGCTGCAAGATTCAGTTCTTTGCTCATGCGTTCAATACCTAAAAACCTGAAATGGGAAACTCACTCACCTGCCCGCAACCGGGTTCTAACGCCTCGGGTGGTCATCACGCCAAGCACCTCTGCCAAAGACAACAAACCTCTATCATGCTGCCTAGGCGGTTTCCCATTGCCCATACGCCCAAGTTGGCGGGCATACCAACTCACTTCCATGAGGGCCATGTTGTCGATTGCCTTGATGCCGGTTTTGATCGGCCTTACAAGGCTTGTGAAGGCTTCCCCCGACATGATTCGGTTTGGCAAATCTGGCTCCACCACCAACGGTCTGGCGAGTCCCACCAAATCCGTCGCTCCAGACGCAATAGCCCGAGCCATTCCTTCACTGGTACGAAATCCCCCGGTAACCATCAAAGGCACATCCACACGTTTACGAACCTTCTCAGCAAATTCCAGAAAGTAAGCCTCGCGCGCCAAAGTACTCTGCTTCACGCCACCACTTCCTTTGCCTTTTCCGGTTCCCTTCGCCATGGCAGGGCTCTCGTAATTACCTCCCGAGACCTCAACCAGATCAATACCCTCACTCGCCAAAGCATCGATAACGGCCAAAGACTCATCTTCCGTGAAACCACCACGCTGGAAATCAGCCGAATTCAATTTAATGCCCACACAAAAATCGGGATTTGTAGACGCTCGAATAGCCCGGTAAACCTCAAGCACAAACTTCATCCGCTTCTCAGCCGAACCGCCCCACTCATCCGTGCGCTGATTATGGTGTGGCGACAAAAACTGGCTAACCAGATACCCATGGGCCCCGTGAATCTGCACACCATCAAACCCTGCTTTCTCGGCAATGGCAGCACTGCGGGCAAACCGCTCAACAATATCTTCAACCTCCGGCCCAGTGAGCGCCCTAGGCGTACCGAACATGCTTTGCATCTCCTTGCGGAACGGAATCGCACTAGGCGACACCGGCTCCTTGTTGAGCATTTTCGGAATCTGTTTACCGGGGTGATTCAGCTGCATCCAAATCTGCTTACCACCAGCCTTACCCGCCTTTGCCCAAGCTTTCAAAAGCTCGATGTCCTGTTCATCCTCCAGCACCACATTCTGCGGCTCACCAATGTGCCGCCGGTCGACCATCACGTTCCCGGTAATAGACAGGCCAGTTCCACCTTCCGCCCATGTACGGTATAGCGTCACGAGTTCTTGCGTAACCCGGTTATCAATCGTACCCAGAGTTTCACTCATGGCGGACTTGGCGAAGCGATTCGGAATAATCTTACCGTTCTTTAGGCTTAGCGGTTTGGACAATACTTCAGCGGCGTTCATGGCAGTGCTCTCTGATTATTTTGCATCACAGGATAGTGAACAGGTAAAACCCTATGGCCAATGGCCCGAGCGACGCAAAGCTAGAAACGCAGTAAAACACAGCGAAAACGGAGGGGCCAGAACGCGAGAGGCGGGCAATACAATTCAGGACTGTAGAGGGCCAAGGATGGCCCGAAACAAGCGCACATGGGTGAGGCAAGCGTTTATGAAGCGAAGCTTCATGCGCAGCCGAACGCCAGCAATCTGCGATTGCTGGCCGGGCCCCGCAGGGGGCTCGTAGCGTGTCCCGAATTGTATTGCCCGCCTCTCGCCGCCCCAAGCCTTAAAGGCTGGGGACGAATCTACCGGCTATCAAAGTAGCAGGGTACGAATATCCCCAAGCAGTTGACTAAGCAACGAGGTAAACCGCGCCGCATCAGCACCGTTCACCGCCCGGTGATCGTAGGATAAAGACAAAGGCAGCATCAGCCTAGGCTGAAACTCACCACCATCCCACACCGGCTTCATGGCCGCTCTGGAAACCCCGAGAATCGCCACCTCCGGTGTATTCACAATCGGCGTAAATGCCGTACCCCCAATACCACCAAGACTGGTAATAGTAAAACAGGCACCCTGCATGTCTGCCGGCTTCAACTCCTTGTCCCGCGCTTTCTGGGCAAGCTCGGCACTTTCTGCCGCCAAATCCCAAAGCCCCTTCTGATCCACATCGCGAATCACCGGAACCATCAGCCCGTTCGGCGTATCGACAGCAATACCAATATGAATGTACTTCTTGCGAACCACCTCTTTGCGCTCCAAATCCAGAGACACGTTAAACTGCGGCAGCTCAGCCAGTGCGGTTGCACAAGCTTTCAGAATGAACGGCAGAGGCGTCATCTTCACGCCTTTTTTCTCACCTGCCGTTTTCTGGGATTTGCGGAACGCCTCCATGTCAGTGATATCCGCATCTTCAAACTGAGTAACGTGAGGCACGTTCAGCCAACTGCGCTGCATATTGGTGGCCGTAACCGCCATCATCCGCGACATTGGCTCTTTTTCAATGTCCCCGAACTTGCTGAAGTCCGGTAGTTTCACCGCCGGTATTCCGGAGCCAGAGGTCGCCCCCACGCTCCCTTGCTGGGTCTGTTGCAGTTGATGTTTTACATAACTATTCACATCGTCTTTCAGAATCCGGCTTTTAGGGCCGGACCCCTTGATGCGAGTCATGTCTGCACCCAGCTCACGGGCCAGCTTACGCACGGCAGGGCCAGCGTGAACTTTGGCCCCCGGTGAAGGAGGCTCATAGGTCGAGCTTTGCGACTGAGCTTCTGGCTCTTTCTGCGACTGCTTTTCTACCTTAGGCTCTGGCTTTGAACCTTCGCTGGAGTCAGTTGCAGGCGCTTCACTCTTCGCCTCGCTCTCCTCGTCCTCCTCATTGCCATCGTCCACAACCGTCAGTTCCAAAAGCTTGTCGCCTTCAGACAACTTGTCGCCCTCAGCCACCAAAATCTTGACCACCTTGCCAGCGTAGGGCGACGGAATTTCCATAGACGCTTTATCGGATTCAACCGTCACCAGAGGCTCATCAACCTCAATGGTATCGCCCTCTGCCACGTTGATCTCGATAACCGGTACGTCTTCCATTCCGTCTAGAGGCGGCACCAGAACAGTTTCCTTACGTGAGCCGCCGGATTTTTTCTTCGGTGCAGGTTTGCTCTCTTCAGGCTCAGACTGCGCTTCGGAGCCGGATTCACTCTCCGCTTTATCTTCCGGCTCATCGCTGGAGTCATCATCCGAGGCACCGCCAGCGACCATCATCGCCACCACATCACCTTCTTTAACCTTGTCCCCCACCTTCACACTAAGTTTGGTGATTTTGCCAGCACCGGGGGAAGGCAAGTCTACGGAGGCTTTGTCAGTTTCAACTGTAAGGATCGAATCCTCCGCCTCAACC
This sequence comes from Marinobacter salexigens, assembly GCF_018860765.1. Classification (GTDB taxonomy): domain Bacteria; phylum Pseudomonadota; class Gammaproteobacteria; order Pseudomonadales; family Oleiphilaceae; genus Marinobacter; species Marinobacter salexigens_A. The sequence goes on from NZ_JAHKPV010000007.1 coordinate 69,346, forward strand.
GAATCGCCAACACTGACCAAAACATCAATTATCTCAACTTCATCTGCCCCGCCAAGATCGGGAACCTTGATTTCCTGTTCACTCATGACGGTCTCCTTAGCAGTGCGCCGGGTTCGTTTTATTGCGATCGATACCGTACTTGCGCATGGCTTCAAGAACCTGCTCTTCCTTAACTTCACCATCTTTGGCCAAGGCCGACAGGGCGGCTACCGTTACGTAATAGCGGTCTATCTCGAAGAAACTCCGCAGTTTCTCCCGGGTATCACTGCGGCCAAAGCCATCGGTTCCCAGAGTCAAGAACGTTTTCGGGATAAACGCCCGCAACTGCTCGGAGTGCAGTTTGATGTAATCCGTAGAAGAAACCACCGGCCCCGCCTGTTTTTCCAAGCACTGAGTAACGAAGGCTTTGCGGGGCTTGTCATCTGGGTGCAGCAGGTTCCAGCGCTCAACGTGCTGGCCATCGCGGGCAAGCTCGTTAAAGCTGGTCACACTCCAGACATCCGAGGCAACGCCCCAGTCGTCTTTCAGCATCTGAGCTGCGGCTCGCACTTCATTAAGAATTGCACCAGCGCCCAGCAACTGAACGCGCAGCTTTTTCTTGCCACCTTTTACTTCCACAGACTCGAACTTGTACATGCCCTTGATAATGGAATCTTCACTGCCCTTGGGCATGGCTGGCTGTTCATAGTTCTCGTTTTCCATGGTGATGTAATAGAAAACGTTTTTATTCGCTTCAAACATCTCCTTCATACCATGGTGGATTATCACGGCCATCTCATAGCCGTAGGCCGGATCGTAAGCCTTACAGTTGGGAATGGTGTTCGCCAGAACATGGCTGTGCCCATCCTGATGCTGCAAGCCTTCGCCATTCAGCGTAGTACGCCCTGCCGTACCACCAATCAGGAAACCGCGAGCTTGCATGTCGCCTGAAGCCCAGGCCAAGTCTCCTACCCGCTGGAAACCAAACATAGAGTAGAAGGCGTAGAAGGGGATCAGCGGGAAGTTGTTGTTGCTATAGGAGGTAGCGGCAGCCATCCACGCGGCCATGGCACCCCCTTCGTTGATGCCTTCCTGAAGAATCTGGCCTTTTTTGTCCTCACGGTAATACATGATCTGCTCACGATCCTGAGGCACATATTTCTGACCCTCGGAGGTGTAGATACCCAACTGGCGGAACATACCTTCCATACCGAAGGTGCGAGCTTCGTCTGGCACTATTGGCACTATGCGCTTGCCAATACGCTTGTCTTTGACCAGTGCACCCAACACCCTCACAAAAGCCATGGTTGTGGAAATTTCCCGACCATTCGAACCTTCCAGAACCTGCTTGAAAATATCCAACTCGGGTATCTTGAGTGGCTGACAATCCTTGCGGCGCCGGGGATAGAAGCCGCCGAGTTCCTGTCGGCGCTTGTTCATATACACCAACTCGGGGCTGTCTGGCGCAGGGCGGTAATAAGGAACGTCTTCGAGCTCTTCGTCTTTCAGCGGGATCGCAAAGCGGTCACGGAACGCCTTGAGGGTTTCAATATCCAGCTTCTTCAATGAGTGGGCCGTGTTCTGGGACTCGCCCGCCGCGCCAAAACCATAGCCTTTAATGGTATGGGCAAGAATCACCGTTGGTTTTCCGTTCGACTCCGTCATCGCCTTTTTATAAGCGGCGTACACTTTGTACGGGTCGTGACCACCACGGTTGAGCTTGTTGATATCCTCGTCAGTCCAGTCTTCGACTAACTTTGCCAGCTGGGGGTACTTCCCAAAAAAATGCTTGCGGGTATATGCCGGGCCGTTGTGCGTGAAGTTTTGCAGGTCACCATCACAGATCTCGTCCATGGCGCGCTGCATAACTCCATTTTCGTCCTGATCAAATAGGGTGTCCCACACGCGACCCCAAACGACCTTGATAACATTCCAGCCAGCCCCACGGAATGAGCCTTCCAACTCCTGAATAATCTTGCCATTACCCCGCACCGGTCCATCCAAACGCTGCAGGTTGCAGTTCACCACGAACACCAGATTGTCCAGATTTTCCCGGCCAGCCTTCGATATACATCCGAGAGTTTCTGGCTCGTCGGTCTCGCCGTCACCGACAAAACACCAAACCTTACGATCACCCATTTCAACAAGTTCGCGGCTGTCGAGGTACTTCATTACGTGGGCCTGATAAATGGCCTGAATCGGCCCAAGACCCATAGATACGGTAGGGAACTGCCAGTAGTCTGGCATCAACCAGGGGTGCGGATAGGAGGAAAGGCCATCGCCGTCCACTTCCTCACGGTATTTATCAAGCTGATCTTCGGTAAACCGGCCTTCTAGAAAAGATCGAGCATAATTACCCGGCGAAGCATGGCCTTGAAAATAAACCAGATCTGATTCGCGCTTTTCATCACCACCATGAAAAAAGTAGTTGAAGCCTACATCATAGAGTGTGGCGGCAGACGAAAAGGTGGAAATGTGACCGCCCAGATCGCCCGGGCGCTTGTTAGCGCGCACAACCATGGCCATGGCGTTCCAACGAATCAACGAACGAATCCTGCGCTCCATAAAGAGGTCGCCCGGCATCCGTGCTTCCTGAGTATCCGGTATGGTGTTTCGGAACGGAGTCGTAATGGAGTAAGGCAACTCGGTACCATCCCGGCTAGCGCGCTCAGACAGGCGCTCCAGAATGTACTTAACCCGATCTATACCCTCGTGCTCCATGAGCGACTCAAGTGCATCAAGCCATTCGCTCGTTTCAATGGGATCATCATCCTGGTACATCAAACCTCCCCCTTCGCATTCAAAAATGCAGCAGTTACCGATCTTGGCATCTGCGCATGCGGTAAAAATAAAGCTGCGACAACGACAACTTTTTCAATGTGAGCAGCCTTCGCTGCAGCGTGTTAGTCAACGACACTCTCTATTGTTCACAACGCCGTATTGCTCAAACCTTATTCACCAAGCATAGAACAGCTTTTGCACTTTTACTGCCTGCCGCCATGGTGTAGCCAACTTGCCACCTCAGCCCCATCAAAACTCTATACTCAGAACAAAAACTCGTAGGATTTTTACTACATATCCACTAAGAAAAAGGATTGAAATGTGAAGCAACCTAGTAAAACACGAAAATATTTACGATTAGTTACGCAATAGTGCCTTTTTTCAGAACACCAAACAACTGGACTCCGACCAACGTCTTAGTCGCGAAAAAATCGCTTTTTGTTACCGCGCTAAACGATCCTATCTCAACACGTCATGGGGTAGACGGAAAAATTCATCTTTAAATTCAATTGGTTAAAAAACACAAAGAATACACCCTCCACTTTTCGACACACTTTTTTAATTAGACCTGAAACTAAACAATTATTTATGTATACTCGCCTGCCCATTTTTTGACCATCGGAGCGGCGTTAATAACACCCTCCTGCCATTTCAGTCTTTCAACTACAGAGGGCGAACCATGAACTCTATCGTCACCTTCCCTAACCGGATTCCCACCACAGAATTCGAGGAACGACGCTTCAAGGTTTATACAGACCGCCAGCTAGACAAAATCGAGATCATTCAGAACCTCCCAGAAGAGACTCTGTTTGAGATGAAAGTAGTGGCCAGCGTGCTGCCCTTTCGGGTGAACGAGTATGTCATCAACGAACTGATCAACTGGGACAAAGTGCCCAACGACCCCATCTACCAGTTGGTTTTCCCGCAAAAAGGCATGCTCAAGGACGAACACTTTGAACGCATGGCCCAGATGCACCGGGACGGTGCCGAGAAGAAGGATATTCAAGCCGTCGCCAAAGAGATCCGCGATGAACTGAACCCTCATCCGGCTGGCCAGATGGAAATGAACATGCCGGAACTGGAAGGCGAGGTGCTCGATGGCGTACAACACAAGTATCGCGAGACCGTGCTTTTCTTCCCGGCTCAGGGCCAGACCTGCCACTCTTATTGCACCTTCTGTTTCCGCTGGGCGCAATTTGTCGGCGACAAAGACCTAAAAATGTCGAGCACCGAAGCAGACAAGCTACACGGCTACCTGCAGGAACACACCGAAGTAACCGACTTGCTGGTGACCGGTGGCGACCCCATGGTAATGAAAACCAAGAGCCTGACTCAGTATCTTGAACCCTTATTGCAGCCAGAGTTCGACCACATCCAAACCATTCGCATCGGCACCAAAGCCCTTACCTTCTGGCCATACCGCTTTGTAACCGACAAAGATGCAGATGAGCTGATTGATCTGTTCGCCAAGCTTGTGGATGCAGGCAAACACATTGCGATTATGGCCCACTACAACCACTGGCAGGAAATCACTACCGATATTGCCGAAGAGGCCATACGCCGCATCCGGTCAACCGGCGCAGAAATCCGCGCACAAGGCCCACTAATCAAACACGTGAACGACGATGCAGACGCCTGGGCCAAACTATGGAAGAAGGAAGTTCAGCTCGGCATCATTCCCTACTACATGTTTGTAGAGCGGGACACCGGCGCCAAGAACTACTTTGAAGTGCCCTTGGCAGAAGCCTTTAACATTTACCGCGAAGCCATGAAAAAAGTCAGCGGCTTGGCCCGCACTGCCCGCGGCCCAAGCATGAGTGCTGGCCCCGGCAAGGTAGAAGTTCAAGGTATTACCGAAGTGAATGGCGAGAAGGTGTTTGTGCTGCGCTTTTTGCAAGGCCGCAACCCAGACTGGGTACAGCGCCCATTCTTTGCCAAATACAGCGAAACAGCCACTTGGCTGCATGAGCTAGAGCCCGCCTTCGGGGAGGAAAAATTCTTCTTTGAGGATGAATTTGAAGAAATGCAAAAGGGTAATGGCTGACCCTGATCCTCTCACCACTAAAAAAGCCGGGTAACCCCCGGCTTTTTTAGTGATACTTAAACAACCGCGTTCGCCGCCAATCAGTGCATCAGCGTATAAAGCTTACGTCGATAGGTACGCACATCCGGGTTGTTATTCCCCAGCTTCTCGAACAGCTCAACCAGCGTGATTTTCGCCACTTCGTCTTTGTATTTGCTATCGACTCGCATAAGCCGAATCAGCAACTCCATCGCTTCCGCATTTTTTTCCTGCAAAACGTTATGAAGCGCTAACAGGTGCAACGCGTTAGGGTCCTTCGGATCCTGCTCCAGCGCCATCTCTAAATCCTTCACGGGAGGGAGCTCTGCGGACTGTTTCAAGAACTTGATTCTGGCAGCCAACTGTTTCGCCTGATGTTGCAGCTTTTCCTCCGGCGGCAGGCTTTCGAGCACCTGCTCCGCAGTTTCGATATCGCCGTTTTCAGCTTTCAGTTGAGCAAGATCGATCAGCACTTTCAGGTTCTCAGGATCTTTCTGGTTCATGTCCGACAGAATTTCGAGCGCACCGTCGATATCACCCTCATCCCAAATGCGATGCGCCTTTTCGTAAGGGTCTTCCTCCGGTAGTTGCACATGCTTCTCCAACACTTTGCGGATTTCGCTCTCCGGCAAGGCGCCGTTAAAGCCATCTACCGCTTGGCCATCCTTCACCAAAATAACGGTCGGCAAGCTGCGAACGCCTAGGCTGGAAGTCAGCTGCTCCTGCTCATCCGCATTGACCTTCGCAAGGCGGAACGCACCCTGATACTCATTCGCCAGTTTTTCCAGCAAGGGCATAAGCTGTTTGCAGGGCGCGCACCATTCCGCCCACACATCGACAAGCACAGGCGCAGACGAAGAGGCGTCCATCACCTCTTGCTGGAAGTTTTCCATGGTGGCTTCAAAAATATGGGGAGAGCTGCTCATGTTGGGCACCTAAAATGTTCGTAATTGATTGAAGCCTAGATGGGGGGTGTGGCCTGGAAATTCAAGAGCACCAGATCAGGCCTTTAATAGTCCTCTGCGCTTGAAAATATAAGTTTAGGCTCTAGGTAGTGGTGAGACACTCCTCCTATCAGGAAGCAGATACGGCATGAATCACGACAACGGCAACGGCAACGACTCGCTGGAAGAGTTCGAGGAAGACATTACCGAGTACATTGGAAAAAACGAACACAGCAAAGAGCTCGCCCTACCAGAGCAATCTCGACCCAAACAAATGTACGTGTTGCCCGTATCAAACCGACCATTCTTCCCGGCACAAGTGCAGCCTGTTGTGGTTAACCAAAACCCCTGGCAGGAAACGCTAAAACGCGTTGGCGAGACAGACCATAAGATGCTCGGCATCTGTTTTGTCGATGGCCACAACCCCGGCCAGAGCATACCCGAGAGCGATGAACTGGCAACCATAGGCTGTGCGGTACGGGTGCACCATGCCCAGAATAAAGACGGCAATGTCCAGTTTATTGCCCAAGGCCTGCAGCGTTTCCGCATTGTGCAATGGCTGCGCCGAAAGCCACCCTATTTGGTTGAAGTGGAGTACCCGCAGGAGCCAGAAGAAGACGCAGATGAAACCAAAGCTTATACACTCGCCATCATCAGCGCCATTAAAGAGCTGCTGCGCACTAACCCCTTGTATGGTGAGGAGGTCAAACAATACCTTTCACGCTTCGGCCCTGAAGACAGCTCCCCACTGACCGACTTTGGCGCCTCCATGACCAGCGCTCCCGGTTCGGAACTGCAAAGCGTATTGAATACGGTCCCCCTGCTCCGCCGCATGGAAAAAGTGCTGCTGTTGATGCGCAAAGAGCTTGAAGTAGCGCGACTGCAATCCGAGATCAGTGAAGAGGTGAACGAAAAAGTTCAGAAACATCAACGCGACTTCTTCCTAAAAGAACAACTCAAGGTTATCCAGCGCGAGCTGGGTATGTCGAAAGACGATAAAACGGCGGATGCTGAGCGCTTTGAAGCACGCATGGCAGAACTGAGCCCACCCGAGGCCGTTCAGGAACGCTTTGACGAAGAACTGCAGAAATTACAGATTCTGGAGCAGGGCTCGCCTGAATACGGCGTCACCCGCAATTATCTGGACTGGATTACGCAGGTGCCTTGGGGCCAGCACTCTGACGACCAGTTTGACCTGGCAAAAGCTCGCAGCATTCTAAACCGCGACCACGACGGCCTTGATGATGTGAAAGACCGCATTATTGAGTTTCTCGCCGAAGGTACTTTTAAGGGCGAAGTCAGCGGCTCGATCTTACTGCTGGTAGGCCCGCCGGGCGTGGGTAAAACGTCCATTGGCCACTCAGTTGCGGACGCACTAGGGCGGAAGTTCTATCGCTTTAGTGTGGGCGGTATGCGCGATGAGGCAGAAATAAAAGGCCACAGACGCACCTACATTGGCGCCATGCCGGGCAAGTTCGTGCAGGCCCTTAAAGATACCAAGGTGGCAAACCCTGTGATCATGCTGGACGAAATCGATAAGATCGGCACCTCCTATCAGGGCGACCCAGCCTCCGCGCTTCTAGAAACTCTGGATCCAGAGCAGAACAAAGAGTTTCTGGATCACTATCTCGATGTACGCATGGATTTGTCCAAGGTGCTATTCATTTGCACGGCCAATCAGCTCGACACCATTCCCCGCCCCCTACTGGATCGAATGGATGTTATCCGGCTATCGGGCTATATCGGCGAGGAAAAACTGGCCATTGCAAAGCACCATCTATTGCCACGCCTATTGAAACGAGCCGGGCTACTTAAAAAGCAGTTCAACATTACCGATGCCGCTATTCGCCAGATTATCGAAGGCTATGCTCGGGAAGCTGGTGTGCGAAATCTGGAAAAGATGCTTCACAAGGTCATGCGCAAAGGCATTGTAAAACTGCTGGAATCCCCCGACGAGCCGGTAAAAGTCGGCGTATCCGACTTGCAGGAATATCTGGGCCAACCAGCATTCCGCAAAGAGAAGTCTCTCAAAGGCGTGGGGGTAGTAACCGGACTTGCATGGACGTCCATGGGCGGTGCGACCTTGAGTATAGAGGCCTCGCGCATCCATTCAAGTCAGCGCGGTTTCAAGCTAACCGGGCAGCTTGGCGATGTGATGAAAGAGTCGGCAGAGATTGCACACAGCTATGTTTCCTCGAACCTGAAACGATTCAAAGGCGACCCCGGATTTTTCGACAAGTCGTTTGTACACCTCCATGTGCCGGAAGGCGCAACTCCAAAAGACGGCCCCAGCGCTGGCGTTACCATGGCAACCGCACTGCTCTCAATTGCTCGTCGAGAGGCGCCTCAGCAGAATACAGCGATGACCGGAGAGCTAACCCTTACAGGGCAGGTGCTACCAGTGGGAGGTATACGGGAAAAGGTCATAGCGGCCCGTCGGCAAAAAATCAACAACCTGATTCTTCCGGAAGCAAACCGCGGGGACTATGAAGAGCTGCCAGATTACCTCAAAGAAGGCCTTACAGTTAACTTCGCTCGGCATTATAACGATGTGTTTCAGGTCTGCTTCGGAAACAAACCAAAAACTGGGTCGTCTGTGCACTAGAACGCTGGAAAGAAAAGGCTCAGGCCTTTTCTTTCCAGCCGTCGTCCTTCAAAACCGGCCCTACATCCAGAACAGGTGAGGCATCAATATCGTCAGCGTCCATCATATTGGCGACACGCTGAAGCGAGGCCAGAATCATGTTCTGCTCCCATTCATGAAGGCTTTGGAACTTCTTGATGAAGTCTTCTTGCAAGGGATTCGGTGCACGGGAAAGTATGTCTGCACCGCTCTCGGTTAGGTGCGCATGAACCTTGCGCTTATCTTGCGTGCTGCGAACACGGTAAACCAGCTGCCGATGCTCAAGACGATCGAGAATTGTGGTCACCGTGGCCTGACTTAAGCTTACTTTGTCGGCGATAGTGCCGATAGTAACTTCGCCTAACTCTCGGATGGTTCGCATAATCAAAAGTTGCGGGCCGGTAAGACCGGCATTTTTGCTAAGACGCTTGGAATGAAGATCTGTTGCCCGGATAACACGCCGAAGTGCTACCAAAACATGCTCATAATTGTTCACTGTACGACTACTCCAGTGGGGTCACCGCCCCGTATTTACACCTCTAACCATTAGAGGTCTTCGCACCCGCGAATGCAAGCAGATACGAGTAGCGGTATTCCCTAGTAGCGAATCACTCAGGTTACATTTTTTCGTTCTGACCCTCGAAAAGTTGCACGTCAACAAAAGCTTCCGCACACTAACCTCATAGATCATCCCGACATCTGCGACGATTGTGTCGCCAATGTTAAATGATCAAAGAAACCTCGGGCTAGCTTGACAACGCTGGATGTGTAGTGTTTGTTTAGCTTTCTGAGAACATAAGAATAACCCTGAACCTAACAGGACAGACTCAATGACAACTTCACTGAAAAAAATCGTAACCGCCATCAGCACCTCTGTCGCCCTTCTGGGTGCCGGCCACGCCGCAGCGGATATCCAGATCGGTATTGCAGGCCCAATGACTGGCCCCGTTGCCCAGTATGGTGACATGCAGTTCTCCGGCGCTCGCATGGCTATCCAGCAGATCAACGCGAATGGCGGCGTGATGGGCGAAAAGCTCGTCGCCGTTGAATACGACGACGTGTGCGATCCCAAGCAAGCCGTTACTGTGGCAAACCGATTGGTAAACGATGGCGTTCAATATGTCATCGGCCATCTTTGCTCAAGCTCTACCCAGCCCGCGTCCGATATTTATGAAGACGAAGGCATTCTGATGATTACGCCTGCTTCGACCAGCCCTGAAATCACAGAGCGTGGTTATGAGCTGGTTTTCCGCACCATCGGCCTAGATAGCATGCAAGGCCCCGTGGCTGGCGACTACATTGCGAGCCAAAATCCTAAGCGAGTTGCGGTTGTCCACGACAAACAGCAGTACGGTGAAGGTATCGCCACCGCAGTGCGCGACACGCTAAAAGACAAAGGCGTCGAAATTGCTATGTTTGAGGGCATCACCGCTGGCGACAAGGATTTCTCCTCGCTGGTCACCAAGCTCAAACAAGCTGATGTGGATTACGTGTACTTTGGCGGCTATCACCCAGAACTGGGTCTGATTCTGCGCCAAGCGCGTCAGGCAGACCTTGACGCCAAATTTATGGGCCCTGAAGGCGTTGGCAACAAGGATATCAACACCATTGCCGGCGAAGCATCAGAAGGCCTTCTGGTAACCTTGCCACCAAGCTTTGACCAAAAAGCCGAAAACAAGAGTCTGGTTAAAGCCTTTGAAGACAAAGGCGAAGATCCTTCCGGACCGTTCGTGCTGACCTCCTATGCTGCAGTCCAGCTGGTTGCCCAAGGTATTGAAGCCGCGGATTCCAAAGACCCGTTCGACGTTGCTGCAGCCCTTCGCAGCGGCAGCTTTGAAACACCTATCGGCAATGTGCAATATGACAAGGCTGGCGACATGAAGTCATTTGAGTTTGTTGTGTACGAATGGCATTCAGATGGCAGCAAAACTCCGGTAAACTAAGCCAATCGTTAATAAACGGTAATCATGAGAGCACCTTCTCACCGCGATCCGGGAGAAGGTGTTTTTCTAGGCCCCTGCTGAGTCTGTCATTTGCTCTTCACAGTTATCCTGTGTTTGGCGTGTGCAGAGGAGGGGGCAGGCCTCTGGAGTCAAACAACAATGCAAGACCTCCTATACTTCTCTCAACAGCTCATTAATGGGCTGACGATCGGAAGCGCTTATGCCCTGATCGCCATCGGTTATACGATGGTATACGGCATCATCGGCATGATTAACTTTGCCCATGGTGAGATCTATATGATTGGCGCATACACTGCGCTTATCGCTATTACCGGCCTGACTGCCCTTGGTCTTGCCTGGTTACCTTTGATTCTGATTGTTGCGCTGTTGTGCGCCATGATCGTTTCCAGCTCTATGGGCTGGGCCGTGGAACGTGTTGCCTATCGCCCTGTGCGTGGCCGGCACCGCCTGATTCCACTGATTTCCGCAATCGGCATGTCTATCTTCTTACAAAACTATGTTCATTTGGCACAGGGTTCCCGCAATATCGGTTTTCCTGCGTTAATTGAAGGTGGTTTCAACTTTAGCGCTGACGGCGCGTTCGAAATGTCGCTGTCTTACATGCAGATCACGATTTTCGTGACCACATTAGTTTGTATGACTGCGCTTTCGCTATTCATCTCGCGCTCCCGCACGGGTCGCGCCTGCCGGGCAGTGTCGCAAGATCTCGGCATGGCAAGCCTACTGGGCATTGATACCAACCGCATTATCTCTGCAACCTTTATCATCGGGGCCTCATTGGCGGCGGTTGCAGGCCTGCTTCTTGGCATGTATTACGGCTCAATCGACCCTCTATTCGGCTTTATCGCAGGGCTCAAAGCCTTCACGGCAGCCGTGCTCGGTGGCATCGGCAGCATCCCTGGCGCCATGCTCGGCGGTTTGATTCTCGGCGTCTCGGAAAGCATGACTTCCGGCTATCTCAGCGGTGAGTATAAAGACGTCGTCTCCTTTGGATTGCTGATCCTCATTTTGCTGTTCAAACCCACGGGCCTACTCGGCAAACCGGAGGTTGAGAAGATCTGATGGCTGCTAACAATTACAGACATGCGCTTTTTTGCGCCATTGTCACGCTGATTATTTCGTTCCCTATTCTTGGTTTCAACTTGGAAGCCAAGGGCGTCAACATCGAGCTCACAGGAGCCAAAACCTCAACGATCGTTGCCGTTATTCTGGCGGCTGTGGCGGTCTTTGTATTTCAGGCCTACCGTGACTCGTTCATGGGCCTGCTGGGCAAATTACCAAAGCTCAACCCTTTGGCCGATAAAGAACCCATGGAGCAATCCAAGCGAGTTAAGCTCGAATCCTGGGTGCTCACCGGCATTGTGGTTCTTGCCCTGTTCTGGCCCTTTGTTGTGTCGCGGGGCTCGGTGGATCTAGCTACGTTGGTTCTGATCTACATCATGCTCGCGCTCGGCCTCAACGTAGTTGTCGGCCTCGCTGGCCTGCTCGATCTAGGCTATGTAGCCTTCTATGCAGTGGGTGCTTACACCTTCGCCCTGCTGTCACAATACACCGGCATTTCGTTCTGGATGGCCTTGCCCATCGGTGCGTTACTAGCAGGGTTAACCGGCATGATTCTGGGCTTCCCGGTTTTACGCCTCAGGGGGGACTATCTAGCGATTGTTACGCTGGGCTTCGGCGAGATCATCCGCATCCTGCTCAACAACTGGACAACCCTCACCGGCGGCCCCAACGGCATCGGTGGCATTCCGGAGCCGACGTTGTTTGGTATGGAGTTTGGCCGGCGCATTAAGGAAGAAGGCAACACCTCCTTCCACGAGACCTTTGGCATTGCCTACAGCGGCGAACATAAAGTTATCTTTTTGTACCTGATCGCTTTGGTGCTCGCCGTTATCACTGCATTGATCATCCGTCGCTTCATGCGCATGCCCGTAGGCCGCGCCTGGGAAGCCTTGCGCGAAGATGAAATCGCAGCTCGCTCTCTCGGCCTCAGCCGCACTGCCGTCAAGCTCTCTGCATTCACCATCGGTGCATTCTTTGCTGGCTTTGCTGGCACCGTGTTTGCCTCCAAGCAAGGCTTTATTAGCCCGGAATCCTTTGTATTCCTAGAATCCGCCATTATTCTGGCGATTGTCGTTCTGGGGGGCATGGGGTCGCAGCTTGGCGTCATATTGGCGGCTATTGCGGTTACCATCTTGCCAGAGTTGGCGCGGGAGTTTTCCGAATACCGCATGCTGATCTTCGGCGCTGCCATGGTTCTGATGATGGTTTGGAGACCACAGGGTCTGCTACCCATGCGTCGTATCCACATCACACTGAATAAGCAGGGGTGACAGACAATGCTTGAAGTAAAAAATCTGTCCATGCGCTTCGGTGGCCTTCTGGCGGTAGACGGCGTTTCTCTGGACGTTCAAGAACGGGAAATTGTTTCCATTATTGGCCCCAACGGCGCAGGAAAAACCACCGTATTCAACTGCATGAGTGGTTTTTACAAGCCCTCCGGCGGCAAAATCATTTTCGAAGGCAAGGAAGTTCAGGGTATACCGGATTACAAGATTTCCCGGCTGGGCATGGTGAGAACCTTCCAGCACGTTCGTTTGTTCACTCAGATGAGCGTTGTGGAAAACCTGCTTGTTGCCCAGCACCGCCACCTCAACACCAATATGCTTGCGGGGCTTTTTGGCACCCCCAACTACAAAGAACGCGAGCAAAGTGCCTTGGACCGCGCTGCTTATTGGCTTGAGCGCGTCGGTCTTCTGGACCTCTCCAATCGGGATGCAGGCAACTTAGCCTACGGCCAACAACGGCGACTTGAGATAGCACGCTGTATGGTCACCGAGCCTAAACTGCTCATGCTCGACGAGCCCGCAGCAGGCCTCAACCCAGCGGAAACCAAAGAACTCAATCAGCTTATTGTGAGCCTGAAAGAGGACTACAACGTTTCCGTGGTGCTAATTGAACACGACATGAGTCTAGTAATGGATATTTCCGACCGGATAAACGTGATCAACCAGGGCCGCCCTCTGGCCAGTGGCACACCGGAAGAAATTCGCCATAACGACGATGTGATCAAAGCCTATCTGGGCGAGGCCTAAACATGAGCATGCTTGTACTAGAAAACGTCCACACCCATTACGGTAAGATTGAGGCCCTGCATGGGGTCTCTGTTGAGGTAAACAAAGGCGAAATAGTCTCGCTGATCGGAGCCAACGGCGCTGGCAAAACCACCCTGCTAATGACTGTATGCGGGATGCCCCAGGCCAGCTCAGGTCGCATCTTTCTGGAAGATCGAGACATTACCAATGAGCCCACAGCGCAAATCATGCGCTCAGGGTTGGCAATAGTACCTGAAGGTCGGCGTATATTCTCTGGCCTAACGGTAGAAGAAAACCTGCACATGGGAGGGTTCTTCAACAACAAAACCGAGATCCGCAAAAGCCAAGCCCACGTTTACGAGCTGTTCCCACGCTTGAAAGAGCGAGAGCACCAACGTGCGGGCACCATGTCTGGTGGCGAACAACAGATGCTGGCGATAGGCCGGGCACTGATGAGCCGCCCCAACATGATCATCTTGGACGAACCGTCACTTGGGCTGGCACCGCTAATCATCAAGCAAATTTTTGAGATTATCGGACAGCTGCGGGACGAGGGCATTACCGTGTTTCTGGTGGAGCAGAACGCTCACCAGGCGCTGCACCTTGCTGATCGCGGCTACGTTCTGGAAACCGGAAAAATACGTTTGCACGACACCGGGCAAAACTTGCTCGCCAACCCTGATGTGCAAAATGCATATTTGGGCGGCTAACCCCGTGATCGTTTAACCTGAAAGCCGGAGCATGCTCCGGCTTTTTCATACCATAGCTTTATATGAATATCATCAAAAAAAGAAATAGTCTGGCGAAATCAAATAGTCGCAGAAGTATAGACTTGCCGTAATCAAATCTGCACTATACTCAAGGCAACGGTCTTTATACTTGTCTCCACAGGAGCCCGTCAGGGCCGTTCCCCACTACCAGCATCAGGGCTGGTTATGTGGATTTTGCGACGACTGTAAATATACAATGGAGTGGATAATGAAAAAACTGATCGCAGGTGCAATTCTTCTGGGTGCTTCTTCCATGGCTTTTGCTCAACCGGGCTGCGGCGTTGGCTCGATGATTTGGAAAGGACAATCAGGTATTGCCCCCCACGTATTGGCAGCAACAACTAACGGTACGCTCGGCAACCAAACATTCGGTATGACCACCGGCACACTTGGCTGCCAGACTAACGAGTCTGTACAGTCAATGGCCATGTACATGGACAGCAACATCGATAAAGTAGCTCGCGATATGTCTCGCGGCACTGGCGAAAACCTGGAAACCCTAGCGGTTCTTCTAGGCGTTGATGCAGCAGACCGCGGTGATTTCCGTAAGGTTCTGCAGGATAACTTCGCTGCTATCTTCCCAAGCTCCGACACCTCCTCTGGTGAAGCAGTAGACGCAATTGTTGCTCTGCTGGAAAAGAATGAGTCGCTAAGCAAATACGTAGCGGCCTAATAGCTATACAGTAGGGATGCACCGAGCGCCACGGATGGCGCGCTTTCCCCGCTTAATAATTCCCGACCGGAACTCGCATTTACCCATGGGCAACACGCTTCGCATTGGGCCAATGGTGCTTTGGCTCATCATAAGTTTACCTCTGCAGGCACACACTCAAGCCATGGACGAGCCACTCCATCTGGATCCGGCCTGGCTCACTCTTATTCACTATCAGCCTGACAAGTTCGGGAACGGCCACACCAGCCAAGCCGACGATTCCGAGTTTTTTCTAAGCGAGAAAGGCAAAACTTCCCCAAAGGCAGAACTTGAAGCGACGCTGGAGGCCATACAAAAACCCGGCGGTGGCGCAGACCACGCCCGTTGCCGCTTTCCAGCACGGGATGCTTGGCTTCGTAAACACCTTGACTTACCAGCCAAAGCTATAGAATGCCCGGATTATCAAGAATGGAAGAACACACTAAACACAGAAAGCGTTACTTTAGTATTTGCTGCGTCTTATCTGAACAGCCCTTCATCAATGTTCGGGCATACCTTCCTTAGGCTGGATCCGCCACAGGAAGACGAGAAAACCAACTTACTGCTCGCAAACACGATTTCCTATGCAGCCGATGCGGCCGCCCACGACAGTGAGATAATGTTCGCGTACCGCGGCATTTTTGGCGGCTATCCCGGCATCACAACCGTACAACCTTACTATGAAAAAATTCGACTCTACTCTGACATTGAACATCGAGACCTGTGGGAATATAAACTGAACCTGAACCAGCAAGAGGTCGACTTTATGCTGGCTCACGCTTGGGAAATCCGGGAGCGCAATTTTGATTACTATTTTTTTGACGAAAACTGCGCCTACCGCCTGCTAGCACTCATCGACATTGCTCGCCCCGGCACTGACCTGCTGGGCGAAGTCAGCACCCATGCCATACCGTCGGATACCGTGCGCTGGGTAATCGACAAAGAGCTTGTTTCTGATGTGCACTACCGCCCTTCGGCAGCCACCAACGTAGCCCACAGCCTATCTGCGCTGCCAAAACCCAATCAAACTCTGGCTGCCGCCATCGCGAATGGTTATGTAGCGCCAAACAGCAACGAGGTTCTTGCTTTACCTTCACAAGAAAGAGCCCACCTGCTTGATGCCACATACGATTACGTGCGCTACAAGAGCGAAGCAGACAATTGGCCAAGAGAATTCGCTGCACCACTCTCCCACAGCCTGTTGCGTGAGCGCAGTAAAATTGACGGCGCTGCCCCACTTGAGAAACCGCCGGAACCGGAGGTTAGAGATGATCAGGGCCATGATACATTCCGTATAAGCTTAAGCGCCGGACAACTTGCACACCGCGGGTTTAACCAACTCACCTTCCGACCGGCTTATCACGACATCCTTGATCCACCCGCTGGGTACCGAAGCGGCGCCCAATTGCAGTTTTTTCGTATGGATGCGCGCTATTACACCGACAACGACGAGCTACAACTCGAACAACTCGTCGGCGTAGAGATTCGCTCCCTAAGCCCCAGAAACGCATTTTTCTCGCCATTATCATGGCAGGTTGGCTTTGGTGGTCGACGCACTGACACCGGCTACAAAAGGGTTCTTACGCCCTACTTGGAAGGCGGAACCGGCGGAAGTTGGAGTCTAGGCCAACACACCCAAGCCTTCGCCATTGCCACTGCAGATCTCGAAATCGACGACGACCTGCGCCATGGCTACGATGCAGCCCCCGGGGCAGACATCGGTTTACTTCACCAAAACAATTACTTCAGCCTGACCGCCGGGGCTAAAACCAAAGCCTGGATTGTCAGCAGCCAACATCGGCAGGATCAGGTGTACGCCAAAGGCAACTGGCACATCGGTCGAGAATTCAGCCTATTCGCCGAATTTACCCGCGAAGAACACTACGACAGGTACCAGAGCACATGGAAAGCCGGACTCCACGCGTACTTCTAAAATCAGGCCGAATAAAAACACCCTTACTGGCCCTGCTACTCTCAGCCGCAGCCCTACTGCAAAGCGGCTGCAGCAGCCTGTTCTTCTTTCCGGACAAGAACACCTACATAACCCCAGACCGCCTCAACCTAACCTACGAAAACATCTTCCTTGAAACAGCCGATGAAGAAACCTTGCACGGCTGGTGGTTACCCGCCCTAGGCGACCCCAAAGGCACGATCTACTTTCTTCATGGAAATGCCCAGAACATCAGCAGCCACCTCCTCAACATCGCCTGGCTGCCCGCAGAAGGCTACAATGTCTTCACCATCGACTACCGGGGCTACGGCAAGTCCACCGGCGCACCCGACATAGAAGGCGCACTCCACGACTCTGAAATCGGCCTACGCTGGCTCGCAACCAAAACAGATACCCAGAACACACCAACCTTTCTTCTCGGCCAAAGTCTGGGCGGCGCCCTTGGCCTGACCCTCGCCAGCGAATGGGTACAACGCAACGAAACCCCGGAACTCACCGGCATCATCCTCGATGGCACCTTCTCAGGCTTCCGTGGCATAGCCAGAGAAAAACTCTCCAACTTCTGGCTAACTTGGCCGCTCCAGATACCCCTCAGCTGGACCATCCCAGACGAATACGAAGGCATAGACCAGATAGCCAACATCAGCCCCGTACCGGTTATGGTCATCCACAGCGTTCGCGACGGAATAATCCCCTTCCACCACGGCCGAGACCTCTACGAAGCCGCTGATGAGCCAAAGCGATTCCTGCAGACGGACACAGGCCACGCAGCGACGTTCATCATTCCGGCTTACAAGAATGCGGTCCTGGAGTTTTTGGAAGGGCGTTGAAAGGCTCATTGACCCGTTGCGACATCACTTCTGGTCCTTTTTCTTGCAAGCCTCTGAGATGTAGGAGCACTCGTCGGGCAAGGCTTTTCAAAACTGTAGAGGGCCAAGGATGGCCCGAAACAAGCGCACATGGATGGGCTCGTAGCGTGTTTTGAAAAGCCTTGCTCGACGAGTGCCAGCACCAAAGCCAGAAACGAAAAAACCCGCCAATCCAGAAGAGAGGCGGGTTTTTATTAGCTGCTAACTATTAATCAGAAAAGTCAGTCGGCTGCTCGCCTTCCTTAACTTCCTTCATAGACAGCTTCACACGGCCACGATTGTCCACATCCAAAACCTTGACCAGAACTTCCTGACCTTCGCTCAACTCGTCAGTCACGTTCTCGATCCTGCGATCAGAAATCTGGGAAATGTGCACCAGACCATCCTTGCCAGGCAGAATGTTAACAAAAGCACCAAAGTCTACAATGCGCTCAACGCGTCCCTTGTAGATAGCATTAACTTCGATCTCCGCAGTGATCTCCTTAACCCGGTTAACCGCCGCTTGGGCCGCTTCCTGATTATCTGCATAGATCTTCACATTACCGTCGTCATCGAGATCAATAGAAGCGCCAGTCTCTTCACAGATAGAACGGATCATAGAACCGCCCTTACCGATCACGTCACGGATCTTCTCAGGATTAATCTTGATCGCAGTAATGCTCGGGGCCCGCGGAGACAGCTCGGTGCGTGACTCGGAAATAACCTTGTTCATCTCAACCAAGATGTGCTGACGAGCATCGTGAGCCTGCTCAAGGGCAAGCTCCATGATTTCGTCCGTAATACCCTGAATCTTGATATCCATCTGCAGAGCAGTAATACCGTCTTTAGTACCCGCAACCTTGAAGTCCATATCACCCAGATGATCCTCGTCACCTAGAATGTCAGTCAAGATGGCAAACTTATCGCCTTCCTTAACCAGACCCATGGCAATACCAGCAACTGGCGCCTTCAAGGGAACACCAGCATCCATCAGCGCCAAACTTGAACCACAAACAGACGCCATAGAGCTAGAGCCGTTAGACTCAGTAATCTCGGATACCGCACGAATAGCATACGGGAACTCTTCCATAGTTGGCATAACGGCCATCACACCGCGCTTAGCCAAACGACCATGGCCCACTTCACGACGCCCAGGCGTACCAACACGGCCAGCTTCACCTACAGAATATGGAGGGAAGTTGTAGTGAAACAGGAACGGGTCTTTACGCTCGCCTTCTAACGCATCGATCGTCTGCACGTCGCGGGAGGTACCCAGTGTAGTGGTAACAATTGCCTGAGTTTCACCGCGGGTGAACAGTGCAGAACCGTGCACACTCGGCAGGATACCCACTTCGATCTCAATCGGGCGAACCGTTTTGTTATCACGGCCATCAATACGCGGCTTGCCATCGATTACCTGCTGGCGAACAACGGTCTTCTCGACTTTTCCGAAGTACTTTTTAACGTCATCTGCGGAAGGCTGGCCTTCCTCTTCGCCTGCAAGCTTCTCAACAGCAGCCGTTTTGATTTCACCAAGACGCTCGTAACGAGCCATCTTGTCGTGAATGCCATAGGCCTCACCAATGGTGCCAGCAAACTCAGCCTTGATCGCATCCAGCAGCTCCGTGTTTTCAGCAGCTGGCTGCCACTCCCGGCGGGGCTTACCATGCTCGGCTGCAAACTCTTTGATAGCTGTAACCGCAGCCTGCATTTCCTGATGCGCAAACAGAACGCCACCGAACATCTGATCTTCGCTCAGGCCTTTGGCTTCGGATTCAACCATCAGAACGGCGTCTTCGGTACCCGCAACCACCATATCTAGCAAAGAGGTTTGCAGATCTTCAAAGCTCGGGTTTAGGAAATAGCCTTTCTCGCTGGTGTAACCAACACGACTCGCACCGATTGGGCCAGCGAAAGGAATCCCGGAAATCGACAAGGCGGCCGAAGCGGCCAGCATAGCGGCAATATCTGGATCCTGCTGCTTGCTCGAGGACATAACCGTACAAATAACCTGCGTCTCGTTCATGTAGCCGCTCGGGAAGAGCGGACGAATCGGACGGTCGATCAGGCGCGATGTCAGGGTTTCTTTCTCGGAAGGGCGACCTTCACGTTTGAAGAAACCGCCGGGAATTTTACCTACGGCATAGGTTTTTTCGAAATAATTAACGGTCAACGGGAAGAACGGCTGACCCGGTTTGGCTTCTTTGGCACCAACAACGGTACCGAGAACCGAAATATCACCAATGGTGACAAGAACGGAACCCGAAGCCTGACGGGCAATGCGGCCCGTTTCCAGAGTGACGGTTTCGCCGCCTAGCTCAAATGATTTTTTACGCGGTTGCAGATCCACAACGAACTCCTGCGTTATCTGTTCAGAATGATTGTAACGTGATTCTGAAGACACTCTGCCTGAAAGCTAACAGGCTGTTGTAAAACCCCGGCCAGAGAATCGATACGCTGCTGATGCGTAGCGCCCGGGCTTTCAACAACCTGCTATCAATTTCAGCTTTCCAATACGACAGAAAAGCTCAGATTCACTAATATATTCATGGTAGTTATGAAAAGCACAACCGGCAGGCCCCGTAAGGAACCCACCGGCTGTTGGCTACAACCGAAACAACCGGTGTAGCCCTCAGGTCATAAGACCAGATTTAGCGACGCAGACCTAGACGCTTGATCAGCTCTAGATAACGATCGCCATTCTTCTTACGAAGGTAGTCCAGCAGCTTACGACGCTGGTTTACCATCCGAATAAGACCACGGCGGGAATGGTGATCCTGCTTGTTGGCCTTGAAGTGACCCTGCAGCTTGTTGATGTTGGCGCTCAGCAGTGCAACTTGCACTTCCGGGGAACCGGTATCACCTTCAGCTTGCTGGTAGTCCTTAACGATCTGTGCTTTTTCATTGGCAGACAATGCCATAACTCACCTCAATGTTTGCGATGCTGTCAAATCCGGCCGAACCGCGCATCTCTACAGCCCGGCTAGACAGCGGCTTGCCTAACGCCTACCGCTGTCACTCACCAATCGACGGGGAACCAATTTGGTTTCCTCGCCTTCTGGCAATGCTTCTGCCAAACCTACAAAGCCTTCGTTGCCGTATACTCGAACAAAGCCATCATAAGCCCGGCCCGGTATTCTAACCGGTTGTCCATTCAATATCGACACCAGAGGCTGGCCCGACAATCGGTGTTCCGGGAACATGGAAAGCGCCGCATCGGGTGCCACCAAAAGACCATCGAGACTTTCACCGCGCTCGCGCATTGCCTCAAGATCAGGTACTGCATGCACATCCTCCAACGTGAACCCGGCAGCCAGTGTGCGTCGAAGCTCGACCACATGAGCGCCACACCCCAGCACCTCGCCGATATCCTCAACGAGTGAGCGAATGTACGTACCTTTAGTGCACTTTACAGCGATATCCAGCTCATTTTCACGTACATCCAGAAGCCGAAGCTCGTAGATGGTTACCGGGCGCGCAGGTCTCTCCACTTCTATGCCTTCGCGGGCATATTCATAAAGCGGTCGACCGTTGTGCTTAAGCGCGGAGTACATGGAGGGAACTTGTTGGATATCACCACGGAACTGTTCGAGCACTGACTCAAGCACTTCCGGTGTAAGGTTGTCTGGTACTGGTTTAGTGGCAACGACAGCCCCCTCACTGTCACCGGTTTCGGTACGCTCACCGAGCCGTGCAGTGGCAATGTAGGCCTTATCGCTATCCAGCATCATTTGGGAGAATTTGGTGGCTTCACCGAAACACAGGGGAAGCACTCCGGTTGCTAGAGGGTCGAGAGCACCCGTATGGCCTGCCTTCGCTGCGCCATAGAGGCGCTTGACCTCCTGCAAAATGCCGTTAGAGGTAATACCCAACGGCTTATCGATGACCAGAATGCCATTAACATCACGGCCTTTGCGTCTGCGGCTCAAGCGTTTGACTCCGGGTCATTTCCATCATCATTCGGGCTATCGCCGTTCCGTTCGACGGCTGACTTATCACCAACCGCTTCGCGGATCAGACTGTCCATTCTACGGCTGTAGCCTTGAAGCGCATCAAAGTGGAAGCGAAGCTGGGGTATTACCCGCAGCTTCATCGCCCTTCCCACTTGACCACGAAGGAACCCGGCCGCTCGGTTCAATACCGAAATCGAATCTTTTACCTCGGGAGAATCAGCAGTGAGCTCCTCGGTGGTCAACAGAGAGACATAGATATCGGCGTAGCCAAGGTCACGACTGACCTTGACTGCGTTCACCGTTACCATGCCGAGCCGCGGATCCTTGACTTCGCGCTGAATCAACTGCGCAAGCTCACGCTGCATCTGATCGCCAATGCGATCAATACGACTGAACTCTCTAGGCATTAGGCCCCCGTAGATTCGAGCTTACGCTCGACTCTGATCCGGTCGAAGACTTCAATCTGGTCACCGACCTTCACGTCGTAGCCTTTAACACCGATACCACATTCCATACCGTTGCGAACTTCGGGTACGTCATCCTTAAAGCGACGCAGTGATTCCAGCTCGCCTTCAAAGATAACCACGTTGTCGCGCAGTACACGAATCGGCTTGTTCCGGTACACGTTACCTTCCGTAACCATGCAGCCAGCAACCTGACCAAACTTCGGTGAGCGGAATACGTCGCGAACATCGGCAACACCAACTATGTCTTCGCGGAATTCCGGTGCCAACATGCCTGTCAAGGCACCTTTCACATCATCAAGTAGGTTATAGATAATGCTGTAGTAGCGTAAGTCGAGACCTTCTTGCTCAACAAGGCGCTTGGATGCTGTATCGGCACGCACGTTGAACCCGAAAATAACGGCGCTGGTTGCCATTGCAAGGCTAACATCTGTCTCGGCAATACCACCAACGCCGGAAGACACGATTTTCACCTGAACTTCGTCGTTACCCAGATCTTGCAGGGACTTGGTGATTGCTTCCAGAGAACCACGAACGTCGGTTTTCAGAACAACGTTGAGGGTTTTAACCTCATCTTTGCCCATATTCTCAAACAGGTTCTCAAGCTTGGCTGCTTGTGCACGCTGCAACCGCTGTTCACGCTCACGAATGTGGCGGAATTCTGCAAGTTCTTTGGCCTTGCGCTCATCAGCTACCGCAAAGAACTCGTCGCCAGCGTTTGGCGTTCCATTCAAGCCAAGAATCTCGACGGGAATAGACGGGCCAGCTTCTTTAACTGGCTTGCCGGCCTCATCGGTCATCGCACGAACTTTACCGAAGAAGGAACCTGCAACAACCATATCGCCCTGACGCAGAGTACCGTTCTGAACCAGAACAGTGGCAACAGACCCACGTCCACGCTCGAGACTGGACTCAACCACAACGCCATTAGCCGGTGCATCAGGAGAGGCCTGCAGCTCAAGGATCTCGGCTTGCAGCAGAACCGCTTCAAGCAATGTATCAACGCCTTCACCAGAGTGCGCAGAGATGGGCACAAACTGAACGTCGCCACCCCAGTCTTCCGGAATAACTTCGATCGCTGCCAATTCGTTCTTCACGCGGTCCGGATCTGCCTGTTCTTTATCCATCTTGGTGATTGCCACCACGATAGGAACACCAGCAGAGCGGGCGTGTTGCACGGCTTCTTTGGTCTGCGGCATCACACCGTCGTCGGATGCAACAACCAGAATAACGATATCAGTACATTGGGCACCGCGAGCACGCATTGCGGTGAACGCGGCGTGACCCGGTGTATCCAAGAACGAAATCATGCCCTGATCGGTTTCTACATGGTAGGCGCCAATATGCTGGGTAATACCACCAGACTCACCGGACGCAACTTTGGTACGGCGAATGTAGTCCAACAACGACGTCTTACCGTGGTCTACGTGGCCCATTACACTCACAACCGGAGCACGCTTGGCTTTTTCCTTGCCTTCCACTTTGAATTCGCTGAGCACGTCATGCTCAAACGCGTCATCACTAATAGGCTTAGCTTTATGACCCAATTCCTCAACAACCAGTGTTGATGTCTCCTGGTCCAGAGGCTGATTAATGGTTGCCATCACGCCCATGCCCATCAACACTTTGATGACATCACCGGATTTAACGGCCATACGTTGGGCGAGATCGCCTACGGTAATTACTTCAGGAACTTCTACTTCTCTGACCATTGGTTTGGTCGGCCTCTCGAAGCCATGACGCTTCTCTTTGGGTTTCTTTTTGGCCCGCAACGGCTTGCGCAATGTGGTGTCATCATCGTCATCTGAGATTACCACTGGAGCGTCTGCAGGGCGATTACGCGGCCCACGATGGCCAGCCTGTTTCTTTTTCGGCTTGCCTTCTTCGGTTTCGTTGCCACGCTCACGAACCTTGTCTTTCTTCTTCTTGGGCTTACGGTCTTTGCCTTCACCCTCTGGCGGCGGCATAGGCATATCTTCCGGCGCAACTGCAGGCTCCGGTTCCGCGGCTTGTTTAGGCTCAGCCTTGGCTGCAGGTGCCGGCTCTTCAGCAACTGGCGCCTCTACTTTAGGCTCTTCAGCAGGAGCCTCCGTTTCTGCCTGCGGAGCTGTTACATTCTCAACCTGTTCGGCCTGCGGTTGCTCCACTTTCTGCTCTTCCGGCAACTCTTCAGCTGTCGGCGTTGCCGCTTCCGGCTCCGGCTGTAATTCCGCACGCTTTACATAGGTACGGCGCTTGCGCACTTCCACATTCACGGTCTTGGCTTTACCCGCCTTGAGCGTAGTTGTGGTTTTGCGCTTAAGCGTAATCTTGTTCGGCTCAGCGCCTGCTTCACCGTGGGTCTTTCTCAGATAAGCCAGCAACTGCTGCTTCTCATCACTGGAAACAGCGTCGTTTTCAGAGCGGGCTTTCAGGCCAGCCTCCACGATCTGCTTCAGCAAACGATCCACGGGAGCGCCTACATCATCGGCCAGTTGTTTTACCGTTACTTCAGCCATACTGGTCTCCTCCCGAATTAAGCCTGGTCTTCAAACCAGGGGGC
Source organism: Marinobacter salexigens (assembly GCF_018860765.1). Classification (GTDB taxonomy): domain Bacteria; phylum Pseudomonadota; class Gammaproteobacteria; order Pseudomonadales; family Oleiphilaceae; genus Marinobacter; species Marinobacter salexigens_A. Next base: position 94,013 of record NZ_JAHKPV010000007.1, read on the forward strand.
GCGTGCGATCATAATCAACTGTCCCGCACGCTCTTCATCCATACCTTCGATATCGAGCAAATCGTCAACCGACTGCTCCGCCAGATCTTCCATGGTGCGCACACCCATGCCGGCGAGCTTAAACGCCAGACCACGATCCATCTCGTCCATACCCAAAAGATCTTCTGCAGGCTCTGCACCATCGAGGGCTTCTTCACTAGCCAGGGCCTGATTTAGCAACGCATCCTTAGCGCGACGACGTAGTTCGGTGACTGTGTCTTCGTCGAAACCGTCAATCGCTAACATTTCTTCCATAGGTACGTAGGCAACCTCTTCAATGGAGGTAAAGCCTTCATCAATCATAACGCCAGCAAATTCTTCGTCCACATCAAGGTGGGTGGTAAAGTGCTCAACCAGCGCATTGTACTCTTGCTCCTGACGCTCACCGGCCTCCTCTTCCGTCATCACGTTAAGAGTCCAACCCGTCAATTCTGTAGCCAAACGAACGTTCTGCCCATTTCGGCCGATGGCCTGTGCCAAATTGTCTTCGGCCACAGCCACTTCCATAGTATGGCGGTCTTCGTCCATCAGGATCGAAGCAACTTCTGCTGGCGCCATGGCGTTAATCACCAATTGAGCTGGGTTATCATCCCAAAGCACAATATCGACACGCTCGCCGCCCAATTCATTGGAAACAGCCTGAACACGGGATCCCCGCATGCCTACACAGGCACCAACCGGGTCAATGCGACGGTCGTTGGTTTTCACCGCGATCTTAGCGCGGGAACCAGGGTCTCGGGCAGCGCCACGGATCTCGATCAACTCTTCAGCAATTTCCGGAACTTCAATACGGAACAGCTCTACCAGCATCTGCGGTGCAGAGCGGCTCAGGATGAGTTGCGGGCCACGGTGATCTGTACGGATCTCCAACAACAGTGAACGCACCCTATCTCCCATACGGAAGGTTTCCCGCGGAATCAAGTGCTCTCTCGGTAACAGAGCTTCGGCGTTGGCACCAAGGTCCACGATAACGTTATCACGGGTAACCTTTTTGACCGTACCTGAAACCAGTTCACCAACACGGTCGCGATAGCTGTCAACGATTTTACTGCGCTCAGCTTCGCGAACCTTTTGGAAGATGATCTGCTTTGCAGCCTGAGCTCCGATGCGGCCGAAGGCAACTGATTCTGCCTTCTCTTCATAGGTATCGCCAGGCTTCAACGCTGGGTCGATTTCCTCTGCTTCCTGTAGCGTTAGCTCAGTACCCAATGCAGGCACCGCATCGTTGTCAACCACCAGCCAACGGCGGAAAGTTTCATACTCACCGGTGCGACGGTCAATGGACACGCGCACATCCGACTCTTCATCTTCGTAACGTTTTTTCGCAGCGGTGGCGAGGGCCAACTCGATTGCCTCGAAAATCACATCCTTCTCGACGCCTTTTTCGTTCGAGACGGCTTCAACCACCAGCAAGATCTCTTTACTCATTGGATTGCCCTGCCCTAAAAATAAACTGTGCATCTACTGAGTTGTTCAAATAGCTCACTCGAATACCGGAATGATTTGGGCTTTTTCAATGCTGTCGAAAGGCAGTAAATACTCGTGATCATCAACAACCACGACCACATCATCACCTTCCACACCCTTTATTAGCCCCTGAAACTTGCGGCGGCCTTCAAACGCCATACGCAAGCGAATTTGTACTTGATGCCCCACAAACGCCTGATATTGCTCAGGCCGGAATAGCGGTCTATCCATTCCAGGGGACGAAACTTCAAGCGTATATTCAGTTTGGATGGGATCTTCCACATCCATTACGCCACTGATCTGGCGGCTGACTTTTTCGCAATCGTCGATACCTATACCCTTCTCGGCATCGTCTATAAAGACCCGCAGCATGGATTGGTAGCCCTTCGAGCGATACTCAATACCCCAGAACTCGTAACCCAAACCTTCCACCACAGGGCGAAGTATGTCTTCCAGTTGTTTAAGCTTGCCTGACAAGTTAGGCGGTCTCCGTTATGTAATTTACTGGCCCCAAAAACAAAAAAAGGGCTGTTAGCCAGCCCTTTTTACGCACCAGGGCCCGTTGTGCCAGGCCCCTTAATCAAAAAGCCCCGATAACTGGGGCCTTTTGTTGCAAGAACTCGCAGGAAGCAAACCGGTAAACCGCCTCCTGCTGACAGACACCTGGCCTGCCAGAAACCCGACTACAAAAGATGCCGGACTCCAATATTCGCCGGAGTATAGAGACGCCGAGCGAACTGGTCAAGGACTGCTCAAAAAAACGGCCTGGATAAACCAAGCCGTTTTTCTTACTAATTGGTGCCCAAGGCCGGACTCGAACCGGCACGGCTTTCGCCACTACCCCCTCAAGATAGCGTGTCTACCAGTTCCACCACTTGGGCAACACCTCACTCGAGCTCAGGGAGACCAGACTCCCCACTCTCGGTTTCGCCTTCACCAGCGCCGCCATCAACAGCACCCTCTACAGGCGCCTGACGAGATTCCGTAACCGTTGGAATCCCCGCCTCACCCGCTACTTCTGCGCGCTGCTTGGCAAACACTGCCAGCGAAAAACTTGTTACAAAAAATACGATTGCAAGCATAGTAGTCATACGAGTCAGAAAACTACCACTACCCTGACTACCGAATACGGTCTGGGAAGCACCGCCGCCACCGAAGGCCGCGCCTGCGTCCGCACCTTTACCCTGCTGGATTAACACCAGACCCACCAGTGCCACCGCGACTACGACGTGCACAACGACTACTAGTGTTTCCATCCAATCCATATCAATTCTCGCGAGCCATTAGCTTTAAGATCTTGCCGGAAAATAACGGCAAATACTGATAAATTCTTCTGCGACCAGCGATGCACCGCCAATTAAACCGCCGTCTATATCCGGCTCTGCAAAAAGAGCCGCTGCATTATCCGCTTTTACGCTGCCGCCGTAAAGTAGTGAAATCTCTTCGGCTGGCGCTCCCATCTCTTTCAATACAGTGCGTATCGAAGCATGCATGGCCTGAGCGTCTTCTGCAGTAGCCGTCTTACCGGTACCAATTGCCCAAACAGGTTCGTAGGCTACCACAACATTCTTCCAGGCACCTGACACAGCCGACAAACCTTGCCGCACTTGACTCTCAACCACCGATTCGGCCGAACCCGACTCACGCTCTTCGAGAGTCTCGCCAACACACACTATGGCCGTTAAACCACTAGCAACTACCAGCGCTACTTTCTCGGCAACCAACTCATCAGTCTCGCCGAAAATCTGCCTGCGTTCAGAGTGCCCAACAAGCACGTAATCGCAGCCTGAGTCTTTGGCCATCTCCGAGGAAATTTCGCCCGTATATGCTCCCGACTGCCACTGCCCTACATTCTGAACACCAACTGAAACAGCGCCACCGGCCTGACCCACCACGTCCCTGATATAAATTGCGGGAGGAATGATAACAACCTCCACGCCATTATCAAGAGAGCCAGCTTCAGTCCGAACATAACCCACCAGCTTTTCCGAAAGGTCTTTCGACCCGTTCATCTTCCAGTTTCCGGCTACTATCTTGCGACGCATAACAATTCCCGAATGTAAGGGAGGGCGCACTATACAGCAGTCCCTCAGAACAGACAACAGCTTGAAACCAACAAAATCAGGGCGTTGAGTTTTCCACAACTGTGGCCAGCTTTTTCACCACACGACTTATTTCGTCGGCATTTTGACCTTCCGCCATTACGCGGATCAAAGGCTCGGTTCCCGACGCTCGCAGGAGAATTCTGCCCGAACCTCCAAGCTCCTCTTCTGCTCGCTGCACCGCAGCCACGATATCGTCGCGACTGAACGGGTCAAAGCGAGCAGCAACCCGAACATTAATCATTGTTTGAGGCAATTTGCTCATCTCTTGACGCAGCTCAGCCAACGTTCTTCCTGACTTACCAATAGCCAACAGCACTTGAAGCGCTGAGATAATACCATCACCGGTACTTGTGCAATCACGAATGACCATGTGCCCCGAGCCCTCACCACCAAGCACCCAATTGTTGGTGATCAGGCGTTCCATCACATACCGGTCACCAACATTGGCGCGCTCGAAGGAAATACCCATCTCTGTCAACGCCAATTCCACACCCAGATTGGTCATCAGCGTGCCGACCACACCGCCTTTGAGGCGGTTCTCTGCGAACCTCTGGGAGGCGATCACGTAAAGCAGCTCATCACCATCAACCTCGGATCCATCGCGATCGACCATTAGCACCCGGTCGCCATCACCGTCGAAGGCAATACCGAGGTCTGCACCCTTATCAATAACGGCTCGCTTCAAGGCATCAAGGTGGGTGGAGCCTACATCCAAATTGATATTGAGCCCGTCAGGCTCCGCACCAATAACAAAAACCTGCGCACCCAGTTCGCGGAACACTTTTGGCGCAACGTGATAAGTGGCCCCGTGAGCGCAGTCCAGCACCAACTTCAAGTTGCCCAGTGTGAACTCGTTTGGCACGGTACTTTTGCAGAACTCTACATAGCGCCCCGGCGCATCCGATATTCGCGACGCTTTACCAAGCTCGCCGGGCTCGCAAACCTCAATCGACTTGTCCAGCCAGCGTTCAATTTCTGCCTCCAAGTCATCGTCGAGCTTGGTGCCTTCCGCTGAAAAGAATTTGATGCCGTTATCATGATGGGGATTATGGGAGGCGCTAATAACAATACCCGCCGAAGCACGAAACGTGCGGGTTAGATACGCAATGGCGGGCGTTGGCATTGGGCCTAGCAGCTTTACATCCACCCCTGCGGCTGACAACCCAGCCTCCAAAGCTGACTCGAACATATAACCGGACAACCTGGTGTCCTTGCCGATTAACACGCTGTTGCGCTGACCCGCCCGCTTGAACGCCTGCCCGGCAGCCCAACCCAGATGCAGCATAAACTCGGGCGTAATCGGGTGCTCACCCACCCTCCCACGTATGCCATCGGTACCAAAATACTTTCTTCCGGCCATCAAACTACCCCCTTCACGGCCGTCGCAACCTTGACGGCGTCTATAGTTTCCCTAACATCGTGCACGCGGATGATACTCGCACCCTTCATGGCCGATATTGTCGCGGCCGCAAGACTGGCTGACAACCTTTCGTCAACATCACGGCCGGTGATCTGGCCTAGCATGGATTTTCTGGACATACCCACCAACACAGGGTGCCCCAGAGCATGAAGCTGCTCCAGCGCAGCCAATAAACGAAGATTATGCTCTAGGTTTTTTCCAAAACCGAAACCCGGATCCAGTATTATATTATTTGTCGCAATGCCTGCTTGTGCAGCAGCCCTAACACGTCCAGCTAAAAACTCCCCCACCTCCCGCAACACGTTACGGTATTCGGGGCGCTCCTGCATGGTTTCCGGCTCACCCTGAATATGCATAATACAAACCGGTACCCGGGCCTTTGCAGCCGCAACTAAAGCCCCCTCTCGCTGCAGCGCACGCACATCATTAATCAGCCCGACTCCAAGCTTCGCCGCCTGAGACATAACCTCAGGGGTGCTGGTATCCACCGAAACGATAACATCCAATTCCCTGGAAATAACTTCCACCACTGGGCAAACCCGATCAAGCTCTTCTTGAACCGACACGCTGGCAGCACCAGGCCTAGTAGACTCACCTCCTACGTCAATAAACGCGGCACCATCAGCCACCATTTGTCGCGCCTTTGCGAAGGCTATATCCAGCTGATTGAATCGACCGCCGTCAGAGAAAGAGTCTGGCGTTACATTGAGCACGCCCATCACATGGCATCGGGACATATCCAACAATCGCCCGGCGAAATCTAATTCCATAGCAAACCTTCCCAGAATAGGCACCAGAGCCAAAAGCAGCTTCCGTAAAAAGCAAACGCCGCCCATCAAAAGGGCGGCGCAAGTAATCTCAAACTTGATGTAACTCGAAGCCTCAATGCTCTCCAGCCGGGCGACCAACGTCTGGCCTCTGACTGTCATCAGCAGGCTTAGCCTCTGGGGCCTTGCCCGCATCGTCAGCTTTAACGCCACCTGCCGAGCCCCGATCATCCCAACCCTTCGGCGGGCGAGGAGTGCGACCTTCCATGATGTCATCAATCTGATGACGGTCGATGGTTTCGTACTTCATCAAAGCCTGAGCCATGGCATCGAGCTTTTCACGATTATCAACCAGAATCTGAGTCGCCTTCTCATAACATGTGTCAATGATGTTACGCACTTCTTCATCAATCCGCTGAGCGGTCTCCGGAGAGTAGACCGTTTGTGACTGTCCGGCAGAGCGACCAAGGAACGGCTCTTCGCTATCTGCGTCATACTGCAGAGGCCCAAGCTTCTCTGACAGCCCCCAGCGGGTAACCATGTTACGCGCCAGACTCGTAGCTCGTTCGATGTCGTTCGATGCGCCGGTGGTGACCCCGTCGAAGCCTAGGGTCAATTCTTCCGCGATACGCCCGCCAAACAAACTGCAAATAGAACTGATCAGGAAACGCTTGCTATGGCTGTACTTATCCTCTTCCGGGAGGAACATAGTGACACCTAAAGCGCGACCGCGAGGAATAATACTCACCTTGTATACCGGGTCGTGCTCAGGCATCAGGCGGCCAACAATAGCGTGCCCAGCTTCGTGGTAGGCAGTATTCAGCTTTTCCTTCTCGCTCATCACCATGGACTTGCGCTCGGCACCCATCATGATTTTATCTTTCGCGAGCTCAAATTCTTCCATGGACACCAAACGCTGATTCCGGCGGGCAGCAAAAAGCGCAGCCTCGTTAACCAGATTGGCAAGGTCGGCACCGGAGAATCCGGGAGTACCGCGCGCGATGAAGGCGGGCTCAACGTTTTCGTCCAGAGGCACTTTTTTCATGTGCACCTTGAGAATCTGCTCACGACCAATGATGTCTGGCAGCCCGACAACAACCTGACGGTCGAAACGGCCGGGGCGCAGAAGCGCAGGGTCCAGAACATCCGGGCGGTTAGTCGCAGCAATAACGATAACGCCCTCGTTGCCCTCAAAACCGTCCATCTCTACAAGAAGCTGGTTTAGGGTTTGCTCACGCTCGTCGTGGCCTCCACCCATACCAGCACCACGGTGACGACCGACAGCGTCGATTTCATCAATGAAAATGATGCAGGGGCTCTGCTTTTTGGCTTGCTCGAACATATCCCGCACCCGGGATGCGCCAACACCTACGAACATTTCTACGAAATCAGAACCGGAAATCGAGAAAAAGGGAACTTTAGCCTCGCCCGCGATTGCCTTGGCAAGAAGGGTTTTACCGGTACCCGGCTGCCCCACCATCAAAACACCTTTGGGGATGCTGCCACCCAGACGCTGAAACTTACTGGGATCCCGAAGGAAGTCCACCAGCTCTTTAACGTCTTCCTTAGCCTCATCCACACCCGCCACATCTGCAAACGTGGTCTTGATCTGATCTTCGCTCATCAAGCGCGCCTTGCTCTTACCAAACGACATGGGGCCTTTGCCGCCACCGCCGCCTTGCATCTGGCGCATGAAGAACACAAACAGCGCAATAATGATCAGTATCGGGAATGCTGCGACCAAAAGCTGCGTCCACAAGCTCTGGCGTTCGGGCTGTTTGCCGATCACCTCAACCTGATTCGCAAGCAGATCGTCCATCAGCTTGTTGTCCGCCACCTGAGGACGAATCGTCTCAAACTGGGATCCATCGCCACGGGTGCCCTGAATTTCCAGGCCATCAATAGTGACTCTGTTGACTTGGCCCTGCTGAACCATTTCAACGAATTGGGAATAATTGACTTGCTGACCACTGGTGGTGGGAGAAAAATTCTGAAACACCATCAACAGAACAGCGGCTATGATTAGCCAGAGAACCAGATTTTTTGCCATATCGCTCAAGGATCATCACCTGTGAATTGAAGAGCGGGCCGTCGAAGGAACCACTCTTTACCGACACCTTACACCAATTGTACGTCTATCCACCAGAAACGGCCCATCCGTAACGGCCACAGAAAAACGCAGCTGCGGATCAACCTAAATGCACTTTATGCGTCGGATAAATCCCCATATGCCTTATATGTGGGCTTCATCTCGGAAATTACAACGCCTGCAGGGTGATCTGTATACAAGGTTGTCTGTTACAATCCGCCGATTATACGACGTTGCCAGCGAATATGCCGCTGACCTTTTGTTAATTGCACTGATAAAGAGATTACATCATGAGCCTTTCAGCGGAACAGCGCCGGGAATACCGGGCCATCGCCCACAACCTGAAGCCCGTCATTATTGTGGGCGACAAGGGCCTCACCGAGAACCTTCAGGAAGAGCTGGATCGCGCCCTGAACGACCACGAACTAATCAAGATTAAAGTGGCAAGTCAGGATCGAGAAGCTCGTCAGGAAGCAATCAACGCCCTGTGCGAAGCGAGTGGTGCCGAAGTGGTACAAACTATCGGGAAAATTGCCGTCCTGATGCGCAGAGCCAAAAAGCCCAATCCTAAATTATCCAACCTGCTACGCCACAAAAACTGATACTTACGAAAGCTAAAAACAAAAAACCGGCTGCATAAATACAGCCGGTTTTTTGTTTTCCCGGGTGCAGGCTAACTAAACCGGCACCCATCGAATCAGATGTATTCCACCTTTCCGATTTCGTATTCCACTGTGCCAGACGGCACGCGGATAGCGACAACGTCGTCTTCATTTTTTCCCACTAGCGCACGAGCAATGGGCGAAGATATCGACAACTTGCCTTCCTTGATATCCGCTTCATCCTCACCGACGATTTTGTAGACAACTTCCTCGTCCGTATCCACATTCAACAAATGCACTGTGGTGCCGAAAATGACCCTGCCGGTATTCTCCATTTCCGTAACATCAATCACTTGCGCTGCAGAAAGCTTGCCTTCTATTTCCTGAATCCGGCCTTCAATAAAGCTCTGCTGTTCACGAGCAGCGTGGTATTCGGCGTTTTCTTTGAGGTCGCCGTGCTCACGGGCATCCGAAATCGCCTCAATAACCCGCGGACGATCCTTGGATTTCAGTTGCTGAAGCTCCTCACGTAGGCGGGCTTCGCCCGCTTTGGTCATAGGTACTCTTTCACTCATAATCTTACTTCCCGGCGTGAAGGTCTTGCAGGCGGCGTACTGTGCGCTCTGGGCCGAACTTGATAGCCCGACAGAAGGCTTCGCCGCCAGCCAATGTTGTTGTGTAAGCTACTTTGGTCTGCAGAGCTGATTGGCGAATCTGCGCCGAATCAGACACGGCCTTACGGCCTTCAGTGGTATTAATAATGAGCTGGACCTGACCATTCTTGATGGCGTCTACAATATGTGGCCGCCCCTCTCCCACTTTATTAACACGAGCCACCTCAATGCCTTGCTCTCGAAGCGCTTTCGCGGTGCCAGTTGTAGCGACAAGCTGGAAGCCAATATCAACCAGATCGCGAGCAACCTGAATGGCACCCGCCTTGTCTACATCACGAACTGACATGAACACCGTACCACTGGAAGGCAAGCGCTCTCCAATGGCTAGCGACGCCTTGGCAAAGGCCTCATCGAAGCTGTCGCCAAGCCCCATTACCTCGCCCGTTGACTTCATTTCTGGCCCAAGAATCGGATCCACCGAGGGGAATTTATTGAACGGGAACACGGACTCTTTTACCGCGTAGTAGCTAGGCACAACTTCTTTAGTAAAGCCTTGCTCCGCAAGGGAGGTACCAGCCATTACTCGCGCCGCCACTTTCGCCAGAGATACACCAATGGCCTTTGATACGAAAGGTACGGTTCTTGAGGCACGGGGGTTAACTTCGATCACGTAAATCTCGTCATCCTGCCAAGCCAACTGCACATTCATCAAGCCGACCACTTCTAATTCGATGGCCATTTTTCTGACCGCCTCGCGCATAGCGTCTTGAACATCGGCAGGCAGCGTGTAGGGCGGCAAGGAACAAGCAGAATCACCGGAGTGAATACCTGCCTGTTCAATATGCTGCATAATGCCGCCAATAACTACATCCTTACCGTCGCAGATAGCGTCAATATCCACCTCGATGGCGGCATTCAAAAAGTGATCCAGCAATACCGGGCTGTCGTTGGACACAAGAACAGCACTGCGCATGTAACGCACCAGCTCCTCTTCGCCGTATACAATCTCCATAGCACGGCCGCCCAGCACGTAGGATGGACGCACCACCAGCGGATAGCCAATTTCACTGGCCGCAACTATGCCCTCTTCAAGGCTGCGCACAGTAGCGTTTTCCGGCTGCTTGAGCCCCAGACGCTGAATCATCTGCTGGAACCGCTCACGGTCTTCTGCCCGGTCAATGGCGTCCGGGCTGGTACCGATAATAGGCACACCCGCGGCTTCCAGACCACGCGCCAGTTTCAGCGGAGTTTGGCCGCCGTACTGAACGATCACACCCTTGGGCTTCTCGATGCTGATAATTTCCAGCACATCTTCCAGCGTAATCGGCTCAAAATATAACCGATCAGAGGTATCATAATCGGTGGAGACGGTTTCTGGGTTGCAGTTGATCATGATGGTTTCATAACCATCTTCCCGCATGGCAAAGGCGGCGTGCACGCAGCAGTAATCGAACTCGATACCCTGACCGATACGGTTAGGACCACCGCCGATAACAACGATTTTCTCGCGATCACTGGGCAATGCTTCGCACTCTTCCTCGTAGGTGGAGTACATGTAGGCGGTAGCCGAAGCAAATTCGGCCGCACAACTGTCCACACGCTTGTATACCGGGCGGATGTTCAAATCGTGCCGCAACCTGCGCAGGCTCACATCCGTGATCCCTAGCAACTTGGCCAGACGGGCGTCAGAGAAGCCCTTGCGCTTGAGTCGAAACAAGGTGGCATGATCGATATCGGCTTTACCAGCAGACTTCAGAGCCTGCTCTTCGAGGATAAGATCTTCGATTTGTACCAGATACCAAGGGTCTACCTTGGTGAACTCGAACACATCTTCCACGCTCAACCCGGCACGGAAGGCATCACCGATGTACCAGACACGGTCAGCGCCAGGAACGCTAAGCTCGCGGGTAAGAGTTTCGCGGGAGCTTTCGGAAGTGAACTCTTCGAGCCTCTCATCAAACCCGTCTGAGCCTACTTCCAACCCACGCAGGGCTTTTTGCAGAGACTCTTGGAAGGTGCGGCCAATGGCCATAACTTCGCCAACCGACTTCATCTGGGTGGTCAGGCGAGCGTCGGCCTGTGGGAATTTTTCAAAGGTAAACCGGGGAATTTTTGTAACCACGTAATCGATACTAGGCTCGAAAGATGCCGGTGTTACGCCGCCGGTTATCTCGTTGCGCAGTTCATCCAGCGTGTAGCCCACTGCGAGCTTGGCGGCAACTTTAGCAATCGGGAAGCCCGTTGCCTTGGAGGCCAGAGCCGACGATCTGGATACCCTCGGATTCATCTCGATAACAACCATACGGCCGGTGTCCGGGTGAATACCAAACTGTACGTTAGAACCCCCAGTTTCCACACCTATTTCGCGCAGCACTGCCAGTGATGCATCGCGCATGATCTGGTATTCCTTGTCGGTCAGCGTCTGAGCTGGCGCGACGGTGATGGAATCGCCGGTGTGGACGCCCATGGCGTCAAAGTTCTCAATAGAGCACACGATAATGCAGTTGTCCGCTTTGTCGCGCACGACTTCCATTTCATACTCTTTCCAACCGATCAACGACTCATCGATAAGCAGCTCGTTGGTGGGGGAAAGGTCGAGACCGCGGGTACAAATCTCTTCAAACTCGTCCCGGTTGTAGGCGATACCGCCACCAGAGCCGCCCATGGTGAACGATGGGCGAATAATGCATGGGAAGCCGATGTCTTCAGCAACTTTCCAAGCTTCTTCCATGGTGTGTGCTATGGAGGCACGCGGGCACTCAAGACCTATGGCCTTCATGGCCTTATCGAAACGACTCCGGTCTTCGGCCTTGTCGATGGTGTCTGCATTGGCGCCAATCATTTCAACGCCGTGCTCAGCCAAAACCCCGTGCCTCTCTAATTCCAGCGCACAATTCAGTGCAGTCTGGCCACCCATGGTCGGCAGCACAGCATCGGGCTTCTCTTTTTCGATGATTTTGGCAACAGTTTGCCAGGTAATCGGTTCGATGTAGGTGGCATCTGCCATCACCGGATCGGTCATGATGGTGGCCGGGTTCGAGTTAACCAGAATGACGCGGTAGCCTTCCTCACGCAGGGCTTTACAAGCCTGAGCTCCGGAGTAGTCAAATTCGCACGCCTGCCCGATTACTATCGGGCCTGCGCCCAGAATCAGGATACTTTTAATATCGGTCCGTTTTGGCATGTTTTGGTAAACCTGTCAGCAACGTTTAAATTCTTGCAGCGCAAAAACGCGGCGCGTGTCTAGGTGACGCTTGTGTCCTTGGCCCGGCATCAGGCCGTACGGGCTTCCATCAGCCGAATAAACTCGTCAAACAAAGTCGCCACATCACCCGGCCCGGGGCTCGCTTCTGGATGCCCCTGAAAACTGAATGCTGGTTTGTCGGTACGGCGAACGCCTTGCAAAGTGCCGTCGAACAGCGATTTATGGGTAACTTCCAGCACGGAGGGCAATGAAGCCTCGTCCACCGCAAACCCATGGTTCTGGCTGGTAATCATGACAGTGCCGTTTTCGAGGCTCTGAACCGGGTGGTTAGCGCCGTGATGGCCATGCTTCATCTTCATGCTTTTCGCGCCACTGGCAATTGCCAGAAGCTGATGCCCCAAACAAATGCCAAATACAGGAATGTCGGTTTCAAGCACATCTTGAATGGCCTTGATTGCGTAGTCACAAGGCTCTGGGTCGCCGGGGCCGTTGGATAAGAATACGCCGTCAGGATTCATAGCCAACACTTCTGACGCTGGTGTTTGAGCAGGCACAACAGTTACTTCACAGCCGCGAGCTGCGAGCATACGCAATATGTTGAACTTTATACCGTAATCCCAAGCTACAACTTTGAACTTTTGTTCGTTATCTTCTGCGTAGCCTTCCCCGAGTGTCCATTCGCCTTGAGTCCACTTGTAGGGCTTTTCGCAGGTAACAACTTTGGCCAAATCCATGCCTTCAAGCCCAGGGAACGCGTTGGCCAGCTCCAGCGCACGCTCTGGCGTGGCATTAGCTCCAGCTACAATAGCACCACTCTGTGAGCCTTTGTCGCGGAGGATGCGAGTAAGGCGGCGGGTGTCAATATCGGCGATTCCGACAATGTTGTTGCTTCGCAGGTATTCGTCCAACGATCCGGTGCTGCGCCAGTTGCTGGCTACTAGGGGTAGGTCTCGGATGATCAGGCCAGCGGCTTGAACGCGATCTGACTCTACATCTTCTTCGTTCACGCCGGTGTTGCCGATGTGAGGATAAGTCAGGGTAACGAGCTGGCGGGCGTAGGACGGATCCGTCAATATTTCTTGGTAGCCGGTCATGGCGGTGTTAAACACCACTTCGCCACTGGTTTCGCCGTCAGCGCCAATAGCGGTGCCGTAAAACAGGCTTCCGTCTGCGAGTGCAAGGATTGCGGGTGTGCTCAAGGCTTGTATCCTCATCGGGTGGCGTTTCGGTTCGTCACGTGCAGGAACGCAAGCGCAAATTCAGGTCGCAAAAAAGCGAGAGGGAGTAAAAACTCCGTCCCGCTTTTTGTTATCCGGGGACTTTATTTGTCCCTTGGGCTTTTAAAAGCCTACGCTTGGTGCAGTTAAACCGCCTTATTGTATAAAAACTGCGGTTTTGTGTCCATGTAAAATATTACATGGCTCCAACACCGGCGGCGTTCTGTACTCATCGTCCGGAAAGCGCTACAAGCACATCCCTGTGCGCTTGACTCCGGCCATCCATGGCCTCCGACATTTCCGGACGATGAGTACAGCCCGCCGCCTCTGAGTGGCCTGAGACTCACTTCAACGAAAGAACATCCTGCATATCATACAAACCGGCCGGCTTATCTTTCAGCCACAGAGCAGCGCGCATGGCACCTTTTGCGAAAGTCATCCGACTGCTTGCCTTGTGAGTAATCTCGACGCGTTCGCCTTCGGTGGCGAAGAGTACTGTGTGATCACCCACTACGTCACCGGCGCGGATGGTTTCGAAACCGATTTCCTTGCAAGTGCGCTCGCCAGTGAAACCTTCACGGCCATAGACTGCACATTCTTTGAGGTCGCGATCTAGTGCATCAGCAACTACTTCGCCCATGCGCAGGGCAGTACCGGAAGGTGCGTCTTTTTTGTGGCGGTGGTGGGCTTCGATGATTTCGACGTCGTAGTCGTCCCCCAGCGTGGCTGCCGCCGTGCGCAGAAGGTTGAGCACCACGTTAACACCCACACTCATGTTGGGCGCAAACACCACCTGGGTAGATTCTGCAGCTATAGCCAACTGCTGCTTTTCGGCATCGGTCAGGCCGGTGGTACCGATGATCAGCATTTTGCCGTTGGCTTTGCAGAACTCCGCATTTTCCAGAGTAAGGTCCGGAAAGGTGAAATCGACAAGTACATCAAAATCATCTTTCACATCAGCTAGAGTACCCGCCATCTTTACCCCGGTTTTGCCGATGCTGCTCATTTCGCCAGCATCAGCTCCAATGAGACTGCTGCCCGGTTCTACGATGGCCGCACCAAGCTCCAGCCCTTCCGTGCCGTCAACCGCCTCGATCAGCACCTTCCCCATGCGCCCGGCGGCGCCGATGATTGCTACCCTCATGACTTTATCCTTATATGCAGCGGTTCAGAATTTCATTTCGTCGAAGAAGCTCTTAACACCTTCAAACCACGAGGTTTTTTTGGGCGCGTGGTTTGTTCCGTTGTTGCTTCCGTCGAGAGTTACCTGAAACTCTTCAAGCAGTTCTTTCTGTCGCTTGGTCAGGTTAACCGGTGTCTCAACAATCACTCGGCACAGCAGATCACCGGACGGGCCTCCACGAACCGGACTAACACCTTTGTTACGCAGGCGGAAGAGCTTACCCGTTTGGGTTTCTGCCGGGATTCTTAGTTTCACGCGACCATCCAGCGTCGGCACCTCCAACTCGCCACCGAGCGTGGCGTCGATAATGCTGATAGGAACTTCGCAATATAGGTTGCGTCCGTCACGGGTGAAGATGGAATGCTCTCGAACGGACATCTGAACATACAGATCGCCTGAGGGGCCGCCATCGATACCCATCTCGCCTTCGCCAGAGAGCCGTATACGGTCGCCGGTATCTACACCAGGTGGCACTTTAACGGAGAGTGTTTTCTCTTCTCGCACCCTGCCCTGACCATGACAAACCTTACAAGGGTTCTTAATGATCTGGCCGGAGCCGCGGCATGTGGGACAAGCTTGCTGCACCGCAAAGAAGCCCTGCTGCATGCGCACTTGACCCATACCCTTACAGGTTCCACAGGTTTCTGGACGGGAGCCTTTTTCCGCACCACTGCCCTCACAGGCATCACATTCGCGGTGTCCGGGGATTGTGATCTTGACGGTTTTGCCTTTTACCGCCTCTTCAAGATCCAGCTCCAAGGTGTAGCGCAGGTCAGAGCCACGGGTGTTACGACCGCCTCGGCCGCCGCCACCAAATATGTCACCAAACACATCACCAAAGATGTCGGAGAAGTTGCCGCTGCCGCCACCAAATCCGCCGCCAGCCTGACCATCCACACCAGCATGGCCGTACTGATCGTAGGCCGCGCGCTTGGACTGGTCTGCCAGTATTTCGTAGGCTTCGCTGGCCTCTTTGAACTTGTTCTCGGCGTCTTTATCTTCCGGATTACGGTCGGGATGGTATTTCATCGCGAGCTTTCGATAAGCTCGCTTGATGTCTTTCTCGTCCGCGTCCCGGGAAACTCCGAGAATGTCGTAATAATCGCGCTTGGCCATGCTTTAAAACCCTGTTTTTTAAACGCGGAAAACGCGGACCAAATCCGCGTTTTCCAACTACCTGATGTACGTCAGAATTACTTCTTTTCGTCGTCTTTGACTTCTTCGAACTCGGCGTCCACCGCATCGTCAGCTGGCTGAGCCTGCTCCTGCCCACCTGCCTCTTGCGCTTGACCATCCTGATCTGCGTACATCTTCTGGGCCAGCTCACCTGAAACTTCGGTCAGTTTCTGTGTCTTGGCTTCAATGTCATCCTTGTCGGAACCGGTCAATGCCTCTTCCAGCTCCTTAATCGCCGCTTCAATCGACTCTTTCTCGCTGTCGCTAACTTTGTCAGCGGCATCCGTCAGGGTCTTGCGTACAGCGTGCACCATGGCATCGCCTTGGTTACGAGCCTGAACCAGTTCTTCAAACTTGCGATCTTCCTCGGCATTCGCCTCGGCATCCTGCACCATCTTCTCGATTTCATCATCGTTCAGACCAGAAGAGGCTTTGATCACGATGGACTGCTCTTTGCCAGTCGCCTTGTCTTTCGCAGACACGTTCAAAATACCGTTGGCATCGATATCGAAGGTTACTTCGATTTGTGGCACACCACGCGAGGCTGGCGGAATGTCGGCCAGATCGAATCGACCCAAGGACTTGTTCTGCGTCGCCTGTTTACGCTCACCCTGAACAACGTGAATAGTCACTGCTGTTTGGTTATCTTCTGCCGTAGAGAAGGTTTGCGACTTCTTGGTCGGAATCGTTGTGTTCTTGTCGATTACCGGCGTGGCCACACCACCCATGGTTTCAATACCCAAGGTTAGTGGCGTTACGTCCAGAAGAAGAACGTCTTTTACATCCCCAGAAAGTACCGCCGCCTGAATTGCTGCACCCATGGCAACTGCTTCATCTGGGTTTACGTCCTTACGAGCATCTTTGCCAAAGAACTCTTTCACTTTTTCCTGAACCAGCGGCATACGGGTCTGGCCACCAACCAAAATCACTTCGTCTACTTCACCGACGCTCAGACCGGAGTCCTTCAAAGCAACTTTACAAGGCTCGAGGCTGCGCTGGACCAAATCTTCAACCAACGACTCAAGCTTGGCACGGGTCAGCTTCACGTTCATGTGCTTGGGACCGCTAGCATCCGCAGTAATGTACGGCAGGTTTACGTCGGTCTGCTGGCTGCTGGACAGCTCGATCTTGGCCTTCTCACCGGCTTCCTTCAGACGCTGCATGGCCAGAGAGTCGCCACGCAGATCAATCCCACTATCTTTTTTGAATTGGTCAGCAAGGAATTCGATGATTTTCATATCGAAGTCTTCACCACCCAAGAAGGTGTCACCATTAGTTGCCAACACTTCAAATTGGTGCTCGCCATCCACATCTGCGATTTCGATGATGGAGAGGTCGAAGGTGCCGCCGCCCAAGTCGTAGACTGCTACGGTGCGATCACCGCTCTTCTTATCCAGACCGTAAGCCAAAGCTGCCGCAGTCGGCTCGTTGATAATACGTTTCACTTCCAAACCAGCAATTCGGCCCGCATCTTTAGTGGCCTGACGCTGACTATCGTTAAAGTAAGCTGGAACGGTGATAACCGCTTCAGTTACTTTCTCACCCAGATAATCTTCTGCAGTTTTCTTCATCTTCTTCAGAATTTCTGCAGACACCTGAGGCGGTGCCATTTTCTGGCCTTTAACTTCTACCCACGCATCACCGTTGTCTGCCTCGGAAATCTTGTAAGGAACCATCTTAATATCTTTCTGAACAACGTCGTCTTTGAACCGACGACCGATCAGACGCTTGATAGCATAGATGGTGTTTTGGGGGTTCGTAACTGCCTGACGCTTGGCTGACTGACCTACCAAAATCTCGTTATCATCGGTGTAAGCGATGAGCGATGGCGTGGTGCGATCACCTTCCGCGTTTTCAATAACTCGGACTTTGTCGCCATCCATGATGGCTACACACGAGTTGGTCGTTCCAAGGTCGATACCGATAATCTTGCTCATTGATTCACTCCAGTTCTTCTGAATGCTGCACTTAATGGTTGCCCGGAAACATTAATTCCGGCTAATTCTATTTAATGGCTATATTGGCGCTTTAGCCGGCTTTTCAAGCCTGCTCATCAATTTTTGGTGCGTCTTGAGCTTTGGCCACCATCACCATTGCAGGACGAACTACACGACCGTTAAGCAGATAGCCTTTCTGGACCACAGCTACCACGCTGTTCGGCTCGGCATCAGGCGCCGGCACCATTGACATAGCTTCGTGCTGCTGGGGATCGAACGGTTCGCCGACCGGGTTCAGCGGCTCAACGTTGAACTTCTTCAAACTCGAAACAAACAAATTGAGCGTCATCTCCACACCTTGACGGATAGAGGCCACCAACTCACCGGCAGCCTCCTGACCCTCGGTACTTTCAACCGCTTTCTCGAGACTGTCAGCCACAGGGAGAAGCTCTTTAACAAACTTCTCCAGCGCAAACTTATGCGCTTTCTGAACGTCCATCTCAGCCCGACGACGCACATTCTGCATCTCAGCTTGCAACCGCAGCATTTGCTCCTGAGAATCCTGAAGCTGCTCTTTTAGCGCATCCAGCTCAGAAACCTCATCCCGCTGAACTTCTCCTGCTGCCTGTACTTCATCTGCTGCCGCTTCCGCGGCCTCATTCAATTCATCAACTTGCTCGTTGCGGTTTTCGTCGCTGTTCATGACTACTCCTGCCAGATCTTCGGTGGCCGGCTTAAACGCGGCCCATTGAACATAGGCTCCGGCCTCGCAGAGCCGGAAGAATGTTATTGCGAACGAATATGGGGTTTGCCGTCCAGGTTTCAACCGCCACAAGTCCCATTCCTGAAGAAAATCTCGTCGATGTGTTTGCAAACACAAATTTACCTGTATATATTCACAGTCACTGTATGAAAGAACAGTATATTTTGAAGAGCGGAGGTTATCTGCATGCTCACACAGCTCACCGTTTCCAACTACGCAATTGCAGAGCGAGTCGAACTGCAGTTCAACAAAGGAATGACAGCCCTCACTGGCGAAACTGGCGCTGGCAAGTCCATCGTTCTGGACGCCCTCGGGTTAGCCATGGGGAGCCGCGCTGACGCAGGAGCCGTAAGGCATGGCGCAAAGCGTGCAGATATCACTGCAACATTTGACGTTGCAGGTATCCCCGAGGCTTTACAATGGCTTGAACGCCATGAACTGGATGACGACAACGACTGCATTCTGCGGCGGGCAATCAGCAAAGATGGACGCTCAAGGGCTTATATCAACGGCCAACCCTGCCCGCTTGCGCACCTGAAAGATCTGGGCGGGCTATTGATGGACATTCATAGCCAACACCAACATCAATCACTCCTGCGCAAAGAAACACACCGCAAGCTGATTGACGAGTTCGCTGGCGCGAAAACGCTTGCCACCCAGACTCGCGAAGCCTGGAAGGTCTGGAACCAAATCCGCACGAAGTTGACCGAACGACAGCAAAATGCAGAAGAGTCTGAAGCTAAGCTGCAACTTCTGCGCTATCAAGTGGAAGAACTTGACCGGCTTGCGCTGGAAAGCGGCGAGCAGGAACAACTGGAGCAGGAACAGGCGCACCTTAGCCAAGCTGACGCCATTCTTCACAACACCCAGCAGGCCGCACTGCTGTGCACCGAAGATGAAACCAACGCAGCAGGTTTGGTTCGCCAGGCACTGCAGCAACTGGAGCAGTTACCGGTTGAGGTACCAGCGTTAGCCGACACCATTCAAATGCTCAACGAAGCACAAATACAAATCAGCGAGGCGGGCGACAACCTCCGTCATTTTGTGGATGACTACGAGGCCGACCCCGCGCGCCTGAGCCAAGTTGAAGACA
Organism: Marinobacter salexigens; assembly: GCF_018860765.1. Taxonomy (GTDB): domain Bacteria; phylum Pseudomonadota; class Gammaproteobacteria; order Pseudomonadales; family Oleiphilaceae; genus Marinobacter; species Marinobacter salexigens_A. The sequence goes on from NZ_JAHKPV010000007.1 coordinate 113,690, forward strand.
GGCTCAGCGCGATATACCAGATGGCCCGCAAGCATCGCATCAACCCCGAGGAGCTTCCCGAGTTCCATAAACGGCAAAGCGCAGAGCTAGCCGAACTGGACGGTGGCGAAGGTAGCCTAGAAAAGCTGGAAGAGGAGCTGGAAAGCCATCGCGACCGTTTCAATCAGCTAGCGCGTAAGCTTTCAGAAATGCGAGCCAAGGCAGCGGGCGAGCTGGAGCAGCGTATTGCTGGCGAGCTGGCTCAGTTAAGCATGCCATCAGTTCAGTTTGTTACTCACTTAAGCCGCAACAATCAGGATGAACCGGCACCGCACGGACTTGAAGAAATAGAGTTCTTGGTGAGTGCCAATCCAGGGCAACCCGCAAGACCTCTCGCCAAAGTAGCGTCCGGCGGCGAACTGTCACGCATCAGCCTCGCGATTCAGGTGGTTGTCGCTCAAACTTCGACAACACCAACCCTGATCTTTGACGAAGTGGATGTCGGTATTGGCGGCGGCACAGCTGAGGTGGTTGGCAAGCTATTGCGCTCACTGGGAGCCAATGGCCAAGTAATCTGCGTGACCCACCTGCCACAGGTTGCAGCCCAGTGCCACCAACACTTATTTGTTAGCAAATTCACACAGCAAGACGCGACTTTCTCGAAAATCGAATCTCTGGACGACCAGGGAAGGATTAGTGAAGTGGCAAGAATGCTAGGCGGCGTGGATATGACTGAACACACCCTTGCCCACGCGACAGAAATGTTTTCCAAGGGACAGGCCACCCACCACTGATCAGATGGCGCAGGCGAGATTCCCTCTCGATTCCCCTCTCAACTTTGAGAGCTATTGGGGCAGGCTTAACGGCCCGCCCCTTTTTTATACCACTTCTAGCGCTGAATGCTTACTTTAAGGGCTTAACGTAAAGAATCAGGCTGTGCTCGACAATCTCGTAACCATGCTCTTTCGCTATTTTCTTTTGGCGCTCCTCAATCACCTCATCAACAAACTCAATTACTTGCCCTGTTTGAGTACAAACCATGTGATCGTGATGGTCTTCTCCAGCCATCTCGAATACTGCATGGCCGCCTTCAAAGTTGTGGCGTAACACCAGCCCCGCAGTCTCAAACTGGGTAAGTACGCGGTACACAGTGGCCAGACCCACATCGTCACCCTGATCCAGAAGCCGCTTATACACATCCTCGGCACTAAGGTGGTGATCCTTGGCGCTTTCCAGAATGTTGAATATCTTCACTCTCGGTAGAGTTACTTTAAGACCGACTTTACGTAGTTCGGCGTTTTCAGATGGCATGTTACTATTCACTCTTTGGTGTGCCTCACGGCTTCCGGTATGATGAAGCCGCCATTTAACGGTTAACCCGTGCCACACCTGCCCTTGGCAGGCGATTTCAAGATAGAGGATTTCCTCCGGCGATGCAAAAGCTCACAGCTCTCATTCTCACTCTGATTCTATCCGGTTGCGCTTTTCCGGGCGTTTATAAGATCAACGTCCAACAAGGCAACATTGTAACTGCTGAAGAGCTGTCCAAACTCAGCGAAGGCATGCCCCGCAATCAGGTTCAGGCGTTGCTTGGGAGCCCTCTAATGCTCAACCCCGTCGATAGCTCGCGGGAGTACTACGTTTACACCTTCCAACGTCGCGGCGGCGATATCCAAGAGCAGCGCATCATCGTCTATTACGACGCTGACCGTTACTCCCATTACGAAGCACAACTATTAGACGAAACACCAGCTTACTGAGCCGATCAAGACTTCTTTTTGGCCCGATTCAGGCGCGCCTGCTTCGGGTCGATCTTGAGCGGACGGTACAGCTCTACCCTGTCTCCATCCCTTAACTCATGTTCAGCTGGCTTTTTGATCACCTTGCCAAAAATCCCCATATCGATGGAATCCGCGTCGATTTCCGGGAAAATAGCCACAATGCCAGACAACTTCACGGCCTCAATCGCCGATGCCCCTTCAGGCACCTGCACCTTCACGATTTCCTGTTTATCTGGCCGGGCGTAGGCCACTTCAACCTGCGGCATTATGCGCCCCCTTTGTAGATGTCGTCAGCCCGACGGCAGAACGCATCGACCATAGTTGTGGCTGCCTGATTAAACACCGGCCCAAAAGTCATTCGCGACAGAGAGCCTGAAAACTCAAACTCCAGAGTCAGAACCACTTTGCACGCGTTGTCATCCAGTGCCTTGAAGTGCCATCGCCCTGTGAGATTGCGAAATGGGCCATCCACAAGATTCATTTCAATGGCCTCCGGCATCAGCAACTGGTTGCGCGTAGTGAGCTTGTGCCGCACTCCGCCTTTGGCAATTTCCAGCGATGCCATTATCTGATCCGAGTTTTGCTGGTGAATTTCGGCACCTGAGCACCACGGCAAAAACTCGGGATAACGGGCAATATCATTTACCAAGTGAAACATGCGCTCAGCAGAGTGCATAACCAGAGCTGTTTTATCAATCTGATGGGGCATCGGAACCGGTTGTCCTGCTTACAAATACACATTAAGACCGACCACAGCCGCCAGATAACGAAAGATAGCTGCAATCAAACGCTATGATAAAGGATATCGTCGTCTTTAGGGGCACTTTCAGGGCCCAGTTGCGGCTGAGCGGGCTTATTTTCAGGTGCTTGCTCTGCCGGGAGCAGTTCTCCCGTCTCGTCAGTAGATTTATCCGGGTTTGAACCGCTCTCGCCCGCACCCACCGATTCAGAAGCCTCTCCACCGCCTTCCCGCTCGACCATCTCAGGCGCTGGTTCGCACCAAAACGCTTCACTGCCATTGTCGCATAGGCTACCGAGTGAACTCGCGGTGTAATGAATGCCAATATAGACAACAGCCAGAGGCAGCACCAAGCGCATCACCCAAAACCAGATTGCGCCAAAAATTCCGGGCGTTTTCCCCAGCATGGTTTTAGATAGATTGCGTGTTAGACCCCAGCCGGTAAAAAACGCGATAAGAACGGCCACCAGCGGAATCATCAAGCCACCGGTTAACAGCTCCAGCCAACGAAAAACCGTCGCTCCGCCTACCAGGTACTCTGCCCAAAGGTTAAACGAAAACAAGGACACCAGCCCCGCAAGCCAAACTGCGAGCCCTACCAGAATCACTGATAGGCCGCGGGGCGCAGCCGTCCACTCACGAAACCAGCCAACTACCGGCTCGAGCAAAGCCAAAGACGTTGACCACACAATCATCACAACCACCAGAAATACAGCAGTAATAATGAACTGGCTAGAAGCTAATTCTGAAAGCGCTACCGGAAGCGAAATAAACAAAAGGCTAAAACCGCGCTCACCGTCAAACACATTGCTTTGCGTAGCCATCGCAAAAATCATCAACCCAGCCAAAATCGCAACCAAGGTATCCATCAAAACGACCGCTAAAATGGATCGTTTAAGCTGGGTGTGCGGCGTGGTGTAAGCGCCCAAAACCGCCCACACCCCCATACCTAACCCCAAGGTGTAGAATGCATGAAACAGCGCAGCACTCAGGCTGGCCCATGTAAGGTCCTGTGGGTGCATTTCAATAATTTTACTGCTTGCGGCATCAATTTTTCCGTACCACGCAGCAAGCCCGAACAGCGCCATGAGCAGCACCAAAGTGGCTGGCACTACGATTCTATATGCGCGCTCAAGCCCTCCGACGACCCCTTGGCCAGACACCCACAGCACCATAATCAAGAAGAACGCATGCCAACCCATGAACACACGAAACTCTCGCGGATCGGACACCAGCCCGGCAAGAATACCGGTGGCACTGGCTTGGTCTACACCGGAAAATTTACTTGTGGCGCCAAAAAAAACATAGGCCAGCGCAATAGCGCCAAACACTGCAGTAAACGATAGAACGAAAAAGGCACTCACCACGCTGAGCCTGCCCACGGCCATCCAAAGTCGCGAGCGCTTTGCACTGCGAATCAGGCCATCCATTGCCAGCACAATGCCATGCCGGGCGTGGCGGCCTATGACGGCTTCAGTCACCATCAGAGGCAAAGTGACCAGCAGCAAACAACCGAGATACAATAAGATAAATAGTCCGCCGCCGTGCAGGCTGGCCAAATAGGGGAACTGCCAAAGGTTGGCCAACCCCACAGTTGCACCCACTGCAGCCCAGAAGAAGGTTGTTTTTCGGGTAAACGACCCGATATGTGTCTGGTATGGCGTCGGCATTTTCGTCTCAGATAGTATTGGACGCCCTATTGTAGCCGAAGGGCTCCTTCAGGCACGAACTGCCAGCACCTTGTATAGGCCATTTCGTGACCAGTCTGGCACTCCTGAGCTACAATGCCCGTTTTTCCGGTCTGCACAAGATCGGCCCGTTCATTCGTCCGCATCCGGATAATTGATTCATGAGCAAGAAAAAACCCGGTACGCCGAGCAGTACCATCGCCCTTAACAAAAAGGCGAAACACGAATACCACATAGAAGAGCGCTTTGAAGCCGGGATGGTTTTACTCGGCTGGGAAGTAAAATCACTGCGAGCTGGCAAGGCCCAAATTACTGACGCTTACGTGTTGCTTAAAGACGGCGAGGCCTTTCTACTAGGCGGCCACTTCCAGCCTCTTACGGCCGCGTCTACCCATGTGATTGCCGACCCCACTCGCACTCGCAAATTGTTGCTTCATGCCAAAGAGTTGGCCAAGCTGATTGGGGAAACGAGCCAAGCGGGCCAAACTTGCGTGCCTCTGGCGCTGTATTGGAAAAAGAATAAAGTGAAGTGTGAAATCGCTTTAGTGAAAGGCAAAAAGCTATTTGACAAGCGCGCCACCGAGAAAGAGCGGGATTGGAATCGCCAGAAACAGCGGATTTTGCGTGACGGCAACGCCTGACCTCTAAATAATCAGGCGTTACTCCTACTTATACTTCGAACGGTGCATCGCAGGGGGAGGGCCCATGCCACCCAAACGAACCCAAATGACCTCGGTGGATCGCTCATGGTTGCGCATGGACACACCAAGCAACCCGATGATGATCGCGGCCGTTTTGGTATTTGACAAGCCGATCCCCATAAGCCGCCTGAAGCTCATCCTCAACGAACGCTTTTTGCGTTTTCAGCGGTTTCGCCAGCGCATTATTGATGAGGGCGACAAGGTATATTGGCAAGACGACCCCCTGTTCGATATCGACAACCACCTACATCGGATAGCGCTACCGGGAAAGGCGGCCAAAGCCGAACTCCAAGCACTCACCAGTGATTTAAACAGCACCTCTCTGGATCTGCGCCACCCCCTCTGGCAAATTCACTATATAGACAACTACCAAGGTGGCTGCGCACTTCTAATACGCATCCATCATTGTATCGCCGATGGCATTTCCCTTGTGAGGGTGTTGCTTTCACTCACTGACAAAACGCCAGAGCCCGGCAGTAGGCGAATTGCTCCACGTAAGGTTCCAGAGCAACCGGCATCCTCAGCAGTGAGCCGACTCCTGCATCGCGCCCTCGACACAACCGAAGCGGCAACAGGTCAGGCCCGCTTGTTCATGCAATCGGTTCGCGCGCAACCTAACTACCCGTTAAAACTTGCCACTGCCGCCACTGGTGTGGCCACGGATTTGCTCAAACTAGGTCTTTCACCCTTCGAGCCCAAAACCTGCCTCAAAAGCCCACTTTCTGGTCGCAAACAAGTTGCTTGGGCCGAACCGCTAGATCTAGTGGAAGTGAAAGCCTGTGCTAAGGCGCTGGGCGGCACCGTCAACGATATACTGTTGTGCGCAACAACGGGCGCTCTGCACCGGCATTTTAAAGCGAGCAAGGAAGTTATTCCGGATTGCGGCATTCGTGTGGCGGTGCCTTTTAATCTGCGACCACTCAATCAACCGATCGAAACACTTGGAAACCAGTTTGGTCTGGTGCTGGTCTGCCTACCGGTTGAAATCGCGGATCCGATCATGTGCTTTCGGCAGGTGCAGGAAAACATGAACCGCCTCAAACAGTCCTACCAAGCACAAGTTACCTACAGCTTGCTGGACCTGTTCGGCCGCGGCCCGGACATACTGGAGCGACGTGCGTTGGATTTGCTCAGCAACAAGGCCTCCGCAGTGCTTACCAACGTACCCGGCCCCAGAGAGCCGGTTTATCTGGCAGGCAGTAAGTTGGTGCAACCCATGTTCTGGGTACCACAAAGCGGCAATATCGGTATTGGCATAAGCATTTTCAGCTACGCGGGTACCGTACAGTTCGGCATTACGGTGGACAAAGCTATCCATGCAGACCCCAACGCCGTAATGAACTACTTCCACGAAAGCTTCAAAGCACTGAGCCACGCGGCTCTGGCAGGCCGCCAGCAAAGCAGTACGCGCCAGGTCTCATAGGCGTTAAAACGGCAATTAGAACGGCATGAACGCCTCCTGTGCAAAACAACAACAAAGAGGCCTTGAAGTCAGGCAAGGCGCCCACATATACTGTGAGTAAGGGGACGACATGGCTTCGACGCTGGTGGCGAACCCTTGGGTGCATGTCGAGATGGCAGCGAATCTCGTTAATCCAAAGCTGCAATGCAATAGTCGCAAACGACGAAAACTACGCACTAGCAGCGTAAGCTGCTAGTCGTCCTGACTGGGTCGCCCGTAGCCCAGAGCTACATCTCAGGACGTCATCGCTTACGGGATGCTCCGTTATCCAGAGTTCACTGGCTAACGGCTAAGATTTAAAGAACTCGCCTCTTGCACCCTGGCCTTCGGGTCGCTTGAGGTTAAATCAATTGAAGGACATAAACATGTAGATCTCAAGGCATAGTGCTGGCGGACGCGGGTTCAATTCCCGCCGTCTCCACCAAATCTCGAAAATTTAAGCTTAGAAATCAATAGCTTAAATTGTCAAAAAATCATTGTATCGCACCGGTGAGTTACACGGTGCGATACAATGACCCTTCGAACTCCCACATACATCACTACCAACCGCCTTGGCATATTCGTCTTTCAGATTCGAATACCGCGCCAGTTGAGGCAAAATAGAGCCTTCTTTAGAAAATCACTCGGCACGCGCAATCGCAGTGAAGCAGTGGTTCGTGCCCGCAGGTTATGGCTGATGTTCGACGAAGTTAAGGCTAGATTTTTCGATAACATCGAAATGTTCAATGAAGCCATGAAGGTCTTGGGGAATTACGATGCCAATACCACAGGCTTAAAGGCATGGGATGAAATTGAAAGCTATCTCACACAACTGAATTCATACGAGAGCGCGCTTCTTGGGCGGGCTATCGATTACCGGACGTTAAGGGACAAGCACAACTCTGCCGCTGCAGTGAATCCGAATGACCCACAGGCACTGAGTGAACTGCAAGCATGCAAAGAGTCCATCACGCAGCTACAAACCGAGCTGAGATCAATACGTGGACCATCACTCGACTCACGCCCCCTTAGCTCCTTGATAGCTGAATACTTGGAAGAAGCCAAAAAGGGCTGGTCACCCAAAAACATCAAGAAAAATTCAGACAGCATCAAGCCCAAGTTAGAACTACTCATTCATGTGTTGGGAGATTTGAATGGTTCCGATCTCCAACGAAGCAGCATCGTCGCATTCAAAAATGCGCTTTTAAGTCTGCCCAAAAATCGAACAAAAGGCATTTACGCGAACAAGACTATTGCGGAAATTTTGGAGATGGATATTCCTGATGACGCAAAGCTATCGGGCAACACTTTGAAAAGCTATCTCGGTCGCGCGTCTATGTTTCTTCAATGGATGACAAAGAACAACTATGCCCTGCCTGACCTACATTACCCACTCCAAGGCATCCGGTTTGATCAAAAGCCTGACCATGAACAACGCTCTACTTTTACTGATGACGAATTACGCCGCCTGTTTGAATCGAAAGAGTACACAGTCACAGGTCACAAAAGGGCTTCCTATTACTGGGTTCCACTTCTAGCACTATTCACCGGAGCCCGTCAGTCAGAACTTTGCCAGCTGTACAAGTCTGACATTCGTCAAGACGATGAAACAGGCATCTGGTATATCGACATCAATCAAGAAGAAGACAAGTCGATTAAGAAAGCCCATCATGCGCGAATGGTCCCAATCCACAAGCAGCTCATAAAAATGGGTTTTCTAGACTACGTAAGACAACTGAACCACCCCAGACTTTTCCCCGATCTGACCAAGAAAAGGGATGGATACGGTCAACGCTTCTCTCGTTGGTTCTGCGATACGTACATAAATGAGAAAAATTGCGGCATCCGTCGTGGCAAGAATGACGGTACTGATCCAGTGTTCCACTCATTCAGACATACCGTTGAAACCAAGCTTGATCATGAATATCACATCCCAAGCCACCACATTGCCCACCTAGTCGGACAGAAACCTGATGGGAAAAGTGTAACGGTAAACCGCTACATCAAACCAAAACACCTAAAAGATAATCAGAAAATAATCAATAAGTTAACTTATGCATGCATTGATTTCAGTAAGATCATGCACTGGAAGCGCGGGATTCGCTCTTAATTTTCAGCGAACCCACCACCAGATGAACAGCACTGGTCCTAACAGTAGGGATGTAACCCTGACCCAGATGGGCAGGGCATCCCATTCATCCCAACTGTTGTAGACGTGTTCGTTGAAGTAACTGATACACAGCATCGATACCGCGAACCAGATGACGACCATCATTACCGACAGCAGGCTAATCAAATTTCCACCTCATGCATTAGCTAGTTGAGCAATTCGCCGAATCAGCAGTTCTCCCCATTCCTCACACGCGGTTTGATTGGGCATAAACGCTCCAAGCCCACCATCCACAAACCCGGCATTGATCATCAGGGCAATCAACAGCTGGTCCCGGCTTAATTCAAGGGCATCAGCCCAGTCCAGAAACGCCTGAAGGTGTTCTTCAGAAAGCCCGGTAATGACCAGATTCTTTTTCTTCGTTGGTTTCATTGAGCACTCCATCAAGGTGACCCCGGTATTTATGGTCACCCCGATGAAGAACCGGTGTTAGTCGTCAGAATCCCCACGTAACCGGGCTTCAGCTTCACGGTATGCGATTTCCCATGAATCCGTGGAAACGGGCATACCGTCATCACCAAGGGGCGCTACACCGTCTCTCCGGCGCTTTTCTGCGATCTTGGCAATGTAATCAGCTAACATAGGATTGATACCGCGACTGCGGTCAGCTGCGTCAGAGATGGAGTCGTGGTAGTGGTCGTATTCTTCCGGGAACCGGTCAATGTGGATTTTCCGGGCAAGTTCTTCGATCTTGGCTTTCAGTCGATCTTCCCGGTCAATGGCTTCGATCTCGCTGGCGGTTTTCCCGGTGCGGGCTTCCCGTCCCTTTCGGAGTTCTTCTTTTTTGAATCGGTTCATAGCATCACCTCACTTGATGTTAAAACGAAAGGTCATCGCGTTGCACTGGCTAATGGTCAATGCGCGTATCTGTGCGGAGTGGTGGGCACGATCCAGAATCAGCACTTCCCGGAGTGGGTTTTCATACCGGAGTTCTTCGAACCACTGGCGGTAGAAGAAGGGGACAGCGGTTTTCAGGTCACCGGCATAGGTGAACAGGTCACAGCGGATCATCTCACCGGGAACATCCAGCTGTTCGCGAATCCGGGACTGCTCCCGGAATACCGGGCTGTGGTGTATCAGTGCGTTGTATATCTCGTGCTGGAATCCAAGGCTGGTGGATTCGAATTCATAGGTTTCAGGGGTGAAACCGTGTTCCAGCAATAAGGCAGGAAAATCAGAAAAACTCATGGTCACGAACCTTCGTTGTTGGCTTGCCTGTGATCCGCCAACTCTCCAGAAGGTGCGTGACCATTATACCGTTATGTGGGCACCCCGTCAGTAAACGCCAGCCGGACCCATAGTCAGCAGGCGACCGTCTTTGCCCAGATAGTCACCAATGCGCCAATAATCGGCATCGTCTCCCCCGATCAGACGAAGGTCCGTTCCTGATTCGTGGAATAGGCTGAACTTCTTCAACTTCTTAAACAGAACCTTCTTGGCTTTCAGGTAGAATTTGGGCGGCATCGGGTTCGTGATTGCCAAGTGTAGATGGGGCTGGTGGTTCGCCTGTTTTTCGATACAACCGAATCCTTTGAATCCTTTGTTTTTGTCGCGGTACTTTGACCCGAACAGGTCAGAGTTTATGAAGTGCAACAGGTTGTTCGCCTTCTTCATCAACGTCTGATCTGGCACCAGCCAACGACCATCGTCATTCCGGTAGCGGATGCGGGGTTCCTGAACGGTCAAGGTCAGTAAAGCCGTTGGCTTCGTATCGAAAGCCAGCCGGGACATTCCCCGCTTCAAGGCTTCCCGCGTGAACGCGGTGGTTTCATACTTGATCATTGGGGATTGGGCTTCGCCCAATACACCCCGTTGGGGTGTCTGTACTACTGTGTTCATTCTGTTGTCTCACTTTTATTATTGTTATTGTCACTTCCTTCCCCTTACAGGTACGGACAGACATAGCTTCGCCATCAAGAGCCGTCCCGAAGGTGGTGGTTCCCGTTGGTAAAGGGTGGGCAGAATCCCTGCACGGCAGCGGTGCCCATCCCAACAAAAAATGTCCAGAAATATGTAGGCGCACTTTCTGGAATTTTTGCCCTTTTATTGATTGTTATTTTTGATTAATAACTCAACACTAATCGCTTTTTTCGATTATCCGGTAGCACCCCCAGAACACTTTCCCCGGAAATACATCCAGTTCTCTGTAGTGTCATCCTGCTCATACCGGTGCAGGTACTCCCCCAACGCCTGAAGCACTAGGTTCGACTGACTGAAACCTGTTTGCCGGGATACATCGTCCAGCTGCTCAACGATGTAATGGGGAAGCGAGAAGTTCTTTTTGGTGGTTTTGGGTGTAGTCATGGAGCACTCCTGCAATATTGTTTACTACACAGGTATGTATCTTTTTCGGATTTCATCGACTTTCGTAGTCCATTCGACCTGTCACTTTGGGTACACCCACCGGATACACCTAGAAAAGCGTCCACTAAAGGTCGGATTAACTGTATACTTGACACTTCTCCTTTGGCTCTATAATCCATGGGATACACAACGGCGAATTCACCACCATGAGGAAGCACCATGGAATTCATCTATCGTCGTGTGTCCACCGCTGAACAGAAAACCGACCGCCAGCTTCCCGGAATGAACGTAGACCGGGAGTATGAAGACAAGCTATCCGGTAAAGACCTGAACCGCCCCCAGTTGACCGCCATGCTGCAAAATCTCCGCGAAGGGGATCTGGTTCACGTTCACGAACTTAGCCGTCTGGGTCGTTCAGTACGGGATTTGCTGGACGTTGTTCAGCAGGTCGTGGACACCGGTGCGACGTAAGCGCTCCACGAACTAC
>NZ_JAHKPV010000018.1:0-124470 GCF_018860765.1 Marinobacter salexigens
GGGGTTCGTGGAGCGCTTACGCATGAACCGACCTGGACAGTGCACGGATAATGCGGAGGTGGAGTCCTTCTTCAAGACGTTGAAGGGAGAATTGCTGCATGCCACCAGCTTCGTGACAATGCGGCAGTTACGGAAACATATAAGTAACTATATTGAACGCTTTTATAACAGCCTGCGGCTGCACAGTAGCCTTGGTTACCGGACTCCGATAGAGTTCGAGGGAATTAACTGATGGGGCGTGTCCATTTTATTGGGGGAAGTCCATCCTGGACTTCCCCCAGTTTTGATGGCGCGACCGTTAATGGCGTTGGAGATCGAAAGAGACAGGGGGCTTTTTCGGTATAACGGCTCGAAAAACATTGAAAACAGTTATCTGCTTAATCTAACGAATAAGGCAACTGAAATGAGATATGCCTTTATCCACGTCTCAGGTACCAGGGATATCAACATGTCCGGGTTGGACGAAGTCAAGCTAAGAGCCGGTGAGAAAAGAGAAATCCCGATCATTCTTGAAATGGATCCTGCAAGCCTCCGGGGTGAGGTTACCAATATTACCTTTGAAGTAAGCACGTCAGAGGAACCCGAGAAGCGGGTCGCCGCACCTACCACGTTTCTAGGGCCGGTCTTCCGGTGACCGGAACCATAACGCCGTCCTAAACGGCTATCGCACCCCGTACGTCAAAGGGCAGAGTTTCTCGCCAGGTCTTCAAGGAAAGCCTGAATTCGTACGGCGTTTGCGCCCAGGTCGCTCTTCCCTACCCTTGAGGCAGAACGCATGTCTACCTGAACACCCGCCGGGGTTTCCGTCATCCGGATTACAACGTCGTCTTTGAACCCGAACCAGCGAGTGGTTGCTGTAGCCTCTAGGGTGTTTTCAGTTGTGCCGGCAAGCTCCCATTTCCGTACTTGAAGCACTGCCTTTGCTGCATCCATAGCACTCGCCAGTGAACCGTCCAGAACAATCGGCTTCAACTCAGGGTAAGCCGCCAGTTGCAGGGTGGCAGTGTCTTCCCCCGGGTAGTCCACCGCGTTGGGCGCTTCCTCTCGGGCAGCGGCCAGCAAAACAAAGGTGGGCGGGTTCTCCATATCGGTTGTTATGTCGTGTATGGGTGGCACAGTCTGGGCTTTGTGTTTCATCTCCATGGGGATGGCAATCATGAAAAACACCGCAAGGCTGACCAGCAATCCGACAACGGCTGGGCGCCACCGGCGTGATCGCCCGGATATCACCAGCGTGATCAGCCCCAACGCCGCTGCACCTAAAGCGACTTGCGCACCCTGGCGCAGCATGCCGAAAGAAGTTCCAAGGCCTATCCACTCTGCCCTGTAGGCCGGCCCAGCCAATCCCATGAGCAGCCCGGCCAGAATCAGCAGTATTATGCCAAGCCAGGCCGCAATAACTGGCCATTTACCTCCACGGGGGGATGAATGAGTCTGTGCCGGCATGGTTCTTCCTTTTGCTGGGGTTCGTTTTGACAAGGTGCGAGAGATTACAAGGTTACAGGTACGAACGCACACTTTAGCCCGATCATCATGGGTTAGTTATGCTGCGAAATTGAGCACCCCACTCTCTACGGAAGTACGGCTGTAATCACACTATCCCAACTCACTTAGCTGCTTGGATCGGCACCTCTGCTTAACATTGGCATGTTGGTATTTGCTGGCATTTCAGAAAAGGAAATAGCAATCTGCAAGACGCATGGAGATGGGTGCAGGAACAGGCGTCCACTAGGATTCGGGAACCCCGTCTCACACGGGGAGTCTTTCCAGGCGCACCAATCCCAGCAAGAAGGTAACACCTATAATCATGATTCCCGCTGAAAAGTATAATCCAAGGTTGTAGCTACCAAACGCTTCAGTAAGGTACCCCGTAAAGGCGGGGGCGATGATTTGCGCCGCTCCATAAGCCAGTGTCATTACGCCCATAAATCGGGCTGGATTGCTTGGGAAGAACTTTCCAGCCATGGTGAGTACCAGGCTGACACAGGCAATAAAGGTTCCGCCAAACAGGAATGCACTTAACAATAACGCCGTTAAGCTGTCATTAATGACAGGCAGAATAATGCCAACCACCTGAAGAATGTAAGCCGCCAGAAGTGCATAAAGATAGCCGGTTCTTCTCGCAATTCTGTCCCACACCAGTGTCGCTGGCATGGCGGCAATCCCTACCAGCAAAAACGCCAGTGTCCCCTGCCCCTCCAGCCCTTTTGTTCTTTCTACAATGTCCACAATGAAGGTGGAACTGACAGCGTATCCGTACCCGGCACAAAAATAAGCAAGCATCATGAGCGTGGTAAACGCCCGGCCTGGGGGGTTATCTTCTGTGGTCGTTGCGTCCTGCCCATCCACCAGAGGGTGCGGAATCCATAACCATGCGGGAATAGCGACAATGCCCGCCATCACGGCCAGCGCCAACCACTGTTGCTGCCAGTTGGCCGACAGAGTGAGCATTACTTCGACTAAAACGGATGTGGCTATGATGCTCACACCGATACCGGCGAAATGAATGCCTAATTCAGCGCGATGATCATTCTTCACCAGCCATTTCAGAATCAGGCCGGAGGCAATGATAAGGCCCCCGGATGCACAAACCCCGGCAATGAATCGTAATACAGCCCAGACAACAACGTCCGTGGTCATCACCATGGCGGCTGAAGTGCCTATGCTTAGCAGAAGATAGGCCCTGTGCAGATTGTATTTGTAGTTGAGGTTGTGCAGCCTGGATGCAAGTAGCACCCCGGCCATGTACCCCATAAAATTAGTGGTCGCCAGCCAGCCACCACCTACTTCGGTGAGGCTTGCTCCGCTCTGCATGATGGGCAGTACAAGACTGTAGGAAAGACGGGCTACGCCAACGGTTACGATCAGGCTGCAGATTCCGGCCAAGTAGACTCGGGTCCGTGTAAGCTCCATCAAGATTCCCACCATGCTGTTATTAAATGATTTTCAGCAAAGATTACTCCCGTCTGGTAATCTTAAATATTGAATTATCAAGAACATTTATTTCTTTTTAAGAGAACTGTATGGAAATCCTGGCATTGAAGACCTTTAAAACCCTGGTCGATGAAGGTGGCATCAAGGGCGCAGCAGATAAGCTTCATACTGTTCAGTCGAACATCACCAGTCGGATTAAAAAGCTGGAAAGTGAGCTGGATACCAGGCTGTTCACACTGGCAGGCAGAAAGCTGCAGCTAACCCCCAGCGGGCAACAGCTCTACCAGTATGCGGACGAGATTCTGGAGCTGGAGTACCAGGCTAAATCTGCCATTTTGCGTGATAAAGGTAACTATGAGTTAAGGGTGGGAATGCCAGAAACCTTTGCAGCGGTTCACATGCCTTTAGCACTCAAGCAGCTCAAACAGAGTTACCCGAATATCCAGACCAGAATCTATACGGACACCAGCGACAGGCTCGTAGGTGCTGTGTTGAACAACAAGGTGGATTGCGCCGCCATAGGCAATGCCCCCGCACATGAAAAGCTCTGTGTTATTCCTATTGTGAATGAAGAGCTGGTTATGGTGACCCCTGCGGGAAGCCATTATGACCCCGTGCTGTTTGTGCGCGAAGAAGGTTGCGGTTACAGAAACCATGCAGTTTTATGGCAGCAAAAAGTAGGACGCGTCAGCGATGAACTCATGATCATGAGCAGTGCGGATGGGGTTTTGGGCTGTATCTCGGCCGGTTTGGGTTACACCATTATTGGCAAGAACATGGTGGTCGGGAGCCGGTATGAAAAGTCCCTGGTGATGACGCCCGTGACACATGGTCCAAAGCATGTTCAGCTATCCATCGTTTACCGAAAAGGCAGCCCCCTGGAAGCAGGCACACTGGCACTTGCGGACATTTTCACAAACAGGGGCCAGTTAGAGCCTGCCCTCTGCAATTTTTAGGCGCAGGTTTTACCGGGAGAATACTAATCTCAATGAACATCATAAAAGGATGACAGGTATGAGCTTCTTTGATGCTGCTCGTTGGCGGGGCGCTACCATCGTGGTGGCATTGTGCGGGTCGCTGGCCAGTTGCGCGGCTCTTTCGCCTGCGCCGAATTTGACCACCGATGAAAAGAAAGCCCTCAGTGCCAATCTTAACGAAAAATACGTAGCGTACCAGGACTGCATGGCCAGTGAAGCCGATCGCTTCAGCCATATCACATCCGCACCACCTTCAGACATCGCCAAGGGTGCACAAGCGGGCTGTGAAGCTGCTTTCAGGAGCTATCATCAGGCCGTGACCAAACAGTTTACGTCCTTTGTTTCAAGCGCCGGTCAGGCAGAAGCCCGGAGCCGGGCTGAGCAGCATGCCAGCGATGCAAAAGATCGCACCTGGAGTCATGTCATCCAGCGGGTGCTGATCCAAAGACAATAAGCCGGCTAATGGAAAGCTTGAAGGTTTTGTTGGGGGTGTGCTTGGGTAACGTGGAGTTACCCAAGCACAGTACTGGCTATACCTGCATCAGGACTCGCTCACCATCACAGACTTCACATTCACAAATTCGAGCATGCCAAAGCCGCCATGTTCGCGGCCATAACCGCTCTGCTTTACCCCACCAAATGGCAGGTTAGGCTTGGCCAGATTATAGCCATTGATATTAACCATACCTGTGTCGAATTCATCCCGAGCCAGGCGCACAGCCTCTTCTTCGTCGGCGCTGAAGATGCCACCGCCCAGACCATAAATGGAGTCGTTTGCCACTCGCATAGCCTCTGCTACATCTTTTACCTTAATCAGCGCCGCTACCGGCCCAAACAGCTCATCGTCATACGCTGGCTGCCCTGGCACCACGTTTTCCAATATGGTGGGTGGGTAGAAGTAACCTTTGTCTTCGGGAATTTCACCACCCAACGAACAGGTTGCGCCGTTCTCAATCGACTTGCGAACCTGCTCATGCAGCCCGTCTCTGAGGTCTTCGCGAGCCATGGGGCCCATTTTGGTATCACTGTGTGTGGGATCACCAAAATTGAGCTTTTCCATTTCAGCCAGGTAGGCATCCCTGAACTCTTCGTACACGGGTTCTTCAACGATAAAGCGCTTCGCAGCGACGCAGGTCTGGCCCGCATTGTAGGTACGGCCCTGAACGCATAATTGCACGGCCTTCTTGATGTTGGCATTTGCCAATACCAGATAGGCATCATTGCTGCCCAGTTCCAGTACAGTCTTCTTCAGCACTTTAGCTGCTCGCTGGGCCACTGCCCTGCCAGCGTTGGGGCTACCCGTCAGCGTTACGCCACGCACCAGTTTGTGTTCGATAACGGCGTCTGACACCTCATGGTCAATTAACAGCGTGCGGAAGGCGTGCTCCGGCATGCCGGCATCGCGGTATAGTTTTTCAACTTCCAGAGCCATGCCCATACGTTATTGGCATGTTTCAATAGCACGGTGTTACCCGCCATAAGGTTGGCAGCGCTGTAACGAATAACCTGGTAAAGCGGAAAATTCCACGGCTGTATGCCGTAGATCACGCCTTGCGGCTGATAGGAAACCACGGCACGACCACCTTCCAGCTCTCTTGTTTCATCCGCCAGTTCGGTGGGGCCCTGTTCAGCGGTGTACTCACAAACCGCCGCACACAACTCACATTCCTGTTTGCCCTCTGCCAGGGTTTTACCCATTTCCCGGGTCATCAATTCGGCGTAGTCATCCTGGCGCTCCCGAATCAGGGCAGCGGTTTTGCGCAGGGCATCCGCACGCTCTTCAAATCCGGTTTTACGCCAGTTGAGAAACGCATGGTGACTCTGCTCAATGATGCCCTCGGCGTCTTGCCTGGACATCAGGGTATAGGTTTCAAGAACTTCTTCTGTGGCAGGGTTGATTGTCTTATGTGTATTCGACATCAGTTTGCCTCCTGAATAATTAATGACAGCGGAACCTGTATTGGGTCGACCGTCATAATTGAAGTTGCCAGATGAACCTAACATTTCCAGATACCCTTACGGGCGAAGGTTACCTAACCGTATAACTCTGCAGCGACCGGGCCGGAAGTTACTCTGTTGGATCAGGCTGTCTCGCAAGGGGATGATGGACACAGGCGTGTTTTGAGTGATTACTCAAATATAATTTGAACCCTGAGCTTTCACTCAGTAGCGTGAATGTGCAGCAGATCACTTTGCAAAACGTGAACTGCGAACTGTGAAATGAAAGGAGCGCTACGATGAGTGAATCAAACTTTGAGCACCAATATCTGCATGTAGACGGGCACCGTATTGCCTATCTGGATCAAGGCAAAGGAACACCGCTGATCTTGCTCCACGGCATCCCGATGTCCGGCATGCTCTGGCGCAAGATCATCCCGCAGCTTGCGCAGACTTACCGGGTGATCGTGCCAGACATGCTAAATTACGGTAAATCGGATAAACCGCTTGATGCGGATGTATCGATCGCGGCACAAAGCAAAATACTTGCCGGCCTTATGGATGCACTGGGTGTGCGCTGTGCAGACCTTGTGGCCCATGATATTGGCGGTGGTGTTGCCCAGATACTGGCGGTAAATCACCCGGAACGCATAAACCGGCTGGTGCTTGCCGATGCTGTCTGCTTCGACTCCTGGCCGATTCCCGACTTCAAGCCCTTACAGGAGCCGGGGGCGGAAGAGCAGATGAGCGTGCAGGAACTGGAGCAGATGCTTCGCGACTTCCTGCCCAAGGGCATGCATGATGAATCCAATGCCACCTCTGAGCTTGCCGATATTGTTGTGCACCCCTGGCAGGGTGAAACAGGCAAGCGAGCTTTTTTCAGAAACCTGCGCAGGCTCAATCCGGAATACACCCTCGCGATTGCTGATGAACTGAAAAATATTCCCCATGAAACCCTTATGCTATGGGGACAACATGATAAGTTCCAGAAGCCGGAATACGCTGAGATGCTGAAAAGCGCGATACCGAACACGCGTCTGGAGTGGATCGACGCGGCGCATTGGATAACCGAAGAGCGCCCTGACGATGTCGCTAAAAAGCTTATCGCGTTTCTGGATAGTTAGGGGACCACTGGAGTCCCCGACTCTGTGCCCTTTTATCTCGATTCAACGGCGAAAATACCATGGCCTCTTCACTTCATAGCCTCTACTCTTTTCGCCGCTGCCCCTATGCCATGCGCGCCCGGCTCGGCCTCTTGTTTGCCGGGCTGCAGGTGGAGCTGCGAGAGATAACACTGAAAAACAAGCCGGCTCAAATGCTCGCGGTTAGCCCGAAAGGCACCGTGCCTGTTTTACAGTGTTGTGATGGGGCTGTGATTGAAGAGAGCCGGGAAATAATGGTGTGGGCGCTTGAACAGCAAGACCCGCAAGGGCTTTTACGATCAGGGTCGAGAGCTCGTGCGTCATGCTGAGATCACCCAAAAGACGGGGACGGCGATCTACTTTGCTGATCCCCACAGCCTCTGGCAACGAGCCATCAATGAAAACACCAATGGCTTGTTGCGGCAATACATGCCCAAGGGAACCGACCTGTCGGTGTTCAGTCAGGAGGAGCTTGACGCCTTTGCCTTCCAGCTTAATACACGGCCTCGTGGGCTTCCCCCACTTCAGTGGACACGCATCAATAACACTGAGAACGCCTTAAGCACGGGGGTGTCCTTAGTTTAGCGGGTGCCACTACAGGCCCAGCTAAAATGTGGTCAAATACCTGTGAAACTGACAGCGAGCGAGGTTGCTATGAATCGAATTCAGTCATCTAACGAGGTACTTGAGATTAGCAGTTTTCCCGGCATGCTCGCTGGCTTCTGCGGTGTTGTTTTAATGGGTGCCGTGTATGGCTGGTTCGCCGGAAAAGCAAGCGCAGTCGATCTGGCGATCATCCTTTTTTGCGTCGTCGTTTTCTCATGCCTGTTGGATTATCGAGTGGTTGTCATTTCACTGGAAAAAGAAGAAGTGCTGATCCACTCGACACGATTGATCTCAAAGAAGACTTTTTCAGTACCTATTTCCTTAATCGAGGGAGTTTCCATTCGCACTGGAAAGGGAACCTCCTCTCATGCTGGTGTTGTTCATATTGATACCACTAATGGGCCTTATACGGTGACATCCATGGCGTCTATGGGGCACAAAAAGCAGCGAAAAGTGGCCAGTGAAATAAAGAAGTTTTTGGGGCTCGTTTGATCACTGAGCTCATCCTGCATGCTAAAATTTTGCTTAGGTGGGCATCCATTTACGTGAGGCGTTAAGGCTGTAAAAAAAGCCCCAGATCAAACCGATTTTGCTAGCATAGCGCAAACAGACAAGGAGCCGTCGGAATGTCCCCGTTTCAAACACTACAACTACGATCAGGCTTCCATCAGAACACGCACTCAAATCCGATTGTAAAGTGAAATTGCCATCCGGTAATCCTGCAGAAGTGTTCTTCGCATTCTTAAAACTCGGCCTAACGTCTTTCGGTGGGCCAATCGCTCATCTGGGTTACTTCAGAACGGAAATGGTTGAACGCCGTCGTTGGCTGAGTGAAGAGCAGTTCGGGCAATTGCTTGCACTCTGCCAGTTCTTACCCGGCCCGGCTAGTAGTCAATTGGGGTTTACTCTCGGACTACTTCGCGCAGGCTGGCTTGGGGCGCTCGCCGCTTTTATCGCTTTCACCCTGCCGTCGGTGCTTCTGCTTTTAGCCTTTGCTGCCGCTATACCCTTACTTACTGGCGCCACCGGAGAGGCTGCCGTGCATGGCTTAAAGCTTGTAGCTTGCGCCGTGGTCGCCGATGCTGTTTTAGGCATGTCCAAGAAGTTGTGCTCCGATGCGCTAAGAAGAATTATTGCTGTGTTATCAGCTGCGGCGTTATTGCTCGTGTCTTCTACTTTTGCTCAACTTGCTGTCGTTATAGCAGCGGCTGTTATAGGTGCGTATTTCATACGAGAGATAACTGCACCTGAAAGCGATAGCGGGTTTCAACTTTGCTACGGCCCACGAGTCGGCGGGATGCTGCTTGTACTTTTTGTAGCCCTGCTGTTTGGCTTACCGTTTATTGCAACGGGGAAACCAGATTTCGCATCAGTTGTTGAGGCGTTTTATCGAGCGGGCGCATTGGTATTCGGTGGCGGTCATGTAGTCCTCCCCCTGCTCCAAGATTCCGTCGTTTCGACTGGCTGGATCGCTTCCGAGCAGTTTTTGTCTGGCTACGGCGCATCTCAGGCAATTCCCGGGCCTATGTTTGCTTTCTCAGCTTACCTTGGCGCGATAGTGTCGCCTTTGGAGAATACTTACCTTATGGCAGCTACGGCGCTGGTCTTCATTTTTCTGCCGGGGTTTCTTTTGGTGGCTGGCGTTCTCCCGTTCTGGGGTGTTTTTTCACGCCACCCGACGGCGGGCCGCGCTATTGCCGGGGCTAATGCGGCAGTTGTTGGCCTATTAGCAGCCGCCCTTTACAACCCCATCTTCACATCTGGCATAACCAGCTCGGCAGATTTGGTTATTGTGCTCGTCGCCTTCGGTCTACTTGTAGTGTGGCGAGTATCTCCGCTTATTGTGGTGCTATGGTGTGTCATTGCTAGCATCTCGCAATTATGGCTTTTTTCTTGAGTCCGTGCGGTTCACGGCCAATCGTGTAGCCGGGGATCACCCCCCTGCTCCCACAACACGCTGTAGCGATCCGTCAGGCCGACGGCTCCGCAGAGAGAGGGAGGAAGCAGCTGTTGAGCTACACCAATCATAAGATGATAATTTTGAGCTCCCGGGGTTTCCCGATACCGAGTCAGCACTGGTCGACTGAATATTAACCAAGAGAGCAACACTGATGAGCTTAAAACAGCATTTTGAATTGTTAGCTACTTACAATCAGTGGATGAACTCCAAGATCTACGAGGCCGCAGGCCAACTCTCTGAATTAGAATTGGCGGAAGACCGCGGTGCCTTTTTTGGCTCCATTCTGGGCACGCTTAATCATATTCTGGTTGGTGATACTGTTTGGCTAAAACGCTTTGCCACTCATCCATCCTGCGCGAGTTCCTTGCAGAAGGTCGCTAACCTTCCAAATCCGACAAGCCTAAGCCAAACAGTGTTTGACGATATTGGTCGCCTATCTGAACATCGGGCTTGGCTAGACCAGCAAATCATTAACTGGATAGCCGAGCTGACCGAAAGTGATCTGGATTTCGTTCTCAGCTACCACAACACCAAGGGAGTTCCGGCCAACAGGCGGTATTCGAGTCTGATTCTTCACTTCTTTAATCATCAGACTCACCATCGGGGACAAGTGTCTACCCTGCTCTCACAAGCAGGCGTTGATATTGGGGTTACCGACTTATTGGCTCTGATCCCGGAGGATCCTAGCGTGACAGCCGTCCACCGGGTGCCCTAGTATTGAGGTGATGCCCCCACTCAAATTGACTACACCGAGGCTCTCCATGAAAACAATAGGTCTAATTGGCGGAATGAGCTGGGAATCGACGCAAACCTACTACCGCTTGATCAACCAGAGGGTAAGAGCCGAGCTCGGCGGCCTGCATTCGGCAAAGCTTGTTCTCTATAGCGTGGATTTTGCAGAGATTGAGGCACTGCAACACCAAGGGAACTGGCAGGCAACAGGGGACATATTGGAATCAGTCGCCCAGTCGCTTGAATCGGCAGGCGCAGAATTTTTGGTTCTCTGTACGAACACCATGCATAAAGTCGCTTCCCAACTTGAACGCTCAGTAAACGCTCCCCTCCTCCACATCGCAGATGCCACGGCCAACGTGCTCAAAAAGGATGGGATAACCTGTGTGGGGCTGCTGGGAACACGATTTACGATGGAGCAGACGTTTTACATCGGACGCCTTCAGGATCACGGTATCCAAGTGGTTGTTCCAAACGAGCCCGAAAGGGAGATTGTTCACTCTGTGATTTACAATGAGTTGTGCCAAGGTGTGGTCAAGCCTGATTCAAAAGCTATGTACCTGGATGTGGTGGCCTCATTGGCTGAACGCGGTGCGCAGGGCGTGATTTTGGGATGCACGGAGATTGGTCTGCTGATCCAGAGCTCGGATACTGAGGTTAAGTTGTACGACACCACAGAAATACATGCCGAGCAGGCGGTTCAGTATGCCTTGGGCAGGATTTAACCAGAAACTGCCTGCGTATTACAGACCAAGTTATCGCAGATCCGGGCTTTGAATCTGTTTCCATCATGCCGAAGGAAATCCGGTTCGGGTTCCCCCCAATTCAATCGAGACGCACCGATAATGCCACATTAATATGAAACAGAAACCGCAATCCCACCCAAATGTTGCTACGCAGGAGCCTGTGGTTTTGTTCGATGGGGTGTGTCGATTGTGCGCCGCATGGGCGCGCTTCCTTATCAGGTTCGATAAAAAACGTCGATTTAAATTAGCGACCGTTCAATCACCTGAAGGCCAGGCGATTCTTCGGTCCCACGGTTTCCCGACGGACTACTACGACACCATGCTACTTGCTGAGGGGCCGAATATTTATACCAAATCTGCTGCCTTTTTCAGGGTAATGCGTGAACTGCCATGGCCGTGGCCATTGGCCTGTATTGGTTGGGTTGTGCCATCAGTGATTCGAGACTGGCTATACGACCGAATTGCATTAAACCGCTACAAGCTGTTCGGTCGCTATGATGTTTGTGTCATCCCCAACAAAGATCATGATTCAAGGTTTCTGGGTGAATAGTCCTCTTTTAAGCTACGCAGTATGCCGGGGCACCATTGCTTTTATTTGGTTCTATCAAGGCTTGATTCCCAAATTGCTCTACCCCCATGACGATGAGCTGGCAATGAACATGGCGATAGGGTTTTCACGCTCTGAGGCAGTTCAGTTGGCCACTATCGCTGGTGTATTAGAGATTGCCATGGGCGTTGCTATCTTGATATTTTGGCGGCAGCGCTGGCCAATACTGCTTACATTAGTCGCAATGGTTGGGTTGTTGGCATTCGTAGTGCTGGTTCAGCCCACGCTTCTGGGTGGCGCGTTCAACCCTGTAACAACAAATGTTGCTGTCGCCGCGCTTTCAATCGCCAGTTTGCATCTTCTGCAGGTGATTGAGAAAAATAGAGGGTGATGGCTAACGAGACTCTATGTGTTTCAGGCTGCAGCTGATGCTGGCTTTAGATGCCTGAGATGGGGCTAATTTTCAAGACTAGGAACGTGCGTGAAAAAGTTGATTCTGGCATTGGTTTTATTCAGTGGTGCATGTTTTGCCCAGGAACCCGAGAAAGCACCAGAACTTTGGTCCTGGTTTAAAGATCTCGATAAATCTGCAGCAGCCTGTGAAATACAGAGCTCTTTTGCCCTTCAGAAAATTTGCCTGGAAAACCAGGTCGAGAACGAATACGGGATCTACGGAACCTACAAAGGCAACCGAGTGGTCGTAAAATGCCTGGCTATGGGAGAAGGCAAAAGCAAGGTTTGGGTGGCTGTGGCTGGCAACGACAGAGATGCTGTTGAGCTGGTTCGAAACATGATTGTAAAAGAGATCATTTGACCAGCCTCTTGCAGACCTCTCTGCAAGCTCCGCCGTTAGTAATCGCATCGCATATCATAAAAGGTTGAAAGGTATGGTTTTCTTTAATGCAGCCTGTTCTTGGAGGGGCGCTACCAATGTCATCCAACGGGTTCTAATTCAGAGGCAATAAGCTAATTGTCAGACGGGGTAACCCCACTACTATGATTGAGCACCCACCCCTTTTTCTCTAGAATGGCGCTCCTTTTTATCAATGCAGGTCATTACCATGAGCGATACCAAATCATTGCCAGAACTGCCGGATAGGCTTTCAAGAAATCCCAATAGCCCGCACCATGTCGCTGACGTTTTCGCGCACGATATTGGCATCAAGCTGAACGGTAAAGAGCGCACCAACGTTGAGGAATATTGCATCAGTGAAGGTTGGATTAAAATCGCCTCACCGAAAGCGCTAGACCGTCGCGGACAGCCGCTTATGATGACCATGAAAGGTAAGGTTGAAGCCTACTACAATTGAGTAAAAAGGTTATAAGCCGCTGGTTGAACTGGATCAGCGGCTTGACCTAAGTTAGGGCGTTGGCGTGCAATCCCCCCTGAAAAATCAGTGTCGTGGGTTCCTATCATTAGACGATGAATCATCATCTTTTTTTAGGTAGTAATCTTTCTCCTCGAATGTCTTCATATCGGGATCTTCGATGTTGTTCTTACGACGACCCTGATAAAGCCAGTAGGCCACTACAGCCCCAACAATGACCAGTACAATCCATTTCATGTCAGCTTCCTCGGTACGATGAAACACCTTGCTTGAGTGAGGTATGGCAGGCCTTTGATCGACCGCAAATTGTATTGTAAGGGCTGCACTTACCACGTAGGCATTTCGCACAATACGACAGCGACATCATTATTTCAAAATGACTTTGATCCTGAATTCAAGAGGAAAAGGCGCATTGGCGATTTCGTAGCCTGCGAAGGCTACGATGACACTGTCGAAGCGATTCTCGGTGGGCTAATGGGCTTGCCTCACGTCAGGTTGCTGCTACTATGAATGTTCAATTGAACATCTAGTAACAAAAACACTAATGGAGCCGGTCCGCCCCGGATGTTCAATGTTCTGCATGGAGTCACCATGCATGGTCCGCTCCCCACGGAGAATCACAATGAGTTTCTATAAAAAAATGCTTCCCGGGGTACTGCCCTCTGCTGCTTTGGCTGCGTCCGTTTTTATGGCAGGTTTCAGTGGTCAGGCGCTAGCTGACTGTGAACGCGGCGCGCTTGACGCTCTGTACTGCGATGAAAACGGCGATCTGGTTGCAGATCTACCTGAGGACAAGTCAAAGTGGAACGATCCCAACACCCTGATCTTTGCGTACACACCGGTTGAAGATCCTGCTATCTACTCCGATATCTGGAAGCCGTTCATTGATCACCTTTCTGAAGTGACCGGCAGGGATGTGCGTTTCTTTGCCGTGCAGTCCAACTCGGCTCAGGTAGAAGCCATGCGCAGTGGCCGCCTGCATATCGCCGGGTTCTCCACAGGCCCAACGCCTTTCGCGGTTAATCTGGCTGGCGCAGTTCCTTTCGCGCTGATGGGCTCAGACTCTGGCCAGTTCGGCTATTCGCTGCAGGTGTTCACCCATAAAGATTCGGATATTCACGAAATCACAGATTTGAAAGGCAAGCGAGTGGCCCACACGTCACCCACATCCAACTCCGGCAACCAGGCACCGCGAGCGCTGTTCCCGGAAATGGGCGTCGTACCGGGTGACGACTATGAAATTTCCTTCTCCGGCAGCCATGATCAATCGATGCTTGGTGTGGTCGCAAAAGACTACGATGCTGCCCCGGTAGCCTCTGAGGTTGTTGAGCGTATGGCTGCTCGTGGCCTTTACGACACAGACGATGTGCGTCTGGTTTGGGAATCCGACCGTTTCCCGACAACGTCTTACAACCACGCGCACAACCTGCATCCTGATCTGGTCGAAAAGATTCGCGAAGCGTTTTACACCTTTAAGTTCAAAGGTACTGAGTTAGGAGAGGAGTTTGAGGGCGTCGAGACCTTCGTTCCCATCAACTACAAAGACAACTGGAAGGTCATTCGCACCATCCAAGCCTCCAACGGCGTTCAGTACACCCCCGACAATCTTAAATAAGTAGAACAAGGGCCTTCGGCCAAGTGCCGGAGGCTCTACCCGGAGTGAACCTCATGTTAGAGATTACCAACCTCGTAAAACGTTACGGGCAAAACGACCCTGTGCTCAAAGGCCTGAACCTGAAGGTTGAGGGTAGCAGCGTTGTTTCGATTGTCGGCGCATCCGGTGCGGGCAAGAGTACGCTGCTGCGATGCATCAACCGGTTGGTTGAGCCGACCTCGGGTTCGATTAAGTTGAACGGCCATGAGTTGGTCAGTCTTCGCGGAAGCGAGTTACGCCATTCCCGCCGTCGTATCGGTATGGTTTTTCAGGGCTTTAACCTGATTGATCGTTTAACGGTTATGGAGAACGTGCTCTCCGGGCGCTTGGGTTATGTTTCTTTTTTCCAAGCCTTAACTCGTCGCTTTCCGCAATCCGATATCGACCGTGCTTTCAGCCTTATGGAACGTGTGGGTATCGCCCACTACGCGGATAAACGTGCAGATCAGTTATCTGGTGGTGAGCGCCAGCGCGTCGCGGTGGTTCGTGCATTGATGCAGGAGCCCCAGATTTTGCTTGCGGATGAGCCAACAGCTTCGTTAGACCCCAAGACCTCGCAGCAGATCATGAGCCTGCTGCAAAGTCTTGCCAGTGAAATGTCCTTGCCGGTATTGATCAACATTCACAACGTAACTCAGGCCCGGATGTACACCGATCGTATTGTTGGTATGCGACATGGCCAGATGATTTTCGACGGCGAACCCAAAGAGTTTAACCAGGATGCTCTGGATGCCATCTATGGCGGTATCGAGTCGCCGGAAGAAGATGGGGGTGACTCAGGACAGCAGGCATCGCCTGCCCCGGAGGCGACGGCATGACACCGGGCAAAACTGCAATCGATGCAAATTCGGGCAGGGTCTGGAAGAAGCCACCGTTCATTGCCAACCCTTGGGTTCGTTATGGATTGGTCGCAATCACTCTGGCTTACCTGTACTGGGCATTCTCAACGCTGCCATTTGATTGGCAACGAATTGCCGAAGGCTTACCTCGCGCTGGAAAAATTTTTGGTGGCGCCTTCCCTCCCAGCTTTGAACGCGCCGGGCTGTTATGGACAGGATTTAAGGAGAGTTTCCAAATTGCGTTCTTGGCGACTCTGCTGGGGGTTCTCCTTTCTGTGCCCATCGCGGTAATGGCGGCTAGGAACGTAGCACCACTGCCGGTTTATATTCTGGGGCGAACGCTTATTATCGTCTCTCGCAGTTTCCACCCGGTGATCGTGGCCATTCTGTTTGTTGCTGCGGTCGGATTTGGCCCAATGGCGGGTATTCTGACCCTTACTCTTTATTCCATCGGGTTTGTTGCCAAGCTGCTGGCGGAGGAAATCGAAGAGATTGATTGGGGTCAGGTTGAAGCCATGCGTTCGGTAGGCGCCGGTTACATGAAGATTCTGGTTTACGGGGTTTTTCCGCAAATCATGCCGCGCCAGATTGGGCTGTCTATGTACCAGCTCGACAGTAACCTACGCGCTTCAGCGGTTGTAGGCATTGTAGGTGCTGGTGGTATTGGTGGCACTCTCATGAATGCATTCGGGCGTTACGATTACGATTTCGCCTTTGCCATTTTGCTGATGATTATCGCGATCATTCTGGTCAGTGAAGGTTTGAGCGGATGGGTGAGGAAAAAGGTATGGTAGATAACGCTGAAAATTTGTCTGATCGAGTTTGGTCTCGCTATGACCGCAAAGAACAGCTAACGCGCTATGTGGTCTACTTGGTCACGCTCATCGCTGTTGTATGGGCAGTCCGGGACATCGACATCTTTTGGCCTTGGGTATGGGATGCTCCCAATCAAATCCAGAGCCTGGGCGCACGTATGTGGCCACCTGAGTTCAGTCAGTGGAGTGCCATATTCTCCGCCATGCTGGAAACGGTCCATATCGCTACGCTGTCCACCATATTGACCATTTTTATCGCTTTACCGGTGTCTTACATCGCAGCGCAGAACACTACGCCGAACAAGGTCACCTTGTGGATTGGTCGGTTCATTCTGGTTTCTAGCCGTTCCGTAAACACCATTATTTGGGCACTGCTATTCGTGGCCATTTTTGGCCCGGGTGTACTCGCTGGTATTTTGGCGGTTATGTTTCGCTCGGTCGGGTTCATTGGCAAGCTGATGGGTGAGGCGATTGAAGAAATCGACCGTCGCCCGGTGGAAGCTATGGAAGCGACCGGGGCCAGCAAAATGAAAGTGGTTCTGTATGCGATTGTGCCTCAAGTAATGCCGGCATTTTTTGCCATCATTATTCTACGCTGGGACATTAATATCCGTGAATCCACTGTGTTGGGTCTGGTGGGTGCTGGTGGTATCGGGGTGCTTCTTCAGGGGTCAATCGACATGTTCGCTTGGCAAACCGTTGCAACTATCCTGCTCGCAATTGTTGTGTTGGTCATTTTGGGTGAAGCACTAACAAGCGTGTTGCGCAAAAAGGTCATCTGACTCTGGGTCGCCTGTCGCCCGAGCTTTTCGCGCGGCAGGCACTCGTGCTGTTAATTGGAAAACGAGCGCTATGAAAGACAGTATTGAGTTTGGCAACGCCGACATTCTGTTCACCGATGTGGACGATACACTGACCACCGGTGGCCGGCTGCTGCCAGAAACCTATCTAGCAATCTGCCGTTTGGCGGAGGCGGGTATCAGTGTCATTCCGGTAACCGGTGGCTGCGCAGGATGGTGTGACCAGATCATTCGTACCTGGCCGGTTAAAGCGGTGATTGGTGAAGGCGGAGCCTTCTATGCGGAACGCACGGCCCCGCAAACGGTTAACTGGCACTTCTGGGAAAACGAAGTAAAACATCGCCGCGACCAGCAAGCCATACTAAACGCGGTTGCCGCATTGGATCTGGACTTCGAAGCCAAGCTGGCCACAGACCAACCTTTCCGCTTTGTAGATGTTGCGGTGGACTACAACCAGCAGGAATCGCTCTCACCTGAACAAGTGGCAGCCATTCACGATCCTTTGGTCGCTCAGGGCTTCAGTGTTCGGCAAAGTTCTATTCACATCAACATTTGGCTCGGAGACTTCGACAAAGCCACTATGTCGCTTCGAGTGGGCCAAGACTTGTTGGGGCTGGATATCGAGACCTTGCAGAAACGCTCTATCTTCATCGGTGATGCGCCGAATGACGAGAGCATGTTCCGTAGCTTTCCAATGAGTGTAGGCGTGGCCAACATTCGCAAGCATTTGCCCCGTATGACCCACCAACCGGCGGCGATTGTTAGCCAGCACTCGGGCCTGGGTTTTGCTGAAATGGCAGAGGCTTGGCTGCAACATCGCACCTAACCGAGCACCTATTCTTATGAGTGCCAAAGAACGCCAGCGCTGCATCCTAGAATGGGTGCATGAACAAGAGCATGTCGAAGTTGAAGACATTGCCCAGCGCTTTGGCGTTACCACGCAAACCATTCGCCGCGACATCAACAAAATGTGCGAACTGGGTTTGTTAAGGCGCCGTTATGGCGGTGTCAGCCTGCCCCCAGCAAAGCCAGCTCCTAACTTGGCTTACCTGCATGATGAGCAGCCTGCCCACCAGATAGCCAAACAGAAAATGGCCAAACGCGTTGCAGCCGATATTCCGGAAGGCGCTACCGTTAGTCTAGGGGTTGGCACTACGGTTGAGCAGGTCGCGAAAGCGTTGATTCATCACCAATCCCTTCGAATTCTGACCAACAACCTCAGCGTGGCGGCGGCTCTATCGGGTAACCCGGGTATCGAGGTTATCGTGTCTGGCGGGATTTACCGGCACAACCATCACGATGTGGTTGGCCCTGAGGTCACGAGCTTCTTCAGTTCCTTCACGACCGATTTTGGTATTTTCAGTGCTGGAAGTATGGATCTGGAGCAAGGCTTGATGGATCACGAAATCCGCGAAGCGGAAGTTAGCCGTGCGATTATCGCCAATACCAGAACCCGTATGCTTGTGGCAGACCACAGAAAATGGACTCTGAACGCACATTGTAAAGTGGCCACGTTCAAATACGTTGATCGTTTTTACACCAATTCCGTCCCACGGAAACAGCGGGCAAACCTGCCCGACTCCATGGCCCTCATCGAGTGCGACGAACCACAGCTGGTGGTTGGTTGACCAACAATGAGGTGGCCACTAATGTTTAGCCCAGTAATATAAATTCAAACAAAAAATACAGAAGGATTCTGTCATGAAACGTACACTTTCCCTGTCACTGCTCGCGGGTTCTATTGCGCTGACGTCTGGCTGCAGCACCATGGATCACAATGCCAGCGCACCTGAAGCCACGCCTTCCGAGAGTCAGGCTCTGGTTCAAGTTGGGCCCCGGCCTTACTTCCTGATTAACAACATGGACGAAGGCAAACTGAAGCAATCTTTACAGGCATGTGAATCCAAGCCGGTAACCTCGTCGACCTTCTCCATTGGTCACCGGGGCGCCCCCATGCAGTTTCCTGAGCATACCCGCGAATCGTATATAGCGGCCGCCAGAATGGGCGCCGGAATTGTAGAGTGTGACGTGGCCTTTACCAAGGACAGGGAACTCGTGTGCCGCCACGCCCAGAATGACCTGCACACCACCACCAACATAGTGGCTGTGCCGGAATTGAACGCCAAGTGCACAAAGCCTTTCACGCCCGCGAACCCGGTCACCGGCCAAAAGGCCGAAGCCGAATGCCGCACAAGCGACATTACGCTGGCCGAGTTCAAATCGCTCAAGGGAAAGATGGATGCGTTTAACCCGGACGCAACGACTCCGGAGGAATACCTGGGCGGCACTGCGGATTGGAGAACCGATTTATATTCAACAAACGGCACTCTGCTTAGCCACCGCGAGAGCATAGAGCTGCTCAAGGAGCTGGGCGTTCAATTCACTCCGGAACTGAAAACCCCGGTGGTCGATATGCCTTTTGAAGGCAACTACACGCAGCAGGATTATGCGCGCCAGATGATCAATGAATACCGTCAGGCGGGCGTTAACCCTTCCGATGTTTGGCCGCAGTCATTTCGGCTGGAAGACGTGATTTTCTGGGTAAATGAAACTCCAGACTTCGGCAAACAAGCTGTCTTCCTTGATGAAGACGATCACTCTCCTGAAAACGTGTCTCTGGAATACATGGAGAAACTCGTTCAGCAAGGGGTTCCTGTGCTGGCCCCTGCAATCTGGAAAATGCTGACCCTGAACAGCAACAACGACATTGTACCATCTGAATACGCTATCAACGCCAAAGCCGCAGGCCTTGACCTGATTGGCTGGTCACTTGAGCGTAGCGGTCCACTAAATTCTGGAGGCGGGTGGTACTATCAGAGCGTAACCGATGCCATCAACAACGACGGTGACATGTTCACAGTGATTGATGTGCTGGCTCAGGAAGTGGGGGTAATCGGAATCTTTTCAGACTGGCCGGCTACCACAACCTACTACGCTAACTGCATGGGTATATAAGCCGAACGCTGAAGCTTATAGATAGAGCTTGCCCGGTTGCTTTTGGACTATTATGTGGATTGGGTCCCTGTGTAAGCAGGGACCATAATTAGTATTGGGCATGCTTTCGCGCTGTATTTGAGGAAAACAATCATGAGCCACAATACCGGCAGCACAAGCAAGGTAGACAAGCTACTGGCTGAGCAGCGTGATTATATTGCGAAGCGCGAAAGTGGTTACCGTGAACGCGCACTAAAAATGTACCCTTGGGTGTGCGGGCGCTGTGCCCGGGAGTTTACCCGCATTAATTTACGCGAACTTACCGTGCATCATGTTGACCATGACCACGACAACAATCCAGCCGATGGGAGTAACTGGGAATTACTCTGCGTGTACTGCCACGATGAAGAGCACAGTAAGTT
The DNA here is from genome assembly GCF_018860765.1 of Marinobacter salexigens. Taxonomy (GTDB): domain Bacteria; phylum Pseudomonadota; class Gammaproteobacteria; order Pseudomonadales; family Oleiphilaceae; genus Marinobacter; species Marinobacter salexigens_A. Next base: position 20,375 of record NZ_JAHKPV010000018.1, read on the forward strand.
TGAGGATTTCGTGCGCTACGGAGGCAGCTCGGAGAAGCGGCGGGAAGCTGCCACGCACAACCCGTTTGCTGGACTCAAGGAAGCGCTTGATAAGAGCATCAAGTAGTTTTAGCCAACTAACATGACACATCACCCCGCCAAAACCTGAGTATATGCCCCTTAAAAGGCTTTTCCAGATAGTCGGTATGCTCGGGCTTTTCTTGTGAAAAGCTATACCCGTGCGTTTCCATACGTCTGCAGAACTTGTTCTTCCGCCCTCTTCCGGGATCAACCAGAATCACTTCACTGTTGGGGTTGGAATGCCGATCAATAAAGTCGGCTAGCAGGTTTACATGCTCGTCTTCGTAGAGAACGTCACTACCGATGATAATATCGAACAAACCTAAATCACTGGTTTTATCTGCCCAATCAACCCGTTGGTAACCTATAGCCTTACCATGATTGAGCTGAGTATTCCGCTCCAGGAAAACACCCACTTCAGGGTGATAGTCGGTCGCCGTAATGTCATCGTTACGCTGGTTCAACAACAAGCTGGACAGTGCCATTCCACAGCCAATTTCCAGAACTCTCCTGCCCTCCGTGTGATGGTTCACAATGTGGTGGGCAAGCACTAGGCTTGATGGCCAAATAATCCCGAACAAAGGCCAGGTGGCCGAGGAAATACCCAGTTTTAGGGCGATGTCGTTGGGGTCGTCGAATTGCTGGTTATCACGCAATGTGCAAACGTGAATGTCCACATTGCCGAACTCAATTGTTTGGTAACGAAGACGTAAAGGTGATGTCATTATGGGTCACACTGAAGGAATCAGGCTCGCCAACCTGAAAAAAGAAGCGTTACGTTCTAATTCCTCAGAGTATAACCCCTACTGTACCTGAACAATGATTTATTGCTTTTTCAGGTCTTCAAGAAAAGCCTGAATACGCTCCGCATTGGTACCCAAGTCGCTCTTGCCTAGCCGTGATGCGGATGGCTACGTCGTCTTTAAAGCCGAACCAAGGGGTGGTTGCCGTAGCTTCAAGCGCCGGGCGCCATCGCCGGAGTATACCGGCAAGTATCAGAGTTACGAGACCAAACACTGCGGCGGCCATCGCAAGCTGCGCACTCTGGCGCAGCCATGTGAAGGATGTACTCAATGCGATCATCTCAGCTCTATAAGCTGGCCCCGAGGAACCTACCAGCGCGCCAGCACTAATCGGCAAAACCACACCGAGCCAAGCGGTAATCAGGGGCCATTTCCCGCCGCTGCGGGCCGGGGTTGTTTTCGACAACATTTAGATTCCTTTTATTCGGATGTTAACGGCTACACCTTAGTCCGATCACTTTAGCTTTGGTATGCTGAATATGTGCATGTATCTCGGGAGTATGGTTATGGCTGGTGGCTGGACCCGTGATGGGGCCGTTCAACATCAGATAGTCGCGTGTTAATCGTTCGCTTTTAGCTCTGGGGAGCGCCAGCATCGCTTTTAGCCGCCAACACTTTCACCCGTTCGAAGTCTTCCTCACTGAACACACCGTTCACGCCCGAGATAGCGGCCAGCGTCATACCGTGTTTTAGGCCAAGCTTATAGATATCACGCACTTCTTCCCACTCGATGTTACGACCAAGCGTGAAGTTTTCGAACCGTGCCTCCAGCGCCAACACGATGGTTTCCGCCAAGCATGCATAGGCAACTCCAGCGGGCAAGCCGATGTTCTTCATGTGGACATCGCCCGGCAACTGAACCTCGCCGGATTCGATAACCAGCACATCTGGGCGCTTGGCAACATCTTCAGCCGATATGTCCAAAGGTCGAGCCACATCTGTGATCACGCAACCCGGCTTTACTCTGGTGATATCCAGAATTCGTTTACCCGCTCCGGAGGTCGCTGTCACAATCATGTCCATATCTTCGATATCACGGTCGGCAGAACCGGCCACATGCACGATAGCGCCGGGGGTTTCCTGTTCAATGCTCTCTTTAAGGGAAAGCAATTTGGCAGGCTCTGGGGCCGCCAGATAAACCTCATCCACCGCTTTGGCCAATAACCGCGCACATACAGACCCTATTGCGCCGGTCGCGCCAACAACCATGGCCTTGCCAGCCATCTTTCCGCTCTCACCAATTTGGGCACGCCCCAATTTTTTCACCGCATCTTTGGCCCCCCAAAGGGCTCCAGATGCGCTATAGCTGTTGCCAGTGGTGATAGGCAGTGGCGCCCGCTTGGCGACGGTAATACCTGCATCTCCCACCACTTTGGTGAATGCACCCAACCCCATAATCTGGGCACCCAGCCTTTTAGCGAGATCGGCGGCCGCCAGCAAACGGCGGTAGGTAAACTCAGGATCGTGAGCCATGATCTCTTTCGGCGTGCCGCCTACGGTAATCAACCAGCCTTCTACCTCGTCTCCCGTGGGCGATTTGATGCCGGTTACTTTTGAATAGATAAACGGTGGTGCGTAGGCGACAGCTTTTTCCACAAGGTTCATAACCATCGGTGGTGACACGCTGGCCACCCAGTCCAAAGGCCGGGTTTTGGTGAGATACTGCTGTGACAGTGGGTGAATCACAAAGGCGAACCGGTTTATCCTCCGGTAGCCGTTGGGGTATAAGATTCGGGGTTCTATTCCCAAGCTCTGAATTACGCCGAGATAATCGTCAGCACCCAGTTGCTCCGGCGAGCGGGACAATGCCGCGCTGATCATGGCTTCCATCACGTTCACACCCAGCGGCCTGCCTTCCAGCCATGGGCTGTAATCCACGACCATGGCAACTTTGCGGGAGCGCAGCCAGTCCATCGCTTGTTCAGTTACACGGGACGTAATGATGGTTTTGCCGTCCAACTCCTTCTCGGTAAAATTCGCCAGATCTCCCATGTGGGCAACAATAACGTGGGCATCTTTAGCTGCCTGTTGCAGAGAGCCTTTGATCAACCCTTCTCCCAACCGGTACAGCGGGGTGCGGAGAACCGCTTCAAGCGTCTTGACAGCTGATGGACGGAACATTATCGGCGCAGTCAACGAGCTGTATGTTTCCAACTGCTTGAGGGAGGTAAGCAACCGGGGCACGCCAAAATCCATATAAGGGTCGGCAAAAAACAGATTATCGGTATGCTCGGAAAGGGCTTTTGCTACCCTATAGCCAGCCTGTCCATTCAGGAAGAGAACCCGGGCATTATCAAAGAAGTGCCCCAGTTCCGTTTGGGTCAGGCGCACAGCCCACTCTTGAAGAATACCCCTCAGCCCTGCTCCACTGGTGATCGGTTTGTCCGGAATACAGGCTTCAAGCTTGGCGGTATCCGGATGCTCCAGTTTTACCGAGCCAACCTGATAATGGTCGGAAACCATACTGAGGCCGAATGCATCGGCGCGTTCGTGATAGGTTTTCAGAAGTGCGACAGCGCGAGAAAGATCCCCGTCAGTTCCTGCACGAATAACCCGGAACGACTGCCCCAAAAACTCGGTTTCCAGATCGTAATCGTATTCCGAAGAGCCTTGGCTTACGCTAATAACAGTTTTCATACGTCATCCTTGTTTTTGTTGTGCAGCCATTTCGGTAAGCGTAGGACATTGAGTAGGTGACTGCGTTAACGCAGATCAAATTCTCACCGGCACCTGCACCTGAGTTGAATGAACGGTCTACACTAGTGATATGAGAACCTTTCGATACGCTAGCATTTTGACTATGAACTAAGAGGCACTATGAGTATTCAAAAAGAACTGCTTTCGACGATTGAAAAGCTTGTTCAGCCGGGTAAAGGTATTCTTGCCGCTGACGAAAGCCACCCTACTATTGCCAAACGTTTCACAGCTGTTGGTGTTGAGTCCACGGAGGACAAGCGGCGGGAATATCGTAGCCTGATCTTCTCCCCAGAAGGGCTTGGCGACTTCATAAGCGGCGTTATTCTTTTTGAGGAAACCCTTGGCCAAATCAGTTTGGACAATGTACCAATACCAAAGCTGTTGGAAAATCAGGGCATAGTGCCGGGCATTAAAGTGGATAAAGGTAAAAAGCCTCTGGTGAACGCCCCGGGGGACGAGATCACCTATGGATTAGACGGTTTGGACGACCGTCTGGAAATCTACAAAAGCCAAGGCGCCCGCTTTGCCAAGTGGCGTGCTGTCTATAACGTATCTGAGACACTGCCCTCGCAACAGGCGATCGAAGCCAACGCCGAAATGCTGGCCCGCTATGCCGCGCTTTGTCAGGCTATTGGCATTGTGCCTATTGTGGAGCCGGAAGTACTGATCGATGGCGATCATTCAATCGAGCGTTCGGCAGAAGTAAACGAGGCTGTAATAACAGAAGTTTTTAACGCACTTCGCAGGCACCGTGTATTGCTGGAAGCCATCATACTAAAGCCCAGCATGGTCACTCCCGGCAAAGCATGTACAAAGGCGTCTCCGGAGGAAATAGCTAAGGCAACCTTGCAGGTATTTCGCAGAGTGGTCCCTGCTGCGGTGCCAGGCATTAACTTTCTTTCCGGAGGGCAAACTCCTGAAGAAGCCACGCTAAATTTAAACGCCATGAACAGCCTTGGCCAACAGCCTTGGAATTTGAGCTTTTCCTATGGCAGGGCTCTGCAAGAGCCCGCACAACGAGCCTGGGCAGGCAATCGGGACAACGCAGGCGCCACCCAAAATGCCATGCTCAAGCGAGCCAAACTTAACGGCGCTGCCTGTTCCGGGAGGTATGAAGCAGGTATGGAAGACTGAGTTCAGTCACACCCAACAGTACAACCGCCGTCACCGTTGAAGGCGATAATGCGTCCACTTAACGGTACGTGCATTGGGACATTTACCAAATCCCCGAACAAGGCCGTTTTCGAGCCCCGCTTCAACTTTCCACCGGATGTAGCGGGTTCATTGGCGTGGGAAGCAATGACCGCTTTTGGATTGATCAAATCATTGATCACATAAGCGGCCTCTTTGGGTCCGGTGGTATAGTTATCGCCAATATTCATCACCACTAACTCTGCTCCATAGTGATCGTTCACTACCAATTTCTGCTCGGCTGTAATACCAGTGTCCCCGGAGAGGTAAACCACCAGACCATTTGAAAAGGTCAGTATGTAACCAGTCGGAGGCCCAACACTTGCGCCAACGCCTGCGGCTTGCAGATATTCCGCCAGCGGACCGGTGAGAAACGATGGTGCAACCCCATTACTGTGAACTGCCGGTACGGTAGTGATAGCGACACCGCCCACTTTTAACTCTCCACCGAAGCGCACCAACATGGAGTTGGCCGGATCGCCGCCCGAGTCTTTCAGCTTGGCGGCAAAAAATGCCGGCATCTCGCTGCCAGTTATAATTTTTGCATTTTTTTTCACCGCAATGTCTACGGTGTTGGATTGAGGCAGTGTAACCACCGGGAACGCTGGCCCGCCGCAATTACCGGCGTTGGTTTCTTTGATACGGCGATCGCCCAGATGGTCGCCGTGCATATGCGACACCAGAACTACATCAATTTTGCCAAGGCGGGGGTCATCAGGGCCTGCCACTGTGCGACCGGCATCGTAAAGAATACGCGTACCATTAGGATCTTCAAAAACCATGGCCCGATCCAGAGCACAGAACTCGCCATCATGGCTTCCCAACGGTGTGACCTTAACATCACCCTCTGCAGCACCCGTGCCAGACACCAGCCCGAGCGACAGAAAAACTCCGCTCATTAGGCCTCTAAAGGCCCCGAATTTCATTTTTTTGGACATCAAAGAACTCCCCTAAATGGTTTTGTTTTTTGCTCTCCACAGAAAATACGAACACAGAACAACTCTGTACCAGTGTAGTTCGCAATCAGGAAGAACGAGGGAGATGTAATCAAAAAAAGAAGCTTCAGGCTGCTCGAGTAGCGTTCCGTGATGAAGCTATGCCTTGTTCGAGGCAGGCGAACATGAGTGCCACTTCACGAATTTTGCGGGCATCCTGCCAGATGGCCTCAGCCTCTGGGAAGCCTTGACGCAGGAAGTTCATCCATTGCTTGATACGGCCAGTCACGTACTTGTCTTCCAACCAACCTTGCAGCACTTCTGCGTACTCCCGAACCAGCGCTGCTGCCTCTGGCCAAGTCATGTCTGCAACCTCAACACCCTGTTGGCTGGCTTTGATCTTGCGTGCGAGATCCGGCCTTGCTATCAAGCCGCGGCCGATCATCACGTCCTCACAACCGGACACCTCACGGCAACGCCAGTAGTCCGCAACCGTCCAAATTTCGCCGTTGGCAATAACTTTAGCTTTTACCGCTTCCCGGGCTTTGGCAATTTCTTCCCAATAGGCTGGCGGCTTATAACCATCAACCTTACTCCGAGCATGGATAACGATCTCTTCCGCCCCGGCAGCTTCCAATGCCTGAGCACAAGCCACTCCCATAGAGCGATCGTCATACCCCAAACGCATTTTTGCCGTTACCGGCACGCCTGCAGGCACCGCCTTACGTACAGCGGCGACAATGTCATACATTAACTCCGGCTCACGCATAAGCACACAACCGCCCTTGTGCTTGTTCACCGTTTTCGCAGGACAACCAAAGTTGATATCTACCTGTGTCGCGCCCAATTCTGAGGCTTTACGGCCGTGCCAGCCCATTTGCTCGGGGTCTGACCCCAAGAGCTGGACCGCCACCGGAGTGCCCACTTGCGTGAGTGACTGGTTGTGCAGCTCCGGCGCGAACTTATAAAAGACCCTTGGCGGCAACATGCTGTGGGTCACACGGATAAACTCCGTCACGCACCGGTCGATCCCGCCTACTTTCGTAAGCGTTTCGCGAATAGGTGCATCGACCAGCCCTTCCATCGGGGCAAGAATGATCCGCATGGAGCCTCCATCTGTTCAAAATTCAAGCGAGCGCGATTGTAGGCAATTCGCGCTCGCTTTGATAGTGAAGGCTACCGACCCGTTAAACGGATCGGCTCCTTCCTCATGAAGGACTCTTTATAGTGCTGGCCGATCTTACTCGTCCAATTCGGGGATAGCAGACAGCTCATCAGGCGACTTGACCGACATACCCAAAGCCTTGGCAACCCCTTCGCCATAAGCTCGGTCGCAACGGGTGCAGTTGTCGATATGACGCTGTTTAATGAAATCAGGAGCGTCCCCCATGTTTCGCCCTGTATTTTCAAACAGTACCTGCTGTTGCGCAGGCGTCATTAGCTGAAAGAGTGCGCGCGGCTGGCTGTAATAATCGTCATCATCCTCGCGGAAATCGAACATAGCCGCATTGCCGTCGATCTTGAGCGGTGGCTCCGCATATTCGGGCTGATCTTTCCAATGGCCGAAGCTGTTTGGCTGATAGTGCGGCAAACTACCGTAATTGCCGTCCATCCTGCCAAGACCATCGCGATGGTTGCTCATGACCGGGCATTTAGCCGCATTGACCGGCACTTGCTGATAGTTCACGCCCAGACGATATCTTTGCGAATCCGGGTAATTGATCAACCGCGTCTGAAGCATCTTATCCGGGGACACGCTTATACCAGGCACAAGATTCGCTGGCGAGAAGGCCGCCTGCTCAACATCCATATGATAGTTTTCTGGATTCCGGTTTAGCTCAAACTCGCCGACCTCGATGAGTGGGTAGTCCCCTTTAGGCCAAACCTTGGTCAGGTCAAACGGGTGCACGTGGTACGTTTCCGCGTCGGCTTCGGGCATCACCTGCACATACATTTTCCAGCGTGGAAAGTCTTCACGCTCAATTGCTTCAAAAAGATCCCGCTGATGGCTTTCACGGTCATCAGCAACAATCGCTGAAGCCTCTGCGTCGGTCAAATTCTCAATGCCCTGCTGGGTTCTGAAGTGGAATTTCACCCAGTAGCGCTCACCTGCGTCGTTCCAGAAGCTGTAAGTGTGGCTGCCAAAACCATGCATGTGTCGGTAGCTCTTAGGAATACCGCGATCGGACATGACTACAGTCACCTGATGCAGAGCTTCAGGCAGCAGCGTCCAGAAATCCCAGTTGTTCGTGGGCGACCGCATGTTGGTTTTAGGATCGCGTTTTACCGCTTTATTCAAGTCTGGAAACTTTTTGGCATCCCGCAAGAAGAACACAGGTGTGTTGTTACCCACCATGTCCCAGTTGCCCTCTTCGGTATAGAACTTGAGCGCAAAGCCGCGAATGTCCCGCTCGGCGTCGGCCGCGCCCCGCTCCCCTGCCACAGTGCTGAAGCGGGCAAACATCTCGGTCTTTTTACCTACTGCACTGAAAATTTTAGCGCGTGTATAGCGGGTGATGTCGTTGGTTACGGTGAACGTGCCGAACGCACCGGAGCCTTTGGCGTGCATGCGACGCTCAGGGATGACCTCACGCACGAAATTGGCGAGTTTTTCGTTGAGCCACACGTCCTGAACCAGCACTGGCCCACGTTTACCAGCAGTCATCGAGTTCTGGTTGTCTACTACCGGAGCACCAAAGGCCGTTGTAAGGTGTGATACCGGGCATTTGCTTTTATTCGATTTTTCATCGGTCATGGTCAATCCCTCTGTAGTTCATAACGTCACTAATCCGCTTATACCGAGATTCAGCGATACTAGAGCCTCAGCAATCACTTGTGTCGGTGTAAGCATCTAACGTTATTGAAGCACTGCAACCGCAGTTTGGATAATCAATTCCGGAAAAGAGCGCTAAAGCTTTTAACTATCAATAGAGGAAAGTCATTAAATACGCTCAATGAACTCAAACTTGCCTTGCTTATTGAACACGATTCGGAAGGAGCCACGAACGCCGTCGCGTAAGTAGAAACGGGAGAGAATTCGGGCCGGGAAACGGACTGAGCGTCCATCCCGGGCCCGGGTGTGAACATCGGTAGCAACGCCCTGATAGAGCTTTATCCACTCATCAGGGCTGATGCTTATGTCCACAATAATCTGGTGCATGGGGCTTAGTTAGCCAGTTCCAGCAACAGACGGTTCAAGCGGGTGACGTAAGCACCCGGGTCTTGCAGCTGCTCGCCGCTAGCCAGAGTGGCTTGGTCCAGAAGCACGGCAGAGAGCTCGCTGAAGCGCTCATCGCCCTTCTCGCTTTCAAGGCGCTGAACCAGCGGGTGGTCCACGTTGATTTCAAAGATCGGCTTGCTGTCCGGAACCTTCTGGCCCGCCGCTTCCATGATCTTTTTCATCTGGGCACCCATATCAAAATCGCCCGTTACCAAGCATGCAGGGGAATCCGTAAGGCGGTTGGTTACGCGCACTTCCTGAACCCGGTCAGTAAGAGCCGTTTTGATTCGCTCCAATAGATCTTTGTGCTCTTCGGCAGCTTCTTCCTTGTGTTTTTTGTCTTCTTCGGTTTCAACTTCGCCAAGATCAAGATCGCCACGGGCGACGTCCTGAAACTGCTTTTCGTTATATTCATTGAGGTAACCCATCATCCACTCGTCAATACGGTCAGAGAGGATCAGCACTTCGATGCCTTTCTTGCGGAAGACTTCCAAATGCGGGCTGCTCTTGGCGGCCATGAAGTTGTCAGCCGTGATGTAGTATATTTTGCTCTGACCTTCTTTCATGCGCTCGATGTACTGGTCCAGAGATACGTTTTGGGCACTCTCACCTGTGTGGGTAGAGGCAAAGCGCAGCAGGCCAGCAATTTTCTCGCGATTGCTGAAATCTTCCGCGGGACCTTCTTTAATTACGGCGCCAAACTCGTTCCAGAACTTCTGATATTCGTCTGCATCTTTCTTCGACAGTTTGGATAGCATATCCAGCACGCGCTTAGTAAGAGCGGTGCGAATGCTGTCTACGGTTGCGTCGTTCTGCAAAATCTCACGAGAAACGTTCAGGGACAGATCATTTGAGTCCACTACACCCTTGGCAAAGCGCAAGTAGAGTGGCAAGAACTGCTCTGCGTCGTCCATGATGAATACGCGCTGCACGTAGAGCTTCAAGCCTCGGGGCGCATCACGGTTGTACATGTCGAACGGAGCGCGAGCCGGTATGTACAACAGGCTGGTGTAGTCCAGCTTGCCTTCCACTTTGTTGTGGGACCAGATAAGCGGGTCTTCAAAGTCGTGAGCGATATGCTTGTAGAACTCTTTGTATTCTTCATCTTTAATTTCGGTACGGGGCAGAGTCCAGAGCGCTGTTGCGTCGTTAACGGTTTCGTCTTTGGGCTCTTCGCCTTCTTCGGTCGGCTCGGATTTCATGATGACCGGGAAGGAGATGTGGTCAGAGTACTTTTTGACTAGGTTGCGCAGGCGGAAGCCGTCGGCAAACTCGGTGGCTTCTGGCTTCAGGTGGATGACAATTTCGGTGCCGCGCTTTTCGCGAGTAACCTGTTCAATGGTAAATTCGCCATCACCGGCAGATTGCCAATGTACGCCTTCTTCTACAGGCGTTCCTGCACGGCGGGTGAACACGTCCACTTTGTCGGCAACGATGAAGGCGGAATAAAAGCCTACACCGAATTGGCCGATCAGTTTGCTGTCTTTCTTTTCGTCACCGGAGAGCTGTTTGAGGAATTCTGCGGTGCCGGAGCGGGCGATGGTGCCCAGATTCTGGACAACGTCTTCGCGGCTCATGCCGATGCCGTTGTCGGCCAGAGTGATGGTGTTCGCTTCTTTGTCGAAGTCGAGCCGGATTTGTAGCTCTGAGTCGCCTTCGTAGAGGCCGTCGTCTTTCACTGCGGCGAAGCGCATTTTGTCGGCGGCGTCGGAGGCGTTGGAAATCAGTTCTCGGAGGAAGATTTCCTTGTTTGAGTACAGGGAATGGATCATCAGGTGAAGTAGTTGTTTTACTTCGGTCTGGAATCCTAAGGTCTCTTTTTTCGATTCAACGGTCATTTACTGTCTCTCCTGCTGCAAACATTGGGGGAGGACGCGAGAACAGAGGGGCTTTTCAAAACACGCTGTGAATACGTCCGTGCACGCTCGGCTCCGCACGGTTTTGAAAAGCCCCTCTGCTCCCACGTCATCTAACGTTCAGGTTCGTCTTGCAGCAAAAGTGGGGGCATGTGGAGGCATTTCAAGCCCCTAGATGCTTACGAGGTCAGTCTTCCAGCAAGAAGTGTGCTCTTGCGGTGGAGATCGGCTTGGAGCGGGATTTTTGCCAAGCAGTGATCATTACGTTCGCCACGCGATTGCCTTGGCGCGTTAGCTTGCACTCGGCGTAGGTTTCGCGGTCGAGGCCTGCGCGGAGGTAGTCTAACGAGAAGTTGACGATGCGTGGCATGCGCACGGTTTCTTGGGCGAGCATGAGGTAGATTGCAGCAGAGAGCTCCATGAAACCGCCGATTACGCCGCCGTGTATCGCAGGTAATACCGGGTTACCGAGGTTTTGGTCTTTTGCCGGTAGGCGAAAGATGAGGTCGTCGCCAAACTGGTCGCATTCCAAGCCGATAAATTTTGCGTAGGGGACGCTGTTGATCAAGCGGGAGAAGTCACCGGTTTCTCGGGTGTATTTTAGGATTTCAGGGTCGGTCATACCGGGCCTCCGGTGATTTTTTCGCGGTAGGCTTTTGGTAGAGCTTGGGGGCCGATGCGCATGAAGGTGCCAACGCAGTTGGCGACGGTTTCCCCGCCTTCTTGATAGGCTTCGCAGCGGGTGAATATGATGTTGCGGGTCATTCTGTATACCTCTGCACGCGCATAGACCGGTTTGTGGGGTTCGGCTGGGCGCATGTAGTCAACCCTTAGGTCCAGTGTGGGGCAGAGTTCGAATACCTCCAAAGCGCAGAGCATGAGTGAACCGGATGTGGTGTCCATCAGGGTGGTGATGGCGCCGCCATGGATCACGCCTGTGTCTGGGTTGCCGATGATTTTTTCGTTGTAGGGCAGGCAAAGGGTTAAGCTGCACTCGGTGGTTTCGGTAACCGTCAACCCAAGCTCTTTGGCTTGGTTGAGTGTGTCGATAAACCGGGTAACCCGGTCGGCTCGGATTTGATTATCCATTCAGAACAAACCTGTGGTTCATGTATGGGTTTTAAGCTGCCGGTATTTAAAGCCGCCAGCAGCCGTGTAATTATATGTTTCTTAAATTCAATAACAGGGGTTGAGAGTGAAAAACGCCGTTTTGCAACGCTGCGCGCCGGTTTTAGCGCTAATGCTGCTACTTACCGGGTGTGCTGTAAACCCGGTAACTGGCGAGAAACAGCTTTCGTTAATTGGCGAAAGCCAAGAACTTGCGCTGGGCGCAGAGCAGTATACGCCTACCCAACAGACTCAAGGCGGGCAATTCTACGTTGATCCCGAGCTAACGCTTTACGTGAGAGAAGTTGGCCAAAAGATGGCTCGGGTAAGTGACCGCCCTGACCTACCCTATGAGTTTGTGGTGCTAAACAGCAGCGTTCCCAACGCTTGGGCTTTGCCCGGAGGCAAGATTGCGATTAACCGGGGGCTACTGGTTAAGTTTGATGATGAAGCCCAACTCGCATCTGTGCTTGGACATGAGATTGTACACGCGGCTGCCCGCCACAGTGTTCAGCGCATGCAGCAGGGAATGCTGATTAACGCTGGAGTGGCAGGTCTGGGCTTTGCGCTGTCAGACAGCCAGTGGAGCGGTCTCCTGATGGGTGGCGCCGCCATGGGAGCTCAGCTCGCTTTAGCGCAGTACGGTCAGGGAGATGAGCTGGAATCGGACCACTACGGCATCGTTTACATGAAAAAGGCGGGTTACGATCCCCAAGCTGCCGTAGAGCTTCAAGAAATCTTTCTTGAAATGTCCAAAGGCCGCGAAGCAGGCTTTGTGGACGGACTCTTTGCAACGCACCCGCCGTCTTCGACGCGTGTGCGCGAGAACAGCAAACTGGTGGGTAAGATAGGTTCCGGTGGCTATCGCGGAGCCGATGTTTATCAGAAAAAAACGGCCTTTCTGCGCAAGGTCCAACCTGCCTACGACGCTCACGATGAGGCCATGAAGTTGGCATCTGACGGAGACATGAATGCGGCTCTGACAAAAGTCGACGAGGCTATCAATGTGTTACCTCGCGAGGCTATGTTCTATTCATTACGTGGGCGTATCCATCAGGAGCTAAACAATCCGGATAAAGCCTCTGCTGATTTCGAAAAGGCGGTGTCTCTGTATCCCGAGATGTTTATTTATCGCTTACACAGCGGGCTAAACGCACTTACGCTAAACAATCTCAGTAAGGCCCGGGAGAACCTGACCCGGGCAAACGAGGTTGTGCCAACCTCCATCGCCTTTCTCAGGCTTGGGGATATTGCGGTAAAGGAGAATAACCGTAAGGAAGCCATCGCTTATTACAGTAAAGCGGCGGAGTCCAGCGGCGATATTGCCGAAGAAGCACGGCGAAAACTGGCCGCTCTCACCCAGTAACCTTATAAATCATAATCAATATAGGGCCGAACTCTCTGAGACTTCGGCCTTTTTTTATTCCTGCGTTTCGGTTTGCCGAGGACGCGCCGGTTTGCCGTCACCATGAGCATTGACTTTTAGAGCAATAACTCTAAAAATCAGCTATCGATAACTTAAATCAGGTGACGGACATGTTAGCGAAACGTATCCAACCTATGGCTTCCCAGGCAAAGCGCCTGTATGTCGAGCTTATGTTTCAGGTTATGGGGCGAGCTCTTCAGGCAGTCAGTGAGGTTGACGGCGAGGTTCAGAAAGAAGCTCAAGCTTTGCCCAAGGGATTTCTGTTCGAAATGATGGTGATGCCCGAGGGGGCTAAGCTGATCGTAGAACACATCGGCGGAGGCCGATTCCACTATCATGGTGATTCTGCACCCCGCGCGGTGGATGTATCCATTCAGTTTAAACACCTTACCCACGCATTTTTGGTGTTGTCGTTTCAGGAGAAAACCTCAATCGCCTTTGCCCATGACCGCATGCTGGTTGATGGCGATGTGAGCTATGCCGTGCGCATGACCCGTGTACTCAATCGACTTGAATCCTTCATTTTGCCCAAAATCATTGCCAAACGCGCGGTCAAGGAATATCCGGAGAACCTTCACCTACCGGAAAAACTGATCAGTGCGGCACAGATTTACCTGAAAGTCGCCACCCATTTTATCCAGACAGCGAGAGCCTAAATGTCTAATTCTTACTATGAGTTCTTCTGCCCGGTAAAAGTCATTGCCGGCAAAGCCGCCCTTGAGCACATTCCCTATGAACTCAGCGGGCTCGCCGCGAAGCGCCCGATGATTGTGACTGATAAAGGCGTTCGTGCCGCTGGCCTTCTGGACCCAGTGATTGCGGCCTGTGAGGAAAGTGGGCTTGAGATCATCAGCATTTACGACGACGTTCCACCGGATTCCTCCACTACCGTGGTTCGGGATATTGCCGCTATTTACCGCAAAGAAAAGTGCGACTCCATCATCGCGATTGGTGGTGGCTCGGCCATAGACACGGGCAAGGCAGTGAATATTTTAGTGTCGGAAGGTGGTGATGACGTTGCCAAGTACACCGGTGCTGGTGTTATAAAGCGCCCGCTCAAGCCCTTTCTGGTGGTGCCAACCACGGCTGGAACCGGCTCGGAAGTCACCTCTATTGCCGTGATCACCGATGAGAAAAAAGGTGTAAAGCTACCCTTTACCTCGTCGTACCTGCTGCCCAACGCGGCTGTTATCGACCCGCGCATGACGTTAACCCTGCCGCCCCACATTACGGCGGCAACGGCCATGGATGCCATGACTCACGCAGTCGAGTCGTTCACCTGCATGGCTAAAAACCCCCTGAGCGATGCCTATGCCGCAGCGGCTATTAAGAAGGTCAGCCATTCACTGTTACAGGTAATGGACAACCCGAAAGACAGCGACGGCAGGCTTGAATTGGCTCAAGCATCCACCATGGCAGGCATTGCCTTTTCAAACTCCATGGTTGGCCTGGTTCACTCTCTTGGCCATGCCACAGGTGCTTTATGCCACCTGCCCCACGGCTTGTGCATGAGCCTGTACCTGCCCTATGTACTTGAGTACAACCTTGAAACCATTCGTGGGCCTTTAGGTGAACTACTGCTGCATTTGGAAGGGCCGGAAATTTATGCAGCCACACCCGCAAGCCGCCGTGCGGAAGCCAGTATTTCGGCCCTTCGCAAGCTGCGGGATGCACTTTATAAGCGGTGCCAGTTACCGCGCACACTGAAAGAAACCGGCAAGGTAACGGAAGAGCAGCTGGACCAAATTGCAGAGATGGCTTTGGACGATGGCTCTATCATGTTCAACCCGAAAGAAGTGACCCTGAAGGACGCCCGTGCAGTTCTGCAGCGCGCCTGGGCCTGAACGGCCGCAATGAAAAGTAAGTAGAGTCCAGAATCAGGGCTCTGCTTACTTGGTAACATTACATTACTTTCAGAGATTGAAATAACGGGGTAGAAGCGTAACAATCACATTCTTTCTGGCAGGGATTTGGCCGGTTCAGTTCTTCTAGGGACGGTATTGCCCCACCAGAGAGTCTTTTTGATGAAGCACCGAAAACCTTGTTGGTTCCCAACTTTTACAAGGCGACTTACCTGTTTCATCTCTATGTTCGCGATGTCGTTGTACTCAAGCACAGTTTTTGGAAGTGATCCGAAAGTATTTCGGCTCAACATCTCACCTAATGGCTATCCACCCTACATGATCGCGGACCAAGAGGAACCCGCAGGTATTATGTGGGACATCGTCTCGCTGATTACCGGACGTTTAGGCTACCAACTAATAGCTGAAAAAATACCCCGAAAACGCGTGGACCAAATGTTGCTGGACGGATATATCGATGCCACGCCACGGGCTATAGAGTGGGCACACGAGCCAGAAAAATACTTATTTACGGCACCCGTAGTGGACATTCAAGAGGTGTTTTTTACCCCCAAGCATGCCAAGAAAACCTATCAAAAGGCAGAGGATCTTTTCTCTAAAACGGTTGTTACCCATCTAGGTTACCTTTACCCACAGCTGCAACCGTACTTCAAATCTGGCGCTATAAATCGTTTTGATGTGTCTCAAGAGCGGGATATGTTCAATTTTTTACTGCACGGCGACCGTTTTGATGCCGCTGTAGTCGATTTGCTAGTGGGCAAATGGGTACTGAAAAAAGAAGGCTTGCAAGACCAGTTCAGAGCTTCCTCGAGTGACATGAACTCCTACGGTTTCCGGCTGATGATGCGTAGGGATTCTCAGCTATTTGTCGATAGATTCAACGCGGAACTTGCACGTATTCGCGAGAGCGGCGAATTGGAAGCCATTCTCGCGAATTATCAGTAAGCCGCTGCTTAACCAACAAGCCTTTGCGTTACTCTAGCCGCCGCAGCAAAAGCATGGGCGAAACACTCAGCACGGGCCTTAACTGCCATCGCCCGAACAAGGACAGCACCACCGCACTAATTACAGGTATAGGCAATACCACATGCCAGTGCCATTTGAAGCTCCCCTCGAACATGCGGAATTGCAAAGCCCACACCGCAGCCTCGGCCGCTGCAACGCCCAAAATACCGGCAAAACCGCCGAGCAGTGCAAACTCCAACATAGTGCTGCGCACAAGCAAGCGCTGGCGCCCACCAAGAGTTCGCAACAGTGCGCCCTCTCTTTGGCGATCTTGAAGCGTAGCGCTAACCACCGCAGCCATAACCACCAAGGCTGCTGCCAGTATCAGCACCAAAATTGCCTCTATAGCCTGAGTAACCTGCCGGACAATCTCCTGTATGCGTTCAATGATGTTGTCTATTTCCAACAAGGACACCGTTGGAAAGCGGCGTGAGAATTCATTCAACGCGCTTTTCTTGTCTTTAGGAAGATAAAAGCTGGTTATCCAGGTAGCCGGCATGTTGGTGAGCCCGCCCTCCGGAGGAAAAGCCATATAAAAATTAGGCTTCATGCTGTCCCACTGAACCGTGCGAATGCTGGTGACGGTTTCCGTGACCTTATCGGAGCCGATGGTAAACGTAAGTTCATCCCCCAACGCCAAGCCAAGCTTTCCTGCCAGCTCCGCCTCTACAGACACGCCGTCCGTCTGGCCCGCTTCAAACCAATTGCCTTCGACAATGCTGTTGTCTTTTGGTAACGCAGTCATCCAGGTTAGGTTCAATTCTCGGTTAAGTGCCCCTACCCGTTGGTCTTTACTTACCACCTCCTTCACTGGCTGACCATTCAATTCTGTCAGCCGGCCACGCACCATGGGGTAAAGTTGATCCAGCGGTTGACCGCGCTCTTTCCAGTAGCCAGCAACCTCGTCTATCGAATCCGGGGCGATGTTGATCAAAAAGTGATTTGGTGCATCGTCTGGAAGCTGTGCCTGCCAGTCGTCTAACAATGAGGTGCGCACCAAAATCAACGTGGTTGCTAGCATCAACGTCATTGCAAACACGGCGATTTGCGAGAGGCTGGCGCGACGGTGTCGATATAGGCCCACTAAAGCCAGACGCCAAGAATGGCCTCCGCCGCGCACTTTTCTCAGTGCTGCAACCAGTAGACTACCCAAAAGACCCAGAGCCCCAAGCAGAAGCGCAAGACCGCCCAAAAGGGCAATCACCAGCGACAACTCACCCGCGTATAACCAAACCAGACCGAACACGGCCACAATGGCAATCAGCATGTCTGGCAAGGCTTCCCGCCCTGTTTCGCCGGGCTGACTACGCAATACACGCATTGCGGGAACATTTCTCAGGCGCCGGATGGGGGGGTATGCAAAGGCAAACAGGGAAACCACTGCGGTAAGCAATGCAGGGGTGAGAGCCGATGAATCGAGCTGAAACTCTACTGGCCTTTCCAGTGCCTCACTGAGTAAACGAGTGAGCAGCCAAAACAGGGGAAGCGCTACCAGAAGGCCACCGATCATCCCCGTCACGCCCCATAAAGACAGGCGTTTCAGGTAGAGCCGACCAATTCCCGAGCTACCGAGACCAAGGGTTTTGAGCAAGGCAACTGTGTCCCTTTGCGATAGCGCATATTGACGGCTAGCAACCGCAACAGCCACTGCGGCCAACAGCACTGCCAAACTCCCTCCCAGTAACAGAAAGCTCTCGGCACGTTCTAAAGAGCGCGAAAAGGTTTCTCCATCCCGTACACCTTCCCACTCATGGCTTGGTTCCAGTTGTGGTTCAAGCCATTGGTAATAGGTATCTAGTGCTGTTTCTTTACCCGCAAATAGATAAACGTATTCAACGCGACTGCCCTCTTGAATAACACCGGTGGAGGCAACGTCGTCTACATGCATCATTACTCTTGGCGCAAGCGCAGAGAGGCTGAACCCGCCATCGGGTTCTCGAAGCAATACGCCCGATACTGTTAAGTTCTGGCTTCCAACTTCTAGAGAGTCACCTATTTTGATATCCAACAGTCGTAGTAGTCTGGGGTTGATCCAGACTTCACCGGGCGCAGGCCCGTGTTGAACCTGCTCTCGGGAACCTTCAGTGGCTCCTTGGATTTCGAGATCACCGCGCAGAGGATATTCATTGCTTACTGCTTTTATGGATACCAGTTGAAACGCATCGCTGCCGAACACCATGGTAGAGAATTCCACCATTCGACCGGTTTCCAGCCCTAGGTTCGCAGCCTCCGTAATCCAGATTTCAGGCACAGGGCGCCCGTTCTCGGCCTCTAGCTGCCGGTCTGCGGCTAGAAAAGAACTAGCAGAAGACACCAAAGTGCGCTGTAACTGGCTGGCGAATAAAGCAATGGTCGCAACCGTAGCTACGGCAATAATCAGCGCCGCTAAAACGACTCGTACATCTCGCTCACGCCAATCACGGCGCACAGACATTAATTTTTTTGCAGCAGCCATCAGTGTGCAAGCTCCACCTGAGCAACCGGCTCTGTCAACTCGCCCGCTTCAATGTGGAACTGCCGGGAACAGCGGGCCGCTAGCTGTTCATCATGGGTAACCATTACCAGAGTGGTGCCCTGCTCTTGGTTCAGCGCCATCAACAGATCAGAAATTTCCTGCCCTGTGCGGTTATCCAAATTGCCCGTTGGTTCATCGGCAAACATTATGGCTGGCTCTGAGGCAAAAGCTCGGGCGATAGCCACTCGCTGCTGCTCGCCACCCGACAACTGCCGGGGCGTATGGGCAAGTCGCTCACCCAGCCCTACACGCTCAAGAAGCTCTTTGGCGCGCTTTTCTGGCGCGTCCATTCCGGCCAATTCAAGCGGCAACATAACGTTTTCCAGAGCCGTGAGCGCCGGGAGCAATTGAAATGATTGGAACACAAAGCCCACGCGATGGGCACGCAACTGGGCCCGTTCATCTTCGCTTAACTTGCTGATAATGGCGCCGTCTAGCTCAACCGTGCCTTCGGTGGGCGTATCAAGGCCGGCAAGCAATCCCAGCAAGGTGGTTTTACCCGAACCGGAGCGACCAACAATGGCTACGGATTCTCCCCGATTGATTTCAAGGCTAACCCCCTTCAATATCGTCAGCGTATCTGTTTCCAGACTCACGCGATGGGTCAGATTTTCAACGCTCAACATGGGGCGTTGGCTGTCATAATGTGTAGTCTGCATGTTGTTTACGGGGCTCCCGGGAAAAGCACGTTCATTTATTAAGGTAGTCAGGCTGTTTATGCATACGCTATTACTGCACGTAAGATCAATCGTATTCCTTTTCGCTGTTTCTGTTGCCACGCCGATCTTGGCTGGCCAGCAAACGCTGCTCGTTTTAGGTGACAGCCTCAGCGCTGCTTACGGCGTACCGTCGGAAACAGCCTGGGTGCAGTTGTTGCGCCAACGTTTGCAAGAAAACGGCCTAAGCAACTGGCGCGTGGTGAATGCCAGCATAAGCGGCGAAACCACAGATGGCGGTGTACGTCGGCTGCCTGAGTTACTTGAAAAGAACAGTCCCTCCGTGGTTATTATCGAGTTAGGCGGTAACGATGGCCTGCGCGGCTTTCCGCCAGAGGTGATCAAGTCCAACCTTGCAATCATGGTTGACAATGCCCAGAACTCAGGCGCACGCACCATTTTGGTTGGTATGCAAATCCCTCCCAACTACGGCCAGCGCTACACACAAATGTTTGCCGACATCTTTCCAGCGCTTTCAGACAGCTATAACACCGCTCTGGTTCCCTTCTTTTTGGACGGAATTTACGACCAAGAAAACTTGATGCAGGGAGACGGTATTCACCCCACTGCGGAGGCGCAGCCCAAGCTGCTTGAAAATGTATGGCCAGAGTTAAAACCATTGCTTGAATAGGCCTAATTCACTCTACACCCTGCAAAAAGGCAAGAGCCCGACGCTCAGACCAGTAATAGCCGTCACGTCCATGCTCGACAAACCCGACATGGCCACCCCACTTAGGCGCATCGATGCGAACATGGGCTCCTAGAATAGAGGGCGATTCAGGGAAACAACTGGGGGACAGAAACGGGTCGTCCGCTGCATTAACCATCAAAGCGGGCACCCGAATATCTTTCAATCTCCCCAATGCGGAGCATTGGGCCCAGTAATCTGCAGCATTCTCGAACCCGTGCAACGGCGCCGTATAGCGATCGTCGAATTGGTGAAAATCCTGGATGGCGTCAAATCCGGAAACATCAACAAGATTAGGAAATGTCTGCGCTTTTTCGGCCATCTTTACGCGAAGATCCTTCAGAAACCTACGCATATAGATTTTTCTGCTTGGCAGCGCTAGCTTATCCGCACTGCCCGCTAAATCGCAGGGCACTGAATAAGCTACGGCACCGCAAATTCTGCTGTCTACGCACTCACCCTGCTGTGCCAGATACAGCAAGGTGAGGTTCCCGCCCATACTAAAACCGGACAAAAATACCGATTTATAATCTTGGGACATGCCATGATCCACCACCCGGCGCAGATCTTCGGTTGCGCCACTATGATAAAATCTTGGTTGAATATTCATCACCCCTCCGCAGGAGCGGAAGTTCCAGGCCAAAACGTCCCAACCCTCTGCTAATAAAGCTCGCGTCAGCCCCAGCACGTATGGTCGACGGCTATGACCTTCCAGCCCG
This sequence comes from Marinobacter salexigens, assembly GCF_018860765.1. Lineage (GTDB taxonomy): Bacteria > Pseudomonadota > Gammaproteobacteria > Pseudomonadales > Oleiphilaceae > Marinobacter > Marinobacter salexigens_A. The sequence continues at coordinate 41,175 of NZ_JAHKPV010000018.1, forward strand.
TGGGAAATAATGGCCAAACGACTATTACCTTGCCTGTGCCAGTCCAGATGCAGTTCGTCTTTGTCGTCCGTGGGCAACACTTCGGTTTCCGGATCTTGGAGGGGTACCTTGCGAAACAGTGCCGGCCATATGGATTGAACATGGCCACTGCGTAACCAGTGTGGTGGACGATATTGATGAGCCATACTACGGTACAAATTTTGACCTTTTATATCAGGGGGTTGACCATCCAACTGAAAGCGCTTAATATGCCGCCCGACTTGATGCTGTTCCCCGATAGCTCAGTTGGTAGAGCAACGGACTGTTAATCCGTTTGTCGCTGGTTCGAGCCCAGCTCGGGGAGCCACTTATTCCGAAATGCCGCTGTTTCAAACGAAGCAGCGGCATTTTTCGTTATGGGCTTTCAAACAGCCTTAGAAAACCTGCTTGCGCTGCATAAACTCAGTCAACACGCGAAACAGCGTAAAGCCATCCTCGGTACCAATCAGCTCACGAATAGAGTGCATGCCAAACTGCGGCACACCAATGTCTAGTGTTGTCACACCCAGATTTGCCGCCGTCAGCGGTCCAATAGTACTGCCACAGCCCATATCACTGCGCACCACAAAGGTTTGGTGTGGCAACCCAAGCTCATCACTGATATGCCGATAAACCGCAGCCGACCGGCTGTTAGTTGCGTAGCGCTGATTATGGTTCACTTTGATAACCGGCCCCTGATTCAAAATCGGACCATGGTTTTCATCATGCTTATCAATGTAGTTGGGGTGTACTCCGTGGGCATTGTCCGCTGATACCATCATGGAGTGGGCAATCGCTTTTGCTCTGCCAGCACCACACCAGCGGTCGAGAACGGCGGTAAGAAATGGCCCCTGCGCGCCTTCAGAAGACACGCTACCCACTTCTTCGTGATCATTGCACACCAGCAACGCAGCCTCAGCGCCCGATGTGTTCAATAGAGCTTGCAAGCCGATGTAACAACTCAGCAGGTTATCTAACCGTGCAGAGGCAATGAAATCGTCGCGCAGGCCGACAAAACTTGCCTGCTGTGCATCGTAAAAGCCCAACTCATAGCCAAGAATTTTGCGCACCTTAATACCGGATTCACTGGCAATTTGCTGACTTAAAAGCTCGTTGAAGCTGGTCGTGTCATCTTCGCCAACCTGCATTAGCACCGGTGGAAGGTCAGTCTGGGCATTCACTGTGCGGCTGGTATTGGCTTCCCTATCCAAATGAATGGCGAGACTAGGAATAAAAGCCATAGGTTTTTTGAAGTCCACCAAGGTGTCGTTGACCTCGTCATGGCCGTCGAGCAATGTCACTCTGCCCGCCAACGAAAGATCCCGGTCAAACCAAGGGTTCATCAGAACCCCGCCGTAAACTTCTACGCCCAGCTGGAAAAAGCCTTTGCGCCGCAGCTCTGGGTTGGGTTTTACCTTCAAACACGGGCTGTCGGTATGTGCACCCACCATACGGATACCGGAGCCCGAAACATCCTTTGCCCCGGTTCGGAAGGCAACGATAGACGACCCGTTACGGATGACGTAGTAGCTGTGATTCTGCTTAAGCGACCAGTCCTCTTTTTCATCCAACTCTTCAAAACCGGCAGCATCCAACCGTGCCTTCATGGTTGCCACAGCATGCCAAGGCGTTGGTGAAGCGTTCAGAAACTTCAGTAAATCTTTGTTGAATTCAGTTTGTTCCATGATGTCCCTGATAGAATAATAATTACTGCGCCAGTATGGCATGAAGCGTTAATACCTCATACCACCCCCAGCATGGAGCCTGACATGCCGAAACCAAGATTTCTCGATATCGAGTATTGCCAGACCGAAGATACCCTGTTTCCAGTTGCCATGGCTTGGTCGCTGGAAGACGGCCAGATGAAGACCGTGGTCATTGCGCCTATGGAGGAGTGGCTTCCCGAGGACGGAGATCTGGGCGATGTTGATGTGGATTACCTTGCAGAACAAGGCGTGCCGCTCATCGAACTTATCCATGAACTGCATCAGGACTTACCTGACCAAACGGTATACGTGGACGGTCTGGACCCGGACGAGATCCTGGTGGACCTTATCTTTAGTGCCATGGGCCAAGAAGCCCCTTTCGAAATTGCACCCATTACGGAGTTGATTTTGGGCCTCAGCAGTGACGCCTTGGAGGATCGCCGCCGTCAACTGCTGTTTGAGGAAAGCTTGGAGATCCAACTACCGGAAAACGGTGTTTATGCACTGTTATTGATGGCTCAAGAAGAAGGCCTGTTTGAGGACGACTAAACTGTGACACGGGTCGACGTAACAATAGGTTACACAAGGCAAACTCTGCCCGTAACCGCTCACGTCAGGATACCCCATAACAATGAACAAGGTTGTGCGAACAAACCTATTACTTTTTTTAGTGCCCGCTTGCCTGCTATCCGCCCAAACGGCATTGGCGCAGGAAACGCCCCGGGAAGATAAGCACTACCTAGGCTTATTAGTAACCGCTTTCAATCACCGCACCATTGGTGAAATTTCCAGCGAGCAGGCAACGGGAAGTGGCGGCGCGTTGGTAATAGGCAGCCATATCAATGATTTATTTCACGCCGAGTTACGTCTGGGCAGTGGGTTCCGGGATGCAGAAGTGCCCAACAGTGACCTTACCCTCGCGGTTGACTACTTTGCCAGTTGGTACATGGGCCTGCACTACCCTATTACGGATTACGCCAATGTTTACGCTCAGGCAGGATTTTCCTTTATCCACGGCACCGGCGAGTTTACTGAAGAAGAGAGCGAAGGGCGTGCACAATTTCAGGATTTGGAAGGTGACTTCCCAGAGAGCAGTTTTAGCGTAAGCTGGGTGCTTGGTATGGATTTCGAAATTATGAACGACACCTACCTTGTACTTGAAGGCGGAAAACTGTTCGAAGATACTGGCACAGAAGCCAATACCTTTCAGTTTTCCACCGGTCTCAAGTACGAGTTTTAACGCTACTTAGCGCTATGCATTTTTCCGAATGTGCCAGCACCGGTGAATTCGTGCATTCCGCTGAAAGTCCTTGTCCAGAGTGCTGGCGCTCACTTCCTCTACCTCAAATTCCAAAGCTAACGCTTCATCAAGTTTAAACCGGCGGAAGTTATTGGAAAAAATCATCAAACCGTCCGAACTCAGCCTAGTCATTGCCTGACGAATTAGTTTTGCGTGATCTTTCTGCACGTCCAGAACATTTATCATTCTGGCGGAGTTGGAGAAGGTCGGCGGGTCCATGAAAATCAGATCATAAACCTGATCCGGTGTTGGTCTTGCCGCAAGCCAGGCTAGACAGTCTGTTTGCTCCACCTTGTGTTTTCGGGGGTCTGCACGGTTCAATGCCAGATTATCCTGAGCCCAGCTCACATAGGTTTTCGATAAATCCAAACTTAGGGAGCGGCTAGCACCGCCGGCGACCGCATGAACGGTTGCTGCACCGGTATAGCAGAACAAGTTCAGAAAACGCTTACCTTGAGCATTTTTCTGAATCCAATGGCGCACAGGCCGGTGATCGAGAAAAAGCCCGGTATCCAAATAATCCTTAAGGTTTACCTTCAGTGTGCAACCATGCTCCTGCACCTGAAAGAACTCTCCACTTACATCCTGCTTCTCATATTGATTGACGCCGGTTTGGCGCTGACGCTGCTTACAAACCATCCGCTCCCGCTCGATTCCAAGCGCCTCAGGGATAACAGCCAAGGCTTCAGCCAAACGTTCCCGGGCAGATCGCTCGTCAATGGATTTGGGAGCAACATACTCTTGTACATGCACCCACCCGTCATAGATATCGATGGCTAGCGCATACTCTGGCATATCCGCATCGTACAGCCGGTAACAGCTTATCTGTTGCTTGCGCGCCCACTGTCCAATGGTCTTCATGTTTTTCTTTAAGCGATTGTGCAGCATGGCTGCCCGCTCTTCATTGGCAACTCGGGGCAGCACTTCGCCCGGTGCGGCAGGCTCTCGGGGCGTGCGCACGCTGGCTTCGTCGATGGTAAACAGTAAGAGTTGTGCGGGAAGCTTGCCGTTAAAAAGCTTGTATTGCTTAAAGCTGCGCAGGCCAATCGATTTGCCAAATTCAGGAGCACCGGTAAACACGCCTAAACGCCAACCTGAAGCCGCTTTTTTCACTGCATCACCAAGTGACTCATACAAGCCTGCAAGGGCTTTTCTATCACTTAGTCGTTCGCCATAAGGGGGATTCACCAGAACCAGACCGGTTTCTGCTCGATCGTCTCCCAGTGAAAGCTCCTCAATGGATTGCGTCTGGAACTCAACCAGACCTTCAAGGCCTGCTCGCTGAGCGTTATTTCGCGCCGTGGAAATAACCCTACTGTCTTCATCGAAGCCCAAAAACTTCGGTATTCTGCGCTGCTTACCTTCATAAGCCCGCTTTTCCGCATCTTGGCGTAAGGCTAGCCACACTTCCGGCTGGTGTCCGAGCCATTTTTCAAAACCAAACCGATCCTGACGACGGCCCGGTGCAATATCCAATGCCATCATGGCGGCTTCGATAACTAGTGTTCCCGAGCCACACATGGGATCAACAAAATCACCACCCGCGGCGACTATTTCAGGCCAACCCGCGCGCATCAATAAGGCAGCAGCGAGGTTTTCTTTTAGAGGTGCAAGGCCTTGCTCTGTGCGGTAACCGCGTTGGTGCAAGCTGTGCCCACTAATATCAATACCCAGGGCAAGGCGGCCACGGTGCAAACGGGCGGAAACGGTTACATCAGGGTTTTTTGCCTCAACCGCTGGACGTTTTCCGCCACCCGAGGTGAAACGATCCACGATGCCGTCTTTCACTCGCTGAGCGCCAAATTGGGTGTTGCGTATGGCTTCGTTTTCACCAATAAAATTAACGCGGAACGTTCCATCCACCGGGATGTGCTGTTGCCAGTCAAGATGAACCACACCATCGTAAAGCTCGTCAGCGCTGGTAGCGGCCACTTCATCAACATGTAAGATCACGCGGTTAGCCAAGCGCGACCAGAGACAGGCGCGGTAACCGGCTTTCAAAGTGCCCTCCACCCAAGCGCCAGCAGGTGCATTTCTTACCAAGCCAAGACCAAAGGTGCTGAGCTCGTCCGCCAGAAGATATTCAACGCCCTTTGGGCAGGTTACAAAAAAGACAGATTTGGACAAGTTCAACTCCAAGTTCTTTTGCGAATCGCGGTAAGTCACGGGAATCGCAGCGTTCATAGGTTTTAAGATATTTTTTAATTCAATTTGAATCTATTAAATACACTACATAGACCAAAACGATTGTGTACTTCCACTCAAGGTTAAGTTTACCTTGTAGGTGACGCGTCGTTCGGGAAGGGTAACTCCCTTTCGTTAACAGGATCCTGACTGCTCTGGCTAGAGCTGGCAATAGTGGGTTGTCCCGGAGTGGAGTCCACATGCCAAAGCCACTGCAGAAGTGTACACGCTTGTTCTGTTAATCCATTAGTGAGGAACGGCATGAAAAGACAGAAAAGAGATATGTATGCTCGTGCATTCAAACGGGGCTACCTCGCCGGTGTATCCGGTAAATCCAAAGACAGCTGCCCACTCGATCAGGCGGAGGTTCGCCAAGAGTGGTTAAGCGGCTGGCGTGAAGGCCGCACAGATCAATGGGAAGGCATGACCGGCGTCTCCGGTATTCATAAACTGGCAAACGTCACCACCGCGTGATGCTTATTGTAACCCCGACATCTTAATCTGATCTTTTGTCACACAATTTGACGCAGTGTTCAGAAAAACCAATACGGGGCCTCCCGCCCCGTCTCATGCGCTGATGAGCGCAACGGGGTTAACTCCCCGTGAGGGCCCGCCTAGCGGGCCCTTCTTTGTTTCTGTATCTACAACACTATCTTTGCGTTCGAATCGCCTCTACCGCTTCGCCGATCAATTTTGGCCCGCGATATATGAAACCGGTATAAAGCTGAACCAACTTTGCACCAGCACGGATTTTTTCAGCTGCACTCTCACCATTGGTAATGCCACCCACGCCAATGATTGGAAGATTATCACCAAGTTCTGCATACAATCCTTGGATCACCCGTAGAGATGCCTCACGAACTGGAGCTCCGCTAAGCCCGCCAGCCTCAGCAGCATGCACATGCCCAGCAACCGCGTCGCGGCTGATGGTGGTATTCGTGGCTATAACCCCATCTATTCCAGCCTCCTTTAACGCCGATGCAACAAACCGAATGCCCTCATCGTCCATGTCCGGCGCGATTTTTACAGCAATGGGCACGTAGCGCCCCAAATGCGCCTCACACTTAAGTTGTTCATCCTTGATGGCGTGGAGAAGGCCCTTTAGTGAATCGCCAAATTGCAGGTCTCGTAAACCCGGTGTGTTCGGCGAAGACACATTCACCGTTATGTAGTCAGCACGATCGTATACCGCTGCAATGCCTTTGCGGTAATCCGATTCAGACTCTTCGTTTGGCGTATCTTTGTTCTTGCCAACATTGATGCCAAGAATGCCGCGATAGCTACGCCTATCGACCCGCCCCAGCATGTGCGCCAGACCTTCATTGTTGAAGCCCATGCGGTTAATGATGGCCTGATGCTCCGGCAGTCGGAACATGCGTGGCTTAGGGTTGCCTGGTTGTGGAAGCGGCGTAACGGTTCCAACTTCGATAAACCCAAATCCTAACGCGCCCAGAGCATCCAAATGATCTGCGTTTTTATCCAGTCCTGCTGCGAGCCCCACCGGATTGGGAAAATCCAGCCCCATTACATTGACCGGTAGCTCATCTGTTTTCGGTGAAAAAGCACCCAATACGCCCAGACGGTGCGCTAAATCCAAACCGTTTAGTGCAACGGCATGGGCCTGTTCAGGTGGTAACCGAAAAAGCAGATTGCGGATAACGCCGTACATCTGAAAACTCCTCCATAAATCGTGAGCGCGAGTATACCGGAAGTTTTCCACAGCGACCGGATAACATAAAATAACAGAGCTAAACATCTGTATCATTTAGCTCTCAGGAGCTTTTCCACGGAATCTGTGGATAACCCTGTTGAAAATCACGGAGGAACCTTGCCAACCCCTTGTGGTCTGCGCCAATCTACAGATTGATCATTTTTTGACCAGTTTATTTATTGTTTATTTTCAACAAGTTATTAGACTTTAGCTTTAAATGAAAGAAATCCTGAACAAACTGTCATTCAGGATCGTTACTGCTATGATGTGCATAAATCAAGCAGTCATGCGGAAAAAATTGGAGTTTTTCAATGCAACAACCCGATTCACCGGCCCAACGCCACCGGGAAAATTTAGCGGTGGAAATGCGAGCGGCCTCCCGGGTTACTGTTATAGGGATGATTCTTGATACCTTTCTTGGTTTCATCAAAGTCATCGGCGGAACGCTGTTTCACTCTCAGGCCCTTCTGGTCGACGGCATCCACTCTTTTACTGATGTAGCCTCAGACCTTGTTGTGCTCGGAGTTATGAAACTCTCTCGACAGGAGCCGGACGACTGCCACCCTTATGGCCACCAGCGCATAGAAACCTTTGGCACCCTTGTGCTAGGCAGTATTCTGATTGCAGTAGGTGCTGCTCTTGCCTGGGAAAACACTCTCAGGCTAATAGCTGGTACCGCCGACGACCTTCCAGAGTGGCCCGTGCTCGTAGCTGCTGCCATATCCGTTTTAGGGAAGGAGTGGATTTACCGCTACACCCGCCATGTTGGCGAGGCCATACGCTCAGAACTGATTATTGCCAATGCTTGGCACAGCCGCACTGATGCGTTTTCTTCACTGGTAGTTCTGGCTTCAACGATTGGTGCCATGCTTGGCGTGGTGTGGCTGGATATGGTTGCGGCGGTGGCAATTGCACTCATCATTATCCATATCGGCTGGAAGTTTACATGGGACAGTGTTCAGGAACTGATAGACACGGGTTTGTCTCCAGAGGACACAGAAATGCTGAAGGACATAGCCCGCAGCACCGATGGTGTTCTCAACGTGCACGAACTTCGTAGCCGCCGCATGGGCCATGATATTCTTTTGGATGTCCACCTTGTGGTGCGACCGGAAATCAGTGTGTCTGAAGGGCATCAAATCGGCATGCAAGTGGTCACCGGCATGCGTAATTCTCTGGAGAACATTCTCGATATCAACTTCCATATTGATGCGGAAAACGACGAGGACTCGAATCCGACAACCGAGAAACCGCCCTCGCGAGCGGAAGTTGGAGAAATTATTTCGGAACATTTGGGGGAAATTCCCCAGCGCAGCCGTTTGAGGCTTCACTACCTCAGAAACAAACTGCATCTGGAGATATTCCTCGACGAGCCAGACACGGAGGGCGTGTTCACGCTGGAAAACGCCCGGCATCAACTTGAGGGCTACCCTTGGTTTGGCAGCGTGAGAATCTGGGTAGTCGGCCCCTGAGCCAGTTACCCGCGCTGTGACTGGCTACTAACGCCTGCGGTTTTCCTCCATTCTAGAGAGAAATTCCTGCATAATCAGTGTGTAGAGCTCACCGCCAAGAAAGCGGTCTTCAACACCCGCGTCAATGCTCGGGTTGTCGTTCACTTCTATTACTGCAACCCGGTTGCCAGACTGTTTGATATCCACACCATAAAGCCCGTTACCAATGAGTCGCGTGGAATTCAATGCAGCCTGTATTACGTTTCTCGGCACTTCGTACGTAGGCATGGTTTCAAAGCCGCCGCTCTCGCTCTCTGACTCGCCATGCTGGTAGATCTGCCAATGGCCCTTAACCATCATGTACTTACACGCATAGATAGCCCGACCGCCCAACACTCCGATACGCCAGTCGTAATCGGTGTACAAGTACTCTTGGGCCAACACCAGCGCCGACTGCCGGAACAGGTCTTTTAACCCCGCTCGCAAAGATGCTTCATTTTCGGCTTTAGTCACACCTCGGGAAAAAGCACCATCCGGTATTTTGATAACGGCCGGAAAACCAAGTTCCTGAATCACCTGCTCCACTGCGTCTTTCTGGTCTTTCGAAAGGATCAGTGTTTTGGGTGTAGGTATCTTGTTATTTTTCAACAAGTCAGCCAGAAAAACCTTGTTTGTACATTTTAGGATGGACACAGGATCGTCTATTACCACCAAACCTTCTGCCGCAGCTTTACGGGCAAAGCGATAGGTGTGATGATCTATGGCCGTGGTTTCACGAATAAACAGGCCGTCGTACTCCGGCAAGCGCATGTAATCCCGGCGCGTAATCTGCTCCACATTGATACCCAGTTTGCGCCCGGCTTTTTCAAAGCGCTTTAACGCCGCAGCATCGCTGGGGGGCATTTCCTCATCTGGGTTTACCAGAATCGCCAAGTCAAAGCGGTAGCGGCGACGTGTTCTGGGCTTGCGCCAGACCATGCTGCTGAAGCGATCCAGAGCGGACGCAAATACGTCCTGCTCGGCTTCATGCAGATCCGCAGGTGCAGCGGGCTTCATGGATTCAATTTGCCAGGCTTTTCGGCGCCGGAATACAACCTCCAGAATTGGGCTCGGGAACCGCTCAAACAAGGCCCGCGCCACCGGCTTGAGTTCCGGGTACTCGGTTTGTCCAAAATAGGTACGAATGCGAACTTCATGAGTAGCGTGGCGCTCATCGCTGGCTGGATCAATAACCGAGCCTGCAGCCTCCAGCCAGTTGATTACGCTAGCATCCAATTCCTCCAACTCAAGAGAAAACAGCCCCTTCCGGCTTAGGTCGTTCAGCGTCATCACTGACGGCACCACATTATGCCCACGGGCTTCTGCAAGCAGAGAACAGTAATACCCACGGCTGAGGTATTTGGCGCTCTGGCATAGGTTTATCACACGCACACGACTGGTCGCTGGTGCAGAAAATTGAAGGTACTGGTCAAACGTCAATACGTCCTCACTAGGGTAATACGGAGCCCAGTCTTTGGTGCGATCTACAACGATAAGCAAACGAGACATTAAAGGCGCTCCTCCCCGGAGATAATTGCCTACAAAACTTTCGGCACAATACGCCGCTGCGGGTGTTGGAACAATCCACTCATAATGAGTGCTTTTACTCATGATAAGCGTATTTTCCAGTTCCTTACTCTCTATCATAATAACCGTATACGGGAAGCCCACCAGCATGCCCTATGCCTATATTCTCAAGGCCGCTTTACACATGCCCGACCTGCAACTCCGACAAGCCACCAACGCTGACCTAAATGCGCTTTTACAATTAGAACACCGTTGCTTTACAGAGGATCGACTGTCTCGTCGCAGCTTTCGGCGTTTTCTGGATATGCCACAGGATAGATTGATTGTGGCCGAGTCAAAAAATGACGGGATCGGCGAGCTATTAGGCTATTGCTTGGTGCTTATGAGCGCAGCAACCCGAATGGCCAGAATCTATTCCATTGCTGTCCTGCCGACAGCTCGTGGCCAAGGCATTGGTGAACAGCTGGTAAAAACCGCTGAACGGGAGGCCGCAGAAGCCGACCGTATTTTAATGCGACTGGAAGTTCGGGAAGACAACATTGACGCTATCGCGCTCTATAAACGCTTGGGCTATCGCCAGTTTGGTACATACCGGGATTATTACGAAGACCACGGCACTGCCTTGCGCTTTGAACGCCGCATCCTGTTTTATGAGCCGACACAGGAATTCCTGCCCGTACCCTACTACCCTCAAACCACCGATTTCTCCTGCGGTCCGGCCGCGCTGATTATGGCCATGGCGGCACTTGATGAGCAGCAACCGCTCACCACTCTGGAGGAACTAAGAATTTGGCGCGAGGCGACGACTATTTTCATGCTGGCAGGCCACGGCGGCTGCGGCCCCCACGGCCTCGCGCTCTCGGCATGGAAGCGCGGCTTTAACGCCAGTGCGTGGATCAGCGCTGAAGGCCCTTTATTTCGGGATACTGTGCGCAACGACGACAAAAAGCGCATTCTGGAGCTAGTGCACGAGGGCTTTTTACACGACATCGGCCAGACAGATATCCAGCTACACCATGACCCGCTAACATTGGACGCAATGGAGCAGGCTCTCCTAGCAGGCCAGATACCGGTGATCCTGATTAGCACCTGGCAACTGAACCGAAGCCGTGTTCCCCACTGGGTTACCGTTTGCGCAATAGATGAACAGTTTGTGTATCTGCACGATCCCGAAATCGATGTAGAAGACGGCGAAACGGTTGCAGACAAACAGTATTTACCGGTGGATAAGCGCGTGTTTAGCCAGATTTCCCGATATGGCCGCAACCAACCGCTTCAGGCCGCCGTGATTGTTGGCCCGAAGCGCTGAAAACATGTTACGCACAACTTAACCGGTTCGCAGTGCGGCTTCTTTAAGACCCGCGATTTCATCCCGCAAACGGGCCGCAGCCTCAAAATCGAGACCTGCTGCGGCTTTGTACATCTCATCTTCAAGCCGCGACACTTCTTTAAGCAGGTCTTGCGGCGAGCGACTGCCAACCCTGGTTCGATACTGCTCCGCCTCTTCGGCCGCTTTCTCGCCAGGGCGTTCGGCTTTGCGTCGACCACGACCGCCGCCTCCGGCGCCTTCCATAATATCTGCAATGTTCTTGTTTAGCCCTGTGGGCGTTATGCCGTGGGCTTCATTGTGCTCAGCCTGTTTTGTGCGCCTGCGATCCGTTTCATCAATAGCTCTCTGCATAGAGCCGGTAATTCGGTCACCGTAAAGAATGGCCTTACCATTGAGGTTTCGGGCCGCTCGGCCAATTGTTTGGATTAGCGCCCGCTCGGAGCGCAGGAAACCTTCTTTGTCGGCATCCAGAATGGTGACCAAAGACACCTCGGGCATATCCAAACCTTCACGCAGCAGGTTAATCCCCACAAGTACATCAAATTCGCCTCGGCGCAGATCTCGGATGATTTCTACCCGTTCTACCGTATCTATATCCGAGTGCAGGTAGCGCACTTGCACATCGTGCTCCATCAGAAAGTCTGTGAGATCTTCTGCCATGCGCTTGGTTAGCGTGGTTACCAAAACCCGCTCATTGACCTTCACTCGGGCATGGATTTCCGAAAGCAGATCGTCAACCTGTGTCGACGCGGGGCGCACTTCTATCACTGGGTCCAATAGGCCTGTTGGTCTGACAACCTGCTCTACTACCTGCCCGGCATGTTCTGCTTCGTAATTGCCGGGCGTGGCAGAAACAAAGATCATCTGGGGCGCTATCCTTTCCCACTCATCAAACCTCATGGGCCGGTTGTCCAGTGCGGACGGCAAACGAAAACCATACTCCACCAGAGTTTCTTTCCTGGAACGGTCGCCTTTGTACATGGCACCGATCTGCGGAATGGTGACGTGGGATTCATCAACAATCAGCAGTGCGTCCGGCGGAAGATAATCAAAAAGTGTTGGCGGCGCCTCACCGGGCGGGCGGCCCGAGAGATAGCGTGAATAGTTCTCTATTCCGTTGCAATAACCCAGCTCATTCATCATTTCCATGTCGTAGCGGGTACGCTCTTCTAAGCGCTGGGCCTCTACAAGGCGGTTGTTATCACGCAGCTGCTGCAAGCGTTCATCCAGCTCAACCTTTATGCGCTCCACTGCATCCAGAACGGTCTGGCGCGGTGTTACATAATGCGATTTAGGGTAAATGGTGACTCTAGGAACACGCCGCAAAACCTCACCCGTAAGCGGGTCGAAATAACTGAGATTCTCCACCTCGTCATCAAACAGTTCAATACGGATCGCTTCCTTTTCCGACTCCGCGGGGAACACATCAATGACATCACCCCGCACCCGGTAATTTGCACGATGGAATTCAATGTCGTTACGGGTGTATTGCAACTCAGCCAACCGGCGCAGAATATGCCGCTGGTCAATCTTGTCGCCACGATCCATGTGCAGCATCATTTTTAGGTAGGACTTTGGATCACCCAAACCGTAAATGGCCGATACCGTTGCAACAATAATCGCATCCGGGCGCTCTAGCAGGGCTTTGGTCGCAGACAACCGCATCTGTTCAATGTGTTCGTTAATGGAGGCGTCTTTTTCGATAAAGGTATCAGACGAGGGAACATAAGCCTCCGGCTGATAGTAATCGTAGTAAGACACAAAGTATTCCACAGCGTTATCCGGAAAAAACTCACGAAACTCCCCGTATAACTGCGCAGCCAGCGTTTTGTTGTGGGCCATCACAATGGTAGGCCGCTGTACTGACTCGATAACCTTAGCAACGGTGAATGTCTTGCCCGACCCGGTCACCCCCAACAGTGTTTGATGCGCAAGACCGGAATGAATGCCGTCCACCAGCCCTGCAATCGCATTTGGTTGGTCACCGGCTGGTTCGAACGGCGAATCAACCGAAAAAACGCCTTCTTTGCCTAATTTGCTGGAATCGCTACTGGCCATAATCGCCACACAACCTCCGCTCACTCAACCTGTGAATCCTCGCCATATCCTACCCTTACAGGATATGGCTACAGAGAGAAATTTATTGTTACGCTGGCTTCATGGTACCATCAACGTGATCGACGGCTGGGCGAAAATCAGCCGCCATAAGGCAAGGATTCAGACACCCCGCCGGTCACAGACCTATCAGACGCAGCTTTAAGGAGCGCAAGTTTGGACCTTCAACTTTCCAGCCGAGTACAGGCAATCAAGCCATCCCCCACCCTCGCAGTCACCAACAAAGCTGCCGAATTGCGCGCAGCAGGTCAGGATATTATCGGCCTTGGTGCAGGCGAACCGGATTTTGATACGCCCGAGCACATCAAACAGGCAGCCATTGAGGCCATTAATAACGGCCAAACCAAGTACACCGCTGTAGATGGTACGCCAGCCCTGAAGAAAGCGATTATTGCAAAGTTCAAACGGGACAACGGTCTGGAATACGAAGCCAACCAGATACTGGTATCCAGTGGTGGCAAACAGAGCTTTTTCAACCTAGCGCTGGCCACTCTGAACGCCGGGGACGAAGCCATTATCCCCGCGCCTTACTGGGTATCCTACCCAGATATGGTGCTGGTTGCTGAAGGCAAGCCAGTTATCATTGAAACTGGCGCAGAAACTCGCTTCAAAATTACGCCGGAGCAGTTGGAAAACGCCATCACTGAGCGTACCCGTCTGTTCGTGATCAACAGCCCTTCCAACCCTAGCGGCATGGCGTACACCATGGAAGAGCTGAAGGCGATTGGCGAGGTGCTGAAGAAGCACCCGAACATCATGATCGCTACAGATGATATGTACGAGCCTATCCTCTGGACAGGTCAGCCGTTCTGCAACATCCTGAACGCAACGCCAGAGCTATACGACCGTACCTTCGTGCTAAATGGTGTATCTAAAGCTTACTCCATGACTGGCTGGCGCATCGGCTATGCCGCTGGCCCTGCAAAGATCATTGGGGCTATGAAGAAAGTGCAGTCTCAAAGCACTTCAAACCCTTGCTCTATCTCACAGGCCGCTGCTACGGCTGCACTGGATGGCGATCAAGCCTGTGTAGGTGAAATGGTCAAGGCATTTAAAGAGCGCCACGATTGGCTGGTAGCGGCCCTGAACAAGCTGCCAGGCGTCGACTGTCTAAAGGGCGACGGTACCTTTTACGTGTTCCCAAGCTTTCAGGCCGCAATTGATGCTGATTCCACTACCAACAACGATGTGGAGTTCGCAGAGAAGCTGTTGAGCGAAGCTGGCGTTGCACTGGTTCCGGGTTCTGCGTTCGGTTGCGATGGCCACATGCGCTTGAGTTTCGCCACGAGTATGGAGAACCTTGAGAAGGCTGTTGAGCGTTTGCAGAAGGCTCTGGGCTAAAAGTTTCGTTAAGGGGTTGACGAAGCGCTGGGGTAACCTTAATATACGCGCCTCGTCACATGACGACGTTCCCCGATAGCTCAGTTGGTAGAGCAACGGACTGTTAATCCGTTTGTCGCTGGTTCGAGCCCAGCTCGGGGAGCCACTATTTTAAAACCCGCTAATTCTCTGAGTTAGCGGGTTTTTTCGTTATATGGATTAAAGCCCCAGCACCTCGGCATGAATAGCTTCCAGCGCAGCCAGAGGGTCAGCTGCCTGAGTAATAGGACGACCTATAACGAGGTAGTCAGAACCAGCCCTGAGGGCTTCACTGGGCGTCATGATGCGTTGCTGGTCGCCTTTGTCGGCGGTTAAGGGTCGGATTCCAGGGGTGATAAGTTTGAAGTCGATGCCCTGCTCTGTTTTGAGTTTGCGGGCTTCCTGCGCGGAACAGACAACGCCATCCAGTCCGCAATTTCGGGCCAGCGTGGCCAAGCGGGAAACTTGTGTTTCCGGCGAATTGGTTATGCCGATACCAGCGAGGTCTTCTGCGCCCATGCTGGTAAGCACCGTAACGGCGATCAACAGGGGCTTATCCCCACCAAAAGTATCCAAACGCTCGCGACAAGCCAACATCATCTTCTCACCGCCAGAAGCATGCACGTTCACCATCCATACACCCAAATCCGCCGCCGCAGCTACAGCCGATGAAGCCGTATTTGGGATATCGTGGAATTTGAGATCTAGAAATACGTCGAAACTGCGCTTCTGCAAACCCTCAACAAACTGTGGGCCCGAGCGGGTGAAAAGCTCCTTACCGACTTTCAGCCTACATTTAGCAGGGTCGAGCCTATCCGCCAGATTCAGGGCCGGGACTGAAGACGGAAAGTCGAGGGCTACGATTATTTTGGGGTCGTTAGAAGTTTGCACGTTGAAATGTCCTGCGAGGTTTTATAGTAGGGGTATCGATAAAAGCACAGCAAAGCGCATCGATAACTAATTATTCAGCTTCAACGCCCTGAATCGGGCGAACAGTTTCCCATTGTTTGCAACTCGGGCACAGCCAGTGAAGTTGCTGACCTGAGAAACCACAACTTACACAGCGATAAACCGGCCTACTGGCGAGAATCAAGAGCCCAATACGACTCACCAATCGACCTTCGTCGGTGGTCATGCCCTTCTCATAGCCAGCCATCTCCACGAGCCGCAAAAGCCCTCGCATACTGGGGCGAACTTCCAACTCCCTACGTAACAGGTCAATAGCTGCAGGGCGACCGGAATCCCGCTCGACAGACTCAGCCAAAGCTAGCAACAAACTGGTGCTTGGATAGGCCTCGTATAGTTTACGCAGTTTTTTTACAAGCCGGCTTATATTGCCATGCGCATGCTCTAACTTCATTAAGCGATCAATAGACTCCGGACCAAAATCCGGGTTCTGATCAAAAACTTTTAGCCCTTGGTTACCTGCTTCCCTGTAGCTGCCCTGCCGGACCAGAATGTTCATCAGTATAAGGGTTGCGCGA
This sequence comes from Marinobacter salexigens, assembly GCF_018860765.1. Classification (GTDB taxonomy): domain Bacteria; phylum Pseudomonadota; class Gammaproteobacteria; order Pseudomonadales; family Oleiphilaceae; genus Marinobacter; species Marinobacter salexigens_A. The sequence continues at coordinate 57,399 of NZ_JAHKPV010000018.1, forward strand.
ACGCAAGAGTGATCGTAATCCAAAGCTTCTTTGGCAAGTTTTTGAGCAGCCCAGCGGTCGTCCTGCGCAAGAGCTTGTTCTGCCAACTCACAGGTAAGGTATGCAAGATCCTTGAACATACTCGGATCTGCATCGTTTCTGGTTAGAGTGCGGGCTACGTCTGCAGCCTTACCCCACTCTCTTTCCTGCTGATACAGTTCAATCAATTGTTGTGCAGCTTTGCGCCCATATTCGCGATCCCCCATCAATTGCTGCAGCAAGGCTTCAGCGCGGTCCAACAAGCCAGCGTTGAGAAAATCCATGGCCAACTCAAGCGTTACCTGAGGGGAGAATCGCGGAGGAAGCTCTGGTCTGGCAAGTAAGTTCTGGTGAACCAAGATGGCTCGATCGGTCTCACCTTTATTGCGAAAATGACGACCAATAGAAAGATGAAGACTTACCGTATCTTTATTAACCGCAAGGGATTGAACAAAGTTGTCGACAGCCTGATCGGAGTAGTTCGTGAACAGAAATTGCAGTCGATCCTTGACGGATTCTTCGTCTGCAACCTTTGTCTGAGCTTGGTTGCGGCCCTTACCCAGACGCCCAACAAACCAGCCAACGGCAACTGCAATCGTTAACAGCAGCCAATGAAGCACTATGTCCATTAAACGCCCTGGTCGTTTTGGGCTCTGGACTTCTCCAATGCCTGTTCGGCGCGATCAAGGCGCTTCTGAAGAGTGCGACGGGAAACCGACGTGCGGAACGTGGCCAGAAGGGTCATTAATATGCCTACTAGTGCGCCGAAAACAAAAGACATGATGATCCAAATAGCAACACCATGGGGCTTAGTTTCGAACACCAAAAAATTGAGAGCCACTGCCATCTGATTATTGAGAGAGAAAACAAGCGCCAGTAACACTAGGATCAGCACCAAAAGAATCAAAAGGATCTTCTGCAATCCTGCCATAGATCTCGCTCTCCCAAATACTTTTAAGTGCCCGAATTATAAGTGGTTCGCCACAAAGATGAAAAGCCTAAAACCCTTGTTTTAAACTGTCATTCACCTGTTCGCGGAGCTCCTTTCCGGGCTTGAAATGTGGAACATACTTTGCCGGCAACTGCACAGCTTCACCAGTTTTCGGATTCCGCCCTGTGCGGGCCGCCCGATGATGAAGCGAAAAGCTACCAAATCCCCGAATCTCTATCCGCTGTCCATTAGCTAGCGACTGGGACATATGCTCAATAATTGTTTTTACCGCCAGCTCCACATCTTTTACAGAGAGCTGTGTTTGTTTTGAGGCAATCAATTCGACCAGTTCAGACTTCGTCATGAGGCACTTTCCTCTTTTCTTTTTTTATTCGACCGTTTATTGCCGAATTCCCACCCCTTCAGTTTAGCTAAATCGAAAAAAAACACAAAAAAAACGGGCTCTTAGAGCCCGTTTTTTTCATACCAATCGGAGATTAGTCCTTATTGGCGTTCTGCTGCTGCATTTGTTCCTTGATGAGATCACCAATGGTGGTCGCACCGGAAGCAGATTCTGCAGCTTTACTGCGCACAGTATCAATAGCCTGCTTGTCGTCTTCTACGTCCTTAGACTTGACAGACAGATTGATGATGCGGTTTTTGCGATCGATGCTGATGATCTTAGCTTCGACTTCTTCGCCTTCTTTCAGAGCGTTACGCGCATCTTCAACACGATCACGGCTAATCTCAGAAGCCTTCAATACCGCCTCAACTTCGTCGTTCAAAGCGATAGTGGCTGCCTTAGCGTCAACGGCGGAAACAGTGCCCTTAACAATGGAGCCCTTATCGTTCAACTGAACAAACTCAGCGAACGGATCGCTTTCAAGCTGCTTAATACCAAGAGAGATACGCTCACGCTCGGGATCTACAGACAGGATAACGGTGTCAACATCGTCACCCTTCTTGTATTCACGAACGGCTTCTTCGCCAGTTTCGTTCCAGCTGATGTCTGACAAATGAACCAGACCATCAATGCCACCGTCTAGACCGATGAAGATGCCGAAGTCAGTGATTGACTTGATCTTACCGGAGATACGGTCGCCCTTGTTGAAGTTGCCGGAGAAATCTTCCCATGGGTTAGATACACACTGCTTGATACCCAGAGAAATACGACGACGCTCTTCGTCGATATCCAGAATCATCACGCCCACTTCGTCGCCAACATTAACAACTTTAGATGGGTGGATGTTCTTGTTGGTCCAGTCCATTTCGGATACGTGAACCAGACCTTCAACACCTTCTTCCAGCTCTGCAAAGCAGCCGTAGTCGGTCAGGTTGGTTACGCGTGCAGTAACCTTGGTACCCTCAGGGTAACGGCCTTTGATATCAACCCAGGGATCTTCACCCAGTTGCTTAAGACCCAGAGATACACGATTACGCTCACGATCGAACTTCAGAACCTTAACGTTGATTTCGTCACCAACATTTACGATTTCGCTCGGGTGCTTGATGCGCTTCCAAGCCATATCGGTAATGTGCAGCAGGCCGTCAACACCGCCCAGATCTACGAACGCGCCGTAGTCAGTCAGGTTCTTGACGATACCCTTGATTTCCAGACCTTCGGTCAGGGTTTCAAGCAGTGCTTCACGCTCAGCGCTGTTTTCAGCTTCCAGAACGGCGCGGCGGGAAACAACCACGTTGTTACGTTTCTGGTCTAGCTTAATAACTTTGAATTCGAGCTCTTTGTTCTCCAGATGCGCAGTGTCGCGAACCGGACGAACGTCTACCAGAGAACCCGGCAGGAACGCGCGAATACCGGCCAGATCAACGGTGAAACCGCCTTTGACCTTACCGTTAATAATACCTTTAACCACTTCCTCAGCTTCGAAGGACTTCTCAAGCACCTTCCAAGATTCAGCACGTTTGGCCTTTTCACGGGAAAGACGGGTTTCACCGAAACCATCTTCCACTGCATCCAGTGCTACGTCGACAAGGTCGCCAATAGCTACTTCCAACTCGCCTTTTTCATTCAGGAACTGGGAGGCGGGGATAACACCTTCGGACTTCAGCCCGGCGTTAACTGTGACCCAGTCGCTATCGACATCAACTACGGTTCCCTGGACGATGGAACCTGGTTTCATGTCAATTTCTTTTAGACTTTCTTCAAAAAGATCCGCAAAGCTCTCGCTCATTATGAGTCCTATAGGTTCAATGCAAGTATGCTCCGTGTCGCCAGCAACACGGTCTATTAATAAGTTCCGGAGATCAGCCAGCGGCTGGCAGGTTGCGCTGTCCCCGGCATTTCAACGCCAAAAAGGTGCCATCAGGCTTGACCTACAGCGGCCAAACACCTGCTTAACACCTCCTTTATACTCAAACCTGTAGAATCAATGACTTGCGCATCATCTGCGGGCTTGAGAGGGGCTGCGGAACGGTTTATATCCCGTTCATCACGAACCCGTATCTCTTCTAAAACGGCGTCAATACTAACATCGACGCCCGCAGCCTTCAACTGGCTATAACGCCGGTGCGCACGCTCTTCTGCACTGGCTGTCAGGAAAATCTTGACTGACGCATTCGGAAACACAACAGTTCCCATATCGCGCCCATCGGCAACGAGTCCCGGCTCTTGCTGGAAATCGCGCTGGCGCTGCAACAAAGCATCACGAACCGACTGCATTACAGCAATACGGGATGCGTTGTCGCCGCAGGTTTCCGTGCGTATCTCGGCGGTAACGTCCTCACCTGCAAGAATCACTTTTGCGGGCTCCCCCTCCGGCGTTGGTTCAAAAGCCACATCGAGTGATGCAGCGACGCGCACAAGTTCCGTCTCGTTATCCAGCGACACGTTTTGGCGAATTGCGGCAAGCGCGGTCAACCGATAAAGCGCTCCACTGTCGAGCAAATGCCAGCCAAGTTTTTTCGCCAACATTTGCGTAACTGTGCCCTTTCCAGACCCGCCAGGGCCGTCCACTGCGATGACTGGTGCATTGTCTTTCGACATTAATCTGCTCCCTGTTCAACGCCAGCTTTGGCCTCCTCGGCGGAGATTTTGATACCTGTTTGCTGCGCCAGCTCTACAAATCCGGGAAAGGATGTCGCGACATTTGCACAATCAATAATTTCGATTTCCCCAGTGGCACGCAAGGAAGCCACAGCAAACGACATGGCTATACGGTGGTCACTGTGGCTGTGCACGGAGCCGCTCTTAATGGCTTGTCCGCCTTCAATAATAATGCCGTCCTCTGTGACCTCAGTTTTCACGCCTAGCGCTGCCAAACCATCCGCCATCACTTGAATACGGTCACTTTCTTTAACCCGTAATTCCTCTGCTCCGGTCAAAACCGTACGACCAGTAGCGCAGGTGGCAGCAATAAACAGGGCCGGAAATTCGTCGATTGCCAAAGGTACCTGAACTTCAGGGATCTCAATGCCTTTTAGTTCTGCAGAGCGAACGCGCAGGTCAGCAACCGGCTCACCGCCAATCTCACGCTCGTCCATAATTTCAATATTTGCGCCCATTTGCTGCAGTATATTGATAACACCTACTCGCGTGGGGTTCATTCCAACATGGCGTAGTATCAGGTCAGAATCAGGTGCAATGCTGGCTGCAACCAGAAAAAAGGCCGCTGATGAAATATCTGCAGGCACATCAATCGCATTGGCTGTTAGCTTGCCACCACCTGTAACGCTTGCTGTTGGGCCGTCGCGTTCTACTTTATAACCAAAACCAGCCAGCATACGCTCAGTGTGATCTCGCGTTGGTGCGGGCTCGGTGATTGAGGTAGTGCCCTCGGCATATAAGCCAGCAAGCAACAGGCAGGACTTTACCTGAGCACTTGCAACCGGCATATCATAGTGAATACCGACCAGCTTCTTATCCTTACTACCTCTTATTTTTAAAGGCGGCCGACCGCCCTCAGCTGTATCGATAACAGCACCCATAGACCGCAGCGGTTCTGCTACGCGGTTCATAGGACGAACTGAAAGGCTGGCGTCGCCGGTTAGCTCGGATTCAAAAGGCTGCGCCGCCAAAAGGCCAGTAAATAGGCGCATGCCAGTGCCGGAGTTCCCTAAATATATCGGGCCGCGGGGCGGCTGCAACCCATGCATTCCAACGCCGTGAATACGCACAAAACCGTTATCCGGTCCCTCAATTGTAACCCCCATATCGCGAAATGCCTGCAATGTTGCGAGGCTGTCCTCGCCTTCGAGGAACCCCTTTACTTCCGTTATCCCCTCAGCGAGAGCTCCGAGCATAATTGAGCGGTGGGACATAGACTTGTCGCCGGGCACTCGTATATCACCGGTTACGGAGCCACCGGGCTGAAGACGAAACGTCACCTGATTTTCACTGTTATTTGTCACGTAAGCCTGTCCTGAAAGCATTTTTGAAAAGTGTTCGCGTGCCGCTTTGGCTCGGCTGAATACTCGCAGCAGCGTGGCACCATCCTGATCGGCAATTGCCGTGCGCAACTGATCGAGATCCCGGGTAAAATGGTCGATTACTCGAAGCACGGCGTCGCGGTTGGATAGAAAAATATCGTGCCACATCACCGGATCACTTGCTGCAATCCGGGTGAAATCTCGAAACCCACCAGCAGCATACCGGAAAATATCCATATTCTCGTCTTCGCCAGCCAACGTATCTACCAGCGAAAAAGCAATTAGATGGGGTAAGTGGCTGGTCGCCGCCAAGACTTCATCATGATACGCCACTGACATGGTAAGCACAGTTGCACCACAGGCTTCCCATAATGCACGGAGCTTTTTTAGATGAGGGGCGCTGACGTTATCGGGCGGCGTAAGTATCACTTTGTGATGGGTGAACATATCTGGATTGGCGGCACGAATGCCACTGCGTTCTGACCCGGCAATCGGATGTCCGGGAATTATGCGGGTCGAAAACTCTCCGAACACGGCCTCAACATCTTTAACAAAGCCGGATTTGGTACTACCCACATCGGTAAGAAGGACATCGGCCGCTAAATGCGGACGAATTTCTTCCAACACCTTGCGTGTTGCCTGCACCGGCACCGCCAGTACAACTAGATCGGCCCCACGCACCGCCTCTGCCGTGCTATCCGCGATCGTATCAATCACGCCCAAAGATTGGCCCAGCACAAGATCTTCTTTACGCAGGTCTGTGCCAACAACTTCTAAAGCCAGACTGTTTTTGCGAATGGCGCTGGCCAACGAGCCACCTATCAGGCCCAGCCCGATGATGGCAACACGCTGGAAAAGCGGATCGCGCAATGGCATATCAGGCGCCCTGCCCAGCCGCAACCAACGCTTTCGCGAGAGCGTCGATAAACTGCTCATTTTCCGCCGGTAAGCCTATCGACACCCTAAGATGGTTAGGCATGCCGTAACCAGCAACGGGGCGGACTATTACGCCCTGAGCCAACAAAGCCTGATAAACCCCCATGGCATGCGGCCCCACTTCAACAGCCACAAAATTCCCCGAAGATGGAATATACCGAAGGCCCATTTCATCGAAGGCTTTTTGTAGTTGCTTCAACCCAGCAGTATTAGCCTCTCGAGAGCGCTGTAGATAGTCTTCGTCATCCAGTACTGCCGTAGCGGCTGCAAGCGCAAGGGAATTCACGTTAAAAGGTTGGCGCACACGGTTAAGAATATCAGCAATAGTCGGTGAACTGATGCTATAGCCGACACGCAAAGCCGCGAGTCCCCAGGCTTTGGAAAAAGTGCGGCATACAATTAGGTTGGGAAAACGGCTTAGAAGCGCAACACCATCCGGATCTTTTTCTCCGGTCATGTATTCACAGTAGGCTTCATCTAGAACCACGAGCACATTTTGCGGAATTTTATCGAGAAACGCCTCAATTGCGCCTGAGTCGTGCACGGTTCCCGTAGGGTTGTTTGGGTTAGCCACAAACACTAGCCGCGTACGCTCGGTTACTGCCGCCGCCATGGCATCAAGGTCGTGGCCCCAATCTTTAGCAGGTACAGTGACCGCTGTGGCACCAATTGCCTGGGTAACAATCGGATAAACGGCAAACGCATACTGGGAAAAGACAACCTCGGAACTGGCGTCCGCAAAGCAACGCGCAATCACTTCAAGCACGTCGTTGGAGCCATTGCCTAGTGTGATTTGATCAGCACCAACACCAAAGCGCTGGGATAGCTTCTGTTTGAGCTCAAACCCGTTGCCATCGGGGTACAAGCAAAGCTCGGTCAAGGCTGTTTCAGCCGCCGCGATGGCCATTTTACTGGGGCCTAACGGATTCTCGTTACTCGCAAGCTTGATGATCGCAGCCGGATCCAGACCCAATTGACGAGCCAGCTCGCTAATAGGTTTGCCGGGCTGATAGGGAGACAAAGCCTGAACGCCTTTCACCGCAAGACTCTGATAATCGATGGCCATATACCTTCCTTAAACCGCCTGAGTTCCGATGCTATTCAAGTGCCAGATCAATATTAAAGAACACCGATTGGGTAGGAGCCCAAACGTTTGAGTTCGACAGCTTCTTCATCCACTTCTGCAAGCACTTTTCTAGCCTGCTCGTCATCCATATGCCCTTCAAAATCAATATAAAAAACATAGGCCCAAGTGCCGCTAGGTGATGGCCGGGTTTCAATCCGCGTAAGACTGATACCATGACGATGAAACGGCTCCAATAGCTGATACAGTGCGCCCGGCTTATTTCTCATGGACACAAGTATCGATGACTTATCGTGCCCACTAGCCGGTACTTCTTCCCTACCAACAATAAGGAACCGCGTGGTGTTATCCGGGCGGTCTTCAATGCTATTCGCAAGCTTCTCCAAGCCGTATAACTCGGCCGCCATATCACCTGCAATCGCAGCGGTACCCGGCTCTTGTGCAGCGCGGCGTGCCGCTTCGGCGTTACTGGAAACCGTCACCCGCTCGACACCGTAACGGTGGGTATCCAGCCACTGACGGCATTGGGCAAATGACTGCTGATGCGAATAAATGCGTGTTATCTCTTGATCGCGGAATTCAGGTGACACCAAAAGGTGATGGTGAATTCTCAGCTGGACCTCGCCGCAAATCTTCAGCGGTGAGGACATAAACATATCAAGCGTGTGATTAATCATTCCTTCCGTGGAGTTCTCAACCGGCACCACTCCATAGTGGGCAGCGCCGGACGCCACTTCGCGGAAAACAGCATCAATGGCAGGTAAAGGCACACTAACAACAGAGTGCCCGAAATGCTTGAGAGCTGCCGCTTGAGTAAAAGTGCCGACGGGCCCCAAAAAGGCAATATGCATGGGTTTCTCTAGCGCCAGGCAAGCCGACATGATTTCGCGAAACAACCGGGCCATCTCTTCGCCGGGCAATGGCCCCGGGTTGGCGTCTTTTATGCGGCGCAGCACTTGAGCCTCACGCTCCGGGCGATAGAAAAACACGTCCTGTTCCGGATTCGCAGCCGTTTTCACATGGGCTACTTCCTGCGCGCATTTCGCACGAGCACTGATCAGCTCCATGATTTTCTGATCAAGACTGTCTATTTCTTCCCGAAGTTCCCCAAGGCGGATTTGCTCATCACTCATGATCAGCCCCGCTCCTTCGCAAAATCGGCCATATACTGAATCAGCGCATCCACACCTGCTTCTGGCATGGCGTTATAAATGCTAGCGCGCATGCCACCCACAGAGCGGTGACCTGCCAGATTCAGCAAGCCGCGGGCGCCTGCACCCTCAAGGAAGGCACTGTTCAGAGTATCGTCCTGCAAGGTAAAGGGTATATTCATCCATGAGCGGAAACGTGGGTCGATAGGGTTAGCGTAAAACTCATTGACATCAATGAAGTCATATAGCTTTTCCGCTTTTCTTCGGTTGATTTCACCCATGGCTTTAACGCCGCCCTGAGCTTTCAACCACTTAAAAACTAGACCCGCGAGATACCAAGAGTAGGTCGCTGGCGTGTTGTACATGGAGCCGTTATCCGCAATCACCTGATAGTTCATCATGGTCGGCGTTTCCTTTCTGGCTTTACCCAGAAGGTCTTTCCGAATAATGACCACAACCAGCCCAGAAGGGCCGATATTCTTTTGCGCTCCAGCGTAAATCAGACCAAATTTGGACACATCAACCGGGCGTGAAAGCATGGTGGATGACATATCTGCTACCAAGGGCACCGAGCCGCTGTCGGGAATAAAGTCATACTCCAGACCACCGATGGTTTCGTTCGGTGTGTAGTGCAGGTAAGCCGCATCGGTGCTGGTCTGCCAAGACGCTTGATCCGGAATGCTGGCAAAACCGCCCTCTTCCGAGCTGGCAACCACATTTACATCGGCATAGCGCTTAGCCTCTGCAATAGCCTTTTTCGACCATATGCCTGTATTTACATAATCCGCAGACGTTTTTTCGCCCAACAGGTTTAGAGGAATGGTGGAGAATTGACTGGAAGCTCCGCCTTGCATGAAGAGTACAGCGTAATCATCTGATATTCCGGCCAATTCACGCAAATCTTGCTCGGCCATTTCGGCAATTTCCACAAACTCATCACTGCGATGGCTCATTTCCATTACCGACATGCCCGTGCCACGCCAGTCCAGCATTTCATCCCGTGCCTGTGCCAGCACACTTTCCGGCAAGGTTGCCGGACCTGCACAAAAATTATACGCCCTGCTCATGTTTCTGTGGTCTCTCACGTCTTGCGGATTCGGTGTTCGGCAGTGCCGGCTTATTCCTCGCCAGCATCCTGTTCCGGACTGTTGTTTGCGCTTTCATCGGTTGAAGCATCTTCGGCTTCGATACCTGCACCATCGATGTCGTCATCGTCGGTTTCGGCAATTCGCTCAACGCCCACCAAACGCTCATCTTCCTGACTCAACCTGATCAGGCGCACACCTTGAGTGTTCCGGCTAAGAACCGATACCTCATCCGTACGAGTACGAACCAGTGTGCCCTTATCGGAAATCAGCATCATCTCGTCGCCTTCGAATAACTGCAACGCGGTGACCAAATTACCGTTACGCTCGGAGCACTGCATGGCAATAACGCCTTGGCTGCCCCGACCGTAAGTTGGGAACTCTTCAAGCGCAGTCCGCTTGCCGTAACCATTCTCACTGGCAGTCAGAATAACCCCGCCTTCCTGAGGAATAATCAAAGACACAACATGATGCCCTTCAGGCATTCTGATACCACGCACACCCCGGGCCGTTCGACTTAGTGGACGTACGGCTTCTTCGTTGAAACGAACCGCCTTACCCGCTGTGGAGAACAGCATGATCTCGGCGTCACCTTCGGTAATCGCAGCGCCAATCAGCGTATCGCCTTCATCAAGAGACAAGGCAATCAAACCACTGCTACGCGGGCGTGAGAAGTTCGGCAAGGGTGTTTTCTTAACGACACCCGCAGACGTTGCCATCAGAACAAACTGGTTTTCCGGATAATCGCGCACCGGCAGGAAGGTGGTAATACGCTCACCTTCATCCAAGGGCAGAATATTTACCATCGGCCTACCACGGGATGCACGGCTGGCACGGGGAATCTCGAACACGCGCAACCAGTACACCTTGCCACGGTTGGAGAAGCACAGAATGGTGTCGTGGGAGTTGGCGACTAGCAGCTTTTCAACGAAGTCTTCGTCTTTCATTGACGTCGCCGCTTTACCGCGACCACCACGGCGCTGGGCCTGATAGTCTTCTACTGCTTGAGTCTTGGCATAACCACTGTGAGAAATGGTGACAACCAACTCTTCTTCATCAATCAAATCAGCAATCGTAAGATCACGCTGAGAGCTGGTTATTTCTGTGCGGCGCTCATCACCAAATTCTTCAACTACAGCTTCCAACTCTTCACGGATAACCTGCATCAAGCGGTCAGGATCACCCAGAATCTCCAGCAGGCCAGCGATCTTCTCAAGGATTTCTTTGTACTCGTTCTGGAGCTTTTCAGTTTCCAGACCGGTCAGGCGGTGCAGACGCATATCCAAGATAGCCTGAGTCTGTTCCGGAGACATAAAGTACAGGCCATCGCGCAGACCATAGATTTCTGGCAGATCGTCCGGGCGGCAAGCATCTTCGCCAGCACGCTCAAGCATCGCCATTACGTCACCTGGCGCCCAGCCGCGGGCCATCAGCTTTTCTTTGGCTTCCACGGAGCTTGGGGAGGCCTTAATCAGCTCGATCATTTCATCGATATTAGCCAGTGCAACGGTCAGACCTTCAAGAATGTGGCCACGTTCACGGGCTTTACGCAGCTCAAAGATGGTACGACGGGTCACCACTTCACGGCGGTGGCGCACGAACGCATCCAGCATTTCTTTAAGGTTAAGAATTCTTGGCTCGCCGTTGATCAGCGCAACCATGTTGATGCCGAAGACTGTCTGCAGCTGGGTGTGCTTGAAGAGGTTGTTGACCACAACCTCCGGGTTCTCACCACGGCGCAGTTCGATAAAGATGCGGATACCTTCCTTGTTGGACTCATCCCGCAGCTCTGTGATGCCTTCCAGTCGCTTTTCTTTCACCAGCTCAGCGATCTTTTCGATCAGGCGAGCCTTGTTCAGCTGATACGGCAGCTCGGTGATGATAATAGCGTCACGATTGGTTTTCTTATCGGTTTCGATTTCGTGGCGGGCGCGAATGTAAATGCGGCCACGACCGGTGCGATAGGCTTCAACAATGCCGGCACGGCCGTTAATGATGCCTTCGGTTGGAAAATCCGGGCCCGGAATGAACTCCATCAGCTCATCACAGGTGAGATCCGGATTATCAATCAGCGCCAAACAACCATTAACCACTTCGGTCAGGTTGTGGGGGGGGATGTTGGTCGCCATACCCACAGCGATACCGGAGGAGCCATTCACCAGTAGGTTAGGAACCCGGGTAGGCATAACCTCTGGAATACGCTCTGTGCCGTCGTAGTTATCAACAAAATCTACGGTTTCTTTCTCGAGGTCCGCCAGCAACGAGTGTGCAATTTTCTTCATGCGGATTTCGGTGTAACGCATGGCTGCCGCGTTATCACCGTCGATAGAACCAAAGTTGCCCTGACCATCTACCAGCGGATACCGCAGAGAGAAAGGCTGAGCCATACGAACGATGGTGTCGTAAACAGCAGAGTCACCGTGCGGGTGGTATTTACCAATAACATCACCCACCACACGGGCAGACTTCTTGTAGGCCTTGTTCCAGTCGTTGTTCAGTTCGGACATCGCGAACAGAACACGACGGTGAACCGGCTTGAGGCCATCCCGCACGTCAGGAAGTGCTCGCCCGACGATGACGCTCATGGCGTAATCCAGGTAAGACTGCTTCAGTTCGTCTTCAATATTGACCGGCAGGATCTCTTTGGCTAATTCACCCATCGAGAAAGGTTCCTTTGCGTTATCTGGAAGTCGTTTAGGGCAGCTTCTAGGCCCCCGTAGTATTCTTCATCAAACCGCCGATTCTAGCACAGTCGCGCCCTTCAAGGGCATCTGTGAGGCAGCCTTAATCAAATACTACTGTCTTGTTTTCGTGGGTAATCACGCGATCTTCGATATGAGAGCGCAATCCCCGGGCAAGAACATTTTTCTCCACATCCTTACCCAGACGCACCATATCTTCGATGGTATCGCTGTGATTAATGCGTATAACGTCCTGCTCAATAATCGGGCCTTCGTCAAGATCCTGGGTCACGTAATGGCAGGTTGCACCAATCAACTTCACTCCGCGGCTGTACGCCTGATGATAGGGCCGCGCTCCGGCAAAGGATGGTAGAAAGCTATGGTGTATGTTGATCACCTTGCCAGAATACTTTGCACAAAGCTCCGCAGGTAAAATCTGCATATAGCGCGCAAGCACTACTACATCGGCTTCATAATTCTGGAAAAGCTCGTCAATTTGGGCAAATGCTTCGTCACGGTTAGCCTTACCCACCGGAATGTGATGGTATGGAATACCGTGCCACTCCACCATAGGGCGTAAATCATCATGATTGGAGATAACCGCAACAATTTCCGCGTTGATCTCGTTGCTGTGCCAGCGGTACAGGAGATCAGCCACACAGTGGGACTCCTTACTGCACATGAGGATCACTTTTTTGGGCTGAGCCGAATCGGCGATATGCCAATTCATATCGAATTCCCGGGCAATCGGCGCAAATGCAGCTCGGAACTGCTCAAGGCCAAACGGAACAGACTCGGCTTTAATTTCGTGACGCATGAAAAACCAACCACTGTGAGTATCGGAGTGGTGGCTTGCTTCGGTTATCCAGCCATTGTAAGTGGACAGAAAATTACTCACCTTGGCGACAATCCCCACCCCATCCGGGCAGGAAATCACAAGACGATAGGTATGCTCCATGAAAGCCTTTCCTTAACTGAAAAACGGGAAAGCAGATGCGACAGAAACCATTACCAGAAACGGCAGTTCGAAAGGGAACCAAGGTTAGCGGTACGCACCCTATAAAATGACGGGCTATCATAGCCTATATGATCATCAGAAACGAGGAGTGGAGACATGGACAGAGACCTACACCAGCAATCAGGAAAAACCCGCCTTACCGGACGCTCAAGCGCCTTACGCGCACTAACCCTAAGCCTATGTCTCACAACCCTGGCAACGCCGGTTCTTAGCCAGGCCATTCTCGAAGGCGAGCGCTTTCATCCTGCCAGCGCCAGTAACGGCATGGTGGCGACTAGCCACACCTTGGCTACCGAGGTTGCGTTAGACGTGTTGAAAAACGGTGGCAACGCCGTGGATGCGGCAGTAACTGCCGGGTTTGCCTTGGCCGTCACCCAGCCAAGGTCCGGAAACATCGGCGGCGGTGGCTTCATGCTGATATCAAAAGGCGACGGCTCAGAGCCGGAAGCTATAGATTACCGCGAAAAAGCACCCTCAGGCGCTACCGAAACCATGTACCAAGACGCTTCAGGAGAGGTGGTAAAGGACCGCAGCCGGTTTACCCATCTAGCCGCAGGCGTTCCCGGCACTGTTGCGGGGCTCGCTCTGGCATTAGAACGTCACGGCACTCTTCCCTTGAAAGAGGCACTGGCACCTGCCATCAAACTAGCCAAAGATGGCTTTGTAGTTCCTCAGCGTTTTAGTGAAGGGCTTGAGCAGGCACGGGAACGTCTTCAGCGTTGGCCTGCAACTCAGGCAACCTTTTACAAAGAAGACGGATCTGCCTGGCAAGCCGGTGAGCGCTTCCGCCAGCCGGAATTGGCCGCCACCCTGCAACGTATTGCCGATGAGGGTGTAAAAGGCTTTTATGAAGGTGAAACCGCAAGATTGATTGTGGAAGAAATGGAGAGGCATGGCGGCCTCATCACCTCGAAAGATCTTGAAAACTACCAGCCGGTTATTCGCACGCCGGTGCACGGAAACTACCGGGGTTACGACATCTACTCTATGTCACCGCCCTCTTCCGGCGGCACGCACATTGTACAAATACTGAATATTCTTGAAGGGTTTCCGATCACTAAGCTTGGCCACAACTCGGCTGACACCATTCACTACATGGCAGAAGCCATGAAACTCGCCTATGCCGACCGTTCGGAATATTTGGGCGATACAGATTATGTAGACGTGCCTCTTATGGGCCTGACCAGCAAATCTTATGCAACAGAGTTGCGCCAAGGCATCAAGCCGGACAAGGCCCGTCCCGCAAGCGACGTGCGCCCGGGCCAGCCTGCAAGCTATGAAAGCCCTGAAACCACACATTTTTCGGTTGTCGATAAATGGGGCAATGCCGTATCCAACACCTACACCATCAACTTCAGTTACGGCTCGGGCATTACCGTTGAAGGCGCAGGCTTTTTGCTCAACAACGAAATGGACGATTTTAGCGCCAAGCCAGGCGTACCCAATGCCTACGGCCTGATCGGCGGTGCAGCGAACAAAGTGGAGCCTGGCAAGCGCATGCTCAGCTCCATGTCGCCGACCATTGTTCGCAAAGATGACCGCAATTTTCTGGTCACCGGCAGCCCGGGTGGCTCGCGGATTATCACCACGACTCTCCAAGTCATCATGAATGTGATTGACCACGGCATGAATATACAAACCGCCGTCAATGCGCCCCGCATTCACCATCAATGGCTGCCAGATGAAATCCGAATCGAACAAGGCATCAGTACCGACACAGTGAACCTGCTGGAAAGCCGCGGCCACAAAGTGGTGACTAACTCGGCTATGGGCGCCATTCAAAGCATTATGATTGGAGAAGACGGCACGCTATACGGCGGCGCCGACCCAAGGCGTAGCACATCTTCTGCCATGGGCTACTGACACCATCGTTAAACCGGAGGCATTTATGTTCCTGTCTGTACAACTGAGCTGTTATCCCCTCAAGGATGATTACAAGCAACCCATCTGGGATCTCATTGCCCGGCTGGAAGAAACCGGCCTGCAAGTTATCGCGGGCCGCATGAGTACTGAAATTTTCGGCGAGTACGACGAAGTTATGAAAGTACTCTCCGACACCATGAAGTGGTCGTTCGAGACCTACGGGAAGTCGGTTTTTGTGGCGAAGATTATGGAGGGTGATCGGAGGCCGAAATAATGGAGCCGGCACAAAAGTTATAAAGTTGACAAAAGGATAATTGCTAGCGCTTTGGCAACACCTGAACTACCTTTTATTGTGTGCAAACGTCGATCTAAACCCGCCCTCGGATTTAGGTCGAACGTAGGCAGGCAAGCTATTTTGAATCATTCATTCGTCAACTAGTACGAGATGCCAGCGAGACTCCTGCAAGCAAACGATAGCGTGGACCCCAGAATGGACTCGTATTATATAGAAGGACCTTCAATGAAAAACATTCGTACGTTGTCCCTATCTTCAGCACTTGTATTATTCACGATTTCAGGAGGGAATGCTTCAGCAAGCTGCGGGCCAGACGCCTATATCGCCTCAGTTTGCACGACAGCCGCCAACTTTTGCCCCAGAGGCTACAGTGAGGCAGCCGGACAACTCCTTGCCATTTCGAGTAACACGGCCCTGTTTTCGCTAATAGGAACGCAATACGGCGGGGATGGCCGCTCAACCTTTGCATTACCCGATTATCGCGGGCGTAGCGGTGTCGGACGCGGAGCGGGGCCAGGCTTGCAACCGGTACAGCAAGGCTCACGGTCCGGGAGGGATCTCATCACGCTAGGCATCGCCAACTTACCGGCTCACAACCATGCCGCGGCAGTATCCAGCATCGGCAATGTTGGCGTATCCATTCCCGTAGCTCCAAATTCTGGTAGCAATACCACGACGCCTTCCTCAACGGAAAACTATCTTGCCGCATCCCCTGGAGGGCCAAACGGCGCAGCAATATGGGCACCGGCAACCTCCGATAAATTGGCATCAATAGGGGGAGTCACCACCAGCGTTAGTGGCACCGGTACAGTGACGGTAGGAAATGCCGGTGGTAGCCAGCCCTTTGATAGCCGCCCGCCACAGATTGGGATGCGCTATTGCATCGCAATGACCGGCATTTTTCCGCCCAGAGAATAATCCTATTAGCCCAGGGCGAGCCCGCCGCAGCAGACTGTAATCAAAAGGTGTTTATTGTTCACACAACGGAACATAAACACCACCTTACTTATCTTGTTGAGGCGTTTAAGGTTGCCTATGGTTAGATGAGCCCCTGTTCGGTTTTCAAGCAAGGTCGCAGACTAACCAGTTTAGACTGTTCTTAGCTTCAGTCAGTTGGTGTGAAACAAGCACTAACCACATCACGCAGTCAACGGAGAATGTAACGATGGAACTCAAACAAACCGGCGTTGCGGTATTTGACCCAGCCCTGCCAGATGTAGATGTGCTTGTTTCCTCAGCCAAACAAGCGGGACTGATCCCCATATTTCTAACCCAAGATTGCGATAGTCTGACTCAGCTAGTTCAACAGTTGAAGGTATTGGGCGGCACGCAGCAACTGCATGTATTTTGTCACGGCCAACCCGGACGAATATTGCTTGGGAACTCAATAATAGACGCTCAATCTCTTCCCCATCATGCAAACCAGTTGCGTCAATTAGGACAATCTATCGGTGACGGCTGCTGGCTTTATAGCTGCGAAACCGCTCTTGGTGATGCCGGGCAAGGCTTTATCAGAGAGTTATCGGCAGCGATAGGCACAAGCATCTGTGCTTCAACCAAAAAAATAGGAGGGACGACTCAGGGAACACATTGGCAGTTGGACGCAGGCTCTGCATCACTAAGCCATCACGCGCTTGAGATTCCGAACTACAAACATACTCTGGCAGCAACAACACTCACCTTCACATCAGACGATGGCAGCTGGGATACCGACCACATTGCTGAGGATGGCGAGGGTGGCAGCGCCGATATCGCCGGCATTACCATTCAGATACTCAATATCAGCAACCCCAGCGGCAGCAAAGTCAACAGCATCAACTGGTTCAGTGATGCCGGCTTGGTTAGCTCCGATGGCTTTTCCGGGATCAGCGTCGACTACAACAGTTCATTTGGCAACAACGAGTGGGGCGGTCAGGCCATCAAAAGCAGTGACGGCTCTGAGTTCAAGCTCGATGGCTTTGATTTTTATGATTGGGGCAACTACCCCTCTGGTGGCGAGGCCATGAGCATTGTGGCCTATCGCGACGGGGTCATGGTAGCCGGTAGTACGGTGAACTTCAGGGCCAACGATAACGATCAAAGAGTCAGTCAGGACCTGTCAGGCAACAGTTTGTATGGCTACGTCGATGAAGTGCGAATACTCTTTGCCGACGGCGGTGGCTGGGCCTCCATCAATAATATTGTTATCGACACCGCTATTGCGCCCAATAGTGCTCCCGTTCTGGGCGGCACACCTGCCGATGACGGCGCGACCGAAGATATAGCCACGGCTATCGACCTATCGGTCTACAACATCAGTGATGCCGATGGCGACAGCCTCACCCTAACGCTCGCCGTGGATCGTGGCACACTTGCCAGTACAGACGGTAATGGCACCACCGCAGGCGTGACAGTAGCCAACTCTGGCACGGCTAGCGTGACCCTTCAGGGCACGGCCGCCAACTTAAACACCTATCTGAACGACGCCAGCAAAATTCAGTTCACCACCGCAGCCAACGATACCACCGCAGCCACGTTGACCGTCACCCCCAATGACGGCACAGAGGATGGTAGCGCCGATACTGTCACTATCAGCATCACGGCGGTCAACGATGCGCCTGTACTGGCAGACACCAATGTTACCCTGACCACCATTGTTGAAGATGCCGGTGACGACGACGGTTCCAGCGCCGATGGCGATAATGACGCCAGTCAGAATGCCGATAACGGTGGTGATACGGTGGCCGACCTGCTCACCGCCGCCATCAGCGACCCGGATGGGGGTGCAATTGAAGCCATAGCCGTTACCCAGATCGACAATAGCAACGGCGTATGGCAATACAGTACCGACAGCGGCACGACTTGGAACAGTTTCTCTGGTACCACCGGCAGCAGCGTAGATATCAGCAACGCGGCGCGGCTTCTGGACAGCACCGACTTGATTCGCTTTGTCCCCGATGCCAACTACAACGGCACTGCGACCTTCGCTTTCCGGGCTTGGGATACCTCCACGGGTGGCGCTGGCAACACCGCAGACACTAGCACCAACGGCGGCTCAACGGCGTTTTCCAGCGCTACAGATACGGCCAGTGTCAGCGTTTTGGCGGTGAATGACGAGCCGACCCTGACCGCCACCGGCAGCGATCCCACCTTCACCGAAGGGGGCGCGGCGGCCAGCCTGTTCAACGCCACCAGTCTCGACACTGTCGAGACTGGCCAAGTCGTCACCGGCCTGAGTTTCACCATCACCAACGTCGCCAACGGCAGCAACGAACGGATCAACGTCGATGGCACCACCATCGTGCTGACCCATGGCACCAACGGTTCTACCGCCGGCAACAGCCTCAACTACAGCGTGATGGTGATCGGCACCACCGCCACGGTAACCATGACCGGCGGCAACGTCTCGGTCGCCGCCGCCGAGACGCTGATCGACAGCATGAGCTACCAGAACAACAGCAACTCGCTGTCGACCAGCGACCGGGTGGTAACCCTAACCAGCGTGCAGGACAGCGGCGGCACCGCCAACGGCGGCGACAACACCGGAAGTCTGGCGATCGCCTCCACCGTGACGATGGCGGGCGTCAACGACGCACCAACCCTCACGGCAACAGGACAGAATCCCACCTATACGGAAGGTGGCGCGGCACCGGGTGCGGATCTATTCTCCGGCGTTACCGCCGACACCGTCGATAGTGGTCAGACCTTCTCAGCGATGACCCTGACTGTTACAAACGTCAGTGATGGCGCCGACGAAGTCCTACGCATTGACGGCTCGGATCTCGCCCTGACCAATGGCAACTCGGTCAACACAGCCACGAATGGCCTGACGGTGAATTCATCGGTCTCCGGTTCGACCGCCACGATAGCGTTTACTGGCGCCACGTTAAGCGAAGCCCAGATGCAAACGCTGGTCGATGGCCTGGCCTATCGCAATGCCTCAGATAACCCCACGACCGGCTCAAACCGTGTGGTCACCATCACCGGCATAACAGACAGTGGTGGCACCGCTAACGGTGGCAGTGATGTGGCCGCGCCGAATTTGGCTTCGACCGTATCGCTGACAGCCGTCAATGATGCGCCGGTGGTCGGTGATGCCTTTGGAGAAACCAGCCAGATCATTGCCGGTGCCGGTGCACAGAGCGTTGGCTTGTTTAACGATGTCACCGTAACGAATGCCGACAGTGTCGATTACAACAGTGGTTTTTTGACTCTGGCGCAGACAGCGGGCACTGCCAATGGCAACTGGTCGGTAGACGGCACAACGATAACGTCTGGAGGCGACGCCACGGTCAGTGCGGGTGAAATAATCCAAGTGGGCGGTGTGACAGTGGGGATTGTTGATGCCACTGATGATGGCCAAAGCGGTAATGACCTCACCATTAGCTTCAACACCGCTAACGCGACCAACCCCAACTTACAGGTTCTGTTACAAAATCTGAGTTACAGTGCCCCCTCTGGCCTTGGCAATCGCAGCTTTGATCTAACCCTGAATGATGCCGATGGCACCGCTAACGGCGGTGATTCCGATATCACCGGCGGTTTCACTTTAAACGTTACCCCCAACCCACCCGTCATCAGCAATCTGGATGGCGACAGCATTGCGGCCACTGAACAAGGCGGCGCGATTGCTCTGGACCTTGGCAGCAATGCGACCGTTACTGACGCCGACTCGGCGAACTTCAATGGGGGCTCAGTTACCGTAAGTGTGACCGGCAACGCCGATGCCGCCAGCGATGTGCTGTCCGTCGACACCAGTGGCGCCATTTCCTTGGCCGGCACCACCGCAGGCTCAAATGTGTCCGCCTCCGGTACGGTGATTGGCACCTTAGGCAATACTATAGCCGCCGGTAATGATTTTGTTGTAAACCTTAACGTCGATGCGACACCGGCCAGAGTGCAGGCTCTGGTGCAAGCGTTGACCTTTGAAGCCTCGGGGGATACCCCAGAGGAATCTACCCGAACCGTGAACGTGACGGTGTCCGATGGCACCGCAACGGACAGTGCAGAGGTCAGTGTCGCAGTGACCGCGGAGAATGACGCCCCACAATTGACGGGGTTAATCAGTGATGCCACGTTTACGGAAGACACTCAGGCCACTCTGGATCTATCGGCAGCGACCCTATCAGACGTGGATACCACGGGTAGCGTGACGTTAACACTCACCGCTTCTGCTGGCATTCTCTCGGCAACGACTGGAGGGGGTGTCACCGTCGGTGGAAGTAACTCCACCTCTGTCACACTCAGCGGCACCGTGGCGGCGATCGATACCTATCTTAATGGCGCCAATATCAGCCATACGCCCGCCGAAAATGCGACAGGGAATGATGCCGCGACAATCAGCCTGAGTATTAACGACGGCGGCACCATCACCGCATTGGGCAGCGTCAATATTGATATTACAGCCGTAAATGATGCCCCCACCGCTGCCGATGACACCGTTAATGTCGGCTACAACGGCACCCACACCGTCACGGCTTCGGATTTTGGCTTTACGGATATTGATGGCGACACCTTGCAGTCTGTTCGCATCGATACGGTCCCCGCCAACGGTACGCTCGCACTGAATGGCACTCCAGTAGTGAACACCGACATCATTGCGATTGCCGACATTAACAGCGGCTTATTAACGTTTACCCCTACCAGCGGAGACAGTGGCTCTGCTTATGCAACCTTGGCGTTCAGCGTTAACGATGGCACCGTTTTTTCAACTGCCAGTAACACACTGACCTTTGATGTGGCTGCGGCTCCGCCACCACCTCCACCGCCTACGGACACCACGCCACCGCCAACAACCACGATCGTAGATGGCACCCCGGTTGAAGAGCAAACAGTGGCAGAGAATGGCCTGCAGGTGGTCAAGATCAACATCAACCCTGTCTCTCCCGGGCGTCAGGATACCGACAGCAGTTCTAGTCTGGCCGACATACCACTGCACTTTGGTGACAGCGGAACAGTGACCACACTCCGACTCCCTGAAGGCATCGGTGCTACCGCCCGGGCTAACGAAACGGCGGTGAGTCAAACGTCTTTCCGCGATGCGCTGTACCTGCTACGCGACGCTGCGCCCGTTAAAGATTGGTCATCCCTGACGAACGGTTTAGAGCAATGGCTGAGCGATGGCAATAGCGCCGGTTGGCTAAACCAGATTACCTTTACTTCTGACGGCGTTCAGCCACCATCACAAGCCATTGAAGTCAGTGGTGTTGGGGGAGATGCAACCGAGATCATGATTCTGGACGCCCGACAATTGCCTGCGGGAACCGTATTAAATCTAAACAATATTGAGTTTGCCATCATCGCAGGCGACGTCACCGTGCGCGGCGGTTCGGGCCCCAACGTGGTGTTCGCAGGCAGTGGTCGTCAGGACATCTTGCTCGGTGCGGCTGATGATGAGCTCCACGGTGGTGACGGCGATGACACTATTGGCTCTGCCGGCGGCGATGATTTGCTGTTTGGTGAGGGGGGCAGCGACCTATTGTTTGGTGGAGCAGGAAACGATCTCCTGCATGGCGGTCAGAACAACGACACGGTAACCCTCAGCGGCTCACATTCAAACTACACAGTGGAGCGCGACAACGCGGTGACCCGCATTACCCATGTCGACACCCCCAATGAAACAGATATTCTAATCAATGTCGAAACGCTACGCTTCAGCGATAAAGAGCTGATCATTGAGTACGATCAAGACCACGACTGGCTGGCCACTTTATATACACAGCTCCTAGGGCGTCAGGCGGACCTTGATGGCTTCCAGTACTGGGCGCGACTGCTCGATCAAGGTGCCAGTATCGGAGACATTGTTAATGGTTTTCTACACTCGACTGAATTCGTCGAGCACTTAGGAAGCAACACAGGAAACCTTGATAGCAATCAGACTCTCACTTTGTACTACACCGCTCTTCTCGGTCGGGAAGCTGATGACGCTGGCTATCGCTATTGGCAACAGCAACTGATTGACGGAGCCTCCCACGACGATGTGTTGGCGGGCTTTGTATTGTCGGAAGAGCTGACGGGGCAGTATCAACAGACGGAGGATTGGGATTTTTTCATCTAAGAGTGAAACAGGTTAACGTCTAATGTGCCCGCAGGCCTCAGGCCTGCGTAACCAACATATCGCTAAACAAGGCCAAACAAAATCCGAGTACCGCACCAAGCGGAGGCCCCCAGTGCTTGTCCAATCGGGACTGGGGCGCAATGTCCTGAAAAATCAGATAGAGAATCCCACCTGACGCCACCAGCATGATAGTTCCCAGAACCACGGGCTGCTCAGACAAGAAAAAGTACCCAAAAAGCCCTGCGGCTGGGCCGGCCATTGCCAGACCGGCCATTACGGACAGTGTTTTTCTTGGTGTATAACCCGGTTTTTCCAGAAACTCTCGATAGGCGTTAAAGCCCTCAGGCAGATTTTGCATAGCAATCAGCACCGCCATCAAAGGTGCGAGGCTTGGGTTTACTATGATCAACCCACCCAAAGCGGCGGCTTCAGGTACAAAATCCAGCATTACGCCCATCAGCTGTGGTGATTCCCGATGATGAACGCCAAGCATTCGCTCTACCCAGAAAAACAGCACACCACCAGCTATGATCGCTGGGATAGCCCAGAACGAATTGCCGATACTCGACTGCCCTTCCGGTATCAGCACTATGGTCACGGCGCCCAGCAAAATGCCACCACCCAAGGCAATCAGGAAGTGCCGGAACTCCTGTTCCAGCCAGTTGGGGCCGATGCGTTCAACCCTTGCCAGTAATCCGCCGAGAGGAATGCAGATACCAGCAAGCGCTGTCAAACCAACGATGTAGGCAATATCAGAGGTCATTATAAGTGCCTGAGTTAATTAACCACCCGGGAATCAAGAATTGTCAGCAGATCCACCAAGCTTGTCCTGAGTTTTGTGCTCAAAATCGCTCGCATTGTGACGCTCGTGGAGCTGGGTTTCTGGCTCACCCCAGGCGCGGTTCACCATTCGCCCACGCTGCACAGCCGGTCGCTTTTTAAGCTCATTGGCCCAACGCAGAACATTGGTATAGGTGTGTGCCTCAAGAAACTCAGCCGCATCGTAAACCGTGTTAGTTACCAAAGCTCCATACCAGGGCCAAATTGCCATATCGGCAATGGTGTATTCGTCGCCAGCAATATATTGGTTATCGGCCAACTGACGATCCAGTACATCCAACTGCCGTTTCACTTCCATGGTGTAGCGATTAATCGGGTACTCGTACTTTTCAGGCGCATAAGCAAAGAAATGCCCAAAACCTCCGCCCACAAACGCTGCGCTGCCCATTTGCCAGAATAACCAGTTAAGCGCTTCGGTGCGGCCAGCAGTATCCGATGGCAAAAACTTACCAAACTTCTCCGCCAGATAAAGCAAAATGGAGCCAGACTCAAACACTCGAACAGCGGGGTCCTGAGAGCGATCCCACAACGCCGGGATCTTAGAGTTAGGGTTAACGCCTACAAACCCGCTACCAAACTGTTCGCCTTCGTTAATGCGGATTAACCACGCATCGTACTCGGCCTCACTAATACCCAACTCCAATAGCTCTTCCAGCATTATCGTGACCTTCACGCCGTTTGGCGTAGCCAATGAATAGAGCTGGAAAGGGTGCTTACCAACAGGAAGGTCTTTATCGTGGGTCGGGCCAGCGATGGGGCGGTTAATATTTGAAAAAGCACCACCGCTTGCAGATTCCCACTTCCAGACTTTCGGCGGGGTGTAGCTTGAATCGGCCATAGTTACATGTTCTCTGGTTGCTGTTTGGTTTGTTTGCTGACGAATTTATCCGCGCCGGTACTTGAGACTTAAACCAGCCCGTTAGTGATCTTCGAAAAATCCACGTTCACATCAAAAATCTTGGCATAAACCCTTTCAACGCCAAGCTCTTTTAACGCCCGGGCAGACACTGCCATAATGCTTGATAAGAGATGGGATGTTCCGCCAATCTTGCGGAGACACTCCACTGTAAAGAAAAACACTCCAACTAAAAGAGAGCCTAACGTATGCCAATGATAGGCTGGATTTTTATACTCGCTGCCTTGGGTCTGGTCTTGGGCAGCTTATTCATGCTTCGGGACTCAGCCAGTAAGATGAATATTCCTGAAGATAAACTGGAGAAGGTCCGCAAGCGCAAGGCAGAACTGGAAGCCCAAGAGAAAAAAGACGATCAGTGGTAAGCAGAATCTGTTCTCGCGGCCATGATAAAATCATTTTTGTGCAGCCCACCGATTGTATGGGTCCACCAGCTTATGGTCGCCTTCCCGTACTCTAGCAAGATAGCCGGGTGGTGATTCTCTGCCTCAGCCAGCTCACCTACCCTGTTTGTAAATGCCAGAGCTTGCGCAAAATTCCGGAATTTAAACGTTTTTCGTAACTGATCTTCACCTTCCACACTGAGAATTTCCCAATCTTGCACGCTCTTGTGCAGGGAGGCCATCTCTTCATCAGTTACTTTAGGGGCGCTCGCGTTACACGCTTCACATTGCTGCTCAGCCAGTCCGCTCATGCTTAACCTCCAAAGCTAATATCCGATTTTTTGCTGTCGCTACTGAACTAACATGGAGCCTGTTAAGTATTTTATCAACCAGCTTCTTGAAATTGGACGCTCTTCGGAATACTGTACATTTAAACAGTATTCCGAGATTACACCATGAGCGAGCTTCTTAACACGCTAATGCAGGACGCCCGTGTCTGGCAGGGGCACAAACACAATAAAACCACACAACCGGCCGAACCAACTGGCTTTCAGGCCCTAGACAACCAGCTCGGAGGCCTTGGTTGGCCCCGGGGTGCTTTGAGCGAATGCCTGCTGGATACTCCCGGCATTGGTGAGCTGACTCTGTTAATGCCATTAATGCAAAGGCTGTCGCAGGCCGGTAAAACTGTATTCTGGCTAAACCCGCCACACACGCCTTATGCACCAGCGCTGATACGGGAAGGCATCGATCTTAATCAAATAATCATGATTCATACCGAAGACAAAGGCGATTTTCTATGGACACTGGAAAACTGCTTACGCTCTCCGGTTACAGGGTTAGTGATGGCTTGGCCGAAAAAACTGGAAGCCCGCGAAATCCGGCGTTTACAGTTGGCGGCCGAAGCTGGCAGCAATGTTTGTGTGCTTTTTCGCGAGCGCCACTATGCCGAACAGAACTCCCCGGCTGCTTTGCGCCTTGAGCTGGAACCCGATGACCAGCAAAGCCTGAAGGTAAACGTGCTAAAGCGTCGAGGTAGCTGGCCCGGGCAACGCTGTTCCCTTGCCATGGCACACCGGGCAAGCCTGCTTCACCATGAAGCTCCCCGCATAGTTCAAGGCCCCTGGCCCACAATGGCCCGGTAATCACTATGCTCTGGTTGTACCTGCACTTCCCTCATCTGGTACTGGACCATATTCGCCGATCCGGTGAACACGTGTCTGCACTAGTGATTGTAGAAGGCTCAGGGCAAAAAGTAGTGCAAGCCTGCCCAACTGCCAAAGATCTGGGTGTTCGTGATGATATGCGCCTGAAAACAGCTATCAGTCTGGTGCCAGAGCTAAGCATAATAAGGGCAGACCAACAGCAGGAAGCCCGTATTCTGGAAGATCAGGCACGCTGGCTCTACCGATACGCAGCGCATATTGTTCTGGTTCCGCCAAACGGTTTACTGGCTGAAATTGGTAGCCTACAACGGTTATACGGTGGCCTTTCGGCAGTCTGGCGAACGCTAGAGGAAGTACTCCACGAGCGCCAGCTTACTGCTTGGATGGGCACAGGCCACACTCCCCTAGCAGCCCGACTGACTGCACGCAACGGTGTGGGAGAACGCACTTCCGACACAGCCCGTATCCTTCAAACTCTTAGCAAGATGCCCTTGCTAGCTGCGGAATTTGACGGGCGTACCTGCATACGCCTGCAACGGCTTGGCCTGAATACTCTGGGTGAGGTATTCAGTTTGCCACCCAAAGAAATGGCGCGCCGGCTTTCTCCAGAAACTCTGGCGTATATCCAGAAAATTCGAGGTTCCAGACCTGATCCTCAAGCACCCTGGCAACCGCCACATCACTTTCGTCAACAAGCAGATTTTGTACAGGATATTGAGCAGTCACAAGGACTGCTTTTCCCATTGCGCCGCATGCTGTCTGAGCTAGAGAGTGACCTATGTTGGCGCCAGCAGGATACTGACTGTTTACTGTTAGAGCTTCAGCATCGACACACAGAGCCAACTCGCCTGCGCATCCGCACATCAGGCCCAGAACATCGAGCCGAGCCATTTCTTAGCCTCGTTAGCCTGCGGCTTGAACAGCAGCCCCTCAAGGCTCCAGTTATGTCGCTACGCCTTATTGTTAAACGATTCCTTGGGAGGGAGGCACCTTTTAAGCAGGATCTTCTGGGTGAAAACCAAGATTTGAACGAAGCCTGGCACACCTTGGCGAGCCGATTGCAGGCAAGGCTTGGGGATAACGCCATGAAACAACTCTCGCCCAGAGCAGACCACCGACCAGAATGGGCATGGAGTGCCTCACAAGTACGCCGAACGAACCGGGTAACAACAACAGCAACGAACCAATTGCCTTGCCGTCCCTTGTGGCTCCTGCAAGGCCCGCAGCCGCTTACGGAAACCCCAAAAGTCTGGTTTACTGGCCCGGAGCGGATCAGCGGGGGTTGGTGGGATGGCCAGCGGGTACACCGGGATTATTACGTTGCCCAACTGGATAACGGACAACTGGCCTGGGTCTTCCGGGATATTCGGGAAGGCTGGTTCATACATGGATGGTTTGGCTAATGGGTGCCTCTTCCTATGCCGAGTTGATCTGTTTCAGTAACTTCACCTTTCTAACTGGGGCATCTCACCCCCATGAGCTTGCGGATCGCGCTGCAGAGCTTGGATATACAGCACTGGCCCTTACCGATGCCTGTTCGGTTGCGGGCATACCCCGGGCTTGGGCTGCACTTAAAGAAAGCTCCGTAAAGCTGATTACCGGTAGCTGGTTTGAGCTAAACAACGCCCCTCCGGATGCCTGCACACCCAGATTCATTCTTCTGGCCCGCACCCGCAAAGGTTACGGGCAGCTCTGCCAGTTTATAACCACCGGTCGACGCAGAGCAGAAAAAGGGCAATACCAGCTTTTCCATAACGACGTGGAAACCCATGCTCTGGATGATTGCCTGTGCTTATGGTTACCGCCTTCACCAACTGAAGCCAATGCAGATCAGGCACTAGCCTGCGGCGAATGGTTACTCCGCCTGTTTGAACACCGTCTCTGGATTGCCGCTGCCCGCACTCTGGAATCCGGCGAGGAAGAGCAACTGGCACGGGCCCGCTGGCTTTGTAAGCATTTGCGCTGCCCGATTACCGCTACAGGCGAAGTACATATGCACAGTAGGCAGCGCCAGCCCTTACAAGACGTACTCACCGCTCTACGCAACCACACCAGCGTGGAAAGCGCTGGCCACTGTCTGTTTCAGAATGGTGAACGCTACCTGCGCCCAGTACCTGTATTACAACGGTTATTCCCCGAAACCTGGCTGAAAGAATCTTTGCGTATTGCTCAACAATGTACCTTTGAGCCCGGCAGTTTGCGTTACGAATATCCTCCAGACCTTGTACCTGAAGGAGAAACCCCGGCGGCTTATCTGAAGCGCCTGACCAGAGAAGGTGAGCGGCGACGTTACCCGGCAGGCACACCTCTGTCCGTTCAGGCCCTGATCCGCAAAGAACTGGGGCTGATTTCAGAAATGAAGTACGAACACTACTTCCTCACCATTCACGACATTGTTGCCTTTGCCCGAAGTCGCGACATTCTCTGTCAGGGGCGCGGCTCTGCGGCCAATTCAGCTGTGTGTTACTGCCTGGGCATTACTGAAGTAAACCCGGCTCAGGTAGACCTGTTGTTTGAACGCTTCATTTCCAAAGATAGAAATGAGCCGCCGGATATTGACGTGGATTTCGAGCATGAACGCCGAGAAGAAGTAATTCAGTATATTTACCAGCGCTACAGCCGGGAACGTGCGGCATTGGCAGCAACCGTTATTCGCTACCGCCCCCGCAGCGCCATCCGAGACGTTGGCAAGGCTCTGGGGTTTGATCCAGCACTGGTGGAACAACTGCTGGAAGGCATCGACTGGCGCGACAAAGCCACCAACTGGCGCCAGCAGATTCTAGACAAACGCCTGACCCGCAACCCGAAAGTTGCAGACCAATTCTTTACTCTGGTCAACACCCTGCTTGGCTTCCCCCGCCACCTTTCCCAACACGTGGGCGGCTTTGTGATCAGCTCCGGCCCGCTAAGCGAATTGGTGCCTGTGGAAAATGCCGCCATGGCCGACCGAACCGTTATCCAGTGGGACAAAGACGATCTGGAAAGTCTAGGCCTGATGAAAGTGGATGTACTCGCGCTAGGCATGCTCACAGCCATTCGCAAAGCACTGGATTTGATCAGCCATCAAAAAGGCCAAGTCTTTCGGATGCAAGACATTCCTCAAGAAGACAGAGCCACCTACAACATGCTGCAGAAAGGCGACAGCGTTGGCGTATTTCAAGTGGAATCCCGAGCTCAGATCAACATGCTGCCAAGACTGAAGCCCGAAACCTTCTATGACTTAGTCATTGAAGTGGCCATAGTCCGCCCCGGACCCATACAGGGTGACATGGTGCATCCATACCTGCGCCGCAAGCATGGCTTGGAACCCGTGGATTACCCCAACGATGCCATCCGGGACGTATTAGAACGCACTTTGGGTGTGCCCATCTTTCAAGAGCAAGTCATCAAACTGGCCATGGTTGCCGCAGGTTTTACCGCTGGCGAAGCCGACCAACTCCGCCGCGCCATGGCTGCTTGGAAATCCCACGGCGACATGACCCCCTTCCGGGAAAAACTCATCAACGGCATGCTGGCACGAGGCCACAATGCCGACTTTGCCGAACGACTCTACCTGCAAATCTGCGGCTTCGGCGGCTATGGTTTCCCCGAATCCCACGCTGCCAGCTTCGCCCTGCTCGTTTACGTCTCCGCCTGGATCAAACGCCACTACCCGGCCGCCTTCTACTGCGCCCTCCTCAACAGCCAACCCATGGGATTCTACTCCCCATCGCAACTGCTACAGGATGCCAAGCACCATAACGTAGTAGCACTGCCCCCAGACATTAACAAAAGCCAGTGGGACCACATCTTGGAAGGCACTGATTTGCAATTGCGCTTGGGATTAAGAATTATCCGAGGCTTCTCCGAAAACGCCGCACAACGCCTGTACCAGCGCCGCCCAGCAACCGGCTACCGCTCCTCCTCCGAATTACGCCGTCTGGCAGACCTCAAGCAAAGGGAAATGGAGCTCCTCGCTGGTGCCAACGCTATGCCTGATTTCTCCGGCAACCGCCACCAAGCTTACTGGCAACTACTGGCCCATGAAAAACCCAGTGAACTTTTTGCCGGGATAGAAGTAGCAGAAGACAAAGAAAACTACGAACCGGAAACCTGCGATCTGCTACCGGAACCCACAGAAGGTCAAAACATCCTCGCCGACTACGCCAGCCAAGGCCTAACCCTCCAGCGCCACCCACTGGCCCTGCTTCGCGAACAAGGTCACTTACAGTTCTGTCTCAGCGCTGAACAACTCAAAACCACCAAGGCTGGCATCCCCGTACAGGTAGCCGGGTTGGTAACCGGCCGCCAACGCCCCGGCTCCGCCTCCGGCGTTACCTTCATAACTCTCGAAGACGAAACCGGCAACATAAACGTCGTCGTCTGGCTGGAAACCGCACGCCGACAGCGCAAACCGTTGCTCACCGCGCGCTTGTTACATGTGAAGGGTATTCTGGAAAGAGAGGGAGAAATTGTTCATATCATGGCGGGAAAACTGTCTGATCTGAGCCACCTGATACAAACTCTTCCGGTCAATTCCCGGGACTTTCACTGACCCCTAACAACGTTGCTGTCCTGCTGTAAAAATTCCACCGCACGCCGGGCTGCCGGCCACATCACACTCCCGTGGTTCTCACCCGGGAATGACTTAGCCTGGATATCCCAGTCGGGATGAAGGGAGTCAAGCCACTCGGCCATCAAACCCACGTTATCGACCATGGCCCTGCTCCGCCTCACCTCTGCCTTCGGCGTGCCGCGCTCGGATTCTCCCGGAGTCTGTTCAAGAGAACCAACTCCGATCAGCAGCCGTGGAGCAACACCTACCTCCGTATCAACAGCCAGGTCATACTCCGACAGAGCGCGCAAAGGGTCATCTCCGTACCACCACAAGGAAGGACTGATCGCAATGTAACGCTCAAAACTCTCTGGTGCCGTCATTAGCACATGCGTGACAAAAAGCCCGCCAAAAGAATGGCCAAACAGCGCTTCCTTATCCGGGTCCACTTGGAAGCGCCGGGCAATTTCCGGTTTAAGTCTGGTGTTGATGAACGCTAAAAACCGGGTTGCACCACCATGCTGCCCCTCCGCCCTGTTGCGCGCAGCTCCGGGAGGCGTATAGTCCGCCGCCCGTTGTTCAAACGCAAAACGGTCCGCATCCGGATAACCAATGGCGACAATCAGCAGCGGATTGCCAGCCTCAGAGGGGCTTTCTCGCGTTACCGTATCCCGCGCCACCTGCATCAGGGGCAAATAGGCATTTCCGTCAAGCAAATAGAGGACCGGATACCCGGTATCTGGTGGCGGTGCATCCGGAACCGACACCTGAATCAGATAGTCACGACCGGTTTCTGGTGATTCAAGCATAAAGGCCTGGGCACCAGGCAAGGTAACCTCATCCGGTACAGCACCATAAGACGCGGCTGGCAGCATACTGAAAACCATGAGCGCAACGAAAAAAAGCACCATTCGCCGTGACATGCCCGGCCAGAGATCAGCAAAACACATTAGGGAGCGATCAGAAGTCATAGCGCAATGAGGCAACAGCGTTGGCCGGAGCGCCAACCATATTGAAGGTGTTTACCCCCCCAACACGGTTATAGTACTTGCGATCAAAAACATTATTGAGGTTGAGCTGGGCGCTCAGGTTTTTATTGAAGTCATAACCAATCATGGCATCAACCACCGCGTATCCTGGTGCCTCAACACCACTACTGGATGAAAAGCTACTCATTGCAGTTACACCACCGCCAAGCCTCAAACCATGCAACAATCCATAGCCGAAGCCATATTGCGACCAGACTTTGAGCTGATTACGGGGCATCAACAGGAATATGCCGTCATCACGGGTGGTGGATGCCTGCTCCACCTCGGTATCAAGGTAAGTGTAGCCGGCAATCAGATCCCAGTTTTCGGTCAGGCTACCACTGACTTCCAACTCCGCTCCCTGAATCCGCATTTTACCCACAGCAACGGAATAGTTCGCACCCGGAATATCCGGTGTCGCCGCACGATTCTCATCGTATAGCCGGAAAGCGCTGGCACGTGCGTTTAGATCTCCGTCGAAATAGCTGCCTTTAATACCAAATTCGTACTGATCACCCTCTCGAGCCTCGAGCAGTTCGCCGTCGGCATTGGTACTGGTCTGCGGTTTGAGAACCTGTGAGTAGCTGGCATAGAGTGAATGGTCGCGACCAAAGTCCAGCACCAGGCCTGCATAAGGAATAAACGCAGTATCACTGCGATCCTGGCTTTCGCCGGAAACACGATTCGTCTCCTCGACCTTATAGCGGCTCGCTCGGCTCCCGGCGATCAATGCCAGTGATTGTATCGGCCGCAATGTAAGCTTGGCATAGAGGCCGGTTTCCTCAAGGCTGCTTTTCGTATCGCTGTAACGATACCCGGACATGCCTGCTATTGCTTCATCCAGGACATCCACAAAAGACAGGTTATTCAGTTCATCAAGAGTAACAGTGCTACCACCCAGCCCCCGGACACTGCCCGACTTATTATCTGTGTCGTAGCGTTTGAAATTTGTTCCAATGACAAATTCGTTCACGTTATCGAAGAGTTCAAAAGGCTTGCTGTAACTGGCATCCACCGACAGAGCCTCCTGATCAATGTCGCTACCGATGGCGGCAACTGCAAGTTCCTGATTGCTATCCAGAGCACTGCCCCCGAACGCATAGTTGTAATCCGCTTCGCGATCGGAGTATCGCGCTGCCAGTTGGCCAACTCCCCCACCAGCAAAACTATGGGTTAATTCCGCAATCCAGTCATTGGAACTGCTATCGAAATTATTCCAGCGGGCGCCATAAAAATCAGAACGCGAGCCGTAAAGCAGCTTGCCATCACTGTCGGTCGGCTGCCCATTATTTACCACAATATCCTTGCTGTTATGCAGGAACCCGAGACCAAGGGTGGTTGATTCACCAAGGTCGATATCAAGTGCAGCGTAAATATCATCTTGTTTGTTATCGTTGTAATCTACAAAGCGGGCATGCTCGCTATGATCGGCAACCACCCGGCCACGAATACTGCCGTCTTCATTCATTGGCCCTGCAACATCCAACTGCGCGCCGCGCTGATATTCGGTGCCGAGATTTCCCTGAACATGGGCCTGAAACTCATCCGTAGGTCGCTTACGCACCAAGTTGACAACACCCCCCATCTCGCTGGTGTTATTAAACAGGCCAGAGGGCCCGCGCATAATCTCCACTCGGTCATAGGCCGGCAAGGATGGCACAGAACCACTAATGCTCGACATAGGTGCCGGTAAACCATCGATGCTGTATTCATCGTATTCATAACCACGGGCATAAATTGAGGAGCGCCCATTGTCGTTCGACAGCACACGCATTCCAGGTGTATGGCGACCAAGTTGATCCAGTGTGACCAAACTCTGGTCATCAATTGCATCACGGGTTACCACACTGACCGACTGGGGATTATCCCGTAAAGTCGCCGGCGTTTTCGTGCCCACCGTTGCTGAATCGATGCCATAGCCGCCCGTCTCCTCCGATGATGGCATCTCGTAATACCGGTTACCTTCAACAGTAATAGCATCAAGTCGGACAACCGGGTCAGATGATTGCGCCAGAACATTCTGTCCCATCCCCATAACGACCAAAGCCCCGCCAGCTGCAGCCATTGAAAGGCGCCTGCCGCGGAGCATTATCATCTGATTGTGTTTTGTTTCCATGCTGCACTCCTCTATTCGATATTTCAGCTGCTGATATCAAATGCGAATGAGAACGCGTTAAAATATCAATCGGTGAGGCAGATTATGACAGCGGCCCTGAATCATTACCTTTGCGAACATGGCAAATCCCTTTGCCAATGCCCCATATATACTGGCAATAACCTTTGCTCCCGGCCCTGTATCAGGAGAGGCATGTGATAGAAGATGCATCCACACACAGGATTGACGCAAAAAAGCTTCGGGAGTTATCTGCTCCCTTGGTCAACCATCAACACCTGGACGTAACCTTTTCGGGCGAGCCCACAGCCTTACTTGCCGGCTACATGAAGGTCACCGAGCTGGAGCCGGGAATGCGCCTCAGGCTGGCGGATGTTCGGGACCTGTGCGGCCTTACCAGCAGCGCGGAATTACCTGCGGGTATCAAGATTGCCCTGGTTGTTGAGGGAATGGCACGGTTACGATACGGCCAGCAGGAAACTGAGCTGGGCCCGACAGGCAGGAGCGCCGGACTGGTGGTAGTCATGCCTTCCCCGGGAGCGTTCGTCCGGCACGGTCGTCCCGGTGGCAGTGAGCGCACAGTGACGCTATCACTCTCACCGCAATGGATGGTGCGCCGTGGACTAGGGCAGGTTCTACAGGATCAACACAGGGGAACACCTCAACTGCGACACTGGAGCCCGTCGAAAGAACTCTATTCAGCAGCAAGGCAACTGTTCACGCCAACATCCGCCGAGCCCAACTGCCGCATACATCACATGCAGTTGAGCGGATTCGCTCTCTCTCTAGCCGCAGAAGCTTTAGCTGAGACAAATACCGAAAGCGGAATTTCTGGTGGTCTGACAGAGCATATGGGCCCAGAAAAACCGGATTGCCGGATTGCCCGGCTGATGAGCCTCATTGACAGTGGGCTGGCACGAGCTGTAACCCAGGAAGTCCTGGCACAGCGTCTGGGAATGAGCCTTAGTAACCTTCAACGCCGGTTTCGTGCTCAATATGGCGTGGCACTTGGCCACTATCTCCGCCGTTATTATCTGAACATGACACGGGAGGCGCTCATACGGGACCAGATAACCGTAGAAACCGCAGCCGAGATGGCCGGTTACACCAGCGCTCCCAACTTTGCTACCGCCTTTCGGCGGGAGTTTAAGATCACACCCAGTCAATGTCGTGCATCTGCCCGGCAACTCTTTTTACCCGGCGGCGCTGAACCAGAATCAGACATATAAAAAAACCCCGTCGGCTCACGCCATACGGGGTTTTTTCCGCGTAAAGCGAAGATCAGCTAAGCAATTTGATCATCACACCCGCAGCAACAGCCGAGCCAATAACACCAGCAACGTTCGGCCCCATAGCGTGCATCAACAGGAAGTTCTGCGGATTCGCCTCAAGACCGACCTTGTTGGAAACCCGCGCTGCCATCGGCACCGCAGATACACCGGCAGAACCAATCAACGGGTTGATCGGATCCTTGCTGAACTTGTTCATCAGCTTGGCCATAAGAACACCACAGGCCGTACCAACACCAAAGGCCACAATACCCAGCCCCAGAATACCCAGAGTTTGAGCGTCCAGGAACTTGTCTGCCATCAGCTTGGAGCCAACCGACAAGCCCAGAAAAATCGTAGTGATGTTGATCAGGGCATTCTGTGCAGTGTCACTCAAGCGCTCCACCACGCCACACTCACGCATCAGATTACCAAAGCAGAACATACCCAGCAGAGGCGCAGCGTCTGGCAAGAACAGAACCACAGCGATCAGAACAACCAGCGGGAAAACAATCTTCTCACGCTTGCTGACCGGACGCAGCTGAGACATCTTGATGGCCCGCTCTTTCTCACTGGTCAGCGCCTTCATGATAGGCGGCTGAATCATCGGCACCATGGCCATATAGGCGTATGCAGATACCGCGATGGCACCCAGCAGGTGCGGCGCCAGAACACTGGACACATAGATGGAAGTCGGACCATCAGCGCCACCAATAATACCGATCGCAGCCGCTTCCAGAATGGTAAAGTCCAGAACACCGAGCCAGTCCAGCAATGCTGCACCCAAAACAGTACCGAAGATACCGAATTGAGCTGCGGCACCCAGCAGCATGGTTTTCGGGTTGGCCAGCAGAGGACCGAAATCCGTCATCGCGCCAACGCCCATGAAAATTACCAGAGGTCCGATGGTGCTGCCGATAACCACAGAATAGAAGTTATACAACATACCGTTGCCATAACCCGCATCCTGAGCGATGGCGTTGGCCATTACCATTTCGGAATGGCTCGCCTCTTTCACCGCGACCTTAAACGCCTCTTTCAGTTCAGGCGTAATTGCCTGCCCGGCCTGATAGGCCACATCCAGAGGTGCTGCCAGAGCGGCCAGAATCTCGCCCTTTCCGCCATTCAGAGCAAAGTGAATAGCGTTTTCCGCCGCAGTCAGGGCCAGCCCCGCCTCCGGGATATTCGCCAGAATGCCGCCGAACCCGATAGGTACCAGCAGCAATGGCTCAAACCCCTTACGAATCGCAAGGAACAGAAGAAGCAAACCAACGGCGATCATGATCACCTGGCCAAGCTCTATATTGAACAGGCCACTACCTGTCCATAATGTCATTAATTTATCCATGGAATGCTGGCCCTTTACGCGATTGTCAGCATTTCATCATCAGGAGAGACGGCATCACCGACCTTGATGAAGACTTCGCCGACAGTGCCGGCCTTGGGTGCACGAATCTCGGTTTCCATTTTCATGGCTTCGAGAATAATCAGCACATCGCCTTCTTCAACGGCATCACCTGGTGAAACCAGTACCTTGAAGATATTGCCGCCCAGAGGTGCGATCACAGGCTCGCCGTCACCGGCCGCCGGAGCAGGCGCAGCAGACGCCGATGGTGCGGATGCAGCACCGCCCTCGCCCTGAATCTGGGAAATTTCACCACCTTCAGAAACCGCAACCACGTACTGCTTGCCGTTAACATCAACGGTGTAAGTCTCTGGGCCACTGGCCTTCTTCGCTGGAAGCGCATCTTCAGCGGTGGGCACCGGCTCAAATGCGTCCGGGTTGCCACGATTTTCAAGGAACTTCAGACCAATCTGCGGGAACAGCGCATAAGTCAGAACATCATCAACGGTGTTATCCGCCAGCTTGATGCCTTTCTCATCCGCCAGTTTCTTCAGCTCGTCGGTCAGCTTGTCCATTTCCGGCTCGATATTGTCGGCCGGACGGCAGGTGATGGCTTCTTTCCCATCCAGAACCCGCTCCTGCAACTCCTTGTTGAACGGCGCCGGCGCGGAGCCGTACTCACCCTTCAGAATGGCAGACGTTTCTTTGGAGATGGACTTGTAGCGCTCACCGGTCAGAACATTCAAAACTGCCTGAGTACCTACAATCTGTGACGTGGGGGTTACCAGCGGGATAAAGCCCAGGTCTTCACGAACCTTGGGAATCTCTGCCAGAACTTCGTCGAACCGGTCCGCGGCGTTTTGCTCTTTGAGCTGGCCTTCCATATTGGTCAACATACCGCCCGGCACCTGAGCAATCAGGATGCGGGAGTCAGTACCACGGAGGCTGCCTTCAAACTTCGCGTACTTCTTACGAACTTCGCGGAAGTAACTGGCGATCTCTTCCAGCAACACCAGATCCAGACCCGTGTCACGCTCGGTACCTTCGAGAATCGCAACAATCGCCTCGGTGGGCGAATGGCCATAGGTCATACTCATTGAAGAGATGGCCGAATCCACGTTGTCGATACCAGCTTCCGCTGCCTTAATGGCAGTAGCTGTGGACATG
This sequence comes from Marinobacter salexigens, assembly GCF_018860765.1. Taxonomy (GTDB): domain Bacteria; phylum Pseudomonadota; class Gammaproteobacteria; order Pseudomonadales; family Oleiphilaceae; genus Marinobacter; species Marinobacter salexigens_A. The sequence continues at coordinate 94,640 of NZ_JAHKPV010000018.1, forward strand.
CCAGTGGTCGCATGGCACTGCATGTGAATCGGAATATCCAGTTCTTTCTTCAGGCGGCTAACCAGATCAAAAGCCACGTAGGGCTTTAGGATACCGGCCATATCCTTGATCGCGATGGAATCCGCACCCATGTCGGCAACTTCTTTCGCCAGCTCAACCCACATCTCGATGGTGTGCACCGGGCTGGTGGTATAAGAGATGGTGCCCTGAGCGTGCTTGCCGGTTTTCTTGACGGCCTTGATGGCGGTCGACAGGTTGCGGGGGTCGTTCATCGCATCGAAAATACGGAACACATCAATGCCGTTTTCTGCGGCACGGTCAACAAACCGCTCTACCACATCATCCGCGTAATGCCGGTAGCCCAGAAGGTTCTGGCCACGAAGCAACATTTGCTGGGGCGTGTTGGGCATGACTTTTTTCAGCTCGCGAATACGCTCCCAGGGATCTTCGCCCAGATAACGGATACAGGAATCGAAGGTAGCGCCACCCCAGGATTCCAGAGACCAGAAACCAACTTTGTCGAGTTTCTCGGCAATGGGCAGCATATCGTCAAGCCGCATACGGGTGGCAAGCAGGGACTGGTGGGCGTCACGCAGGATAACGTCCGTAATCCCCAGCGGTTTCTTTGTGTCAGTCATCGTGTCAGCCTTCTGTTTAAAGGTTGTATCTAATCGGTTACCGGGTCACTTCTTGTGGCGCGACCGGAATTGAGCTATCGCCTTTTTAATCGCCTCTGCTGTATCAGGATCTACTGTTGCAGGCGCCTTGGCTTTGGCACGGGGCGTTTTGGCCGGGGTTGCCGGCTCTGGCGGCGCAAACCGGGTAAGCAGTTTGGACATAAGCAGGGTCGCGAACACCAGAACAATCAGGAACACGAACACGAATCCCATACCCGCAACCATCAGGTCGACGGCTTGTGACATCAGGTCATCCATATTGAACAGCTACCTGTATTGGTTTATGGATTTTCCCCGGAGCAACTGAACGATATAAGACCTATGTCTTATATCGCACCGGAGCAAACCGGGAGGCAAAATCCTGCGTAATTTACCGGTTTCGCAGGCTGTGAGCAACCAAAATGCAAATGACTATACGGACTTTCCGAGCGTTACCCGGCAGCTCTAACTTGCCGAGAAACACTGTGACGCCAGTTCTCAGACAAGTCTGACTCTTAGTTTGCGACCTTTTATCTTTCCATCCTCAAGCCGCTTTAGAGCGCGTCTGGCCTGCCTAGCTTCGACAGCAACGAAGCACTGAAATTCAAACAGATCAATCTTGCCAACGGATTTACCATCCAGCCCCGCTTCGCCGGTGAGCGCCCCCAGCACATCCCCTCGCCGGAGCTTGTCCTTACGCCCTGCGGCAATGCAAAGAGTTCTCATGGCCGGAGGAACAGGCTCTGCAGGCACCGAAAGTAGAATTTCGGAATCCCCCCAAACGACTGAACTTCCACGCTCGCTCTCAAGGCGGTTGATCTTGTGCCCCTGAGCCGGGCTGCACAACGTTACAGCCAACCCGGCCTCACCTGCGCGTCCGGTGCGCCCTATTCTGTGGGTATGCACTTCCGGATCCCGTGCTGGCTCGGCATTAATAACCAACGGCAGCGCTTTGATATCCAACCCGCGGGCGGCAACATCTGTTGCCACCAATACTTGACAACTACGATTGGCAAAACGCACCAGCACACTGTCTCGCTCACGCTGTTCAAGGTCACCGTGCAATGCCAGTGCTGAAAAGCCTTGGGTACCTAGCTCTGCGGCCAACTCATCACACTGTTGCTTCATGGCGCAGAACACCAAGCAGGATGCAGGTTGATGTTCAGACAACAAACTCACAATGGCATGAGTGCGCTCGGATGCAGGAATTTCATAAAACAGTTCGCGGATATCGCTATTCACGCTTTGAGCTTCTGCTCTCACATCAACAGGATCCAGCTGAAAACCTTTGCTTAGCTTGCGGATAGACTCTGGCCAGGTAGCAGAAAACAATAACGTCTGGCGCTGATTGGGCGTGTAACCCAAAATTTCTTCCATGGCAGGCTGAAACCCCATATCGAGCATTCTATCTGCCTCATCCAGCACCAAAGTCGAGAGACGCTTCAAGTCGAGGGTTCCTTTGCGTAGATGATCCGCAATTCGTCCTGGCGTGCCTACAACGATATGAGCGCCATGGGCCAGCGAGCCAATTTGCGGACCAATAGACACACCGCCGCAAAGGGTTAGAATCTTTACGTTCTCCTGCGCTCTTGCCATTTCCCGCATTGCTTTCGCAACTTGGTCTGCCAGCTCGCGGGTCGGGCACAGTACCAGCCCCTGAACCGCAAACAGTTTAGGCTTGAGACTTTCGATCAATCCAATACCAAACGCAGCCGTTTTACCGCTGCCGGTTTGCGCCATTGCGATCACATCACGACCCGCCAAGCAATGAGGCAAAGCTCTGGCCTGAATATCAGTAGGCTGTGAAAAACCCAACTGGGCAAGATTGGCCTGCATGGCTGCAGACAGATCAAGATCTTTGAAGGAAGGCATACAAGAAAATCCTGGAATCAGCGGTTGCTGGTTAAGAAGGTAGACATGAGGGCGTATACTATCGCCATAGAATACCAGAATTTATGACCAATTAATGGAGTTATCCCATGGCGTCCCTGCAGGATCAGCTATTAAAAGCAGGTCTGGCCGATCAAAAAAAGGCCAAGGCTATTCGCAATGAAAAACACAAACAACGCAAACAGCAGCCCAAAGGCGCCGTTCAGGTTAATGAGACCGAAATCCGTGCGCGTAAAGCCCGTGAGGAAAAAGCCGAGCGCGACCGCCAGCTGAACCTTAAGCGCCAGCAAGAATCCGAGAAAAAAGCCATCCAAGCCCAGATTCGCCAATTGGTGGATACCAACAAGCTAGATCGCAGCCGGGGCGAAACGTCTTACCAGTTCGTCCACGACAAGAAAATAAAGAAGTTGTATGTGGACGACACCATAGCCGACCAGCTATCCCGCGGCCGTCTTGCTATTGTATTCGTGAATGATCACTACGAGATCGTTGCCGAGGGCGTGGCGCGCAAGATTATCGAGCGGGATGCACAAGTGGTTGTCGTGTTACACGATCGCAAGAAAGACGATGTGGGTGACGATGATCCATACGCAGGCTATGAGATTCCTGACGACCTGATGTGGTGATTATTGGGCTCCCCCCCCTTTTTTTCCCCTCAGGACAATGCAGATGCGCTATGAAAGTGGGACTGGATCTCGGCCCCACTTTTGTTGCAGCCGCAACCATATGTTACCTAAAAAAATTGAACCTCAGATTACGACAGCGTCAGAGCAGCAAACGTCCGTCGCAGAAGAGATCAACCAGAATGTCACCGGCATTCGTGACCCTACCGACCAGTCTGCGGCACCCTCCAACCAGACCGCCAGCTCCAGTTCAGAGCTGACAAAGCTGGGTAGCGAGTTACAAAACCTGGTCTCCCGGTTCAGGCTCTGACGCTGGCTCAGCCTGCCTGACCTTCAAGGGCCTGGCGGATTGCACGCACGGCGGCGACAGACTCAGGGTTGTCGCCGTGAACACAAAGGGAATCTGCTTCAAGGTGTAATGGTTTGCCGTCTATCGTCTGGAGTGGTTCGCCTCTGGCGATAGCAACAGCCTGCCCCAGAATGGTGTCGGGATCATGATGCACGGCATTTTGGGTACTGCGGGAGACAATATAGCCCTTTTCATCGTAGGCACGATCAGCAAACGCTTCCAGTAGCAGCACTACTCCGTATTCTGCGCAAAGCGTTTTCAGAAGCTGATTATCTGCCGTGGTCATCGCCATCAGTGCCAGTTCCTCTGGAGACTGGCTTAGTGCGTGGAGAATAGCCCGGAGAATAGACTCATTCCGCATCATGTCATTGTAGAGCGCACCGTGGGGCTTCACATAGCTCAGACTTCCACCCTGCGCAGCAGCGATATGACTCAGCGCACCTACCTGATAAAGCACCATGGCGTGAATCTCATCAGGGCTGCAAGCAATCGAGCGGCGCCCGAAACCCTGCAGATCCGGGTAGGCCGGGTGTGCGCCCAGGGATACCTTGTGCTCCAGCGCCAGCTTCACCGTGTTGCACATGACCATTGGATCGCCGGCATGAAAGGCGCAGGCAATGTTCGCCTGGTCGATATACGGCATCACCTGATCGTCCAGCCCCATCGTCCAGGCGCCATAGCTTTCACCAATATCACAATTCAATAGCATGTCAGTGCCCAATCAGGGTGTATCAATTAAAGGTCGGCAGTATGCCACCGTATCACATGATTATCGCATCCATTTCCGTATCAATTATCACAATACAGCCATTCGCTGAATACTTCAGGACGTTACCCATCAGGTAAGGAACAGCGGCCGCGGCCCTGCCGGATATGAAGTTGCTGCAAGCCGATCTGACAGCTAAAGACAAAGTAAGCCAGGAACTCATACGCAAACTGTCGGTCGTAGGCACGCCAATCATGAACAAGGAGAGATGATGTTATCGGTTAATATCGGCCCGCTGAGCTTACCTCTTGCCCAGCTTCTATTAATCACTGCGTTCGTAATTGCGCTGATTGTTGGCGCCATTACCGGGCGCAAGGAAGGGGTGCCCATAGCGGGCACTCTATCCGATATTTTTCTCGTTGCTTTGGCATCGGCGCGCATCGGTTTTGTCATCCAATACTTCGAGTACTACCAGGACAACCTCTGGGGCATTATCGATATCAGGGATGGCGGCTTCAGTGTCATTGCCGGTCTGCTTGGTGCAGTCTTTCTTATCGGCTGGAAGCTCTGGCGTCACCCGAAAATCCGCAGGTCACTCTCCATTGCCAGCGCTTCGGGTCTGTTGGTATGGGGCTCTTTGTCACTGTTGATATACCTTATGGAAAGCAGCTCCAGGGGCGTTCCTGATGCAACGTTCACCTTGCTGGACGGCACGCCGGTAGTGCTGGCAGAAGTGGCAGGCGACAAACCCATGGTCGTCAACCTTTGGGCCACCTGGTGCCCGCCATGCATTCGTGAAATGCCTGTATTGGAACAAGCCCAACAGGAAAATCCCGGTATCACATTTGTCTTTGTAAATCAGGGCGAACAACCGGAAACGATCAGCCGCTTTATGAGCCAACACGAGCTCTCGCTGCAGAATGTTCTGACCGATACCAGCGCCAGCCTTGGCCGGACTACCGGCAGTCAGGCCCTGCCAACAACGCTGTTCTACGATGCCAACGGCCAGCAGGTAAACGCCCACCTTGGAGAGCTTTCGCGGGCATCACTGGCCCATAACCTCAGAAGCTTTGATACCGACTGAACCGGAGACTTGTAATGCAACTAATTAAGCCCGTATTCAAATGCACACTTCTTGCCACAGCGCTGGCCGCCAGCGGTATGGCCCTGCAAGCCCAAGCGCAGGAGCAACACCCCGAAGCCGTTCAACAACTGATTGACCGTGGTGTAACGGTCGCCGGCAGTTTTGAGGCGCCCAATAACATGACCGGCTATGTTGGCGACATGCAGGGCCGCCCTATTGCTTTCTATCTCACTTCAGATGACCAACATGTGATCGTGGGAACCATGCTGAACGCCCAGGGTGAAAACCTTACCGAGGCCAAAATACAGGAGTTGGTGACAGGGCCCCAAAATGAAAAAGCCTGGAGCCAGATTGAGAACGCAGACTGAGTGCGTGACGGCGACGCCGATGCCCCCGTGATCGTCTATACCTTTACCGACCCCAACTGCCCGTTCTGCCACCGGTTCCGCCAGGCAGCAGAACCCTGGATAGACGCCGGAAAGGTACAGTTGCGCCATGTAATGGTAGGTATTCTGAGGCAGGACAGCCTGCCAAAGGCCGCGACTATTCTGGGTTCAGAGAACCCGCGTGATGCTCTGCAAGAAAACCAGCAAAACCATGGCGAAGGTGGCATTGAAGTGGATCGCAACATCGTCAGCAAGTACGCAAAAACGGTTCAGAAAAACAATCAGCTGATGTCCAGCTTGGGGCTGAGTGCCACTCCGAGCACTTACTATAAAGACAACAACGGGGCGGTCCAGATGAAACAGGGCGCTCCGCGACCCAGTGAAATGGAGGCAATCATGGGCAGCCCACAGCCTTGAGCACAATACCCATTTAAAACTCTCGGATAGAACCGGCATCCGCTGGTTCTATCTGCTCCCACCACAGCACTGACTTCTTCCCGCTCTTACCCTTAAATACAAGCACACTTTATTGATATTTTGTCGATATAACATCGAATAAACATCATCACTTTGCAACAATAAATTTGACGGCGTGATGGCTCGCGACTAGCTTTTACCAGACAAAGCACAAACCCGGTTTCAGTATTTCCGTGAAAACTCGTGCTTTAGAACGTAAACCCGCACGCACAACTGTCGCTCTCAAATATATTCAGCGCCAAGAGGCAACCATCATGACAACAAGCACCAAACCCTTTCGCCAGCGCCTTGTTTCTGTACCCTACTTGAAGCGGTTTGGAGGCGTAATTACCGCAGCCGCCCTCACTCTGGCGGCAGGCAGCGCTCAGGCGACTGACTGGGATATGCCTACACCCTACGGCGACTCCAACTTCCACACCGTTAATATCAGCCAGTTCGCTGATGATGTCAGAGAAGCAACCGACGGTGAGCTCGAAATCACGATTCACAGCAGTGGCTCTCTGATCAAACACCCGGAAATCAAAAACTCCGTTCGCCGCGGTCTTGTTCCCATTGGTGAGCTGATCATGTCGCGCCTTGCCAACGAAGACCCCCTGTTCGAAGTGGACTCAGTGCCCTACCTCGCCAGTGATTATGACCAGGCATGGAAACTCTGGCAGGCGTCAAAAGACTTACTCTCCAAGCGCCTCGAAGGCCAGCGCCTGAAGCTTCTGTTCGCCGTGCCATGGCCGCCCCAAGGAATTTACACCCAGTTTGCCGTTGAAACAGGCAATGAGCTGAAAGGTGTAAAAATGCGGGCCTATAACAAGTCCAGCGAACAACTCGCTGAACTACTTGGCGCACTGCCAACTCAAGTCGAAGTGCCAGACATACCAACTGCATTTGGAACAGGTCGCGTTGATGCCATGATTACATCCCCTTCCACAGGGGCTAATACCCGCGCCTGGGACTATCTGACGCATTTCAATCACGCGCAATTGTGGCTACCGAAAAACATGGTGGTGGTTAACGTGAAGGCTTTTAACAGCCTTCCTGAAGAAGCCCAGAAAGCTCTTGTAGACGCGGCTGAAGCGGCTGAAAAACGAGGCTGGGATGCCAGTAAAGCGGAGACGGATGCGAAGATAAAAATCATGGAGGATAACGGCATAGAAGTGTCCGAACCTTCCCCGGAGCTGGTTAAGCACCTGCAGGAAATCGGCGACACCATGACCGAAGAATGGCTAGGCCGTGCTGGCGAGAGTGGCCAGGCTCTGCTTGACGCTTATAACAAACAATAGTCATCAGGCTGCGCCAGAACAGCCGGATATCGGTTGTTCTGGCGCTCGAATTGTTCCCGCCCTGCAACAGGGGTCATAACAAAAGGACAGACCCATGCGCAGAGCACTTGATGCTTTTTACAAGTTGGGCGGTGCTCTCTCTGCACTGAGCCTGACACTCATCATGCTATTGATCGTGACTCAGGTACTTGGCCGCGTGCTCGACAAACTGATGGTCTGGGCCGGCTTTGATGCCCTGGGGCTTACGGTACCCGGCCTTGCAGAGATCGCTGCATTCCTGCTGCTTGGTGCAACATTTTTTGGCCTTGGCTATACGTTTTGGCAAGGCGGCCATATTCGCGTCACCTTGTTGCTGCAGCATCTCCCAAAATCCCTACACCGTTTGATGGATATTCTGGTAACTCTGATTGCGGTGTCCGTTACAGGCTTTGCCGCCTGGCACAGCGCGCGTCTCGCACTGGACAGCCATGATTTCGGCGACCTCTCGATCGGCATGGTTCCGGTACCCCTGTGGATTCCACAAGCCGTCATGACTCTCGGTTTGATCTGGCTTTTGGTTGCTCTGCTTGACGCCCTGTTTTTACTTGCCAGTGGCAGGATTAGCCAGCTCACCAACGAAGCCCCCGAGGAGTAAGCTCATGGAAATGATCTGGATGAGTTTGCTGCTGTTGTGTGTACTGTTGGTTCTTCTTGCGAGCGGGCTTTGGGTCGCTTTTTCACTTACTGGCATCGGATGTATAGCCCTGTTTTTCTTCAGCAGCATTCCGGTAGGAGACAGTCTTTCCACGGCCTTCTACAGCGCCAGTGTGTCCTGGGATCTCGCGGCGCTTCCGATGTTTATCTGGATGGGCGAGGTGTTGTTTCGCTCACGCTTGTCCGAAGAGATGTTCCGTGGCATTTCGCCTTGGGTTGGCAAAGTACCCGGGCGACTGCTGCATACCAATATTATCGGCTGTGGCATATTCGCGGCTATCTCTGGCTCCTCAGCCGCCACTGCCGCGACCATTGGCAAGATGTCGATACCGGAACTCAGCAACCGCGGCTACAACAAGAACCAGATTCTCGGTACTCTGGCCGGATCAGCAACCTTGGGATTGCTGATTCCACCGTCCATCATTCTGATCGTTTACGGCGTAGCAACAGAGCAATCCATCGCCCGGCTTTTTGTTGCGGGTATCCTGCCCGGCTTGATGCTGATGTCCCTCTTTGCGGGCTACGTGATGGTCTGGTCGCTAATGAACCCGTCGGGCGTGCCCGCTGGTGAGGCCGAATCTTTCTCATTCCGGGAAAAGGTACGTCGCAGCCGCCCCCTTATTCCTGTGATGCTACTCATTGTCGGTGTTATCGGCTCTATCTATGCCGGCCTGGCGTCACCGACCGAGTCAGCCGCTATCGGCGTAGCACTGGCTCACCTTCTGTCCTGGAAAAGCGGCTCATTGAGCAGGAACACGTTCGTTGACGGATTGATGGGCACCGTAAAAACGTCGTCAATGATCGCCTTCATTTTGATTGGCGCCCATTTTCTGACAAGTGCAATGGGCTTTACCGGCATCCCTCGGGAGCTTGCGGCCTGGATTGATACTCTTGGACTGTCGCCCTATATGTTGCTGCTGGCCCTGACCCTGTTTTTTATTCTGCTGGGCTGTTTTCTCGACGGCATATCCGTTGTGGTGCTGACCACCTCGGTGATTCTTCCGATGGTCAAGGCGGCGGGCATTGACCCTCTTTGGTTCGGCATCTACCTCGTGATTGTCGTGGAAATGAGCCAGATTACGCCACCGGTAGGCTTCAACCTCTTCGTTATTCAGGGGCTTACCGGAGAAAACATTCTGAGAATCGCCTGGGCCGCGCTGCCTTACTTCCTGTTGATACTGAGCGGTGTCATTCTCATCACTTTGTTCCCGGAAATCGTGACTTACCTCCCCGGAAAAATGGGGAACTAGAGAGTCCTACGGCAGACAAACCATTGAATCAAAACAGATAAAGAGTTTCTTCTTCATCATGAAAAAAACCAACGATTCTTCGCACAGTCCAGACACAGGTAGCGCCCGGCGTAAAGTGGGCCCGATTGTGTCCTCCGCCCACCTTGCCTCAGACAGTGCAATGGAATTGTCTGAGCTGGAATTCGGGCTGATTGTGGCGAGTAATGCATTTAACCGCTGGATGGTGCGCTGTATGAACGCCGCCGGCCTGCCGGAACTCAGCCCTCTGGACATACTGGTTCTCCACAGCGTGAACCATCGCGACCGCGCAAAAAAAACCGCTGACATCTGTCTGGTTCTGAACGTGGAAGATAGCCATACGGTGACTTATGCGCTCAAGAAGCTGCTGAAACACGACGTTGTCGTACCAGAAAAGCACGGCAAAGAGATCTGGTATTCAGCCACCGAGAAAGGCAAAGCGGTATGCCGCCGCTATCGCGAAATCCGTGAAGAATGTCTGGTGGATTCGCTAAGGACACTTGGGTTCTCAGGCGCCGACACCGGCGAGGTGGCGGGCTTCCTGAGAGGTATATCCGGGCTCTACGACCAGGCCGCGCGCTCAGCCGCTTCGCTCTAGCCGTAGCACCCGGAAGTCAGGTGCAGCCTTACACCATATCAGCCACAACACGCACGCGCACAGGCAAACCCTGCCGGACCGAAGCACCGCTGACATTCTCCAGCCAGGTGGCAGTGCCATCTTTGCGGGTAGGATCAGAAAAGCCCAGATCGTTGATGTTCACGCCGGCCGCCAGATAAGGGTTGCCGGCACGCTCTTCTCCATCAATGACATGGCTCGCAGCCCCCAGCTCCCTGTGGCCGTAACCATGCTCAATGCCGAGCGCACCTTCGTGTACGTTCTCCCCTACCAGGGCCAAGGCCAGCACTTTGCCCCCCGGGCTTTCAATGCTGATGGTGTCACCATGGCGCACCCCGAATTTCTCCGCATCGTTGCGGTGCAAAAGCACCGGATTGTAGGGCTTGATCATACGAAGGCGCTCAAGCCCTATGGCGTATGAGTTCATCAGGTTCGACTTGAACGAAAATGCCAACAGCGGCCACTCTTCCTCAGGATAATGATCTCTTAACAAGGATCCGTCCCAGAACCGTGGTTCATAGTGGGTCGGAGTCCCGACAAGTCTTTTGCCACTATAACTATCAATGCTGGTGCCTACCTGCTCGTTATAGACACACAATGGGCGTGCCCAGGCATGACCAAGCTTTTCGCCGTCATATGCACTCTCCATGGTTTCAAATCGACCACCGCGGGAGTACAAATGGGCGACCGGCCCTGCTTCGTCTTCAGCAACGGTGGTTTCGATTCGCTCTAGCAGCGGTTCGATTCCACTGGCGTTGATATCTTCTTGCGCCGGCGTCGGCAAGGGTTGACCTGACATGGCGATATTCGCCGCAGCACGCAAGTAAAAGTCTTCAGCCCGCTTGAGAGGGTGCATCTGACCATCAGCGCCCTCTATGGCATTGTCACCGAAGCCCGGCAGATCAAGGCGCTGAGCCAGTTCAATGAAAAAGCTATCCATACTCACCGGTTCACCGGCCGCGGTTTTTGCCTGACGCGGTTCGACAACGGGCCAGCAGGCCGTGGTCATCTTGGTGAGCGTGCCGCTCCAGGCGCCTGTAAAGCCCCAGACTTCATACATCACAGAGTCGGGAACAATGTAGTCAGCAAAACGGTTGGTTTCGTTAATGAATCCATCCACCGCCACGAACAGGCCAATGTTCTTCGGGTCTTTGATCCTTTCTTCTAGCAAAGATGTCAGGCCAGCCTGGCCGTACATCGGGTTGGCCATAACACCGATCATGGCCTTTATTCTATAGGGATATCCCTCAAGGCCTGAAAGCAAGTGTTCAGTGAGGATCGGTGGCGCGAGCGAACGCCAGGGCGCGGTCGCCGGATACGGGGACTCTCCCGCTGCCACACGACGCTTGTATTCGCTGGTTTTCTCGTACGGAAAACGTGAGCGTGAAAGAAATACACCCTTGGGCCCGACTTTTCCGGGGAAGTCCGCAAGGTTGTAGCGGGGCCCGGCACCAACACCGTTGAAGCTACCGCCGCCTTTGGCCACTCCGCCTTTCTGGTTAAAACTGCCGGCCAGCAGGTTGATCATGTTAATGCTATAGGAAGCATAGAACCCTGCACCGGACATCATGCCCCCGTGGGTATCTGCTGCCGCCATGCGCCCGAAGCTGGTGAAGCGTCTGGCCAGATTGCGGATAACATCGGCCTCAATACCACAGAACTCTGCGTACTCTTCAATGCTGTACTGCATCGCTTCCTGGCGCAGCTTGAACAATGAGCTGCGAACGGTTACCGGGCCACTGCCGGTTTCCACGGTACGCTCCACAAACAGCTGACCTTTGTCAGCGACTTCGGAACTGTCCAGCTCTCCAGCACTATTGACCACGACCGGGTAATCCTCTTCAGCCCCTGATTCCGCTAGTCCTATGTCGCTCAAACGCAGGAAATAACCAGCTCTCGGGTGGCTGCTGTCTTCAATCACCAGATGCGTGGCGTTGGTGTGGCCAGGCTCACCTGCATTCCGGGCAGCGGCGTTGCCAGGCAGAGCCAGATAATCCTTGGCGTAAGCTTCGTTCGCCAACATCCAGCGAATCAAAGCCATCGCCAGTGCGGTGTCCGTACCAGGGAGAATGGAAATCCAGCGATTCCGGTCACTGGCAGAATGGGACGCGGCAGCCGTCAGGGCCGGATCCACCAGAACATATTCCATTTCACCCGTGCTTCGTGCCTGGGACAGCAAACGTCCCTGGCGCTTGAAGGGGTTGCCGGCCTGGCTCGGCGCGGTTCCGATAAACAACGCAAACTTCACGTTGGCATAGTCCGGTTTTACGTGAGCGTTCTTCGCGAGATCGTTCATCAACGCACCGGAGCCCATACGGAACGCAAGCCCGCAGTAGGCGCCATGATGCCCGTAGTTACGGGTACCAAAGGCATTGAATGCGAAGCGCTTGAGCAGCGCAGATCGACCGTAATCTGTGGCCTCCATCATCAGAAGCTGATTGGATTTTGGCCCATACTCCGGGTTGTCCGGGTCCAGCGGCGTTTTCACATCGCGAATAGAGCGCAAGCCTTCAACCTCACCCTCACCGAACAGATCGCCACCGGCCACGATTTCATCAAGCAGCTGTTCAAACGGAATAGTTTCCCATTGATTGCTGCCCCGGGGGCCAGTTCGTTTCAGGCAGTTAAGTACTCGCTGGTCGCTGGTCAACTGGGACATAGCCGCATTGCCGCGGGCGCACGCTGTGGAACGGTTGAGCTGGCCCTGATCCTGAAAGCCGCTCATGCGCTTGAAGGCCTCCAGCACCGGCGTTCTTTCATCCAGATGCTCGTCGGACGACAACGGGTGAAAAGGGTTACCGGAAGCCCGCAGTACTTTGTCTTCATTATTATCAATACGCACCCGCACGCCGCATTTAGTAGTGCAGCCATAACAGACGGTGAAGGCAGTACGTTGTTCCGGATTGAGTGTTACCTCACCGGTTTTCGGATCGACTGAATATTCCGGCGCTAAACTATTGCCATGCAGCCGGTCAGCTGTGGCCTTGCCCGAAGTTCCGTTAACCAGACCTTTGCCCATTTTTTCCAGAGGGCCGTAGTAGCCCGCTGCGAAGGTCGCAACACCGCCTGCGGCAGCTGCACCTTTCAGGAAATTACGACGGTTCTTGTCCATAATCTCGCTCCGAAGACGTGAATCAGTGGGGACTTGTGGGGAGGCCCTTTTTCCAGGGCACCAGAATGTCAATAATCAGCAGCGCGGCCAGCCATAGCCCGAAAGTGCCGATGATACCCAGTAAGCCGCTAGACCCGGCTTCAATGGCGTAGTGGTAGTAGCCGGCGGTATTCTTCGCCACAGTCTGCACCTCCATCAACACCATCCAGCGAAAGGTCCAGCCAATGTGTACAGCCAGCAGACCCGCAATCCAGGAGCGGCCAAGCCAGCCTGGGCGGCGTAACATTACGATTGTAGACAGCGTAAGAGCTATACCCACCAGCAAGCCGTAAATCGCCACCGCACGCCATTCCGGATTTCCCTGTAGAGACACCAGCGCCTGTTCTACCGAAGGACTGAAACCGGTAATGCCTTCTGAAATCCATAATGCCGCCACCAACGCAGACAGAACCATGCTGACGAAAACCACCTTCAGACTCTGTTCGTTAACGTCTTCATCGTTACCGGTCATCAGACGGTTAATTAAAATAACCAGTCCCGCAGCAGCAACCAGCCCTGTCAGTGCGAACATGACCGGTAACCAGAGGGTATCCCATAGTGGTCGCGCTTTTACGATAGCGACTTCAGCGCCGGTATAAATCATGATACCCAGAGAAAACAGCAGTGCCCCAAGGCCTGAAACCACCAGCATCCAACGTGGCGCATGCCACTGACCCAGGCTTATCCAGCCAGACAGCTTGGCAATCCAACCCTCACCCTGCGCCTGTTCCTGCATGGCAGGCCGCCAGGCAAGCCATGCATAAGCGACAACCAACAAGAGATACACCGGCAATAAAAGGCTGCCGATCGACATCCAGGACCAGGGAGTGAGGTTGGCGTAGAAGTGCCAGAACCTTAGCGGTTGGTGCAAGTCTGCCAACAGTGCAACCGGGCCTACCAGTGTGCAACTGACCGTGACCAACAGCGCTACTTTTGCCAGAGGCTGGTAGTTCTTCTTGCCCAGCAACAACCCCGGAACCGTCAGCAACAAAGCCGAATAAGACACGGCAATCATGAAAAAATACTGTACCGCCCACGGATACCAGGCAATACCGTAACGGGGAGCGAGAACCTCAATGACCGCTGAATTCATAGCCTATCTCCTCACCTTGTTGATCGCGCACATCCCAGATTGCGGGCTTGGCATCCGGCCGGGACACAAATCGTTCATCCATACCCAGGTAGAACACATGAGGGGCTGTACCCATTTCCGGTTTAAGCACCATCAATTCGCTGTAGTGCTCTTTCATCATGCGGCTGATCTGACTGTCCGGATCGTGAAGGTCGCCAATAATGCGAGCTCCACCCACACAGGATTCGACGCAGGCCGGCAGCAATCCGACATCAAGTCGGTGGGCACAGAAGGTGCACTTATCCGCCGTCTGGGTATGTTCGTTTATAAACCGTGCGTCATAAGGGCAGGCCTGCACGCAGTAGGCACAGCCAACGCACACCTCGTTATCCACCACGACAATACCGTCCTGTCGCTGAAACGTGGCCTGCACCGGGCATACGGGCACACAGGGCGGGTTTTCACAGTGATTGCATAGCCGAGGCAACATGAAAGTTGCCGAATCACCAGTCTCTTCATGCTCAACTTCGTACTGGGAGACGATCGTGCGGAAATTACCCAAGGGGGCTTCATTTTCAATGTGGCAGGAGACAGTGCAGGCCTGACAGCCAATGCAGGCCCTGAGGTCGATCAGCATGGCATAGCGCTTCTCAGGATCACCCTCTCTTCGCGGCGGCTGATCATTTATAGCTGCGGAAGCGACGCTGCTTAGCGGAACCAGAGCGGCTCCGGCTGTCAGTTTAGCAATCTGTCCTAGCAGAGCGCGGCGGATCTTATCCATGACGTCTCCATTCGATAGCGCTGGAGGTTAATTGATGAGGCAACTATCGAAAGTCTATCAAGGCAAGATTGGGCAAGTTTGACGATGGTCAATTCGAACTGCAGAGGCTGTAGGGGTATCCCCTGACAAAAGAAGGAAATAGTGCGGGTTTCAGTCGAACCTCTTTCGGTTCAAATTCTCCCAGCTATAGAATGCAAAATGCCTCAGGCTGTGGGGTGCACAAGCTGAGGCATTTTGACTTGAATATGGCGCGGCTGGGAGGATTCGAACCTCCGACCGCTCGGTTCGTAGCCGAGTACTCTATCCAGCTGAGCTACAGCCGCGCATTGATCACTTTCTCTGGTTGAAAGCAACTTCAACCTGTTCCGCTTTTCTTATCAAAAAGAAAGTGGCGGAGAGGGAGGGATTCGAACCCTCGGTACGATTTCTCGTACGGTTCCTTAGCAGGGAACTGGTTTCAGCCACTCACCCACCTCTCCTTCAGAACGGGGCGTATACTACCATAATTTTTCTGTTTTCATAGGGTTGACACGATTTTTTTAGCCTTCGTTTTCACTAAATACAAAAAAGCCGCTCAGATTCACCCTGAACGGCCTTTTTTGCTACTTAGCTGTTGCCGGGTTCCGGCTCATCTACGCCTTTTTCAGACTGAATGCGCTGGTAAATTTCTTCACGGTGTACAGCAACTTCTTTCGGTGCGTTTACCCCGATACGCACTTGGTTACCTTTTACCCCGAGCACAGTTACGGTGATATCATCACCAACCATCAAAGTTTCGCCAACGCGGCGAGTTAGAATCAACATATTCCTTACTCCCTATCCTGAGCTACCTGTTCCGACAAGTAATTTTTTAATTGGTTCTACGTTTATAGTGAGATCACTGGCTGACCAAAAGCCGCACATTCCCTTATACGGTCTCATGCGAGCATAAGGTCAGAAAATAAACCTCTTTTTATTACGCCCTGAAAACCAGACAAAAGCCCATGTTACAAGGTTTCTTCTACCCCAGGCTTGTCTAGCTCAAACGCACTGTGCAGGGCGCGAACCGCAAGCTCAAGATATTTCTCGTCGATCACCACAGAAATCTTGATTTCCGATGTGGAGATCATCTGGATATTAATGCCCTCAACCGAAAGAGCTTCGAACATTTTGGTTGCTACACCAGCATGGGAGCGCATACCAACGCCAACAATACTGACCTTTGCAATTTTTGTGTCGCCGCTTACACCGCGGGCACCGAGTTCGTCTGATACTCTCTGGAGAACGCTTTTGGCCCGATTAAAGTCATCACGGTGAACCGTAAAGGTAAAAGCTGTCCGATTATCTTCACCCACATTCTGGACAATCATGTCCACGCCGATATTCGCGTCACTCACTGGCTTTAGAATGCTCAGCGCGCTACCCGGGGTATCGGGCACGCCCGAGATAGTAACTTTGGCTTCATCACGGTTAAAAGCGATGCCGGAGACGACCGGTTGTTCCATGGCGATTTCTTCCTCAAATGTAATCAGGGTGCCCTCACCTTCTTTAAAGCTGGAGAGAACCCTCAACGGAACGTTGTATTTGCCCGCAAATTCTACGGCACGAATCTGGAGTACTTTGGAGCCCAGACTCGCCATTTCCATCATTTCTTCAAATGTGATTTGCTCCAGACGACGAGCACTGTCCACAACTCTGGGGTCAGTGGTATAAACACCGTCCACATCGGTATAAATCTGACATTCATCAGCCTTTAACGCTGCCGCCAAAGCGACGGCTGTGGTGTCTGAGCCACCCCGGCCCAACGTTGTAATATTGCCGTGCTCATCAACACCTTGAAACCCGGCAACCACCACCACACGGCCAGCATTCAAATCTTTGCGCATGCGCTGCTCATCGATCTGCTTGATACGGGCTTTAGTATGCATACTGTCAGTCAATATGCGCACCTGAGAACCTGTGTAGGAGCGAGCATCACACCCTAGCTTCTGCAGTGCCATACTAAGAAGAGCGATGGTTACCTGCTCCCCGGTGGAGACCAGAACATCCATTTCGCGCGGCGCGGGCTCTTCCATAATACTGCTGGCCAGAGCAATCAACCGGTTGGTTTCGCCACTCATAGCTGAGACCACCACCACCACGTCATGACCTTCGTTACGGAAGCCGCGCACTTTTTCGGCAACCGCTTCTATCCTCTCGGCGGTACCCACCGAGGTGCCACCAAATTTCTGAACCAACAGAGCCATTATTTTTCCAGTATCCGAATCAGAGATCTGTGACAGAGCTAAGCGCCCTGCCAGTCAGTAAACAAGCGGCCAGAATTATAAACCCCGACCGCTTCAGAAAAATAGTTGCTTAAGCGAGATTTTTTTCAACCCACTCAGGCACACCAGCAAGAGCCTCGGCGAGCTTGGAGGGGTCATTGCCTCCGCCTTGCGCCATATCGGGTCGACCGCCGCCCTTGCCATCAACCAAGCCAGCAAGGTGCTTCATTAGGTCACCTGCTTTGACTTTACCTGTTGCGGACTTGGTTACACCTGCGACCAGAGTCACCTTCCCATCTTCAACACTGGCAAGCACTACGACACCTTCGCCGAGCTTGTTTTTAAGCTGATCAGTTGTTTCCATGAGTGCCTTTCGATCGGCACCCGCCAGCTCAGAAGCAACCACCTTGAGGCCTGCAACATCTACAGCAGAATCGGCCAGATCGCTTCCCGCGGAACTGGCGAGTTTTGCCTTCAGTGCATCTACATCTTTCTCCAGCTGTCGATTACGATCAATCGTCTGCTGCACTTTATCGATAACCGTTTCTCGGCTGCCTTTTACTAAGCGAGCGGCTTCACGCAGCGTGCGTTCAGTATCATCTACCCACTCAAGAGCACCAAAACCGGTAACCGCTTCGATACGGCGAACGCCGGAGGAAATACCGCTTTCGGATGTAATACGGAACAGCCCTATGTCGCCAGTGCGAGCAACGTGGGTACCACCGCATAGCTCAACCGAGTAACGATCCGAGCCCATGCTCAACACACGAACAACGTCGCCATACTTTTCACCGAACAAGGCCATAGCACCCTTTTGCTGCGCCTTTTCCATATCGGTAGTTTCGGTTTCTACAGCCGTATTACCTAGAATCTGCTCATTTACCTGACGTTCGATTTCTTTCAGCTGCTCCGGCGTTACAGCTTCGAAGTGTGAAAAATCGAAACGCAGTTTGTCTGAATCAACCAAAGAGCCCTTTTGCCCTACATGGTCACCCAGCACCTTGCGCAATGCCGCATGAAGCAAGTGCGTAGCGGAATGATTGCGACGAATACGCTCGCGGCGTGCGTGGTCGATGCGGGCATCCACCTCTAGCCCTTCGAACAATTCACCTTCTATGAGAGTACCTACGTGCAGGTGATTATCACCGTCTTTGCGGGTATCGGTTACCTTGAAGCGACCGCCGCTCCATGTCAGCAGCCCGGTATCGCCTATCTGGCCGCCGGACTCGGCGTAAAAGGGGGTTCTTTCCAAAACCACAACCGCCTCATCACCGGCTTCGGCGTTTTTCATTTCGCCGTTCACAATCACAGCTCGGATACGCTCATGGCCATCAATCTGATCGTAGCCGGTAAATTCGGTTTTACCATCTATGCTCAGGCCGGTTGCATTGTAATCGATACCAAATTTACTGGCCGCTCTTGCCCGCTCACGCTGGCTTTCCATGGCTTTTTCGTAACCTTGGTAATCCAGTGTCAAACCACGCTCTCTGGCGATGTCGTTGGTAAGGTCCACTGGAAAGCCGTAGGTATCGTACAAGGTGAAGATGGTTTCTCCCGGAATAACATCGCCTTCAAGCTCGGCAATATCCTGCTCCAACAAGCGCAGACCTTTATCCAGAGTTTTTACAAACTGCTCTTCTTCCTGCAGCAAAACCCTCTCTATCTGTTTTTGGCCGCTTACCAATTGCGGGTAAGCCTCTCCCATCAAATCGACCAACGCACTCGTGAGCTTGTAGAAAAACGGGCCTTTCGCGCCCAGCTTATTGCCATGACGGGCGGCACGACGAATGATGCGCCGTAAAACAAAACCACGGCCTTCATTCGAAGGCATTACGCCGTCGGAAATCAAGAACGCACAGGAACGAATATGGTCGGCAACCACTCGCAAGCTCGCTTCGGTGGTGGCAGCACCGCCAAGGATGTCGGAAGCGGCTTTCAGCAGATCGTCAAAAAGATCGATTTCGTAATTGCTGTGTACGCCCTGCAAAACGGCTGTTACCCGCTCCAGCCCCATGCCCGTATCCACGGAGGGCTTTGGAAGGTTAAGCATTTCACCATCTGCGGTGCGATTGTACTGCATAAAGACCACGTTCCAGATCTCAATGTAGCGGTCTCCGTCCTCCTCGGGGCTTCCGGGAGGGCCTCCGGCTACATCGGGGCCGTGATCGTAGAAAATCTCAGTACAGGGGCCGCAAGGGCCGGTATCGCCCATCTGCCAGAAGTTGTCTGAAGCATAGGGAGCACCGCCGTTATCACCGATACGGACAATGCGATCTGCTGGCACGCCTACTTCTTTATTCCAAATATCGTAGGCTTCGTCATCGTCTGCGTAGACGGTTATCCAGAGCTTTTCAGAAGGCAGGTTCAGCCACTGCTCTCCGGTCAGGAAGGTCCACGCATAGTTAATGGCTTCGCGCTTGAAGTAGTCGCCGAAGCTGAAGTTGCCCAGCATTTCGAAGAATGTATGATGGCGCGCCGTGTAACCCACGTTTTCCAAATCGTTATGCTTGCCGCCGGCACGAACGCATTTTTGAGAGCTGGTTGCGCGGGTGTAGTTACGCTCCTCACGACCCAAAAACACGTCTTTGAACTGGTTCATCCCCGCATTGGTAAACAGCAGTGTCGGATCATCTGCCGGCACCAACGAGCTGCTTGAAACAATGGAGTGACCTTGCTGTTTGAAATAATCAAGAAATGCCTGTCGCAACTCTGCGGTTTTCATAGCCCTTTGATACCTTTCCAGAAATCCCACCGTAAATCGGCCGGATCCGCGATTGAATACGAATACTTACATGCGTGTGCAAATCGGCTACTCTAGCACACGCCGGTTATAGGAAAAATGAATACAGGAAAAACGTGAAACATCACAGGAGACCCCATGCCCCGCCGCTTCAACGCTGCTGACGAACTACTTCCGCCAGCCACATTCCTAAAAAGATCCTTGGCCGTCATTTACGACGGTTTGATCAGCATCGCTGTGCTTTTGGTTACCACATGGATTTACACCCTGATCACCGGCTGGTTCACTGGCTGGGACCTTCTTGAACAAAAAGCAGAAGCTGGCCAGTTATCCGGAGACCCCGGCCTGACATTCGTGTTGTTTCTGGTGATGTATTTGTTCTTTGCTTACTTCTGGACGCGAATCGGGCAGACACTGGGCATGCAGGTTTGGCGTGTTCGCATTCAAAATATCGACGGATCTTCTGTGAGCTGGAGCCAAGCACTTCGGCGTTACGTTACCGCTGCCGCAGTGTTTTTTTTGGCGCTTCTAGCGGGTCATTATCTCGGCTCCGCAACTCTATTTCTCTCCGTACCAGCCATGCTCGCTTTGTTCTATCCTATCAACGGGCTTTCAGTAACAGACAGGTTTTCGGAAAGTGTAGTCGTTGCTCTACCAGCAAAAACTAAGGCGGATTGAACCAAAGTGCCGGGCGGCTAACCTGCCCGGCGCATCAACAAAGCTCCCACCACTGCATTCACAGCAATCGGCGCTGAAACCGCCAATATTGGGTTAAACCCGAAGACCAAGCTCATCGGGCCCAGCAAGTCCTGCATATATTTGAACAACAGCCCCACCAGTAGCCCGGTAAAAATACGAAACCCCATGGTTACCGAACGCAGCGGCCCGAATATGAAAGAAATCGCCACCAGAACCATCACACCGGTACCCAACGGCATCAGTGTCTTTTTCCAAAAGGCCAGCCAATAGGGCGCGCCATTTAGCTCCTGATCACCTAAATAGGTGGCGTAAGTGTACAGGCCTGTCATTGACAGGTTTTCCGGCTTAACGATCAGCACGCTCAACACACTTGGGGAAAGGCCAGTATCCCAGCGCAGGCTTTGATCATCCGCACGGCTGGTTGAGTCACCCTCAAGCCGAGTGGTCGTAGTATTTTGCAGGATCCAATGATCGCCCTGATAAATCGCGCGTTCAGAAAAGCTAGCAGCAACCAGTTGTCTCTCGTCATCGAAACGGAACAAGGAAACGCCATGCAGAACTCCGTTGGCTTGTACCGCGTTTAGATGCATAAAAACGTTACCTTCGCGGTGCCATACGCCATGTGCCGCAGCAACGTTCTGGCCTGCGCCTAGGGCAACTGCCTTGTGGCTCTGAGCGGCTCGTTCTGCAGGGGGAGCCAAATACTCACCTATAAGCACACCCGCCAAAACAATCACCAGTGCCGGCTTCATGGCTGACCACACAACTCGCTTTATAGAAACCCCGGCAGCACGAATCACCGTAAGCTCGGAGGAACTTGCCATGCCACCCAAACCGATGAGGCACCCCATAAAGGCACCCAGTGGTAGGTAATCGTAAATTCTGCGCGGCAAGGTGAGAGCCACATACCAGAGCGCATCCAGTATCTGGTAGTTATTCCGGGTGTCCTCCAGCTCGGCAACAAAGGCAAAAATGAGGTCCAGAGACAGCACCACGACCATGACCAAAAACATGGCGCCGCCAACATTACGCATCACATAACGATCAATTTTACGCACTTGTCGCACCCCCCCGCTTCACTTTTCTTTTGTGAAGCCAGGCTGGGCCAAAGTGCAGCCAAAGCCCAAGCGCTAGAAAGATGGCGTGTACCCAAAGCATGCCGAGCCACTCAGGCACCTTGCCCTCAGCCATCGCGTCGCGGCCAACAATCAGCAAGCCAAGGTAAGCGACATAGACGAGCATGGCAGGTAAAAGGTGAAAAAACCGCCCTTGCCGGGGGTTCACCCGGCTAAGCCGAACCGCTAACAGCGCCACTATGGGTACAATCAAAGGCAACGAGAAGCGCCAATGCAACAAGGCTCTGTCCCGCGGGTCATCGGAACGCATAAGTTGGCCAGTGGTCACCCCTTCATCCAGCTCCACATCGCCGCTGCTACCGCTACGAATCTTCAATCCATAGGCCTCGAAGCCGGTAATCTGATAATCCAGTTTGCCCGGACTGCCATCGAAACGAGCACCGTTTTCAAGAATAAGAAAGCGGCTGCCAGTTGCTTCATCAATTAACTGCGAGCCGGAATCAGCCGTAATAACGCTTACGCCAGTGCCGTCTTGACCGTACTCGGCAATAAAAACCCCTTTCAAACGGCGTTTATCATCACTAAGAGCTTCGGTATAGGTGACTCGACCACCCGATGAGAGCTTCTGAAATCGCCCCGGCGCAAGCAAATCGAACTCAGTTGCTTTCGCCTGTTCTGCAAAAATTTTCTCGACCTGCTTCATTCCCCAGGGAGAAACCACTAAGCTCATGCTCCCAACGGTCAACATCACAAAAAGGCTACCAATTAGAGTTTTCGCAAGTAGCTGGCGATCACTCACGCCACAGGCGTAGAGCACCGTCATTTCGCTTTCCATATACATGCGGCCGTAGGCGAGCAAAATGCCAATGAACAAGCCCAATGGGAGGATGAGTTCGAGAAATCCCGGAAAGCGGTACGCCATGATTTCAAACAGCACACCCGGCGCAATCTTGCCCTCGGCAGCACCCGCCAAGTATTTAATAAAACGCCCGCTCATGAACACCAGCAAAAGGATGCCCGAAACGGCAACCATGCTGACCATAACCTGACGTATGAGATAGCGAAAAATAATGCTCAAAACGGTTTCTCTGCCCGTGTAAACCGGAACATGGAGGAATAGGAAAACTGCGCGTATTCTATGTAACCTTAGGGCCGAATGACAGTGTAGCAGCGTTAAGGTAACGACAGACTAAGCCCCAGTTATGTTAATCATCCTGCCTTCCCAGCTTGATAAACTAGATGCAAACCCCAATGCTTGGTGAAACAGGATCAAATCATTTCTGCCGTTCTCATCTGCGGCCTTCCCGGACAACTAAAGGAGTTTCCATGAACTTCAGCCTGAATAGTACTGCCATTACGAGCACCAAAGCCGACTGCCTAGTTGTCGCCCTTCCGGAACAAGGCGACTGGCCAGCCTCTACCACCGAGGCCGACGGCGCATTAGGCGGGCTGATCAGCAAGCTCCAGAAAGCCGGTGATATTAACGGCAAAAATGCTGAGACAATTCAGGTGCCACTCGTCGATCAGCCATGGAGCAGATTACTTGTGGTTGGCACAGGAAAGGATGCCGAACGCAACAGCGCATACTTCCGCAAAGCATTGATTGCAATGGTGGGCACCCTTAAAGACGGCCCTTCAAAAAGCGTACTAATTACCCTGACCGACACCAAGGTAACCGGTAACGAAAATGTCAGCTCTGAACAAGCAAAACTCAGCTTGATTGGCCGTACTCTCGAGGACCAACTCTACATTTTCAGCGAATTTAAAAGCGAAAAACCGACCGCCCGCAAACTCAACAAGGTTTTAGTGAACGCGTCAGAGGCGGGCAAAGCTCAAAAAGAAGCCTTTAATCTGGGGTTGGCAACGGGTCGCGGCATGAACCTAGCCCGTGACTTGGGCAATATGCCACCGAACATCTGCCACCCTTCATGGCTGGCAGAGCGAGCCCACAAATTGGCTACTGAGCACGACTGCATCAAGACCGAAGTGCTTGATGAAAAGCAAATGAAAGAACTCGGCATGAACTCCCTTCTGGCCGTTGGTCAGGGTAGCGCTCAGCCACCTCGCCTGATCATCATGGAATACCGCGGCGGCAATGCTGAAGACAAGCCTCATGTTCTGGTAGGTAAAGGCATTACCTTTGATACGGGCGGCATCAGCCTCAAGCCGGGCGCTGGCATGGATGAAATGAAATACGACATGGGCGGCTCTGCCTCTGTATTCGGCGCCATACAAGTTCTTGCGGAAACCCAACCCAAAATCAACGTGGTTGCAGTTATCGCTGCCGCTGAAAACATGCCAGATGGTAATGCTAGCCGCCCCGGCGATATCGTAACCACCATGTCTGGACAAACGGTAGAGATCCTCAACACCGACGCTGAAGGCCGTCTGGTTTTGTGCGATGCCCTCACCTATGTGAAGAAGTTTGATCCGGAGGTGGTCATTGATCTTGCGACACTTACCGGTGCCTGCATCATTGCACTTGGCCATGAGACAACAGGCCTGATGGCAAACAACGACGATCTGGCCAACGAACTGCTGGCTGCGGGTGAGCGGGCGAGTGACAAAGCCTGGCGCCTGCCCATTTGGGATGAGTACCAGAGCCTGTTGGACAGCAACTTTGCAGATATGGCGAACATCGGTGGCCGCACCGCGGGTACCATTACCGCGGCCTGCTTCTTGGCACGCTTCACCAAAGAGTACCGCTGGGCGCATCTGGACATCGCTGGCACTGCTTGGCACTCAGGTAAAGCCAAAGGCTCTTCTGGCCGTCCGGTTCCCCTGCTGGTCGACTACCTGATGTCCCACGCTGGACAATAATGGAAAGTAATTCCGCACCAACAGCCGGCAGCCCTGCTGCCGGCGGCTCTCGGCCTGCGTCTGCACAGGAAGATCAAAACCAGCGCTACTGGTTTCATATTCTCCTGCAAGACACCCCTGCAGCCCGCCACCTGCACGCCACCAAGCTTGTGAGCAAGGCCTGGCAGCAGGGCGACCGGGTGTGCATTGTGTGTGACACTCAGCAACAAGCTGAAGAGCTGGATGAACTGATCTGGAGCTTCAGCCCGGATGCGTTTATCCCGCACAGTGTCATTCCCGATTCGGCCACACCCTGTGCTGATCCTGTTGGCATACTGCTTTGCCCGCCAGTTGCGGAAGATTGGGATACAGTGATCATTCTCTCCGAGACGCTTCCTGCGAACGCAGACAAATTCAAACGCCTCGCCTTGGTGGCCCATAACGATCCCGCCGTTCTCAATCAGGCTCGATCGCACTTCAGGCAGCTCAGGGCGCTGGGGATTGAGCCTCGGGTTCACGATCAGAGAAAGCGCTAGATTCGTAACAGGTGCAAACCGGCGGATGTGAAAGCCTTTCACATCCACCGGCACCGACTTTGTGCTGGCCTCCTCAACGCCCAAGGTTCGCCCGATAACAACCGAACATGTATAATCCAGTGTTTCAATTTCCCCTTGTGAATCAATCAAACGGTCGCCAGAAAAACCCATGGAAAAAACCTACCAGCCAGAAAACATTGAGCGCCAGTGGTACGAAAACTGGGAATCCAAAGGCTACTTCCGCCCCAGTGGAGAGGGCGAGTCCTACAGCATCGCTATCCCGCCTCCCAATGTGACCGGCAGCCTGCACATGGGTCATGCCTTCCAGCACACCATCATGGACACCCTCACCCGCTACAAGCGTATGCAGGGTCACAACACCCTGTGGCAGGTAGGCAGTGACCACGCAGGCATTGCTACCCAAATGGTGGTTGAGCGCAAACTGGCTGCGGAAGAAGGCAAAACCCGCCACGATCTGGGCCGCGATGAGTTCATCAAACGCATTTGGGACTGGAAAGAAGAATCTGGCGGTACCATTACCGGCCAGATGCGCCGGCTGGGCAACTCGGTTGACTGGGACACCGAACGCTTCACCATGGACGACGGCTTTTACAAAGCTGTACAGGAAGTGTTTATTCGCCTGTACGAAGACGGCCTGGTATACCGAGGCAAGCGTTTGGTGAACTGGGATCCAAAGCTGCACACCGCCATTTCCGATCTGGAAGTTGAGAACAAGGAAGAGAAAGGCTTTTTCTGGCACCTGCGTTATCCGCTGGCCGACGGCGCCACCACGCAAGATGGCAAAGACTATCTGGTGGTAGCCACAACCCGCCCGGAAACCATGCTAGGCGATACCGCAGTCGCCGTTCATCCGGACGACGAGCGTTACCAGCACCTGATTGGCAAATTCGTGATGCTGCCGTTGGTAAACCGCCGCATTCCGGTGATTGCCGACCATCACGCCGACCCCGAGAAAGGTTCCGGCTGTGTGAAAATTACGCCAGCACACGACTTTAACGACTATGCCGTAGGCAAACGCAACAACCTGCCGATGATGAACGTGCTGACGCAGGATGCAGACATCCGTGAGCAAGCCGAAATCTTCAATAGCGACGGTACAGAAAACACTGAGTTGGATGCCAGCCTGCCCGCAGCCTATGCCGGACTGACCCGTGAAGACGGCCGCAAGCAGATCGTTGCTGATATGGAAGCCGCCGGCCTCGTTCAGCAAGTGGAAGATCACGTACTGAGCGTACCCCGTGGTGACCGCTCTGGCCTGATCATCGAGCCGATGCTGACCGATCAGTGGTTTGCTGATGCCAAAAAGCTGGCTGAGCCTGCCATTGAGGCGGTCGAAGACGGTCGCATTCAATTTGTGCCCAAGCAGTATGAGAACATGTACTTCTCCTGGATGCGCGACATTCAGGACTGGTGTATTTCCCGCCAGCTATGGTGGGGCCACCGCATTCCTGCCTGGTACGACGCCGAGGGCAATATCTACGTTGGCCGCAGTGAAGATGAAGTTCGTCAGAAACACAATCTGGCTCCAGACGTTGCGCTGAAACAGGACGACGATGTTCTCGATACATGGTTCAGCTCTGCACTTTGGACCTTCGGCACATTGGGCTGGCCAGAAATTACCGAGCGCCTGAAGACGTTCCATCCTACCGATGTTCTGGTGACAGGCTTTGATATCATTTTCTTCTGGGTTGCCCGGATGATCATGATGACCATGCACTTCATGAAAAATGAAGACGGCACCCCGCAAGTTCCCTTCAAAACGGTGTATGTAACTGGCCTGATCCGCGACGAGCACGGCGACAAGATGTCCAAATCCAAGGGCAACGTAATTGACCCATTGGACATGATCGACGGCATCGATCTTGCCCCACTGCTAGAAAAGCGCACCGGCAACATGATGCAGCCCAAGCTGGCGAAGAAAATTGCCAAACAGACCGAAAAGGAATTCCCGGAAGGTATTTCTGCCCACGGTACCGATGCGCTGCGTTTCACTCTGGCAGCGATGGCTACGACCGGTCGTGATATCAACTGGGATATGAAGCGTCTGGAAGGCTACCGCAACTTCTGCAACAAACTGTGGAACGCTGCCCGTTACGTGCTGATGAATGTAGAAGGCGAAGACTGCGGTGTGAATGGCGAGGCAGTAGAGCTGTCTTTGGCGGATCGATGGATTATCAGTGCGCTGCAGCAGTGCGAGCAAGATGTAACCCGCCACTTAGATCAGTACCGTTTCGATCTAGCATCCCATGCTTTGTATGAGTTCATCTGGAACGAATACTGCGACTGGTATCTCGAGCTATCCAAGCCTTGCCTGAGCGACGATAGTGGCAGTGTTGAGGCGAAGCGCGGCACCCGCCGCACTCTGGTTCGCGTACTGGAAACCGTTCTGCGTCTGGCGCACCCGATCATGCCTTTTATAACGGAAGAAATCTGGCAGCGCATTGCACCGCTGGCTGGCAAATCCGGCGACAGCATCATGTTGCAGCCTTTCCCGCAGGTAGATACCAGCAAGCACGATGCTAAAGCCGTCGAAGACATTGAATGGCTGAAGGGTGTGATTGTGGCGGTGCGTAACATTCGCGGCGAGATGAACATTTCCCCGGCGAAGAAAATTCCGGTTCTGTTCCGTGGCAACAGTGCGGAAGGTCAGCGCCGGATGAATGAAAATCGTCAGTTCCTAAGTTCTCTGGCCAAGCTCGAAAGTCTGGAATGGTTAGAGGGCGACAAGGCACCCATGTGTGCCACTCAGCTAGTTGGTGATATGGAAGTGTTGGTGCCTATGGCGGGGCTGATCGATAAGGATGCGGAGCTGAAGCGTCTGGACAAGGAGCTTGAGCGTTTGCAGAAGGAGATTGGACGCCTTGAGGGTAAGCTGAATAATGAGAAGTTTACTGCGAAGGCGCCTGCGGAAGTGGTTGCCAAGGAGCAGGAGAAGCTGGCTGAAGTTCAGGGGAATTTGGGCCGATTGCAGCAACAGCGCGCAGATATTGAGGCCATGTAGGCATGGTGTCTGCGGATGAGCGTTCCGGGAGTGGCAGGGTGATTGCCATTCTTGGAGCGGGTTCTTTGGGGCGGCTTTGGGCCGCCCTTTTGCCTTCCGGGCATTGTGGTTTCTTGCCTCGGCCTGAGCACGCTTCTCGGTTTATGAGAAGCATCAGCCGTCAGGATCTCCCTCCCGAAACACGCTGTGAATACGTCCTTGTACGCTCTGTTCCGCCATCCATGGCTCCACAAGGTTTCGGGAGGGAGATCCTGACGGCTTCACCGGTATCTGGTGATGCCCGCATCCACGTTAGCCTACCTTGGCTTGAGTCAACCGAGAGCATCGAGCTTCTGCTTGTAACAACTAAGGCTGGCGATACGCTTAAAGCTTTGGGAAGCTGGCTACAGCACACTCCGATTGGCACACCCATTGTCTTATTTCAAAACGGATTAGGTAGCCAGCAGGCAGTTGCCGAACGCTGGCCGGAGCGGCCGATTTTAGCGGCCAGCACTACCGAAGGAGCGAACCGCCCTTCCCCTGAAGTATTGGTTCACGCCGGAGCCGGTGATACCTGGGTGGGCGCGCTTACGGCTAGTGCCGTTTACCACACCGCGAGTGTTGTTCAACAGTTGGCTGAAACGGGTTTACAGATCCATGCTGAGGAGAGCATTCTGCAGCGGCTTTGGCAGAAGCTGGTGGTCAACGCGGGGATAAATCCGTTTACCGCCCTGCTCGACTGCCCTAACGGAGACATTCTGAACTCACCTCTTTACCAGCAGAACATTGATGGGCTTTGCTCGGAGATATCTGTTTTGTTGGAAGCTGAGACCTCAGAAGCCATTGCGCCGGAGGTTCTTCGGGAGCGTATAGAAACTGTGGCGAGAAACACCGCCAGCAATACGTCTTCCATGCGCGCGGATGTTTTGGCGGGCCGTAAAACTGAGATTGACTATATCAACGGCTATCTTGTGCAGTGCGGAAAGCGCCATGGTATTGCTACGCCGGTAAACCAAATGCTGACCGAGCGAGTAAAAGGTCTCTAACGCTTTAAATAAATGGGTTTTAAACAGGAGCACTCTTCATGGGCAACCGCCTTTCCAAGATTTACACCCGCACCGGTGACGATGGCACCACCGGCTTGGCCGATGGTAATCGTATTGCCAAAAACGCTCAGCGTGTTGAGGCCATGGGCATGGCTGATGAATTGAACTGCCATATCGGCCTACTGATTGAAACCTTGGACAGCGACGACGAGATGCTGGAATCCATGCGCCGCATTCAACACCACCTGTTTGATCTGGGCGGTGAATTTGCGATTCCGGGAAGCAAAGCTATCACTGAAGATCATATTAGCTGGCTGGAAAACCTACTGGATGAAATGAACGAACCCCTCCCTCCTCTGAAAAACTTCATTCTACCCGGCGGAAGCCCGGCTGCAGCTCAGTGCCACTTAGCCCGCGCCGTTTGCCGACGAGCAGAGCGTGTGGTGGTAGCCCTCAGCCATGAGGACTCCATCAACCCGCTGGGACGCCAGTATCTGAACCGTTTATCAGACTTGTTGTTTGTAGCTTCAAGGGTGTTAGCACGCCGGAAAGGCGCTGAAGAGATTCTGTGGGACCAGAAAAAATCTGGTATGTAGCGTTCGCCAAGCCTTAAAAATGCGAGACGGCTTGCTCCAAAACCAGGCCAAGTGGGGCGCTGAGAC
>NZ_JAHKPV010000018.1:124488-192249 GCF_018860765.1 Marinobacter salexigens
GTCTCAGCGCCCCACTTGGCCGTCTAAAGAACTTAAACCTTAAACGCCTCAACAAGCCTCTGCAAAGAAGCCGTCAAATCCGACATTTCCCTAGACGAAGCCAGAGTTTCTTCCGCATTAGTGGCAGTGGAAGCCCCCAACTCGCCAATATGCGCAACGCTAGTATTCACATCCTTAGAAACAGCCGACTGCTCCTCAGCAGCCTGAGCAATCTGGTGACTCATATCCACAATCACCGAGATGCCCTGCGCAATCCGAGTCAACGCTTCTGTCACCTCTCCCGACTTTTGAACCGTTGCATGAGTAACATCGTGGCTATTGGTCATGGCTGACACAGCATCTTTCACGCCGCTCTGAAGACGCGTAATCATGCCCTCGATTTCTTCAGTAGACTTATGTGTGCGTTGCGACAAGGAACGCACTTCATCAGCAACCACAGCAAACCCACGCCCCTGCTCACCAGCTCTGGCTGCTTCAATGGCAGCATTGAGGGCTAAGAGGTTAGTCTGTTCGGCAATAGCTTTGATTTCTACCAAAACCTGACTGATATTATTGCTGTCTTCACTAACCCGGTTGATGACATCCACAGCGCCTGAAATCTCTGTCGCAAGGCGGTTGATGGTTTCCACGGTATCAGAGACAACGCCGCGGCCGGTTTCGGTATCCTGTTCCGCAGCGGTCGCGCTGTCTGCAACCCGGTGAGCGCTTTCAGTGACTTCACTCACCGCTTCCACCATCTGGCTCATGGCTTCATTAATTTGGCCACTTTCGGCCATTTGGCGCGCCACCGCTTCGCTGTTAGCAGACGCTGTCTCATTAACACGAGCGGCTTGCTGGTCAACGTCCGATGTTGTTTGGCCGACCGACCTAATAAGCTCAGCAATTCGATCGGTCATGTTATTGAACTCACCGGTAAGTTCGCCCAACTCATCACGGTTATCGAGGGAAATCCGAGTCGTCATATCGCCTGCTGCCACTTTACGAGCCGCTTCACTAAAGCGGTTGATTGCTGTGCGCACAGACATAAAGAAGCCGACGTAAAGATAAACAACAAATAGCAGCACCACAACCAATGCTACGACGATGAGGCGACGTTGACTCACTTCCTGTTCCAGTCTGGCGCTCAGGTTGGCATCGATCACATCAAACGCGGCACCCTTCAGCTCACCGTAACTCGCCAACTCTGCAGAAACACGAGATTCGAACTCCTGCCATGTCATCTCCAGCCGCATAGGAGTAATAATGTTTACATCAAGCAGTTCACGCACATTCAGAAGGCTCTCATCGACCCGTTCAAACGCTTGGCCTGCCTGAGATGCCAGGACAGGAGAAGCATCGGCGGTCAGTGTCAGCGCCGGAGAAAGGAGGGAGCTACGGTTGGTAAGACCGTCATAGATTTCGTTAAAGTTATCGCTAAGGGCATAGCCTACCTGACCGTCAACCAATGCAAACAAACTGTACGAACGAGCCTGCCCAATTACGCTACGGGCCTCAGGCAATGTTTCCCGGATAAGCCCCAAGATAAGTAGGTTCTCTCTTGAAGCACCCTGCCCCAATCCTGATGTCTCGATAGTAGCAGGTAGCAGAGCCAGTGCTTTCTGCACAAACTCATGAAAGTATTTGAATTGAGGATCAAAGTTGGTCTGGTAATTATCATCGGCACGAAGGGCTTTCCATTCAGCCTTGAGACCTTCGACTTGATCAGCCCAGGCTCCGGATACATCAAACGAGCGGGGCTGGGCCGTTAGCGTTTCAAAAACAGAACTGATCTCGCTTGCGGCTTCATCGGAGAGCTTTTTAATGGCATCTTCATTTTTGGCTACTGCCGGCGCACGGTAATCCCGGTAATCCATGGAAGCATCAACAAGGCGGTCGATGTGGCGCAACTGCTCTAACCCTTCTACGCCTCGAGTCATGGTCGCAACCGAGCGATTGAGTTCGGTCATCACAAGCCAGGACAAGCCACCAATCGGCAAAAGGAACAAGATGCTGATGAGACTGAACTTATACAGCATCGGCAACCGGTTCATCAGTGCTACTGCGGGATAAATGAGTTGCTTCACATCGGCCCTCTCTTTTGAAACGCGAACAAATGAATGCATGTTCTTTTTTTATTATCGCCCAAATACCGGAAAACTTTAGTTTTATTTACGGTGGTACTGATATTCAGACAACGCCTGCAATCACGAGCAAAGCCAGAGTGCAAATCCATACCAGCATACTCCGGTTGAGCAAATCCCTCACTGCGCTCAGGCTGCGTCCGCCATAATTGGCCCACTCATCCGGGTGAATTTGAGAAAACCTCGCTGGATCAAGCGCATAACCGGTTAACGACCCATTAGCAGAAATCATGAGGATTTCTGATGTCTTTTTCGTGATGCCCGCAATCGCCACTTTGGCTTCACCTAACCACCCCGACAGATCACCGGCAATACCAAAGGTTATTGAAAGCAGCCGCACAGGTATCCAGTTAAACCACTCACAAACAGCGACGTAGCGAGGTCTCGCGGCGGCCTGAGGCCACTGCTCCGTCAGCGCTACCAGCCCGCGCACAAAAATCGCAAATCCGATACCGCCCACCACGTACCAGAAGGCAATCAGGAAGAATCGATGAAATACTGATAACAATAGCGCTTTACTCAAAGAAAGATGCATAAGCTCAGGCGAGACCGCAGCTCCACGCTCGCTGGCAGGCAGGCGCTCCTGAATAAGGTGCCAAGCCGCCTGCATGTCTCCCTTATGCCAGGCCTGCGTATAGGGCTCAACCGATTGCCGCCACCCGGGCGTGCCCATCATCAAAACAAGTACGAGAATTTCGAGCGGATAGGCCGCGAGTCGCCAACCGTACAATGCCAAAACATAAACACCTAAGGCCATGAGCAAGGCTGGCACGAACACTATAATTAGGCCACTCCAGATCCCTGACTCGTGACCGGCTTTGACAACACTCCCCTGACGAAACCAGCGCCGCCAAAGCTCATCACTGGAGACCGCATTCACGCTATCAAGCCGACGCCGCACCAAATAGGCAATAAGAAATACCACCAAAATCATTCACACAGCTCCTTTATTGGGCGGTTCACCGCTGTGTTGGTCAGACTTGGCTTCTTCCAACGCAGTCCGGAAGTATAGCCACTCGAACGCAGGCCCAGGGTCAGTCTTGCGGCCTGGGGCAATATCGCAGTGGCCGGTAATACGGTCGCTGCTAATGTCCGGCCAGGCCAAGCTGATCACTGCCGAGAGCTCTGCCAGTGCCCGGTACTGCTCGGAGCTATACGGAATATGGTCCGCGCCCTCAAGCTCAACTCCGATGGAATAGTCGTTGCACTCTTCTACGCCCTGAAAGCAGGAGCGCCCAGCGTGCCAGGCCCTGTCGAGCAGGCTGACAAATTGAATCAAGCTTCCGTCTCGGCGGATCAGCACGTGAGCTGAAACGCGCATCTCGGCGATGGTTTCGAAGTAGGGGTGTTGTGCGGGATTAAGAGTGTTCGTGAAAAAATCTTCAATATAACCGCCGCCAAACTGGCCGGGGGGCAAGCTGATGCTGTGCACTACCAGAAGACTTATTGAAGCGCCGTCTGGACGCGGGCCGAAGTTAGGCGACGGACGCCAACGGGCAGATGAAAGACGCCCCGTCCGGCGAAGACCGCTTACATCTTCGCCGAAAGCGGTCGCACTTAGGGAATCTGGGGCTGAGTAGGGCAATATGAATCCATAGCTATCAGAGCGTTACAGTGTGGATTGATTGAATCACAAAGTAAGGCTTGTTACTACGGGTCAATCTCTTCGACTGCTGCGAAGATTATCGATAATGGACTCAAGCGCCCTGTCAAAAATGAGTCCATCATCAAGCATGCTTATGGCTCTATTTGCCATAGCAGTAGCCAACTCCCGACGATGGTACTCCGCAACCTTTGCACCGCTGCGATTAACAAAGATGTACTTGCCCGTTGCCCTTATAACGGCTGCCAGCTTACAACGGAGCTTGGCTCCATCTCGAGTGAGCTCAATCCATGCACCAACACGGAGGCTGTCTGCCTGAATTAGCCATTGTTCGGCAACCTCTTCCACTTCCGGTCCGGCCGAGGCGTCGGCCTGAGGCTCTGCTACATCGAACTGGGGTTGTGTTTCTGCCAGTGTCTCGCTCGGTTCACTCAGTGCGCCAAAGGGCTCATTGATGACCGTCAAAGCTGCTTCTGGATCTGAATTTTCAGAAGATTTAGACCAGACTTTAGTGCCAGCTTCTTCCGGAGCCGATGCCGCGGCACTGGAAGACGCTGTTGCTAAGCTCTGTAATACATCGACATGGGCCAACTCCAGATCCCGTACCGCCGTATCCGTTGCAAACGGGTCCCATGAAATCTCCTGAAGGGCTAGCCGGAAGTCGTCCACAATTGCGGGGATAGCACGGAGCAGATCGCTACGCGTGGAGCTTTCGATCGGCTGTGGATCAACGCTCCATACCAGATGTCCTGTGAGCTCTTTAGCGTCCGTCCAGCGCTCTCCGTGCTCACCTTCACGCAATACCACCCACTGCAAATACTTTTTCCAGGCTTCATTGAGCATCGCAAAAACAGGCTCGGGAATGTCTCTACCAAACGTGTGCTCCTTCACCAAAGACTCAGCAATCTGGGTGGCCTGCTCCTGACGTGCCCGGCCTTCTTCGGCATCTCGCAACCGCTGCTCTACAAGCTCTCGTCGGCGACGATCGAGATCGGTGAAATGGCAAAAGTCCTCTAGCAACTCGCTGAAAAGCGACACATTAGTGCTGAATTCACTCAATACCCGATCTACAACCGACTCAATTTTTTCATACAAAGGATCACGCTGACCGGGGCGCTTTTCGCTCCAACCAATGGCAGACAATGCCAACTCATTCAACAGCTTACGAACTGGATGCCCACCACGATTGAAGAAATTTTTATCGCTTAGGGCAACTTTCAACACAGGGATCTGGAGACGCCCGATGAGCGCCTTCATAACCGGGTGAAGCTGCCGGTCTTCCAAAATAAAATCGAACAGCATCGAGACTAGGTTGATAACATCATTATCCACCTGTCCAACACTTGCCTTTTGGCCATTAGCCGCCGTAAGAACAGACTGAAGACGTTGATCAAGTGAAGCAACTTCACCACCTTCCCATTGATCGTAAGAAGTCTGTGCCTCGCTGAGAAGTACCATCAACCGTTCCGTATCAAGGTAGGCTTCGTCAGTCTTATCTGGCTCAACCGTAGCTTGGGTTGCACCTCGCTGGTGCAGGAGCGCGCTCAACTCCGAAAACGTTGCATAGGAAGCACCGCCCTGAATCTCATCGTGACTATAATACTGGCTGCTGCCCTCTTCACTCGACACACCACCGGCTACCTCATGTTGCGAATTGCTTGGTGGCACAGGAGTCGAGGTTGCAGACCGAGCGCCTGAAGGGGCAATGGCTGAACGGGCCGGGGGGCGCTTTGCGTCCGGTAAGACCCCCTCTGCAGCCAAAGTCCGGTTCGCTTCTTGGTAGAAATCGCCGAGCTTATCTCCCAGCAACCGATCGAACAGCTTGAGCACCACAAGCTTTGCTCGGATATCTATATCGAGATCTGAACAGGCTTCTGCAAGACCTCCACAAATAACGTCCGGGCTCAGTGGCATCTGATTGTCTGCCAGCTCCACGCTTGGCACCAGATGGTTCACCCGCACAGACAAAAGCTGAATTGGGGTTTGATACTTGTTACGCATTTTTTTGGTTAAGTTGTCAATCGCGACCTGCTGCTCCAGATCCGAATGCTCAACAAGGCTCAAAGAGTCTTGATCAACCTCATCCAGTGCGCAACCGGACTGCTTGGGCCGAAATTGGCCAATGTCATTAAATGCCTGACTGACGTATTGCAACACCGAAACAACCATGGCTTTGCGCCTTAGCCGCAACTCCCGCATGGCATCAAAATAGACGGTTTGGTCTGTATTGGAACCGGCGCGATCTGCGAGCTCGAACAAGGTGTCGTCGGCACGTTCGAAAAAGCGTTCGAGAACGCCTTTTAGTATTTGTCCGGAGGTATCACGCAGGCGAACAAGAGCAGGCGGCAGATCAAACCGTGAGAACGGCTTCTGGCCTGAAAAGCTGACAACCTTGTTTTCCTGTTTCATCGACTGATCTCCCGGTCGAAGCATGTGACCACAAACTACTTTGATTGCACATCATACGACTAGACCGTGTCACCTTGTGTCAGAAATTGTCACCTTTTGTGTACGTCAGACTCAGATAACGTTTCTGGCATAATTTGGCGAAACCGTTGTCGAACTATAGAATCGTGCGTCCGGAATATTTCAGAACCATTTAGCCAGTCACAAGCGGATGCAAAACCATGAATTTCAGTGAACGCCAACGCCAGTCACTCATCGAAACAGTAGCCGCTAGCTTGCGCGAAGATATCGGTGATGGTGATATTACGGCCCAACTTATTCCTGCGGATAAACAGGCTTCTGGCCATGTAATAACGCGGGAACATGCAACAATAGCGGGGCGGGCATGGGTGAACGAAGTTTTTCGTCAGGTGGACACGTCAGTAGCGCTAGAGTGGCTGGTTGGGGATGGCGAGAGCGTGAGCCCCAATCAGGTTCTATTCCGCATGAAAGGAACCGCCAGAAGCCTGCTTACCGCCGAGAGGGCTGCGCTGAATTGGCTGCAAACGCTTTCAGGTGTTGCGACAAGCTGCGCTGGTTATGCCGAGCGGGTTGCACATACACCTGTGCGACTACTCGACACTAGAAAGACGCTACCCGGCTTACGGTTTGCACAAAAATATGCTGTGACTTGCGGCGGCTGCCACAACCATAGAAGTGGCCTGTGGGACGCTTTCTTGATCAAGGAAAACCATATTTCCGCATGCGGCTCCATCGCCGCAGCAATCGCAGAAGCCCACAACATCGCACCGGGCAAACCAGTCGAGGTGGAAACCGAGAATATGGCCGAGCTGGAGCAAGCGCTCCGCGCTGGCGCTGACATCATCATGCTCGATGAGTTTTCAATGGAGGATTTGCGGGCGGCAGTCGCAATAAACGAGGGACGCGCCAAACTGGAAGCTTCCGGGGGCATCAACTCAGACACACTGGTTCCCATTGCGGAAACCGGAGTCGATTATATTTCTATCGGCGCACTGACCAAAGACGTCAAAGCGGTAGACTTGTCTATGCGCCTAGACTGACGTGAATGGTCAGCATAAATAGGCGCTGGTCAGCTCCCCGAAAGTAGTTGATCGATCGCCTCAAGCTCTCGAATCAAACCCTGCCCTGATTCCGGGCGGCTGCGAAAGTACTCCTCAGCCATGGGTGCAATGCCAGAGACTGAAGGCAAAGGATGCCCGCTTTCAACGATCAGCTTCATGCGCTCAAGAAACACAAACTGAACCCACTGGGTGAACTCTAGGGTATCGATACAGAAAGGCTCGGTGCTTTGAAATGCCGCCTGTGGTGGACGCTCGGTTGCCCATAGGCCAATCGTGCGCAGCTCCATTTCAATGGCTAGAAGACCATCCGCTACCTGCCCTGCAATCTTATCGGAATCCGCCATAAAGCTCCCGGTTTAATCGGCCAAAGACTCTAGTTCTACCGCCTCGCCATTGAGTACGCGATACAGATCTTCGAACTGACGCGTGAGCGGGTGTTTTGGTGCCATGTGAATCAGCGGTTGCCGGCTCTGGTGTGACTCTTTCATTTTCACGGAGCTGGATAAACGCACGGGCAATACTGGCATCCCCTCTGCAATAAGCTCTTTAACCAACTGTTTTGGTAGACTGGCCCGAGGTTGAAACTGGTTTGCGACAATACCTTCAACCACAAGCTCCTCGTTGTGGTCTTCTTGCAAGTCGCGAATTTCACTAAGAATGTTATAAAGTGCCTGACGGGAAAAATCATCACAGTCAAACGGAATCAAGCACCGATGCGCAGCAATAAGCGCGGAGCGGGTATAAAAATTCAGGGCTGGCGCAGTATCAATGTATATTTCATCAAAAGACTCACCCAACTTCTTTAGCGCCTCTCTGAGCTTATAGATTTTGTGCTTTGCCTCAAGCTTGCGCTCAAGAAAATCCAGCTCAGGGCTGGAAGGCAAAACAAAGAGGTTTCTGAATGGCGAAGCATGAACAAACTCTTCAGGGCGACGATTGAATACCTTGAACGCTACCGTTTGCTCCAGCATATCTGCAACGGTATCTTGAAGCTCGCTAGCGGGCTTGCCCAACAAGTAATGCGTTGAGTTACCTTGGGGGTCAAGGTCAACCACCAAAGTGCGCTTGCCGCGTGCAGCGCTGATGGCTGCCAGATTGCAGGTAATACTGGATTTGCCGACTCCACCTTTCTGGTTGAATACTACCCGTCTCATGTCGTCTCTCCATCTGGCGCTTCATTCAGCGTCTTATCATTTAAGTTCTGTTTTGTGGTGTAACGCTTGGCTTGTATGTTCTTACCACCGCATGACCGTTTTCACGAATGGCACGGTAAGGCGCCTTTGCGCCTGCAAGGAGTTTTCATCGAGGGTGTCGAGAATGCCTAACAATTCGCCAAGTCGCCTTGGGGCCCTGCGCATAATAAAGCCTGCAACATCGTCCGTCATAGTCAGCCCACGCTTTTGTGCACGAGCCATCAAAATTTTCAGGCGATCATCGTCACGATAGGTTCCCAGTTGCACGATAAAGCCGTGGTGAAGCCGGGACACCAAATCCGGTAATACGAAAGGCAAAGACCCAGGAACTTCAGAAAGACTAACAACGAGCATATGACCGCCATCATGCAGCCGGTTATAGAGATGAAAAACCGCTTCTTCCCAGTCGGCCTTACCCGCTACCCGATCCAGATCATCGAGTGCAACCACATCCATGGTATCCAGTCCCGCCAGCGCTTCCGGGCCGAAGGGCTCTAGCTCGGCAATACTAATACAAACCGCCGTTTTCCCTTCCGCTTCTGCGTGATGGCAGGCCGCCTGCAGCAAATGGCTTTTGCCAGTATCCGAATCGCCACAAACTACGACCACTGGCAGGCCAGCCGGCTGGCTAAATACCGAAGACAGGCGCAACGCCGCTTCCCGGTTGCGATCACCATGAAAGTTGTCAAAACGTGCGTCGTCCCGAAGCCGGACGCCAAGCACCAGCTGAGAGTTGCTCACGGGTGTCTGGCCCTCCATGCGCGCTTACCCCAAACGACAATATAGTGCCCGCCACTGAAGACCGTTGAAACTGCGACCAACCAAATTCCAATATTCAACCATATCGGCTGCACCGGCAAACCGGCCAAAATAACAATAATGCCCAAAATGACAACAATCTGAACCAGCGTATTCAACTTGCCTGGTATGCTCGGCTCCATTTCGAAACGGCCGATACTGTAATGGTAAACCAGCGCACCTCCCACAATAAGAAGGTCTCGACCGACGATCAGTGCAAACAGCCACAGAGGTAAAACCGAGGTATAGGTCAGCACCAAATAGGCTGTAATCAGTAGCGCTTTATCGGCCAGTGGATCAACCACAGCACCGAAACGGGAGCGCCAATTAAAATGCCGCGCAAGAAAACCATCAAGACCATCTGTTACCGAGGCCACAGCAAAAATGAGCAAAGCGAGGCGGTACTCCTGCACCAGCAGCGCTCTGGCAAAGGGAGCTATCAATAGAATGCGCACAAACGTCAGAGCATTGGGTATCCAGCGCCAGGCGTGTGACCTCACTCAATTGCCTCCAGTATCGGCTTACTGCCCGCCATTATTTCCGATAGCTGGCACGGGTTGCCAGCGGTAGTATAGAACCTGATAAAGCGACTCGAACGCCTGCTCGGCCTCTTCTTCGTCTACGGGCGAGGGTTGGTAGCTAAACATAGTCTGCTCAGACGACTCCTTTTCCAACTTACCTTCCGGAATTGCTTCTTGCTGATTCTCGTTAGAATCAAGTTGTGTCGGTTTTGCCGAAGCGGCTGCTGACGACGGGAGTGATGACGAGCGAGCCGCTTGGCTTTCCTGTGATCCGCCTTCAACGGGCACAAACCGAGAATCCAGAGCAATATACTCTCTAAGCTGATCAAGCTCACCGGAAAAGCCAACTCTTAGTGTTAACTGCTCGCCCTTAACCCGGGATGCACCTACATTTTCAACTGGGGTTAAGCCCTCCAGAACTTGAGTGGCTTTGCCGTAGTCTGTAACGGTCTTAACACCGCGCAATACGATTTCCACCTGAGGTAGCTCCCCAACCTCACCGGCTGCGACAGCATATCGGTTGGCGTACAGCTCCGCCCAACGATCAACCAATGCCTCTGCAAGAGCTTCCCGCGTGTCAGCGCTAACCGACTCTTCGCTGCTATTGAGCTTTGCACCTTCAAATACCCAGCCTGCACGCCACTGATTGCCTGAGCGGTTAACACGAACCAGTGCAAGCACGTCATGCTCTACGCCCTCAGACGCTTTGAGAACGCGCCCGGTGAACTGCCCCCATATATCCGACAACAACTCTCTATTACCACTAAACCCCGCAGGAGGCAGGGCTACGGGGAGCCCACGCTCCTGAGCAGCGCGAGCAAATGCTGCCGACCAAACACCCGTTTCGGCAGAATTGGCTTGGTCTTCGCCAGCACCTGTTACCAGTTTGCGAACACCACGGTCTTCGACCGCCACCCAAGCGAGGGTTAAGGGTCGGTTGGCACCCCACACGGGAGCGTTGACTGATGCCAAAGCCCGATTAACGCCTACAGCACCAAACGCCATACTGAGGCGGCTTTCACCACTTGTGCCCCGAAGTATCTGATAGGACAGCAACAAGGATTCCGCATCTGCCAGCAGAGCGTCTACACCATCAAGCGCAAGTACCTCACGGGTGCCGGAAATCCTCACAAAAACCCGGGCCAAACCATCAGCGTAACCTTGGGTAAGAGCGGCTTGCCCGGAGCCAGACACAGGAACTTCGACTGAATAGAGCCCTGAGACTGTTACAGCAGTGGCAGACGTGGGCGTGAAAGCCAGTATGAGCGTACAAAAAACACCAAGCCATAGGGCTCGCAATGGTTTAAAAA
Source organism: Marinobacter salexigens (assembly GCF_018860765.1). Classification (GTDB taxonomy): domain Bacteria; phylum Pseudomonadota; class Gammaproteobacteria; order Pseudomonadales; family Oleiphilaceae; genus Marinobacter; species Marinobacter salexigens_A. The sequence continues at coordinate 135,522 of NZ_JAHKPV010000018.1, forward strand.
ACCGGATCTGGTCTGTTACTGGCATGAAACACCCTGCAGTTCGCATGAATGGCGCATAGGATACACCATGCCCCTATTCCTGAGTAGCCAGCCGGGGTTTCCGAAATGCAATCTTGCTTGCGCGAAAACGGCCGGATTCAAGAATCCGGAGCGGCGCAAGGCTTTTGCACTTGGAGCCCTACACTGCACCTGCTAAAATCCGCCGCCTGACCCATTGCCCAACGGTTTAAGAACACCATGAGCGAACAGAAGCCTTCCCTGACCTACCGCGATGCTGGCGTTGATATTGACGCCGGCAATGAACTTGTCAGCCGTATCAAGGAAACCGCCGCCCGCACGCGGCGACCCGAGGTTCTGGGAGGGCTTGGCGGGTTTGGTGCCATGGTCGCGATCCCTTCCGGGTATAAAGAGCCGGTTATGGTTTCTGGCACTGATGGCGTGGGCACCAAGTTGCGATTGGCGATGCAGCTTGAAAAGCACGACAGCATTGGCATTGATCTCGTTGCGATGTGCGTTAACGATCTTATTGTTGGTGGTGCAGAGCCGCTATTTTTCCTCGATTACTACGCTACCGGAAAGCTCAATGTTGATATAGCTGCAAACGTGGTTGCAGGAATTGGCCGAGGCTGTGAGTTGGCTGGCTGCGCGTTGGTGGGTGGTGAAACCGCCGAAATGCCCGGGATGTACGAGGGTGACGATTACGATCTTGCCGGTTTCTGCGTAGGTATCGCAGAGCGCAGCGAAATCATCGACGGCAGCAACGTTCAAGCAGGAGACGTGCTGCTCGCACTAGAATCTTCAGGCCCCCACTCCAACGGATACTCGCTGATCCGGAAGATTCTTGAAGTCAGCGAAGCCGACTTAGATCAACCAATCGGCGATACAACACTTGCGAATGCGCTGATGGCTCCTACACGCATCTACGTAAAAAGCCTGTTGCAACTTATTCGCGAAGTGGATGTAAACGCTCTTTCACACATCACTGGTGGTGGTTTGCCGGAGAACATCCCCAGAGTTCTGCCCAAGGGCGTAGTTGCAGCCATCGACACCGAAAGCTGGAAACTCCCCCCCGTATTTCAGTGGCTGAAAGACGCAGGCGGTGTTGCCAGTGAAGAAATGTACCGCACCTTTAACTGCGGAATTGGCATGATCATCTGTGTTCCCGAAAGCCAGAAAAGTTTGGCGATGGACACCTTGAAGGCCTTGGGTGAGAAAGCTTGGCAGGTAGGCATTATCGAGCGCGCTGAGGATTCCGAAAAAGATGCAGTGGTGCGTTATGCACCGGGGCTTTTGGCAGAATGAAGGCAGATCAACCCGCCCTGCCCAAAATTCTCGTCCTTGCCTCTGGCAGCGGAACCAACTTTCAGGCTCTTTTGGACGCAAGTCGCGGGCGGGATTTCCCCGGCCAAATTGTTGCTCTGGGCTGCAATCAGCCAAAAGCGTTTGCACTCGAGCGGGCCGCACAAGCCAACGTGGAAACCTTTGTGGTCAACCACAAGGAGTTCGGCTCTCGGGAAGAATTCGATGCCGCGCTTATGGCTCACATTCTCCGCTACAACCCGGATCTCATTGTGTTGGCGGGTTTCATGCGAATCCTGACCACAGATTTTGTCAGGGCATTCCGTGGCAAGCTGGTGAATATTCACCCCTCGCTGCTGCCGAAGTATACAGGCCTCAATACGCATCAAAGAGCACTGGATGCTGGCGACGCTGTTCATGGCGTCTCGATTCACTTCGTTACCGAAGAGCTTGATGGCGGGCCGGTTATCGCGCAGGCAGAAGTGACCGTTACTGCAGAAGACACCTGCGAAACACTCGCGGAAAAGGTGCAACAAAAAGAACACCTGCTCTACCCGATTGTTGTTCGCTGGTTCTGCGAAGGCAGAATCCAACTGGGCGATGAACAGGTGCTGTTTGATGGGCAAGCTATTGAAACACCCATGCGCCTCACGGACAACTGAGGCGCACCTTAACAGACTGTCACTAGGCAACACTCTCTGACCCGCTAAACTTCCAATCTACATGAAGGATTCGAGGTCAACGAAATGTTTGCAGCTAAACGGACTGTTCCCGTCCTCTTAAAGAGGGGGCGGGTTACCATCGCCAGCCTTATGTGCATGCTGGCATTAGCACTGAGTGCGGCCGCACGCGCGGAACCAGCTCCCGATCTCTTCCCCTTCGAAGTTAGCTATGACGCCTCCATGGAAAAGGGGCTCTCGCTCAATGGCAGCGCTAGACGCATACTCACATCCCAAGGCAATGACGTATGGCTGTACCGAACCGAGGTGAAGTCTTTCATCGCCGACCTCGACGAATCGCTAACCCTAAAATGGGAAGAGGGTCAGGTAACCCCCTTGAAATATCGATACAGCCTATCCGGTTTTCTTATCAAAGATAGAAAACAGTCTATCGATTTCGACTGGGAAGCTGGCATCGCTACGGGTAAATATAAAGACAAAGATTTCGAGGTGGAACTTGAGAAAGGCACGCTCGACCCACTAGGCTTTCAGGTGCAACTGCATCAGGACATTTTGAACGGCAAAAGGGAGATGGAATATCAGGTTCTGGACCGCGGCAAAATAGATAGCGAACGCTTTGCCGTCATAAACGACGATGCCTCTCTTTCCGATGACAGCCAATCCTCACTTCTTAAAGCCGAAAAGGTTCGCGAAGACTCAAAGCGGGAAACCCTGATGTGGTTTGACCCCGATAAAAACTTTGTACTGGTTCGCCTCCTTCAGGTTGAGCCCGATGGCAGCGAGTACAAATTGGAGTTGAAGAACGTGGGTTTGGGAGGTTAAACCTCCCGGTCTGCCTCAGCCCAAACGGCCTTAACTTCATCGGCAATAATTTGCAGTCCTTGAGCTACGCGCCCGTCGTCCTGTGAATAAGTTACGCGCAGGCACTCATCACGATGTTTCCATCCATCCTCGGGTAACCCCGGAAAGAAATAGTGGCCTGACACAACCAACACGCCACGAGCTTTCAAGCGTTGATAAAGCTCAAGGCTAGTAATGGGCAAATCTGGGAACCACAACCACAGGAACATGGCGCCTTCTGGCTTGTGAACATACCAGCGGCAACTGTCTTCGCCCATAGCGTCTCGAAACGCCGCCACAGCCCGCTGCATTTTCCGCTTATAAAACGGACACACCACTTCTCGGCTCAGGGACAAAATTTCGCCGGAGCGAACAAGCGGTTCAGCTAGCATGGCACCAAAGCTGCCCGTGGCCAGATTCATGATGGCATTTATTCCAGACAAGGCTTTTATCACCGGTGCCGCAGCAATAACGATGCCCGTGCGGGCGGCGGGTAAGCCGAGTTTGGATAAGCTGAGGCACAAAATAATCTGTTCATTCCAGGTTGGCTTCGCATCCACAAACAACAAACTAGGGAAAGGCGTTCCGTAGGCACCATCAACGATTAGCGGTACGTCATGCTGCCGCGCCATTTCCTCCAAGCGCGCCATCTCTTCGTCGGTAACCACATTCCCGGTCGGATTGGTTGGCCGGGATACACAGATGGCCCCGGTCTCCCCTGTTACCTCTACTGCATCGAAGTCCACCCGATATTTGAATTCGTGGGCATCGGTAAATGAGATATCTGGCTGCACTGCATGGAACAGGTCAGGCTCGATGCCCGCATCCGCATAGCCGATGTACTCCGGCGCCAGGGGCAAGAGTATGTGTTTGCGCTGGCCTTCGCCATAGTCGCCGCCAAACATATTAAACAGCATGAAGAAGGCCGCCTGACTGCCATTGGTAAGCGCGATATTCTCAGGCTTCAGATCCCAACCATATTCGCGGCTTAGCAGGTCGGCAAGCGAGGCAATAAACTGTTTTTCACCCTGAGGCGGATCATAAACACCCACGAGCCGGCGAACATCACTTTCGCTGCGGCTCATATCTGCCAATATTTCTTGCACCCGAGCCTGAATCTCGGGGATATGTCCGGGGTTGCCGCCCCCCATCATGATCATGTCGTCACCGGAAGCCATGGCATTACCAAGATCATCCATCAGAGAGGTTATGCCAGCATCTGCGGTAAACTTTCGGCCAAACGTGGAGAGTTTCATGAGCTCACATCCATAAGGTCAAAGCTGAATAATTAACGGGGCTGCGAGGTTGCACTACATGGCTGGGGCGCTTTAATCACCCAGCGAGATACCGAGATTACTGACGCCTTCGTTTGCCGCATTTACTCGGATTTCTTCAATAAATTGCTCCACTGGTGTGCGCTGGCGTTTCAGTGCCAATACGAGATCACGCTGGAAGGCTTTGTCTTCTTTCATCAAGGGGTGTGAGTCCAGCACGCGAACCAACTCATCTTCTTCAAGCCCCTCACCTTCCGACAGTTCAATAAAGCTCATAACGGTGCTTGTCGCCAACTGCGATGCTTCTGTTGCTCGATGCTTCGAGGGGTTCAGACGGTTAAGGAGCGCCTGCTCCAAAAGCTGACAAAAATCGAACGCGGGGTATACGCCGTAGGCGTCATAGGCCTCTACATCAGGAGACAAAGCTTCGAGCTTTACCAACAGTTGTGGGATAGCGGTTTCTGCTACATCCTCTTGAAGCGAGCCCCAGGCCAGCTCCAGAATTTGGTGCATCTTTCCGCCGGTTTTCAGGCCTACGGCTTCCGCAAACAGTGCATAATTCGGGAATGAGCGCTCGGCAAGTGCCAATAGGAAAGCGCATTCGCGCCATCCCTGCAGCTGGGAAACCGCTTTGAGAAACTGGTTGGCGTTCATGTTTTGGGTAGGGTCACGCCGGTTTGGCCAAAGTATTTGCCACCCCGATCCTTGTAGCTGGTTTCGCAGATTTCGTCAGACTCAAAGAAGAGCATCTGTGCGATACCTTCGTTTGCGTAGATTTTTGCTGGTAGGTTTGTGGTGTTAGAAAACTCGAGTGTTACGTGCCCTTCCCACTCGGGTTCCAGCGGGGTAACGTTTACGATGATACCGCAGCGTGCGTAGGTGGATTTGCCCAGACATACGGTGAGTACGCTGCGGGGGATGCGAAAGTACTCGACGGTACGCGCTAGGGCAAAGGAGTTCGGCGGTATGATGCAGACGTCGCCGGTGAAGTCTACGAAGCTTTTTTCGTCGAAGTTTTTGGGGTCGACGGTTACGGAGTGTACGTTGGTGAAGATTTTGAATTCGTTGCTGCAACGTACGTCGTAGCCGTAACTTGAGGTGCCGTAGGAGATGATTCGACCTTGTTCGGTTTCGCGGACCTGTCCGCTTTCGAAAGGTTCGATCATGCCGTGTTGTTCGGACATCCGGCGAATCCATTTATCGGCTTTGATGCTCATGGCGAAGTCTCGTATCCACTGGGAAAATTGGGGCGTAGTTTACCTGTTCAGTTTGGTTCTGTCGAAGCTTGGCGGTATGGCCTGAAGTCTTTTTGGTTTGGTGGCTGCAGTCACGGGAAAGGCGGTTCAAAAACCGCTTCGAGCACATCCCTGTGAGCTTGTCTCCGGCCTTCCCTGGCCTCCGACATTTTTGAACCGCCTTTCCCGCGCCTGCGATCAAATCAATGAGTTGCCTGCCGCGTCCATGAATTAGCCTATGTGCAGCACGCCGTCCAACCCACGTCTTAAGTTACCGCGTCTTTACAGACACACTTGAAATCGCGCCGCTAAGATTCCGCTCCCTTGTCGATAATTCAGCACCAACCCGGCGAGCAATATCCCGGTAGCGCAGTGCCACTTCGGAATCCGGCACGGCAACCACTGTAGGTTTACCTCCATCGGTCTGTTCGCGGATGGTCATGTGCAGGGGCAACTGGCCCAGCAGGGTTGTTTCGTATTCATCGGCAATCCGCTCACCGCCGCCGTCGCCAAACAGGTGCTCTTCGTGGCCGCAGTTGCTGCAGATATGTACGCTCATGTTTTCTACAACGCCCAGCACCGGAATTTCAACTTTGCGGAACATTTCTATGCCGCGTTTACCGTCAAGCAACGCTATGTCCTGAGGAGTGGTGACGATGACTGCACCGGTAACCGGGACTTTCTGGGCTAGGGTGAGCTGGATGTCGCCGGTGCCGGGGGGCATGTCGACGATTAAGTAATCGAGTTCATCCCAAAGGGTTTGCTGCAAGAGTTGCATAACCGCACCGCTGACCATAGGACCGCGCCATACCATGGGGGTTTTGTCGGTGGTTACGAAGGCCATGGACATGGTTTGGAGGCCGTGGGCTTCCATGGGCAGGAAGTATTTTTCTTCACGCACGCCGGGGCGTTTGCCTTCGGGGACACCGAGCATCATACCTATGCTGGGGCCGTAAATATCGGCGTCGAGTACGCCTACACGGGCGCCTTCTGCTTGCAACGCAAGGGCGAGGTTGACGGCGGTTGTGGATTTTCCGACGCCGCCTTTGCCGGAGGCAACTGCGATGATGTTTTTGACGCCGGGAACAGACGGCAGGTCTTTCTGGACTTTGTAGGCGTGTATTTTCTGGCCTACGTGTACTTCGGCGACCTCAACGCCGTCGACGTTTTCCAGAGCATTAGTCACCAGCTGTTTAAGGCCACCTGCGATGCCTTTTGATGGGTATGGTAGCTCGACCATCAGCGTTACTTTACCTGTCTCATCCGCCACCAGTGACTTTACGGCACCCAAGTCGTAAAGGTCTTTTTCTAGGTATGGGTCTCGGTATTCACGAACCGCCGCCTGCAGGGCCTGCTCTGAAATCTGTGTCATCTGGCTCTCCGGAATAAGCTCATGCTGCTTTTTCAGCATGAAAACAGGTGTTTCGGGTGAAAAATATCTGCTTGAAAGGTATCATCTGGGCCCGTTTCTGACCATACAACCCTTATTCTGATGAAAGGTTCGGACACACCATGACGCAAGCGAGTTCAAAGCAACAGCGCGATATTCTGGTTACCAGCGCCCTGCCCTACGCCAATGGCCCCATTCACCTAGGCCATCTGCTGGAATATATCCAGACGGATATCTGGGTGCGCTATCAGAATATGCGAGGCCAAACTTGCTACTACGTTTGCGCGGATGACGCCCACGGCACAGCGATTATGCTCCGTGCCGAGCGCGAGGGTATTACGCCCGAACGGCTGATCGACCGAATCCGTGAGGAGCACCAGCAGGATTTCAGCGGGTTTCATATCCGCTTTGACAACTACTACACCACCCATTCGGAAGAGAATCGCTACTTCTCCGAATATATTTACCGTCAGCTGCAGAAGAACGGCAACATTGCGACGCGCAAGATTACCCAGTCTTTTGATCCCGAGAAGAACATGTTTCTCGCAGATCGGTTTATCAAAGGCACCTGCCCGAAGTGCAAAGCAGTCGACCAGTATGGTGATAACTGCGAGGCCTGCGGTGCAACCTACACGCCTGCTGAGCTGATTGATCCGCGCTCTGCGGTATCCGGCGCTACACCCATCGAGAAGGAGTCGGAGCACTATTTCTTCAAGTTGCCGGAGTTTACCGACTTCCTGACCCAATGGACCCGCAGTGGGGCTTTGCAACCACAAGTTGCCAATAAGCTCGCTGAGTGGCTGGATGCAGGTTTGCAAGAGTGGGATATAAGCCGTGATGCACCCTATTTTGGTTTTGAAATCCCGGATGCTCCCGGTAAGTTTTTCTATGTTTGGTTGGATGCACCTATTGGCTATCTCGCCAGCTTCAAAAACTTCTGTAACCGGGAAGATGTAGATTTCGAGCATTTCTGGAAGGTGGATTCCAAGGCTGAGGTCTATCACTTCATTGGCAAGGACATCATCAACTTCCACGCTTTGTTTTGGCCAGCGATGCTCCATGACGCTGGTTTCCGCACGCCAACGGCGGTTTGGGCACATGGGTTTGTGACGGTTAATGGCAAAAAAATGTCCAAGTCCCGTGGCACTTTCATTATGGCTCGCACGTATTTGGACTACCTGAACCCTGAGTATCTGCGCTATTACTTCGCTGCCAAGCTAACCGGCGGTGTGGACGATATGGATCTTAATCTGGAGGACTTTGCCGCCAGAGTGAACTCGGATCTAGTGGGCAAGGTGGTCAACATCGCTAGCCGCAGTGCAGGCTTTATTACCAAGCGTTTCGATGGGAAGCTTGGAAAAGTGACCGAGCACGAAAAGCTGAAGGAGTTCATTGAGGCTGGTGAGGATCTGGAAGCCTTCTACGAGGCCCGGGAGTTTGGCCGTGCCATGCGCCGCATCATGGAGTTGGCCGATATCGCCAACCAATACGTAAATGATGAGCAGCCTTGGGTGGTCGCAAAGCAGGAGGGTCAAGATGAAAACTTGCAAGCTATCTGCACCAACGCCCTCAACATGTTCCACTTGCTAATGACCTATCTTGCGCCGGTATTGCCAGAGACAGCCAAAGCATCCGAGGAGTTCCTGAATGCAAAGCTGGACTGGAACAATCGCAGCGAGCGGCTTGAAGACCACAGCATCAGCAAGTTCAAGCCTCTAATGAGCCGGGTGGATATGGCGCAGATCGAGAAAATGCTGGATGCGTCGAAAGAAGAAATGCCTGCGGCGACCGGCAAACCGGCACAACCCGTCAAATCCGACAATAACGAAGCGATTTCAGACGAGATCGAATTCGATGATTTCGCAAAAGTGGATCTCAGGGTCGTCAAAATTGTCAAAGCCGAGCATGTTGAAGGTGCAGATAAGCTTCTTCGTCTAACGCTTGATCTAGGGCATGGCGAACGCAACGTGTTTGCTGGTATCAAGTCTGCGTATAAACCAGAAGATCTTGAGGGTCGTCTGACTGTGATGGTCGCCAACCTGAAACCCCGTAAGATGAAGTTCGGTATGTCTGAAGGCATGGTTCTGGCGGCAGGCCCCGGTGGTAAGGATATTTTTATCCTGTCTCCGGATTCGGGTGCGACACCCGGCATGCGGGTAATGTAAACAGAGGTCGCGGCAGCAGGCTCCGATAACGCAATGATGAAGCAACAATGACAGAGTACTTACTGATATTGGTCAGCACCATTCTGGTGAACAACTTTGTGTTGGTTCAGTTTCTTGGTTTGTGCCCCTTTATGGGGGTTTCAGGCAAGCTGGAAACGGCCATGGGCATGTCTTTGGCCACCACGTTTGTGCTAACTCTGTCATCCGTTTGCAGTTATCTTGCTTACACCTACTTGCTTGCTCCTCTGGATTTAGTGTTTCTGAAGACCATCACCTTCATTCTGGTTATTGCGGTGGTGGTTCAGTTCACTGAAATGGTTGTTCGTAAGACCAGCCCGCTGCTCTATCGCGTACTGGGTATTTTCCTGCCGTTGATTACCACCAACTGTGCGGTACTCGGCGTTGCACTTCTTAACCTGAACAAAAATAACAACTTCGTTGAATCAGTGCTCTACGGTTTTGGCGCCGCTGCCGGCTTTTCGCTGGTACTGGTGCTGTTCGCCGCGATGCGTGAGCGCATTGCCGTGGCCGATGCCCCTACCGCTTTCCGGGGGGCGGCTATCGGTATGGTTACCGCAGGGTTGATGTCACTGGCGTTTCTGGGCTTTACCGGCCTAGTCAGCGTTTAACGGAGACGCAGTTTTATGTGGACAGGCATTGTCATCGCCGTTCTGGCCCTGCTTGGCCTCGCCTTGGTATTTGGTGCCTTGCTGGGCTTTGCGTCAGAGCGATTCAAAGTCGAAGGCAACCCGCTGGTAGACCAGATTGATTCTTTGCTTCCCCAAACCCAATGCGGCCAGTGCGGGTATCCCGGCTGTCGTCCCTATGCCGAGTCCATTGCCGATGGTGGCGCTATCAACAAATGCCCACCCGGCGGTGAATCCACCATTAACGCACTTGCCGATCTTTTAGATGTAGAGCCCCAGCCTCTGGATGCCGAACACGGGGTGGAACAAGCCCGAACAGTTGCCGTAATTCGGGAAGATGAATGTATAGGCTGCACGAAGTGCATTCAGGCCTGCCCGGTGGATGCCATTCTCGGTGCCGCCAAACACATGCACACGGTTATCGAAAGTGAATGCACTGGCTGTGATTTATGCGTGGAGCCTTGCCCCGTTGACTGTATTGATATGATCACCATTGAGCCGGATATCCGCGGATGGACTTGGTCGCAGCCTCAAATAATCGCCACAGACAATCAGGAGGCGAACTCCTGATGTCCTCCACCATCAAGCTTTGGGACTTTAACGGTGGTATTCACCCCGCAGAAAACAAAGAGCTTTCGACCAGTCGGCCCATTCAATCCGCAGGCGTTCCCGCGCAACTTGTGCTGCCATTGCAACAGCATATCGGTGCGCCTACGGAGCCAACAGTTGCCGTTGGCGACGTTGTACTGAAAGGCCAAAAAATTGCTGACGTCAGCCACGGTATGGGTGTTCCTGTGCATGCTCCAACATCTGGCGTAATCGAAAGCATAGGCGACTACCCAGTACCCCACCCGTCCGGCATGGCCGACAGGTGCATTGTTTTAAAGCCCGATGGCAAAGATGAATGGTGCGAACGTTATCCTATTGCCGACTATCGCAGCCTCGAGCGGGATGAGGCTCTTGCCATCATTCATTCAGCGGGTATTTCGGGCATGGGCGGCGCTGGATTCCCAACGGATATAAAGCTGAGACCGCCCAGAGACCGCAAAGTGGACACGCTGATTCTCAATGGCGCCGAGTGCGAGCCCTATATTACCGCTGATGATATGACCATGCGTGAGCGGGCCAATGATGTTGTTGCGGGCTTGAAGGTGATGGCTTGGATCCTGCGCCCTGAGCGGTGTGTAATCGGCATTGAAGACAACAAACCGGAAGCTGCAGCGGCACTGCGTGAAGCAACTCAAGGTACACAAGTTGAACTAGCCGTTATCCCGACAAAATACCCTTCCGGCGGAGAAAAACAGCTCATCCAGATTCTCACCGGCATGGAAGTACCCAGCGGAGGTATTCCGGCAGACATTGGCGTCATGTGCCAGAACGTGGGCACCGCCGTTGCTGTGGCCAAGGCTATTTTTGAAGGCTCACCGCTTATCAGTCGAGTTGTAACGGTAACGGGGGAAGCCGTCATAAATCCGGGCAATTTTGAGGTTTTATTGGGCACGCCTTTGAATTACCTGCTGTATCAGGCAGGCCTGCAACAGGATCGCGTCAGCCGCCTGATTCTTGGCGGACCTATGATGGGCTATACCCTAACCACAACAGCGGTTCCGGTTATCAAAACCACTAACTGCATCATCGCAGCGGTTGCCTCCGAGTTGCCTGCACCTCCGCCGGAGCAAGCCTGCATCCGCTGTGGTCAGTGTGCAGAAGTTTGCCCCATGGAACTGCTGCCCCAGCAACTGTTCTGGCACGCCAAGGCAACCGAGTTTGAGAAAGCCGAACATCTAAACCTCTTCGACTGCATCGAATGTGGCGCCTGCTCTTATGTTTGCCCCAGCTCCATTCCGCTCGTGCAGTATTACCGTTACGCCAAAGGCGAGATACGTGTGCAGCGGGCGGAGCAACTCAAGGCAGACCGTGCACGTGAGCGCTTTGAAGCGCGTCAGCAAAGGCTTGAGCGCGAGCAACAAGAGAAAGAGCTACGCCGAAAAGAGCGCGCCAAGGCCGCGGCCGAAGCTCAGGCCAACAAAAAGGCGGAGGCTGAAAGAGCCGACGCCAACGGAGAAGCTGCGGACGAGCGAGCCGCAAAATCCGCTTTGGTGGAGCAGGCATTGGCACGGAAAAGAGCCAGCACCGAAGCCAATAACGCGAAGGTAGCCGCACCCACTGAGCCAGCTCAGAAAAAACCCGATATCGATATAAAGGCATTGGAAAAGCAGTTTGCCCAGGCACAGTCCAAACTGGAAACCATGCAGGCCATGCTTGAAGACGCAAAGGCGCAGCAAGCCGACAACGTGGACAAACTGGAACGTGCTGTCACCAAGAATCATGACCGGGTAAAGCGGGCAGAAGAGGCTTTAGCAGACGCACGCAAAATACAGGCGACTCCGCCCGAATCCCAATCTACCGAATAACCCGAATCAGGCTCGATCTTCATGGCGTTTGTTCAACAGTCTTCACCCCATGCCCACAGTGCGCGCCCAACATCGAAGGTGATGCTTTGGGTCATACTTGCAGCCCTACCCGGCTTACTTGCGCAGACTCTATTTTTTGGTTGGGGCAACATCATAAACGTTGTCTGGTGTATCGCCATTGCCTTGGCTTCAGAAGCCGCCATCCTCAAGCTACGCAACAAGCCAGTTGCATTTATTCTCAAGGACAATACTGCCGCTGTTACCGGTCTTTTGTTGGGTCTTTCCCTACCTCAGTTTGCGCCATGGTGGGTATCCGGGGTCGCGGTTACTTCCGCCATAGTGATCGCTAAACAACTTTATGGCGGCCTCGGCTCGAATCCGTTCAACCCTGCGATGGTAGGCTATGCGCTGGTGCTTATTTCATTCCCGGTTGCCATGACCACAAACTGGGCAGAGCCTGCACTACTCTGGGACAAGGCACCCAGTTTTGCAGAAACGCTTTCGGTAATCGCCTCGGCAAAACAAACAGCGATTGATGGCTGGACCATGGCCACACCGCTGGACGAATACAAACATAAGATTGCAACCCATACTGCAGATGAAGTTCTTGCCCACCCAACATTCGGGGAGGGCTTTGCCAAAGGCTGGGAGTGGGTCAACGCAGCTTTTCTAGTTGGCGGGCTTGTACTGATAGGCCTAAAAATCATCTCTTGGCATATTCCTGTCGCTTTTTTAGTTGCATTGGTCGTCATGAGTCTGGCGTTTGGTAGCAATGAGGACCTATACGCGCCTCTGTCACTGCACCTGCTGGCTGGCGGCACTATGCTAGGCGCATTTTTTATCGCCACCGACCCAGTCTCTGCTGCCACCAGCCATCAGGGAAAGTTGATTTATGGAGCGGGTATCGGCGTACTTATCTACCTAATCCGAATCTGGGGCAACTACCCCGATGCTGTGGCGTTTAGTGTTCTGTTAATGAACTTTGCTGTGCCCTTTATCGATCATTACACGCCACCAAGAACCTATGGCCATCATAAGGCCCGTCGCGGGCTGCCCGGCGGAGGCAGGAACTGACCATGACAACCATGACTCAATCCATTCGCCGCAGCGCTATCGGTCTTGGCATATTTGCAGTTATTACCGGCGGCACCATTGCGTTTACTCAGGCGCTCACCAACGAACGCATCAAGGAGCAGGCTGCTAGAGCAGAAGCCAAAGCCTTGTTTGAAATTATCCCTGAGAGCGATCACAACAACGATCTACTAAGAGACACTTTGATTCTCCCAGCCAGTGACCGGCTAGCAACTGATGGGCCGATCACCGTGTGGGTTGCACGTCAGGACGACGAGCCGGTTGGGATGATCATGCCTGCCACCGCGCCAGACGGCTATTCAGGCACCATCAAACTACTTGTAGGCATTGATCTCGAAGGCACTGTTCTGGGCGTGCGAGTGATTGAGCACAAAGAAACCCCGGGGTTGGGCGACCGGATTGAAACCCGAAAATCCGATTGGGTAAAAGGATTTGAAGGACGCTCATTGGGTAATCCAGCACCCAAAGAATGGAATGTTAAAAAGAACGGCGGCGTTTTCGACCAGTTCACCGGTGCTACCATTACTCCCAGAGCCGTGGTGAAAGCGGTACAAACATCACTGGTGTATTTCCGACAGAACCAACAGGCTATTCGGGCCCAACTGAATAGCGCCCCGTCAGGGCAACGCTCTGTGGTTACCCCCGGAGATTTGACCGATGAATCACTGAATGTGGAGCAACCCTAACAATGGCAACCAAGACCTCCAGTGAAATCGTTCGCGACGGGCTCTGGGACAACAACCCTGCTCTGGTGCAGGTATTAGGACTTTGCCCTCTTCTTGCGGTCACGAGCACCGTGGTAAACGCGATTGGCCTTGGGCTGGCAACCCTGATGGTGCTCATGGGTTCAAACCTCGCTGTTTCGCTGATTCGAAATTTTGTTAGCGAATCCGTGCGCTTACCTGCATTCGTGATGATCATCGCTTCCTTCGTCACCTGTGCAGAATTACTGATGCAGGCCTATACTTACGAGTTGTACCAGATTCTCGGCATATTTATCCCTCTCATTGTCACAAACTGTGCCATTCTTGGCCGTGCCGATGCCTTTGCCTCCCGCAATGCCCCAGGCCCTGCACTGCTTGACGGCGCCATGATGGGCGCTGGTTTTCTTGCGGTACTTATCATCTTAGGTGGCATGCGAGAACTGATCGGCCAGGGCACGCTGTTCGTTGATATGCACCTGCTGCTCGGCCCCATAGCTGCAGATTGGGTCATAAAGCCATTTGCCAAGTATCCAGATATGCTGTTCATGGTATTGCCACCCGGCGCTTTTGTGGGCCTCGGTTTGCTAATAGCGTTAAAAAACGGCATTGACCGCCACCTAAAAGAGCGCCAAAAAGCGGCTCAGCCCGCAGCAACGCCCGGTAGCAAGCGTGTGCGTGTTACCGGAAATGTTTCCTGATCTGCGGCCGGAGTGGTAACGAAACCCCATGAATAAAGCCAAACGTATTGAAATTTTTTCTCGGTTGCGGGAAGCCAACCCGCATCCGACAACAGAATTGAATTACAGCACCCCTTTTGAACTGCTAATTGCCGTTATTCTCTCTGCCCAAGCAACCGATGTTGGCGTTAACAAAGCGACAGACAAACTTTACCCGGTAGCCAATACCCCAGAAGCTATACTGGCACTGGGCGTAGATGGGCTGAAGCGATACATAAAGACCATTGGGCTGTTTAACAGCAAAGCGGAAAACGTTATCAAAACCTGCCGCATACTGATCGAAAAGCATGATAGCGTTGTGCCTGATAACCGTGAAGATCTAGAAGCTTTGCCCGGTGTTGGCCGAAAAACCGCAAACGTAGTGCTAAATACCGCTTTTGGGCAACCCGCCATGGCAGTAGACACCCATATTTTCCGGGTATCCAATCGTACGGGTATCGCACCGGGTAAAAACGTACTGGAGGTAGAAAAACGCTTGATGCGGCTGGTACCCAAGGAATTTCTAATGGATGCCCATCATTGGCTGATACTGCATGGACGTTATACCTGCGTGGCACGAAAGCCGAGATGCGGCGCCTGCATAATTGAAGACCTTTGCGAGTTCAAGGAAAAAAACGACTACCTGTAAACGACCGGATTACGTATTAAAAAGCCGGCTTCTGCCGGCTCTTTAATAAAGTACTGGCGCCGCTCTACTACTGACCCAGCATCTCTTCTTTCAGACTCTTCTGCGCAGGATCGTCAGAAAGCCAAATGCCAAACAAGGCTTTTTTGAAGGCTAGATCACCCACAGTGTCCTTTTGTTCACCGTTTTTCAGAACTTTTACGCCTTCTTTTGGCACGTAAACAAGATCAAATACGTCGCCTTCTTTGATTTCTTCTTTGAACACCGCCATAAACTGGTCGACTTCTGCTTTAACCGAAGACATATCACCATCGGTTGAGGCTTCAAACCCTTCCATAGTCGCTTCCGTCATACGATCACTGGTGATCATCCCAGATGTAATATGCAGCGTGATTGCCTGAGGCTCATCAGCTTCAACTACGGCACTGCCATCTTTCTGCATCTGAGACACATAAAGGCTACCAACATACAGATCCATGAAAAACTTGGAGCGTGTACCAGCGCCATTCAATTGAAGCTCGGTGCTGCCAGCAGTATAGGTATCCGGGACGTCGACACCGCCAACCGTTAGCGCCGAAGCAGGAGCTGAGAGTGTGGCTGCAAGCATCAGGGATGCAAAGCTCGTCAAAAACGCCTTCTTCATAGTCCTTTCCTTTTCAGTCATTATTATGAGAGTTCATTCGTCGCCGGGTACAGATCCTTAGCTCCCGACTTACCTATTCTAACAATGTCTTATTAGGACAAAGCGCCGTCTGGTTCTCATTTGCCGGGATACTTTTTCAGAGTTGTTTGTTCCGAACACCCAAAACAAAAAACGCCAGCCATGAGACATGGCTAGCGCTTTGAGCGAAGGAAGGGAAACGTTATTTGAACAATAGGTTTCCAGTCAGACCTTCTTTTTCCAGAATTTCACGTAAGCGCCGCAGCGCCTCCACCTGAATTTGGCGAACCCGCTCACGAGTTAGGCCAATTTCCTGTCCAACTTCTTCTAAGGTGCTGACCGGGTATCCCCGAAGCCCAAACCGTCGGGATAAAACTTCCTGCTGCTTTTCACTGAGTTGATCTATCCACTTGCCGATACAGGCGCTCATATTGTTGTCCTGCAACAGATCAGCAGGATCAGACGCCCCCTCATCGGCAACCGTGTCTAGTAGGGATTTTTCACCACCAGCGCCGATAGGCGTATCCATGGAAGCGACGCGCTCATTCAAACCCAGCATTCGCTTAACGTCGTTAACCGGCTTGTCCACCATCTTGGCGATTTCTTCCGCCGAAGGTTCATGGTCAAGCTTCTGCGTTAGCTCACGAGCCGCTCGCAAATAAAGATTCAGCTCCTTAACAACATGAATAGGCAACCGAATGGTGCGGGTCTGATTCATAATGGCCCGCTCGATTGTCTGGCGAATCCACCATGTTGCATAGGTTGAGAAACGAAAGCCTCGCTCCGGGTCAAACTTTTCAACCGCACGAATCAACCCAAGATTACCCTCTTCAATCAAATCCAACAGGGTAAGACCACGATTCACATAGCGGCGAGCAATTTTTACCACTAGCCGCAGGTTACTCTCAATCATTCGCTTACGGCCAGATTCCTCTCCTTTGCGCGCAAGGCGTGCAAAATAAACCTCTTCTTCCGGGGTTAGCAGTGGTGAAAAACCGATTTCATTAAGGTAAAGCTGAGTGGCGTCCAGCTGTTTAGCATTTGCACTGCTGTAATAGCGTGTTCTGGCGGATAGCTCTCCATCGACTTCGGCAGCCTCTGGGGCAACTTTGTCGGTTTTTTCTTCTGCGAGCAGCTGATCCTCGGGCTCATCAACATCCGCTACGCGATCGATAATGATATCTTCCTGTTCTGCTGACATATCTTTGCACCGCCTTTCAATAATCCTGGATTTTGCCCGATACTTTTATTGTTGCGGGCATTGGTTATTTCACTTTTTTCAGGACGTCTTCAATGGCTAGCTTAAACACCTTTGCCACCATTTTTTCTTATTTGTAGTGCCGTGGTTTTAGCTAGCGCGGCGGCAAGTAATGGGTTGGATCGACCGGATTTCCATTTTTCCGAATTTCAAAATGTAGCATCGGCCTTTCTGCACCACTGCTGCCAAGCTCCGCTATAACCTGCCCGGCTTTAACCCCCTCTCCTTCGCTTACCAAAATCTTCCGATTGTGCGCGTAAGCGCTCAGATATCGCTCGTTGTGATTCACAATAATCAAATTACCATAACCAAGCAAACCGTCGCCCGCGTAGACCACACTCCCGTCTGCGGAAGCTCTTACAGCATCCCCAGCTTTTCCGGCAATATCAACGCCTTTGTTGACTTTTCCGGATGCTGAATATCTAGCAATTACAGTGCCAGAGTGCGGCCAGCGCCATGAAATATTGGCTACCGTTTGAGTTCTGGAGACCAGAGGAGCAGAGGTATCAGGCTTGTGGGTGACAGCAGGTTTTCGGGAATTTTGCGGTGTTGGCACAGGTGGTTGTGCCCGAGGCGACCTTGCAGTAGTCGTCGCAGTCGGCCGAGAAGCCCGCGCCGTTGTACTTGATTTATTGCTGGATTGCGCCTTTCCGCGCAGATCCAAACGCAGAACTTGGCCAGGCTGAATCGTCCACGGCGGACTGATTCCATTGGCGCTACCCAGTTCTTTATAATCGCGACCGTAGGTCCAAGCAATACCGTACAGAGTCTCGCCTTGACGCACCACGTGGCGCCCCCAGTAAACCGGCGGGTTGTATATATCATCCTGATGAATCGCTTGAGTGTTGCAGCCACTCATCGCACCGGAAAGAAGCAAAAACGCGAGCAGAAAAAGCCAGAACTTACCGTTTTTAGAGACCCACAAGGGACGCTGGGCACCAAAAAGGAACCGCGGAAAAGCCGACAAAGCGGCTTGAGCTGGACCACGCAACAGTCTCACAGCATTACCACCGGCCCGATTATAATTGATCTGTACAGGCTCTGAATCTGATCAAAGAAGATCCTGAAGTTTCAAAAGTAACCCGCTAATTTATTGCACATTTTGATATCAAATCCAAGTGACTCACTGGCCATCTCTGTTACCCGGCATGGCTATTGTTACGGGCGGGAACAAAGGCATGCCTGAAAAGGTAACACCGCTTTAGCGCAGATTAGTGCCTTCTGCTAGCTCTGTTTGCGAGTAGCGCTCACCTAGCCATTCAACAAGCAAAACAAGCGCAATACCCACGCCAGCCATAACAACCGCCATGAAAATCTTCGGATCCTGATTGGTGAGATCCGCAAATGCCCAAGGGCCGATGCTGATCTCGCTTAAGGCTACCTGCTCCCCCGAACTGTTGGTTCGCCAACTTAAGGTTTCCTTCCATGGCCAGACTTTGTTCAAGGCACCAATCATGAAGCCTGTAAGCAGGGCCAGAACATGGTCATGGAACTTATGAAAAGCCCAAGTAATGAGCCTAGCAACCGACAATAGCCCCACCAAACAGCCTGCCATAAACAATAGCAAGTACGCGATATCAAGGGATTTGATGGCTGCAAGAACCGGGGCATACATGCCAATAATAACCAGAATGAAACTCCCCGAGATACCGGGCAAAATCATCGCGCATATTGCCACAGCGCCAGCTACAAAAAACGTCATAGCTGACGGGTTAAGCTGTCCAACAGTCAAGGTGGTAATCCACCAGGCAACCACAACACCTACCATGAGAGGAGCGAGCAGCGACGCTCGATAATGCCGAGTTTGGCGCCCGACATGCCAAACAGAGGCGAGAATTAACCCAAAGAAAAAGCTCCAGATCGAAATGGGATACTCTGCCAACAAGTAGGTGATCCCAGAGGCCAGCGTGACGATGCTAAGAAGAATACCCAGCAAAAGAGTGACGAGAAAACTACCATCGCAGGACTGCCAAAACGCTCTTACATTCCCCTTAAACAAATCCCTGTACACTGCGCCTGGAACCGCGCTCACAGCCTCCAGAAGCCGGAAGTAAATACCTGTAATGAACGCTATCGTGCCGCCGGATACGCCGGGGACAATATCCGCTGCCCCCATGGCCATACCCCTCAAAAACACCGAGGCAGGATGCTGTTTGCGGGCGGCACTTTCAACTAACCCTTCCTGTTGAGAGCTGATCAACGGACAACCCCGCCAAGCAAAGGAACGAAACGGACGGGCTCCAGCTCTCGTCGATCAAACTTATCGCCGTTACGTATCACTTCAACAAGCACCTGACGCTCTTCACCAACAGGCGCAACCAACACGCCGCCATCAGCAAGTTGCTCCAAAAGTTCCGCAGGAACCTCCATAGGAGCCGCAGTCACAATAATGCCGTCAAACGGGCCTCTTTCTGGCCATCCCATGCCGCCATCAGCATGCTTGAGCATCACATTTCGGATGCTGAGCTGCCGCAATCGATCCCGCGCACGATCCTGAAGTGGTTTTATCCGCTCAACACTATAAATTTGATCAAAAAGCTGGGATAGCACAGCTGTTTGATAGCCAGACCCGGTGCCCAACTCCAATACCCTGGCTGGCTGGTGTCGAAGAAGCAGCTCAGTCATGCGCGCCACAATATAAGGCTGCGATAGCGTCTGCCCATAGCCGATTGGCAGTGCCGTGTCTTCATAAGCCCGGTGCGACAAGGCCTCATCAAGAAAAATATGACGGGGCACCTCCCCCATGACTTCGAGTACCCAATCTGATTCGATACCTGATTCTTTGAGGCGCTGCACCAAACGCATACGTGTGCGCCGAGAGGTCATCCCTATGCCCTGAAGCTCTCCACTCACGCACCATCCCCCATGGAGGCCTGCAGGGAGTCCACCCAGGAACGGAGAGATACTAAGGCTTCATGGCGGGTCATATCGATGTGCACTGGCGTAAGCGACACATAGCCTTCTGCAACCGCATGAAAGTCGGTTCCGGGACCTGCATCGCCGCCTTTGCCTGCTGCTCCAATCCAGTAACGCTCCTTGCCTCTAGGGCAGGTCATAGGAACCGCACCCTCAGCACGCTCACGATCCCCCAGTCGGGTAACCCGAAATCCCGCAAGTTCTTCCCAAGGTACATCCGGCACATTCACATTGAGAATTGAGCGTGGCCCCAGCACAAGCGGGCGCGCGCCTTCGAGTAGCATGCGGACGACTCTTGCGGCCGTATCATAATGATTACGCCCCTCGCTCACTAATGAGACGGCAATAGCTGGCAACCCGAGATGGCGGCCCTCTGTGGCTGCGGCAACGGTGCCGGAATAGATAATGTCATCACCCAAATTAGCGTGAGTGTTGATACCAGAAACCACACGATCAAAAGGTTTTGAAAACAAGCCATTAACTGCAAGATGCACACAGTCTGTAGGCGTACCGTCGATGGAACGGAAACCATTGGGATGCTGTTCAACCGTTAGGGGCCGATTCAGCGTTAAAGCGTTGCTCGCTCCGCTGTGATCCCTATCCGGTGCGACTACTTCAAGATCACCTAGACCTTTGAGGCCTTCAAATAAGGCGATCAGCCCCGGTGAATGAACACCATCATCGTTTGACAACAGAATACGCACAGCGCTCTCCAATTAATCGCTAACCAAACCTTGCGGACCTTTGTTTTCTCAAGGAACGCAGTCTAGCCGTGTTGTTTGTTATGGTGGCCGAGGCTCATGTCCTCAAGCTCAAAAATATCGCTCAGAACCGTGGTCGCGTACTGCCCCGGTTCCAGGAAAAACTCCAGTTCCAAACTACCATCGTCCAGCCAGAGCCAGTTGAAATTCCGTGGCATGGACACCAAAGGGCGGCGCTCAGGCTTCATTCGGGTCGTTAGAAACAACGAAGCCAAGTTGGGTGTCTGGGCTACAATTTCACGCTCTCGCTGCTCAGCCTCACCACCAGCACTAGTGCCGCCATCGCCCCATAACGGGCCAGTTGCAATGTCTACCGGCTCTCCCGAAAGTGGGCTGCGCCAACTGCCATCAGCGACCCGTGAGGCAAGCACTTCGTTAAATAACCAAGAGCGAGCAGCCGAAAAGTACAATACGTTTTTCCGTCCGTCTCTGCCACCTCCAGCCCTACTTGACCCTCTCCCTCTGCGCTTACCTTGCCCGCTACGGCGGTTCAATGTGGAAGGATCAATATGAACTGCCCGATCCAGATTGCCACCGGCAAAGCCGAAACGCTGAGGACCAAAATAGTTGGGAGCACCCTGCGCCTTAAGACGAGCAAGGGCGCTTTCAATCACGTCACGCTCAGCTCCTACCTGCCGTAGCCTAATCACAAAGTGATTACCTTGATGGTCGCCACGGCGCAACTTGCGCACGCTACGGTAAGCGGACCTTACAGGCCAGTGCTCTGATACACGCTCAATCAGAGCAGCATCCTCGTCCATCATACCGGGGCGGTATATGCTGAACCATTGCCTGGTAACCGCGTGTCTATCCTTTAGCCCACAGAACCCCACATCAAACGACCGACAGCCAGCCAAATTTGAAAGCTCTCCGGCCAAAAATTCCGTGTTATCTCCGGTTTTTTCGATGTATAAACACAGGTGCTCCCCCTCGCCGGCAACACCATTTGATCCAGACGGCGTCGCTCGCTCCGCGGATTCCTCAAACACCTCACTTACGCGAAAATCCTCCGGTGCAGTTTTCAACTGGGCACTAGCTACGCGCCTCCCGCCAGATACGGGCCAGTCCAGCCGCCAATTTCCTACACCAGTATTTGCAAAGCTCAAGAGGTCACCGGCTCAAGTAAACAAACTGCCTGACAAGCAATGCCCTCACCTCGGCCGGTAAAGCCAAGCCGCTCACTAGTGGTCGCTTTAACGCTTACACGGCTGGCGGGAATACCCAGATCCTCCGCAACATTTAAACGCATAGCTTCAACGTGTGGAGCCATCTTGGGCGCTTGCGCGATAATCGTTGTATCAACATTGAGCACCGCAAAACCCTCCTCGGCGACTCGGGCCATAACCCGACGCAACAAATCCCGGCTATCAGCCCCAGCCCACTCATTACTCGTGTCCGGGAACAAATGACCAATGTCTCCCAAAGCAACCGCACCCAGCAGCGCATCCGCCAAAGCATGCAGCAACACATCACCATCAGAGTGGGCTTTCAGGCCCTGCTTGTAAGGAATGGAAACACCACCAATAATAATGGCATCGCCTTCGCCGAAGGCATGAACATCAAAGCCTTGACCAATACGCATAAACAACTCCGGGAAAATACAGAAAACTCAGAACCGGCTAAGAATAAAGCCAGCAAGATCCAGGTCAGCAGGTACAGTAATCTTGATATTATCCGGCCGACCTTCCACAAGAACCGGCATATTACCGGAAAACTCCATCGCAGAGGACTCATCCGTAACTGGCTGACTCTCTTGCAGAGCAGTCTCCAGCGCCGAAACTAACATAGAATAACGGAACATCTGCGGCGTAAGCGCCCGCCACAACTGGTTACGATCCACCGTTTCAGCAACTTCAGGTAAACCACCGGAATCCGCCCTTTTAAGCGTATCTGCAACCGGAGCCGCCAACAGGCCACCTACAGGATGTTCCGCCAGTGTTGAAACAAGATTCGCAAGATCGGCCGGGTGAACACAAGGACGAGCCGCATCGTGAACCAGCACCCAGTCATCGGCAGCCACCTGTTCTTTGAGAGCGTGCAGTGCCGAGAGCACAGAATCCGCCCGCTCCGCGCCGCCGCTACAGGTTTGAATACGATTATCATTATTCGCATCTGATTCTGGCCACCAATGATCTGAGGCATTCAACGGAACCATGCAACCGGTAAAACGACCGGTATCCAACAATCGCGACAGTGTGATATCCAGAATAAAACGATTATTAATACGGAGATATTGCTTAGGACATTCGGCCCGCATCCGCTGACCAATGCCTGCGGCGGGGACAATCAACCAGAGTTTAGAGTCACTCATGAGAGTTACGCACGTTGTTGAGAGAGTGGCAGGGAAGTTCTTTCCAAGACTGTCGGTGGCCAAGGATGGCCACCGTCAAGCGCACAGGGAAGTGTTCATAGCGTGTCTTGGAAAGAACTTCCCTGCCGCTCTGTGCTCAAATTAAAAAGTCACTGCTCAACAACAAGAAAAAAGGTCTCATCATCGCGAATCAACCCCAGATTCATCCGAGCTCGCTCTTCCACCGCACCTTGCTCATTACGAAGGTTACGCACCTCCGCATACAAACGCGCATTGCGTGTGGACAACTCAGCATTCTCCCCCCGCTGTTCCGCAATCGACTGCTCCAACGTCCAGACTTGCGCAAAGCTGCCCTCCCCAACCCACAAGCGCACCTGCAGAAGGAGAATGAGAACAACCATGAAAGCCCAGAGCAACTTCATTAATACCGTTTCCGTTCAGGAGTTAAAACGATCAAAAATCATACACCGAATGATAAGTATAGACCTTAGAGTAGATTCGCAACAAATTCTTCTAACTAATTGGACAAAAAGGCCGTCGTGATTGAATTTATATTCAAAACACGACGGCCTTAACATTCTGTTACCTAAAATCTAAAGGATTAAAGGCCAAAACGGAAGCTGTTATTCTCAGCCCTGCCCCTTGATTTCAATGAGGCCACGATAAGGAGCCTTACCTTCAAGCGCCTCTTCAATGCGCAGCAACTGGTTGTACTTAGCAACCCGATCCGAACGACACAAAGAACCGGTTTTGATCTGACCGGCACAGGTAGCAACCGCAAGATCTGCAATCGTTGTATCTTCCGTCTCACCGGAGCGGTGAGAAATAACCGCCGTAAACCCAGCATCCTGTGCCATCTTAATGGCATCCAGAGTTTCACTCAGGCTGCCAATCTGATTGAACTTGATCAGAATCGAATTGCCCACACCTGTGTCAATACCACGCTTGAGGATCTTGGTGTTGGTAACAAACAAATCATCGCCCACCAACTGTACTTTGTCGCCAATCTTGTCGGTCAGCACCTTCCAGCCATCCCAATCACTCTCGTCCATACCATCTTCAATAGACACGATCGGGTAACGCTCGGCCAAGCCAGCGAGGTAGTCAGCAAAACCGGCAGAATCGAAGCTCTTACCTTCTCCAGCCAGCACATACTGACCATCCTTATAGAACTCAGAAGCCGCGCAGTCCAAAGCCAGTGTGATGTCCGTACCAAGCTTGTAACCGGCTTTCTCTACCGCTTCCTTGATCACGGCCAGAGCCGCTTCATTGGACGGCAGGTTAGGCGCAAAGCCGCCCTCATCACCCACCGCTGTGTTCAAGCCCTGCGCCTGCAATACTTTTTTCAGGCTATGGAAAATCTCGGCACCGATGCGCAGAGCTTCAGAGAAACTCTTGGCAGCAACCGGCTGCACCATGAACTCCTGGATATCAACGTTGTTATCCGCGTGTTCACCACCATTCAGAATGTTCATCATCGGCACCGGCATACTGAACTTGCCAGAGGTAACGTTGATGTCAGCAATATGCTCGTAAAGAGGCTTACCCAGAGACTCTGCTGCTGCTTTTGCCGCTGCCAGTGACACCGCCAGAATAGCGTTAGCGCCCAAATTGGCTTTGTTTTCCGTGCCATCCAGCTCCAGCATGATGTTGTCCAGCACACGCTGGTCTGCAGCATCTATGCCTTTCAGTGCATCGTTGATCTTGCCATTAATAGCCGCAACTGCCTTCAGTACGCCCTTGCCCAGATACCGGGACGCATCACCATCCCGCAGCTCCAGCGCTTCGCGGGAACCCGTAGACGCACCAGAGGGCGCACAGGCACGACCAAGCGTTCCATCTTCAAGGACTACGTCTGCTTCTACCGTGGGGTTACCACGGGAATCCAGAACCTCACGGGCTTTAATGTTGGCAATCTTGGTCATGCTAGAAAGTCTCCAGATTTTCAATTTCAAAGGTCATTAACAAATTTCGGTGCAAGAGAGAGCGGGGAACGGCTCTCCCATAATTTGTACCCATAACGCGAAAACCGCCATTCAGGCGGTGTCGATAGGTTTAAAACTCTTCACAAGGTCATCAACAGCCTTAACTCGCTGCAGGAATGGTTCAAGTTGGCTCAAGCGCAGCGCACACGGCCCATCGCATTTTGCTTCATCCGGGTTCGGGTGAGCTTCCAGAAACAGCCCGGCCAAGCCCTGAGACATCCCGGCCAGCGCCAGATCTGTAACCTGCGCACGGCGACCACCGGCCGAATCGGAACGCCCACCCGGCATCTGTAGCGAGTGAGTTACATCAAACATCACAGGCACGTTCATGGCCTTCATTATGCCAAAGCCAAGCATATCGACCACAAGGTTGTTATAGCCGAAGCTACTGCCCCGCTCGCACAAAATAACACGGTCGTTTCCGGCTTCTGCACATTTGGTGATGATGTGCTTCATCTCCTGCGGTGCCAAAAACTGTGCTTTCTTGATATTGATCGCCGCGCCGGTTTTAGCCATGGCGACAACCAGATCAGTCTGCCGGCTGAGAAAAGCGGGCAACTGAATGATGTCACACACCTCAGCGGCAGGCGCTGCCTGTTCTGGCTCGTGTACATCAGAAATTATCGGAACACCGTATTTGCTTTTGATATCTGCCAGAATCTGCAAACCCTTTTCGAGACCCGGGCCTCTAAAAGAACTGACCGAAGAGCGATTGGCCTTGTCAAAAGAAGCCTTGAAGACGTAAGGAATGCCCAGCCTGTTGCAAACCTCCACATACTTCCCAGCAACCTCAAACGCCAGATCACGGGACTCCAGCACATTCATGCCACCAAACAAGACAAAGGGTTTGTCGTTGGCAATGTCTATATCAGCAACAGTAACGGTGCTCTGAGCCATGATCAGGATTCCTTACGCTTCGCCAACGCGGCTTCCACAAACCCCTTAAACAGTGGATGGCCGTCCCGTGGCGTGGAGGTAAACTCAGGGTGAAACTGACAGGCAACAAACCAGGGGTGCACAGGGTCCTCAACCACTTCTACCAGCTTGCCATCTGTAGAGCGCCCGGAAACCAGCAGCCCTGCATCTTCCAACTGGGGCAGGAAGTGGTTATTCACCTCATAGCGGTGGCGATGACGCTCGCGAATGGTTTTCCTGCCGTAGCAGTCGGCGATTGTGGAGCCTTCAGTCAGCACGCAGTCCTGAGCGCCCAGACGCATAGTACCACCAAGATCTGAATCACCTGAACGCTCTTCGCGCTCACCGGTCGCATCCAGCCACTCGGTAATCAAGCCAATGACCGGCTCCGGAGTATGCTCCCGGAACTCGGTGCTGTGGGCATCTGTGAGCCCTGCCTTGTTACGTGCGTACTCGATCACTGCAACCTGCATGCCCAGACATATTCCCAGATAAGGAACTTTATTCTCACGTGCGTACTGAACGGTGAGAATCTTACCCTCTACACCACGCTCGCCAAAGCCACCGGGAACCAGAATAGCATCGGCGCTCTCAAGTACCTGAGTACCATCACGTTCAATATCTTCGGAATCTATATAGTTGATCTTCACCTTGGTGCGGGTCTTGATACCGGCATGTAGCAGTGATTCGATCAATGATTTGTAGGCCTCAAGCAGTTCCATATACTTGCCAACCATGGCAATGGTCACTTCCTGCTCGGGATTCATCAGCGATTCGACTACATCGTCCCACTCGCTCAGATCTGCGTCTCGCGCATCCAGGTTGAAGCGTTCGATAACGAGTTGGTCCAGCCCGTGTTCATGCAGCATGCGGGGGATGGCATAAATGGATTTGGCATCACGCATCGGAATAACCGCGCGCTCTTCTACGTTCGTGAACAGTGCAATTTTCCGGCGTGAACTTGCATCTACTTCGTGCTCTGAGCGGCACAGCAAAATATCAGGCTGCAAACCGATAGAGCGCATTTCCTTAACGGAATGCTGAGTCGGCTTGGTTTTGATTTCGCCAGCAGTGGCAATGTAAGGCACCAACGTCAGGTGCATGAACAGCGCACGTGAAGAGCCCACTTCAACCTTCAGTTGGCGACAGGCTTCAAGGAACGGCAGGGATTCAATATCACCCACAGTGCCGCCCACTTCAACCAGAGCTACATCAGCACCGGCTGCGCCTTCGATGACGCGACGCTTGATCTCATCAGTAATGTGGGGAATAACCTGCACCGTACCACCAAGATAATCGCCGCGACGCTCTTTGCGTATAACCTCTTCATAAACACGTCCAGCCGTGAAGTTATTACGGCGGCTCATGGGTGTACGAATAAAACGCTCGTAGTGGCCAAGGTCGAGGTCGGTTTCAGCGCCGTCTTCGGTGACATACACCTCACCGTGCTGGAACGGGCTCATGGTGCCTGGATCCACGTTAATGTAAGGGTCCAGCTTGAGGATAGTGACCTTCAGGCCGCGTGCCTCAAGGATCGCAGCCAGAGAGGCTGATGCGATTCCTTTCCCCAGTGAAGACACAACACCGCCGGTGACGAAAATATAACGCGTCATGCAGATTCCATGATTATCAGGTTCTGTGAAGGAGGGAGATTGTCATCTCAAGATGGGACGCCAGACTACCAGAAAGCCCCTAGCGACTCAATCACAATCCCGCTCTACAATCAGCCGCAAGCCTGCGGCAGGGGCACTTCCGCAGTATTGCCCAGAACACCACAAATCGCCAATCGCAATGAGTTCCTCTTGCCCCGTCGCACCCAAGAAAATCAAGGGCAGACGCCCCCTTTCCCAAGGGGGAACCGCTTGCTCCTGAAACCACTTTTTAAGCGATTTAGACCGGCCATCTAGGTGAAAACGAACGCGCTCCCCTCCCTGCCTCGTACATATCCGTATAGGCGGCAAATCCGTTTTCGCAGTAGGAGTCCGACTCAACCGAATCGTCCACTCTGCCCAGTGCACCGTTTGGCCAGACTGAAGCTTTAGGGGCGCCTTAGGCAAAGATTGAGATTCGGGAACCAAGTACAGCTGTCCCTGAAAGCGTCGAAGGCTATAATGGTTTGCCCTCAGCTCCGGTGACCGGTCTTCCGCTGCCAACAATAGATCCTGCAGCACCTGCGACCAGTCGTTAACCGAGGGAGTGTGATATCCAGCCCGACGAATCCACCAGCGGAGAAGATTTGTCTGCTCCGCAAGCGAAAGAGTAATTAGCCCAGCAACCGGCAGGCGCCGCTCTTCTCCTCCGATCGTCTGCCATTGCAACTCCGCCAGCTGTTGGTTCAGAAAATCGCTCTCAGAGCAGGCTTTAGCGCTGTGTCGTAAGCGTTGGTTCAAGCCGGGCCAGCGCTCTTTAAGTGCCGGTAGAATGCTCAAACGTATAAAGTTGCGGTCGAACTTTGTATCAGTGTTACTGGGATCATCAACCCATGAAAGTCCAGCATTTTGGGCATGGCGTTCAAGCTCTGATCGTTCAACACCCAATAACGGCCGAGCCAAACGCCCCTCACCCAGCGGGCGACTCTCAGGCATGCCTGCAAGGCCCGCCACACCGCTGCCACGGAACATTCTAAACAGTACTGTTTCAGCCTGGTCATCACCATGATGAGCCATCAACAACACATCACCGGGATTAAGGAGTGCTTCAAACACGTTGTAACGAGCTTTGCGCGCAGCTTCCTCAAGCCCTTCACCCGGGCCTGTACCCAGCCCAACCGACACCGGCCGAATTATGAGAGGTATATTAAGTTCAGCGCACAGGTTTTCGCAGAAAGCTTCCGTTTCGTCCGCATTGGCCTGAAGCTGATGGTTGATATGCACTGCCCGCACTCCGGAATGGCAGCGCGCGGCAAGGTGCAGAAGAAGGGTGGAATCAAGGCCGCCACTGAGGGCGACCCAAAGCTGCCGGTAACCGGTAACGGCTTTTACCGGCGAGAGCAAGGACTCCGGAAACGAATACCCGTGGACGGGCTCAGCGCCCTGTATCATAGCGGGTTAACCGCTCATACCGTCGGGAGACCAGCTCATCCAGAGGCAGGCGACATAGTTCTGCCAGCCCGCCTGTAAGAGTCTCGCGCAAAGCCTCAGCCGTTTGTTCCGGATTACGGTGGGCGCCACCCAAGGGCTCGGTGATAACGTTATCCGCAAGCCCGAGATCCTTCAACCTGTCTGCCGTTACGCCCATGGCTTCAGCAGCCAAAGAGGCATACTCAGCACTTTTCCATAGGATGGAGGCACATCCTTCCGGCGATATCACCGCATAGGTGGAATACTGCAGCATATTCAACTGATCACACACACCAATGGCTAGAGCTCCGCCGGAACCACCCTCACCGATCACTGTTGAAATAATCGGCGTTTTTAGGCGCGACATAACAGCCAAATTAAAGGCAATGGCTTCACTTTGGCCACGCTCTTCCGCACCGATACCCGGATAGGCACCCGGCGTGTCTATAAACGTAAGAATGGGCATTCTAAAGCGCTCTGCCATTTCCATCAGGCGCAGGGCTTTACGGTAACCCTCGGGACGCGGCATACCGAAGTTGCGCTTCACTTTATCCCGCACTTCACGGCCTTTTTGATGGCCAATTACCATCACTGGCGTGTCGATCAAGCGGGCTGTGCCGCCCACAATGGCCTGATCATCCGCATAACGACGATCGCCGTGGAGTTCATCGAAATCTTCGAAGATCATCTCGATGTAATCAAGGGTATAAGGCCTGCGTGGGTGCCGTGCTAGGCGAGCCACATCCCACGGATGTAGATCAGAGAATATGTTCTCGGTCAGGCTGACACTTTTCTTTTTCAGCCGTGTAATCTCATCAGAGATGTTGATGTCAGTGTCGTTGCCGACCATTCGAAGCTCTTCTATTTTGGCTTCAAGATCGGCAATCGGCTGTTCGAAATCCAAATAATTAGGGTTCATGATGTTCCATCATTTTATCGCCAGGCGGGCCAGCGCTCCGCCAATAAAGAATTTGGGACAAAGATAGCAGCGCCAGAGTCACGGCTAAAGCGGACATTGGTATGAGCCCGCAACCTGACGAATATTTAATAATGCGTGCAACTCTTTGCCTTAATCATTCAATCATAGACCAGTTCTACGCACTGGTCGCCCACCAGATACTTCAATTCCAGCAACAAGTTGTCATCCGGCTGCACACGCCAAGCCTCTCCCAACTCAATTCTAGTACTTGCTTCCGGACTGCAGTATTCAATCCATACGGGGCTGCCGTCGCAACGAAAAGGCCGTAGGGTGCTGTCGATTTTATCCAACAGTCCATTCTGAAGCTGGTCAGCATGCAAGTTCAACTTCAAGCCCTTGCTGAACTGCTTGCGCGCACTAGGTACGTCCATGACCGAACTGACGCGCATTTTCATCTGCCCAGAGTAGTCATCGTGGCTTACCTGACCTTCAACCACAATCACCTGATCTGATTGCAACAACTCGCGGTTTTCAAAGAACGCCTCAGAAAACAGTGTTGCCTCAATTCGCGCGCTGCGGTCATCCAGTGTAATAAAGCACATGGTGGAGCCGGTGCGAGTTTTCATGGTTCGCTGAGCAATCACCAGCCCGGCGACTCGTTGCGGTGATTTATTGGGTTTTAAATCCGATATAGATGAGCGCACAAAGCGCCGAACTTCGCGTTCATATTCATCAAACGGATGGCCCGTAAGATACAGCCCCAGAGTGTCTTTCTCGCCTTTCAGGCGCTGCTTCTCGGGCCACTCGCGCACGCCCACCACATCAGCATAGGGATCGCCGCCGTCACCGGCTTCCAGCATATCGCCGAACATATCCACCATACCGACGGATTCATTGCGCGATTGTTGATCCGCCTGTTGAACAGCTTTGGGGATACTGGCCATCAGTTGGGCCCGACTAGCACCTAGCTTGTCCATGGCACCGGAACGAATCAAGGCTTCCATCGCCCGTTTGTTGATTTTTTTCAAATCCACCTTTCGGCAGAAGTCGAAAAGGTCCTGATAAGGTTCGCCGCTGGCTCGACCTTCTACTATGGCCTGAATCGGGCCTTCACCCAACCCTTTGATAGCACCGAGGCCATAGACAATCTGACCTTCATCATTAACGGTAAAGGTATACTCCGAGCGGCTTACATCCGGCAGTACCAAGTCCAGCTTGAGGTTGCGGCACTCTTCAACCAGCGTGACAACTTTGTCCGTATTCTGCATATCTGCGGTCAAAACTGCAGCCATGAACTCAGCGGTATAGTGGGCCTTCAACCACAGGGTCTGGTAAGACACCAATGCGTAGGCAGCAGAGTGAGACTTGTTAAAGCCGTAACCAGCAAACTTTTCAACCAAATCAAAAATGTTTTCAGCAAGGGTTTTATTGATCCCATTGCTTTCACACCCATCGAGGAAAAACTGCTTTTGCTTAGCCATTTCCTCGGGCTTTTTCTTACCCATGGCACGACGCAGCATATCCGCGTTACCCAGACTATAGCCACCCATCACCTGAGCAATCTGCATGACCTGCTCCTGATAAAGGATAACCCCATAGGTAGGCTCCAGAACCGGCTTCAAGCCTTCGTATTGATAATCAGGGTGGGGGAAAGACATCGGTTGCTTACCGTGCTTTCGGTCAATAAAGTCGTCCACCATGCCCGACTGCAATGGCCCGGGGCGGAACAGCGCAACCAAAGCGATCATGTCCTCTAGAGAGTCTGGCTGTAGGCGACGGATTAGATCCTTCATGCCTCGGGATTCCAGCTGGAATACGGCGGTGGTATCCGCTTTTTTCAGCATTACGAAGGAAGCCGGGTCATCCAGCGGGATTTCATTGATGTCCAGCGGCGGCAATCCCCGGCTCTCCCTCCGCGGATTAATCATTTTCAAAGCCCAGTCGATGATGGTCAGCGTACGCAGGCCCAAAAAGTCAAACTTCACCAGACCAGCGTCTTCCACATCGTTTTTATCGAACTGGGTCACCAAACTACCGCCATCATCGTCACAGTACAGCGGCGAGAAGTCGGTAATTTTGGTGGGTGCGATCACCACGCCACCGGCGTGTTTGCCGGCGTTCCGGCACACACCCTCAAGCTTTAGGGCCATCTCCCAAATTTCCTGAGCTTCTTCATCCTGCTCTAGGAATTCCTGAAGGCTTGGCTCCTGCTCAACCGCTTTACCCAAAGTCATTCCCACTTCGAAGGGAATCATTTTGGACAGCTTATCTGCGAGACCATAGGATTTGCCCTGCACACGGGCCACATCTCGCACTACCGCTTTCGCCGCCATGGTGCCGAATGTAATGATCTGGGAAACCGCCTCCCGGCCGTATTTTTCGGCTACGTAGGCAATAACCCGATCCCGCCCTTCCATACAGAAGTCGACGTCAAAGTCGGGCATGGATACCCGTTCCGGGTTAAGAAAGCGTTCGAACAGCAAGTCGTATTCTAGGGGATCCAAGTCGGTGATAAGCTGAGCGTAAGCAACCAACGAACCCGCACCGGAACCGCGGCCCGGACCAACGGGTACGCCGTTGTTCTTAGCCCACTTGATAAAGTCCATTACGATCAGGAAGTAGCCTGGGAATCCCATCTGGATGATGATATCCAGCTCGAAATTCAGCCGCTTGTAGTAGGCTTCGCGCTTACTGTCGTAATCGGGATCGTCTTTGGGCAAGGTTTTGGCCAGACGGTCTTCCAAACCATCCTCAGACACTTTGCGGAAGTATTCATCCATGGTCATGCCTTCCGGCACCGGATAATTGGGCAAGAAGTATTCGCCCAATCGCACGGTAACCGAGCAGCGCCGCGCTATCTCGACAGTGTTTTGGATGGCTTCGGGTACATCGCTGAACAACTCAATCATTTCTTCAGCGCTGCGCAAGTATTGTTGGTCGCTGAAGCGGCGATCACGTCGGGGGTCGTCTAGTGCACGGCTTTCACCGATACAGACCCGAGCCTCATGGGCTTCGAAGTCATCAGCCTCCAAAAAATGCACGTCGTTTGTCGCTACAACGGGAAGCCCTAGCTCCTGAGCAAGTTCGACACTCATGTGCAGGCAGTCTTCATCACCAGGCCGGCCGGTTCTTTGTAGCTCCAGATAATAAGAGCCAGGGTAAAGGTTCATCCAATACTCAGCCCGAGCTTTCGCCAGTTCGGGTTTGTCAGCCAGCAAAGCCTTACAGACATCACCCATTTTAGCCCCAGACATGGCAATCAAGCCTTCAGCTCTGGTCTCTAGCCATTTGCGTTGAACAATCGGCTTGCCAAAACGCTGACCCTCCGTGTACCCAAGGGAAATGATTTCTGTGAGATTGAGGTACCCTTGGTTGTCGCGGGCTAGCAAGGTTAGGCGGAACGGAATTTCCGGCTCGTCTGGGTTTTCTAACCAAAGGTCCGCACCGATAACCGGTTTGACGCCTGCCCCGGTTGTCGTTTTGTAGAACCGCACCAGCGAGCACATGTTCGACTGCTCCGTGAGACCTACAGCAGGCATACCAAGCTCCACAACTCGTTCGACCAGAGGCTTTACGCGAACGAGGCCGTCCACCATGGAATGTTCGGAGTGCACGCGAAGGTGTACAAAAGTCTGCGACATAGCGTCAGGTAATTCCTGCATGTGTATTCATTAAAAGGATTTGAGTGGTCGGGAACACCGTGCCCGAGAAGCGCTCACCCGCCAATCAATGCGCGTATATCGGCTTCCGTCTGAGGGCCGAAACGAGCCTCCACGAGATCCCCTTCGGGGTTAACAATGAAGGTTGCCGGTAAGGCAACCGGGAGCTTCCAGTCGAATTCGGGGCCCGGATCCTGACCAAGCATGGTGTATTCAATGCCCATTCGTTTACCGAGATCTACTAAAGCTTGTCCTTTCACATCGTCAAAGTTGATGCCAAGCACGGTAATATCCGGCGCTTTGTCCAGCTCGTTAAATTCCGGGATTTCTTCCAGACAAGGCTTACACCATTCAGCCCAGTAATTAACCAACACCCACTGGCCCCGCAGGTCATCCCAGACGAGTTTTGGGCCGTCGGCTCTTTCCAGCTCAACTTTTTGGCAACCGGCTAATGCAACCGTTAAAAATACCGCTGCCGTAACTACTGCTCTCCGAGTTAACCGGCGGATGACAGGGTTCTGCACGGGAAAACCTCCTGTTAGACTGCTTGCCACAAATAATTGCAGCTCCATTTCAACAAACAGGCACGAACATGACAGAACCCATCCGGATTTTCCACAACCCCCGCTGCTCAAAATCTCGCCAGACGCTCGAACTACTCACGGAACGAGGTATTGAACCGGAGATTATACGCTACCTGGAAACACCGCCAACAGAGCAAGAACTTTCCGATATTCTTGAGGCGCTCGGCCGCCAGCCGCGCGAACTAATGCGCACCGGCGAAAGTGAATTCAAAGATCAAGGTCTGGACAACCCGAGCCTTACCCGAGACCAACTGATTGCTGCTATGGTAGCTAGCCCAAAGTTGATTGAAAGACCCATTGTGATCGCCAACGGCAAAGCTGCCGTGGGACGCCCACCGGAAAATATTCTAACCATTCTTTGATTGTACGACCGCCGACTAAAGGAAGCCAAAGTGTCTGAGCAACTGCCTTATGTTCTAATTCTCTATTACAGCCGCAACGGACAGACTGCGGAGCTGGCAAGCCAGATAGGCCGTGGCGTCGCAAAGGTGAAGGGTATCGAGGCAAAACTGCGCTCCGTTCCCATGGTTTCGCCCGATACAGACGCATCCTTGCCTCCAGTTCCAGATACGGGTGCGCCTTATGCCAGCAAGTCTGACCTCGCTAATTGCGCAGGTCTGGCTATTGGCAGTCCCACCCGGTTTGGCAATATGGCAGCACCGCTCAAACACTTTCTCGACACCACTGGGGACCTATGGCTTGGCGGCGCTCTAGAGGGCAAGCCAGCGGGGGCATTTACCTCAACCGGAAGCTTGCACGGCGGCCAAGAGGCTACATTACTGACGATGATGATACCGTTGCTGCACCACGGCATGGTGTTATGTGGGCTTCCCTATACTGATGGAAACCTCAGTGAAACCACAACTGGCGGCACACCCTATGGCCCCACACACTGGGCTGGAACTGCGGAGCAACAACCGTTGAGCAAACATGAAAAGGCCCTCTGCCAGCTATTTGGTGAACGCCTTGCAAATCTGGCACTTAAGTTAGCTGATTGACACAAACACAGCCTCGCCACGTAAAGCACTTTATATTTTTCGGGAATTCAACAATGCTCCACAACCCCAAAGCCCGGCA
This sequence comes from Marinobacter salexigens, assembly GCF_018860765.1. Taxonomy (GTDB): domain Bacteria; phylum Pseudomonadota; class Gammaproteobacteria; order Pseudomonadales; family Oleiphilaceae; genus Marinobacter; species Marinobacter salexigens_A. The sequence goes on from NZ_JAHKPV010000018.1 coordinate 170,729, forward strand.
CACCGCCCACGCAACCCAGCTTCTGTATTTGGCGGTACTGGCAACCCTTTTGATCACCACCTTTTACCCGGCACCGGTTGCAGGCGTTTCCATAGCCCTTATGCTATCCGTTAAGCTGATACCGCTGCTCGCACTGGTGGTGCCAGTGTTCCGTGGCAATAATAGAGGCTATATTTGGTTAGCTTTTGCAGTAATTTTTTACTTTACTCAAGCAGTGGTTACCTCGTGGCTTAGTCAGGGTGCACCTGGTCCTGTCGTGCTTATGATCCTGACATTCCTGTTGTTCACTGTGGCCATGATTCATTTGAAAGTGAACCGGCCAGTTGCAGATTGATTCGCCCCAATTCCGAAAAGTGATCCTCCATGGCTGATTTCACGAAAGCAGAGCACACACCGTCACATTCTTCTAAGCCGCCTGCGCCTCCAAGAAGCATTCTAACATTGCGGGATATTTGTACGGCTCTGGTCAGCGACGGTGAAATCAATCAGGAGAGCGCTGAGCGGGTGCTCTCTGCCAATCTCGGCGCTGCCAGCAGTCAGACAGCAAAACGTCACCCTCTGGAACTTGTTGCTATTGCTGCGCTTACAAGCGAAAAGAGCGGCAAAACCCTCGATCTCGACCGTCTTACGCAGTGGCTTGCAGGATGGGCTGGCCAGCCCTATTACCACATTGATCCATTAAAAATAGACACACCCGCGATTGCCCGGGTTATGTCTTATGCATTCGCCCAACGCCACGGCATTCTTGCCGTTGAGATTGGGCCGGACGAAATAGTAGTGGCCAGTGCGGAGCCCTTCAAAATCGACTGGGAGGGCAACCTACACCAAGCAGTGCGCAAAGATATTCGTCGCGTAGTGGCAAACCCCGAAGATATTCGGCGCTACTCCGTCGAGTTCTATCAGCTCGCGAACTCTGTGAATAAAGCCAGTGGTGGTCAAGGCCCGAGCAACAGCGCAGGTCATCAGAACCTAGAACAACTACTGGACTTAGGCGCAAGCGACAGCGCAGATGCCAACGACCAACACGTTGTACGCATTGTCGACTGGCTACTCCAATATGCCTTTGATCAGCGCGCCTCTGACATTCACATTGAGCCAAGACGCACCCTAACCCACATACGCTTTCGGATCGATGGCGTGTTGCACAGCGTTTACGAGTTTCCTGAACATGTGGGTATGGCCATCACCAGCAGGCTAAAAATTCTGGGGCGACTGAATGTTGCCGAAAAACGCAGGCCTCAAGATGGCCGCCTAAAAACTCGCAAGCCCGATAACAGCGAAGTAGAGCTTCGTTTGGCTACCATGCCAACGGCGTTCGGCGAAAAAATGGTCATGCGAATATTCGACCCTGATGTGTTGCTGAAGTCCTATGAACAGCTGGGGTTCAGCCGCGAAGACCGGGAGCGCTGGCAGGAAGCAACCTCAAAGCCCCACGGAATTGTGTTAGTTACCGGCCCTACAGGGTCTGGTAAAACCACAACGCTGTACTCCACCCTGAAGCAGATCGCATCTGCCGAACTGAATGTTTGTACCATTGAAGACCCCATCGAAATGGTGGAGCCAGCATTCAATCAGATGCAAGTTCAAACCAATATTGACCTGAGCTTTGCTTCCGGCGTTCGGGCGTTACTGCGGCAAGACCCCGACATCATTATGATTGGGGAGATACGCGATTTGGAAACCGCTGAAATGGCGGTTCAAGCAGCCCTGACCGGACACTTAGTGCTCTCAACCCTGCACACCAACGACGCGCCAAGCGCGCTGACTCGAATGATGGAACTGGGCATTCCTCCCTATCTCATCCGAGCAACGGTATTAGGCGTTATGGCCCAACGCTTGGTTCGCACGCTCTGCCCACATTGCAAAGTCTCAGCGCCCGTTGACACGCAGGCCTGGCAGACGCTGACTAAACCCTGGAAAGCCCCACCACCAAAACACTTCCATAAACCTGTAGGTTGTCTGGAATGCCGCAATACCGGCTACCTTGGCCGTGCGGGCGTGTACGAAATCATGACGCTGTCGGGCGCACTCACGAGCCAGATTACTGACCACTGCGAACTTGAACAGCTAAGGCTGGACGCTTATCGAGAAGGCATGAAATCACTGAGGTTGAGCGGCGCGCAAAAAGTGGCCAGCGGCCAGACCACCGTTGAGGAAATTCTCCGAGTTACACCGGCAAGCCAACGCTGACTTCAAGGCGAGTGTTTGCTAAACAAATACAAGCAGCCGTTATGCTCCCGGCCTCAACCCACACTGTTCAAGCAGCGCTTGCCACGCTTTAGTGTGGGTAGTCACGGCATTATCCAGATTGGCCCACGCACTATCGTGGCCTTGTAAAGCCAGCGCCGAGCGGCTCCACTCTTGAAACACTTTCGGCATTACCTCTGCCTGCATGCTGGCAAGTTCAGATAAGGGCTCTATCAAATCTGTGCGGGCGCGACGTATATCGGCGAGGTAGGGTTGGATTTTTCCAATGTAGATACTGAAAAACATACTTTGAACGATATCAGACTGGCTATTTGGTTTGCCGCTGAAGCACAGCGGGCGAGCATTCAACCGCTGGCGAATGAGGCGTGTGCCGTCTTCGAGACGCGCCGCAACCAGTCGAGCGCTATTGAGCAACTGGCCTGCCCGGTATTCCGCTTGCCAGCGCTGGTGCACCTTGCCCCAGGAGCTCAAATCTACATCAAGATTCTGTTCAAGTAGTCCAGCCACCGATTTATTTAACTGGCGCGCATCGCGGGCAAGGTCCGAGAGTGCGTTTTTTGCTTCTACCGGGTACTCACCTTTGGCGAGCGTGAATAGTGTTTCAACCTCTTCCACGCTCCAGGTTGCGTTCCAAACCGCGACTGGAAGTGATTCACGCTTACTGGCAATAGCCTGCTTTAAGACGCCTTCAAGCTCTTGACCCTCTACCGTTTCCAAACACTCGGTAGCGGCCCGGATAAAGCGCACCTCATAACGCAACCGGTTAAGGGGTTGCATCACCTTGCCCATGACAGAATTTTTCTCCCCCACCACATACTGCAACTCACAGCCGTACAAGGATAGAAAATCGAGCATGCCCAATTCCAGCTCAGGCATTGGCAGCACACGGTTACGCCGTCTTGGAATGGGCTTTGCTGCAGGCACCTCCGACAATACCGGTTCTGTATCCAGCACCCGCCCAACCCGCTCTACATACTCCTCCATCATTGGGCGAGCATCCGAGAAAGGTTTGCAACCTGCCAGCAGCAGAGCGGCCAAGGTGGGAGTGAACAATCTGGCGGCGATGGATGCTGGCACATTTACCTCCTAGACCAGCCCGGATGGGGGCTGGAAACCAGTTACCGCTTTTGCAGCAGGGCGGCGTCCACCTCGGCAAACCCTCGGGCAACAAAACGCTCCGTTTCTGGCAAATCACCATCACGGACCAACCACGCCGTTTCCATACCCGTAGCCTCGGCCGCCTCAAGTTCGGCTTCAACATCTGAGAGGAACAGAACCGTTTCGGCCTCGACACCAAGCTCCTTGAGAATATTTCGGTAGGCTTCTGGTTCTTTTTTGCCACCAATTCTAGTGTCGAAATAGCCGGAAAAGAACGGTGTAAAGTCACCAGCCGTAGTAAAGCCAAAGATCAGTTTCTGAGCTTTCACCGAACCTGAAGAGTATACGTATAAACGCAAGCCACGGTCGTGCCAGTGTTGCAGGTACTGTGCGGCATCTTCATAGATATGGCCCTGCAGTTCGCCTTTCTGATACCCCTGCTCCCAAACCATTCCCTGAAGGGCCTTGAGCGATGTGACCTTACGGTCCTCGCGAATCCATGTTTGGAGAATTTCAATCAGCGCTTCGGTATCGCCTCTGTCCACGTCTGCATCCTTGGCTACCGAATCCAGTTGCCCGGACACCTCAGGTGTGTCGCAATACTCGCGGACAAAACCCGGCAAGTGCTCTGCCGCATAGGGAAACAGGACATCGTGCACAAAGGAGATTGAACTGGTCGTACCTTCAATATCCGTAAGAATGACCCGGATCATGCTGTCACCCCCTCTAATTCCTCAAAGCGCGGTAGGCGCGAGGAAATATCTTCTCCGGTAAAGTCTGCAACCCAGCCTTCAGGGTTGGTAAACAGGCGAATGCACGTAAACTCCGGCTCTGGCCCCATATCGAACCAGTGCCGAGTGCCCTGCGGCACGCTGATCAGATCGTTTTCCTGGCACTGAACAGCGAACACTTGATCGCCAAGGTGTAAGTAGAAAATGCCCAGCCCGCGCACGAAAAAGCGCACTTCGTCTTCACTGTGAATGTGCTCATCGAGAAACTTGTTTCGGAAAGCCTCTTTCTGAGGATTATCCGGATTCAGGCTTACCACATCGGCGGTTTGAAACCCGCTCTCGGACTTCAGCTTTGCAATCTCAGAGCGATAGGCTTCCAGAATCTGTTCTGGCGCTGCATCTGCTGGCAGATTCTGGGTTGGCCAACGCTCAAAGCGGACGCCCTTGCTGTTCAGTAACTCGCCGATTTCACCTGAGTCATGGGTTACGGTTGGTGCAGCTTTCGGGTTGTGTGCGTCAAAAATACTCAAAGTTGTCATGGGCGAACCCTCTTGGTTGCAAGCTCACATTCAAACAAAAATTCAAAGGCTTCCACATGCCGCAGGCAGTCCGCCATGGTATTGCCCCAGGTATACAGACCATGCCCGCGAATCAGGTAGCCGGGTTGCTCGGGGTGTTCCAGAAACCACTCTCGGGTTTCCCGGGCCAGAGTTTCAATATCCTGCGTGTTTTCAAAAACTGGAATCGTGACCGTCGACTCATGGGTTTCCACGCCATCGAAGGCTTTTTGCAGCTCGTAGCCTTTAAATGTTAAAAGCTCCCCAGCGGGAACGAGCCGACTGAGCACGGTTGCGTTAACCGAATGGGTATGCAGAACGGCCCCAACATCCGGGAACACCGGATACAGCACCGTATGCAGCAGCGTCTCAGCTGAGGCACGGCACTCGCTTTGCACAGGCTTGCCCTGCAGATCGACAACCATGACATCGCCCGCCCCCAATTGACCTTTGTGGCGGCCAGATACCGTAATGGCAATATGTTCGTGATCTATACGAGCAGAATAGTTGCTGCTTGTAGCCGGGGACCAGCCACGCCCGTACAGGAAGCGCCCGGCATCTACTATGGCTTCGGCAACAACAGCGTATCGGCTTACATCAAACACGGTTTTACTTTCCAAAAGATGAAGAGCATGGCTCATGGGGTGTTCGCAAATGATGCCGCGCGGCAATCAAATCAGCAACAACGGAAATGGCAATTTCTGCAGGGGTTTTACTGGGTATATCGATGCCGATAGGTGCGCGCAAACGCTGCAGCTCAGCACCACCAAGGCCAAGCGATGCCAAACGTTCACGCCGAGCCTCGGATGTTCGTTTTGAACCCATGGCACCCACATAAAACGCTGGCGACTGCAGCGCCGCCAGCAAGCCCATATCGTCTATTCGCGGGTCATGTGCCAGCGCCAACACGCCGCACCAGCTATCGCTAAAAGACTCGATTATCACATCATCCGGCAATCTCCGGTCTAGTGGCAGTTTCGGGTGCCCCCAGCCAGAAGCAAAGGTTTCGCGAGGCTCACAAAGCGTGACAGTAAAATCAGCCGCACCTGCAAACTCTGCCACATAGCGTGCGACTTCTCCGGCACCAATGAGCAGCAGCCGACATTCCGGCTGCAACGTATGACGCAACTCTTGTCCGTCAAACACAATGCTGGGCTCAGAGGCAGACTCAGGCAATTGCAGCGTCATACTGCTTTGATCCGTGCTTCGATAAGCGCTTTTGGAGGTATTTTGAAGGTTGTCTTGGAGAATGACGCGCCGGGCTACTGGGTTGCGATGACTCAAAGCGTCTGCCAACTGCCGCACATGCGCTATCGCATTGCTATTGGCTGAAGCGGCACCCAAGGGCTCCACTAGCAACCGGATGCGACCACCACAGGGCAGCCGAAAGTCATCACGGTCGTTGTCGGTAATACCGTAGTCGATAACCACAGGGTAGTCAGAGCCCTCGCGGGCGGTGCGACGCAGAAGATCTTCTTCCAGACAGCCGCCTGATACGGAACCACTCCATTGCCCCGTATCACTCACCGCTAGCCAGGAACCGGCGGGCCGGGGCGATGAGCCCCAGGTTTCCACAATCGTGCATAACCACACCCGCCAGCCTTGCTCAAGCCACGACAGGACATCCTTAATCACCGATTCATGGCTACCAGTCACCGGAGCGGTAGGGCTTTCAGGCATCGGCTTTCAAAGGCAGACTGCGCTGGCGCTTGCCCGTCAAGGCAAAAAGTGCATTGCCCAGAGCCGGAATAACCGGAGGCACGCCGGGCTCGCCCACGCCTGTTGGAGCTTCCGTGCTTTGAACAATGTCCACCGTTACCTCGGGCAGCTCATATTGCCGCAGCAGCTGATAATCGTGGAAGTTGCTCTGCTGCACTTGGCCATCTTCGTAGGTTATCTCGCCGTAAAGTGCCGCGGTCAGCCCGAAGACAATCCCGCCTTCAATTTGGTCTTCTACAATGCGCGGGTTCACCACTTGGCCGCAATCCACAGCACAGGCCACCTTGTAAACCTTAATGACACCATTCTCCACCCCGGCTTCTACGACCTGAGCCACAAAGGTTCCGAAGCTTTTGAACAGGGCTATGCCTCGGCCACGACCTTGTGCAACGGGCGTATCCCAATTGGCTAATCGCGCAGCTCTGTCGAGCACTTCCAGATGTCTGGGCTGGCCCGCCAGCAGTTTTCGACGAAACTGGTAGGGGTCTTCTCCGGTTTCATGAGCCAGCTCATCCATGAAGGTTTCGACAGCAAAACCATTGTGGGAGTACCCCACTGATCGCCAGAATGTGACCGGCACACCGGGGTCGGTATGGGTATGGCGAACATCTATGTTATCCACGTTGTAGGGGTACTCTATGGCCCCCTCTATGGCCGACATGTCCTTTGGGGTTGCGATACCTTCGGCAAGCAAGCCGACTTTACCCAAGGTGTCATACATGAACTTTGGCGCCCAAGGGTACTGGGCTGGCGCAGCATTTCGCACATACCAGTCCAGCAACTGGGGCCCAACGATTTGGTGGTGCCAACCGATTAGCTTGCTGCCTTCAAAGCCAGCTTGCATCCTGTGCAGCATGGCCGGGCGATATAAGTCGTGCTGGGTATCTTCTTCCCGCGACCAAATCAGTTTCACTGGCTTTTTAATCCGGTATGCAACCGCTGCAGCTTCTTCGACATAATCTTGAGTCAAGCGGCGACCAAACCCACCACCAAGAAATGTAGTGTTGATCGTAACATCGCTCGGAGAAAGGTCGGTTACCCTAGCCGCAGCAATACGACCAAGATCGGGAGCCTGTGTGGGCGCCCACACTTCAATGCTGTTGTCCCGGTACCAGACAGTAGCATTCATCGGCTCCAGAGTTGAGTGGGCCAAATACGGCTGACTGTATTCTGCTTCAAATACTCTCTCTGCTTTTTCAAGAGAATCTTCATAATCGCCTTCGCTACGCTCCGACTCGCCGCGATCCTCATCCCCCGCCTTTCGATAGGAGGCAAACACCTCATGGGTTGAAAGCGACAAAGCTTCCTCGTTATCCCATTCTACTTTCAAGGCATCCTGAGCTTTTCGGGCACGCCAATATTTGTCGGCAACAATTGCCACGCCGCGTTGGATTTCGAATACATCCAAAACTCCCGGCATAGCACTCACATCGCTCTCATTGAACGCTTTAACCCGTGCACCGTAACGGGGTGGACGGGTTACAACGCTGTAAACCATCCCGGGCAGCTCAACATCAATGCCATAAACCGCCGTGCCAGTGGATTTGGCACGCGCATCAAGTCGGCCGCGTTGTTTGCCAATGTACTTCCACTCGCTCGCCGGTTTGAGTGCTACATCATCGCTTATGGATTCTTTAGCCGCGAGTTCCACCAACTGCCCGTAGCGCAAGGAATCCCGGCCGTTGGGGTGAAGCACCCGCCCCTGAGCAGCAGAGCAATCCGCGGAGTCCACTTGCCATATTCTAGCCGCTGCCATGATCAGCATCTGCCGCGCCGAAGCCCCTGCTGTGCGCAACGGTTCCCAACTGGTAGAAATACTGGTACTGCCGCCCGTCAGTTGTAGCTTATATAGGGGGTTGCGGTATTCAGGCGCCACCGGTGCAAACTTGGGCGTGATCGCTTCTGGATCAACCTCCAGCTCTTCCGCAATCAATGTAGTAAGACCGGTGTAAGTACCCTGCCCCATTTCAACTCTGGCCAAAGTAAAGTGAATCTCGTCGGTATTGGTTACCTCAAGCCAGACATCCGGTTTCCATTCGCCAGTTTCCTGTGTGTACCCAGTGGGCATGCCAGAACAACCGGGGAGAGACAGGGACAACATTAGGGAGCCAGACGTACCAGCACTTACTTTCAGAAAGTCGCGTCGATTGATAGCCATATCACCTCTCCTCCCCGGCTGCCGACGCATCGTATGCGAGAGGGCCTCCAGCCACCGACTCTACAGCGGCGATAATGCGCGAGTAGGTACCACAGCGGCAGAGATTGCCAGTCATGGCTGCGACAATATCGTTTCGGGTTGGAGCCGGATTCGTTGCCAAAAGATGGGCTGCACTCATGATTTGGCCAGATTGACAGTAACCGCACTGTGGCACACCCTTGGCAATCCACGCTTTTTGTAGGGCATGGAGTTGCCCATCCTCAGCCAAGCCCTCTATGGTGGTTACTTCACCACCAACCGCGAACTCCACCGGGGTCGAACAGGACCGCACCGGCTGCCCATTCAGATGTACCGTGCAAGCGCCGCACAGCCCCGCACCACAGCCGAATTTGGTGCCCTTCAGCCCCAGTTCGTCACGCAATACCCATAACAAAGGGGTATCACCCTCAATATCCAACGAGCGCTGTTCGCCGTTAACTGTAAGGCTAAGTGCCATGCCTACTCTCTCCCTATTCTCAACACCGCATGTTGGGTTCTTGTTTTTGTATGGCCGATGGCGGCTTGAAGCAGGTATTACTTCACAACTTTTTCGCCGTCTTTATTTACCCACACTTCGCGCTCATCGGTTTTCATTTTTCCGTTGGAGTCCCACACCTCACGATTCTGGGTTTTCTCATCAACCTTGCCTTTGTCGTCCCAAATCACACGGTCTTTGCAGCCCGCTAAAGCCAAAACAACAAACAATATCAGAGCAATTTTTTTCATGAAAAATCCTCAATTCAGATCAGTATATATTTATTACCGCGTCAGACTTACAAATCGCATAGCAACATTAGCGTGTGCCGTGCATTTCTCGGTTGTGTTGTTTGTCCCGGTCACTCTTGCGCACCATGACATAGACCGCTCCGGTTCCACCGTGCCGTTTCTGGGCCGAGTGGAACGCCATTACGTCTGCGAGTTCCGGCAACCACTTTGCCAAATAGCTTTTGAGCTGAGCTATACCATCGGGATTACGCTCTCCCTTCCCATGAAGAATCATCACGGACCGTAAACCGTAATTAACGCAGTCTCCGATGAACTGAAAGACCTCTTTGCGCGCCTGCTCCACCGTCATTCGATGCAGGTCAAGCCTCGCCTCAATGGGATATTGGCCCAGCCTAAGCTTGCGGAAGACTCCGTTTTGTATACCGGGTCGCTGCCAACTGAGAATGTCGTGTGCGGTTAAGGGTTCAACTATGTCCGAGGTCAGTGGATTAGCATCTCGAAGCGGTTTTTCCACGGCAGCACGCTGACGCTCCAAGTGGCCGGGCGTCAGTTCGCGGGGGGTGGTTATCTCGGCGCGATTGGGCTTTCGGATACGCCGAACATCCTTCATTTCCTCAAGAAAACTGAGGCGATCATTTTTGGTAATCATAGCCGTGCATTCAATAAGCTGAAGAATGAAGGAACTCTACCACTCGGCACGCTTTCCATAAAGAAAGCCGAGGTTTGATCAGGCTTGCATCTGGCCCCCATCAAAACGCCCAAGATGCGACCAATATCGTAGAGTGAACATGGGCTCCTGTGTTCTACACTGTAAACTGACAATAATAACGAATGGACGGGACCGGCTATGGCAGCAGCAAACCAAGATACAACTCGCCCGCAGAATACTCGCGCCATCATGGTCTTCCTCCAGTCCCACGCGCCCTTTTCCAACATGGATGACGATCATCTCGCTCGCTTTGCGGAGCATGCAACGCTTCGGTTTTACGCTGATGGCGATGTCGTTTTGTCGACAGAAGATGGAATCGTTGACAAATTCTACGTTGTTAAACAGGGACGGATTCGTGGCGAACGACATAATGAGAAAGCCGACAAGACCGAAACCACATTTGAGATAAGCCAGGGCGAGTGTTTTCCCCTAGCGGCAATCATAGGTGAGCGTCCCACTCGAACTCTGCACCGCGCAGCTGGCGACACCTTCTGTTTAAGTATTGAGCAAGACGCGTTTATAACCCTGATATCCGAGAGCGAACCATTCCGGGATTTTTGCTTACGCGGTGTCAGCAGCTTGCTGGATCAGGTTAACCAACGCATACAAACCGGCGCCATGGCGTCTATGGGGTCTAGCATCTCTCTAAGCACCCCGCTTGAGCGCTACGCCCTGCGTAACCCCATTGTGTGTAATCCAGATTTGCCTGTGCGCAAAGCCGTTGCCCGCATGCATGAAAACAATGTTGGCAGCATCGTTATCACCGACGATGTCCGCCATCCCATAGGTATTTTTACACTTCGCGACCTGCGCACCATGATTGCCGAGGAAACTTGCAGCTTAGACGAGCCCGTGGGTCAAATCATGACCAAAAACCCCTGCTATCTACCTGTACAAGCAGACGCCTTTGACGCGGCCATGCTAATGGCAGAGCACCACTTCGCACACCTCTGCGTGGTGGATGAGCACAAGCGTCTAATAGGAATGGTATCGGAGCGAGACCTCTTTTCCCTGCAAAGGGTTGATCTGGTGAACCTCGCCCGAACGATTGGTACCGCCACACATATACGTACACTGGTTAGCCTTCGTACCGATGTATCCCGCTTAGTGGACGCTATGCTGGCCCACGGAGCAGACTCTGGTCAGGTCGTTAAAATCATTACGACTCTTAACGACGTCACTGTGAGGCGAGTACTTGAGCTGAATATAAAGAAAAATGACCCGGGTATAGCATTCACCTGGCTAACGTTTGGTAGCGAAGGCCGGCAGGAGCAAACCCTGCTGACCGACCAAGACAACGGTATTTTATTCCAAACGCCAGAAGGCATGACGGACGATCAAGTACGTGAAAAGCTGTTGCCGTTCGCTCGAACAGTGAATGACGAGCTTGCCCAGTGTGGCTTTACCCTGTGCAAAGGCAACATCATGGCCAGTAACCCTAAGCTGTGCCTGAGTGATCACGAGTGGGATGACTGGTTCATCCGCTTCATTGATGCATCCACACCGCAAAATCTGGTTTACTCGTCCATCTTTCTCGACATGAGGGCGGTTTTTGGTCCCACCGACTCGTTAAACGAACTTCTTGATAAAGTGCTCGCGAGAATTCAGAAGAATGCGCTTTTCCAAAAGATGCTTGCAGGAAACGCGCTCCAGAGAAAGCCCCCGCTGACCATGTTTCGCAATTTCCGCTATGTCACTGACGGAAAAAAGCACAGTCTGGACCTCAAGCGTCAAGGATTGGCGCCTTTCGTTGAGGCCGTGCGCGTATTTGCGCTGGCCAACGGTGTAAAAAATGCAAATACGCTTGAGAGGATGAGCGAACTGGTTGGAAAGGGTATTTTTGACGACAAAGATGCCAATGCATGGAAAGACGCCTACAGCCTAATACAGGCTATTCGTATGCGCTCCCATCAGGAAATGCTGGAACGTGGCGAGGAGCTCACAAATTTGATTGACCCGAATGACCTAAATCCGCTAGACAGACGGATTTTGCGAGAATCGTTCAGGCAGGCCCAGCGTCTGCAACAAAAACTCGAAATTACCTACCAACTCTGAAGCCAGGCCGCCGCCCATGCTGCAACAGATCAAACAATGGATTGCACGTCGACGCGCCGGCATAACCGGCAATATAGCCCCAGAGAATACGCCCAAGCCTAAAACACCGGGGGACCAGCTTCTTACTGAGTGCCGCCTGATCGTACTTGACTTGGAGACCACCGGTCTACATCCCGGAAAAGATGAAGTAATCGCTGTTGGCGCAGTCGCTATCAGCGTAGGTGCTATCGACCTCAGTGATCAGTTTGACCTCGTTCTGAGGCGCCCGGAACTGGACATCACCCAAACGGTTCTAATTCACGGCATAGGCCCGGAAGCCCTCACTCAGGGCCACGAAACCGAGGATGCTCTGCTGTTTTTACTGGAATGGATGAATGGTGATCCGATACTCGCCTACCATTCTGCCTTTGATCAGAAGTTTCTTGAGAAAACACTAAAAGCAGAGTTGGGCTACACCCAGAACCACACATGGATGGACGTGGCTGATGTGCTACCTGCGTTTTTTCCGGATGCCAAAACGGGAGGCAAAGGCTTGGATCATTGGGCGGACTATTTTGGCCTTGAAGTCAGTGCCCGACACCACGCTGCTTCAGATGCGTTGGCCACGGCTGAACTCACATTAATCGCATTGAACAAAGCACGTAAAGAAGGCTTAAAAACCCTTCGAGAGTTGCACGACAAACTACGCTACCACCGCCGCCTAAGAAACATACACCACAACTGATTCAAGCGCCTTCAGGCCTTGGTAACAGGCTTACTTCAAGAAAAAACTCAAGATTTAGACCTTTTGCCAATATCTATAAATCGCCCGCAATGTAAAGTCATATAGGAGGACAAGTAGGGGAAGTACTAATATGAATAATAAACTCTCTGGTTCGCTCAGCTCATCGAAAAAACACCACAGTTAAACAAAAACAATACAGGAGTAATCCTATGCCAGGTCATAGCTACGATGCTGAAAAGTACTGGAAGGCGAACCTTCGCCTTATATTTGGGAGCCTTATTGTCTGGGCTCTGGTCTCATACGGTTTTGGAATCGTTCTGCGCCCTATGCTTTCAGGTATCCCAATCGGCGGCACCGATCTGGGTTTCTGGTTTGCTCAACAGGGCTCTATTCTCACGTTCATTGGACTTATCTTCCACTACGCGTGGCGCATGAACAGACTCGATAAACAATTCGGCGTAGACGAGGAGTAAGCGTATGAGCCAATTTGCAATCAACATCATGTTTGTAGGTGGTTCCTTCCTCATCTACATCCTTATTGCTGTCTGGGCCAAGGCTGGCAGCACAAAAGACTTCTACGTAGCCGGTGGCGGTGTTCACCCAATCACCAACGGTATGGCTATTGGTGCCGACTGGATGTCTGCTGCGTCCTTTATATCCATGGCAGGCATTATTGCCGCTAGTGGTTATGCAAGCTCCGCTTACCTAATGGGATGGACCGGCGGCTACGTTCTGCTAGCAATGCTCTTGGCGCCCTACCTGCGCAAGTTCGGTAAGTTCACGGTTCCAGAGTTTATCGGTGATCGCTTCTACAGCAAGCAAGCTCGTTTGGTTGCAGTCATCTGCCTAATCGTAGCATCGCTTACTTACGTTATCGGCCAGATGGCGGGCGCTGGCGTTGCTTTCTCTCGTTTCTTGGAGGTTGACTCTACAACCGGTCTGATGATCGCTGCTGTTGTGATCTTCATCTACTCTGTACTTGGTGGCATGAAAGGTATCACCTACACACAGGTTGCCCAGTATATTGTTCTGATCATTGCCTATACCATTCCTGCGGTTTTCATCTCTTTCCAGCTAACTGGCAACCCTGTTCCGGCATTGGGCCTGTTCTCAACACACATTGATTCTGGCATGCCGATTCTCGACAAGCTGAATCAGGTCATTACTGATGTTGGTTTCAGTGAATATTCCGCAGATGTTGATAGCCACCTGAACATGGTTCTATTCACCCTGACCCTGATGATCGGTACAGCCGGCCTACCCCACGTTATCATCCGCTTCTTCACAGTTCCGAAGGTTGCTGATGCTCGCTGGTCGGCAGGTTGGGCTCTGGTATTCATTGCCCTCCTGTACCTGACAGCGCCTGCTGTTGCGTCCATGGCTCGGTTAAACTTGATGACAACCGTTTACCCCGATGGCACAGCTGCCGAGCCGATTCGCTATGAAGATCGTCCACAGTGGGTGAAAGAGTGGGAAGTCACCGGCCTAATCAAGTACGTTGATAAAAACGAAGATGGCCTCATCCAGATGTATAATGACGGATCCGACGACGCTGCCCAAGCGTTTAAGCCGCAGGCTGAAGCTCGTGGATGGGAAGGCAATGAGCTAGACGTGAACCGTGACATTATCGTACTCGCCAATCCCGAGATAGCTAATCTTCCTGGCTGGGTTATCGGTTTGATTGCTGCAGGCGGCCTTGCTGCCGCACTATCGACAGCAGCAGGTCTCCTGTTAGCCATATCTTCGGCAGTCAGCCATGACTTGATAAAAGGCTCAATCAAGCCGGGCATATCCGATAAGGGCGAACTGTTGGCAGCTCGTATCTCCATGGCCGTTGCGATCGTTGTGGCAACTTATTTGGGTGCCAACCCGCCCGGGTTTGCTGCTCAAGTTGTGGCCTTGGCCTTTGGTATTGCCGCTGCCTCACTGTTCCCCGCGCTGATGATGGGTATATTCTCCAAGCGCATCAACAATACCGGAGCCATTGCGGGTATGCTGAGCGGCTTGGTGTTCACGCTATCGTACATCTTTGTGTACAAGGGATGGTTCTTCATTCCGGGCACAGCCAACCTCGCGGACATCCCGGCAAATTGGGTATTTGGCATTTCACCTCTGTCGATTGGCGCGATTGGTGCACTGGTCAACTTTGCGGTAGCCTTTGCTGTAGCAAATGCAACTGAAGAGCCGCCCGTTGAGATCCAGGAGCTGGTTGAAAGCGTTCGCTACCCTCGCGGTGCCGGGCAAGCTCAAGACCACTAAGCAATAAGCTGATCTGATTAACTCATCGAGTTGACAGGTTGTTCTAAACGGGCTTCCTCTGAGAGGAAGCCCGTTCTTTTTTAAGGGATGATTTTATGTTCTGGACTCTTGTCGCCACTCTATTCTGCGGACTTGGCGCCGCTGGCGTCGCTTTGGGTATCCGAGCGGTGACTCGCAACATGGCCCCTAAGTGGATTATTCCAGTATTTGCCGGCGCTGGCATGTTGGGGTACTTGATTTACGGAGAGTACACTTGGTTTGATCACAAACAATCGCGCCTGC
The DNA here is from genome assembly GCF_018860765.1 of Marinobacter salexigens. Classification (GTDB taxonomy): domain Bacteria; phylum Pseudomonadota; class Gammaproteobacteria; order Pseudomonadales; family Oleiphilaceae; genus Marinobacter; species Marinobacter salexigens_A. The sequence goes on from NZ_JAHKPV010000018.1 coordinate 185,994, forward strand.
CTGATGAGGCAGTGGTAGTAAGCACAGAACGCAAAGGGATTTTCTGGCGCCCATGGTCTTTGGCCTATCCGTATGTGACCGCATTCTCCACTGTAGACACGGATAGTATCGGGCGGGATACCAATAACCCAGACATAGTCCGGTTCACGCTTTACCACTTTGAGCAGAAAGTGACAGACACTGTTTCGCACCGCATTCACATCATTAATTGTGCAACTCGCGAACTCATTCCGATCGGCTCTGATGGAACACCACGGGTAGACAACCTCAAGGTTCTAGAGCCGGTCGACGCGCTTTATTCCACGGTATGTCCCAGCTAACATTCTAGCAACTTGTTCAGGCAACCCGCCTTACCTGAGGGAAATGCATAAATATGATTAGTGTTTGGCTGCTGGTCCTAATTTCCATCACCTACATTTCAATCCTGTTTATCATTGCCTGGGCAGGTGATAAACACCCTGGGCTGTATCGCAGGCGCTTTGCTAGAACCCACGTTTATTCTCTATCTTTAGCGGTCTACTTTACATCTTGGACTTTCTACGGCGCTGTTGGTCGCGCCACCCAAGAGGGGCTGGGGTTCCTGCCGATTTATCTCGGCCCGCTGCTCGTATTTGTCTTCGGTGCACCGCTGTTACGTCGCATTATCTATATAAGTAAACGAAACAACAGCACCTCTATCGCAGACTTCATTGCCTCCCGCTACGGTAAATCTCAGTTGCTGGCGGCTATGATTGCAACCTTCGCGCTAATTGGCAGCGTGCCCTACATAGCGCTTCAACTGAAGGCCATTGCCATGGGCTTCAGTGTACTTTCAGATACAGGTGCTGGCGCTCAGGAACTTAGCACCGCCGCGTGGAACGATTCGGCCTGGTACATCACCCTAGCCCTAACTGCCTTTACTGTACTTTTCGGTACCCGCCATTTGGAATCCACTGAACATCACCGAGGCATGATTCAGGCTGTGGCTTTCGAGTCATTAATCAAACTTGTAGCCTTTGTCGCCGTTGGGCTTTTTGTTGGATACGGGCTCTACAATGGCTTTGGAGACCTTGTTGATAATGTAAAACAGGCTGATTTGACGGGCATTCTGACAACCAATGCCATTGAAGCGCCGGCGTTCATAACACAAACGCTCGTTGCCATGCTTGCCATCATCTGCCTGCCGAGACAGTTCCACGTTATGGTTGTGGAGAATGCCGACCACCGGGACTTTGAAGTTGCACGCTGGGCGATGCCCGTTTATCTCATTGTAGCCAGCGCATTCGTACTACCCATTGCGGCAGCTGGCCTGCTGGCGCCGGAAACCGTGGCCAGCAACCCCGATATTCTTATCCTGCAACTGCCCATTATGGCCGGTAAAGAATGGCTGGCCATCCTTGCGTTTCTTGGCGGTGGCTCAGCGGCCGCTGCTATGGTTATCGTGTGCTCTGTCGCCATTGCCACCATGGTTAGCAATGAAATTATCATGCCTGCCTTGCTCAGGTTTTTCAGGCCGCGGATGAACCGCCAGACAGACCTGAGTTCGCTTCTTCTGGGCATTCGTAGAGTGGCTATTTTTATCGTCCTGCTTACGGCCTACGGCTTTTACCGTATGGCGGGAGAAGACTATAGCCTGACCTCATTTGGGCTACTCTCTTTCGCAGCCGCCGCACAATTTGGACCAGCGCTTGTGGGAGGTATCCTTTGGCGCCGCGGGAATGCAACCGGCGCAGCTTGGGGGTTAGCGCTCGGCTTTCTTATGTGGTGCTACACTTTGCTTCTCCCTGCCTTGGCGTCAACCGGCTGGTTCACTGACTCCCTGATCAACGAGGGTATATTCGGCCTTGGCTGGACCAGACCGACAGCACTTTTCGGTTTAGAACTCGACCAAACCAGCCACGGTATTATCTGGAGCCTTGGCATTAACACCTTGGTTTATATTCTACTTTCGCTAGTAACTCGCCAAAGGGTTCGCGAAAAAATACAAATCGCCTCCTTCTTCCTCGATCCTCACCCAAAAGGCGATACGGTTCACCATCAAGGCTGGCAGGGGGAAATACTCACAGCTGACTTGCAAGCACTTAGTGATAGATTTATGGGCGAGGAGCGCTCAGAAACAGTCTTCCGTAACTATGAACGCCGCAATGCAGTAAGGCTGCATCCGCACCGCCCAGCATCGTCTCACTTAATGAAATATATAGAACGCCAACTCGCGTCAGTGATTGGTGCGTCGACTGCCCGAGTGGTTTTAGAGTCGACCCTGACTGGCCGTGACATGCAGATTGAAGACGTGGTCAGCATTGTTGATGAGGCGTCACAAGCCATGACGTTTAGCCGAGAACTGCTGCAGTCGGCTATCGAGAACATTAGCCTTGGCGTCTCGGTGGTCAACCAGCAGCAGCAACTGGTTGTTTGGAACCACCGCTATCTGGAACTTTTCGCCTACCCCAAAGGTTTTGTAAGAGTCGGTCGCCCGGCAGAAGACCTAATGCGCTACAACCTGACCAACGCCAACCTGTCCGCGCGACGTATTGATGAAATTGTATCCGACCATTACGCCAGCATGCGTGAAGGCCAGCTTATTTCCTACGAGCGCCAGAGGCCGGACGGCACTATCGTTCGCATTGATGGCAGTCCGATTCCCGGTGGTGGCTACGTCACCACATTTCAGGACATCACACCAATGCGCCGCACGGAGCAGGCGCTGAAAGAAACCAACACGTACCTTGAGCAACGGGTGAAAGAACGCACTCAAGAGCTGCAGGTTATCAACGAGCAGATGCTCAAAGCCAAGTCTGTTGCCGAACAAGCCAATCAGAGCAAAACTCGCTTTCTTGCTTCCGCCAGTCATGATCTGTTACAGCCCCTGAACGCTGCGCGCCTATTTACATCTGCGCTTGCAGGTAAAGCCAACAATACCGAAACCAAAGATCTTGTTGACCATATCGACAGCTCACTGGGCGCAGCGGAAGAGATCATCAGTACCCTTCTCGATATTTCCAAGCTCGACGCTGGCGCTTTAGAATCTGACCTTGGGGTCTTTCCAGTCAACGACATCATGCGCCATCTGGCCACAGATTTTACTGCCATCGCAGAAGACCAAGGCTTGAAACTTCATGTAGTACCAAGCAGCGCTTGGGTTTACTCAGACTCCAAACTGCTCAGGCGTGTAGTTCAGAACTTTCTCTCCAACGCAATACGCTACACTCCCGAAGGAAAAATCCTGTTGGGCTGCCGACGCCTTAAAGGCTACCTGCGCATTGAGGTTTGGGATACCGGGCCAGGCATTCCGGATGATCAACTCAACTTCATTTTCGAAGAATTTCGACGTTTCCAACATGGGCGCGACAAAAAAGGCCTAGGCCTTGGGCTTGCAATTGTCGATCGAATCAGCGGAATGCTCAATCACCCCGTAAGTGTTCAGTCTATTCAGGGCAAAGGCAGTGTCTTTGGCATAACGGTTCCGCTCGCTGCTGCAGATCAGGCCTATAGAGCCGCTGAAACATTAGCAACAACGAGCGCTCGCCGCGTTTCCAGCCTTGGGGGGCTGAGCGTACTTTGTATCGACAACGACCCCGCAATACTCCAAGGAATGGTCGCTCTTCTCGGAAACTGGAAGTGCGATATTACCGCTGCGGAGAGCCTTGAGCACGCCTTAGAACAACTGGAAGCTAAACCACTGGACATTATACTTGCGGACTACCAGCTTGATGACGATAAGAACGGTCTCGATGCGATGGATGCAATTCGTAAATCAGTCGGATACGATATTCCGGGTATTTTAATAACTGGCTATATGGCATCTGAAGTTCGCGATGACGCTATCGAGCGCGGATATCAGATTCTATATAAGCCGGTTAAACCGGCAGCCCTAAGAGCTATGGTGAACAAGCTTCTGAAGCAAAAACGCTCATGAGCACGCCCGATAGCACTTCCCCACCGGATACGAGTGCCTTTGGTAAGCTCACTTATTTGGTGGTTGACGACTTTGAGAACTTCAGAATCTCAATGCGTCATATGCTTCGCAGTTGCGGCGCCAATAATATAGAACTGGTTGCCCATGCCAGAGCAGCAATACAGTATTGCACCTACAATCACGTTGATGTCGTGCTGTGTGACTTCAACTTGGATGAAGGTAGAAACGGACAGCACATTCTTGAAGAACTGCGCCACAAGAAACTTCTCAAGAGATCATCGCTCTTTTTGATGGTCACCTCCGAGACATCCAGAGAAATGGTCATGGGTGCTCGCGAATACCAACCAGACGCCTATCTTGCAAAGCCAATCAATCGGGCAATGCTGGAAAAGCGCCTCGGGAGTCTGATTAATCAACGCAATGCCTTGCTCGCAATTAATCGCGAGATCGATCGTCAGAACTACCCGGAAGCGATTTCACTCTGCACCTCTGCAATTACTCGGCTACCCCGCTACAGAACTTGGCTGATGAAAACCCTTGGGGAGTTATACCTTCAACTGGGGGATCTAACCCACGCTATCAAAGTTTATGACGAGGCATTAGCCCAGCGAGAACTACCTTGGGCCAGACTTGGGCGCAGCAAAGCTCTACTTGCCAATCATCAATACGCCGAGGCGGTTGATAGCTTGCAGAGCATGATCGCCAGCCACCCCGATTATATGGAAGCTTACGACCTTCTTGCGCAAGGCCTTGAACGCCAGCATCACCCCGGAAAAGCCCAGAGGATTCTGGAGCAGGCGATAAACCAGTCCCCCAATGCACTCCATCGGCAAAAACACTTAGCGGAGCTCGCTGAATCTAATCAGGATATGGACACGGCTGCCGAGGCATGGCGCCAAACGGTTCGCCTTGGAGCTCACTCCATTCATAACAGTGCCAACCACGACCTTTCACTCAGTAGGGTCCTCTACGATCTGAGCGATGACAACACAAGCATCGAGGGAGAGAAACTCGCTAACGAGGCTTTATCAGTTCTTGAAAGCATGGAGAAGCGATATCCGGACAACGAAATACTTGAACTTCACAGCATGGTCATTCAGTGCAGGGTTCATGCGGGTCAAGCGCACTTTGATAAAGCCCACTCCATTCTAGAGAGCGTGCGAGCAAAACTTAGTAGTGTCGATGTTTTGGAGTTAGAGGCAGGGCTGGACTATGCCAGAACCTTATACCGGCTTGAGCTTGAGAAGGAAGCTAGAGCAACACTTAGCAAGCTGACTGAGTATTACGGAGATGAACCTGACTCTGCCAGAAAAATCGAAAGCCTACTGGATGAGCCAGTCAGCTTTCGCATTAAAATTAAGGCCCGCCGTTTCAACCGGGAAGGTATTGCAGCTTTTGAGTCCGGCAAACTGTTAGAGGCAGAGGCAATCTTTTCCAAAGCACTTGAAATAATACCTGCCCACCCTGCGCTAAACCTTAATCAGGTTCAGGTGCTACTGAAACAGTACAATAACAACAGCGCAAACGGGAAAGTGCTGCTGGAACGTTGCCAACAACATCTGGATCGCTTGGATGATCTTCCCGAACAGCATGCTCAGTACAGGCGCTACCTAGCACTAAAACACAAACTAAAGGCTCTTAACCTATGAACAATCGAAATATCGACTTTTCCATGGTTTTAGCTCTGACAGTGCATGATATGAAAAACTCGCTAGGAATGCTGCTTAATTCTCTGGATGAACTGAGAATACGTAACGCAACCAATCAAACAGACACCAATAGTTTTAATACCCTGCAATATGAAGCTGAGCGTATACACAATGATCTAGTACAGCTTTTGGGAATCTATAGACTTGGCGAAAACAACCTTTCTGCGCATATCGAAGAGCAGTATGTTCCAGACTTTTTGTCAGAGCACCTTGCCAGACACTTGCCTCTCCTTGAAGGGCTTGGGATTGAGTGTTCCATTGATGCTGAGCCGCTAAACGGTTTTTTCGATGCGAACCTTTTAACAGGCGCACTGAACAATATCATTAACAATGCCATTCGTTACACAACAAGCCAAATCAAGTTAAGCGCCAGGGAAAGCGAGGGTTATCTTGTAATCAGAGTAGAGGATGACGGAAAGGGTTATCCAAAGAGTATGCAACACACAGGAACGCAAAGCTTCAAGTCTTTGGACTTCAATACTGGCAACACCAGTCTTGGGCTGTTCTTTGTTTCTGCTGTGGCCGATCTGCATAGCGAAGGGGATCGAAACGGCTGCATTAGGCTTCACAATGGTGGTGAACTTGGCGGTGGCGTTTTCGAAATTTGGCTTCCTTGACGCGATAAACTTCAAGGCATAAAAAAACCCCCACC
>NZ_JAHKPV010000006.1:0-132701 GCF_018860765.1 Marinobacter salexigens
TCATAAAGACACATAACGCTTAGGTAACCGGCGCCGGAGCGCAGCGGAGGGAACCAAAAGCGGTACGCTTTTGGCGTCCGGTTGACCGTCTTGTTAAGGGTTGGTCGTTAGCGTTTACCAAGCCCTGGAGCTCCTGACGGGATCTCACTCGTTCTGATTTGATTGAAGCCGCTGACCCGATGAAATTCTTCCCGCTTGACCTTTTGTTCCAGCAACAGTATTCGAAGCGTCAACTTTGCCTTTTTCCCCTGTGTGTCAGCTTCCGCAAGATCACGCCGTAACTGCTCAAGGTTATTTTTCATCTGGGTAAGCTTACTCTGCTTCCTTTTGCGCTTCTTTTTCACATTGAGCCCTCCCTTCCCTTAACGCCTGCATAAACGGCGCCCGACTAGGGCGTCCGGTGGAGGGCCATCGGCCCGGAACGTATTTAATGCATTGGTTAGAAGCCGGTCACCCGATGGTTTCCGGTCCACACCAAAACGTCCATGCGTACTCCAAAAAAACCAAGCACTGGCTCGCGGTCCGGCACCGATACAAACCACCAACTTACCCGGCCTACTCAGAACTTTCGGCGAACAGCCCCACAACCTGGGCACGTTGCCGATAACCCGTAAAAACCAATGCCGGCTACCAATTTTGATGCAGAGTTCGATGGCCTTGGCCGTTACCGAAAGTTTAAATCTTTACTCCAGGTTTTCCGCCAAGGCCCATGCACCCAACCACCAAAAAATCACCAGAGCCTTGGCTTATAACAGCTAATTATACGAACGAGTTCGCATATCACTCATTCGCAAAACTCCATTCAAACACACTTAAAAGAAAAAGATTTTCGCAATAAAAACAGATTCTTGAGCATCAATCGCCAAGACTAGCGCCGGAGTTATACGCCCTCTCTCGGGTCGTTCGCGCTTTCGCTATGGGCGTATAACTCCGCCGTTCTTGCTCTTACTTTCAAACCTTATCAGATAGTTACAGCTATTTCTCATATCCCTTCTGGAGTTTTGCGAATGCGTTCGTATAACTCCGCTACGCCTCACCCCTTGACCTCAGTCGAAACCGGTATGCTTTGCTACATTCAGCTTTCAGCCATGGAGGTGCGGCTGTGCCTAAATCACCTTTCTGCAATCTGTTCGCACCGAAATTAGAGCCAAGCAGTACAGCTATCGAACCGAGAAAACCTATCTCAGCCGGGTTCGCCAGTTCATTCTGTTTAATGACAGAAAGAGCGCCTCGGGGTGACGGGCAAACGCGCGGTTTAAGAGTTATCCCGTAAATCTGTGGATAACTTTGTGAAAAGGCGCGGGACAAGCCAGTTCAGGCCAGTTAAAACGGGCGTTCGACAAATATGACCGTTAACTGACCAGATTATTTACTGCTCAATCACATCCCGCGCTGAGCTACCCTTTTCAGCAGCCGTTACTCTGCAGCCATTGGTCGATTTGGCCCTTGTTCATGGCGCCACTTTGGCGAGCGAGCTCGCGGCCATTGCGGAACAAAATCAACGTAGGGATGCTGCGGATACTGTATTGCCCTGCCGGGCCGGGGTGCTCTTCCGTACTAAGCTTGGCAAAACGCACTTTGCCTTTCCAGCCACGCGCTGCCTGCTCAAACTGCGGCGCCATCATTTTGCAGGGGCCGCACCAGCTCGCCCAGAAATCTACCAGCACCGGTAAGTCGCTGCGGCCCGTATGGGCTGCAAAGTTTTGCCCTGTAAGCTCAAGTACGCTCTCTGGCCACAACGGCTGTTTACAAGCACCGCAATTACCGCCCGATGCCAAACGGGCAGCAGGCACACGGTTAACCTTGTCACAGTGTGGACAAACCACATGTTTAAGATCGTCACTCATGCATCCACCTCACAATATACAAAGTTGGTAAATCTAGAAGCTGGACAGTTCATCTTGCAGGTCTTTTTTCAGCTCGTTCGCTTCGGTTATCCACAGGGTCTTGTCTGCACCCGGAAATACCCCCACCAACAACCCGTCTTTCGATAAACCCGGCACCCACTTTTTGAAAAAATCCGGCAGCGAAATGCTTTTCGGAGTCAGTTCATCAGATCCCTTGGCATATTCAGCCGCGAACTCCGAGCTGGGCCAAACCGGGAGGTGGGCCACGCCATCGTCTTCTGAAACGATGGACAGAAAACGGCTATCGGAATTAACAAGGATCCAGATCTCCCGCTCTTCCAGAACAGCGCTTAGAAAGTAGTCGTATCTCTCTTCGCCATCCATTTCGAGTACGCTGGTTAACTGCTCATCACTCATAGTCTGGTTCTCTGTTTTATAAATTTAGCTTACGGAGCTTGGGTACTGGAACGCTGCGCTTTTCGGTACATCCATGCAAGGCCAAGCAGAGCGAGCCCCAACCCCATAAAGGCCGCAACGCGCCACAAACCTTGCAAACCAGCCATATCGATAAGGAAAATTTTACCAATTACAATCCCCAACAAAGCCATGCCAGCCTTATACAAGATAATATGGGCACTCTTCGTGGAATAAACAGTGGAGTACAGGATTGCCACAATGGCGTAGACCATGCCGACTACGGAATAGGTATACAGCTCCCCCTCTGTTACGCCATGCCAAAGTTCGATATCGCTCCCTTGCCAGAGCTGGCGAATTTGCAAAGCAGTGAATAGAAGGAACCCTGCCCCAGCAACACACAGTGACCAAAGCTTGGGCGCAATTTGCGGGAACCGGCTGATAACAAGAGCCAAAAGTACCGGGCCACCAAAAGCAGGCAAGAGCATATTGAAGATGGGCGTGCTGCCAATGAAGTCACCGCTCCACCAAGGATTATGCAAAGTGGTCAGCGTTAGGTAGCTGATAACGGAGAGGGTCAGCAGAACCCATGAGAACAGTCGGTAGAGCCAAGCCAATGACTGACTGGATTTTGCCCGGACCGCATAAGTCACACTGAGAGCACCCCAAAGCAGCGTATTCATGGTTGCTTCGATCGGACTGTATTCGTGAGCAAATATATCGCCATCGTACAACCAGTAACGCAGCTCTGCGCCCAGGAACAACACCAGCAAATGCAGAGTGGCACCTTCCAACCAAGGGCGAATAGAATGGCCTTTCTCCGCAACCCTTGTAGCCATAGCGGCCAGCAGAGTGGCGCCGCCATAAGTCCAAAGCGACCAGTGCACACTGGCATCATATCCTTGCAACCAGGGGTTGAAGGTAAGCCTTGCAACAACCAGAGCTAACACGCCTTTTAACATTAGGTACAGCTCAGGCATCTGATACCGCCTGGCCAGCCAAGTAAGGCTAACGAACTGAACCGATAAGGCCAGAGTGAGTGATGCCTCACGGAAGGCCATCACGGTCGCTAGTGAGTAACTTACGTGCGCTGCCATCAATGCCCAGACCACGCCGCTCCCATAACGGGCCAGCCCTTCCATCCGCCAGGCCAGAACGCCGTATATTGCCCCAAGCACCAAGGTGGCAACCGCCCAAACAACCGATGTTTCGCCATAGCCCTGCAGCAACAGCCAGCCAAGCACCAGCCATACCAGCGGCGAAAGCAGGGTCAACGAGGCCCAGCGTCGCTGGTCAGCGTAGCGCCCCCACAGCCAAAGGCCCAAACCAGTGGTGGTGATGGCGGCAGCAATCAGATAGCTGACAAAGCCAGCTTGCTGTGCCATGGGAATCTGCATCAGATAAAACTGATCGCCATCCATTCGACCCATGTACAACAGCCAACCCGCAGCACTGGCTAACACGGCACCCCACGGCAAAAACCACAGCGTACTCCGGCTCTGAGGAATCAAATTTGCAGCAGGCAGAATAAGCAGCCAGCTCCAAAACGCCGGGTTATCACCAGATTGATGTGCAATCGAAATACCCCAGATCGCTAATAGCGGCAGAAGTGCCTCGCGCAAACGTGAAGGGGCTGCCTGCTCTTGTCCCGGCAAGAACGCAAAAACAATAAACAAAGCGGTCAGATACACGGCCGTCGCCAGTTCAGTAGGCGCTGCAGCCACAGTGGCTGCCCACCAAAGCAAGGCCCCGGCCAGCGTGGCATACCAAAGCCAATCACGAAAAATGTAACGCATTAACAACAGAGAACTGACCGTAATCAGGAAGCTGTACGAGAGCACAAAGGCGACGCTGCCCTCTTCCCCACCGATAAGCAGAGGCACAATATAGGCGCCACTCAGCCCCATAATGGCCAACAATGGGCCATGCACAAGAGCGAACACCATGGTGGCTAAGGAGACAACCGCGAGCATGATCAACCCGGCAACTGGGCTGATTAACTGGTAATGGTGAACACCGGCGAGCAGTGCGGCGTATAGCGTAATACTGCCCCCACCCGCCAAGGCGGCAAACACCTGATCTGTGCTCATGTGCCGCCTGCGCAGGTATTCTGCGCCTGCGTGCAGGGCAACGCCCGTAATCAGGGCAAGTAACAGTTGCTGCACAGGGCCTATCAGTCCGGCGCTGATAGAATGGCTCACCATAAAGATGCCAGCGAGCGCGACACTCAGGCCGCCCAACCAAACCATCCAGTTTTCTTTTAGGGCGGCTACTATAGGAGACGGCTTACGAGGCGAAACTGGGGTATGCGGCGTGGGTTCAGTGGGTCCGGGTCCGGGTTCTGGCTCCTCAGGCTCACTCAATATCGCCTCGGCAGGCTCAACAAAAACCGACGCCTGCGTGTCTTGCTCTTGGGCTCCTGAAGGCTGCCCCTGTTTAACATGCGAACGCAACTCGGTCAGCTCAAGGCTCAGCGAGGCAACCTCGGCCTTTAGCGCATCAACACGAGCGTCTTGCTCATTCCGCTTTAGGAAAGCCAGAAGGCCCAGAGCAGAGCCCACAGGTATGAACAGTGCGAGTCCAACGCCAAGCAAAATAAGTATCGCTTCCAAATCCCTTTACCTTTTTTAAGAATCCCATCCGGTGTAATTCGAGCCGATAGCGCAGCTTGGCAGTCTAGCTTTTTCGGAGCAATAGCTCACCCCAAAAGGAGACTATCCAAGAGCTGCACTTTACGTTAAGGTCAACATCAGCCAGTCAGACTCGGTTTTACCCAAATCGGGAAAATTGGCACAAGGAGCCCATTGCAACACCGGCAGGGTTGCATATTGCGTTCTATACTCTGGAAAAACACCGGCAGATAGGACAAAGCTCCACAATTTAACGAGGCCCTCACAAGGGGCATTCTGTTCCTCAAGCCATCACCCCAGGACGAGGATTATGACAACAACAAAATCCAAAACCGTTTATACCCCTGTTTTTACGGACGGTGCGGAATATCGCATACCGACCTTCAAACTTCTCAAGCAGGACGGCTCCCTCTACAAAGGCGGCAAAGCTCCTGACATTGATAAAGAAAAGGCTCTGCGAATCTACCACGCCATGGTAACCACCCGCGTGTTGGACGAGCGTATGCTGGGTGCCCAGCGTCAAGGCCGTCTGAGCTTTTACATGCAGTGCACTGGCGAAGAGGCTTCCGTTATCGGCAGTACCGCTGCGCTGGACGATGCCGACATGATCATGGGCCAGTACCGTGAGCAAGGCGCACTGGCTTATCGTGGCTTTACCATTGACGAGTTCATGAACCAGTTGTTCGGCAATGAGAAGGACTACGGCAAGGGCCGCCAAATGCCGGTTCACTATGGCTCCAGCAAGCTCAACTACATGACCATCTCATCTCCTCTGGCCACCCAGATTCCACAGGCTACCGGCTACGCCTATGGCCAGAAAATGGCCGGGGAGGGGCATTGCACCATTGTCTACTTCGGGGAAGGCGCCGCTTCGGAAGGCGACTTCCACGCCGGCCTAAACATGGCCGCTGTACACCGCGTACCCGCGATTTTCTTCTGTCGTAACAATGGCTATGCCATTTCCACCCCTGCTGACGAGCAATTTGCCGCCGATGGCATAGCGCCCCGTGGCTATGGCTACAAAATGGACACCATTCGCGTAGACGGCAACGATATTCTAGCCGTTTATCAAGCCACTGAAGCAGCCCGCAAACTGGCCGTTGAAGAGAACCGCCCTGTTTTGATCGAAGCCATGTCCTACCGGCTGGCAGCACATTCATCATCGGATGACCCTTCGGGTTATCGCAGCAAAGACGAAGAAGCTGTGTGGCGCGAAAAAGACCCCATTCTGCGCATGCAAAACTGGATCACCAAGAAAAAATGGTGGAGTGAGGGTGAAGAAAAAGAGCTGCAGGAACGCCTGCGCCGCGAAGTACTCGAAACCATGAAGCGGGCCCAGAAACTGCCACCACCCCCATTGGAAACTCTGGTAACGGATGTTTACGACGAAGTGCCTCCGCTGCTGAACGCGCAGTTTGAGAAACTGAAGGCACACATTCGCAAGTATCCCGATGAATACCCCAAGTCGGCTATTCACGTTCAAGGAGGGGCATAACATGGCCAAGATGAACATGCTGCAAGCCATCAACAACGCCCTTGATCTGGCGATGGCTGCCAACGACAAGGTTTTGTGCTTTGGAGAAGATGTGGGCATTTTTGGTGGTGTATTTCGGGCCACCAGCAACCTGCAACAGAAGTACGGCAAAGGTCGCTGCTTCAACACGCCTCTGGTGGAGCAAGGCATTATCGGTTTCGCTAACGGGCTTGCGGCCCAAGGCTCTTTCCCGGTAGCCGAGATTCAGTTTGCAGACTACATATTCCCCGCCTTTGATCAGATTGTTAACGAGTCGGCCAAGTTTCGTTACCGTTCGGGCAATCTATTCAACGTGGGCAACATGACTATCCGTACCCCTTACGGCGGTGGTATTGCCGGTGGCCTTTACCACTCGCAGTCACCGGAAGCCTATTTCGCCCACACCCCGGGCTTGAAGATAGTGGTACCCCGCAACCCGCACCAAGCGAAAGGGCTGCTGCTGGCCTCTATCAACGACCCCAACCCCACCCTGTTCTTCGAACCAAAGCGCCTGTACCGGGCTTCTGTAGGCGAAGTGCCTGAGGGCGAGTATCAGCTGCCTCTGGGCGAAGCCGAAGTCCTTAAAGAAGGCACCGATGTGACGGTGCTGGGCTGGGGCGCCCAGATGGAAGTCATCGACAAAGCCGTCGAGATGGCCGAGAAAGAAGGCTTCTCCTGCGAAGTCATTGATCTGCGCACGATCCTGCCCTGGGATGTGGAAACCGTCGCTGAATCCGTACTCAAAACCGGGCGTTTGGTCATCACCCACGAAGCACCTCTTACGGGAGGCTTTGCCGGAGAGATAGCCGCAACGATTCAGGAACGTTGTTTCCTCTATCTGGAATCGCCTATCGCACGGGTTACCGGGATGGATACCCCCTTCCCGCTGGTGCTTGAGAAAGAGCACTTCCCCAACCACCTGAAGGTCTATGAGGCCATTCGGGAAAGCGTCGAATTCTAAGCGGATATCCGGACAGGAGAACAATGATGAGCGATTTTATACTGCCCGATATCGGCGAAGGTATCGTGGAATGTGAACTGGTTAAATGGCTGGTGAGTGAAGGTGACCTGATCGAAGAGGATCAGCCAGTTGCAGAAGTGATGACCGACAAAGCGCTGGTGGAAATCCCCGCCCCCTATAAGGGCCGGGTTACCAAGCTGTACTGGAAAGAAGGCGACATAGCCAAAGTACACGCGCCGTTGTTTGAGTTGGTGGATGAGAGCGGTGAAAACTCGGATGGTCAGGCCAGCGCCGAAGGTAAAAGCGGCGAGCCCGAGAAGGGCCGCGAGTCTGGGAGCAGCCCTGAGTCGAAAAATAGCCCTGAACCAAAAGCCAGCCCAGAGTCTGCAGAGACACCTGCTGCCATTCCCTCAGCACGACAAGACGGGCAACGAATTCCCGCCAGCCCTGCGGTACGCCGCTTGGTGCGCGAGAATGAGCTGACGCTGTCGGATATCGAAGGCTCTGGCAAAGACGGCCGTGTGCTCAAAGAAGATGTGTTATCGCACCTTGAGCAGCCTGCTGCAGAGCGTTCGTCAGCCTCAACAAGCAAACCACATAGGCCGGAACAAAGCCAAGAGGTTCGCGTAGAACCCATCAAGGGTATGCAGGCTGTGATGGCCAAGCGCATGGTGGCGTCTGCATCTACCATTCCGCACTTCAACTTCAGCGAAGATATTGATGTGACGGAATTGCTAAACCTGCGCCAGCAGCTAAAGCCGGAAGCCGAAGCCCGTGGTTCCCGCCTAACCTTGATGCCTTTCATTATGAAGGCCATTGCTCTCGCCGTGCGTGAGTACCCAATACTCAACAGCCAGATTAACGAGGACGTTACCGAAATCCATTACCAGCCGAGTTGTAACGTTGGGATGGCGGTAGACAGCAAAATCGGGCTGCTTGTACCTAATGTTAAAAACGTGGGCCAGCTAACCTTGCTGGAAATTGCCGACGAGGTAACCCGCCTAACAGAAGCCGCCCGGGAAGGGCGGGTCAGCCAGGCAGATCTCAAAGGCGGCACCATCACCATTTCCAACATTGGCGCACTGGGCGGCACCTATGCTTCGCCCATTATCAATGCTCCGGAAGTGGCGATTGTGGCCTTGGGGCGCACACAGAAGCTGCCGCGCTTTGATACCAACGGGCAAGTAGTGGAACGTTCAATTATGACGATCAGCTGGGCGGGAGATCATCGCATTATTGATGGCGGCACCATCGCTCGCTTCAATAACCTGTGGAAGAGCTATTTGGAATCACCGCAAACCATGCTTCTGCACATGGGCTAACCGGTATGGCGCCACCGTACCCGTCATCGCCGCGACAGGCGCAGCTTCAGCAGTTCTACATCCCGGAAGAGCAGTCCATATACTTGCTCAGCCACGACGATGCGCGAAAGCTGAAAGATTGGGTTGAGTTATGCACAACCCAGCTCAAGCAGATGGGCTACGCCGATGTTGCGATGATTGGCAAAGGCGCCTTTGGTTTTGTCTTTGCCGGTCGGCTGTCGCTGGAGGGTGCACGGGATCTTGAGCATGTATTCAAGTTCACCCGCATCACCCTGCCCCAGCACCTGCATGACCGGCTGGAAGACGAAGCGTATATTCTGGAGCAGGTAGAGCATCCTCGGGTACCTGCTCTGGTTGCCTACCACCGCGCGGGTAGCCAGCCGATTCTGGTTATGGAGCGCGCACCCGGTTTTAATCTGGAAGAAGTCTCGTTGCGGGAGGGACGCCTAAGCCCACGCCTGATTATACGTATCGCCGACCAGTTGGCCGATATACTGCGCAATCTGCGACGTGAGACCGATAACGGACGGCGCCCGATTGTGCACGGGGATATCAAACCGTCCAATCTGGTGTTTGATGCTGAAACCGAGAACATCGCCCTGATCGACTGGGGCTCCTCAGTCTTTGCACAGCTGGACGCCAACCAACAGTTCCTCAGCCCCAGCGTAATGGAACTGATGTCCGACAACCTGCAACAAACCAACGCCCGCTTGGGCGATGTGTACTTTATTGGTGAGGAGCAGCTTTACGGTGGGCTCTCATCGCCGCGATTTGACGAACAAGGTGCAGCAGCCACTCTTTATGCGCTGGCCTCCGGGCAATCCTGCCGTTTCGGCCATCTGGCCATTCCTGCAACGTCACTCGGCTTGCCCATGGAGTTTGCCCGCATGCTAGACGGCATGCTGGACCCAGATCCTGCCTTGCGCATGCGAGCCGGTGATCATTACCTGAAAGAGATGCCGCGCATGGGGCGCACGGTGATGATCGATCTGCCGGAACCACCTCCTACACAACTGGTGCCCATCTGGTTGCGAATCTCGGATCGTGAAATCGACACCGTTGTTTACAGCTCCCGAAAAGCTTTTTTGCGGCAGGAAGGCGCCGACGAATCTCTGAATGATGTGAACGACGTGCAGCTCGATCGCTACTACAAAAATTTCATGCAGGGCATGGGGGACACTGAAAAAGCCTTTCTGGCTGCAGTAAGTCGGTTGGGCCGATACCCGGTAGAAGGTGGCCTTGCTGTGCGCTGGGAACCTGACGGTGTTTATGTGGACACCTCTTTGAACCTACACGACCCCGAACTCCGAACCGCCTTCACCACGGCTGTGAACAACATGGTTCACTTAGCTCAGGCGATCTACCGGCAGGGCATATTCAAAAGCTGCCTGTTCAACGCCAGAGACACTCTGCACATCGAACGGAATGAACAAGACCAACCGTTCGTAGCGCCACCGGAAATGCGACTGCCCTATCAGGTAAGTTCCGCACCGGAAGTAGAGGATCGCTCACGCGTGCATTCCTACTTTGAAGATGGGCCAGACCCGGAGGAATTCTTGGTACTGCCGCAATCCATCATCAAATCCCTCGAAGCGCTCAATAGTATCCGTCACACCGGGATGATTATTTTCGAGGCTTTACCCCTTCACCTAAAAATACACAGCCAATACAGGCTGTTGGACCCAGATAAAGAAGGCGAGTTCCGCCAGCGGTTAGATGAAATTCTGGCGGCTGTAGATCAAATCACCGGGTTGGGCGTATCCGGCTTTATGAAAATGCCTTATAAAGACGCCCGCTTTTTTCCTTACATTGAACGGCTGCCGGAGCGCTACTACCCGAGAAATCCCCGGTTAGAAGTAGCTGAGTCTCCCTAGATTTTATCCGCTTCGCAAATACTGCGGATTGGTTTAGGATGCGCCGCCAGACTCTCATACCCTTTTCCCTGCTAAATCCGTCAGGTCGCCATGTCCTCTAATTATTTATATACCGACTTATCCGCTTATTACGACCTGATGTGCGCAGACATTAACTACCACGCGCAAAGTTACGGCGTTCGTAGGCTGCACCAGCTTTTTGGCAACGATGGTAATGCCCACCAAGATCTCGCCTGCGGAACGGGGCCTCACGTGCGCTATTTTATCGATTTCGGGTATCAGAGCAGCGGCCTTGACATAAACCCACCTATGCTGGCGCAAGCAAAAACTCGGTGTCCGGAAGCGCAATTTACATTGGGGGATATGTGCGATTTTCAGGTTGATGAACCTTTGGATTTGATCACCTGCTTTCTGTATTCCATTCACTACAGCGGCGCTATCGAAAAACTAAAACAGTGTATTGCCAGTGCACATAGGGCACTCAAGCCAGGCGGCATGTTTTGCTTCAATTCCGTCGATAAAAACAAGATCGACAACAACCTGTTTGAACAACACACTGTCGATCAAGGGGGTAGCCTTTTCACCTTCCGCTCCGCATGGCACTACCCTGGCGAAGGCGGAAAACAATCCCTGAAACTCAGCATCAAGAAAACAACTGGAGGCGTCACCCAATCGTGGGAAGACGTACATCCTATGGTGGCTTCAGGTTTTGAAGAACTGACAAAAATTCTGGAACCGTTTTTTGATGTCCACATCCTTGAACACGACTACGAGAGAATCATTCCGTGGGACAAGACGTCGGGGAATGCGATTTTTGTATGCGTGAAGGCATAACGCCGTCACTGGGTGTTCCAGATCAGCACTGGTCATTTCCAGCTCAGATTGATTATTAGATAAACACACCCGAACCTTTTTCAAGATATCTGTAGGCAGAGAACAAAAAAAGCCCCCGAAGGGGCTAAAACTTGAAACATTAAACACGAACGAATCAGTGACTGATCATCCATGGCCGCATGGATGGGAACATCTTTTTCCCATCGGCGGTATAGAACAGCATGTGTTTGCCGTCTGATTTTTTCTTGCAGCCACAGCTCTTGCGATGATCTGCATCCCGTGCGCGCTGGTCCGCAGTGGAGATAATCGGCTCATGCCGGGCTTTCTCGTTGCGGGCTTGCGCCTTGCGCAGAGCCGGGTCCATGGCGAGTACCTCTGGAGGCAGAAGGATTACTCGCGGTGAAAGCACCTTACACTCTGGGCAGTTCGCCGGATGTCCGGCCTCCGCCATGGTAGCCAACTCCTGAAACAGACCGTGCTCGCGGCACTTGTAGTCGTACAACGGCATGGTCTGTTACTCCTTATCTGGCGACAGGGGTACGTCGGTTCCCGGGGTAACTTTCTTGGTCGGGCCTTCCGCCGTAGGGTTGATATCGAAGTCAAAGATCTCTGTTGGCAACCAAAGGGTGGCACAAGCATTCGGCACGTCCACCACACCACTGATATGACCTTCCACTGGTGCACAGCCTAGCAATGCGTAGCCCTGAGCAGGTGTATAGCCGAATTTCGTCAAATACTCGATAGCGTTCAGGCAGGCCTGACGATAAGCAACCTGCACATCCAGGTAATGCTGCTTGCCTTCCTCATCCACCGAAATGCCTTCAAAGATCACGTAGTCTTCGTAACGTGGCTTGATAGTACTGGGCTTGAACACAGGGTTCTTGATGCCGTACTTGGACATGCCATCCTTGATCAGATTAACCCGCAGGTGAATCCAACCAGCCATTTCGATCGCACCACAGAAGGTGATCTCGCCGTCGCCCTGACTGAAGTGAAGATCGCCCACCGACAGGCCGGCACCTTTCACATACACCGGGAAGTAAGCTTTGGAACCCCGGGACAAATCCTTGATGTCGCAGTTGCCGCCGTGTTCACGGGGAGGCACGGTACGGGCGGCTTCTGTCGCTGCTTGTTTGGCTGCATCACCTGCCAGCTTGCCCAAATGCGCAGTGTCGGCATACGGCATGTTGGCCAGCCCAGGTACCCGGTTTGGTTCTGTGTCGTAAAGTTCTTTCTCGCGGCGGTTCCACTCCGTCAACATTTCTTTGGACGGCAAGCAGCCAATCAGACCGGGGTGAATCATGCCAGCGAATTCGACATTAGGAATATGACGGGATTTGGTGAACATGCCGTTGAAATCCCATATGGATTTCTGCGCCATTGGGAACTTCTCGGTCAGAAAGCCGCCACCGTTCTTCTTGGCGAAGAAGCCGTTAAAACCCCATTGGCTGTCCTGGAAGGCACCAATATCCAGAATGTCTACCTCTAGCAGGTCACCGGGCTCTGCGCCTTCAACGGCAACAGGTCCAGAAAGGAAATGCACCTGAGTAAGATCCACGTCGCGGATATCGTCTGCGCAGTCGTCGTTTTTGATCTGCCCGCCGGTCCAGTCGTAGCATTCCAGAACAAAATCATCTCCTGGCTTTACCGTCGCGGCCATAGGGATGTCCGGGTGCCAGCGGTTATGAATTTGCTCATTCTCGTAAGCAGATTTGCTTCTATCGATTTTGATCAGGGTTTCGGCCATAACGGGCGCTCCTAGGTTCTTGGCTTCAGGGTTCAAAGCGGTAACACGCAGTGCCCGAAGGCTTCCGCGCTGACGTGATTCACTATCGGTTATCGCCGCCGGGAGCGGTATTCGCAAAATGCCCCCGGCACCTACGTCATTCGACGTATTGGTGCACTACAACTGTCCCGTTCTGCACGTCGGCCTCAAACCGTTGGCAGTGAGAATAGGCCAGCAACGCCTTCGCTACCGCCGGTTCCAATCGCTGGCGAAAGGCCCGCAACATCTCCCGGGCACCGTAGCGGGCATCGTAGCCACGACACAGCTCGCCCCTAAGCTTAGTAGACAGAGACAGCTCTGCCTGTTTTTTGCCCAACCGGCGATTGAGACCTGCCAACTCTATGTCCAGCAGCGCCTCAAGCCAGTTATCGGTAAGGCTGTTAAAGGTAAGAATCTGATCAATGCGATTGAGAAATTCGGGGTCGAAATGTCGGCGTAGAGCGACATCCCGTAAAGACTCACTCTCACCGGGCGACAGTCCCAGCCAACGACGCCAACCCTTCTGATAGCGCTGTTCGTGCTCCTCGGCATCCAACGCCCCGGCATTGCTCGTCATGAAGATCAGCGTGTTGCGGAAATCGATTTCACGGTTTCCGGAGGGAAAAACCAGCCGGCCGGTATCGAGAACATTCAACAGAGTGCGGACCACTTCCTTACTGGCTTTCTCGATTTCATCGAAAAGCACTATGCCTGGCTTGCTGAACGAGCCCTGGACCTTATCCAGATCAAACAGGCTGTGGCCTTCTTTACTGCCCACATAACCCGGCGGTGCACCGGTAAGTGCAGCCGCGTAGTGTTCCTGAGCCAGGGTGTTCATATCGATACGACACAGCCCGTCCCGGTTGCCATGAATGGCTTCGGCAATGAGGCGTACAGTTTCGGTTTTACCAACGCCGGTGGGACCAAGGAACAGATGCACCGCCAGCGGTCGATTTTCCTCGCCAATATCGGCCTTCACTCGTACCAGCATGGATTCCATCGCAGTCAGGGCTTCATCCTGTCCCACAATGTTCTCCCGCAGGCGGGACATAACAACATCTGGCTCAAAGCGAAACCGGGAAGCACGAACCGGGCCTGAGGCGGCCCGGTTCTTTTCAATGATCTCCCGGTTGGCTTCCAGCCGCTCATTAATAAACGGCATCAGCACCTCCCGGCTTTAAGCTCCTGCAGACTTTTCTTTGCCGTCAAACGGCAAGGAACCCACCGGGCACTCGGCGGTGCCGACGGTCTTTCTGGTCATTGCCTCAACATTTTCCTGAGCCTTCTCGGCATCCATCACCCAGGTGCGATAGAACTCGAACGGGCAGTCTGCCACGCCCTTGTCGCCGTCGCCGGAGTTATGCACACCCGTGTAGCCCCGGTGCAAGAGTTTGAACAGGTGGTTCTGGGACTGGTCATTGGCACGGGCATCGCGAATCTGGCTGATTGAAAGCTGGGCATATTGAATACCCATATCTTCCTCACCACACTCACCCAGAGTGCGGCCATCAAAACCGATGATTGCGGAATGGCCGAAGTAGGAATAAACACCGTCGAAGCCGGATGCGTTCGCAACCGCCACATAGCAGTTGTTCGCCCATGCCATGCTCTTGGACATCATCACCTGCTGTTCCTTGGCCGGGTACATATAACCCTGACAACGCACAATCAGCTCAGCGCCTTTCATGGCACAATCACGCCAGATCTCCGGGTAATTGCCGTCATCACAGATGATCAGGCTGATTTTCATGCCCTTGGGACCTTCGCTGACGTAAGTGGTATCACCCGGATACCAGCCCTCAATCGGACACCAGGGAACACACTTGCGGTACTTCTGAACAATCTCACCTTCGTTATTGATGAGAATCAGAGTGTTATAGGGGGCCTTATTGGGGTGGTCCTCATGACGCTCGCCAGTCAGGGAGAAAATACCCCAGGTGTTGGATTCACGGCAGGCGGCAGAGAAAATCGCCGTTTCATCGCCAGGAATCGTAGCGGCGGTTTCCATCATCTCGTCATTGTCGTACATGATGCCCATGGTGCTGTATTCCGGGAACACCACCAGATCCATACCCGGCAGGCCGACTTTCATGCCTTTGATCATGTCCGCAATCTTGCGGGCGTTATCCAACACTTCGGCCTTGGTATGTAGCCTCGGCATCTTGTAGTTCACTACCGCAACGCCAACGGTATCGTTACTGCTGGAAATATCACCGTGTCTCATAAATTACTCTCCCGAAAATCTTACTCAGAATTTTGCCCCGCCCCAGCGGCTTGCACCAAACTAAACAGCCAGATAACTGGCAATCTTCTCCTGATTCGCTTCAGCCCGGCTCTCTTCATGGACGATCGCACCCTTCTCGATCACCAGAATTCGATCCGCAGCATCCATTACAAAACTAAGGACCTGTTCCGAGACCACGATCGACAGCCCACGCTCATCGCGGATGCGTCGTAGTGTTTGAGCAATTTCCTTGATGATGTTGGGCTGAATGCCCTCGGTGGGTTCGTCGAGCAGCAACACCTTCGGTCGCGTTGCCAATGCACGGGCAATAGCTAACTGCTGTTGCTGACCACCGGACAGGTTGCCGCCGCGCCGATTCTGCATCTCTTTCAGCACCGGAAACATTTCGTACAGATCTTCTGGTACCTTCTTCTCGCCCACTGCGGCGAGCCCGGTTTCAATGTTTTCCCGCACCGTAAGAGTCGGAAAGATCATCCGCCCCTGAGGAACAAAGCCGATGCCGGCGCGCACACGCTGAAAACTTTTGAGGCGGGTCAGGTCAACACCGTCCAGGCTGACTTCGCCGCCTTTGGTTGGCGTCATGCCAACAAGA
This sequence comes from Marinobacter salexigens, assembly GCF_018860765.1. Classification (GTDB taxonomy): domain Bacteria; phylum Pseudomonadota; class Gammaproteobacteria; order Pseudomonadales; family Oleiphilaceae; genus Marinobacter; species Marinobacter salexigens_A. The sequence continues at coordinate 15,998 of NZ_JAHKPV010000006.1, forward strand.
GACTTCATCAACGTAGTCTTGCCCATGCCATTGCGGCCAACCACAGCCACAATCTCGTTTTTTTTCACATCGAGGTTCAGGTCCTGGATGATGGTGCTTTGGCCATAGGCCACCAAATGATGTTTGATGCTTAACATGATCAATGCCCCAGGTAGACTTCGATGACTTTAGGATCTGACTTCACGTGATCGATGGATCCTTCCGAGAGAACCTTGCCCTGGTGCATGACCGTGACCCGGTCAGCGATGTCGCCGACAAACTGCATGTCATGCTCAATAACCAGAACCGTATGATCCTTGGTGATCACCCGAAGCAGTTCCGCCGTTTTCTTCCTTTCCGCCACAGACATGCCGGCCACCGGTTCATCCAGCATCAGCAGGTCCGGTTTCTGAATCAGTAGCATGCCGATCTCCAACCACTGTTTCTGGCCGTGGCTTAGGAGCGCTGCAGGTTCGTGCAGGGCTTCGGTGAGGAAGATGGTTTTCGCTACGTCTTCAACAGCCTCAATAACCGCCGCGTCCCGCTTGAACGCGAGTGCGCCGATCACACTGTGGCCCTGTGGATAGGAGACCTCGAGGTTCTCGAATACCGTCAAGTCCTCAAACACAGACGGAGTCTGGAACTTCCGGCCCACGCCTGAATGGACAATCTGGTGTTCTTTGAGCTTGGTCAGCTCCTTACCCGCAAATTTGATGGACCCGGATGTGGCCTTGGTCTTGCCACAAATCAGATCCAGAACCGTGGTTTTACCCGCGCCGTTCGGGCCAATGATGACCCGGATTTCCTTGGGGTCCAGGTAGAAGGACAAATCGTCCACTGCCTTGAAACCATCGAAGGAGACGGTCAGGCCCTCAACTGCCAGCAGAAAATCCCCGCTTTTGCTCTTGGCTATGCTCATCACGATTTCTCCGGGCTGCAGGTGTTTGCCATCGGACTGTAGTCATCGGCCTTTTTAGCAGCCGGAGTAGCTCCCACAGGTGCAGATTTGCTCTTGTTGCGCTTGAACACCTTGTCTTCCAGGGGCATAACGTAGCTCTTGTAGAGCCCCGCAAGGCCATCCGGGAATGCCAGCACCACACCGATGAACAGGGCACCCATGGCAAAAGGCCAAAGCTCAGGGAAAGACTCGGAGAAGCCACTTTTGGCGGCATTAACCAGCAGGGCACCGTAAACAGCACCAAGGATGGACAGGCGGCCGCCAAGGGCACAGAAGATGACCATCTCGATGGAGGCAACAATGCCGATGAAAGACGGTGACATGAAGCCCACCAAAAGGGTGAACAGAGCGCCACCAATGCCGGCGAACGCCGCAGCCAGGCAGAATACAAAGATCTTGAATGCCGCCACGTCATAGCCGGAGAAGCGAACCCGCATCTCCTGGGCGTTCATGGCAACCAGGATACGACCCAGTTTGCGGTTCTGAACAAGACGCGCTGCGAACAGGCAGAGGAAAAGCATAGCGACGCAGATGAAATACAGGATGTTCCTGGCCTCATCGGTACGGATGTCCCAGCCCATAAGGGTCTGTAGATCGGTAATGCCGTTAACACCACCGGTATAACCTTGTTGACCGATAATCAGGATGGTCAGGACCGCAGCTATAGCCTGAGTGATGATGGCGAAATACACGCCACCCACACGCCGGGTGAACATGGCAATACCGATAACAAACGCCAGCAGAACCGGCACACCAATAACAGCCAACAAGGTAAACGAGAAGCTGTGGAACGGTTCCCAGAACCAGGGCAGTTCGGTGAGCTGGTTCCAGTCCATGAAGTCCGGGATGCCGGGCGTGGACTGAATAGCTGTGGCCTCCGGCGTAGAGGCCTCCAGTTTAAGGAACATGGCCATGCAGTATCCGCCAAGGCCAAAGAACACGCCCTGGCCCAGGCTGAGGATACCAGCCTTGCCCCAGCACATGACCAGACCAATCGCCACGAATGCGTATGTCAGATACTTACCCACCATGTTCAGACGGAACGAATCCAGGGTAAGCGGCAAGATAACCACCAGCAGGAAGGCCAATGCCAGGTAATACAGTCCCTCTCGGGAAACAAACCACTTCATAAGGGATGAATGCTTCATGACAATCTCCTAGCGACGGACCTTCAGGGCCATAAGTCCTTCCGGACGTATCATCAGAATTCCGATAACAACCAGCAGGGTCAGTACCTTGGCCATGGAACCACTGAGGAAGAACTCCATGGTGGACTGGGCCTGCGAGATACCGAAGGCAGATACAATCGTGCCAATCAGGCTTTGGGCACCGCCAAACACCACAACCAGGAAGGTATCAACGATGTAGGCCTGTCCGGACGAGGGGCCGGTGGAGCCAATCATGGTGAATGCAGCTCCGGCAATACCGGCAATGCCGCAGCCAAGAGCAAAGGTAGCCCGGTCTATACCCGCACTGTTGATGCCCACGGCTTCCGCCATGGGGCGATTCTGAACCACAGCACGAACCTTCTTGCCGTAGCCGGAGCGATACATAAGCAAGTACACACCCACCGCGACCGAAAGTGCGATGACCATAACGAAGAGGCCGTTGATTGGCAGGTCGACCATGTCGGTTACCGGGATTGCACCCATCATCCATTCTGGTAGATCAACACCCACTTCCCGGGCTCCGAAGATAGAGCGATACGCCTGCTGCATGATCAGGCTCAGGCCCCAGGTAGCCAGGAGAGTATCGAGTGGTCGGTGGTAGAGATGCCGTATCATGAGCCACTCAACGAGTGCTCCCAACGCGGCACAAATAAAGAAGGCCAGAACCATGGCGATAAAGAAGTACCCGCCGAACAGTCCTGGCAGATAGGATTGAAAAAATCCAGATGTCAGATAGGTTGTGTAGGCACCGAGGATCATGAACTCCCCGTGGGCCATATTGATCACTCCCATCTGTCCAAAGATGATCGCAAGGCCCAGAGCCATCAGTACGAAGACTGAAAACAGGGAGAGCCCGGCAAACCCCTGCATGGCAAATATCGACATCAATTCACTGCTGGTGTAGCCATCGAACATGACTCGTACTCCCCGATCAAACCAATATGCTTAGCGTTTTAGAGGCAAAAGATGCCGGCGCCTTGAGGCGCCGGCTATCCGGTCTTACTGGTAACCTTCGGGGAACGGATCCGGTTCCATCAGTTCTTCGGTCTCGTGAACCACTTTGTACTGGCCATCAATCTGTGCCTGGCCGATACGGGTCTTGGACCAGAGGTGATGGTTCTCGTGGATACGTACGTAGCCTTCAGGCGCCTTGTCGAACTCGATGCCAGCGAACTCTTCACGGATCTTGTCGATATCGAAAGAACCTGCCTTTTCAACAGCTGCTTTCCACAACCATGGGCCGAGGTAGGCCGCCTGGGTTACGTCGCCGATAACCATGTCATCGCCGTAGGCTTCCTTGAATGCCGCAACAAACTCTTTGTTGTTGGGGTTATCAAGGCTCTGGAAGTACTTCATGGAGGCGTAGATACCTTCCACATTCTCACCACCGATACCCCGAATTTCGTCCTCGGTTACGGAGATGGTCAGCAGCAGAGGCTTCTCATCGGTGAAATCAACACCAGCGGCTTTCATTTGCTTGTAGAAAGCCACATTGGAGCCGCCCACGACTGACGCAAAGATAACGTCCGGCTTCTTGAGCTTGATCTTGTTGATAACCGAGTTGAACTGGGTATGGCCCAATGGGTAGTACTCTTCACCCACGACTTTCAGGCCCAGCTTGTCGATGTGCTTGCGGGCAATCTTGTTGGAGGTACGAGGCCAGATATAATCCGAACCCAGCAGGTAGAATGTCTTGGCACCTTTGGTCTCAACTGCCCAGTCGATACTTGCGAGGATTTGCTGAGTCGCTTCCTGCCCGGTGTAGACAACGTTGGGGGACTGTTCCAGACCCTCGTAGAAAGTCGGGTAGTACAACATGCCGTTGAACTGTTCAATTACCGGCAGGATGGCTTTACGTGATGCTGAAGTCCAGGCACCAAAAATAGCCGCAACATTGTCCTGACGCAGCAACTTACGGGTTTTCTCAGCGAAGGTTGGCCAGTCACTGGCACCATCTTCCTGAACAAACTCAATCTGGCGACCGAGAACGCCGCCGGAGGCGTTGATCTGATCGATGGCGAGTTTTTCCGCCTGCACCGAACCGATCTCACTGATCGCCATTGTGCCGGTGATAGAATGCAGAATGCCGACCGTGACGGTGTCATCGGTAACCGCCAGCTCTGTGGTGTTGACCTCAGCTGTGCTTGGCGTGGCTGCTTGCACAGATGACGCCAGCATGACGGACGCCGCCAGTGTCATCAGGCTCTTTCGAAACCCTGATCTTTTGCCATCTGACCGCCCGGTGGCGGTTGTATCTGTCGTACCCATGGTGAATCCTCACAGTGTTTGGAAAGCCGGTGCTGCACACCACCCTCAGGAGAGCACAGCGCCTACCCCAAACATTCTGCTAGACCCCTTAATGGGCGCCCATTCGGTAATCGCCCCAGCAGACTACGTCATTTGACGCATTTCCTCTTCGTGGGCAAATGCCACACCCGCACGAACTAATGGCATCCGTTTATTCCTGCAAGGCAGGCTTTGGCACAAAAGTTGTAAAGACTTCCTTGTCCGACATTTAGGAGCGTCAAACCGCACCAAAATCGGGCACCCTTCCTATTCCAGAGACAAGGCAGCAATGGCGGCAAGACAGAACATCTTCAGGGTTAGGCGTCGATACAACCAATGGGTCGCCAACCAGACGCTCGAAGATTACGCTCTGCGTTTTACCGCCAAGAGCGCACGGCGCTGGTCTGCGGGACGGGTTACCAACACTGCTCTCGGTGCAATCTCGTTTCTGGCCATGGAAGCCATCGGTGGCTCCATAACGCTGTACTACGGATTCGATAACGCGGTGGCGGCTATTCTTGCAGTCGGCCTCATGATCTTTCTGACTGCCATCCCTATCAGTTACTACGCTGCCCGCTACGGTGTGGACATTGATCTGCTCACCCGGGGCGCTGGCTTTGGCTATATTGGTTCAACCATCACATCGCTCATCTATGCCAGCTTTACGTTCATTTTCTTCGCCATAGAGGCCGCCATCATGGCCATGGCTCTGGAAATGCTGTTCAACATTCCTCTGGTGATTGGCTATCTCATCTGCGCAGTCGCTGTTATCCCTCTCGTTATACACGGCATCACCACCATCAGCCGGTTTCAGGTATGGACGCAGCCTGTGTGGATTCTGTTACAACTGGCCCCCTTCGTATTCATAATCTATGCGGACGCCTCCTCCGTTGGCGACTGGACACAGTTTGAAGGTCTGAGCCCGGTGGCCGGGCAAGGGCTCAATGTTGTGGCATTTGGCGCCGCGGCGGCGGTTGTTTTCTCACTCATTGCCCAGATCGGCGAACAGGTGGATTTCCTTCGTTTCATTCCCGAACCTCAAAACCAAGCGGAAAAACGCCGCTGGTGGTTCGCCGTTATGGCCGGCGGACCAGGCTGGATTGTCATCGGCATATTCAAGATTTTGGCCGGTTCGTTTCTGGCCGTGCTTGCACTAAATCAGGGCATCTCTGCGGAAGAGGCAGCAGACCCAACTCAAATGTATCTTGTGGCATTCAATTACATCACCCATTCCCCGGAAATATCTCTGGCACTGGCGGGTATTTTTGTCATTCTATGCCAACTTAAAATCAACGTGACCAATGCTTATGCTGGCTCTATCGCGTGGTCAAACTTCTTCTCCCGTTTGACTCACAGCCACCCGGGGCGTGTAGTCTGGTTATTTTTTAACGTAGCGATTGCATTGCTGGTCATGGAGCTAGGGGTGTACCGGGCGCTGGAGGAAACTCTGGGGTTCTATGGCATTATTGCCATCGGCTGGGTCGGGGCGCTGGTAGCTGATCTGGTGATTAACAAGCCTCTAGGCTTCAGCCCCCCGCATATCGAATTCAAGCGCGCGCATCTTTACGACATCAATCCCGTAGGCGTTGGCGCTATGCTTGCCGCCTCAGTGGTTGGTATAACCTGCCATACCGGCGCCCTTGGGGTTTACGCTCAGGCCCTGTCCCACTTTATCGCCTTGGGTGTCGCTCTGATAACTGCGCCACTGATTGCCTGGAAAACGGCAGGGCGTTTCTATACGGCTCGCCCTTTCGTGCTTCTTGCCACGGACCATCAACTGGTGCAATGCACCATCTGTGAGCACAAACTCGAACCTGAGGACGTTACCAACTGCCCAGCCTATGATGGCATCATATGCTCCCTGTGTTGCTCGCTTGACGCTCGATGCGGCGACATCTGTAAGCCTGGCGCGGGTTATCACGAACAGCTTCAGGAATTTTTGAGCAAACTGCTTCCCCAAGCCATACTGAACCGCCTGCGCTCTCGCCTTGGTCATTTCCTGACACTTCTTTTTTTAATTAATGGTTTGTCTGGCCTACTGCTCTCACTCATTTACTTTAAAACACCCGTTGCCTCGGCACCTGAAGCTCTGGTGCTTTCCCTTACCTTGTGGAAGGTTTTCTTTATTCTTCTGATTGTCACCGGAGTGATTTGCTGGCTGTTTGTACTGGCCCACGAAAGCCGGGTGGTAGCAGAGGAAGAATCGCAAAGGCAAACCCGGCTTCTGACCGAAGAAATCGTTGCGCACAAACGGACTGATCAGGCTTTGCAGCAGGCCAAGGAGCAGGCGGAAGCAGCCAATGGCGCCAAGAGTCGATATCTGACCGGGATCAGCCATGAACTTCGATCCCCGCTCAATTCGATTCTGGGCTATGCCCAGCTGATGGAAAACGATGAAGCCATACCGGCCCACCGCAAAGAAGCCGTGGGCGTCATTCGCAACAGCGGAGAATATCTGGCCGATCTGATTGAGGGGCTCCTGGATATTTCCAAAATCGAAGCCGGTCGACTCGATCTGCACCGGGATCAGGTGCGCATCGGCTTACTGATGGAACAAATGGTGACCATGTTCCGGTTGCAGGCTGAAGAGAAAGGTCTGGCTTTTGATTACCACTGTCCCAACCCACTGCCAGAGATGGTCACCACCGATGAGAAGCGCCTGCGCCAGATCCTTATTAACCTGCTGTCCAATGCGATCAAATATACGGACCATGGAAGCGTTTCTCTGACCTTGCGCTACCGTAGTCAGGTAGCAGAATTTACGGTCCGGGATTCGGGCGAGGGGATTGCAGAGGAAAATATTGAACGTATTTTCCGCCCCTTTGAGCGTATTCGACTCCCAGGAGAAAGCCGTATTGGCACTGGTTTGGGACTGACGATCACTCGCCTGCTCACCGAAATCATGGGTGGTGACATCAGCGTGGACAGCAAGTTGGGCCATGGCAGCACTTTCAAAGTCAGTCTTATGTTATCCAGTGTTCACAGTTCCACCCCGCGCTCCACCTCCGCTCCAGCCCGTCGGATTTATGGCTATCAGGGAGTCAGACGCAAAGTTCTTCTGGTCGACGACGACCCTTCGAATCGTCAGGTGATCCGTGCCATGTTGTCGCCACTTGGCTTTGAAATCATTGAAACTGGCAATGCTCTCAAGGTTCTGGACACCGTTGAAGCAGAACGACCGGATTTGATTCTGATGGACGTATCCATGCCCGGCCAAACAGGCTGGGAAGTTCTCGAGCAGTTGCGTGCACAAAAGCACACTCTGCCGGTAGTCATGGTGTCCGCCGATGCCAACGAGGGCCATCACTCGGTGGAGTCCACGCCACTGTACGATGATTACATCATTAAACCGGTGAGGCTGAACCTGTTATTGGACACCATCGCTCGGGTGCTGGCGATGGAGTGGCGCTTCGAAAAAAGTGCTGAACCTCTGGCCCCCTTTCCCCTGCCCGAACCCGGTGCCCTGCCCCTTCCAGACATAGCGCACCGACGAACACTCGCGAGCCTAGCTCGAATAGGCCATCGCAAAGGCCTTCTGGAATCCTTGCATGAACTAAAACACAGCGGTGAGGCTGATGAGCGATTTACTCGTGAGCTGACAGGTCTCACCAACGACTTCCAGTTTGAGAAAATAATTGAACTTCTTAAGGTAGCCGAACATGAAGCCTCATGATGACCGGAAAACCGTTGTAATGGTCGTAGATGACGCGATCGACTCCATCCGAATGATCAGCGATGCGCTGGAGGAAGCGGGCATGACCGTACTGGTTGCTCTGGAAGGCAATCAGGCTCTCACCATCAGCCAAAACATTACCCCGGATGTCGTACTCATGGATGCACTTATGCCGCACATGGATGGCTTCGAAACCTGCAGGCGACTGAAGGAAAATCCGGCCTTCACGGATATTCCTATCATTTTTATGACCGGCCTGAGTGATACCGAGCATGTGGTAATGGGTCTGAAAGCCGGAGGCGTCGACTACGCTACCAAACCCATCAACACCACAGAGCTACTGGCACGCATGGACGTCCATCTCGCCAACGCCCGGATGACACGAAGTGCCCGAAGTGCTCTGGATACAGCTGGCCAGAACTTGTTCGCAGTGGATCGGGAGGGGAATTTGCTTTGGGGGACGCCCCATGTGTGTAGGTGCTTGCCCGACATGGCCCACCCGGACTATCAGGTAATCCGAACCACCCTAACGGAATGGCTCAGCCACAATTTGGAGCCCGGGCACCAGATGCCACTGCATGCTATGGACGTCCAGCATTCGGTAGAGTATCTGGCATTGGTGGATGGCCGGGAGTACCTGCTTCGACTGAAAACACCGCAGAATCAATCCAGTGCCACCGCAGCTCTAAGAGATCGGTTCCAACTGACACAAAGGGAGTCCGACGTGCTGCTGTGGATAGCCAATGGCAAGACGAACCGGGAAATAGCGCAAATTCTTGAGATGAGCCCACGCACCGTGAACAAGCATCTGGAGCAAGTGTTCCGGAAGCTGGGTGTCGAAAACAGGACATCTGCCGCCGCCAGTGCCATTCGCTTGTTGGCAACTCTGTAGTTGCACCGGCGAATTTCTACGATCATCCATCCCACACAACCACCTGTTTCAATCTGTTCAAGCTAGACTGGTCGGTATAAATAACCGATATACGGTGGTGATGATTTGAAAAAGTTACTTCTGATTTGTGGTTTAGCCCTGCTCATGGCGGCTGTTTTCAGCACTATAGCCCAGCCCGTTCCCATTGAGCAGAAGCTGATTAACATCCAGGCTCGCGAGGAGCTCGATAATTTCCCGAACATTGAGCAAGAGCCCGTCGAGATTCAAGCGATACTGCTGGATATGTCGGATGACCCTTTACTGCTACTGAAAACGCAAGCAGCGTTTATGCGCTACCCAGATATGGCCCGAGCCCTGCTTCCGCTTTACGCTTCCGAGCCGGAGTTTCAGGATATCCTAAGGCGGTATGGCGAGGAGGTTCTGCCGCCCATTCACCTTTTTGTAAACCAGCCTATTAGCACTATTGAGTGGATGGACAAGGCATCTCGTCAGTATCAGGCCGCCAAACGTTTTTTTACCGGCCTTCCAGAGGCATCTGAACCAGACAACAAGCAACCCGACGAACGCAGTAACCTGTCACCGGAAGAACGTGGCTGGTATGCCGTCAATTTCATTCAAAGCGAAGGCCATGACTTTCTGGGTCAGTTCGTTGTGGACAGACAGGGCACAACCCAATGGATCGGAACAGAACGGGTACTGGAAGGGTTAAATCAGTTTTTCGCCAGCGGCATTCGTGATTTGGAACGCAATTACCGATCTGGCAGTGAGATTACCGCAGGCGATATTGGCTGGGCCTCGGTGGATGTCTTAGTCTTTGCCAGTGCCGTGAAAGTGCTTCAAGTAGGGCGGGCAACAGCAGTTGCCACTAAGAGTGCTAGCCGGGGTACTCGCTCCGCTGCTCTGGCCGCGAGGGTGGCCCGCAGCGGAAAACTGACTCTACGCAGCGCCCGATACGCCAAGTGGCCCTTGTTTATTGGTGCAGGCTATCTTGTTGTTGCCCACCCAAGCCTAATTAATGACTTATTTGCTGGCGTGGCAGACGTGCTTGGCTACCCAGTAGCCGCCGTTCAGTTTTTGGGCTGGCTGCTATTGCTTATTCCTGTACTGTACATCGGCAGTTGGCTGTTATGGCTTCTGGCCCCTCTATTGACGGCATTATTCCACGCCTTGAGTCATCTTGTGGCAACCCTGAGCGGCAGGCGGCATCGCCATTCCGGATACGGTAAGCTATAGCACAAACATAAGGCCCTTCTATCCGGAACCACAGGCAATGGCACTCCCCTACTTTCTTGGCTGCCCTCAATGGCAACACCCAGCATGGGGTAACCTGCTACCACTAGGCGAAAGTCCGCTGGGCCGTTACAGTCAAGTATTTAACTGTGTTGAAGGCAACACAACGTTTTATGCGACACCTAGCCAAGAACAGTGTCGGCAATGGCGTGCGCAGGTGCCAGACGATTTTCGCTTTCTACTAAAATTCCCTCGTCACATTACTCACGACCGCCTGCTGTCTGGCGTGGACGCAAGCGTGCGCAACTTTCTAGACATTGTTGCACCTTTGGAAGATGTGCTCGGCCCATTCCTCCTGCAACTCCCTGCGGCATTTGGACCAAGGCACCTGCACAACCTATGGGACTTTATTGACGCCCTGCCAGCACCACTAGAATGTGCAGTTGAGGTTCGCCACAACGCTTTTTTCAGTAAAGGTGATGCTGAAAAAGCTCTAAACCGTGGCCTTCGTGAGCGCAGGGTCGCACGGGTATGCATGGATACACGTGCTTTATTTTCGGCAACGCCAGATAAAGACGTCACTATTGAAGCACAGCGCAAAAAACCAAGAGTGCCGGTGCACTTGCTTCCCGGTGATGCAGCCCCGGTTATCCGCTACATTGGGCACCCGGATCTAGAAAGTAACCGCCGCTATCTGGCACCTTGGGTTGAACGAGTTGCCACTTGGGTTGAAGAAGGCCGGCGGCCCTATTTCTTTTTACACATGCCGGACATAGGTGATGCGCTCGCACTGACCGAGATCTGGACGAGTCTTATAAGTGAGCGGGTGGACCAGCTAGAAGCCTTGCGCTTTAGTGAAAAACAGCCTCAAATGGGGCTGTTTTAGTCTGTTGTTTGGGCGCTCTTATTTGTGTGCCCGGGCCATACGAAACAACACTTCGGGTGCGAGCCGCTTGAGCCAGAGGGCCGCCATTTCCTTGCCTTTTCCCACCGGGATCTCACGTTTTTTTGCATTCAGACCTTTGACCACTACTTCGGCGCAGTCATTCACGTCCATACCGTTTTCGATATCGTCATCTTTCAGGTCAGAGGCTTTCCCATCACCGGCCAGCGCACTGCGGGCAATGTCCGTTCGGATAAAACCCGGCACGATTGTGGAAATATGCACGCCCTGACCTTCAACTTCTGTGCGCAAAGAGTCAAAGAAGCCCATAACCGCATGTTTGGCTGCACAATAACCCGTGCGCAGAGGCGCACCTACCTTGCCAGCCACGCTGGCCGTTACGGCAATATGGCCGACGCCACGCTCAAGCATATGAGGCAAGACCGCCTTGGTAAGCGCAATTTGCCCCATTACATCCACTTCCATCAGTTGGCGGTAGACCGACATTTCTGTTTCCACGCACAGGGAGCGTTGGGACAATCCGGCGTTATTGATCAACAGGTCAACCTGGCCAAACTGGTTGAGCACGGTTTGCACCGCACCGGGCAAGGCCTCCCAATTGGTAACATCCATAGGCAAAACCAGCACCTGATCTGCGCTAAGACCATTATCGCGACAACGCTCGGCTACACGCTCTAGCTCACTTTGCCTGCGGGCAGAAAGAACAAGGCGGGCGCCCTCCTGAGCAAAACGAACAGCGAGCGCTTCGCCAATGCCGGAGGAAGCGCCCGTTATCCAAATAGTTCTATCAGTCATTACCATATACTCCAGAAAAGTGAACTAAAGGCCAGATCAAACACTTTATGAGCCCAACGAGTATGTTCGTCAACACGCTCCTAGAAACAGGGAGTTGCCGACTTATCCTTTCAATGCCAAGATTTCCCTCGTTTTTCAAAAATGATTACTGAGGAAAGTTATGACACTTCATTTAGAACTTGCCCCGCTTATCAGCTTGGGCGCAGGCATTGGCATTCTGATATTCCCACGCTTGCTCAACTATATCGTTGCAGGCTACTTGATTACTCTTGGTGTTTTAGGGCTGCTCGGGCACTCACTATAACCTATCGCTTTCGTCGACAGGGTTCGAACGCACGACACCTGTAGGAGATATCTCACAAGCCAGCGAGTCAATCTCCGGTATCTCACAAATTCGCTCCCGCTAGAATAGGCAGTGTTAGGGATGACAAGCCAGCAAGGAACGTTGGCTCAGGGATGACTGCTCTATGGAATCGGAGCTATCAAAGGGATTTGGAGTAGCCCGAAGGATATGGGCTTTCAAGGACGACCAAGGATGAAGCGCTTAGGAAGAGTGCGGCCTAAAGGAGGAGGCGGGGTTCACGGAACATAGGACTACATGGAATGTAGTCCTTGCCCGTGCACTGTTTTTTTTCAGCGTTATTCTGCCAACTCCCCTCACACTTTTTCTCTCCCGAAAAACCTGAACAACCTATTCCTGCTGTATTGCACCCTGACTCATAACCATAACGATGCACGTTAGACTCAGGAGTCACTTACATGAAGCACTCATCTTTTTTCGCTACACTCGTACTACTGTTCAGCTTGGCAAGCGGATTTGCCTTTGCAGAGCAGCCAGCTATCAATATCAACAGCGCAGATGCAGCAACTCTGGCAAGCCTTGATGGTATTGGCAGCAGCAAAGCAGAAGCCATTATTGCTTATCGCAAAGCCAACGGCGCTTTCAAAACGCCAGAAGGGTTAGCCAAGGTGAAAGGCATTGGCGCTCGCACTGTTGAGAAAAACGCTGAGCGTTTAACTGTGAAGTAAATTGCGAGAATAATACTCTAAAGCCCAAGAGACGGCGGCTTGCTGCCGCCGGTCTTTCAGCCCTGTTCGCAAACTCGCCTCCACGACGCGGGCGAATTCGAGTGATCAGGCGTTTTTGCGCTGTTTCTCCAACATATTCGGCTGCAGAACTTCAATCCAGTAACCGTCTGGATCTTTAACAAAAGCTAAGCCCTTCATTTTGCCATCGTCCGGTTTTTTAACGAACTCAACATCCAGCTTTTCAAAACGCTCACAGGCAGCATACACGTCGGGCACGGCTATCCCGATATGGCCGAAACCCTGAGGCTCATCATTGCCATTGTGGTAGGCAAAATCATCGTCGTTCTCTGTGCCCCAGTTATGGGTCAATTCCAACATGGCTTCGCGACCAAACGTAAAGGTGGTTCGATGCGCATCGTCTGTTGGCACAGACCCAGCTTGCCGGTCATCAAGGTAGCCAAGAAAATACAGCGTAAATTTCATTTCCGGGAAGTCCAGCTTGCGCACCAGCCGCATACCCATTACCCGCGTGTAGAAATCCATGGAGCGTTCGGGATCTTTGATTCGCAACATGGTTTGGTTAAATACATAACCTTCCGTTTCTGGAACCGGTTCTTCGTATAGGCCGGGGGCTTGCTCAAAGTGCTTGGGCATGGGATTTCCCTTTATTACTTTTCAAATTGAGTAACTACACATGTGGGCGTTGCGGCCAAATTTCAAGGCGCTGCTCTACGATGGTCGGCTAATGGGCAAGTCGCAGGGGTGTGATAAACTCCACGCATATTCTCCTGCTGAAGCAGGGCCGACCCATGGCCTGCCGGCTCTCAAAACCAGTTCAGAGAACCTTTATGGATTTCAAGGTGCCTAATACCCTAGCGGAGCAAATCGCTAATTATCTGGCAGAACGGATTATGATCGGGCAAATTCAGCCTGGTAAGCGCATTCAGGAGGCCACGCTGGCCACTGAACTTAAAGTCAGCCGAGCCTCGGTGAAAGAGGCGTTGTACACTCTTGAGCGCTGGCATTTAGTGGAGATCACGCCGCGTAAAGGTGCTGCCGCATCAAAGCTCGACGCCAACCACGCCTCGGAGCTGTACGACGTTTACATGCACTTATTGATGATGCTTGCAGCAAGGCTTTGTGTGCGCTGGCAGGACAGCGATCGAGACCGAATGTTGGCGGTGGTGGACAGCGCGGTGGCGCAAATGCGGGAACCTTCAGCAGATATTACGGCCGTGGTGGAGGCGAGCTTTGAGGTGATGGAGGCGTGCTGCGAACTGGTGGGCAACCCCTACCTCACCGAAGCGCTTTCTAATTTCAAACCGGCAGTGAGTCGCGCTTACTATTTGAGCGCCGAGCGTTATCGCCATGGCCTAACTGAGACGAGTGAGTTTTTTACACGCCTTCCGCAGGCTGTATTGGCGCGGGATGTGGCGCAAGCCCAAGCTTTAATTGAGGCTTTCGCTGAGCATCAGAAGAAAATGATTCAAAGAGCGTTATCCTCTGCCTAAAGTCTGCAAACCGGTTTATAGATCCTCAACTGTGACTAAGCTCACAGACACATCGCGGCTTCCTAACTATCGTAACAACGTGTAACAAAACTCTATTTCTGCTGCATTGGTTACGCTGTCCCCTGCGGCCAGAGAGCTTGGTTAAGGCTCTCTACCAACAAAAACAAATAGTCCAAAACCGGGGCCATCATGATTAAGCCGCACACCCGTCGCTGCACGGCACGAACATCAACGCTTTCCCTTTGGGTGCTTGCACTCTCGCTGCCTACCACGGCCATGGCGGAATTCCAGCCGCTGGATGATGGTGCGCTTTCAGGGGTAACCGGTCAGGCCGGTGTGACTATCGAGCTGGAAACCAAAATTAATATCGATCACCTAGCCTGGACAGATGAAGGCACTCTGAGGGTGAACGATATGCGGCTTTCTGGTCATAACGATACGGTTTTGGACAACCTGAAGCTGACCGTCGATATAGCGGGTACCGGTGAGGTACTTGAGCATGGCTTTTCAGAAATTGCCCGAAGAGCAGATGCTGGGCTTCTAAGCACTAGTAATACGGATGTTGCAGACGCCCTAGCCAAGTACTCCATGGGTAGTGAGTTCGGCAAGCAGTTTAATAGTGGCGATTTGGTTATCCATCTGGGTGCAACCGACTATGGTGACCCAACTAGCCTAACTGACTACCTACAAGCGGTGGATTTCGAGTTAGAGGTTGGCAGCATTACCACCACCGGTTCCGAAGGCTCGGCGACTTTGTTTTCTGATGTGTTGCTACAAGGTTATGTCGGCCCCACAGATTTGGTCATTCGCAACGAAGGCAGTTCGAGCAAAACTCTAAGCAACGGCAATGTCGTTTCCGGGGCCGAATTGCAGTTGGACACGCACTTTGAAGTCACCGATGGTAGCCTGAATTGGGATGCCGCAGATGTCATCCTACTGTTCAATTTTGCAGCGGTAGGTATCGAAGGGTTGCAAATTCATAACCGTCGGGGCGATGACACGTTGGGCCACTTTGGAATGGCCAGTGCTACGGCAAAACTGTCCCGAGGTACTGGGTCGGTTTCCGGCAAGGAAGGCCTTTCGATTCATGAGGTTGAATTCCGGGCAGACATAGATATGCCTGTATTCAAAGTAGGCCAGGTCAGCATTGGCAGCGTTCAGTTCACAGACTTCGCCATTACCGATACCACCATGATGGTTTATGGTCACTAGAGTCCTGTAAACTGCCCGTCTCTTTTTGACGGGCAGCTCATGACTGATAACACCGACACCAGCTACCAACAACGAACCTCCGCAAAACGCCTTAGTCTGTTCAGCCTACTTTTTATCGCGCTGACAGCTGCAGGGCTTTACGCCGTTTACGATCAATTCGCAGGGCGCAGCATCAGTTTTGACTCCAAGCTGATTGCACCACAAACCCTAGCGGCCGTTACCTCCCTTTTGCTGGTGTATTTTGTTTCAGATGGTTTGCGTTTGCACTTTACGCTGCGGGCGCTCGGTCACCGTTTACCCTTTCCTACCATCTTTCGTCTGGTTTTCATCAATCTGTTCTTTTCCAACGTCACTCCCATGGCCACGGGGGGCGGTTTTGCTCAGATCTGGTACCTGCATCGCCATGGCGTCCCGGTAGGTAGCGCAACAGCTGCGACCACCATCAGAACCGTGCTAGCTGTGCTCTTTATCTTTTCTCTCACACCGGTTTTTCTGCTTACACTGGATGCCTTTGACGGCCAGTCGATTGCCGGGGATGTGGGCTCTGCATTGGCTGTATTTATTCTGCTGTATCTGGGCTTTTTCATTATTTTGCTGTTTCGCACCCGCTGGCTGATCGGCCCGCTCGGCGGACTACTTAGAACCTTTAACCGCTGGAACCTCATCAGCAATACTCGCCATAAGCACTGGCAGTTCAAAGCTAAGCGGGAAATGTTGCGTTTCTCCCACAGCTTTGGAGACTATTTGCGGGGCAGGCCTCTTTTCGTCGCATTGTCTGTTGTTTTCACCGCACTGTTCTTACTTAGCCTGTTCAGCTTCCCCGCCCTACTGATTTACAGTCTGGGCTACGATATTGACTACCTTATGTCGCTAGGATTGCTCGTTGTGACTACGTTTATTATGTATTTCTCCCCAACACCCGGCGCCTCCGGCATATCAGAAGGAGTTTTTGGTAGTTTTTTCAATGACATACTGTCTGGCAACCACCTCATTCTAGTTATCGTGAGTTGGCGCCTCATCACTATATATCTCGGCATGATCATTGGATTGTTCGTGCTGCAAAAAGAACTTATTCAAAGTCGCAGGAAATCCGGATGATCTTCCGCAACCCGCTAAAGCTGCTTTTCTATCTCTGCCTGCTCATCGTGCTATTGCTGGTAGGGTACAAAGCCTACCTGAACTTTTTCATGAAAGACTTCGCGGGCGTGCACACCGAGCAAGTGGAGCAAATCCATCGCAGAATATCTGCCGCGGAACCCTTCAGTTTTGCCGTAGTAGGCAACATCAACAACTCGGTCGGTATTTTTGAAGAACGCATTATTCCGGAGTTGCACGCCTCGGGGATGGATTTTCTGGTGTCAGCAGGCAATGCTGTTAGCGGTGGGGGCGAGGATAAATACCGGGCTCTTTATGGAAGCCTTAGCCATCTAGACATTCCTTATCTACTGACATTTGGCGCACACGAATACGACAACTTTGGCAGTTTCCGCTTTTATGACCACTTCGGGCCGCATTTCTACAGCATTCAAGCCGGCAACAGCCGGTTGATTTTTCTGGACAGCACGGGGAAAACGCCTTGGCAGTGGCAAATTCGGTGGCTGGATGACCTACTCAGCCAAGACAGCTCAAAAGCCCGAATTCTTTTTATCAGCCACCCCCCACTGAAACCTACAGAAGATGCACTCTTCGACCAAGCCGAGGATTACCTTAAGCCCACTGAATTTCGCAACGCACTTATGGATGTGGTCGAAGCGCACAGCATCGATAGGGTGTTTTCCGCCAATCTATCACTCTACTCAGAGAAGCAGATAGGCAGCACGCGGTTTATTACCACTGGCGGAGCTGGCGGTCTGATACTGAACAACGACACCAGCTTCTACCACTACGTACAAGTGAACATTAGCCCAGAGGGCGAAGTCAGCCATAAGCTGCAACAGCTTGAAGTTGGCCAGCATCCGATTCTTAAGCGCCTCGAAAGCCTTTGGTTCTTCGTGTATTCGCTGTTTTACACCGGGTATCTCAACTTCATTCTAATTGTGGCTGTGTTTGCAGCCATTACCATCAGGCTCTATGCCATCATTTTTGTCGGTAAGGATTACTACCCGGACTACAACCTTGATCCCACGCCATGGCTGGAAAAGCCGTTAAGAGTGGCCATGTTTACCAACAACTACTTACCGTTCATTGGTGGCGTACCCATCTCCATTGCCCGGCTGAGGCGAGGTCTGGAACAACTTGGCGACAAGCTACTCGTTGTGGCTCCACGCTATAAAAACCAGCCAGAAGTTGAAGAGCACGTACTTAGGATCCCCTCACTGCTTACCATGGGTGAGAAACGAGAGTTCCGGCTGGCCAACATTTTTCTTGGCCGCATTCGTAAGCGGGTTCGGGCATTTCACCCAGACATTATTCACCTGCACCATCCGTTCTGGCTGGGCTCGCTCGGGCTGTTCATAGCGCGCCGCCTCAAGGTGCCCGCCATCTATACTTACCACACGCGGCTGGAGCATTATGCCCATTTTGTGCCACTGCCGGGCCTGATCTTTCGTAACCTCATATCCCACGCGCTGATCAAGCGCTTCGCCAACAAGTGCGATGGCGTTATCGTGCCTACCTACTCAACCGAAGAATACCTTCGGATGATCGGCGTAAAGACACCCACCTTCGTGCAACCGACAGGGATTGAGTACAAGCGTTTTCAGTCGGTCTCAGATAATGAAGTAACCACGCTCCGGAAGACCCTGAAGCTGAACGACGACAAGGTTTTTATTAGTGTATCGCGGCTGTCGAATGAAAAGAATATCGACTTTATGATCGAAGCCATGGCTGCATTGCGTATGGAAACGAGCGAGCCCTTTCATTTGTTGATGATTGGCGAAGGCCACCAGAAAGCACGCCTTCAGAGCAAGATTCATGATCTTGATCTTGCAGCCCATATCACGCTGGTGGGTGCTGTGCCGCCAGAAGAAATGGCTGTTTGGTACCGTTTGGGAGATGTGTTTTTGTTTGCCTCCAAATCTGAAACTCAGGGTATGGTCATTCTGGAAGCCATGGCGGCCGGTTTGCCTGTTGTGGCCGTGCGCTCCAGCGGCATTGACGATGTTGTACGCCAAGGCTTCAACGGTTTCAAAACACCCGAAAGACAAGACCAGTGGTGCATACAGGTAAAGCGGTTACTTGAAGACGACGATCTAAGAGCTACGCTTTCCAAGCAAGCTCTGGCATTCGCCAAAGATTATTCAGTAGAACAGTTTGCCAGTGACGTTCGCGCAATTTACGCTACCACTCTGGCACTGAATGATAAAAAACTAAAAAAACGGAGAGAAACGTGAGCGGCATTCCTGTGGGAATCAGCACTTGTTTGCTGGGCAAAGAAGTTCGCCATGATGGTGGCCATAAACACTCCCGTTATTGCACGGAAGTGCTGTCACAACATTTTGATTTTCACTCCATCTGTCCTGAGCTGGAAGCCGGCTTGGGCGTGCCCCGCCCCGCTATTCATTTGCGGGAATACCCAGACGGTATGCGGCTAACAGAAACCAAGGGCACGGCCGACCACACCGACGCCATGCAAGCATTCACAACCGGGATTTTGCCGGAACTGGCCCACCTACGCGGCTACATTCTCATGGCAAAATCCCCAAGCTGCGGCATGGCCCGCATAAAGGTTCACAACCCCGAAGGTCAAGTAGTGCGGCGTGATGGCCAAGGCATGTTTGCCGAGGCGCTTATGCGTGCCTACCCACTGCTGCCGGTTGAAGAAGAAGGCAGGCTGAATGATGACGCATTACGGGAGAACTTCATTGAGCGAGTGTTTGCCTATGACGACTGGATGCAGAACGTAGCAGACGAAAAACTGACCGCGAAAGCGCTTATCGAGTTCCATACCCGCCACAAGTTTCAGTTGCTAGCACACTCAGAGAAAGTATACCGACAGCTCGGCCCCATGTTGGGCGACCTGAAATCCGATGCGCTGGAAACCATAGCCAGCCGGTACATTCAGGATTTCATGGACGCCATGACGAAAAAGGTAAGCCGGGGCTCGCACATAAATGTGATGCAGCACCTTATGGGTTACCTGCGGGACGCCATGGGTAACGAAGATCGTAAAGTGTTGATTGAGCAGATTGAGGCTTACGGTCGCGGTGAGGTACCGCTGGTGGTACCTATGACACTACTGCGAATGGCACAACGTAGGGAACCGGCAGATTACCTCACCTTGCAGCAGTACCTGAGCCCCTACCCGGATGCCTTGGGACTCAGGAACAAGGTTTAAAATCTGGAGCCAGAGCTAATCAGAAACCGTACAGTAAGGTAATTGCCGTTTCGGTGTCTGTAGATTCCGTGCCTGCCGGTGCATCTGACACATGCTTCACCCGATAGGCCGCCTTCATGGATAGGTTACCGACCAAATTTGCCTTTATTGCTGTTTCTGACTGGCTGATCACGTTGTTCTCATCCAAGCCAATTTCTGTGCTCAGTTTTTGCCGAAAGAGGGCGTTTTCAGACAGCGCATAGTTAAACTGGGCGGCTAGCCGAGCAATGGCCTCTCTCTCAACGTCTTTGCCTTCTTCATTAACGCCTTCCAGTTTGTTGTAGCGATAACCAGCACCGGTAGATAAATCAAGAAACGAGCGTTCGCCACGCAGCCAAACTCGATTCCCGTAACCGGTGGTGGCTGTGGATTCGAAGTCGTACCCGGAGAAGCGATCTTTCTCGTAGGTGCTGCGCAGGAACCAGTATTGGCTTTCATCAAACTTGTAATTGGTTTCTAGTGCCGCTTTGTACTTTTCAACGGTAGTTTGATCTTCACCCGTGGTTTCGTCTTCGGCTTCAGAGTAGTTGGAGCTGAAGTCTGCAATATTGCGCCAGCTTACGACCTCATGCACCAACCCCAAACGCCCGTTTATATTCGTCTCTTCAGTATTTCCGGATGTCATGAGCACACCCAATTCCGCCTCGCCTTCCCAGTTCTTAGCATCCTGCCCGTAGGCCATTGGTGTCGCTAAAATGGCAATAACCGCAACGGCTTTCTTGAAACTCATGAAGGCTCCTTGGTAACTGATTCAAGCGAACTAGTGTTTTTCCTCCGCTTGGCGTTCACGCTCCGATTTTTTGCGTGCTTTGCGTTCAGCGATAATACGTGCAGCATCACCGCCCACATGCACTTCCCCCCGAGCTTCGGCCAAACGAATCTGCCGTTCCCGCTCCGCAAAACGTGCTTTTTGTTCCTCACTCAGCGAATCGATACAGCGGTGACAACTGACACCCTGCTGGTACTCCGGAAACTGTTTCTCTGCTTCGGTGATTGGACGACGACAAGCATGGCATTGGTCGTAGGCACCGCGTTCCAAACGATGATTGACCGTAACCCTGTCGTCAAATACAAAACATTCACCTTTCCAGAGACTTTGCTCTTCTGGCACCTCTTCTAGGTATTTCAGAATACCGCCCTTGAGGTGATAAACTTCTTCAAAACCCTGCTCTCGAAGATAAGCTGTTGATTTTTCGCAGCGAATTCCACCTGTACAAAACATGGCTACTTTTTTATGTTTTGTTGGATCAAGGTTCTGTTTTACGTAGTCAGGGAACTCACGAAAGGTATCTGTGGCAGGGTTGACGGCATGCTCAAAGGTGCCAATTTCCACTTCGTACTGATTACGGGTGTCGACAAGCAGGACTTCCGGGTCTGAAATCAGAGCGTTCCATTTCGCAGGTTCTACGTAGGTGCCCACAATGCGCTTGGGATCAATTCCATCAACGCCCATGGTGACGATCTCTTTTTTGAGTTTCACCTTAGTGCGCTTGAAAGGTTGGATATCAACAAACGACTCTTTGTAATCGATGCCGTCAAACCGGGCATCCGCACCTAAAAAGGCCTGCACAGCGTTTATACCCTGTCGGCTTCCGGCAATGGTGCCATTAATACCTTCGCGCGCGAGCAAAAGAGTACCGTGCACGTCATGGGCCAGCATAATATCCAGCAGTGGGTGGCGAAGGGCTTTGTAGTCATTCAGAACGGCGAACTTGTAGAGCGCGCAGACAACAACAGTGTTGCTCATGGGAGATTCTCCTGCGGGCCGGATCGTAAATCCGGGGCATGGGTTAGTTTATCTGGAGGGTTTAAGCCAGAGAGGGCGCAGATTTTAACCCACTCTGGCTCAGGTTCAAGTCAGTGCTGGCCGAAGCCGCCACTCGAAACTTATTTTGTTGCCTTGGCAAGCTCCCGCTCCACAACGGCCGACAACTGGCCCCAACCCGGACGGGTAAGGCGAATGTTATCCACAAGCACGGTTGGGGTGCTGCTCACCTGTAACTGCATAGCTACGCGACGGCTGGCTTCAACGGCTTCCCGGTGTAGTTCTGTTGTCATACAACGGCGGAAACGGCGCTCTTCCAAGCCCAGATCATTTCCATAACGGGTAAAGGTTGCCACCGGGTCGTTCGAGCCGCTCCACTCAGTCTGCGAATCATACAGACGCTCGTGCATTTCCCAGTAAGCACCTTGATCGCCAGCGCAGCGAGTGGCCTGTGCAGCGGGGAATGCATTCTGATGCTGCTGCAAAGGCAAATCAAAATACACAAAACGAACCTGCCCAGCCTCCACATACTCCTGCTTCAAGCGCTTGCTAGCGCTCGCAAAAAGGCTACAGGCCGGACATTGGTAATCAGCAAACTCCCGCACAACAACCGGAGCATCTGCAGCGCCTACAGAAACACCGTACTGATCCAACTGGGCAGGAAAGGCATCGGCATTGGGCCCGGCAACCGGTAATTCATCCGAAGTGGGTGTTGGCGCTGCCGTCAGGAAAAAAACACCAACCAAAACAGCTGCGAGAACCAGCACACTTACCCCGATAATCAGGGGTTTTTTCGAACTTGTTTTCTTTGGCGGCGGCGCACCCGTTTGTTTGCGACGTTTTGCTTCACCCATTCTTGGCTCCTTTCTATTTTTCAGAGGTACTATGATTGTTAGCAGGCGAACATTCCCACATTCACTCAGGCAGGCTAAGATCCTCTATATCCTACATAAGTTCCAATACAAATTAAGGAGATCACATGCCACTTCCTTCATTCAACAAAGATTCCCTCAGTTTACCCCTCGTCGCAGCTCCCATGTTCTTAATATCCGGGCCAGAATTGGCGCTGGCGTGTTGTCGAGAGGGTATCGTGGGCAGCTTCCCTGCCCTAAACCAGCGCACGAGTGAAGGTTTCGAAGAGTGGCTGATCCAGATGAACGAGGGGCTTGCCAAGTTAAAGGAAGAAAACCCGGAAGCCAACATTGCGCCCTATGCGGTAAACCTCATCGTACACCGCTCCAACCCGCGCTGGCAGGCCGACCTAGAGCTATGTGTAAAGCATCAAGTGCCCATTATCATTACCTCGCTTGGTGCAGCAAGCCAAGTGGTTGAAGCCGTACACAGCTATGGTGGTGCTGTGTTCCACGATGTAACCAATCAAAAGCACGCACGCAAAGCGGCCGAGGCTGGTGTGGATGGCATTATTGCTGTTGCAGCTGGTGCTGGAGGGCATGCGGGCACTATCAACCCCTTCGTGCTGGTGCACGAAATCCGCGAGGTGTTTGAGGGCATTATTTTGTTAGCTGGAGGACTCTCTCACGGTGAAGACGTACTGGCCGCGAAAGCTCTTGGTGCGGATTTAGCGTATATGGGAACTCGTTTTATTAACACCAACGAGTCCCGGGCAGAAGATGCCTATCGCACTATGATTATTGAATCCGTATCAAGCGACATCATCCATACCCCAGCGGTTTCTGGGATACCAGCCAGCTTTATGCGGCAAAGCTTAGAAGCCGCAGGCTTCCCAATGGATAAGTTAAATCAGGCGGGTGAAATCAACTACGGTGAAAAGCTTAAACCGGTAGATGACGAAGCCAAGGCGTGGAAAACCGTATGGTCAGCTGGTCAGGGTGTCAGCCAAATCAATGATGTGGTCAGCGTTGAGGCTTTAGCTTCAAGGTTGAAGCAGGAATACGAGAGTGCCCGTGCGCGGCTTTGCGAATAAGCAGGCTCAGGGTAACGGATACCCAGTTCCGTCACACGCGGAACTGGGAAGCGTTGGCCTGTAGTGCCCCCAATAATTCACTGATCTTTAGGCTCGCATGGTCGGAACGCTTGATAGCTTCAACGGTTGCTTCGGATGAATGGGCAATGCCCTCAACGCTCACGCTTGCTTTTTCTGCCTGTCTGCCTTCCTGCTCGGCGACCGACGAAATACCCAAAGCGCGTTCCTGCAAGCTGCTTAGCAACTGATTAATCTGCTCAAAGTGCTCATCGGCACGGCGGAACTCTGCGGACGATTCCGCAACCTGTTCCGATACCTCACCAATCACCAATACGGCCTGTTTGCTGCCCTGTTGCAAGCCTGCAATGATCGCCTCAATCTCGGTAGTAGACGCTTGTGTTCGGCTGGCCAGTGTTCTTACCTCATCGGCAACAACCGCAAAACCACGGCCCGACTCGCCTGCTCGGGCCGCCTCTATAGCTGCGTTAAGCGCCAGCAAATTGGTCTGCTCCGCAATGGCGCCGATAACCGACAACACGGTGGTGATTTGCATGCTTTGTTTATCTAAAGCGCTTACAGCTTCCACTGCCTTTTGTACATTAAGCACAACATCATCAAGTCGCTTCAGCACGTCGCGAGATATGGCCGCTGTTGCATCGCTCTCGGTGCTGACACTTCGCACCGCTCCTGCCATTTCCTCAATATTCTGGGCAACACCAGCAATACTGTGAGACATAGCTGCCATGGTTTCCGACACTTCCACCACTTCCTGCTGCTGGGCACCTACGGCTGCAACCGCATCACGGCTGACCTCGCCTTGAGACTGAGCCTGCCCTACCGCAGATTCCGCAGAGCTTTTAACATCGGTTACCAGCTCTTGAATGCGGGCAATAAACTTGTTCACCCCTCGGGCCATTTCTGTCAGTTCGTCATTGCCCTTCAGGTTTACACGGCGAGTCAAATCGGCCTCGCCATCCGCAATGCCGCGAATGGCGGAGTTCAACCGTAAAACTCTAGGCAATACGCTACCGCCGAGTACCGCTGCTATCAAAATCAGAAGCACAATCATGGAACTCACAGCAACCAAGGTTAGGCTAGATGACAAACCCGATGCTTCCGTGCGAAGCGCATCTACCGTCCCGCTAATACGGGATTGCGTGTCTGCGCCGATATCCGTGAGCTGCTGTTGCAGTCGCTGGTTCACTTGCTCGGTTTCAGTTTCAAGGGTTTGCCTTGCCGTGTTAATGCTGCTGGCAAGCGCTGTACCGAATTCTTTTTCCAACTGTGCTAGATCGCGGTTGATGCCATCCAACGCCAACCCGATCTTTAGCTGCCCAATTGCAGAACCTTTGGGCTTGATGTCTGCGGTGATAATCACGACGTTGGAATCACGAGTTGCAGCTTCCAGCACGCGATTCGCCGCCCCTCGACCCTCACCCTGCTCCATGAGTGCAAGTACGCGCTCATCAGTGCGATCAACATAACGGGTCAGACGCTTTCCATACTGGTCAAAATAGATCGCGAAGAGTACCGATTCTCTAGCATCTGCCAGCTCCACAAGATTGGTAAGCCGCGGAACATCCCGATCCCAGATCAGCGGCGCAGCAACAGCTGCCAAAACATCCGCCAGCCCTTGTGCCTCTGCCATAACGGCATTTCGAACATTCTCTGCAACCTGTTTCTGCTGCTGGCTTTGCTTAAGTGTAAGCTCCGCAGCCAGTTCACTAACGCTTTCTTCCCGCATGGCCTGCAAGCGCAACCGAACATCATCGCGGGTGGTTTCGAAAGAGTCGCTGAGTTGATCACTGCTCTGTTCAAGAGCTGAGCTAGCGGTGCCTATCAAGCGTTCGACTTGGTCCGTGATCAGCCACTGGCTGATCACCACCTGCGCCACACCGGCGACAATAAGAGCAATAAACACAGGTCGAATCAGCCGACTGGTGATTAGATTTTTCAAGAAAAGAGCGGCCATAAACGAACCCTCAACACACTATTCCGACACCCGGAGTAGTTGCCAATTTAATTATCAAAATGCACCTTATAGTAGTTGTAGCAAAGTAAATGACAAAGTGGGACTTCTTTATGTAGGGATTTGTTGCATATTTTCAAAAAACAGAGACAAGCGGACTCATTCAAGCTCGACACTGGATGCTTCGTATTGATCCATAGAATTAGACTTTCGCTTGTATTCAACTTCTAGTACAACCTTCTCGTCACCCTTGAGTAGCGTTTCTAACTCACTTAGGGAGACATCTTCAAACGCATCATCCTCGACCCTGATGGACACGCCGAGAATCGTGATAAATCTGTAAGAAAGACCATCTTTTGCCGGCACACCCACAAGCTGGTACGCATCTTCGGGGCTGTCCTCAAGCTCACGCTCTACCTGAAGGGCTTCAAGATAAACCTCGCCGTCGCCACCTTCTTTCTGCAGGCCAGACACCTCAACTTGAATCGACTCCACCCCTGGAATCAGGTCACTGAGCAGCAGTGCTTCATCCGTATCATCATCTGTAATAATTGTTCTCGGCGTTACGCTCACTCGAACGCCACCCACCAAGAAGCTATCTGTGCTCAGATCTACAGCGTCTATCGTACCTGCGACCTCAGCATTGCCATCTCTAATTTCAATTTCAGTAGCGCGAACTAACCTGCCAGATACAAATTCGCCTTCAACCTGCACGAGCAAGCCTTCTTTGAGATCCTTCAGGGCTAGATCATCCCACTCTGTCTCTTGTGTTATCTGAATCACCAGCCCGTTGAGGCCAAACGTCTGGTCAACCTCGTTGTAGCTCGAAGAGACTGGGCCTGCGATTTCGATATCCTCACCGGCAGGGCGATACCGACGAAAATCATCAATCTGTATTCGCTTGGCTATAAGCGTGTTACTTACTGAGTCTTCACTCCCTTCAACCTCAAAGTACACTCCGGGTTTCAAATCTTCAGCAGACAATCCTTCTACGAAACTGCGGTCGTCAAATTTAATCACAACACCATTCATCGTGAACTGGCTTGTTCCAACTGAACCCACGTCAACAGGTCCTTCCAGCTCTACTCGGTTATCACCATAAGACGCAGGGTTGAAACCAATATAACTAGCTCGGTAGTTACCATCTGACTGACGCCAAGCGCTGATTCGCACATAATCACCTTCTGCGAGAGTCGCGAGCGTTCTGTTCTTGAGGACCGTTTGCCGGCCAGCAATAACTTTTTGCCGGTATATTTCGAACGAGATCGATTCCCCACTCGCATCCATTTGCAAATTGGAAACCTTGCCTCGCAGGGTGTCGTCATACTCCATTGAATCAGCATCGCCCGTGCCGTCGGGTTGCCATTCGCCTTCAATTCTCAGAATCATTCCTTCGTTAAGGTCATTTTCCGTGGCAACTCCATCATTGCTTTGCACTTCTCTGTTTCGGATACCATCGGTAAAAAATTCAACGCCATTCACAAATACGCTGCCAAAGCCCGATACCGGCCCCACACTTGAACCAGTGCCGCGGATGCCACCGTCTGCCACTTGATAGTCGCCACCACACGCAGAAAAAAGACCCAGTGTTAACACGGTCGCTAATGCAACGAGCACACGTTTGCAGGCTATCAGAATCATTGCTCTCTCCGCGTTGGACAAGTCGGCTTTGTGTGGTTGTTTTGGTGGCTCATATCAGACTTAGTCGTTATGCCGTCTACCTGCGTTTCTGCCGGGACTATACGTTTTCCGTCTGACTACTGGTGGGGACTCCAAGCTGGGAGCATCGTGTACATAGGCACTTCGTCTAAGGAGAAGCTGTCCGCTATCCAGTTGTTCAACCAAGCCTTTGCGTAGAAGTTCATTGAGTACCACTACAGGCACAAAACCGGGATTAACTGCATGCGCAAGTTGATTAAAGTTAGGCTCACTTTGCGTGTTGGTTGCAAGTAAGATCGGATGTGCGTTCTCGTCAAGGAACGCGATTGCGCTGATCCAATGGCTCACCACTTCCTGACAGGAAGGGGACAACAGTGTGCTTGCGAGTTCCGTTGGCTCCCAGCGGCATATAAATTCTGATTGGTTATCAGGCCTCATGACGCGTTCTCTTGGCGAGAACTGAGCAAGCGTGTTTCTTTACACTGTGGATCTTCAAAATAAAACACGCTAACACCTGTTCTGATTGATTCTGACGAGGAACCAGCAACCGACTCCCCTGACACATCGCGATCTTTTGGTCCTAGCCATGAATCCAGCTGCTCAAGCATTTTCTGGGATTGCTCCGCAGCGTGCATGCGCCAAGCGTCCATTACCTCTGAAGATATGTTGTTATAGGTCAACGTACGCTGAAAAAGTGGCTGTTGGCCGCTTTTGCCACAAGCTAAGTTATGATCCATTGTGGCGATAAGATCTGACACATCCTCTCCAAAAATTTGAAGCATTTTTTGACTGTCGCCAGCAGGTACATAGGCTCTTTGATTTAAAGATAGTTCACCAGTGTCTTCATGCACAGACACCAGATTAACCCGCAATAATTCATCCAATACAGCACGCGGAGGCATATCCCCACTGTACTTTTTTGCCAGTTGACAAAAACTCACGGGACCTTCAAAAGGAAGTTCAGCAGGTTCGCCAGTGGCGTCCTTAAACTGCGCATCGTTTACCCAACCGGAAACAACACGAGATGCCCGGTTCGTATGAAGCACCTCGAAGGTAGCCGTGTGGCGCCCTGCTAGAATTTCGCGCTGGCGCTTAACTTCTTTTCGCGTTAGTCCTGTCATAACCGCCGCTGCAGAATCGGTTGCTTTGCGTCGATCACCAGAGAAATCCTTCAGCGCTGCTTCCACATAAGCGCGTTTAACCAATTCGGAAAACTCACCAAAAGGAATGCCATTACGCAAAAGCAGCCTCGCAAGGGGCCGCAAAATACGAAACAAAGCCTGGTGTAATGGGTTGGTGCGGGGCTCAATCATATTTGGGATTGTATTCCCATGGCGCCACTAAAAGCCAGAAGCGCGGGCAAGATAAACTTACCCGCTCTGTCTCCGTACTACTGATCTGGACTTTCGATCAACGCATACTCGCCAGCACCCGTGGTGCAATACTCAAGCTCAACTTCTTTCTGCAGCTCCAAGTCGTCATGGTTAAAGGGACCGGGCAGTATCTCCAAGTTCATAACGTGGATTGAGCCCGAATCGGTCACTGTAATTCTGGCTTCCAGTTCTGCGCAATCATCATCGCCTTCGCCTTCGTACTTCACACTGTTAGCTTCTAAGTAGCCACCATCGCTATCGCGCTGAAAGCCTTCTACTTCCAGATAATCACCAACGTTGAAGCTTTGGATATCGAGAACCCGGGTACGGCGCTCATCATCGCCACCTTCGTCGATAAGAGTGCTGGCCGTTAACTGAACCTTCACGCCACCAACCATGAGTCTTTCATTTACGAAATCAATCGACTCAACAGCGCCTTCCAGTTCGACATTCGATTCTTGACCTTCGATGTCTTCAGCATACAAAACACCCTCACGAAACTCGCCTTCCACTTGAACATGCATACCGTTTAGCAGGCTATTTTCGCGGATATCATCAAACTCTGTTTTATCTGTAACCCTCACGAGTACGCCGTTAATATAGAAGTGGCGGTTAGCTTCGTCATAGTCATACAGGTCGCCGGATATTTCGACGTCATCACCTTCATCATCCAACCAGTGGTTTTCCTTATCGATTTCTGCAGCAAGGAGCATTTGTTTGTCGGAAGACAGCGTTCCTTCTACTTCCACCGTCATGCCATCAGCCAAAATGTCTAAATCAAACCCGTCTTCCGGCTGTGCACTTGTATAATCGATCGGGAAATTTCTGATCGTGAAGGTTTGAGCCAGCTTGTCCAAGTTCTCAACGACGCCCTCAATCTCTACGTCGTTAGCGTCCTCAAAATCAAAATCAATCCCTTTCACGCCCACGTAGCTTGCTCGGAACTTACCTTCCGCTGTTCGCCAGCCACTGATGCGAACCCGATAATCCGCGGCTCTACTTGCCAACTCAACGGGTGCTACACCACGGAAAACGGTTTGGCCATCAACAATTACGGTCTGACCAAGCATATTGATCTCGCCCACACGGCTGTCAGCATCCCAAGACATAAAGTTAACCGGGCCACGTAAGGTGTCGTCATAGCTGACGACCCTCGCTTCGCCTTCTCCTTGTCGACCCCAATCGCCCTGAACTTTCAGGATCATGCCTTTGTCCAGCTGCCCCTCACGCTCAACACCGTCACTACTAAGAACAGTGCCGTCTGTTCTAAACCTTGTGCCATTTACATACACACTGCCAAAACCAGAGATTGGGCCGACACTGGTACCCGACGAAGTTTGACTCGGGCTAGAGCTCTCGGAGCCACTACCACCACAGGCAATAAGAGAGCTTGCAAGAGCGCCGGTTAAAGCGAACTTAACGGCTGAAGCTAAAAGGTTGTGTTTCATCACGTATCTCCGGGCCACTGTACAAAGTTTAGGCAATCAAATTTGACGCACCTACGAGATGGGATTATTTTCCCAAAACCAATATTGGGAATTTATTCCCAATTAGCGCTTTTGTCCAGCGGACTTTACTTTGAATTCATGAACTTTCAGACAGTCTGAGCGTAACCTTATGACCACCAACAGATTGCGAGATGAGAAATGCTAGGATTTTTGAAGGGCGATCCAAGGAAAAAATTACAGAAAGAGTACGAAGACAAGCTTGAAAAAGCGCTTCATGCACAGCGAAACGGGGATTTAAGAAGCCACGGAACGTTTATGGAAGAGGCAGAGAGGATTTACGCCAAGATCAAAGCGCACGAAGAAAACCGGTAAAAGCCGCTTTAATAATGAGTGGTGCCAACCTTGGCTACCACTCCCCTGTTAGCTGCTGTAACTGCCGGTTGAGTCGTTCTACTTCCTTGCGCATGTCCTGAACCTCATCCAAAAGCTCTAGGGACATGGCTAGACCCGGCAGATTCATCTTCAAATCACGCTGCAAACGTCTGGCCTTATGCAGCCGAGCTAACGCCGCCACATCAAACAGCCACTGGCGTGCTTCCTCTGCCGGTTCTATTGGCGCAATAATGCCGTAGCTTACCAGCTTGATTACAAACTCCGCGTGGCACTCACCACGCTCGCACACCTCGTGAAGGGTGAAGGTGCTGCCATCTGAGTCCATTACTTCAACGGTCAAAACACTGTTTCTATCACTCATGCTTTAGGCTTCCCCTTCACAGGTGCAGTTTGCTGCGTGGGTTAAATGCTTTCTCAGCCTCGGCAAGCTGCTCGTAGAGCTTTTCTGCTTCCGCAGAATGCTGCTCCGGTATGGCTATCTGTAGAATAACAATCTGATCGCCGGGATGCTTGCCTGGCAAGCCTTTGCCTTTTAAGCGGAGCTTGCGGCCGGAAGATGTTCCCTTGGGCACTTTCACATTCACCTTTGAACCCACTGTTGGCACTGTAACGGTCGCACCCAACGCGGCCTCCCAAGGCGCCACTGGAACGGTCACAACCACATCACGCCCCTCTACACTGAACAGTGGGTGCGGCGCCAATTCGACCTCTATAAGCAAGTCGCCCGGTGCTGCGCCACCATAACCGGGAGATCCTTGGCCCTTCAGGCGCAAATGCTGCCCTTCGCGCATTCCAGCGGGGATTTTCACTTTCAGTGTTTTCTGCCGGGCTACAACACGGCCCTGCTCGTCGGCCTCATGAACAGTGAAGGAAACCTGCTTCTCGGACCCGTTAAACACTTCCTCAAGGAACAGAGCCAACCGTGCGTGAACGTCTTCACCGCGCATCCGCACGTTCTGCCGGAAACCACCAGCACCCGAACCTGCGCTTTGTCCGCCACCAAACATCTGCTCAAAAAAATCGCTGAACTGTCGAGAATCCGTATCGGTGTATCCTCCACCGCCAAACCCGGAAGCACTCTGCCAACCGGGAGGCGGCTGGAAGGAACCGTCAGACTGCGCGCCGTACTTCCGCAGCTGGTCGTATTCCGCGCGCTTTTCCGGGTCTTTCAGTACTTCGTAGGCCTCGCCAAGATCTTTGAATTTTTCGTCGGCATTGTCTTCTTTACTGACATCCGGATGATATTTCCGGGCAAGTTTTCGGTAGGATTTTTTGATTTCCTCGGGGGAGGCAGACTCACTCACACCGAGTACGGCGTAATAGTCTTTGAAGTCCATTGAACTCCTCGCATCTAATGAAAGATTGTTCTCTGGTTATATATGATTGGCGCAAATACCGGAAATACAAGCTCATCCCAGCGCATTTTAAAGAGGGTGTAGTACCCTTCACAGTACCCTTGAGAACAACCTTAGCCTAAAACCAACACAGAGAAAGGATGCTATGCCTGAAAAATCGCCAAAACCCGTATCCGCTTCCGCCATTGAGAAACACGTTTATAAAGTTTTCCCTAATGATATGAACTCTCATGAAACCGTTTTTGGCGGCATGATTATGGCGAAATGCGACCGTCTGGCTCTGGTGGTTGCTGAGCGCCACTCTGCCCATGTTTGTGTGACGGCTGCGGTGGATTCGATCCATTTTCGTGCCCCAGCGAAAGGCAACGACACTCTGCTATTCAGTTTATCCCTAAACCGTAGTTGGGGATCGTCTATGGAAATCGGCGCTAAGGTTGTCGCAGAAAATAGTTACACCGGCGAAACACGGCACATCCTGTCTGCATTCTTTACGTTTGTGGCCTTGGATGAAAACGACAAGCCCATAAACGTTCCTGCAGTAATTCCGGAAACAAGTAAACAGAGGCAGCGTTTCGCGAATGCAGAGATTCGCCGCGAGGGGCGGCTGGTAACCCGGGCGCAACTAGCCAAAGTAAGCGATGACGATGAGGATTAACCGGGCTGAGATTCTGTAAACCTCCGGGCTATGATAGGGTCTCGCAAGCTCGAACCTTCCTTACCCATTTTACTTAGGAGAACTTCATGATCTGGACTGTGTATCTCTCTGGCGAAATTCACACTGACTGGCGTGAGCAGATTCAGGCTGGGGCAGAAGCAGCTGGATTGCCCGTGGAATTTACTGCGCCTGCTACCAACCACGAAGCCAGCGATGCGGCGGGCGATATGTTAGGTAAGCCGGAAGTGGCTTTCTGGCGTGATCACCAGTCATCCAAGGTAAACGGCATTCGCACCAAAACCCTGCTGGAGCAGTGCGATTTGGCAGTGATTCGGTTTGGTGACAAGTACAAGCAATGGAACGCGGCTTTTGATGCCGGTTTCTGTGCGGCTATGGGCACGCCCTACGTTACCCTGCACGCAAAAGATATTATCCACCCCCTGAAAGAAGTGGACGCTTCCGCCATGGCATGGGCGCAAACACCCGAGCAAATCGTTGAGATTCTGAAGTACGTTACAACCGCTCAATAAGGTTTTTTGATCTGGCGAAGAGCACCGGCTACTTCGCCAGATGCCCTACATAAGCCGCAACAAACGCGGTTTCCTGAAATACCTTCAATCCTGTTTCTGCAAAAGAAATGGGCAGCGGCTTGGCAGACAATGTCGCTTTGATGGTTGCTGAGGAAAGCAACTCCACTTCAACATCAGCCATCAACTGAATAGCCGCTTCCATTTTGAAGCTGATTGCCCCACCAGCAAACTTGCCTTTGGGCATGCGCTCTTTGATGGCTACTTTTTTCACATCATGCTCTGCCAGAAACGTCGCAAAAGATGCCTGAAACTGCTTTAGATCTTCACGGGTATGGTTCTTCTTCAAAGTAATCTTTCGAACATTGTTTTCTGGCAGGCTGAACTGCCCCATATCCAAGTTCAACAAGCACACCACCGCTTCACTTCCGCTCAATTCAACACCACAAATAAGCATGGGTACTCCTTTTTCGATCAATAAGGATTTCTGTGTATCAGGCACAGCACTTTTTGAATTTTTTCCCGCTGCCACAACTGCATGGATCGTTTCGGGAAGGCATCTTAGCCTGAGTGACAGTGCCGCCCTTGTTCAAAATGGCGGTAAGCTCCGTTATGGATTCAACGGCATCCTCCCGGGCATCAACGGTAATGTCTGCGTGCAACTGGGCCTCTGCAACCAACGCCCCAACCTCTTGCTTGCGATCTTCACTGGTTACAACCAGTTGCAGTGGAAACTTCTTGCTACCACTTTTTTGACTGGCGTTAGTTTTGAAGCCGCCGTAGGCCGTGTGATGCTGCCGTGCATCCTGCCGGCCTTTGAAGAAAAACTTGTCAGACATGCTGAAACCCTGATGAATTAGTAGAGAGGCTATTTGCTTTTGAGCATGGCCGCCACTGAGACGGCCATCTTTTAGCATGCTTGCAACTTAGGTTATATAGCGGATTAGAGAAATACTGAAACCTACACCGCTTGCGTACCATGCCACACAGGCAAAGCCATATCTTCCGGTTCCTCGTTAGGGCCGCCGGTTCGGCTTTTGAACGCTCCTTCTTCAATAGGCACACGAAACAGCGCGGTGACTTTACGCTCTTTAGCATTGGGCGCGCGAACCTGATCCCAGCGTCCTGGCGAAAGCTGGTTGATAATGGCCTTGAACGCTTCATCAAAGGCAGTCGCATCCAGCACTCGCTGGGCCTTGCCGAACAACACCAGTGATGAGTAATTTGCGCTGTGGTGATAGGCCGATTTACTCATTACCCACTCTTCCGTTACCGCAAACGAGATACACAACTGCGCACCGGCTTCCAACTGTTTGCACACACGACCACCGTTCAAGCTATGCAGATAAAGATCATCCCCCAGGCGCCAGGCCGTAAGCGGAATAATTCTGGGCTCGCCCTCCTCTACAAACCCAACGTGGGCCGTTTTTAACCGGTCAATCAGGGCATAGGCGTCAGTGCGTTCATAGCTTGCGCGTTTAGCGGCCCGTTTCACCTGACTGCGCGGGCAGCAGGAAAGAGAAGACATTGCAGCGGGGTCGATTTCCTTCAAAGACATCATAGTTTCCTTTCGTTAAGTACCCCGCTATTAAAGAAAACATCTGATACCATCAAAAGATCCAGATTATGATTTTCAATAGGACCAGACAAAATGATTAACGATATTCGTTTGGACTCCGCCACTCCGCTGCAACAACAACTGTACCGGCAGCTGTCCCAACGCATCATTAACCAGCGCTACCTGCCTGGCAGCCAACTGCCATCCAGCAGGCAACTGGCAACCGATCTTGGGGTGAGCAGAAATACCGTAAATGCGGTTTACGACCAGCTTAAAGCAGAAGGCTTTCTGCTAAGCCGTCCGGGCAAAGGCGTATTCGTCAACGAGGATATCCGCGCCAGCCTGAACAAGCCGGACCAAGCGCCCTCGCACGCGCCAAATAATGCTGAGCCACTGCCACCACTACCCAGTGTGCCAAGGCACAGCATGCGGCTAGGGGAAGACGCCAACCTGCCCTTTCAGCCCGGCCTGCCAGACCTGGATGCCTTCCCGATCCGCAGCTGGAACCGGATCCTACATCATCAGGAAAGCCGCAGACTGATCAGAGGATACGACTGCATTCAAGGCTACCAACCCCTAAGGAAAGCCGTTGCAGAATATGCACGGGAGTCTCGCGGGGTGCGCTGCCACGAGCATCAAATCATCATTACCAACGGTGCACAGCAGGCATTGTCTCTGATTGCAGATGTGCTGCTTAAAACTGGTGACCAAGTATTCTGCGAGAACCCGGGTTATCGTGGCGCTCGTTATGCGCTCGGGCGTTATGGCAACCCAATACTGCCCGTGCCGTTGAAAGATCAGGTGTTGGATGTGGATGCACTTGCGGGTATGGGTCTTGCCAAACTGTTGTTCTGCACCCCCACACACCAATATCCCATGGGTGGAATTCTGGATATTGCACAGCGTATGGCACTGGTTCAATGGGCACAGCGTAATCAAACCTGGATCATTGAAGACGACTACGACAGCGAATTCCATTTTCACAACAAACCCTTTGCCGCTATTCAGGGGTTATTCGATAACACGCCCGTTCTCTATGTAGGAAGCTTCAGTAAAACCCTTCTTCCCGGTCTCAGAGTTGGTTATCTGGTTGTGCCCGAACCCATGGTGGAGGCATTCCTGTGGGCCAAGCGGGTTACCGGCGGTGAAACGCCACTGCTCACTCAGGCGACCATCGCTGAGTTCATCGTAAGTGGGCAGTTCACCCGCCACCTGCGGCGCATGAGGCAGCTCTATAAGGAGAAATGGAGCTACTTCCAAAAGCTTGTGTTAGAGCAATTGGGCGGGCTGGCTACTCCGGTGGCGGAGAGTGCCGGGATGCATCTGGTTCTGGAGGGCGACTTCGACGACGCAGGCATCAGCCAAAAGCTCAGAGCGAAAGGGTTTGGCAGCACACCCTTGAGTGTTCATTTTATCGGGGAGGAAATACGAAACGGTCTGGTGATGGGCTTTGCCAGCGCCAGCACCCAAGAGATCAAAGCCGGGGTACTGGCACTGAAGTCGCTCCTGCAAGAACCGTGATGGTTTAGGCCGTTAACTCACGCAGGTCTCCAGCAATCACAGCAACGTTTGACAGCTCTTGTTCTTTCGCATTTTTGATTTCGGCAATTGCGGGTATGCTGGTTAGGCAAGCTATTGTTGATGGAAAAGGAGTCACTATGACAGACCACATGCCGGATGATTTGTCCGCAGCTGGCCGTGATTTGAGGGCCTACACTGATGAGTTGCGCCCCAAACATCCTGTCGTGCGAAATACTAAGGGCGAGTGGGTACTGCTCCGGCATGCCGACGTTCTAGCTGCAGCTCTGGACCATGAGCGATTTTCCAGTCACGTCTCACGCTACCTCCAGGTTCCTAATGGATTAGATGGCGAGGAGCACACCCGCTACCGCAAGGTTATTGAAAAGTACCTTACCCGTGAAGCACTAGAACCCTTCATTCCCGTTTTCAAGCGTGTTGCTTCGCAGCTGATGGCGGAGCTCCCTAAGGGCAAAGTACTCGATGCCGTTAGCGACATAGGCGCTGTATTTGCCGTTCGCGCCCAGTGTGCCTGGCTGGGTTGGCCTGACGAGCTGGAGCCACAGCTGTTGGCATGGATGCAAGAAAACCATGCCGCCACCCGCTCTGGCGACAACGCCCAGATGGCAGATGTTGCCGAGCAGTTTGATGAAATTATTCGTTCGATTATCCGGCCGCGCCGTTCAGTCGGTAATAAGGCGCCCGACGATCTAACTACAAAACTGTGTCGCGAGACGGTGAATGGGCAGCCATTAACAGAGGCGGAGTTGGTCTCAATTCTACGCAACTGGACGGGGGGTGATTTGGGCTCGATCGCACTTTGTGTTGGTGTACTCATCGCTCATATAGCCCAGCACCCCGAGTTGGCGGTGAAGATGCGAGCGGCTTCAAACAATGAAGTGGAAGCGGCCATCAATGAAATATTGCGCCTAGATAACCCATTTGTCTCCAATCGACGTGTAACGACTTGCCCTCTTCACATCGGTGGCCGCGATATCCCCAGTGGCGCAAAGGTAAAGTTGAATTGGACCTCCGCCAACCGCGATGAAACCGTCTTCGACAACACTCGGTTTGATCCGCAAGGCAACGCCGCGGCAAACCTGCTCTACGGTGCGGGTAAACACGCCTGCCCGGGCCGTCTGCTGGCCACATGGGAGCTCAGGATTGCATTACAGACTATGCTCACTTCACTTCAAACAATTGAACTGGCAGCAGATCAACCGCTAGAGCGTGAAGTAGCGCCGGTGGGCGGGTATCACCGGGTGCCGGTAGTGCTAAGGTGAGGAGCGCTAAGGTTATGGAGCCTGCACAAGGCAGTTAATCAAGGTAATCGAAACATCCCGAAAAACCGCTTCGGAGGCCACAACGCTCGGGAAGCGGTCATACACTCCGCGCCGGCAGGTTGAGGTGCGTGTCTGTGCGTACTCAACACAACTCGCTTGGGCTTTTTCGCTCCGGTCGGAGGCCTGTTCACAGAACGAGGGGATCTGGGTGACCACCCAGTCCACAGTTGTGCTGAGCTTTACGGGATTATTCTGAAGGTTGGTAAAGCGGCCTGCGTCAACCAGTTGGGGCGGCTCGCGGGTTTGATCCCAAAAAACGTAAAGCAACGCAACCAATACGAGGGCAACCGTAACAGCTGGGAATTTTATTCGATTTTCAAACACGCTCTATCACCGCCGCAGCAGGTTTAATCAAGCTAATCATTGGGCCAGTCATGGGTTACCACTAAGTTTGATTTTGCCAAGTGAATGCAAAGATTACGCAAACATCTTCTGGGATAGTAGACTGAACGCAACAACCATAAAAGGCGTGATCATGATAAAAGTACCTCTCATTTGCTGCCGCCTAAAACACGTCTACCAAGTTGCATTTGCAACTGTTAGCGACAATGGCTCCTGAAAACCTACTCACTCTCGTCGCCCGCCTTGGCTATGCATCCAGAGGCATTGTCTACTTATTGATCGGCGGTCTTGCTACATTGGCGGCGGTTGATCAGGGCGGTAAAACCACCGGTAGCAAGGGGGCGCTAGCGCAATTATTAACGGCGCCCATGGGCAATGTGCTGTTGGGCACCTTAGCACTGGGCCTCATAAGTTATGCGTTATGGCGGTGCGTGCAAGCATTCACAGATACCGACCACCACGGAAAAAGCCCGAAGGGTCTTACAATTCGGGCCAGCTTAGCTATAAGCGCTGTCACCCACACGCTTCTTGCCGTATTCGCAATTAAGTTGATTTTTACGCTGGGCGGCAACGACTCAAGTGGCGGCTCCGCAGGCACCGCGAGCTGGCTAATGGCACAGCCTTATGGGCGGTGGTTAGTTGGAGCAGTTGGTGCAGTGATGATCTCCGCAGGTATGGCTCATGGTGTTAAAGGCGCAAAAGCACAGTTTGACCGTCACTTTGACATGCCACGTAACACTCAACGCTGGGCCTA
Source organism: Marinobacter salexigens (assembly GCF_018860765.1). GTDB lineage: Bacteria > Pseudomonadota > Gammaproteobacteria > Pseudomonadales > Oleiphilaceae > Marinobacter > Marinobacter salexigens_A. Next base: position 54,555 of record NZ_JAHKPV010000006.1, read on the forward strand.
CCCTGTATGCCGATTCGGGCTAATGTCTCGCGGCTTGGTGTTCATGGCCACTGGCACGTTTTTTCTTATGGCTGCTTATCACCTCAACCCTGAAGAAGCCGGCGGCATAGCAGAGGTGTTCGATACGTTTCGCCAACAACCCTTCGGAACGCCACTGATGGCACTGGTCGCTGTCGGACTGTTCGCATTTGGCTCTTACAGCATACTGGAGGCATTTTACCGCCGCGTAAACCCAGCATCCGAGCTTAAATAACTCAGAGCTTGCTATCGGCAGGGGCACTCACTTTTCCGGCGGAACCCAAATTGGAACATCCTCTGGCTTGGGTTCATTCCAGTCCCGGTGCATAGAACTGCTTAGTGATTCTTCAAGCTTCATGAACAGCTCGCCATAGCGCGGGCTAAACTTAATGCCTTGCTCAATCTCCTTCCAAGCTTCGAATAACTCCGCCTCGTGGGCCTTCTCGTTTTGCACAAACGCCCAGGTCATTTACTTCGCTCGCATCGGGTGCACACCCATAGCCGTTAACGCATGGCCACCCAGTTCCAGAGCGGAATGGTAGGTCTCGCTCATAACATCGTCGGCACCCGCCTCCCTAAGCTGGTAGCTGTGGCCACGGTCAAAGGCGCGAGCCAGCACCCAAACACCCGGGAAAAACTTTTTCACATGCTCCACCATCTTTACCGAGCGGTCCCGATCATCAATCGCCACAACTAACAAGCGGGCCTTTTCGATGCCTGCTTTTTCCAACAGGTCGGGGCGGCTGGCATCGCCAAAAAAGCTCTTGATGTTGATTTGGCGAACGTTTTCGATCTGTTCGAGTTCGTGGTCTAGCACAACAATAGGAATATTGTTCGCCCTTAGTAAGCGGCAAATTATCTGCCCAAACCGTCCTACCCCAGCCACAATAACTGGGCCTTGCTCATCAATGATGTCGGCGTCTCGCTCATCGTTCTTCGAGCGCCGATAGCGGGGCAATACAACCCGGTCGTAAACAATAAACAGTAGAGGCGTGAGGAACATGGAGAGCGCAACAACCAACGATAGAATCTGAGCGATTTCCGACGAAATCACATGGCTCTGAACGCTGTAGGTGAGTAACACAAAACCGAATTCGCCTGCCTGCGCCAAACCCAGCGTAAATAGCCAGCCGTTGCTGCTACGAATACCAAACAATCGGGCCAGACCCAGCAAAATCAAAGCCTTTACTGCAATCACGGCTAAACCCAGCGAAACAACAACGCTCCACTCAGCCACCAACACCTCGAAGTTGATGCCTGCGCCCACGGTGATAAAAAATAGGCCGAGCAACAAACCCTTGAACGGCTCAATGTTGGCTTCTAGTTCATGCCTGAATTCACTGTTGGCCAAAACCACACCGGCCAAAAAAGCACCCAACGCTGGGGAAAGATTCACCACACTCATCAGGGCAGCAATACCAATCACCAGCATCAACGCTGTGGCCGTGAACACCTCCCGTAGTCCCGACTTCACCACATAGCGGAACAGCGGTCGGCTCAGGTAATAACCGCCAACAATAACCGCAGCGACCGCACCCACCACTACCAAAGCATGAGCCCAGCCCGGTAGACCAGCAACAAGGCTAAGCCCTGCATCGGCAGGTGACTCAGCACCGCTACCACCCTTTAAGCCCGGCAACGCCAAGAGTGGAATCAAGGCGAGCATAGGGATAACTGCGATGTCCTGAAATAGCAGCACAGAAAAGACATTCCGCCATCACAACACCGAATTCGGCGAAGTGCTGAATAGTGCTGGCTTCCTGCCCAACAAGCCCCATGACTGGCCCGATCATAACGCCAGCGACTAGATAACCCAGCACGGAGCCCAAACCAAAGCGCTTCGCCAATGGCACTGCAATCACCGCAGCCGCGAGATAAATGAACGCCTGAATGAAATAGGTAGTCATATAAACCAGAGCTCGATAGATGTTGGGGAAGGCCATAAGTACATTATCTGCAACCAAGAGCACAAGCCGCGTTTGTAGTCAGATCCGGTTCAGCGAAAACGCAATAATGTGAAGATCACTAATTGCCTAAGGATCACAAGGACGACGCCACAACCCAGAACTAAAGTGGGATAAGCTCATGATGTACTTTGCTTACGAGATCGGCCGCGCGTTGGTGATTGGTTTTGGTTAGGATTAATCAGTTGAAAAAAAGCGGATATTGTTCGTACCCGAACTTTTGGCTGCATACATCGCCGTATCGGCATTTCTTATTAAATCAACAGATGTGTGTCCACCAGCAGGATACGTGGCAATGCCAATGGACACTCCTATCTGAAGCTGGTCGCCAAGAATCTCTACTGGCTCATTAATCGAGCTAACAATGCGGTTCGCCACTTGGGTGATTTCATCCTTTCCCTGCGGATTATTAAGAATGAAGATGAATTCGTCGCCACCTACGCGGGCCACTGTGTCCGATCTACGCACCAGCGCCAGAAGCCGTTTCGCCACATTTTTTAATAGATCGTCTCCAACATAATGCCCCAACTGGTCATTAACCCGCTTAAACCCATCAAGATCCAGAAACATCAGTGCAAAGTGAGTCTGATCCCGTTTGGAATGTAGTAGCTGCTGGTCAATCCGATCCATCAACAGCGTGCGATTCGGTAAGTCGGTCAAAGCGTCGTGAAATGCCAGATGCTTAATATGCTCATCTTTACGCCAAAGCGCCGTAATATCACTGAACACTGATACGTAACGCTCTGGCATGCCAGAGTCATCAGGCACCATGTTGATTGTCATACGTTGTAAATAGAGCTCTCCGTCTTTACGACGATTCCAGATCTCCCCATGCCAACGGCCACAGGCCTCTATCTCTTCCCACATAGCGGCATAAAATGGCTGATCATGCTGCTTGGATTGCAGAATGCGAGGGGTTTGTCCGACAGCCTCATCAGCTGTGTAGCCCGTAATTTCAGTAAAGCCAGGGTTAACCGATAGGATCGTCCCGCAGGTATCGGTGATCAGCACACCATCAAGTGTGTTCTCAAAAACACGCGCAGCTAGTTTGAGTTTCGCCTCAATTTCCTTGAGAACGGTTACTTCATTGGCGTGAATGGAGAAGCCTCTGACCATACCATCAGCATCCACATCCGGAATGTAGTGCCCGATGATATGCCCAACGCTTCCATCTGCTTTGTTTAGTGTGCGCTCAAAGCGCTGATACTCTCCTGCCAAAGCCCCGAGAATATGAGGCTCATTCAGTTCAAACAGTTCCTCGCTCACCAAATCCTGAAACCGCATTCCTATAATTTTCTCGGGCGGTGTCCTAAACCATTGACTGTATGCTGCATTGGCGAAGCGACAGCGTAAATCTCTGCCCCAATATCCCATCATATTTGGCGCATCATCTATGATGGTTCTAATGAGCTGGTCGTTCCCTAAACTGACCGCATGTTCCTTTTGCCCTTTATCTTTTTTTATACTCATGAGCCATTACTGGGCATAGTGTTCGAGCTCCGGGGATGAATCCTTGGCGATAACACGCTCGATGTGAGCTACAAATTTAGCACAATCTCGGGAATTCTTAATGTAAATAGCATGCACCAAGGCTAGTGACCTGTTTGGCCAAAGCGCTGCAACTGCATCTCCTGCAAGCGGCTCAAAGTGCGGCGGAAGGGAAAAGTCAGTGCGCCCACACTGTAGAGTTCACTCAACGGCACCGCAGCGTCGAGATAAAGTGGAATCCCACGGTCGTAACATTCATCCACCAGGGCAATAAAGCGGCGCGCGCCATCATCTAAGTGGGTCAATGCTGGTAACTGGCGATCTCCGGCCTCAACTCGAGTCACTCCATCTTCAGTGCCACGAGCGATGGCTTTTTGCTGCCCACCTCCGGCGAGCTGAGGAACTTCACTCAAAAACACATAGATAAAGCGATCACAAAGTTCTATAAAGTCCTGCGCCGCAAGCTTCTGCTCACATAATTCTTCATAGCGGCACCAAAGCGCGAGTTTGCTACGTTGGACTACCCTGATATCACTGTGGCCCAAGCGAAGGGGCTCACTGTTTACCTGCTCATCCTCGCAAAGCAACTCCCCAAATACGGCTTCCAGCGCCTGCGGCTGGTCAACCCAATAACGCTGCTGGCGCTCGCCAGAGTGAAGCCGGTGATCCTGGCCACCATCCACACTCACTACCTGCATATACTGTTTCAGAGCATCAATAGCAGGCAGTAGTCGTTCGCGATTAAAGCCGTCTTTGTACAAGTCATCCGGTGGCTGATTAGACGTGGTCACCAGAACCAAGCCCTGAGCGAACAGCTGCTGAAAAAAGCCACCAAGCAACACGGCATCACCAATGTCACTGACGAACAACTCATCCAAACACAGCACCCGTGCTTCAGACGCCAACTCTCGCGCAAGCAAACCGAGCGAGTCTTCCTGCCCGGTTAACTGAAACAGCCGCCGGTGCACCCAACGCATAAAATGATGAAAGTGCTGCCGACGCGCTGGCACGGTAAGCGACTGGTGAAAACGGTCCATCAACCAGGTTTTGCCACGACCAACAGGCCCCCAAAGATAGACACCCTTAATATCTGACTGCCCGGTTCGAAGTTGTTCGTAGCAGCGCTGCAAACACGTGGCCGCATGCTGTTGGGCGGGGTCGTCTTCAAAGCCGGAAGCTAGCGCGGCTTGATAGGCTTCGTAGGGAGGAAGTGAGCTAGTCACAGAGTTACTCGACACCATAGGAGGGTTCAATGACTATTTAAACATACTACAAGTTAATGCTCGATTTCAGAACTGGAACCACCCGCCAGGGTCTGGCGGGTGATTACCTGAATGCTCTTAGAGACGGTCGCGAAATTTGCCTAGCGCACTCTGGAGCCAGCCCTTGGCGTCGTCTAGCGTATGGTTGTCTTCGAGAAGACCGCGCACAGCCTGAAGCTGCTGTTCAAACAACCCCGGCTGTGGTTTTCCGCCCGCACTTCCGTCCGGATCACGCGGCAGTATATGCTGAAAATAGGTACCGCCAAGAATCCATTGCAGCAACCCTTCACCCGGGAAAGGTTCATCATTGTTTAAGGTGCGAGTGGCCTGAAGCAAGCGGCGAATATCGTACTGACCAGGGTAAATATCTGGTACCTGCTTCGCAATGTTGAGCAGACTGTACACGCCAATCCGGGCGGTTCGCACTGAACTTTCCAACGTGAAGACCACATCGTTATGGGTTTCAACAAACTGCCCCATAAACGCCAAGTTGGTGCAACCTTCAGGGACTACCTGAGGCCGGTCACCCTGTGCTCGCGGCATGAATTGCGCGGTAATATAGGGCATCAGTGCAATTCGAGTCTTTGTGGCTGCAAGAATTTCATCCAGATGATCCAGTAACCCCAAGTGATAACACATCTCCGCAAGTATCTCGGCCCCGGTACACTCTGGCATGGGCTTGGGAACATAATCGCCAGGTTTGTCCATGAGCAGGGCATAAACCCATAAAACAATCACATCATCGGGTTGGTCAGGAAAATGTGGCTGACGGTTGCAGGTAAAGCTCATGAGCCAAGCAGAATCAGTGAACGTAACAATCCCTCCCGTTGCAGTGAAACCAGAATAGGGATCGTTGACGGACAGCTCCTTCAGCTTATCCATCAAAGGCGAGGGCTTGCAGGTCAACGTTACGGATTCCCAAGTCGAGCGCGGGATGTTGCCGCAGAACTTATCCGGGCGCCCAAACACCTCAGATTGCTCTGCGAGATTCCTCCAGAGCTGCCAGCCAGAGCCCGACTCAGCGCGGTCTTTGTCTATAAGCTCGGGCGCAGTGTCATCGTCACCGTATGCGGTGTCTTCGGTCATAGAGCCCGTTGTCACAAATACCAAATCGGTCTCGCTCACTTGAAGCGTTTTTTCACCCTCCTCACTCTGGCACTGGATTCCAGTAACGGTTCGACTACCAGCGCGTGTAACCATCTCAAGATTCTTCACAATGGTGCCATACTCGGTATGCACGCCCTGATCTTTCAACCAGCCCATGAGAGGGCGAACAAAGCTGTCGTACTGGTTGTATTTCGGAAAGACCAGCGATGTCATATCGTTGAGTCCGTCCATTAGGTGAAGAAAGCGGTGCATGTAGAGCTTCATCTCCAACACCGAATGCCAGTTCTGGAAAGCGAACATGGTTCGCCAAAACATATAGAAATTGCTGTTGAGAAATCCTTCGCTGAACCATTCTTCTACAGTGACATCATCCAAGTCTTCCTTGCGTGCCAGCAACAACTTCACTATTTCAAGCTGTTGCAAGCGTGTCAGCCCCATGGTCGAAAAGTCCTTAACCTGACCCTGTTTTTCCAACAACCGAGCTTTCGATGAGTTCTTGTCCGCATCGTTCACAATGCGGTACTCGTCTAACACCGTAAAAGGCTTGGGCAATTCCAACGCCGGTATTTCCGAGAACACGTCCCAGAAATTCTGATAGGTCATCTCCATTTCCCGACCACCGCGAACAAGATAGCCTTCTTCAGCATTTCCGGAACCGTCCAACGAGCCCCCTTCAACAGGCTGCTCTTCTAGAAAGACAATATTCTCTGCTGGCATGTGGCCATCGCGGATAAGAAAAAATGCAGCAGACAACCCTGCAATACCACTGCCAATGATAAATGCTCTGCGGTCCGCAATACCCTCGGTAGGCAACGGACGATTGTTAACATAGCTGCCATGAAGGTCCGCTGGCGGCAAAGATGTATCAATGCCGTTATGCAAGTGCTGTGCAGAGGCGTCTGGCGTCACACTGACATTCTTTGCACGCAGCGCGTCAATATGGGCGTCGAGAGGCGATTTTAAGGCTTTACTGGCTTTTGGGTTAGGCATTGCAGGTTCTCCTTGACGAACGACGACTTAACCAAGTCTAAACCAAGTTCTAAGGTTGCTAATGATATGCATCAAACTAATTGCACGTGCCTGCAATTAACAATCATTCTGGCTTCGAGAAATGAATCACAGCAAACCACCCAAACCAAAACCACTTCCGGCGAAGGGTGTCTCGTTGAAGGCGACCTTCATCACGTGGTGTTAAGATCTTTTTTAATCAGACTCTGCCATCTCCTGCAACGCTTGCACCAAAGTATCGGGCTCCTGAGCGCCGGAAATAAGATACTTCCCGTTAACAATAAATGCTGGAACAGCTGAGACGCCCGCCTTCTGATAAGTAGCCTCATCCTTGCGCACGGCAACAGCGTATTGGTCTGAATTCAGCACATCCCGGGCCTTTTTCACATCCAACCCAAGGGCGTCAACACACTCGAGGAGAACATCGTGCTCGGCCACGTTCTCAGCCCTGCCAAAATAGGCTTCAAACAATGCGTGCTTCAACTCCGTTTGGCATCCCTGCTCACCCGCCCATTTTACCAACCGGTGGGCATCAAAGGTATTACAGACAAGTCGCTCCTGAATCTTTTCAAAATTCAAGCCAAGCCCCTTTGCGATCGTCATCATCTGATCTTGAGTTACGCGCAGCTCTTCCTCGCTCCGGCCATATTTGCGCGCCAGAGCTGGCAAAATAGGCTCACCATCTCCGCTTTTATCCGGGTTTAACTCAAATGCATGCCACTGAACTGTAAATTCATAATTTGTCGACAACTGCTCCATTGCGAGCTTTAAACGAGCGTAGCCAATGGCACACCAAGGGCAAGCAATGTCGGAAACGATATCAATATGCATTTTATTCATCATAGGCCCTGCCATCTGTCAAATTCGTGGGAAACACCTGAACCATAAACAGGCTTCCCTCGTAATTTACTTGTACTTTGCACAAAAAGATCCAACACTCTTAAGGTAAAGATCAATCAATTTCGAGCCACAGCGAGCAGCATCGTGACGTCATCTTCTAACAGCGAGGCCGATCACGCAAAACCAAGCTCAGGCGCTGATCACGAAGCGTCTGCGGCTGCGCGCACTCAAAGACTGGCCCTAGTGGACCGTGCTCTGAGCGAAATGAACCAAGCCATCATCCGAACACGTCACGAAGATGAATTACTTCCTTTGGTGTGCCAAATTGCCAGCGATGTCTGCGGCATCCGTTTCAGGTGGATTGGGATTGCAGACCTGAAAGATCACTCCCTACTGGCAACTGCCCAATTTCCCGTTAAGCGGGGTGGCCAGCCTTTTGGCGTATTGTCGGCTTACCACGAGGATGAGGGCTTTTTTGACAGTGAGATGACCGCCCGTCTCAATGAACTGGCTCTCAACATTACCTTCGCATTCGACAGCTTTGATCGAGAGAGCGAACGCCGCAACGCATTGGAAGCGCTGCACTCCAGCGAGCAACACTTCCGAGCCTATTTCGAGCGATCCATGTTTGGCATGGCCGCGTTCAGTCCAGCGAAAAGCTGGATAGAAGTCAATCAAGCACTGTGCAGCATGCTCGGTTATACAGCGAAAGAGCTCATGGCAACAACATGGGCAGATGTAGTCCACCCTGATGACTTGGAGCTCAGTCACACAAACTATAGAAAACTCATTGACGGAATTGTTGATGAGATTTCCGTTGAAAAACGGTTTATCAAAAAATCCGGGGATTTTCTCGACACCCATTTAGCTGTGCGTGCAATTCGATTTCCTGACGGCAGTTTCGATTATGCAGTAGCGCTGGTCGAAGACATTTCCTCCCGCAAAATGGCCGCACGGCGCGAGCAAATGCGACGACAAACACTGGAAAAAGTCGCGAGAGGTGGTTCGCTAGAAGAGGTTATGTTGCAGGTTATCGAGTCTGTCGAATCCATCTACTCCAACTCCATGTGTTCCATTCTCATTATGGACGATGAAGGGAAACACCTTCTTTGTGGCGCAGCGCCCAGCTTACCCAGCTTTTTCACCGAAGCCATCAACGGCGTGAGCATTGGCCTGGGTGTTGGCTCCTGTGGCACCTCAGCCTTTACCCGAAAGCGCACTGTTGTAGAAGACATAGCGTCCCATCCTTACTGGGAGAACTTTAAAGACCTTGCCGCCGAGGCGGGTCTCGGCTCTTGCTGGTCGGAGCCTATACATGCTGCGTCTGGTAAGGTGCTGGGCACCTTCGCGATCTACCGCAAGGAGCCCTGTGCTCCAGACACGCAAGAAATCGCACTGATTGAGAGCGCCGCCAATCTTGTTGGGATCGCCATTGAGCGGGCACATGCACAGGAAGAACTCCATCTTGCATCTTCCATCTACCGCAACAGCTCAGAAACCGTGATGGTGACTGACACCCACAACCGTATCGTTGCAATCAACCCCGCCTTTACGAAGGTCACCGGTTATACGCTTGAAGACACGCGTGGCAAAGACCCCTCTATTCTCCACTCCGGCCGCCACAACGCCGAGTTTTTTAAGGCGATCTGGCAAGATGTGACTCAGCAGGGGTTTTGGCAGGGCGAGGTGTGGAATCGCCGCAAAAATGGCGAGGCCTTTCCTTCGTGGCTCACCATTAACGTTATTCGCAATAAAAACGGTGATGTTCAGAGGCATGTGGTTATTGGCTCCGACATCAGTGGTAAGGTGCGCTCGGACGAACTGATTTGGCGCCAAGCAAACTACGACTTCCTGACCAACTTACCAAACCGGTATATGTTTCAAGATCGCTTGGAGCAAGAAATTCGCAAGTCGCTGCGTCACAACTCATTGCTAGCGCTGTTGTTTATTGACCTCGACCACTTTAAAGATGTTAACGACACACTTGGGCATCCAGTTGGCGACCAACTGTTGGTGGAAGCGGCCGTTAGAATTAGCAGTTGTGTGAGGGACTCAGATACGGTCGCTCGCATGAGTGGCGATGAGTTCACCGTTATTCTCCCCAGACTTGCAAACACACTCGACGGTGAGAAGGTAGCCGAGCAGATCATCCATGTGCTGGCAAAACCCTACATTATTAATAATGAAACGATTTATGTTCAGGCCAGCGCTGGCATCAGTTTCTGCCCACAGGACGCCGCAGAGGCATTTCAGTTAATCAGTAACGCCGATCAGGCTATGTACGCCGCGAAGACATCGGGGCGAAACCGCCTTGCTTACTTTACCCAATCACTACACGATGAAGCTCAGAATCGCCTAAAACTGATGCATGATATGCATTTTGCCGTCGAGAATCGCCAGTTTGAACTCCACTTCCAACCCATTATTGATTTTGCGAGCGGGCACGTCAGCAAAGCCGAAGCCTTGATACGCTGGAATCATCCGGAGCGCGGAATGATCAGCCCGGCCGAGTTTATTCCTCTAGCGGAAGAGTCTGGGTTAATCGTCAAAATTGGTGACTGGGTATTTAGAGAGGCTGCCGCTCAGGCAAAACGCTGGTGTGAGCTGTATGATATCGGGCTACAGATATCAGTGAATGTTTCGCCTGTGCAATTTCAAAGTGATGCGTTGAGCATCGAAGACTGGCTGCATCACCTGAATGAGATTGGGTTGGATGCGAATCACCTGAGTATCGAAATCACCGAAGGGCTGCTTCTGAATGCCAGTGATGACGTCAAAGAAAAGCTGCTCAGGTTCCGGGATGCAGGCATTCAGGTTGCCATTGACGACTTTGGCGTGGGCTATTCTGCGCTGTCTTATCTCAAGCGATTCGATATCGACTACCTCAAAATTGACCAGTCTTTTATTCAGAATCTCGAAACAAACCAGAACGACCTAGTGCTTTCTGAAGCCATTGTGATGATGGCTCACAGGCTTGGTCTTAACGTTATCGCTGAGGGCGTAGAAACTCAGGCTCAGCGACATCTACTTTTGGAAATCGGCTGTGATCACGGCCAAGGATACTTCTTCTCCCGTCCTCTGCCCGCTGCAGCGTTTGAAGAGTTCTTGGTAAAACCGGTCGCCTAAAACTTCAAAATGCGGAACAGAGAGCCCTGCCAAACCTGTTAGAATCGGCCCTAACGTTTCCTCCCTGAACTAAAGTCCTAACAGGCCGTTATGCATGAAACTCAACCCCTTTAATACCCGTATTGGTCTTGCCCTTGGGGGCGGTGCAGCCAAAGGTATTGCTCACATCGGTGTTTTGAAGGCGTTTGAGGAAGAGCAGATACGAATTCACTGCATTTCGGGCACCAGCGTAGGGGCATTGGTCGCCAGTTATTACGCTTTCGGCCGCCCGGTGGAGTCTATCCTTTCCATTGGCTCCGCTCTAAATCTATCCAAGATTCTCAACTTTACCTTTGAGCGTGGCGGCCTGTTCAGCACTCAAGCCATTCGAGACATGATTCACAGGGATCTGGGGGATTGTCGAATCGAAGATGCCTGCATTTCTCTGGCTATTTGCGCCACAGATATCGAAACCGGCGAGCAATTGATATTTAGGGAAGGGAATCTTGCAGACGCCGTCTGTGCATCCATGGCCGTACCCGGCTTGTTCGTACCGGTGGAGGTGGGTGGCCGGACTCTGGTAGATGGCGGTCTGGTTGAAAATGTCCCCATCTCCCCGCTGGCCGAAATGGGCGCCGGCATCACTGTGGCCGTTGACCTGAGCCATGTAAGCCGATACCAAAAACCCGAAGATACCTTTGATGTCATCAGCAATGCCATCAACATCGCTATCGATTTTAATACCCGGAAGCAGCTAAAAAGCGCAGATATTGTAGTACCGCTGGATTTGAGCCGGTATAGCCTCACCAACAACGCCAAGTCTGTGCAGGAGCTATACATGGAAGGCTATCACCCAATGATGAAGAAGATTCAACGTGTGCTCTGGTACAAACGGGCAAACGTTATTATGTATCTTTTCAAAGCCGCCAAAAAACTTCTGCCCCTCAAGGTGCCAGAGATTATCGAAGACTTGAAAAGTCATGTTTTCGACCGCCGGCATCGGAGCTGACGACTTAAATCACAATCGCAGTGAACCAAAAAGCGATTTGCAGACTACTCTATAATCCCTACTCGTTTTTTGATGCGAACGGAGCTTCTGCATGATTACAGTTCATCACCTCAACAATTCTCGCTCTCAACGTGTCCTCTGGATGCTGGAAGAGCTGGGAGTGCCCTACGAGATTCAGCATTACGAGCGTGACGCCAAAACCATGCTTGCACCCGCAAGTCTTAAAAAAATACACCCACTGGGCAAATCACCCGTGATCACGGACGGCGATCTGGTAGTGGCAGAGTCTGGCGCTATTATCGAATACCTTGCCCACACCTACGGTAAAGATACTATGTTGCCAGAGGCTGGGGGGCAGGCGTGGCTGGATTACACCTACTGGCTACACTACGCCGAAGGTTCGTTGATGCCTCCGTTGGTAATGCGGTTAGTGTTTGAAAAGGTGAAAACCAGCCCGATGCCGTTTTTTATCAAGCCCGTAGCGAAAGGCATTGCCGATAAAACCAATGAAGTGTTTATCGGCCCCATGATCAAAACACACTTAGATTTTGTTGAGTCGCATTTGGCAAAAAACACCTGGTTTCTTGGAGACAAACTCAGCGCTGCGGATATACAGATGAGCTTTCCGCTAGAAGCCTCAGTGGCTCGCGGTATCGTAGGCAAGAATCGGCCTAACATCACAGAATGGGTAAAACGGGTACACGCCAGACCTACATACCAAAAAGCGCTTGAGAAGGGCGGAGACTACGATTTCGCCTGAGAGCTTACTATCTATTTAAGATGAACAAAGGGAGGCAAGCGCCTCCCTTTGACTTTTCTGCATAAAGCTACATCAACCTGCCAACGCAGCACGCACCTTCTTGCTTAGATGCCCCATATCAACACGGCCTAGCACTTGAGGGCGCAGCTCGTTCATCACATTGCCCATGTCCTGCATTCCCTTGGCATCGGTTGAGCTAAGTGCCATACGAATCAGGCTATCCAGATCGTCCTCTGTAAGAGCGGCTGGCATGAATTCTTCAATGATCACCATTTCTGCTCGCTCTTTGTCGCCCAACTCTTCACGACCGGCATCATCGTATTGAGTGGCAGCATCGCGACGCTGCTTGAGCATTTTATCCAATACTTTCAGGACATCCTCATCACTCAGCTCGCGGCGCTCGTCAATCTCGATCTGCTTAATGGCAGCCTGAGCCATGCGCAAAGTGACAAGACGGAGTTTATCCTTACTGCGCATCGCGTCTTTTACCGCGCTGGTCAGTTGCTCTTTGAGTGTTAGTTCAGACATTATCTGTCTCCTACTCTATGGATTAAGACCGGTAAGTTTGCATGATGCACAAGGGTAGATCTATAGGAAAATCGGCCACACACAATACTGAACAACAAGGCAACGATTATGGATTTCGTCAGAACCCCCGACGCACGTTTCGAGCGTCTACTCGACTATCCCTTTGAACCGCATTATGAAGATGTCGATAACTTACGGATGCACTATGTGGATGAAGGGCCAGCCGATGCCAGCCCGATACTCATGCTACACGGTGAGCCCTCTTGGTCTTACCTCTATCGCCATATGATCCCCATATGCGCGGCGGCTGGCCATCGAGTGATTGCGCCGGACCTTATCGGCTTTGGCAAGTCTGACAAACCCACCGCTGCGGAAGATTACAGCTATCAACAACATATGGAGTGGATGCAGCAGTTCATCGACAAGCTCGAACTGAACAACATGACACTTGTATGTCAGGACTGGGGCTCACTACTGGGCTTGCGGCTCGCTGCCGAAAACCCAGAGCGCTTTCGTGCCATTGTGGTCGGTAACGGGATGCTACCCACCGGAGACCAAAAAACGCCACCCGCTTTCAATATCTGGAAAAACTTTGCGTTACACAGCCCCTGGTTCCCCATTGCCCGAATTATCAACGCTGGATCATTCCGCAAACTGGGCCCTGACGAACTGAGAGCTTACGACGCCCCCTTTCCCAGCAAAAAACACAAAGCTGGCGCCCGTGCGTTTCCACGTTTAGTGCCTGTACGCCCAGATGACCCAGCGAGTGAGGCCAACCGCGAGGCATGGGCGGTTCTGGAACGCTGGAACAAACCGTTTCTCACGCTATTCAGTAATGGCGATCCAATCACTCGTGGCGGTGCCGCCTATATGCAAAAACGAATTCCGGGCGCCAAGGGCCAGCCGCACGCAACTCTGAAAGGCGGCCACTTCTTGCAAGAAGATTCGCCAGTGGCCTTTGCCCGGGGGATTAATGATCTGCTTGCCTCGGAGTCAGAAAATTAATCTATCTAAGAGTGCGACACTTTAATTTTGCCTCACGCCCCCAATATATAGAAAGATATTTAGCCCCACACCTCAGGACATGACAATGAACGAGATTCTCAAGAAGTTCCTTTTTGTCTCAAGCATTTACCTTCTAGCCCCTACCGCTGGTGCTTTTAATCTTGACGAAGCCATCGCCAGTGGTACCCAAGCGCTCTCTTCTGCAACAGAGGTCAGTGGCGAAGCCCAGCAGCTTTTAGGGCAGCTTGAGAACGACCTCGGCGTAACCGAAACACAAGCAGCGGGCGGTACCGGCGCACTGTTGCAATTGGCTAAGAGCCAGCTGGGCGCAGATACGATGAACACAGTAAAATCCAAAGCCCCGGGCCTTTCTGGCTTGCTGGGTGCCGATAACAGCATGGGATCAAGCCTGTTATCCAACATCTCATCTATGGATGGTGTCCAGTCCGCATTTTCAGCTTTGGGAATGGATAGCGCCATGATCCAACAATTTGTGCCGATTGTGATGGGCTTTTTGGGCGATCAAGGAGTGGGATCCGCACTGCTAGGTCAGCTTCAAGGTCTTTGGGCGCCGGCTAGCTGAGTAGCAACCTTGAGCCACTTGAAGGCACTCTGAGGGGAGTCGTGAACGGCTCCTTAAAGGTATCAACTTTCAAAAACAAACATCAAACCAGCAGTAACAACTCCAAAAAAGATGGATAGCCCGATTAAGACCTTCCACGGAAAGGGTGGCGTAGGTGGTTCATCGGCGAGCTGTTCTTCCAAGTAGTTTCTCAGTAACCTCGTATTGCGAATATTGGCCTTAAAAACGGCATCAAAAGCGTCCCCCACTACGGGAATCAGGCCACCGAGAAAATCGACGCCCATGTTGCGCAACATGCGCAGCTTCACCTTCTTGCTGGCCCCCGCACGTTGAGCTTCAATCAACACATAACTCGCCAATACCAGCCCTACAGCGTCGCCTACAACCGGTAGCAGGCCTATAACGGCCTCTGCACCAATTTTAAATGGCGTAAAGGGGATACTAATGCTGTTGTCGGTAAATCGGCTGAACTTATCCAGCCGCTTAAGTATCGCCCGCTGCCGGGCCTCGGTTGGCTTAGTCATTTCAGGCCTCTGGAGCGGCGACGTTTAATCAAAACGATTGGCGCATAATGTTTTCTATGGTTTCTGTCGACAATACAACCGGGTTCGCCTTCATGGAAGAAGAGCTCGCAGCTGCCTGCGAAGCTAAAACAATGTGATCGTCCGTCACCCCAATCGAAGCAAGCCCGGGTAGGCCATTTTGTGCAATCCATTCACGGAACTGCGGCAGAGCCTGATCAGAGCATGTTTCAAACACCTCAGCAATCCAGCCAATCACCTGATCAACACGGGCCTTTTGATTCGCATCGACCACGTGATCACGGTTTGCTGCTATGCCCGCCGGCAACAAAGCACCGCATATTGCACCGTGGGGCGCACCACACAATCCGCCCAGCGGCCCGGCAATGCCATGCACAACCCCCAGTCCCGAGTTCGCAAGCGCGAGACCACCAAATAGACTCACCTGAGCTAGAGCGTCACGTGCCTCTGTGGATTCTTCCGCCATCAATTGTTTTAACGCATGAAGGCCTTTGGGAATAGCCTCTTTACACAGCATGTCCGTGAATAGGTTTGAGCGCGACGAGAGATAAGGCTCTATAACCTGAGTAACGGCATCCAGCCCGGAATGTAAGCTGACCTCTCGGGGGCAGTTATCAGTGAGTGCCGGATCTACCACGGCTAAATCAGGAAGTAATTGGTTATCTCTGAGGCTGACCTTGCGCTGTACTTCCACCACATCGATAACCGCATTTCGAGTCACTTCCGCCCCTGTGCCCGCGGTGGTTGGCACAAGAACTAGCGGCAAGCGCCTCGCCGATAATGGTAACCCGCTACCGACAACCTCCAAATGACTCATCAAATCCGTCTGGCTTGGCAGCATGGCTGCGAGCACTTTGGCTGAGTCCATTACAGAGCCACCGCCAATACCAATCACTAGATCAATACCCAAGGATTTACCCTGATCAATAGCCGCCATCAGCGCTTTGAGATCTGGCTCCTTCTCAACGGACAAGGTCTGGGCAATATCAACACCCTTGAGTGACTCGAACACCCCGGAAAGCCGGTCTGGATTTTTACCGTGCACAATCAGTACGCGCCTACCCAGATTTGCTACCCGCTCGTTCAGTTGAGCTATCACTCCCCGCCCGAACAGGATCTCAGTTGGGGTTACCAAGCTAAATGTGCTTAACATAAACCAGGATCGTCCTTAGGGTTTAAAAGATGCTTTCACTCTACGCCACCGAGGCAAGCCCATGCACGTTCAGAGCCAATAAAGTAACAGCCAGACTACAGCCTGATACTCTCTCTACCTTGGCCATGCAGCCAGCGCCCCCAGTCCAAACTCAACATGGAGACACCACCGATGTAATTATCATCAACAAGATAATACGACAGTGTGCGATCCCCCCTATTAAAATGGTGCATTAGCCGCACCAAGAAGTTGCGGCTGGTCGATTTGGAGAGCAGGAAGTAAATGAACTGACCAGCCTGAGCTCTTAAGCTCCCTTTCCCAGACGCGTCTGAATGCAGCCACTTATCGCTGGATAGCTTCAAAAACTGATCGATTCCCTGCAATCGGCCCAACTCACGGGCTTGAGCGACAACCCATTGATTTTCTCGGTGTCGCTTGAAATACAGGCCCGACCCGTCGCGTTCCAGCATTTCCATCTGCTCGGCAAGGCCTTCGTTTAACCAAGCTGGCGCATAAGGAACTATGGTATCGATGATTGCGTGACTCACCTCATGCTTAATCGTTTTAAAGGTGAGCCTTCTGTTTTTCTGCATATAGACGACGATCTGATTTTCGGAAGGTATGTACAAGCCATAAGACGCAACCGCCTTACCTCGATTATTGCGGATCAGGTAATTCCGATATTCTGCCCTACCCTTAAAAATCAGAATATTGACGGGCACCGTCCGGTACATATCAAAGGACATTACACGATCAAAAAACTCGTAGACATTGTTCGTGCCGTCAACAATTTGCTGGTTTTCCTCGTCGGTCAGCTCTAAGTCAACGGCATTAATATCGATATTAAATCGCGACCATTTCGACACGCTGGGCTTCACGTTAACAATCTGCTGCTCAACCTTGTAGTCTTTTCGGTCGCTGAAGTGAACTTTTCCGTCACCGTCTACCCATTTATAAATCTCTGCATCAACTGTGTTTGCAGCAGTCATAAACAGCGAAAAAAAAACGATTGAATGTATGGCCTTCCTTAACTCTATAATCACTTAGTTTTACCTGTTGGAGAGTGCTTTTGAGCAGACTTATTACTCAACAGCGCTTACGTTTCATGCGCCTTACGATAGCTGCCCTGATAATCAAAAATCCGCTCCTGTACTTGCCAATAATGCTTCTGCTTCCGAGCAATCACAAAGTCCGGCGCTGACAACAAGGCCTGAACCTCAAGCACCTCTTCAACTCGGCCGAACTCCTGAGGAGTCTGGCTGTTGGCAAAACGCCGCCCAAACAGCCTATTGAAAACATGGCGCTGGGCCGGTTTGCTGAAATCAAACGTCTCGTTTAGCTCTTCGCCGTCTTCGCTGTGATAAGTGACCTTCAGTTTCCTGCCATTGGCGCCCACAGTCAGTCCTGCACAGCGGATTACCATGGCATCCTTCAATTTCAGGGCATCTCTTAGCTGATCATCCGGGTCGATAATAGCCTTATTACACTGATGACACATGCGGGCGGCAATATCATTCTCGGCATTGCAGTGGGGGCACTCTTTGAAACGAAAGCGGTAATCGCACTGTTCGGGGCGCCCGTCCCGCTCAGTCAGCTCATTGCCTACAGCAAGTTCCAAAATGCCCTGACAACGGCGACCGTAGTGTTCAACCACCTGCCCTTCATCATCGGTTGTGCCCCAAAAGATATTGGCAAACCCACAGACTGGACAAAATACCTGCACCGGCTCGCTATCCGGGTTTGGTTTCTTCTCCCCCACCTCAGGGTGGTGCAGATTCACGTTATTTCCCGCGTAATCAATCACCAGACAATCCTGCTTACCTTCATCCAAGCGAAGGCCTCGCCCCACAATTTGCTGATACAGGCTCACTGACTGGGTTGGGCGTAGAATGGCAATAAAATCCACGTGGGGCGCATCAAAGCCTGTAGTAAGTACCGACACATTCACCAAATATCTTAACTCTCGCTGTTTAAAGCGCTGAATCAGCAAATCCCGCTCATTCTGATCAGTAGCGCCTGTAATTAAGGCGGTGTGGTGTTCCGGCAAATAACCGGTGATCTCCTTCGCATGGTCCACCGTTGCCGCAAAGATCATCACCGCCTTGCGCTCAACCGCAAGCTCCACTACTTGCTCAATTATGGCTCGGGTTACACGCGGATGTTTGCTCAACAGTTGGTTTACATCTTTTTCCGTGTATTCACCGAACTGATTCCGAGGTAGCGCGGAGAAATCGTATTGCGCGACAGCTGCATCGACCAACTCGGGCTTTGTGAGATACCCCCGGTTGATCATATAACTCAATGGCAGTTCGTAGATGCAATGCACAAAGGGCTTTTCCTGCTCGTCATCAGAGCCGCGAACAAATCCCCGGTAGTGATAGCGATAAATCCAGCCCATAGCCAAACGATAGGGTGTGGCGGTTAGCCCGAGTACTTTAAGGGAATCATTCTGTTGCCGCAGGAGCTCAATAATTCTTTGATACTGACTGTTTTCATCACCACTAACCCGATGGCACTCATCGATGATGAGTAGCGAATATTCGTCTCTGAACCAATCCAGATTGGCCGATACAGACTGGACACTCGCGAAGGTCACCTGATGCTGGTTTTCCTTGCGCTTCAACCCGGCGGAAAAAACGCTGGCCGTTAACCCATAGCTCTGGTATTTCGCATGATTCTGCTCAACAAGCTCTTTAACGTGGGTCAACACCAGAATCTTGCGGCGAGCAAGACGAGCCAACTCAGCAATGACCAAGCTTTTACCTGCACCGGTCGGCAACACGATTACCGCAGACTGATCCGTTTTTCGAAAGTGCCTCAAGGTGGCATCTACGGCTTCTTGTTGGTATGGGCGCAGCTTGAAAGGAGGAGGCATGGTGCAGTGTTTAATCGGTTTCGGTGTAGAGCGCGATCATACTAAAGGTTGCGAATACGCGCACCAGATTCTCACCCGAGAAGATCCAGCCAGAACCCTTGGGCGTAAAACTAATACTCGGGCTTGCTGGGCGATCATGGAAATACCTTCTACACTGACATGTACACTCCCAGCATAGACTTCCTACTCTACGATTTTGAGGCGAGGTGTTCAGGGGATAAGGAATGTCAAAAACCAACGATACGAATATGCCGGTTTCATCAGATAATCGCCAAACAGGCGGGTCACGTGATAGTGGTGACAGCGGACAGAAATTCCACGAACTGATTGAAAGCCTGCCGATGGTTGCGGTTCAGGGGTATAACAAGGATCGACAGGTTATATATTGGAATGAAGCCAGTAGACGTCTTTACGGATACACCCGGGAGGAGGCGTACGGTCAATTACTGGAAGACCTTATTATTCCAGACACTATGCGTGACAGCCTCATCACAGCGCACAAAAACTGGTTGACGAACAATGTCAGCATCCCTGCTGACGAAATTGAGCTAAAGCACAAGCACGGCCACCTTGTTCCTGTTTACTCCAGCCACGTAATGATCAAGCAGAACACGGGCGAGTGCGAAATGTTCTGTATTGATATCAGTTTGGAGGAACAGAAGAAGGCGAACGAAAAGCTCAGCCAGATGGCTAATTTTGACGATTTAACCCATTTGCCCAACCGACGAATGCTCGAAATCGAGCTATCTGCGAGACTTGCCAAAGCAGAGCGAGGGTCACAAAGTGATCTAGCGGTCGTTTTTATCGATCTGGATAACTTCAAACTGATCAACGATACCCTCGGGCATCACCATGGCGATGAATTACTGCGAGTAGTTGCAGAAGGATTGCAAAAAGAAATCCGAACCTGTGATTTTATAAGCAGATTTGGTGGTGATGAGTTTGTTTTGTTGCTCACCGACTTCAATGATTTTGCAGGTATAAACGAGCTTCTTCAGCGGCTAACTTGCGTACTTGATCAGGGTTTTGTTCTGAACGGTGTTTGTTACCCCGTAACAGCGAGCTTTGGTGTCAGCCTATTCCCGGACAATGGCACCACCGTAACCGAATTGATGGGGAACGCAGATGCCGCAATGTATCAGGCGAAAGACAACGGCAGAAACAGCATCTGTTTTTACACCTCGGACATCAATGACCAGTTATTCCATTATCAAGAGGTGACAACACTGCTACGCAACGCGTTAGCAACCAATGGTCTACAACTCTATTATCAGCCGCAAATTGACCTTAAATCCCGGAAAGTGCGTTCCTGTGAGGCGCTATTAAGATGCTTTGATAAGAATTTTGGCCCCATATCTCCTGCTGAATTTATCCCTGTAGCAGAAAAATCAGGGCTGATTAACGATATCGGAGACTGGGTGATTGAAGAGGCTTGTAAGCAGCTACAGGCCTGGCAAGGCACCAAACTCGAAACCCTTCGGGTCGACATTAACTTGTCGGGCAAACAGTTGACCAAACCGCATCTGGCAGAACAAATTCTCTCCAGCCTACAGAAATATCACCTACGCCCCTCTCAGCTGGGTATAGAGCTTACTGAAAATGAAGTTATTGGTGGAGACAATGGACAAATAAGGCAACTGGAAACATTAAAACAAGCGGGTGTGCATATTTCCATTGACGATTTCGGCACCGGCTATTCGTCTCTGGTGTACCTCCGCAAGCTTCCAATATGCAGCCTTAAAATTGACAGAGCATTTCTGCACCATGCTATGGAGAATGACTGCGATATGGCCATCATGGAAGCCATCATCACAGTGGGCCACCGCCTTGGGTTGGCAGTGCTTGTTGAAGGTGTAGAGACGTTGGAACAAGATCGCATAGTGAGCGAACGGGGCTGCGACTTAGCTCAGGGATTTTTCTACGCGAGACCAATGCCCGCAGCTGATATGCTAGCTTTTCAGGTTGAGGTTTGAGCCCAATCACTGGTTGGGTGGGAATGTCCTCAGCTTAAGTTGTCACTCCAAAAGCCGATAAGGCCGCTCCAGCGCAGCGCGCACGTCGCTGATGGAAAAGACTCTAGCGAACTCTGTGAATCGTTGCCCACCAAACCACAGCTGAACAACAGGCAGAGAAAATATACCGCGAGCCGCGCATAGTGGGGCGGCGGCTTTCTGGCAATCAATATAGACTGTTACCAATCTCGGATATTCCTCACTGGCTAGCTTTTCAAGTTGGGGCTTGATGGCCTGACAGACGCCGCAGTGGGCTCCGCCGAAGAGAAGAAGCACTGCAGCGCTGGACTCTAGCAGGTCGGATAAAGCTTCTTCAGAACAGACGTTTTTCAAAGCTCAGTACCCTTAGGCTTCCCGTTCGATAAACAGCTTGATGTATAACAAATAGCCAGAAAACAACAAAATCGGTGCCACATACCAAAGGTACGCAAGCTTGCCCGCACCCGCGCGATACAGCCCAATTACAATAACAGCACTCACAATACAGCTTGCCGGTAATGAATAAAAAGCCGAGTCCAATACCGAAGAATCAAATGGCGTAGGGCGGTGAGAAGCACCAACGGCACTAAACCCGAACACCGCCAATAGAAACAGCATATACGCCAGGAGAAACTGACCAATACTGCCTGCAACTACCCAACCTAGAGTCATCCGCATTTCCTTTGCTGTGATACTTCAATCATGAAACTGCTATAGCCGCTGACAACGCCACAACAGCACTCTAAAACGTCAGTGGTGTCCACCGGGTCCATGCGCGTGGCCGTGCGAGATCTCTTCTGGGTCGGCAGCGCGTACTTCGATGATTTCGACATCAAAGGTTAAGGTTTTACCGGCCATCGGGTGATTGGTATCAACATCCGCAAACTTTAAACCAACCTTAACCACACTCACATGGCGCGGCCCCTGCTCGGTTTTTACCTGCGCGATCATGCCCGGCTTCCAGCGTTTAGCACCCATTAAATGTTTAACTGGCACGCGTTGCACTGCGTCAGCCTTGCGTGGGCCGTAAGCTTTATCTGGAGTAACAGTAACACTGAACGTATCGCCAGCCTCTCGGCCTTCCAGTGCCTCTTCCAAACCTCGGATAATGCCTCCGTGGCCATGCAGGTAAGCATTCGGTTCGCCGCCGCGGGAACTTTCAACAACGTTGCCCTGCTCATCGCAGACGTTGTAATGGAACAAAACCACTTGATTCTTTTCGATTGGCATAGGGTTCTCTGGGATGATTAAAGGGTCGCCATTATAACCAGTGACAGTCTTGGCTGCAGGGGTGTTTTCTCATTCAGACAGAGGTGATTCATACAAGCTACTAGAAACTGTGTGTCGCCGCCATTCGCCTTATGCAATAATGTCATAACCGCAACCCAAACATATGATATCGCTAGGAAACACCGCTATGAAGAAGCTTTTATTTTGCACTCTGGTTTCAGTAATGATGGTTGGCTGCGGAGGCGGGGGCAGCGGCAGCGTTGTGGAAGAAACAGAAGAAAATGCCGATCCCGAAACCGGAAACGAGGATAGCGGTACAGTAACCCCAAGCGACCAGATAACAGTGCTCGACGGCACCTGGAAGAAGCAATGCGGCCCCGTTGAGGGCGAACCGCACTATGATATCGTGACCGTATCGTTTAGCCGTGGCGAATTTACCACCGATATCGAAAACTACATCGATAGTGGCTGCACTACCCCACAACCGTTCGCTCCGAACCCAACGTCATCAGGCAACTTCGCATTGGGCGACGATGTCTTGCTGAGCGATGGTCTCACCGCTACCGAATTCAATATACATACGACCCAATTCGATGGCGCCTTTTTCGACATCAAAGAATACGACATTGTTTACGTTGACAACGATATTCTCTATGCGGGAGATGGCGAAACAGATTCGCCATTGCAAAGGCCAACCAGCCTAGACTACGACCGCCCGTTCTATCGGCAAAACTAAGCACTCCCAATCAATAGAGCGTTCTTAGGGTGTATACAGAACTGCTGCTAAAGCACCGGCAGCAGTTCTAGCCTCCCCCCCCCCCTTCTAATATCAGCGTGCTTTCAAACTAATCTGCTTCGTGCCAGTAGAGGCAAATTGGCCACTCTTACCCTTGCCAACGTACTCAACAGCGCCGCCTGACTTTAAAAAAGCAGCTGTCTGTTCCTCAATCATGGCGGTAGTTAATGTCGCTTTTGTGGGGCTCTTGCTCATTTTATTCTCCAAGTAATCGGTTGGCTTAATCACCAGCCTCAAACCGTCATGATATTCCAAATAGGAAATAATTGTTTGGAATGAGAGACGTTCTTTGATAAGAGCAAATCCATAGAGACTCAATTGCTGCCGTACAGCTCTCAC
The DNA here is from genome assembly GCF_018860765.1 of Marinobacter salexigens. Lineage (GTDB taxonomy): Bacteria > Pseudomonadota > Gammaproteobacteria > Pseudomonadales > Oleiphilaceae > Marinobacter > Marinobacter salexigens_A. The sequence continues at coordinate 78,158 of NZ_JAHKPV010000006.1, forward strand.
TTATGGAGCGACAATCAACCAACATGAGCCTCTGGGGCAACCTACCGCGCCAATCTGATGCGATGTAAAACCTGATAAGGCCCTTGTATTTCACGAGTTCTGTATTGAGCAAATACTATTTCATCAACCGTAAACTCGACATCTTGCGATTGTATTCCTGATAATTCTTCAGCTATGCGTGAAGTGTCATAGGCTTCGTTGTAAAAACCCAGAGTGACGTGTGGCGTGTATGCTTTTGGATTCTGCCCCTGTTCATCGCTATTCAAACAGCTACGGATAGTGTTCAAATAACCTTTTGGGTCAATCACTTCCAAATAAGGGCAGGTGGCAAAACTGTTGCAACTGGCCAGCTGTAAAGGGAAAGCAGGTAGTTTGGAAGCCTCCAACTGCCGAATACTTTTCCGAATCGAAGGCTTCAGCGAAGGTGAATCTTTCAGCAACCCTTCCAAAGCCAGAGTAATATGAGGCTGGCGCAAGTAGCCGGAATGCAACCGTTCGGAAAGATAATCTCGATGGAACCGTATTTTTTTCAGGCAATCAGAGCCCGATACTTCAATCGCCCAAAACCCAAAATACTCAACGCCCTTATGCCATTCATAAAAGTCCCGCAACTCGGTAGCGTAGGTCGTTTTACTGTTTAAGAAATCGGAAAACATAATGAAACAACTGGGCTTTGATCTGCGGGAGCAACCTGACGCCCCAACAGAAGCTGGGGCGCCAATAATGAACAGGCCGTTTTTACTGCACGTTCTCCGCGTCGCCAAACTGCTCAGCAAACAAAGCGCTGGAGAGATAACGCTCAGCTGAATCCGGCAGAATGACCACAATGTTCTTGCCTTTGTGTTCCGGTTGTTGGCTAACGCGAACAGCCGCTACAACGGCCGCACCACAGGAAATGCCACACAGAATGCCCTCTTCCTGCATCAACCTATGGGCCATAGCCATGGCGTCTTCATTGGTTATCGTTTCTACCTGATCAACCATGCTCAGGTCTAGATTCTCGGGCACAAAACCAGCGCCTAGGCCTTGGATTTTGTGGGGAGCGGGCTTGAGGGCTTCTCCGTTTCGCACCTGAGTGATAATGGGTGAATCGGCAGGCTCAACGGCAACGGTGGTGATGGCTTTGCCCTGCGTGTTCTTGATGTAGCGTGATACGCCTGTAAGCGTGCCACCCGTACCTACACCGGCAACAAAAATATCCACAGCGCCATCGGTGTCATTCCAGATTTCAGGACCAGTGGTGTCTTCGTGAATCTGCGGGTTGGCCGGGTTCTTGAACTGCTGTGGCAAAAAGTACTTTTCGGGCTCGGCAGCAGCCAATTCTTCTGCTTTTGCGATCGCGCCGGGCATGCCTTTGGCGGGCTCTGTGAGTAACAAATCGGCACCCAGCGCTTTCAACACCTTGCGGCGCTCCAAGCTCATTGAAGCTGGCATGGTTAGAATAATTTTGTAGCCTCTGGCCGCAGCTACAAAAGCCAAAGCTATGCCGGTGTTACCGCTGGTGGGCTCAATAATGGTCATACCCGGCTTTAGCGCGCCCCGCTTCTCGGCATCCAGTACCATGGCGGTACCAATTCGGCACTTCACCGAGTAGGCCGGGTTGCGGCCTTCAATTTTGGCCCAAATAGTAGCGCCACCATTAACACGGTTAAGCTTAACCAACGGTGTGTTGCCAATGGACTGAGAGTTGTCTTCATATATGCGGGACATCGTTTATCTCCTTAAAAGGTTCGGAGTATAAAACCACAAACTCACGATATCACTGAAAAACCGGCATAGTTTTTTCCGATCCAGCTTCCAATGCCTTGCTTTGGTCATCACATTCAGCGAGGTTGCCCATCCGCCATAACCCAGAGGCATTGAAGCCAAGGTGCGGGCGGTTAATCCCGCTAAACTGGCAAGCCGACTCTAAACCAGTGACAGCTAATCGCCATGAACATCCCTGCACCTAACCTCTGGCCCGCTGCCCGCACGGGACAACGCTTTTTGCTCAACGCCCGGCGCCGTGAAGCCCTTGTAGGCGGCCATAAAATGGTGTTTTTAGAGCGGGGACGACCCGGCCCTAATAACCCGACAATTGTACTGATTCATGGTTTCGCCGCCATGAAAGAAAACTGGGGATTTTTTCTAACAAAACTGCCCAAACACTGGCACATACTGGCGCCGGACCTACCAGGATTCGGAGAAAGTGATTATCTGGCTGAGGCCCCTTACCGCTATGAGCCTCAGGCCGAGCGATTAGGCGAATGGCTTGCAGGCTTCGACACAAACAATGTGCATCTGGTCGGCAGCTCCATGGGCGGTGGGATTGCCGCTATCCTTGCTCACACAATGAGTGCGGCCCCGCGATCCCTAACGCTCATGAACAGCGCCGGAATCCCGGAGCATACCGACGTCGACATTCATGCGCCTTTTAAATCCGACCGCGACAGCATTCTCATCCCCCAAGACTGGAAAGGTGTTTACCGGTTGTTTAACAGCGTCGGCAACGGCAAGCCAACCCTCTCTGGAATAGCCATGGCCGGCCTCCTTGGGCCCGACCTTCTGAGTAGGGCCGATGCCCTCACGCACATATTTCAGGACTTAGTGGCAGACGGGCTGGCTCCGGCACGCTACCTGAACCCCGAATCACCGCCTCTGCAGATTCAGTGGGGCGAAAGGGATGTGATTACCCCCACTCGCTGCGTCGACTGGTTCGGTCAGGCCACCCCGCACGCAGAACTCCACGTCTTTCGGGGTGTGGGCCACCTCCCCATGCTCGAGACGCCGCGGCGATCCGCCGAAGCGCTGGTTGGCTTTATCCGCCGACACAGCACCTGATCAGCAGTAAGCGATCAAAGCCGGGGCAGGTCCATGCCAACACTTTCAGTGCCTTGCTTTGGTGATCACCTTCGGCATTACCGCCTCACAGGGTTTGCTTGCGAGAATCCGGTCAGCATTCAGTGAAGCGATCGGCACTCGGGTATCCCTTGGAACATCGCCGTCTAATTGCAGCTCAAGATAGCGGAGCGCACAAACCCGCAGGAAGGACGTGAAATTGCCCAGATCGTGGCCAGCGTCAATGGATTCGTGGTAAAGCCGGGTGATCATCTGCGGGAGGTTCATGCCGTCCCGCTCGGCCAGTTCTGCCAGTACATGCCAAAAAGCGTTTTCCATGCGCACACTGGTGACCATGCCATCAATACGCAGAGAGTGGGTCCGGCTTACCCAAAGCTCCGGGTCGGCGTTGATAAAGAGCTTACACATTACAGCCTCCCGGGAAGCGTTGAGGGGCCGGTGTGGCCAGCCCCTGTTGTTTTATTGATCCAGCAATTTGAAGAACTGCGCCAACCAGGCCGGATGAGCGGGCCACGCGGGCGCTGTTACAAGATTAGCATCGGTTACAGCCTGATCAACCTCAATACTGGCGAAGGTACCGCCAGCCAATTCCACTTCCGGCTGGCAAGCCGGATAGGCTGAACACTTGCGGCCATCCAGAACTCCCGCAGCCGCCAACAATTGAGCACCATGGCAAATCGCCGCTACCGGTTTGTTGGTTTCGAAAAAATGGCGAACCAGATTCTTCACGTCTTCGTTAAGACGCAGGTATTCAGGTGCGCGGCCACCAGGCACCACCAGTGCGTCATAGTTCGCCGGGTCCAACCCATCAAAATCCGCATTCAGGGCAAATCGATGGCCCGGCTTTTCTGTGTAGGTTTGGTCGCCCTCAAAATCATGGATAGCCGTGGCAACGGTATCGCCCGCTTTTTTGTCCGGGCAAACAGCATGAACCGTGTGGCCGACGGCCATCAGTGCCTGAAACGGCACCATGGTTTCGTAATCTTCGGTGAAATCACCGGTAATCATCAGAATCTTCTTCCCACTCATGACTATCTCCTTATGCTTGTTTTGATGAGCTTGGAAACAGTAGCAGTGGCAATGATGAAGTGGGTATTAAGAGACTACTACAAGCCTTCCAGAGTGGGCGCTTGGAAAAAAACCTGCCCCGGTTTTCCGAACAACAACGATTGGTAATGCCTCGCATTGATACTTGAGGCTATATGAGCCGTATACTGACTCGGTCTTGACCATCAACCAATGCATGCAGCTCGAGGTACCCTCTGGCATGGTGAAATCCCTTCAATGGCTCACCAGAACCACAATATTTTTATTGGCTCTGCTAGCGGGCCCTGCACTGATTGCGGCCTGTAGCAGTCAGTCTAGCCAGAGCTGGCGTGACACTGATCGCTCCAGCGCAGGCATTGCGCCACTGCCCGATCAGGCTGAGGAAGCCATTGTGCAAGTTTACGGTGCCCGAGCTTATAATTGGCGCGGCAACTTTGCGATCCACACTTGGATTGCGACCAAAATGCGCGGGGCATCCTCCTACGAGGTTCACGATGTAACTGGCTGGGGTTATAACGCGGTGCGATCCCGCCCCGGTGAGCCCGATACTGCCTGGTATGGCAACCCGCCGATGTTGCTCGCCGACCTCCGTGGTGAGAAAGCGGAGGCCGCTATCATCAATATCCGGACAGCGATCGGCGCCTACCCTTTCCAGAACAAATACAAAGCTTGGCCCGGACCCAACAGCAACACTTTTGTAGCCTGGGTAATCCGGCAGGTGCCCGAACTAGATGTTGCACTGCCCAACATTGCCATCGGAAAAGACTATCTCGCCGAAGGCATTGTTGCGAAAGCGCCCAGCGGTTCAGGCTATCAACTCTCCCTCAAAGGTTATTTCGGCCTTATGGCGAGTATCCGGGAAGGTATCGAGCTGAACATTCTAGGCCTTAACATTGGCATTGACCCTCTGGCTTTGGCTGTCAAATTGCCCGGGATCGGGCACATTGGCCTGCGCGACCCTTGGATGGACCGCTCAACGTGGCACCAACCCCCTTCAGAGGAGCAGGTTTCAAAAACCAGCCCATAAATCAATCTTGAAAAATAGGCCCGCACCGGTTTTCTTACAGAGATGGCCCTACGACAACACCTTCTCCGGCACCGAAGACCTTTCCATCACCGCCTCATCGTCCTGCTCGGAACGGGCAATCACGGAGGTACACGCCAGATCTCCGGTTACATTCATGGCGGTAGCCCCCATACCTACAAGGGCATCAATGGACACCAACAGAGCCACCGTTTCAATGGGCAAGCCCACCTGAGCAAACACAGTGGCAATCATTACGATACCCGCACCCGGCACACCAGCCGTGCCTATGGAAGCCAAGGTACCGATCAGAACAATTTCTAGCATGGTGACGACGTCCAGAGGCACCCCCACCACATTCGCGGCAAAGGCAGCAGAAATAGCAATACGGATACCCGCCCCATCCATGTTGATGGTGGCGCCCAAAGGCAGACTGAAACCGTAGATGCTCTGGGGAATGCCTAAACGCCGAGCAGCGTTGAGCGTTAGGGGCAGAGTGCCTGAACTGCTCTGGGTGGCAAACGCGGTGGCGACCGGAGCCCGAGCCTCACGAATAAAATCCCTCAGCCTCACACCATTGAGGCGCATAAGAACCCCGTAGACCAGCAGTTGCACCCCCAAGGCCAGATACAACACCATGACCATATCGCCCAAAGCCAGTATCGTGGCTATGCCCTGCTCACCTGCGGTACTGGCCACAATCGCAAACACGCCAATCGGCACATACTGCAGAACCCCGGCCATCACCTTCATCGTGACTTCGTTCAAGCCAGAAACTACCTCATACACTCTGGCTCCGGCTTCCCCGTGAGTATCTGACTCGCGCAGCTTCAGCAGGGCAATGCCAAACACAATCGCGGTAAAAATAATCCCTAACAGGTTCGGCTTGGCAAATGCCTCGACGATATTGGCGGGAACGATGCTCAGAAGCACCTGCACAAAGCCCGGATTCTCCGGCACCTCAACACTGGCCGAAGGTGACAGATCCAGACCGATGCCGGGTTCAAATACGGAAGCGACAACCAGCCCCACCGTAATGGCCAGAGCCGAGGTCAACACATAGAAACCCAGCAGTTTCCGGCCCACGCGGCCCATACTGGAAAGATTGGCCTGATTGATCCCCACCATCAAAGTAAACAGGACAATCGGCACGATAAGAAACTTCAACAACCTGAGCAGCAATTCCCCTAACGGGTTAAGCCATTCGGCCACTACCGGGCCGCCTAGCAGGCCTACAACCAAGCCAAGAACAAGCGCAATACCAATGCGCAGCACCAGAGAAGACTTCAGATAAACATCAAGTACAGCTTTCATGGAGAATCCCGTTTCACCCTGACTCGTTAATGAGCAAACGTTCAAATACGTCTGGGCTGGGGATTCTGGTCAGCACTGGCCTATGGGTAAACCGGTATTCCCACGTACGTTACTCACAAAACCTGTGGATAAAGTTGTTGGCGACCGGGGGTTAAACCGTCGGAGACCCTGTACCCCAAGGCTTTTGGGAAACTGATGCAAAAATGGCCTATACAGTGAGGCTATATGAATATAGACAATCCGTCTCAGCAGGCGCATGAAGGAAAGCTGCGGCAATAAGGTTATCGGAGCATGGTGCCCGCAAGCCCCATCTCGGAGTCATCTTTAAACCGGTCTAATTGGACGTGGAATTACTGATGTGCCATTTTTAGATTAATAGAGCAATGCCATGGATCGTTATTTCACACCTAAATCCCTCTCGCCCGAGGAACTTTCGGAAATGCTCAAGCGAACGCTTTTTGCACTGACCATTGCCATGGTTTTACTTTCTACCAATTCTCTGGCGGAACCTTTCACGCTCTCCCATGCCCCGCATCCGGCCATTAAATCCATCTACATCCCGATTCTCAAAGAAGTCTACTCTGAGTTGCAAATGGCCGTAGAATTTCAGGAGATGTCGACCCACCGAGGATTGGTAGAAGCGAACGCCCGCCACGTGGACGGCGACGTGGCTCGTTTCTCCGAGGCCCTGCAGGACTATCCCAACTTAATGGCGGTGCCAACCGCTTTGGACCGGGCGGAAATAATTCTGTTATGCGTCCGCGAGGTAGAGTGTTCGGACAATGCGCTCAGAGATCCAAAAAACCGCATCCTAATCCCCACCGAAACGGCCGTAGTACGCCGTTTCATTGCCACTTACCCGGCCAATTTCATGCCTGTCAGCCATAGCCTGATCAAATCACAGGAGATGCTTTCAATTGGCCGATTCAAATACGCCTTGTATGTATCTTCAGAACTGCACCCGCACCAAGCCAAGACTGAGGAATACAACCTGAACTGGGCGGTACTGGAAAGTTTCCCTATCTACCACGTGCTGCATAAAGATCACAAAGCACTGGCAGACGCCGTTGCCCCCGTCTTATCTCGAGTACTTGAACGCTATCGGCGGGAACAGCAACTTAGGCAGTAGCCTACATTCTCCGCACTGACAATAGATTTTCCCCGATATTGAGAGCTCACGCCTTGCCAGCCAAAAACCATAACAACAAGCCAGTAACCCCAAAAAGAAACACTGCAAAATGGGCAGCCAGATTCTTCCGGATAGTTGGGGTTGGATGCGTTGTGTGGGATTATTGACCGAGTGTAAGCAAACTAGGGTATTGTTCCAAAGACCGCGTCAAAGGGCTTAGAGAGCGTTCAGGTGTCATCAGCGATGAATAAAACGACCGAGGATAAAACAGCATCAGCACCGCCACCCAAAAAGAAGGGCTTCAGTGGCTTGCATGTCTTTGGCATTGTGCTGCTCACCATCGTTGCCACCTTAGGCGCTGGTTACTGGTGGTTAAGCCACTATGTGTTTCCTGAGAACTTCGAACCGGTAACCCTGAATGCCAGTGAACAGGATTCACTCAACAACAAACTCAATACTCTGGGCATTGATACCCAAGGCGGTGAACCTGGCAGCCCGTTGCAGCCGGTACCCTACAGTGAAGAAGGCGCCAGCCGGGAGGCACGTTTCAGCGAGCGGGAGCTTAACGGCATGCTGGCCAATAACACCGATCTGGCTCAGAGACTCGCAGTAGACCTTTCGGACGATCTGGTGAGCGCCTTGCTTCTGGTGCCTCTTGAAGAGGGATTCCCTGTACTCGGCGGCAGAACTCTCCGAGTAAATGCCGGCGTGGAATTGTCCTTTGCCAACGGTCGCCCCTTGGTTAAGTTAAAGGGCGTCAGCCTCATGGGCGTACCCATTCCGAATGCCTGGCTGGGTAACCTCAAGAATGTGGACCTGGTTAACGAGTTCGGCGCCAACCCGGGATTCTGGCAATCCTTTGCAGCGGGTGTGGACTATATTCAGGTTGAGGATGGCCGGCTGCTTGTCCGGCTAAAGGAATAGACAACCGGGGCAAATCTCTTTATCAAGCGCGAAAACAAATCTGTCCCGATTTTCTCACAACAACGAACCCCGCTTTTGCAGCTAACGCAGTGCCGCCGATAACTGAAGTGGATCCCGAAAAGCCGGCCTTTTTCTACTCAATCAAGATTGAAAAAGAACCCACCTAAAAGCACGATGGCAAGGAAGATCAAACCGGAAATCATCAATGCCCACCCCAAATAACGGTCAAAGCGAGTTGAGTAACGGCGCACTGTAGGCACATCTATGAGCGGATCATTTGCTTGATTGAAAATGCCCACAGGAAAAGCAATGGCAGAGGCGTACCAGAGTACCCGAAGCCCCACACCGTCCCATGAAGATTGGCGTTTTACTCCGTCCTTCTTCATCTGACGCTCGATTCTGGCCATTGAGAAACGGGCGAACCCTATCCAGACTACCGCCATAATCGCAAACACAACCAGCAGTACGAAGTAGTACCAACCTTCCGGTGTACCATCCAACATCTAAATCAACTCCTGTCCCAGATGCCGGCTGCAATATTCCGACCCCGCTTGTCAGCAATGGACCCTGCTCCCAGCCCAGCAAAAACACCTACCGTCACAATGACTCCAAGCACTGCCCAACCAACTGGGCCTGCAACAAGAAGTCCTGCTTTTGCAGCCAAAGCTGTACCCGCAAGTATCGTATATTTTCCAGTCAGGCCGCCAGCAGCCCCTGCAAACCCAAACCCAGTCATTTGAACAGATGACTCCCGCAACCAATCGCCTCCGTTCTCATAGGTCGCGTGAATTTTATTAGCCCGAAGACCCGCATCCGCTACAATAGCCAAACGCCCGGTATTGTTAAGGATTCGGCTGAGGGACCCCATGCGCCCGGCATCGGTAGCGTCCGCAACGAAAAGACGGGCATCTGGTCTCGCGCTCGAACTGCGTGAAGCAAGCAGTATTCCGCGATCTGCATTACTTAGAGCATTGCCGCGATTTTTACCACGCAAGGCTTCCGGTGAGATTCGATTTAGCTCAGTTTGATAAGCCTTTTGCAGGGTCTGGTAGGCACTACGCGCCATGTTCTCGGCCTGAATGCGTCGTGCGCCTACCCCGGTGCCACCGGATTTATGAGCCCTTGTAAGGTTGAGCAAGGCTTCCTGATACTTTACCAACGCCTGCTGAAAGCCATTCAGTCGAGCAAATGCTGCCGTGGCTCCTGCCCCAACCAGCCCGTTAATCTCTTGTATCTTTTCAGGTGAAAGGTGAGTCTCGAAAAACACTTTCAAAATATGAGCTTCCTCACCCATGGTCTCTGCACTGCGCGCAAGGCACATGCGCTCCGGCATTGGCAAGGAGTTCAGTCTACGCAATGTGGATAGGGTAAAGACGTCGTCATTCTCAAGAGAATAGGCTCGTCCGGGCTGGATCATTTCTCTTTCGGTGAGGCCGTTGCTGCGCAGGAAAGCTTGAAGGGTAGCGGGGTCGTCGCCGACCAGGGCAGAGGCTGAAGTCGGTTTTTGGGCGAAGAAAATATCGGGCATAGACTCGTTCCTTAAGTCATTTTGGTGGGATGCCATTGATTCAGGAAGAATGGTAGCGAGGCTACTTTGGAATGTCTATGGCGAAGCACATGAGGTTTTCTAAGGATCAAATTACCTACAAATAAATCTGTCCCGGTGTTCAACGCCGAACCGTTCCCATTCACCCAAGGAATTGACCCGCACTGCTCCCTGAATACTCTTACTTTCAACGACGATGAAGCCAGCTTTGTACATGATAAAGTGATCAATCTGAGAATTAAAACCGCTCACCTCAACCATAAGATTGTTGAGGATTCTGTAGGTACCGTCGCTGCGCGTCAATTGGCAATAGCTCAAATTGGCTCCAAGTCACGAGAAACTACGGCAAAACTGTCCGTGCCCTCTCGTATTTAACATTCTATTACCTCAAGTGCGGGCGGAAGTATAAATTACTGCTAGGATTTGATAGGAACCTAAATCCAATGAAAGCATGGAGCTACCTGTGACAAACCGACCTGATTTCCTCACCGGTGGGGAACCTGCCCGACTAATTCCGATAACGGCAGACAGTGCAAGAGAACAGAAATCCGTCTCCGTTATTCTCGCAGGGCTTCGCTCCGTGCTTGAATTACGCCAATCATTGCTGAAATCTCTTAATGTGCGCGTAGGAACCAGCGCTACATTAGAAGCCTGGACAGAAGTAGTTTTTCAGAACGAAGACAAGAATGCCGTTAAGCAAAAGGATCGACCAGATGGCCTCCTGATCCTTCGCACAGGCCGCCGAGAATGGCGAGCGTTGATTGAAGCCAAGGTTAACAACGATACCATTGGCGAAGATCAGGTATCGCGCTACCTGCAACAGGCGAAAACCCACAAGCTGGATGCCGTGATCACCATTACCAACCAGTTTGCAGCACTGCCAACTCACCACCCGGTAAAGCTCCCGAAAAACGCCACCAAGTCTGTGGCGCTCTATCACTGGTCGTGGGCATTTATCCGGACTCAGTGCCAACTTCTGCTCAAGAACGATGGAGTTGAAGATGAGGATCAGGTGTTCATCCTTAGCGAAATACTGCGATACCTTGAAAGCGACCGCTCCGGCATAAGCCACTTCGATCAAATGAATGCCGAATGGAAAGATGTCGTCAACAAAGTGAAGAGCAATGCGTCTCTCGCGAAAACCAGCGATGAAGTTCAGAACACCATTGCCGCCTGGCATCAAGAGCAGCGGGACCTTTGTTTGATCATGTCTCGACTAACGGGCAGCGACGTTTCCCTAAAATTGAAGAATGACCATCGCCTCGATCCGTCCTTGCGCCTGAAGGACGATGCAGACGCATTCTGTAAAACACCGGCACTGCATTGTGCGCTCAACATCATCAATGCTGCGGCAGATCTGGAAGTAACGGCAGACCTTCAGCGACGAATGATTTACTGTTCAATGCGCCTTACCGCACCAAAAGACAAGCAAAGCACCAAAGCCAGAGTTAACTGGCTCCTGCGTCAACTCAAGAAAACCGAACCAGCGGGGTTCTTCATTCGCGCCAACAGGCCCGGTAAGGGGGAAACGACCTATCAAATGCTAAAAGACTTGCGGGATTCGCCGGAGTTACTGGAATCGGATACGTCCAAAAGCGCCGCCACGACGCTGGAGGTCGTGTACGAAGTAGATCTTGCAGGGAAGTTCAGCGGAAGGAAGGTGTTTGTTGAAGAGCTGGAAAAAGCAGTGCCGCATTTTTATCAGGAAGCGGGGCAATTGCTGAAGGCCTGGACTCCGCCGCCCCCCAAAATATCGAAACCTGATGGTGAGCTGAAAGCCCAAGACGAGGAAACGGAACTGGAAAAATAGTCTGTCCCGGTTTTGCGGCTAACATTCAGATCCACCATCCGAGACAAGGACTGCTCAAAGAACATGAACAGCAACTACAAAATCGCTCTACTCATCGACTGTGACAACGTTAGCCACCAATCTATCGAAGGGGTCTTGCAGGAGCTTGCCAAGTACGGAGCTGTTAACGTGCGCCATGCCCACGGAAACTGGAACGGTCCACAGCTGGGTGGCTGGATCGAAAAGCTTCACGCTAATGCCATTCGGCCTGTTCAGCAGTTTGCCTACACGACTGGCAAAAACGCCACTGACGCCTCAATGATCATAGACGCCATGGATTTACTCTACAGCGGAAACGTAAATGCATTCGCTCTCATGACAAGCGACTCAGACTTTACGCCCCTGGTGATGCGGATTCTTGAAGCCGGTCTGCCAGTCTTCGGCTTCGGCGAGCGCAAAACTCCCATGCCCTTCGTCAACGCCTGTTCGCAATTCATCTACACAGAGAACCTGCGCGAAGAATCCGAGGAGCCCGATAACGCCAGCGCGCCAAAACCACCCGTTGAAATCAAGTGGGAGCGGAACAAACTGCGGGGCGATACCGTCTTAGTGCGGACTCTGCGAACTGCGGTGGAACAAACTGCTGATGACGATGGCTGGGCCCATCTAGGCAAGGTTGGCCAGTACATTTCCAATAACAGCTCCTTTTCGCCTGTGAACTACGGCTACAAGAAGCTGAGCGATCTTATACGAGCCAGTGAACTCTTCGAGATAAGTGTACGAGATAAGAGCGTATTCTATATCCGAAGCCCCGAAAAATGAATCTGAGCCGCTCTTCAGAGAAAACCGGAACAAATTAATTTTCCAGACGGATACTCCAACCGGGAGACACCATGTCCTACACCAGCCGATATACACCCGAAACCCTGAGCCGGGATGAACTGGACCAGACCACCGGCCCAATGGTGATCGAATTCGGCACCAACTGGTGCGGGATCTGCCAGAGTGCTCAGGCGGACATCAAGGCGGCAATGGACAATCACCCAGACATTTCGCATGTGAAGGTTGAGGATGGCAAAGGCCGCAGATTGGGGCGGACGTTTGGCGTTAAGCTCTGGCCGACCCTGATTTTTTTGAAGGATGGTGAAGAGATAGCGCGGGTCGTCCGCCCGAAAGACAGCAGCGACATCGAAGATGCACTGCTAAAAATTAACTAAGGCCGGCGCCAGCAATTGCTGCCTGCCAATCCTTCGAGCTAATCGCTATTATGCTCGTACACTAGAACTATGTTTACAGGATCAAAGGAGCTGGTTTTGAGATTTACAGGGACTGTCCTCGCTGTACTGGTAGCCAATCTACTGACACTCTTCCTTTTGGCCGGTGCCTACTTCTATTTCAAGTCTGATCACGGGCAGATGATGCTCTACGAGATGGGGCTGCACTCCCTCTTCGTGGCCCCGCTTGCTTCTCCTCGAAGCAGTTCTGAACCTGCCACCCCCTCAAAGGGCGTTCCCCAGTCACGCCTTTCAGACATACAGCCCATGACCGTTACGCCACGCTCTTCCAACACTAAAGCGCCTCGGTCCCGACCCTCCAATTCATCCCCAGAGCGAGAGAGAAACCTATCCGCTATCCGGTCCAGTTTAGAAATGTGTCGTTTCTGGAATGCTGAGTATAGAAAGGACGGTACCAAACAGAGCAAACAATACCGGGACGCCGCTTGCGCTCGTTATGAGCGTTTCTCTGGGCAAGATAGTTCCGACGTCTTGAACATAGCTGGCTCCTCTTCAACATCCGCACAAACAACTTATCGGAAACAGCAGGCGATAAGGGATCGTCAGCGTGAGGAAAGGCTAAAGGCTGAAGAAGAAAAAGAACACGAAGAATACTGTGGGCGCCTTAGTGAACGAATCGATCACTACGATTCTCTCCTGAGACGAGGTGGCTCTGCTCAATATATGAACCGGCTCAAGCGTGAAAGACGGGAATTGAGTCTGGAGTATTCCCGAAAATGCCTGCTAAGACAGTAGCCGCCGCACGTCATCCCTTAGCCTGAATTGGAACCGACACTTTACTTACCTATCAGCCCTCACCCGCCCGATTAGAGCCAGGGAAATAATAGGTCCAGGTTTTCGCTGGTTATGCACTTTCCAGTTTTTCATAAGCCTGCCGAGGAGATAACTCTTCCCCCTCCCAAAGCTCGACCCTATGAGCACCAGCCCCAAAGGCAACTTCCCGAAGCACTTTCACCTCAACTTCAGACAATCCGCCTTCGATCATCTCAATAGGGTGCATTAGTACAGCCGGGCTTCGTTTTATAAGTTTTTTCGGAAGCACCCTCTTTATGCCATTGAGCAATTCATGCTCGGCCCTTACGAACTCTCCAATCAGTAGGCGGGATGTGCTGAACGGTTCCGGAGAACAAACGACTTCGACAACAGGCTCACCGGACACCTTCATGATCTCAAAGCGGTTCCGCGAAACCTTTACGTACACCTTTTCTTCAAACAGTTTTCTCAACACTATCTCGTCCTATGTTTAACGAGGCTGTAGAAAAACCTTTCCCCAAATTTGATCCACAGAGAACCAACCACCAATACAGCGGCGAGCAAAGGGGGCGATTAGCTCAATCTGTACGCATCTCACGAATGCGCATTGGCATAGCGTCGGTTCGGCGGAAAATAGCCTCAAGATCGAGACTGGGCTCGCGGCTTTTGATACCACCGTCTTTCCCGATCAGCAGCACCCGATCTTCAGAGCGGACCTTTGCAAACAGTTCGTTGACGTCGTGCTCAACACCACCGGACACCCTTGCCTGATTTGAGACCAGACCAGCCCCGGTGTTCACGAACCAGATAATGTCACGGTCATCCAGTTCGGCATGGGCATCTCTAAGGCTTTCAACAGCACCCTCCGTTTCCGACGCTGACTGAATCAGGATCAGCCGGCTTTTCCATTGATAGTCGCCCAGATTGTTCATCTCCGCTCCGTAAGCCGTTAGCGAAATAAGCAAGAGCAGCATTGCCAAAAACCGTCGGCCATTGTTCAAATCAGATCCTCCGCAAAGCATCAGAGAATAAATCTGTCCCGATACTTCTAAAACTACTTACACTTATTAGGAAAATATGTCCTGACATAAGTATCTAACAAGGCATTCAGCTCTTTTTCTAAAGCATCATGTTTCTGAGGATTCCTTAGCTTTTTAAGATGCTTTTCCAAAAACTTTGCTGATAGCTTTATAACTACTTTTTTATGGTCAGAATAGAGCTCTCGCGCCCAATTCAGCTCCCTACCCTTCTCCAAATTATTATTTAGAGATCGAGTTACAATGAAGGCAAAATTACCATAATCATTACATAAATACGAGTGCAATTGACGATATTCAGAAGACCCTAAATCCTTAAAATTCTTTACTTCAAATATCACCTGTCTCGACTTATAATCTTTAAATACTCTTCGCCAAAACTTGCTTTCTTCTAAGTTTGTGGCAACTATATCTCTTTGTTGAAGAGCATTTTTATTTGGATGTAACTCAACATTGCACAGTGTACCGGCGAAAATTATCTTGACCGCCTTTAAGCACCAAGCTTCAAAATCGTGCGCTCCTTCTTGCCCTTCATTTATCTCGCTCAATTCCTTAACCAAAGCCTCTATCCTTTGATTTCTTTGGTTTTTAGTTTCAGAAGCAATTTCTATATCATATTCATCATGAATATCTTCGGCTTCCTCCAAGTTCATGTTAGAACGCGTAGTTGATAATGCTAACCAATAACACGGATGCAAAAGCAAACGAGTACCACCTGTAAACTCCCGATCTGGGTCTTTTCCATCATGACAAAAAACGAAAGAAGCAGACTGCTCGTTATGAATCCCAAAAAATCCGACACTGTATAATCTTTGCAATACTTGCCTTGCATCATCAAAAAGAAATATATCACGCTGCTTGTTTTTTTCGAGCCGATCATTTTTTAGAATTGGATCAATTCTATCAATAGCGTCAGTAACCGTAATTTCGGAATCAGACCCATAAAACGAGCGAGTAAACTCATCTAGAGAAGGAAATATATACTCATACTCTTTGTGCAAATCATTCAAACGATTTATTGATATAGTCTTAGCTGTAGAATCAATATCCTCCAAAACAATTTCTTTTCTCCCGTGAGAGTTTGCACGGAGAAACGCTTCATTAAGCAATACCAAAATATCTCTTGGTCGGTAGAGTGTCAGTTTAAGAGCCAATCTAAAACCTTCTCTTCCTTTTAATTCTCGGACTGCGTATTGATTCCAGATCCGAACACTATTTTCTTGAGTACAACCAAAAGCGATCTTTATACGATTACAGACCAAATTAAATAGGTTGTATTCATCCCAGTGCAAGCGCAACGTCTGCCCTTCAATATTTCTTGTGAAATCTGGATCTAAAGCAGATATCGCTCTATATATATTATCTCTCACGAATGCAAAAGCAATAACTCGCTCGTTCAACCGGGACTTAATGTCAATTGCCGCTTGAACAAAACCATCAATTATCGCCACGCCGAGATTGTCTGGGCTATAACCTTCATCTAGCCTGTCCGCAAACACCACATACTGAACATTGGACTTCTCTAAGGCTTCCAAAAGAACTTCTTCAATTAATTCCAACTCAAGCTTGTCAGAGAGCTCCGCAATTCTTGACTGAGTTGATTCTGAACCATCAAAAATATCTTTTAATTTTCGACGAATCTTTGATGAAATACTTTGCCGCCTACTCCCCCAAGATAAATAGTGATCCCGAATATGACTTAAATCTAGATTTGACTTAAACTTATAATGATTTGCAATCTCTACAATTATCTCCATATATATGGAATATCGCCACGCCATTTTTGTGCCAGCTTTTATATGCAAATACTTTCCACCAAACTGTTCAAAAATGTCTCTAAGACCTATAACCTGTTCTTCTTCTGGCGATATTTTTATGATCTGTGTTTTTGGCTTTCCAGCCCAATGTTTTGCCAGCCTGTACGCCAGCGCACTCTTCCCTGTACCTCGCCGACCAACAACAATTGGCCTATCATAGGACTCCAACAAAGACCTATAGTCCGACGACTCCCAAAAAGCATTGTCGAGCATTGTTGTATCCTGCTCAGCCCTAATATCCCCTAAAACATTGCCTTTCATTTAATTACACCTTCACTATTAGAGTCGAAAAAAACAAGTGCACTTTCTAAACCGCCGAAAGCCTAAAATCATCCAAGAATATTATAAACATCCTAAAGATAATAAATAAACATTTGCACAACCGAGAAACCCGCTAAAATAAAACTCACTCACCTTTTCTAAAAAATAAACCCTGAAATCATCAAATATTTTAAAGCACCACTTTAAAAGGTGAAATTATTTTACAATGACTTATGAAATTAATTATACCCACTTACCCCGCCCCAACACGCCCAAGAACTTTATAGAAATACAGGCGAGCAATTGCTCTAGCGTTAAATCGAGCAGAAGCCCCTTAAAACAGAGAGAGTGCAAGATATTTACGATCAGCACGAGGGGCAAAGAATACCAGAGGACAAGCAAGAACTGATTGGGTGCTAAAATATCCATTGCTGTTATCCGTAACAAACGATGCTTCAATAGAATTGACTAATTACCTTAGACGATTCAAGCCCTACCTGTCTTCCCCACCACAAAAAAAATCTGACTCTCAGCCCACAAAAAAAGCTGTGCGATCATCCCGCACAGCTTTCCGCCTTACTCTGTTTTTAAGCCAAAACGGTTACCCTGCCGCCAGTACAGCTCCAATCGCAGCAACCACACCACCCAGCCATCGGCCAAACCGGTTATCCGCTTTCTGCATCAAAGCACCAAGTCCCCGGCCTACAAAGGTAAGTGCCAGCGTGCCAATGGAGAAGCCAGTCAGGTATGCCACAAGCGCGGAGCCAGCCGGCATTTCGGTGCCGTGGGCAAAGCCGTGGAATACCATAAAGGCCGCGACCAGTGTTCCGCCTACAGCGGTGGGAAGCTTGGCCATGGTGGCTATAAGAATACCGGCCAGCAGCACCGAGAGTGCGATACCGGTTTCAACGCCGGGCAGGCTCAGGCCTCCCCAAGCGAGGGCTGCGCCAAGGATCATGCCGCCGATCACGAAGGCCGGGGTGGCGTTTTTCATGAGTTTGTTCTGGCGCACGCTCCAGAAACCGATAGCGGCCATGGCCAGCAGGTGGTCCAGGCCCAGCATGGGGTGCAACAGGCCGCTGGTGAATCCACCTTCAGCATGGCCGGGGTGGGCCATGGCAGAGGCGAAGGCGGTCAGCAGCGCGGCGGCGGTAAGGAGTTTGGCTGTGAGTTTCATGGTATTTCTCCTGGTGGTTCTGAATTCGTTCGGATTCGGTTGGCTCAGGCTGTTTCGGCAAGTTTTTCGGGGCGTCGTTCCGGCAGCATGCCGCGCTCAAGAATGAAGCTGATAATGGTTTCCAGCCCTACCCCGTCGTACAGGTTGGTAAACACAAAAGGGCGTTCGCCGCGCATTTTTTTGCTGTCCCGCTCCATCACGTCGAGGGAGGCGTGTACCTGTTCGGCAATGTCGATTTTGTTGATGATCAGCAGATCGGATTTGGTGATGCCGGGGCCGCCTTTGCGGGGGATTTTGTCGCCGGCGGATACGTCGATCACGTAGAGAGTGAGGTCGCTCAGTTCCGGGCTGAAGGTGGCAGAAAGGTTGTCGCCACCGGATTCCACCAGTACCAGTTCTAAGTTGGGGTGTCGGCTTTGCAGGTCGTCGATGGCGGCCAGGTTCATGGAGGCATCTTCGCGGATGGCGGTGTGGGGGCAGCCGCCGGTTTCCACGCCGAGGATGCGGTCGGCTGGCAGGGCGTCGTGTTTCAGCAGGAAGTCAGCGTCTTCACGGGTGTAGATGTCGTTGGTGACTACGGCGATGTCGTAGTGGTCTTTCAGGGCCTTGCACAACTGGCGCAAGAGGGCGGTTTTTCCGGAACCGACCGGGCCGCCGACTCCAACTCTCAAACAATGTGTCATAGCTTTATCCTCTTTCGTAACACTCCGCGTCTGCGTCGATCAGTAAGTCCTTCCGGGACACGCTGTAAATACATCCCTGTACGCTTGACTGCAGCATCCATGCTGCAGACAGTCCCGGAAGGACTGACTGACCGCCGCTCCATACTCCGGAGTGCATGTCTTTATGTTTCAGCTTCTGAAAAGCCGTGAATACTGGGTTTCGTGTAAGGCGCTGCCGAGGGCCAGGCCGGGCAGAATGGGGCCAAGTTCTTCGTCATCCCGCTGCAGGGCGATCTCTACGGCGGTTACTAATAAGGGGCGCATGTGTTCGGTTATGCGCTGGGCGGCGGTGTGGCCAAGGGGCAGTGCTTTGCAGGCAACCGCCAGCTGGTTTTCCAGCCAGGCCCAGGTGAAGCCGATTAAAGTCTGGCGCTCGGGTACTTTCCGGTAATGGGCTACCCAGGCGAACATGGTGATGTATCCGGGTTCGTCTGGAATCAGCTTTGCCTCCGGCAGCAAGCCGAGGTTGCGCAACAGGGTGACCAGCGCCGCACCCAGGCGGGTGTCTTCGTCACTCAGTTCTGCGGTTTCCCGGGTGGCGTGCAGCCAGTCGTTCCACTGGGCAATGGTGTCGGCATCCCCGGCCGCCCAGGCACGTTGCAGGCGCACCAGCAACGGTAGCTCGCAGCGGCTCAGGCCGTCTTCAAGCACGCCTTCCAGCCATTCTTGCAGCTCGGCTTCGTTGTTTACCCAGCCCAGTTCAAAGGCGCTTTCCAGCCCTTGGGACCAGGCAAAGGCACCTATGGGCAGCGCGGGGCTGACAAGTTGCATCAGGCCCAGCAGTGCCAGATCGCCTGATGCGGCGTTAGTGGGAGTGAGCATGATGATGGCCGTGGCTATGGCTGTGGCCGCCGTCGGCTTTTCCGGCCTGCGCATAAGCACCCGGTTCGGGATCGAAGGGTGCTGTATGGCGAACAAGCACAGCGCCTAACCTCTCAGCCAGTTCTTCAAGAACGTGGTCTGGCGGAAAGCGAATCCAGCTGCCCAACTCATCTTCACCTATGGCGAGGGAAACATGGCGATTACCCAGGTGGTAGCACAAACGTGCCAACGGTAGGCCGCCATGTATACGAGCGGTTACCACGGGCTCTTCCGCAGCGCGGACGCGGATAACCTCGCCGGTTTTGGCTTGCAGCAGGTCGCCGTCGCGCAATACCGGGCCACGGTCCAGAAATAGGCCAACGTCCTGGCTGGTTTCTGTGGTGGCGCGTAACCGGCCCCGCATGCGCAGTTCGTAGGGCAAAGTGAGGTTGTCTAAAATTTCAGTGGTTTCCACATTGGTGATGCGTTTGATCAGTTCCAACATAAGGTTCTCCGGCATCCAGCTCAGAATAAGTGGTAGCGTTGCGCCAGCGGCAGTTCGGAAGCTGGCTCACAGGTCAGTAGTTCGCCGTCTGCGTGCACTTCGTAGGTTTGCGGGTCTACGGTCAGGTGCGGGCAGGCATCGTTCAGTTTCATATCGCTCTTCCGCACTTGCCGCACGTTGGTGCAGGCAGAGAGGGGGCTGTCCAGACCAAGCTCTTTGCCAATACCGGCTTCCAGCGCAGCCTTGCTGACGAAGGTCAGGCGGGTGGCACTGGCGGCTTTACCAAAGGCACCAAACATGGGGCGATAGTGCACTGGCTGCGGCGTGGGAATCGACGCATTGGGATCGCCCATGGGCGCAGCGGCAATCATGCCTCCCTTGATGATGCAGGCGGGTTTCACGCCGAAGAATGCCGGGCTCCAGAGCACCAGATCCGCCAGCTTGCCCACTTCCACCGAACCCACATCGTGCGCGATGCCGTGGGTAATGGCGGAGTTGATGGTGTACTTGGCGATGTAGCGTTTAGCGCGGAAGTTGTCGGCACCCAGTTCTTCATCTTCCGGCAGCAGACCGCGCTGGGTTTTCATCTTGTGAGCCGTTTGCCAGGTGCGGCAGATCACCTCCCCTACCCGGCCCATGGCCTGTGAGTCGGAGGAGATCATGGAGATCACACCCATGTCGTGAAGAATATCTTCCGCCGCTATGGTTTCCCGGCGTATGCGGGAGTCGGCAAAGGCAACGTCTTCCGGAATGTTGGGATCCAGATGGTGGCAAACCATCAACATGTCCAAATGCTCGTCGATGGTGTTCACCGTGTACGGGCGCGTGGGGTTGGTGGAAGACGGCAACACGTAGGGTTTGGAACAGGCGGTGATGATATCCGGCGCGTGGCCACCACCCGCACCTTCGGTGTGGAAGGTGTGAATGCAACGCTCTTTGAACGCCGCCAGGGTGTCTTCCACAAAGCCGGATTCGTTCAATGTGTCGGTATGGATAGCAACCTGCACGTCGTACTTATCAGCCACAATCAGGCAGTTATCAATACTGGCCGGGGTGGTGCCCCAGTCTTCGTGCAATTTGAGGCCGATAGCGCCCGCTTTGATCTGCAGTTCCAGTGCCTCTGGCAGACTGGCGTTGCCTTTGCCCAGAAAGCCGATGTTCATGGGCAGACTGTCTACCGCCTGCAGCATTTTACCCATGTGCCAGGCACCGGGTGTGCAGGTGGTTGCGTTGGTGCCGGTTGCCGGGCCGGTGCCGCCACCCAGCATGGTGGTTATGCCGCTCATCAGGGCTTCTTCCACCTGCTGGGGGCAGATAAAGTGAATATGCGGGTCGATGCCACCAGCAGTGAGGATTTTGCCTTCGCCTGCGATGATTTCAGTGCCTGGGCCGATCACGATATCAACATCTGGCTGGGTGTCCGGGTTCCCGGATTTACCAATAGCGGCGATGCGTCCTTTCTGGATGCCTACATCCGCTTTAACGATGCCCCACCAATCCAGAATCAGGGCGTTGGTGATCACCGTGTCCATCACTGCATCATCGGCACGCTGGCTCTGGCCCATGCCATCGCGGATAACTTTACCGCCGCCGAATTTCACTTCGTCGCCGTAATGGGTGTGGTCTTTTTCGACTTCAATCCACAGTTCGGTATCGCCCAGCCTTACCCGGTCGCCAACGGTGGGGCCGTACATGTCGGCGTATGCCTGCCTTGTAATCTTCATTTCTGCGCCTCCAGTTTGCCCATCACGTCGCCCCGGAAGCCGTAAATCTCACGACCGCCAGCAAAGGGAATCAGGGTCACCTGCCGCGACTGACCCGGCTCAAAACGAATGGCCGTGCCCGCAGCGACATCCAGGCGGTAGCCCTTTGCTTTTTCGCGATCAAAAATCAGAGCAGGATTCGCCTCGGCGAAGTGGTAGTGAGAGCCGATCTGAACCGGGCGATCGCCAGTGTTGGCTACATCCAGCGTGATTCGCGGTCGGCCAGCGCACAGTTCTATGTCGTCGTCTTTGAGTTGGTATTCGCCGGGAATCATGGCTGGCTCCTCAAACAATCGGGTTGTGGACGGTGACAAGCTTGGTGCCGTCCGGGAAGGTGGCTTCCACCTGCACTTCCGGGATCATGTCGGCGATGCCATCCATGACGTCTTCGCGGGTAAGAATGTCCGCGCCGCTACTCATCAACTCCGCGACGGACCGCCCCGCTCTGGCACCCTCCATGATTTCAGCGCTGATCAGGGCGATGGCTTCGGGGTAATTCAGTTTGAGGCCGCGGGCTTTGCGGCGCTCGGCTAGCAGTGCTGCGGTAAATAGCAGCAGCTTGTCTTTATCTCTAGGTGTCAGTTCCATTTTGTTCTCCGTTTAACTCGTATTTCTTAGCAGGCCGATACCAAATGCTTATGAACAGAGCGGGGCAAACCGTCCGGGGATGTCAAAAACAGGGGTGTTTTTGTCAAGCGTACAGGGACGTATTCACAGCGTGCCCCGAACGGTTCCTCCCGACCTGTTCCAACTGCCAAGGTCAGGTCAGCCATATTCGAGGCACCATGGCCTGCTGGCCGGTTAATCTTGGCCTCAGCAGCTCCCAGACTTGCTGGCACAGCGCCCAAGCTTCGTTTCTCTCCTGCCCTAGGTAGCGCAGCAGCACTACGCCACGGCGGCGGGTGACAGCCCAGCGATGGTTGGCGGGCAGGATTTCTCTGAGTTCTTCTAGGGCAGCGGCTTCGTCTTCAAGGCCGACCACCCAGAGGGTTGCCTGTACGGTAGCGCCGCCCTGACCCCAGTGGCCTTTGAAGCGGGGGTGCGCGGGATCCATCAACTGGCGTTCGAGCCACAGAGGGCGACCGTTCATTAGCAGGCGAAAACGCTGTTCCAGATGGCCGGAGACAAACGGCAGATTGCTGGCTGGCCGGCCAAGGGCGAGAATTTCCCAGCCGATACACTTTGCGCCGGTTTCCAATTCGATGGTGGTGCTCTGCTCACCTTTGGAGCCGTCAAAGGCGAGCGTCTCCTGAGGTAGGTATTCGAGGATGCCGTTGTTAGCAACCTGCAAGCGGGTGTGCTGGCCCCAGCCAACTCCATGGCTGTCAGCCTTGTAGAGTTTTGCCGCTGCGGGCGTAGTCAGTAGCACGTGTGCACTCTTACCCACCGATGCATCAATACGAAGCTCATCGCCACTCACCAGCCCGCCCGGTGGGTGCAACAGGTACACGTGGCAGCAGCCATTACGCCCTTCCGGATAAAACGGTCGCTGCACTCTGAGAGGGCCGTGATGTTTTCGGTGTACCAAGCGGGTAACGCGTTTAGCACCGTCTCTATTCTCTGCGTCTTCTTTCGCCTCAAAACAGAGCGATAAACGGGCAGCCCATCGGCGCTCAGAATCGAAGCGGTGTCCCGAGCCCTGGTCTAGCTGGTGGAAATAGTCTGCCCGCTGAAAAGCTGTCATACCGTGAGATGCTTTTGATGAGTTGGTCGGTCAGGCCGGATAGCATCCGGGCGCAGTTCGTCAATAACGCAACCACTTTCAGCACGAGCCGTTCCAGAACCTAAATTACTCAATCTTCTCAAACGGTTAGAATTAAAAAACGAATAAATAAAAGCTACAAACAAAAAGCGAGGAGCCAAAAGCGTGCACCCTAAAGCATGGCGCTCAGTTTTGGTGCAATCTGGTTTGGGGGGAATGCCGTGGCTTGGTTAAGATCGCCCTGCATTTATCGCTTCATCGTAGGGCAGCGGTCGGGCAAACAGGTAACCTTGGGCCTGATCACAACCGCGGTCATAGAGCAGCACGAGTTGCTCCTCGGTTTCCACGCCCTCCGCAACAACCTTAAGTTCTAGCGCATGAGCCATGGCGATAATGGTATTCACAATGACTCTACTGCCCGAATCTGTTGTTACCTCTGCGATGAAGGATTTGTCGATCTTGAGGGTATCTATGGGGAAGCGCTTGAGATAACTCAGGCTTGAGTATCCCGTACCAAAATCATCCAGAGAAATGCTCAAGCCCAAGCCTGCCAACTCTGTCATTGTCTCTATTGCAGATTCAACGTCGTATAGCAGAGCGCTTTCGGTGATCTCCAGTTCCAGGTTAGCCGGTTGCATGCCGGTTTCTTTCAGGATCTGTTGAATAACGCCAACGAGGTTTTTCTGGTGAAATTGGCGGGCGGAGAGATTCACAGCCATTTTTAGTCCGGGGCCGGCGGCTCCCTGACGACAGGCTTCGCGCAACACCCATTCACCGATTGGAACGATGAGCCCTGTTTTTTCTGCCAAAGGGATAAAGCGGTCTGGCGCTATCATACCCTCCGTCGGGTGTTGCCAACGCAAAAGGGCTTCCAGACCCACAACTTGCCCAGAGGCAATCTCGATCTGTTGTTGATAATGCAGCTGGAACTGGTTCTCACGCAGCGCATGCCGCAAAGAGGTTTCCAAGGCAAGACCATCACCGCGCGTATCATCGCTCACAGGGTCGAAGTGCTGATAGTCATTGCCACCCTGTGCTTTAATAGTTGCCATAGCACTTCGGGCACTGTTGATCACCGCATCCATGTTCTTCCCGCTACGCGGGTATTCTGCAATGCCCATGCTGCATGAGACAAAGAGCTCGCGACCGTCTTTCATCACGATAACTGAGTGCAACTCACCCACTATATTTTTCGCGATATCCGATACTTCTGCGGCTCTCTGGCCTGGAAGCAATACGATAAACTCATCGCCTCCCCAGCGGGATATGGTGTCGCCCTTGCCGATACAATAGCCTATCCGTTTCGCCACTTCCCTAAGCACATCATCACCACCAGCGTGCCCCAAGCTGTCGTTGATCTGTTTAAAGCGGTCTATGTTTACATACAAAATGCAAAGGACGCCTTGCTGGCTATCAGCCTGAAACAACGCTTGCTGCAACCGGTCGGCCAGCAACAATCGATTCGGAAGCGCCGTCACACTGTCGAAGTGCGTCAGATACTCCAGCTGTCGACTTTTTTCCAAGTTGTCGATCGCAAATGCGATATCACCCGCAACCTCATGAAGCAGTTTCATTTCTACTTCATCAAACGAAAACGGCTCATCCCGATAAAGCACTAACGCTATGCCTTGAGCACTGTCCCCCGCTGTCAACGGAAAGGCCCCAAGCGCTCGCACACCATGGCCAGCCAAGCCTTCACAATCCACGCTGTCACACCGCTCTGCTAAATCACTACGAATAACGACCCGGTGGTTGTTCAAACACTCACGAACGGTATTAATCTCAAAGTTAGACAAGCGCCGATCCTGTAGCCGTTCTTCGGTAGCGTAGGCATACAGAATGTCGCATCTACCCGTTTCTTTGTCTTGCTGCACGATCAGCGCTGCTGGTAAGTCACCCTCTTCCACGGTGATTCGTGTGGCCTCTTCATATAGCGCTTCGCAGCTTTCGACACGCACAATCAGTGTATTAATTCCGCTAAGAACTTTGTGGATGCGGTTCAATCGCAAGATTTTACGCTTGGCCTCCACACGCTCAGTAATATCCACAATCGCAGCCAATACATGACGCCCACCGGCGGTTTGCACAGGGTTCAATGCGATTTCGGCCGGAAACTCCGTTCCATCCAGACGCAAAGCAAACAGGTCTCGGCCAGCCCCCATCATTCGCTGCTCAGGGTTGCGCTGGTAGTCATTGCGATACCCTACATGGCCCTGGCGAGCCCTGTCAGGAACCAACTGCTCTACCGACTGACCCAATAGCTGGCCTGCTGGGTAGCGGAACAAAGAATGCGCGAGTCGGTTGGCCATTTGTATGGTGCCACTGTCGTCGATCATGACCGTGGCAACAGGAGATGAGTCTATCGTTGTGCGGAATCGTTCCTCTTCGCGGTTCAGGGCATCCGCCCCACGCCAACCAACAAAACCAAGCACCAAAATGCTAGCGAGACTGCTCAATGCGAAACCGAATGCGGTCGAATAATATTCCGCCATCACACCCTGCATACTCAGCCAACCAGTTAGCACCGGTGTTACGATAATGAAAGGCATTAGTCGACGCAGGGTGCGCCCGCCGATGTATGAACTTGCTGCGGACCTCATAAGGCTTTCATCAGGCCGTGCAAAGAGCATGCAGGCACCGCAGAGCACTAACAGCAAAGACGTGTGCAGCGCCATGGTGGAGAAAACAACCAGCTTGAACTTGTGCACACCGAACGCATAACCAATGAGTGCTGAGCCACTGAACAAGATTACTAGCAAGGCAAGCGCCTGCAGAGCCAGCGCTGCATAGCGAGCCGTAAGCACTGTGGCCAGCCAGCCAGCACCTATCACACTGAAGCACAATGCGGTGGCGGCCGACATGCGCCCCGGCCATTCTTCGGGTGGCGTTTCAGGGTCTTCAACCACGAGCTCATCGATGCCCAGTTGCCAGCCTATTCCATATTCGAGAAGCGTCATCCCCGATATTAAGAGTATGAAAACAGCCAGAAAGGCGACGACGGGATCTTGGCCCGCGGCCCTGACAGGCATCGATATTCGCTGAAGAATAAGGCCACAGATGAGAAAGCAAAGTGCCGTATTGAACTTCATGGATTGGAAGGCTGGCAGTAGGCGTTTTCCTGCCTCAATATCGAAAACCCACGACAAAATAACCAGAGCAGCGACGGTGATAACTAACCAGCCAATCCAGCGAATGATCCGTTTGTAGTTTTCTTGCGAACTCGGAACATTCGTATTTTGCGAGCAACTGACGCCATTCATGGTGCCCTTCCTTATTGCACTCCCTGAAATGAATCCTGTGCGTTGGTTCCGGCAGATATCTGTCACTTCAACATAGGCGGTATAGTTGAAAGATGAAAGCTGGCGCACTGTTTTATTCGGCTGAAAAAGCTGTGATTGGGATAGCCTTCTCTCCAATCGATTTTCTGTTTGAAATCCACTAAGCTCAGCGTTCGTTCTTTATCTTTAGCGTAGGCACGCTCATCAAAAGCGCTACCGCCTGATTTACCAAGGAAATTACAATGACAAAACTCACTTTGAATACGCTTACCCTGAGCCTATCTCTGGCTCTAGCCAGCACCGCTTTTGCTTCCGACTTTACCGACATGGATCCGGTCACTCTGCGCTTGGCACACGTGGTCAACGAGCAGGATGGATTTCATATTGCTGCTGTAAAGTTTCAGGACTTGGTTGCAGAGCGCACCGAAGGTGCTGTGAGCATTGAGCTTTACCCTAACGCTTCACTGGGTGATGAACGCACTCTGTTGGAAGGCATGCAGATCGGCACCGTTGATATGGGCGTGATCACCAATGGCCCGGTCGCTAACTTTGTTGAAGAAATGGCGGTTTTCGAGCTTCCGTTTTTGTTTCCTTCACCGCAAGCCGCTTACGATGTGCTTGATGGGCCCATCGGCAAGGAACTCCTGAATAAGCTCTCTGATGTTAACCTGAAAGGTTTGGCCTATGCCGAGCGTGGTTTTCGAAACCTGACGAACAGCGAGCGCGCGGTCAACAAGCCGGAAGACATGGACGGCCTACGCATTCGTGTGATGGAAAACCCGGTGTATGTGGATACTTTCCGCGCGCTGGGCGCCAACGCTATTCCTATGGCATGGACAGAAGCTTTGACCGCAATGCAACAAGGCACCATTGATGGGCAGGAAAACCCGGTGAACGTGGTTCACTCCTTCAAGCTCAACGAGACTCAGAACCACATGACTCTTTCGCGCCACACATACGCCCCTGCCATTTTTGTTATGGGCATGCCAGCTTGGAATAAGCTACCCGAAGCTGCTCAAGATGTGCTAGCTCAGGCCGCTCAAGAGGCCGCCGAGCATGAGCGCAAAGTAAACGCCGAAATGGCGTCTAAGCAGCTGGCCGAGCTGACCGAAGCCGGTATGCAGATCAACGACAATCCGGATATTGCAGCCTTTCAATCGGCAGTGGCTCCGGTGTATGAAAAGTACGGCAAGCAGTTCGGTGATTACCTGCCACGTATTCAGAAGGCTCTAAAGTAAGTGACAGAAGCAACTCGATCGCTGCTAACGTTGTTGAAGCGAGTTGAGCACGGGCTGGATGCACTACTCCAGCCCGTGGTCTTTGCAACCATGGCGGCGCTGATTGGGGTGATTACCCTGCAGATTGTGTCCCGGGTGTTATTCAGCGCGGTCGGCTGGACCGAAGAAGTCAGCCGCTTTTTACTGGTATGGATTACCTTTTTAGCCAGCACTTTGGCCTTTCAACGCGGCAGGCACATTGCCGTGACATTTGCGGTAGATGCCCTGCCGGTTCAGCTTAGAAAAGGCGCACGCATCCTCGCCACACTGGCTGTACTGGCCTTTCTGATAGCACTTGTGGTGATTGGCTATCGCTATATGCAGGTACAAAGCTATCAAAAATCTGCCTCATTGCGGCTTTCCATGACTTACGTTTACGCCGTGATCCCGCTTAGCGCCGCCATAATGTGCTGGTATGCCTTGGTGGACTTGGTAGAGCTGATCGTGAAAGGCGAACGTGTTGGGGAGTCCGCGCAATGACATTGCTTCTATTTGGGCTATTTTTTGCGCTCATGCTATTTGGTGTGCCAATTGCTTTGGCGATAGGTGCCAGCACCATGGTTGCACTGAGTCAGGCTGACGTGCCGCTGATGGTCGTCACTCAGCAAATGTTTCAAGGCATTAACTCGTTCGCCCTGGTAGCCATTCCCATGTTCATCCTTGCCGGCGACCTGATGGCCCAAGGCAAGGTTAGCGAGAGGCTGGTTAATTTTGCTGATTCTCTCTTCGGCTTTTTGCGTGGAGGCTTGTCGTTAGTATCCGTGATGGCAGGGATGTTTTTTGCCGCGATCTCAGGCTCCGGGGCAGCAACTACCGCCGCAGTAGGTTCAAGCCTGGTGCCGGAATTACGCAAGAAAGGTTATGACCCGGCGTCTGCCGCGAGCCTGATTGCTGCAAGTGGCACCCTTGGGGTGGTCATTCCGCCTTCCGTGCCCATGATTATCTATGCCGTCATTGCTCAGCAGTCGGTAACTGAGTTGTTCTTGAACGGCTTTTTGCCTGGGCTGGCCATGGGGCTGGGGCTAATGGCCATTGCTATCACTCAGGCTTACAAACGCCAATATCCCAAAGGCACTCCTCTCTCGCTGCGCACCATTTGGCGCACACTCAAAAGCGCGAGCTGGGGGCTAATGACCCCAGTCATCATTCTGGGCGGCATATTTTCAGGCATTTTCACACCCAGCGAGGCGGCAGTGGTGGCCGTCAACTACGCGCTGTTGGTCTCTCTGTTCATCTATCGTGATCTCAAACTGAAAGACGTATATCGCATTCTGATTCGCTCAGCCATTACCACCTCAGTGATCATGTTGGTAATCGCCACTTCCGCGGTGCTGAGCTGGACGCTTTCCAGCTGGCAGGTGCCTGGCGCCATTGCTCAAGCCGTGTTATCTATCTCCACTAACCCCTACATCATCATGCTGTTAGTAGTAGGAATAATTTTGCTTACTGGTGTGTTCATTGAAACCGCCAGCGCTTTGATAATCCTCACACCTGTATTGCTACCGCTGGTACTTCAGCTGGGCATCGACCCTATTCATTTCGGGATCGTCATCGTTGTGGGCTTAGCAATCGGCATGATCACCCCGCCCGTGGCCATCAACCTTTACGTAGCTTCTTCAATCACGCAACTGCCACTGGAACGCATCACTCGCGCAATTATTCCCTACTTGCTTACCTTGGTCAGTGTGCTTCTATTGATTGTGTATGTTCCAATTTTGATCGGTTGGTCCGGAAACTAAACTCCGGCCACCCAATTATTCCCTTACTAACTCATCCAACGAACTCCAAGGAATTTAAAATGCTAAGTTCATCGGAAGGTAAAAAAGTCCCTCAAGTTACGTTTCCCATTCGCGTTGATAATGAGTGGGAATCGATAACGAGCAATGAGCTGTTTAACGATCAAACCGTTGTTGTATTTGCCCTGCCGGGAGCATTTACACCCACCTGCTCAAGCACCCACTTACCGCGATACAACGAGCTGGCGCCCGTCTTCAAACAGCTGGGTGTAGATCGTGTAATCTGCCTATCGGTGAATGACCCATTCGTTATGCAGGCATGGGCAGAAGATCAACACGCAGACAACATCGAATTTATTCCGGACGGCAACGGCGACTTCACCCGTGAGATCGGAATGCTGGTTAGCAAAAGCGACATAGGCTTTGGTGGCCGCAGCTGGCGCTATTCCATGCTGGTAAAAGATGGAACCATTGAAAAAATGTTCATTGAGCCAGACAAGCCGGGCGATCCGTTTGAAGTATCGGATGCTGACACAATGCTGCATTACATCAAGCCAGATGTAACCTTACCGGCACGGGTGAGCGTCTTCACAAAACCCGGGTGTCCACATTGTACTCGCGCCAAAACGCTACTACAGCAAAAAGGCTATAAGTATGAAGAGATAACTCTGGGCGCCGGTGGCCTGTCATACAGCACCTTGCAGGCGGTAACTGGCAAAGGCACAACCCCTCAGGTATTTATCGACGGCCAATTGATTGGTGGCGCCGATGAACTCGAAGCGGTGATGGCGAAGCGGTAATCGCCTTAGCCTGATGGACCTGCGCCTGAAGATACACGTTCAGGCGCTCGTCATTGCCAGCCCTGTCGAGTATGTCATTATCAATCGCCCTGTATACCCTTTAGAATAGTCGCCCCTGAAAGCTCGGGATTATCACTGGTATCCAACCTGTGCGCGATTATTCGATGACTCAAATACCCTCACTCTCTGCCGGAACTTCGCAGCAAAGATTGCTGCAGCTGCTAGCCCAATCTGGAGCACCGGTTACTGACGGCCCTCTCCCCTGTTGCGGAGAACGGCTGGGGCGCCTGTTTGGGCTTTCCGACACTCTGGTTCTAGATTCAGCCATCGCGTTTCGCGCGCGCCAAACCGGCATGGATCAGAGGGCTGTCTTTGATCGTGTCATTCAGGAACTGGCCACTAGTCGCCAAGCGCTGATACGCAAAATCAAGACCTATAGTGATGACCTTGAGCCCACCGACTGCGTGGAGTTCGAGCACTACCTGAACTCATGGCTAACGCTGCAACGCAAAGTCATCGCCGTTAGCCGCCAGCTTCGGGACAAAACCCGAAAAGCGATGAAGGATCACAGCCAAACTCTGGCCCGGCTGGCAGAATTGGATGCAACGTTTGATCACGCCATGGCCGGGTACACCGGCCAATGTTTCTCCCACATTCCCAAAGTGCTGGAACAGCGGTTTCAATCGCTAGCACACGATACCAGCTGCACCCCATATAACGGGCTCCACCGTTACTGCGAAGAAGCGCAGAATCTTTTACTCGCTGAACTGGATGTTCGGCTGGAGCCGGTATTGGGGCTGCTTGAAGCTTGCCAAAACGAGGTAACGAACTCTCCATGAGCAGACTTTTCTTTTTTCTCGCGTTTGCCATAGGCCTGGCCGTTGTGGCTTGGATAGGCCAACGCTTTCTAGGTTCAGACCTTCTCGCCCTTTCAGTGACGGGTATTATTGCGTGTGTATACGGATTGGGCTTTATCGAGTTGATGGGGTTCCGTCGCACTACCCGACAGCTTGCCGATCGGCTTAGCAGTATTCCGCAGAGCCGCGAGCAACTTGAAGACTGGCTTTCTGGCCTGCCGGAGCAGGTTCAGTTTGCGGTACAGAAGCGAGTTGATGGACACGTTGCAGCACTGCCCAGCCCGCAACTAACACCGTATCTGGTCGGGCTGCTGGTGATGCTCGGTTTGCTGGGAACCTTTGCAGGCATGATCGTAACCCTAAGCGGCGCCGCCTCAGCTCTGGACGGCAGCACCGATCTTAGCGTAATCCGTGGCGCTCTTGCGGCTCCCATTGCTGGGTTGAGTCTGGCCTTTGGTACGTCTATTGCCGGTGTGGCAGCCTCCGCCATGTTGGGTCTCGCTTCCACCTTAAGCCGCCGCGAACGCTTACAGGTATCACGCCAGCTGGATAAAACCTTACGCCAACGGTTACACCACTTGTCGGCAGACTACCAACGCCAGCAAGCTTTCAAAGCACTGGAATCCCAAGCCACTGCTCTACCCCAAATGGCCACAGCCATGGAATCCATGACAGCCCGCATGGAGCAGCTTGGCCAGCAACTGGAGCAGTCCCTAACCCGAAACCAGCAGGAATTTCACAGCACCGTGGGCACGCATTACCGGAGTCTGGCGGACTCTGTTGCTCAGTCCCTAGAGAAAGCTCTGGAATCCAGCTCTCGCATTACCGCCGAACGCATAGAGCCGATCGTGGCGGAAGCCATGGCAACTCTTCAGTCCCATGCCGGAGAGCTACATGAAAGCTGGTCTGCGACCGCCAATCAGCAGCTGGCCGACCTCACAAACATGTTCCAGAAAACCAGCCACGAGGCAGGTGAACGTTGGCAAATGGGTTTTGATCAACAACAGCAAACCGCAGAAAAACTAATACATAATCTGCAAAGTACCTTGCAGGAATACCAAGCCCACTTCCGGGACGAAAGCGCCAAGCTTGCCACCCATCAGCAACAAGGTCTGGATGCGCTCATTACACGCATCAGCGAGCAGCTCTCTAAACTGCACGAGCAAGAAGCGGCTCAGGGCAGCGCTGCCAACGAACGATTGATTCAACTCGAAGCTACGGTCACCAAGCACCTAAACGAACTGGGCTCCGGACTGGAAGCCCCCATGACCCGTTTGATAGAAACCGCCTCGGAAACCCCGAAAGCCGCCGCTCAAGTGATTTCCAAGCTGCAAGACGAGATGGCACGTAACAGCGAACGGGAAAACCAATTACTGGAAGAGCGTCAACGGCTGGTGCAAGAACTCGACAGCCTGCTCGAATCCCAACGCAGCAATGCCGACAGCCAGCGCCAAGCAGTGTACTCTCTGATCACTGGCGCAGGGGACACCCTCACCGGGATCAGCGAACGCTTCAATGTTCTGATTCAGGAGCAAAGCCAACAGCTCGGAAAACTGGGCGAAGACATTACCGGCAGCAGTCAGGAAGTGGGCGCACTTAGCGAAGCCTTCTTACAAGCGGTGGAGCTGTTCAGCACTTCCAATACCCAGCTTCAGGAAAGCCTAGCCAACATCCAAAAAGCACTGGATAACGCCGGGAGCCGCCACGATGAGCAACTGGCCTATTACGTTGCACAAGCCCGTGAGGTAATCGATCTCTCCGTTAGCTCCCAGAAGGATGTGATTGACGCGGCCTCGGCCCTGATCACCAATCACGCCGAGACCAGCGGAGCCAGCTAATGGACTATCTGGAAGACGGCGAACAGCAATCTACGCCAATTTGGGCGATTTTCTCAGACCTGATGGCCGCTCTGGTGGGCATTTTGGTGCTGATCTTAGTGTGGGTGATCGGCGTTCAGGTGGAGCTCAGCCAATCACTGGAAGAGGAAAAAGCTAAGCGCGAAGCCGAAGAGCAGCGGCGTATTGCTCTGGAGCAAGCGCTTGAAGATCCACTTACCAAAGGCTTAGTTACCTTTCAGAACGGCCGCATTGGCATCAGCGGCAACGTACTGTTTGAGCTGAACTCGGATCAGTTACAGGCAGATGGTGTGGAGGTGCTCGAAGCGCTAATAGCTCCACTGCAAACCTATCTCGCCCAGCACGAAGAACTCCTGATGATCAGCGGTTTCACCGATGATCTGCCCATGCACAGCGGCAACCGATATCAGGACAACTGGGGCCTGTCGGCCCAACGGGCGCTAACGGTCACTCGAACACTAATGGAGCTTGGGCTACCCAACGACCGCGTATTCGCTGCCGCGTTTGGCCCGCACCACCCTGCTGTGCCCAACATAGATGCGGAATCCCGAGCTCAAAACCGGCGGGTGGAAATCAGTACCGTACCTTTAGCACCGGAAGCAGCAAGCAAAAGCGAGAAGGCAGAGAACTGATGGCCACCTCGGTTGAGACTGCCCCCTTGCACCCGAAAATCGACGCTCTCAGGCGCTGCGGCGCAGACCAACTAGCGCCAGTCCGCTTCCGCTATCTGGAAGCCCTAGCGTTGCGACTTCAAACCAGAGGCCTGCAACACACGCGGCATTGGCAAAAGCTGGAACAGGCTATCGCAGACTATACAGCTGCTCACAAGTCGTCAGCAGAGCTTTCGCAGGCCTTTGAAACGAGCCCTCCGTCACCGCTATCAACCCTGCTAGACAAACTGAACCAAGCCCCGGATGTGCTAGCAACAGCGCCCCAGTCAACGCTAGAACAGTTGATTTTTGGAGTGTCAGGTGATGGCTCGAAAGCTTCACAACACGTTGTACCTGCCAACACGCAAAAGCCTCTGAAAGCCATGGCCAGAGTAAATGCAGGCCGTGGCGAGCAAGCCCTCCAAGAGCGTATTCGCCATGCCATTGAGGAAGTACCCCAAGATGCAGGTCCCATAAACGCACACCGGTTGGTAAGCCGGGCAATGGCAGAAATGCAGAAGCTGTCACCTTCGTATCTAAACCGGTTTGTGAATTACACCGATACATTGATGGCGCTGGAAAGATTAGCGCGGAAGGGGTAGAAGGTGGGTCTATGATCAAAGCATTTGCAGTATCCAACTACCGCAGTTTAAAGAACATTGTCTCTCCCCTTTCGGGCCTAAACGTGGTTACCGGGCCTAACGGCTGCGGTAAGTCCAACCTGTATAAATCGTTGCGGCTACTCGCAGAAACCGCGAAAGGCAACCTTATCTCATCGATCGCTCAAGAGGGCGGTCTGGATTACACATTCTGGGCCGGGCCGGATCAACTCACCAAAGGCATGAGGGAGGGTTCTGCACCCGTTCAAGGCTCCGCCAAAAAACAAAACCCTCGCCTGAGATTAGGTTTTGTAGGCGAAGACTTCGGTTACGCCATATCGCTTGGGATGCCAGCACCGCAGGGGTTTGCGGGCTACCAAGAGCCTTCCATGTTTCAGTTCGACCCAGAGATAAAACGCGAGTGCATTTGGGTTGGCGATGTTTGCAGACCCAGTAGCTGCTTGATCGACCGCGTAGGCCCCGTGGTGAAAGTACGCTCCGGCCGAACGTGGGAGGTGTATAACGCGCACCTTAATTCGTACGAAAGCATCTTGAACGAAATCAGCGACCCGGTAGCCGTGCCCGAGGTGCATGCCGTTCGCCAAACCATCCGCAATTGGCGCTTCTACGATCAGTTCAGAACCGACCCGCAATCCGTCATTCGCACACCACAGATAGGCACACGCACGCCAGTACTTGATCATGACGGCCATAGCTTGGTTGCCGCCCTTCGAACCATCTACGAGATTGGCGACAGAGAGGCGCTATACCACGCAATCGAGGATGCATTTCCGGGCGCCACGATTAACTTTACCGCAGACGCAGGCAACCGCTTCGTGTTGCAGTTTCTGCAAGACGGGCTTTTGCGCCCCTTAAACCAAGCTGAACTTTCAGATGGCACACTGCGCTACCTGCTGTTGGTAGCAGCCTTGCTAACGCCCCGCCCCCCTTCCCTGCTTGTGTTAAACGAACCAGAAACCAGCCTACACCCGGATTTGCTTCCCGCACTGGGCCGCCTGATTATCCGTGCCTCGCGCGAGACACAAGTATGGGTGGTTTCCCATGCACCCCGCTTAGTCGCCACGTTAGAAAAACACGCCGACTGCAACTCCATCGCCCTGAATAAAGAGCTTGGTGAAACAATCATTCAAGGACAGGGGTTGCTCGATTCGCCGCCTTGGCAGTGGGCTGATTAACAATCCAAGCTACTTCGAGCGAAATAAGAACACCATTTGAAGTCATCGTTCTCGAAAAACCGCCCAGCCCCTTGAGATCTTTGCTCAAGTAGCTTAATGTTTTCGGAGCACATCTGACGTGCTTTTCAAGGATGGCCCGCCCCCAAGCGTGGCGAAATTCAACATAGGATATGTTGCCAATGGACTGCCCGAAATCCCTCTCCCCTATGCTCTGTGCTTTCGCACCCATTCGCGAAATACTCTGCTCCTATGTACTGAAAAGCCAGCACCTTGCCGAGCACCACGCCGACTATACATAGATTAAGGCGTTCACCACTGGTAGTAAGCATGTCGATAAAATCACACTCGTTGCTTCTCCCTCCCGCTATAGCTTTGCTGTTTCTTGCAGGCATGGTTATTCCTCATGAGGCCAATGCAGGTATGTTTGATCTGATAACGCAATTTTTTAAGAAATACGATGTTCACCTCTCCCCGGAGGTGCACGGAAGTGTCCGCAATAATGGAGTACCTCTGGAAAACGTCGAGGTATATCGAAGTCTCGATTACGACAAAAATTATGGAGAAACAACCCGAACGGACTCTAACGGCCAGTTCAGCTTTCCAGAAAAAGTCATCAAATCCAGACGCCCGGGGCAACTCTTTGACGAAACAAGAATTCGCCAAGTCATCGGTTTGGTTTATGAAGGTGAGAAATACTTGCTTTGGTACTTAACCGATGAATTTGGGCCGCACCGAGCGGTTGCCGAGAAGTTAGCGGCGCTAAATTGTGATCTGACCACACCTGAAATGGAGTTTGCATTCAGCAATTACGAACACCCTAGCTTTTCCCACGCCGCTTTCAGTATATGCCGCTGGGACTAACATCAAATACAAGCATGGACACATATAAAAGGAATTTATATGGCAACACTATCCCCGAGAATTGCTTCTGAGTTGGCCGAATTGGCTTATCAGATAAGGGAGGCAAATCCCAAAGGCCACTATCGACTGGCAACGGCTGGCATGGACACCGTCAAGCACTTCACTTTCGACCTCTCCAACGGCCCTATCCACGGTGTTTCAGGTGGCTTTTTCGGGCTATTCCAGAAATCCTCCGGCTTTGCTCTAGTTGGTGAAGGCAAAAATACTGCGTTCAAAAACGACCATGTAATTGCGGTACGTGGAACCCATACCACGCAAGACTGGCTCACCAATGGCAATGTCGGAATGTCAGTAGGCCACAACGGATCAACGGTTCACGCAGGCTTCAACGAGACATTCGAAAGCATGAAGCCTGCACTGGATCGAATTCTAACGCCAAGAATCAGCAAAACAGGTCATGGCACAGTGCATTGCGTTGGCCACAGTCTGGGTGGAGCATTGGCCGGATTGGCAGCAGAATGGGTTCGCATACGGTATCACCGCTCTGTAAAGCTGTATACGTTTGGAGCACCGCGCGTTGGCCTGAACGGTTTTGCCGAAAAATCGACGTTCGGGTGCGAAAAAATATACCGCTGCACCCATGGTGCAGACCCGGTACCAAAAGTTCCTCTCTGGCCATTCGCCCATGCGCCGAACAATGGCAACGAGTTCCGTCTGGACGGGGCTCAAGGTATCTGCAGGCACGCTCATGGCATGGGGAAAAAAGCAAACCCGGGCTATCGAAACACAGCGGAAAGCGACGACTGGGACGGCTTACAGAAGAGCTCTAACAGCTTTCTCAATCAACCCGTCCGGTTAAAATACCAAGACCGCTATCAAGCCTCTTTTAGCACCTTGTGGGCCGACAAGATCAGTGCGGCGTTAATCACGCTGCTGAAGGATGCGGGGTACTATCATACCGTTCTTGTTCAAGCTGGTATCGGGACCACCCTTACCTTTTACGATTTAGTTGCTCGCACGTTGGAGGAAGTCGCCAAGGCGTCTGTTCGCTTTGCCGAGCAGACTGCAGGATTGCTGGGACATATGCTTGTGTTCGCGGGGAAGTTGACCGTCGATGTTGTGAGCCTCACTTACCAATTTATCAAATGGGTGTTTGACCAAACCACAAACGTGCTTTACCGCGTTGTGAAGCAGGCTCTCAAAGAACTGTGAAACCTGATCAACAGCAGCCGCGAACAGATCGAAAGGTCGCCTGTCTTGGCGACCTAGTTTTCCTTTTATTAACCATAGGATTGGTGTGACTGACCGAAGAAGCACTCGGGTCGACCAACATTGGCTAAAGCGCCGTAGTATTTTGGTTGTGGTGGGTGGTGGGCTGTTCGTGTCTGGTCACACTCGTTGCTTCTCCCTCCCGCTATAGCTTTGCCGTTTCTCGCAAGCATTGTTATTCCTCACGAGGCTAATGCAGGTATGTTTGATCTGATAACGAAATTTTTTAAGAAATACGATGTTCACCTCTCCCCGACGGTACACGGAAGTGTCCGCAATAACGGAGTTCCTCTGGAAAACGTTGAGGTATACCGAAGTCTCGATTACGACAAAAATTATGGAGAAACAACCCGAACTGACTCTAACGGCCAGTTCAGTTTTCCTGAAAAAATCATCAAATCCAGACGCCCAGGGCAGCTCTTCGACGAAACGAGAATTCGCCAAGTCATCGGTTTGGTCTACGAAGGCGAGAAATACTTGCTTTGGTACTTGACTGGTGAAGCAGGTCCATACCGAGCAATTACCGAGAA
This sequence comes from Marinobacter salexigens, assembly GCF_018860765.1. GTDB lineage: Bacteria > Pseudomonadota > Gammaproteobacteria > Pseudomonadales > Oleiphilaceae > Marinobacter > Marinobacter salexigens_A. Next base: position 116,511 of record NZ_JAHKPV010000006.1, read on the forward strand.
GTTAGGGACATTGAACTGCGACCTAAGCACATCTGAGGAGGTGGTTGTATTCAAAAATCTTGAGTTTCCGAGTTTCAATCACGCCGCTGCCACGATATGCCGCTGGAACTAACCACACCTATGTAGATGCCTCTATGCTAGGTAGGGCATGCAGGCTAATTGGCAGTGCCAATTAACTCGGCGCCTATTCAGTAAATTGGTTGAGGGGGTAATCATCTTAGATTTCCCCCCTCAAAATACGCCCCTAAATCAATACACTAACCATGCCCACACTACTAACCGCCAGCAATACTATCCCCAGCATACGGAAAAACACCGGTGTTTCTGCTTTCAGAATACCGTCGTGAAAGCGCAGCCCGATCATGTGCCCTATGGCCGCGCACGGCAGTAGCCACAGGTGATGGATAAGCTGCAAATCAAGCCCCACCCATATGAAGGCTGCGAGCTTGATAAATACTAGAATAAACCAAAGGCCAAACAGCGTGTCGCGCAGCTTCTCTCGCGCCACATGCTGTGCCGCGACGGCAATAATTAACGGCGCACCAATCAACGAGGTGCCGCTGATATAGCCACCGATCATCAACAGGGCCACGTCTACGGCTTTGCTATTACTGCGGAAAGGCCTATTCAGGATGTACGACACCGAGTAAATCGCAACAATCACAAAAATGATCGCACTCAATACATTGGGTGGCAGCGTAAACAGGCCGAACACGCCAATCAGCTTGGGCACCAGCATAATGCCGAGCATTCGCCATAGATAAGTCCAATCAACCGTGCCTTCTTGCATCTTTGCAGACGCATCCGGTCCAAACCCGGTTAGTTTCTCGCCACCCGCGCCATCTCTACTCTTACGGTTGCCGCGATTGTTCATCCAAATGGTCAGAGATGAAAACACCAACAGGTGCACCGCAATGATGGGCAAGAAAACTAGCGGGTCGTCTTTCACCAGCAGCAAAAATGGTAACGACAACACTGCGCCGCCAAAGCCCAGCCCAGAGCGCACAAAGCCACTCCAGATGAAAATCAGCGCGATAAGAACATACTGAATGAGAGAAAGGTCTGACATAACACCCTGAATAGTAGGAAAACTCGTTCAAGTTTAACGATTTTCTCAAGGTTACGCAGAGTCTATTAATGTGTTCGAACAAACACCCAGTTGGTTCCAACGTTATCGCACACAATGACATCGCGATTGATGGTGTCACACAACGACAAGTTTTCTGGTAAATCATCATGCTTGCCGGTTTTTACACTCAGGGTTCTTCGATCCTGTTTGAGTAATTCGTAGGCCCGCTCCATACGCTCGGAAAAATCCACGCCGCCGCGTTCGAGGGTATGAAAGGCGTTGTGAAACGCCGTGAAGCTCATGGTGTTTGCGCCTAGGCCAATGGCCAGCATTTTGGGGATATAGCGATCATAGGCCACCGAGAGATAAGACCGCACAGCTTCGTCGTCGCTACGTGCGCCATCAAAAGGCAGGATTCCAAGGCGGTTACTCGGCTCCAGCACGCCATCATCCAATGAGGCCAGTGTGCGATTGCCAACCAACTCATAGACCACCTCAGAACATTGGATGCCCTCGCCTCTCAACTGGCATCCAGCCAACCTTTGGGCAATGGGCGGCTCAGAGACCGGCTCATTCACAGGTTTCCGAAGCTGCGTAGTCGGCTTAGATTTAGATTGGGGTTTAGATTGGAGTTCAGGGCTGGCCGAAACATCGGGCAATGTGAGGCCAAAACGCTTAGCTGGCTGCCGCAACAACAGTGCCTGTACATTTTTATCATTTCGGTTGAAGTCCACCTGAGAGGGCAAACCTGCACCACCACCGAGTTCGACAACCTCGCAGTAGAGACGTTCGAGTTCTGACTGCGCGGATGTCAGGCAGGCTTCATCGGCGCTGGCAATCGAAACCCAGCCGATGACAAAAATGGCAGTAACAGCACTGCGTCGCCTTGCTCCGACATCACGCATATTCTTTATATTCTCGTTGTATTTATATGGACTTATACCTCAACAATCTTGTCTGGAACAAACAGCGGTGGCTCATATTCGTTCGGATAGGCACCGGGATTGGCGAATACGCGAGTGCCTTCAACCTGAAGGTCAACGGGCTCATGAACGTGTCCGTGAACCCACAGATCCATCTTCCCCATCATCCCCTGCAGGTTGGAAGCGAAGGCGGGCGATAAAGAGTCTCCCTGATACTTTGGCGGAATACACTCTGACAAGGGCGCATGATGACTAATCACTACTCGCGGCCCGGAGAAGGGCTCGGCTAGCGCTGTCTCAAGCCATGCTATGGCTTCTGCATGCAACCTCTGGCTCTCCACAGTCGTGAACACCTCGCCTGCGGGCTGCTCAATAATCCGAAAATCGGGCATAAACGCGAGAGCGCGTCTTTCGGTCTGCAGCGGGTCATAATCCGGCTGGCCGGTGTAGAGGTCAAAGTCTGTCCACAAGGTAGTGCCATAGAAGCGCACGCCACCGAGGGTTACCGTGTCGTTATCAAGCAGGTGTATTCCCAAGCGCTGGGCTTCGGCGCGCAATGCATCACGCATATCGGGCATACTCGCTCCGTAGAATTCATGATTCCCCGGCACGTAGATGATCTCCTGCCCAACAAACTGATCCGCTGCCCAGGCAAGACCTTCCGCTGTCTTGTGGATATCTCCGGCCAGAATAACCACATCCGCGGCAACATCAGGCAGGTCGCGACCTTCTCGAAAACACTCAACATGCAAATCCGACAGTATCCGCAAACGCACAGGTTTATCTCCTTTGATTATTCTTACGAAGAGCTGGGCACAGCGCCCCGCCTAGCCTTACGTTTAAGGCTAAAAAAATACCCGCCGCAATAAGCAGCGTCCAGATTAGAACCGTGAAACAAGACACCGTATGCCACTGATGTCACTTCGACGCTGGCTACAAAAATCAAACACAATTATTTGAGCCGCCCGTTGTTGTTGGCTGGTACAGTATGCAATGGAGGGTACCAAGCACCTCCGGAGTTTCGCCACTCATTCCCTCTGACACTTGAGCTGGCTTTAGTATTACAATCGCGAACAACCCTACACAGGGCTCGAATGAATTTCACCGCAACAATATTTGGCCACGATGGCCTGAGATCTACTATTGCCCCGCAAAAGTGGGAGTTACCGGCAGACAACTAACAATATAAAGGAAGCACATAAATGAACCGTCGTACCCTCCCCTCTCTGCTGGGGTTGATTGCCTTCTTATTGCCCATGCTCTTGTGGGCCGCACCACAACAACTGATTCTCTCCCATGTTGTCTCGCCCGATACGCCAAAGGGTAAGATGGCAGAGATGTTCAAATCGATAATTGAGAAAAAACTAGGCGATCGATACGAGATAGTCATACATTCTAATGCCAGCCTAATGGACGACGACGAAGCGGTCAGCGCCATCGCCGACGGCCGCATTCATTTTGCTGCGCCATCACTGTCCAAGTTCGAAAGCTATACCCAGCAACTGAAAGTTTTCGACCTACCCTTTCTCTTTCCAGACATGAATGCAGTAAATCGTTTCCAGAAAAGCCCGACCGGGCAGGCGCTACTGTCCAGCATGAAAAGTCAGGGCATCCTTGGGCTCGGTTACTTGCATAACGGCCTCAAGCAGCTGACAGCCGACCGCCCATTCACCAAACCAGAAGATTTGGCGGGTCTGCGTTTTCGCACCATGAACTCGGATGTGCTCATCAAGCAGTTCGAATTGCTGAGCGCCGAAGCCGTTCCCATGGCATTTTCCAAGGTTTATGAGTCGCTCGCCAACCGGAGCATTCAAGGCCAAGAAAACACTTGGTCTAACATTTTTTCTCAGGCGTTCTACGAACACCAACCCTACATGATGATCTCCAACCACGGCGTGCTGGATTATATGTTGATCACGAACTCAGATTTTTGGGGCGGGTTAAGCGAAGAGGATCGCCGTGCATTCCGCTTCGCCTTGGAGATGTCTCTGAAATACGGTAACGCCGTGGCCAAAGCTAAAAGCGCTAACGACAAGATAGAGCTGGGCAGGATGAAGGGCATCTCTGTATTCAAGCCTAAAGCCGATGAGCTGACCGTCTGGCAAACGGCCATGCAACCACTATGGGCCAGCTACGAAGGTTTGATAGGCGAGAAGGTTATTCAGGCTGCTCAACAAGCTGGTCGCCCCTGAGCCAGAATATGGCGCACTGATAGCTGATTATACTGCGTTTGCATCCGTTTGCGTTTGTACCACGTATGATCAGCGTGCTACCCAATCAAACGCGCTTTGCTGAAAATGCCTACAGGAGATAACTATGCAGCTCACTGCCCCGTGTCAGGGAATCGACTTTCAGACCAAGGATATTTACGGCAAGCCTTTCCAGCTTAGCGACCATGTTGGCAAGCGCGTTATCTTGTCGTTTTTTCGCGATGCAGGCTGTCCGTTTTGCAATTTGCGAGTGTACGAGTTAACGCAAAATTACAAACACTGGCATGAGCAAAATCTGGAAATTGTCGCGGTATTCAGCGATACCTCCGAGCAGGTTCGACGCTTCGTGGCCAAACACCCTAGACCGTTTACCATGCTAGCCGATCCAGACTTGGAAATTTACAACCGGTACGGCATTCAGCACTCGTCTAAGGCGCTTATCAAAGCGCTGTTATTCAAGCTTCCACGAATCATAAAAGGACTATTCAAAGGCGGGCGTCCTAGTAACAACCCGCACATCAAAATCGTTCCCGCCGATTTTCTTATAACCGAAGACGGGCGGATCGCGAAGGTCTGGTACGGGCGCGATACCAGTGACCACATCCCCCTGGAAGAAGTTCAGCAGTTTATTGATGAGGGAAAACCGGCGTAACTGCAAAAACCTAAGCGGGGTTGGCCAACGCATAGTCGATTCCCGCACACACTGCGGCCACCTGCGCGGCGTTGCATTGCTCAGGCGTTGCACGAGTGCTGTCGGGATACACTTCAGTGGTGGTTCTATAGGGTGCGCTGGTGATTCCGGCGCATAGACCCAACTGTTTGAGCGGATACTGTATTACACCCCGCGCTACTATCGGCGAGCCAAGAACCTCGCCATTTGCGTCAGCCGGCGCGATATGAGTAACTTTCTCTACAGCCTCAATCACCGCCTGCTGAAACTCCGTATGCGGGTTATCACTGTCATCAACCAAATAAAAGCCATCGGGAATCTCACACGGCTCAAACGGCTTGCCGTCGCGTGCCGCCAGAGCGGGCCGAAACTCGCTTTCATCCGTATCGGTGGTTTCGTGCAGGTCCATGTGCATCAATGCACGATCACGAACCGGCTCCACCAACCGCATAAGTGCCAATGACTCTTCAGCAGCACCGTCCTGCCGGAATGAACGGTTAGGATCGACTGCGTTGGCGTTCCACCGGTGGATGCGCTCATACGCCCAAGGGCTAACACAGGGCGCAACCAACAAATTGACACGACCGGCGTAATCCTCCGCATGCCGATCAGCAAACTGCAATGCGCCGTGGACACCACTGGTTTCATAGCCGTGCACGCCGCCTGTAATTATCACTACCGGTAGGTCGTCACGCCAGTCGCAGCTGCGAATCGCCATCAGTGGGTAGCTCTCAGCGCCGCAACCCAGATGCCCATACTGTTCCACGTCAAAGCGAGACCTTAAGCGTTCAATCACACTCAGCACCTCAGACTCGTAGCTACGTTGACGAGACTGTCGCGACAACCACTCAGCGCGCTCAACCTCGCCCCAAGGAATGCCAGACGTACCGATGGGGTAGAATGCGGGGGCCGTGCTCATACTGTTTTTGCTCCAGTGATGGGTAATAACGGCGGGCATTCTAGCATCCATGTCCGAGTTCTTGCCTCCGTCCAAACAACCTGCTCATTGGTATTATTTCATTCATCCGCATAAAACCAGCTGACGCTCTTCGTCCCTATTTTCGATGATGGGCGCTCCGAATAGGTTAGAATCCGTACAATCTATAGAAAGAACCGTAACAAGGAATGGAATGAGTAAATCAGGCACCATCAAACCCGAGATCCGATACCTTCTGTTCTTCGCTGCTTTTTGGGTTGTGTTGCTCGCCGCTGCGGCGTACTTATTCGGAAATTGGGACTCCCACAAAACCAACCCCAATCAGCAACTGATCAGCCACACCCGCGGCACCGCCACAGAAATTGAGCTTCAGGCCAACCGTCAGGGCCATTATCTGGCGAGAGGCACCATCAACAACCAAAGCGTCACTTTCATTCTGGATACCGGCGCTACAACCGTGACAGTCTCAGAATCCATCGCCCAAAAAGCGGGCCTTACCCGAGGGTTGCCAAGCTTTGCGCGCACTGCGGCAGGCACAGTAAATGTGTGGAATACAACCATCGAGGAACTTCGTTTGGGCGACATCACATTCAAAAACGTACCCGGCACCATAAACCCTGCCATGGACCCGGACATGGTGTTGCTGGGCATGAGCGTGCTTGGACAGCTTAATTTCTCCCAGCAATCGGGCGTTATGACCCTGAGCCAGGACACACATTGAACTAGCGCCTGTCGCAGCTCGCTTTTAAAGCGCTATAGAACACGGTGTTAAGCTTGTGTTGCCGTGTTTTCTGCAGCTGGCTTGCTCTCAATACGTAGATAGGTATCAAGCTCTTTGCGAATGTCTGGCGCGATCTCGTCGCTGTGGGTGATGCGCATATAGAACAAAGTGAAGTAGATCGTTTTCGCGGAACCTACAACCCGCGCCAAAATGGCACCTAACAGTTTACTCAACCACAGCGCGATCAACAGCGGTAGCCAGCTAAATGACAAAGCGCTGCCGCCCAGCCACGATGGCGTGCTGGCGCCCAACATATCCCTCATATCACCAGCATAAAATGCGGGAATAGCATCGCCCACAGCAAAGCCGAGCGCGATCGCAATCATGACCAATACCACATACACCGGAGCGATCAACATACCGGCAGCGCCGCCAGCGATATCAATACCGAACACGCCAACCAGAGTCTCCGGAACCGAATTCTTCAGGCTCTTCATGCGCTCCACGCCATCGCGTAGGCCACATTCATCAATCGCTACTGCAGGCGTTAAAAAATGTTTGGCGAGATCCCATACCTCGGAGAGCGCAGACAACAGAACACGGCTGACCATCGCCGACAGGCCGCCGCCTTCGCCATTGGCGGCACGAGAACTGATGAAGGCAAAGCCCATCGATACCCAGCCCAAAATTCGGGCTTGAGACTTAACACCGAGCACCCGTTTTCGGCCGTCACCGGGCACTGCATCGCGCCCGCGAACCGTCTCGGCTACCAACCAACTCTGAGCCATGTCTTGCCGGGTGTAGTAGAAATACTTGTAAACAAACAACGCAAAGGCGGCGAGCAACAAAAGGGTACCTGTGCCGCCCGCGCCCAGCGTAATAGCGGCGATACCGCCAAAAAATGTCGTGACCATTACCGCCGCGTAGATGGCCGTTCGCAGAAACGGACCTACAATATCGGTATCGCGGCCGATGATCGTGACTGTGTTCTTGAGCAGGTAACCGATCTGCTGAAAGCGCTCACCGGGGCCGGGTTTTCTGAATTCCTTGGTCATGTGTTCTTCCTTTATTTGGTAACGTTATTCTTACTGCTCAACGTACGCTTCGAATGGGGAAGCCTCAAGGGGGCCCAACCAGTTGCGTTCGTATTATTGTCTATTCACTCGGCGCAAGACCGACATCATGCTGGAGGATTAGAGTTATTGTTTTCGTAGTAGCTGCATTTATTCGCATACATGTTTCTATCAGCTTTGCTCAACAACGCTTGTACCGATGCTCCATCTTCAGGGTATAGCGCCGCACCTTGACTCACATGGCAATGCACATTGTGATGCTGAATCTGAAATGGCTCAGCCATAGCCGCTTCAATGCGGGCCATGGTTTGCTTCACGCCTAGGCTGCCTTTTGTTTGAGCCAGCAAAACTACAAACTCATCCCCGCCAATACGGGCAAAGGTATCGGTGTCTCTCAGTTGCTGTTTGATGCGTTGAGCCACGTGCTGCAGCAGAGCGTCGCCCGCCTCGTGCCCGTAGGTATCATTTACTTGCTTAAAGGCATTAAGGTCGATGAATAACACGGCAAACGGATCTTTACTGCGCTGCGCCAAGCCAATGGTTTGCTTGATTCGCTCATTCAGCACTGAGCGATTAACGAGGCCAGTGAGGCTGTCGTGGTGAGCCAGATACAGAATCTTTTCTTCAGCCGCCTTACGGTCTGAAATATCAGAAAGCATGTTCAGAGTTGCTGGCTGCCCACCCCAAACAATCGCTGCGCCACTTATTTCAATAGGGTAGCTGGTGCCATCCTTGCGTAGAAAGAGGCTTTCGTAACGATGCGGTGCTCCCTTCCCTGCTATACGGCGCTGATAATTAGCCATCATTTCATCCCGTGCAGATGGATGGATGAGAGGCATGAAAGACGGCAGCGCTTTGAGCTCAGCTTCATCATACCCGCTCATTTCACACATGCGCGGGTTCAGGTATACCAGCCGCGTATTTTGCACCACGGCAATCCCTTCGTGCGCATTTTCAACAAGATAACGGAAAGAATCCGCGCCCTCACGCAACTCTTGTACTAACAAATTTTGCGCATTCATAGCACGGCGGTAACGCAGAAGGTACCAAGCGCCGGCCAGCAACAAAGCCAACAGGGTCAAGGTTACACCCCAGAATAAGCACCCGCTAACCGAGTATCCTGATTCGATTAAACCTGTTTTCGGTTCGGTGCTAACATCCATAAGCAAGCTCAGTCACGATTATTATTTAGCTGTTTATAAATAGAATATCGCACTTCACACAAGAGATGGAGGCAAAAGGAGGCGCATGAGTCTTGCGACAAGTTCCTAGCGGGCGCACAGCCCAACATTTAGCGATCAAGAAGTCTCGGGTATTGTTGGGGAGGCTGCCCCCAAGGTCAGCGCGTAGACAGCTTGGATGATATCGTCATCAAACCCTTGGCCCACGCCTGAGAATTTTCTGCGCTCCCCTCTGAACAGTGACACCCCTTCCAGTAGCGACATAACCAGCAACGCACGCTTTTTGAGCATATCGGACTCCAGTTGCGGCGCCTCCATGGCTATGGCTGTTGCAAGGGCATCCCGGTACGCAATGTAATAATGAGACATGACAGAGTAGGCTTCCGGTTCGCGCCCAGCTATTGCCCATAATTCCCAGAACATTCGACAACTGCGCGGAGATTGTTGATCCGCCAAGATGAAGCGGATGAGAGGTGTTAGACCGCCTCTCTGGGCCGGCTTCTCAAGCTCCATTGCGGCGGCTTCAAGAGCATGATGGAACAGCGCCTCCAGAAGAGACTCCCGGGTGGGGAAGTAGTACTGCACATTAGACAATCGGATACCCAGCCTTGCGGCGATACTCCGCGTATAAAACCCCGCGTACCCTTCCTCCTCAAGAATATTCCCCGCAGCTTCTAGAATTTCTTCGCGACGTTTGCGCCCCTTTGGACTTAGGGGTGTTTTGCTCGTCTGGCTATTCGTGACCATGGCCTCTACCCGGTAGAAAAAACACATTGAAAAATTAGGTCAGCATACCTAATATTAGATTTTAATTGGTCACAAGACCTAAAAGGAGAATGCCATGCCTGATTCAGTTTTGCTAGCCGGAGGGTACGGCATTGTCGGCACACAACTCGCCACTATGCTTAGCCAGCGTCACCCGAATAATCATCTAATCATCGGTGGTCGTTCTTTGGAGCGTGCCCAGATGCTAGTTAGCACCTTACCCAATGCCTCGGCGATAACCCTGAACACAGACGATTCGGATCCATTAGCAAACGTACAAGAAACGCCACATTTAGTGGTGTCGCTGACAAATGATTCTGGCGACAAATTGCTTTCGTCTTGTTTGCGGCGAAACATCCCCTATCTCGACATCACGCGCTGGACGGAACGGGTACGTCATACCGTGGCCGTGTTGCCCGCACTACAGTCAATGTCTTCCCTAACCTCACCTGTCGTTTTTGCTTCGTCCTGGATGGCGGCGGTGGCGGCCACTCTGGCGCGTGGAGCCAGTATGGATATGGTGACCGACTCCATTACTATCGATGTGCTCTATGGTATGAACGACAAAGCGGGACCCAATTCAGCAGAGTACATGGACAGACTGGAGTTACCCTTCGAAGTGATGGAAGGGGGGCTGCGTAAACAGAAAAAGTCATTCACCGATGAACGCTTGGCACACTTCCAAGAGCTGGGAGATGTTGCTGTTTACCGCTTCGATGCTCCAGACCAACTGACGTTACCCGCAATAACTGGTGCTAATTCAGTTTCCACCCGCATTGCGTTTAGCAGTGTGATAGCAACCCGGTTACTGAAAATGCTGATTCGCAGTGGAATCTGGCGAGCCATAAGCGGTGACCAATTCACGTTTTTACGCCGCGCGATACTCTACAACCCTGGAACTGGAGATCACCATCGCATATCGATAGAAGTAGTCGGACGAGAGAGCGACAGCAGTGACGCTTACAGACGACTGGAGGTTGACGACCCGGAAGGACAGACACATTTAACCGCAGTAGGAGCACTGATTCAGGTGGATAGAATTTTAGGCCTTAACGGACACATCTCGGCCCGCGCTGGTGCTCAGTATGCAGAAGCGGAGACAGATCCCGCATTGTTGCGCTCCACACTCGAAGAGTTTGGTGTGACCGTGCGGGATTTTCACTCCAGACCAGGCGGGTATCCACACAAGAACTCACCTCGGCAACATAGCTGATAGGGCTAGCGCGGGCAAAAAGATGACTATTGATTCCGTGAAGGCCTATATGTGTTAAGTTAATTTCCGCTGCCATACTTCCTGCCCGCTGTAGGTGTATGTAACACCTACTGTGCCTTCAGATTGCAGCAGAAAGCGGTATTTTATAAACCTGCCATTTGAAGGCCAGTGCGCGCTGAACGAAAGCACATTACCGTCGTATTGCGGTTCGAATACCTCTGCGACCTCACCATCAGTTTGATCAGTGACCGAGACGCTAAATCCTTCGGCAACGGCGACGATTGATACAACCATATCTGAGAAATCATCTGCAGCCTGCCAGCTACCGACTAGGGGATGATTGGAATGTAATGGTATAGCTTCACTCATCACTGAACCTTTAACGCCAACAATAAACGGTACCCTGACAAGGGCATCCGGTAGCGGCCCCTCGGGCCGGAATTTAATACCTTTGTTACGTGGTCCCACTACCTCAAGACCCAAGTAGAGGGAGGTGTTTTAAACTATGATACTTCAGTGCCATTTGCAGACAGTGGCTTAGTGGCCCGCCCCCAACGGAGGCTCCAAGAGGAATAACAATAGCTCTTTTCCCCTCATATTCGAATTCATCAGGGTAGATCTCCTTGAAGGTCTCGACCAAGATGGTCTGGCAGTGAAAATATACTTTAATGACACCTGGATCTTTTGGCTTCCAGTCCATTCGAATCGTGCTACCACCTTTTACAAGATAGCTGGCTTCACCCCACTTGAGAGCCTCTTCAACTGCACCTAAAGCGTTTTCTGCGGCGACAGCTAGAATTAGGCCGCGAACATTTTCGAGCTGCCGTTGAGCCTCTATCGGGTAGGTGGCAAATTTAGATTCTATTTCGGGCTTCACAGGCACCCCCCTTGGTTCACAGTTGCCTCAGCTTTGCATCTCCCTTTGTGGCGCACCCCGCCAACGGTCAAAAGCTATGCAGAATTTGCCACTAGCATCTTAGCGGAAAATCACCAGAAAGCGGCATGAACGGATGATCAATATCGTACTACGACAGACCCAGTTCCCGCTGGATTAATTTATTATGCTATTGCTCATAAATTCGCCTAAAACCAGCCACACTGAACCCATTCATTCGTTCCTTACCAACCAAAATTACCGGGACACCTGTAGCGTTCAACTTATCATAAGCTCTTTTTGCTGATTTATTTTTTTCAATATCGTATTCAACATAGTCTATATCATTCTTCTCAAAGTACTGGCGCGCCTTTTTACAAAATCCACACCAACTGGCCGAATACATGATAACTTTCTCGCCAACATCAAAAGTAGACATGTCATACGACACACTTTCATAGGTATTTATCTTTAACTTAACTTGATCCGAAACTTGATTGGTTGGTCGTCGGTCACCAAAATGAATCTTTCCATTCTCATCTACCCATTTGTATATTTCTGCCGCTGCACCAAAAGAAGAAAATACTAAAATTAACAAGAGATAAAATGTTTTCAATTTTCTGGCCTCATTTTTCTGATGATTTTCGCGCATAATATCGCAGTATGTACGCCGTCAAACGACTACTATTCAGGCTCAGGTAAGACTGGCGACGTGCGGTCCATGTAAGTTAAGAAGTTCTCCCATACTTCATGAGTTCTCTGCTTCGTTAACTTGGTCTTGCATGAAATAGCCATAACACCACGAATTGTTCCCTCCCGCTGGCCCAGCCACCTTGGGTCAGGATATTAAGCAGCAACCATCACGCACGGCAAAGCAGGGCCCAACAGAGTAGAGGGGCGCAAATGCCAGGCGTTGCGAAGAAGGGGCTGCATTAGTGCTGAAGAGATCATGGGCCGTTGTCCTTAACCGTCAGTGCATCCATAGCATGTAGTAAACTACATTAGCTCATCTGTAAGCGACTTTTCTTTGCGTTTTGCAAAGCTTTGTCATTTTGAGGGAAAGGAGTGCTGAGGAGAATCAAGGTTGTTTGGCTTGATTATAGTGGCCTGAAGGAATTTACGCGGGCTGAATTCTGCCGGGTTTTGGGCCAAAAACGACATACAGCGCCGGCGTCTTACATCCTCCAAAGCCTGAAAACACCTTACCCCTGACGTAGATCAGCAACACAAACAGTATTGCGGCCACTGTTCTTAGCCTGATAGAGAGCCTGATCGGCTCTGTTAACCCAACTGTCCGGAAGATCTCCGGGCGAAACTTCCGCAACTCCGAAACTGCAGGTAATGTTCCCGACCTGACCAAAAACCTGTTCAGCAATCGACAGGCGCAATTTTTCAGCGACTTTTTGCGCTTCTTCGGCATCGCACTGAGGTAACAAGATGATGAATTCCTCCCCTCCCCAGCGAGCCAGAACATCACTGGATCTCAGGTTTTGAAGGGTCAACTCAGTAAGCCGAACTAAAACCTCATCACCACCGTGGTGACCAAAGCGATCATTAATTTTCTTGAAGTAATCAATATCGAATATTATCAATGAGAGAGGCGTTCCATGACGCAGCGTACGCGAAACCTCAACATCCACCCTCTCTTGAAAATGTCGTCGATTGAAAGCGCCTGTAAGCGGGTCTGTGGTTGCCAGCTTCGCCAGTGTGAGACTGGACTTCTGCAACTTCCGGTAGGCAGACTTGATTTCAACGATGTAGTTTGAGACCAAAGCGCGGCCTACCAGTAGAAACACCACCAAATATACGGGCAAAAACACGAAAACCAGACCAAGCTCTACCACCCTGATTCCGTATGTCTTATCGACCGTGACCGAGCCTCCCATGAAAAACAATGCTAGTCGCGCGCACTGGACAGCTAGCTGAACTATCAGCAAAGTTTTAAGTGAATTCAGGGGAGGCTCACCCGGGCTTCGCTGAAGGTGCAACACCATCACCTCCACCAGAGCCCAGGCCGCCAGACAAATAAGCAGAATCAATAGTAAAAGCTGGTGTTCCCGCTGTATGTCGAGCAAAGACAGAAGGTCCAGACTGAAATTCAGGGCCAGTATCAATGAGCTTAGCGCACCGACCATGCTGAGCGGGAGTTTTGTCCTTTGTAACCAGGGGGTTTTAACCGGCTCTCTCACTGATTAACTCCTGCCTTTCTCATAAGAACGGGTTCTACCAGTTCACGCCACTCGGCAGAGCAACCAGGGTAAAGCTGGTCACAATGCTCAGCCCATCTTGGAAAGACGGCCTCTTTAAAAGCCTGACGCAGCAATTGATAGTCCTGCTCACCCGGCTCAACATCAATCAGGTTATAAGACGTGCCCTCACGGCAAGGCTGGCCAGTATTGCACGCTGAAAACTGGACATGAAGCTGCTCAACAGATGCCCATATGGAGTCCACATAGGCTTTAAAGGCATGCTCCAGTCTCTCCTTCTGATGACTCGACAAGCGATTCCAGAGATTCAAATTAATGACATAGCCATTGATCCCCAACTGCGTACTCAGCCGGAAAAGGTGGGTTGAGTACTTCGGCCAACCGGCCGCATTCGCCGAAGCTGCGCTACTAACAGCGCAATCGATCAACTCACGGCGCAGGCCCATTTGAACGTCCTCAAACGCCATAATGACAGGTGACGCACCAAAATATTCTATAAGAGGAGAGAAGGTTTCATTGCCCACTCGTATCCTCAGCCCCTCGAAATCTTGCAAGGACTCAACCGGTGTTCGGCAGAAAAAAACCTGAGGACCGAACGGCCACATACCCAGTAATTTCACATTAAAGCGGTCCTGCAGTCGACGATCGAGTGCCGGAGCATAGGTTTGCATGACCGCGTAGGAGGTCTCAATATCGACCGTTCCGCCGAACAGATCCACGCCGAGCAGATCCACGCCGAGCAGTGCAGGCTCAGACCAGGCATTCTGAAAAAAACGCAGAGAAACCAGATCAAGTGCACCTTCTCTCAACATGATTAGCTGATGAGTGTCTTTGAATCCCAGGGTATCAACGGGCGTGTAATTAATTTCAAGCGGCAGGCCGGTCGTTGCAGCCAGACCCTCAAAAAACTCCTGTTCCCCTATATGCACACTACCGGATGCATGCTGTTGACCAACAACCTGAACAGGAATACGGTCATATATTTTCCAAGCAATGGAAAAACCGCCAATCAAAATAATCGCTACTACAACTCGAACCCACATATTACCAATTTCCTCAAAGTGAGCGCTGGCGAATCCTGTGCGCAGCCAAGTAAACGTGCGGAATATGGAGGAATGAGCTCGGAGGGAAAGTCACAGCCCGGGGCGAGGTGCCCAGGGCTGCGGTACTGCAGTCTTACTTAACCTTCGGATCCAACTCACCAGAAACATAACGCTCAAACATACGATCCAGATTGATCGGTTTGATCTTGCTTGCATTGCCAGCACAACCAAACGCTTCGTAACGAGCTACGCAAATATCTGTCATAGCTACCATGGTAGCCTGCAGGAATTTGCGTGGGTCGAATTCGGCCGGGTTTTGGGCTAGGAAGCGGCGCACTGCGCCGGTGCTGGCGAGGCGAAGGTCGGTGTCGATGTTTACTTTGCGCACACCGTGCTTGATGCCTTCTACAATTTCCTCAACCGGTACGCCGTAGGTTTCGGGAATTTCACCGCCGTATTCGTTGATGATCTTCAACCACTCCTGGGGTACAGAGCTGGAGCCGTGCATAACTAGATGGGTGTCTGGAATGCGTTTGTGGATGGCTTTGATCTGTTCGATGGCTAGGATGTCGCCCGTGGGTGGGCGGGTGAACTTGTAGGCACCGTGGCTGGTGCCGATGGCGATGGCTAAGGCGTCTACGTGGGTCTTTTTCACGAAGTCGGCGGCTTCTTCTGGGTCGGTGAGCATTTGGCTCATGTCCAGAGTACCTTCAGCGCCAATGCCGTCTTCTTCACCGGCCTGACCGGTTTCCAGAGAGCCCAAGCAACCCAGCTCGCCTTCTACGGATACGCCACAGGCGTGGGCCATTTCTACGGTGCGGCGGGTTACGTCTACGTTGTAGTCATAATCCATCGGCGTTTTGCCGTCTTCACCCAGCGAGCCGTCCATCATGACGGAGCTGAAGCCCAATTGAATGGAGCGTTGGCACACTGCGGGGCTGGTGCCGTGGTCTTGGTGCATGACCACCGGGATGTGTGGCCATTCTTCAATGGCCGCGAGGATCAGGTGGCGCAGGAAGGGAGCTCCGGCGTATTTACGGGCACCGGCAGAGGCCTGAACAATCACCGGGGAGTCGGTTTTGTCGGCGGCTTCCATGATGGCGCGCATCTGTTCCAGATTGTTTACGTTAAAGGCTGGCACACCGTAACCATGCTCGGCGGCGTGGTCCAGCATCTGCCGCATCGAAATCAGGGCCATTTGGTTGTCTCCTTGTTTAAATAACAGTTTGGGCAATCGTGGTTAATTTGTTTGGGCGCAGGCTTCTGAGAATTGGAGCCTGCTACGGCAGGTGTGGTGGCGCTTTC
>NZ_JAHKPV010000006.1:132739-280901 GCF_018860765.1 Marinobacter salexigens
GAAAGCGCCACCACACCTGCCTTGCGAATCCAGATCTGGGTTAGCGCCTTTACGCGCCGCGCTCTTCCAGTACGGCTACCGCTGGCAGTACTTTGCCTTCCACAAACTCCAGGAAGGCGCCACCACCGGTGGAAATATACGAGATCTTGTCAGCTATGCCATATTTGTCAACGGCGGCCACTGTGTCACCGCCGCCAGCCAGTGAGAAGGCATCGCTTTCGGCGATGGCTTCGGCCAGAGTTTTGGTGCCGTTACCAAACTGGTCAAACTCGAATACGCCTACCGGGCCGTTCCATAGAATGGTTTTGGCGTTTTTGAGCAGTTCGGCGAACTGGCCTGCGGTTTCTGGGCCTACGTCCAGAATCATGTCGTCATCAGTCACGTCGGAGATGTTACGGATGGTGGCTGTTGCGCTTTCAGCGAATTCGCTGGCAACCACTACGTCTACCGGCAACGGGATGTTCACGCGGGAGGCTATGTCTCTGGCGGTTTCCAGCAACTCGTGCTCGCACAGGGATTTTCCGACCGGATGGCCTGCTGCGGCCAGGAAGGTGTTAGCAATGCCGCCACCTACAATGATTTGGTCACACACTTTTTCAAGGGCGTTGAGTACGTCAAGTTTGGTAGAGACTTTGGCGCCGCCAACAATGGCTACAACCGGCTTGGCGGGGTTATCCAGCGCTTTGCCTAGTGCGTCCAGTTCCGCCGCCAGCAAGGGGCCAGCGCAAGCGTCTGGTGCAAAGCGGGCAACGCCGTGGGTAGAGGCTTGGGCGCGGTGGGCTGTTCCGAAGGCGTCCATTACGTAAAGGTCGCACAGGGCCGCGTATTGCTTGGCCAGTGTTTCGTCATCTTTCTTTTCGCCTTTGTTGAAGCGAACGTTTTCGAACAGCACTACTTCGCCGTCGGCTACTTCAACGCCATCAAGATAATCTTTAATCAGGCGTACTTCCTGCCCCAAGGCTTGGGTGAGGTTGTCGGCTACGGGTTTGAGGGAGGCGGCTTCGTCGTACACGCCTTCTTCCGGGCGGCCCAGATGGGACATCAGCATGACTTTAGCACCGGCGTCTCTTGCTGCCTTGATGGTGGGCAGGGAGGCGCGGATGCGGGCATCGCTGGAAACCGCGCCGTTTTTGACAGGTACGTTAAGGTCTTCGCGGATCAGAACCCGCTTTCCAGCGAGGTTCAGGTCGGTCATTTTTTTGATGGCCATGATCTGGGTTCCGTTATTTCGGTTTGTTAGCAAAGAGTTTAGGTACGAGAAAGCCAACTTTGGCTTACATCCAGCATGCGGCTGGCAAATCCCCATTCGTTATCAAACCAGCACAGTACTTTCACCATGGTACCCCGGGTTACGCGGGTTTGGCCGCCGTCTACGACGCCGGAGTGGGAATCGTGGTTAAAGTCTGAGCTGGCCAGCAGTTCGTCGGTGTAGCCGAGTATGCCTTTTAACGGGCCGTTTGCCGCTTCTTTCAACACGCGGTTTACCGAGGGCACGTCGGTTGGCTCTCGAACGTTAAACACCATATCGATGGCGGATACGTTCATGGTAGGTACGCGCAGGGCTACCGAGCTGAAGCGTCCTTCCATGTGCGGGAGCAGCCGCTCAACGCCTCGTGCCAAACCTGTGTCTACGGGCACTATGTTGTGGAGCGCGCTTCGCGTGAGGCGCAGATCTTGGTGGTGGTAGGCATCAATCACAGGCTGGTCGTTCATGGCTGCGTGAATGGTGGTGGTGCTGCCCTGCTCTACGCCAAAGGCCTTATCCAATACAGTAATCACCGGTACTAGGCAGTTAGTGGTACAGGAACCTGCCGCCACTATCCGATCTGTTTTCGAAATGTCTGCGTCGTTGATGCCAAAGACAACGGTGCGGTCTACATCGGATTCGGCGGGCTGGGAAAACAATAAACGTTTCGCGCCCGCTTGAAGATGCAGCTCGGCCGTAGCCCGGTCCGAATAGGCGCCCGAACATTCCAGCACCAAATCAATATCCAATTCACTCCACGGCAGCTCTGCCGGATCGGAATGCCGGAGCACGCGAATGGCATCGCCATTGATGATCAGATCTTGTCCCTGAACGGCAATACTTCCGGAGAACCGGCCATGGGTGGAATCGTACCGGGTTAGGTGCGCAATGGTGTCGATATCAGAAAGCTCGTTAATCGCGACCACCTGCAAGTGATCGCGAAAACCGTTTTCGTATAGGGCACGCAACACGCACTGGCCAATACGGCCATACCCGTTGATCGCAATACGAAAGGGCGCGGAGTTTGTCATTAGGCGTCCAATAGTTCCGAGGCCACTTCCAGAATGTTCTCCACGGTAAAGCCAAACTCTTTGAACAACTCGCCAGCAGGTGCGGACTCACCAAAAGTGGTCATGCCTACAACGCGACCATCCAGCCCCACATACTTGTACCAGTAGTCAGCAATGGCCGCTTCGATGGCAATGCGGTTGGTGACTTCGATTGGCAACACTTGTTGTTTGTATTCAGCGCTCTGGGCATCGAATACGTCGGTTGAGGGCATGGAAACAACGCGCACTTTCTTGCCCTGCTCTCGCAGTTTGGCAGCGGTGTCTTGCGCCAAGCCAACTTCTGAACCGGTGGCAATCAGAATGAGGTCTGGCTCGCCTTCACTGTCTGTTAGCACATAGCCACCTTTCGCCACGTCTGCCAATTGCTGTGCATCACGCGCCTGCCCAGGCAAACCCTGACGGGAGAAGATCAAAGCGGTTGGGCCGTCTGTGCGCTCAATAGCAGATTTCCAAGCCACGGCGGATTCTACCGCGTCGGCCGGGCGCCAGGTGCTCATGTTTGGCGTAGTGCGCAGGCTTGCCAGCTGCTCGATTGGCTGGTGAGTTGGGCCGTCTTCGCCCAAGCCAATAGAATCGTGGGTGAATACGTAGATAGAACGCTGTTTCATCAGTGCGGCCATGCGCACGGCGTTGCGGCAGTATTCCATAAAGATTAGGAAGGTCGCGCCGTAGGGTACG
This sequence comes from Marinobacter salexigens, assembly GCF_018860765.1. Classification (GTDB taxonomy): domain Bacteria; phylum Pseudomonadota; class Gammaproteobacteria; order Pseudomonadales; family Oleiphilaceae; genus Marinobacter; species Marinobacter salexigens_A. The sequence continues at coordinate 135,734 of NZ_JAHKPV010000006.1, forward strand.
AAACCACCGTGCAAGGCGACGCCGTTCATAATGGCGGCCATGCCGAACTCGCGCACACCATAATAGATGTAGTTGCCGCTGGCATCTTCTTTGGTCACGCCTTTTGAGCCGCTCCAAATAGTGAGGTTAGAGCCCGCCAAATCAGCGGAACCGCCCAGCAATTCTGGAAGCAATGGGCCGTAAGCGTTCAGGGTGTTCTGGGAAGCCTTGCGGCTCGCAACGGTCTCGCTCTTGTCCTGACATTCCTGAATGTAAGCCTGAGCTTTTTCAGAGAAGTCGGCTGGCAGCTCGCCCGCCATACGGCGCTTTAGTTCAGCCGCCAGCTCTGGCTCGGCCTTTTCGTAGGCTGCAAAGGTTTCATTCCAATCGCTTTCTGCCTTGGCGCCTTTTTCTTTGGCGTCCCAAGCGGCGTATATGTCGGCTGGAACCTCAAACGGGCCGTGTGCCCAACCCAGCGCTTCGCGGGTCAGTGCAATTTCGTCGTCACCCAGAGGCGCGCCGTGGGAAGATTCGCTGCCCTGCTTGTTGGGGGAACCGAAACCGATAACTGTTTTGCAGCAAATGAGTGTGGGCTGATCGGTGTTGGCACGCGCCTTCTCAACCGCCGCACGCACTGCATTGCCATCGTGACCATCTACATCCGGGATAACCTGCCAGCCGTAGGACTCAAAACGCTGCGGTGTGTTATCAGTAAACCAGCCTTCAATCTTTCCGTCGATGGAAATGCCGTTGTCATCGTAGAACATAATCAGCTTGCCAAGACCCAGAGTACCGGCAAGGGACGATACCTCGTGGGAGATGCCTTCCATCAGGCAACCATCGCCCAAGAACGCGTAGGTGTAGTGATCAACCACATTATGGCCCGGACGATTAAACTGCGCCGCCAGTGTTTTCTCTGCAAGCGCAAAGCCCACTGCGTTGGCAATGCCCTGCCCCAGTGGGCCTGTGGTGGTTTCAACACCCGGGGTGTAGCCATATTCAGGATGGCCCGGGGTTTTTGAGTGCAGTTGCCGGAAGTTCTTGATGTCGTCAATAGAAACGTCGTAACCGCTCAAGTGCAGCAACGAATACTGCAGCATGGAGCCATGGCCGTTGGAAAGCACAAAACGGTCGCGGTTGGCCCACTGCGGATTCGTTGGGTTGTGGCTCAGGTAATCGTTCCACAGCACCTCGGCGATATCCGCCATGCCCATGGGCGCACCCGGGTGGCCGGATTTGGCTTTCTGAACCGCATCCATGCTCAGCGCGCGAATGGCGTTGGCGAGATCTTTACGAGAGGGCATTGACGTTTCTCCACTGTTTTTTCAAGGAAATAGGGTGCAATCCAGAGCTTTTTACAGGGCGATAAAAAGCTGCTCAAAAATAAGGCGCGTATTTTCGCCGATTAGGGTGTGCCTGGGCAAATCGACGTGCCGCTTCTGTGTAAATATTCACGATGAGTTTGCCGAAAGAGACTGATTTCAAAGAATGATAAATCTATATCAAAAAACTTTGATATGCCTATTGATTGAGCAGTCTAACCCACATACACTCCGCAACCATGACCACTTTAAATGCACACGTTAACCAAATTTCCTCCGTGGACGTACTTGCCCCCATCTACAAGGCAAGTGGCGACCCATTGCGGCTGGAAGTACTGCGTGTGCTGCGTCGCGATACCTTTGGCGTGCTCGAATTGAGCCAGTTATTCGATATGCGTCAGTCTGGCATGAGCCACCATTTAAAAGTGATGCACAAGGCAGGTCTGGTAGAACCACAGCGTGAGGGCAACGCCATTTTTTACCGCCGCCCACTGCATTTGGATAACGAGAAGCCAACAGATCTGACCATTCGCCAAATTTTTGAAGCGGTCGACAGTGCGCCCCTGCCAGCACACCTGCAAGACAAGATTGAAGCCATCCGTAACCAGCGGGCTAATCAGTCACAGGCGTTCTTCTCCCGGCACTCAGAGCAGTTCCGTGAGCAGCAGGAGTTGATTGCTGCCTTTGATCTGTATGCCGCCCCTGTAGCAGACATGATTCGCAAGCGTACGCGCAAAACACTGTGGCAAACGGCACTGGAAATCGGCCCGGGTGAAGGCGGTTTTCTGCCGGTATTGTCCGAGCTCTGCGAACACGTTGTGGCGCTGGACAACAGCCGCGACATGCTCGCCAAGGCAACTCGCACCTGCATTGACGAGCGTTTAAACAACATTGATTTGATCGAAGGTGTCACCGACACCCTGCTGGCCCGGGGCGATGCATTTGATCTGGTGGTCGCCAACATGGTGCTGCACCACGTACCCAGCCCGGCCGACATTTTTCTCGATGCCGCCGCACTGATGAACAACGGTGGCTGCCTGATGATCAGCGACCTGTGCAGGCACGACCAAAACTGGGCACAAGAAAATTGTGGTGATCTATGGCTTGGCTTTGAGCCGGAAGAGCTCACAGCATGGGCTGCAGCGGCAGGCTTAAAAGCTGGTGAGCAGCTGTTTATCGGATTGCGAAATGGTTTCCAGATTCAGGTGAGAGAGTTCTGGAAAACCCAACTGCCGCTGAGATAACCAATCTCTCATCACATTTTTCATTAAACCCAGATATTCCGGGCCTTCACAGGGAATATCAAAATACTTTGATATTGTCGTAGGTAGTAATACCTACGCACACCAAACCAAAACAGATAAAGACGTCGGCACCTGCTGCATCACTCAGCCACCGACAAGATTTCAAAACGCTCACAAAGGAGCAAACCTATGTCTGACTACAACATCTTCACCTCCGAATCGGTCTCTGAAGGCCACCCGGACAAACTGGCTGACCAAATCTCCGATGCGGTTCTGGATTCTATCCTTATAGAAGATCCCCACGCCCGTGTAGCCTGCGAAACCATGGTAAAAACCGGCGTTGCCATCGTAGGCGGTGAAATCACCACCAGCGCTTGGGTAGACTTAGAAGACTTAGTTCGCGGTGTGATCAAAGACATCGGCTACACCTCCTCAGACGTAGGCTTCGACGCCGACACCTGCGGCATCATCAACATCATCGGCAAGCAGTCCGTCGACATTGCCCAAGGAGTCGACCGCCAGAAGCCGGAAGATCAGGGCGCGGGCGACCAAGGCCTAATGTTCGGTTACGCCAGCAACGAAACCGAAGTGCTGATGCCTGCACCCATCACCTTCGCCCACCGCTTGGTAGAGCGTCAGGCCGAAGCCCGCAAAAACGGCATTCTCCCGTGGCTACGCCCAGACGCGAAAAGCCAAGTAACCTGCCGCTACGAAAACGGCAAAGTTGTTGGAATCGACGCTGTTGTACTCTCAACTCAGCACGACCCCGACGTTACTCAGGAAGACTTGAAAGAAGCCGTAATGGAACTGGTTGTTAAAAACGTACTGCCGCCCGAATTGCTACACAAAGGCACCCAGTACCACATCAACCCCACCGGCAAGTTCGTTATCGGCGGCCCGGTTGGCGACTGCGGCCTGACTGGCCGTAAAATCATCGTAGACACCTACGGCGGCATGGCCCGCCACGGCGGCGGCGCCTTCTCCGGAAAAGACCCCTCAAAAGTCGACCGCTCTGCCGCCTACGCTGGCCGCTACGTTGCCAAAAACATCGTTGCTGCTGGATTAGCCGACAAGTGCGAGATTCAGGTGTCCTACGCCATCGGCGTGGCCCAACCAACCTCCATCTCCGTAAACACCTTCGGCACCGGCAAAATCGGCGACGACAAAATCATCGAACTGGTACGCCAGAACTTCGACCTGCGCCCTTACGCCATCACCAACATGCTCGACTTGCTACACCCCATGTACCGGGCCACAGCAGCCTACGGCCACTTCGGCCGCGAGCCGGAAGAAGTAACCGTTGCGGGCAAAACGTTCACCACCTTCCCGTGGGAGAAAACCGACCGCGCAGCTGCTCTTAAAGACGCTGCAGGTATCTAACGGATTTGTCGGCGTATTCAAGATCGCATACGCCGAAACCAGAACGAGGTGGTGGGGTCATCCCTCCCCGGAATGTCGTAGGCCATGGACGGCCGGAGACAAGCGCACATGGATGTGCTCGTAGCGGTTCCGGGGAGGGATGACCCCACCACCGACATATCGAAATTTAGCAGCACCGAGCCTTACTCACGGCTCGGGCCAAAACAGAACCAAACGGAGCACACCAATGAGCAACTTCGACGACTACAAAGTCCGCGATATCAATCTGGCCGATTGGGGCCGCAAAGAAATCAAAATCGCCGAAGGCGAAATGCCAGCCCTCATAGCACTGCGCGACAAATACAAAGCAGAGCAGCCGCTGAAAGGCGCCAACATCATGGGCTGCATCCACATGACCATCCAAACCGCTGTACTGATCGAAACACTGATCGAACTAGGCGCAGACGTACGCTGGTCATCGTGCAACATCTTCTCCACACAGGATCAGGCAGCTGCCGCCATCGCAGCAAAAAACATCCCCGTATTTGCATGGAAAGGTGAAACCGACGAAGAATACGACTGGTGCCTAGAGCGCACCATCGGTGCAGACGTAGATGGTTGGGAACCCAACATGATTCTGGACGACGGCGGAGATCTGACTGCCCTGCTCCACGAGAAGTACCCGGAAATTCTGGCCAACTGCCACGGTGTTACCGAAGAGACCACCACTGGCGTACACCGCCTCCAAGAAATGCTGCGCGATGGCACCCTGAAAGTACCAGCCATCAACGTGAACGACGCCGTAACCAAATCCAAAAACGACAACAAATACGGCTGCCGCCACAGCCTCAACGACGCCATCAAACGCGGCACTGACCACCTGATGTCTGGCAAAAAAGCTCTGGTGATCGGCTACGGCGACGTGGGCAAAGGCTCTGCGGCTTCACTGCGTCAGGAAGGCATGATTGTCAAGGTAACCGAAGCTGATCCGATCTGTGCCATGCAGGCCTGCATGGACGGCTATGAGGTTGTTTCCCCATACATCAACGGCGTGAACACCGGCACCGAGGCGGGCATCGACAAAGCCCTGCTGCAGAACACCGACATTCTGGTTACCACTACCGGCAACATGAACGTGTGCGATGCACATATGCTCAAAGCTCTAAAATCCGGCGCGGTTGTGTGCAACATCGGCCACTTCGATAACGAAATCGATACGGCCTACATGCGCAAAAACTGGGAATGGGACGAAGTTAAGCCACAGGTTCACGTAATCTATCGCGACAAGGCCACTAACGACCACCTAATCCTGCTCTCCGAAGGCCGTCTGGTAAACCTTGGCAACGCCACGGGCCACCCTTCACGCATCATGGATGGCTCCTTTGCCAATCAGGTTCTGGCGCAGATGTACCTGTTCGAACGCAAGTTCGCAGACCTGCCCGAAGACGCCCGCGCGAAAGGCATCTACGTTCAGGTTCTGCCCAAGAAACTGGACGAAGAAGTTGCCCTCGCTATGGTTGAAGGCTTTGGTGGCGTCATCACCAAGATGACTCCGGAACAGGCGCAGTACATCGGTGTACCGGTCGAAGGCCCGTACAAGCCAGAAAGCTACAAGTACTAATCGGATAACAAGATGCAATCCCAGAAACAGTTTAAACGCCGCTTCAGCTTTGAGTTTTTCCCGCCCAAGACCGACTTGGGCAAGGAAAAACTTCAAACTGTTCGCGACCAACTCGCCGAGGTGAACCCGGATTTTTTCTCGGTCACCTTCGGCGCGGGCGGTTCCACCCGGGACCGCACCATTGAAACCGTGCTCAACTTGCACAAGCAGGGCATTTCAACAGCCCCCCACCTCTCCTGCGTCGGTGGTACGCGGGCAGAAATTGCGGAACTGCTGGATCTGTATAAAGAGAACGGCATCAACCGGATTGTCGCCCTTCGCGGTGACATGCCCTCTGGTATGGGTGCATCCGGTGAAATGCGCTACGCCAACGAGTTGGTCGAGTTCATTCGTGAACACAGCGGCGATCATTTTAATCTGGAAGTAGCAGCCTATCCGGAGTTTCATCCGCAGGCACGAAATGCCGAAGATGATCTGAAGAACTTCGCCCGCAAAGTGGAGGCTGGTGCCAACAGCGCCATTACTCAGTACTTCTTTAATGCAGACAGCTACTTCTACTTCATCGACCGGCTGGAAAAGCTCGGGGTAACCATTCCTGTGGTGCCGGGGATTATGCCCATCGTGAACTTCTCTAGCTTAGTGCGCTTCTCCGACATGTGCGGTGCGGAAATACCGCGCTGGATTCGCAAGCAGCTCGAAGCTTACGGTGACGACAGAGAGAGCATTCTCAAGTTCGGTGAGGAAGTGGTTACCGAGATGTGCGAGAAGCTGCTGAAAGCCGGCGCGCCAGGGTTGCACTTCTATACCCTGAATCAGGCTGAGCCGAGCATCAGCATCTGGAAGAACCTTGGCATCAGTGAGCGGGATAAGATCGCTTTTTGAGACATCCGCTCTCCCCAACCCTCTCCCGCAAGGGGAGAGGGAGTTAGACTCCCCAAGCATTTGATTTTCGGCGCTCACCTGAGTCATAGTCTAAAGTGTATGTGATGCAGTTCCACCAATGCTCCCCGGGGTTCACGGTCACCAACAGTGAGCTCCCGGTTTGCCTTATCGGGCAAGCGGAGCCTCAATAAGAAAGAAAAGGAGAAAGCATGAGCACGAAATGGCTGAAAACTCTGGGTACAGGTCTAGCACTTACCGTAGCAGCGAGCGCTGTCAGCGCTGAAACCCTGCGCATAGCTACCGACCCCAGCTTTGTTCCATTCGAGATGTTGGATCAAGAAACCGGTGAGATGATTGGGTTTGATATGGAGATCATCGCCGAAGTCGCCCAGCGCGCAGGCTTTGACTACAACATCAACACCATGGACTTCAACGGCATCATCCCAGCACTACAGACAGGCAACGTGGATATTGCCATTGCTGGTATCACCATCACTGAAGCACGTGAAAAAATCGTTGATTTCTCCGACCCGTACTACGATTCCGGTCTGCGGATTTTGGTTCGCCAAGACAACAACGACGTAACCGAAATCTCTGACCTTGAAGGCCTAAAGGTTGGCTCCAAAATCGGCAGCACCAGTTACGACTTCCTGAAGAAAAATCTGGATAAAAACGACGGTGTAACGCCATACCCGGGCAGCTCGGATATGTACATGGCGCTGATGTCCCGCTCTGTAGATGCCGTGTTCTACGACTCCCCGAACGTGGGCTATTTTGCGCGTACCAAGGGTGAAGGCAAAGTCAAAACCGTTGGCAAGTTATACGAAGGCCAGCAGTACGGCATCGCGCTGAAGGACGGCAGTGAGTGGGTGGACGAAGTTAATGAAGCCCTTGCCGAAATGAAAGAAGACGGAACCTACAAAAACATCTATGAAAAGTGGTTCGGCCCGCTGCCTGAAGGCAAGTAAAGGCTGAAGGGCCGCTAGGCCTATTCCTATCATAGCGCCGGGAGCTAATTAGCCCCGGCGACTTCTGACGCCAACCCTGCGGAGACGCACACTGTGGATTCCCAGTTCCAATTTGACTGGCAGGCAGCCATAGACTCCATCCCTTTTCTGATAAAAGGGATACCCTACACTCTGATGATTTCTTTTGGCGGCCTGATGATCGGCTTTGCCTTGGGCATCATATTTGGCTTGCTGAGCATTAACAAAAAGTGGTTTTTGAGATGGCCCGCAACGGCCTATATCGAAATCTTTCGTGGTACCCCTATTCTCGTTCAGGTTTTGTTTATCTTCTACGGTTTGCCGGATTTGATCGGTGGCCCTATTGACCCCCTAACCGCGGGTATTGCCGCCATTGCGCTGAATTCGGGCGCATACATTTCCGAAGTTGTGCGCGGTGGCGTTCAGTCCATCGACAAAGGCCAATCGGAAGCCGGGCTTTCTTTGGGCTTGTCTCGCACCCAAACATTCTGGTCTATCATTTGGCCGCAAGCCTTCCGGCGTATGATTCCGCCCCTTGGTAACCAAGCCATCGTCAGTATCAAGGACACCTCGCTGTTCTCGGTTATTGGTGTGGGCGAACTTGTTCGCCAGGGTCAGGTTTATATTGCCAGTACCTTCACCGCCTTTGAGGTGTATTTTGTGGTCGCGATTATGTATCTGGCCATCACCCTCTCACTGTCCCTGATTCTCCGCCTGGTTGAACGGCGCGGACTGGCCTCTGTCTGAAGGAACCTGATACATGACTCATATCGTACAAATGAAGGGCATGAACAAGTACTTCGGCAAATTGCATGTCCTTAAAGATATCGATTTATCCGTAGAACAGGGCGAAGTGGTCGTTATTATCGGCGCCAGTGGCTCCGGAAAATCCACCTTAATTCGCTGTGTGAACGGGTTGGAAGAATTCGAATCTGGCCAATTAGAGGTTGAAGGTCAAAAACTTGCACCAAAGGGCGGAAACCAAGAAGCCCTTTCGAACATTCGCAAAGAAGTAGGCATGGTATTCCAGCAGTTCAATCTGTTCCCTCACCTTACGGTGAAGAAGAACATTATGCTGGCGCCACAGAAAGTCAAAAACACGCCACAGACGGTGGCAAATGCGACAGCAGAGCGCCTGCTGGAACGGGTAGGTATTGGCAGCCAAGCCGACAAGTACCCCACCCATCTCTCCGGTGGCCAGCAACAACGGGTTGCCATTGCTCGTGCCCTAGCCATGGAACCGCGCTTAATGCTGTTTGATGAGCCCACGTCAGCACTGGACCCTGAAATGATCGGCGAAGTGCTCGATGTCATGCGGGAACTGGCAAGAGAAGGTATGACCATGATGGTGGTCACCCACGAAATGGGCTTCGCTCGGGAAGTGGCCGACCGGGTGATCTACATTCACGAAGGTCAGATTGTGGAGCAAGGTAAGCCGGATGACGTGTTCGACAACCCTCAGAATGAGCGCACTCAGGCGTTTCTCTCGCGGGTGCTGGCGCACTGATAGGCTGCTGGGTTACCACTGTCAGGTTTTGATATCGCCCCTTCACAGGGGCTTTATTTCTTAATTTAATATTAAAACCAAGAGCATAATTCAGGATAACAGCGTCGTGATCAAAAACTACGGCATCCTTTTATTACCGGAGTTCAGCAATCTATGCTTTTCTAACCTCATAGAGCCGCTCCGGGCCGCCAATGACTTATCTGACCAGCCGGTCGCCAAGTGGCACTTGTTTTCTCTTAATGGTCACAGTGTTTCAAGCACCAGCGGCCTGACATTTCCAGTTAACAAAGGCATCTCCGACATTCCGGACACGGCTCCGCTGGACATTCTGTTTGTTCTCGCCAGTTACAACTACAAATCTTACATCACGCCTGAGCTGATTCACCAACTCAAGAAACTGAAGCCCTATGCCAAACAAATCGCCGGTTTGGATGCGGGGTCGTTTGCCCTCGCCAGAGCAGGCCTGTTAAGCGGCTACCGGGCAACCATTCACTGGGCAGAGCTTGAAGTGTTCCAGGAAACCTTCCCTGAGATCAAAGTGTGTGCCGACCGTTACGTTATTGACCGAGACAGAATCACTACCGGGGGCGCCAGCACGTCGATGGATCTGATACTGGAAGTGATTCGCCGGCACCACGGCGAGCAACTGGCGATCGAGGTTGCTGAGTTCCTGATTTTTGATATTGAGCGTCCTGGCAGCAGCCAGCAACGGGAATTTACTTCCGCACGGCTCAGTATGCGAGCACCACGCCTGGCCAAAGCGGTTAAAGTTATGGAGGCCAATATTGAAACGCCGCTGGCCATCTCGGACCTGGCACTGCAAGTGGGTACGTCACAGCGACAACTGGAACGGGAATTTCGCAATATTCTAGAAACAACACCAGCCCGCTATTATATTTTTCTGCGCGCGGCTGCAGCCCGGCGATTATTGCGGGAAACGAATTTCAGCATTACTCAAATTTCTGTGCGCACTGGCTTTAACTCGTCTGCTGCACTCATACGAAATTACCGCTCCACCTATAACTGCACACCGTCAGCCGATCGTAAGCTGCATAAACTACGTACAACGCCCCCTGTCGAATTATAAAAAAGCCCCCGAGGGGGCTAAAGTCATAAAACGTCTCAATTCAGCTCATTTCGTATCAGGCAATTGTTAGCCCGGCCAGGCGCCCGCGAACAATCTCGGCCGCTTCCGACACAATACGCTTGACCAATTCGTCGACCGTTGGAATGTCATGGATCAAGCCCTGAGACATTCCTGCCCACCAAATCCCCTGCTCCATATCCCCTGTTTCCAGCACTATCGCCCCGCGCTTGCCTGCTACCAGTTCAGTCACATCCGAAAACTCGCTGCCTTCCCGCTGTTCAATGCGCGCCACTTCTTCTGCAACAGTATTACGATGCACCCGCGCGGTGTTGCGGAATTTACGGAAAATAAGCTGGGTATCCCGCTCGCTACTCGCCACTAGCTTGTCTTTCAGGTTCTGATGCACCGGAGCCTCCACCGTGCATAAGAAGCGGGTACCCATGCTCATGCCCTCAGCACCCATTGCCAGAGCTGCGACCAAACCACGGGCATCACTAAAGCCACCGCAGGCAACGACAGGAATGCTCAGCGCATCCACCGTGCTCGGCACCAACACCAGTGATGGAATATCATCTTCGCCCGGATGCCCAGCGGCCTCAAAACCGTCAATGATCACCGCATCGCAACCAACCTCTTGCGCCTTCAGTGCATGGCGTACCGAGGTGCATTTGTGGACCACTTTGATGCCGGCAGCCTTGAACGCCGCCATGAATGGCTCAGGGCTGCGCCCCGCGGTTTCGACAAATTTGACGCCAGAATCAATGATGACCTGTGCGTACTCCGCATAGGGGGGTGGTGTAAGCGTGGGCAAAATTGTGAGATTTACGCCAAACGGCTTGTTGGTCATTGCCTGAGTACGAACAATCTCTTGCGCCAAGGCCTCGGGCGTTGGTTGTGTCAGTGCGGTAAGAAACCCCATCGCGCCCGCATTGGCAACTGCTGAAACCAGCTCTGCCGTTGACACTCGCTGCATCCCGCCCTGAAGGACGGGATGCTCAACTCCAAACAGCTCCGTAATCCGCGTTTTAAACATGTTATTTCGCTCCTGCTAAAGGTTCTCTGACCCTGATTGGTGATGCTTTAACCACTACGCCCCTGCTCACCTGAGTCAGTGATGACTGCAACTCCGGGTAATCCACGCGCAACCAGCGCAACAGTGAGACGAAGGACATAAACATCACCACCATTAAGGGCACGCCAACAACGAGGCTTGCGGTTTTTAGCGGCTCCAGTCCACCAGCATTCATCAACACCAGCCCTGCGGCTCCCAGCGCTACTGCCCAGAAAAACCGGTTGGCGACATTTGGCTCAATACCTTCACCAAGGTTACGCGACGTTACCGAAGCCAATACATACGCGGACGAATCCACCGTTGTACCGGAGTACACAAAGCCCACCAGGATAAATAGCACCAAAATAATATCGTAGAAGGGCAACTGCTCCAGAGTGCCTAAAATGGCAGCCGAAGGACCGTCACTGGCGATGGTCTCGATCACCGGAAAGGTGCCGTTCAGTTCGGCATGCATGGAAACGCTGCCAAACAGGACAAAGAATAAAATGCACCCAGCACTGCCGGCTCCCAGCACCGTCAGCCCGATATCACGGAAGGTACGGCCGCGGGATATACGAGCGATAAAAATACCCATATAAGGCCCCATTGCGACCCACCAGGCCCAGTAAAAAATGGTCCACCATTGCGGGAACATGCTTTCGGCCACTGGATCGGTGTAGAACGCCATGTGGGCGAACTCAGTGACCAGCAAACCCACGCTGTTGGTAAAGCTGTTCAGCATAAAGAAAGTCGGACCACCAATGAAAATCATGGCGCAGAGGATACTCAGAGCATAAAGATTGATCTGGCTTAAGCGCTGAATACCGCGTTTTAATCCCAGCACCACTGAGGTGACAAAAATGACAACCCAAATCAGCACAACTCCAATGTCAACATTGAAGGTGTGTTCGATACCAAACAAACGACTAACGGCTTCTGCCAGCATTGGCGTGCCCGAAGCCAACACAGTACCAATGCCTCCGACCAAGCCAAAAACCATCACAATATCAATTACCTTGCCCGCAAGACCGTTGGCATTTTTATCGCCAATGAGACCCGCGCAGCCCGCACTTAAGCGCAACTGCGATTGCTTACGGTTATAGAACGCATAGCCTATAGGGAAAGCCGTCAGACAATAAAACGCCCAAGCTAACGGCCCCCAGTGGAACATGCCGTACATCGCAGCGTAGTCAGCCGCCGCATCACTTTTTGGCTCCAGACCAAAAGGTGGCGCAGTAAAATAGTAGGTCCATTCAATGGACGACCAGAAAATCAGCGACGTGCCTATACCGGAGCAAAAGAACATGACGATCCAGCTAAGCCTCGAGAATTCCGGCTTGGCATCCGGTCCACCGAGCCGAACCTGGTTGTAACGCCCCAGTGAGAGCCATAACACCGCACCGAAGAAAAACGCTCCGGCCCAGATATAGGCGAACCCCAGTTGATTGGTGACAAACTCAAACGCAACCTTGATCGCTGCTTGCGTCTGACTTTCGAACACGATCATCACGATGATAACGGCGGTAACAATAATGCATGCAGGCCAGAAGATATGGCGATCTATCTGGGCCTCCTGTTTTTTAACCACGTTTGTTGTTGATTTCATTATTAAATGCCTCTATTCGACCTATTTATTATTAGAAGATCTAAAGCTTGCTTTGGGCAATAATCGTTTTTACGCCTGAGCCCTCAACAGTTCCTTGGAAATGATGTGGCGCTGAATTTCCGACGTACCTTCCCAGATTCGCTCGATTCGGGCATTTCGCCACAACCGCTCCACAGTCGTTTCATTCATTAGCCCCATACCACCGTAGATTTGTACCGCCTCATCGGTCACACGCCCCAGCATTTCGCTGGCATAGAGTTTTGCCATGCCGGCATCGCCATCGGTCATCGTGCCCTGATCCATCTTCCAGGCGGCATGCAACGTCATCAACTCGGCCGCCCGAATCTCAGTGACCATGTCTGCCAGCTTGAACGAAATACCCTGATTGGAACCGATTGCTTTACCAAATTGTTTTCTGTCGGCGGCCCATTGCGTTGCAAGCGCCTGCGCACGCTGAGCTTGGCCAACGCAGTGAGCAGCCACCATGACCCGTCCCGCAGTCAGCCAGGCATTGGCCACATCCCAGCCTTTACCCACGTCACCCAGAACTTTGGACTCATGTACCCGGCAATCATCAAAAAACATTTCATACTGGTGATAACCACGGTTACTGACGCAGATGGGGCCACGGCGGACGGTGAAACCCGGGGTGCCCTTATCCACCAGAAACGAGGTAACCTGATTACGGGGACGTCCTGACGAGTTATCAGTACCGGTAACCGCAAACACAATCGCAAAGTCGGCTTCGCCAGCATGGCTTATAAAATGCTTGCCGCCATTGATCACGAAGCTGTCGCCGTCCTTGCGCGCACGGGTGGTGATACCCGCTGCATCAGAACCCGCACCTGGCTCAGTCAGAGCGAAACAGTCCGCCTTCTCGCCGCGAACGCACGGCATTAGGTAATCGTTAATCTGCTCCCCTCTGCATGCCATCAGGATATTGCTTGGACGCGCGACAAACACCTGCAGCGCCCACGAGACTTTAGCCAACTCCCGCTCAATCAGAGCCTGGGAAACGTGATCAATACCCAGTCCTCCCACTGATTCGGGCATATTAAACGCATACAGGCCGGCCTCCAGCGCCTTTTGAGTGATGGTCGTAGCGAGCTCCGGGCTTACCTCGCCGCTGGCTTCAACGGCATCTTCGTGTGGCAACAGTTCTTTTTCGACAAAAGCTGCTGTTGTGCTTACCAGCATGCTTTGTTCTTCGGTCAACTGAAAATCCATAGTCTTCTCCCAATCAGATATTGTTATTGTCCAGTCCACTCAGGGGCTCGCCCTTCAAGAAACGCTTTGGCGCCCTCTTGAGCATCTTTGCTGTCGAGCATAGCCATGAATGCCGGCCACTCTTTTGCCCGCAGGGCCGCATAACTTTCAGCGAAGGTCAGACCTTCTGTTAGCTCGATCGCTTCCTTGATGGCCGCCAAAGAAAGTGGTGCAGCCTTGATCAGCTCATGTGCCAACTCACGGGCGGCGGACATGGCCTCGCCCTTGGGCACAACGGTGTTAACCAAGCCAAGGTCCATAAGCTCTTGGGCGGATAAACGCTGTGCAGTCATCAGAATGGAAAAGGCCTTTTGTCGCGGCAGCAATTTTGGCAGCAAGAAGGTAGCCACATCTGGAGCAACCCCCAGTTGCGCCTCCGGCAACCAGAACTGCGCGGACTCGTCGGCCACAACAAAGTCTGAACGCAGCAGCATTTCGAAGCCGGCACCGATGGCGTAACCATTAACCGCACAAATCACCGGCTTGTTCAGGTTCGGCAGTTCAATAAAGCCGCCGAAACCACCTTCACCAAAATCGCCGATGAACTCTTCCCCTTCGGCGACCGAGCTCAAGTCCCAACCACCACAGAAAAACTTCTCCCCGGCACCGGTAAGAATGGCCACCCGTAGCGAGGGGTCATCACGGAACTCCGCGAACAACTTGCCCATATCACGACTCAGCTCGGCGCTGACAGCATTGCCTTTGGGTTTATCCAGAGTGATTTCGAAAATTTCGCCATTACGCACAGCGTGCAGATATTCGGACATCGGTATATTCCTTTCTTGTTCTGAATTTGGAAATCGCTATTTATTCGCCAACCCAGCGGGGCTCCCGGCCCTCGCCAAATGCTTTGGCTCCTTCCATCGAGTCATCGCTTTCCAGCATGGTTTTGAACGCCGGCCAGGTGTCTGTGCGCAAGCGCTCATAACATTCCGCAAAAGTGCTGGTTTCGGTACTGTTGACCACCTCTTTGATCGCTGCCAGCGACAAGGGGGCAGCTTTCAACAAGCTCTCAGCCAGCGCCCGCGCTGCGCTCATCAACTCCGATCCCGGCACAACCTGATTCACCAAGCCCCAGGCAGCCATTCGCTGGGCCGAAAACCGGCGCCCGGTCATCAGCACTTCCATCGCCCGTTGCCGGGTCAGTAGTTTGGGCAACATAAAGGTGCCAATATCCGGTGCAATGCCGATACGCACTTCCGGCAGCAAAAACTCGGCGTGCTCAGCCGCCACCACAAAATCAGCCCGCATCAGCATTTCAAATCCGGCGCCGACCGCCATACCATTCACCGCACAAATCACCGGCTTGTTGAGGTCTTTCATTTCGGGGAAACCGGCAAAGCCACCGTCACCAAAATCGCCTATGTATTCCTCGCCCTCGGCGACCGCATTCAGATCCCAGCCCGCAGAATAAAAGCGATCACCCGCACCGGTCATGATGGCAACCCGCAATTCCGGATTATCGCGAAATTCTGCAAAGACGCGTCCCAGCTCAAGGCTAAGGGGGATATCAATGGTGTTGGCTTTAGGGCGGTTAAGGGTAATCTCAAGCACAGCCCCACGACGCTCCAGCTCTAGAAATTCACTCATTGGACGGTCTCCTGAGTGTCAGCCAAATTCGCGGGTTGAGTGGTCTGATGACGGCCGGGAACACACCGGATCAGGGCGTCCGCAGCGACCACTCCCTGCCCTTCCGGCAACACCATCAGTGGGTTAACGTCGAGTTCAATCAATGAGTCCGCGTGGCGCTCGGCGTAGGCCGCAATCGCCATGACCGCATCAATCACAGCTTCCAAATCGGCCTCCGGCCGCCCGCGAAAACCGAACAGCAGGCTGGAGGTCTGCAGTGAGCGCAACGCCTTCTCCACCTCAGTGCGGTTGGTTGGCAACAGCAAGGGCTGACTGTCCTTGAGCAATTCCACCAGAATGCCACCAGCACCCACCACCAGATGCAGGCCGAACTGTTCATCACGACTGGCACCTATAATCAGTTCGGCGACGCTGCCGGAAACCATGTTCTCTATCAAAACACTGCGACCCATCGCCAACATATGCGTCACTGCTGCTGTAACTTCGACAGGGCAAGTCAGGTTTAACCGGACACCACCAACATCAGTTTTGTGGGCGACACCTAAAGCTTTGACAGCCACCGGATAACCCAGCTCTTCGGCCGCAACGACACCGTCGGCCGACGACGACACCACTCGGAACCTCGGCACGCTTAACCCATACGTCGATAACGCTTCTTTCGCACGTGCTTCGTCAATAACATGCTCACCCGCCATTTCAATGGAGGCACCTGGCAGAATTAACTGCGAGGGCTCCTTGCGGGCCCAGAGCTGGCCTATCCGGGCAGCCGCCTCAACGGCGGGGATTGCCGCCTGTATGCCATTCAGAGGGGCAATGCCGTGATCAAGCAACCGCAGCGACAGTGTTTCTGGCAGGTTGTCAGAAAGCGTTGACATTACGGCGGCCGGATATCGCAGGTTTTTGGCTGCCTCGATGATGGCCGCCTCCGCGCTTTCCCAATCAGAAGCGTCACAGCGATCTTCTCGAGGCAGATCCAGCATGCTGATCGCCAGATCGAAGCCTTCGTTCATAAACGCCTCGTAGGTGCGTCGCAAGCCTTCCCGATCACCCCAATCAAACAGCTGGTAATCCAAGGGGTTAGCTACCACCATTCGCTCGTGCACAACCCGCTTTAAAGCCATAGCTCCGCTGTCTGACAGTGGCGGTAGCGTCAGCGATGTCTTGCTTATGGCATCAGCCAAAATAGACATATCGCCTCCAGACGTGCTCATCGCGCCGACTCGAACGCCGCTGAGGGGGCCGTGCACATGCAACAACTTCAAGGTTTCAACCAGGGTTTCCAGCGAGCTCACCCGAGCGACCCCGGAGCGTTCAAACAACGCATCGATTAGGGAATCGGAACCACTCAAGGCTGCGGTATGAGACATCACCACCTGACTGGCAATTTCTGAATGGCCGGATTTCAGGGCAACAATAGGCTTGCCAAACTGGCGAGCAGTTTCGGCGGCCTGCTGAAAGGCCCACGGGTCGGATATTCCCTCGACATATAATCCAATCGCTGACACTTCATCCTGCTGGGCAAAGGTGGTAATTGCATCGTGAAGATCAAACTTGAGCCGGTTGCCCAGTGACACCAGGTAAGACACTGGCAAGCCGCGGCGCTGCATCGTGAGGTTAAAAGCGATATTGCTCGACATGGTGATAAAGGCAACGCCGCGGTCTGCCCGACGGCCACCCTGCTGGTCCGGCCACATCATGGCGCCCTGAATGTAGTTCAGAAAGCCGTAGCAATTCGGGCCCAACAACGACATGCTGCCGGCGGCTCGCAACAGGCTCTGCTCAAGGGCTTTTCCAGCCTCACCGGCTTCAGAGAACCCCGTGGCATAACACACTGCTCCGCCTGCGTCCCGAGCCGCCAGCTCAGCTACAATCTGGATACTCAAATCGCGGTTAACCGCAATATAGGCCGCATCAGGGCTACCGGGTAACTCGGCGACTGATCGATAAACTTTACGGCCGGAAATTTCATCATGCTTAGGGTGAACCGGCCAAATCTCTCCGGTGAAGCCAACCGCTTCGCATTGTTCAATCACTTTTTTTGCTTCACGACCGCCAAAAACAGCAATGGATTTAGGGTGCAGGAAACGTGTAGATAACATGGATAGAATCACTCCGGCTTTCGACTATTGTTTTTGCTTTAATTCGCCTTTTGCCGAAAAGTCGATGTGAAAAAAATTCCATACGAGCTGTTATCGGCATGTGCATCAGTGTCACTCACAAACCGACATGCCTAATTATCAAAAATCGACGGATAAAGATGATAATGCGACATTCTCCCAGCTCCGGAGCCAAAGGGGACATCGCCAAAATCATCAGTTTAGAAATATCCAGCCATCAGGCTGGTGGTCTGGTTTATTCGCGAAACGCTGGGGGGCAGCTGCGACGCCTACCGAGTCAGTGGCAAGTGCTGCTACAAGCCCCCCCCGGGTTTGGCGCTGCGCCATAGGTCACCGCAACGCTTGGGGTAGGTTTACGGCATGCGTAAAGATCCGGTTCCGGACCGGGGTTCTATTAGCCTAGACGATCTGATTGCGGAAGGTGCACTATAGAAGCTGCAGTATGGTTTCATACTCACGCTCCATTTTTACCTTGGAGTCTTCTCTCAGGAATGCCGAAATTTTTTTGCCCAGTAACGGAATGTCGCAACGCACATTCAAGGTCACATGATTGGTACAAGCTTCTTCCGTACCCTCCAGCCTCATCACGCCTTTGATCTTGGCTGGGACATCTTCAATGTGTACACGAAACTCGCAGTGCCATTCGCAGTCGCTCTTGCGAAACCAATGCTCTTCCTGACGAACCTGATTCCATTCACGGTGAAAATGCGAGAGCATACCCGGCACTTCCACCGACGTTGTCATCTGACGTTCAACCACCAGTTTTGCCGAGGCATCGTCCTTTTTCAGCTCCGCCACGCGCACATTCCGAGAGCCCAAGAACTCATTTTTCTCAAGGATATGATCTTTGTCGAAGAAGGCTCCAAGCACTCGCCCAATACCTACCTGATACGGGTGGGTCAGTTGCAGTTCCATAGTTAACAAGCCTCTATTTATTGATGCTGGAATTGTCGATGCAGAGCCAGTGGTGCGCATTGGCCTGCCTGTCGATACCCATTGGCACAGTAGTCAGTCGGCGCTGTTAACTGTATTATCACCAAGGGTTAACAGCCACCACCTTATTGCGTCAGCACCATCGCTTTATCGGAGAACCTTCTATGCGCAACGCCGACCTCGTCGCCCGCGGCCTCAAGTCCGTATGGCACCCCTGTACCCAGATGAAAGACCACGAAACTCTGCCACTGGTACCCATCAAACGAGGTGAAGGCGTCTGGCTGGAAGATTTTGAAAACAACCGGTTTATCGACGCGGTCAGCTCCTGGTGGGTGAACCTATTCGGCCACGCAAACCCGAGAATCAACGCAGCCATTCAGACGCAAATTGGCGAGTTGGAGCACGTTATTCTGGCCGGATTTACCCACGAGCCCGTGGTCAACCTATCCGAGCGGCTCATTGAGGTGACTCCCGAAGGCCTAAACAAATGCTTCTACGCCGACAATGGTTCGTCGGCCATTGAAGCGGCCCTCAAGATGAGCTTTCACTACTGGAAAAACCTTGGAAAGCCCGGCAAAAAGAATTTCGTAAACCTGAGCAACAGTTACCACGGTGAAACTCTAGGCGCTCTGGCACTTGGCGATGTGGCTCTGTACAAGGACACTTACCAACCATTACTGATGGAAGTGCTGACGGCCCCCTCCCCTGACGCCTACAACAAAGAAGAAGGCGAAACCGACGAAGCCTATGCCCTGCGCCAGTTTGAGGCCATGGAAAAACTATTGGCAGAAAAGCATGAGGAGATCTGCGCGATTGTGGTGGAGCCTCTCATCCAGTGCGCCGGTGGCATGCGTATGCACCATCCGATTTACCATACAAAGTTGCGCGAAGCTTGTGACCGCTATGGCGTGCACCTGATTGCAGATGAAATTGCGGTTGGTTTTGGCCGCACCGGCACCCTGTTTGCCTGCGAGCAATCCGGCATCACACCAGACTTTATGTGCCTTTCAAAAGGACTGACCGCGGGCTATTTGCCGCTCTCTGTCGTTCTGACGACAGATACCGTTTACAACGCATTTTACGACGACTACGAAACCCTAAAAGCCTTTTTGCACAGCCATAGTTACACCGGCAACCCCATTGGCTGCGCCGTGGCACTCGCCACGCTCGACATATTCCGGGATGATAATGTTATCGAAAACAACCGTCGGCTCTCGGCCTGCATGGCTGACTCTGTGGCGCATCTGGCTGACCATCCCAACGTTGGCGATATCCGCCAGCACGGCATGACCCTCGCGGTGGAAATGGTAAAAGACAAAGCCTCAAAAACACCGTTTCCCTGGCAGGAGCGGCGGGGTGTTCGCGTTTATCAGCACTCGCTAACACGCGAGGCCTTGCTTCGCCCCCTAGGTAATGTGGTTTACTTCATGCCGCCTTACGTCATCACCGAAGATCAGATTCGCCATCTGGCACAGGTCGCGACCGAAGGCATCAACATAGCCGTTAGGGACTGATCAAGGTACATACGCATGCGCATCCCCAGAATTTACACCGACTCGCCCCTGAGCGAAGGAAATAACGCAGATCTGGATGAGAACGCCACCCAACATGTTGGCCGTGTATTGCGTATGCAATCAGGGCAGGAACTAAAACTGTTCAATGGCGATGGCCAAGATTATCCCGCGACCATCACGGAAGCGGGCAAAAAACATGTACAAGTTCTGGTGGGCGCACCGCAAGCTAATCAAACCGAATCGCCTTTGCAAATCACCCTTGGCCAAACCTTATCCAAGGGGGATCGCATGGATTACGCCGTGCAGAAAGCCGTGGAAATGGGCGTTAGCCACATTGTGCCGCTCACCACGGAGCGCTGCGAGGTAAAACTTAAAGGCGACCGCGAAGACAAGCGCCTGCGCCATTGGCAGTCGGTTGCTATAAGTGCAGCAGAACAATGCGGCCGCGCCAAAGTTCCCGAAATCCTCCCGGTTATGACTTTAGAGCAATGGCTAGAATACAGCCGCACCTGCGACCTGCGTTTGGTTTTGCACCACCGCACCGAAAAATCGCTGAAATCCATGCACCGGCCCGGCACCATTGCCTTAATGATCGGCCCGGAAGGTGGCCTAACGGCAGACGAAATCGCACAGGCAGAGAAAGAAGGGTTCCTACCGGTGTCTCTAGGCCCGAGAGTGCTACGAACTGAAACCGCCCCCGTCACAGCCATGGCGATTTGCCAGTGGTTATGGGGCGATATTGGCAGCTAAGATCGAACTGCCGTCACGTGGGGGTTAAAGGGCCATTGACAGGCACGTGCCTTCGAAACATGCTTCACCCCGCTGACATAAACAAAAAAGCGAGTGCCCCCCCCGAATGACAAGCCTGCTTAACAACCCAGAATTCTGGCAATACCTCAGTATTCCCGTTATTGCAGCCCTCATTGGCTGGTTCACCAACTGGCTCGCCATCAAAATGACCTTTCTTCCACTGGAATTTGTTGGCAAACCTCCGCTGCTAGGATGGCAGGGCATTATCCCCTCCAAAGCCCATAAAATGGCCGCCATCGCCGTTGACGCCACCATTTCAAAAATCGGAACCGTGCGGGAAATATTCGAGCAAATTGACCCCAAAGTACTCGCCGCGCACATTGTCCACTCGGTAGAGCCGCGCATCGAAGAATACGTGGATGAAATGATGCTCCGGGAATACCCCACATTTTGGGAGAACCTTCCGGCTTCTGCCCGAAAGATGGTCTACGACAGGGTTCGTAAATCCACGCCGCATCTGGTGGACAACCTAGTCGACGATATCGCCAACAACATTGAAGATTTGCTTGATATCAAAACCATGACCATTGATAGGTTGTCGGCCGACAAGCAACTGCTGAACCGCATCTTTCTGGAGTGCGGCGATGCCGAGTTCCGTTTTATCGTTAACTCCGGCCTTTATTTCGGCTTTCTGTTCGGTGTTATCCAGATGACCGTTTGGTACTTTTATCAAAGCTGGTGGGTACTCCCCTTCTTCGGCTTACTAGTCGGCTGGGCTACCAACTGGATCGCTTTGAACGTTATCTTTCGCCCTTTGCACGCCAAAAAGATCGGGCCCTTCAGGATTCAGGGGCTTTTTCTCAAGCGGCAACCGGAAGTGGCACAGTCTTTTTGCCACATAATTACCCACGAAATCCTCACGGTGGGCAATATCATCAGCGCCATACTGGAAGGCCCAAAAGGTGATCGTGCCCGTAACATGGTAAAAAAGCACATCAAGCCTCTGGTGGATGAAACCGCTGGTATGGGCAAAGCTCTCACCCAAATGGCCTTCGGCCCTACAGGCTTTGCCACGTTAAAAAATCAGGTAGGTGAAAAAGCCATCGAGATATCGAAAACATCCTTTAACAACCCGATGTTTGAGACCGACCGTGCCCGCGCCGTTGAGTCCATTATGGTGGAGCGTATGATTGCACTCTCTTCGGAGGAGTTTCAGGATTTGCTTCGCCCTTGCTTCCAAGAAGATGAGTTTAAATTGATTCTTGTGGGTGCATTTCTCGGCTTTTCGGCCGGTGTTTGCCAGCTCGTTTTTGTATTTGGTGGAACGTTGGTCTAAAAAATGTCATAACCGCAAAGGGGTTACATTGTGCAAGGCGGTCGTGGGCATCTATACTGCGAGATACAAGAACGTACACTTTCACGACTGGTTTACCTGGGGGCAGCGGATGCCAGGCTTCTTTTCCTGGATTGCAGGCTTTTTTGTCAAGAAAAAGCCGTCACCTCCTGCAGTTTCTGAGGCTAGGCTATTTAATACTTCAGAGCCCACAAAACTTGCCATAACAGCTGAAGATGCGCAAAGCCTGTCATTGCTGCTCGAGGAAAACCTCTTTTGCTGGCTTCTAGACACCGGCCCCGCTCAACTTCGCGCTGAGCAGCCCTCGTCACACCAAGCACTTCAAGAACTCGATTACCGCCTCTCGAATAGAAAGATGGAAGAACTGCCAAGGCGGCCCATGACACTTCCCATGCTGATGAAGGCGCTTTCTGATGAATCCGGCGACCGGCAAAAGCTGAGCCAGATTATTCTGGGGGATCCCTCTTTAACCGATCAGATATTGCAGGTGGCCAATAGCCCCTACTTCCGTACTGGAGACGCCACCATCGAATCGGTCGATCAGGCTGTTTTCATTCTAGGTATCGATGGCATTCGAAACGTAGTTTCGGCAGCGGTTATGCGGCCAATGATGGCGGCCCGCAATAGTAGAGAAGCCCTATTTGCCCAAAGGGCCTGGCGCTGGGGCCTTACCTGTGCCCGCGCGGCAGAATTTATCGCGAAGTTACAAGGAGAGGACTCAAGCGCCCACTTTACCGTGGGACTTTTACCGGCACTCGCCTATATCACCATTCGCAGGGAGCTCCAGCAGATATGCCGGGCACAGCGTGGTAGCGGGGAGCCGGATATTGTATTGATTCGTACTGCCTTAGCTCGCTACCAGTGGGTTGCTTCTCAACTGATCGCCAGCGAGTGGGGCCTACCACCTAAATACCACGCCTATCTTATGTCGGCAGAGCGGCCAGTGCCCCATCAGGAGCAGGCTGCGCTGGTAGATGGCATGGTAATAGGTAGTCGTGAAGTGTTACGCCACGCGCACCAACGCAACCTGCCTGAAGAAGATTTGGAGCACATCGTTCACCTTACGCCGGAACAAACCGGCCGCGTGCGCACTGCCATCAAAGCCCTGCTCAACCAGCAGAGCTAGTGTCAGCACCGTTTTTCAGCAAAGCGGCAAATGTTTTAGATTCATTCTCCCGCTCGCCGTTGAGTAAATCAGCAGGAAATACTGGCGGAAGCCTGTCTACAACACGATCTTCATCGCGGCGCACAACCTTAAGTACTTCCCCAACTGTAATAAGATCCAGTGCTCGCCCAGGAACCAGTTGATCACCCTGTGGCCCCGCAAGGCTTAATAGGCCCGCGCGAATCAGCTTGTCGCTAACGGCCCGAGTTACTTCACCCGGCACACGCAAATCATGTTCCAGAGCCTCCTGCTGCGGCGCTCTTTTGCCCTCGCTAAAGGGACGAGCTACAAGCCACATCATGGCCAAGGCAATTTTTTCCTGCAGCTCTGGCGCAAGCTGCACATGGCGGCGTTTAGCAACGGAGCCGGGGTTTTGCAGATAATACGAAAGGCTTGCCCCTAGAAGTAGAATCATCCAGTTCAGATAAATCCAGATCAGCATGATAATGCCAATCGCAAAGCTGGAATAAATAGCTGCGTATTTAGCCGAGCCCGCTACAAAAGAGGCAAACAGCATACCCCCCGCCTGCCAGGAAACCCCGGCAACCAAACCGCCAATAGCCGCATACCGAACTTTTACGCGAGTGTTGGGCATAAATACGTAAACGAAGGTGAAGGCGCCCACCACAAGGAAAAACGGTGTGAAGCGGCTGGCTGCAAGAATCACCGAGCCAAAGGGTTCAATGGCAATCAGAGTTTGAACGAAGGACGACGAGAAGATGGTAGCGCTCACGCCGATGGCAGAAACCATCAACAGCGGCCCCACCATAATAACGCTCAGATAGTTGCTGAACCTCTGGGCCACCGAGCGCATCTCCGGCACATGCCAGATCATATTGAACGACCGCTCGATTTTCTGCACCAGCGACACAACGGTGTATACCAGCAGGCCTAAACCAACAGAGCCCAGCACTCCCACCTTCATGTTGTCCACGAAGCCCAGTATACGCTCCGCCATTTCAACGCCCTCAGGCCCCATAGGCTGGAAGAACTGAAACAGGAATGGCTCCATACGCTGGTGCACGCCCAAAGCCTTCAACACGGAAAAGCTCAAGGCCAACAACGGCACAATACTGAGGAGCGTGGTGTATACCAAGCTCATGGCATGCAGAGTTAACTGCCCGCTGACGACGTCACGCACTAATGCATACGCTGAGCGGCCAGCCTTATACAACCAGGTCCAGGGCCAGCTTTGTGGCGGGTTCGGGTTTGCGAGAATCCAGTTTTCTGCAGCCTGCAGACGTTCTTTTAATTGGAAAGAAGCCACTTAACGTCCTGTTTTCGATATATCAAGAAGGTATCCTGAGACGGACACCAAACAAAATGAGTATGGCCTACCAAGCAACGGACTTGTCAGAGCCCCGCTTGATGATGGGAGTTTCACCTTCCCAAATGGCCAGACCGGATGCTAGCTCCGTAAGAGACAGTTGGATGTAATACTCCACCTGCTGCTCTTTCCCGACCTTATGGTTACGCTGAAGAATCTTTCCGGAAAGACTTAAATCCGGCGCCTGAAGCGTACCCTTGCTTTGTACGGTAGACTGGTCAAACTCCTCAGATTCCCTCAGTTCACGCGCTTTCTGGGTCATTTCGTCTTCAGCGCCATTAAGGCCAACCGCTGTGGTGGTTACTACCTTGCCCGAGCGGAGAAGCGCCACACGGATTTTCTTGGTTAGCTGGTCTGTATCGATTCGTTGCATGGTGTCGTTGGTAATACGGCTGACCACCATTATGTAACGACCACCGTTTGGATTATTCACGGCTCCGCTTGCAAGCATGTCTTCAACGGCATCGGTAGCCGCTTTTTCAAAATCCCGGTAATCCATGGTCATGGCAACCGGGCCATCGTCAGCAGCAGGGTCAATATAGCGGGTAGGTGCGGCACAGCCAGCGAGAACCGCAATTCCTGCAGTTAAAACAACAGCACGTATCAACATTAGGTTTTCCTTTTACTTGGGCTCACGAAGATGTAACTGATAACTGGTAGCCCTTGAGTGGGGTGCCGTCGCCTTAAAATAGCGGGTTTGCCCTGTTAGCAAGCTCGCTTTGCGGTAGCCTTCACCAACACCAGGCACAGTCATACCATTGGCATCAAACCAGGTCACTTTCCACGCCAACTCTGCGTCTGATCTCGCCTCAACCGCGAACTGTATTTGAAGAAGGCTCTCCCCATCGGGCTGGGGTACGCGCTCCTCAAAGAGTTCTGTTACGGCCGTGATGTAAATAACTTCCGGGTCAACCTTCAGCTCTTGCCTATCGGCCAATAGATTACTAACGTCGGGTTGCGAAGCACAGCCTGCCAAACCAAGAACCAGCATGCTGGCGAACAATACTGATTTCATAATGCGCGTCCTGTTTTACGTTAATCAGCTTAACTATATAGCTGTGAAAGCTCATGCTACTACTCCTACCATCTGGGTAAACGCACAAAAGCCGCCTCAGCTCCACCTTGCAAATCCATAATAATCACCGTTGCCGGTGCCTGTAACGTCGGGCGTTTAACATACACCAGAGTATACGGCTGTTGCGGAATTTCCAGATCGCCCAACGTCTCCCCCCTATGATCCAGCAGTGACAAGCTTCCGTTTTCCGGACGATCAATGCGGGCAGTCTGCCAGTGGTTCGGTAACGCCTGCCAGCTCCGCAAATCAGCCTGAGTTGTTGCTATGGTCAGCACCGCTGCAAAAAGTTGCCCCACAGGGCCAAATTGCTCGGCTGCCTCTCTCTGAAGAACCGCTTTGCTGATAGCAGAGGTAACCGCTCTGGTGAGTATGCCTGAAAAACGCTCTTTCATTTCGGTACGAACAACCTTACCCATATCCGAAATGCGCTCGGTTCGTATGACCTCGCCGGAGGCATTTACGGCACCGATGCTCCCGGGTACCGCAGAACGGTCAGTGTACGCAGGTAAGGCAATGCTAAAATACGACGGCACTTGTTGGTTCCCGTAGGTCAAAAACAAGGGCACATCCAAACGCGATTCCCTAAGCACCGGGCCCAACCCGTTTTCATACACAATCCATACCTGCGGGGGCAGGGTTTGCAAGCCCTGAGCGCCCGAGGCAAGACGCTCAGCAAGGTCCGCGTCGGCTTTCAGCATCATATTCTGAGGACTCATCTCTGCCACTCTGGCAAGTGAGGTCACAG
This sequence comes from Marinobacter salexigens, assembly GCF_018860765.1. Taxonomy (GTDB): domain Bacteria; phylum Pseudomonadota; class Gammaproteobacteria; order Pseudomonadales; family Oleiphilaceae; genus Marinobacter; species Marinobacter salexigens_A. The sequence continues at coordinate 162,214 of NZ_JAHKPV010000006.1, forward strand.
CTCGCTCGTAGTCTGAACCGCCTTCGGCATTCGCAAGAAAATAAAGACCGTGCAGGTAGGTGCTGAAAGGTACGATGAATTCGGGAAAAACAGACCATTTCGAAGGCGCACCATAGCGGTTATCGACCGCTGCTTGAAAACTACCGCTCTGAAGGCTGTTGCGAACCATAGAGGCTTTTTGGCTTCCGCCCTGAACTTCATACTTCAAGGCGGCCTGTTGTGCGGCAATCTCCTTGCGAAAATAATCAACAGCGCGTCTAGTGCGATCATTAGCCCGGTTAAATTCGACTCTGGCGTAATCATTATCGCCCGATGCAAGAAACGCTAACCCTTTGTAGGTGTTCAACAGAACAGCCTCCGACAGCAAAGCTTTGTAGTCTCGCTCTGCGTCATTAACCATCACCGCCATCAAGCCTTCCGCAGTGCTTGCCAGAAGCCCCATGGTATCTTGGCCTTTCATTCCCTCTTCAGCGAGGTCGTAAGCCTTTGTGGATTCACTATTCCGATCGGTGAGGCGGTACATTTCCCCCTGATGCAGCAGTTCCAGTATGTGCTCTTGAGTGTCGACAGGTTTGTTTTCAGGCGCAGGGAAGCTCACTGTTTTCAGTGCAGTGTCGTAGTCACCTGTCACGTAGGCGGCGTTAAACAAAGCCAACTGATCGCGGTGCTGGAACGACGAGCACCCCGACGCAAGCACTGTCGCAAAAGCGGCCAGAATCATATACCGCAGTGCCGTCAAGCCGTTACCTCTAGCACACCGTCTCTCCCTGCATAACCTTACCTATTGATAGTTCAAGAAACCGAATCCAGATTTTGCGCTGTGATATCCACAATGCGTTGCCGTGCTTCACGGCTGGCCCATGCCGAGTGCGGTGTAATGATGAGATTCGGAATATCTCCAGCAAGCAGGGCATTGCCATTGCGCGGCGGCTCCTCGGTCAGAACATCAAAACCGGCACCCCGAATAATGCCGTCGCGCAGGGCATTCGCAAGAGCGTCTTCATCCACAAGGCCGCCACGGCTGGTGTTAATTAAAAGGGCGTCTGGTTTCATCATCTGCAACTCGCGTGCGCCGATCAGGTTGCGGGTTTCATCGGTTAGAAGGCAATGCAGCGAGAGCACATCGACTTGGGGTAAAAGCTCATCCAGCGGAATCCGCGAGTAGCCATCAACCTTGCCTGTCGCCTGCCCCGGCCGCGCGCCTAGTAATATCTTCATACCAAAGGCTTTGGCTCGCTCGGCCACACCTTGTCCTAGGTCACCGTAGCCCACAATACCTATAGTTCGGCCTTCCAACTCCATGATGGGATGGTTCATTAGGCAAAACATGTCGCTCTGCGCCCAGCGCCCTGCCCGTACATCCCGATCATAATCCAACAAGCGTGTTGCTAATGCCAAAACCAGCGCCATGGTGTGCTGGGCCACAGTGGAGCGCCCGTAGTTCGCCACGTTCAGCACCTGTATGCCGTGGTCTTTGGCAGCATTCAGGTCAATGTTGTTCAGCCCAGTGGCCACAACCGCTATGGTTTTTAGCTCGGGGCTTTGTTCAAAATGCTCGCGCCCGAGTACCACCTTGTTGACCAACACCGTATCAAAACCCCGAATCCGTTCAGCCACCTGCTCCGGCGTTGTAGCTTCATACTTCACAAGACCACCAGTCACGCGCTCAATAGGCCCAAGATCCACATCATTGCCAAGCGTAGCAGTATCCAAAAACGCGGCTTTCATACTTTTCTCCTTCATCAACAAATGCTGAGATTAAGGTAGACTGAATCAAACGTCCAAATAGTCCAAAAAAGAGAACCGAAACTATGGAACACGAATTCTGGCACGAGCGCTGGAGCAAAAAGGAAATCGGCTTTCACGAAGGCTCCGTCAACAAGTTTCTATACGATCACTGGCCCGAGCTTTCTGGCGGCGGCACTGAGGGTGTTTTTGTACCCTTGTGCGGCAAAGCCCACGATATGTGGTGGCTGCACGATCGCGGGCACCCGGTTATCGGCGTAGAGCTAAGCGAAATCGCCTGTAAGGACTTTTTTGAGGAGGCGGGCGAAAAAGCCATGGTGCACCCAAGCGAGCCCTTCATCAAATTCAATCATGAAAACCTGCAACTCTGGTGCGGCGATTTCTTTCAATTGGTGCCTGATGACTTAAAACATAGTCGCTTGGTGTACGACCGTGCTGCGCTCATTGCTTTGCCACCTTCAATGCGCAAAGCCTATGTGGAACATCTTACGGCCGTCATCCCTGATGGCACACGCATTTTGCTTATCACCCTCGACTACGGCACAAAAATCAGCGCGCCACCTTTCAACGTGAGTGATGAAGAGGTTCGCGAACTCTATTCACCAGATTACGAGATTGAGCACATTCTTACCAACACACTGCCCAACGACCATCCGTTCACCAAGCGCAAAGGCCTTATTGGAGCAACAGAGAGCGTGTTCCGGCTGACTAAACGCTGAGGCTAGCAACCCAGCGGTAACATAATTTAATGAACCTTAACCATTAACAGCCTGTCCAACCTCGTGACCGTGAACTAAGCTCAGATTGAACAAGCAAAAACCCGACACAGATCGTGACAGGCCAAAATCGATAACTCCATTCACCTACAACCAAAGCGAATCGCCGCCATGGCGACCGTAATTTAACGGGGATACTGCGTGCACTGAAAGCTGAAGAACAGCGAGCGAGGGGCTACCCATGAGCATACTGCAGCAATTCAAAAACCGGTATGAGAGCACCCAAGAAGAAGAGTACAGTCTTGAAGAATACTTGGAGATCTGCAAAAACGACCCAGCGGCCTACGCCACAGCCGCAGAACGGTTATTGATTGCCATCGGCGAACCCGAATTTGTCGACACCTCCCGCGATGCCCGCCTGTCGCGCATCTTTTCCAACAAAATCATCAAACGCTATCCGGAATTTTCCGAGTTCTACGGCATGGAAGAAGCTGTAGAGAACATAGTGTCCTTCTTCAGGCACGCAGCTCAGGGTCTGGAAGAAAAGAAACAGATTCTGTATTTACTGGGGCCGGTTGGCGGTGGTAAGTCATCGCTGGCAGAGAAACTTAAATACCTGATGCAAAAGGTGCCCTTCTACGCAATCAAGGGTTCTCCCGTTAACGAATCGCCCCTCGGGCTTTTCGATCCGACAGAAGATGCCGCCATTCTGGAAGAAGAATATGGCATTCCTTCCCGCTACCTGAAGAACATCATGTCGCCTTGGGCGGTTAAACGACTGCACGAATTTGGCGGCGACATTAGCCAATTCCGCGTGGTGAAAAAATACCCTTCAGTTCTAGATCAGGTTGCCGTGTCCAAAACCGAGCCAGGGGATGACAACAATCAGGATATCTCTGCCCTTGTGGGCAAGGTGAACATCCGAATGCTGGAGGACTATTCACAAGATGATCCCGACGCCTACAGCTTCAGCGGCGGCCTGTGCAAAGCCAATCAGGGGCTGATGGAATTTGTAGAAATGTTCAAAGCCCCCATCAAAGTGCTTCACCCTTTGTTAACCGCAACTCAAGAAGGCAACTACAACACTACCGAAGGCATGGGTTCGGTGCCCTTTGATGGCGTTATTCTGGCCCACTCCAACGAGTCGGAATGGCAAACCTTCCGCAACAACAAGCACAACGAGGCCTTTCTTGACCGAGTGTATATCGTCAAGGTGCCTTACTGCGTGCGGGTTACGGAAGAGATCGAGATATACAAAAAGCTGCTTCAAAACAGCTCTCTGGCTGGGTCGCCCTGCGCCCCGGACACACTGGACATGCTGGCCCAGTTTTCAGTTCTCTCACGTATCAAGGAGCCTGAAAATTCCAGTATTTTCTCAAAAATGAGGGTCTATGACGGCCAGAACATCAAGGATACAGATCCCAAAGCCAAATCCATTCAGGAATATCGGGATGCAGCAGGTGTTAACGAAGGCATGGACGGCCTCTCGACCCGGTTCGCGTTCAAGATTCTCTCCAAGGTGTTCAACTTCGACACCACTGAAGTGGCTGCCAACCCGGTGCACCTGCTGTATGTGATTGAAAAGCAGATTGAACAAGAGCAGTTCGCGCCAGAAGTTCAAGAGCGCTATCTGCGCTTCATCAAGGAGTTCCTCGCACCTCACTACGTTCAGTTTATCGGTAAGGAAATCCAGACAGCCTATCTGGAAAGCTACAGCGAGTACGGGCAAAACCTGTTCGACCGCTACGTAACCTATGCCGACCTGTGGATTCAGGATCAGGAATTTCGGGACCCGGAAACTGGCGAAATTCTCGACCGCTCTTCCATCAACGAAGAACTGGAGAAAATCGAAAAACCGGCGGGCATCAGCAACCCAAAGGATTTCCGCAACGAGGTGGTCAACTTTGTACTGCGGGCCCGAGCCAACAATCAGGGCGAGAACCCGTCCTGGCTCAGTTACGAAAAACTGCGCAGCGTGATAGAGAAGAAAATGTTCTCCAACACCGAAGACTTACTGCCGGTTATTTCCTTCAACCCCAAAGCCAGTCAGGAGGATCAGAGCAAGCACAAACAGTTCGTCGAACGCATGGTCGATCGTGGCTATACGGAGAAGCAGGTGCGCCTGCTGGCAGAGTGGTACCTGCGAGTTCGCAAGTCCCACTAGCAGGATGGCTGGCTCTAGAAACGGGCCTGCACTCCTAGGCCGGAACCTGTAAGTGGAGCATGAATTATGGGTATGACCCACATAGTCGACCGACGACTGAACGGCAAAAACAAAAGCGCGGTGAACCGGGAGCGGTTTTTGCGCCGCTACCGGCATCACATAAAAAAGGCGGTTTCGGATGCGGTTCACCGGCGCTCTATCACTGACATAGAACGGGGCGAAAGCATTAGCATTCCCTCACGGGATATTGATGAGCCTGTGTTTCACCACGGCCAAGGTGGTCACCGGGAAATGGTGCACCCGGGAAATCAGGAGTTTGTAACCGGAGACCGACTACCCAAACCAGAAGGTGGTGAGGGCCAAGGTCAAGGGCAAGGCCAAGCCAGCCCCGATGGCGAGGGCATGGATGAATTTGCTTTCCAGATAACGCAGGAAGAGTTCTTGAACTTCCTGTTTGACGATTTGGAGCTTCCCAACCTTGTTCGCAAAAAGCTTAAAGACACCGAAGCGTTCAATTACGTGCGTTCCGGTTTCAGCACTCAGGGCGTGCCCGCCAAGCTCGACGTTGTGCGATCACTACGCGGCGCCCACGCGCGTCGTCTCGGCCTTGGCGGTGCTCGCAAGAAAAAGATTCGCGAGCTTGAGGCCCAGCTAGCAGAGCTCAAAAGTGCGACCGCTGATCTGGACGCAGCATTCAGCCATAAAGATCAGGTTCAAGCACTCGAAGATGAAATCGCGCGGCTGAAAGCCAATGTGAAGCGGATTCCATTTATTGACGACATCGACCTGCGTTACCGTCAGCATTTAAAGCAACCCAAGCCAGCAACCAGCGCTGTGATGTTCTGCCTAATGGACGTTTCCGGCTCTATGACGCAGATGCATAAAGACACCGCCAAGCGGTTTTTCATCCTGCTGTACCTATTCTTGAAGAAGAACCATAAAAAGATCGACGTGGTGTTCATTCGCCACCACACCAGCGCCAAGGAAGTGGACGAAGAAGAGTTTTTCTATTCTCGTGAAACCGGCGGCACCATAGTTTCCAGCGCGCTGAAGCTGATGCACAAGATCATCGAATCCCGCTACTCCCCGGCCGAGTGGAACATCTACGCAGCTCAGGCATCCGATGGCGACAATTGGAACGACGACTCGCCGGTGTGTGGCAAGCTTCTGACCGACAGCATTCTTCCATTGGTGCAGTATTACGCCTATGTAGAGATTACGCCCCAAGATCACCAGATGCTCTGGTACGAATATGAGCGGGTGCAGGAGCAATTCCCCGGAAGTTTTGCGCAGCAGCAGATTGCGGAACCCAGCGAAATCTATCCGGTCTTTCGCAGGCTTTTTGAGAGGAAAGCTGCATGAGTGACGCCATTGATCGTCCCAATGCTCCGGCCAATGACAGCCCGGCAACTCGCAAACCGGTTTCCACCGGATCGGAATGGACCTTCGAGCTAATCCGGCAATACGATGAGGAAATTGCCAAGTGCGCCGCCGAGTTCGGCCTAGACACCTACCCCAATCAAGTTGAGGTGATCAGCGCCGAACAGATGATGGACGCCTACAGCTCCGTTGGTATGCCGGTTGGCTACAATCACTGGTCTTTCGGCAAGCAGTTTCTTAGTACCTCCAAAGGCTATCAACGGGGCCAAATGGGCCTAGCCTATGAGATTGTGATTAACTCTAACCCCTGCATTGCCTACCTGATGGAAGAGAACACCCTGCCCATGCAGGCACTGGTGATTGCCCACGCCTGTTATGGCCACAACTCGTTTTTTAAAGGCAACTACCTGTTCCGCACATGGACAGACGCCAGCGCCATTATTGATTATCTGGTGTTTGCCCGAAATTATGTTTCTGGATGCGAAGAGCGCCACGGCGTGGATGCGGTGGAGCAAATACTGGATTCCTGCCACGCATTGATGAACCATGGCGTTGACCGCTATAAGCGGCCCGCCCCGATCTCGGCGGCTAAGGAAGTCCTGCGCCAAGCAGAACGAGAGGAGTACCTGCAACGCCGCGTGAACGATCTGTGGCGCACCATTCCGAAAATGGATGAGGATGAAGACCCGATAAAGCGCAAAAAACGCTACCCAGAGGAGCCTCAGGAAAACCTATTGTACTTCATCGAGAAAAACGCGCCGCTACTGGAAACCTGGCAGAGGGAAATCATCCGGATTGTGCGCAAACTGGCGCAATATTTTTATCCGCAGCGTCAAACTCAGGTGATGAACGAAGGCTGGGCCACCTTCTGGCATTACACCCTGCTGAACCGAATGTACGAGAAAGGTCTGGTGACCGACGGTTTCATGTTGGAGTTCCTTCAAAGCCATACCGCCGTGGTGTATCAGCCACCGTTCAATAGCCCCTGGTATTCCGGCATCAATCCCTACACCCTCGGGTTTTCTATCTTTACAGACTTGCGGCGAATCTGCGAAACGCCTACGGATGAAGATCGCGAATGGTTTCCCGATATCGCTGGTACTGACTGGGTAAAAACCCTGCACTTTGCCATGGCCAACTTCAAAGACGAGAGCTTTATTCAACAGTTCCTGTCGCCCAAAGTCATGCGGGATTTAAAGCTTTTTGCCGTTGAAGATGACGATCAGGAAGACAACTACAAGGTAACCGCCATTCACGATGAGCCTGGCTACCGGGAACTGCGGGAGAAGCTGGCCCGCCAATACAATCTCAGCTACCGGGAGCCCAATATTCAGGTCTGGAACGTGGACGTTCGTGGTGATCGTTCATTGACGCTCAGGCACGTACCTGTAAACAGAGTGCCTTTGGGAAAGGATACCGAAGAAGTGCTACGGCATGCGCACAGGCTTTGGGGATTCGATGTGCACCTGGAAAGCGTGGATGAGGGCACGGTAGTTGATGAACACCACTGCCCGCCGCCGTTAAAGTCCTGAGCGTAAGTGCGTCAGTGGCAATACCACTTCCGCGTGCAAACCGCCCAAAGTGCTTTCGCCCAGCCTGAGTTCACCACCGTGTAACACCGCCAGCTCAGTAACAATCGACAGCCCCAGCCCGGAGCCGGACCTTGCTTCATCCAGCCTGCCGCCCCGGCTCAGGGCTTGATCACGTGTATCTGGTGACATACCGGGGCCGTCATCGAATACACTGAGCACCAGCCAGCCTCCCTCTACAGTGCCCGTCAAGCTAATAGAACCCTTGGCCCAGTTGATGGCATTTTCCAGCAGATTTCCGACAATTTCCTGCAAGTCCTGTGCGTCAATCCGTACCTGAAGCCCTTCCTGTAAATCACTCTGAAACACCAATCCGCGCCTTCCAGCCAAACGCTGAACGCCTTCAATAACCGGCGCAAGTACGGTGGCAACCTCCTGTTCCGCGCCCAGAGTCACCGGCCCCGCTGCCGATGCGCGGGCGAGATGATGCCGTATGGCTTCATCCAAACGCTTGAGCTCTGCTTGCATGGCTGCGCTCTGTTCACTCGGCAAGCGTTCTGCCAGAGTGCCCAACACGGAAACCGGGGTTTTCAAGGCATGGGCCAGATTGCCCGCAGCGGTTCTGCCCCGTTCCATCAGGTGTTGGTCTCTTTCCAATACTGTATTGATGGCATCTGCCAGACGCGCCAGTTCTCGTGGCAGATCGGTCTCAACTGACGGTTGCCGACCCTGTTCTACCGCCTTCAAGCTCTGCTCAATTCGGCGCAGGGGCGCTAATCCCCAGCGGATCTGCAAGCCGATTAACACAATCAGAAGGCCACCCAGTGTTGCCAGAGAGAGCCATAATAAAGTCTGGAATCGCGCAACCTGAGCTTCTACCTCATCCAGACTCGCAGCCACCTGAACGTGCAGAACCTCGTTGAGGTTGGGCAAACGAATGTCCCGTTCCAGCAAGCGAAGTTGTTTCCCCCGGGGGCCAGCAAGGGTTCGAAACGCCATCCCGGGCTCTTGGGACACCGCCAGCCTTTGATCCCACAACGAACGGGAAGTAAGTATCCGATCGCCATCGTCACGAACCTGCCAATACCAGCCGGAGAATACGCGATCAAAACGGGAATCGCCCAACTGCCTGTTGGTTACCAGAGCATCCTGACGGATATCGTAGTTAACTCCGGCGATCACGACATTAAGCAGCGACTCCAACCGTTCATTGAAGGCAGTGCTCACCGCCTCACGAAAGTTCCACGACAGCAAAGCACCGGCAGCAGGCAGAACCAGCACAACCAAAACCAGCGCGGATACCAGCATCCGTGTAGCAATAGGAAGGCGGCGCAATCGGTCTGCCAACATCATGACGCCTCGCTGGTATCCGCAACCATTCGATAGCCTTGGCCACGCAGGGTTTCAATGCTCTGGCTACCCAGTTTTCGCCGAAGGCGGCTGACCTGCACATCAATCACATTGGAATCCGGCTCTGTATCACCGTCATACACGTGCTCGGTTAATTCCGCTCGGCTGACGACACGAGGCGCAGCGTGTACAAGGTGGGAAAGCAACCTCAACTCCTGAGCGGTGAGGGATACCGGCATGCCAGCTCGGGTTACTTGGGCGCTGTGGGTATCAAGGCAAATATCCCCTACCCGAATAACCGGGTGGGCATGTCCATGGGCGCGGCGAACCAAAGCTCTCAAACGGAACAAGATTTCTGCCGTTTCGAACGGTTTGGTGACGTAATCGTCAGCGCCGGCAGAAAAGCCAGCGGCTTTATCAGACCAGCGTTCTCTGGCCGTCAAAATCAACACCGGTAGCTCAATACCCTGCTCGCGCCACCCCGACAACCATTGCGCTCCGCTGCCGTCAGGCAGGCCCAAATCGAGAATAACCGCATCATAACGCTCGGTACTGATCATAAAATCAGCAGTGCGACCCTCGCCTGCAATTTCCACTAGCAAGCCAGCATCCTGTAACGAAGATGCAAGCCCAAGGGCCAGAGATTCATCGTCTTCTACCAGCAGAACTTTCATTGCCGTTTCATTCCGTTGATGTTGTTACCTTCAATACCGATAAGTTCACCCGTTTCCGCATTCACTTCAAACTCGACGACCTGACCCTCAGGGCCCAACAATTCAATTTCATAAAGCCGTATGCCATCGTCTTCCTCAAATTCCACATCAATGACCTGACCCTCCCAGTCCCGAAGCAGACTGTCCAAAATCTCGCCTAGCGGCTTTATTCGGCCCGCTTGCACCTCTTCATGGAGCTTGCGCCAGTCTTCATCTGCAGAGGCTGGCGCAGCGGCTGTTAGGCAAAAGGCAACGACTAAGGCTGCGGCAATAAATGCGGCGGTGGGGACGATCAGTTTCAGAAGATAACAGGGCAGATTTTTCATAGGGCCATTTTGTCAGAGCCAACATGAATGAACCATGAACGAAACACTCACTCTCCTGCAAGCAGCCTTTACCTATGATGCTCTCAACGTTCAGGAGGTCCTCTCATAGGAGCAGGTCCAAGAACGCTTTGAAAAAGACGATTGAACGACACTCCACAATCAATGAATCAGGAGCAACACCATGAAAACACTCATAGCAACCGCTCTTACCGCAAGCCTTGTTACCGCGCCACTGGCTTTCGCATCCGGCACGGTTGACGACGCCAAGCGGGCGATCCAGATCGGATCCGACTACGGCATTTCACACTTCCACAGTATAGAGCTGGAAGACGATCGCGACGACGTTGGCAGCATGGAGATTGAAGGCTGGGTAGATGGGCAATGGTATGTAGAGCTAGACATCGATAGTGATGGCACTATTCAAAAGGAAGAGCGCCGCAAGCGAAATGACGGACCTTGGGGCCTGACTGCCGCGGATGTTGAAAAGTACATTGATGCCAGTGCAAAACAAGGCATTAACCGCATGGAAGAAATCAAAATCAACGCCAAGGGCGAGATTGAAGTGGAGGGAGATAACGCCGAGGGGCAGGAACTGGAAATCGACTTCCACACGGGCAGTATGGAACCCACACGGGTGGATAAAGACGGTTGGGTGTAAGCGCGAAACCCTTGCCGGCGCACAAGCGCCGGCAGAAGCTATTGGCTCTTATTTCACAAGCTCGGAGCTGGCTTTGGGAATGAGGCGCCGACCGTACATAGCAAGCAAAAAGCCGATGGGAAACATGAGCACACCATAGACCGCTGCCGGTATCGACATGGCGCTAGACTCCAGTAACGTGAGGGTCACCATCAAAGCAATCGTGCCATTCTTCACGCCCAACTCTACCGCAACGGCCAGAGATTCTCGTTGGGTTAGCCCCGTCATACGGCCCGCAAGCAAGCCGATAAAAATACCCGCTGCATTCAGCAGAATGGTTGCTGGACCTGCCTGCTTGAGCAATTCCCAGATCTGATCCCGCGCGCCATACATAAGCGCAACGATCAACAAGGCAAGTACAACGCCGCCGAACACGCTCACAATACTTTCAGCCTTGCGTGCAACCTCTGGTTTACGTGAGCGCACCTGCATACCGATTGCCACCGGGAAAAGCACGATTCCAATCAGCATACCGATGGTTTTCCATACCGGCAGAACAATATTTTCCTCCGTGCCCATGTAGAACTGCAGCGCCACATTGGCAAACAGTGGGAGTGTGAGAATGGTGATCAAACTCGCACTAACGGTCAGCACAATCGACAGTGCAATGTTGCCTCTGGCAAGCAACACAAAAAGGTTGGAGGTAGTGCCTCCAGGGCACGCGGCAATAATCACCAAGCCCACCGCAATGGCGGGTGGCACTGCTAATAAAGACGCCAATGCAAATGCTACTAAAGGCATCAACAAAATTTGCGTTAAGGTTCCTACAATAAGGCCTTTGGGATAGACCGCCACTTGGCGAAAATCGCGAGTGGTCAGGGTCATGCCTATACCAATCATGATGATGAACAATGCAATCGGCAGTCCTGCTGAGATTAGTGGGCTGGATTCCACAATGCCTCCGGATGTTGTTATTTGTTATTCGTTTAACGTTGTGAAACTAACATAAGCGCTACACTTTCGGGAGCCTGATAGGCGCAACCTTGTATAAAACCTCTGAAATGGTTTGAAGATACTTTTTTCACATCAATGATCGTCTGAGTAAGCAGTAACCCGTATACTTGCAGACAACAAATAAAAGACACACTTTGACGCCCCAAACCGGGCAGAGGTGCTTAAGGAATGAAACGTCTGGGAACACTTGATGCCTCATGGTTAGCCGTAGAGTCAGAAGACACGCCAATGCATGTTGGCAACATGTTGATTTTTTCATTGCCGAAAGACGCGCCCGACACCTTCCTTCGCGATATGGTTACCAGCATGAAGGAGACCGGCGAGATTGCACACCCGTGGTGCTCCAAGCTTGCATGGTCCGGCACACTGGGCCGGCTAATAGCTCCCGCCTGGAAGGTCGACAAGAATCTCGATCTTGACTACCACGTGCGCCACTCAGCTCTTCCCAAGCCCGGCGGTGAACGGGAGCTTGGTGTTCTAGTGTCGCGCTTACACTCCAACCCTTTGGATTTCGCGCGCCCACTCTGGGAGTGCCACGTGATTGAGGGGTTAGAAAATAACCGGTTTGCCCTCTACACGAAAATGCATCACTCGATGATTGATGGCATCAGTGGCGTGCGTTTGCTGCAGCGAGTTTTGAGTACAGATCCAAATGAAAAGGGCATGTTGCCACCCTGGGCCATGCGTCCGGAAAGACTCAAACCACGCAAAGGCGAATCAAGGCAGAGCGTTCCTTCTGTATTTTCTCAGGCGCTGGATGCCGTCAAGCTGCAAGCAGATATGGCGCCCACTCTATGGCGCGCGGGGAACCGTCTCGTGCAATCTGCTCGCCATCCGGAGGGGGGCCCTACCGCACCCTTTGTCGGGCCAGTCTCGAAAATTAACCACCGGGTGACCGGCCAGCGCCGGTTTGCCACTCAGCACTACAAGCTTGATCGCCTAAAAGAATTGGCTCACGTATCCAAATCGTCTCTGAACGACATAGTACTGTACCTGTGTGGCACAGCACTTCGGCGCTTTTTGCTAGAACAGAATGACTTACCGGAGACCCCACTTACAGCAGGTATTCCGGTCAATATCCGGCCGGCAGATGATCAGGGCACAGGCACGGCGATCAGCTTCATGATTGCCTCTCTTGCAACAAACGAAGCCGACCCACTTACCCGCTTACAGAGCATCATTGCCTCCACAACCCGGGCAAAAGAGCACCTGCAAAAGCTGCCCAAGAGCGCCCTCACCCAGTACACCATGCTGCTGATGTCGCCCTATATTCTACAGCTTTTGTCTGGCCTTGGCGGGCGCATGCGCCCCGTGTTCAATGTGACCATATCCAACGTACCCGGCCCGCAAGAAACCTTGTATTACGAGGGCGCCAAGCTGGAGGCCATGTACCCGGTTTCATTGATAGCGCACGGCGGTGCTCTGAATATTACCTGCCTGAGCTATGCGGGAGCACTGAATTTCGGGTTTACCGGCTGCCGGGACACCCTGCCCAGCATGCAAAAACTGGCGGTGTATACCGGAGAAGCGTTTGATGAACTAGAAGCGCTAATTCTACCGCCCAAGCGTAAGCCTAAAAAAGCGCTGGCAAGCAAAAACGGCAAGGCCTGAGCTTAGGGCCCTTTGTTATCCCAGTGTGCAGCACCAACGAAGATGAGCTGAAGGAAGCGGCACGTCCGCTTCCTTATTTGTTCTACCTGATACTCATCTTCCGCCGAAATGCCCATTAGGTCGGTAAGGCTGAAGGCGACACTGCGAACCACCAGATCGCAGGTCATTTCAAGATCTCCGTCAGAAAGGTGGTCTGCCAGTTTCAATCGCCGCAAGTCGTTCGCCAACTCAGTGGCAAAATATCGCATTTCACTGCGAATGCCGTCTTGAATAGCCCGGCTTTCCCCCGCCAACCCTTGAGCCATAAACAAAAAGAAACTGCGATTAGCCTGAGCATGGCTGACAAAAATCCCCACCGACTCCTCAATAAGCTTATCCGCCTGAAAGACGTTTTCACGCGCCTCCCGCATCATTCGTCGCAGCACTAGCCCAAGCTCATCGACTAGTTGCAACCCCAAATCATCCATGTTGCGGAAGTGCCGGTAAAAAGAAGTAGGTACCACACCCGCCTGACGCGTTACCTCACGAATACCAAGGCTGGCGAAATGCCGCCCCTTGCTCACTAGCGATAGCACGGCACTCATCAGCTTTTCACGGGTCTCCCCGGGTTTGCGTTTTTTTCTTTCCGACATGACTTGCCCATACCGCACTTATCTTTGGGTTAGGGTAACAAGTGTACACATACACAAAAAATAAAGTATCGAATGTTTGTCATTTAATGCCAACAGAAGGCTCCCCGTTGTTTGCTTAAACACTCATGTGTACAGTCGTACACAATGTGTGTACAAGTGTACACATTTGGTTGGGCCGCATAAGGAGAAAGCATGATGCTGGCAAGAAACACTCAAACAAACGCACTGCACTGGCTTGGAAAGCAGCTTTTTAATCGGGATGATCCGGCTGCCTTCTTCGACCCACTGCTGGAGACGCTTGACCCCATGTTGGTACAGAGTCAAACACCTGCAAGGGTCGAGCAGGTTATTGAAGAAACCGCTGACACGCGCACATTTGTACTGAAACCGGCGACACGCTGGGCTGGCTTTCACGCAGGCCAACACGTCAGCATTTGCGTTGAGATTAACGGCGTTAAACGCACGCGCACGTTCAGCCTATCAAGCTCCCCCGAGCTATGGTCTGAACAGGGGCTGGTTACCCTAACCATCAAACGACTGCCCGGCGGTCTGGTTACCAACTGGTTGCATGACCATCTCGGTCAGGGGCAGGTGTTGGGTTTTGGTGAGGCCTTTGGAGACTTCCTGTTACCAGACACACCTAAGCCGGTGCTCTTTATCGCTGGTGGCAGCGGTATTACACCGATTCTTAGCCAACTGGAAACCATGGCCGCGCGAGACTTCCGGGCACCGGTCACCCTGCTTTATTTCGTGCGCACCCAGCAGGATGTTATTGCGGAAGAGCGCTTGAAGGCTCTTGCCAGCCGCTACAGTGCTCTAACCTTGAACATTATCGCTACCAATGAAAACGACAAGCCCCGCTATTTGAAAAGCCAAGACCTAAAAGCTGTACCAGGCCTCAAAGCAAGGCACGTATTCCTGTGCGGCCCCAAAGGTCTAATGGATCTCGCCAACGAGCTATTGCACCAGCAGGGTGTGCTCAAAAAGGACATTCACAACACTTTCTTTTCTTCGGCAGCTCCAACTTTGAGCTCTGATCTGGCGGATCAGGTTCTTGGCGGCAAAGTAGAGTTCTGCAAGAGCAATCTGGAAGCCAGCTCTGAGGGCGATGCCAGCTTGCTCGAAATCGCCGAGGCGTCAGGCCTTAAACCACGCCACGGCTGTCGCATGGGTATTTGCCACCAATGCAGCTGCCGCAAAACCAACGGTACAGTAATCAATCGACTCACCGGAAAAGCCTCCGGCCCTGGGGAGGAAAGCGTTCAGCTTTGCATATCCATTCCCCATGGCCCTGTAACTATCGATGTTTAAGGAGCAACACTATGAAACAGATGACTGAGGTACAGCTCCAAGAACTGGAGCAAGATTTGGACACCATTCGTGATGAGGTTCTCGCAGACTTGGGGGAGCGGGATGCGCGCTACATACGCCGAGTCATCCGCTTGCACCGTGCCCTTGAAGTGGGAGGTAGGGTAATGATGCCGTTCGGCTTCATACCACCCATTTTTGTGGCGGCAACGATTTCTCTCGGTCTTTCTAAAATCATAGAGAACATGGAAATTGGCCACAATGTAATGCATGGCCAATATGACTGGATGAACGACCCTTCCCTACACTCGCAAACCTACGAGTGGGACACCGCGTGCTCATCCGACTCCTGGCGACGAACCCACAATTTCGAGCACCACACCTACACCAATATCATCGGCAAAGACCGCGACTACGGCTACGCCCTGCTGCGCCTGAGTGATGATAAAAAATGGCACCCAGCCCATAGTCTGCAGTTTCTAAACTACATTTTGTTGAGCGTGTTTTTCCAATGGGGTGTTAGCTTGCACGAGCTGGAGTTCGAGCGCATAAGGCGCGGCGAGGTCCGCCTGCGAGACAAACTTCCGTTTCTAAGGGATCTCCTGCACAAAGGCAGCAGGCAGGCCTTCAAAGACTATGTATTCTTCCCGCTTATTACACTGCCCGTAGCGCCTATCGTGTTGGCGGGCAACCTGGGGGCCAATCTGATGCGCAACTTATGGTCGTCCACCGTGATCTTCTGCGGGCACTTCACTCAAGATGCTGAAACCTTCAATGAAAAAGACTGTGAGAATGAAAGCAAGGGACACTGGTACTTGCGCCAGCTTACCGGCTCGTCAAACTTTACCGGCAACAAATGGGTACATCTGCTTAGCGGGCACTTGAGCTATCAGATCGAACACCATGTTTTCCCGGATCTGCCGGCACACCGTTACCCGGAGATTTCCGGCAAAGTTCAGGCGGTATGTCGCAAACACGGCATAGGCTACAACACAGGTAGTTTTGGGCACCAGTACAGCACCGTAGTAAAAAGAATACTGACCTACTCTCTGCCTGACCCACTGCGCACTAAGCTGGTAGGCCAGCCAACCTAAGCAGGCCGTCAGGCTATCTGGAGTAGCCTTAGTAGCTGCGGCTTGTACTGATCTTTCATAATGTCTTGCAGAGTGTATTTATCGAGCACTGAAAGGAATGCCTGCAGAGCTTCTCCGAACATGGGTTTGAGCCCACAAGCCGGGGCGATTTTGCAGGCGTTTTTAGAGGAGTAACATTCAACAATGCTCAGATCATGCTCGGTTTCACGTACCAGCACGCCCACGTTGATATCTTCTGGCGCCATGTGCAGCCTCATGCCACCTTTTTTGCCTCGGACCGTTTCTATATAGCCCTTTTTATTGAGCTGGTGCACTACCTTCATCAAGTGGTTTTTGGAGATGTCGTAGCTGTCGGCAATTTCCTGAATCGTTGCCAGGCGATCACCCTGCACCGCCAAATAAATTAGCACTCTAAGTGAGTAGTCGGTGTATCGGGTAATATGCATTCAACACTCCAGATATTCAGTAAAAGCCGTTAAGTTAATACGAAGGCCGAGTTAACAAGTACATCGCCACGCACGCCATAAAAGTGCCTGATATAGCCAATACTATTCCTGCTACCCCCATAAAAAACAACAAGCTCCAGCTCAGCAACATCATGCTGCAAGCCAGCACTTTGGCCTTTTTGGGTATAACCCGGTTTCGGCGCCAATCTATTATGGCTGGTCCAAACGTCGGGTGTTCCTCAAGCCAACTGGCAAACGCCGGAGAACCTTTGCTGGCAAAGAAAGCTGCCAGCAAGACAAAGGGAGTGGTAGGTAGCAAAGGCAACACAACGCCGATGGCAGCCAAACCTATTGATAAGTACGCAAGAACCCTGAAACCGGTTTTGCCAGATCGCGCGGCCATAGCGAGAACCTCACCCCTGTTCAATCTTTCGCCCATTCTACCGATAATCAGTGAACAGGTCTCCCGAGACGGCTTAAAAATACCAGCCGGGCAACATAAGAAATTTTGATACCAACGGCAAACAGCAAAGTGCCCACATGGGCAAGCACTTGAATCATCATAGGAAATCGCCCGGCAAAGGGGTAAGCCATCAAAATAGTGGCAATGAGGCCGAACAAAGACCAAACCATAGCGCTATTGGCACGAAACAGTAGTTTTTCCATCCTATCCTCCAGAGAGACCTTCATCGCGCATCAGGGTTTTGCGCTCAACTAATAACAAGTATTTTATAACCATCTTTTGATCGAAAATCAACCACCTTCCGCAAATCAATCAGGCGCTCTCAACAAAGAATCCACCACGAACGGCGTTAGGCTGGCTTACCTAACGAGGGGTATCGGCTTCCCTGTTAGATTCTGCGATACTCAACCTATCAGTAATCCTTAAACGCGCATTCAGCAGTTACAGGAAAGATATCGATGTCCAAAAGCAAACTGACAGACCGTTTTGGCAGAACCGTCAATTACGTGCGCCTGTCCGTTACCGACCGCTGCGATTTCCGCTGCGTTTATTGCATGGCAGAGGAGATGACGTTTCTGCCACGGCAACAGGTTTTAACGCTTGAGGAAATTGCCCGAGTAGCGAAAACATTCGCGTCTTTGGGCACAGAAAAAATCCGCCTCACCGGTGGCGAACCTCTGGTTCGCAAAGACATTCTTGAGCTGGTTCGGGAAATAGGTACCTACGGCCTGCGTGACTTCGCCATGACCACTAACGGCAGCCAGTTGCCAACCATGGCAGAACCACTGCAGCAAGCTGGCCTGAAGCGGCTGAATATTAGCCTAGACTCTTTGGATCCGGAAAAGTTCGCCAGCATTACCCGCACGGGTAAACTGTCGCAGGTTCTGGAAGGTATAGACGCAGCCAGAGCTGCCGGGTTTAAAGGCATTAAACTCAATACCGTTGTGATGAAAGGTGGGAATGATCACGAGGTACCGGATTTAATCGAGTTTGCGCGTAAGAAAAACGTGGACATTACGTTTATTGAAGAAATGCCACTGGGTGAGATTTCCGAACACGATCGTGGTCAGGCTTTATGTACCAGTGACGAGGTGCGCGACATAGTCCGCCAGCACCACGACCTGAGGCCTACGCCGGAAGACTCCGGCGGCCCTGCCCGCTATTACCGAATGTCTGACAGCCCTATTAAAGTTGGCTTTATCTCGCCTCACTCCCACAATTTTTGCTCCACCTGCAACCGGGTACGTGTAACCGTTGAGGGCAGATTACTGCTTTGTTTGGGCAACGAGCACTCTGTTGATCTTCGCCGGGTACTTCGTGGCCATCCGGTAACCAATGACAAACTCCGGCAAACCATCATCGACTCAATGGATCTAAAGCCAGAGCGCCACCACTTCTCAAGCAATGGCGATGTGCAAATCCTGCGCTTCATGAATATGACGGGGGGGTGATTCCCCTCGTCTTAGCCATACGGCTGACCAATCAACCCCTACACTACTCTTCCACTCTTTACCCCCTTCACTGCACTGGCCTACTGAGTCGTTAAGCTTTAAGCTCTTGAACTCACAAAAATAATTTTCAGGGCAGACTCATGAAAAAAACCGGCGCCACTCTCGTTCGCCATGCACTGGAGCAACTCGGCATACGCCGCACATTTGGCATTCCGGGTGTACACACCACTGAAATCTATGACGAGCTTAACCGTTCTGACAGCATTGAGCCTGCACTTGTAACCCATGAGTGCGGCGGTGCGTTTATGGCAGATGCGGTCAGCCGCACCGGTGCAGAGCTGGGCACCATGCTGATTGTGCCAGCAGCGGGCGTTACCCACGCCGCTAGCGGTATCGGCGAGGCGGGCATTGATGGCATCCCCATGCTGATCATTTCCGGCGGGATTCATTCAGAGTCGGGGCACCGTTACCAGCTTCACGAAATGGACCAGCATGCCCTGCTCAAGCCAATCACCAAGAAAACGTGGCGCATTGCCAACCACAGAGAAATCATTCCAACGCTTTACGAAGCCTACGACACTGCAATGGGTGGCGAGCCCGGGCCGGTCTTTGTCGAAATCCCGGTAAACATTAGCAACTTTTTGGGCGAAGTGGACGACATGCCACTTTACCAAGCCCCGCCTGCCCCCAAGCAACCGGACCAGACTTTGATTGATGCGGCAGCTCAGGCTCTGGTGCAGGCAACGCAGCCAGGGATTTTTGCAGGCTGGGGCTCAGTTGATGCTCAGGCAGACTTGATCGAACTGGCCGAACTGCTGGATGCGCCTGTTTCAACAACGCTTCAGGGCCTTAGTGCCTTCCCGGGCGACCACCCGCTGCACACCGGAATGGGTATGGGCCACTATGCCGTGCCAGCCGCAGCCAATGCCTTCGCAAAAATAGATTGCCTGTTAGCGATCGGCACACGATTCTCGGAAATCCCAACCGGAAGCTACGGCATTAATCCGCCCAACACCTTGATTCATCTAGATATTAATCCTGAAGTATTTAGCACCAACTATCCGGCCACTCATGCCATTGAAGGAGACGCACGAGTGACCCTGCCTGCGCTTCTGAAAGCTGTAAAAACTCTAAAAGCCTCGGCCTCTGATACTGGCATCCGCGCGCAAATTGCCCATGACAAAGCGGCTTATAAAAAAGAGTGGCGTGATCACGATAGTGGCGACCGGGTAAACCCGGAACTGTTTTTCAGCCACCTGCGTGAGCGCCTTAATAACGATGCGATTGTCGTCGCGGACGATGGCAATCATACGTTTTTGGTGGCCGAGCTGATGCCTATTTTGGGCGCCCGGAATTACATGTCTCCGAGCGATTTCAACGCCATGGGCTATTGTGTGCCCGGAGCTATCGGCGCAAAGCTTGCCAATCCTGAGCGTCAAGTTGTCGGCATTGTTGGCGATGGCGCATTGCTGATGACGGGCATGGAGCTGGTCACCGCGGCACGTTTACAGGCCGGTGTGATGATTTTCGTGTTTAATGATGGTGAGCTATCGCAGATTGCTCAGGCACAGCAAATTCCATACAACCAGAAGACCTGTACGGTGCTTGGCACCATGGACTATGAGGCCTTTGCCAAGGCTGTGGGTGTTGAGTTTGTTTCTATGGCGGGGAATCAGGATATTTCTGACAGCCTAGAGATTGCGCTTCAGAAGTCGGCGGCTGGGAAGCCGGTTTTAGTGGATGTGCGCATCGACTATTCCAAGTCGACACGGTTTACAGCAGGGGTGGTGAAGACCAACTTGTCTCGGATGGCGACCCGGGACAAGTTGAAGATTGTGGGGCGGGCCCTATGGAGAAGAGTCCGACCTTAATGCCTCATATCACCATGCATTTCACCGGCGGGCATCTCTGTGTTGAGGTGCTCTAAGGTGATTGCATCAAAAGCCAATATCTCACCCCCGTGTTCCATCATAAAGTCATGAGCCGCCGATTCGGTGGAGAAGCTCGCCAATGTCTGACCCATGGCGCCTTTGCGTTTCGAGCCAACCACGTAGACAGCTTCGCGGGCGTCTATCAGGGCGGTGTCATCGGGGCTTTCCCATTCGGTTTGGCTCATGTCGTGAACATAAAGCGTGTGCTTGCGCATTGTGTTCTCTGGCTGCAGTGACCAGGCGAACATGTCTCGGGTGGAGCAGAATTTGTGAACGGTTTGTTCTTTTTCGGTAATCACTTCGCCCTTCGGGCCGGGGAAGCGGGTTATGGCCATGCCGCATACGTGGCACTCGTCGCCGTCTTCTATGTGCACCGCAGCGGGTTTTTCGACGACTTCTTCAGTTTCTCCGGAGCAGCCGACCAGAAATACCGAGAACATCAGCAATGCAGATAATAGTTTTAAACGTACAGGTTTCATGGAGTTCTCCAGAGTTAAGTGGCTAAAGCTAGGTTGGCCAAAATTAAATGCGGCGGCTACGGAACAACGCCCATGCGCCAGTTAAGGGAATAACAAACCAAAGAACCAATGCCAGCCACAGCCCGCTCGGGCCAATGGGCAGGTCTGCACCAAGGCTTAGAACGCCACTGAGCTGCGCGCTATCACTAAACGTCACTATGTTTAGCAAACGGTAGATATCTGTGGGGTTGAGTAGCAGCAGCCAGGGCAGCAGTTCTGGGTTGAACTCGCCTTGGCTTGCAACCAGTGTTCCAAGCAGCATCAAGTCGAATATCAGCACAAAGAAAAACCAGATAGCTAAAGCTAATCCTGCAGCAACCGGTTTCTCGCTTACACGCACGCTAACGACATACGCCAGTGCAATAAAACTCCAGCCCAGCAATGTGGTCGAAACGATAAAACGGAACATGGCGATAGCCAGAGCTCCGACGGCGACATCTTCTACCAGCAATGCAATGGCAACACCTGCCACGCCAAAGCCAATCAAGGTAGCCAGCGCCAACGTAAGCCCGTGGCCGAGAAACTTGCCGAACAACAATTGCCCACGGCTTAGGGGGTAGGTCATTAACAGCAACAAGGTGCCGCCCTCTTCCTCCCCCACAATGGCGTCATAAGCCAAGAGCAGGGCAATAAGCGGAATGAGGAAAATACCCAAACTGGCAAGACTGGCAATCGTTGCCGGGGTAGAGGCGTAACCCACCTGCCCAGATGCTGCGGCACCGAACCAGGCGATGCCGACTGCGAGAGTTGCGAACACTATGGCGATCGCTATCAGCCAACGGTTGCGCAAGCTGTCGCTCAACTCCTTACGTGCAATAGTCCAGATACTGTTCATTGCGCACCTCCGCGGTGGGCAAGACCACCAGACCCTATAAAGTGCACATACACGTCCTCCAGTGTTGGCTGGTAAATGCCTAAGTCGCGCACCTCGCCGGAGGCCATCAGAGCCTTCACCAACGCCATTTTTTCCGCTGGGCGAACATCCACATGCAGCCGTCCATTATCGTGGCGCATCATTAGCCCTGCCGAAGCCTTGGCATTATTGACAACAGACTCCAGTGCCGCCACGGTGCTTTCCGGTTCAATAGAAAGCGTGGTGGGCATGTTAGCTTGCCTACGCAACGAGGCCAGATCCCCCACTGCTTTCAAACTGCCTTCGGTAAGAATCGCCGCCCGATCAATATAGGGCTCCACACCGGGAAGCACATGGGAGCACAAAACAATCCCCGTGCCTTCATCCCGCAACTTGCGCAAGAGGCGGTACAGATCAGCCGTGGCCACGGGATCCAGCCCCACTGTGGGCTCATCCAACATCAACAACCGAGGTTTACCGAGCAATGCTTGTGCGAGCCCAAGGCGCTGACGCATGCCTTTGGAGTAGGTTTTAACCCGAGTATCCATCGCATCATCCAACCCCACCTGCCCCAGCAGTTCAGGCACTTGGCGTAGGTTCGCGCCTTTTAACCGAGCAAAATGCGCAAGAATCTCGCGGCCGGTGAGCTGTGGATAAAACATCACGTTCTCTGGCAGATAACCGATATGCTGGCTGATTTTGGGATCGCCAGCTTCGCCATCCAAAACCGACACTTTACCTTGGGATGGGGTCATCAACCCCAGAATCAGCTTGATGCTGGTCGTTTTGCCTGCGCCGTTGTGACCAAACAACCCAAGAATCTCCCCGGGCTCAAGCCGCAAATCAACGCCATTCAACACCAGCGCCTTATCGTACTTGTAGCTCACATTCTCTAGACAAAAACAGCTCATCAGGACTCCGGTTGCAACATGTTGGGCGGACTCATCAACGGGTATGAATCAGTCACTCCCGCGGCCTTAACCACTGGAAACGCTTCCTGAACCCAGCGCAGCGTATCCACCGCCGGGCTGAACATCAGGATTTTGGCCTCGGGGTAGGTCCATAGCAGGCGATCAACATTATCGTTAGGCTCGTAAGGCACATCGCCGATACCATCCTGATTGCGATCCCAACCCAGATAGTCACTCCAGAAATTACCCTCGTCGCCCTTCGACCACTCCTGCGTGCGCTGGGCGACATACTTGACCTGACGCTGATTGTTGATAAACGCATTACGGAAAACCTCGTTATCCTCCGAGCCTGCGGTTAAATGGATACCCACTCCGCTGTCCCGAAACACGTTGTTTTCAAACGTGTTGTACAAAGAGTTATAGATAAAAACGGCCTTCCCTTCAGCGCCAGATACAGAAACACCAGCCGTCTGACCCTGCGACACGCCGGAAACCACATTCCCCCGTAGTACCGACTGGGTAATGAAGTTCATCAGAATGCCGTAATTCTCATCATTCTCGGAACGGTTATTGAGCACAGTAAGCCGCTTGCTTTGCATCAGCGCGTAGCCAGTACGGGTCCCTCGGGTCACATTACCTTCCAACAGATTATCCATGGAATACATATAGTGAATCCCATAGCGCAGATCCGCCATGGTGTTATTGCGAATCTTATTCCCGTTAGCCGTCTCAATATAAATCGCATCTCGGGTTTGGCGAATATCATTCCCTTCAATCAAAGCCCCGGTGGTATTGAACAAATGAATACCATTCCCGCGGTCATTCGGACGAACAGTCGCATCACCACGAATGATATTGTTCCTAACCGTCACATCCGGCGCCGCATCCAACCAGACACCAAACGCCGTGCCTTGCAGGTCGTTACTCTCAATCGTCGTGTCACTGGCCTCACGGTTAATAAAAACCCCGGCATCAAGCTCATTCAGATCCGTACCCCAGTTCCGGATACGACACCCTGTGAGCGTTACGCCCTCAGCCAGAATCTCCACCGCATTCCCCGTACCGCCACCATCAATCAGTGTTCTCGGACTGCAAGCCACAGCCACCCCTGGCACCCGAATGGCCAAAGACGGAAGGTTTTCAGGTGGAAGCTCAAAAGAAGCGCCCGGCTCCAGATCATCCAGCTGCTGCTGAATATCGGCCTGAGCGGTCAGCGATAGCGAAGCGACTGTCAGGGCCGCAACTACGCGCAAAATGTGGTACATCAAATAAGTTCTCTAGCTGAAAGCTACTGCCAAATTCGGGCAATACATTGGAAGAGCGACTTCCAAAACTGTGCGAAGCCATGGATGGCGAAGCCAAGCGTACATGGAAGTATTCACAGCGTGTTTTGGAAGTCGCTCTTCCAATGTATTGCTTCTCAAAAGTCAGAAAACACGGAGCCCAAAGAAGGGCTCCGGTCAAAACACCTAAATCAGGCTTTCTCTACCAACATCCGACCCGTCATCTCCATGTGCAAAGCGTGACAGAACCAGTTGCAGTAATACCAGTTAACCCCCGGCTTATCCGCAATGAACGTAACCGAAGACGTCTGCTGCGGGCTGATCTCCATGCTCACACCATGGTTAACCATAGAGAAACCATGAGTCACATCCTCAATGGTATCCTGATTGGTAACATACACCGTCACCTCATCGCCCTGCTTCACCTTGAACTCAGTCAAGCCGAACATAGGCGCAACCGACGTCATGTAAACGCGAACCTTATTACCATCGCGAATCACCTTGTTATCGGATTCCAGAGTAATGCCATCCTTCTCGGCCTGAGCGCGGGCGCTAGCAAAGTAAGGGTCGTCACGGGTATAAACCTTCTTGGTCTTGATCTGATCACGGCGAACCATAATGCAGTCGTGTGGCTCGGCGAAGGCGGGGCCGTCGTGAACCAGCTTCATCTCTTCACCGGAAATATCGATCAACTGATCGTTCTCCGCATGCAACGGACCTACCGGCAGGAAGCGGTCTTTGGAGAACTTTGACAAAACAACCAGCCACTTGCCATCCGCATCACGTGATTCTGTCAGTGAGGCATGGTTATGGCCCGGCTGGTAATGCACATCCAGCTTCTGGCGCAGGTAATTAACGTCTTCACCGTTATAGTGCTTGATGGCATCAGCGATGTTCCACTTGGCTACCTGACTGTCGATAAACAGCGTAGTGTATGCGTTGCCGCGGCCATCGTAGGTGGTGTGCAGAGGCCCAAGACCCAACTCTGGTTCGGCAACAACAACATCGCGAAGTTCGATTTTGTCATCAAACACATCGTCCAATTTATCGATCGCAATCACCGTACAAGTAGGCGACAGCTTACCGGCTGCGATGAAATACTTACCGTCCGGAGAAGTATTCACACCATGCGGGTTTTTGGGCACAGGAATGTAACGGGTAAGTTTAGATTTGCCACGGCCATCGACAACCGGAACTTTCGAATCACCTAGCGTCTTGAAGTCGCCATTTTTTACAGCTTCCTCGATACGCTCAACGTTGAATACCACAACCCAGTCCCGATCGTTGCGCATGGTGCCCGCAAGATCCTTGGCCTTCTCCGAGTTGTAACAGGTAGAGGCTGCATACTTACCGGTGTAGTCGGCATCGGTGTTATCCAGATTGCCATCGACAATAACCTGCCAGGCCACTTCCATGGTTTCCGCATCCAGTGCATTGAACATGGTGTAGCTGTTCTCCATGGAAAAATCGCTACCATCGTTCGGATGGGGAATCACATACTCGGCATTACAGAACACGTACTTGGTGTGCGGCACCTTCTGCAAACGCAAGCCGTGAATCGCCTGCACGTTCGGAATGTGAGTGATTTTGTCGCACTTCATGATATCCAGACGGATACGAGCTACGCGAGTGTTGGCTTTATCGTTGATGAACAGGTATTTCCCATCGTAACGCCCATCGGTCATGGAAACGTGGGGGTGGTGGCAGTCGCCGTTCAAGAACTTGTTGTCGTGACCAAGAACATCCTTACTTTCGTTAGTAATACCCCAGCCCGTCGCAGAATCCACATTAAAGACAGGGATACGCATCAATTCGCGCATGGACGGCACGCCAAGAACTCGCACTTCGCCCTGATGACCACCACTCCAGAAACCGTAGTACTCGTCAAGTTCGCCCGGCCCTACGTGAATCTTGTTTTGTGCTTCCTTCGCCGCAGCGGCAAAGGACTCGCGGGTCATTACAGCACCACCTAGGCCCGCAGCACCAACCGCACCGGCCAGCGCAGTAGCACCCAGGAAACGGCGGCGGCTCAGGCCGCTTTCACCACTTTCCGGCATGTCCTTTTCGAACTCATCTGTCTTTTTCATAACATCCAACTCCGTTATTAGTAATGGCGGTTCTATTTCTATTTTTTGGTTTTTTTCGTTTTTGGTTTTTTGCCTTGCTAAGTCACCTGAACCACTGGAATCTCTTCCGGGTGGCCCGGCGCATTGTGACCACGACGTTTACCCCGACGCTTGACGATCAGCGGTGGGCATTTGTGGTCATCGAAATAGGTCATCTGGCAATCCAGGCAGTAATGACATTCCTGATAATTGATGGTGCCGTCGGGATGAATCGCCTGAACCTCACATTCCTTGGCACATAACTGGCAAGGATTGCCGCACTCTTTACGGCGTTTGAGCCAGTCGAACACACGCAGTTTGGTAGGAAGCGCCAAGGCGGCGCCCAGTGGGCACATGTAGCGACAGAACACTTTGCGAGTAAAAATATTCACTACAAGCAACAGAACGGCGTAGGTGACAAACGGCCAACTGCGGTCGAAGTGCAAGGTAATCGCGGTTTTGAAGGGCTCGATTTCCGCCATTTTTTCAGCAGTTGCTAGGGAGTCCAAAGACACCCCGAATAATACAAGCAACACAATGTACTTAACGGCCCACAATCGTTCGTGAATCGCCCAGGGCACGTCGTACTGGCGCACTTTGAAGAAGCGGGCAATTTCGTTGATCAGCTCCTGCAGGGCACCAAACGGGCACAGCCAACCGCAATAAACCGCGCGTCCCCACAGCAGCACAATACCCGCCACAGCGGCCCATAGCACAAAGATAATCGGGTCAATAAGGAAGGTTTCCCAAGTAAAGCCAGTGACCAAACTGTGCACGAACGCCAAAACGTTAACGATCGACAACTGGCCCAAGGCATACCAACCAATGAAAAATAGCGTATAGGTGAGGAATGCGTGGCGAATCCAGCGCGTAATCTTGGGCTTTTTCACCAGCCAATCCTGGAAGAACAGAATCAGTAGCAGCACACCAATACCGATTCCCAGCACGATCACCTGGAACTGACGTTGATACCACACCTGCACCCACAAAGGCTGCTCTTCAAGCCACTCTTCCTCCGTGAGAATTGGCTCTGCTCGAGTGTAATACTGATCCGGCAACTGGTACTCCAGCGGAAACACCTGAAACTCGCTGTCCAGAGGACCGGTCTGGCGCTTTACGGTCAGTTCCAGAGTCCAGAGTGTGCCGGGGTCAAAATTGTGCTGTTGCCGAACAATAAAAATCGCCATTTCCTTAAAATCCGGCATCCCTTCGGCATACACATCGTTGAGGCGATAAAAGTCCAGATCACGGAAGTTGAAGGTATCGCCGTACTGACGAATCTGAACCCGGTCAAAAATACCACCGCGCACATAGCCGGAACCTTTGAAGGAGTATTCACCGTTAGCCATAACGGCAATGGCCTGCTCCCCCTCTTTCAATTCGGACATCAGCCAGTCGTACTGGCTCTCGCCGAGCAGATTCCGGCCAATGGTCGGTGTATCCAAATAGGCTGCGTACAGGTCTATCAGAGGTTCGTCACGTTCATCCGGTGCGGCCGTTTCGACACCCTCTGCATCGGTGCCTGTGAAGGAGTCATCTACCTGACCTTTGGTTAGCAGCATGCGGCGAATTGAGCCATCACCTGTTAGTTGCTCCCAAGTACGGGGCTGAAAACCATCCATAATGACTTCAGCTGTGGGTGGGCGTTTGGTACCGCTACCCTCTACCAAACCCAGCTCGGCGCCTACCCGATGAGCGGTTCGCATAATAACTTCGTTAATCACCATTACCGTCACGGTAGCACCGGAGAGACCGTCTACAGCGACCTTGCGCTCGGTGGAGGTACCGCCTACGGTCACGCGCTGGTCTGCTTTCAGCCCGGCGTACTGGTCAGTGAAGTCATGCATTTTGCTTTCGGGAATACCCACCAAAAGTATGGGCTCGTCGTGGTGAATCACTTTGGCAAAGCGGATAGTGCCTTCGGTATCCAGCACTACCATGGCGTTTAGCGGCTTACCGGAATAGGCAGGGGTTTGCACAAAATCAAGGGATTGGTAGGCATAGCCTTTGAGCTCGTCGCCAGCATACAACTCTTGTATGGCGCGGTTGCCTTCTCTGGGTTCCAGCTGTGTCACTTCCGGAAAGGCCTTCTCGATAACTTGGCGCCCGGCCACCGGCTCATATTGACTAAGGGGGGCGGCCTGAGCCAGAGGTAAGGTTGCCAGCAGCAGGGTGAATAAACAAAAAACAGCACGGAAATTAACGTTCAAAGCAAGCCCCCAACAAAAACAACAAATCATCCAAGCTTGAGTTAACCAGCCTAGGTGACTGAGGAATAAATCAAATACCTCTATGTGGTTAGATCTTCCGTGAAAAACCAGATAGATAACTCCGTTTAACCAAGGCTAACGGCGTTTCCACTCGTATCTAAGGGCAGGTAATTGCTAACATTTCCCAAGCGAATGGATTCCACCATCATGGTCATCGGCTGCTGGGCTTCGTCTGACGATGGAGGCGTTCCACCTCTGCCGGACATGGCTGCGACAAACACCACATCCCATGACTGGCCGGTATTTCGAGACTCTTCCACCAGTACAGAAAACTCTGAAACCTCCCGGGGAGTTTTATCAACACATATAACCGGAGTAAGGGCACCGCCCTCGCCTTTTTCGAATGCGGCTTTTTCCTCGGTGGAGGCATCATCCGGTAATTCAGCCCGGCAAAAAACAAACAACAGACGCTGGGGTTCGCGCTCGCTTTTCGTTGCTTTGATCAAGTCACTGTAACTGCTAATCATGAAGGCTATATCCTTTCTAATTTCTACTGACTGATTTCGATCAATCTTTTAGGATCGGAGATAAACAGCTTGCTCCGGTTCACCCTCACCAATCCGTTAGACTTGAGATCCGCCAAAATTCGGGAGAAGGTTTCCGGTTGCATCGCGAGCCTTGATGCAACCAAGCACTTTGGCAAAGGCAACTCTACTTCCCCACCTTCTGCAACGCCGTTTGGTAGCAAGTCGATCAAGTATCGAATCAGCCGATCACGGGCGTTCTGAACCGTCATAATCTCGAGATCATGGAACCGGGAAACTGCGCGCATGGCATAGTGTCTTAGCGCTGCGCTAGCATACTCGGGCTTGCTATCAAGTAGCTCCTGATAAGCTTTTACCGGGATCATCAGAACCTCACTGGATTTCAGCGCTTCGGCGTAGCATGCGTACCGGGCAGGATCGGCGTAGATCATAACTTCCGCAAAGCAATCGCCCGGCGCAATGCTATCGAGAGTACGATCAATGCCTGATGAATCCAGCCTATACAGCCGCAAGCGACCTGATATAACAAAGAAAAAGTGGTGGGCGGGCATATCCTGACGGTAGAGCAGTTGGTGATGCCCAAGACGCAAGCGACGGGATTGCAGAATCAGGTTCTCCAAATCCACATTGCTGAGGGTCTTGAAAAGAGCGTGACTGCGCAGTGGCTGCAACCCGCCTTCATCGTCTGTTAGCGTATTGATAGCCACCATAATCGGTTTGGCGTAGCGGGTTTCTGCAGATTGCATCGCCACCATTGTTTTATCCTCGTCCAAATCATGCATTCAAAATCATGTTTTAAATAATAGGAGGATACTTTCGGAAAATCGCTCCCTCCATGGAGGTAGTAACGCGGTTATTCAGGGTAAATTGACTTAACGCAAAATTTCGCATTACTACCCACTTCACAGATTGACTTTCACGCTCACGCGCTGCGATCACTGCATCAACGGTGAATCTGGCAATTCAAGATCTACACCTTCAACGCCCGCTTCAAACGCCAGCACCTGTAGGTACTGACGACAGGCCCGTCGGGTAACGCTCTCGCTCAAGTATTGGCGGATTTTCGGCTTCACATGCTCGTATGGCAGTTGCTCACCATCAATACGCTGGTCCACTCGAACGATGTGCCAGCCGTAGCGGCTTTCGATCAATTCCGGATTCAGGCCCTCTTTGAGGGTGAGCACAGGCCTTTCAAACTCTTCAACGGTTTGCCCCTTACTGATCTGGCCAAGACTGCCGCCTTGATGACGGGATTCGCAAGCAGAGTACTGTTTTGCTAAAGGCACAAACTGGGCGCGGCCTTCTACTAGGGACGACAACAATTGCCGCCCAACTTCTTCTTGGCGCATGCGCTCTTCCACATCATCTGGCGCGGCGGCAAGCAGAATGTGGCTGACAGCCATGAGCGTTGGGCTGCGGAACCGATCGGGGTTCGACGCATGAAAGCGTTCGCAATCCTCGTCGCTGGGTTCCGGCACATCGAGCTCTTGCTCTAGTACGCGAGCGATCGCGGCTTCTTCGTCTAGCTCTTCCGGTAAGTTGAGAGCTTTCGCCTGTTGCAACAAAAGCTCCCGAATAACAAGGCTTTTAGCCGCTTCATGCCAAGCTTCAGCAATCTCTTCAGCCGGGTGATGCTGCATTTCCCGGGCAATATCTTCTTCGGTAATCAGGGTTTCACCCACATACACGGGCGGGAACTGGTTTCTGGGTTTTTCCGGCTCACCGGTGGGGATCAGTTGCATGGCTGTTACCTTTAATAAAGTGGGGGACAGGTCAACCAACCAGCCCCCTGTTTCATTCAAATTACGCCCGCTTACGCACCACCTGATACTTCCGCCCGAAATACTCCAGCGGCACACTTAGCATGTGCACCAAACGGGTGAAGGGGAAAAGTACAAAGATGGTCAGACCGAGGAACATATGGAGCTTATAAATCCAGTGTACGCCCACTAAGTATTCCGCTGCCCCACCCTGGAAGGTAAAGATCGCTTGTGCCCAACCCGCCAATTGCAACATGGTGGCACCATCAAGGTGGCCCAGTGTTGGCAGGATAGTTGCCAAGCCCAGTGCCACCTGAACCACAAGAACAACAATAATCATGTTGTCAGCAAAGGTGCTGCTAGCGCTGATTCTGGGGTCGGTCAGTCGGCGATAAGCCAACATTGCACCACCAACCAGACACATCACCCCGGCAATACCACCCACCACAATCGCCATCACCTGTTTGGTACCCGCTGTCATGAAGGGCTCATACATGAAATGCGGTGTAAGCAAGCCAACCAAATGACCAAAGAAGATCACCAGAATGCCTACGTGGAACAACACGCTGGCCAACACCATGTTTTTCTTACGCAGTATCTGGCTGGAATGTGCCTTCCAGGTGAACTGCCCGTGGTCGTATCTTGCCCAGGTGCCAATAATCATCACCACCAGCGCAATGTACGGGTAAATCCCGAAAATCAGTGTATTCAGATAAGACATCATCTTGGTCTCCTCCTGCGCCGTCAGGCGTCTCTCGCGGCGGCACGCGCCTGAGCGGGCGTTACATCCGTCATCAGATGATCACTGAGGTGAATGGTCTGGGTTTGCTCCATCTCGCGGCGGCGCTGGCCGACAACGCCACCTGTATTACAGGAACTGCCCTGATCATCCACGAACTTCACCATTTCTTCTTCCCAGACCTTGTCCAGAGCTTCTGCCGTATCGTCACGCTCCTCAGAGGCCACAAGCTGTGCCAGCTCCTGACGGTTCGTGGTGCGACCAGACAGTTCCAGCAGAGAGTCCATGGCTACGTGATAGATGCTTTCACGCTGGTACAGGCGCTCGCCCAATAGGCCAAGAATGTGGTGGATATCCTCCAACCAGTTTTTAATCTCGTCCCAAGGCCGGGTCGACAAATACTCCAGAAACAGCGGCAGATAATCCGGCAATTCCTTGGCGTCGATTTCCAACCCGTTAGCGCGATATTGCTCCATCAGATCAACCATGGCCTGACCACGGTCACGGGACTCCCCATGAACGTGCTCAAACAATAGCAACGAGGTGGCTCGGCCTTTGTCGAAGGTGCCGGTGTAGGCCTCTTCGAGATCCAGCAGGTCGTCACCGCACAGGCGATCAATACACTGGAGCAGCTGCTCCTTGTTTTTCCGTGGCAACCGGCTGTCCTCCAGAACAGCGGCAACCATGGCGTCTTTGGAGGCCTGAAGTTCCGCTGTGGGATACTCCAGAATCCGTGCCAGTACTTTCAGTAGTTTCATGTGGCCTCCTTATTCCTGCAGCTGTTTCGGATCGACTTGCTTCACAGTGGTCAGCTTTTGCACCATAGTGGAGGTGTTTTTACGACCGCCAAACATGCTGAATTCGCTGTCGCCACCACTGCAACCGTTGCCGAAGCTGAAGCCGCAACCACCGCGCTCACCGTGTGCATCCGGGAAGGCCTCCTTCGCCAGTTCTCGATGGCTGGTCGGAATCACGAAACGATCCTCGTAATCGGCAATGGCCAGATAACGATACATTTCGTCGGCTTGAGCCTTAGTTAGACCCACTTCTTCCAATGCGCGCAGATCCTCAACACCGTCTACTGTTTCTGCACGCTTATACAAGCGCATAGCCATGATGCGCTTGAGCGCACGCACAATCGGTTTCTCGTCACCCGCGGTAAGCAGGTTGGCCAGATACTTCACCGGTATCCGCAGGCTTTCGATCTTCGGCAATACGCCATCAAACTCAACCTTGCCGGCTTCCGCTGCAGACTGGATCGGGCTCAGTGGCGGCACGTACCAGACCATGGGCAGAGTGCGGTATTCAGGGTGCAGAGGCAGGGCCAGTTTCCAGTCCACTGCCATCTTGTACACCGGGCTGCGCTGAGCCGCCTGAATCACGTTCATTGGCACGCCATCTTTTTTGGCCTGCTCAATGACTTTCGGGTCGTTGGGGTCAAGGAAGATTTCCAACTGCTTTTCGTAAAGCTCGTGCTCCCCCGGAGTGCTCGCTACTTCTTCAATGCGGTCGGCATCGTAAAGCAGCACACCCAAATAGCGGATACGGCCTACGCAGGTCTCGGAGCACACGGTCGGCATACCGGCTTCGATACGCGGGTAGCAGAAAATGCACTTTTCAGACTTGCCGGTTTTCCAGTTGAAGTAGATCTTCTTGTACGGGCAGCCGGACACACACATACGCCAGCCACGGCATTTGTCCTGATCGATCAGTACGATGCCATCCTCTTCCCGCTTGTAGATGGCACCACTTGGGCAACTGGCCACACAGGTCGGGTTCAGGCAGTGCTCGCACAGGCGAGGTAGGTACATCATGAACGTGCTTTCAAACTGACCGTAAATATCGGCTTGAATCTGGTCGAAGTTTTTATCCTTGCGACGCTTGGCAAACTCGGTACCGAGAATTTCTTCCCAGTTCGGGCCCCACTCGATTTTCTGCATGCGCTTGCCGGAGATTAGCGAGCGAGGCCGTGCAACCGGCTGGTGCTTGCTGTCGCCTGCGGTGTGCAGGTGCTGATAATCGAAATCAAACGGCTCATAGTAGTCGTCAATTTCCGGCAAATCCGGATTGGCAAAAATGTTTGCCAATACCCGGAACTTACCGCCAATGCGCGGGCGGATTTTGCCGCTGGCATCGCGCATCCAGCCGCCTTTCCACTTGTCCTGATTCTCCCACTCTTTCGGGTAACCAATGCCGGGCTTGGTTTCTACGTTGTTGAACCAGGCATATTCCATACCTTCACGGCTGGTCCACACGTTTTTACAGGTCACTGAACAGGTATGGCAACCGATGCATTTGTCCAGGTTCAGCACCATGCCTACTTGGGAACGGATCTTCATTTTACAGCCTCCTGAACAGTGTCGTTGCCTTCGCCATCAAGCCAGTCAACGTTCTTCATTTTGCGCACCACCACAAATTCGTCGCGGTTGGAGCCTACGGTTCCGTAGTAGTTAAAGCCGTAGGAGAACTGCGCGTAGCCACCAATCATATGCGTGGGCTTCGGGCAAGCCCGGGTAACCGAGTTGTGAATACCGCCGCGGCTACCTGTTACCTCAGAGCCCGGGATGTTCACGATCCGCTCTTGAGCGTGGTACATCATCATCATGCCCGGCATAACCCGCTGGCTGACCACCGCCCGCGCTGCAAGTGCGCCGTTGGCGTTGAATACTTCTACCCAATCGTTGTCTTCAACACCCACGTCGCGGGCGTCATCCTCACTCAGCCACACAATGGGGCCGCCGCGGGATAGGGTCAGCATCAACAGGTTGTCACTGTAGGTACTGTGAATGCCCCACTTCTGGTGCGGTGTTAGGAAGTTCAACGCTTTTTCCGGGTTGCCATTGGGTTTTGCATTCAACAATGGCGCTGCGGCTTTGGTGTTAATGGGCGGACGGTACACCAGCAGGCTTTCGCCGAAGGCACGCATCCACTCGTGATCTAGATAGAACTGCTGACGGCCTGTCAGTGTGCGCCAGGGAATCAGCTCATGTACGTTGGTGTAGCCAGCGTTGTAGGAAACATGATCGTCTTCCAAACCAGACCACGTAGGGCTCGAGATAATCTTGCGGGGCTGCGCTACAATATCGCGGAAGCGAATCGCTTCGTGCTCTTTACCTACCGCAAGGTGGCTGTGATCCAGCCCGGTGAACTCCGACAGCGCAGCCCAGGCTTTAACAGCTACGTGACCGTTGGTTTCCGGCGCCAGCGTCAGAATTACTTCGGCTGCATCGATGGCACTTTCAATTTTCGGACGACCTGCGTTCGCTCCGTCGATGTGCTTATAGTTCAGCTCACCCAGGAAGTTCACTTCTTTTTCGGTATTCCAGTTAATACCCTTGCCACCGTTACCCAACTTGTCCATCAGTGGCCCAAGTGAGGTGAAGCGCGCGTAGGTATTCGGGTAATCCCGCTCTACGGTGATGAAGTTTGGCGCGGTTTTGCCAGGAATCAGCTCACACTCGCCTTTCTTCCAGTCTTTCACATCAAACGGCTGGCCCAGTTCTGCTGCAGCGTCGTGCATCAGCGGCAGGGTCACCACGTCTTTTTCGACACCCAAATGGCCTTCCGACGCCTTGGAGAAGGACTTGGCGATGCCTTTGTAGATTTCCCAGTCACTGCGAGACTCCCACGCAGGGTCTGTCGCAGCAGTCAGCGGGTGAATGAATGGGTGCATGTCGGATGTATTCAGATCGTTCTTCTCGTACCAAGTAGCGGTAGGCAGAACTATGTCTGAATACAGGCAAGTGGTGGACATACGGAAGTCCAGAGTCACCAACAAGTCGAGCTTGCCTTCCGGTGCATCATCGCGCCACTTCACTTCCTCAGGCTTGATTCCGCCGTTATGGCCCAGATCTTTGCCCTGCACACCGCTAGTGGTACCCAGCAGGTACTTGAGCATGTACTCATGGCCCTTGCCGGAGGAGCCCAACAGGTTAGAGCGCCAGATGAACATATTGCGAGGGTGGTTCTCTGGTGCTTCCGGATCTTCCGATGCAAAAGCCAGTGAACCGTCCTTCATGGATTGGGCAACGTAGGCTGGCACGTCCATCCCCGCTTTTTCAGCTTCTGCTGCGATGGTCAGCGGGTTGCGATTAAGCTGCGGCGCAGATGGCAGCCACCCCATGCGCTCTGCACGCACGTTGTAGTCGATCAGGCTTCCGCCGAACTTGGACTTGTCGGCCAGAGGCGAAAGAATCTCGCTCACATCCAGCTTCTCGTAGCGCCATTGTCCGGAGTGGGCGTAGAAGAACGAGGTACCGTTCATCTGGCGTGGTGGACGCTGCCAATCCAGACCGAATGCCAGCGGCTGCCAGCCGGTCTGCGGGCGCAGTTTTTCCTGACCCACGTAGTGAGCCCAGCCACCACCGCTTTGACCGATACAGCCACACATGACCAGCATGTTGATCAGCGCACGGTAGTTCATGTCCATGTGATACCAGTGGTTCATACCGGCACCCACAATGATCATGGAACGGCCCTTAGTTTTGTGAGCGTTCTCACCGAACTCACGGGCGATACGAATCACTTTCTCGGCAGGTACGCCTGTGATCTTCTCCTGCCAGGCCGGGGTGTAGGGCTTGACCTGATCGTAGGAGGTTGCACTGTCGTCTTCACCCAGACCACGGCTCAGGCCGTAGTTGGCCATCATCAGGTCGTACACAGTAACCACGAGGGTTTCGCCGCCTTCAGCCAACTCAATTTTGCGGCTGCCCAGCTTGTGGGTCAGGGTGTCGCTAATCTCAACTGACTTGAAGTGGTCGTGCTTAACACCGCCGAAGTACGGAAAGGCCACATCAACAACTTCGTCATGCTTTTCGACCAGTGACAGTTGCAAGCTCACATCTTCAGCTTTCGCTGTTTGCTTGAGGTTCCACTTGCCTTTCTCACCCCAGCGATAGCCGATAGAACCGTTGGGCGCAGTCAGTTGGTTACTGGCCTCGTCAATGGCAATGGTTTTCCACTCAGGGTTGTTCTCTTCACCCAGACCACCCACCAGGTCACTGGCGCGCAGGAACCGGCCAGGCACGTAACGGCCATCTTCCATTTTATCGAGCTTAACCAGATACGGCATATCGGTGTAGCGTCGCACGTAGTCGGTGAAATACTCACTAGGATTGTCGAGGTGGAACTCTTTCAAAATGACATGGCCCATGGCCATACCTAGAGCCGCATCTGTACCCTGCTTGGGGTTCAGCCACTCGTCAGAAAGCTTGGATACTTCGGCGTAATCCGGGGTAATGGCGACGGTCTTGGTACCTTTGTAGCGCACTTCGGTGAAGAAGTGGGCGTCCGGAGTACGGGTTTGCGGTACGTTGGAGCCCCAAGCAATGATGTAGCCCGAGTTATACCAGTCTGCTGACTCAGGAACGTCGGTTTGCTCACCCCAAACTTGCGGAGATGCCGGTGGCAAATCGCAGTACCAATCGTAGAAGCTCAAGCACACGCCGCCAATCATGGAAAGGTAACGGCTACCGGAAGCATAAGACACCATGGACATGGCCGGGATTGGCGAGAAGCCGATAATGCGATCCGGGCCGACTTTCTTGGCGGTGTATACGTTTGCCGCGCCAATCAACTCGTTAACTTCGTCCCAAGTAGAACGCACGAAGCCGCCCATACCACGGCGGGGCTTGTACTCGGCAGTTTTCTTCGGATCTTCCACAATGGAAGCCCAAGCTTCAACAGGGTCGTTGAACTGAATACGTGCTGCGCGCCAAAGCTTCATTAGGTGCTTGCGCATTAACGGGTATTTCAGACGGTTGGCGCTGTACATGTACCAGGAGTAACTGGCACCGCGAGGGCAGCCACGAGGCTCATGGTTGGGTAGATCCGGGCGGGTACGGGGATAGTCAGTTTGCTGGGTTTCCCAGGTAACCAAACCATTCTTAACGTAGATCTTCCAGCTACAGGAACCGGTGCAGTTTACGCCGTGAGTGGAACGCACAATCTTATCGTGCTGCCAGCGCTGGCGGTAGCTGTCTTCCCAGTCGCGATTCACGTCGTGGGTTTCGCCGTGGCCGTTCGCGAAGGACTCGCGTTTTTTGCTGAAGTAACTCAGCTTATCGATCAAATGACTCATGGTCTCTCTCTCCGTCTGCCGGATCGTTTTTCCGATTTAAGATCATTGTGTGGGAGAACAACCCTGAAATCTGCGTGGTTACTACCACATAACCCGCACCTACCACTGAGGTGGTAGGTGTCTCATATCCCCGGTTGGAGGAGGGTCTGGCGTTCGTGTTGGCGATTGAAGCGGGCAAACATGAATTGGCAAATGCAAAGCAGAAGGAACAGGATCATAAACACAGCACTGCGAACACCCAGCCAGTGATTCACTGCGCCAAAAATAACCGGTAGCAGGAAAGCTACGGAACAGGCACTAACAAGTAATAAACCGGCAACAAACGCAGCGTTCTGGCGACTTTCAATAATCACCATTCTCTGTAGGCCGCCCATAGCGCATCCAAGGGTTATTCCGAGCACCACCACAAAGACACTTTCAACCGTCATAGGCAAAGCAAACTCAACCGTAATGATCGTTTCTACACCTCGAATAAACAGCGTCATAGGCGGATAGGACAGCACCACTAAGGCGACTAAGCCAACGAGAAGCGACCGACTAACGACTTTAGGGCTGCCAAAACGATCAGACAAACCGCCCCCCAGAATCTGCGCCAGAGCACCGGGAATAATGAACCACTGTGCAAGCTTGGCGCCGGATTGCACCTGCAAATCGAACTGGGAGGAAAGATAGTCTGGAAGCCACAAAGCCAGCGCAAAAAAACTGCCTGCGACCACTCCAAAATAGGCGCCCAGCTGCCAAATGCCCCGCCGCCTATAGCGACAGAACAGCACGAAAATAGAGACTTCAATTTGCGGGTCTGCGACGGCATCCTCCGGGTCCGTGAGTAACAACAAAAGTGCGAGCACCAACAAAAGGACAATCAAGTAGGCCAGCGGTACGCCATGCCAAGAGAAGGCTTCATGGAACAGTGGAACGAGGTAGTAGGTAAACCCAGCGCCGGTAACGCCTGCGCCAAACACTCCAAGCACAAGACCCAACCGCTGTGGCTTGCAGCTACTGGTTACAAACTGCAGCCCTGCACTGTAAAACCCGCCAGCCAACCCGAGCCCACCGGCTGCGAGCAGATACCCGAGGAAGGTATCAGTAGTGAGCAAAACCACCATGCAAACCGCGAGCCCGGCAAGGCAAATAAGCATAATACGGCGGGCACCAAACTTTCGGGCAGCCAGACCTGCGGGTACAGCCAAAAAGGCGCTTACAGCCATGGGCATGGCCAACAAGAGGCCAAATTGAAGATTACTCAGGTTGAGTTCGGCCCGAAGATGAATGCCAGCAACTGCAAATAGCGTCCAGCAGCCCGCTGCAATAACGAAGCCTGTGAGTGCCAGCGGCAGGATCACGGCAAGTGATGCGAGCCGCTCATCCTCCTGATCCGCCTTTGACTTCATCCGTTAACGCCTTTGTGAACCGTTTTTTTTACTGTCGTTCAGTCTCAGCTTTTGCCCTAGCGCAGGTCAAAGACTATGATGGGATACTGACCATTGGGGTAATTGACTAACCTCAAGGAGGTATTCGTGCCCGGCGACTGCAAAGACGAGACTTAATGAAATCCCGAAGCCCCCTTGTTAACCGGATTGCTATCGTAGTTTTCGCCGTTGTACTGACATCTATTGTCAGCATGGCTACAACGCTTGCAGTTTCAAAGAGCATTGAAGGGAACGCCACAGCGATTAACTTGGCTGGCGCCTTGCGCATGGGTGCGTTCCGACTACTGTCGCATGCCGCCAGTCCAGAAAATAGTGACGCCACAGCAAGCAACATTCAGGAACGAGCATCTCGCTATGAGCTCAGCCTCGAAGACAATCACATTGCTCGCGCTATTCCCGAAGCTCAAGATCACCCTCTCGCAAAGCAGTACCAAGCCATCCTCACATATTGGAAAAGAACACTACGGCCTGATCTGGAAAGCCATCCAAAGGGCGCGCCTATAAGCGCCGAGATGCTTGCTGCTACAGAATCTTACGTGGCGTCTGTAAATCAATTGGTCAGCATGCTAGAACGACGCACCGAAGCGCGCATAGGTTTGCTACACCTTATTCAGATCATCAGCTTGGCTTTTTCGATACTTATTATTGTGGCCCTATTTGTTGATCTGCGAAACAGAGTACTAAAACCCTTGCGAAAGTTGGTTAACGTTGCGAAAGCCGTGGGCGAACAAGACTTTTCGCAAAAGGCGAACATGAAAGGAAGCGACGAGCTGGCACAGCTGGGCAGCGCGTTTGACCAAATGAGTAGCGAACTAGCACTCACCTATTATGAGCTGGAAGAGCGTGCTCGCAGCAAAACTGAAGAGCTCGAACAAAGCCATGCCGCCCTACAACTACTTCACTCCGCCAGCCGGAATTTGTTTGCCAACCACGACCTATGCAGCGGCGCGGTGCCTATGCTGCAAGAGCTTGAGCAACTTCTCGGCCTAGGGCCAATTCGGCTGTACCTGCACGACAAGGAATCTGCAGAGCCTGTTCAGGCGGTTACCACAGCTTCAACAGATCGGCCCTTCTACTGCCGCGACCATCACTGCAATGCCTGTTTGGTAACATCCGAACTTTATGACGAGTTACCTACAGAAGAGAGCGATGGCCGCAGGCTACTACTGCCCATCCGAACTCCCGGCACACTCCTTGGCACTCTAGAGGTTTGGTACCCTGTAGAAAAAGGCCTATCTGACACCGCCCGCCGCCTGCTAGAGACGCTTAGCGACCAATTAGCGACCGCCATTTTCCTAGAACGCCAGATTACGGAAGAACAGCAGCTTACGCTGGCCGAGGAGCGAACAGTCATTGCCAGAGAACTTCACGACTCTCTGGCGCAATCCTTGTCCTATTTAAAAATGCAGGTCGCCCGCCTACGTCGCTTGAATATAGAGGGTGATCAAAAAAGCGCCCACGACGCTATTCTAGAAGAGCTGAGCACAGGTCTGAACAGCGCCTATCGCCAGCTACGAGAGTTGTTGGCGACATTCCGTTTGAAACTAGACACTCCAGATCTTTCTACCGCCCTGCGCAAAACCATAGAGGAATTTTCAACAAGATTGGGTAAGCCTGTGGGGCTACATTACAATCTACCACCGCAGGCCCTATCGCCAAACGAGGATATCCACACGCTGCAAATTGTGCGCGAGGGTTTGGCCAACGCTGTCAAACATGCGGATGCCACAGAAGTGTCGGTGGACGTGCTATTCGAATCTCCTCAAGTAAAAGTAAAAATACTAGATAACGGCAAGGGCTTGCCCGAAAGCGGACAGCCGATCAACCATTACGGGCTGATCATCATGCAAGACCGTGCCCGCACATTAGGTGGCCAGATTACTGTACAAAACCGCGATAACGGCGGCGTTGAAGTTATACTTACGTTCATTCCAAAGAGCCGGCACTTAATTCCAAGTGAAACGCCAATCAGCTGAACACTAAAAACGCGGCCACCTGAACACGCCGGTACGCAATCAAGAGAGAGGAAGCGAAATACCATGTCTGATGTAGCGTCTGATACACCCGCCAGCATTTTGCTGATCGACGACCACCCATTGTTGCGCCAAGGCATCAAACAACTCGTCGAAATGGAAGAAGACATGGTAGTGGCGGGCGAGGCCAGCAATGCCAACGACGGCATTCGACTGGCAACGGAGCTAGAGCCTGACCTGATTCTGATGGACCTTAATATGCCAGAGGTCAGCGGCATTGACGCCTTGAAAAAGCTACGGGAACTGAATGTAAGCTCCCGCATAGTAATGTTCACGGTTTCTGATCAGGAAGATGACGTGGTCGCTGCCCTGCGCGCTGGTGCCGATGGCTACCTGCTCAAAGATATGGAACCGGAGGATATGATTGCCCAGCTGCGCCAAGCTGCGCTTGGAAAAATGGTTATCAGTGACCGCCTGACAACTCTTCTCGCTGAAGCTTTGCGTTCCAACAAACCACAGCAAGCTTCACGCCCTGATTTCGACAGCCTAACCCCGAGGGAAAAAGACATTCTTCGGCTTATTGCAGAGGGCCTATCCAACAAGATGATCGGTCGCAAGCTGGATATCAGCGATGGCACCGTAAAAGTGCACGTGAAGCACCTACTCAAAAAACTTAGCCTGCGCTCGCGAGTTGAGGTTGCTGTATGGGCTGTGGAGGAAGGTCTGCACAAAGGCTGAGCTATATCAAATCAAACTCAGCGCGTTTTGTTTACTCTGGGCAGTCTGAATTCACTGCCCGGAGTTGATTATGGCCCTGCCCTTGCCGATTCGTTTACCTTTATCTAACACGCCTCTGGTCAGCGACTCTCTGGCATTACTTTCTGAATACCTGCCATCACCCTTTCCTTTGCTCGACGCCATTGACCGCTCAATTCCTATGCCGATGAAGCAACTTGTTGCAGAAGCGCCCCTCAATCGAGTTTTTGCGGAAGCCATTGCTGATGGCGAGTTTGACGATTTTGAAGGACGCAGTATCCGGCTGGAGGTGAATGGCGGCCATCCGGGCATTACATTTGGATTTTGGTCTGGCAGGCTGCGTGTACTAAATGGGTCAGGAGAAGCCACCATTCGAGGTTCCTTCTCTGCCTTCAAAACTCTCGCCGAACGTCGGCAAGACCCTGATCAGCTGTTTTTTCAGCGACGACTGGTCATAGAAGGAGATACGGAACTGGGGCTAGCCCTCAAAAACCTTCTCGACAGTTTAGACTGGGATCTCAAGCTCCGGAAATTGCGTTTATTTTGAAGCTTTCTGTTGCTGGGGCCATATCAAACCCATGCAACCCTGTGCGATGGTTTAGGAACATTAAACGGAATCCGGCGGGATTTGCACAGTGAGAGAGCAAAATGAACGAAATTCACATGATGTCACTGGCTGAACGGCTCTGCCTTACCGCCGCTTTTGTCTTTTTTATGACGGGGCTGTTGACAGGTATCTGGAAGTACTGGTGCATGGCCCAAAGCCCTAAAGCAGCTGCGCCACGGTATGTAGACATTGCCCACCGCAGCTCACTCATGTACAGCTTTGCCGCCGTGTTGCTGGGTTGGTTTGCCAGCTACAGTGTATTTCCGGATTGGCTGAATACTCTAGGCGCCGTCTCTGCCTTGGGCTTTTTTGCTTTAGCCATTGGCACTTACATCATTCACGGCTTTTTGCGAGATACCAGCAACCAGCTACGCAAGCCACACACGTTGGGCACCATAGCACTGCCGTTTTGGATTGTTCATGGTTTTATGATAACCCTTATTGCGGCTGAGGTTGGAGGATCGCTGATTCTGGGCGCCGGTGCCATGATGGCAATCTGGTGAACTGATTCCAGTTCGGGAAGCTTTGGAGAACTCAAATGGCAAACGGCGTTGTAATCAAGGAACTCAGAGTTGGCAATTTAAACAAGCTTGGCGATACCGAGACCCTTACGGGTATCTACAAGCAACAGGTTGACTCCGCCTATCTACATTCAAATGGCTTGAGCGACGACCAGCAAGGCGACAAAAACCACCATGGAGGGCCAGAAAAAGCCCTGCACCACTTTGCCTCAGAGCATTATCCGCGACTTCGTAAAGCTTTGCCCGAACCCGCCGCTGGGCATTGCCAGCCGGGAGCCTTTGGTGAAAATCTAGTGACTTCAGGATTTACCGAAGCCGACGTGTGTGTGGGCGATATTTTCGCGCTTGGGGAAGCCGTTGTTCAAGTCTCCCAGCCTCGCCAGCCTTGCTGGCGATTAAACCTTCGCTTCGGAATTCCCGATATGTCTCAGCGCCTGCAAAACACCCTGAGAACAGGATGGTACTACCGGGTGCTGCAGTCAGGGCAAATTAGCCAGAGAAACATACTCATCCTTGACCAGAGGCCGAACCCCGCATGGCCTCTGAGCCGAGTATTATCCCTACTATACGATTCCACACTGGAGCAAACTGCACTTGAAGAGATGGCCGAGCTGGAACATCTCTCTCCGAATCTTCGTGGGCTGGCTCAAAAGCGGCTGGAAAACGGCACGGTTGAGGATTGGGGGAGGCGGCTATTTGGCCAGCCCTAAGTCTGGTCAACCACAAGATCCATGCCCGGCTTGCCATACCAGTAACCGTTACAGGGCGGCGCCTCTACCAACTGCAATGGGTCCGCTGCCGGAGCCTCCCCACGACGCACCTGATCATAGCGGCGAACCACTTCAGCCATGCCCTGATGCTCGGGGCTTAGGCGCACAGTTGCTACGCCCATTTTTTCCATATCCGGTATTTCGCGCATCAGGTCGTAGCGGGAGCCAGACAAGGTTGAAATACCATTCAACCGAAATAGCTCTTGCGATTCCCGTGAACGCAGCTCCATCCCATCTGGGTGTTGCAAACAGCGGAATTCACAGTTGTCTTTAGGCAGATTATAGTGCCGAGCAGTAAAACAACGGGACGACCAAGCCAAGGGCAGGAAGCCCCAAGCGAACACTTCCGCAGGCAAATCCAGACCTTCGTTTTTTAGCTCCACAATTAACTGCTGTAAGGTTTCTCGGCCCAGCTCTACGGGCAAGCTCCAACCTTTCAAACCCTGTTTTGCTAGCAGCTTCAATGTCGCGGTGTTGTAGAGATTCATCGAAGGGCCGGTCACGAATGGCAGTTTGTTCTGGGTTGCCAATTGCAGCGCACTTTGGTCGTTGGCTTCAACAAGATATTCCTGCTGGCTGCAGATTTTACGTAACGCTCGCAGGTCAGCTTCGGACTCGATCAGAGTTTGCGTTGATAGCACGACCTGTTTGCCGGATTCCTTGAGTACGCTGGCGATCTCGAACCAATCTGCCAGCTTCAATTCACGGCGGCGGGAGCAAACGGTTTCCCCCAAGTACACCGTATCAACCGGCCATTCGGCGGCGTTGGCGTAGAAATCAAACACGGTTTGTTTAGACCAGAACCAAAGAATCGGGCCCAAAGAGAGCTTCATCATGGAGTTACTCCGCGTTATTTCCATTTGCGATGATAGGCGCCAATGGTGGTCAGGCCACCTTCCGACAAGCCCGCCAGCGTGCTGTTCCAAGCAGGATCCACACGAAAATCCCCGGCGCCTGCATTTAGCCGGTCAAGAGCTTGGCGCCAAGTGCGCGCAACATCAGCGATATATGAC
The DNA here is from genome assembly GCF_018860765.1 of Marinobacter salexigens. GTDB lineage: Bacteria > Pseudomonadota > Gammaproteobacteria > Pseudomonadales > Oleiphilaceae > Marinobacter > Marinobacter salexigens_A. Next base: position 206,798 of record NZ_JAHKPV010000006.1, read on the forward strand.
GGGCTGCGTTGGCGGCCTTCGATTTTCACGGCGCTGATGCCAAGCTCTTTCAGTTCCGGGAGCAAGTCCAGAGTGTTCAGACTCACCGGCTCTTCAATAGCGTGGTACACACTTCCCTCAACTTCGAAACGACCTTTGCACAGAGTGGGATAGCCGGCAGATTCGCCCTTGCCATAGCGGTCGATCAATACATCGTTAAGACGTGACTCCAAACCGTTCGGAGTTTCATGCCAACGCACAGCCTTGGCTGGCGAGCAGGCACCGCGGGTATTGGGTGACTCATCGGTGAGATAGGAAGACAAGTAACAGCGTCCCTCTGCCATGATGCACAGACTGCCAAAGGCAAATACCTCCAACTCGACCGGGCTGTGTTTTGCGACACCACGCACCTGATCTATAGATAACACCCTAGGCAAAACGGCACGGCGAATATCAAAGTTGTCTTTGTAGAAGCGCAGAGCTTCATAGCTGGTGGCTGACCCCTGTACTGAAAGGTGCCGATTGACTTGCGGGTGTTTGTTGGCCGCATACTCCAACAGCCCCATATCCGCGAGGATAATTGCATCCACCCCCAGTGCCGCCGCCCGGTCAACGGCCCCTTTCCATGCTTCCCAGCCATCCGGCTGCGGGTAGGTGTTGATGGCACAAAACACTCTGGCACCTTTGTTGTGGGCGTACTCGATGCCCTCACCTGCTCGCTTATCATTAAAGTTGAGGCCAGCAAACTGGCGGGCATTGGTGCTGTCTTTAAACCCCAAGTAGACGGCATCGGCGCCGTTATCCACCGCGGTTTTTAGTGCCGGCAAGCTACCGGCCGGGCAAACAAGTTCCATGGGCTTTCTCCCGGTCAACGTTGCACAGACCATACGCCGGGCCAACTTCCGGGGCATTGACCTTTGTCAGCGGAACAACCAATACCCGCCATGCTCCACGCCAATACCCATTTAGGGTTACTCCACGCACCATTACGTATAGCCAGATTTTTCGTTAGAACCCATGGGTTTAACATTGAATAACAATAAGTTACCAGCGTATACCTACCACCACACGTACCTCGTGCTGTGAATGGTTTTGGCAACGACACTTGCCCACAATGGGCGCCATTCACGAACATGAGGGATCCCGATGAACAACATCATCAACAACCTCTCCATGCGAGGAAAGCTCATCACGCTTGTGATGCCCGCCTTGCTGGTGATTATTTACTTTGCCATTGAAAGCATTGCCTTGAATGCAGGGCAACTGAATGATATGAAACAACTACGCTTATTGGTTCAATTGGCCAATATCGGCGATCCGCTGATTGAGACATTGCAGAAAGAACGTGGCCGCTCGGCAGTTGTGCTCTCAGGGGGGGCAGATCGTGTGGCGGCGCAGCGAGCAAAGCAGGCGCTAGCCAGCCAACGCCTGCAAACCAATGACCGGTTATCTGACTACCAATCAAACCTTGCGGCCCTTCAACAGGAAGCCAGCTTCGGTTCTAAAGTAACCGGCAGTATTGAGTCTGTCGCTCAGAAGCTAGCCACTCTTGACCAGCTCCGCAGTAGTGTCGATCGGGGCTCTCTGAGTGGACTTCAAGCTGGGGGCCGTTATACACAGCCCATCACCGGATTACTTAACCGGATTCCTCTTGTTATTTCGCGCTCCACTGACCCAAAGCTTACCCGCGACATCAACGCTTACTATGCTCTAGCAGAGGCTGCTGAAGCGGCAGGCAAAGAACGCGCAACGGGAGCCTCGCTCATTAGCAGCGGAGATTTTGATCTTCCGTCGATTCAAAAAATTGCAGCCTTTGAAGGCCACCAAGAAGCGTTCATTCGTGAAGCCAGCGCTATGTTGGTATCAGACCTCACACAGCTTACAGCGTTAGAAAAGCTTGCGGACACCGAAGAAAACCGCGACCTGCAAGCGAAACGTAACACGCTTTTCAGCAGTCCCTCAGGCATGTACGCCCTGAATTCGGCTGAGTGGTTTGATATTACAACCAAGCAGTTAAGTAACCTTAACGACTTGCGCAGCATCTTGCTCGACCGCACATCAACCGCTGCTGCCGATGGTGTTGCCAGCGCTCGGCACGATCTGCTGGTGGCATCTGGAATTGCGGCTTCAGCCATCATTGCCGTTTTTGCTCTGATGCTGCTTATGGTCAACGCGATAAACAGGCAGATCAACAACCTGCTAGACGGCGTGCGGTTCGCTATGGATAACAAGGATCTGAGGCAGCAAATGCAGGTTTCCAGCAAAGACGAGATCGGCAACATAGGTCGGGCAATCAACGAGCTCTTTATCAAGTTTGGGGGTGCCCTTAAGCACATCGACAATGCGAGCATTCAACTCGCGACAGCCACCGAAGAAACCAGCTCCACAGCCAGCCAAAACGCGGCTCAAACCAAAAATCAGCAAACCCAGATTGAACAAGTTGCTGCAGCTACCGAGGAAATGTCTGCTACATCTGAGCAGATTTCCCAAAACACCCAGCAGGTGGCAGACGCCGCCAATATGGTTACAGAGAGAAGCCGAACCGGAGAAGACGTGTTGCGCAACAGCATAAGCCGCATACGCTCTCTGGCCAGTTCGGTGGGAGACGTAAACGAAGTAATCGAAGAGTTGGAGAAGCGCAGCAGCAGCATTGTGGAGGTCGTGGATGTTATCCGCAAGGTAGCTGACCAGACCAACTTACTCGCCTTGAACGCCGCCATTGAGGCCGCGCGAGCTGGTGAGTATGGCCGCGGGTTTGCGGTCGTGGCTGACGAAGTTCGAACTCTGGCCCGCCAGACGCACGACTCCACCACGCAAATTGAAGACATCGTTAATAGCTTCAAGGTAATCACCGATAGCGCAAGCCGTTCTATTACAGCCAGCCACAAGCTTGCCAATGAAACCAGCGAGCAATCCTCGGAGCTCGAACAAACCTTTGCGGCGATTCTCGGAGACGTCAACAACATCTCTGGCATGGCGACCCAGATAGCGGCGGCCTCCGAGCAGCAGGTTGCGGTTACCCGTGAGCTGGCCGGGAACATGGAATCGGTCAGTGAGGTAGCCATACTGACACTTACCGGCTCTCAGGAGATATCCCACGTTACAGGAGAGCAGGCGCGACTCGCCCGGCAACTGCAAGATCTGGCTAACGAATTCAAAGTTACAGCGGCCTAACCCAGAGTAACAAGCGAAAGCAGTCCGGGGCGCCTAGCGGCCCCGGACCAACTCAGATAATGCGCGAAAACCGCTGGCTAGCGCCCTCTTTACGGTAGAAATCGAAAATCTGGCATATCGCGCGAATCAGTAGTCGGCCAGCAGGCTCTACCTGCAGCACCTGACCACTATCGCCAATCAGTTCATCTGCCATCATCGGCTTTAGACGCGCCAACTCGTCTGCAAAGTAGCTATCAAAATCCTCTTGCCACTGGGCAGAAAATTGCTGACGATCCAGACGGAACTGGCAAATAAGCTGACCAATAACCCAACGGCGAATTCGGTCGTCTCGGGTCAGGTTCACACCCTTGGTAATCGCTAATTGGCCAGCATCAATAGATGCCTCCCACGCGGGCAGATCATGGTTGTTCTGGAAGTAAGCATCGTCAGTCTGGCCGATAGCCGAAACACCCAGAGAAACCAAATCACAATCCGAGTGGGTGGTATAGCCTTGGAAGTTCCGGTGCAAACGCCCTGCACGTTGCGCAATCGCCAAGCTGTCATCCGGCTTGGCAAAGTGGTCCATGCCAATGTACTCGTAACCCGCCTCAAGCAAGCGATTAATGGTGTTATGCAGAATGGTCAGTTTTTGTTGCGGCGACGGCAACGTATCATCCTTGATGCGGGTTTGCGGATAAAAACGTTCCGGCAGATGTGCGTAACTGAATACAGACAATCTATCCGGCGACATTTCCAATACAGCTTCGAGAGTATCCGCAAAGCTTTCCGGCGTCTGGTGGGGCAGGCCGTAAATCAGATCGAGGTTAATGGAACCAAACCCAAGGTTCCGGGCTTCCTTCAGAACCGCTTCGGTCATTTCTTTGGGTTGTATCCGGTTAACAGCCTTTTGAACCTCCGGATTTACATCCTGAACTCCCAGACTGATACGGTTAAAACCAAGCTCCCAAAGAGTTGGCAGAGTGTCTTGATCCACTTCTCTGGGATCAATTTCTACGCTGTAATCATGCTCTCCATCGCTTTGCAGATTGAACAACTCAGCGTACCCATCCATCAACTCCCGCATAACATCTTTCGGCAGGAAGGTTGGTGTGCCGCCACCCCAATGTAGCTGCTTTACCGGGCGATCCGAGCCAAACAACTTCGACTGCATAGCCGCTTCTTTCAGAACGCGCTCTACATAAGGCATCGCCTTATCGCGTTTTTTGGTGATCACTTTGTTGCAGGCGCAGTAGTAACAAAGGTGCGCGCAAAACGGCAGGTGGGTATACAGGGAAAGAGGTCGGTTGCTGGCTTTGCTGCGGGCGGCAGCTTCCACCATCTGCTCAACCGGATAGTTCTGGTTAAACTCCACGGCCGTGGGATAAGAAGTATAGCGTGGCCCACTGAGGTCGTAGCGTTTGATCAGCGCATCATCCCAGATGAACTCCGGGAGTGTAGATTCAGCAGCTTGTGGTGCGGTGTCGGAAGCCATAATAAAAACTCTGAGCGTATGATGTATGGGGTCAGCGCGGAAGCAACGCATTATAGGCGAGCCCGGCTAAACGCATCTTGATGCGAGTCATCTTGACTAATATCTGGATTTTATCAGCCTCTCGCCTGAACTACCCTTGTGCCTAGTGCGTATTCTCGCTACCTACTATGGGTTAAGCGCCCAAGTGTTCCTCAGTGAAAACAAACAAAAATCCGCCAGCAACCGGAGCGCACCCTCACATGGCCAACCTGATTCTGATTCTTGGTGATCAGCTGACAACCGACATCAGCACCCTTGAGGGGGCCGACCCGCAACGCGACACAGTTGTAATGGCAGAAGTTCATGAGGAGGCCAGCTATACCAACCATCACAAGAAAAAGTTGGTGCTGCTGTTCAGCGCCATGCGCCACTTTGCTCAAAAGCTGGAACAGGACGGATGGCAAGTTCACTATCAGCCGTATCATCCAGACAACAAACATCAAAGCCTAGAAAGCGTTGTTTGTTCCCTGCGTGAAGACCTTCGCCCAAGCAACATCATCACAACCGAATGCGGCGAATGGCGATTGCACAATCAGATCTGCCACTGGCAGGAACGCTTGGGTGTGCCGGTAGAAATCCGCACTGACACCCGCTTTATCGCCAGCAAGCGCGAGTTTGCCGATTGGGCCGAGGGTCGCAAGCAGTTGCGCATGGAGTTCTTTTACCGGGAAATGCGGCGTAAAACCGGGCTATTGATGGCACCAGACGGCAAGCCAGAAGGCGGCAACTGGAACTTCGATGCCGATAATCGCCGCAAATGGAGCGGCAAACCGCCCGCTCCCGCGCCATTTCGAATAGAACCGGATACCATAACCCGCGAGGTGATCGATCTGGTAGAGCAGCACTTCCCCGATCACTTTGGCGTTACCGGCGATTTTCACTTTGCAGTCACCCCGGAGGATGCGCAAGAGGCTCTGAACTACTTCATCGAGTTTGCGTTACCCTGCTTTGGCGACTATCAGGACGCCATGTCTGACAACGAAGACTGGCTGTTCCGCTCCATTCTTTCACCCTATATCAACTGCGGCCTGCTTGACCCTCTCGCGGTATGCGAAGCTGCAGCAAACGCTTGGTATGCTGGGCAGGCGCCTATTAACGCGGTGGAAGGTTTTATCCGCCAAATTATTGGTTGGCGTGAGTTTGTAAGAGGCATTTATTGGCTGCACATGCCGGAGTACGCAAAGGAAAACCGCCTTGGCAACACCCGCGCACTGCCCTGGTTCTACTGGACCGGCGATACTAAGATGCGCTGCATGCACCAAGCCATCGACGCCACCCGGCGCAATGCCTATGCCCATCACATCCAGAGGCTGATGGTTACCGGCAACTTCGCACTATTGGCAGGCGTAACACCAGAGGAAATCTGTGACTGGTACTTGGCCGTTTACGCCGATGCCTATGATTGGGTAGAACTGCCCAATGTGCTAGGCATGGTGATGCACGCTGACGGCGGCTATCTTGGGTCAAAGCCTTACGCCGCCAGCGGCAAATACATTCAACGGATGTCTGACCACTGTTCCAACTGCCACTACAAGGTCAGCAAAAGCACAGAACCAGACGCCTGCCCGTTCAACTCACTATACTGGCACTTCATTGACCGCCACCGGGTTGATTTCGAGCGCAACCCACGCATGGGCATGATGTATCGCAACTGGGACAAGCAGAAACCGGAAAAACGCGAGGCCGTACTAAGAAGAGCGGAGAATCTGCTAACAAATCTTGAGGTCATTTAAGGAAAAATCCTTTTGCAACTGCTAGTGTCCTATAAACGTCCCTCTCCCCTAACAAATGGAATGTACGGTCATTATGGGATACCGGCCACTGGCACTTGCTGCCATCGCATTGCTTTCGTTTCAAGTTTGCTTAGCAAAGCAGCCCTCGCTGAACCTTGTTACGTTTGAGGCGCCCCCCTATCAGATAGCTAGCGTGGCTGGCCGCGGGAGTGCGAGCATACGCGGTGAGACCGTAACCACTGTAACCTGCGCCGCAAAAGCAGCTGGCTGGGCCACAAATATAACGATGGTGCCCCAAAAACGCGCCATCTATTCACTGAAACGGAACATAGCAGATGGCTATTTTGCAGCAGATCCATCTGCAGAGCTGGATGCCATAGCCCGCCAGAGCTACCCGGTCGCTCTGGAGAAGTGGTACTTCTTTACTCTAGATGCCTCACCCAAACCTAGCAACGACCGGATAGGCGTTGTTGATGGCAGTAATGAAGAAGCCTGGTTGAAAGCAAACGGTTACAACATTTATTTGAGCGTAACTTCACCCAAGCAGTTGCTAGCACTACTCGAACGAGGAAGAATCAATGCGGCACTCATGGATGAGCGGGTAATGCAGGGCCTTAATACCGACCCCACAACACCCGCCATAGACAGCCTACATTCCCACTTTCTTCGCTATGCACCGTTACATCTTTACCTTGGTGACGCATTTCAGGTGACCTACCCGAACTTTCTCTCCGCGTTCAACGAGGCACTTCCAACCTGCATGGGGAAAAACCTGCAGCTGTCCGAGCGAGAGTTAACGCAAATTGATGAGTTAACAAGGCGCCTGCTAGCCGAACTACGGGGGCTACTAGACCTACAGCAAGCTCTAAACGCAGGCCAGCAACCCAATACCCTTGCGGAAGTGCTGTCAATCGATAGCAAATGGCAAGCTGTGACTCCAGATAGCAAGCTGCCACTGGCAGCTCATATTCTAAACCTACCCGCTTCGCAAACTCTCAAAAATTGGCAAGGATCTTACCAAGGTCTGGTTACGGAAGTGATGCTGGTGAACAGCATGGGCGCCATCGCTGCAATGAGCCAACTCACTTCTGATTATTGGCAGGGTGACGAGCCTAAGTTTCTGGAGGTGGCGGGCAGCGAATCAACGACAGAACCGCGAGACCGAAATTTTCTCTTTATTTCTCCCATTCGTTACGATCAATCCACAACCCGGTTCCAGATTACGGTCAGCGCCCCCCTCTTTACTGATGAAGACAAAACACCTAACGGGGTCCTCGTATTAGGTTTGGACATTGAAGAGGCGATGGGCATTTAAGGCGGCCCAATTTCGCACGCCAGCACCAGCGCCCAAAATTCAGAAAAATCATTGACCACCACATCGGGTTTATCCGGGTGCTTGTGGGTGCCAGGAAAGATTTGGTTTAACCAAGGCAAATCCCACTGGGCGCCGTTAAAGAAAACAGACGTCATGCCCGCACGTTTAGCTGCAATCACATCGGTAGTGCTATCACCTACATACCAGACACTGGGGTCGGGCGGATAGTCGAGCTTCTGCACTGCCAGCAAGAGTTGGTCTGGGTGCGGTTTGCGCAAGGGCGTGTCATCACCGCAGACATCCACATCAAACAGTTCCACCCAACCAGTGTCTTCTACGGCAGCCAGTTCATGCTCGAAAAACTCACGATCACGATTGGTGATGACACCCACCTGAATATTCAGACGCCGTAGCCCCTCCAGCACTGCACGAACCTTAGCCTCAAAAGCTTTTACAGTGCCGTAGTGATTTCGGTAATGGTGGTTGAACGCTTTGTGGGCTATTTGTTTTGCGTCTTGATCATCGCCGAAAAGCACTTCAAATATATCCGTGCGTGAGATTTTTCGATCGGCCTTTACCTTTGGGTGAAGCTTGGCAAATTCACGAACATAGGCCACCAGCTTTGCGTCTTCCGGCGCTTTACTATCTTCTGGTGCGACCATTCGCTGCATTAACCCGAGCTTGTGAAAATCCGGGAACATGTCATCCACCGCGTGATACATGGCATCTAAGGTATCCACAAGCGTTGCGTGCCAATCGAACAATATGACCTCGGGCCGAATCAACTTGACGACGGCAGGGTGCCAGTCCGGCTCTATGCGAGGTTCCGGGCGAGCAGGCGACGGAAACGGTGGAGGGCGAACCTCTGCCGGAATGCGTAAGAACTTATCCGGCTCATCGCGCTCAATCAACGCAAGCAGGTCCATCAACTCTTCAAAGCTGTCGAGCACTGCCAGAGGCGCATCACGTTTGGAGAACCAGCTGCGGATGCGCTCTTCATCCCACTGGGCGCCATTGTAGAAAACGCCGGAAATTCCGCCTCGACTCGCCGTAAGCATGTCGACATAACTGTCACCGATGTACCAGGCGCTCGCATCTGCCGGCAGATGAAGTTGCTCAAGAACCCTGCTGATGACCTGCGGGTCCGGTTTGTATTGCGTAACATCATCGGCGCATACAATGGCTTCAAACAGATTCTGCCAGCGCCCTTCATCCACGGTTTTAAGTTCTTTCTCGAGAAACTCACGGTTTCTGTTGGTGGCCACGGCTAGGCGAATACCCATGGCCTTGAGCGCAGAAAGGTATTCGTAGGCTCCTGCCTGAAACGGACGAACTTGCCCGAAATAGCGTCGATAGGCCTCATTGTAAGCCTCATGGGCAACCAGCTTTGCGGCTGTATTATCACCGAAAACCGCGTTAAAGATATCCGTTCGTGACACTCGCCGCTCTGCGAGAATGCGCGGGTGCAAGCGCCGGAAAATACGAATGTAACGAACCAGCCTCACGTCATCTGCAGTACGACACGTTTCTTCTGGCAGCAACTGCTCTACCAGCCCAAGCTCTTCCAGTTGCGGCAGCATATCCTCCATCGCACTGAACATGGCATCGTGGGTATCGACCAGCGTTCCATGCCAATCAAATATCAGCACCGAAGGTGCAGACAGGCGCTCACTCAAGCGATCCATAATCAATCCTTTGGCGTTCCAGAAGCGTATCTATAAACCCTATTCACCAGTTAAAACCATATTGGCCCAATGCACAAAAAACCACACCTGCCTGAGAAAACATGCCCGGTTTGCCAGCGTCCCTTCAGCTGGCGCAAGAAATGGGCGAAAGACTGGGACAGTGTGCGCTACTGCAGCGAACGCTGTCGTCGTAACAAGGCCGCTTAGCAGTTAGCTGGAAGATCTGGTCCAAACAGAGCTTTATCCATGGTGATCATCTGCCAGGGTTAATGAGGTTTTGCCCCCAAGGCGGCAGACCGGCTGTTCCGGCATAGCAACACAGCCAACCCCGCCAGAGCCAGCGCGATCAGCATTGGCCATACCAGCGCCCATATCTGGTAGGGTGCCGGCAGCCATACCGGCGCTTTAACCAATCCGGCCAGATCCCACGGCATCCACCAGAAGGCAATCAGGCTCGCGGCAACAGCCGCCAACCAACCCGCTGTCAACATCGGCGGGGTCTGGCCTGTTTCGAGCTTGGCTGACAGCGTCCACAGATAGCGCAACACCAGTAGCAAGGTGGCAATCGCTCCGGCCGTCATCAGGGGAGGCAGGCAACCGGCCAGTGCGAAGCTTAGTGAGTCTTCCGCCAGACCTGCTTTCATCGCCAGTTTTGCCAGCGCACCGCTGGTGAATGGTAGACCGGCCAGAGACAATCCGGGCAAAGCAATCAATATCCAGATCATGGTCTGGCCCATACGGCTGGCCGGCAGTGAGACCCCCGCAGACAAAAACAGGCTGCCCTTCGCCAGGCCATGGTGTAAAGCATAAAGGCCAATCACAGAAAACAGGACCGGTGCGCGTTCAGGGTCGGCCAGCGCAGCCCCCACCATCAGCACCATCAATCCCATCTGGCTGATACTGGAATAGGCCAACACGGCCTTCGGACGATGCTGCAAAACTCCAAGGATAGCAGCGCCTAGGGCTCCCACGGCACCAGCCGCCACCATCAAGGCGCCCCACCCGCTCAGGCCTATCTCACCAAACGGCAGGGTCACCAGCCAACCCAGCAAGCCGGCCTTTATCATCGCGCCGCTGAGCACGGCACTGGCCGGGGTAGGCGCAACCGGGTGGGCCAGAGGTAGCCAGAAGTGCAGGAGAGGCAACCCTGCTTTAACCCCGAAGCCGGCGATCAGCAGAGCGATAATCAGGTCCCGTTGCTGCGCCTGAGCCAGGGCCGCAGGTAGGTCCGTAAGCAGCTGACTATCTGCGGCCGACGCTGCGAGCAATAGGCCTGCAAGAATGGACATTTCGCCCAATACCGCCATCGCCATATAAACCCGCCCGGCATAGTGGGCTTCATCCGTTCCCTCGTGCACTATCAGGCCATAACCGGCAAAGGTCATGAGTGCGAAAAAGCTGTAAAAGCTGCCAATATCAACAGCCACAGTGAGACCCAGATTACCAGCAAGCGTTAGCCCCCAGCACACACAGAATCGCCGTATATGAGACTCTGCCAGGTAACCTACTGCATAAACGCCTGCCACAGTCCACAAGACCGCCGTCAGCAGCAGAAACAGACGTCGCAGGTCATCCAGTGCCCACAGCCCGCCGTTAAGCAACCAGGGTAACTCGAGCTGCCAGCTAGGGTCGCCACATGAGGCCAGCAGGAGTGCCGGTAATGGTAAAACCGGCAGGATATAGCGCATAACCCTGCGCCAGTCAGACCGTAACGCCATCGCCGGATATAACAACGGCAGACACACAGCCACCAGAGCGAGAATCGGCTCGGGAAACGTCATTCCGAAATCTCCCGCAAAACAATCAACTCGGCCCAGGCCAATGGACTGAACTGCGACGACGCAAATACACCGGACACCACTACCATCATGGCGGTCAGCAATGGCGGCCACAGCAGCCATGGGCTGGTCTCAAGCCGCCCCCACGTTCGCTCTTCGGGCCAAGTCTCCTTGCCCTTACGGAACCATAGCCGATGGATGATAGGCAAAAAATACACAGCATTAAGTAGGCTGCTGCCCACCAGCACCAGAATGACCCAGTCCATATTCACGGCCAGGGCGCCGCTGCCCATGACCCACTTGGTAATGAAACCCGCCAGAGGCGGCGCTCCAATCATGCCGAAGGCACCAATCGTAAAAGCCAGGGACGTCCCCGGCATGCGTTGCCCGGCACCGTCCATTTCATCAATGCGGTGGATTCCCAGTGTTTCTGCGTAATTGCCGGCACAGAAAAACAGCGTGATTTTCATAATGCCCTGATGCAGCAAATGAACCAGCCCTCCAACGGCGGCTAAAGGCCCTGCCAGAGCAATGCCGAGAATAATGTAAGACACCTGGCTAATCGTCGAAAATGCCAGCCGGCGCTTCAGATCGACCTGCCATATCGCCCGGGTGGAAGCATAGAGAATGGTGAACGCAGCCAGCCAGGAAAGTGGCGCAAGCAGCCCCAGATCAGACGAAGCCTCCACTCCGTAAACATCGTAAACCACCCGCACGATCCCGAAAGCACCGGCTTTGACAACGGCCACAGCATGTAGAAGCGCACTCACCGGGGCCGGTGCCACCATTGCCTGAGGCAACCAGCCGTGCAAGGGGAAAAGCGCAGCTTTTACCCCCAGCCCAGCCACCAGCAATATAAAAATCAGAATCAACGAGCGATGGATATCTGGATCCGCATCAACCAAATGGCCGCCATCACGAAACGACAGATCACCCACCAAGCTATGCAGCCAGGCAATGGCCAGCAACAGTACAGCACCGCCAGTGAGTGTATAAATCAGGTAAGTCCGCCCTGCCCTCAGCGCTTTTTCTGTGCCGCGATGGACCACCAGCGGGTAAGTAGACAGCGTCAGAATTTCGTAAAACAGAAAGAAAGTGAAGAGGTTCCCCGCCAGCGCTATCCCCATGGTGCTGGCGACACACAGGCTGAAAAAACCGAAGAACCGCCTGCGATTCGGCGAGTCCTCGAGATACCCAACTGCGTAGATGGTGGTCAGCAGCCAGAGTACCGCCGAAAGTCCGGCAAACATCATTGAAAGTGCATCCGCCCTCAGCACAAAGGTCACACCCGGCAGCATAGTGAAGCTCACACCATAGTTCACACCGTGAAACACGCCCCAGACCATCACGATCACGACTACGAGCTTTAGCACAGCAGCGCCCAGGTTGACCGACGTGCGCCGAACGTAGCCTGTTTCCGGCAAAGCAAAGATCCCCACAGAGGCCACCAGCGATATCATCAAGGCGAAAACCGGCATCCATTCTTCAAGTGTCACGGCGCGCCCTCTTCTGCAAACGGCAATGCCATCACCGACAACACCTGTTCCGACACGAACCCAAGCCCCAGTGCCATCACTGCCAGCACCATCGGAATGATTTCCAGGCTTTTGGACGGGTGAAAGAACTGGTCGGTTTCCGGGTTTTCTGCAAATGAGGCCCGGTAAATCCGGAACAGGTAGGCCGCAGACAGCAGGCCGCCCGCAAGCAACACCAATGCCCACCACCACTGACCACTGCCCAGGCTGGCTTGCAGTAACAGCCACTTGGCTGCGAAGCCGCCAGAAGGAGGCAAGCTCATCAACGACACCCCAGCCAAACCAAAGGAAAATAGAGAAAAGGGTAGAAAACGACTGACACCGGCCAGGGCATCAATACGACTGCTTCCAACCGACAAAATCAGGTTACCAGCGGCCAGGAACATGGCAGCTTTGGCAAGCGCGTGGCTGATCACCTGCAAAGTAATACCTTGCTGGGCTTGCAAAGATACCGACTCAGACACTGAGTATGTCAGCGGAAACAACAGGAACAGGTAACCAATCTGTGCCACAGAGGAATAAGCCACCACCTGTTTCAATTGCGCTTGTTTGCACGCCAGCCAACTACCCCAGACTACTGCCGCGCCGCCCAAAAGCCCTACCATCTGCGCTGCGGCCAGACTGCCTAGCGATTCGCCAAAGGCCAACCAGAGCCGGGCCGCAATATAAAAAGACGCTTTAACCACCAATGCCGACAAGAGTGCACTCACCGGGGATTTCGCAATTCCGTGAGCGGGAGGCAGCCAGCGATGGAGGGGAAACAAGGCTGTTTTCAAAGCCAGCCCCGTGATCATCAACGCCAGCGCCAGCCCAGGCCCGGCGGGAGCTGAGTGGTTATCCAGCCATGCCACCACACCGGCAATAGACAGAGTGCCAAACTGCCCGTATATCAATGCCACGCCCAGAAGATAGGCCAGGGATCCTAGCAGCGCGGCCAGCAAATACCGGATCGAAGCCCGCAGTGCGTTGGCATTACCACCGAGAGCAACAAGACCCACGGCCGAGAGGCTGATCAGTTCCAGGCCTACGTAGAGATTGAACAGATCTCCACCCAGCCAGACCGCGTTAAGCCCCGACCAGAGAAACCAGAACAAAGGCCAGAAATACCGGTGCCAGGGCTTATGCTGGTCAATATAGACGCCTGCATGAAGACCGCAGGCACTGGCCACCGCTGCGGTAAGCAGAACAAACGTAACCGCAAGCCCATCCACACGAAGCTCGATACCCAAAGGAGCACCCCAGCCGCCCAGGTCGTAATAAAACCCTCCGTGTTGCGCAACCGTCAGCCACAAGCCCAGTGAAACAAGCACCTGCACCAGAATACCCACCCAGGTAACCCGGCGACCCCAGACAAAATCGGTCAACAGCGTCAGAACCGCCCAGGCTAAGGGTGTAAACAACAAACCAGCCATCAGCCACAGCGTCATAGAGGGCCACCTTCACGGGAACCGGCCTCTCCTTCAAGGCTCGTCATACCCGACTGGTGGTAATAGCGCCGTATCAGCACCACTGCCAGCGCAGTAGCCGCAATAGCCACAACAATACCGGTAAGCACCAGTGCCTGAGGCACTGGGTCAGGTCCGCTCTGATGCTGGGGCAGTCCCACCATAATCAGAAACACGCCAGACCCCATGATATTGAAGGCCAGCAACTTGCGCAGCAGGTGCGACAGGCGCAGCAACCCGAACAGGCCGATGCCACAGAGGGCTGCCCCTGCCAGTGCGTACAGCAAGTATGACGTCATGACGGATCACCCTCTTCGGGGTCCTCGGCGTCATTAACCGGCGCGGACACAAACAACGCCAACAAGACCATGGCAATGGACAATGTCAGCACGGATTCGATTACCAGAATCAGAGGTTTCGTCATGTCGGGCGGGTAGGCCAAAAAGGCATCACCTCCGATGACACTCACAACAGCGGCCAGCAGAAACACCGAAAAACCAAGCACCAACCCCAACCGCAACAACAAACCCGGACGAAGAAAGTCCATTGGGATTCCGCCGAGACGCATCAACACGCCGGTAGCCGCGAGCACCGCGCCAGCCTGGAAGGCTCCTCCGGGTCGATCGGCGCCGGCCCAGAGCAGGTAGCCCGCCAGCACCAGCATCAGCGGTATGAACCAGCGCTGCAGTGCATAGAGCAGAGGGTCCGAGGTGCGCAGCTCAGGATCTTCAAGCGATGTGGTTTTAGACATGGATATCCCGGCAATGCCGGCAATCACCAGAACACCGATTTCCAACAAGGTGTCGTAACTGCGAAAGTTCAGCAGCACGGCGGTGACCGGGTGCTCGACGCCGCTTCGGCTCATGTTCTCAGACAGCAGTTGCGGCAGAGTGCCCTGCCCTGGATCACCTGCGATAGCCCATATGCTGGCCGCCAGAACAGCGCTAAATGCAATACACGCCAGAGCAATAAAACAGGTCCGTACAGCCCGGATCATGATGGGTCACTCCCACGCTCATCAGGATCACGTGTTTTCCGCAACGCCTTCTGACGCTTGTTGCCGAGGTGGCTGACGGCATCCAACAAAAGCACCCCGGTCAGGCCGGCTCCGATAGCCGCCTCTGCCAAAGCAATGTCGGGTGCCTGAAGTCGCACCCAGGCGACAGCCATCAAGAGTCCGAAAGCAATGAACACAACAACCGCGCGGAACAAGTCCCGGGAAAACAGCGCCGCTGCAGCTGTAGCCAGCAATGCCAGCACGAGAAGTCCATCCAGCAACCAGTCAGTCATGGGAGCCTTTTGGTCCAGAATCGTCACCTTGCTGCAAGCGGGCAGCCCGGGCGATCAGGTGAGCAGAGGTGGCGCTGGCTGCCAGAGCCACCACCCAGATCAGGAGCACTTTCGCGCCGATTGCCAGTGACGCGGCATTCAGCACCAACGCAAGAATAATAAACCCAAGCCCGAGATTATCGACCTTGGTAAGCGCATGAATCCGCAAAAGAGTATCTGAAAAGCGGAACAGGCCCAGAGTACCAACCGCGAAGAACAGGCAACCAATAACCAACAGTATTCCCTGAACCAACTCAACGAACGCCATCACGATGCCCTCCGCTCCGGTCAATTCGGATAACCCGTGTGACGAAGCCAACAATGGCCAGAACCGACAGCAATGCCAAAACAAGGGCTACATCCCTTAGTGCTGGCGCAGCCTGGGCTTCTGCCAGAACCAGCAATAGAGCAACCCCGGTAGTGCCAAACAGTTGCGACGCCAGCATGCGGTCTGACGAGGTCGGCCCCCGCCAGATCCGCACCAATGCCACCAGAAGTGTCAGCAGAAGAAAAACGGCAACCGCGTTGAACATAAGTGTCATGACACCCCCTCTGAAAAGCCGGTTTCGCCCTGCAACGGCAAACCAAAAACACGCGCAACCTTTTGCTCCGCAGCCCTGACGTCTTCTTCAACGGAACTGTGGGTATCCAGGCAGTGCAGCTCCAGTCGAGGCCCGTCAAGGCTAACACTCAGCGTACCCGGCATCAGTGACAAGGCATTGGCCAGCAGCCAACGTGGGCCGCCCTCGGGCAAACTCAGTTGAACCGTGATGTAGCCTGGATCTACCGGCAACGACGGTGACACTACACGGCGAGCCACATCAATGCCGGCGACAACGGACCGCCCAAGAAAAAACAGGACAAACAGCCACAACTGGACTGGACGAATCCGGACAGAACCCTCAGGAAAAAGCCGCATTGAAACCGCCGTCACCAGTATCGCAACCCCCAGGCCAAACCCGATTCCTGAGGGGTCGCCTTCAGTGAACGCCCACCACACCATGAGGATCAGGAGGGCTCGGCCCGTAATGGTTGCAACTGTTTTCATTGATGCTCCCTGTCGTGACCCTGTTGAATTACTCTGCCGTATTCTCAGGCTCGGCTTTCTCCAGAGAAGGCAATACCAAAACAGCACAGGGCGAATTGACCGAAACATACTCAACAGTTGCCTTGCGCATTGGCCAATGGCCACCACCCCGGGAAACCAATAACATAAGATCCGCGCCCAGCTGGCCGGCCATACCCACCAGTTTTTCCCCAGTGTTTCCGGCCACCACATGCAAGGTGGCACTGCGGTTCATCGGCAGGTATTTACGGGCAAGCAAATCCAGTACGTCGTGGACCTCGGCCTCTTTCTTTTCCGGAGCATCCGGGGTTACATGCGGAAAAAACCCGGCCCCTCCGGGGCTGTATACACTGGCAAGATGAAGCTCACCGTCTTCAGTCAACAGACTAATGGCTGCCTCAAGAGCACGCTTGCCCTCACCATCGTCTTCGGGATCAATTGCGATCAACAGCTTCTGGTACATATTCGCTCTCCTGCTTGGTTTCAGAGCTCGCCTCCACTTCCGGGAAGGCGCGGCCATGAACCAGTTCGTTCATACTGTAGCCACGGTAATCTGCGCGAAGCGCCCTGAACAACGCCACCGCCATGAATATCAGAAGGATGCAGAAAGGCAGGCCCAGGGAGGTAATCACGTTCTGTAAAGCATCCAGGCCACCCGCCAAAAGCAGGGTGGCGGCAATCACGCCCTGAGCGACCGCCCAGAAAATTCGTTGGCGCACCAGTGAAGGCTGGTCATCGCGCCGGGTCAGCATATCGATGACCAGAGAGGCGGAGTCGGATGAGGTGGTAAAGAAAACAACGATAATGACCACACTCAGCGCAGACGCCACACCGGAAAAAGGAAACGCCTCCAGAAAGGCAAAAATGGCCACGGAAGGGTCCTTATGTACCTGCTCCGCCAGCGCGATTTCGCCACCCATTTCGACATTGATCGCGGATAAACCGAAGATGCCAAACCACACAAGCGTAAAGGCCGTGGGTGCAAACAGCACTCCGGCAACGAACTCACGAATGGTTCGTCCGCGGGAAATCCTGGCAATGAAGATTCCCACATAAGGCGCCCAGGAAATCGTCCACGCCCAATAGAACAGGGTCCACTGCCTCTGCCAGTCTGTGTCTTTGAAGGTTTCCGTCCAGAATGCCAGCCACGGCAAGGCATCAAAGTAGTCCCCGACGCTCTGCACCATCCCTTCCGCAATGAACACTGTAGGGCCTGCGATGAGAACAAAGGCAAGCAAAGCCATCGCCAGAAGAATATTAAGCTGGGAAAGCCGGCGTACGCCCTTATCCAGCCCCAGAGCCACCGACGTAGCGGCAATGCTGGTGATAACCGTAATCAACGCAACCTGCACCAGCCCGGAGGAAGGCGTGCCAAACAGATAATTCAGGCCACTGTTCAACTGCAGAGTCCCCAGCCCAAGGGAGGTCGCCACACCAAACAAAGTGCCAAGCACGGCAATAACATCGACCGCCCAGCCCCAGGGGCCGTAGACCCGCTCCCCGAGTATCGGGTAGAACAGGCTGCTGATGCGCATGGGCAAGTTGTGCCGGTAGGCAAAGTAGCCGATCGCCAGGCCTGGCAAGGCAAAGATGGTCCAGGTGTGCAAGCCAAAATGATAAAGCGCTATGGTCATAGCATCGCTGGCAGCCTGCTCAGAGCCGGCCTGTACGCCGTCAAACGGTGGGCTGGAGAAGTGAGATACAGGTTCGGCAACACCCCAGAACATCAGAATAGTGCCTATGCCAGCAGCGAACAGCATGGTAAACCAGGTAAGGTTGGAATAATCGGGGCGGCTGTCGTCAGCACCCAAGCGGATATCGCCATAGCGGCTCACGGCCAGGCCAAGCAGGAAAATCAGTAAGGCGCTAACAGAGAGGATATAGAACCAGCCAAGA
Source organism: Marinobacter salexigens (assembly GCF_018860765.1). Classification (GTDB taxonomy): domain Bacteria; phylum Pseudomonadota; class Gammaproteobacteria; order Pseudomonadales; family Oleiphilaceae; genus Marinobacter; species Marinobacter salexigens_A. Next base: position 225,243 of record NZ_JAHKPV010000006.1, read on the forward strand.
TTACGAGCCACCCAACCGGTCAGCAGGCCAAAGCTGCCAGCAACAGCTTCATCAAACGGCACCGCAAGAGCAACAAACAGGGTGGCCACACCGGCCGAGGTAAAAAACACCCCCGGTATGGTCTGCAATCCCAACCGACGTTGCAGCCGTTCCAGCACATGAACCTCCGTTTCTTGTGAAAAGATCTCCGAAAGCCTTACGCTATCACATGCACCAACGCGTTGTGAGGCAGGCTCAGAATATTACCCGACTTCGACAGAGGCAATTTAACGTGAAAATTGGTGAACTCGCGAAAGCCACGGGCATTCCCGTGGAAACCATCCGGTACTACGAAAAAATCGGTTTACTTCCAGAGCCGGGCCGTGACGCCAGCGACTACCGGGCCTATCGCAATATGCATCTGGATCGTCTTTTTTTTATCAAGCGCTGCCGTAACCTTGATATGACTCAGGACGAGATACGCGAACTCATTCGGCTTTCCGAAAATCCCGAAGCAGACTGTCATCAAGTAAATGCCCTTCTCGACAACCACCTGAACCATGTCCGGAACCGCTTAAATGAACTCTTAAACCTCGAAAAAACGCTGCAACAACTGCAAAAAGCCTGCTCAGACGCAGGCACGGTTCAAGATTGCGGCATTATGGGAGGGCTTAGCTCAGAGCTAAACACTCCGCATCCAGAACACAACGACCATAGGGACGATCACGAAAACCACGTGCCGGGAACCCACAGGCCGGGCAAGCGTTAAAACGGTAAAAAGTCGAAAGCAAAGGGTTGACCCTGTAGCTACTACAGGGTTTTTACTGCACGCTTAACGATTATGGAGGTGTGTATGGCATGCAGTTGCTCTGGCCCTGAACCCCAATCCCCTGCTCCGGGCTTTCGTCGCGCGCTCTGGATTGCTCTGTGGGTGAACCTGATTATGTTCTTCGTGGAAGGCGTTGCCAGCTTACAGTCTGGCTCCGTCTCATTAATGGCAGACGCCATCGACTTCTTTGGTGACAGTGCCAACTACATTCTGTCGCTTTCCGTTCTCTCTATGGGCATGCTTTGGCGCGGCCGCGCGGCTTTGGTTAAAGGCATTACCATGGCGGTTTTTGGCATGGTTGTGTGGGTACGTGCACTCTGGGTAATGCAGCAAGGAACAACCCCCGAACCCTTAACCATGGGAACCATTGGCCTGCTAGCGCTGGTTGCCAATGTAGGCGTGGCGCTTATTCTTTTCCGGTATCGAGACGGCGACTCAGATATGCGGTCGGTGTGGCTATGTAGCCGCAATGACGCCATCAGCAATCTGGCTGTTATGGCCGCTGCGTTGGGTGTGTTTGGTACCGCAAGCGCATGGCCGGATCTTGTGGTCGCTGCAATTATGGGTACTTTGGCAATAACCGCAGGCGTCAGCATAGTACGTCACGCCCGAACAGATATCGCACAGGCCAACGAACGCGCTAGAACGCCAGCGAAATCATTACCGGGATAAACACCAGAGCAAACAGCGTCGACAACATCACGGTACCGGCCGTCTGCCGCGGAGACGTATCCAGCAAGGTTGCGATTACCACGGTATTGGCGGCAATGGGAGTAATGGAAATTAGGAATATGGCCTTGTGTACGGCCGGCTCATAAACGCCCAACACCTGCGAGTCCAGCCACCAGAATGCCGTTGCCAACAGGGGCCAGGCCACAAACTTGCCGAAAAATGCCAAGGCGGTAAACCTCATATTGCCCGCCAAACCGCGAAAACTGCTGATGCTCATACCTATGATCATCATACCCAAAATGCTGTATGCGCCACGCAGGTTATCAAACAGCGGCACAAACACCTCAGGAATACTGATATCTGAAAGATTCAGCGTTACGGCCGTTAGAAAGGCGTATACGGAGGGTAGTTTTGCAACGCGCAAAAGTGAGTCTTTAAGATCATGCCGCCCCCGTGCCGCAAGGTAGTAGCCCACCGAACTTTCGTACAGGGTGACACCCAACATGCACACAATATAAATCGCCAGCCCCTCTTCCCCGAACAACAGTAAAGCGACCGGCACACCGAAATAACCCGTATTACCTGACCCCACACACAGGGGAATCATGCTGGCACTGCCATCGGTTAACACCCGGCGGGCAAGTTTAAGATGGGCAACTGCAAGCAGCGTGGCAAATCCAAACACTAAAAACGGAAGGAAGATAACCTCTGGCGAAAGTGGCGCGGCCATAACACCGGAGAACACCACCGAGGGTGTAACGATGTAAAGCATGATGCCAGCAATATGCTTTCCGCTGGCCTCCAGATAGCGACCAGCCACCCAGCCCAGAGCTACCGTGACATAAAGCGGGATCAGCTTGATAAACAACGCCAAGGCTGCGGCCATTATTGCTCCAGGCAGTCAGGTTCATAGAAAAGGTTGCAAAGTCTACCACCTACCCCTGCAGAGGTAACTCCCCGGCGCAATAGTGAGATCTTCAGTAATGCTTGATAATCATCAACAGCATTACGAATACATCTTTATATCCTAGTAGGGCAGTCAGGTATTTCACAACGACCAAGGAGAGAGACCAATGGCCGAACGCTTTACCAAAAGCATGGCCAGAAACATATATCTGGGAGGAAGTACATTCTTCATCCTGCTGTTTCTGGTCCTGACTTTTGATACTCAATCGCGGGCTATGCCCGAAAGAGATAACAGAGACCAGCTTACCGAGGAGGTAGTCCGGGGCAAACACGTCTGGGAAAACAACAACTGCGTCGGCTGCCACTCCCTAATGGGTGAAGGTGCATACTTTGCACCAGAGCTTGCCAACGTATTCGACCGCCGTGGCGGGGCTGACAGCGAAGTCTTCAAGGCGTACATGAACGCCTGGATGAACGCCATGCCCACCAACGTGCCCGGTCGCCGGCAAATGCCGCAATTCAACCTGACCGACCAGGAAATCAACGATCTGTCCTCGTTCCTCGAGTGGACATCCAAGATCGACGATAACGGCTGGCCACCCAATATCGAAGGCTAAGGGAGAAACCATGAAATACGAGTCTCAACGGGTCGCCATGCCCTACTTCATCTTTGCCTTGGTGCTCTTCGCGGGCCAAATCGTGTTCGGCCTCGTGCTGGGCATGCAGTATGTAGTGGGTGATTTTCTATTCCCGGAAATACCCTTCAACGTTGCGCGGATGGTTCACACCAACCTTCTGATTGTATGGCTGCTGTTCGGCTTTATGGGCGCAACCTACTATCTGGTACCTGAAGAAGCACAAACCGAGCTATACAGCCCGCTACTTGCCTGGATTCTGTTCTGGGTCTTTGCCGTTGCTGGCACACTAACCATTCTTGGCTATTTGTTTGTGGATTACGCCACTTTGGCGGACGTCACCATGAACAAACTCTTGCCCACTATGGGCCGGGAGTTCCTTGAGCAGCCCACGATTACCAAAATTGGCATAGCCTTAGTGGTGGTCGGGTTCCTGTTCAACATCATGATGACGGCTCTGAAAGGCCGTAAGACCGTGGTCAATATTGTGTTGATTACTGGCCTGATTGGTTTGGCAGTACTCTGGCTGTTCTCCTTCTACAACCCGAGCAACCTCACCACTGACAAATACTTCTGGTGGTTTGTGGTGCACCTGTGGGTTGAAGGTGTGTGGGAATTGATCATGGCCGCCATTCTGGCTTACGTGTTGATCAAGATCACCGGTGTAGACCGAGAAGTGATCGAGAAGTGGCTGTACATCATCATCGCCATGGCACTGATTACCGGCATCATCGGTACCGGTCACCATTTCTTCTGGATTGGGCCACCCGAGTATTGGCTGTGGTTAGGCTCCGTGTTCTCCGCATTGGAACCCTTGCCGTTCTTTATGATGGTGTTGTTTGCCTTCACTATGATTAACCGGCGCAAGCGTAACCACCCCAACAAGGCGGCTATGCTCTGGGCCATGGGTACTGCTGTAATGGCGTTCCTCGGCGCGGGCGTGTGGGGCTTCCTGCACACACTGGCTCCGGTCAACTATTACACCCACGGCACCCAGCTCACAGCAGCCCACGGCCACATGGCCTTCTACGGTGCTTATGTGATGATCGTGCTCACCATCATTTCCTATGCCATGCCTATCATGCGTGGCCGGCCTTATGGCAACAGCAATACTGCTCAGGTTGTGGAAATGTGGGGTTTCTGGCTGATGACCATCTCCATGGTGTTCATCACGCTGTTCCTGACTGGCGCAGGCATCCTGCAAATCTGGCTGCAGCGTATTCCGGACAGCGGCGAAGCACTATCGTTCATGGCAACTCAAGACAACATCGCGTTGTTCTACTGGGCGCGCATGATTGCTGGCTGCTTCTTTATGGCCGGGCTTGTAGTGTACTTCGGCAGTTTCTTTATCAAGGGACAAGCATCTTTTGACGAGGAAGTTCGAGGCGCTGCTATTCAGGACGCGTAAATCAGCGTCCTTCTAACCCACAGGGCCGGAGCTTGTTTCCGGCCCTGTCTACTCTGGAACTGAACTGTGACCGTGCAGCAGGCAACCCCCAAAGACACACTCCAGAGCAAGCGCCTGTTCACTCGCGTTTCGTTTTTTGGGCTGTTCCTGCTGGCACCGGTTCTGAATATTTTTCGCTATGACTTAACGGAAGCCCGATTTGTATTGCTGGGTTTTCCGCTTTCATTCAATCTGAATCTCGACTGGGTGGTGCAAAGTTCTCCTTCGGACGTCGCCAGTCAGGTTCTACTATGGTTCATCCTTCCCATTCTTGTTCTGGTCCCTCTTGTGCTTTGGGTTGCCTGGAAATGGGGCCGTATCTACTGCGGCTGGCTATGCCCACATTTTTCTGTGGTGGAAACCATCAACGACTTGATGACCCGCATTACCGGCCGTCCGACACTCTGGGAAGCCTTTAAAAAAGGCCGCCGTGGCAAGTTTATACATTGGGCGGGCCTAACGCTGGCGTGCAGCCTGATTGGCTTCTCCTGGGCTTTGGCGATGCTTTCTTACCTGCTGCCACCCATTCCGCTCTATACAGACTTGGTCACTAGCAACCTAAGCTTCTACCCATCAGTTTTTCTGGCAATTGCAACCTTGGTGTTCACACTGGATTTCCTATTTGCGCGCCATCTCTTCTGCAAATACGGCTGCGCCTTTGGTGTGGTGCAGAGCATTGCCTGGATGACCCACGGCCGCGGCAAGTTAGTAACGTTCGACACCACCCGGGCAGCAGCCTGTCAGAACTGCACCAAAGCCTGCGATGAGGCCTGCCCCATGCGGCTGCCCACCCGCAGTCACAAACGCGCAAAATTCTCCTGCACCCAGTGCCTGCAATGCGTGAGCGCTTGCCGTGAGGTGCAAAAAAACAATCCAGAAGGCAGTCTGCTGCACTGGCAACCCGGCGAGCCAAGCCGGCAAACCGTTCTTATTCCAATCCACCAGTTGGACACAAGACAGCAGTCTACCGGCAAGCCCGTCCGACAGCGGGCCTAGAGGAGTTCGAGATGGAAGAATGGGTCGGCTATAAGTGGCATGAGTACATTACCCGCCAAGCTTTGGGCGAATTTCCAGAGCACGCCGTTTACCTAAAAGACGAAGCCAGAAGCTTGGGCATTGTTTTTCGTGCCTTTGGAGGCGACCCGGCACTCAGTTTGGTGACCGCAGAGCCCCGACACTTCCGCCTGCGCCGTAGATTTTTGCACAAACTCGCAGGAACTCACCGTAAGTGTGAACTGGCCTGGCGGGACGAGCAAAACCTGCGCCTGCCAGAAAAAGTTGCCCGATTCCCATCGAAACAGTTGAACCGGGATCTCTACATCTGGCTGGCTGCACTTGCAGCCACCCCGGCCCCAGCGGACAGTGATTGGTTTACCGGAAACCAAGCCCTGGTACAGGATGTTCTCTTGCGCTGGCCGGGGCTGGAAAACGTATACCAGCGCCTGGTCAAGCATGTTCTGTACTGGCGCCCTGACCCTGACAGCCTGACCGACCCTGAGGCGGTTCGCGAACAAGCCATCTGCCAAGCATTGATTCATCCCGGCAGTGTTCCCACCCTACCTCCTGCCGACACCGACCCTTGGCCTGTTATCCTCTGGCTGTATCCGGCGCTGGAGCAAGGAAAAGCCAACGGCCAGGTAACCGGTGACGAGGACACTCACTCCAGCCCGGGTGGCCACACCAAAAAGAACAAGCGTAAGCAGGCAGAGCGAGTAGAGGCTTTTGATCGCGATCAGGGGCTGATGATTTTCCGGCTGGAAAGCCTGTTCTCCTGGACGGAGTTCATTCCAGTTGACAGGGCAGGAGATGATACCGACGAGGAAGACGCCGAAGCCGTTGCGGATGACATGGACATGATTTCCGTATCCAACGATCGCAAAGAAACGTCATCAGCCATCAAATTTGATTTGGATTTACCCTCAGAAGAACACGATGACCTGCACCTCGGCCCGGGAATTCACCTGCCGGAGTGGGATTGGCGCAGCCAAAGCTATCGCGAGAGATTTTGTTGCCTGCAACCTCTGCTGGCAAAAGATGCCGTGCCTGCAGAACTTCCCGAAGCACTAAGGCGACCTGCCAAGCTTCTACAACGGCAGTTCAGCGCCCTCAAGCCGCTCAAGCAGTGGCAAAAACGGCAACTGGACGGCGATGAGCTGGATCTAGATGCCTGCCTTGAGCGTGAGGTGCAGCACCGGCGCGGACAAGGCACTACCGATCAGAAGCTCTTCCGCCGCTGCCAACAAAGCCAGCGTGACCTGGCCTGTCTGGTACTGGCAGACGTGTCACTCTCGACCGAAACTTATATCAACAACCACCAACGGGTCATCGACGTTGCCCGAGATGGACTGCAACTGCTCAGCGAAGCCCTGCAGGCTAGCCGCGACCCCTTCGCCCTGTTTGCGTTTTCATCCCGGCGCCGAGACCATGTGCGTTTTCACCACCTGAAAAGCTTCGATGAACCCTATACGAGTACTATTCGAGGCCGTATTCAGGCACTGGAACCGGGATTTTACACCCGCATGGGCACTGCCATTCGTCAGGCAACCAAGCTGTTAGAGATGCGCCACGAGCACCAAAAGATATTGCTACTGCTGACCGACGGAAAGCCGAATGACTTGGACGTGTATGAAGGTCGGTACGGCGTGGAAGACACTCGCATGGCCGTGCAGGAAGCCCAAAAAGCCGGACTAACACCGTTTTGCGTCACCATCGATGACGAAGCCAGCGAATACCTGCCCTATGTATTCGGCAGTAGCAACTTCGTGGTCATCCGCGACCCGGCACAGTTGCCATTGCAGCTCCCTAAACTCTATCTGAACCTGACACAGTGATATGAGCAATATGACGAATCAGAACCCTTCTCCAGACTCCAATACTCGCCAGCTTCCTGGCGACATAGCGGTGTGGATCTTTATTTTCGCCGAACTGGCGGTATTCGGCATCATGTTCATCGCCTTTGCGGTTGCACGTAGCATGGACCCGACCACCTTTCACGCTGGCCGCGAAGTTCTGCATCCGCTAGTCGGCTTGTTGAATACCGCTGCGCTGATTACTGCCAGCTATTTCGTCGCAACCGCTGTCCATCAACTTCGCCACAGACGGACTGGCACTCAATGGCGGCTTTGGCTGGCAGTTGCGGTTTCCTGCGTTTACACCGTTGGCAAAATGTATGAGTACGTGAATCTGTACAGTCAAGGCTACAATCTAGGTACGGATACTTTCTTCATGTTCTACTTTTTCCTAACGTTTTTTCACTTCATGCACGTGATTCTTGGGCAGGTCATTTTGATCGTTCTGGCGGTTAAAGTCGGCAATGGCGACTACGACGGCTCGGATATGAATGGCATGGAATCCGGCGCTTCGTACTGGCACATGGTGGATTTGGTGTGGCTGGTGTTGTTTCCGATGATTTACGTTCTGGCCTAGGGAGAGCTGAGTATGCTGACGGTTTATTTTGCACTTATGATTTGCACAGCCCTGCCGGTGATCGCACTAAAGGCTGGAATCGGCCCGGAGTTCTTGGCCTGGCTGGTTTTTGGAATGGTCATCGTGAAGGCGTTGCTGTTGGTCGATCACTTCATGGAAATGAAACACGCACCGCGCGCCTGGAGGTTGGCGGCCCAGTTATGGGCCCCTGTGGTGATCGTTACTGTTGCAGGGTTTCATATAATCACATGACGAACAATAAGACAGCATCACAACCTTTAGCGATGCGCTTCAACTAATTATAAAGGCCGACCCATGATCACATGGGCCGGCGATTAGACGTCATACTATAGCTATGTGTTAGTTGGCAGGAGCATTGTAAGACTTGGTTGAGTAATCTCCCAGAACCGGCTTACTGATGGCATTTTGCTCAACGACATAGTCCACGAAGGACTGGGCGTAATCCAGAAAAGTGTCGACCGAGCGACCGTCACCCGTGACCGTCCCGAATGTAACGTACCCATCCCGACCGGCTCCGGTGAAGCTGTTGGTGACCACGTTCAGGCTCTCAGCATCAGTCAATGCGCGCCATTGGGTCTCATCCCGACCCTTGACTTCAATATTGTACAACTGGTCGCCTTCACTGCGCGTCATGTCCACATCCCATCGAAGGCCTGCTGCGTAGGGATAGGCGCCGGTGGAGCCGTCCGGGGCATGGGCGAACATAACCGCTTCGTTCAGTACTTGGCGGATTTCCGCGCCTGTCATAGTCAGATCTACAAGTGTGTTGGCAAAGGGCAACAACGTGTAAGCATCACCAATGGTGACGTCTCCGGCCTCTATGTCTGTGCGCACTCCACCGGCGTTCTGGATCGATACGTCGGCATTCTTACTCAGGAACAGAAAGGCCTGAGCAACAATATTGGCGATGTCACCGCCGCGCTCTTCTGTGCTTCCGTCGCAGCTTGGAAGGCTGCTTCGACCCTGACCGGGGATACGTTCGAGGCAGAGATCCTCCGTTGCGGTACCTACAACGTTATTTCGGAAAGTATCCAGTTGCTGAGTATAGTTGGCCAAGGCATTGGCCACAGTGGCATCCTCAGTCACAATGCTCAATTGCGGAGCGTCGTCAACGGCATTCATGATCGCCTGAAGTTCTGCCCCAGTGGGAGTATATTCGGTGCCTTCACCATCCTCACGAACGATTTCATCCCCTAGCAGAAGATGCGGAACACCCGAGCAGGATTCCACAATACCCTCAGCGTTCCACTGGATGTTAAGTTCACCAACGACTTGAGAATACTGCCATGCTTGCGCTACACACACTTTATCGCCGTCTGCATTAGTGCGTTCGGTTGGGAAAGGACCTGCAGATGTAAGGCCGAAACTGGAAAAATCACCCAAAAGGGTGTGAGAGTCACCTCCAATTATGACGTCCACACCAGACAAGGTCTCTGCCAGCGCCAGATCATTCTCGTATTGGTAGTGGGTCAGCAGAATGATCTTGTTAACGCCGTTCGCTTCCAGTTCATTAATTGCCGATTGGGCAGTTTCGGTTTCGTCCAGGAACTGGGTGGTCGCCAGAGGGCTGGAGCTGTTCCGGGTTTTGTTGCCTATATCGATGCCGATAATGCCCACTTTTTGACCAGCGACTTCCTTCACGACATAAGGCTTGATGTAATCATCAACGGCAGTCGGTGCCAGAGGGGTACCTACTTCCGGGATAACATTGGCGGCCAATACGGATGTCTGGCAACTTCCATCTGCAAGGAAATCAAGGAACTTTTTCAGTCCTTCATCGCCCCGGTCGAACTCGTGGTTGCCCAGAGCGAACGCGTCAAAACAGACCAAGTTCATTAACTCGGCATCCGCTTCACCCTCATAGGCGGTGAAGTAAAGGGTGCCTGTGATAGCGTCACCCGCGTGTAGCTTGAGCACGTTATCCAATGCCAACTCGCGTTCGGCAATTTTGGCGGCAACACGAGGAAAGCCGCCAGCGGAAAACTCAGTGTCCTGCCCGCCAATAGTCAGCAACTGCGAGTCACCCTCCAGGTGAGAGTGGTGGTCATTGATGTGAAGGACGTTCAGGCTCAAAGGCGCAGCCGAGATGTTGCTGTTATCGTCGCTATCGCTGTTGCAGCCGACCAAGGCGATGAGAGGAAGTGTTATCCAGACAGACTTACGAATCATTTACTGACTCCAGATTATTTATGAATAATCTGATACTCCCCTCATTTGAAGTCAGTAAGGTGATGCTTTTGTTGCAAGAAAATTAACAGCCGCCTGACCCTACCTCGACATTTCGGTCCATTAAAAGCGGGAAAAGGTCTATTTTGTGGTCACAGCAGCAAGGAATCTGGGCTCGAAAGTACAAGCCCAGACGCAAAGCCCCTCAAAACAGGCTAAAGCCACTTAGCCGGAAACAAAGGCGGCTTATCAGACATGGCTTGAGCCAGAGAAATCATTCCCCACAGCACAAAACCGGTATGTAGCGCGATTGCCCAAACCAAAGCAAAGGTGCCGAAATGGCCAACATCGCCGAAGGCCATCCAGCTAATAAGAACACCTGAACTGATCAAGACAAAGCCAATCAACGACATAAACAACGCCGCCCGGGTATGGGCTCGGCGCAGCTCGTTGGTTTCAGGGCTTTTAATAAACAGCCAAAACAAAATCACAAAACCAATAACCGGCGTTGCCAATAGATTCAGCAAATACCAAACAACGGGAACAATCGCTCCGCTAGCGGGTTTATTCCGGGCGCCCGAATACTGCATATACCACCTCCATCAATGAAATAACTGTTGCTTCGTCGTCTGACAATGGCTCGATCATGCCTGCGCGGCAGGCTATCTCTGCAGGCAAGCCAGCGCGAATCAATAGCGCTGTGTGTATTAGCAGCCGGGTTGATGCGGCCTCTTCAAGATCGTGGTCTTTTAAATTACGCAGCGCTGTCGCCAGATTTACAAGTTGCTTCGCAAGATCTCGGTCGCATCCGGACTCTTCCGCTACGATGGTTTGTTCCGCCTCTTCGGAAGGGTAATCAAACCGCAAGGATACAAATCTTTGGCGCGTGCTGGGCTTCATGCCTTTGAGTAGGCTCTGGTAACCCGGGTTGTAGGAGACCACTAGCATAAAGCCGGGTGCTGCTGTGAGCAGTTCGCCGGTACGTTCTATGGGCAATTCCCGGCGGTCATCTGCCAGCGGGTGTAGCACTACCGTTGTGTCTTTGCGGGCTTCTACCACTTCGTCCAAGTAGCAAATGCCGCCTTCACGAACCGCGCGGGTCAATGGGCCATCCTGCCAATAGGTGCCTTCCGGGCCGATGAGGTGGCGTCCAACCAAATCGGCGGCGGTCAGGTCGTCGTGGCAGGCTACGGTATAAACCGGCCGTTTCAGCTTCTCAGCCATGTAACGGACAAAGCGAGTTTTACCGCAGCCTGTCGGTCCTTTAATTAGAACCGGCAGGCCGTTATCGGCTGCGGCTTGGAAAAGTTCTATCTCATTACCAACTGGCTGGTAAAACGTCATTTGAGGAAGCCTCTGGTTACTGGCTTGAAGTTATAGACCGAGCACATGGGCCCGACTGGAAAAGAAAATGCCGCTGGGCTTTATCGCATCCAGTTCTGCAACAGGCTCAAGAGTTCGAGTGTTGTAAACCGTAACCCGATTGCTGTCTCTAGAGGACACCCAGACTTCCTCACCCCTTGGAGTAAATTCCATGTGCAGCACAGCCTTGCCCGGTTCAAGCGTGCGAATTATTTTGCGAGTTTGAGAATCAATCACCTGAACTACGTCATTTTTTGGATGCGCAAAGCTCACCCATATTCTTCGGTTATCGGGGCTCGCCATCACGAAAACCGGCTGTCCCTGCACCGGTATCTTGTCCACCAGCGACCAGTCACTCATATCGGCCACCAGCACCTGATGGTGGCCTACAGCCGGCACGAATGCCCGGCCATCAGCAACCGTCCAGCCTTCAAGGTGCGGCATCTTATAGACGGGGAGCTGTTGCTCGCCTTTGCCGTAATGCGGCAGAATTTCGGTAACACCTGCGCCGGTGTCCCACAAATCCAGCATGGACAACCCATCTTCGCCAAACAGACCAGCAATGTAATAACGTCCGTCCGGTGTGATCATGGAATCGTAGGGGGCTTTTCCAGCATCGAACCGGGTCACTTCAGGCTTGCTGCTTGTAGTGTCATCCGGCATATCCAAAATCCAAATTTGCCCGGCATCAAACAGGCTGAACACAAAACGATTGCCCGGCGCATCTACCAGACCAACGGTTTTTGATTGTGCGGTTTCACCGCTCTCCCGAACATAGGTAGCTGGGACATCAGCCACCAATTCCAACGTTTTGCTGTCAAAAACCTTCACCCCACCTGGCTCGTAATTAGACACCGCAACGAAGCGGCCGTCCTGAGAAATCGCGCCACCAATACTGTTACCGGATTGAATTACCCGGCCAACGATGGACTGAGTAAGCAGGTCCACCTTAGTGAGACCTCCGTCGCGGCCAAACACGAATCCGTAACGGGCATCCCGAGAGTAAACCACTGAGGCATGAGATAAGTCCCCTAGCCCTTCAATGCGGTTGATCACACTGTGACTGGTCGTGTTAATAACCAATAAAGAGCCACTTGCACGTTCGACAATCAAACCCAAATCACCGGTGCCCATCAAGCCACCGCTGGAGCCGGAAAGAGACTGACAACCACTCAGTAGCACCGAAAACACTGACAGCAAAAGCACACGCTTCACACAGCGGGTCACTCGAAACATCGGGTACGTCCTCCAGACACATATTAGGGCGAGACCAGCTCACCGGTCTTTAACTGATGACTGATCCATTCAATATCAACAGGCGCTAGCAGAGGCTTCCAGGGCGGCATTGCAGTCCCCGGAATACCCTCTCGGATAATGGCCGCGATAGCTTTTTCTGGTAGGTGACTAAGGTTTTCGGGTCTTAGAGCCGGGCCAAGTCCGCCTTTTAGCGTCATTCCGTGGCAGGAGCCACAGTCTTGCATCACAAGGTTTTCAAGAGCGGACAGACTAGACGATGGCTCTGGTTGGCCATCCGCCAGCAGTGCAGATGGCGACAAAATCACCATCAACAACACCTGTATGAGGCCAAATGGCCAACTAGCTTTATTCCTTTCGAAACCATTCACAGCATGATTTCTCCCATGGCTCTGTAGCAGGTTTTCAACATAGTGGTGCAGCCTACCAAACGCATCTTTGATATTGGTTAAAAACGTGCCCCGTCACAACAACTCTTTGGTTATACCCATGGGTGGGTACTCACTGGACAAATAATATATATCTGATTTTAATCAATGTTCATCAAGGTAAAGAAGAGAACTCTAACAACACTCTTAATTCAAAGGAGAGAACCTGATGAGAGCACCCCATTTATTACTGAAACCACTGGCGCTTGCCGTGGCTGTCGCGTCGTTTGGCGTGATGACCGTGAATGCCGCCCCGAAAAACGCTGACCCCGCCGAAACCGCCTATGAGGGCACTTCCAGCCCGATCGCTTCGGCGTCTGCCAAAGTCGTCCGCTCGCCTGGCGCGCCAGATCTTACCGATGCTGAGTTCGAGAAATCCAAAAAGATCTTCTTCGAGCGTTGCGCTGGGTGCCACGGTGTATTGCGTAAGGGCGCCACCGGTAAGGCGCTGACTCCCGACATCACGCAGGAAAGAGGCATCGATTACCTCAAGGCATTCATCACCTACGGTTCCCCCGCCGGTATGCCTAACTGGGGCACCTCCGGTGATCTCACCGAAGCCGAAGTCGAGATGATGGCGAAGTACCTGATGCACGAGCCACCCGCACCTCCTGAGTGGGGGCTCTCCGACATGAAGAACACCTGGGAAGTACTTGTTAAGCCAGAAGATCGGCCGACAAAGCAGATGAACGATCTTGATCTGCCGAACCTGTTCAGCGTTACCCTACGCGATGCCGGTGAAATTGCGTTGATTGATGGTGAATCCAAAGAAATTGTTGAAATTCTCAAAACCGGTTATGCGGTGCACATTTCGCGCATGTCTGCATCTGGTCGTTACCTGTTTGTTATCGGGCGTGATGCCGCAATCAACATGGTCGATCTGTGGATGGAGCACCCGGACACCGTAGCCAAAATCAAAATTGGTCTGGAAGCCCGCTCGGTAGAAACCTCCAAGTACAAAGGCTATGAAGATAAGTACGCCATCGCTGGCGCCTACTGGCCACCGCAGTTCGTAATCATGGATGGCGAGACTCTGGAGCCGAAGAAAATCGTGGCTACCCGGGGCATGACCGTGGGTACTCAGGAATACCATCCTGAGCCTCGGGTTGCGGCAATCGTCGCGTCTCATGCGCACCCAGAGTTCATTGTTAACGTGAAAGAAACCGGCAAGATCATGCTGGTGAACTACGAAAACATGGAAAGCTTGAACACTACCACCATCGACGCAGCACGATTCCTGCACGACGGAGGATGGGATAGCAGCATGCGCTACTTCATGACTGCGGCCAACCAGTCCGACAAAATTGCAGTAGTCGACTCCCAAGAGCGCGAACTAGAAGCTCTGGTAGATGTGGGCAAAATCCCTCACCCCGGCCGTGGCGCCAACTTTGTGGACCCTGAGCATGGCCCGGTATGGGCAACCAGCCACTTGGGCGACCCAACGATCCAGTTGATCGGGACAGACCCGGAAGGCCACCCGGATAATGCTTGGAAGGTTGTTCGAACCTTCAATGGTCAAGGCGGTGGTTCACTGTTCATCAAAACCCACCCCAAATCCAAAAACCTGTACGTCGATACTCCTCTGAACCCAGCAGAATCCGTTAGCCAGAGTGTTGCAGTGTACAACATCGACGACCTTGAAAGCGGCTACGAAGTACTGCCGATCGCCGAATGGGCAAATCTGGGCGAAGGTCCCAAGCGGGTTGTTCAACCTGAATACAACGTGGCAGGTGACGAAGTCTGGTTCTCCGTTTGGAATGGCAAAGAGCAGAGGTCAGCCATTGTGGTGGTGGACGACAAGACTCGTAAGCTGAAAAAGGTTATCAACGATGAACGTCTGGTCACTCCGACTGGCAAGTTCAACGTCTACAACACTCAGCACGACGTCTACTAGAAAGCGTAAAACCGCGCCGACCCGGAGAATACGAGCAATGAGACTGGACCAAACGGACCAACAACTGATCAATCACTTTCAGCGGCATTTGCCGGTGTGTGAACGACCCTATCTGGAGATGTCCCGACAACTCGGCATTTCCGAACAGGAGGTCATTGAGCGGTTGCAGTCGTTACAGTCTCACGATGTCGTTGGCCGGGTCGGGCCGGTGTTTGAGCACAGCCAGGCAGGTGCAAGCCTGTTGGCTGCTGTGGCGGCTCCCGAGGAGCAAATGGATCTGGTGGCCGCTCGTATCAACCGTGCTCCGGGGGTGAATCACAATTACGCCCGGGAGCACACCTACAATCTCTGGTTTGTGATGACAGCACCGGATTACGAACTTCTGGAAGAGCATCTCGACGAACTGGAACAGGAATTGAAACTGCCCATGCTTCGCCTACCCATGGTTGAGGGTTATCACATCGACCTCGGCTTCGATATCGACTGGGAGGCCTTGTCATGAGCCAACTTATTTCGGCCGACCGTCTCGCTCTGGATGCTGCAACTTCAACAAGCGCCTGGGGCTTGTTGCGGCTCAGACAGCAACTTGAGCAGGGGCTGCCGCTTGTGCCCCGGCCTTATCTGGCTCTTGCAGAGCGAACCGGCCTCTCTGAGCAGGAAGTGATAAACGCCATTACTCAATGGCAGAACGACGGCCTGATCAAACGTTTCGGGCTGGTGGTGAAACACCGCACACTGGGCTACACCGCCAACGCCATGGTGGTCTGGAACATCCCCGATGAGCAGATACAGGCGCTGGGCAAAGCCATGGCCGACGTGCCATTTATCACTCTTTGTTACCAACGCCCGAGACGACTCCCAGACTGGCCTTACAACCTGTTCTGTATGATTCACGGCACCAACCGCGAACGCGTACTAACACAGCTAGACAGCCTGATTGCTGACCACAGCCTCCAGCACATTCAACATTCCGTGCTGTTCAGCAATAAGGCGTACAGACAGCGTGGAGGACGCTATGTCAACCACGACTGAATCCCGACGCCAAGCGCCAATTGCAGATCTGAACCCAGCTGAGAAGGCTCTGATCAACCGTTTGCAGCACGGATTGCCGCTCGTACGCCAACCTTACGCGGCAGTGGCAGAAGAGCTCGATCTCAGCGAGCAACAAGTACTGGACACGGTTGGAAAACTGCTTGCTGAAGGTGTGCTTACCCGCTTCGGTCCCATGTTCCATGCGGGTGAATTAGGTGGCGGCCTCACGCTCGCAGCCATGCGCATTCCAGAGGCAGATTTCGAGCGGGTTACCGAACAGGTAAACAGCTTTGACGAAGTCGCACACAACTACCGCCGCGAACATGATCTGAATATGTGGTTTGTTCTGGCAACTGAAACTCAAGCCGCCATTGCCAACACCGTCAGCGCCATTGAAGACACCACCGGTTACCCGGTTTACAACATGCCAAAGGAGCAGGAGTTCCATGTCCACCTCCACTTCCCTGTCTGACGCCGCAGTACACAACGGCTTCGTAATGACAGAGCGCGACCGCGAACTAATTCTTGCCACTCAGGCAGGCTTGCCACTGGTATCCGACCCCTGGGCCGAACTGGGCACGAAGCTGAACATGGACGCCGACGAGGTACTTTCCCGCTTCCAGACCCTGCAAGACGCCGGCGTGATACGCCGGGTTGCAGCCGTGCCCGACCACTATCGTCTGGGCTACCGCTACAACGGCATGACCGTGTGGGACATTGCCGACGATCGCATCGCGGAACTGGGCGCCGTCATCGGTGAACTGCCTTTCGTGAGCCACTGCTATCGCCGGCCACGGCACCTTCCCTATTGGTCTTTCAATCTGTTTGCCATGGTACATGGCACCACCCGGGAAGAAGTAGAAGACAAAGCCGCACAGATTCGTGCGGTGCTAGGCGACGCCTGCCGGCAACACACCATTCTTTACAGCTCGGCCATCCTGAAAAAAACCGGCCTGCGGCTGCGCAAATAACGCAAGGGGAAGCACCATGTTCAGAATGACCCGCTATATAAAAAGCCTGATGAATCCGGCCCCGGTGAGAGCCATCCCCAAGCCCTCCGGTCCGGTGGTGATCTGGAACCTAATCCGCCGCTGCAACCTCACCTGCAAGCACTGCTATTCGATTTCTGCGGATATCGATTTCAAGGGTGAACTGAGTACCGATGAAGTCTATACCGTGATGGACGATCTCAAAGCCTACGGTGTTCCGGTGCTTATCCTTTCCGGAGGCGAACCACTGATGCGCCCGGATATTTTCGATATTTCACGTCGCGCCAAAGACTTGGGCTTTTACGTAGGCCTGTCCAGCAACGGCACCTTGATTACCGAGGACAACATCCAGCAAATTGCTGACGCTGGCTACGATTACGTGGGCATCAGCATTGACGGTCTGGAAGAAACTCACGACGAGTTCCGCCAGAAAAAAGGCGCCTTCGCCGCCTCCATGAAAGCGGTCAAGCTGTGTAAAGACGTTGGCATTAAAGTAGGCCTGCGCTTCACTCTTACACAAGATAACGCAGTGCAACTGCCCGACATGCTCAAGCTGCTGGACGAGCACGACATCGACAAGTTCTACCTCTCACACCTCAACTACTCGGGCCGAGGCGGTCGCAATCGCAAGCGCGATGCCTGGTATGACATGACCCGGGATGCAATGAACCTGTTGTTCAACCATTGCCACGAAGAGCTGAAACGCGGCATAGAACGCGAGTACGTAACCGGTAACAACGATGCCGACGGCCCTTTCCTGCTCCAGTGGGCGGCAGAGCACTACCCCGATCAGGTATCAGCTCTGGAGCAGCGTTTGGTTAATTGGGGGGGCAACTCCTCCGGCCAGAACGTTTCCAACATCGACAATCTGGGCGTCGTTCACCCCGATACTTTTTGGTGGGACTACAATCTGGGCAACGTGCGAGACAAACCCTTTTCACGGATCTGGTCAGAAGCCGACGATAAGCTAATGCTGGGCTTCCGACTAAAACCGCGGCCTGTGAAAGGCCGCTGTGCGCAATGCCAATATTTAGCAATTTGCAACGGCAACACCCGCGTAAGGGCCTACAACGTTTCCGGTGATTTTTGGGAAGAAGACCCCGGTTGCTACCTCACCAACGAGGAGATTGGCGTTATCGAAATGCCCCGACGCGTCGCTGCGCCGGTGGTCGAAATTCCAGTCAACAATCTTTAAGGATCACACCATGACAAGCAGCCAAAGAAAGAAATGTCTGGTGGAATTCCAGTTGGCGGAACAACCCTTGCGCGCCGGAGAAGTTGCTATTGTAGGCGCCGGCCCGGGCGACCCCGGCCTGCTGACGCTCAGAGCCCTCATGCTGATCCAGCAGGCAGACGCCATCGTTTACGACCGTCTGGTATCGCCGCAGATCATGGAACTGGTAAACCCGGGCGCAGAGCGAATCCACGTAGGCAAAGCCAGTGGCTGTCATTATGTGCCTCAGGAAGACACTAATGAGCTACTAGTGCAACTGGCGATAAAGCAGCGCCGCGTTGTGCGCCTGAAAGGCGGGGACCCGTACATTTTCGGCCGTGGCGGTGAAGAAGCCGAATTTCTCGTGGATAACGACATCGACTTCCAAGTCGTGCCCGGTATTACCTCCGCAGCTGGCTGCGCTTCCTATTGCGGCATTCCGCTCACACATCGAGATTATGCTCATAGCGTGACCTTCGTAACTGGGCACCGCAAAGCCGACCATACATTAGACCTGAACTGGAAAGTTCTGGCGGCACCAAAGCAGACCTGCGTGTTTTACATGGGGCTGCATAATGCACCTACCATTGTGCGAGAGCTGATTGCCCACGGCCAGTCCAACGAATGCCCAGTGGCACTGATTGAGCGTGGCACAACTCCACAGCAGCACATGGCGGTAACCACACTAAAAGACCTTGAAGAGACCATTCGCATGGAAGGTTTTCAGCCACCCACGCTAATCATTGTAGGTGAAGTGGTGCAACTGGCGGGAAAGCTTGCACAACCAGCTTTGGCTGGCTGGAATAGCGCATTAATAGGCCCGGTCGCCGCCTCCGCTGCGCAACGCCCAGCCTAAAAAATCAGCCCCGAAACCAATACCAACGCTCCTAACTGGAAACTCGATGCAACAGACTCTTAAAATCCTGATGCTGACCGCAGGTCTGGTGGCCTCACCCCTGATTGTTGCCAGCACCGATGCGCAAACCGAAGCTTTATACCAGCAACACTGTGCAAGCTGCCACGGCAGCGACAGGCTCGGCGGCATGGGCCCGGCCTTGCTTCCAGAAAACCTCTCGCGTCTGAAAAAAGACCAAGCCGAAGATGCCATTCGCAACGGTCGACCTGCAACGCAGATGCTGGGTTTTGCTGACACACTAAACGCCAAGTCCATAACCGCCTTGGCTGAATACATCTACCAACCACCGGAACAAGAGCCCGTGTGGGGCGAAAACGAAATCACCACCAGCCACCGGCTGCCCCACCCGGCAGGCTCACTCCCTGACAAGCCAGCCTATAAAGCCGACATGATGAACCTGTTTCTGGTGGTAGAAATCGGTGACCATCACGTAACCCTGCTAGACGGCGACAGCATGGAGCCTATTCACCGTTTCGCCAGCCGCTACGCACTGCACGGTGGCCCCAAATACAGCCCTGATGGCCGTTACGTGTACTTCGGCTCCCGCGATGGCTGGATTACCAAATACGATCTGTACAACCTCAAAATCGTTGCGGAAATTCGTGCTGGCATCAACATGCGCAACATCGCTGTGTCCGCTGACGGCGACCATGTAATGGCAGCCAACTACTTGCCTCACACGCTGGTACTGTTCGATGCAAAAAACCTCGACCTGCTGGAGGTTATCTCCGTTGAAAACAATGCCAAAGAAAGCTCAAGGGTAAGCGCCGTGTACGCAGCCCCACCCCGGAACAGTTTTATCGCCGCCCTGAAAGACATTCCAGAGGCCTGGGAGGTCACGGTAGAAAACGATCAGGCAAAGGTACGTAGAATGCAGACCGACACCTGGCTAGATGACTTCTTCTTCGATCCCGGCTATCAACACCTCATCGGCGCGGCCCGCGACGGCAAGCACGGGCTGGTGATCGACCTGAACACTGGCAAAACCGTTGCCAACCTCCCCCTGCCCGGCATGCCACACCTAGGCTCGGGCATAACTTGGGAGTATGAGGGCTCACGTGTCATGGCTACACCTCACTTTCGTACTGGCGCCGTTTCCATCATCGACATGGACTCTTGGAAAGTGATCAAAACCTTGGAAACAGAAGGCCCCGGCTTCTTCATGCGCAGTCACGAAAACTCCCGCTATGCATGGGTAGACGTCTTCTTCGGCCCAAACAAAGACAAAGTTCACGTAATCGACAAACAAACTCTCGAAATCGTAGAAACTCTCCAACCGGCCCCCGGGAAAGTAGCCGCCCATGTTGAATTCGACCGCTACGGCGAAAAACTGCTGCTGAGCATCTGGGATGAAGAAGGCGCCGTGATCGTCTACGACGCCGAAACTCTGGAGGAAGAAAAGCGAATCCCGATGAACAAGCCATCGGGAAAATACAACGTGTGGAACAAGATCAACTACGAAGAAGGAACTAGCCACTAACGTGCGGAGTTGGGAAGCCGGCTCAGGTTTTCAGCCGGCCCAACTCACTTTCTAATATTTCAACCTCGCCATCGAGAGACTCGCCACTACGCCTTGCTCGCTGCGCAAGTTCGCGCAGATCACTGGCTGCATCACCAATCGTCGTTAGATTACGGTTGATTTCTTCACTGACCGAGCTTTGCTCTTCGGCAGCAGTTGCTACCTGAGTGACATGCTCAACAATCGTGCCGATGCGCGTCACTACCGATGCCAGTGAGTGACCAGCCTCTCGGGTGCCATCGACAGCCATACTGGCACGATCAACGCCAGCATTGATAACCGATACGGTCTGGCGAACTTCCTGCTGCAGGCCGTCGATCATTTGACTGATTTCATCGGTTGATTGCCGCGTACGCGATGCCAAAGTGCGCACTTCATCGGCAACCACAGCAAATCCACGGCCCTGCTCACCAGCCCGAGCCGCTTCAATAGCGGCATTGAGTGCCAGTAAATTAGTTTGTTCAGCAATGCCCCGAATTACATCAAGAATGCGGTTGATCTCATCGCTGCGACTAGCAACGTGACCAATTGCCTCGCTGGCATCACTCATATCACTAGCCAAGGCGCTTACGCCTTCAACTGCGGAACCTAGCGTGGTCTGCGTAAAGCGAATGCCATCCTGAGCCATACGGGCATTTTCAGCAGATTCACCGGCAAACCCGGCCACTTCACCTGCCGCTGCCGACATTTCATTCATCGCAGTAACCACGCTGTCTACCTCACGGTGCTGCCTTGCCGTGTTTTCCTCAGTATCGCGGGCAATGGCACCAACATCTGATGCCTGCTCATGCACACGAACGTTCACGGCTTTCAGGTCATTGATCATCTCTCTAAGGCGCGCTAGGAAAGCATTAAAACCGCCAGCGAGTTCAATCAGCTCGGCATGGGTATCAATATCAAGTTCGCGGGTCAGGTCGCCTTCGGCGCTACTAAGGTTGTTCATCCGGTCACGGATTACCTCCAGCGGCCGGATTACAGAACGCACCATCACAATTAATACCAATACCGAAAAAACAGACACCACAATGCCCACCAATAGTTGCCGTTGAGCCGTTGCAGACACCTCATCCGAAAGCAGCGTGGTGATCTGGCTGAGTTCGGCCAGCGCCGCCGCGCGAGGCAACTCAATCAATAGTGACCACTCCCGTCCAGTGTCGGCAACACGAATAGGGTAGGAGACGGCCAGCGTTTCGCCATCATCGTAACGGCCACCAGATCGATGCAACTCACCCATTTCCCTGGCCAGTTCTGGCATGACCTCTGTTAATGGTCGTGCCAAAGCTTGATCATAATGGCTGCTTGCAACGATTAAACCTTTCTCGCTCAGAAGGGTGACGCGTGATTGCCCGTTATAAACCTGATCGCTGACGGACTTAACAGTGCCCTGCAGGGTATCAAGATTAATGTCGACACCCACAACACCGGCAAAGTCACTGCCATTCATAACCGGCACAACCAGTGTGGTAACCAGCTTGCTGTAGCCCTCCTCAATCTCATAGGTATAAGGCTCCATAATGCAACTGGCCTTGGTTTCCATCGGGCAGAAGTACCATTCCGCCTCACGGATCCCAAACTCGTTCAGGGTTTCGTCATATTTCTCATTTGCATCAGAAACCCGCTCAAACTGAACATCTCCGGCACGATCGCGGAAATAGTATATTTCCAAGGTGCCACTGTCGCTGCTGTGCTCTTCAACACCACCGGTGAAGTAGCGGTCTTGGCCATCGTAAGCATCAGGCTCAAACTGGGCGTATATGGTGCTGAGATCTTTTTCTGCCCTCAATAATGAACCCACTGCCTCAGACATCGCGCTGCGGCTGATGCGCGTAGAGCTATCGGCGGCTATGTTTTTTTCAACAATATTCCGCATCACTCCCGGAACTTTGAACGCCGCATTAAATTTGCCACTTACCTGCTCGCCAAATTCACCTGCGGTTGCTGCCAGACGGTCCATCACAATACTTTGCACCAGCGTGCTAGTGTCCGAGGACAGGCTTTTTTCCATCTGGCTAAGCGACATTTGCGCCGTGATCGTCATGCTGACGCCCATTATCAGCAATATGCTGACGACCAGCGCATAGAGCTTGAGCTTAAGCGATAGCTTTTTCATACTTCCGATACCTTCCGGAGGGCGATAATCAATCGGTGCGTATAAACTCAATGAGTTTCGTATAAGGAGTGCTATCGACCGTCGAGTTGATCGCTTTAGGTAAAATTGCTGTGTTCGTATAACGGACGCTCACCCAAAACGTAAAACTTGCAGCGCACATTTATTGGGAATTAGGCCAAAGCCACTGGGCCTATATCGAGCGAATGAAAAAGCCTTAATGATTTAAGTCATTTCCTGTAGCCTCTCTCTGTTAGGATAATTGACACATATTCCAATGGCGACTTCGCAATGACCCGCACCTTCAAAACCGACGTGGCTTCATCTCCCTGCATGCTCGGGGAGAGCAACCCGGATATCATCCCCCATGAATCAGCACCAGAATCGGTGGCCCTTCTCAATGGGCTCAGCCGGGTATTCGGAATAAGACTCACCGAAAAACAGGACACGCCTGACACCCGGTTTTTAAGCGACCTAACACGACTGTTTCACCAACGCCGGGTCGACGCAGAAGCGCAAATGGAAAAGCATGACACGCCTTGGGCCAACGTATACCTTATTCAGTACGGTATTATGCGCCTGTTCCGGGAAGCGCCAAGCGGCAAAGTAGCGGTGCACCATTTCTTTACCGAAGGCGATATGGTGTGGCCGGTGTTTGGTCGCAGCCGTACAGTTCGCAACACTCTCTGCCTCACAACCGTCACGCCCGCTACAGTCTGGGTTGCAGACTTCGCAGCTTTTCGAGCCGCTATTCACGCTCATGGCGAAGGTCTCTGGCCTCAATTTGCCATGGCCCTGACCGAAGAACTGGCAGAGCTGACCAGCATGCGGGAGTTCCGCAAGCACACCATGTCGGCCAAAGAACGCTATCACTTGCTTTTGGAAGAATATCCAGAGCTAGTAAAGCGCGTGCCGGACAACCAGCTGGCCTCATGGCTCGGCGTTGTACCTGCAACATTCTCCAGACTCAAAACGGGTGCTATAAAGGGATAACACCACAACTACTCTCATGGATGCCCAGCACAGGCTTGGTTTGAGAGGGTACTGATAGCGTCACAGAAGGGTGGGTTTAGTTTTTTACCTTATTATCGGGCGAGCTAGTATGCGACTTCTGTAAAGCAAATAAGCGCAGAGACTGCCTATTAACAATCTCTGCGCTTTTGCAACGTCTAGTTCAAACGGTGAGTCTTACTGTCCGTAGGTGTCCACATTTACCTTAGAGTACACCTCATCCCAATAAACCTGCGTTAGCTCTTCGCTGGTATCTACTCCTTTCACAAGCTCTACCCACTTGGTCAGCAACGTGCGAAATGACTCAACCAGTTGTGCTGATGACGTCAGGCTATGGGTCTCAGCATACTTGGTAGCGACAGCCTTGATATCCTGCTCGATAAAATCACGGGTTACTTTCACTAGACCTGCATCAGGCTCGTGGATTTCAATTCCTTGCTCTTCAGCTGTTTTCATATTCGTCATTGCTGTTTGGGCATACCCCCAGCTCAGAGCACTGGCATGCGCAGCAGAAGCATGGAGCATCGTGCTGCGTTCGCTGGGCGTCAGGCTTTTCCATACGTCCAAATTGATATTGTTGGCAACCCCGGAGAAAACACCGCCAGGCATATTCGGAGTCATGTCAGAAGTAACTTCCATCAGCTTTACGATGGTTAGCTCAGGCGCAGAATGCACACTGCAATCCACCACACCTTGACTTAGAGCTTCGTATGTTTCGTGTTGCGGGATAGATACAGGCGTTGCCCCAACTGCATTGGCCCAGCGTGCCCATTGGGCACCGCCTATGCGCAGACGTTTACCTTTAATTTCTTCCAACGTTCTAACTGGCGTGTTGCAAATAAGGAAGTATGACGATGTTCCACCGCCTCCCAGAAACAGTTGATTCTGTTGCTCGTATTCGTTTACACAGCTTGGGCAATTAAAGAAAACATATTCAGCCATGGCTCCGGCAAAGGCCAAGCCTACCTTTTCCGTGGGCGCGCCGGTCATTTCAATGAGCATTGTGAGTTCAGTGGCGAGATTAGTACTTGGGAACTCAGACGGGAAGTAAGGCGTCAGAACCAGCCCACTGTCGGCCATACCGTCTCGAATACCTGGCGGAATTTCGCTGAAGCTCAATAGCGACTGCGCATACACTTTTGCAGTCAGATCACCGCCGGAGTTGTCTTGAACATCTTTCGCAAAAACCTCCGCAGCCTTAGCACCTATGGAGCCTGTGGAATAGCCGGTTGCATAGCTCAGCTGCTTTGCTTCAACAGCGCTGGTCATAGCGATACCTGCCAGAATTGCAGGAAGCACTCCACGTCTAAGCATGTTAGGACAGTTCATTGTTATTCTCCTGTATACGTTCAATTTTTTATAGTCAGGTGCATAAGTGCGCCAGCCTTAATCATCGAGAGTTCGCACCGGCCGTAACATGTTGAAAGCAAATCACACTCTTCGACATCGTCGGAAGCGACGAATCTTTCGTTAGCGTACCCCCCATCCCAACCAAGCCTCTTTGTTAACCAGCGGAAGTAGACGGTGTTTTTCGTCGGTTCAGACGATGTCTGTTGCACGGTCATAGAATCATTATGAGTAGGGGTTCCAAGGGGCGAGCTGTGCGCACCTCCCCGTCAACAACAAAATATGCTAGAGGTTCTAAAATGACAGCAGTCACTCCCAAACCGCTGTGGCAGCCAAGCCAAACACGCATCGAGCAGAGCCAAATCAAAGGTTTCATGGATTGGCTGGGCGAGAAAAAATCGTTGCACTTCAGTGATTACAATTCCCTTTGGGAATGGTCAGTAGAGTCTCTGGAGGACTTTTGGGCAGCGTTCTGGGAATTTTATGATATTCAATCGACCACCCCTTACCGAAGCGTTCTGAGCACTCACGAAATGCCGGGCGCTGCATGGTTTGAAGGCGCACGGCTAAATTTCGCGGAGCAAGCTTTTCGTTTTCATCATGAAAATTCCGATCGTGCAGCCATCATCTCTCGCTCAGAAATACGTCCGACCGAAACCATCTCCTGGGCCGAGATGCGCAGCCAGATCGCATCTGTCGCATTTACCTTAAGGCAAATGGGGGTAGAGCCAGGCGACCGGGTTGTTGCCTACCTCCCTAACATTCCTGAAGCAGTAATCGCGTTTTATGCTTGTGCAAGCATCGGTGCTATCTGGTCAAGCTGCTCACCCGATATGGGGGTGCGCAGCGTAACAGATCGTTTTCGCCAGATTGATCCAAAAGTCTTGCTGGCCGTGGACGGCTACAAGTACGGAGGAAAGGACTTCGATAGGCTTGAGGTTCTGAAAAACCTCAAAATCGAACTGCCTACGTTGGAGAACGTGATTCTTCTCCCCTATCTCAATCCAGAAGCCCGCCTTGAGAATGCAACCTTATGGGACGACTTACTGGGGCATGATGTTCCAATGAAATTTGAGCACCTGCCCTTCGACCACCCTCTATGGATAGTCTATTCATCAGGAACGACAGGGATGCCGAAGCCCATTGTTCATGGCCATGGGGGCGCCTTACTTGAAGGCATGCTCGGCCACGGCCTCCACTTGGATTTGGGCAAACAGGATCGCTACATGTGGTTTTCAACCACTGGCTGGATTATGTGGAACTGTCAGATCAGCGGCCTTTTGGTTGGCGCGACCATTTGCCTGTTTGATGGTAATCCGGGATATCCCGATTTAGGGACTCTTTGGCGATATGCCGAAGAAGCCGAAGTAACCTTTTTTGGAGCTGGCGCGGCCTATTATCTAAGCTGCCTAAAAGCCGGTGTTGAGCTCGACAATATTGCGGACCTCAAGCACATTCGCTCCATTGGTTCAACTGGCTCTCCATTACCCGAGCAAGGATACAAATGGATTAATGAGCAGTTTGAAGACGTACTGATTGCTCCCATCAGCGGAGGCACAGACGTCGCTGCATTTTATGTAGGCTCCTGTCCGATCATGCCACTTTATGAAGGTGAAATGCAGTGTCGTACATTAGGCACAGCTGTTTACGCTATGGATGACAACGGAGAGATCATAGAAAACGAAGTTGGCGAGCTGGTCGTCACTAAACCAATGCCATCCATGCCCCTATATTTTTGGGGCGATGTCGATGGGCGACGCTATCACGAAAGCTATTTCGACGTATTCCCGAAGCTATGGAGACATGGAGACTGGATTCGGATAACTCCCCGTGGTGGGGCAGTCATTTACGGCAGATCAGATACCACGATCAATCGTCAGGGTATTCGAATGGGCACCAGCGAAATATATCGCGTTGTAGAGGAAGCTCCGGAAGTTGTGGACAGTCTGGTGGTAGATTTGGAATATCTGGGACGCGATCCGTACATGCCGTTGTTCGTGGTGCTTCGAGAAGGCATGGAGTTAACGAGCGCGCTTGACCAGCGTATTCGTAACGCCATACGC
Organism: Marinobacter salexigens; assembly: GCF_018860765.1. Taxonomy (GTDB): domain Bacteria; phylum Pseudomonadota; class Gammaproteobacteria; order Pseudomonadales; family Oleiphilaceae; genus Marinobacter; species Marinobacter salexigens_A. The sequence goes on from NZ_JAHKPV010000006.1 coordinate 252,459, forward strand.
ACCAACCTTTCAGCTCGACATGTACCAAATGACATAATCGATGTGACTGAAATACCTCGGACTTTGACGGGTAAGAAAATGGAACTGCCGGTTAAAAAGCTATTGCAGGGAGCTCCAATGGATAGCGTTGCTAACCCCGACGCCATGGCTAACCCGGATAGTCTTTGTTATTTTGCCGAGTTTGCGAAACAGAAAAAGACTGCCATTGCTTAGAGAGACCGCCTCAGGGTGCCGCAGGCTCTTGATTTAAAGCCTGCGGCTCCCTGTAAGTGACAGATGCGTCAAATAAGCCCATAACGCCGTGCAATGGCAACAGCTTGTGTTCGGCTGGAAGCATTCAGCTTGGAGTTTATATTTCGCAGGTGAGTGCGCACGGTACTGTCTGACACAAACAACTTTTCCGACATAGCGCTATTTGAGTACCCTTCCGACAATAGCTGTAAAACTCGGGTTTCTTTTCGCGTTAGAGCATTCAGGGTCGGCTCGTCTGCGTCAGGCAATACGGCGGTCGACGATAACACTGGCCCAAACGCCTCAATTAAACTCTCAAGATAGCTAACAAAAACCGGATCACTCTGACGTCCAGTCTCTCGAAATGCTTGATGATAAAGTTTGACCACAATGCCTGCCGCAGCGCCTTCATCTACAAACAGACGTACGTATCCCTCCGCGCAACAGGTTGGCATAATCTCGGTCATCACTTCAATCGAGTCTTCCAGCCGATTACAGCGATACTGTGCAATGGCTTTGAACAGTTTCAGTTTCAGTACCCGTCGGTATAACGAACTGTTTTGCGCTTCCGCTATTTCCATCGCGAGTGGTGCGAGCGCAGCTTGAGGGTCACCGGCAACCACTTCCCAGCGCAGGCGAGCCATCTCCATATATTGTAAATCGTTTGCAGGCATTCTATGTTTGCGGACTCGCCGCCAAAGCTCCTCATTACCCGCCCGGTCAAGCTCCTGCTTTGCCGCTTCTGGTCGTCCCTGCGCCAAAAATAGCCGCGAACGCTCAAGCCTAGCCGTTGCTACGACCCTTGGTAGTTTTCTGATCCTACCCATGTGCTCCAATTCAGTCAGCGCCTGAAATGCCCGGTCTACATCCCCGCAGTTGAACGCTAATCTCGAAAGCATAATATCGCTAATCAACATGTGGTCCGGCAATCCGGCCTCCCGCACCAGCGGACCGTATACGTGCAATAAACGGGCAGCCAGCTCTAGGTCGTTTGCTTCATAGACGGTGTTTGCATGCAATACGCCAGCCCATGCATTCCCACTGGTATGGCTAAAGTCATAAGTCGAGCTTGTCGCACCGACAGCCAAGCGAAAACGTGCAGCCGCTTGTTTCTGCCGCCCTTCCTGAAGGTCAATCAACCCTTCCAAAGATTCTGAGTACATCGAATTGAAGGAACTCGAGTGACTAAACTGGGCGTCTCTGGCTCCGTCAATGAGCTGGCGAGCCTGATCGTACTTACCCATGACAGAAAAAACATTCGCTCGAGAGTTAATTGAGACAATATCTGCAAACGGCGCAAAACCTGAGAGCTCGTTGCCGTCAGTACGGCCTAGCTCACTGGCTTCCTCATAGCGATCCATCATGCCCATCATCAGAGGCTTGAACGCGAGAATGTGTGATTTAACTACAGGGTTCACTGAAGCTTCCAAGTTAGTATTCGAAAGCATCTCAAGCGCCTCGTCCGGGCCACTAGTAAACCCGACAGCCCATATGTAAATCATTTCGAGAAGTTCATACTTGCGAAGCTGATCTGCTGGAAGTTCACCCAGCCAACGCGCGAGAAGCTTCATCCGCCCTTGCGATAACAATCGCTCGGCATGCGCATCCAACAAGAACATTGCGCGATCAAACGCACGCCCCTCGATTGCATGATCAATTGCGGGAACAAAGCGCCCTGAGTTCTCGTACCATTGTGATGCAGCTAAGTGAAGACCCGACACCTCATAAGGGTACTTTGCGTGCAATACGGAGCGTAAAAACTCTGCAAACAAACTGTGGTAACGGTAAGTTAGCTGCTCGTGTTCAATAGGCGCAAGAAAAGCGCTGCGAGTATCCAGATGGCGTAGCATTGCTTCGCTATCACACCCTGGCACAAGAGCGTTACACAAAGACGGAGTCAGATGGCGAAGAATGCTTGTGCGCAACAAAAACGACTTGATTTTATCGGGCTGCTGCTCAAGCACATCGTGTGCAAGATAGTCTGCAACAGCGTCATTTTCACCTGAAAAACGATGAATGAAAGACTGCGGGCTCGCATTACCTTCAAGCGCCAGCGAAGCCAACCAAAGTGCGGTTGCCCAGCCTTCCGAGCGATTATGAATATGGATTAGGTCGTCTTGCGTCAATTCCAGTTGACGCCTGTTCACCAAAAATTCGACGGTCTCATCAACGGAAAAACGCAGTTCAGAAACATCAATCTCCAGCAATTGTCCTCGCGCTCTCAGGCGTCCAAGGCCCAGCTCCGGCACGTGTCTTGAGCCTATAATGATTTGCCCACTTGCTGGCAAGTGCTCAATTATTTCCCGAATAAGCCCGAGAACAGACTGCTCATGAACCTTCTCGAAATCATCAATGAATAGAGCAAACGCAGATCGCTTTTCGGACAGCCGAGCCACTATGTTAAATGCTGCCTCACTGGCAGTCCGGCGCTCAATGGACTCATCATTAAACGTATAGGCTTCATTTTCTGTTAGCTGTGAGACTGACGCGTTGAGACAAAACAAAAATCGTGAGACATCATTATCGGCATCATCAATAGTAAGCCAAGCCGTAGCAATTCCGGCGCTGTTCATCCGAGACATGCTCTGAGTCATTGCAGTGGTTTTGCCAAACCCTGCAGCAGCACGAACGACGATCAGCTTAGCCGCAGAAGCGGACAATATTTTTTGGCACAGCTCAGCGCGCTCAACTTGAGCAGCTCTGGAAGCAGGTGGGTTGAGTTTGCTAACCATTAAAAAACGCTTGGGCGTTTGGGAAACAGGCATAGCGCTTAACAGCTCCGGTGTTAAATCGAATACCAACTACTCGCTCAACGGGCCCTTAGGGCGCAGCTGTTCAGTTCTGACCGTTTGAACAGCAACGCAAAAGCCTATCACAGAATGCTGAGCCCTCAGCAATATTCCCTTCCGCACAGCCTTAGTTCTCGAATTCGTCGGTTACGACGATGTTGCGCTAGCCCACCGCGCTTATTCTTGAATTCACCTATTGCGGGCAAGGCCATGAACTCCTTGCCACAGTCGATGCTGACACACACAAACTCAATAAAAACAAGCCGGCCCTCTGGGGCGTAGTGGGGACAAGCATGTACGGTATTGGTCGATTTTTATCTATGGTCACAAATTTGATGACCGTACTCGGTGGGCTAGCAATCGCATTAATGATGTTACACATCACTCTAGACGTTGCTAGCCGCTATCTTCTTAACTCGCCCATTCCGGGCACCATTTCCATTGTTTCCTATTACTACATGGTTATTGCGGTATTCATTCCTCTGGCATTCGCTGAACAGAAAAACGCTCACATTTCAGTCGAAGTGATTACCGCCCGACTCCCGATTTGGATGCAGCACAACCTGGAACGCCTGTCTTTCCTTCTGTCGACAATCGTCTTTTCACTGCTGTGTGTTCGCACATGGGAAGAAGCAGAGAAAAAAAGGAGTTTTGGTGCTTCGGTTGTGCAAGGCAGCGACGCCATTCCTATCTGGATCACCTATTACGTGTTGCCCCTTGGCTGCGGGCTCATGACGCTGGTGGTTTTTTACAAACTGATAAATTCCTGCCTGCGGACAAAATCAGGACTGGATACGTTTACAGCGCAAGCCGACGACCTGAACGCTAATGACGGGGTGGAAAAATAACAATGTCTGACGTACAAATTGGACTATCCGGGCTCGGGATATTAGTTGCACTTCTTGCTTTAAGAGTTCCGATTGGGGTCTCTTTAATCGGGGTTTCCTTCGGTGGGCTCTGGTATATGATGGGGTGGAAAATTGCCTGGGGCTCCCTTGGCATTATTCCTTACCAGTTCGCCTCGAACTGGGTATTAAGCTCTGTACCGATGTTTTTATTGCTGGGGTTTGTCTGCTACCACACCCAGCTCACACAAGGGATGTTTCGCGCTGCTCGAATGTGGCTATCCGGTGTGCCCGGAGGGCTGGCAATTGCAGCAGTGTTCGGCTCTGCAGGCTTTGCTGCAGTTTCCGGGTCGTCCGTAGCTTGCTCAGCGGCTATGGGTAAGATCGCCGTTCCGGAAATGATTCGCCATCGCTACCATCCTGAACTGGCCACAAGCACGGTTGCGGTAGCGGGTACAATCGGGGCGTTGATACCTCCCTCAATAATCATGATCCTTTACGGCATTATCGCGCAGCAGTCCATTACAGGGCTTTTCCTTGGGGGTATCAGTGCAGGTATTCTGACCGCTATCGGCTATGTCGTTGTGATTTTGATACGAGTAAAGCTAAACCCTTCGCTCGCACCCGATACGAATGAAGTCATTCCCACCGTCGAGAAAATCCGCGCACTGAAGGACACTTGGCCCGTATTGCTAATTATGATTGGTATATTCAGCGGTTTGTTCGGTGGCATCTTCACTGCTACCGAAGCGGGTGCTGTTGGTGCTTTTCTTTCACTCGTAGTAGCTGCACTTAAACGAAGCCTCAACTGGACACGTTTTCGCAACGCGATTCTTGAGACGCTGATGACAACCGGCGCTCTTATCATTATCGCGGTTGGTGCCAGCCTACTTACTCGATTTCTGGCGTTATCCGGGGCGGGAGATTACTTATCCGAATTGATAATAAGCCTGAACTCGGGCCACTTCATGCTGCTTTTTGCAATCGCTCTGATCTACGTGTTTCTAGGGATGTTCCTTGAGCCCATCGGAGCAATGTTGCTGACTCTTCCCATCATATTGCCAATCGTCGACAGTGCCGGCCTTAATCTACTCTGGTTCGGTGTAGTTCTAACAAAGTTGTTGGAGATCGGCATGATAACACCGCCAATCGGCATGAACGTGTTTGTGATTAAAAGCGTTGTAGGTAATCTGGCGTCTACCTCAGCGATCTTTCGGGGCATATTTTGGTTCTTGGTCATGGACTTCGTGATTCTGATATTCCTGATCGCAGTTCCCGAGGTCGTTCTTTTCCTCCCTTCTCTGGAGTGAGCTCCGACGGCTATAGCGGGATCCAGATTCTGACGGCTCTTGCCTGATAATCCTGCACCAAGCTAATCAACCTGAACCGCTGCTCTGGTGGAACCGACGCTTCCGGTAGCAGCAGTTCACGGATGATCTCCCGAATGGCCGCCCGTATTCCCTACATGCATGCGGTTTGGCACCTGTTCGTCATCAGCGGCAGTGCCATTTATTTTGGTGTACTTCCATACGCGACATGATGGCAGCAATTAATAAGCGTGCTACTCTTCTAATAAATTGAATCCACTTTCATTTGTAGGAAGATACTAACGTGGACACCCCTGCCGTTCGCATTGAAGAACAAGGTCATATTTGCACCATCATTCTGGATCGCCCTGACAAGAAAAATGCCGTAGACGGCCCTACGGCAGACGCTCTTTTAGCGGCTTTCGAACACTTCGAGGCCGCTCCAAACTTACGTGTCGCCGTTCTTTGGGGTGCGAATGGGACCTTCTGTTCCGGCGCCGACCTAACAGCAATGCACGATCCCAAAACCCGCAACAACATTGATTCCGAAGGTAAGGACGACGGCCCCATGGGCCCGACCCGCATGGCATTAAGCAAACCAGTGATCGCAGCTGTATCAGGTTACGCGGTGGCAGGCGGCCTTGAATTGTCGCTGCTGTGTGATTTGCGGGTAGTCGAAGAGTCCGCCGTGTTCGGCGTATTTTGCCGGCGCTGGGGCGTGCCATTGATTGACGGCGGAACAGTGCGCCTGCCCCGTGTAGTCGGCCAGTCTCGCGCTCTGGATATGATCCTAACGGGTCGCCCGGTGAAAGCAGATGAAGCCTTACAGATGGGGCTTGCGAATCGCGTTGTTCCCCATGGAGAAAGCCGCGATGCAGCCGAGGCGCTGGCTTGGCAAATCGCAGAATTCCCTCAGCAGTGCATGCTGGCAGATCGTTCATCTGCCTATCGCCAATGGGAGCTGCCTCTGGCGGACGCCCTGCGCAATGAAGGCAAGAAGGGTTATCCCATCGTGTTTGAAGAGGCCATTGCAGGCGCCGAACGTTTTGCCAAGGGTGCAGGCCGCCACGGCGAATTCAATAACTGAAATAGAAAATAAAAAAGAGGGCAATACTATGACAACAACCTACCTCGACCTGATTAACCGCGGCGCAAAAGCCTATCCAAACCGCACAGCTATTGTCTACCGGGATCAGTCCTTTACATTTCGTGAAGTGGACGAACTGAGCAGCCGTCTGGCAAATGCCATGAGCGCGTCAGGGATAAAACAAGGAAACTGCATCGCCTTGCTGCTCAACAACGGCCCTTACAGCGTTCCGGTGGATTTTGCCTGTGTAAAAAATGGCATTAACCGCGTTCCTTTGAATAGCCGCCTCTCTGTTCGCGAACATACAAAGATGTTGCAGGAAACCGGCGCCCAAATGCTGATATTCGGATCGGATCTAGCCGATCACGCCGCTGCTCTAAAAGCCGAAATGCCAGAGCTGAAATGTCTGGGGCTCGACAGCAAACTGGAAGGTGGCGTTGACCTTGCCGAAGCGGCCCGCACTCAATCCACTGAGGCGCCAGAGATTACCGTGCAAGACAGCGATGTCGTGGCCACCCTGTTTACTTCGGGTACCACCGGCACGCTCAAAGCGGCGCAGCACACTCAGGCCTCCTATGCCGCAATCTGCAAAAACGTTTTAATGAACGTGATCAGCCCAGAACACGATGATGCCATGCTGCATGCAGCATCGTTGATCCATGCCAGCGGTGTGTTCGTGCTGCCATTCTGGTTGCGCGGCGCCAGAACAGTGATTATGGATTCCTTTGATCCCACTCTTTATCTGGAATTGATCGCCAAAGAAAAAATTACGGCCATCAATCTGGTCCCTACCATGCTGCAAATGCTGCTGGGTCACCCACAGGTGGAATCAACCGACGCATCCAGCCTCAAGCACATCATCTATGGTGCCTCCCCCATGCCGCGACCAGTCATCGAAAAGGCCATGGAAATCTGGGGGCAGGAGCGCTTCTGGCAATATTACGGTCAAACCGAATGCCCGCTGGGCATGACTGTGTTGCGCCCTGAAGATCATCACGACGACTTGCTCGGCTCCTGCGGTCGCCCATGCGTCGATGTGGAACTCCGGCTGGTAGATGAAGCCGGAAACGTTGTACCTGAAGGCCAGCCCGGCGAAATCCTGGTGCGCACACCCATCACCATGAAAGGCTATTACAACGCCCCCGAACTGAACGCCGAAACCTTTACGGAAGACGGTTGGCTGAGAACCCGTGACGTCGCCGTTTTTGATGAGCGTGGCTTTCTGCACATGAAAGACCGCACATCCGACATGATTATCACCGGTGGATACAACGTCTACCCACGGGAAGTTGAAGACGTTCTCATGGGACACCCTGCAGTTGCAGAGTGCTCGGTGGTCGGCACCAAAGACGAAAAATGGGTTGAAGCCGTTACCGCTGCCATCGCAGTAAAACCCGGCAGTCAGGTAACGGAAGCCGAGCTTCTTGAGTTTATCAGCGACCAACTCGCATCTTACAAGAAACCAAGAAAGTTCTTTTTTATCGACACTATCCCCAAAACGGCTGTGGGAAAGCTCAACCGCAAAGCCCTGAGGGATATGCTGGCGACGGCCTCCTGAAGCATCAGGCAAGCAATCCAACAAAAAAGACAAGAAGGTGCGAGAGTGAAATTCAACAAGCTACTGATCGCCAACCGCGGTGAAATCGCCATTCGGATCGCCAGAGCAGCCGGAGACATGGGGCTGGAATCTGTTGCGGTCTACCCTGAAGACGATCGTGCATCCCTGCATATCCAACACACGAGCCAGGCCATCAAACTGCCTGGCAAAGGTGCCCGAGCCTATCTGGATATTGATGCAATTATAGCGGCGGCGATTGAGGCAGGTGCTGATGCGCTGCACCCCGGGTACGGTTTTCTGAGCGAGAACCCGGAACTGGCCAGCCGCTGTGTGCAACATGGCATCACGTTTATCGGCCCCGATGCCAGCACCCTGAAACAGCTAGGAGATAAGGCAGCAGCACGGCAACTTGCGCAGAAGTGTGGCGTACCCACTACGCCCGGCACCCAAGACCGCACCTCCCTCGACGAGGTCAAAGCGTTCATTGCCACCCAAAGCGGCAATGCCTCAGCCGTGATCAAAGCCATATCCGGCGGCGGTGGCCGGGGCATGCGTATTGTTCATCCAGGCGATGATGTTGAAGCTAATTTCCATGCCTGTGCCCGTGAAGCCAAAGCCGCTTTCGGCGACGACAATCTATACGTTGAACAGCTTATAGAGCGAGCCCGCCATATCGAAGTGCAGGTGTTAGGGGATGGCCTTGGAAACGCAGTGCACCTTTGGGAGCGTGAGTGCAGCCTCCAACGGCGTAACCAAAAACTGGTTGAAGTTGCCCCCAGCACCTCGCTTTCCGACGCAACCCGTGAGCGGTTGCTAGACTCAGCATTGCGAATGGCGCGGGAGGTGAACTACGCCGGTCTCGGTACCTTTGAGTTTCTGGTGGACGCTAACGGCTCTGACTTTTACTTCATGGAGGCGAATCCAAGACTTCAGGTAGAGCACACTATTACCGAAGAAGTCACCGGAATTGATCTGGTTCAGGCGCAAATCGCTGTTCTTGGCGGGGCCAGCCTTCAAAGTCTTCAGCTGCAGCAAGCTGATATACCGGCACCCAAAGGTTTTGCCATTCAGTGCCGTATCAACATGGAGTCTCTCGACGCCAACGGAGCTACCCACCCAAGTGGCGGCACCTTGAGCGTATTCGAACCACCCGGCGGCCCGGGCGTTCGGGTCGACACATACGGCTACAACGGGTACACCACCAATCCCAATTTCGACTCCCTATTAGCCAAGGTGATTGTGCATAGCCGTTCACGGGATTACGCCCAATCGGTAAGGAAAGCCTACCGCGCACTGTGCCAGTTCCGGGTTGAAGGTGTTAGAACCAACATCAGCTTTTTGCAGACGTTACTGTCCCAATCCGACGTTGCGGATAACCGGGTATATACCCGTTATGTAGACGACCAGATGGCGGCACTGGTCGCAGAGTGCGAGCAGGAACACCCTCGCCTTTTTCCCACCACAGAGCCGGCACAAAAAACCGACAACACCGAGCCAAGAACAGAGGCTCCGGATGGCACAGAGGCAGCCTTCGCTCCCATGCAGGGGCAGTTAATCAAGGCTCTGGTGGCGGTAGGGGAAAGTGTTCACAAGGGCCAGACCCTCGCCATTATTGAAGCCATGAAAATGGAGCATGAAATACAAGCCTCCGTTGCAGGCAGCGTTCATAGCCTCCCACTTGGACATGGAGACTACGTGAGCGAAGGACAGGCGATTGCCTATATCGAGCCTGGCGAGGGAACCCAAAACATAGAGATGACCGAGAAAGCAGTCGACCTGAACCACATCCGCCCGGATCTGGCAGAGTCCTTCGAGCGCCACAGGTATACTCAGGATGAAGCCCGCCCAGACGCAATAGCCAAGCGCCATAACCGGGGCATGCTATCGGCACGGGAAAACGTTGCCAATATCTGCGATCCGGAAAGCTTCATGGAATACGGTGCCCTCACCTTCGCCGCCCAGCGCAAGCGCCGGTCCGCAGAAGAGCTGATGCAATCCACACCGGCCGACGGCTTGGTAACGGGCGTGGGTGCGGTGAACGGCGACAGCTTCGGTGAAGATCAGGCTCGCTGCGCAGTGCTCGCTTACGACTACACAGTACTGGCCGGCACCCAAGGCACCATGAACCACCGCAAGACCGACCGGATTCTGCATGTGGCAGAAGAGCAGCATTTGCCGGTGATTTTCTTCACCGAAGGTGGCGGAGGCCGCCCCGGTGATACCGATGATGCAACCCTGATCGCCGGCCTGCATACGCCCAGCTTTTTGCAATACGCCAGGTTAAGCGCTCTTGCCCCACGCATTGCCATAGTGTCTGGCCGCTGTTTTGCCGGCAACGCAGTGTTCGCCGGCTCCAGTGACCTGCTGATCGCCACCCGCAACGCCAGCCTTGGCATGGCAGGCCCGGCAATGATTGAAGGCGGCGGTTTGGGTGTATTCGCTCCAGAAGATGTTGGCCCTATGTCAGTGCAGGTAGCTAACGGCGTAGTGGATTGCTTGGTAGAAAACGAACAAGAGGCCGCTCAAGTAGCCCGCAAGCTCATGTCCTATTTTCAGGGGGCCACCGCTGACTGGCAGTGCGACGACCAACGCCTGTTACGTTCAAGCATTCCAGAAAACCGTCTGCGCTCCTATGACATTCGTGCATTAATTCAAACGCTGGCCGACAGTGAAAGCTATACCGAGCTTCGGCCAAACTTCGCACCCGGCATGGTCACCGCCTTTGCTCGCATTGAAGGCCGTCCCGTAGGAATAATTGCCAACGACCCAAGACACCTTGGCGGTGCCATTGATGCTAATGGTTCAGACAAAGCCGCACGGTTCATGCAGTTGTGCGATGCCTTCGATGTTCCGCTGGTAAGCTTGTGCGACACCCCAGGGTTCATGGTTGGACCAGAGGCCGAGAAATCCGGACTGGTTCGTCACACCAGCCGCCTGTTCGTAACGGCCGCCAGCCTACAGATCCCCGTATTCACCGTAGTTCTACGCAAGGGATACGGCCTTGGCGCTATGGGTATGGCCGCAGGGTCCTTCCACAACCCCTTCTTCACAGTGGCTTGGCCCACAGGCGAGTTTGGCGGTATGGGACTGGAGGGTGCTGTCCGATTGGGCTACCGGAATGAGCTCGAAAAAGCCGGTGACGAAGCGACACAAAAAGTACTCTTCGAGAAGCTGGTTGCCAAGCACTATGAGCAAGGCAAAGCCCTAAGCATGGCAGTATCATTAGAGATTGATGCAGTTATCGACCCATTCGAAACCAGAAGCTGGATTATTAGGGGCCTCAAGTCCGTTAAAAAAGCAGGGCCAAGGCAAGCCCGCCGCCGACCAATGATCGATACTTGGTAGGCAGATTCTCTTCAAGGACAAGAAAAGCAGACATGACACAGACCCCTGAAAGGCAAGAACAAGAGCCAACTACCGCCATTTCATGTCGGTAGTTTACGAAGGTTCGGTACAGCGAATGCGATGCGTAGCTCCTGATTTTTAACGCCCGCTACCGGGCTGTTTACAGCCCGGCAAGCCCACTCAGCGGGAACGTTAAGATCAATACGCCCAAACCAAGGCCATTAACACACCCCAAGCCAGTAGCGAGGCAGCCATCACCGTATAGGTAACAGACATAGTAAGCACATCGTCTGGGCTGCGGTGGCAAAGCGATCTCAACCCTTGATACACGAGAGTGCAGGAAAGGGCCATCGCCGCAAAAACCGCCAACACGTTGAGAGCCAATACTGGTACAAGCAATGTCAGCGAAGATAACCAAAGCGGAATGGGCGCTATTGCCGCTAGTAAATAGGCATCAGTGTAGCTGACCTTCAACTTATGGCTTTCTACAACGCCGTGTATTAACCAGCCCATTACAAAGAAGGTTAACAATTCTGCGAGAAAGAGAATGGTCGTTATAAAACGCCACTCCTTTCCACCAAACCCGGCGATAAAATCATCGCCATAATGAGTACCCGCGTAATAGAGCATCACAGGTGGCAAGAGTGACAGGGGCACTACAACAAACCACGCAAGCATGGGAATGGAAAGCTGCCTGCGTTGGAGTTCAGCCCAGCCCCCATTGCTAGAAAACGGTAGTTTAAGCATGCTTGAAACGTTCATGGTGAACCTCCTTACTCTCGGGTGAGTGCATTTGCCTCACGGGACAGCTTTTGCAATATTATGATGGCTTTTATTTATTCTTTTTAGGCGCCTTCCGCCAAGCCGTCAATCAACCGAGATGACCTTGAACAACTCAAACAATAAGCGTAAGCAAAAACCACAAGCCTTTTGGCTGTTTTTTCCTGCCGCAAGCCTGCTTGCTGCACTGGCTGTACCACTCTCTGTTTGGGCGGTCTGGTCGGGCTCGGGATGGCCGGCAGGACTACTTGGCGCCGGGCATGGCCATGAACTGATTTTCGGATTCGCGCTGGCCCTGATTGCCGGCTATACGCTTGGCCCACAAACTCATACTGTAATCTACCCTCTTTTTGGCCTGTGGCTATCAGCACGGCTAAGTTGGACTCTGTTCCCGCACAGCCTTCTAGCCCAGCTTCTAGGCCCTTCTTTTGCGCTGCTAATGGCTTGGCACGTCGTGCCTCGCTTCAATGCCGCAAAGAAATGGCGTAACAAAATGGTGGGGCCGCTCATTCTATTAATTTGTCTACTCGCGGTCGTTTTCTGGCTCTCAACAACACTGGCGGTAGCGCGCACATTTTGGCTGCCCGGTCCTTTCGCCCTAATGCATTCCGCCATCGTTGGGTTGTTGCTATTAATGACTTTCATTGGCGGGCGGCTCATTGCCCCGGCAGTGGCGGGGACTCTTGAGAAAAAAGGTATCCCTCTGGAAGCTCGGGTTCAGCCTCGAATCGAGAGCCTGCTGATCCTTGCGCTCGGATGCTCCATTTTTTTCATGGTATTTCCAGCGGCGAATCCTCTAACCGGCATTTTGTTGGTACTTGCTTCAGGGCTGATCGCCGTACGCACACTGCGCTGGAAACTGTGGCTCTGCCCGGAGCGTCCTGATCTGCTGATTTTGGCACTGGGGTATATTTGGCTTGCCGTTGGCGCCTTTGCCACAGGCTTGGCGCTGTTACGAGGCCAACCACTAGCCCCAGCCCTCCACTTAATTACCATCGGAGCGCTGGGCACCTTATCTTCCAGCGTAATGCTGCGTCTGGCTTGGCAAAGAAGCCATCGCAAGCCACCGCCTGCGGGAGAAGTTCTACCCATTGCAGCCCTTTTAGCTATCGCTGCGTTTAGCCGGTTTCTTGCGGGTGCCTCGCCCTTCAGCTCTCCCATATTATTATGGCTTTCTGCGAGCACCTGGGCGCTGGCTTACCTATGGGTAACGGCTAGGCTGCTTATTCTCGCCAAACATGCAAAAAACCGCCGGAAATGAGTGGCTACCTCTCCTGAGCCAACCGCACTAATGATTACCTACTTGGTGATATCACCAAGGCATCCTATTGAATTATATATAGTTATAGCCCCGAATTCCGGCACAAACACCATCCACTTAAGCCACTCGCCTTTCCACTAAACTTTCCTTGATAAATATCATGAATAGACAGGCGCTTCGCTTTGCACAATGGTATCAAGAAGCCCGAAAACTGCGCCCAATGCGGCATAGGGCAGGTTAACCAAGGGAGTATTGTTATGGCTAAAACCAACGCCGACATCGAGCACTGGGATGTCGAAAATGAGGAGTTCTGGGAAAAGGAAGGCAAGAGAGTTGCCTCCCGCAACTTGTGGATATCCATCCCTAGCCTGCTCCTGGGTTTTGCGGTATGGCTGATGTGGGGAATGATCACCACCCAGATGAAGAACCTGGGCTTTGACTTCAGCATTGAACAGCTTTTCACTCTCTCGGCGATTGCTGGCTTGTCTGGCGCCACCCTGCGGATACCCGCATCGTTCATGATCAAGATTGCCGGTGGCCGTAACACTATCTTCCTAACCACCGCTCTATTGATGATCCCCGCTGCTGGCACTGGCATTGCGCTGATGAATCCAGACACACCATTCATCGTTTTCCAAGCATTAGCACTGCTCTCGGGTATCGGTGGCGGCAACTTTGCCTGCTCCATGAGCAACATCAGTTCTTTCTATCCCAAGAGCAAGCAAGGCTACGGTCTCGGCATGAACGCTGGGCTAGGTAATTTTGGCGTTACCACCATGCAGATACTGATTCCGCTGGTGATGACCGTTGGCGTTTTTGGTTTTCTCGCGGGTGAGCCTATGCAGCTGCAGAGCCCTAGTGGCACTCTGATTGGCCGCATTGAGGCTGGCACAGACACCTGGATTCAAAACGCTGGCTTTATCTGGCTGGTGTTTTTGATCCCTCTGGCCTTTGCTGGTTGGTTCGGTATGAACAACCTAAAAGTGGTCACCCCCAACCCCGGTAACCCGGCCTCAGCCTTCGGTAAGATTATCGGCCTTTACGGCGTCGGCATTCTGACCTCAATCGCAGGTGTTTGGGCGCTCAGCGTTATGAATATGTGGCTAGCTCTGCCACTAACCATTGTTCTGACTGTCGTTCTGCTACGCCTGATTCCCGGCGACATCAAGCCTAATATCAAAAACCAGTTTGCCATCTTCAGCAATAAGCACACTTGGTCTATGACCGTGCTGTACATCCTGACATTCGGCTCGTTCATTGGCTTCTCAGCTGCGCTGCCACTGTCTATCGGTGTTATCTTTGGCAACATGATGGAAGTGGCTGCTGACGGCACCATCACTCGCGTGGTTAACCCGGACGCCCCGAGCGCACTCACCTGGGCATGGATGGGGCCATTCGTTGGCGCGCTGATTCGCCCGGTAGGCGGCTGGATCTCCGATAAGATGGGCGGATCTATTGTTACCCAGATCATTTCTGTGGTGATGGTTGTAGCCTCTGTGGCAACTGGCTACGTGATGATGCTGGCCTACAACTCCACCGACCCCAACAGCTACTTTGCCCTGTTCCTGATCCTGTTCATTGTTATGTTCGCCGCCAGCGGCATCGGCAACGGCTCCACCTTCCGCAGCATAGGTTATATCTTTAACCAGCAGCAGAAGGGCCCGGTACTTGGCTGGACCAGCGCCATCGCCGCTTACGGTGCCTTCATTGCACCCAAGCTGCTCGGCCAACAAATCCAAGCCGGCACTCCGGAAGTAGCCATGTACGGCTTTGCGGTGTTCTACGCACTCTGTCTTGTGGTGAACTGGTGGTTCTACCTGCGCAAAGGGGCGTATATCAAGAACCCTTAAACCCTAATGTAAAACACGCAAGTGACTAAAAAGCCCGCAACCCCAGCGGGCTTTTTTGGTTGCCTCACCCCTGCCATCAAACAAGCTCTTGCCCCACTGTAATATATGCATTAAGTTGCACGCATGAACAAGCAACAAGCCATCGAAAAAGCCCTGAGTAATATCGACAACGATTTTGTCAAAGCACTGGCGGAGCCTGCGCGCATTCAAATTCTGAAGCTACTGATACTGAATGGCCCCTCTGATGTTAAAACGCTGACGGAGCGTTTACCTCAAGATCGCTCAGTCATATCACGTCATCTGGCCATTATGGAGAAAGCTGGCCTTCTCCACTCTATAAAAGAAGGGCGCCACATGATTTACTCCGTCGATGGTGAGAAATCGCTGAAAAAGACCGAGCAATTGGTTGAGGCCATTCGACAATGCTTACGTTTTGATTGTTGCTAATTTTTTATCTATTATGTGCATGCGGGTGCACTTATGCATATTTATAAAAATATACCTCTCGTCAAAGCAGGGCCAATCCATGAAAAAAACATCCGTAAAAGCAGTAGCCGGGAATGGACTACTGGATCGTCGATCTTTTCTGATGAGCGGTATCGCGTTGTCTGCAAGCTGCTCACTCGGGCCGTTGGCTGCATCAGCTTCCAAACCCGGCGGTGTGTCCAGCCAATCAATCTCAGAGTCATTTCCGGAATGGATGAAAGTACCCGGGCACGCAGCGACGGAGTATGGTCAACCTTCGGCACATGAAAGTCAGGTTCGGCGCCACCTCCAGAAATCTGCGCCAGAAACCTCAATCTTCTCTATCTGGCATACGCCAATTGAAAACCAGCGAGGAATTATCACACCAAGCGGCCTGCACTTCACTGTAAACCACAATGGAATACCTGATATCGCCCCCCAGCGGCATGTGTTGATGATTCATGGTCTCGTCGAAAGACCTCTCAAGTTTGATGTGGACAGTCTTATGCTCTACCCCATGGTCTCAAACATTCATTTTCTGGAATGTGCCGGGAACACCGCCTCCAACGCAGTTTCTTTGACTTCTCTAGATCAAAGCGCTCAAGAATTATTCGGCCAGATTTCTGGCTCCGAGTGGACGGGCATTCCACTCAAACACCTCTTCAAAGAGGCGGGGATAAAAGCAAGCGCCAAATGGGTTATTGCGGAAGGCGCTGACGGGGGGTCTCACTCACGAAGCATCCCGCTGGATAAACTGCTTGATGATGCCATCATTGCGCTTTATCAGAATGGTGAACGGATTCGCCCTTCGCAGGGGTATCCCATGCGCTTATTTGTTCCTGGCTGGGAGGGTAACCTCAATATCAAATGGCTCCATCGCTTAGAGGTGACCGACCAGCCAGCCTACACCAAGGATGAATCAGGGCTGTACAGCGACATTTTAGAAGACGGGAAAATTCAACGCTTTTCATTTCATATGGACGTAAAGTCGCTCATCACCCACCCGTCAGGCAGGCAACTATTGCCAGAAAAAAGGGGATTTTATGAAATTTCCGGCCTAGCGTGGTCAGGCTATGGCAAGATCAAACTCGTAGAGGTATCCGCAGATGGGGGGAAAACCTGGGCAAGGGCGCACATTGAGAGCCCAATACTGCCAAAATCGTTGACTCGTTTTTCTATGCCCTGGCGATGGAATGGCACGGACGCCATACTATTAAGCAGAGCCACCGACGAGGCTGGTAGAGTTCAACCAACCCGTGACCAATGGCGCGCCCAGCACGCCAGCTATTCTTTCAATCACTATAACGGAATTCAGGCGTGGCACATCTCGAGCAGCGGCGTTGTGGAGAACTGTTATGTTTGACAGATGTTACGTCTGCGCGCGTATGCTGAATACTGTAGCCGTCACCCTTTTGGCGGGAAAGGCGAGCTACGTAGTCCTGCTTTTCGGGGCACTGTTGTTGGGCATACAAACCACTCTTTTACGCGCTGAAGACACACCTCAATTGCTCACCCCGGAGCTTGGCGAGCCGCTCCACCCATCTGACATTGAAAATTATGAAATTACTATTTTCCCGAATGGAAAAAACCTACCGGAAGGACAAGGAACTGTTGCTCAGGGTGAGGTGCTGTATCAGACCCAATGCGCCATGTGCCACGGGAAAAAGGGGATAGAGGGCCCCGCAGCACGACTGGCAGGCAGCGATGGCTGGTTCAGTTTTCGAGACCCGTTACGAGTGCTCCGCATTAGAAAGCATCCCGTATTGCTTATATCGGTAGGCAGTATGTGGCCTTTCGCCACGACTATTTTCGATTACATAAGGCGTGCCATGCCTCATCAGGCTCCCAAGAGCTTGAACAACGACGAGGTTTACGCACTGACTGCGTACATTCTCCACCTTAATGACCTTCTGAATACGGCTACCCAACTCGACAAACACAGCATTCTTGAGATTAACATGCCAGGAAAAGCTCGCAGCGTAATAGCAGATTAGAATACGAGAGACTCAGGGAGGAAACACTGTCGCTAGCGCGGGGACATTGCGACCCCGCGCTGGCGGCAATCTGCAACGTCACGCCCTACCAAGTGCAGTCTGACGCTGGCGCTCCTCTTCCTCAATCTGCAGATCGACAGAGGACACTTCATACTCTTCCGCAAAGCCGGACTCAGGCTCTTTCAACCACATCAGGCAAAGCACCCAACTTATGAAGGCTCCGCCAGCAATGATGAAAAAGAACTGGCTAGGGGTAACGAAGGTGAAGATAGTCAGGTAGACCACCGCGCCCACGTTGCCATAAGCACCCGCCATACCAGATATTTGCCCGGTTAGGCGACGCTTGATCGACGGAATAATACCGAAGGTTGCACCTTCTGCACCCTGTACAAAGAAGGAAGTGAAAACAGTAATGCCCACGGCGATAATCAGCGGCCAACTGGAGTTAAGCAAACCCATCAGCGCAAAGCCCACACAAATTCCGAACATGTAGCTGAGCATCACGAAGCGGCGGTTACCCATGCGGTCGGAAACCATGCCACCCATAGGTCGAGCCACAAGGTTTACGAAAGCAAAGGAGGCAGCAACCATACCCGCAGCAGCGGCACTCAGGCTCCAGGTTTCTTCGAAGAACATCGGTAGCATGGAGACCACCGCCAGCTCGGCACCAAAGTTGGCAAAGTAGGTACTGTTTAACGCAGCAACGCTGTTGAACGGGTACTTATCATCTTCTGGCACACCCTTTTTCAGAATAGGCAGGTTCACCCGCAGAATTTGCACAACCTGATAGAGCACGATCACAACGATAACGGAATAGGCAACCACAGCACCGGTCACGCTCAGGTAACCCATGTTCTGGATACGCCATACCAGAATTGCCAGAACACCTATCAGCGGAATGGTCCACAGGATCAGTTTGATCATGTCACCCCAGGTGCTGACTTCCAGCGCACTGGCCTTGCGTGGCTTGCGGTGCACGGTCCCCACAGGGCCATCGGTGACAGCAAACCAATAGTAAACACCGTAAAGTGCCATCACAATCGCACTCTGGGCAATAGCCCAACGCCAGCCGTCATCGCCGCCATACATTTGAAGGGCAACCGTAGGCAAGGTAATTGCAGCAGCAGCAGAACCAAAGTTACCCCAACCTGCGTAAAAACCCTCGGCAAAGCCAATATCACGCGGCTTGAACCACATGGCCGTCATGTGGATACCCACCACAAAGCTTGCACCAATGGAGCTGAGTACCAAACGGCTAACGAGCAGTTGGGTCATGGTGTCGCCAAAAGCAAAGGTGAGCGCCGGAATCGACATCAAAATCATCAGAATGGAGAACACCCGGCGCGGGCCGAAGCGATCGAGGGCCATGCCTACGATAATTCGTGCGGGTATCGTCAATGCCACGTTACAGATGGCAAACAGGCGCAGATCGTCTGGAGTCAGCCAGTCAACACTTTTGAGCATGCTCGACGCCAGCGGCGCCATGTTGAACCACACATAGAATGTGATAAAAAATGCAATCCAGGTCAGGTGCAGCGCCTTGATCTCTGGATTCTTGAAGCGGAATACGTCTGCAACTCTCATTCTGAGCCTCCGTGGGCTTTCAGTTCTACCTGTATTCTTTAGCTATAACCGCTCAGTGGCTGGGCAGGATCAGGAGCGGACACTGCACCCGGCGCGCCAGAAATGAACTGACTTTGCCGAATGTCATGTAATCCAGTTCGTCCACAAAATAGTTCAACGAACGAGCAATCAGGCCGCCGTCCACTTCGTCACTGTGCCGGGCAATAACGAGCATGCCGGGCTTTACCTTAGTGTCTGCGGCATAAAGCAGCATTTTGCGGGCATCACCTTCAAGCAGCAGGGTTTCAGATGCGATCTGCTCTTTTTCGCATACCGATCTGGCTTCAAGAAGGTGTCGCTTGAGCTCGTTCAGCTCTTCCTGAAACAGGTCTTCATTACTGGATGTGATGTCTCGGGGGTTCTCTGCCACAGCCACCAGAGTGATCTGCGGTTTCAGCTCGCGAAACATCGTAATCGTCTGAACCAGCGCCAGCTTTGCGTTCCTGGAGCCGTCGTAGGCAATCATGATTTTCATAGCAGTCTCCGAAGGCGGTAATGCCACGCACGAGCAACCCGCCAATTGATATTGCTCAGCATTAGCCCACACACCATGGCAGCCCATAATTGACTTACATCAAAAGCACCACCAGCTACCCCACCAGAGCAATCAGATCACTACCTCCTTCCGGGTAAACCCGCAATATGGCTACCACCAGTCCGCCCAGCAGGAGGTACCCCTAATGACCCGACACCGAAAACACAGTTTTTGGTACCGTTACAGAAGCGATAAACCAAGGCCTAAAAACGCAGAAAGGATGGCCACAGTAATGAACATGCCAACTCGCACCCAACAACATCGAGCACTCGGCCTTTCTACGCTGGCCTTCACGCTTTGCTTTGCGGTATGGACCATTTTTTCCATTATCGGTATCCGTATCGCGGAAGATCTGGGGCTATCAGACACCCAGCTTGGCCTACTTATGGCCACTCCTATTTTGACGGGCTCCATCAGCCGGTTATTTCTTGGCATCTGGACCGATCGCTACGGTGGGCGCTGGGTACTTGGCATACTCATGCTAACCACGGCTACCTGCGTTTACCTGCTCACCTATGCCACTACTTACCTCCTGCTGCTGGTTGGCGCTCTTGGAGTAGGCCTTGCCGGTGGCGCGTTCATTGTGGGCGTGGCCTACACAGCCGCCTGGTTTGAACCCGCTCGGCAAGGCACTGCGTTGGGTATTTTTGGCGCAGGCAACGTTGGCTCTGCAGTCACCAACTTCGGCGCGCCTTTTTTGTTGGTGGCTTTTGGTTGGGAAACGACCGCTCAGATATACGCGTCTGTACTCGCCGTTATGGGCATCGTCTTCATGCTTCTTGCAAAGGAAGATCCCATTTCAGCTGACCGCAAAAAAGGCGAGCAACAGCGTTCGTTTATGGAGCAGATGGAGCCGCTGCGGGACCTACGGGTATGGCGCTTTGCGCTTTACTACTTCTTCGTGTTTGGGGCCTTTGTGGCGCTGGCACTTTGGCTACCGCATTACTTGATTGGCGTTTATGGCCTGGATATAACCACGGCAGGCATGATTGCAGCTCTGTACACGATTCCGGCATCCCTATTCCGCATTCTAGGTGGCTGGATGTCTGACCGCTTCGGCGCTCGGCGCGTAATGTACTGGACGTTTATCGCGTCGGTTATCTGCACCTTCTTACTAAGCTACCCACCCACGAACTACGTTGTACACGGCATTGACAGCGAAATTCGCTTCACCCTTGAGATGAGCCTTCCCGTATTTATTGTTCTCATTTTTACGCTGGGCTTTTTCATGTCGCTCGGCAAAGCAGCCGTTTATAAACACATACCTGTGTATTACCCCCTACATGTAGGCGCTGTTGGCGGCGTGGTAGGCATGATTGGCGGGCTAGGAGGGTTCATCCTACCGCTGACCTTCGGCGTTCTGAATGATGTTACAGGCATTTGGCAGAGTTGCTTTATGTTGATGTTCATTATCGCAGCTGCCGCACTGATTTGGATGCATTACGCCATCCGCTCAGCCGAGCGCGTGGAGTGGGCTGCGAACAAAGAGCAAACCGACCTGCCAGAACTGGCATCACCGCACCTGTTCTATCCATTGAACCGTCAAAGCGATCAGCTAAAAGACACAAAATCGCCCTTACGCTAAGGCGAAAAGTGGGCGTTTTTTTGAATTCTCTGTAAGAAGACTGTTCCAGCACTGAACGGGCGATTAGAATCCGCACACCCGATGTCATCTGGAGCAGTAAAACCCATGTCCCCGGAAATGTCCCCTGTCGCTGGCTTTAACCAGCTACGCCGAATTGAGTCCAGCACGCTCTTTCAGGGCGTGGTTATAGCCATAATCATTCTTTCGGCTCTTACCATAGGCGCAAAAACCTACGACCTGCCGCCCTTGATAGAGCAATCCCTCAGCGTAATGGATGCGGCCATTACGCTGTTTTTTCTGATCGAGATACTCTTCCGCTTTGCCGCCAGCCCGGTAAAACGGCGCTTCTTTATGGACGGCTGGAACGTGTTTGACACCCTTGTGGTGATTGGCAGCCTCATCCCTCTGGATAACTCGGAGGCTGTCTTGCTTGGCAGGTTACTGCGGGTCTTCCGGGTATTGCGTCTGGTTTCTGTAGTGCCTGAGTTGCGCTTTTTGATCAACTCCCTACTCAAAGCCATTCCCCGCATGGGTTACATTGCGCTGCTAATGTTTATCATTTTCTACATCTACGCAGCCATGGGCTCAATGTTCTTTGCCAAGGTAGATGAGGAACTCTGGGGTGATGTCGCCATTTCCATGCTCACCCTGTTTCGCGTGGCCACGTTCGAAGATTGGACCGACGTGATGTACGCCACCATGGAGCAGTACCCACTTAGCTGGATCTTCTATCTAACCTTTATTTTCCTCACAGCCTTCGTATTCCTGAACATGATGATCGGGGCGATTCTGGAAGTAATGAGCGAGGAACAGAATGCGGAAGAACATCAACGAGCGCATGACGAGCGGGATGAGATTGTAAGGCAGCTACGCACGGTGCAGAGCAAGTTAGACAAGCTGACAGAGAAGCTAGAGAAATAAGAAGGGCACTAACGTGCCCGACTCATGCCTTTCTGGCCACAAACTGCACAACTGCACCTTCACCATCGTGCAGCGGACCCTCGCGAATATCACGGACGAGTTCGCGGGAAAGAAGAATCTCTTCGGGCTCAAAAAACTGTTCCAGTTCCTGCTTGCTGAACATCATGCTTTTACTGCCCGGCCCGCCGGTGCCTCGCCCTATTTGATCTTCTGTGTAACCCTCTAAGATCAAATAGCCGCCGCTTCGTAGCGCGTCTTTTGCAATTTGCAGCGAGCGCTTGCGAATATTTGTTGGGGTGTGAGCAAAAATCATGACAACCGCCGAGTAGACGTTTAGCTCCGGGGTATAGGTCGCCAAATCGGCATGCACCGTTTCCAAATCCACGCCACGGGCTGCTGCAAGTCGGGCCGACTTTTGTAGCCCGACCTCTGACAAGTCTACCGTGGTTACGGCGTGCCCCCGCTCTGCCAGATATACGGCATTGCGCCCTTCCCCCTCAGCAAGGCATAAGACCTTGCCTGAGCTGCTATCCAGTTTGTAGTGATCCCATTGTTCCACCAGAAAAGAGTTGGGCTCTTGTCCGTATACATAGTGCTCACTACTGAATCGCTCGTCCCACATTGTCTTCTCCGCAAACATCAATGGATCAAAAAATAATAGGTTTAGCCATAGCAAGGTGGAAGATAGCGGACACTTGAACTAAAGCCAAAATAGCTGCAACAACACGCACCGGGCGTGATACGGTAACTTTTAAAGCGAAAAGCCCGGCAGCGATATAGCCTAACAACAAGGCAATTTTGGCCAGAATCCAAGTTTGCTCCAGTGGGTTCCAAGCACCCACAAACAGCAGGCTGATGGCCGCCACAAGTAACACCGTGTCGTTTGCGTGGGGAATCCAGCGCAGGGGTGTCTGGCGCCAACCTGGCCGCCCCACAGCGTCCATCAGAAGTCTCAATGTGAACAGGGCCACTGTCAGGTACGCTGTGGTCATGTGGAGGTGTTTCAGGATCATGTACATACTTGCATCCATTCCAATGTGAATCAAAACGATAGCGGCATTGTACGCAAAGATACCACCAACCGGGTATGTTATTTCAGGTCGCAGACGTTTAACATATAACTCACATATATGTATTAGCAGGTACCAACATGCAGGCTATCCCTACTTCCGCCGAAGCTGGCTCCGCCAGCGTCAGCCAGCTATTCGGCTACCCTTTCCGGATTTTCTTCCTGTCGATGACAGTGCTGGCGCTTTCGGTTATACCCGTCTGGGTGTTACAGGTAACCGGCGTTGTCAATATGCCTCTAGCTATGCCAGGGCTGTTCTGGCACCAGCACGAAATGTTGTTTGGCTTTTTGACTGCCGCAATTGCAGGCTTTTTGCTAACGGCTGTTTGTGTATGGACACAAACCGAGCGCACCCATGGCTTTCGGCTGGTTTTGCTGTGGGGCGTGTGGCTGGCTGGCCGCTTGCTTTTAGCGTTTGGGGCGGATTTACCAGACTGGCTGGTACAGGGCGTTAATCTGGCTTTCCTGCCATTGGTAATGCTGGATGCCGGATGGCGTGTCTGGAAGGCCAAACAAAAGCGGCAACTCATGCTTTTGGTGGTTCTAGGCTTGCTGTGGCTGATGCAAATAGGATTTGTGACGCGACTGGATATGACCTATAGCCATGGGGCGCTGATTGCAGCCATGGCACTTATAAGCATCGTAGGTGGCCGTATAACCCCAGCATTCACAAGCGGTTGGCTGCGCCAGCGCGGACTGAATGCTGACGCGGTTAAAAATATCCCCACGCTCGATATGGCATCGCTTTTTTCGATGATTCTGCTTCTGGCATCGCTGGTAACCGGCTGGCAAGCCCTCACTGGCGGCTTGTCATTAATCGCAGGCACTCTCGTACTCGTGCGACTGGCAAACTGGAAAGGCTGGCTTGCTCGCAAGGAGCCTCTCCTGTGGGTTCTTCATTTGTCCATTCTCTGGGTACCAGTCTCTCTGTATCTTCTTGCAGGCACAATTTTCGCGGGTTGGCCATCCAACGCATGGAGCCATGCGGCAGGCACCGGCGCAATCAGTTGTTTGATTCTGGGAGTCATTGCCCGGGTAACGCTGGGCCATACGGGGCGTGCTCTGGTTCTGCCCAAAGGCATGGTTGTGGCATTTATTGCTATTCAGCTAGCAGCAGTCATTCGCGTGCTTACAGCATTCGATATTATTCCCTGGCACCCGGGTATTGGAAGTAGTAGCCTACTCTGGATGTTCGCTTTCGGCATGTACCTCGTGCGCTACACAAGAATCCTTGCAAGCCCACGCCCCGATGGCCAACCCGGCTGAGCCGCAGCGCAGGAACTACTAGCACTCCCAAACAAAGAGCAGGTTCTCAGGGGCCTGCTCTTTGTTTGTCATTTTATACCCTGCTTTTTTATATCCTAGCCTCCTCCCCCAAACAGAGCCGTGCCTCTTGAAACCGGCCTCCTTTTGCGCCAATCATCCACTAATGGTCAATAGCGACTCGTAAAATAACAGCTAAAGTAACGATAAATCATTCTGTAACAGAGACGATGGCACTATGAATCCTGATCATTTTGATAAAGAAGACCTGATCAAGTGCGGTCATGGCAAACTTTTCCCGGGCGCCACGCGGCTGCCCATTGATGAGATGCTAATGGTTGACCGCGTTACCCACGTTGGCGCGGACGATGGCCTGTACGGCAAGGGAAGCTTGGTGGCAGAGCTGGATATCAACCCGGACCTCTGGTTTTTTAAAGTGCATTTCGTGGATGATCCGGTCATGCCGGGTTGCCTAGGCCTTGATGCCATGTGGCAGCTGGTGGGTTTTTATCTGGCTTGGGGCGGCAGCGAAGGCAAGGGCCGCGCGCTTGGCGCCGGAGAAGTGAAGTTTACCGGTCAGGTTCTGCCTACCGCCAAAAAAGTAACCTACTACCTCGACCTCAAACGTGTAATCCGTCGCAAGCTTACGATGGCCATTGCCGACGGGCGTATGGAAGTGGATGGCAAAGAAATATACACCGCCAAAGACCTTCGGGTTGGCGTGTTCTCTTCCACGGATGATTTTTAGGAGTTAACAAGATGCGGCGCGTTGTTATCACCGGCATGGGGATTGTCTCCAGCCTTGGCACCAATCAAAAAGAAGTCACACACTCCCTGAAGGAGTCCATTCCCGGGATCGGCCTCAGTGAAGAAGCCCGTGACAACGGGTTGCGCAGTCACATTTGTGGCCAGATAAACCTGAACTTGCCCGAGCTGATTGATCGCAAGCTGTTGCGCTTCATGTGTCCGGCTGCGGCCTACACCTATCTTGCCGCCTGCGAAGCCATTGAACAGGCTGGATTGACCAATGATCACCTCACAGCCAACAGCACCGGCGCTGTGTTTGGTACCGGCGGCGCGTCAACGGTTGAGCTGCTTGATGCAATCGACACCCACCGCGCCAAAGGTATTCGCCGCGTTGGGCCGTATCGCGTGCCCCGCACTATGGGCAGTTCAATCAACGCAACTATCGCAACGGCATTTGGCATTACCGGCATCAACTACGGCATTACCTCAGCCTGTGCCACCAGCGCACACGCTATCGGTCACGCGGCAGACCAAATTGCCCTTGGTCGTCAGGATGTCATGCTTGCTGGCGGCGGTGAAGATATCCACTGGACCCTAAGCCTAATGTTTGATGCTATGGGCGCGCTTTCGACCAAATACAACGATACGCCAGAAAAAGCATCCCGCACCTACGATAAAGACCGGGATGGATTTGTTATTTCTGGTGGCGGGGGTACGGTGGTGCTCGAAGCGCTGGAGCACGCAGAAGCCCGTGGCGCGAACATTCTTGCAGAACTGGTCGGTTTTGGAGCCACATCTGACGGAGCAGACATGGTTGCTCCTAGCGGTGAAGGCGCTATTCGTTGCATGCAGCAAGCCATGAAAACCGTAGATGGCGAAATCAGCTACATCAACACCCACGGCACAAGCACACCCGCCGGGGACGTTACAGAACTGACAGCCCTCAAAGCAACGTTTGGCGATAAGATCCCGCCGCTGAGCTCTACCAAGCCCCTTTGCGGTCACGCTCTGGGTGCAGCCGGTGTGCATGAAGCTATTTACAGCATCATCATGCAACGGGAAGGCTTTATCGCACCGTCAGCCAACATCGAGAATTTGGATGAAGGTGCACAAGGCTACCCGATAGTGCGCGAACGGCTAGACAACCAAAATCTGGACCTCGTTATGAGCAACAGTTTTGGCTTCGGTGGCACCAACGCAACACTGGTGTTCAAGAAGGTCTGATTGCATTAAGAAAGCCTAATAGAGCGGTATTCAGCCGGGGATGTACCCATCCAACGCTTAAACGCCCGGCTGAATGCGCTCAGTTCTGAAAACCCAAGCTGCTCAGCAATCTCCACCAAAGGTTTGGTTTTATCCTGCATGTAAGTTAGCGCCTGCTTACGGCGTACATCCTCCAACAAACGGGCAAAGGTCAATCCTTCCCGCTTCAACTTTTTGTGAAGCGTGTACCGGCTCATGTGCAACTGCGACGCCACCACTTCAACACCCACCTTGCCACGGGCAAGCTGAATACTGATCAGCGAACTCACTTTGCTACTCAACGACGCCCGCACCACCTCTGGGCTCAGAGGCTCTAATGCCATTCTGTGATCCTCCTGATTCATAAATTCTGACTCTCTCACTCCGGGTTGCAGCGTACACATGTTAGCTGAAAATAATCAATAGTACGTTTGAGTAGGATCAAGGGAATGCACAACAGGCTGCGGCAAAATAGCCTACCACTGATTTACTCGGAGCCCCCATGTACATCCCGGAACTGTTGGCACCTGCTGGCACCCCTGAACATCTAGAGACCGCCTTCGCCTATGGCGCTGATGCCGTCTATGCTGGCCAACCTCGCTACTCCCTTCGGGTACGCAACAACAGCTTCAAAGACACCGCTGCGCTCGGCTCCGGCATTCAGCGCGCCCATGAGCTGGGCAAGCAGTTCTACTTGGTCTCGAACATAGCTCCCCACAACGACAAAGTGCGCTCCTACCTGCGGGATTTAGAACCCGTACTGGAGTTCAAACCGGACGCTTTGATTATGTCGGACCCCGGCCTGATCATGCTGGTGCGCGAAAAATGGCCGGATCAGCCCATACACCTATCGGTGCAGGCCAATGCTGTGAACTGGGCTACCGTAGAGTTCTGGCGTCGCCAAGGGATCAGCCGGGTAATTCTTTCGCGGGAGCTAGCTCTGGGTGAAATCCGCGATATTCGCGAACGAGTTCCGCAAATGGAACTGGAAGTATTCGTTCACGGCGCGCTGTGCATGGCCTACTCCGGGCGCTGCCTGCTCTCCGGTTACATGAACCACAGAGACGCCAATCAAGGCGCTTGCACCAATGCCTGTCGCTGGAGCTACAAGGAAGTTGCCCACACTCAAGACCAAACCGGCGACCTCATAGCCACATCTGCTGCAAGTGATGTTCAAAGTTTCGAGCCGAAAGAAATTCTTCTGGAAGAGCCCAACCGCCCCGGCAGTTTTATTCCCGCCTATGAGGACGAACACGGCACTTACATTATGAACTCCCGGGATCTGCGTGCCGTGCAACACGTGGCGGAACTGGCCGCCATGGGCGTACATTCTCTGAAAATTGAGGGCCGCACCAAAAGCGCCTACTACGTTGCCCGAACAACTCAGGTGTACCGCAACGCTATTGACCAAGCGGCACAGGGCAAGCCATTTGATATAAACCTGATGAATGAACTAGAAGCGCTCTCAAACCGTGGCTACACTGAGGGCTTCTTGCGCCGACACGTGCCGCAGGAGTACCAGACTTACGAACAGGGCTCGTCCTTCCTCGGAACTCAACAAGTCGTAGGCACCATCATCGATGACGACAGCCAATGGCTGACCATAGATGTGAAAAACAAGTTTGCCCCGGGCGATCAATTGGAACTGGTCACACCGTCTGGCAACCTGCAGTTTTCGATACCAGTCATGGAAAACCGCAATGGTGTTGCTATGGACTATGCGCCGGGTAGTGGTCACATCGTTCGTATCCCTCGCCCACCCCAAACGCCCCAAGCTCTTAACTACAGCTACCTCACCAAAATATTATCAACATCTTAGCCCCTCCCCACCAAAAATATGTAAACAAAAATGATATTGACTATCATTTTTGTTTATTGGAGTATTTGGACTCAATACTCGGCATTATGTTGTTGCCGCACCGAAGCGGCGATTTTCAACCCAGTTG
>NZ_JAHKPV010000008.1 GCF_018860765.1 Marinobacter salexigens
GATCACGACCATGGCATCCTGGTCGTAGTTGTAGTGCTTGAAACGAGGCATGCCGACGGCTCCTTGTCTGTTTGCTCAATGCTACCAAAAACCATCCGTTTTGGGGTTTTTATACAGCCTCAACGCTTGCAGCATGTGCGCCCAGGGAATGGAGCTGCAGGCGCAATGTAGTGGGTGTCGCCGTGCCTGCACTGGTTATGTCTCAATTTCAAGTGGACTCACATGTAGCATCGCAGTAATGAACCGTAAATACTCACCAATATTATCAGTGAGACTAATTCCCTTCTTACTCCTTTCGACTAGTTCTTTCAACAATATGGCATTTCGCTGCACTTCAATTTTATTGAGGTCGACGTAGTCATAGTCAGGAAAAATACTTCCTTCAGTTACAACTTCTTCAAATAACCCTCTCCACTTGATCGCATATTCGTCATCGTTTTCAGAGTCGAAAGCATAAGCAAACGCAGCCGCCAAGGCATCTGCTAACTGAACTCCATGTATTTCTTTGGAGTCCACTAGTTTCAGAGGTTCCTTCAAGTTGAATGTAATTGGCGATCTGAATCCGCCTATTGTCGTGTAAAGTTTTTCTTTTCTGTTAAGCATTGCATTAAATATAGACTGATCTTCACTGAGAGGCTTGGACTGATCACAGTATGCTGTCAGTTCATCAAACTTTTGTCCCCAATCAGCTAGCAGGCTAAATAACGAGGTGTTGGTTAGATCTAAAACCCACTTTCCCGAGCCCGTATCAATGTATCCATCCAGCTCCTCAATCACTGACTCTTTATTATAGAAAGCAAATTCGCATATCAGCTCTAATACAGGAGAGATCGATTCGTTTTTCGGTGAAGAAAATAATGATTTGAGGCCTTCAAAGTCGCCTGTTCGCATGAGGTTTTCAAAATCCTCGAATATTTCTTCAGCCATTACACCCTTTGCTGTAAACTCAACATGAAGTATGTTCGCAATGAATCTATGGAAATTTATCCCATAAAATACTGAGTTCACCTTAGATATCGCTGGCTCAAATATATACTCAAAAAATTTTCCAGCTAATGCGAACTTCTTGTCTGATAGGGAAACTTTTGTTCGTCCTCTTAGACTTTGAACTATTTCATCTATAGCTCTTTTGCCTTTTGATTTTTTTATTAAGTTTGCGCCTTTAACCTCTCCATTCTGTATGTTGTATTTATTTATTATATGATTTACGAGATTTTCTGATTTTTCATGAGTAAATTCAACAGACGCATAGCAAAAAATCTTTTGACTCTTATTCAAAAGATTATTTCCGGTGAACCCAGATTCATCAAAGTAGATTAATGCAGATTTGTTCTCTTTGGGCTCTGCCACGGTTCTTTCTCTGGATTTTCGGTTTCTTCTTCTAAGCTTCTTCGATACCGCACGATAAGTTACCGTATCGGGATGTTTTCTTCGAATTGACTTATGGTTCCTCAGCATAATCGTCTCAAAATGACATAACGCCGCGCTCTGCGGCAAATTTGAAGCGCAGCGGAAAATTTGTCCGACAGCAGCGCTTTGTGTACGCCCAGCATGGGCATGAACTAATGGGGTGAAAGTCCCCTGTGGGAAGATCACCGTTCAGCCGGTTTTACCCGATTGAACGCTAACCACTAGCGAATGGCAAGGGCCAACCCGTGAGGGGCGGTCTGGAGGAAGCCGCTAGCAAAACTGCGAGCTGATGAACAAGAACATCATATGAGGCGTAGGCCGGAGGCGAGTTGGCACAAGACAACGAAGCCGCGTGATCTAACGGCCACCGTAAATGATGCAGTTGTGCAGTGAAAGTTTATGTTCTTATCTGGGGCGGTCCGACGCATCGGGGTCTGCTCAACGAGCGATCGGTCAATTACCAGTCAGGCCACTGGTCGATCAAGCCTGGGCGCAGCCGTTGCCATCGGCGGTTGCGAGCGAACGAGATGGACACCGATAGCGCCGACAGGAGTAACCCTGCCGGTGATTGAGCAGAAGTCAGCAGACGGCATATTAGCCAAATGCCCATCGTAATGGGTGGGACAAGGTGAAGGCCTGAACCCGAAAACCAATGAGGAGCCTGTGCAGCTCAGCGATTCCATATCCGACCGGATTAAGGACTGCTGGCGCAAAATCAGAAACCATCATTGGGGTAAGCGGAGCTAATCGGCCGACTTGCTTTGAGCGTTTTCGGGAAACGCCCTGTGCGGACCCGCATGCAGGGTGTTGTGGGGGCTGAGGGTTAGATACCCTCGGCTACCCGATTAGGCAAAACTCAACTCTTTGATTGTGCGTTGTACGATTTCGAGGCGTTCCAATTCATCGCGCTCCGGTTTTTCGATGCGGGAATACTTCTCTCGCTCGTGCACTACATTTCCTTCCCTCGTGATAAAGACAGGAAGCGCCATGAGCCTCTCTGCCTCCCGAAGCCATGCCATAGCATCAGTTTTCTTGCCCGCCTTCAATAGGAGGAAGCCATAGTTGGCAGCGCTAAGCTGGAGCCCCCACTCGTGACGTCCGAGACGATCTTTGTCTAGGTTGGTGGTTTCGAAGTAAAGATCGCAAATTTCCTTTAAATTGAGATTCTTAAACCAAGGGACGGCTTCACGGTTGTATTCCCCTAAAGCGTATTCTGCGCTTTCTTCTATTTCGGCTTTTGTTTTACAGGGGAAAGCGCCGCTTCCGTCATACGAAAGCCGGCTACCAAGGATCCATCCGGCATTCTTGAGTTCCTGTTTTTCACTTGGCCACTGGTCTGGGACACATACGCCATAATTAATATAAAAAAATGGGTTTCCATACGATGAAGCTTGGAGGTTGAATGTTTCATACCAGTCACCCCGATCTTTCATGTAGACCGTGGCTGTGGTTTGTTCATACCCCAGCGACTTTGCCATCGGACGAAATCTTGATTTCGCAGCAGAAGAAAAGCTGCTGTAGTCTCTAGTCTTCTCTGTGGATTCCATATTCTTGCCTAACGCCTAAATCAGGTGCGCCGTAGGCGTGGACTTCCCCCAATAAAATGGACACGCCCCATCAGTTAATTCCCTCGAACTCTATCGGAGTCCGGTAACCAAGGCTACTGTGCAGCCGCAGGCTGTTATAAAAGCGTTCAATATAGTTACTTATATGTTTCCGTAACTGCCGCATTGTCACGAAGCTGGTGGCATGCAGCAATTCTCCCTTCAACGTCTTGAAGAAGGACTCCACCTCCGCATTATCCGTGCACTGTCCAGGTCGGTTCATGCTGTGTCGTACCCGATGCTGATTCAACAGTGCCTGGGTCTTGTGAGCGCGATATTCGATGCCTCGATCCGTGTGGAACAACAGATCGGGAGCTGGCTTTCGGGATATAAAAGCTTCCCTAAGGGTTGCCTTAGCAAAGTCTGCACTCAGGTTTTCGCCCAATCGCCAACTGATGATGCGTCGTGAGTAGAGGTCCAGCACAACCGCCAGGAACACATACTTCTTTCCCAACTTGATGTAGGTGACATCGCTGCTCCAGTGCTGATTGACAGCAATCGGCTTATCGGCACCCAGTCGATGATTTGGAAGGGCTTTTAGATCCTCCCTGAGCTTTGTCATACGGCGGTATACGCGCACGACTCGAGCTTTCATGCCCCATTCCCGCATTAACCGGGCAACCCGATTCTCGCCAACCACTTCGCCTTCACGGCGCAGCGCTTGATACACCCTGGGACTGCCGTAGCGCCCCTTACTGTCGTTGTAGACTCTGCGGACCTTCAACAGCAATTCCGCATTCTCGGCAGCTCTCTGGCTGGGCTTCCGGCTTGCCCAAGCGTAGTAACCAGAGCGGGAGATGCTCAGGTGGCGACACAGAGCTTTTACCCCGTGTTCTCCCCGGTGTTTCCAGACGAATCGGAACGCTTCCGTCGTTCCTCGGCCTGAAAACGTTGAAACTTTTTTAGGATGTCGTTTTCCTCCTGAAGCTCCGATACTCGGCGTTTCAGGCGATTGATCTCATCCCGTTCCTTCATCAGCTCTTTGGCACCCGCTGGTGCTTTCTTGACCCGTTTCATGGCGAACTTTCCCTCTCGGTATTCCTTTCGCCAGCGTGACAGCATGAATGGGTGAATATCCAGCGCTTCCGCTACGCCTTTTACGCTCCGGTGTGTCTGGTAGCTCCATTCCACCGCTTTGACTTTGAACTCGACGCTATAGCGTTGGGTCTTCTTCCCCGTGATCATTTTCGGCATCGTACTTCTCCTGTGGCGGAGTTATCGATGCGTGTCCACTGAAGTGGGGGAAGTCCAACGTCAACTGCATTTTATTGTTATATTTCATTAGCAATGCTTGCTAATTATCGAGGCTATAAAGCCGTAGCCATCATCATAAATGACGTCTGGAATAACTTTTCGGTAATACATATCTCGCCAAAATATATTTATTCCAAACTCTTGCTCTTCACCCCACTCAAGATGCTCATTTTCATTCAACAATGAGACGGATCCGATGGCATGAATTGGCTGCTTGCTTCTAGAAGTAAAATGATTTTGAATCTGGGCAGTTTTTTTAAATTCTTGATCAACTTCTAAAAGCATTGTTTCCTTGTCGTATATGAGGTTCTGATCATAATCAGGCTCGTATTTCAACCCTAAGTAAGTATGTAGATGGTTCTCATAGTGCTCGCCTAAAAAAGTACCATGCTCATGGCTCAAGCAAAAATTCCATACTTCGATCAAAGAATCATCATACTTCCCACTTTCCTGTCCTAGTATGCCTAAGTTATACGAGGCAGCCCTGCACTGCCTATCGCCATTGTGAAACAGGCATTGGATTTTAGTATTTTGTGCAAAGTCACTAAAGTAGTTCTTTAAATCCTGAAACTCAGTAAGAAAACTTTTTACAAGTCTAAAGTCGTTCTCGATTATAACTAAGTTCTCAAAATGCCTCCGTGCGTTTTTTGACCAGTTGAAGCTACCTGTAAGTATTCGCGAGTCATCAATGATGCAAAACTTATTATGCATTAAAGCGCCAGCTCTAGCTTTTACAGGATATAGAGTTGTCGAATGAAGCGGCGCCTGAAAATTTTTCACATTTAGATGATCGTCGTTATATATAACTTCAACACAAATACCCTTGCTCGTGATCTGATCAAAAATAGGGGCATATTTTGGCCAGCTAATCCATGCGACACAGATTTTCACTGACTCTTTAGCCTTCATAAGCTCTTGCACAATTTGATAGTCTATATCTTCAAAGTATGCATTTGTAGTAATTGTGCGCATTTATTCCTCTGAAATATAACAGCTTGTTAGACCGACCACTTCATGATTAGACATCTTTGACATCCACAAAAGTACGCTTCGTTATTACTCTGAATCTGAGGAGCCTTTTCAAAAAAGTAGCCTAAAACCAAGCAATTACCAGCGTAAAATTATCAAATTATGTAATATCACTACGCAATAACGAAGCGGTCACGCGATTACACGGTCGCAGTGGGTGCGGGCACAAACAAAAAAGGCCCGAAGCGCAAGCTAAAGGCCTTTCTGTTTTACCTACCAATCACGTACTTCAACCGCACTTACTATCCCCGCAAGACAAGCAAGTCGCACAACCATCCATCACGATTACCGCCTTAGTGTTGCATTTGCCGCACATGGTGGCGTTGGGTGGGAAGTCGCCAGCCTTGTCGTCGTTGGTTGCCTTGGCGTTGTTGGCTTCAAACTCCGCGCGCTTTTCGGCGAGGATGCGTTTGGTGGTTTCGCTCATTTCTTCGCTTTCCATCAGGCCTACTGCTTTCAGGTGCTTCTCAATGACCGCGCCAATTTCAGCCACCAAGGAGGGCATGAATACGCCGCCTTTTTTAAAGTAGCCGCCGTTGGGGTCGTATACGGAGCGCAGCTCTTCCACTAGGAAGGTCAGGTCGCCGCCTTTGCGAAATACCGCAGAGATTACGCGGGTGAGGGCGATTACCCACTGGAAGTGCTCCATGGATTTGGAGTTGATGAACACTTCGTACGGCTGACGGCTTTCGTGGTCTGTGTCTTCGTTGAGCAAGATGTCGTTGATGGTGATGTACATCGCGTGTTCGGCCACGGGCGGCTTGATTTTGTAGGTGGTGCCCACGAGAAAATCTGGCCGTTCGATGTATTCATTCATCTTCTGCAGCTTTGGCTCCTGCTGCGCCGGTGCCTGCTGTTCAGTCGGTGCGTCTGTGTCGGCTTTCTTTACCCGGTAGCCGACGATTTTATTGCTGATTTTAACTGTCATTTCTAAATGTCCCGTGTCGGTGTTCCGGATCAATACTTTCCGTAGGTGCCTTCTTTGAGCGCGTCAAACAGGTTGGCGGCGGTGTGCATTTCGCCATCGTACTCTACCTGTTCGTTGCCTTTCAGCTCTACTTTGCTGCCGTCGTCGAGGGTGAACTCGTAGAGGGTGTTTTCAAGGTCTTTCTCTTTTACCAGTACGCCCTGAAAGGCTTCCGGGTTAAAGCGGAAGGTGGTGCAGCCTTTTAGGCCCATGTCGTAGGCGTAGAGGTAAATGTTTTTGAAGTCCTGATACGCGAAATCGGTGGGTACGTTCGCTGTTTTTGAGATTGAGGAGTCTACCCATTTCTGGGCGGCAGCCTGAATATCTACGTGCTGTGCCGGGCTTACATCATCTGCGGTGGTGAAGTAGCTGGGTAGTTTTTTGTCTTCTTCGTCTGAGAAGGGCATGGCACCGGGGTTTACCAGGTGGCGATAGGCCAGCAGCTCGAAGGAGAATACGTCGACTTTTTCTTTGGTTTTACGGCCTTCGCGGATGACGTTACGGGCGTAATGGTGCGAGAAGCTTGGCTCTATGCCGTTACTGGCGTTGTTGGCAAGCGACAGGCTGATGGTGCCAGTGGGTGCAATGGAGGTGTGGTGGGTAAAACGGCCACCTTTCTCAGCCAGTTTTTCAACCAGCTCTGGCTCAACTTTGGCAATTTCCTGCATGTAACGGCTGTATTTGGCGTGCAGTACGCGGCCTGGCAGTTTATCGCCGATCTTATGGCCATCTTTGGCCAGTTGAGGGTTTTTACCCATCATTTTCGGGGTAATTTCAAACTCGTCGTCCATGATGGGCGCAACGCCTTTCTCTTCGGCCAGTGCCAGCGACTGGCGCCAGCCTTCCACGGCCATTTCACGCACTACGTCTTCGGTGAACTGTACGGATTCATCAGACCCGTATGGCATACGCAGCATGGCAAGAGTTGAGCCCAAGCCCAGAATGCCCATGCCGTGACGGCGCTTGTAGGTGATTTCGTGGCGCTGCTCGGCCAGTGGCAGGCCGTTGATCTCTACTACGTTGTCCAGCATGCGGGTGAAAATGCCCACAACCTTGCGGTACTTTTCATAGTTGAAGCTGGCCTTTTCGGTGAACGGGTAGTCCACAAACTTGGTCAGGTTCACAGAACCCAGCAGGCAGCTGCCATAAGGGGGCAGGGGCTGTTCGCCGCATGGGTTGGTGGCGCGGATGTCTTCGCAGAACCAGTTGTTGTTCATCTGATTGACCTTGTCGATCAGGATGAAGCCGGGTTCTGCATAATCGTAGGTGGAGGTCATGATGGTGTCCCAGATGAACTGGGCTTTCAGGGTGCGGTAAATGCGGCACGCTACCTTGCCTTCATCGTTAACCACATAGCCGTCTAATATCGGGAAGTCACGATATACGAATTGATTTGGGTCGGTGAGGTCCAGGCCTTCTTCCGCTACTTCTTTCTCGGTAACCGGGAAGGAGAGATGCCAGTCGCTGTCGTTACGAACGGCTTCAATAAAATCTTCGGTGATCAGCAGAGACAGGTTGAACTGGCGCAGGCGGCCGTCTTCACGCTTGGCCTGAATGAAGTCGATAACATCCGGGTGGTGAACATCAAAGGTGGCCATCTGGGCACCGCGGCGGCCACCGGCAGAAGACACGGTAAAGCACATGCGGTCGAATATATCCATGAACGACAGCGGGCCAGATGTGGTTGCGCCAGCACCGGCTACGTAGGCGCCTTTCGGACGCAGAGTAGAGAATTCGTAACCAATACCACAGCCCGCTTTTAGAGTTAGGCCTGCTTCGTGGTTTTTCTCCAGAATGTCGTTCATGGAATCCTGAACGGAGCCAGATACGGT
Organism: Marinobacter salexigens; assembly: GCF_018860765.1. Lineage (GTDB taxonomy): Bacteria > Pseudomonadota > Gammaproteobacteria > Pseudomonadales > Oleiphilaceae > Marinobacter > Marinobacter salexigens_A. The sequence goes on from NZ_JAHKPV010000008.1 coordinate 8,097, forward strand.
GCAGTTGATGGTGGAGGTTGCAGGCTTGTGCGCTTCGGCACCGGCGTTGGAGGTAATCCGGCCTGCGGGAATGGCGCCGTTTTTGAGGGCCCACGCAAAGTTTTTCATCTGCTCTGTGCGCACGCCTTTGTTTTCGACTTGTGCCAAGGCCGTAGCAACACGGTGGTATGTGGCGTTGATGTCTTTGTCTACAGGTTCGCCTGTCTTGGTTTTAAGCTGGTACTTGCTGTTCCAGATGTCGAGCGAAGTTTCCTGCATCGGAATCGTTGTAACCACTGCCTCTGCCTTAGCGTTCATTGCCACCCCTAAATCTTCAAGTATGTCTGTTGTCGAAGGCACCGATTGTTGGCGCTGTCCCTGTAGAGCGCCGCAAAATCTGGGCTGACGCTCTTGCTTTCTATGCTGTTTTCAATTTTTCGCCGAAAAAACACTATATGTGGTGCTTGCGATACTCTGAGGTAACGCTCTAGCACTCAATAAACACGCACCGATTGCGGCAGCCTGTGGGGCTTTGGCCGTGGGAAAGCGCGTGTGGGCGTATGTTTGCTATACAGCTGTTAGCCCTATATGTAGTTTCATTTTGAAGGGAGTATAACAGGATATAGTGGTTTGTGAATTTAAGCGGGACTATTGATAAGTGACTTCCAGCAAAGAAAATCAATGGAAAATGGCTTGCAAGAAGGAAAACTCTGGGAAATCCGGCGCTTGAGTGGAAAAGCTAAGGATTACTATATGTTGTGATTAAAAAATGTACGCGCCAGGCTGATTTTGTTAGCAAGCCCACACAATCTGTGACTTCTGCACGTACTCAGAATAAACGTGTCGTTAAAGTAGCGATGTGGAGTCGAACATCGCAGTGGCCCACAGGACGTGATAACGACCATAAAAAGGAAAAGAACAATGAAAGGCCTGAAACCTACATTGCTAGCGCTGTGTATTGCAGGGGCTCCGCCTGCAGTCATGGCTGAAATACAACGCTTGGATGATTCTATGATGGGTGACATCACGGGGCAGGCAGGCGTGAGCATTGAACTTGAAACAAAGATTGATATCGGCCGTTTCCTTTATTTTGATGAGGGTGCCTTGGCCATCGAGAACATCAGTATTGGCGGTGCGGAGCGTACGGATTTTTTCGGGTTTAACGGGATTGGCGGGCCTACTGCCAATGACCGTCTGGACAACATTCGTATTGATATTGATGTACTCGCCGATGGCGATGCTGCCATTAATATTGTGCCTACCAACTTTGGTGCCGTTGATTTCCGGGTTACCACAGGGGCTTGGTATTTGGCGGCGACTGATGGAAGCAATGAGTACACCGATCTGATTGATAACTTTCTAGCGGAAGGCTTGATGGCGCGGGGCTCGATTCGTATTGATACGGCCTCAGATATAATGCGCTTCAGAACGGCTTTTGCGATAGAGAACATGCAGTTTGATGTGCCGTTTCTGGGCATTGGCGTTCGCGGCATGCAAATAACCGGTGCTGATTACGACCGCAGTTTCCCAAGCCCGCTGGACCTGTTTGCCGAAGTGGATCTCTATATCTATGAAGGCGCACGGTTCTCCAACGGCTGGTCGTCTCTGGCTATTGATATGCCCTCGTTTCGGGCAGACGTTGGTATAGATGGTGTAATTATCGGCCAACAGTCGATTGGTAGTATTTTTATCGATGATTTGGCGATCACAGATACGGCCATGCGTATCTATGGTCACTAGAGGTTAATGCAGTAAATAGAGCGGGAGCTCACGAGGCTCCCGCTTTTTGTTAGCCCAGCAGTAGGCTGTCGTCATCCACTGAAAGCCCGCGTTGTTTTTCAAACAACTCCAGCAGATCTTTTACTTCCAGACCTTCCCGGTCTTTGCCTTCAATATCAAACACCACTTGCCCTTGGTGCAGCATTACCGTGCGGGTGCCCACTTCCAGCGCCTGCTTCATGCTGTGGGTAACCATCAATGCGGTTAGTTTTTGGTCTTCGATAATTTTGGTGGTGAGTTCCAACACGAAGGCTGCCGTTTTAGGGTCCAGCGCGGCGGTGTGCTCATCCAGCAGAAGAATGGCAGAGGGCGTAAGGCTTGCCATCAACAGGCTGACTGCTTGACGCTGGCCACCCGAGAGTAGGCCCATCTTGTCGCCCAGGCGGTTCTCCAGCCCTAAGTTTAGGGAAGACAGGCTTTCCTTAAACTGCTCCATATACTGCTTTTTTACCGCTGTGCTTAGCCCACGGCGTTGGCCGCGTTTGATGGCGAGCGCGAGATTTTCCTCAATGCTCAAGCCTTCGCAGGTACCGGCTAATGGGTCTTGAAATACCCGTGCCACACGGCCCGCCCGTTTGTGGGTTGGCAATTTGGTTACGTTTACGTTGTCGACAACAATGGTGCCGCTATCGACCAGAGTTTCACCCGCCAAAGCATTCAGAAAGGTAGATTTGCCAGCTCCGTTACTACCAATCACGGTCACAAACTCACCCTGATTCACGGTGAGGCTCATACCTCGCAGAGCGGGGTTTTCCAGTGGGGTGCCTTTGCCAAAGGTAAGCCGGAGGTCGGTTGCAGTGATCATATTGCCTCCTTAGGCTTTTTTACGGGTGAGTTTGCTAACTAGAGAGCTGCGCACGCCGGGCAATACAATGGCCAAAGTAACCAGGACAGCCGTTATAAGGTTGAGGTCCTGAGCCTGCAAACCGAGGAAGTCGGCGTTCAGGGCAAAGGCAATGGCCAGTCGGTAAATGATGGCGCCAACCACGCATGCAATCAAAGCTCGCACAACGGTAGACGGCGTTATAACCGCTTCGCCACCAATCAGTGATGCTAGGCCGATAACAATAACACCAACCCCCATGGTTACGTCTGCCGCGCCCTGGCTCTGTGCAAACAGCGCACCGGCGAGGCCGACCATGCCGTTTGAGACAGCAACACCAAGGATGATCATGGTGCCAGTGGCTATCCCCTGAGCGCGTGCCATTCTGGGATTAGCACCGGTGGCGCGCATGGCGAGACCGGTTTCTGACTTCATGAATCGCCAGAGCAATATCAGGGAGATAAGGATCACAATCGAAAACAGAAGCACCGGTACCTGATGGTAAGCGAGGTCTAGCGAGTACCAAGGCGTGAGTACGGTTTCTTCGCCAAGTAACGCGATGTTCGGCCGCCCCATCACCCGAAGGTTGACGGAATATAGGGCAATCATCGTGAGAATGGATGCCAGCAGGTTCAGGATGTTCAGCTTTACGTTAAGAATGGCGGTTACTGCACCGGCGGCCATGCCTGCCAGTACCGCTGAGCCGGTTGCCAACCAGGGGTTCCAGCCTTCCATAATAAGCACGGCTGCAACAGCTGCGCCGAGGGGGAAGCTGCCGTCTACGGTCAGATCCGGGAAATCGAGTACACGAAAAGAGAGGTAAATACCGAACGCAACCAGACCGTAGATAAGGCCAGTCTCGACTGCGCCGTAAAATGCAATTTCACTGAGCATGGGAAAGATTCGCTGTGGTAGAAAAACGGGCGGGCCCTTTATACAGAACCCGCCCGTGTAAGTCAGGCGTTACTTGTCGCTCTTAACGATTTCTGCAGCTTCGGCGATGATGTCATCAGACAAGGTAATGCCCATGCGCTCGCCAGCTTCCGGGTTAACAAACAGGTTGAGTTTTTCCATGGTTTCTACCGCCATATCACCCGGCTTTTCACCCTCAAGAATGCGCGCAACCATTACGCCCGCTTGGCGGCCGTGGTCGTAGTAATCAAAACCCAGTGCTGCAACGGCGCCACGGGCAACGGTAGCTGTGTCGGCTGCAAATACTGGGATTTTAGCGCGTTCGCCTACAGAGATGACGGCTTCGGCCGCGCTGATAACGGTGTTATCAGTAGTGAGATAAATGGCGTCGGCTTTACCCACCAATGAGCGGGCTGCGCCTAGTACTTCAGACGTTTTAGTTGCGGCACCTTTAACCAAAGGCAGGCCGCGGGCTTCCAAGCGCTCTTCGAGCAGTTCAATCAAAGACACTGCGTTGGCTTCACCGGGGTTGTATACCGTGCCAATGCGTTTGGCATCCGGAACCATGCGCAGGAGCATGTCCAGATGTTTGTCGATAGGCAGCATGTCGCTTACGCCGGTAATGTTCGCACCCGGTGCTTCAGCATTCTTTACCAGTTTCGCGCCAACTGGGTCGGTTACGGCAGCAAACACAACAGGGATGTTACGGGCGGCCGCAGCAACGGTTTGAGCGGACGGGGTTGCGATGGCCACAATCACATCCACACCTTCACCCACGAATTTGCGCGCAATCTGGGAGGCGATGGCGGAATTGCCCTGCGCACTTTCATGCATGAGTTTCAGGTTTTCACCTTCTTTATAACCTCGTTCGGCCAGCTCATCTTTAACGCCTTGATGAACAGCATCGAGCGCTGGGTGCTCAACAATCTGTGTAATTGCGACAACCCGAGGCTCTGCAGCCATTGAAAGACTCGTCAGCGCCATTAGTGACGCGCCCAGCAGCGTGCGCAGTGTTTTCTTGGCCATATGCCTATCTCCGAGGTTTGTTACGGTGTTTGCGGTAGTTAAGGTGCGAGAGTTTATCACAGCCCCGGCAACTTGGAGATAGGGCATGTTAGCGTGGTTGTGGCCTGATCTGACATTCTCTAGGTGAGTTTCTCATCTGTTGGCCTGAGTCACGCTTTAATGGGCCATAATGTGTTGAAATACACTACTAAAGTCTAAATAATGACCTCAATAAATCAAATAACGAATGCAAGGAACGTTCATGCAAACAAAAAACAAACTTCCGCTGGATATGGTCTATCACTGGGAGTCTGCCAAGGCGAACTCGTTGTATATGACTCAGCCTATTGGCAACGGCAAGGTGGTGGACTACACCTGGGGAAGGGCGGTTGATGAAGCTCGCCGTATGGCGTCTTACCTAAAATCTCTGAACTTGCCAGAGAAGAGCCGTGTTGGCTTGATTTCCAAGAACTGCGCGCATTGGATCATGACTGACTGGGCCATCTGGATGGCCGGACACATTTCTGTGCCTTTGTACCCAACGCTGAATGCTGACACAGTGAACTACGTACTGAACCACGCAGAGTGTGACGTTCTGTTTGTCGGCAAGCTGGATGATTGGGACATGATGAAGCCGGGTGTGCCGGACTCTGTTCGCTGCATTTCTTACCCTTTGAGCCCACCTAACGATTTTGAAACCTGGGACGACATAGTTGCCAAGTACCCGCCTCTGGAAGAAAACGTTCAGCGTGATGCGGATGAGCTTGCAACCATCGTTTACACCTCAGGCAGTACAGGAAAGCCCAAAGGCGTGATGCTGAGTTTCCGCAATATGGCGTTTGCCGCCGAGGGTGGCATGGAAGTTCTGCAAGTAGGCCCTGAAGAGCGCATGTTGTCTTACCTCCCGTTGGCGCACGTGTTTGAACGCACGTTCGTTGAGCTGGCATCTTTGTATGCGGGTTTTCATCTGTTTTTTGCAGAATCTCTCGACACGTTTGTTGACGATATGAAGCGCGCCCAACCAACGCTGTTCCTATCGGTACCGCGGCTGTGGGTTAGGTTCCAGCAGGGTGTGTTGCAAAAGCTGCCCCAGAAGAAACTCAACAAGCTGTTGAAGATTCCGGTAGTCAGCAAGCTGATCAAGAAAAAAGTCCTCAAGGGGCTGGGGCTGGATAAAGTGAAGCTGGCCGGTAGTGGCTCTGCTCCTCTGGCTGGAGATGTGCTGGATTGGTACCGGAATCTTGGTTTGGAGTTGCTTGAAGGCTACGGGATGTCCGAGAACTTTGCCTACTCGCATATCAATAAGCCGGGGCGCTCCCGTACGGGGTATGTTGGCGAATCCATGCCGGGCGTGGACACCAAAATAAGCCCTGAGGGTGAAATCCTGATCAAGAGCCCGACGACGATGATGGGCTACTACAAGGATGAGGAAAACACCAAATCTACCTTTACGGAAGACGGCTATTTGAAAACCGGCGATAAGGGCGAAATCGACGAGATGGGTCGCCTGAAAATCACCGGTCGGATGAAGGAGATTTTCAAAACCAGCAAAGGTAAGTACATTGCGCCTGCGCCGATTGAAAACAAACTGATGGCAAACCAGTCGATTGAATTGGTCTGTGTGTCTGGTGCTAATCAGACCCAGCCTTTTGCCATGATTCAGTTGGCAGAGGGCATTAGGCCGACGCTTGGTGATCCGAATGTGCGTAAGGAGCTTGAAGCGGAATTGACAGAACTGGTCGAAAAGGTGAATAAAACCGTGGATCCTCACGAGCAGTTGGCCTTTGTGATCATTGTTAGCGACGAGTGGACGATTGAGAACAGCTTCCTGACGCCAACGTTGAAACTCAAGCGGAACGTGGTTGAAAATACCTATGAAAATCAGGTAAACGAATGGTATGCGCAGCGTAAGAAGGTTGTTTGGCAGTAATGTGTAAGCTGTAGTTCGTTCAGATCAGGCCCGGCTAAGCCGGGCCTGATTCGTTTTAGAGCCGACATTGGTCGCATAGGGAAACGCGGATGACGGGCATAGAATTAACTCATATTAGGAGGGGTTTATGGCTCAGCTTTCTGCATTCCAAAAGCGTATTCATGAGGAAATTCCGCTTTCCCGTGCGCTTGGTATCGAATTGCATTCTTGGGATGGCAGTTCTCTGCTTATCAGTGCGCCGCTAGCGCCTAATACCAACCACCAAGGCACCGGTTTTGGTGGGAGCGTTTACTCGGTGGCTGTAACCGCGGCTTGGGGGCTTACGGAGCTTGCACTGGCCGATCTCGGTTTAAAGGGCAGCGTGGTGGTACAGACGGGCAGTATTGATTATCTGGACCCGGTGACCTCGGATTTCTACGCGATTTGCCGCCTGCCGGGCGATGAGATACCGGAACGTTTCAGAAAGAGTCTGGCTAGACACGGCAAAGGACGTTTGGATTTGACCACTGAGGTGTTCTGCGGAACGCCGAACAACTTGCCCCAAGGTGATCCTGTGGCCGTGTTTCAAGGCCGGTTTGTGGTCCAAGATGCTCGCTCAAAACTGGCGCCCCAGCTTTGAGGTGACGACGCATCACGCCATAGAGCGGGTGTTGGAGATCGAACGGCTCATCAGGATGATTGGAATGATGCCTGCCAATACAATGATAAGTGCGGGCAAGGCGCTGTGATACAGGCGCTCGTCAGACGCAAATTGGTACACATAGGTCGCCAGAGTTTCAAAGTTAAATGGCCGAAGTATCAGCGTAGCCGGTAATTCCTTCATACAGTCAACAAAAACCACCAATGCAGCGGTTATCAATGTGCCGCGCAGCATTGGGAGGTGTACCTTTACCAATGTTTTGCCAGGGCTGTTCCCCAGAGACCGGGAGGCCATATCCATGCTCGGGGTGATTTTCTGCAGAGCGCTTTCCACGCTACCTGCTGATACCGCCAGAAACCGCACAGTGTAGGCAAACACAATGGCGAAGGCGGAGCCGCTGAGCAGCAGGCCGGTACTTACGCCAAAGTAGTCCCGCATTAGGCTGTCCAGCCAGTTATCAAAACCAGCCAAAGGCACGATCACCCCAACGGCCAGCACGGCGCCCGGCATTGCATACCCTAAACTTGAGAGACGCATGAGCACCTGCATGCCGCGGGTGTTATGAAGCCTGCGGCTGTATGCGAGGGTAATACCGATCAAAAGCGTGGTTAGTGCTGCGGTGCCTGAAAGAAAAAGGCTGTTGAAGGTGTTGCGGATGAAATCCGGGTTCCAGCTTTCACCAAAATACTCCCAGGCATACACGCCAAGTGTAGCCCCCGGAATTACAAAGCCTAGCACCACGGGTACGGCGCAAACAGCAACGCAGATGAGTTGCCGGGGAAATGACATGGTAAATCTGTGTATAGGGTCGCGGTTATCCCTCGCTGCGAACTGTTGCTGGCGCCGCCGGGAATAGCGCTCAAGCGTAACGAGAATGACAACGAAGATAAGCATGGTTGTAGCTATTTGGGCACCACCACCTAGGTTCCCGAGGTTCATCCAGGTATCGAATAGACCGGCGGTGAGTGTTTGTACCGCAAAGAAATCCACAGTGCCGAAATCGTTCAGCGTTTCCATCAACACTAACGAGAGGCCGACCGCAACAGCCGGGCGTGCGATGGGTAAGACCACTTTAAAAAAGGTGCTCAGCGCTGAATGGCCAAGGCTGCGGCTGACCGCAAACAAAGACGGCGACTGTTCCAAAAAAGCAGCGCGGGCAAGAAGGTAAACGTAAGGGTAGAGCACCAGGCCTATCATTAGCGTGGCGCCTTCCAGACTGCGGATCTCTGGAAACCAGTAGTCGGCCGCGCTGGTCCAGCCAAACAAGTCCCTCAAGGCACCCTGAACAGGGCCTGCGTAATCCAAAAGACTCGTGTAAACATAAGCGATAACATAGGCCGGTACGGCGAAAGGCAGTAGCATGGCCCATTCGAAAAACTTGCGCCCCGGGAAATCGCACATGGTAACCGCCCAGGCAGTTGAAAGGCCGATGACCAGAGTAATTGCGCCAACGCCTGCCATCAGCTTGATGGTTGTGACCAGATAGCGGGGTAGGGTGGTGTCCAGTAAATGTGGCCAGATATTCTCTTCCGGGAAGAAGGCCAGAAATATAACGGAGAGTACCGGCAAGGCAACAATGGCCGTGGTTAATAGCGCACTGAACAGCCAGCGGCGGGAGGTACGCTTTGCCAGCAAGGGCTGGGTAAGCCCGGGGTTAACGCTGGTCGCGGCCTCGCTCATAGGGTTCCTGTAATTGGCAATGGAAGAGGTAAAACTACGGCTCTGGTTATTTGGTAAAGAGGTAAGCCAGACCGAAGGTTGACGATTGTAGTCAGCTCAAATTGCCGCTGCAATGATCAGAATCATTTGTTCCTGTGATTGATAGTGATTGAGAACTGCTGGAAGTGAAAATGAAGGCGGCAGTGCCGCCTTCATAAAAACACTTATTCGCCGTCGTAGTCTACGCGGTCGACAAGTTTTACTGCGGCATTACGCTTGTCTGCAATCTCTTGCAGAGACAAACTGTCTGGGTTGATTTTGCCCCACTCTGCAACTAGTCCTGTCGGCTGCACATTCGGGTTTGCCGGGTACTCGGTATTTGCTGTTGCATAGATGCCTTGAGCTTCCGGAGATGAGAGGAACTCCATAAGCTTAATTGCGCTGTCACGATTAGGGGCGCTCTTGGTTAGAGCAACACCGCTGATGTTGATGTGGGTGCCGCGGCCGTCGGCGTTAGGGAACACCAAACGAACAGCTTCTGCAGCCGGGCGCTGGCTTTCGTCCTGCAGCATATTGCCGTAGTAGTAGCTGTTTCCGATGGAAAGGTCGCACACGCCTTCTGCGATCGCTTTGATCTGGTCACGGTCACCGCCTTGGGGCTTGCGTGCCAGATTATCTTTTAGACCTTTGAGCCAAGTTTCGGTTTCGGCTTCGCCGTGATGCGAGATCATTGATGAAATCAGGGCGATGTTGTACGGGTGCTTGCCGCTGCGGGTGCAGATACGGTTTTCCCATTTATCATCCGCAAGCTGCTCGTAGGTTGTGATTTCGCCTTCTTCAACGCGCTCTTTGGACGTGTAAATCAACCGGGCGCGAGTAGTGAGACCAAACCATTTGCCATCCGGATGGCGTAGGTTCTCGGGAACGTTCTTTTCCAATACGTCGTTGTCGAGCTCTTGAACAAGATCACGCTCTACCAGATCGTTGAGACGCGAAATATCTACGGTCATTACGATATCTGCAGGGCTGTTGCGGCCTTCGCGCTCAAGACGTTCGGCCAAACCCTGCTTTGCAAACACAACGTTGCTCTTGATGCCGGTTTCTTTCTCGAACGCGTTCAGTAGCGGCTCAAGAAGATAGGCCTGGCGGTAAGAGTAGATATTCACTTCGTCGCTTGCTGAGGCGGCAATAGGTAAAGCGGTAAGGGCGATTGCTGCAGTTGCAGCGAGTTTCAGGCGCATAAGGTCATCCTTAAAAGAGAATGTTGGGTTCGCAGCCATGTTTGGGCATCATGGTTGCCAAGAAACGCCAACCATTCTCATTTGTATTTCTCTAGAAGTCAATATTCCCTTTGGTGTAATCTGTCAAAATAGTGTTATTCTTCTGATTAATATATAAAAGATATGATTTGCAATAACACAAAAATCTACAACGTACCTTAAGTGAAGCAGTGGAACCTTTCCGATGGCTGTAGATGACCGCAGAATTCACTGTCGCACCGCGATGAGTGCCAAGGTGAAAGTAACCCATGAATCGTTGGGGGAGTTTACTTTCTCTACTCGTGACATTTCAGATGGTGGCGTGTTCATCGTGGTTGATGATGAGCCGTTCGCTCCTCAAATGGGTGACAAGGTGGATGTTCAGGTACAAGGCCTTCCCGTGCCGGCCCCAGTGTTAAAGATGATGGTCGTTCGCAAAACCGTCGATGGTTATGGGTTACAATTTGACGAAAGTGCCGATTGAAACTGCGAACTGTGTTTGAAGTAACTGGCGGATCTTGGTACAAACCGTATCCATAATTATGCATGTCTCCACGATTAGATAGGTGTCCAACCGTGAGATTGTCGTTAAGGAATAACGTACGACTCATGACCACTTCCCGATTTCATAAGTCCACCAATGGCCTATCGCGCCTTTTGGCTCTGCTGGGGTTGTTGGTTATGCAGTCTGGTTGTGCAACGTATTACTCCCATTACGCCATGTTCCCGGCCGAGAACTCTCAGGGCGAGCCGCGAACCGTCAGGGTGTCCTGGCAGAGTGCTGAATATCCCGATTGGTGGTTTTTGTCCGACCGGGCTACGCCGATAACGCTTGAAACTCAGTGCAGCGAGCGGGTGTGGCGGTTGTTTGACGATAGCCATGCAGAAGTCGGGAGTTGTGGCGGAGGTATCCGCGCCTGCGGAGGCAGCAAACTTGACCGCTTAGCATCTGGGGGGCGGCTAGCAAGCTCGAACGACCAGTGTATGGCCGTAAATGTAAGCGACCCTCAAGCGAGAATAGCCGCGGTGTCTGGTCGGCTTGAGTTGTTGGTGGCGTGCGAACCGGCATCTGTGACAAAGGGTGAAGGGAAGGACGCAGTAAATATTGATTATATTCGCGCATCTACGGTTCCCTACACCATTTATACTCGCAAAACGCTCAGGGGGTCTCTCAATGCGCGACCCCCAAAGTTTGATAATGTGGCGTGTGACCCAACCTAATTAATTTTGTGAACTCCGTCACATTAATACAAGCGGTTACCGGCCGAAAGTAGTCGTTACATTGTGTGGTGATGCTGTTACTTTCGGCTACGAAATTGTAATGGACTATTCCGTGCAATCGTTTAAATATAGTACCAATCAAAAAGTATCTCTTCAGGAGCGAAGCGGTGGGCGTTGGTCAGCATAAAATTTCTGTACATGATCTTGAGGTTGGCATGTTTGTGTCCGATCTCGATCGGCCGTGGCACCAAACGCCGTTTCCTATTCAGGGCTTCCATATTCGTTCCGAGGACGATATCCGTGCTTTGGTTTCTTACTGCAAATGGGTTTCTATTGATGTTGCAGAAACCCGCGGGTCCGTTGAGCTCTCAAGGATTGCGCGTCCGGCCTTTGGTGCCAAAGGCCAGCGCAGGAATGCCGGCCGTGAAAAGCTCCACCTTCCGCCGTTAAGCATTCGTGAACCTGTAAAATATCAGACGGTCACCACGCTAAAGCGTGAGATCAAAACCTCGAAGCATTTACTCGAGGATGCCGGAGTTGCGCTTGAACGCTTATATGCTTCGGCAAATACTCCAGAAATGCGTGATCTGCGCCCGGTTGCTGCGATTATCAGTAAGATGGTTCGAAGTGTTGTTCGCCATCCGGATGCTTTGCTTTGGCTTAGTCGTGTTCACCGGCATGACAACCACGTTTATAAACATGCTCTCAACACCTCCGTTTGGGCGTTGGTTTGCGGACGACAGTTAGGGCTGAACGAAGGTCTGTTGAACCATCTTGGCTTGGGTTGTCTATTGTCGCAGGTGGGTAAAGTCCAGTTGTCGAAAGACTTGCTCAGCCGGGAAGGCCAGCACGATGCTGAAGAATATGCCGTGTACCGGACTTATGTTGAGAAAGGCGTTGTAATGCTGGAGGACTGCGGGCTCTCGCGAGCCGTAATGAGCGTTGTTCAGGGGCATCGCGAGCGCCATAACGGCTCAGGTTTTCCTGAAGGTATTCGCGGCGACAGAATTCCGCTGCTGGCAAAAGTTGCCGGGCTTGCTGAGTTCTTCGAAACGCTGATTGAGCCTCGCGAAAGCGTAGCAGAGCCCATGACTCCAGCTCGAGCTGTAACTTTGCTTTACGATATGCGGAATATTGAGTTTCAAGATGAGCTTGTAGAGAATTTTATTCAGGCGATCGGGATATATCCGTCTGGAAGTCTGGTGGAATTAACAGATGGCCAGCGTGGCGTTGTGGTTTCGCACTCCCCAGAGCGCCGGCTATGGCCGAGAGTTATGGTTATGACGGATAGCCATCACACGCCGCTAAAGACCGCTAAAGTTATTGATTTGGCAAAGTTCAACAAGAGCCGTTCAGTCGCCGAAGTGTTGGCTATCAAGGAATGCCTTGCTCATGGAACTGAAGGGTTAAACCCGGCCGGTTACGATGTAAGCGGCGCAGAATCTCGTTGGAATATCAGTCGGTTTATCAGCCGCTAATCCCACGCTATATCATTCGGTGATAACAATCCTAAGGGTCTTTCGCACCCACCTGTAGGTATCCTCGGGCAAAAAGCTAATCACGATCTCGGATTCGCCACCGGCGGGGCCGGCCACAAAGTACTCTACCTCTGCCGTTTGCCAGTTATAAGAGTGCAGAACGACGTCTTGAGGGCGTGTTGTTATGGCTTCTATGTCTGAAAGCTCAGCAGTGCCGCCAATGCGGCGAATCTTAATTTGTTTGATGGCGGTGTCGCTGGCCGGGGATTCCGCGGTATCTTTATCGAGATAGTATCGCTTTCCAATTTCAGTTTTTATGCTGTCTAGCTCTTGCGTCAAATAGGCTCTGGCATCTTCGGCATCTATGTCTTCCATGGAGCGTACCGAGTCAAGAATGCGTTGCCTTTTGGCGCGCAAATCTTGTTGGTATTCCACGTCAGGGTCCCAGTCGTCCTCGTTTTCCGGCCGTATCGGTGCAGTCTCAATATCGTCTTCAGTTGGGGGCGCTGTACATAATTCATCGTCTTCTGGATAAAAGCATATGGCAGCCAGCAATTGGTTTGCAGGAGACGGTGCGTTGCCAGCTGCGTTGAACTCGGCTTCACTAACGTAAAAATCAATCGGCGCAGTGAGACTGGGCAGCGCTGCGTTTAGCTGTTCGACAACGCGGCCACGTATTTCAATGCTCTCACCTTCCTCGATATTAGCTGTCCAGTTTAACAGCATCAGGAAACGGGTGAGATTGGTCAGTGGTACGTTTCTAAGAATGAGCTGCTCTGTTTCTACGTGGGTGCTGAGACCTTCCTCGTCAACGGAGGGTGACATCAGTTGGGTACGGGTTTCGGGGAAGAACTCAAGCGGTGTGATCCACTCTTGTACTGGCACGCCTTCCGCTATTGGCAGGTCGCCAACACTCAGGCTGAGAGTCTCTCCCGGATAGTACTGAAACTGTCCTTCGGCATTTGTTGTACCGGATTGGCTTGCAGTCTCGTAGGTTAATCCGCTGATTCCCTGATCGTTTATTTTTCCGGTTTTGGTATCGCTGCTGTTGTTGCCATCGCTGCTTGAGCACCCGGCCAGTAACGGGCCGATAAGCAAAGCGGCAAAAAACACGCGGGGCAGGGTAATTAATGGGCGAGCTAGGTGAACGGCAGCCATGGTTCGTTGTACATTCCCTGAGTTTGGGGCACGCCAGCTGGGCAGCGGTGGACGGCCTTCTGTAAATTGTTGTAACCGCATTATAGGGAGGCAAATCGGGGTATATCGGGATATCTGTCGCAGTTTGTGGATTTTGCATTATCCGAGCAGGAGCGCACCAGCCTTGAAATAATTTGATAAGCCTCAATTAATTAATGTTCCCTGAATATTGCTAATTCTCAATCGGAACTTTTTATGACCAATGCTCTGGAAATCGAGGGGCTTACCAAAACATATGGCAGCGGGTTTGAAGCACTCAAGGGAATTGACCTTAAGGTGGCGCAAGGTGATTTTTTTGCGCTGCTAGGGCCAAACGGCGCGGGCAAATCAACCACACTAGGCATTGTCTGTTCTCTTGTAACCAAGAGTGCTGGCAAGGTGAGCGTGTTTGGTTGCGACATTGATACCAACTTGTCCGATGCCAAGCTTAATCTAGGTGTCGTTCCTCAGGAATTCAATTTTAATCAGTTTGAAAAGGTGTTTGATATTGTCACCATTCAGGCGGGTTACTATGGGATTCCGTTAAAAGAGGCCGCTGTTTCCGCAGAAAAGTATCTGAAAAAGCTTGGGCTCTGGGATAAGCGCAATACGCCAGCACGTATGTTGTCAGGGGGTATGAAGCGTAGGCTGATGATTGCTCGCGCTCTGGTGCACGAGCCAAAGCTGTTGATTTTGGATGAGCCAACTGCCGGCGTAGATATAGAACTCAGGCGCTCCATGTGGTCTTTCCTTGAAGAAATGAACCGCCAGGGGACCACCATTATTCTCACCACCCACTATCTCGAAGAGGCAGAGGCTCTATGCCGCAATATCGCCATTATTGATCATGGCCGTATTGTAAGGAATACCAGCAAGCGGGAGCTTCTGCAGCAACTAAGCCTTGAGACATTTTTGCTGGATACTGAGTTGGCTTTGGATGCAGCACCAGAGCTGGAGGGCTTTTCGTGCCGGTTGGATGACGAAGGTGTGTTAGAGGTGGACGTGCATAAAGGGCAGGCTCTCAATGATGTGTTTATACAATTGGAGCAGCAGAGAGTAAAAGTTGTCAGTATGCGCACCAAGGCAAACCGGCTGGAAGAATTGTTTATCCGTATGGTGGAACACAGTGCGCCCGAAGGCGAAACAAAGACGGAGGGTAGGGCATGAATGCTCAGGCTTTGTTTACCGCTTACACGACGATTGTGTTGCGTGAAATTCGCCGCTTCACTCGAATCTGGCCACAGACTCTGTTGCCGCCCGCCGTTACCATGACACTTTATTTCATAATTTTCGGCAACCTGATCGGCTCTCGAATCGGTGAAATGGGCGGTTTCGATTATATGTCATTCATAGTGCCCGGGCTGATTATGATGGCAGTCATAACGAATTCCTACGCCAATGTGGTGTCGTCGTTTTTCTCCATGAAGTTTCAGCGTAGTGTTGAAGAACTGCTGGTATCTCCCGTACCTAACTGGGTCATATTGGCTGGCTATGTGACGGGTGGCATGGCGCGTGGGCTGGGTATAGGAGTAATCGTCACTCTGCTGTCGTTGGCGTTTACCCAGTTAAAGATCCACAGCCTGCCAATGGTTGTGGTGACTGTATTTCTGACTTCGGCGCTGTTTTCCGTGGGTGGTTTTATTAACGCGCTATTGGCAACCAAGTTTGATGACGTTTCCATCGTGCCAACCTTCGTGCTTACGCCGCTAACGTACCTTGGGGGGGTGTTTTACAGCATCGATCTGTTGCCGGGCTTTTGGCAGGGTGTTTCTATGGCGAACCCGATTCTATATATGGTGAACGGGTTCCGGTTCGGCATACTCGGCGTTTCTGATGTAAACCCCTTCGTATCCCTTGGCATGATTCTGGCGTTTATTGCTGTGCTTACCTATATAGCGCTTAAGTTGTTGGCGCGTGGCAAGGGCATACGGCATTAATGTGGTAACAGTTATTCATTAATAGTTATTTTTAGGAAGCTTTATGGCCCTTGATAATGCGCCTTTAGGCAAAACCAGTGATTACCCGGATCGCTATGATCCCTCTTTACTGTTCCCTGTGGCCCGCGATGAGAATCGTAGGCGTATTGGTCTTGAAGATGGGCGCTGGCCTTGGTTTGGTGGAGACTTATGGCAAGCATGGGAAATTTCCTGGTTACGCCCAGACGGCGTTCCGGATCTTGCTTGGGCGGAAATCCGGTTTCCGGCAGCATCGCCCTCGATTATTGAATCCAAATCTTTGAAGCTCTATCTCAACTCCCTGAATCAGGCGGTGTTCTCATCGGCTGATCAGGTTGTTGAAACCGTGACCGGTGACTTGTCCAGCGCTTGTGGAGCCGTCGTGGATGTGCGTTTTCTCAGTGTGGATGATTCTGCACCGGCGACCGGGCGTCCGACAGGCTACGAGTTGATTGATAACGAAGCGGTTGATGATGTGGTGTATGAGTATGCACCGGAGTCGCTCTCCGCTTCAGGAGAAGTGGTTAGCGAGAAGTTGTGCTCGCATCTTTTGAAGAGTAATTGCCCGGTAACCGGGCAGCCCGATTGGGGTACGGTGCTGATTAGTTATACCGGGTCAGCCATTAACCGCGCAGGCTTATTACGCTATATCGTGAGCTTTCGGCAGAAGCAGGATTTTCACGAGCATTGTGTAGAGACCTTGTTTACCGATTTGCTGAGCCGCTGTAAGCCTGAGAGTCTGACTGTATGCGCCCGTTACACCCGCCGAGGTGGTTTGGATATCAACCCTTGGCGTAGCACGGAGCCAGAAGAGCAAGCTGGGCCAAGATTGGTTCGTCAGTAATTACTCGCGCACGCTGTCTTCTTCGTGCCGCAGACGTTCTGCGGCACCTTCCAATGCGGTGAGAATGCTCTGTCGCTCCTTATCTGTAATTTTTTCAGAATCCAGATACATGGCAAAGCCGCTGTGCTCGTGCTCCATAAAGCTGTGGTTGGGCCCCATATCCCTACGGAAATCCACAACTTCATAGATTGGCACGGGTTTACCGAAGCCTTTTACCGTAATTTCACCTTTGTCACGACACATGATCCGATCTTTGATCAGTGAGAAGGTCTCGTAGGAAACGAGAATTTCACCCGGCTCCGCTAGGGATTCTAGCCGGCTGGCAAGGTTTACTTCTTTGCCGATGATGGTGTAATCCATGCGGTTTTCAGCGCCAAAGTTGCCCACGGTGGTGTAGCCGGTGCTGATGCCCATGCGGATTTCCAGCGGCGACTTTATACCTTGGCTGCGCCACTTCTGCCGCATGATTTTCATGTGTTTGCGCATATCGATGGCCATAGACACGCAGGCGAAGGCGTCTTCGCGCTGGCCACGGCTGGTGGGGTCACCAAAGAACACCATAATGGAGTCGCCGACAAACTTATCGATGGTGCCGCCGTATTTTAGCGCTACTTCAGACATTCCGTTGAAGTAGTGGTTTAGCAACTCGGTCAGTGCTTCCGGCTCCATTTCTTCCGAGAGTTCGGTAAAGCCTTTTATATCCGAGAAAAAGACCGCGAGCTTTTTGCGCTGCGTTTCAAGGCGCACGTCTCGCTCCCCGGTAAAAATGGATTGCCACACTTGGGGGGAGAGGTATTTCGAAAGCTTATGAGATAGCGCTATGGACTGCTCGCGCTGGTTCTGAATTTGGGTTTTTGCCAGCATAAGGGCACGGGCCTGCTGGTGCGAATAAAATGCCGTTACACAGATGAAAACACTGGTGAATAATATCGAAAGCATGCTGGTTAGCAGCGGTGATTGATACGACTCCGCCGGGCCAAAAATGGAGTAGAAGGCCAAAATGGAAACGGCCATGAAGCCACAGCCGATCAACCATTGACGCACCCCGCCGATGATCAGGCTGGTAAAGGTGAGCATGAGCGCGACCATGGAAGAAGGAATCGCCACTAGACCGATGCAGCCGATGAAGCCGCCCCCGATAATGCAGTCAGTTGTTAACATCTTCTGGCGGATACGGGGAGAATTTCTTAGAAAAGTGCGTCGGGTGAGCATGTGTGCGATGTGCGGCCAAATAAGTGCCGCAGCAACCAGCCAAATATTCCATTGCTGGAAAACACCCTGCCAAACACCTGCCGTAATAGTGGCGGCGGAAGCCGCATACGCGAGAATACGCCCGCTGTAGTCGGGCATTGGGGGAATGGCGACAGGCCTGTTCGGGGCGTCGGATGCCAGAGACTTCCCCAGACCATTGCTAGCATTGCGAAGATCTGCCGGAGCACCCATCATGTACGCTGATCACTCATGGCGCTGAAACCGTATCGTTTATAGGTCATAAAGAAAGTATGTTAAAAACTACTGCGTGATAGTACGACTAAAGGTTACCAGTATTACGTATAACCCACAATTCACAGATCTGGTTTTGATGATATCTGACCAGTATTCGGTTACCGGAAATGAATGTTTATGAGTTCAGTCACTGACTTTTTGCTCAATAGGGCATCTGAGCCACGGCTGGAGGCGCCAGCCCCCTCTATTTCAGCGCTTGATAGGGCTTTTGCCTGTGCCGCGCGCGCCCCAGACCATGCGCTATTGCGGCCTTGGCGTTATCTGGTTATCGCGGGGGACGACCTGAAAGCGCTCGGCGATCTGTTTGCCGCTGCCTATTCTGACAATATTGATGATGCAAAGCGGGAGAAAATGCATAAAAAGGCCATGCGTGCACCAATGGTCATTGTTGGTATCGCCTCTCCCAAAAAACATCCCAAGGTGCCGGAAGTTGAGCAGGTGCTTTCTGCCGGGGCAAGCCTGAGTTTCTTGGCATTGGCGCTGCAAGACGCGGGTTATGGCGTTATGTGGCGTACGGGAGGCATGGCATATAATCCGGTGGTTCTTCAGGGCTTTGGCCTTGAAAAAGGCGAATCCATCATCGGCTTTCTTTACACAGGCACGGTGTCCTCTGCTAAACCTGCGGTTCCCAGACCCGAACTTTCGGAATTTGTTGCGCATTGGCCGATAAAATGATCCCGGGTGTTTCCCTCACTAATCGGGTGGGGGAAACAGCTTGCCGCTTTCACCGAAATTTGCCGTTACCCTTCTGCCTTTTCTACCTTTTCCTTCTCGAAACCCTCTACAACGCCCTAAGTTAAAGGGCTTTCGAATTCTGGCATTAGCATTGCTTTAGTTCTGCCATAGAACGAAACCGGCAAGGTCTTTACCGCTGGTAACAGGATTTCGGAGGTTGTATGGCGATCACTTTTGATAATGCTCTTGGTATTCACCAGCATGCACTGGAAGCCAGAGTAAAGCGCGCTGAAGTTCTGGCGAACAATTTGGCCAACGCCGACACGCCGGGTTTTAAAGCCCGGGATCTGGACTTTCAGGCCATGATGCAAAAGGCGCAGGACAACATGAGTGGTTTTGGCATGGAGAAAACCCACTCCGCCCACATGGATGCCTCCGGCGGTGCCGCAGATTCAGATTTGCTGTACCGAGTCCCGAACCAGCCTTCCGTGGATGGTAATACGGTCGATGCTCAAGCAGAGCAGACCCGGTTCATGCGTAATGCGATGGATTACCAGGCCAGTTTTCAGTTTCTAAATGGCAAGTTTACTGGGCTGTCTAAAGCCCTGAAAGGCGAGTAAGCCGCCGTTTCCCGATTAGCGAAGGAGAGACATCATGTCACTTGGCAGCATTTTTGATATCGCCGGTTCCGGCATGACAGCGCAATCGCTGCGGCTGAATACTACCGCCTCTAACATTGCAAACGCTGAAACGGCGAGCTCTAGCACGGACACTACATACCGCGCACGCAAGCCCGTTTTCTCAGCAATCCAGCAATCCATGATGAACCCGGCACAACAAGGCTTCGGCACAGAAATGTCGGACAATGCCAGCGCGGGGGTTCGTGTAGAGGGCATTGTTGAAAGCGATGCAGAGCTGCAGATGCGCTACGAACCCGATCATCCAGCGGCTAATGAAGACGGCTATGTTTATTACCCCAATGTAAATGTAGTGGAAGAGATGGCTGACATGATGTCTTCCTCAAGAAGTTTTCAGATGAACGTGGATATTATGAACACGGCTAAATCCATGATGCAGCGCATCCTGACACTTGGTCAGCAGTAACGGGGCGGGGACTGAACCATGAGTGCAATTAACGCAACAGAAGCCTCTGACGTACTGGGGCAATACCGAGCCCAGCAACAGGATGGCGCTAGCGGCCAAAGTGAGCTTGGCAAGAACGAGTTCATGGAGCTGATGCTGGCACAGCTGAAAAATCAGAATCCTCTGGAGCCTCAGGACAACGGCGAGTTTATCTCCCAGCTGGCGCAGTTCAGTTCTCTGGAAGAAATGCAGAAGCTTTCGGGGACTGTGGATGACGTGGTAGGGCAGTTTCGCTCCACGCAAGCACTTCAGGCCTCGGCCATGGTGGGTAAGACGGTTCTTGCGCCTTCTGAAGTTGGCATTCTCGGTGCCGAGGGCGAAATATCCGGCAATATTGAAGTGCCTGCGTCCACTGGCGGAGTGCGCTTGTCTGTAATGAGTTCTGGTGGTGAGCTGGTGCGGCAGATCGATCTAGGCAGCAGTTCTGCTGGTGTTAAGTCGTTCAGTTGGGACGGAAAAGATGGTAACGGCAATAGCTTGCCGGCTGGGCCCTACCGAATTGTGGCTGAGGGTTCCTATCCCGACGGTAGCGTGCAGTTGCCCACTCTCGTCAGCGCCAATGTAGACAGTGTGTCATTGGGCAATGGCGGATCCGTAACGCTGAACTTGGCAGGCATGGGCTCCATTGCGCTGTCGGATGTTAAACAAATTAATTAATACCGGTGTCATACCAGAGGTGATTTATGGCTTTTAATACGGGGCTTAGTGGCTTAAGGGCGGCAGCGGTAGATCTGGACGTAACCGGCAACAATATTGCCAACGCCAGCACGGTTGGGTTCAAGGGCAGCCGAGTACAGTTCGGTGACTTGTACGCAAGCGGGTTTTTGAGTGGAGGTTCCAATCCGATTGGCGACGGGGTAAATGTTCAGAACATAGAGCAGTCGTTCAGCCAGGGAAATGTCAGTTTTACCGATAATGGCTTGGATATGGCCATACAAGGCGATGGTTTTTTTATTTTGAACAACGGCGGCGAAACCCGATATTCACGGGCGGGCCAGTTCACTATTGATAAAGACGGCTTTGTGATAAATAACCAGTCTATGCGTGTGCAGGGTTACACTGCAGATGATGACGGCAACCTTTCTGGTGTTCGTGGGGATCTTGAAATTGCTACCGATAATTTGGCACCGCGCCGCACCACGAACTTAAGCTCTGACTTGAACCTAGATTCGCGCGAGTTCGTGCTGGAATCTCGAGTGCGCGATTTCGCGTCTTTGGGGTTCTCAACTATTAATGGTGAAGAATTTGAGGTTGAGTACGCCAACGGAGACCCTGCAACTCCTGTACAGCTATACGACGTAGACAACTTAGGGGCTCAGGTTCCGTTTACTCGTGCTAGTCAAATCGTGAATAGAATCGATGCTATATCGGGTTTGAGTGCTTCGGCGACGACCACGGCATCGGTGCCTATCACCGATGCCGTGGTCGCAGCGCCCGGTTTTACGTTTTCTATTGAGATCAACGGCAGCCCACTAAACGTTGACCCCACCAACCTCTCTACTATTCAAGATCTGAGTGATGCAATCAACCGCTCTGATAACACGTCGATATCGGCTGCGATTGTCGATGATGGTACAGGCACAGACGAACTGCGGATTATTCACAATCAAGGTGAAAATCTCAGCGTTGTCGTTAACGGTGGCGCCCCAATAACTGCAGAAGGCTCCATTGAAGTGACTGCTGACCGAACTGTTACCGGAATCAACGGAACGGGTGGGCCGGGTACCAATCTGGCGGATGAGTTCGCGGTTTCGCCTGTACGAATCACTAACGCATTTAACCCGCTTGATCAACGAACCTACAACCACGCCACGTCCACTTCGATTTTTGACAGCTTAGGTAATTCCCATGAGCTGACTCAGTTTTTCGTTAAAGCGCCTTCCCCGGGAGATGGCGTTGGCGTGAGCGAGTGGTCTGTGTATTTGCAAATCGACGGTGAACTGGTCGCAGGCACCGATGTCACTCCCTATACTGCGAGGTTTGACCAAGATGGTGTTTTGCAATCCGTCGACGGCGATGCGAACGGGGAAATTCTGGTAACAGACTGGGTTCCGAGAGATGCAGATGGCGAGCCTAACGGTGCAGACGGCCCGCCGCTTCCTGGTGAGACCGTTGTCACACCTATACCAGAGCCACCCACTACGTCAGCTTTTGTGTTGAACCTTGGGGACACTACCCAATATGGCGCAACCTTCGGGGTGAATGACCAGCGCCAGAATGGCTATACCACCGGGCGATTGTCGGGTCTTGATGTGTCGAATGAAGGGATACTGTTTGCCCGGTACACGAATGGCCAGTCTAAAGCCTTGGGGCAGGTAGCCTTGGCTGCGTTTAACAACACAAACGGATTGTCGCCTGTGGGAGATACCAGTTGGGTAGAAACCTTTGAATCCGGGCAGCCTATTATTGGTCAGCCGGACACCGGAACTCTTGGTAGTATCAAGTCAAGTTCGGTGGAGGAGTCCAACGTGGATCTTTCCGCCCAGCTGGTAAACCTGATCATTGCCCAGCGCAACTATCAGGCTAACGCGAAAACTATCGAAACGTCCGATGCGGTCACCCAAACCATCATTAACCTCCGCTAAACGACTTTAATGTAACTGTGGCATGACTCCTGCTTGAACTATGGAAGAGCACTGGAAACAGTCAAAATTCCGGCAGGAGTTTTCCCATGGACAAAGCACTTTATATAGGTATGTCGGGCGCCAAGCAGAATATGCTGTCGCAGCGCGCCCACGCCAACAATCTGGCTAACGTAAACACCACAGGCTTCAAAAAGGACTTTGCCCAAGCCCGCAGCATGCCTGTGTTCGGCGAGCACCATCCTACCCGTGCTTACGCCATGGCAGAGCGCCCCGGTACTGATCTCTCCGCAGGGGCGTTGATGCAAACCGACCGGAAGATGGATGTCGCAATAGAGGGCGACGGCTGGCTGGCTATTCAGAACAACCTTGGCGAAGAAGTATTTACCCGCTCCGGAAGTATGCAAATTGATGTGAATGGTTTGATGCGCCTTGCCAGCGGCGAGATGGTGCTGGGTAATGGCGGCCCGGTTGCGCTTCCCCCCTTTGATAATCTCCAGATTGGTGCCGATGGCACTGTTTCAATTGTTCCAGCTGGCGGTCCGCCAGACCAGTTAGTGGAAGTGGATCGACTAAAGCTGGTGAACCCGCCGCCGGAAGCGCTTGAGAAAGGTTTGGATGGCTTTATTCGCCGCAAGCCCGATCAGGCTATCGACGGCGAAGAACCAGTAGATGCTGCCTTGCGCGTGGCTTCCGGCTTCCTTGAAAGCTCGAACGTAAATGCTGTGGAAGAGATGGTGTCTAACCTCCAGTTGTCCCGCCAGTACGAGATGCAAGTGAAGGTTATGCGCACGGCAAACGAGAATTCCGAGGCGGCGGCACGGCTGTTGCAGAACCTCTGATAACTATTGAAAACAAAGCCGACCCGGCTAGAAGCGGCAAACATTCGCCGCTCGCAAGGTAACGGCAAGGAGTAATAACGATGCATCCGGCTCTTTGGGTAAGTAAGACAGGGCTTAGCGCTCAGGACACCAATATGTCCACCATCTCCAACAACTTGGCCAATGTGAACACCACAGGCTTTAAACGGGACCGGGCGGTGTTTCAGGATCTGCTGTACCAAATCAACCGACAGCCTGGTGGTTTGAACACACAAAATTCCGAACTACCTTCCGGTTTGCAGTTAGGTACCGGCGTACGTGTGGTTGGTACGGCGAAGCAGTTTGGTCAAGGCAACCTTCAGATTACCGAGCAGCCTCTTGATTTGGCGGTAAGTGGGCGCGGTTTTCTGCAAATTGAGCTTCCAGACGGACAAACAGCCTACACCCGGGATGGTCAATTCCAACTCAACGCTGATGGCGACGTTGTTACACCGGACGGTTATGCGCTTCAGCCAAATATTAATATTCCTGATAACGCTACAACAGTAACTATTGGCAAGGATGGCACAGTTTCGGCCATTACAGACGATCAAGCGGCCCCTATCAATCTTGGCCAAATTACATTGGTGAATTTTGTTAACCCTCAAGGTTTGCAGGCCATCGGTAATAACCTGTTCAAAGAAACCAATGCAAGCGGTGATCCAGCTGAGGGGGAGCCCGGGTTGGCCGGATTGGGTTCTTTGGAGCAAGGCATGATCGAATCATCCAACGTGGAAGTTGTTGAAGAGCTAGTGAACATGATTACCACCCAGCGCGCTTACGAGATGAACTCGAAAGTGGTTTCTACCACCGACCAAATGCTCCAGTTTATTACGCAGAACATCGGCTAACCCCATGAAATCTCGGGTTTGTAATTGTGCGTGAGAGTAAGAATGTGAGGGGAGAACTCATGAAACCGACTACATCAACGTGGTTAACCAGATCGACAGGAACCCTTCTGTTGGTTTGGTTGCTGGTCCTGTTACAGGGATGTACGGCCATGAGCCGGCCTCGGGCCGAGCCTAACGATCCCGCATACGCCCCCGTTCGCGCTCAGGCAATGATGCAGCGTGATCCGGAATCTGGCGCTATTTACCAAAGTTCGCGAAACTACAATTTTTACGGCGATACCGTCGCTTTGAATATTGGTGATGTGCTGACGGTCACTCTTGACGAGTCAACTCGTGCTAGTAAAAACGCAGAAACCAGCGTTACCAAGGACAATGAAATTTCCTTGCCGGAACCCAACATTCTGGGCAAGAACAATATCGGCATCGCGACATCCCTGAGTCAGGAGCGGGATTTTGGCGGCAAAGCCGAAGCCGACCAGAGCAATAGTCTGGCGGGTAGTATCACAGTGACGGTTATAGAGGTGTTGCCCAATGGTGTTCTTCGGGTGCGCGGCGAGAAATGGATTTCTCTAACTAACGGTGATGAGTACGTACGCCTGAGCGGCCTTGTGCGCCCTCAGGATATCGACCCGGGCAATGTTGTCGCTTCCAGTCGCATAGCAGATGCGCGCATAGCCTACGGCGGCACAGGTGATTTTGATCAGGCGAATCAGATGGGCTGGTTGGCCCGCTTCTTTAATAGCGAGTGGTGGCCCCTATGACTATACGCCGGTGCGTAGTTCTCTCGCTGATGCTTGCTGTAATAGCAGCACCTGTAATGGCAGACCGTTTAAAGGATCTGGCGCGGATCAAAGGCGTGCGTAATAACCAGCTTGTGGGTTATGGCTTGGTGGTTGGCCTAGATGGAACCGGCGATAAAGCCCCGTTCACCAACCAGACCTTCCGCAACATGATGAACCAGTTCGGCATCACTCTGCCAGAGGGCGTTAATCCAAATCTGGCCAACGTAGCGGCGGTAACTGTGAGCGCGAATCTGCCGCCATTTGCCAAGGCCGGTCAGGAAATAGATATTACCGTATCGTCCATTGGCAACTCAGACAGCCTAAGAGGCGGCACATTACTGATGTCGCCACTTAAAGGGGCCGATGGCAACGTTTACGCAATGGCGCAAGGCAGCCTTGTGGTGGGTGGATTCGGTGCCGAGGGCCAAGACGGCTCGCGCATAACCGTGAACGTGCCCAGCGTTGGACGTATTCCAAACGGTGCAACCATTGAGCGCGAAATCGTGTCTCCCTTTACTCAGGGCGACACGATTACGTTTCACCTGATGCGCCCGGATTTCACTACGGCACGTCGAGTTGTAGAAGTCGTTAATGAGAGTTTGGGCCCGGATATGGCCTATGCCCACGATGCGACGTCGATCTCCGTGCGCGCGCCTCGGGATCCCTCTCAGCGAGTTAGCTTTCTTTCCATCTTGGAAAATCTGGAAGTAGATCCCGCAGAGGATGCCGCAAAAGTTGTCATTAACAGCCGTACCGGAACGATTGTTGTAGGGCAGAACGTGAGAGTAAACCCTGCGGCAGTTACCCATGGCAATCTCACCGTCACCATTCAGGAAAACCCAGAAGTTCAGCAGCCCAACCCCTTTGCCGCAGGCACAACCGCGATCGAACAAGATACCCAGATTGCGATTACCGAGGACCCGGCGCGCATGTTCAAGTTTGGACCGGCAGTTACCCTGAATGAGATCGTTCAGGCCGTGAACCAAGTAGGCGCTGCACCGGGTGATGTTATGGCTGTGTTGGAAGCTCTCAAACAGGCTGGCGCACTTCGCGCTGAGCTTATTGTTATCTAGGTGATGTGATGCAGGACTATCAGCTTCAACAAGCCAGAGTCTACACCGATTTTAGCGGGTTAAATGCGCTGAAACACAGCGCTGGAGATGACAAACAGGCAGCTCTGGAGGAAGTAGCACGCCAGTTTGAGAGTATTTTTCTGTCTGAAATGCTGAAGTCCATGCGTAAAGCCGGAGACGTGTTTGCTGAAGGTAATTATATGAACAGCAATCAATCCGAGATGTATCGCGACATGTTTGATAGCCAACTGAGCCTTACTATGGCAGGCGGGCAGGGCACAGGTCTTGCCGATGCTCTGGTACGTCAATTGGGTAAAAATATTCCGAGCATAGACCAGGACGGTAACCCCTTGGCTTCCCATAAAAAGGCCCTTACGGATTATGAGCGCAGCTTACCGCCTATTTCGCAGCGCTTGCCGGAAAGAGTTGATGAGGTCGTTGAGGTGGTGGCGAATAACACAGTAGCGCCTACGACTGACATTCCTGAGCTACCCGAGCAGTTCGAGTCGCCTGAGCAGTTTGTTAGCGCACTCCTGCCGGTTGCTGAAAAAATCGCTGCAGATACGGGAATCAATCCGAAGCTGATGGTTGCGCAGGCGGCACTGGAGACAGGCTGGGGGCGCCATATGATAAAGGGCGATGCCCGTGAGCCGAGCTATAACCTATTCGGCATTAAAGCCGACAGCCGATGGCAGGGTGATTCGGTCACTATAACCACCACGGAATTCCGTGAGGGGGTACCCATGAAAGAGCGGGCGAATTTTCGGGCTTACCCGGATTACGAGTCCAGCTTTCGGGACTATGTGGCATTTCTGGAATCTAACCCTCGCTATCGGGATGTATTGGCTAGTGCGGATCAACCCGATGTATTTGCCAGAAAACTGCAGGAAGCTGGCTATGCCACCGACCCGCAATATGGAGACAAGATCAACAGAATTATGAATCGTGATTCGCTGATGACACTTTCCATGGGTAGCGGTTCTATGGGCAATAAAGCCACGAATGGCGGGGCAGAGGAGCAATAATTATGGCGGGACTGATTGGTATTGGCCTGACCGGTATCCTTGGCCATCAGAGTGCGTTGAACACGACGGGCAACAATATCACGAACGCTAATACGCCTGGCTACAGCCGTCAGGAGGTGATATTTGAAACCCAGCAGGGACAACGCACAGGTGCCGGTACAATTGGCAAGGGTGTCAGTGTTGTAGATATTCGTCGGCTGGCAAATGAGTTTTTGGTGCAGCAGGTTCGTGAAGACAGCACGCTGACCGGTGAACAGCAAGCGTTAAACTCTGAGCTAAGCCGACTTGACAACTTGCTCGGTGGCGAGACCACCGGCCTAAACAATGCCCTGAATAATTTCTTCGCAAGCCTGCAGAACGCTGCAGAAGATCCAACCTCACTGCCGCAGCGCCAATTAGTATTGAGCGAAGCTCAGCAAGTGGTCAATCGCTTTCAGGCGTTGAGTCAGGAGTTTATCCAGCAGCGGGAATCGGTGAAGACGCAAATGCAGCAAGGCGTTAAGGACGTTAACGCCTTGCTAGACGGTATCGCTGATCTCAATCTGGCGATTTCGGAATCCCCGGGTTTGGCGCAAGGTAGAATGCCCAATGAACTATTGGATCAACGGGATGAAAAATTACGCCAGCTCTCTGAGTTGGTCAATATTCGGGTAACGGATAGCGAGGGGAGTCAGGTAAACGTTTCGCTCTCCAACGGACTTTCTCTTGTAATTGGAAACAACGCCGCGAAGCTCGATTCCCAGCGCAGCGCAGAAGATCCAACACGATTGGAGTTCACTCTTACCAGTGGCGGTCGCACACTCAACATTGACGAGCAAATCACTGGCGGAAAATTAGGTGGCTTGAGGCGGTTTGACAGCGAAGCACTGAAACCTGCTTTTGATGAGTTGGGCCGGATCGCCATAGGGCTCGCGTCCAGCTTAAATCATCAACATGAAATTGGAATGGATCTTGAGGGTGACCTTGGAGGGCTGTTTTTCAATGATGTTAATGCTCTTGCCACCCAAAGAAGCCGCGTTGTAGCCAACGCTAACAATCTGGCGCCAAATAACGGGCAGTTGGCGGTTGAGATTACCGATAGCAGTAAGTTGCCTGCTGGAAGCTGGACCCTGCAGTTCAGCGGCGACGGGCGCAATTTTGAGCTTATAGATACGGCGTCCGGAAACGTGGTTAATCAGGGGCGGTTGCCGGACCCTGTACAGTCTGAAATCACGATGCCCGGCTTTAATATTCGTGTTGAGGGAGGCACCTTCAATGCTGGCGATAAGTACCTAATTCAGCCCAGCCGCAATGCGGCAGAGTCCATTGGCTTGCAAGTGAGCCGGGAAGAGGACTTGGCATTTGCGAGTCCGATACGGGCCACTACCGGCGATCAGAATATTGGAACCGGTCAAATCGATCAGGGCACTATGCTGAACGTGCGCAACCCGTTTACCGGCTCGCTGTTACCGGGTTTTCAGACGGCAGGGGAGTTGGCGAATGGGCCTTTGACCATTACTTTTGCTCCGGACCCCGGCGACCCTACGGCTTTGGTATTTACGGTTACCGGCCCGCCACCAGCCAACACAGTTATTGGCACACCCGATCAGGCTTATGACCCTGAAATAATAAATACTGTGTTTAGTGGAGATCCGGCAGACGGAGACGATTATCAGGGGTTTCAGTTCAAGCTGACAGGTAAGCCTGCAGCCGGAGATACCTTTGAGATTGATTACAACACCAATGGTGTTTCGGACAATCGCAATGCCGAATTATTGGCTGCACTTGGCACCGCCAATACGCTGAACGGTAAGAGTCAGAACTTTACCGAAGGCTACGCCGGCTTGGTAGAAGATATCGGCGTAAAGACCCGCCAGAGTCAGTTTGATTTGGAGGCCGGAAAGACCCTGTTGGAGCAATCGACGGCTCAAAGGGAGTCAGTTTCAGGGGTTAACCTTGATGAAGAAGCGGGCAGGCTTATTCAGTATCAGGCTGCCTATAACGCCTCGGCACAGGTCATTTCGGTAGCCCAGGATTTGTTCAACACGTTGCTGCAGACATTCCGGTAAAAGACGAGGTGATGTGACATGATCAGAATTTCATCACAACAGGTGTTTTCAAACGGTATCAACCGGATGCAGGAGTTGAACAGCAACCTGAATAACACGCAACAACAGATATCCACAGGTAAGCGGGTGAATAAACCCTCTGATGATCCTGTAGCGGCCGCACGCATTTTGAAGCTCGATCAGGAGCTTTCTCGGGTAAAAACCTATGAGCGTAATGCGAATCTTGCGGATAACCGACTCAGTCAGGAAGAGAATGCTCTAACAAGTGCGGTCGATATTATTCAGCGTATCCGTGAGCTTACCGTGCAAGCTGGCAACGGGGCTCTGTCGCCCAATGACCGCCGGTCGATTTCTTCTGAACTGAAGGAGCGTTTAGGGCAGCTTGCGAATATCGGGAATACACGAGATGCTTCCGGAGAGTACATTTTCAGTGGATTTCAGGGGTCAGTTCAGGCATTCCAGAAGAATGCTGCCGGTATGTATGAATACAATGGCGACGAAGGCCAGCGAGTTCTGGAAATTGATGATGGTGTGACGGTACCAATTAGCGATAATGGCAAGGACATTTTTATGAATGTGCCCGCTGCTATCACCGGAGAGTACACCACCAATGCGTCAGGCGGGTTTATTTCTGGCGTAACTCTTGTCAATGAGGCTGCACTCAACGCGGCTTACAGTGGCTCGTTTCCAGATGACATTACGATCACTGTCGATGCCGCCAACAATATCCAGGCGCAAGACAGTTTAGGCAATACGCTTACCGTTACCCCAGCTACCTATGAAAGTGGTGAGCCTTTCGTGGTCGCTGGTATAGAGGCAACTATTTCAGGGATGGCACTGGGCTCGACCGACGTTTTCACGCTGAAAGTCAATGAAAAGCAGTCGGCATTTGGCACTGTCGAAAAACTGATTGCTGGCCTCGAATCGTTGGACAAGGGGACTCCTGAAGGGCGGGCTCAATACGATGATATGGTCGCTCAGTCTCTCGTTAATCTCGACAATGCCCAAGAGAGCTTCATTCTGAAACAGACTGAACTTGGAGGGCGCATGAATGCGGTGGAATCCACTAAGAGCTTCCTTGCAGACTCTTCGGTGTACTCCAATGAAATTCGCTCGCAACTGCAAGATGTAGATTACGCAGAAGCGATTAGCAATCTTAGCTTCCAGAGCTTTGTGCTGCAGGCTGCACAACAGTCTTTCGCGCAGGTTTCTCAACTATCACTATTCGATCGATTGTAATTACAGGGAATTTTTTTAAAAACTAGCGCGATCTGTGTATTGCTTTCACGATCAAGCTAAGTATAATTCCCCCACTCTTCGTTGGCGGCGTGGTGAAATTGGTAGACACGACGGATTCAAAATCCGTTGCTAGAAATAGTGTGGCGGTTCGAGTCCGCCCGCCGCTACCATATCAAAGTCGCATGATGCGGCGTCGTGAACAGCCCAGTCCATGAACGTCTCCGATTTTCATTTTGATCTCCCGGACGAGCTCATCGCCCGTTACCCTCTAAGGGAGCGCAGCGCTTCCCGTCTACTGTGTCTTGACGGCATATCCGGCGATATTGCACACCGTTATTTTACTGACTTACCGGATCTCCTGCAGCCCGGCGACCTCCTTGTATTCAACAATACCCGTGTTATTCCCGCGCGCCTTTTCGGCAAAAAAGAAACCGGCGGCCATGTTGAAGTGTTAGTTGAAAGGGTAACCGGAGAACACCAGCTTGTTGCTCATGTCCGTGCTTCCAAAGCATTGAAGGAAGGGCAGAAGGTCATTCTTGAGGATGGCAGTGCGCTGTGCATGATGGGGCGAAGCGACGCCTTGTTTCATCTCGAAAGTAAGGCCGGTGAGCCGGTTTTGGATCTGCTGGAGCGCATCGGGCACATGCCGTTGCCGCCTTATGTTGATCGCCCTGATGAGTCAGAAGATCGCGAGCGTTACCAAACTGTCTACGCGAAAGAAGCTGGAGCCGTAGCAGCGCCGACCGCCGGCCTGCATTTTGATGAGGCTGTGTTGGAAACCTTGAAGGCGCGAGGTGTCGAAAGCACCTACGTTACTCTGCACGTAGGGGCTGGGACCTTTCAGCCGGTTCGCGTCGACCGATTAGACGAGCATGTGATGCACAGTGAAATAGTGCACGTTCCCGAGGAGGCGGTCGAGGCGGTCAATCGCACCCGCGCCCGGGGTGGGCGTGTGGTTGCCGTGGGAACAACCTCTGTACGATCTCTTGAGTCTGCAAGTCGGGGTGGGCAGTTGAAGGCCTTTCGGGGCGAAACGGACATTTTTATCCACCCTGATTACAAATTCCAAACAGTCGATGCATTGGTGACCAATTTTCACTTGCCTGAGTCCACACTCATTATGCTGGTCAGCGCATTCGCGGGGTATGAGCATGTTATGCATGCTTACCGTGAAGCGGTGCGTGAGAAATACCGGTTTTTCAGTTATGGCGATGCCATGTTTATAACCGCGAACGAGCCTAGTATGGGTATGCTGCTTGGCGAAACGGGCGAGTCTGCATTGCCAGACAGCACGCAAACAACCAACATCGGAGATATACCGTGAGTCAGTCTTGTTTTATGTCCTTTGAAAAGTTGGGCGAAGATGGCCGTGCCCGGCGCGGCAGACTCACTTTTCCCCGGGGTACGGTTGAGACGCCAGCCTTTATGCCTGTAGGCACCTACGGCACGGTAAAGGGAATGCTTCCCCGCGATATCCATGAAATCGGCGCAGAGATTATTCTTGGGAATACATTCCACCTGATGTTGCGCCCGGGTACAGAAGTGATAAAAGCCCACGGCGACCTTCATGATTTTACTCAGTGGAAAGGGCCAATACTTACGGATTCCGGCGGCTTTCAGGTATTCAGCTTGGGCGAAATGCGCAAGATTACCGAAGAGAAGGTAACGTTTCGCTCTCCGGTAGACGGATCGCCCGTGGAGTTATCACCGGAAATTGCAATTCAGGTTCAGCGGGATCTTGGCTCTGACATTGTGATGATTTTTGATGAGTGCACGCCTTATCCTGCAACGGAGAAGCAGGCTAGAGAATCCATGGAGCTTTCTCTGCGCTGGGCTAAGCGGAGTAAAGACGCCCATGGAGACAGCCCTTCGGCACTGTTTGGTATTGTTCAGGGTGGCATGTACGAGTCCCTTCGGGACCGTTCACTGGAAGGTCTTACGGACATCGGATTTGATGGCTACGCTATTGGCGGTCTTTCCGTTGGTGAGCCAAAAGAAGATATGATCCGCATACTCGACCACCTTCCAACCAAAATGCCTGCTGACAAACCCCGGTATCTCATGGGTGTTGGCCGGCCAGAGGATCTCGTGGAAGCGGTGCGGCGTGGCGTGGATATGTTCGATTGCGTGATGCCTACGAGAAATGCACGCAATGGCTACTTGTTCACATCTACCGGGATCGTCAAGATTCGAAACGCTAGACATCGCCACGACACGGCACCTCTGGATCAGCAGTGTGACTGTTACACCTGCAAGAATTTTTCGAGAAGCTACCTATATCATCTTGATAAATGCGGAGAAATGCTGGGCTCGCAACTGAACACCATTCACAATCTGCGGTACTATCAGAACCTGATGGCTGGATTGCGTGGGGCCATTGAAGCAGGTACATTGTCGGGCTTTATAAATGACTTCTATGCTCTGCGCGGCGAGACAGTCCCCGCAATGGGTAATGAGTAACATCTATTGCTTAATCAACGGAGAGTTTTAATGAAATCAGTTAAGTTGTTTTTGATCGGTCTCATGGCGATGATGCCCACACTGGCAATGGCTCAGGCGGCTGGCCAGCCTGGCGGTATGGGTGTTATGGGGCAAGTAATCTTCTTTGCCGGCTTTATTCTGATTTTCTATTTCCTGATCTGGCGCCCCCAGTCCAAGCGTGCTAAAGAGCACAAGTCGCTTATGTCTGGCCTGAATAAAGGTGATGAAGTGGTTACCTCTGGCGGCATTGCCGGAAAGATCACTAAGGTAGCAGACGACTTTATCGTTGTTGAGATTTCCGACAACGTTGAGGTTAAGGTACAGAAAGTGGCTGTTGCCGCTGCGCTGCCCAAAGGTACGCTCAAAGATATCTGAGCAAGGAGTCTCTGGTCGGCCCTGATACCTGCCGACCAGAACCTTTCTGGCTGAAACACCACGGCCAGCTTCCAAGCTGGCTACAAGGGATCCTATGCTGAACAAGTACCCGCTTTGGAAAAACCTTATTATCTTGGTCGCGATCGTGATCGGGTTTATATACGCCTTACCCAACTTATTTCCCGATGACTACGCTGTGCAAATCACCGGCGCCCGTAGCAGCACCGAAGTGAACTCCAATGTGCTTGACAGGGCCATAAAGGCACTGGAATCGGATGGCATTGAGGTTAAAAGTAGCACGCTTGAGGATCGAGATGCGCTTATCCGGTTGACCAGTTCTGATGATCAGTTGCGTGCCCGCCCCGCAGTTCAGGCTGCACTGGGAAGAGATTATCTCGTTGCCCTCAACATGGCGCCTTCAACGCCCTCCTGGCTGAAAAGTATGGGGGCTGGGCCAATGAAGCTCGGCTTGGACCTGCGTGGTGGTGTCCACTTCCTGCTTGAGGTCGATATGGATACCGCTGTTGGTCAAAGACTTGAAGCGGTTTCTGGTCAGATTAAACGCGAACTTCGAGAGGAGCGTATCCGCTACCGAGGTGGGGACGTACAAGGTACTCGTGACATTGTCTTGAGTTTTCGCGATGAAGCGACTCGCACTGAGGCATTTGATCTGATCAAGCGTCAATATAATGAGTTTTTGCTAGACCAAAGAACCGATGGTGATGAGTTGCAGATAGCGCTTACCCTGTCCGAAGCCGAGGTGAGCGCTATTCGTAAGTATGCTCTTGAGCAGAACCTGACCACCATCCGTAACCGGGTGAACGAGCTTGGTGTAGCAGAGCCTTTGGTCCAACAACAGGGTTCCAACCGAATTATTGTTGAGCTTCCGGGTGTTCAAGATACAGCTCAAGCCAAGCGAGTTTTGGGCGCGACAGCAAATTTGGAGTTTCGCATGGAGGCTCGGCAAGACGCAGCTTCTAGCGAGACTGAACAATTCAGTTTCCGGGACGAGCGCCAGCGTACGGCTCGCCTAGAGCGTGATGTGATTGCTACTGGTAATAACGTTGCAAATGCGCAGCAGGCTTTTGATGAAAATGGTCAGCCGCAGGTGAGTATTACCATGGATTCTGTGGGTGGCGACCTTATGAATCGTGCTACTCGCAACGCTATCGGTCGGCGTATGGCGGTTCTGTTTATCGAATTCCGCACGGAAACCGAAACCAAAATGGTAAATGGTGAGCCCGTCGAATCTGAGAAGCGGGTTGTAGAAAAAGGGATTATCAGTCTGGCGACTGTTCAGTCTGCGCTAGGCAGCAGTTTCCGTATCACGGGGCTGGATTCCATTCCCGAGGCCGCGGAGCTGGCGCTTCTCCTGCGAGCAGGTGCTCTTGCAGCGCCCATGTACTTCGTGCAGGAGCGCACCATCGGGCCAAGCCTAGGACAGAAAAATATCGACGCTGGCATGATGTCTGTCGGGCTCGGGTTTATTCTCGTTCTACTTTACATGCTGGTTTACTATCGCGGGTTTGGCGTTGTGGCGAATATCGCGCTCACCGTAAACTTGATGTTGTTGATTGCTTGTATGTCTATTCTCTCTGCCACACTTACGCTTCCAGGTATCGCCGGTATCGTGTTGACCGTAGGTATGGCTGTGGACGCCAACGTGTTGATATTTGAGCGAATAAAGGAGGAGCTCAAGTCCGGTATATCGCCACAATTGGCTATTAATTCCGGCTATTCCCGCGCTTTCGTGTCTATTTTTGATGCCAACATCACTACGTTGCTGGTTGCTGTTATTCTCTTTGCGATGGGCTCTGGCCCGGTAAAAGGGTTTGCGGTGACGCTGTGCATCGGGATTTTGACGTCCATGTTCTCAGGGCTGATGGTTAGCCGGAGCATCGTTAACATGGTATACGGCGGCCGCAGGGTCGAGAAATTGTCGATCGGAGGAAAGCTCGCCAATGTCTGATGATCAAAAGCAAGCATTTGATTTTATGGGTTTCCGGAAGATCGCTTCCGCGATCTCCATTATCTTGGTAGTTGCGTCCATCGCGCTGTTGGGAATGCGAGGCCTAAACTTCGGTATGGACTTTACCGGCGGCACCTCGGTTGAGCTGGAGTATGCTCAAGCGCCGCAGTTGGATGAGGTTCGTTCCACACTCACAGAAGCTGGATATGATCAATTTGTCGTGCAGAATTTTGGCGCCGATACAATTGTTTTGGTGCGCCTGTCGGAATCCGGCAATGACCAGTTGGCGCCTGAGATTGTGGATACGCTTTCCGCGACCGGTAACGAGCTGAAGCTGATAAGCTCGGAGTTTGTTGGGTCTCAAGTGGGTGATGAGCTCAAAGAGGATAGTGGGCTGGCGCTTTTACTGGCGCTTGTCGTTGTACTCATCTACGTGGGTATGCGCTTTCAGTTCAAGTTTGGAATTGCGTCGGTAGTGCCTCTGGCTCACGACGTTATTATCGTCCTAGGCGTCTTTGCGCTGTTCCAATGGACTTTCGACCTAACGGTTCTCGCGGCGTTGCTGGCTATTATTGGTTACTCACTCAACGATACGATCGTAGTGGCGGACCGTATTCGGGAGAATTTTCGGAAGATGCGGGTCGGGGAGTCCTGGGATATTATCAATGAATCCATTCACCAAACCATTGCTCGGACTATAAATACATCCGGTACCACTTTGGTGGTTCTGTTGGCTCTGTATTTTCTCGGTGGCGAAGCGATTAATAAATTCGCTCTTGCGTTGATAATCGGTGTTGTAGTGGGTACCTACTCATCTATCTATGTCTCCGCGAATCTGTTGATGGTTATGGGTGTGTCCCGTGAGGATCTCATGGTTCCTGCCAAAGAAGGTGTCGAGGGTTCCGAAGAGGAAGAGCAGCCACCCGAATGGCTCAATCGCATGTAGTTATGTTGCGTCTGGACTGATGTTGAAGTCCAGACACAAAAAAACCGCCACTGGTTTACTCAGTTGGCGGTTTTTTTGTGTCTGGTATCGGCCTGTGACTGTTAACGCGAATACTCAGTTCAGCTGGGCATGCGGCCGCGGAAGGGGTGTAGAGCTTTCAGAACTTCACGGAACAACTTCGGGTTGGCGACCACAAGTTGACGTGCTTTGTCTGTTGATGGGTTGCCTGAAAAGTCCGCACTCAGTGCACCTGATTCCATGGCCAGAACTACGCCCAAGTCCAAATCCACTGCGTCTGGACGGAAAATAACCGCTGCATCCAGAAGGCCGGCTGAAACTCGCGCAATATCCAGTACCACGCAGCCAGACGTGCGGAACATGGCTGAGTTTTGCGCCAGCACCGCGGCCATCTCACCCCAAAGAAGCGGGTTGTCGCTTTGGCGGGCCTGATCAAGCAGGTTGGTTGCAAAGGCCGCCTTTTCAGCATGCTTAACGTCTGAAACTCTTACTCTGCGACTGTTGAGCGCAGCGCCGCGACCACGGCTGGCAGAGTATTCTTCGCCGGTAACCGGGTTTACGATCAATAGATTCTCAGTACGGTTGTTCTTCTTCTGCGCCAAAGCCAGAGCGAACTCGGGAATGCCTCGCAGGAAGTTTTCGCGACCCAAAACTGGGAAAATATGCCAGCTTCGTTCGGCTGTACCGGCATCTGATTCGTTCAGAGGCGCGATGGTATGATCTTTGTAGGCCTTTTCGAGTTGCTCTACAAAGTTGTCATAAATGGATTGCTCGACCCGGTCCAACTGGCGGCGACGTTCGTCGTCATCCTTACCGATGGGCTCCTGGCGCTCGAAGTGGGCTTTCAGGTAATCCGACCCCTGACGCGCGACGCGCAGGGCCATTTTGATAGCTGGTTGCATCTGAGTGTTCGTTATCCGGGTGTGTGAAGGCCGGGTATGATAGCAAAAGATCACCCTCCTTGTATGTTTTTTGGCTTAGGAAAAGCACGGATTACACCTAGTCAGGGAATATCCGGGGCGCAGAAAGAGCGAGCTTTCTGGTATCATGCACGCCCTTAAATTTTAACTTTGGGCCAGCCGCCAATGCATAAGCCATCTCCGCCTCTGGAAGGGCCGGACGCGTTTCAGGATAAAATCCGGATTGTCCTTGTCGAGACCTCTCATTCGGGGAATATCGGGGCCGTTGCCCGAGCAATGAAAAATATGGGGCTGGCCAATTTATGGCTGGTTAACCCGAACTCTTTTCCGGACGAAGCATCCTACGCCCGTGCGGCCGGAGCTTCCGACATACTCGACAGGGCACAGGTAGTGCCCACTTTGGATAAGGCTCTGGAAGATTGCGTGATGGTTATGGGAACCAGTGCCAGAGGGCGAAAGATACCTTGGCCGGTTATGCCTCCGCCGGAAGCTGCTGCCATTGCTGCAGAGAATAGTCAGCGTGGTTGCGTCGCTTTGGTTTTTGGGCGGGAAAATCATGGGTTGAGCAATGATGAACTGCATCTTTGCCATTACCATATCCATATTCCCTCAAACCCGGATTATAGTTCCTTGAACCTCTCTATGGCGGTTCAAATCATGTGTTATGAGTTGCGGATGTTGTATTTGCGCAGCCTTGAAGAAGCTGAGGGTAGCCCTTACTTAAAGTCGATGGAGTCTCCTGCCGATGCAGGCTGGGATGTTCCTCTTGCTAAAGTGGGCGATGTTGAGGGCTTTTTTACCCACCTTGAACAAACCCTGCATGATGTGGATTTTCACCGCCGCGATAATCCAAGGCAGTTAATGTCCAGACTGCGCAGACTGTTCCAGCGGGCAAAACTTGATCAGATGGAAATCAATATTCTCCGGGGCATTCTGAGCGCGGTGCAAAAAGCTGCAGGCGTTTCCGGAAACACTAAATCAACACAGGCCGGTAAAGCGTCTACCGGACAGGAAAGTGGCCATGTTTAGGCATTTGCGTGAAGATATAAAAAGCGTTTTTCATCGGGATCCTGCCGCCAGAAATACCTTTGAGGTGCTCACCAACTATCCGGGCCTGCATGCCTTGTTGATTCACCGGTTCTCCCACTGGCTGTGGAATGCTGGGCTGAAGTGGTTGGCACGCACTATTTCCACGCTGGCTAGATGGTTCACGGGCATAGAGATTCACCCGGGTGCGACAATCGGGCGACGGTTCTTCATCGATCATGGGATGGGCGTGGTAATAGGTGAAACCACGGTTATAGGTGATGACGTAACCCTGTATCAGGGCGTTACTCTCGGCGGAACTAGCTGGAATAAGGGCAAGCGCCACCCGACGATTGGTGACGGAGTGGTAGTTGGTGCAGGAGCGAAAATATTGGGGCCTTTTGAGGTGGGAGCGGGAGCCAAGATTGGTTCTAATTCCGTTGTTACCAAAAGTGTTCCCGAAGGCGCGACGGTTGTGGGCATTCCGGGCAGGGTCATCGTAAGGCAGAAATCCGAAGATGACGCACGTCGCAAAATCATGGAAGAGCGTATGGGCTTTGACGCCTATGGCGTAACCGAAGAAATGCCGGACCCAATGGCTCGCTCAATGCGGGCCTTGCTAGACCATATGCATGCCGTGGATGATCGCATCGAAATTATGTGCAAAGCCCTGCGCAAAGTGAACAGTGAGTACCAGAATGGAGAGTTGCCCGTTCTGGACGAAGACGATTTTGATTGTGTGCGTGATGAGAAAGAAGGGCAGGGCTGAATACTTGACTGAATTACTTGGTCAATTCATACTCAGGCTCCTATATTGAGATTCAATCCCATCACGGGGCTGATGCCATGAAGTTGACTACAAAAGGCCGCTACGCTGTTACAGCTATGTTGGACCTTGCTCTCCACGGAGGGCAGGGGCCGGTAACGCTAGCGGATATTTCGGCCCGTCAGGAAATTTCGCTTTCCTATCTGGAGCAACTCTTCTCACGCCTTCGACGCCAGCAGTTGGTGGCAAGTATTCGTGGGCCGGGCGGTGGTTACCGTTTGAGTCGTGGAGCGGCCGATATCTACATTGCGGATGTAGTTGATGCAGTTAGTGAGTCACTCGACACCACAAGATGTGGTAATAAAGGCGATTGTCAGAATGGCGAAAAATGCCTGACTCACCACTTGTGGTCTGATCTTAGCGACCAGATTCATCAGTTTCTCAGCGGGATTAGTCTCGGAGACTTGATGGAAAGACACGAAATCCGCCAAGTAGCGGACAGACAGAATCGCCGTCAGGTCGATGGAGATTCCGACACGATTAACACCGAGCGTCTGATAGATCAGGCGCCCGCCTGAATCAAGTCCCTGTAATTTATGAAAAAGCCCGTATACCTCGATTACGCGGCAACGACGCCCGTTGATCCCGCTGTCGCAGAAGAAATGATTAAATACCTCACACCGGATGGTGTTTTTGGTAATCCAGCTTCGCGTTCACATGGCTTTGGCTGGCAAGCGGAAGCTGCCGTTGAGGCAGCTAGAGGTCAAGTAGCAAGCCTCATCCACGCAGATCCGCGTGAAATTGTTTGGACCTCCGGCGCAACCGAATCGGATAATCTTGCGATCAAAGGTGCGGTTATCGGTCGCGAAAAAGCGCACGTTGTCACGTCAGCAATCGAGCACAAAGCGGTTGTTGATACCTGTCAATGGCTTGAAACACGTGGTGTTGAGGTTACCTGGCTGGAGCCGGGGAGCGATGGCGTGGTATTGCCAGAGCAAGTATTCGAAGCCCTCAGGCCGGAAACCGTGCTGGTTAGCCTGATGCTTGTAAACAATGAGCTGGGGTCTGTGAACGATATAGCCGCTATTGGTAAAGAGTTGCGCGATCGCGGTGTTCTGTTCCATGTAGATGCAGCTCAGGCTGCCGGCAAGCTTCCTGTGGATGTTACGGAGTTGTCGGTAGATCTAATGGCACTTTCCGGTCATAAAGTATACGGCCCCAAGGGTGTGGGGGCGCTTTATGTAAGGCGTTCTCCGGATGTGCGCATAGAAGCGCAAATTCACGGCGGAGGCCATGAGCGTGGTATGCGATCTGGCACCTTACCAACGCATCAAATAGTGGGAATGGGTAAAGCCTTTGCTATCGCACAGAACAACCTTGACGATGAAGCCCGCCTGTTGGAAAGCCTGCGCGCGTTGTTCTTGCAGGGGTTGAGCGGGCTCTCGGGAGTGACGCTCAATGGATCTGAAGCCTCTCGTGTTCCCGGTATTGTTAACCTGTCCTTTGATGGTGTGGATGCGGAATCTCTCATGCTGGGCTTGCGAAACTTGGCGGTATCATCCGGCTCCGCCTGTGCTTCAGCAACTATTGAGCCCTCTTATGTGCTTCGAGGGATTGGGTTGAGCGATGAGCAGGCCCATAGGGCACTGCGATTTTCTGTCGGTCGCTACACAACACCCGACGAAATCGCTTTTGCTAGCGCGCAAATTGTTGATGTTGTTACCCGCCTTCGCGCAGTGCGGTAGGCAGTGGGCCTTTGACTGCGTATAATCGCAGGCCTGAAATTTACCTGAATCTCATTAACCCCAACCCTACTGGAGAAATACCATGGCTAACGAACGTACGCTTTCCATCATCAAGCCCGATGCAGTTGCAAAAAATGTAATCGGTGAGATTTACAGCCG
This sequence comes from Marinobacter salexigens, assembly GCF_018860765.1. Classification (GTDB taxonomy): domain Bacteria; phylum Pseudomonadota; class Gammaproteobacteria; order Pseudomonadales; family Oleiphilaceae; genus Marinobacter; species Marinobacter salexigens_A. The sequence goes on from NZ_JAHKPV010000008.1 coordinate 48,946, forward strand.
TTTCGAGAAGGCTGGTCTGAGCATTGTGGCATCGCGCATGATGCACCTTACTCAAGAACAGGCTGAAGGCTTCTATGCAGAGCACAAAGAGCGTCCGTTCTTTAACGATCTGGTTGCATTTATGACATCTGGCCCGGTTGTTGTTCAGGTTTTGGAAGGCGAAGGCGCTATTCTTAAAAACCGTGACTTGATGGGTGCTACCAACCCGAAAGAAGCTGATGCTGGCACCATTCGCGCCGATTTCGCTACATCAATCGATGCTAACGCGGTACATGGCTCTGACTCTGCCGAGTCTGCAGAGCGTGAAATCGCCTATTTCTTCAATGACAACGAAATCTGCCCGCGCGGTTGATTTTGTTGGTCGGGGCTGCCAAAGGCAGCCCCGCATTGGTTATCTGATCGAGGTTATAAAATGACAGCGGCCGCTGAAAAAACCAACCTTTTGGGAATGCCGAGAGACAAGCTTGAGGCTTTCTTTGAAACCTTGGGGGAAAAACGCTTTCGGGCTACTCAGTTGCTGCAATGGATGCACCAGCGGGGTGTGGATGACTTCGATCAAATGACCAATGTGAGTAAATCTCTGCGGGATAAGCTCAAGCAAGTCGCCGTGATCCGTGGCCCGGAAGTTGTTTACGATGAAACGTCAAAAGACGGTACCCGCAAGTGGGTCATGCGTATGGACAACGGCAACAGTGTTGAAACCGTGCTTATTCCAGACGGTGAGCGGGGCACTTTGTGTGTGTCATCGCAAATTGGCTGTACCCTTGATTGTACGTTTTGTTCCACAGGTAAGCGCGGTTTTAACCGCAATCTGACTGCTGCAGAAATCATTGGACAGGTATGGGTTGCACGTAAAGCATTCATGCCGTTTGAGCCAGGCCCGGATAGGCCAATTACCAACGTTGTGATGATGGGGATGGGTGAGCCCCTAATGAACTTTGACAACGTGGTAGATGCCATGAATCTGATGATGGAAGATCTCGCATACGGCATCTCCAAACGGCGGGTAACACTCAGTACTTCCGGCGTTGTTCCGGGCATTGATCGTCTTGCGGAAGTTACGGATGTTTCACTGGCCATTTCGCTACATGCGCCCAATGATGAGCTACGAAACAAGCTGGTACCGCTCAACAAAAAATACCCGATCGCAGAGCTACTGGCGGCTACAAAACGTTATTTCAGTCGTCTTCCCGAGAAACGTAAAGCGACGATAGAATACACGGTTATCGAGGGAATGAACGATAAGCCGGAGCACGCTCACGAGCTGGCGGGTTTATTGCGTGATCTTCCATGCAAGATCAATCTCATTCCCTTCAACCCGTTCCCCGAGAGCGACTTCCGCCGACCGAGCATGAATGCGACCCGGCGCTTTCAGGCTGTTCTTAACGAAGCGGGTTATGTCGCTACAATCAGAACAACCCGTGGTGATGATATAGATGCAGCTTGCGGCCAACTGGTGGGGCAGGTGGAAGATCGAACCCGCAGAAGCCAGCGGTACATTAATGTTCAACAGGTGAACACCTGAACGGGCACCTGCCACGTTTAACCAGCGAGGAACGCAATCAGTGATTATAAGATCGGTACATGAACGCTTTGCTGTCTTGACAGTCTTGCTGGTCGCTCTTTTGGTCACTGGGTGTGTTACCACAACAGATAGCCGTTTCTCACGCGAGGCGGATCGCCAAAAAGCGGTTGAAAACTACGTTCAGCTCGCTTCTGCGTATATTGGTCAGGGTAATATTGAGCGCGCGCGACACCATCTAGACAGGGCGCTGGAGCTTGAGCCTGACAGCCCCCAAGCGCTCGCAACTTTAGGGTTGATTTACAATAGCGATGGTGAACCCGAGCTTGCCGAAAAGAACTTTAAAAGAGCGATCTCCGAAGACTCCGAATACACTCGTGCGCGGGTGTATTATGGTGCGTTTCTTTACGCTCAAGGTCGGCTGGAGGAGTCGCGTGACCAGTTTAGTGCGGCTTCCAAAGATACAGACTATAAAGATCGGGGTTCCATTTTCTACAATCTAGGTATGACGCAGGAGCGCCTCGGGCAACAGAAAGAAGCAATTGCTTCCTACCGTCGAGCTTCGGAATTGACCCGTGGCGATCCACGTTCCTTGCTCTCGCTCTCCAGAGTGATGGTTGAGTCAGGCGATTTAACGGGTGCTGCGCGTTATTACGAGCGCCTGCTAGTAATCATGCAGCGTAATCCGAAATTGAAGCACTCGCCCGAGAGCCTCTTCACAGGTATTCGTATTGCACGGCACTTAGGGGACAGGAATCAGGAAGCCAGCCTGAGGCTGCAACTGAAAAACAATTACCCGGAGTCAGTAGAGTACCAACAATACAAGGCGCTGATTTCTAATGACAAGTGATGACAATCAACACAGTCCAGAGAATGAATCCGTTGGCAAGCAGCTGAAGAAGGCAAGGGAAAGGCAGGGTTTGAGCGTTTCCCAAATTGCTGAAGCACAGCATTTACGAAACGGCGTCATTCAAGCAATCGAAAGCGGCGACTACAAGCAAATAGATAGTGAGCTCTTTCTCAAGGGCTATGTCCGTACTTATGCCAAACAGGTGGGGCTCAACGCCGATTCTATCATTGCAGACCTCAACATTGAGTTGGAACCTGCACGCCTTCAAAAAGCACGGGACTTGGAAGCCAATCCGCTGGTTAATATTGAACGCCGCAGACGCCGAAAGCGTAGAATTGCTAAGTTGTTGTTGCTGATCCTAGTAGTCGCGATTATCGCTGCCGTAGTTGTCAGAGTGGTTTTGCCGAAGCTCAACTCTGAAGATGTGGCTGAGGAACTGTCTGCGATGTCAGGCCCAGCACCCGAAGTAAAAGCGCCGGAGCCTATCCTGGAACCCGAGCAAAACGCCAGCGTATCTGAAGCTACCGTCGATTCCAGTGTTGATCCTGCACCTGAACTTGACCCTGTGGTTGATGTCACTGCCGATGAACAACCAGTGTCGGATTCTGAACCTGCACAACCCGAAGTCGAAGTAGGCGAGCAGGTGCCCGTTGTAGCTGAAGCCATTGAACCTGTTTTGGCGCAGCCGCCTGTAAGTGAACCCGCAGGCCCGGCATCAGGAGTGTTGGAAATTGAGTTTACCGGGGATTGTTGGATTCAGGTGCGCGATGCAAGCGGAAATCGCCTTGCAAGTTCGCTGCAAAGGGCAGGAGACAAACTTCAGGTTTCAGGCGAAGCCCCGCTAAAAGTGGTCATCGGTGCCGTTGATACGGTCGCTACCATTAGCTTTCAAGGCGAACCTGTGGACATAGGTGTTTTTCCCGTGGTGAACAACCGCTCCGAGTTCACGCTGACAATCTGATTACTTTTTGCACTCACCTATTTCGGTCGTAAGCACATGAAACACGAATCCCCGATCAAGAGACGCAAATCCCGCCAAATCATGGTCGGAAACGTACCTGTTGGTGGCGATGCGCCAATTGCGGTCCAGAGCATGACCAACACCAACACCTGTGATGTTGATGCAACGGTGGGCCAGATCACTGCTTTGCAAGATGCGGGTGCCGATATTGTCCGGGTATCTGTACCTTCCATGGAGGCCGCCGACGCCTTCGGGAAGATTAGAGAGCGGGTGTCCTTGCCGTTGGTTGCAGACATTCACTTCGATCATAAAATAGCGTTACGAGTCGCGGAGCTTGGGGTTGACTGCCTACGTATCAACCCCGGCAATATTGGCCGCGAAGACCGCGTAAGTGCCGTGATCAGCGCCTGTCGCGACGGTAATATACCTATGAGAATAGGGGTAAACGCCGGTTCTCTTGAAAAAGAGCTGCAGCGAAAATATGGCGAACCCACAGCGGATGCGCTGGTTGAATCAGCGATGCGCCACATCGATATTCTTGACCGGCATGACTTTCAGAACTTTAAAGTTAGCCTGAAAGCGTCCGAAGTGTTCATGACAGTGGACGCCTACCGCAAAATTGCGACGCAAATTGATCAGCCCTTGCATCTTGGCATCACCGAAGCCGGGGGGCTCCGATCAGGCACAGTTAAGTCATCTATCGGCCTTGGTATGCTTTTGATGGATGGCATCGGCGACACCATTCGAGTGTCTCTGGCAGCGGATCCGGTTCAAGAAATCAAAGTGGGCTTCGATATCCTCAAAAGTCTACGTTTGCGTAGTCGAGGCATTAACTTTATTGCCTGCCCGAGCTGCTCTCGTCAGAACTTCGATGTTATTCAGACCATGAACGATCTTGAAGTGCGTTTGGAAGATGTCAACGAATCGCTGGACGTCGCGATCATCGGCTGCATTGTGAATGGTCCTGGTGAAGCGAAAGTAGCTGATATAGGCCTAACCGGGGGGAGCCCTAAAAACCTGTTTTACAGGGGCGGCAAGCCAAATCAAAAACTTGATAATGCTAACCTGACGGATGATCTTGAGCGGTTAATACGTGAAGAGATTGCCCGTAAAAAAGAGCAGGAAGAGTCCATTATCGCGCGCTCAGACAAGTGATCGGTTAACTCCGTTAGGCACGACTATCCAGAAAGCAAAAAGGGTTTACATTGGCTAAGATTCAGGCAATACGTGGGATGAACGACATCCTGCCAGAGCAAACACCGGTCTGGCAGTTTGTTGAGTCCACTGCGCGCAAAGTGTTGCGGCAATATGGTTATCAAGAAATTCGAATGCCGGTTGTAGAGCAGACCGATCTGTTTAAGCGCTCCATAGGTGAAGTAACAGACATCGTTGAAAAAGAGATGTATACCTTTGAGGACCGCAACGGTGACAGCTTAACACTACGGCCCGAGGGCACTGCCGGATGCGTTCGTGCGGCTGAAGAGCACGGCTTATTATTCAACCAGACTCGCAGGTTGTGGTATGCCGGGCCCATGTTCCGGCACGAGCGTCCGCAAAAAGGGCGGTATCGACAGTTCCATCAAATTGGCGTTGAGTGCTTTGGTATTCAGGGCCCGGATATTGATGCGGAACTACTGATTCTTACCGCTAGACTTTGGCAAGAGTTAGGGCTTGGCAATCATGCTCGCCTAGAGATTAACTCTATTGGTTCATCGGCTGCGCGCAAAGAGTTTCGCAGTGCTTTAGTGGATTATTTGAGCCATTTCAAAGCGGAGCTTGATGAAGACAGCCGGAGGCGGTTGGAGACCAATCCGCTCCGTATTCTGGATACCAAGGATCCCGGGACTCGCAAGTTGTTAGCAGATGCGCCGCGTCTGGAAGACTATCTTGATGACGAATCGCGGGACCATTTTGCTCGGTTGAAAGACCTGTTGGATGCGGCAGGCATTGTCTATACCGTCAACCCGGCCCTTGTGCGTGGTCTCGATTACTATGGCAAGACGGTTTTTGAATGGGTAACTGACAGCCTTGGCGCTCAGGGCACTATTTGTGCAGGTGGTCGTTACGATGGTTTGGTAGAGCAACTTGGTGGGAAGCCGACGACGGCTGTTGGTTTTGCCATGGGGCTTGAGCGCCTTATTCTGTTGCTGGATACCTTAGGGTTGGTGCCTGAAGAAGCTAACGGCAATGCCGATGTTTATGTGACGGCTATGGGTGACACGGCAGTAGCACCCGCGTTGGCACTTGCCGAAAACTTGCGTAACCAGCTTCAAGGGCGAATCGTTGTCTGCCATTGTGGTGGTGGCAGTTTCAAAAGCCAGATGAAAAAGGCGGACAAAAGTGGTGCCCGTTACGCAGTCATTCTTGGCGATCAGGAATTAGAGAACGCAACAGTAGGCCTTAAACCGCTGCGTTCAGATGAAGAACAGACCAGTGTGCCTCAGGCTGACCTAGCAACTGTGCTTGTGAAAGCTCTGGCGAACTGATTCGCACAACTATAAAAGTGAAAAACTATTACAGGAGTCATCATGGCGGAACTGCGCACCGAAGAAGAACAGGTACAGGCGATAAAAGACTGGTGGAAAAAAAATGGTAGTTCTCTGATCATTGGTATCGGTGCCGCTCTCGCGATTGTATTCGGCTGGCAGGCTTGGCAAAACCATCAGGATCAGCAGCGTGCTGAAGCCGCTAACCAGTTTGCAAGTCTATTGAATGCCTTTAGTAATCAGGCAGATGAAACTACAGGTGAGACTGTTGCTTTTGTTGCGAATACTCTGCGGGAGGATTACACCGACAGCGCCTACGCCGTTTACGGCAACCTGATTCTGGCCCGCCAGCAATTGGTTGAAGACAGCGATGCGGAAGCGGCCATTGGTTCATTGCAATGGGCACTAGAGAAAGCAGGTGAGCACAAAGCATTGTCTTTGGTGGTGCGAAATCGCCTTGCTCGCGCCCAGTTCTCTGCAGAACGTTATGACGATGCACTGGCCACCATAGATAGCGCCGGAAGCATAGGTGACACCGGAGCTTTTGCCGCGATTTTCTCCGAATTACGTGGCGACATTCTGTTGGTGCAGGGCGACAAGAAAGGGGCTCGAGATGCTTATCTGGCCGCCCGCGAGCAAAGCCTGCAAGGTCGCAGTGGCATTCTGGAGCTCAAGCTGTCTGATCTTGGTGTTGGAGAGGAAGCCTAATGCTATTAGCGGGCAACAGGCTGTTTCGGGCTGGAGTTTTCTCGGCTTTAGTCGCAGCGCTGGGCATAAGCGGTTGCAGCTCAACGGATACCTTTGAGCAGCCTGTGCCGGTCCCAGAAGTGGACGAAACGGTTGATTTCAAAACTGTCTGGAGCCGGTCGGTAGGCGAGGGACACGATGGTGACTTTCTTTATCTGGCACCGCTGAACACTGGCGACATTGTTTATGCGGCGTCTGCTGACGGTGAGTTGGTTGCCGTGGATGCCGAGACAGGAAAGCGCAAATGGAAGCGACAACTGGAAGATCGCATCTTCGCAGGTGTTGGCGGGGATTTAGAGCGGCTTTATCTGGTTACCCGTGAGGCAGATTTAGTGGCTCTTTCCCGTGAAGACGGGCAAGAGTTATGGCGCAGTGCTTTGCCCACAGAAGCTTTGGCAGCCCCGCAATCGAACGGCGCGTTGGTGGTCACTCAAACCACAGATGGGCGGGTTCTTGCGTTTGATGCTGCTAAGGGCGAGAAACGCTGGCAGTATGATGGTGTGGTACCCGTGCTGTCTCTGCGTGCCGCTGCAGCTCCGTTGGTGGGGGGCGATATGGTGATAGCATCGTTTTCCAATGGCAAACTCATGGCGTTATCGGCCGATTCAGGCCAACCTTTGTGGCAGTACGAAGTTGGGCAGCCGCAAGGGCGCACTGAGCTTGAAAGGCTTGTAGACATAGCTGGCCAGCCGCTAGTTCTAGATACTGCGGTGATGGTTACCGGTTATCAGGGTAAACTTGCACTGGTGGATATTCGTACCGGTCAGGAAATTTGGAGTCGTAAGGCGTCGAGCTTGCACGCCCCAATGGTGGGCGGCGGTAATATTTATCTTGCTTCCGCAAACGGTGATGTCATCGCATACCGCGGCTCCGATCGCAGGGAATTATGGCTTCAGGATGCTTTGTCCTGGCGTCAGCCGACTCAGCCAGCGATGTACGATGACTATTTGGTTTTGGGCGACTATGAAGGTTATTTGCACGTGCTCTCAAGAGAGGACGGAAGCCTTATGGGCCAAAAAGATTATGACGGAGATGGCCTGCGGGTTCCATTGCAGCGCATGGCCAACGGAAACCTGATGGTTTTTGGAAACGGCGGCAAACTGTCTGTATTTAAACTGGAGGCGCGGAACTGATCCGCGCTTCCAACGCTCTGCCGCATGCAGAGCCTAAAACGACTGTATAGCGAACCATTATGACCCCAGTAATTGCCCTTGTCGGCCGGCCAAATGTTGGTAAATCGACATTGTTTAACCAGATGACGCGTACCCGCGATGCTCTGGTTGCGGATTTTCCCGGCCTGACCCGCGATCGTAAGTATGGTGAGGGCACATACGAAGACCAGCGCTTTATCGTTATTGATACTGGCGGCCTGACGGGCACGGAGGAAGGGCTGGATCTTGAGATGGCCCGACAGTCTATGCAAGCCGTTGATGAAGCGGACATAGTGCTGTTTTTGGTTGATGGTCGCGCAGGTCTGACCGCCGGCGATGAAATCATTGCCGATCACCTACGCCGGTCGGGTAAACACGCGCATTTGGTAGTAAACAAGACTGATGGTCAGGACCCGGACGTCGCTGCGGCTGATTTCCACAGTCTCGGTTTCGCGTCAACTTTTATGATAGCTGCATCCCACAACCGTGGCGTTCGGTCGATGTTGGAGTTGCTGCTCCCCTCCGAAGAAGATCGTGAAGCAGCCGACCGTGCGGATCGCTACCCGGGCATTCGCATTGGTATTGTCGGACGCCCCAACGTGGGGAAATCTACGCTGGTTAACCGGATGCTGGGTGAAGAGCGAGTCGTCGTTTATGACATGCCGGGCACGACCCGAGACAGTGTTTATATCCCTTATGAGCGTCATGATAAGCAGTACACGCTCATTGATACTGCCGGTGTCAGACGTCGCAAGAACGTCAATGAGGCGGTGGAAAAATTTTCCATTATCAAAACGCTGAAGGCAATCGATGATGCCCATGTTGTGATACTGGTTATCGATGCGCGGGAAGGCTTGGTCGATCAGGATTTACACCTGATCGGGTTTGTTCTCGATGCTGGTCGCTCGTTGGTGGTTGCGGTCAATAAATGGGATGGCATGGATGCAGAAGATCGCGCCAAGGTGAAAGAGCAGGTGAAGCGGCGCCTAGACTTTTTGGATTATGCCGACAAGCATTATATCTCTGCGCTCCACGGCTCAGGCGTAGGCGTTATGTACGAGTCGGTAGAGGCATGTTATGAATCCGCTATGGCGAAATGGCCAACCAACCGCCTAACAGCTATCCTCGAAGATGCTATTGCACAGCATCAACCGCCCATGGTTCGTGGGCGTAGGATCAAGTTGCGCTATGCTCACCAAGGTGGCTCAAACCCGCCGGTTATTGTTGTCCATGGCAACCAAACGGACGCTTTGCCGGGATCATACAAGCGGTATTTGGAAAACACGTTTCGTAAAGTACTTAAGGTTACAGGCTCTCCGATACGGTTTGAGTTCCGTTCCAGTGAGAACCCCTTTGCCAATAAAGTTGACCGTAAAACACCCCGGCAAAAGGTCAAGCAGGATAATGACTTGAAGGCTGGGCGGAAAGTGAAAAAGACCCGTCAGAAAAGCCTCAAGCGCTGACAAGTCTTTTTCATATTCAGACGGGGCGGCTTAGGCCCGCCCCGCGTCCTCGACCTGCTTCGCCTGAACAGCCGTCAGTGCAATGGTAAACACGATATCCTCTACCAAGGCTCCTCTTGACAGGTCGTTAACCGGCTTTCTCAAACCCTGGAGCATTGGGCCAATACTCACTACGTTAGCGCTACGCTGAACCGCCTTGTAGGTGGTATTGCCGGTGTTGAGGTCCGGGAAAATGAACACCGTCGCTTTGCCCGCTACTTTGCTGTTCGGAGCCTTGCTCTTGGCCACGCTTTCGATAGCCGCAGCGTCGTATTGCAGAGGGCCGTCAATGAGTAGGTCTGGCCGGCGCTGACGGGCGATTTTGGTGGCTTCACGAACTTTAACCACATCATGCCCGCTACCCGACTCACCGGTGCTATAGCTGATCATGGCGACCACCGGTTCTACACCGAAGGCCTCTGCAGACTCCGCACTTTGAATGGCAATATCCGCCAGCTCTTCTGCGTTGGGATCCGGGTTTATGGCGCAATCGCCGTAAACGACTACCTGCTGGGGTAACAACATGAAGAAAACTGACGACACGACGCGAGCGTGATCGTGGGTCTTGATAAGCTGCAGAGCAGGGCGCACGGTGTTCGCGGTGGTATGAATAGCCCCTGAAACAAGGCCGTCTGCCTCATCCAGAGCGACCATCATGGTGCCTAAGACCACATTGTCCTCTAGCATAGCCTCAGCCATATCCGAAGTGAGCCCTTTGTGCTTGCGTAGTTCAACCATTGGCGCGATGTAGCTTTGCCGCATATGGGCCGGGTCGATGATCTCAATATCATCGGGTAGCTCAAATCCTAGGGATGTTGCAACACCACGAATTTCGTTTTCATCGCCGACTAAAGCGCAGCGCGCAAGTTGACGCTGATGGCAGATAATTGCTGCCTCAACCGTACGCGGTTCACTGCCTTCGGGCAGCACGATGCGTTTATTGGCGGCTCTCGCTCTTTCAGAAAGCTGATAGCGGAATGCTGGCGGGGATAGACGACTCTGAACTTGAACGCGAAGGTGCTCTTGAAGCCAGTCGGTATCAATTTTCGTTGCCACCGCTTCCATCGCTTTTTCAACCCGATCGGGATCGTCGGTTGGAATGGCGGTGGAAAGGCTTGCCAGCATGTGGGCTGTTTCGTAGGTATTAGCGGAGGAGCTCAGTACTGGCAAACCTGTATGCAGCGCGCGGGAGCACAAATCAATAACGCGCTGATCCGGCATAAGGCCACCTGTTAACATCAGGCCAGCCATGGGAACACCATTTAAAGCCGCAACGGCCGTTGCCACTATAATGTCCTCCCGATCACCCGGGGTCACCATGAGCGTGCCGGGGCTCAGAGTCTCCGTCATGTTGCGGATTGAGCGGGCACACACAGATACCTTTTGAACGCGCCGTATGTGCATTTGGCCTTCATGCAGTACCGGCACATTAAGTTCGCGGGCGATATCAGACACCCGTGGTGCTAATAGGTCGGACTGCCAAGAGATCTCGCCGAGTAAACGGAAGCGGCCACCCCGGAAAACCTTACACTCATTCCGGTAGTCAGGGGTTTCGCCTTCAGTTTGGCTGATATTGCTGTATGGCTCCAACCCTGATCTCTCGGGCTCACCGAGTTTGTTGAGAATAACGGCGATCGCATCCTGCGCAGATGCATCGGAAAACAGACGGGCGGAGAAATCCAGCTCTTCGTCCAGATCGCTGGGGCTGCTATTGCCAGGAGCGCTGACCAACACGACCTCCGCCCCGAGGTTGCGCGCGACTTCCACGTTGAGCCTTGCGATGTAGGCTTCACGACGATCCGGAACAAGTCCCTCAATGACCACAACATCCACATCTTTGGCAACTTTTTGGTATTCACCGACTACGGTTTCCATTAGCAGGTCGGATTTTCCGCGGTTCAGTAACTGCTGGGCCTTTTTAAGAGGTATTGGGTCGGGTGGCTGAAGGTGGCTGCGTGAGCGGACAAAAGTAACGGATGCGTCTTTGCCACCGTTATGTGAGGACTCGCCGTGGTTAACCGACTGGCAAAAGGGTTTGTAAAACCCAACACTGATACCTACACGCTCCATGGCGCGTAGTAAACCCAGACAGGTTGAGGTCAGCCCTGAGTCTATGGAGGTAGGTGCAATAAACAGACTTTTAGCCATATAGAAGTTCCGGGTTGTTCAATTAATGAGTTTTGAATCTTAGGCCAATGGGAAATCTAGCGAGTTGACTTCTAAGCAATGGAGGCCAAACGCTTAGCTTCACGGGCGATCACCAGCTCTTCGTTAGTTGGAATGACTAATATAGGGAACCGCGAACGGGTATCGTCTATTCTTCCGTCGCTGTAACGGCCGTGATGGGAATTCATGTCCGCGTTAATGTCAAAACCAAGCAGATTCAGGTGGCTAACGGTTTGCTTCCGTACACGATGGCTGTTTTCCCCGATGCCGCCAGTGAATACTAGGGCGTCGAGCTGGCTCAGCGAAGCCATCATTGCGCCTATGTACTTTGCCAGACGGAAACAAAAGATCTCGATAGCAAGGGCCGAAGGCTCATGCCCGTGGTCCGCTAGTTCACACAGTGAGCGCATATCGTTAGTCTGCCCGGAAATCCCAAGAAGCCCGCTTTTCTGGTTAAGCATCTTGTGGACCTCTGCCTGTTGCATGCCCCTCGACCTCAGGTAATCAAAGAGTCCGGGGTCGATATCACCGCTGCGGGTTCCCATAACCAGTCCTTCTAGAGGAGTAAGCCCCATACTGGTGTCCACACTCAAGCCGTCTTTGATTGCCGTAATGCTGCAACCATTGCCAAGATGGGCGGAGATTATCGATGTGGTTGCTGGCGTTTTTTCTAGTAGGCGTGCCGCTTCGTGGGCCATAAAAAAATGGCTGGTGCCGTGGAACCCGTAACGCCTTACATTCAAATCCCGGTAGTAGGATTCCGGCAATGCATATAAATAAGCACGGGGCGCTAAAGTTTGATGGTACGCAGTGTCGAACACGGCAACCTGCTCAGTGTCAGGGAATTGTTCTCTGGTTGCTTCAATGCCTACCAGATTGACGGGGTTATGCAGGGGAGCTAAGTCAGCGCAGCCTTTGATGGCCTTTATCACATCACTATCGATGAGCACCGCCTGGCGAAAGGTTTCACCGCCATGTACTACGCGGTGCCCGATGGCCGTGGGGGTGGTGGACATTAGTTGTCGGTCACTGAACGCCGAAACTAGTGCCTTAAGCGCCTGTTTGTGATCAGCGGTGGCTGGTAATGTCACCGCTTGCTCATCCCCATCAATGCGCGCAAATGCATCCTGTCCATTCAATCGCTCTGCGATGGCAGACGCGAGTTTGTTTTCATTTTCGTCGAATAGTGCCAGCTTCAGTGACGAACTGCCGCAATTAACGACAAGAATGGATTGCTTCATGGTTTGGCGTTTCCCTGAACATCAGGTTTGTTTAGGAAGGTGGGCTTTTAGCCACACGGTAAAGTCATCGGCAGGGAGTGGGCGGCTGTAAAAGTAGCCTTGGGATAAATCACAGCCTTCCTGCTTCAGGAAGTGAGTTTGTGACTCTTCCTCAACGCCTTCCGCAATGATGGTTAACCCTAGGCTGTGTGCCATGTTGATGATGGCGCAGACTAATGAGGCTCCCCCTGGGGTTTTCGTTACATCGTGGATAAAGGTTTTGTCGATCTTAAGGGTGTCGAACGGGTAGCTTTTGAGATAGCTAAGTGCGGAGTAGCCAGTACCGAAGTCGTCGACCGACAGGCGGATACCTTCTCGGTCCAGCTCTCTAAGAATTTCTGCTGTTTCAATTGAATTGTCGAGAAGCAGGCGTTCGGTAATTTCTAGTTCCAGCAGATCCGGAGCCAAATTGCTGTTAGATAGTGCCTGCATTACTGTTTTCGTAAATCCAGAGTCTCTAAATTGCCGCGGAGACACGTTCACTGATATTCCAATGTCTTGGCCGGTAATGTCTTTCCAGCGGGTGGCTGCATGGCAGGCTTCTTCAAGTACCCAGGCGCCTATGCTAATAATAAGCCCGGTTTCTTCCGCCAATGGAATAAAGCGGTCCGGCATAACCATACCCATAACGGGATTGTTCCAACGCAATAAGGCTTCTGCAGCACTCACTTCCCCGGTGGCGGTATCCACAATTGGTTGGAAGTAGAGTTCAAACTCATGCAGCTCCAGGGCCCTCCGCATTCGAGACTCCATTTGCAGGCGCTCGTGGGATACCTCCGACATTTCGGGAGTGAAGTGTGCGAAAGAGCTCTTACCTTGCCGCTTTGCTTGGTACATGGCTGCATCAGCGTGCTGGAGTAGGGTACCGCTGTTATCGGAGTCGCTAGGGAAAATCGCTATACCAATACTCGTAGTAACAAATACTTCCTGGCCATTCAGGGTGTAGGCTGGTCTAAAGTTATCGAGAATGCGCTCTGCAACTTGAGAGGCAGGTTCGGGCCCGGTCAGACCCGGCAAAATAACCAGAAACTCATCACCTCCAAGTCGGGCAACTGTGCTAGTACCGCGTAAACAACTGGAAATACGACGGGAAGCTTCAATCAGTAGATTGTCTCCGGCGTCGTGCCCTAGGGTATCGTTGATGTGTTTGAAATTATCGAGATCCAAAAACATAACGCCAACCATGGAGTCTTCGCGGCGGGCTTGAGCCAGTGCTAGCTTGAGGCGATCCAATGCCAGCATTCGATTGGGCAGGCCGGTTAGAATGTCGTAGTTAGCCTGACGCAATAACTGCTGCTCGTACCGTTTTCGTATGCTGATGTCTTCCCCGAGAATGAGGTAGCCTGTCGCATCGCCATCGCTATCCTTTATGGGGGTAACGATCAGCTGTTCCCAGAACCGCTCGCCATTGCGTCGGGTGCTGTTCACTTCACCCTGCCAAACACCCACGCGCTGAACCTGCAAGCGGATGGATTGCCAGAGTTGGCGGTTGTCACGGACTTCCATTGGGTTATCGCTTAAAGCGCCAGGATGTCGGCCAACAATGGACTTTGCGTCGTAACCGGTGAGCTGCGTGAACTTATGGTTTGCAAACTCGACCCGCCATTGGCGATCGCATATAACTACGGAGGAAGGGCTCTGTTCAATGGCCATAGAAAACTTATGAATCTCGGCCGCATCTTTCTTCTGCCGCACCATGTCATCACTCAAGCGCTCGCGCATTTGATTGATCGCTTCGGATACACGTCCGATTTCATCATTTTGTTGCGACGGTGTATCCGGGCGGTCGAGTGTGAGCGGCGTGCTGAGGTTTGCCAGCGAGAAATCTCTTGCGTAATTCGCCATGGTAGTGAGGTGACGAGCAACAAAGTGCTGAAACACCCAAATGATAAGCATGGATACAAAAAAAGTTTTCAGAAATTGGGTGGCGAGAATGATGCCGATCTTTACCTTCAGGTTCTGGTAAACCCGGTCCAGGTTGGCCGTTACTGTTAGTTCGCCAAGCTTGAAGGCCTTGTCGCCCTGATGAATTAGGTCAAAGCTATGGGATTGGGTGTCAGCGCCGCGGGGAATCTCACCCATGACCAATTCGGAGTCGGGCTCTATACCCAATCGAAGGTGGGTAATGTCGGGAAGGCTTAAAATTCCTTCCATTTGCGTCTGGAGCAGTTTTTGGTCAAGCGCCCAGAGACTTCTGGATAGGCTTGAGGCATAGCCGGACTCGATTACCTGCATACGGCTATCGATTTGGTCTAGGTCTTTGCTGTAATCCGAATAAATCTGAATGGCGGATGCAATAAGGGTGAAAGCCGAACTGAACAGAAGTATCCAGGCCAGCAGCCGAAACGACAGCGGAGAGCCCGAGCGAAAACGTTGAAGGCGTGTCGGCAGTTTCGGCATGTCGTACTCAAGCCACCCAGACCGGTTGATTATTACGTAGATTCCATTGCCTGCAGACTATACCAGTCCTGATGTTCAAATTCCCTGAAATTCGGTCAAAACCGGGCAGAAATATACAGGCTTCTGCATTTGTACGTTTCTTCCGAAAGTGCTGCTGTCCATTGACGCAGGTCAATACCTGCATTGTAGGGTGGCGTAACCTGAGCTTAGTCAAGTTTGATACAGGTGGAGAGAAAGAATATGTATATGGACGCAGTCGTTTTGGCCGGAATTGCAACGGTACTTCTGATGGTGGTGTTCTTTATTGGCGTGGGTATTTTCGTGATGCGAGATCAGAAATCTCACGGCGGTAGTCAGGCTAAGAAAAGTATTAAAACTAGCAGAAAAGCCGCTTGAATACGCGAACTATGATCTAAGGTTATTAGCGCTTTCTGCTTCTTGCCTTAAGTCAGCAGAGAAGTAGAAATGGCGTCCCCTAGGGGGTTCGAACCCCTGTTGCCGCCGTGAAAGGGCGGAGTCCTAGGCCACTAGACGAAGGGGACGCAACGCTTCAAAACCTTGCCTCGTCGAGGTGGCGCGTATATTAAGTAAGCTTTCCTCGGCTGTCAACGACTTTGCTAAAAAATTGTAGTTATTTATCTTGTTGCGTCTTCAAGTGCTTCTCGAAGTGTTGGGTAGCTGAACTTAAATCCCGAGTCGAGCAGGCGCGCGGGGATCGCTCGCTGCCCTGTTAGTAAAAGGCGGGACATCTCACCCAGCGCTATTTTAAGAAGTGGTGCCGGGGCTGGGAATATCGCTGGTCGTTTAAGAGTGTTAGCGAGGCATTGCGTGAATTCACGATTGGTGGTCGGGTTGGGACTAACCACATTATATGCACCCGAAGCTTCTGGGGTCTCCAGCATCCAAATAAGGGCGGCGACCACATCATCCCGGTGAACCCACGGCATGTATTGGCGGCCCGAACTTAGACGGCCCCCAAGCCCAAGTTTGAAGGGCAAGATCATACGCTGTAAAAAACCGCCGCCATTGCCAACTACGATTCCCGTTCTAGACAGGCATACCCGTACTCCGGGCGGTTGCAGCTTGATAGCAGCGTCTTCCCAGTCCTTACAGAGTTTATGGGTGAACTCATCGTTAGGTGGGGTGTCTTCAGTCACTCTTGCTTCGCCTTGGGCCCCGTAAAAGCCAACTGCAGAGCCTGAAACAAAGACCTCCGGCCATTGCCCCCAAGTGTTTATGACATCCACAAGCGCTAGGGTTAAGCTAATACGGCTATCCCGCAGGGTTTGTTTACGCCCTTCGGTCCAGCGTTTGTCCGCGATACCTTCCCCGGCTAGGTTGATAACGCCATCAAAGCCAGTATGGGCGCGAAGCGATTCAATGTTGCCGATAACCTCAACTTGACCGCAGAGAGAGCGAACTTTGTCGGCTGCTTGTCTGCTTAAAACACTCAGGCGGTAGCCCCGGCTAAGCATTTCGCTGCAAAGCACGCTCCCGACGAAGCCGGTGCCACCGGTAATGAGAACATGCTTGTTCATGGTTTTCCCCTTAGTCGTCTGTGCTTTGATCAAGCTGCAGTGCTACCACATCCTTAATCGCCTGCCCCAGGAGAGGGTTTTCCCCGATGGGGGCGGAAAGCTTGATTCGTGCCCCCGTGGTCCTCTCAAGCCCCTCGATCATAGCTGGTACATCTTTGCGTAGGTGGCGCCCGGCAGCGAGAAAGAGGGGCACGATTGTGAACTCACTGGCTCCAGCTGCAACGCCCTCATGGATTACTGCGTCTAGAGATGGTTCGGCTAGCTCCATGTAGGCAATGCTCGAATTACTCACGGCTTGCAAGGTAGGCTCTGCAAGAGCCTCGAAAGTATCGCACCAGCGTTTGTCGCTGCTGCCGTGTGCTAGCAAAATAATACGTTGGTTGCTCATCCGATCTCCTGACTCTTTATGGTTAAAAATGCGTTTGTCGTAATTTGTATTGCGGGTCGGTATTCTCTTCTGAATCTAACATTCAAGATAACAGGGTGGTCTCTAATGTTCGATTGGAAAGAGATTCTGGATTTCTGGTTTGGAGATTTAGATGAAAACGGGCTGCCCAACAGCTCCTACCGCAGCCGTTGGTTTGGCTCAAACCGGAAATTTGATCAGGAGATACGCCGCCGATTTCTTTCAATGGTTTTGTTTGCGTCTGAACAAGGGCTGGAGCACTGGCGCAAAGCTGCAGGCGGGCGGTTGGCGGAAATTATATTGCTCGACCAGTTTTCGAGAAATATCTTTCGCGGTGGGGCGCTTGCGTTTGAGCAAGATAAGGCTGCGAACAAGCTCTGCAAGGAGGCTATGCGTAAAGGTCAGGATATGGCGCTGCCACCCATTCAGCGTGCATTTGTATATATGCCTTTGCAGCACTCCGAACGCACCGGTGACCAGGCTCTTTCGGTAGAGTGTTTTGAGCAGTTGGTTGCATCTACGTCTGGAGTGCTGCAAGACAATCTTAAAGGCTTTTTACGTTATGCGCGGGACCATCAGGAGATCATCGAGCGCTTTGGCCGTTTCCCCCATAGAAACCAAGCTCTCGGACGGGTGTCGACCGAGGCTGAAAAGGAGTATTTAGGTACGGCCTCGCGCTACGGCCAATAAAAATTTCGAAAGAAGGTTGACGAAAGGCATGGGATGAGTAGAATACGTTTCCGTTGTCGGCACAAGCTAAACAACACTGCGGGAATAGCTCAGTTGGTAGAGCACGACCTTGCCAAGGTCGGGGTCGCGAGTTCGAATCTCGTTTCCCGCTCCATATTTTAAAAACCCGGTCTCGCGAGAGGCCGGGTTTTTTGCTATTGGTTTATACTGGCCGCCACATTCATATTACTGTCCGGTTCCGGAGGCGCGCCTTGAAAGTTCATTCGCTCCATCTATACCCTGTTAAATCGCTCGCTGGCATTCAGGTTTCCCACTTTGAAATGGATGACTTCGGCCCGAAAAATGATCGGCGCTGGATGATTATTGATGAGGATCGGAACTTCGTTACCCAAAGGTCCCTCCCGCAACTTGCGCGTGTGAAGACCGATCTATCGGAGAGCTTGGTCAGCATTTCTATACCGGGAGAGGGTGATTTTACGCTGCAGCACACCAACCAAGAGTTGCGGGTGCTGGTATGGCGGGACTGGGTTTTAGCTTATAGCGGAGAAGCTGCAGCGAGTTTGGCGCTGAGTCGTTTTTGCGGCAAAGAATTGCGCTTCGTTTACATGCCGAATTCTTCGTTCCGTCGCGTTGATGCCGAAAGGGTAAGCGAATATCGGCGTGTAGGTTTTGCTGATGGATTTCCATTTTTAATTACGAATACGGCGTCGCTAGAAGAGCTCAATGGGCGCCTTGAAGAACCGGTAGAAATGCGCCGATTCCGCCCTAATATTGTTGTTGAAGGAGCAGCTGCATGGCACGAAGACCGCTGGCAGAAGCTAAAAGTGGGCGGGCAGAGTTTTGCCATAGTAAAGCCGTGTTCGCGTTGTGTTCTTACAACGGTCAACCCGGATACCGGGAGCAAAGACCCCGGCTTACAGCCGTTAAGAGCTCTCTCGGGCTTCCGCAGAACACCTGAAGGCGTAATTTTTGGCCAGAATGCAATTCACGAGTTTCCCGGAATTATTCATGTAGGTGATTCCGTCACAGTTATTGAATCGGAGTAGAAAACAACGTGCCACTGTTAATCCTGGACTCAATATCTCTAGCCTTTGGAATGCACCCTTTGCTTGATCAGGCGTCTTTGACTATTGAAGCCGGAGAGCGTGTGTGTTTGTTAGGGCGAAATGGAGAGGGCAAATCGACCCTGTTGAAGATTGTCAGCGGCGAGGTTATACCGGATGGAGGAAAGGTTCGTCTTGACGATGGCGCTGTTCTGGCGGTTTTGCCTCAAAACCTCCCGTCTGACGACACGAGAACTGCATACGAAGTTGTAGCTGGTGCTTTTCCAGAAACAGGGCAGCTTTTGGCTGAGTTTCACACGCTCGCGCAGCAGGCGGATGAGGCCAGTCTCGACCGCATGATGAAGGTCCAGGAGCGTATTGAGGCCTTGGATGGCTGGCGGCTTGATCAGAAAGTTACCGCTGTTTTGGCGCAATACGGAATAGACCCGGATCAGCGGCTCAACACGCTCTCCGGAGGTTGGCAGCGCCGGGCGCTGTTGGCCAGAGCGCTAGTGAGTGAGCCAGACATCCTATTGCTTGACGAACCTACCAATCATCTTGATGTTCCCGCTATTGCGTGGCTTGAAGAGGCGCTCGGGGCTTTCCGGGGTGCTATGTTGTTTGTGAGCCATGACAGGGCTTTTATAAGGCGTATGGCCACCCGGGTTGTGGAGTTAGACCGAGG
This sequence comes from Marinobacter salexigens, assembly GCF_018860765.1. GTDB lineage: Bacteria > Pseudomonadota > Gammaproteobacteria > Pseudomonadales > Oleiphilaceae > Marinobacter > Marinobacter salexigens_A. The sequence goes on from NZ_JAHKPV010000008.1 coordinate 68,373, forward strand.
TAAGCTGATTAGTTTTGCTGCCTCTTATGACCGATACCTGGAGCTCAAGGAAAAAGCCCTTGAGGAAGAAGAACGAGAAAATGCGCTGTTCGACAAACGCTTAAAGCAAGAGGAGGCGTGGATCCGCCAAGGCATTAAAGCGCGTCGCACCCGTAATATGGGAAGGGTGAGAGCGCTAAAGGCCATGCGCGAAGAGCATCGACAGCGCAGGGTTCGTGGCGGTACCGCAAGCTTTGCAGTGGAAGATGCGGCGCGCTCGGGCAAGCTGGTGGTAGAAGCGGTTGACGCCGGTTTTGCGTACTCTGGTGGGGCGCCAATCATTCGTGATATGACCCTCACTGTGCTTAGGGGGGATAAAATTGGCCTCGTCGGGGAGAACGGAACAGGTAAAACAACCTTGGTGCGATTGCTTTTGGGGGATTTGGAGCCTACAGAAGGCTCCATTCGGCGTGGCACCAACCTCCAGGTTGCTTACTTCGATCAGCTTCGTGGTGAGTTGGATCTGAGCCGCAATGCCCTTGATAACCTGTCTGAAGGGCGTGAGTTCATTGATATAAACGGTCAGAGCAAGCATGTGCTTGGGTATTTGCAGGAGTTCTTATTTACACCTGAGCGCGCCAGATCACCGGTGCGAGTATTTTCCGGTGGTGAGCGCGCAAGACTTTTGTTGGCAAAGTTGTTCAGTAAGCCCGCGAATATTCTTGTGCTTGATGAGCCCACAAACGACTTAGATGTTGAAACACTGGAATTGCTTGAGGAGCAGCTTGCCGAGTTTGCCGGCACAGTAATCGTTATCAGTCACGACCGTGAGTTTCTGGATAACGTTGTTACTGAAACCGTCTTTTTGGATGGCTCCGGCAGGGTTCGGGAATACGTCGGCGGTTATAGTGACTGGCGCCGGCAAGGCGGACGCTTTCCGGCCGAGGTGGCTGGGGCACGCCCAGATCGTCACGATAAGGCAGCTAAGTCTGGTAAACAAAGTGACAAAAAAAAGCAGCCAGATTTGCCAGCAAAAAGCGGGCAGGGTGGAAGTGGTTCGAGTGTAGGAGGGACGAGTAAGCCCAAACCGGTAAAACTCAGTTATAAATTAAAGCTCGAGCTCGAACAACTGCCTGACCAAATAGAGGCCTTGGAGCAAGAAGTGGCCAGTATTCAAGCCCGCATCGCGTCGCCCGAGTTCTATTCGGGATCGCCTGAAGATGTTGCTGCAACGCTTGAAGCGCTGGAGAAAAAAGAAGCTAGCTTAGAGAAGGTGATAGAGCGGTGGATGGATCTTGAAGAGCAATCGCTTGGTTAAGAAGGTTTGAAGGGATAAAAAAACAAACCCGGAGTGTAAGCGTACACCCCGGGTTTGTTAATTAAACTCTGTGGTTGTGCGAAGCGTTAGCGAATTCTAATCGCCAAAACGTCGCACTCCGTCCCATGCAAAACACCATTGGCGGTGGAGCCAAGTAGTAGTTGAAAACCTTTCCGGCCGTGGCTTCCTACAATCACTAGATCAGCTTCCTGCTCTTTAACCAAGCGGTGAATTTCAGACTCCGGGCGTCCCACAGTCACAATTTGGTTAACTTTATCTACGCCGTACTGGTCACCATAGGCTGAGAGTTGTTCCCGGGCGGCTTTGTCAAGTTGATCCTGAAGCTCGGTCAAATCCATCGGGATATCACCACCGTAGGCATAACCTACAGGCTCGACAACGTGAACCAGAACCAGAGTTGCGTTGTGGGCTTCACTCATGGCTTTGGCTTTTAGCAAAACTTGAGGCGCTTCCTCGGTAAGATCAATGGCAACAATCATTTTGTTGTAGGCGGACATCCCTAACTCCTTATGTATCGGCTTTGTTACAGCATAATACGCGAGCCGGCTTCTGGAAAGGGCTCGCCCAAGAACTCATGCTCCTTGCTGGAGAAGAGAGATGGCAGCGGTCAGGCCTTCAAGAATGCGCTTGGAGTATCTATCGATTACAAAGCCCACATTATTCTCATTGTAGTTAATGTAGGAACCGCGGATGAACTGCCATTTGGCGTTGGCGTCATCTAAAACAGTTTTCAATTCCCCTTTGTCTTGATTGGAGCCCATGGCCGCCAATAACTGGTCGAATTCCTTGGCTTGCTCGTCAAGGGAGACTTCGGTAGCTGTGCCCTGAAATATTTGAGCAACGGAGGAGTTGGTCCGTACCGAATACTTGGCCATCATTTGAGCAATTTTCACCGCACCCAGCCTAGCAGCTTCCAGGCGGGTACTGGTCTCTGCCTGAGATTTCTCTTGAGCAATTTGATACAGCTCAGTGGCCATATCGTTCATTACCAACGCTTGATCGGCCATGTCTGACAACAGGCGCAAATCCGGATAGCCGGTGTTACGCACATCATTGATATTGTTGCGCATTAGGCCTTTGAATTTATCGAACTCACTGTTGAGCTCCTCAAGTTGCTCTTTCGATAATACGCCGCTGGTGGTTGTTGCGAGGAGATTCATGGAATCGTTAGCGGAGTTGATACCTGCCACGATCTCGTTCAGGGTGTCAGTACTACCTTCCCCGATAAACCTGTAGTAGGCATCCAAAGCAACGTAGTTGCTCACACGGAAAGTATGAAGCTGTGATAAGAAGCTATTTGCCTCCTGAGCTTTGATGTTCATGGATGAGAGCAAAAGCAGGAGGACGGTCGCAATCAAAGAGGAGCGCACACGCAGGCGGACGATGTTCATCGGATTGATTCTCCGTAATGCATTTATTATTGTGTACCAAAGTCGTAGATCGAAGGTAAAGTAACTTTCTTGGCCAATCAAGCGATTTTGGCGGTACGGGTTCCCGCAAATGTAAATATGTTTGAATTTTGCGAGACGAAGTTCAGGTTTTCTCTCCGAATAATCATGTAACTAGTTGAAATAAAAGATATCTATGCCGTTACGGCTGAGAAAGTCTTGCATGTTCTGCCCGCTCAACAAAGAAACAAATTGACAAACGTGCTGTTTTTTCACATCGTGTGTCCTCGCGATTCAAACGACCGTATGAATTTTAGGGTCGATTAATCGGGCAGTGACCGAAATCTCGCTGCACAAAACAGCTCCGACAGCTTAATCAAATGAGCTTTCAGAGTTGGAGGCAGTTCCAAACACAGACTGGAGATCAGTTGATGATTTACGAAGGTAAAGCCATCACGGTTAAAGAGATCGAAGGCGGGATCGCTCAGTTGAACTTTGACTTGCAAGGCGAGTCGGTAAACAAGTTCAACCGTCTTACCATTGAAGAGCTCCACGCCGCGACTGATGCACTTAGCGCACAGAAGAAACTCAAGGGCTTGGTAGTTACCAGCTCGAAAGACAGTTTCATCGTTGGCGCCGACATTACAGAGTTTACCGATCTGTTTGCCGGTTCCGAAGAAGATCTGGTAGCCAACAACCTTAAAGCAAACGCCATTTTTAGTGCAGTTGAGGACCTTCCGTTCCCAACCGTAACTGCTATCAACGGTATGGCATTGGGTGGCGGCTTTGAAATGTGCCTGGCAACCGATTACCGGGTTATGGCACCCAAGGCAAAAGTTGGTCTGCCTGAAGTTAAACTGGGTATCTTCCCGGGCTTCGGCGGTACTGTTCGTCTGTCCCGCCTTGTTGGTGTGGATAACGCAGTAGAGTGGATTTGTGGCGGTTCAGAAAATCGTGCCGACGCCGCTCTGAAAACCGGCGCTGTTGACGCAGTTGTCGAGCCAGCTAAGCTGGTGGAAGCTGCCGTTGCCATTATTAATCAGTGCAACGAAGGCAAGCTTGACTACGAAGCGCGGCGCGAAGAGAAGAAGGGCAAGATCAAGCTTAACGCCATGGAAAGCATGATGGCGTTCGAGATATCCAAGGCGTTTGTTGGCGGTAAAGCGGGCAAGAATTACCCGGCACCTGTAGAAGCCATCAAGGTAATGCAGAAGCACGCTGGCATGACCCGCGACAAGGCTATTGAAGTCGAAGCCAAGGGCTTCGCCAAGATGGCGAAGACCAACGTGGCAGCTTGCCTTGTTGGCTTGTTCCTGAATGATCAGGAGCTTAAGAAAAAAGCCAAGGCGTGGGAAAAAGAAGCATCTGATGTAAATCTGGCTGCCGTACTCGGCGCCGGTATCATGGGTGGTGGTGTAGCTTATCAGTCAGCACTGAAAGGCACGCCTATCATCATGAAGGACATTAACCAGGACGGTATCGCACTGGGTCTGAAAGAAGCCAAGAAGCTGTTGGCCAAACGTGTCGATAAAGGCCGTATGGATGCAGGCAAGATGGCTGATGTTCTCAATAGCATCACTCCAACCCTCAACTACGGTGATTTCAAGAACGTAGATCTGGTTGTTGAAGCCGTTGTTGAAAACCCGAAGGTGAAAGATGCGGTTCTGCGTGAAGTCGAGGATGCGGTACGTGATGACACCATTCTGACTTCTAACACATCGACTATCTCCATCGATCTTCTGGCTAAAAACCTTAAGCGTCCGGAAAATTTCTGCGGTATGCATTTCTTCAATCCGGTGCACATGATGCCATTGGTTGAGGTCATCCGTGGCAAAAAGACCAGTGACCGTGCGATTGCAACAACCGTTGCCTACGCCAAGGCCATGGGCAAGACACCGATCGTTGTAAACGATTGCCCGGGCTTCCTGGTAAACCGTGTTCTATTCCCGTACTTCGGTGGTTTTGTCGGCTTGGTGCGTGACGGTGCGGATTTCCAGCACGTAGATAAGGTAATGGAAAAGTTCGGATGGCCCATGGGTCCTGCATACCTGCTCGACGTTGTGGGTATGGACACAGGTAAGCACGCTGGCGAAGTAATGGCCGACGGCTTCCCGGACCGCATGAAGCATTCAGAAACGACTGCCATCGACGTGATGTTCGAAAACAACCGTTATGGTCAGAAGAACGATAAAGGCTTCTACAAGTACGAGCTGGATCGCAAGGGCAAGCAGAAGAAAGTTGTAGACGAAGAAACCTACAAGTTGCTCGAACCGGTTGTTCAGGGTAAGAACGAATTCAGCGACGAAGACATCATCGCTCGTATGATGCTGCCTCTGTGTCTGGAAACCGTTCGCTGCCTGGAAGACGGAATTGTTGAAGACCCGGCTGACGCCGATATGGGTCTGATCTTCGGTATCGGTTTCCCGCCGTTCCGTGGTGGTGCCCTGCGTTATATCGACGATATGGGTGTTGACAAGTTCGTGGAACTAGCAGACAAGTTTGCAGACCTCGGTGCTTTGTATCACCCGACTGAGAAGCTGCGTGAAATGGCCAAAACTGGCGAAAAGTTCTTTGGTTAACCCTGAACGAGATTTCCGAACGGAGAAAGATCTATGAGCCTTAATCCGAGAGACGTTGTCGTCGTCGATTGCGTGCGGACTCCGATGGGTCGTGCCAAAAACGGTTGTTTCCGCCATGTGCGTGCGGAGACCCTGTCGGCTGCGCTGATCGATGCATTGTTCGAGCGCAACCCGAAGCTCGACCCGAAAGAAGTTGAAGATGTCATCTGGGGCTGTGTAAACCAGACTAAAGAGCAGGGCTTTAACGTGGCGCGGCAGATTTCGCTGCTGACCCGTATCCCTCATGAGTCTGCAGCCCAGACTGTTAACCGTTTGTGCGGCTCCGCCATGAGCGCGATCCATACAGCGGCGCAGGCCATCATGACCGGCAACGGTGATGTATTTATGGTCGGTGGTGTTGAGCACATGGGCCACGTACCCATGACGGCGGGTTTCGATCATAACCCTGCTGCTTCGAAGTATACTGCCAAGGCATCCAACATGATGGGCCTGACCGCGGAAATGCTGGCGAAGATGCACGGCATTACCCGTCAGCAGCAGGATGAGTTCGGCGCTCGTTCGCACCGTCTGGCGCAGGAAGCGACTGTAGAAGGTCGCTTTAAGAACGAAATCGTACCCATTGAAGGTCATGACGAGAACGGCTTCAAGGTGCTGATTGAGCACGATGAGACTATCCGTCCAGAGACCACTGCGGAATCTCTGGGCCAGCTAAAGCCGGCTTTTGATCCGAAAAACGGTACGGTAACGGCGGGTACTTCATCCCAGTTGACTGACGGTGCTGCAGCGATGGTGCTCATGTCTGCAGAGCGAGCGGAAGCTCTGGGGCTGAAGCCGATTGCGAAGATTCGCAGCATGGCTGTTGCAGGTTGTGATCCCGCAATCATGGGTTACGGCCCTGTTCCTGCGACGAAAAAAGCGCTTAAGCGTGCAGGCCTGAAAGTTGAAGATATCGACTTCTGGGAGCTGAACGAAGCGTTTGCTGGTCAGTCGTTGCCAGTACTAAAAGACCTAAAGCTTCTGGGTGTAATGGAAGAGAAGGTTAACTTGAACGGCGGCGCGATTGCTTTAGGCCATCCGCTAGGTTGTTCTGGTGCCCGTATCTCTACGACCCTGTTGAATGTAATGCAGGCCAAAGGCGGTAAGCTTGGTGTGTCCACCATGTGTATCGGCTTGGGGCAGGGTATTGCAACGGTCTGGGAGCGCCTGTAATCCGCTAAGCGGGTGCAGTGACGCTTTCATGGAAGGCCCGGCTCGCGCCGGGCCTTTCTGCTTTCAGGACGGCTCTAAAGTCTTTCCTAAAACTTGAAAAATGGATAACTGAAACAAAGAATGGGTTGTCTTGCTATTCCCGACCCTGTAAAACAGTGGGCCTATACACAATGGCGGCTCTTATAGTGTTTCCAGCCGATTGATTTTACAGCGAGTTTAGGGTCTGCTTATTTACCGACCGATTTATCGCCAAGGATACAGATCTCCGATATGGGTAAAAGTCTCGTAATTGTCGAGTCACCAGCGAAAGCGAAGACCATCAACAAGTACCTAGGCTCCGACTTCATCGTGAAGTCGAGTGTTGGGCACATTCGTGATCTTCCCGTCAGTGGCAGCGGATCCCCGGCGGATCCCAAAGAGCGTGCTAGGCAGGCAGCAGTCACTCGCAAGCTCAGCCCCGAAGACAAAATTGCGCATAAAAAACGCAAGGCTCGGGAACAGCTGGTTGCCCGCATGGGTGTAGATCCCGATAACGACTGGAATGCGCGTTACGAAGTCCTTCCAGGAAAGGAAAAGGTCGTAAGCGAGCTAAAGCGGCTCGCCAAGAATGCCGACCATATCTATCTCGCAACGGATCTTGACCGTGAAGGGGAGGCTATTGCGTGGCACCTCAAGCAGACCATTGGTGGCGAGCCTGAAAAATACCGTCGGGTGGTGTTCAATGAGATCACCAAACGGGCGATTCAGGAGGCGTTTGAAAACCCGGGAATTCTGGACACGAATCAGGTAAATGCACAGCAAGCACGTCGGTTTTTGGATCGTGTTGTGGGTTACATGGTATCGCCACTCCTTTGGGCCAAGCTAGCTCGCGGACTTTCCGCCGGTAGAGTTCAGTCCGTTGCGGTACGCTTAATTGCAGAACGTGAGCGTGATATTCGAGTGTTTGTTCCGGAAGAGTACTGGCAGTTATTTGCCGGGCTGGGAGCCAAAGCCAGTGCTCAACCTGTGCGCTTTGAGGTTACACGCTATAACGACAAGCCTTATCGCCCGGTTAATGAGCAGCAGAGCAATGAGCACGTAGAACGTCTCAAAGCTGGTAGTTTTGAAGTAGCAAAGCGCGAAGACAAGCCAACCAAATCTCGGTCAGGTGCGCCGTTTATTACCTCGACGTTGCAGCAGGCAGCGAGCAACCGCATGGGGTTTAGTGTTAAGAAAACTATGATGTTGGCCCAACGTCTCTACGAGGCCGGTTACATCACCTATATGCGTACTGACTCCACCAATCTGAGTCAGGATGCAATTAATAGCTGTCGCGAGTATATAAAAGACCAGTTCGGTGACCGCTATCTGCCGGAAAAGCCCAAGGTATATGGTAGCAAAGAAGGCGCTCAAGAAGCTCACGAAGCCATTCGCCCCACAGAAGTGACCCGGCAGGCGTCTGCGATTAGTGGTCTGGAAAAAGATGCTGAGAAGCTTTATGACCTGATTTGGCGCCAATTTGTTGCCTGTCAAATGTCCGAGGCTGAATTCCTGAGTACGTCTATCGTAGTGGCCAATGGTGAGTACGAGCTGCGCACACGCGGGCGTATTATCAAGTTTGAGGGCTTCCTCAAGGTTGCTCCCCAATCGGCTAAGAAAGAAGAAGATGTGGCTTTGCCGGATATCAAGGTGGGAGAGGCATTAAGTCTTGAAAAGCTTGATCCGAGCCAGCACTTTACGAAACCTGCTCCTCGCTATACTGAGGCTAGCTTGGTAAAAGAGCTTGAGAAGCAGGGCATTGGCCGACCTTCCACGTACGCATCAATTATCTCGACCATTCAGGATCGGGGCTATGTTCGCCTCCAGAACCGGCGCTTCTACGCCGAGAAAATGGGTGAGATTGTTACCGACCGGCTTTGCGAGTCGTTTTCCAACTTAATGGATTTTGACTTTACGGCAAAAATGGAAGGCGACCTGGATCACATTGCTGAGGGTGATGTTGACTGGAAAAAGGTGCTCAACGATTTCTATGCCCGATTCCGTCAGCAGTTGGAGTCAGCTGAGGCGACTGATGGTGAAGGTGGTATGCGCCCGAACGATCCGACCGAAACCAGCATTCCATGCCCAACTTGCGGCCGCAATATGCAGATTCGAGTGGCGAGCACTGGCGTGTTTCTTGGGTGCTCGGGTTACTCCCTCCCTCCCAAAGAGCGTTGCAAGACAACTATTAACCTTATTTCAGGCGATGAAGTAGTCAGCGCCGATGACGACGTTGAAGGAGAGGGCGAAACCCTCTTGCTACGCAAAAAGCGCCGTTGCCCCAAATGTTCCACGGCTATGGACAGTTATTTGGTGGATGAGACCCATAAGCTTCATGTATGTGGTAATAATCCGGACTGTTCGGGCTATGAAGTGGAAGAGGGTACTTTCCGTATAAAAGGCTACGATGGCCCGACGTTAGAGTGTGATAAGTGCGGTTCTGAAATGCAGCTGAAAACGGGCCGCTTTGGCAAGTATTTTGGCTGTATGAGTGACACCTGCAAAAACACTCGCAAGCTCCTGAAAAGTGGGGAGCCGGCGCCGCCCAAAATGGATCCGGTGCCAATGCCGGAACTCAAGTGCCAGAAAGTGGATGACACCTATGTATTGCGTGACGGTGCATCTGGAATGTTTTTGGCAGCCAGTAAGTTCCCGAAAAACCGTGAGACTCGGCCACCTCTGGTTATGGAGATTAAACCTCATCGGGACGAAATTGACCCAAAGCATGCTTACTTAATGAAAGCTCCGGAGCGCGATCCTGAGGGGAATCCCACGGTTATCCGCTACAGCAGAAAAACGAAAGAGCAGTACGTGATGTCGGAGAAAGACGGCAAAGCTACCGGCTGGTCTGCATGGTATGTTAACGGGAAGTGGCAGCCCCGGGAAAAATAACAGCAGATATGTAGATGTCGTAATTCGAAGATGAGGTCAGGGCAAAGGCTCCGACCTCATTTTTTATATTCGATGTTAATTGACTATCTGAACTTGCGTAGCCGCTGAATTAACGAAGATGTGTCCCAGCGCTTTCCGCCCATTTCTTGAATATCTCCGTAGAATTGATCAACCAAAGCCGTGACAGGCAAAGAAGCATTCACTTTGCGAGCCTCGTCCAGACAGATACCCAGATCTTTGCGCATCCAATCCACAGCGAATCCATGGTCAAACTCACCATTGATCATGGTTTCGGAGCGGTTCTCCATCTGCCAGGACTGGGCAGCGCCCTTAGAGATCACATCTACAACTTTCTTAACATCAAGATTTGCCTGCTCGGCAAAGTGAAGAGCTTCTGAAAGCCCCTGCACCAGGCCTGCGATAGCAATTTGGTTCACCATTTTGGTTTTCTGGCCACTGCCTGCTGGCCCCATTAGGTTCAAAGCTCTGGCGTAGTGTTGCAGTACTGGTTGGGCCCGGCCATAGTCTGCTTCTGAACCTCCGCACATGATGGTTAACTGGCCCTTTTGTGCGCCTTGCTGGCCTCCCGAGACAGGTGCGTCGATAAAACCCATGCCTTTACGACTAGCAGCTTGGTCTAGTCTTTCCGCAACGCCTGCAGAGGCTGTGGTGTGGTCCACTAAAATGGCTCTTGGTTCGGCATGGGCAAGAATGCCATTGTCACCCTCGTAAACCGCAATAAGATCTTTGTCGGCACCGACACAGGTTATAACGAAATCAGCGTCTTTGACGGCTTCTGGGACGGTCTGACAAGCGGTGCCTGAGTATTCTTTGGTCCACCGTAGAGATTTTTCTGGCGATCGGTTCCATACCCGCACGGTGAGTCCGGCTTCAGCGAGGTGGCCTGCCATGGGGTACCCCATAACACCAAGGCCGATAAATGTTGCGGTTGTCATTGGTTTCTCCTTAGAGGGTTGTGGGGCTTAACTTAGCACAGAGTTTGTGGGTTGCCGGATTAAAAGAATCGTCGATTAACAGCATAAAAAAAGGCCGCTAGATCAGCGGCCTTCTGGTTTGCAGGGCTGTGGGGTGTCACTTCTTCGGGTAGTCCCTCGCCGGGGAACCGGTATACAGCTGGCGTGGACGGCCTATGCGGTAGTCGCCACTGACCATTTCGTTCCAGTGGGAGAACCAGCCGATGGTCCGTGACATGGCAAAAATAACCGTGAACATGGATGTCGGGATTCCGATTGCCTTCAGGATGATGCCGGAGTAGAAATCCACATTCGGGTAGAGTTTGCGTTTGACGAAATACTCGTCTTCTAAGGCAATTTGTTCCAGTCGCTGAGCAATTTTCAACAACGGATCATTTTCGAGCCCCAGCTCGCTCAGTACTTCATGGGCGGTATCGGCCATAACTTTGGCGCGCGGATCAAAGTTTTTGTATACCCGGTGACCAAAGCCCATCAAGCGGAAGGGGTCGTCTTTATCCTTGGCCTTGGCAATGAAGGTCTCAATGTTTGACTCGTCGCCAATTTCCGCAAGCATATCTAGCACGGCCTCATTGGCGCCGCCGTGAGCCGGTCCCCATAGTGCAGCGATGCCAGACGCAATGCAGGCGTAGGGGTTGGCGCCGGAAGAGCCTGCCAAACGAACGGTGGACGTCGAAGCATTTTGCTCATGGTCTGCATGCAGGATAAAAATTTTATCCATCGCCTTGGCCAAAATCGGGTTTGGCTTGTAGGTTTCGCAGGGAACACCAAACATCATTTGTAGAAAATTCTCCGAATAGGAGAGGTCATTTCTTGGGTATATAAATGGCTGGCCGATGCTGTATTTGTAGCACCAGGCTGCAATGGTTGGCATCTTTGCGATCAGGCGATGCGCCGTGATTTCCCGTTGATGTTCGTCTGTAACGTCCATCTGGTCGTGATAAAACGCTGACAACGCTCCGACAACACCACACATGATGGCCATGGGGTGCGCGTCCCGACGGAAGCCGTGGAAGAAATTGCGCATCTGGTCGTGCAGCATAGTGTGGTTTTTGATGGTGTCGTGGAACTGCTTGTTTTGCTCGGCAGTTGGCAGTTCACCTTTGAGCAGCAAGTAACAGGCTTCTAGGTAGTCTGAGTGCTCAGCGAGTTGCTCGATCGGATATCCCCGGTGCAGGAGAACGCCGTTTTCACCATCGATGTACGTGATAGCAGACTCGCAGGATGCCGTAGAGACAAACCCGGGGTCGTATGTGAAAACGCCATTCTGGACTAGGCCTCGAACGTCAATAACGTCAGGGCCAACGGTGCCGGAATAAACCGGTAGCTCAATGGACTCGTCACCCACCGAGAGCGTGGCTTTCCTGTCGGTCATAGTGCTCTCCTGTTTATCAGCTTTAACAGCGCTAGCTGTCTTTATAGTTACGCGAGAAGGCGCGTATTATGGCAAAACTGGCGGCAAAATATAGGGTGTATGCTTTTTTTGTCAATGAAAGTGTAAGTAAACATTGTGAACTTTCCCTTGTTGTAAATCAGGGATATCACGAATGATGCGGGTTCTGGCCAAAAAAGGTATTTGTCAATACGCCTAATAGCTTGCCCTGTTACAGCACCCGTGCGGTTTCAGCGTGGGTTGCGCGTTTGTAATTATACGGGCGCCTCCTTATAATCCCTAGCCCGGAATCGGGGGTTCATCCTTCATGGGCGCTTGAGCATAGCAAGCTACCTGTTTGGTGTTCACCCTCCTGAACCAATCGTGTGTCGATATCGTATTGAACATTCGATCCTTACATACCAACTAACCGCCTCCGGTTCGCCGGTTCTGCGGTACCAAAAGAGAGTGTGAGAGCGCTGTGAATAGCAAACGACCAGTAAATCTCGATCTCGGCAAGTTTCATTTTCCACTGCCAGCCATTACGTCCATATTGCACCGTGTGAGCGGCATCATCATTTTTGTTGGTGTTGCGTTCATGTTGTATGGGCTTCAACTTTCCCTATCTGGGGAAGAAGGCTTCAGTCAGGTCAGTGAACTGCTGAACAGCTTCCTTGCCAAGCTGATTATCTGGGGCATCTTGTCTGCTCTGCTGTATCACCTAGTGGCAGGTATCAAACACCTGCTCATGGATATGGGTATCGGTGAAGAGCTTGAAAGCGGGCGTGCGGCCGCGAAGATCACCATCGTAGTTTCCGTTGTCCTTATTGTTCTGGCAGGAGTCTGGGTATGGGCATGAATAGTGTGACCAATATTGGTCGGAACGGTATCCAGGACTGGATCATCCAGCGGGTTTCTGCTTACGTATTAGCTTTTTATACGCTGTTTTTGCTGGGCTTTTTTGTCACAACCGATGTGGATTTCCAAATTTGGTCGGCGCTGTTTGATCAATCTTGGTTTAAGATTTTCACGCTGTTGGCGCTGCTTTCAATTGGAGCTCATGCCTGGGTCGGGCTTTGGACCGTTTCTACCGACTACATCAAGTCAGCAATGCAGCGCTTCCTATTTCAGGCGGCATTCATTCTGGTGATTCTTGTTTATGTGGTCTGGGGTATTCAGATTATTTGGGGGCTTTGATCGATGTCTAACATTAAGACCATGTCGTACGACGCCATTGTAATCGGCGGCGGTGGTGCCGGTATGCGAGCGGCCCTGCAGTTGACCGAATCTGGCGTTAAAACTGCATGTATCACAAAAGTATTTCCTACTCGTTCGCACACAGTTTCCGCTCAGGGTGGTATTACCTGTGCGATTGCGAGCGCTGACCCCAATGATGACTGGCGCTGGCATATGTACGACACCGTAAAAGGGTCCGACTACATTGCCGACCAAGACGCTGTTGAGTACATGTGTTCTGTGGGGCCGCAGGCTGTTTTTGAACTTGAGCATATGGGTTTGCCTTTCTCCCGTACTGAGCAGGGCCGTATCTACCAGCGCCCGTTCGGTGGCCAGTCCAAAGGTCCGGACAATCCCACTCAGGCTGCACGTACCTGCGCTGCGGCTGACCGCACCGGTCACGCGTTGCTGCACACCCTGTATCAGGCAAATCTTAAAGGTGGCACTACCTTCCTGAACGAGTGGTACGCGGTTGATTTGGTAAAGAACAGCAAGAACGAAGTTGTTGGTGTTGTTGCCATTGAAATCGAAACTGGCGAAGTGGCTTACATCAAGTCCAAAGCTACGGTTCTTGCTACCGGTGGTGCGGGTCGTATATATGCTTCCACAACGAACGCGTTGATCAATACCGGCGACGGTATTGGTATGGCTCTGCGTGCGGGCTTCCCGATGCAGGATATGGAAATGTGGCAGTTCCACCCAACGGGCATATACGGTGCCGGTACGCTGGTAACCGAAGGTTGCCGGGGTGAGGGCGGTTACCTGATCAACTCCGAAGGGGAGCGCTTCATGGAGCGTTATGCTCCTAACGCGAAAGATCTGGCTGGCCGTGATGTTGTTGCGCGTTCCATGGTTATCGAGATTCTTGAAGGTCGCGGTTGTGGCCCAGACAAAGATCACGTGTTGCTGAAACTGGATCATCTAGGTGAAGAAACCCTGAACCTGCGTTTGCCCGGTATCTGTGAACTGTCTCGTACATTTGCCCACGTTGACCCTGTTAAAGAGCCGGTCCCGGTTGTTCCCACGTGTCATTACATGATGGGCGGTGTTCCCACGAACGTCGGTGGTCAGGCATTGACCCAAGATGAAAATGGTAACGATCAGCCAATCCCGGGCCTGTTCGCGTGTGGTGAGGCCGCGTGCGTTTCAGTTCACGGTGCGAACCGCCTCGGTGGCAACTCGCTACTGGATCTTGTTGTTTTCGGTCGTGCGGCTGGCCTGCACATTGAAGAGCAGTTGCGCGGAGGCTTTGAGACCGACGGTGCAACCGAAGAAGACATTAAGCGAGCCATGGCTCGGCTCGACCGTCTGAATAGCACTTCAGAAGGTGAAAGTGTTGCCGAGGTCCGCAAGGATTTGCAGAACTGCATGCAGCTTTACTTCGGGGTGTTCCGTGACGGCAAGAGCATGGAAGAAGGCCTGAAAAAGCTGGAGGCTATTGGTGAGCGAGTACGTAATACCAAGCTGACCGATACCAGCAACGCGTTTAACACTGCGCGTATTGAGGCTTTGGAGTTGGATAACCTGTTTGAAGTTGCGCAGGCAACGGCAATCGCGGCAAATGAACGTAAAGAGAGCCGTGGCGCCCATGCTCGCAATGACTTCACCGAGCGTGATGACGAGAACTGGCTAAAGCATTCGCTCTACTTCCCGCTGGACAGGCGTATCGGTAAGCGAGATGTTAACTTTTCGCCGAAAACCGTCGAAACCTTCCAACCAAAAGTCCGGACTTATTAAGGGGAACGTACATTATGTTGGTAAGTCTATACCGTTATAACCCGGAAACTGACAGCGCCCCATACATGCAGGACGTTGAAGTCGAGCTTCCGGCAGGAAAGGATCTGATGGTTCTTGATGTGCTTAACCTCATCAAGGAGAAGGACTCGTCCATGGCCTATCGCCGCTCATGCCGTGAAGGTGTGTGTGGCTCTGATGGCATGAATATGAACGGTAAGAACGGCCTGGCATGCATTACGCCTATGTCGCAAGTCGTTAAGAATGGCAAGCTGGTGCTGCGTCCGCTGCCGGGCCTGCCGGTTATACGCGACTTGGTCGTAGACATGAGCCTGTTTTACAAGCAGTACGAAAAGATTATGCCGTACCTTGTAAATAACACGCCTGCGCCTGCTATCGAGCGTTTGCAGTCACCGGAAGACCGGGAAAAGCTGGATGGTTTGTACGAGTGCATTCTGTGTGCATGCTGCTCAACCTCTTGCCCGTCATTTTGGTGGAATCCGGACAAGTTTATTGGTCCTGCTGGGCTGTTGCAGGCCTACCGCTTTCTTGCGGATAGTCGCGACACGGCTCAAGCAGAGCGCCTTGCCGATTTGGACGACCCGTTCAGTGTGTTCCGTTGCAGGGGCATTATGAACTGTGTCAGCGTTTGCCCGAAAGGCCTCAACCCAACAAGGGCAATCGGCCACATCAGAAATCTTTTGTTGCATAGAGCCACTTAAGCGGCAGGATTTCAGGCAGGCGCTATACTGATCTGAACAGGTTGGAACCCCGGAAGGCCTCGCATTTTTGCGGGGCCTTCAACCAAAGGCTTATAGTCAAAGGTCTTACCCGGGTGCACACTACGCAAGCCGTAGCGGGAACCCTTCAGGTTTTCTTGCGGCGTTGCGGAATACAAAAATCATTGGGGAACGGAAAACATCCATGTTGGATGTGGTGGCCACAGTCGATCCCGTAAAAACCCGTATTGACTGATAGTTACCCCTGGCCGACCATACTTGGCTCCCCCGCACCAGCCCAAGGTGAGCTATTCAAAATGCAAGAAAGCATGATGGAGCAGTTATGGCAGACGTCCCACTTGCAAGGTGGAAATCTGGCCTATGTTGAACAGCTTTTTGAAACCTACCTGACAGATCCAAATGCCGTTCCCGAAGAGTGGCGCAGTTATTTTGACAAACTTCCAAGCGTTGATGGCTATCAGGGCCGAGACGTTATTCACTCTTCGATCCGCGAGCAGTTTGAACACATTTCCCGCAATCAGCGTTTTCTCGCAAATAACGGCGTGCCTGTTAGTGCTACGTCGGACGCTGATAAAAAGCAGATCCGTGTTCTGCAGCTTATCAACGCTTACCGTTTCCGTGGTCATCAGGAAGCAAAGCTTGATCCGCTCGGTGTTTGGCAGCGTCCAAAGGTAGAAGATCTCGATTTGTCATTTCATGATTTGTCAGAATCAGATCGTGATCTGGAGTTCCAAACAGGTTCCCTGAGCTTTGGCTCGGAAACCATGAAGCTTGGCGACATATACGACGGACTGCGCGATACATATTGCGGCAGCGTCGGCGCCGAGTACATGCACATAGTTGATACCCGTATCAAACGCTGGTTTCAGCAGCGCATGGAGCCTGTCCGTTCCGAGCCTGGCTTCGAGGCAAAAACCCGAACTCATATCCTTGAACGCCTAACGGCAGCGGAGGGCCTTGAAAAATATCTTGGCTCTCGCTATCCAGGTGTTAAACGTTTCGGACTTGAAGGCGGTGAGAGCCTTATTCCGTGTATGGACGAGCTTATTCAGCGTGCCGGTCATTATGGTGCCAAAGAGATCGTTGTCGGCATGGCACACCGTGGTCGCCTCAATGTTCTGGTTAACACTTTGGGCAAGAATCCCAAGGAATTGTTTGACGAGTTCGAAGGCAAGCGACTAGCCGATTCGGGTTCCGGTGATGTTAAATATCACCAAGGCTTCTCCTCCAACGTTATGACCGATGGTGGTGAGGTGCATCTGGCAATGGCGTTCAACCCGTCCCATCTGGAAATTGTATCTCCGGTGGTAGAAGGTTCTGTGCGAGCTCGCCAGACCCGTCGTTCAGACACTGAAGGCAATCAGGTTGTTCCGGTCATCATGCACGGTGATGCGGCCTTTGCCGGTCAGGGCGTGGTAATGGAAACCTTCCAAATGTCCCAGACCCGTGGTTTCGGGGTGGGCGGCACCATTCATATTGTTATCAATAATCAGGTTGGCTTTACCACCAGCAAACAGGAAGACGCCCGCTCTACCGAGTATTGCACGGACATCGCCAAGATGGTTCAGGCACCGATACTCCACGTTAACGCAGACGACCCGGATGCCGTCGTTTTTGTAACTCAAATGGCGATGGACTATCGCAACGAGTTTAAGGGCGACGTGGTTATCGACCTTGTTTGTTATCGTCGTCGCGGGCACAACGAGGCAGATGAGCCTGCCGCGACCCAGCCGATGATGTATCAAGAAATACGTAAGCTGAAAACAACGCGTACCTTGTATGCAGAGAGACTTATTGCTGCTGGCGTGGTGACCGAAGATGACGTCAAGCAGATGGAAAACGAATACCGTGATGCGCTAGATAATGGTGAGCACGTGGTTAAGTCGCTGGTTAAAGAGCCTAATAAAGACCTCTACGTTGACTGGGCTCCGTATCTTGGTCACGCATGGACTGCCAAGTGCAAATCCAGCGTTCCACTGAAAACCATTCAGAAGCTGGGTAAGAAACTGACTCAGGTACCTGAAGGGTTTAGTATTCAGCGTCAGGTTTCCAAGATTGTTACTGACCGTGAGAAAATGACGGCTGGCGCACTCCCGATCAACTGGGGCTATGGCGAGATCATGGCTTACGCAACCTTGTTGAACGAGGGCCATCCCGTCCGGATCACGGGTCAAGATGTCGGGCGTGGTACTTTCTCCCACCGACATGCAGTTTTGCATAATCAAAAAGACGGCTCGAGACACATTGCGCTTGCGCAACTCTCCGATGACCAGCCGAAGTTTGAAATATACGACTCGTTGCTTTCCGAAATGGCGGTGATGGGGTTCGAGTACGGGTATTCAACAACAGCTCCGAATGCATTGGTTATCTGGGAAGCCCAGTTTGGCGATTTTGCCAACGGTGCTCAGATGGTGATCGACCAGTTCTTGACCAGTGGCGAACATAAGTGGGGGCGCCTATGCGGGCTCACTCTATTGCTGCCGCACGGCTATGAAGGGCAGGGGCCGGAACACAGTTCTGCGCGCCTAGAACGTTTCTTGCAGCTCTCTGCAGAACATAATATTCAAGTGTGCGTGCCCACAACGCCCTCGCAGGTCTTCCACATGCTTCGCCGTCAGGTGAAGCGCCCGTTGCGCAAGCCTCTGGTTGCCATCACGCCAAAGAGTTTGTTACGTCACAAGGAGGCCACGTCTGATCTGGACGACCTGACTTCAGGAACCTTCCAGACAGTGCTTCCTGAGAAAGATCTGCCGGAAGCGAAAAAAGTTACCCGAGTTATTCTTTGCAGCGGCAAGGTCTATTATGACCTTCTTGAAAAGAAGAAAACCGATGAGCGTGAAGACGTTGCGATTGTTCGTATTGAGCAGCTGTATCCGTTCCCGGGTGAAGACTTGGATGAAACTTTGGCGCAGTATCCTAAACTTAAACATGTTGTATGGTGTCAGGAAGAGCCAATGAACCAAGGTGCCTGGTATTGTAGTCAGCACCATATGCGCAATGCTTTGCAGCGCCTGAATCCTAAACTGTACCTTCAGTATGCTGGTCGTGACGCTTCCGCTGCTCCTGCAGCAGGACACATGTCAGTACATATTGAACAGCAGAAAAAACTTGTTAACGACGCGTTTGAAATCTGACGAGCTACCGAACTAAGGAACTGTAATGTCTACTGAGATTAAAGCCCCCGTATTCCCGGAGTCGGTCGCAGAGGGTACCGTCGCGACCTGGCACAAACAGCCGGGTGAAGCCTGTTCACGTGACGACCTGATTGTCGATATCGAAACCGACAAAGTGGTTCTTGAAGTTGTTGCCCCAGCTGACGGCGTGATTGAGGACATCCTTAAAGGTGAAGGTGATACCGTCCAAAGCGGTGAGGTCATCGGTAAGTTTAAAGAGGGTGCCGTTGGTGATTCCGGCTCCGCAGACAAGAAAGAGATCAAGGAAAGCCAGTCCGATAAGGCCGAGGCCAAAGAAGAGCAAAGCCAAGACTCTGGCGATGCAATTTTAAGCCCAGCAGCACGTAAGCTGGCGGAAGAGAATAATGTTGACCCAAGTGCAGTGAAGGGCACGGGTAAAGATGGTCGCGTAACCAAAGAAGATGTTCAGAATCATGTGGATAGCGCAAGCTCCTCAGGTGGTTCGTCAAAAGCGGCAGCTTCTTCCGCGATGCCCGAAGTAAACGTGTCTGCAGGTGAGCGGCCAGAGAAGCGCGTACCCATGACTCGCCTGCGCGCCAGCATCGCTAAGCGTCTGGTTAACGCCCAGCAAACCGCGGCCATGCTTACGACGTTCAATGAGGTCGACATGGGCCCCATTATGGAAATGCGCAAGCAGTATCAGGACAGCTTCGTAAAGCGTCACGATATCAAGCTGGGTTTCATGTCTTTCTTCGCTAAAGCCGCTACCGAAGCACTCAAACGCTTCCCTGCCGTTAACGCATCTATCGACGGGAATGACATGGTTTACCACGGCTATCAGGATATCGGCGTTGCCGTATCTACTGATCGTGGTTTGGTTGTGCCAGTAGTTCGCGATGTTGATGCTCTAGGCCTTGCCGATATTGAGAAGAAAATCGTCGAGTACGGCACTAAGGCAAAAGGTGGCAAACTTGCGATTGAAGATATGACAGGCGGTACCTTTACCATCACTAACGGTGGTATTTTTGGTTCCCTGATTTCTACGCCGATCCTGAATCCCCCTCAAACAGCGATTCTGGGTATGCACAAAATTCAGGAGCGCCCGATGGCGGTCAACGGCAAGGTGGAGATACGCCCGATGATGTACCTTGCGCTGTCTTATGACCACCGTATGGTCGATGGCAAGGAAGCGGTGCAGTTCCTTGTGGCCATCAAGGATATGCTTGAGGACCCAGCGCGCATTCTGCTGGACGTGTGAGCTGACACTTAACGAATCGGAAAACAGGATTAACTATGTCTGAAAAGTACGACGTAATCGTCATTGGCGCCGGCCCCGGTGGCTATGTTGCTGCCATTAAAGCCGCACAGCTTGGCCTCAAAACCGCATGTGTCGAGTCGTGGAGCTCCGAAGATGGTAAAAGCCAGGTGCTTGGTGGTACCTGTTTGAACGTAGGCTGCATTCCGTCAAAAGCGTTGCTTGAGATTTCCCATAAGTTCGAGGAAGCAAGCCACGACTATGAAATGCAGGGCATCATCGCCAAGGATGTCAAAATCGACGTCGCCAAGATGATGGAGCGTAAGAGCGGCATCGTTAAGCAGCTAACCGGTGGCATCGCAGGTTTATTCAAATCCAATGGCGTAACTTCCATCCACGGCCACGGTAAGCTGTTGGCAAATCGTCAGGTTGAAGTTACAGACAAAGATGGAAAGACCAAAACCTACGAAGCCGAAAACGTAATTATTGCCACCGGCTCCAAGCCTATCGAAATACCGCCCGCGCCAATGACCGAAGGCTATATTGTTGACTCGGAAGGCGCTCTGGAATTTGATGAAGTGCCTAAGCGCCTTGGCATTATCGGTGCCGGTGTTATCGGTCTTGAGTTAGGCAGCGTGTGGGCGCGTTTGGGTTCAGAAGTCACAGTACTGGAAGCGCAAGACACCTTCTTGCCGGCTGTTGATCAGCAAGTTGCCAAAGAGGCTCTCAAGCAGTTCCGCAAGCAGGGCTTGAATATTGTTATGGGTGGCCGCGTAACCGGCGCCGAGGTCAAGCGCAAGCTGGTCAACGTGAGCTACGAAGACAGCAAAGGCAAACAGGAGCTGAAGGTTGACAAGCTGATCGTGGCTGTTGGTCGTCGACCATACACCGACAATCTGCTCGCGGCGGATTCCGGCGTCAACATGGACGAGCGCGGTTTTATCTTCGTTGACGATAAGTGTAAAACCGAAGCGCCTGGCGTTTGGGCGGTAGGTGACGTGGTGCGTGGACCTATGCTGGCTCATAAAGCCTCGGAAGAGGGCGTTATGGTTGCTGAGCGGATTGCCGGGCATAAGCCTCAGGTAAATTACGACTGCATTCCAAACGTCATTTACACCTCGCCCGAAGTGGCCTGGGTAGGTAAAACCGAGGAGCAACTCAAGACCGAAGGCGAAGCGTACAAAGTTGGTACTTTCCCGTTTGCAGCCAATGGTCGTGCTATGGCAGCCAATGCTGCCTCAGGCATGGTGAAGATTATTGCGGACGAGAAGACAGACAGAATTCTGGGCTTCCACGTTGTGGGTCCACAGGCATCTGAGATTGTTGCTCAGGGCGTTATTGCCATGGAGTTTGGCTCAAGTGCAGAAGATCTGGCGTTGACCTGCTTCGCGCATCCGACTCTTTCTGAGTCTGTGCATGAGGCAGCTTTGGCAGTTAACGGTGGCGCGATTCATATTGCGAACCGCCGCAAAAAGAAGTAACGCAAACTAGGAAGCGGGGGCGCATATTATGGCGCCCCTTTACTATAAAAAGAGCAGATTTCCGTTTGCGATCGTGGTGAGCTGAGGTGATCCCCTGCTCACCGAACAGAATTCGCGTATAAGACTCCCTGTCTGGGGAGAAGCGAGTTCACTTCCGTACGTGGTTATCCTCCATCAAATAGCGGGACATTAACTATGAATTTGCATGAATATCAGGGCAAGCAGCTTTTTGCTGAATATGGCCTGCCCGTATCCCAAGGCATTGCCTGTGATACTCCGAAAGATGCGGTTGCAGCCGCTGATGAAATTGGCGGCGATGCATGGGTGGTTAAAGCTCAGGTGCACGCAGGTGGCCGTGGTAAGGCTGGCGGTGTAAAGCTGGTGAAAAGCAAAGACGAGATTCGTGAGTTTGCTGAAAAGTGGCTGGGCAAGAATCTAGTTACCTACCAGACCGATGAAAACGGTCAGCCGGTGAGCAAAATTCTGGTAGAGTCCTTAACCGATATCGATCAGGAACTTTATTTGGGTGCGGTTGTTGACCGTGGTAGCCGTCGTATCGTCTTTATGGCCTCCACCGAAGGCGGTGTTGAGATTGAGACGGTTGCCGAGGAAACTCCGGAAAAAATCCTTCGAGCAGAGATCGATCCTTTGGTAGGCGCACAGCCATACCAAGGTCGTGAACTGGCGTTCAAGCTTGGTCTTGAAGGTAAGCAGATTGGCCAGTTCACCAAAATTTTTATGGGTCTGGCAAAATTGTTTGAAGATCGTGACCTTGCTCTGCTGGAAATTAACCCGCTAGTTATCACCCCAGCCGGTGACTTGCACTGTCTAGACGCCAAAATTGGTGTTGATGGCAACGCACTGTATCGCCAGAAAAAGATTCAGGAAATGCACGACCCTTCTCAGGAAGACTCCCGCGAAGCGGAGGCTGCCAAATGGGAACTCAACTATGTAGCGCTTGATGGAAACATCGGCTGCATGGTTAACGGCGCCGGCCTTGCCATGGGAACCATGGATATTATCAAGCTCTCCGGTGGTCGTCCCGCCAACTTCCTGGACGTTGGTGGCGGCGCAACCAAGGAGCGCGTTTCAGAAGCGTTTAAGATCATTCTTTCCGACGACGCAGTACAAGCCGTTCTGGTAAACATTTTCGGTGGTATTGTGCGTTGTGACATGATCGCTGAAGGCATTATTGGTGCGGTTAAAGAAGTAGGTGTTAAGGTTCCTGTGGTTGTGCGTCTTGAAGGTAACAACGCTGAGAAAGGCACCAAGGTTCTTGCTGAAAGTGGCCTGAACATTATCGCCGCCACCAGTCTGGCGGATGCTGCAGAGCAAGTTGTTAAAGCCGCAGGGGGTAAATAATGAGCATCCTGATCAATAAAGACACCAAAGTTATCTGCCAAGGCTTTACCGGCGCACAGGGTACCTTTCACTCTGAACAGGCTATTGAATACGGCACTAAAATGGTTGGTGGCGTAAGCCCAGGTAAGGGTGGCACTGAACATTTGGGGTTGCCAGTATTCAATACCGTGCGTGAAGCAGTAGAACAAACCGGAGCTCAGGCTACCGTAATCTACGTTCCTGCACCCTTCTGTAAAGACGCGATCATTGAAGCGGCTGATGCGGGCCTTGAACTGATTGTGTGCATCACAGAAGGCATTCCGACCATCGATATGCTGTACGCCAAAGAATATGTTGATCGCAAAGGCGTTCGCATGATCGGTCCCAACTGCCCGGGCGTCATCACGCCGGGTGAGTGCAAGATCGGTATCATGCCAGGGCATATCCATAAGCCTGGTAAAGTCGGTATCGTATCTCGTTCCGGTACCCTGACTTACGAAGCGGTCAAGCAGACCACCGATTTTGGCTATGGTCAGTCTACCTGTGTGGGCATCGGTGGTGATCCGATTCCGGGTTCCAACTTCATCGATATCCTCCAGTTGCTGCAGAATGATCCGCAGACAGAAGCGATTGTGATGATTGGTGAGATCGGCGGTACCGCTGAAGAAGAAGCGGCTGCTTTCATCAAAGAAAATGTCACTAAGCCAGTGGTTGCCTACATTGCCGGTGTTACAGCACCTCCAGGCAAGCGTATGGGCCACGCCGGCGCTATCATCTCTGGTGGTAAAGGCACAGCGGACGAAAAGTTCGCAGCTCTGAACGATGCCGGTGTGAAAACCGTGCGCAGTTTGGCCGAGATTGGCAAGGCTCTGAAGGAAGTAACTGGCTGGTAAGCTAGTTTCTTTCAATAAAACCCCCGTTTCTGTTCTGCAGAGCGGGGGTTTTTTATTTATAATGCTGGGTCGCCTCGTTTAGTATGGGCGCATTCCATTTAAAAGAAGGAGTTTGTGCTTTGAGTTCAGTAGATTCCCAGCAACGGGTTTTGTCCGGTATGCGTCCCACCGGCAAGCTTCACCTTGGCCACTATCACGGTGTGCTGAAAAACTGGGTGAAACTCCAGCACGAATTTGAGTGCTTCTTCTTCATTGCCGACTGGCATGCCCTGACCACGCAATACGATGATCCGTCTGGTATTGAGCAAAGTGTCTGGGATATGGTAATTGATTGGTTGGCGTCAGGGGTTAACCCTGGTTCCTCCACTATGTTTATCCAGTCTCAGGTACCTGAACACGCAGAATTGCATCTGCTTCTGTCCATGATCACACCGCTGGGCTGGCTGGAGCGCATTCCCACTTATAAGGATCAGCAGGAAAAGCTGCGGGAAAAGGACCTAGCAACTTACGGGTTCCTAGGCTATCCATTGCTTCAGACCGCCGACATATTGATGTATCGCGCAGGTAAAGTGCCTGTGGGTGCCGACCAGGTTTCTCACGTTGAAATCACCCGGGAGATCGCTCGCCGGTTCAACCATATTTACGGTCGCGAGCCCGGTTTTGAGGAACAGGCGGAATCAGCCATCGTGAAGATGGGCAAGAAAAACGCCAAGCTTTATCGCACCCTCAAAAAGCGCTATCAGGAAGAGGGCGACATGGAGGCGCTGGAAACTGCCCGTGCCTTGCTAATGGAGCAGCAAAATATTTCCCTTGGGGATCGTGAGCGCCTATACGGTTTCATCGAGGGAGGCGGCAAGATTATATTGCCTGAGCCTCAGCCTCTGCTAACACCGGAGTCGAAAATGCCTGGGCTGGATGGGCAAAAGATGTCCAAATCCTATAATAACTATATTGGTTTGCGGGAAGAGCCGGATAGTGTGGCGCAGAAAGTTCGCACCATGCAGACCGACCCACAGAGAGTTCGCCGTACAGATCCGGGAGAGCCTGAGAAATGCCCGGTGTGGGGGCTCCACAAAGTTTATTCGGATGAAACCACCAAAGAGTGGGTTCAGACTGGGTGTCGCAGTGCCGGTATAGGCTGTCTTGACTGCAAAAAGCCATTGATTGACGCAATTCTGGAAGAGCAACGTCCGTTGCGCGAAAGGGCTCTTGAATACGAAGCTAGCCCCGACCTTGTTCATTCCATTCTTCAGGAAGGCCGTGAGCACGCGCGGGATGCGGCCAGAGATACACTTGAGGAAGTTCGGACCGCAATGGGATTGAGCTATCGATAACCCAGATCAGACACCATTAGCGCGGGTATCAGGGAAGGCGGTTGTTGACCTTCCCAGTGATTTGTATATCCCGCCAGATGCCCTTGCAGTATTTCTTGAGGCCTTCGAGGGGCCTCTTGACCTGTTGCTTTATCTCATACGACGCCAGAACATGGATATTCTGGATATAGATGTTAGTGAGATAACCCGGCAGTACATGGAGTACATCGGAGCTGTTGAAGCCATGCGCTTTGAGCTGGCTGCGGAATACCTCGTTATGGCAGCCACGCTAGCGGAGATAAAATCCCGCATGCTTCTGCCAAGGCACGAAGCCGACGAAGATGAAGAGGTAGATCCCCGTGCAGAGCTGATTCGAAGGTTGCAACAATACGAACGCTTCAAGAAGGCCGCGGAAGATATTGATTCACTGCCTCGCATGGAGCGCGACACCTTCGCCGTATCTGCATCCTTACCGAAGCTGCCATCCAGCCAAGTGCATCCAGATGTTGATATGCGGGACCTTCTTCTTGCGCTTCAGGGTGTACTGAATCGGGCTGACCTGTTTACCAGTCACCATGTAGAAAGAGAAAGGTTGTCTACCAGAGAGCGAATGTCCGCCATTTTGTCTGTATTGCGGGATGACCAGTTTGTCACCTTCCAGAGCCTGTTTACCATTGAGGAAGGTCGGCTTGGAGTGGTTGTGACTTTTCTAGCTACCCTCGAACTGGTTAAAGAACAGTTGATAGAAGTGGTTCAAGCTGAGGTGTTGGGCCCGATCCACGTACGTGCGCGAGCTGCGCGCTAAAAGATTTCGTATTGGAAAGCGGCATAGAGAAACCGGATAGCCATCATGAACGAAGAAGAGCTCTCGAGAATTCAGGCAATTGCCGAGGCTGCATTGCTCGCAGCAGGCAAGCCTCTTCCCCTTGAACAGCTAAGAGAGCTCTTTGCGGAGGATGAGCGCCCGGCACGGCAAGTTATGGAGCATGCCATGATGCTGCTTGGCAACGCATGCGAAGGCCGAGGTTTCGAACTCCGTAAAGTGGCCAGTGGCTACCGTCTTCAAATTCGGGAAGAGTTTGCTCCTTGGGTTAGTCGGCTATTTGAGGAAAAACCCCAGCGCTACTCTCGTGCTTTGCTGGAAACTCTTGCCCTGATTGCCTATCGACAGCCCATCACCCGCGGTGAGATTGAAGACATCCGCGGTGTTGCGGTAAGCAGCAATATCATTCGTACCTTACTTGAGCGAGAGTGGGTGCGTGTTGTTGGGCATAGAGACGTTCCAGGCCGACCGGCAATGTACGCGACAACACGGCAATTTCTCGATTATTTCAGTCTTTCCGGCTTGGGCCAGTTGCCTCCGTTATCCGAGATCCGCGATCTCGAAGAAATTGGCCGGGAAGTTGAAAAGAATATGCAGGCTGAGATTGAGTTCGACTCAGCACAGGCGAAGCCAGCGGGCGACAACCCGCCAGACCAGACATTTCACTGATACCATTCGGGTATCAGTCAGCGATTAAGGATTATGTTCATGGCGTCAGAACGCCCCGGAAGAAAGCCAAAACCGACCGCAAAGCCGGTTACCGACGCGGTTACTAACGACGGCCCGGAGCGGATTCAGAAACTCCTTGCCCGGGCTGGAATCGGCTCGCGTCGAGAGATTGAAGGCTGGATGGAAGCTGGCCGACTTACGGTAAATGGTGAGATAGTGGCACCGGGCCAGAAAGCCACTGTAAACGACCGCTTTGAACTGGACGAAAAACGGCTGGAAGTTGCAGCGGCAGCCGTTACTGTACGTCGCGTTCTTATCTACAACAAGCCGGAAGGCGAGGTAACCACCCGTAAAGACCCAGAAGGTCGTCCAACGGTGTTCGACCGTCTACCGAGGCTGAAGGATAACCGGTGGATCTCAATCGGTCGGTTGGATATCAACACCACAGGGCTCGTACTGTTTACCACTGACGGTGAACTGGCTAACCGTTTGATGCATCCCTCTAGCCAAATTGACCGTGAGTACGCAGTACGGGTTTTTGGTGAGGTCGATGATGCCATGATTGAGCGCCTGATGACGGGCGTGCTGCTTGAGGATGGCATGGCAAAGTTCAGCGATATCAGTCCTGCTGGCGGCAGTGGAATAAATCGGTGGTTCCATGTGACGCTTTTGGAAGGCCGTAATCGCGAAGTTAGGCGTCTGTGGGAGTCGCAGGGCGTCCGCGTAAGCCGTCTTAAACGAGTGCGCTATGGCCCAGTTTTCCTGCCTAGCAGGCTGACGCTGGGTAAATGGGAAGAGCTGGATCAGAAGGCAGTCGATACCATTAGTGGTACTGTTGGACTGACCTCGATCGACATACCCCAGAAAACCCCTGATGAACAAGCCGCGCACGATCGCCTAAGAAGGAAAAGCCCGAGCGGAGGGGGCAAGAAAGCGGGAGGTCGGCGCTGGGATGTCAGCGATACAAAACCTGCGCGCAAAGGCGGCTCTGAAAAGCTCCGTGGAGGCGCTAGCAAACCTCAAAGAGGCTCTGGCCGGCCTCGCAAGTCGCATTCCGACAGATAAATTGTGAGGTATATAGCCTGACTGCCTCTTGGCTCAGGCTATTCAACCGATGCTGGCAAAAACCCGAGTGCAGTTCCTGCCGTGATCTTTCGCTCTGTACAATGCCTCGTCGGCACGGGCTATCCACTGGCTTGCACCTTCTTCTGGCAGATGTGTGGCGACACCACAACTGATGGTTACGGAGAGTGAGGTTCCACCGCAATCAACGTTTAAATCCGCGACAGTGCTGCGTACACGTTCGGCAACGTCCCGTGCTTCCTGTTCGCCAGTGTGCGGTAGCAAAATGGCGAATTCCTCACCGCCAAACCGGTAAACGCTATCCGAGTTTCTGATTGCACTCCCCAGAGCTTCTGCTGTCATTCGCAGTACATGGTCACCCACAACATGCCCATGCTGGTCGTTGACTGATTTGAAATGGTCTAGATCGCATAGAATTAATGAGTACTCTTCGTCATGTCGGTCTGAAAGCAAGCTTGCGCGTTGAAGGTGTTCATCCAGTGCTCTCTTGTTCGGGATGGATGTCAGCGAATCTGTCAGTGCCGCTTGCTCAATGGCAATAAATTGGCAGGCGTTGCGTAAGGGGCAGACAGCCGCGCTGATAAACATCTCAATACCCTGCAGTTCTTCATCAGAAAACTTCTGCCGACGGTTGAGGGTGAGAGTGCCGTAGCATATGCCTTCCAGATTTAGGCGATATTCGCAACGGTGTGGGCCGCCCATTCCGGTTGCAAACACAAAGTCGCGGTGCCCAAGCTGATGGCGATAGTTCAAAGCGTCGAACGGAATAGTTCCGCGCAATTCTTCTGCCAGAATACCAAGCTGGGTTTCCAGAGAGAGTGTAGTGGATAGGCGCCGCGTTAGTCTTGTGAGAGGGTCAGGGGTATTTGACCATCCCTCAAACGCCTGCCGAAGTGCAGCCAGATCTTTTGGCTGAGTGGTGGTTCGCTGTATCGAGGGTATGTTTTTCACTACGGCTCACTCTCTTTCAAAGTGTATCAGTGCTTTTCATGAGTTAAGCATTGTTTATGCCATGTAAAAAATATGTATTAATGACAGGCAGATAAAGAGATAATCTAAAGTGGATTAGCTGAAGAATTTTCAACTGACTACGCAGGCGTCAAAAATACGGCAAGCTTCTTCCTACCGCGGCACGCACGGGGGGTGAAAAGCATCTCTAAGGGGTGGGGATGAAGAATCCCTGTGGTAAACTGACGGACTTGTTTTCGCGCTTTTTTCAGAAGTGAGCACTATTTCGTATGACGTTTCAGGCCCCAGAAAGCCTTTCCGAACAGATCGCCCAACATTTGGGCCAGCGGATTGTTACGCGGGATCTGATGCCCGGTGCCAGAATTCAGGAGCTTAAAGTTGCGAGCGACCTTAATGTCAGCAGGGGGTCGGTACGGGAAGCCTTGTTGATTCTGGAGCGCAGGCATCTGATTCAAATCTTCCCGCGCCGAGGCGCAGTGGTTTCGAGCCTAACTGTTGCCAGCGTCAACAATCTCTATGATATCTATATTGATTTGCTGTGCATGCTCGGGCGTAAAATGATTGAACGCTGGGCAGGCGACGAGCTGCGCGGTGTTATGGGTCGGGTTCGAGAAGTTGAGGCTGTTATTCAGGCTGTTAACTCAACCGGGCCAGATTCTGCCGAAAAAGTCATCGAAGCGGGCTTTGGCGTAATGCGTTACGCCTATGAACTGGTTGATAACCCGTTTCTGGAGGAAACGCTGGAAAATTTCCGGCCTGCGATCAGTCGCACCTATTTCGTTGCGCTTGAGAACTTTCGAGATGGCATAGGGCAGACCGCGGTCTTTTTCCGGCGCTTGGGTGACGCAGCTTTGAGTGGAGACGCTGAACGGCTTCAGTCTTCGATACAAGCCTTCGGTGAACACCAGAGACAGCAAGTTTTGAGTATTCTCATGGAGGAGGAGAGCGCGTGACATGCGCCTGAAGTCGATCAAGTTGGCCGGATTCAAATCCTTTGTTGATCCTACCACAGTACCTTTCCCGACTAATCTGACAGCAGTTGTTGGGCCAAATGGTTGTGGCAAATCCAATATTATTGATGCCGTTCGCTGGGTAATGGGAGAGAGCTCCGCCAAGTATTTACGCGGCGAATCCATGACAGACGTTATCTTTAACGGCTCCAGCGCCCGAAAGCCCGTAGGTCAGGCATCTATAGAGCTGGTATTTGACAATAGTGACGGTTCTGCGCCCGGAGAGTTCGTTCGCTTTAATGAGATCTCCGTACGCCGGCGGGTATCCCGGGAAGGGCAGTCCGAGTATTTCCTTAATGGCTCTAAATGCCGTCGCCGTGATATCACAGATCTGTTTCTAGGCACCGGCCTAGGCCCTCGTAGCTACGCTATTATCGAACAAGGCATGATCTCTCGGTTAATAGAAGCCAAGCCGGAAGAGCTGCGCATCTATATCGAAGAAGCCGCTGGCATTTCGAAGTACAAGGAGCGCCGCAGGGAAACCGAAAACCGTATGCGCCGCACTCAGGAAAACCTTGAGCGCCTAACCGACCTTCGTGAAGAACTGGGGCGACAGCTACAGCACCTCGAGCGGCAGGCTGCTGCTGCAGAAAAATACAAAGCCTACAAGCAGGAAGAGCGCCAGAAAAAAGCCGAGCTTACGGTTCTGCGTTGGCAATCTCTGGATAAGGATCTACAGGCTTGGCGCAGCAAAATCCGCGATACGGAGCTTGAGCTTGAGAAGCAGCTTACCGAACGTGTCAGTTTGGAAACCTCTCT
This sequence comes from Marinobacter salexigens, assembly GCF_018860765.1. Classification (GTDB taxonomy): domain Bacteria; phylum Pseudomonadota; class Gammaproteobacteria; order Pseudomonadales; family Oleiphilaceae; genus Marinobacter; species Marinobacter salexigens_A. The sequence continues at coordinate 98,581 of NZ_JAHKPV010000008.1, forward strand.
GGAATCCCTACGCGATAGCCATCATGAGCGTACAGAGCACTTCAACCGTTCGCAGGCACGCTATTACGAAGCTGGCGCTGACATTGCCCGAATTGAGCAAAGCCTTGAGCATCAGCGTGAGAGAAGTCGCCAGACTGCAGCGGAGCTGGATCAGGCGATGGCTAACCAACGAGAACTCGCGCGGGAATTGAGTCAAGACGAAGATAAGCTCTCTGCCATTCGGGAAGAGCTGGAAATGATTGAGCCGGAACAGGAAGCTCTGGCTATTCGCTCCGAGGAGTCGGGAGAGAATCTTCAGCGAGCGGAAGATGCCATGAGCGAATGGCAGCAGCGTTGGGAAGACTTCAGTTCACGCTCTGCCGATGCTCGCCGCGAAGCAGAGCTCGCCCAATCTCGTATCCTCTCTCTTGAGCAAGCCATAGATCAACTGTTAGCTCGCCAGCGTAAGCTCCAAGACGAACAGGCGCAATTGGACGGTCAGGTTGATCGCGACGAACTGCATGAGCTTCAAGAACAGCAAGAGGTCTTGGAATTGCAGCGTGAAGAAGCGGCCGAGCGAATTGAATCGGTTCAGGAGGAGCTTCAGGATGCCAAGCAAAACCAGCGTGATACCGAACAAGCCCTGACCGGTGCCCGACAGAAAGTACAAAGCCTACAAGCTGCACTGGAATCTCAGCAAGCGCTGCTTGATGAACAAATGGGTGGGCAGGATGATGCGCAACAGGCATGGCTGGCAGAGCATGGTTTAGTAGACCTACCTCGTGTGGCCGGCAGACTTCAAATAGAGGATGGCTGGGAGTTCGCGTTAGAGCAGATTATTGGGCGCTTTAGTCAGGGGCTAATGTTGCCAAACATCGAAGCGCTTTCTCAGGCTTTGCAGGAGGCGCCGAAGGGGCTTGCCGTTATACAGGCGAGTTCCGAAGACAGCACTCCTGCGGCTTCTGGAAATGTATTGGCCTCTAAAGTGCGTGGTGTGGAAGCTATTCGCTCTATGCTCAAGGGAATTGGGGTAGCTGAGTCTCTCTCGGATGCACTAGACAAAAGATCAGGGCTGGCAGACGGCGATAGTATCATCACTAGGGAGGGTGTTTGGGTAGCCCGTGATTGGGTGCGGATGCCTGAATCCGACGCCAGCCAAATCGGCGTTATTGAACGGCAGAAAAAAGTGGATACCTTGGCCGATCAGCTTGCACTGGCAGAGGAGTCTCTGGAAGAGGCAATAGCGCGTCACGAAGCCCTGAAGGAACGAGCAGAAAGAGCGGAATCCGTAAGAGATGAGGCGCAGGCAAGGCTGAGCGAAACCGATCGCGAGCTCAGTTTAGTTGCCTCCCAGATCAGCGGACTGCGTGCACGTGCCGAGCAGATTGATGCGCGACTTACTCGGATTCATGAAGAAGCATCAGACGTAGTGCTGAATTTGGAACGCCAGCAGGAAAACCTCGGTGTCGCCCGAGAACAATGGCAACAGGCGTTGGCTTTAACGGAAGACGGTGATGACGAAAAAGAGCGCTTACTCGAACAACGGGACATCCGGCGGGAGAAACTTGACGGATTGCGTCAGGAGGCTCGCCATGATCGTGATCATGCTCACCAGCTTCAATTACAGCTCCAAACTCTCGCCAGCCAACGTGATGGCTTAAGCCAAACCATAGACCGCATGCAAATGCAGAAAGAGCGTCTGGAAGAGCGCTTGGAAATCCTTAGGGAGTCCAGAGAGAGTGCGGAAGAACCCATGGAAGACCTGCAAATGCAACTCGAAGGTTTGCTGGATCGCCGATTAGCTGAGGAAGAGAAGCTTGGTGTAGCCCGTGATGCCTTGGAAGAAATTGACCGGGAAGTGCGGGAGAAAGAGCAGGGAAGAAGCGGCACCGATCACCGGATTCAAGACGTTCGCTCCAAATTGGAAAAGCTGAAAATGGAATCCCAAGCGCTGGAGATTCGTGCCAGTAACCACATTGAGCAACTTGGTGAGCTGAACGTAAAGCTGCAAGATATACTTCCCCAATTGCCTGAGGATGCCAGTCAGGAGGAATGGGCATCGGAACTGGAGAAAATCGGAAATCGCATTCAGCGCCTTGGCGCTATCAATCTTGCGGCAATAGACGAGTATCAGGTTCAAAGTGAGCGTAAAACCTACCTCGACAGCCAGCACGACGACCTGACAGAAGCACTCGATATTCTTGATACGGCTATCCGCAAAATCGATCGGGAAACCCGGCAGCGTTTTAAAGAAACCTTTGATCAGGTAAACGGCGGTTTGCAGGCCCTTTTTCCGAAAGTATTTGGTGGAGGCAATGCCTATCTAGAGTTGACCGGTGAGGACCTTCTGGAAACCGGTGTGGCTATCATGGCCCGCCCTCCGGGAAAAAAGAACAGCACTATCCACCTGTTGTCCGGTGGGGAAAAGGCGCTTACTGCGATTGCACTGGTGTTCTCCATTTTTCAGCTCAACCCGGCACCTTTTTGTATGCTGGATGAAGTGGATGCCCCCCTCGATGACGCGAACGTTGGCCGGTATGCCAGTCTGGTCAAAGAAATGTCGAAACAGGTACAATTTATATACATAACCCATAACAAGATCGCTATGGAAATGGCTGACCAGCTTATGGGGGTAACAATGCACGAGCCCGGTTGTTCGCGCTTGGTTACTGTTGATGTTGAAGAGGCGGCCGCTTTGGCAGAAGCCTAGTGTTCCGCCTGTTGACGCCAGACGGGGCAGTAGCTGGCCAGAAAACCGCCAAGAATGACAAAAAGGCCATGTGATGCGGCTTTGCGTTGTATTCAGTACCGGCTTTTTTTAGAGTAGCAGCCGGAGCCTTTTATTCGCTTCCGGATCTGATCTGCAAACAGGACAGCAGCACTATGTCACTTAGGGAATGGTTAATTGCCATCGGCACCCTTGTTATTATCGGTATTGTAATAGACGGCTTGAGGCGCATGCGTCGGGCTCGCAAAGAATCTATTGCGATTTCTTCCGGGATGGGCGTTGATGACCTAAAAGAATCACCGCTGGATGAGTATCATAATCCCGAGCTTCCTAATGGTGGAGCGAGGCCAATTTCAAATGATACCTTGGAAGAGCGCGGCTATGTGCGTCGTGAAAAGCCCTCCCGTTTTCGTGCTCCGCAGCAAAAGCCGACCCGGCCCGTTCGTGAAACTCAGGGGGAAAATACTTCTGAGCTTGATGAGCCCCTTCCAAATGAGGAGGGCGTATGGGCACAGGAGCAAATGGACGAGGATATGGGAGAGTCCGGCTTTTCCTCCGTTGAGCTTGATGAACTGACCGTTGATACTGGTTGGGGCGCGGAAGATGAAGAACTGTCATCGCCGGAAATGCCAGCTGAAGCGATCACCGATGTTGAAGAAGATACTGCTCGACGGGAGCCACAACCTAATGGTGGCCCAGAGCAACCGTTAGCGGGAGCCAACCGACCGGAAGCGCGCGAGGTGATCGTGATTAACGTGCTCGCCCGTCAGGGGGAGGATTTCAGCGGAGTGGCCTTACAGAAATTGTTTGAAGCTTGTGGATTAGCCCATGGTGATATGGATATCTATCATCGTCATGAGGCAGAAGATACCACTACTCCTGTGCAATTCAGTGTCGCCAACGCCGTAGAACCCGGCACCTTCAAGCCGAACAACGTAGCGGCTATGACAACGCCAGGTATCAGCTTTTTCATGAGCATGCCAGGGCCAACGAATGCGTTGCAGGCCTTTGAGTTTATGCTCGAAACTGCCCAATGCGTTGTGCGTAATCTGGGAGGTGAGCTCAAGGATGAACGTCGTAGCGTGATGACGGCTCAGACAATAGAACATTGCCGACAGCGAATTCGCGAATTTGAACGTAAGCAGCGTTCACCTCGCCACTGAGTTGGGCGGGGTTAGATCTACAATAAAAATGCCCGGAGTTATCCGGGCATTTTTTTGACAGCAACAACGACAGCAACAAAGAGCGCCGACCTATGAGTAAGCCGTCACCGGAGTCTATCAAACGGGTAGAGGAGCTACGTTCTGCCCTTGATGAACACAACTACCGGTACTACGTGCTAGACGATCCGGGTATCCCGGATGCGGAATACGACCGCCTTTTTCGGGAGCTTCAATCGCTCGAAATGGAGCACCCTGAACTGTCATCGGATGATTCACCCACTCGGAGGGTAGGAAGTAGCGCGGAAACCAGTTTTGCGGAGGTTGTCCACCGCTTGCCTATGCTGTCGTTAGACAATGCCTTCAATTCTGATGAGCTTCGAGACTTTGATCGCCGGGTTAGAGAACGCCTCAAGACAGACAGCGAAGTTGAGTATGTTTGCGAGCCCAAGCTGGACGGTCTAGCTGTCAGTCTGCATTACGAGGAAGGGTCTCTTACGCGCGCTGCAACCCGTGGAGATGGTTATGCCGGTGAAGACATCACTGCAAACATTCGCACCATCCCTTCTGTTCCTCTGCGCCTCCGAGGGAATGATGTACCCGATCTGGTGGAGGTCCGGGGTGAGGTCTACATGCCACGAGCTGGCTTCGAAGCCTTGAACAATCGGTTGGCGGATCAGGGCGAAAAAACCTTTGTAAACCCCAGAAATGCAGCAGCCGGTAGCCTACGTCAAAAGAAATCCACGGTTACAGCGCGGCGACCTTTGGAAATGTGCGCCTATAGCGTTGCGGTCACTGACGAAAGCTTGTTGCCTGACACTCAGTGGGAGAGTCTGCAACAAGTACAGCGCTGGGGATTCCGAATTAATCCGGAGATGCGTAAAGCACGTGGGGCAGCCGAATGTCTTGAAGCTTATGAAGCGTTGATGCAGAAGCGAGATGTGTTGCCCTATGAGATAGATGGCATAGTATTCAAGGTTAACCGGTTGGACTATCAGGCAACCCTTGGTTTTGTTTCCCGAGCGCCGCGCTGGGCTATTGCTCATAAGTTTCCGGCGCAGGAAGAACTGACAATAATTGAAGATGTGGAGTTTCAAGTTGGGCGCACAGGTGCTGTTACCCCCGTTGCTCGCCTCAAGCCCGTTTTTGTTGGTGGCGTGACGGTCAGCAATGCCACACTGCACAACATGGACGAGATTCGCAGGCTGGATGTTCATATTGGCGACACGGTATTTATCCGTCGAGCGGGTGACGTTATTCCAAAAGTTGTGAAGGTTGTTACAGACAAGCGCCCGGCGAACGCGCGATCCGTGGAGCTTCCCAAGCAATGCCCGGTCTGTGACTCCGATGTTATCCAGATTGAAGGCGAAGCCATCGCCCGCTGCTCCGGCGGTCTATTTTGCCCAGCCCAGAGAAAAGAGGCGATTCGGCATTATGCGTCAAGAAAGGCGTTGGATATTGAAGGTCTTGGTGACAAGTGGATCGATATTCTTGTCGATCAAGGCATGGTCGAGACCGTTGCGGATATCTATAAGCTGACTGCAAAAGACCTGATGCGTTTAGATAGGATGGGCGAAAAATCCGCAGCTAATCTGGTCGAGGCCATAGATAAGTCCCGGGAACCTGTACTCTGGCGTTTCCTTTATGCGCTGGGTATTCGAGAAGTAGGCGAGGCCACAGCTAAGTCTTTGGCATCACATTTCGGCACTCTTGAGGCAGTGGCAGAGGCTGATGAAGAAGCGCTCATCGCAGTACCTGACGTTGGGCCTATTGTTGCTGGTCATATCCGCAGCTTTTTTGAACAACCCCATAACCGCGAAACCCTCAATGCTTTGCGCCAAGAGGGCGTTCAGTGGCAGCAAGAGGAAGCTTCCGCTGGTAGCAAGCCTCTGCAGGGGCAAACTTGGGTGCTAACAGGCACATTGGCAGAACTTACCCGCGATGAGGCCAGAGAAAAATTGGAGTCGCTGGGTGCCAAAGTGGCTGGCAGCGTGTCGAAAAAAACAGCCTGTGTTGTGGCAGGAGAGGCTGCCGGTTCCAAGTTGGCAAAAGCTGAGCAGCTTGGTGTCCCTATTTTGGATGAGCCAGCCCTGCTAGCGATGCTCAAAGATCGGGGGCTTTAATACGTAGACCGAAGAATCTGAGAACTCGCGCAGATACCCCGTTTCCGAAAGTGGCTAACATGGCTGCATTCTGTAACTGTGTGTTATCGGTGGCTCACGCCAGCGCCCACGCACTGCCATAAAAACAATGTTCTGAAACGGATTTTTTCCATGAGTGCCGAGTTGCTTCCTCGCCCTGTCGTTGCCAAAAAGCTGACCATTGTTCTTCTTTTGGCCTTTACCGCCTCAGGCTGTAAAACCGAGAAAGACCCGGATCAGCCAACAATCTTGGCTGCTACACCGGGCACCGCCTACCTAGGCGTTGAGTACTACTACAATTTTGGCGCTTACGGCGGGGAAGATATCCTCGACTACTCCTTAACCAACAATCCCTCCTGGTTGGCCCTTGAAGACACCAGCAACAAGGCTCGACAGGGCATAATTATGCGTGGCGTGCCTGGTCTCAGCGGCGGCGCCCGTGGCGAAGCTGACCTTGGCAACTATGAAGGCATTACGCTGGTGGGCACGGACGGTCAGATGGCTGGTTCGCAACCTTTCGATATTGAGGTCAAATACAACGCTTTATCGTTGGAAGCTGAAACCTTTACCGAGGGTGTAGTGTCACCTGAAATTCCCGACACGCTCCGGGAGCGGTGTGAGTTGCCTGATCTGGAAATGCCGGGAGAACATAGCTTTACAATCAACACCTATGACGAAAACGGCGCAGTTAGCGGTACCCGCGACCTTACACGGCCTACGCACCCCGTATTTGTAAAAGTACTGTTAGATCAGCCTTCGGTCACCCGTGTGGCAGTCGCGTTCGAGCTTACGTCGGATTTTGATACCGCCAGCTGCGATTCCGGCTTTAGCACCCCGCACCAGCGCTGTGAGCACGGCAGAACCAATACAGGTGATGCCATTCCCGGACAAGACATTGTGGCTTTGGGTAGCAACTCAACATTCGAAGATCTTCCTTACTTGACCTACGAAACAGATACCACAGGCGAGTATCCCGGTGTTTATACCGGCGGGGTTATTACCTTCGAGCCGGGGATTACCGAGTGCTATATTCGTTTGGAAGTTGTGGACGACACATTCCCTGAGCCCTCAGAAGCGGCTCGACTGAGCCTGACCGAAGTAAGAGGCGGCATCGCAGCGCTTGGGGAAACCAATGCAGGCGTCCGAACCGCGATAGTCATTGATGACAATGAGCCAAAAGTCAGCCTAGAGACGGTTAAAGGTGGAACGCGGGATGCGCTGAACGTCGGCGGTTCACAAACTTATGTTGCGCGTTTAACGGGAGACCGTGAAGGAACAATTCGAGCAAAATTGCGCCACTCCGAGGGCTCATCCGCACGGCTGGGTACTGAGTTCAGTACCAACCTGCCTGGCGATGAGTTGGTATTTGAGGAGGGCGTGGATGAGGTGAATTTTTCGATCGTTATTGGTGATTCAGGCGCAGGGCCTTATTTCAACGCCCAGCCTGATGATCGTTTCATCCTGTTGGGTCTGAACAACAGCTATCAGCTCGGACGGCAAAACTATGCCCGTGCAGGGGCCGATGAAATGCTCAGGGTTAGCATCAATGAACTAACATCTCCATTGGCAGTAGGCTCTGGAAGCGGGTTTGTCCCGACGGATATTGCGGTGGGCCATGCGGGTAAGATGTTTGTGGCCGGTTACGACCGTACAGACAATGACAGGGTTAAGGTGCGCATCTTTAATCAAAAAGGTGCTTTGGTCCAGGAGCTCGATGTTTCATCCTCAGGGGACCAATTGTCGACACCGGCGCCGGTTATTGGTGTAGCTAGACGTGAAGTAACAAAAGACAATGTTCGAACCATCCGCTTCGAGCTTGTGGTGGCCTACAGTACAGCTGATTCTGTCGAGGGTACTATAGAAATTGGTGGTAACGACGTTGTTTCCTCTCTGTACTGGTATGACGAGGCGAGCAATGGTGGTGAGTATGTTGAAACTTGGACAGCCCGCATCGGCACCGAAGGCGACGATCTGGTTCGCTCAGCAGGAATAAACCCAGCAAGTGGCTTTATTGTTATTGCTGGTGAAACCAATGGCCAATGGCCGGGGCAAACGTCTGCGGGTGGCTTCGATAGTTTTCTCCAGCGCATAGACTCTTTGCCTGAAGGGAATGGTTTTACGCCTTCAGTGGCTTGGACACGACAAGTGGGTTCCGCTGCTGATGACCGTGTGGCTGGTGTAAATGCGATGGGGGCGAGTCCTTTGCTATTCGGGTCTGCTCAAGGTGCCGTTAACGGCGAGCCGTCGTTGGGTGGGGTGGATGCCTATTTTTATACCGCAGCATCCTCAGATAGTGACCTCACCGTGCGCCAGCGTGGTACGGAAGCGGATGAGCGGATTGCCAATGGTGTGGCGGAAGGAAGCACCCTGTGGTTACTTGGTAATGGAAGTAATGAATACACCGTTGTGGAGCGCCAAGAAGAAGGCGAGGACGGAGATGATAATGGAGATGAAGAGGAAAGCCTGATTCTTACAAGTCAGCCTCGTTCCAGCCAGAGTGGTTTCGTCTTGGCGTATACCTTAGGCGGAGGAATTGTCCAGTCGTTTAACCTGAATGATGCAAACGATGTCTCCAGCGAGCAGTTCGCAGCACTCAGTGACTTTTATGGCGACTTGGTCGTTGCAGGAGCCACCGATGGTGACTTTACCGACTCTGCGGGGGCCAGCGGTGCTAGTTCCGCTATCGTTGCCCGAGTGTCACTGACACCTGAGTCAGACCCTGATGCAGAAACCACCGTATTCCGCAACGAGTGGCGTTTCCAGTGGAATGCCGCCGATTCAGAAATCGCGCGACTCGCCAATTATCGGGATGATGAGGTTGTGGCTTTAGCTCGTAAGGGCGAGGATTGGGTGATACTTCTACTTAGCCCTGAAGGTGAGTTGCTGACCCCTTAACTTAGCGACGGTCCTTTAAACGCTACCTTGTTGGCCGCTTGCACTGGCGTACAGTCGAAGATAATCGGTGCTGGTGACAATACCAGTAGGCTCACCTTGAGCATCAACCACCAAAGCGGCACTCAGTTGGTGTGCGAGCATCAGCCTAGCGAGCTGATGGGCATCGGTTTCCGGGGAGGCGGTCAGGAATGCTGGTAACTCGATGTGAGTGAGACTCTGCTCCAGAGCGTCTGTTTTATGTTCGTGAAGCCATGCGAGAAGCCATTGCTGTGCAACAAGCCCAGCAACGTATGTATCTGCAGTGACCACCAGATGATTCGCACCATGTTCGTCCATCAAGTTTATAGCTTCGGCTACCGTAGCTGAAGCAGGCAATGAGTAGAGCACCGGAGAACAGATGGTGGAAACTGGCAAGTAAGGGCGCTGGTCTTTTCGCTCCCCTGACGCAGCAGTTCCGTACTCTTCCAGAGCGCGATGACGACCTGAACGAGCCGCCAGCTGAAACTCGGCGTCTGTTGCTTCGCCGCGTTCAGGATTGATAGGTTGGCTCTCCGTAAGCTCACTGACATCACCCACGCGCCGTCCCCGAAGTACTTCCGGTAATCGTGTTCCGACTGGGCGGCCTGGCTCGCTGACAAAAATAGACACCTGTCTTACCCTCTGAAAAATACACTTATCTACTATCGTATCGGCGCGAGAGCGCAGACCATTAGTAGTAAATGATTACGAAGCCGCCACCTTTGGCTGATGCATGCGTCGCGTTGCCAATCGTCTCGCAAGCGATTTTGGTAATGCATCGGGCTGGCCTGTTATTTGGTCTGCAACGAATTCTGTTAGCAAGGGAGCGTAGGTTAGGCCTTTGCTGCCGAGGCCCGTTAAGAGGTATAGCCCCTTCATCTCTCGTCCCTGATCGTCACAGTACTTCCCTGCAACAGGTTGATAGTCGTGGGTAGTGCAGCGAAACCCCACGCGGCCTGCGAGCTTTTCTGGAAGGTCGCCTTTTGCCAAGTCCGCCTGCAGTATCTGCGGCACCATGGCTGAAAGCGCCAAGATGTTTTCCCGGTGGCTCTCCGTTGTGGTCTCTGGCTCATCGCTATGGAGATCAAAGGTCGCACCGATTACCCCTAACTGTTGACCTTGAAGGTTGTGAGCTGGATTAAGGTAGCGGGCTCCGCAGATAACAGCGCGTGGACTGGGTGCAAAAGCTTCAGGTAAGTGAGTGACTTGGCCGCGAATAGCTTTGAAGCGAAAGGGGCTCGAACTTGGAATAAGTTGGGGGCTCAAGTGGCCTGCACAGATCACAACCTGATCTGCAATAAGCTTCGGATCATTGGGATTCGTTGTGGAAAGGTGCCATTTACCATCATAAGCTATCAATTCGCTTACTGAGGAGCCCATTACTTTGTAAACGTCGATGTTTGAGGCAAGTGATTTACAAAGCTCTCTGGGCTCAAGCCAGCCACTGCCGGGAAACCACAACCCGCCGGTCTCAAGGCGAGCACCTGTGAGAATTTCAGCTTCTTCTTTTGGAACCGGACGTAACAGCTCTTTTGGGTATTGGTTGCGCTCTACGAAACGGCGTTGCCGATCCCGCTCACTGTCGCTCCAGGCGAGTTGCAATAGGCCTGTAGGGTGCCAAAATTGGCCGCCGTGAGAGTCGTAGTACTGCTGGCTGAAAGTTAGAGCGGAGAGGGCAAGTTGCGTTTGGTGGTTAAACTCCACGCCGAGTTTTACGTACATGGCGCCTTGAAGATTACCAGAGGCTGCTGAACCGGCCCCGGATGCAGCATCAATAAGAGTAACCTCATAGCCTCTTTGTGCAAGGTTGTCTGCCAGCATACAGCCCGCAATGCCAGCCCCAATAATTGCGATAGAAGTCGCAGGCTTATTGGGTACTGTAGGCTCGGTTATGGGGGCGCTGGCGGACTGAAAATAGCCGTAAAACGTAGCGGGTCTGTCCTCTGCACTGGTGCATGTCAGCAGACGAAAGCCGGCGGTTTCCAATACTTGCCTATGGTTATCTGCAATGCTTGTTATGGAAAGCGTGGTCCCCGGTTTACTGTGTTTGCATATCTGTTGAATGGTCGCGTCTTGTATTGATTCTTGGTTAGTTGTCAGCACATTTCCATGCAGAAACCACGCATCGGCTAAAAAGCAAAGCTCCTCCCACGCAGTGTTTATTTCCCCGAAGAACAAGGTCAGGCGAATTCTGCCATCAGCCAATACAAGGCGATGGGTGCCAGTGGTCAGTGGGGGGTAATGGGCAAGCAGTTGCTTAGAAAAATCGTCAAACTCAGGATAGCTCGAAAGCACACTCTCAAGATCTTTGCGGTTAAGTGGAGAGCTCTCTGCGGATATAAAATGGAGTGTAGCGGCATGTGATGGGCCAAACATTTGCCAGGCTTGCCACGCGCCCAGAAAGTTCAGCCCTGCACCAAAACTATTCTCAGCAATAACGAAGGAGCCTGCTTTCGGAACTTCGGTAAAGCGTGCGGGTAAGTCATTGGGGTTAATATGTGCGTGGAGGGGGCCCTCAGAACCCTTTGTAGGCGGGAAATAAGGGCCGCCATGTTTTGACGCCGGTATGCCATCATGCCAATGCAGTTCCGCTGGTTGAACGGCTGGCGGTTTTGGGGTGGATGTCATAATGGCGGCCTAGATTTGTGTGCTAGTCGATTAATGTAATACTTTGAATGATCACCGGCTTTACGGGCACATCGGCCATTCCTCTAACACGAGCGGTTTTAACACCTGAAATCTTATCGGCTACGCCCATCCCCGCCGTAACTTTGCCGAAAACAGCGTAGCCCGCACCGCGAACACCTGCGTTCAAAGCATCGTTGTTTGCGACGTTTATAAAAAATTGCGAGGTGGCTGAGTCCGGCGCGTGGGTACGGGCCATGGCGATGGTGCCGCGCAAGTTAGGCAGGGTTTGTGATGCTTCGTTTTTAATAGCAGCACGGGGCTCCTTACGGGTCATGTTTTCTGTAAACCCTCCACCTTGAACCATGAATCCCGGTATAACTCGATGGAAAATTGTGCCATCAAAAAAACCGTCGCGTGCATATTGCAGGAAGTTCTCTACCGTTATTGGAGCAACATCCGGGCGAAGCTGCAGTTCGATTGCGCCTTCGTTGGTCAAAATGCGGACCTTGGGTAATGTTTCACTTTGCTCATCCGCACCGGTTTGGGCGTGAGTTTGAAATGCCATAAATGACAAACCTATAACCATTAACAGGACTTGTATCACATTACTTGAGGAATTTACCGAATTTGTCATTGCGGGGCTCTCACTGTGTTATCGGGAGGTGTGTTACCTGTAATAATCAAACGAACTCAATTGTGCATTCGATCTTAACAAATTTGATACATTTTTCGGGATACCTGCCGTCGTAGAATGTACTTGTATAGACTAATCTTTATTGATGGCAATTAAGCTTGATCTAGCTTGTCAGGCCAGATTGTACGGTAATCACTGTGTGAAAGGGGAGAAGCTTAGTGAGATTCCATAAAGGGTTTGAGGAAAAGTCACGGCTTGGGCGACTACTGGTTAATCGTGGTTATTTAACAGAGGGTCAACTTGAAGAAGGTCTTAGATTACAGCGTGAGAGCGGCATACGTTTGGGTGAGGTATTCGTTGCGGCTGGTTGGGTAACCGAACGGGAACTCAATCGGGTATTGAAGCATCAGTCCCGCTATCGCAACGCTGCGGCAATGGTCACCATGGTAGCTCTTCCTTTTCAGCCACTGGTTACATTTGCAGCGAGCAACGATGCCAGCGCAGCGCAGAGCGTAGAAGCTGGAGAGCTTTTTGATCCAGCGAACATGTCGCCGTTGACAGAGGATGAGTTATCATCGGTAACTGGGCAGGGCAACAATTCTTTGCTCGATCGAATCGGGTTGGTTGCCGGCTCCCAAAAGGACGGCGAACAGCTGCTTGAGCCAGATGTTATCGAAGGCCTGAAGCTCAGCGCGAATGTTTTCTTTCCGGTACTTAACCTTCTGGATTCGGATTTTTCAATTACCGGGGTTCATTACCGTGAAGGAGAGCCAAGGTACGTAGTCGGTGAGGGCGGAAGAATAACTATGGCCCTTCCTGAGCGTATTGAGGAGATCCGTATGGATAATATTCGGGTAAGCGGAGGCGGAAGCCCATCCATGGGGAATGTCAGCATTCAGGACATTAGCTTCCACCCGGATTCCAGAATGACTATTTATACGCGTTAATCAATCAGGCGCTAGCAAGCACCGTTCTACTGGAGACGGTTGTTTGCTGACCCTTGGCCCCATAGAGCTTTTGTTGGCCTGATGCGCCCCTGAAAATGTCTGTAAGGCGAGCCAATCGTTTTTGAAGATGATTGATAATGCGACCATTGTTCTCGTTTAGAACATGGCATTCCTTCAGCTTTAAATCGGCTTCCTGCCAAAGGGAATAGACCTCATGAAGCCCGGCGCTAAGAATAAAGCGCGAAGGATCTCCGCTATCAGGCCGAAACCCCATCGCTACTAGAACGCGAATTTTCTGCTTTGCACGCTCCCGAACATCCCCGAGAATGGCGTTCTTTTCCCGTGTTAGTGCCTCAAGAGCTTTGGTGTCAGAATCGGACAGACAGGTTTTTTCTTTCTTTAGAGTATTCGCCAGTTTTTCCAGCTGGCGGATATCCAGTAGAAGAAGGTTCTTCAGATCATCGATTGCAGCCATAATTTACTCACCCAAAGATGCTTTTATCCATATCAAGCATTTTCTGGGCCAGTTTTTCTGCATCGATTTTATAGGTGCCATTTTCGAGCGCAGAACGAATTTGTTCAATCCGCTCATCGTCCATTTCAGGATAGTCTCCCAGCTTTTGCTCAAGCTGTTTAAGATTTCTGGCCTGACTGCTCAAATTAACGTTTTCACCGCGTGCGCTCTGAGCTTTTGCAGTCGCCTGCTCTGGTGCAGCCTGCTTAGGGCTCTGGTTGCTTACGGACTTGTCGGCCGTGGTTCTCTGGGTGTTGACCTGGCCTCGGCCAATTCCATTTAAGTCAACTGACATATCAGTACCTGCTTTACGGTTAAGCCACACCTTGGTGGGCTGACTCGGGTTTATATCTACTTAACGGCTTGGTGCCGACATACTTTAGGGGTAGATATCTACTTTTTGTTAACATTAATTCACAAAGTTCAATGCTGTTATCAGGGCGCACAAACGGCGGCGCTCTTTTGCCAGCGGAATAAAATTGCCGCGAGCTTGCGTTACATCGGCACTTCAACATGTCCGGGTGCAATCACGCTGGCTTTCACTGTGCGTGATGACGCAAGGTTTTCCACTAACACTTGCTCTCCAATCGACGCGTTGGCTAAAGCCTTGCCTCGGGAGCGAACGGAAAAGGAGCCTCGGCGGGCGGTAATGATAACATGATCGCCCCGGGCAACGGCGTCTGGCGCCTCCAGAAGATCGGGCGTGAGCACCGAGCCTGCATTGACGGGCCGACGTACAACCATGCCTTGAACCAACTCTGCATCGTTGATAATTCCTCGCCGGCTAGCATTCACTACAACGGAGCGGGTTTGCAGCATGTCACTGGTTACCCGCTCACCGCGACCAAGAGGGCGAGCCGCCACCAGCGCAGGGCCATTGATGGAAACAGTGGTTGTAACAAACATTCTCCAAGGGCGCTCGCCGCTGCAGGACACCTGAACCGATGGATGCTCGCTTTTCCAAGGGTCACCTGTGAATTCGACGTCTAGAGCAGAGGAACAGGGAGCCAGTGCCAGCCTGCTGTCAATATTTCCAGCCTCATAAGTCACCTGATAACCTTTGTCTGCCTGCGCTCTGGCAAAGGTTTCAAGAAATGAACTCGTTGCTTCACGGATCTCGTCCGCCGTCGTTTTCGCCAGCACTGGGCTGGCCAAAGCCGATATGAGTGAGATCCATAATAAAAGCTGAGTGCGCATATGTGCTGGTTTGTCCTATGCTGTCAGTAATACGGCAAATATTCATCGAATATGCCTAAGGCTTACGACTAACTGGCCGTTAAACCGACATATTCGTTTGCGGATGACGTTATTACGTCACCTCAATAATTTACGATAAGTTACAGCAAAATGCGTGCCGGTACTTCCGGCCAATCAGGAGAGACTTCGATGGCAGGCGTATTAGACAGTGTAAACAAGCGTACGCAGCTGGTCGGGCAGAACCGTCTTGAGCTTCTTCTTTTTCGCCTGCGCGGGCGCCAAGTTTACGGCATCAACGTTTTTAAGGTGAAAGAGGTACTGCAGTGCCCCAAGATGTCTTCCATGCCGAACAGCCGGGCTGTAGTGCGCGGTGTCGCGCATACACGAGGCGAGACTATTCCGGTTATTGATTTGGGCATGGCGATAGGTTTGCCTGGCATCCCTCAGGAAGAATTGCCTAGCAGCTTTGTTATTATTACCGAATACAACCGCAAGACTCAGGGGTTTTTGGTAACAGGTGTAGACCGTATTCTGAACATGAACTGGGAAGATATCCTTCCACCTCCGAAGGGTGCAGGTAAAGACATTTACCTTACGGCTGTCACTAAAATTGACGATAAACTGGCAGAAATCATCGACGTAGAGAAAATTCTTTCTGAAGTTTCTCCGCTTAGTGAGGACGTTACAGAAGCAGTTTTAAGCAAGAGCGCAGAAAGATTTCCGGGGCACCTGCCGGTTCTTGTTGTGGATGACTCGGCAGTAGCACGCAGACAGATTGAAAGGTGCCTCACTGCGATCGGTATGGAAGTGGTCATGCGAAATGATGGTAAACAAGCTTATGAATACTTAAAAGAAATCACGGCTGATGGCTCCAAAGCGACGGATCACCTTTCTCTGATTATCTCCGACGTGGAAATGCCAGAAATGGATGGGTATACACTGGTTACGCGAATCAAAGGCGATCCCGCTCTCAGTAGTCTTTTTGTTATGCTCCACACTTCACTGAGCGGCGTATTTAACAAGGCGATGGTCAAGAAAGTTGGGGCGGATGATTTTATGGCGAAATTCAGCCCGGATGAACTCGCTGAACGAATTATGGAAATTATTGATCAGAACTGACATTTTATTTGCTGGGTAATCCACTTAGTACTGAGATCCAATGAAAGCGGAAATTACGCCACCGGAATATGAAGCCTTCAAATCGTTCCTGCAGGATGCGTGTGGTATTTTGCTGGGCGATAATAAGCAATACCTCGTAAAAAGTCGGTTACGGCGTATTCTGGAGGAGAACAATCTTAACTCGCTGGGGGAGCTGCTTGAGCGTCTTAAGCGGTCAGGTAGGGGGAACCTGAGGGAGGTGGTGATCGATGCAATGACCACGAACGAAACCCTCTGGTTCCGTGATAACCATCCGTTTCGCATCCTTCAGGAAAAACTGCTTCCTGAATTCGCGGCTCGTTCGCCTGCACCCCCTCTACGAATTTGGTCAGCTGCATGCTCCACCGGGCAGGAACCTTACTCGGTTGGCATGATTGTGGATGAGTTCAGGCGCCAGAAGCCCGGCAAGCTGCGGGATGTAAAGATAACAGCAACGGATATATCGCGAAGCGTACTCGAGGTTGCTCGGCGTGGAGAGTACGAGATGATTGCTATTGGAAGGGGGCTGTCGCCGGAGCGCCAGAAGCTGTTTTTTACGCCTTCTGCTAGCGGTGGTTGGCAAATTCGCCCGCAGATCAAGAGCATGGTGGAGTTCAAAGAGCTCAACCTCCTTGAGCGTTACATGCTTGGCAAGTTTGACATAGTAATGTGTCGCAACGTGCTGATTTACTTTTCCGCAGAGCTTAAAAAAGACATTCTTACTCGTATTCACGCAACGCTTAACCCCGGCGGCTATTTGATTTTAGGTGCCTCGGAGTCACTGAACGGTTTGCCGGACCTTTATGAAATGGTCCAGTGCCATCCGGGAATCATCTACAGGAAAAAATAATCAATGCCCTTTAACGTATGGGTGCTGGTTGCCGCTCAGGCGCTGGCCATGTGCACAGCGCCGTTCATCGTGTTTATCGGCAGTATTCATGGGCGCTTGCTCGCTCCAGCACCGGAATACGCCACGCTTCCCGTGGGTCTCGTCGTAGTCGGCACTGTTCTTGCGATTAAGCCTGCCACTTGGCTCATGGAAAGGCTAGGGCGCAAACGGGTTATGCTGTTGGGCGCGTCGATGGGCATGCTCGCAGGCTTGCTTGGCGCTTTGGCGTCTTGGCTTGCGCTATTCCCGCTGCTTTGTGTAGCCGCGGTTGTAGGTGGCTCAGGCTTGGCAGTAGTACATCAATACCGTTTCGCCGCCATGGAATCAGTGCCTGATAATATGGCAGGCTCGGCCGCTGCAAGAGTTTTGCTTGGCGGGTTGGTTGCTGCCTGGCTTGGGCCTGAAATTGCCACGCTTGGTAGTGGAGCGGATACGGAGCACCCATTTCTCGCAAGTTGGCTGGGTCTTTCGGGTGTTCAGTTGGCGGCATTACTGATACTGGCGGCAGGCTACCGGGCGCGGGGCGAGAGGGTGAGAGAGTCTCACGCCGGCGGTGGTCGCCCGTTGAAGCAAATTCTTGCAAACCCCCTAATATGGGTTGCCATCAGTTCGGCTGCCATCGGCTATGCAGTTATGAGCTTTATTATGACAGCAACGCCCCTAAGTATGACGGAGATGGCAGGTCATGATCTGGATGCGGCCAAGCGGGTTATTCAGCTTCACATAATGGCCATGTATCTTCCTTCGCTTATCAGTGGCTGGCTTACCCGGGTTATTGGTATACCGCTCATGATGTCTACAGGGCTTTTAGCCTATCTGGGCTGTATTGTTTTGGCTGCCAGTGGTGTTAGCTTCCATCATTACCTCTCTGCTCTGTTGTTGTTAGGTGTAGGCTGGAACTTCCTATTTGTAGGTGGCACTACCCTGTTGCCTCGTGGCTACACAGAAGCGGAGCGCTTTAGGGTACAGGGTCTCAACGATATATTTGTGTTCGGCTCTCAGGCCACAGCGGCTTTATCAGCTGGCGTGGTTCTTTCCTGGTTAGGCTGGTCTTCATTGGTGATGGTCGCTGTACCTTTCGTGATTGTTCACGGAATACTGATGGCCGTTTGGCTGACTCGGAGAGAAGGAAAAACCCGAGAGCCCGTGTAGTTTTGTCCTTTTCCGCTTTTGCAGAAGAGCTCCGTATAACCGACTTGTCCCCAGATATGACAGGTCTCGTTCTCGATACAAAAACCTTCCGGATAACCGCACAAGGCCTAAGTGAAGAAGCCGCAAAACCGATACTTTATGGTCAAGAGATTCCATCGTCCCTAGTGAGCAACGCTGTTTGGCTGAGTCTGGCGGTGAGCTATGTAGTAGCAGCCACTGAGGAGGAGGTTGCCAAAATACGGATACTGTAAATTACTACACCCGGCGCATGAGCTCTAAAGATGAGCCGGTGAAGACATACCTGATCCGGGTAGGAGTAATAGAGCACAATGAGTATCGACTGCCGTCTTCGTTCGTCACCCAATAGTTGTTTGTTGTGGGTGGACATGAGCTGAGCAAAGAGAAAGGGCTGGATATGCAGGAAGCTTTGAACCTTACGGTGCAAAGCCTCAATAGAGCTAGGTGATAGAGTTGAGTGTATTTACATTGCCAATAACAGAGAGCGCTTTATGATATTTTTCCGCAATCCGGTGAGCTTATGTTTCACCCTTTCATGTATGTTGATGTTGGCGGGTTGTACCGGCGTGCCTAAGGGTATTGAGCCTGTGACTGGGTTGAATGCGGATAGGTATTTAGGCAAGTGGTACGAAATTGCAAGGCTGGATCATTCGTTCGAGGAGGGCCTTAGTCGTGTAACTGCAGAATACGAGTTGCAGGATGACGGAAGTATAAAAGTAACCAACCGAGGGTACGATGCCGAGGTTGGAGAATGGAGTATCGCTGAGGGAAGAGCCGTGTTTGTGGATAGCGAGAGCGCGGGGCACCTGAAGGTGTCATTTTTCGGCCCGTTCTATGCATCTTATGTGATTTTCGAGCTGGACACGGACGAGTATCAGTACGCTTTCATTACCGGTTACAACCGTGACTATTTGTGGTTTCTTTCAAGAACACCCGATGTGAGTGATGAAGAGATTGCCCGGTTCAAAAAAGTTGCTCAACGTGCGGGCTTTGAACTTGAAGCGCTTGTTATCGTTGACCATAGCCCCGTTAACTAAAGCTCCGTTGAAAGGGCAGGTGGCCAGTTTTTACCCATATAACGGTCTCTTGATCTACAAACGGATGGTGCTCGCTTAAGTGGGGACTCCTTATCCAAGTGCCCTCAGGGTAATCGCCGGTCTCATCGGAAAACACACCCTCAAGAACCAGTATTTCCTCTCCAAGAGGGTGTTCGTGTCGACTGAATGAGGCGCCGGGCTCATAGCGAACAATACTGGTAGCGTGCCCACTTTCGGCATCCTCTCTGGCAAGAGGCTTTCGCGCGACACCGCTGGCTGGGCTGGGAAGCCATTCCTGTTCGCTGGTGCGGATGACCACCCTTTGGTCAAAATCCATATTCAGCATCATGAGCCTCTACATTTTAGATTGAGCCAGCTATTACGACGCAATTATGCAAGTGGATGCACAGGCTACTTTATTAACATCTGAACATCGCGGAAGGCTGCGTGTTTGCAATGTCGCATCCACTCGAACGCTACCATTTCAAGAGTAACAATACGTGCGCCGCTATCACTGAGCCGATCAAGAGCAACATCCCGATCGAACTCGTTCCGTGACCCTGTAGCATCTGCTACTACCCAAACCTTATAACCTGCATCAATCAAACTGAGTGCCGTTTGCATCATGCAGACATGGGTTTCGCAGCCAGCTATGACAATATGTTGCCGACCTTCGGGCAGTTGTTCAACCAGCCCATCCGGGCAAGCGTCGAAATGGTGCTTTGCCAACGTATGGTGGCAAAGCTCTTTCACAGCCTCCACGTTTGGTCCCAGTTTTTCAGGTAGTTGCTCGGTGGCTAGAAGGGGGATATCCAAAAGCCCGGCAATAGTGGCGAGGGTTACGCACCGGCTCACAACGTCTTGGCCATGAGATATCGCTGGCATTAACCTTTCCTGAACATCGATCAGCAGCAAAGTGGATTGTTCGGACTTCATAAGCATGAGTAGTCTCCAGATGGGGTTAACCTGTTGAACAGATTAGAAATGCCATGGTACTCGTAACCTGAGTAGCAAGCACCTTACAGACTATTATTAGCATAAACCGGATATTTTCCCGGGATTTGTCCTAGAGGAGTTGCCAAGCGCGCCCAAAACCATTAAAGTTTGCGCCCTCAAATGAGCGACGATATTGCTGATTTGAAACAGGTTATTGGAGAGGTGGCCGAGTGGCTGAAGGCGCACGCCTGGAAAGTGTGTAAACGTTAATAGCGTTTCGAGGGTTCGAATCCCTCTCTCTCCGCCAATATTGAACCCTAGCAGGACTGCTGGGGTTTTTTATTGGGCGCAATACCCACCTTCATGTGTATTTTAGCGCCGGGGTATGCGCCCGAACACTTCTTTTACCCCGGCGAGAAGCCCTATCGCATGATCAATATGGATGATTTGTTTGGGAACACAGTGGGGATCTATAGCCACAGCTATGGGCTGGTATACAGCGAAGGTGCTTACTGACGACCAATGATCTGATCGGCGAGGGTGACCAGTTCTGGTGCGATAAAATCCGGAATTGGCACGCCTGAAGCTGGTAGCATGGCGTTGCCGGAGCGGGTAATGAATGCTCCATGACAACCAGCAGCCTGAGCACCTATAGTGTCCCAAAGGTGGCACGCCACCAGGCACAGATCAGCCGGTTTGGCTGCAAATTCTTGTGCGACCAGCCCATAGGTTTCAGGAGCAGGCTTGAATCTACCAACCGCATCAACGCTAAAGTTACGCTCGAAAAAGTAACTTAATCCTGCATTTTCCAAAGGCGTAGGCGAAGCACCGCTGGCTGAGTTGGTCAATGTTACCAATCGGAACCCGGCGTCGCGAAATCGGGTCAGGGCCGGTGCAACGTCAGGGTGGGCTGGCATAGTGCTCATGCGTTTCTTCAGTTCCGCAATATCAGCATTTCCAACGTTAATCTGGTGAATGTTGGCGACCATCCGCAATGCGCCTACTCCAAGCTCGCCAAAAGGTGAATAGATGCCCGATAGAGTCATTGTTTGGGAGTAGAGGATTAGCTGAGCGAACCACTCTCTCAGAATTCGTCTATCGCCGAAAATGCGAACAAACAAAGGTTCTAGTGTTGTTATATCAAGCAGGGTTTCGTTAACGTCGAAAACGATAATCGATGGCAATTTTTCGTGTGGCATGGGGTGTCGTCCTTCCGTCATTTCGGATTTAGCCTGATGTTACAATGATTGCCTGTCTTTCCGACTGTAGCTGGACTTGAATGAACGCTCAAGATAAAATTGAGCAATCATTCAAATTGTCACCGCGTTGTTTTGCGGCGCTGCAAAACACTGGAAATAACTTATGGCACGTGTATCAATTCACAACCGGCAAGATTCGCTTGAACGAGCTCTTCACCTTTTCTGGCAAAAGGGCTTTCATGCCACTTCGCTAAAAGATCTGGAAAAGGCCCTCGACATGCGGCCCGGCAGTATTTACGCCACCTTTGGCAGTAAGGATGGTCTGTTTCGGGAGGCGCTGGAGCGCTATGCCCGCCTTGGTCTGGCAGAGCTGGACCGCACGTTCCAAGCTTACGATTCACCCTTAGCAGGGCTGGCGGCCTACCTGCGCGGGCTCGGTGGGATTTGTGACAAAGAGTTGCCAAGCCGGGCCTGCATGCTGGTGAAAAGCCTATTGGAACTCGGCGAACGAGAACAAATTGCTCGGGATAAGGCTGAAGAGTTATTGGCGGGTATGGAAGCACGCTTTGTCGATCGTTTTATTGCAGCCAAAAGAGTGGGGGAGCTTGATAGCGGGCTTGATCCCGTTCGGCTTGGCCGACGGCTACAGGCTGAGATAATGGGGTTGCGAGCATTTGCACAGCGTGATGTAGATAGTGCTGCCGTGCATGCACTCGCGGAAGACATGGCTCAGTCTCTGGAAGCGCTGCGCGCTGAAGAGGTTACAGAAGTAGTTTGATTCTGAGTGCGTATCTGCCTGCTCCCTTTACTGACCCGACTGAGAGCAGGCTTGCGCCTCAAATGGCGTTTTCAGACTGAAGTTTTCGTGTCCAGTTTATCCTGAGTTCTGAGATCAAAATCTGATGCGTCATGGCGCTCATGGAGTTGCTCAGAAGGTTTTCCAGAAGTGCGATTGACTATTCGACCACGCTGAACAGCAGGGCGGGCAAGGATTTCATTAGCCCAACGCCGGACATTCTTGTAGCTTTCGACTTGTAAGAACTCACCTGCACCGTAAGCCTCCCCCAGAACGAGATTGCCATACCAGGGCCAGGTCGCTATGTCAGCAATGGAGTATTCGTCTCCACCTAGATATCTATGCTCCGCGAGCTCCCTATCCAATACATCCAACTGACGTTTTACTTCCATCGTGAAACGATTGATCGGATATTCAAACTTTTCGGGCGCGTAAGCGTAGAAGTGACCGAACCCACCTCCCAAATAGGGCGCTGAACCCTGAAGCCAGAACAACCAGTTCAGTACTTCGGTGCGAGCAGCTGGATCCTTTGGGAGAAAGTGTCCGAACTTTTCCGCCAGATAGAGAAGGATCGCTCCGCTTTCAAAAACCCGACTGCCGGTATCAGCATCAAACAGTGCCGGGATCTTTGAGTTTGGGTTTATTTCGACGAAGCCGGACGAAAATTGGTCGCCCTCGCCAATACGGATCAGGTGGGCATCGTATTCTGCACCCGTTTCACCTAAGGCCAATAGCTCTTCGGCCATGATGGTAACTTTTTGGCCGTTAGGTGTGGCCAATGAATAAATCTGTAAAGGGTGTGTTCCATGCGGTAGCGTTGCATTGTGTGTAGCACCTGCAATGGGGCGGTTGGTTTTGGCCCACTCCCCGCCATTTTCTGCGTCCCAAGTCCAAACGCGTGGTGGCTCATATTGATGGGTGTCCGACATGGTGCATTCCCTCGTTCGAAAAATAGATAAAGTACGAGTAAGACGGAGCAGCCACTGAGAGCTGCCTCCGACTTACGGCGTGGTTAATCTGCCTTGTGCCACTCAAACTTCTGGAACGGCTTGTCTATCGGTGTGACAGCAAGGTGGTTAGTGTAGTTGCTGATGGTTTTCTGAGCTAAGCCAAGGATAACCTCCAGAATCTGTCGTTTAGTGAATCCTGCTTCTAGAAACTCTGTCACAACACTTTCGTCAACGTTGCCGCGGCCGCGCACGATGGCGAGGGTAAAGTTGCGTAGTGCCTCCAGTCGATCAGTAGGCAAAGGCGTTTCGTTACGCAGAGCCTCTGTGATGGCGTCATCAACGTTCATGTTCTTCGCGATGCCGGTGTGGGCAGGAACGCAATAATGGCAGGCATGCTCGACGTTGATGGTCTGCCATACTACTGTGGTTTCCTCATCATCAAAGCTGCTGTCGAGAAACAGCTGGTGGAGGCGTTGATAGCCTTCTAGCAGCCCGGGCGCTTCTGCCATGACCGCATGCAAGCTCGGTATCATGCCAAACGATTTGAGAGAGGTGTCCAGCAATTCCTGACTCTTTTCCGGAGCACTATCTTTGTTGTGAAGGGTAAAGTCGGCCATAGAGTAGCTCCTCTTATTTAGGCGAATAAAATTTGGAATCGATTTGATTTAAAGGTTGCGCCTCAAATTGAGTGATCACTCAATTTGAGGCGCAACCAATCGGTAACCAATTCGATAAGAGACGATAACTTAACTTGAGTGATCACTCAAGTTAAGTTTGAGCAATCACTCAGAAACCTATGGTGGATGGTTGAGGCTAATGAGTTAAGGGTCGGGTGTGATCGTGCTTTTCAGTTGCTAGAATCCTTGGGCAAGATTCCTTTCCCTGACAGGTCTTTCAAAATTTTGGCGCATTTTATTTTCAGGTGATCTCTTAGAAGGCGCATCGCTGGCGTTATTGATTGCCGACTGGGACAGATAAGCCACAACTCCGACACTCTTGGCCTGAATTCCGGCATTACGCTAACTACTCTGCCTGCCAACAAGTCATCAGACATGTCGAGGCAGGATTTGACGGCGACACCTTTGCCAGCAACGCACCAGCGCCGCACCAGATCTCCATCATTGGAGGCACGGTTACCCCGCATTCTTATCTTGAACTGCTGGTCGTTACGGGTGAACGTCCAGATATCGTAGGGGATTTCTTGCAACTGATAGAACAGCCCGTTGTGAGGCGCCAGGTCGTGGGGGTGCCGGGGCGTTCCGTGGTGTTCAAGGTATTCCAGAGTAGCGCATAGAATGCCCGGAACATCACAGATTTTAAAACCGTAGAGACTGGCATCGTTAGGTGAGCCGTAACGCAACGCCATGTCGACGGAGTCTCTGTAGAAATCGACATTGCTGTCGCTGATATTGACCCGCAGGCTCAAGTCCGGGTGCGCCTCCATAAGCTCGTCCAACCATGGCAGCATCTGGTTGCGCCCGAAGTCAGAAGGCACGGCGAGACGCAGTTCGCCTTCTACGGAATCCTGGTCTTCCTGAATGTTATTGCGCGCCAGCTCCAACATTTGCAGAGCCTGCTCACATTGAGGGAGGTACTTTTCGCCGGCGCTGGATAGCCGAAGTTGCCGGGTGGTTCTCACAAAGAGTTCCACGCCGAGGGCACTTTCCACTCGTTTTACTGCAGCACTGGCGGTTGCCGTTCGCATGTTGAGGCTGGCAGCAGCGGCAGTAATGCCACGGAACTCGGCTACCTTGAGTATTACCTGCAGATCTTCAAGCGTCATATTGTCAAAAATAAATTGATAGTGTTTCAGGAATTAGGCTGTTTTTGGCAGTTTAGTAAAGGTTCACACTTGGCACCAGTTAAACGCCGTCACGGCACTAAGAAAACGCAGGAGATCAGTAGATGAAAGCCATAGGTTATAGCGAGTCACTTCCCATTACCGATGAAAACGCACTTATCGATATCGAGTTACCACAACCGATCGCCAGTGGCCGTGATTTATTGGTGCAGGTAAAAGCTGTTGCCGTCAATCCAGTGGACTACAAAATTCGCCAGAATGTCCCAGCCGAAGCCGGAGAGTACAAGGTGATTGGCTGGGATGCAGTAGGAGAGGTGGTTGCAGTTGGTGAAGCTGTTGCAGGGTTCAAATCTGGTGATCAGGTTTTCTATGCAGGCGATCTTACCCGCTCCGGGACGAATGCCGAGTTCCAGTTGGTGGACGAGCGGATCGTCGGCCATAAACCACAGAGCCTTTCCGACTCTGAAGCCGCAGCACTCCCACTGACTACGATTACTGCCTGGGAATTGTTATTTGAGCATCTGCAGCTCAGGCAGCAATCACCGGGAGACGGACGTAAGTCGAATGATGTTGTACTGGTTGTGGGCGCGGCTGGCGGGGTTGGTTCTATTCTGATTCAGCTTGCCAAAACCCTGACAGGAGCAACGGTTATAGCAACGGCGTCCCGCGAAGCTTCCAGAAACTGGGTGCAGGCGCTGGGTGCTGATTTTGTAGTAGACCACCGGGAACCTCTTAAACCCCAGATTGATGCACTGATTGCAGAGGGGCAGGTTGGAGCGGTAACCCATGTAGCCAGTCTGAATGCAACGCAGCAATACTTCGAAAGCTATGTGGAGCTGCTCGTTCCCTTTGGCAGGATTGCACTGATAGATGACCCAGACTCACTGGATGTGATGAAAATCAAGCCAAAGAGCCTGTCTGTGCACGTGGAGTTCATGTTCGCCCGTTCAATGCACCAGGCTGTAGATATGGATGCGCAGCATAAGCTGTTGGAACAGGTCTCGAACCTTGTGGATCAGGGATATATCCGCACAACCGCAGGTAAGCATCTGGGTATTATTAATGCCGAAAACCTCAGGGCGGCACATGCAGAACTGGAAACCGGCCGTGCCGTAGGCAAGGTTGTTCTGGAAGGCTTTTGAACCTTAATGACCTGCGTTTGAAAATTTTTAATAGATAGAACAAACGGATGATTAATCTTGCCATGATTGCTCATATCACGTTCCATCCCCGACAACCTCAAAGCCGCTTATAAGTGGTTGACAAAATCAACCACATGTCTTATGGTTGATTTTGTCAACTATATGGGAGGGTGTTTATGACTGAGGGGTCACTTAGCGAAGCTGTGCATCGGTTGATGCACGCATATAAACATCTTCTCCGTGAAGGTGTTCAACGTCAGAAGATTGAATTGCCAGTTACTCAGATCAGGGTGCTCAAGGCGATCTGCCGGAATGATCAGATTAATGCTCAATCCATTGCAAAACGGATGCAGCGAGACAAGGCTCAGGTCACTCGTGCACTCAATGACTTGATCAGAGACGGTCTGATCGTTAAAGGGGATAATCCTTTGGATCGTCGCAGCCAGCTGCTGAACCCCACATCTGAAGGCCGGGCAGTGATGACTAAACTGGATTCCGTGGAAGAGTGGGCGGTGCAACAATTGACCGCAAAGCTTGAGAGCGATGAGCTCGCGTTTTTCCTCCGCATCAGTCAGACGATGGCAGATAGCGCGAAACAGGTTGGAAATACTGAGAAGGGGGAATCCTGATGTCTAAACCGACGCCAAGAACTTTGGAGGTGGTTCGCTCCGCCTACATCACTCCACATATGCTGCGTTTAACGCTTGGTGGTTCGGGATTGGCCGACTTTCCGGAGGATCAGGAAAGTGCGTATATAAAACTGATTTTTCCGCAGCACGGGGAATCACGACCCCTGATGCGAACCTATACCGTCAGCGGACAGCGCAGCGATGAGATAGACGTCGATTTCGTGCTTCACGCTGCAGATGGGCCTGCATCAGCATGGGCCGCTAGTGCGAAACCCGGAGACCAGATTCTCGTGGGTGGGCCGGGGCCTAAAAAACTCATCAATAGGCACGCAGACTGGTACCTTCTAGTGGGGGATATGACAGCGCTACCGGCAATCGCAGTCAATCTTGCTCAGCTGCCCAAAGACGCCCGAGGCTACGTAGTTATTGAAGTAGTGTCAGGCGACGACATTCAGCCGCTGCAGCATCCAGAGAACATTGAGGTTCACTGGGTTGTGAGCGCCACACCGGACGTTGATACCAGCGCACTACTGAAACACGTTGAACAGCTTTCCTGGTTGCCGGGCCAACCGGCGGTATGGGCGGCTTGTGAGTTTCACAGCATGCGCGCTCTTCGAACATATTTTAAACAGGAGCGCCAAATGATAAAAAGCCATCTGTACATATCGAGTTACTGGAAAATCAACAGTACCGAAGATCAACACAAAATTGAGAAGAAATTTGATGCGCAGCCAACGTAATCTATATTATCTGAGCAGTCCCGTGGTGATCCTCTAGCTCTGTGCTGGTTTCAGCCGGAGCCGCTCTTTACCTTTCCACCCAACGCTGCTTTTTGGGCGTTGTTAACTGATTTCCATCAGAAAGTGGTTTGCCAGTCTCTCGCTTTCTAGAAAACCCATTCGCGCGTATAGTCGCTTTGCGTCCTGATTCGCATGTAAAACCTGAAGCCGAAGCGGAACACCTCGTGACCTAGCGTTTGCATGCAGGTCACGTAAAAGTGTCGTCCCGAGGCCTTGGCTCTGATAGTTAGGGCAAATTTGGATCTCGTCTAGCCAGTCGCAATCTTCAAGCTGTTCCAGTATGACAACACCGACTCGACCGCTCGGTGTCTCGATAATTTGAGCCGGGCGCGGTTGTTCCCATTTTGAGAAAAAAAGCTGTCTCTGGAGAACTTCATCCCACTTGCCGAACTGTCGAACCACTACGTCAAGGAAGGACTTCTTGTTTAACTCGTAAAGCCATTCAATCTCGTCTGGTAGTACGTTTCTAAGTGTGTAATTCATCAGTTGGTTTAAGTTCCGTGAACCCTCCAGACCAGCAACCGATTATTGGCCGGCATTTCAAAGTCCGATTCCAGAACCAGCTTGTTATCACTACCGATGCGCTTCAGGTCGTCCATGTCCCGAATCCCCATCGCCGGGTTCTGTTGCTTTAGGTGTGTGTCGAATTGCTCATTGCTGGCACTGGTGAACAGCCCGCTGTAATTGAATGGGCCATACAAACAGAAGGCTTCGTGTGCCTGAAGGTTGGCAGATACACCCTGAAACATTGCTTCAACTTCTGGCCACGACATGATGTGCGCGGTGTTTGCGGAAAAAACTCCGCTAATCGTTGGGATTTGCCAATCACTGGCGCTAACATTCAAAGACAAAGGTTCGCTTATGTTTGGCAGGTTAGCCTCGCTCAGCCATGGCTCGCTGAGTTGGTAGTTGCTCGGATGATCACTTGGTTGCCATGTTAGGTGCGGGAGGTTTCTGGCAAAGTGAACCGCATGTTGCCCGGTACCTGTACCAATTTCGAGTATGGTTTTCGGGCCACTAAATAAGGTAGCAAGCTTTTCCAGAATAACCTGTTTGTTGTTTTCACAGGCTTGAGAGTAGGGTTTTCTTGCAGTCATTCGTGGCTCTAATTCGTCGTAGGGTGTTCGGGGTTTGATGCCATTGTTATATCAGGCCCACACCTTTAAGTACAAACACCCCCAAGGTTATCGTGACGCTTGCCATCAACGTGGTGATTGCGATGATGTTTGCCGCAAGACGATCATTCCCGCCGAGTGCTTTGGCCATCACAAAACTTGCCGCGGCGGTTGGGCTTGCGAAAAATAGGAACAGCAAACCCAATTCAGCACCCGAGAAGCCTAGTGCCCAAGCTGCAGCGGTGCATAGTGTTGGCAAGAATACCATTTTCATTAGTGCCGAGCTGAAGGCGGTTGAACTATCGCTGCGCAGGGCGCTGAATGACACGGTTGCCCCAATGCATAACAGCGCTAGGGGCAGCGTAAGGGACGCAAAATAATCGCCACTGGTCAGTATCCAATCAGGCAGTTGCAGGTTCAACCATGCGACGGGGATGGCTGCAAACACGGAAAGTATGAGCGGGTTGCGCAATATGTCCTTGAGAATACGGCGCCACTCGGGCGATCGCCCGGCCTGATAGGCGGTGAGTACGATCACCGACAGGGCGTTGTAAGAGAGAATAACGAGCCCCAACAAGATGCTACCCGCCGATAGGCCGAAATCGCCATACAAGTTTGCCGCCAAAGCCAGCCCCACAATGCCACAGTTACCTCTGAATGCGCCTTGAACATACACACCGCGATCTTGGTGGGTAACACGCCAGCGTGCCCATAACCAAGCCAGAAAGAAACTTGCGAGGGTCGCAAAAAGATAGAATGTCAGCAGTTGAAGATTAAGAGATGTGCTGAGATCTGCTTTTATGATGCTGAGGAATACCAGCGTTGGGAGCGTGGCTTTGAAAACCAGTGCAGATGCAGTGTTAACGAAACTATCGTCAATCCATCCTACCCTTCTTAGGCCAAGTCCGATAAACACCATAGCGAAAACCGGAAGAGTAGTTTCCAGCGTTTGTTGAAAGAGCGAGAAAAGATCCATTCAGGTTGGCCAGTGGTCCAGAGAGTGTCTTGCCTATGATAGATCTGACGGAAAGGTAATGAAATGGTTTACTGTAAGCCATGAAGCGTGGGCTATAGTGGGGCGAAATTTATCAGGACAAAGGGGTGCCCATGAACGCCGTTAACCATACGCCCGCGCAGTTAAAGCAGGTTTTGGCCGACACGCCTAAAGACCAGCCCGTCGTCATGTTAAATTTGCTGAGGTTCCGTGACAGAGCAAGCTATGAAGACGATTCCGGTGAGCGAAGTGGACGTGAGGCGTACGAGCTTTATATTCAAGAGGCCGCAGCTTGTGTGAGTGCGGTGGGCGCTGAGGTGATTTGGTCTGGACACAGCGTTGGCTCTCTTATTGCGCCGCCAGAGGAGACTTGGGATCAAGTGCTGCTTGTTCGTTACCCTTCAATCGATGCCTTTATGGCCATGATTGAGAGCCCTGAATATAAAGGCGTAGTTAAGCATCGCACCGCCGCACTGAGTGACTCCCGATTAGTTGCAAATCTGGAACGGGGTCGCTGAGATAGAACCTCAGCCCACTAGCCCGACTTCAAAAACGCCGGTTTGGCTTATCAGCATATACGCCGCTGTGCCAGTTGCAATGGAGAGCAGGGCATTGCGGCGCCAAAGGTGAATACCTACTACTAGCGCTCCTGCAAGAATGGCATCAAGCCCCGGTACTACCGCTGCCCAATTTCCTGAACGCTGCAAAAACACCGTTGCCAGCAAAGCCATAACAGCCGCTGGTAAGAAGCGCCCGAGGTGTTTAACCAGAGGGTGCTCGGTATGACGCTCAAAAAACAGAAAGGGTATGATTCTGGTCGCAAAGGTCGCAGAAGCTGCAACGGCAATGAATGCAACAAGGTAGCTTGTATCAGACATGGCTGCGGCCCTCCGCATTGGATTTGGGTCGCAGGCTTCGGTATTGCAGCAAAAGCACGGCTGTCACGATTGCGATAGCGCCGATGAGCTGGTGGGCTGCTGGCAGAAGGATCATAGCAATACCGGCGGCCGCTGCACCTGCCCAAACTGGGAATGCGTCTCCCAAAGCCTTCAGTTGCTCTATTGTAAGAACAATAAATAAAGCCACCAATGCAAACTCGATTCCAGTACTATCGAATGCTACGTTGCGGCCTAGAAGAGCGCCCAAAGTGCAGCCAATCACCCAGTAGACCTGATTGAACGCCGTAATGCGGAAATCGACGTCAAGTTCATGAAGTGTGTCGTGCGAACGCGCGCGGCTTGTGAGCAATGAATAGGTCTCATCAGTCAGGCCAAAAATGAGATACAGCTTTTTCCATCCAGCCCTACGAAATTGGCCGAGCAACGAAAGGCCGTAGAAAAGGTGGCGCGCGTTGAGCACGAACATGGCGATGAACACTTCTAACAAGCCGGCGCTCGCCGCTAACAGGCTGACCGCTAGAATCTGGCCTGCACCGGCATATATCACCACGCCCATAAGTGGCGCAGCCCACCACGCATAGTCAAGTTGGGTTGTGAATAGCACCCCAAAAGCCATACCTAAAGGAAGGTATCCGAAAAGAATTGGGAGTGTGAGACGAAAAACTAACGCGTTCATTAGCATCCAAACGTTTTGAAAGCGAGGAATGATAGTGAATCGCCGGGGATTTTGAAAGTGGGTAAGGCTTCGACTTTTTAGGCATAATCCTTAACACGGTATGGCCTACAGGAGAGACTATGAGCGATGAAACCGGGCATCAGTCCCAACCGGACCCCCGCGAAGAAAAGTTCAAGGTTGATAAAGAGTTGCTGACTAAAGAACAGCTGAATGGGCTGGCAGAAGAGTACTGCACTCGCTACCATGGGCTGAATGATACAGAAAACCCGATGGCCGAGCGGAGCCGGGTTTTGGAAGCGATTAACAGGGGCGAACTGGTAGTCTGGTTTGACCCTATGGAAAACACAGCCGGGCTTGGTGTTCCTGAGTAACCAGTTAACCGGTTTACCTTTTAGGGGGTATTTGAGCCTGCTGCTACCCCGGCGCGTCTGTAAACGTTACAATCGCGCAGGTTTTTGAAAGCGTTGTGCGAGGTGAATTTTGATCAGGGTATTGGTTGTAGATGACCATGAGCTGGTTCGTTCCGGGATAACCCGGATGCTCGCGGATGATCCCGATATTGATGTTATTGGCCAGTCTCCATCTGGGGAGGAGGCTATAGAGTTTGTGCGCAACGAGCGTCCGGACATCGTCTTAATGGATATCCGTATGCCTGGCATTGGTGGGTTGGAGGCCACTCGACGCATTTTACGAATTGACGATACCGTTCGGGTGATTGTGGTAACCGCCTGCGCCGACGACCCTTACCCTGCACGGGTGATGCAAAGCGGCGCCTCTGCCTACATCACCAAAGGTGCAGATATCCGCGAAATGGTCCGTTCCATTCGCATGGCTCATTCAGGGCAACGCTATATAAGCCCGGAGATTGCCCAAAAAATGGCGCTCAAGCAATTGGGTGGCGATAAAGAGGACGAGGGTGAGTTATCGCTGTTCGATCGCCTATCTGAGCGCGAAATGCAAATAGCGATGATGGTTGTAGACTGCCAGAAAGTGCAGGATATTTCCGACAAACTCTGCCTTAGCCCCAAAACGGTGAACAGCTACCGCTACCGAATTTTTGAAAAACTGGAAATCTCCAGCGATGTTGAGTTGGCTCTGATGGCAGTGCGTCTTGGGTTGCATGATGCCCACAAGGTCTGATTCCACGACTGAAAGCAGTGGAGGGTTCGACAGCAGACACTTCCTGAAACAGCTAACGGAACGGCCCGGCGTCTACCGAATGTATGACGAAGGCGGCTCCGTACTTTACGTTGGGAAAGCCGGAAACCTTAAAAAACGGGTCTCCAGTTATTTCCGAAAGACCGGGCTGGCACCGAAAACGGAAGCACTCGTTGCTAAAATTGCCTCTATTGAAGTAACCATCACCGGCAGTGAAACAGAAGCGTTATTGCTGGAGCAGAACTTAATCAAGTCTCTGCGCCCCCCTTACAACATCCTGCTCAGGGATGATAAATCTTATCCGTATATCTATGTGTCTTCCCACAGTGATTACCCCTCGCTGACCTTTCGGCGTGGGCGTACCAAAAAGGGTGGAGGAACCTGGTACGGGCCGTTCCCAAGCTCTGGCGCTGTTAAGGAAAGCCTTAATGTGTTGCAAAAGGTATTCCGTATAAGATCTTGTAGTGAAAGCTATTTTAGGAACCGTGCTCGCCCATGTTTGCAGTATCAAATCAACCGGTGCACGGCGCCGTGTGTAGGCTACATCTCACCCGAGGACTATCTGCAGGATATTCGCCACGCCACCATGTTTCTCGAGGGTAAAAACCCGGCCATTATCCGTGACCTGATGGACGCCATGGAAAGAGCTGCCGAGAACCTTGAGTTCGAAAAAGCTGCTGCCTGCCGAGACCAAATCAATCACCTGCGTCATGTTCAGGAGCAGCAATCTGTAGATGGTGAGGGCGGAGATGCAGATGTTATCGCTATCGCACAAGATGCAGGGGTTGTATGCATTGTTGTCATAATCGTCCGTGGCGGCAGAGTTCTGGGAACCAAGGACTACTTTCCCCGGTATTCTTTGGAGCAATCCGAAGGCGAGCTGTTAAGTGCTTTTCTCGGGCAATATTATTTCGGTGGAAATACGCGTCGCGAGATTCCAAAAGATATACTGGTGCCGGTTGAGGTTGAAGGTCAGGAACTGCTTGCTCATGCGCTTTCGGATGCAGCTAACCGGGAAACCCGTATACGTGGAAATGTAAGAGGGGAGCGACGGCGTTGGTTGGAACTGGCGATGACCAATGCCCAGCAAACATTGCTAACACACATTGCCAGCAAAGAGACCGTGTATCGCCGTTTGCTGGCGCTGCGTGACATGCTGGAGCTCGCTGAAACCCCCTCGCGGATGGAGTGTTTCGACATTAGCCATAGCCACGGTGAAAATACCGTCGCATCCTGCGTCGTTTTCGATGAGAATGGCCCCCTTAAAAGTGATTACCGCCTGTACAATATTGAAGGTGTGAAAGCTGGTGATGATTACGATGCCATGCGCCAAGTGCTGACGCGTCGCTACCGCCGTATGGTCGCGGGTGAGGGCAAGCGCCCGGATCTTGTGTTTATTGACGGTGGTAAGGGGCAATTGAGCATTGCTCGGGAAGTCTTTGATGAACTTGGGGTTTCTGATATTCCCCTAATCGGTGTGGCTAAGGGCGTAACCCGGCGCGCGGGAATGGAGCAGTTGATCGACGCCATGACCGGCGATGTGTTTCGAGTACCTGCCGATTCCCCGGCGTTGCATTTGATTCAGCACATTCGGGACGAGTCCCACCGTTTTGCCATTACCGGGCATCGTAAAGGGCGCGACAAGAAGCGTCGTCAGTCTACCCTAGAGGGTATAGAAGGGGTTGGCCCCAAACGCCGCCGGGAGCTCATCCGGTATTTTGGTGGTATACAGGAACTACGCAAAGCCAGTGTTGATGAAATGACGAAAGTTCAGGGCATCAGTAAATCATTGGCTGAAAACATATACGCAGCGCTGCATGACGAGTAATAACCGTATGAATTTACCGAACCTGCTCACACTCTCCCGCATCATCATGATTCCGGTCTTTGTGGCGGTGTTTTATCTCCCCATGCACTGGAGCTATACGGTGAGTGCAGCGATTTTTGCGCTGGCGGCCGCAACCGATTGGCTTGATGGCTATCTTGCCCGCAAACTTAACCAGAGCACCCCTTTCGGCGCGTTTCTTGATCCTGTGGCCGACAAGCTTATGGTTGCAGTTGCGCTGGCGCTCTTGATTCAGGAGTATTCCGCAATTCTGGTAACCATTCCTGCGACCGTTATTATTGGCCGAGAAATCGTGATCTCTGCATTGCGGGAATGGATGGCTGAAATCGGCAGTCGTGCAAGTGTTGCGGTTTCTTATATCGGCAAGATT
Organism: Marinobacter salexigens; assembly: GCF_018860765.1. Classification (GTDB taxonomy): domain Bacteria; phylum Pseudomonadota; class Gammaproteobacteria; order Pseudomonadales; family Oleiphilaceae; genus Marinobacter; species Marinobacter salexigens_A. Next base: position 132,966 of record NZ_JAHKPV010000008.1, read on the forward strand.
AAAACCACAGCTCAAATGGCATCTATTGTAGGGTTGCTGGCCTTTCCTCCCGGCGAGTTTTTGTCCGATGTTTCTGTAGGTTTGCTCTATATCGCCGCCATATTAACGCTTTGGTCTATGGGGCTATACATTAAAGCTGCTTGGCCGGATTTATTCCCAGAAAAGGATTAACTCTACCTCGCCTCACAGTTTCTCGCCCAGTCGATAAGGTTTATTGCCAGTTCTTCACCGGCGTCGCCAAATGCTTGCACTACGGAGTTTATACTCTTGTCTTTGGCTGGCGCTGATACGATGAAGTTGCTGGAGCAGAGGGTTTGTCGCGAACGGTTGTTTATTAGTTGACCGTAAACGGTAACGGTGACCCGCGCGCTGTCACCATGATTAACTGTATGGAAGGCCGAGATTTCTGTAGCAAGTGTCAGGTCACTGTTGCTTGGGCCTGTATCAATAACCACATCCCGAAAAACGTCGCTCGCCCTGAACGCCCCTGCGAGCATATCCCGTAACAGAACCGGTGCCGTATCGCGCCATCGAACCCCACTATACACCGTGAATTCCCAAGGTTCTGGCTTTGCCAGAATCCGTGAACTGTTGTACGGCTCCGAGGCAAAGGGCGTATCAACCCGAAGGCTTTCAGGCCTGCTTGTGCCGCTATTTTGCAATTCCTCAGGTACCGGAAAATCCATCACTCTGGGGGCTTCGGGGATAGGGAACACCGTACAAGCAGTCAGTGCCCCCGAGACCGCCATTACCGTGCCAAACGCTCTGATAGCCTTTGCCGCTGGTATTATCATGGGGATACCTCCTTGATTGCCGGGCCACCCCAGAGAGTGCCTCTGGGGTTCTCCTCCAGACGGCGGGTAAACCTATTCAGGTTTCTGAGGGTGTTGCGCAGCTCTCTTAACGCAGGGGCTAGCTCTCCTATGCCCTGAAGCCCAGAGTCTAGGGCGCCTTCGTTATCTCGAGTTAAATCATCTATACGTGCGACCGTGTCTTGAACCTTCGTCATGGCAAGGTTCATATTGGTCATGACGGCTTTGCCTTCGTTCTGTAACAGAGCGTTTGCGTTGTCTGAGAACGCAGAGACTTTTAATGCGGCTTCTGCTGCCCGCTGGCTGGCATTATCCATGCGCCCAAGTAAAGCCACGAGTTGGTCACGGCTGCCCAGTAGTGAATCGCTTGCCTCGCGGGCGTTGCGCAAAATGGCAGTGAGATTGTCTGTGTTTTCTTGGGAGAGTAGCTTGTTTGCGCTGGTAAGCAGCTGTTCTGCTTTGGTCAGCAAGGCTTCGCCGTTGGTGAGGAGTGTTTTAAATGCAGAGGGCTCGGCGGTGATCAACGCCGGGTTATCCTTTGTACCGTAGAGTACCGGGCTGTCCTGACTACCGCCGCTGAACTGCACATTCATGCTGCCGGTAATATTCGCTAACACCAAACCGGCGCGAGTGTCCTTCCTTACAGGCACGCTTTGTTCTACACGCACTAAAACCCGAACGTGGCTTGGATTGGCCGGGTCCAAGGTCAAATGAAGAACATCGCCCACTTCAACGCCGCTGTAGAGTACCGGATTGCCTTTAGCCAATCCGCCTACCGCCTGATCAAACACAATTTCGTAATAGGCCCACTCGCGGTCTGCAGATGACTTTGCAAGCCACAGCGAAAACAACAGTGCTGCCACCACCGCAATCAGCGTAAATAGCCCTATGAGCAGGTGGTGTGCTTTCGGTTCCATAACCTTTTTACTCCCGTAACCGGCTCGTCTCGTGAGCCCGGAATGCATAACTGGCGGCCCGACCGCGGGGGCCCTGACAATATTCCTGAATCCATGCGTCGTCTGTTGCCGCGACTTTTTCAATGCGGTCTGCGACCAGAACCTTTTTCTGCGACAGAACCGCAACCCTGTCGCACGTTGTATACAGCGTATCCAAATCGTGTGTAACCAAAAACACGGTCAGCCCCAAAGCGTCACGAAGGGTAACTATAAGCTTATCAAAAGCGGCAGCGCCAATAGGATCTAGACCAGCGGTGGGTTCATCCAAAAACATAATTTCAGGGTCCATTGCTAGAGCGCGTGCCAAAGCAGCGCGCTTGACCATACCACCGGAGAGTTCTGACGGGTACTTGAGGGCCGAGTCGGCTGGGAGGCCCGTTAGGGCAAGCTTCATACGGGCAAGCTCTTCGGCATCGGCACGGGATAGGTCGCAATGCTCAATCAATGGGAGAGCAATGTTCTGCAGCAGGTTCAATGAGGTAAACAAGGCTCCTCTTTGGAAGAGAACACCAAAGCGCTGCTCTGTGTCTGAACGTTCTACGGCGCTCAGTTCGTTGAGATCTTTCCCGAACACTCGTATCCGGCCGTCTGACGGTTTATGCAGTCCTACGATGCTTCTTAGGAGTACGGACTTGCCGGTTCCTGATCCGCCAACAACGCCAAGAATTTCGCCTTTGAACAGGTTGAGATCAAGGTCTTTGTGTACGACATGGCTGCCGAACCGGTTATCAAGATTCTCGACTTCAATAACGGTTGGTAATTGGCTGGCGGCCATATGGGCTCTTGAATCGGTCATAATTTACCAGCCCATTTCCATAAAGAAGAGCGCGGCCACGGCGTCCAGAAGGATAACGATAAAAATGGATTGAACCACACTTGATGTCGTATGTACGCCAACCGATTGTGCACTACCTCCTACCTTGAGCCCTTCAAGGCAACCTATGGCGGCAATCAGAAATGCCAAGAAGGGTGCTTTCGACATGCCAACAAGAAAATGCTTAAGCGCAATATCCCGCTCAACAATCGCCATAAACTGCGCAGGTGAGATATCTAGGGCCAGCGCACAAACCATACCGCCGCCTATCAGGCCGGATAGCATGCCAACAAAGGTAAGAATAGGCAGGCTGATCATCATTGCTAGAACTCGTGGTATGACCAGTAGCTCAACCGGGTCTAACCCCAGAGTGCGGATCGCATCCAGCTCCTCGTTTACCTTCATGGCGCCGATCTGTGCCGTAAAGGCGCTGGCGGTGCGGCCTGCGAGTATGATTGCGGCAAGCAGAACACCAAACTCCCGCAAAAACGAAAAAGCGACCAAATTAACGGTATAGATTGTGGCGCCGAAGTCTTTCAGCACAGTGGCGCCCAGAAAAGCGACGACAGCGCCCACCAGAAACGTTAGCAGAGCGACGATGGGCAGGGCGTTGAGCCCAGTGTTATGAATGGCAGCTACAAAAGGTGTAACACGCCAGCGACTGGGTCGAGGAAGAACCACAAAAAGTGTTGCGATAATCTGACCTATAAAACCGGCCAGTAGGTAGGTTAGGTGCCAGATTGCCTCCACCGACTTGCCGGTTTCCGAAAGAAACTGTGGAATGGGCGAAAGGCCTTCGGGCTCGGGGGAGGGTGGCTGCCGCATCGCATCTGCCACAGCGTGAAGCAGTGCACGCTGCTCTTGCGGTAGAGTGCCATCTTGCTCTGCCAGCGCCATGAGGGTTTCTGCCCCCAGCAGGCTTATTAGAAGCGAGGCGCCCGCTGTATCAACTCGCCCTAGCCCCGTAAGGTCCACATTGTTCGTGCTCCAGTTCTTGCCAGAATAACCTTCAACAGTCTGTTTGAGTGCCATGTAGTCAAGCAGAGTCCAGTCGCCCCGGATGGTCAGGCTGCCATTCTCATCCTTTAACGATCCTGTCTGACGACGAATCGATGGAGAGTTTCTGTGGTCTGAGGAATTGGCACTGGTGGGCACTTGGGTCTGAATTCCAAAGGTTGGGCTATTAGCTTGCTAGCTTAGAGCTTGTAGATGCTGTCTGCCAGTATTCGACGATCTTCTTCGTCGTGGCTTGCAAGAACAATGAGTGTTCCCTGAGCCTTCTGATCCAGTAAAAGCTGTCGAAGAAGATCCCGCGCATCACTATCAAGGCCTGTAAGCGGCTCATCTAGGAGCAAAACCGGCTGTTGCCGCAGAATTGCCCGCAGTAATGCGACACGCTGCCTTTGGCCACCGGAAAGGTCTCCGGGCAAACGCTTGCCAAAGCCATCGAGGCCAACGCTTTGCAAGCCTTTATCGATAGCTTGTTGATCCCTCGAGGTAAGCTTCAGCCCTGGATGGATGCCCAGACCAATATTCGCATCGACACTCAGGTGCTCGAAAAGGTTGTGTTCTTGAAACACGCTGGTCATGGGGCGGTGCCAGGGTGCGTGATGGCGAAGGCTCATATTCTGCCAAAGAATATCGCCGGACTGTGGCTCGAGAAAACCTGCCAGCAAGTTCATCAGTGTGGATTTGCCTGAGCCACTGGCGCCATGTACTGCGATGCATTGTCCTGGCTCCACCGTGAAATCGAAATTCCATGGAGATTCCTGATCCGGGTAGGCAAACACCAGATTTCTTACTTCAAGCATGTTCAGGCTCCGGAACACTTCTGGGTGATTTGGTTGCAAAACCGGTTTTGTGTAACGGCGATCCCAACTGGTTAAAAACGCTAAACAACACCAGTAAAAGCAACACAAGCCAGAGCCCGGTTGCGGCTGCGGCATCCATTCGGTAGCTGCCAAGCTGCTGATAGAGCAATACTGGCAGGGTAGGTTGGCCCGGTGTGCCGAACAGCGCAATAACGCCGAAGTCGCCCAGCGACAAGCCTGTGCCATAGGCCATGGCCAAAGCTAGTGGCTTGCGCATTCTCGGCCAGTGCAGCCAGCGCCAGCGATACCAGCCTAGTATGCCAAGCTGATCGGCTTGCTGGCGGCTGGCGGAGTCAAGGCTTCCCAGCGGGCCTTTCAGCATTTGCAATACGAAAGGCAGAGCCATCATGGCGTTAATTAGCGTGACCAGCACCAATCCTTCGTTTGAACTGCCAAGGCTGGGCCGGAACAGCAGAAACAGACCGGTACCAAGAACCAGCGGCGGAATCATCAAGGGCAAATACGCTGCCACATCGGTTAGCCGGGTGATGGCCGGTCTCTTCGATGTTGCTCCACAGGCCAGAATCAACAGGGCCGCGCAGACAGCCATCAAACCGGCGGGTAGGGCGATGGCCAGACTTCTCATTGTGGCATCAAGTAATGCGGGGTTGGCCGAGAAGCTACCTTGCGGGAAGAAGGCGCTGCCCATACCGGGAAGCCCTCTGATTAAAATGGCGAACAGTGGCATAACCAGAAAGAGCACAAACAACCCGAGGATGGTGCCATCCGCCAATCGAGCGCGCGGAGAGCTCCCGGCTTTAGTTCGGTGCGAGGCAACGCGCCTGTCCGGAAGTAGAGAAGCCGTAAGCCCGCGGCGCGCTGCCAGCCACCACAGGAAGCCGCAAATAATAAGCTGAACCATGGCAAGAAGTGCGGCTTGCCCGGAATCGAACTCGAATCGCAAAGACTGGTAGATGGCAACTTCAATGGTAGTTGCCGCAGGCCCGCCGCCCAGGGTCATCACTATGGCGAAGCTAGTGAAGCAGAGGGTGAACACCAACGCAGCAACGCCAGGCAAGACAGGCTTGATGGATGGCCACTCTACCGCTCGCCAATACCACCAGCGGCCAAGCCCGAGCTGGGCGGCAACCCTGAGTTGCGATGGAGGTGTCCCTTCAGTTGCCTGCAAAAGAATCCGCGCGGCCAAAGGCGCGTTGAAAAATACATGGGCCAACACAATGCCGTTGATGCCATAGAGATTCCAGGAAGCGCCAAGCCAGTCGCTGGCGAAGCCAGTGAACCAACCCTGACGCCCATATACGCTAACCAATCCAGACACCGCAACAATCGAAGGAAGCACCAAGCTCAGCTCCATCAATCGTAGCAGAACAGCGCGCCCCCGAAACGCAGGTTGTCTGGCGAGGATTCTGGCAATCGGGATAGCCACAAGAAGGCTGAGTAAAACAGAAAGAAACGCCTGCCAAATCGTAAAACTAACCACAGTGCGCAAATAACGGTTTTGCCAAAGTTGACTGATATCCGGTAGTGAAGCCTCCCAGACAAGAGCACCCAGTCCCGCCAATGAGAGCAGTACCAGCGCACCGGCTATCGCAAATCCGGGCCAGAGCTGCCACCCGGGGCGACTGAAGGGTGCAGGCCGACCGGGTGTCGAGTGCGAAGGTAGCGGGTGCTGCTGGCGCTCAGCGAGGCTGCTCATGGGGGGATTAGCGTGTCATGGCATCCAGCCACTCGTTCATCCATTGGCGGCGGTTGTCGCTGACCGTTTTCGGATCAAAATACAACGCTTCTTCTGGCTGAATCAGCTTGTCAAAAACAGAAGGCAATTCATCGCCCAGGTCAGTAGCCGGGTACATCACGTTTTTAAGGGGAATATGGCGCTGAAAATCCGCGCTCAGCATAAAGTCGAGAAATTCTCGCCCGAGTGTTTTCTGATCGGATGACTCAACCAGAGCGGCCACCTCAACTTGCAGATAGTGGCCCTCACTAAATTGAATGGCCTGATAACGGTCGGTTTTATCCACGGCCATGTGGTAAGCGGGGGAGGTGCTGTAGGAAAGAATCATTGGTGCCTCGCCGTTCATGAATAACGAGAAATAGCCATCGCTCCAGCTTTTGGTTGTGGTGAGAATCTTGCCGTTGAGTTGCTGCCACTTTGCAGCTGCCTGATCACCGTAAACATGGCGCATCCAGAGCAGCAATCCCAAGCCTGGTGTGCTGGTTCTTGGGTCCTGGATGATGATCTTCAGGTCGTCAGGGGCAGCAATCAGCGCCTCTAGGCTTTTTGGCGGGTTGGGCAGTTGTTCGGTATCGTAAACGAACGCAAAGTAGCCCCAGTCGTAAGGTACAAACACGGGGTCCTGCCAGTTGATGGGCAGATTCAGGGCTGAAAGATCGGTTTCATGGTTTGCCAGCAAGCCGGTTTGCCGGGTGGTTTCCATAGTGGCAGTGTCCAGGCCCAACACTACATCGGCCTGAGTACTTTTGCCCTCAAGGCGCAGGCGTTGGAGAATGTCGCCACCGCTATCCAGGACCACATAGTTGATCTGGCAGTTGCACGTCTGCTCAAAGGCCTCTTTAACCGCAGGGCCGGGGCCCCATTCCGCGGCAAAAGACGGATGGGTGTATACAGTGAGATTGGGTGTTTTCTGAGCGTGCGCAGGCGTAAAAGCTAAGGCGAACAAAAACAGTGGCAGTACTCTAATGAACATGATGGTGTATTCTCCGCAACAAGTGAGGGGTGGCCATAATTGGCAGCCATGTCGCGGGCCCCACCAGTTCTGGTGAGTGCTCAATCCCTTCGCCGGCATAATCCGGATCAGGTTCCGCGGGTATGGTCTCAGCCCGGCATTTGCCCGGCACCCCGTTGAGTTGAATAAAGTGTACCATGCTGGCGGTTGGCAATGGTAAGAGGCAAGGAGAAGGCAGGTGCCAAAGTTTTTACATACAGCAGACTGGCAAATGGGCAGAACCTATAGCCGGTTCGACGCGGAAGATGGCGCGGCATTGGTTGAAGCTCGATATGAAGCCATAGAGCGACTAGCGGCGCTGGCCACTGAACACCAGTGCGACGCGGTTTTGGTTGCCGGCGATGTGTTTGATGCTCAAACCGTGTCTGATCGCACCATCAGGCGCGTATTTAACGCCACCAGTGGCTTTGCTGGCCCTTGGGTAATGCTGCCAGGTAACCACGACGCAGCACTTGCGGAGAGTGTGTGGACTCGCGCAATGCGCCTCGGCGCCGTTCCACCGAATGTTCACCTTGCTCTTGAATCCGGGGTGACATCTCTGCCGGAGCAGGGCATTGCGGTTTTGTCCGCGCCTCTTACCCAACGACACACCTATGGCGACCTGACTCAACCTTTTGCCGATATGGAAACTGAAGCGAATTTTTTGCGCATAGGCTTGGCCCACGGCAGCGTTCAGGGCTTGCTGCCGGACGAAATTGATTCCACCAACCCCATTGCTCCCGACAGAACCAGCACGGCCAAACTGGATTACCTGGCCTTGGGTGACTGGCACGGCGTTAAGCGGATTAACGAACGAACTTGGTACAGCGGTACGCCGGAACCTGAGCGCTTTCGCAACAACGATGCCGGGTACGTATTGATTGTTGATGTCGAAAACCCCGGTGCGACACCCCAAGTGACCCGGCATGAGACCGCCCGTTATCAATGGCACCAATGGCGGGAAACTTTGTCTGTCCCATCCGACCTAGACCAACTTTTGATTCGCATAGGCGAGTTGACAGAGGCTTCGGTTCTGGACGTGAAACTTAACGGCATACTCACGCTGAGCGGCGACCAAAAACTGACGGAAGCCCTTTCTATAGCAGAAGCCCGCTACCGCAGTGTTACCTGTGATCGAAGCGGCTTGCAACTGGAGCCCACAGAAGAAGATATTGCTGAGCTCCATGCAGATGGGTATCTCGGAGAAGTGGTTCAAGAGCTAAGAGAGAGCCAGCAGGCGACTGAAGAAGATGAGGCGGCAACCGTAGCAAGGGATGCACTCGGTATTCTTGCAGGCCTACTCAAATCCAAAGACGCGGAGGTAGCCCAATGAAACTCCAGCGTTTACGTGTTGAGCAGTTTCGCCAATTCAGGCACGGTCTGGAGTTGGATAGCCTGCAGCCGGGCATTAACCTGATTCACGGCCCCAACGAATCCGGTAAGAGCACTCTGGTCCGCGCCATTCGTGCCGCTTTTTTTGAACGTTACCGATCCAAATCCGCTGGAGACTTGGCGCCTTGGGGCGATTCTTCTGCCGCGCCAACGGTTGAACTGACATTTAAGCACGGAGGCAAGCATTGGCAACTGGACAAGCGTTTCCTCAAACGCCATCGCTGTGATCTGAGGGTAGATGACGAAACCTTCAGCGGCGAAGAAGCCGAAGAAAAACTGGCTGAATTGCTGGGCTACCAGTTCCCCAAAAAAGGCGCCAGCAAAGAAGAGCATTGGGGAATTCCGGGTTTGCTTTGGGTAGAGCAGGGAACCGGGCAAAACATTGAAAACGCCGTGCTGCACGCCGGTGGCCATCTTAAATCCGCGTTGAATAATCTGGTGGGAGAAGTCGCCAGTAGCGGTGGCGACGAGATTATTCAGGCTGTGGAGCAGCAGCGCAAAGAGCTACTGACATCCACCGGGAGGCCAAGGGGCGACTATCTGGAACTTGCCAATAACCGGGAGGCGCTGCAACAGCAAGTATTGGAGCTGAAATCACGGGTTGAACAGTATAAGACTCAAGTGGATCGTTTGGGAACTCTGGCAGATGAGCATGAACAGGCCAATCGCGATCGACCTTGGGAAGAGGCCAGACGCGAGATGCAGCTCGCAGAAAAAAAATACCGGGATGTTGAGGCATTGCAGGAGCAACAGGCTCGGGGATTGGAGTCGCAAAAACAGATTCAGCAAAACCTCTCGTTACTTCAGCAAAACCAGATTCACTGGCGCAACCAGAATGACCAGCTTGAGCTGCGTCATCAAAGCTATCTCAAGGCAAAACACCAGCTAGAGCAGGAGGAACTCGCCAGCCCTGAGTTGGTAGCGCAGGTTGAACGTGCGCGCAACCAATACCAGCTCGCCAACCAAACCGTTCAGCAAGCCCACCTGAGAGATAAGCGCGAGCGCTTGCAAAAAGACTGCGCGCGGCTAGAAGCTGATCTGACCCAACTCAAACAAAGGCAGGATAAAGCCAAAGATATTCAGAATTCTCTGGATGCAGCACGGAATCAAAAAAAGAAAAACCTTATAAATCGCAATGCATTACAGGCACTAAAGAAGAATCAACGTGAACTCGATGACGCGAACATCCGAATCCAAACCGTAGCCACTCGTGTTACCTGGAATCTTCAACCAGGTGCCACTCTGAACCTGAATGGGCAAAGCGTTGAAGGGCAGGGCGAGAAGCTGCTGCTGGAGCAAGGTGTTCTTACAATTCCTGATATCGGTGATCTCGGGATTCAGCCCGGAGGCGATGACCTTGCCAGCCTCCGCCGACAGCTTGAACGATTGCGGAACTCTGTGTCGCAGCAATTGACGGAGCTGGGAGTTGATTCCGTTGAAGCAGCAGAGGGAAAGTTGGCGCGCCTGCAAGATGCTGAAGCACAGATACAACGCTTTGATGACCTTCTAAAGTCTCTGGCGCCCTTAGGCGTCGACCAGCTTGTTTCCGGGCGGACTGAGGTCGAGTCCGAGCTGCTCGCTAGGACCACTGAGCTTAAAGCGCTGCCAGAAGCGGGAGACACAGAGGGTGATCCAAAACCGCTGAGCCAAGCTGAGGCGGAGTTAAAGCAAGCGGAGGGTCAACTCACAGACGCAGAGGCGAGGCAGAGAAACCAGGAAAGGTTGTTGCAAAAAGCTCGTTACGTTAGCGAAACAACGCAGCAGGAATGGCAGCGAATGCAGGGTGAGCTGAACAGCCCCGAGCGCCAGTCACAAATAGAAGGAATTGCCCGCGATATCGCCGTTGCGGAAAAGCAAAACGCAGAACTCGAAGCGTCCTTGAAAGACCGTGAAGCGTTGATTCGTGAAGCTCGTCCTGAGTTGTTGAAACAGGACATAGAGCGTTACCGCGCCACCGCCGAACATCAGGAAAATGCTCAGCAGAAACGAGCCTTGGAGCTAAGTGAAATCCGAGCAAGGCTGGAAGCCTGGGGGGCTGAGGGGCTAGAGGAGAAGCAGAACGAACTAGCGGCTGATTTAGAACACGTTACCCGCCGGTATCTTGAGCTCGATAGACGGGCAAAAGCGCTGGAGATGCTCCTGAACCTGTTAATCGAAAAACGTCAGGCACTGACAAGGCGTTTGCAGGCGCCGCTGCAAAAACATCTGGACCATTACCTGACCCTTCTCTTCCCTGAAGCCAGCTTGGAAGTGGATGAAAACCTTATGCCCGGTAAATTCAGCCGGGGCAGCGAACTGGGGCAGATGGCAGAGTTGAGCTTTGGTGCCCGGGAGCAGATGGGCCTTATTAGCCGCCTGGCCTATGCAGATCTGCTGAAAGAAGCAGGGCGGCCGACACTAATCATTCTGGATGACACTCTGGTGCACAGCGACTCATCGCGTTTGGACGGTATGAAGCGGATACTGTTTAACGCAGCAACCCGCCACCAGATACTGTTATTCACCTGCCATCCTGAAAAATGGCGGGATCTGGGTGTAGAGCCGCGGGATCTTGAGGCCCTGAAAATTCACGGTGAAACTGGTTAAAAAATACTCGCAAACCCCCACTAAAACAAAAACTTAAAAAAAGGTATTGACGAAAGAGCCGTAATCCGTAGAATACGCATCCGTTGTCGGGGCATTGCTTCGGTAACTAAGAGCGGGAATAGCTCAGTTGGTAGAGCACAACCTTGCCAAGGTTGGGGTCGCGAGTTCGAATCTCGTTTCCCGCTCCAATTACTTCAAGTCTCTCAACGCCAACCTGAGAGCACAAAGACTCGAATCCTTCGATCTTTTTAGGCGCGGTGGCAGAGTGGTCATGCAGCGGACTGCAACTCCGCGTACGCCGGTTCGATTCCGACCCGCGCCTCCATTTTTATCGTTTCAAATCAGTTAGTTAACGCCTGTGATTTTAGTTCAGGTTCTCACCCAAAAAACATCCAAAATACACCCAAAATATAATCCGCTTTCATGGATAGCCTGGCAAAAGTCATTTAAAGCGGATAGCAAAAGGCCTCGCTTTTGTTGTTCGAGGCCTCGAGGTGGATTTCTGACATTGAGAATTATGAGCTAAGCTAAATCGCTAGTACTGATTTTTTTAGCATTCTTCAATGCGTTTTTTCGCAGTAGTTGAAGGTGTAGGTATGCATCCCAGGGGTGCATATACGGAATGCACATACTGGACGCTAAAAAAGCGAAGCGAGCGAGATCATCATTCGTTGCATAGAGCAAAAACTCCGGATCTCCATCTACAGGATTGTCCGGAATCAGCTCATGGGGCTGGCTAGGTTTATCGAACTCGAATCCCACACTCAATACAAGATTATCAATTTCTTTCGCCAGTACAGATCCTGTGAGAGCTGTGTCGGCGAGTAAATCTCGGCTTTTCTTTTTAATGATTTCTAATTCGTGTGTTTGCAAATACTTCCCAATTTTCAAATTTACCTTCTCTTCGCCATTGCTGTAATAGATGACAGAAGAATAATCTTGGTCTTTTATGAGAAAAGGTTCGGAAAATTTCCCAGAATGATGATCATTAAGGTGCATAGATACTGCGATGCTCTGTTCCTTCGGGGCAACGTAGATATATGTTTTATGTTCACGAAAGATCTGTAAGCCGTTGTTTAAATTCATAAGTTTACCTTAGAAATATTTCATTGACGGATAATCTTCTTACTGCCCGGCTTGGCCTAAAAACCAAGTTACGTATGCGAACAGCCGGGTTTTCAGAAGCTTCATAATCAATATGCGTACTATGTTCCTATGTGTAAGTCTCCTATAAGTTTCCAAATGGTCTTGATGGTCTCTATTCAACATCTGCAGTTATTTCGTATTCTGTTCTCGATCGAATTTAATAGTGGTTCTGGCTCGTTTAGGTGGCTTTATTAATCGGTAATGATTTCGCATGGCCTCCGTGTCATGGCCGCCTTTGTCGTTTTCTCCTTGGGTTAGGAACTCTTCTGTCAGGCCTTTCTTGCGAAGGTCTCTGAGATGGTACATACCTCCATACCCAGCTTTTTTGCACGCGTCTCTCCATGCAGCCTGTATCGTTCTATGCTTGACCTGCTGTGCTCTGGAGCGCATGTCGAAATATCGTGGATACACCAGTAGATACTCACTGATGATGGCCTCCTTCCGCTTGAACTCCACGAACCACATCCACAGATCTGCGAGATCCTCGTTCATCTCGAGTTCGATACCGATTTTGGTTTTGTGGCGAGCAAAGCGGATCACTCCGTAGGCGAAATAGTCCCCGCGATCGACGGGTTTTCTATAGAGTTCACCTTGGGCTTCTTTCAAATTGAAAACGTCAATCGGCTGTTGACTCATCATATAAATGAGATCGCAAATCTTCGCGCGCCAAGTGCCGTCCATATCTCGTTTGTTATGGCGATGCACGCACAGGTGTCCAGTTATCTTCCGGTAGGCTTCATCCGGGATGAGAACCTGGCGTTTTTCTTCTGCAGCCTTACGGATATCAATCATTGGATTACGATCAATGAGTCCTTCCTGGACCGCATGGAGGAATACCCGATTTAATGTGTTCTTGAGACCGTTGTAATGTGTCGGCATCTGCAACCATGGGGATAACAGTTTGCGAATTTTCCGGAGGATTTGTGGGTCGGAAAGCGGGAACTGCGCATCGTCACTTTTCTCCAGCTGCCGGGCGTCGCTCGCGTAATCAACTCTGGTTGGCTTAGCGATTGGGGCACCTTTGTTCGGTCCTCTTAAGGAAAGGACTCGGCACTCAGACCAAACTATGCGGTCGCCTTGTACTTGATGACCAAGGACCTCTGTTCGCCAATTCGCGAGGTAGTCCTTTAGAAGGATATGGTCTCCCTTGTTTGTTGGAGTCGAAAGGCTATTTAATTTTTCAGCTAGCGAATTGGCCTGCCACTCATGGACTTCGGCCTCCCATGACTGGTTGAGAACTGACCAACGACGAATCGCAACGCTTCTGTCTTTCGTCCTCAGGCTACCCCGTTTTTTTGTTATAGGGTGGAGGACGAAATAAACGCCATCCTCACTGAGATAGAGGCCAGGGTATCTTTGCAGACTCGAATGCTTTTTCGAACGATATCTAGGTGCCATATCAGGAAGCTAATTTACTCGCCAATTCGTGGATGAAGCTGTCATCTTCAGCACCGGATCCGGACATCCGACGCTCCATCTCCCGGAAATACTCATCCAAGTCGATCTTCCAGGCTTTCCCGAGCTTAAAGGCACCCGGGATAACTGCCAGTCCGAACTCGTCTTTCGCTGAGCAGAGTCGACGAACAGTTGAAGGGGCAGGCGGCGCGCTGTCGTATTCAAAGACAACCTGGATAAAATCTTCAATTGATACCGGACGCATAGCTATCTCCAGAACTCATTAAGAAGTAAGCATCTGACCCTTAAGTTGGGCTCTATTGGAGTCAAACTCGATCAGGCATGTAGCTAACTGTAAGTGTTTTTGAGCAGAAGCAAGCGCACAACGACCGCATAAAAATGCCGTCGTTTTGCAGGGTTGGCAGAATGTGGAGTGTCTTGCGACTAATTTAGATGTGAGGCTGGGTTAGTACTGAAAGCTGTGTTTGTTGGCTTGTAGATAAGATAAGTCATGTAATTATTCGCTGAGACATCTTCTGATCACTCGGGCCATCGTTCTATGACAACGAAACACGTAATGCCGTTTGCTGGCTATAATTATCTATCAGCTGATGATTTTGAGCGCATTCTCGAGTTGTTTTCTCTGGCTCTCGCTCAGTTAGACCCGACTGATGCTTGGGGCCTCGGCGATACTCAATTGATGAACGCAAAACAGATCATCCATAAGTTTTATGGGGATCAAAGCCGCTACATTCCTTCGCTTGCGATAGAGATGTTCAATGAGCGTCTGATCGGCAATATCAGAAACGATAAAAACGGACGAATGACCCACTCACATTACCAGCCAAATCTTCTAATGCAGTACGCTACAGAAGTTGCTGATTGGGGGTTGGTGACTGGGGTCATTAGTGTACCCATAGAGCTAACGCACCATTAACGTCGCCAACTCCATTTCCAGTATGGTGCGGCCATAGACGCTTGTTGTGAAACTGTGGGAGGTGATTCCTTGAATCCTGTCAATTGGTGACCGATAGACGTTGGTGTCGACAAATACAGCGTTTCGTTTCGTTTCGTTTTCCGACCATCCCGTCTTTTCTGAACAGCTTGCCGGTTCCTTTGAACTCGAATCGCCCCAATTCGGAGTTCTGGTTAAGAGCGATCTCAGCAGCCCTTTCGAAAAGTTCTTTTTTCCGCTCCGATAAATGAACCCCTGGTTGAATAGGTTTTTGGTTAAGCTGAGCACTGAGCACGTCCAGGTATGCAGTCATTGGCGGGATAGGTCGCTCCTGATTACCCTTGAATCGCGCCCAATAGCCCGAAGGGGGCTTGGGAACAGAAAGCTTGGTGCACAGTTTCTTCAGCGCGGCCCCTGAAATCCCGAGCTTGTCAGCTGCCTGCTCAATGGGCATCGACCAAACCAGATGCAAAAGCACCTCTCGATCTTGCTTGAGCCTGCCATCATTGAGTTTTTCCTGCATTGCACTAATTCCCTTGCTGCTCTTCAGAGATTTTAGGCAACTTTCTCATGTTTTAGTTGTGATCAACTGTTTGCAGTTGGATATCGCCGATCGGCTGCGACCTTGGTTTCCTTGTGCGAATCATTCAGTATTCAAGGCAAACTTTTATTGGCTTCGGTATTAATTCTGGAAGGGCAGGATGCATTTAACAAAAATCAAGGACATCAAAGGGTTCCGAATTTTTAAAGACTTCAGTTGGCCAGATAACCTCGACGACTTTGCTCGTTTCAATCTGATCTACGGCTTGAACGGAAGCGGCAAAACGACTTTGACAAACATTTTCTCGGATCTGGAGCACCGGCGCCCGTCTAGCGCATCGTCACTGCACTTTGAGTTTGGCGATAAAACGGTAGACGGAAAGTTGCCTCAAACCGTGTCAATCCCGCCTGTTCGGGTGTTCAACCGGAATTTTATCGAGCACTCCATCTTCGAAGATCCGGCGCAACAGGAGTTGGCTCCAGTTTTCTACCTTGGTGAGGACTCCATCGAAAAGCAGAAGGAGATCTCAGATTTAAGGTCGAAAGTCGAAACTGTCTTTGAAGATCTTAAGTCGCTCGAGTCTCAAAAATTCGCCAAGCAGAAAGGATTCGACAAATTCTGCAGTGAGGGCGCATCGAACATAAAAAATGCCCTCACGCGACCAGGTGGTAGATTCAATAATTACAATCGGCCAGCTTTTGAAAGCCGAGTAGAAGAGCTGTTGGCCTCTAGCGGTACCCGCTTGAAGGAGACCGAAAGGGGGCAGCTTCTGGGAGTTGCACATGCGCAACTCATGAAAACGGTTGCTAACGTGAAACTGCCTTCGATTAAGTTCATGGAATTGGCTCAAAGGGTCGAGCTTTTGCTGGAAAGGTCTGTAACGGCATCAGTTATCGAGGAGCTTCGCGACAACCCCAAGCTAGGACAGTGGGTTCAAACCGGCTTAAATCTACATCAACACCATTTTGAAACAGACCACTGCCTATTCTGCAACCAGAGCCTTCCAGAAAGTCGTTTGGACGATCTGGAAGCTCATTTCAACGATGAGCTGAATCGATTTCAGGATGAGCTGGACAACCAAATTCAGAGTATCAAGTCTTCGATTAGTTCAATTAATGACTTCGAGCTTCCGGCTGCTGGTTTACTCTATCAACACCTTCAAGCTGACTTCGAAAAAAGCGCGGGACGGTGGAAATCCAGCAAACTGAGTGTTGTTAATTTCCTTAACACACTGGTATCGGCGCTCAAGACAAAGCGTGAAAATCCCTTTAAGCGAATGGAGCTTCGGGATTATCTATTCGCATTCTCGACAGCGGCAAAAGATTCTAACTGGTTACTCAAAACCGCAAGTATAGCTTTGGATGCCTCTCAGAATATCGCAGCACAGTTTGGGCTCGAGGTCATCGACCGGATCAACAATTTAATCGACGAGCACAATCGGCACAGTTCATCATTTGAGCAAGAAGTCCGAGACGCGATGAATCGCCTGGCAGACGACATGGTTCTCTCAGCGCTCGATGAGTACCAACAATACAAGGACGAATTGCGTCAGCTGGATGTCAGCCTTGAGGACAAAAGGAGCGAGCGCGATAGGAAAAAAGCCCGAATGAAGCAGCTCGAAGAGGAGATGCGTCATCATGTAAAAGCTGCAGAGGAATTAAACGAAGAGGTGGCGGCATACCTTGGGCGGCGAGAACTGACATTCGAGGCGTCTGACTCTGGGTATCGTCTATTTCGCCATGGAGAACCGGCTTATCATCTGAGCGAGGGCGAGAAAACTGCTATAGCTTTCATGTATTTTCTGAAAACGCTCGAGGATGAGAGCTTGAATCTTACAGAAGCGATCATCGTGATAGATGATCCAATATCGAGTTTGGATGCAAACTCACTGTATAGCGCTTTCAGTTTCATGAAAACGAAAACATCAGAAGCTGCGCAACTGTTCATTCTCACACATAACTTTCAGCTCTTCCGGTTAGTTCGAAATTGGTTCGACCATATGAACCGCGGAAGGAAGAAAAATGCGCTGAATGCTCACATGTATCGGCGATTTTCAACCCA